>CBDAON010000004.1:2300000-2869021 GCA_965198065.1 Longimicrobiales bacterium | reverse complement strand
AGGGTCGCGAGGCTGGCGCCGGCCTGGAGTGACAGGCTCGTCTGCCCTTGGACACTTCCCGGGACGAGTAGGCTGACGGAAAGCGCAAGTGCGAAAAGTGGAGAAACCTGCTGGAGGAGATGAGGTGCGAGACGCATCGTGTAGCCTTCTTCCGTAGGTTGGAGGACGCTAGACCTGGGTGCGGGAACTACTGTCTGCGACGTGGCTCACCGGTCCGCAGCTGCCCGTGTGGTAAAAGTAGCTGGGTCTCGTCGCATCATCAACATTGAGGAGCTTAGCGAAGAACTTCGCGATAACAAGTTATGGGCTTTGCAGCCCGGAGTCAGGGCTTAGCATGGGGTCCACTCCTGGGTGTCGAGTCCGCAGCTCCAGACTCGGTTAGGTGCTCCTCCGTGATAAATTCCTTCCAGCGCTCGGGGTTCGCCCGGGCGAGCCTCAGCGCGAGGGTCTCCCTGGTGTCGTCAACGTAGATGGGGACCTCGAGTTCCTTCGCAAGCGCCCGCATCAGCTCGGCCACGCTGCCTTTCGCTGGGTGGGTGTCTCCCGGTTGCGTGACCCAATAGCGAGACCGGTCCGCCTTAGTCCATCAATCTTGAGCACTTGCTGTGCCTTTCCGTCTGCGATCCCGAAGACGGTCTGAGACGATCCACGGCCCACGACGCTAGGCGTGTCGAACCGCCTCCCGTCTAGGATCTCTTGAACGGTCAGCATTTGCATTCTCGGGTATGGCCGTCCGTGGACCTCTAGATCGCCCACGCTGGCTCTGAATCGTCCGAAGCTGGCGGCTTGGCGGTCTCCTGGGGGGTGCTCCATGGGTCCTCATGCTAACTGGCCTTCCGGTGACGTGCACGGGGTATACAATCGCCCCCTCTTTGCCATCGACGTCGCGATTCTCATGGTCTTACTGGCGGGCGGGCTCTGGTCCATTGCGGATCTGGCCGCCGCTCAGGGGGGCATCGTCATCTGCGTGGTCTTTCTCAGCCCCGCGCGACGCCGAAGGTCGAACCCGTCACGGGGTCCGCGAACGTACCGTAGGTTCCCGTGTAATCGCACGCCAATTATACGGGATCACATACGATATAAACGAGTCGGACCAAAAACTACTACATCCATAAATAACTATAAGTCATATACTTATGACGAAATAGCAACAGGATAGACAGTAGATCAACCGTCCGGGCACGGTGTGGGACGGCGCGACGGGGAGCGGTATGAACTGGCGGCTCGCCCTCTCGGAACTCGAGGCGGAGCGAGGGCACCTGCGCCTCGACGGCCAGCCGGTGATCCTGTACTCGCTTCTGTCCCCGCCTGGGCAGGCCCGGGCCAACCTGCTCCAGGAGCTCTACTGCCTGGACGCGGCGATGACGGTCTCGCTCGAGTGGCGGCCGTGGGCGATGGAGGCGGCGAGGCGCCGGATCCGTGGCGCGCAGCGCCACTACTTCGCGCGCCGCTACTCGATGATGGCGCATGTGCAGGAGACCGAGGGCACGGCGGCCGCCATGGTCGACTCGGCCGCGGCGACCGAGTCCGACCGGCTGGGCGAGGCGCTGGTCGAGCTGGAAGCGGACGGGGTGAGCTACGGCGAGGCCACGCTGACCGTGGCCCTCCACGGCGAGCTTGGGAGCATCGAACGCGTGGACGGCGACCTGCGTCGGCTGTTCGCCGCGCACGCCGCGAAGGTGATCCGTGAGGGCTACGGCCAGCTGCCGGCCTGGTTCGCGCGGCTGCCGGCCCAGCCGCGTGGGCGGCAGGTGCGGAAGGTGTTCGTGTCGGCCGGTGTGGCGGCGAGCCTGGCGCCGCTCTTCGGGCCGCCCCGGGGCACGGCAAAGAGCAAACACCTTGGCCGTGAGTCGCTCGCGGTCTTGGAGACCCCGTGGCGTACGGCGTACCACTACGACCTGTTTGCCGGCGACGTAGGCCACACGCTGATGCTCGGCGCGACCGGCTCGGGGAAGAGCTTCACGCTCAACTTCCTGCTGGTCGAAGCTCTCAGGTACGACCCGCGCGTCCTGATCCTGGACCTGGGCGGCTCCTACCGCTGGCTGACCCGGTTCCTCGGGGGCCGCTACCTGGAGCTCTCGCCCGGGGAGGCGGAGCCGACGCTCCGGCTTCAGCCGTTCGCCCTGCCGGCGGGCACGCGGACGTTCCAGTTCCTGACCGGCTGGGTGCTCCGGCTCCTGAAGCTCGGCGGTTGGGAAGCGAGCGGGGCGGATACGAGCGAGATCCGGGCGCGGATCGAGGACCTCTACGCGTTCGAGCCGGAGCGGCGCACGCTGAGCGTCTTGGCAAGCTCGCTTCCGTCCGCGACGTGGCCGGCATGGAGCCGCTGGACCCAAGGCGGCGCGTGGGGCGCCTACTTCGACAACCCGGCGGGCGGGGCGCCGGACCTCGAGTTCGCCGACTGGCAGGTGATCGATCTGGCGGGTGCGGTCGAGCATCCGGATCTCTGCGACGCGGCACTCTCCTATCTGCTCGAGCGGATGCGGCTCGAGGTGGAGGATCCGTCCGAGGCGACGCGGCTGAAGCTGATGGTGGTGGACGAAGCCTGGCGCTACCTGCAGGACCCGGCGGTGCTTAGCTACCTGGCCGAGGCGGCGAAGACGTGGCGGAAGAAGAACGCCGCGCTGATCCTCGCCACCCAGTCCGCGGTGGACGTCACGGCCACGCCGGGCGCGGCGGCGCTCCTCGAGTCGATCCCGACCAAGCTGTTCCTCGCGAACCCGGAGCTCCCCGACGAGGTCGGAGCGCTGTTCCGGCTGAACGAGTCGGAGCTGGCCCAGGTCCGGGGCCTGATCCCCAAACGCGAGCTCTACCTGCGCCGCCCGGACGGGGCGGCGGTGCTCCGGCTCGAGGTCGATCCGGAGAGCTACTGGCTCTACACCTCGTCCGCATTGGACGCCGAGGAGCGGGCCCGGGCCGTCGAGCGTCACGGACTCAGCCGGGCGCTCGAGGTGCTCGCGAGCCGAGACGATCCCACCCCCACCCCCACCCCCAACGCAAGGAGCTGACACGCCATGCGACCACCAATGGCACCCCTCGTTCTAACCGCCCTTCTCTTGGCTGCCCTCCCCGCCGGGGCTACCGCCCAGCAGGAGGACGACCAAGCGTTCCTCCGAGTACCGGTCCCGGAGGAGGGCGAGGACCGCATCCACCGGCTGCGGACGCAGGTCCGTCACACGACGGTGATCGTGCTCCCCGCCGGTGAGAACATCCTGGATTTCGTGGTCGGCGACTCGGAGTACTGGCACCTGGCGGGCGCGGCGAACGTCGCGTTCCTGAAGCCTCTCGCTTCGGACGCGGCGACGAACATCGCGCTCGTATGCGAGTCCGGGCGCATCTACTCGTTCCTCGTGGCAGAGCAGAGCGACGGGCCACCCCATCTGGTGGTCCGCGTGGAGTCCGGAACCGACCAAGCAGGGCTCTCCGGCGGCGGCACGGGCCGTCCCGCGTTCGTCGCGCGGAGCGAGGTCGCGGCCTATCAGCAGATGGCCGCCGAGGCGGCCGAGGCGGCTCGGAGTGCCCGGGAGGCAGCCGAGGCCGGCATCCTGGAGGCTCGGTCGCACGCCGAGTCGGCGATCGAGGAGTTCCGTGCCGGCTATCCCGCGCGCCTCGCGTTCGAATACCACCTCGACGGGGACGCGGCGGACCGGCCGTTCCTGGTCGAAGCGATGTGGCACGACGGGCAGTTCACCTTCCTCCGCTCCCACGCGCAGGAGTCGCCGGCCCTCTATGAGCTCCGGGACGGCGAACCGGCGCTCGTGGCGTACGACCTGAGCGAGGAGGGCCTCTACATCGCCCGCCACGTGCTGGGCGACGGGTGGCTCCAGATCGGCGACAAGCGGGCGAGCTGGCGGTTCACGCCCAGGGAAGGACTCCGATGAGCCGCTGGAAGCAGTGGGTCCGGCCCCCGGAAGGTGCGCTGCCTGGCGGGATCGTCACCAAGGCGGGCGTGGTGTTGATCGCCGTGCTCGTCGGTGGACTCCTCTTCTCGTGGGCGATGACGGGTCCTCAGGAAGCCGACACTCTCGTAGCCCTGCCCGAGGCGCAGGCGGTCGACGACGGGATGGGGAGGTCGCTCCAGGCTCGCATTCGGCAAGAGGCCGAGCGGCAGACTCTGGAGGCCGCCGCCCGGGCGCGCGCCGAGCTCGAACGCCGGCAGGCCGCTGCCGCCGGGGAGATGGCTCGGCTCCAGACGGAGTCGGAGACGCCGAACACCGCAGCCTTGATCCCAGGCATCGGAGCAGCCGAGTCGGAGCTTAGGGAGGCGCTTCGGCTGGAGGAGCTGGAGCGAAGAACCCGCTCGCTCCGTGCCCTTCCCGTGGCCCAATCGTACCGGGATCCGAATGCAGCTGCGGAGTCGTCCGAAGCCGGCACCGGCGATGCGGCCGACGCGGATGTGGCGGTCCTAGAGAACACGGTGCAAGCGGCGCTCGCCTCCTTCGAGCAGTCGGTCGGGGCACTCGAGAACGAATTGGAAGCCGGGCTAGCGGGCGACCCGTTTCTCCTCGGGTCCCCTGGCATCGCCACTGCGGCGGCGCCTGCGTCCGGGCCGCAGGCCTCCCTCCGAGCTCCCGGCACGGTTCAGCCAGGGCGTAGCGTCCAGCCTGCCGACCTGCCGGGCTGGGAGCGGATCTACGAGGGTTCGTTTCTCGAGGCGGTGCTCCTCACGCAGCTCTCGGGCGATTTCCCCGGGCCGGTGCTCGCGACCGTCTCGGTCCCATTCTATTCGGCCGACCGCCAACGGGTCCTGATCCCGCGCGGCGCGCGTGTCGTCGGCACGGCCCGGGCCGTCCAAGATCCGGACCAGAGCCGGCTCGCCGTCGCGTTCCATCGGTTGATCATGCCCGACGGCAGCTGGATCGACCTCGAGTTCACGGGCCTGAACCAGGCTGGCGAGGGCGCGCTTCGGGACCAAGTCTATCGCCACTACTTCAGCACGTTCGCGGCGGCCGGAGCCATCGGCGTCGTGAGTGGGCTCGCCTTGGCCGGCGGTTCGCCGTTCGGCCTCAGGGCGGGCGTCGGCCAGGGCCTCGGCCAGAGCGCGACCTCGGTTCTCGACCGGTTCCTGAACCGGCTACCCACGATCACGATCCGCGCCGGCCATCGCCTGCGCATCTGGTTCACGTCCGACGTCCTGGTCCCCAGGGCCGGGACCCGGCACTGACGAACAAGGAGCTCATCATGCGTCACCGCAGCCTTACCACCGCCTTCCTCGTCGCCCTTCTGATGCTGACCAGCGCAAGTCCGGCCAACGCCCTCTTCGACATCGGCGGCGTGATCCAGCGAGCCCAGATGATCGTGAACCAGGCGACCCAGATCGCTAACCAGATCCGCCAGATGCGGACGATGACCCGCCAACTCACCGAGCTCGAGGAGCAGCTCGACTACATGAAAGAGGCCGCGCGGGGCGAGGTGGACGCGCTGATCGAACCGTTCTCGGAGCTGTCGGCCGGATCCATCGGCCTCGTCGGCGACGGCCTCGACTGGGGCTCCGAGTTCAGCGGCGCGGCCGGCGAGCTGGTCGACGCGGTCCGTGACATGGGGAGCGGCGACTCGTTCACCGACGTCTGGCGGAGCGCCCAAGGTGTGGCCGACCAGGTGAGCGAGGCGGACATCCTCGAGCTCTTCCGCAACCGCCCGGCCGAGGCGTCGTCGCGCGCGGCGGCGGACTACCGCCAGGCCCGTGAGGCCGCCGACCGCCAGCGCGTGCTCGACTACGCGATGATGGACGCCGCGGCCTCGCTCGCCTCGACCGTCGAGAGCGCACAGGGCTCGTTCGACGAGCTCACCGCGAACGGCAATCTGTCCAACACGGCGCTCCAGCAGGCGCAAGTGGCTGCAGCGCTGACCCAGGGCCGGATCAACGCCGCCGTGGCGCAGGTGCTCGCCTATCAGGCCGTCGAGCAGGCAAACCGGATGCAGCAGGCTGAGATCGACCGGCTCGAGCGGCTCGCCGAGTGGAGGGACGCACGCCTCCGTACGAACGCGATGGCCGATGCGATGCGCACGGCCGCGTTCCAGAACCGCGACCGGCTCCGGGAGGGGCTCCTCTTCAAGATCCCGTCGTTCTACATGGGCGGCCAGGCATAGGCCCCGGGAGCGACTGTCATGCAACTTCCTCCCCCCCAGTCGATCGATCCGAACGTCCCGGCCCAGATCCCCGCGGATCAGCTCCAGGACTTCAAGGGGTTCTTGGACGTCGTGCTCGACACCGTGGTCGGCGGCGCGGCGCCCGACGTGCTGACGCTCGGCCACCAGCTGTGGGGCGGTCTCGCGGCGATCGTCGTCGCCTGGAGCGGCCTCAAGATCGCGTACAGCGGCACGCTCGAACCGTGGGCTCTCGTGCGTGTCGTGCTCGGGATCGCGATCCCCCGGACGCTGCTCCATTACTACAGCGTCCCGATCCCGGGCGTCGGCTTCACGTTCCCGGCCACGGTGGCGGCCGGAGGGATTTGGCTCCAGAACCTGTTCATCTCCGACGTCGTGTCCGTCGGCTATACGGAGATGACCGCGCTGGTCCAGGCGTTCGCCGCACGGCTCGGCGCGGCATGGTCCGGCGGGAGCCTGATGACCCTCATGACCGAGGGCGTGAACGTGTTCTTCTCCTCCCTCGTCGCGCTGATGATGGGCGTGCCGCTCGTGCTCGGCCTCGTCGCGCTCTTCTGCCTGACCTACGCGCAGGTGATCTGGGCGCAGGTGGCGCTCGCGATCGTGATCCTGCTCGGGCCGGTGTTCATCCCCTGGCTGCTGTTCGAGCCGCTCGCGTTCCTGTTCTGGGGATGGTTCCGCACGCTCATGGTCTACACGCTCTACGGCGTCGTAGCCGGCGCCATCCTCCGCGTGTTCATGGGCGTCGGCATGGGCTACGTCACGACCTATACCGGCGCCTTGATGGGCACCGGCTCCTCCGACCCGGCCGAGCTAGGGCTCTGGGTCGTCGTCCTCCTCCCGCTCGTCGTCTCCGGCCTGATGGCCGGCATGAAGGTGGGCGAGCTCGCCGCGATGCTCGTCTCCGGGTCCGGATCCGTCGGGTCGGGCATGATGGCGCTCGTGGTGCGCGGCGGCGGACGCCTCAGCGCTGCCGCGAACCCGGCCCGCCCCCCAGTCCCCGGAGGCTGAAGGAGACATCCATGAACCGAGAACGCGATGCCGGCCGCGAGTACGCGGAGATCTGGGGCGAGACCGTGCAAGCGAACCGAAAGCTCCGGACGCTGGCGATGATCCTCGCCGCCGCGTGCCTCACGCTCGGCGTGCTCCTGCTCCGCATCGCGACCGTCGAGCCGCCCCGCCCGATCGTGGTCCGGGTCGACGAGGTCGGCCGTGCCGAGGCCGTGGCCTACGAGGCCGCCACGGCGCAGGCGGATCCGCTCGATCCCACGACCAAATACTTCCTAAACCGGTTCATCTCCGACTTCTATTCGCGGCGACGGGCGACGGTCGAGGAGCACTGGACCCGGAGCCTCCGCTTCCTCTCGACCGAGCTGGCGAACGCCGCGTTCACGAGGGACGGCGCCGAGGTCGCCGCCATGGCGGCCGGCACCTCCGACACCGAGCACCAGGTCGAGCAGGTCGTGCTCCGCATCCACCCCGCACCGGAGGCGCCCCACGGCGCGACCGCCGACTTCGATCTGGTCCGCCTCCGGCAGGGGCAGGAGACGCTGCGGGAGCGGTGGTCGATCACGCTCCGGTTCACGTTCCTCACCGTCATCCCCTCCGAACTCGTCGTCTACAACCCGATGGGCATCCTCATCACCTACCTCCAGGCCGACCGTGCCCTGGTCACGGAGCCGCCCAGGTGATCGCGCATCTGCAGGGACGGGAAGCGGCCCTCGAAGCGTTCGGGTGGACGGGCCGCCAGGCCGAGTGGATCGCGCTGGCATGTCTCCACAGCGGCGTGTTCACCCGCGCCCAGCTCTCCGCCTATCTACGGATCGATCGCTGGCAGGCTCTTCGGTTCGTCCGGGCCATGTCGGAGCGAAGGCTGGCAGCCGACGAGACACTGGAAGGCCGGAAAGTCTGCCGGATCTGCGGGCGCGGGATCTACCGCGCGCTCGGGGCCGAGGACCTCCGCCACCGCCGGATCGCTTCCGATGAAGTGCTCCTGCGGCGCCTGCTCTCGCTCGATTACGTGCTCGAGCACACCGGCTTGTCGTGGCTGCCCACCGAGCCGGAGAAGGTCGGCGCGTTCGAGGCGCTCGGCATCGAGCGCCGGCTCCTGCCCTCGCGGCTCTACCGGGGAGCCGCTGGCAACACCCGGCGCTATTTCCCGGTCAAGCTGCCGGTCGCGCTCGAGGCCGAACGCGCCGTGTTCGTCTACGTCGATCCCGGACACGATACCACGACGGCGCTACGCTCGTGGGCCGTGGCACATCGCGGCCTCTGGGAAGCGCTGCGGGAGCGCGGCCGATCCATCGAGGTCGTGGCCGTCGTCCGCACCGTGAGGGAGCTGCAGCGGGCCCTGACGATCCTCGAGAACTGGACCAACACATCTACAGCATCCGGCCCCTCCGCTGTTCCGGAACCCGACAGTGCGGCTCGCCGCGAGATCGCCCGAATCGAGCAGGGCATCCGCGACAAGAATGACCGGGTGCTCAAAGAGTATGGCGACCTGCAGGCCTGCCTCAAGCGGATCGTCGAGTTGAACGACGTCCACCGATCCTCGAGTCCCGGAACGATGATCCACGGCTTCGCGACATGGCGCTCAAGACGGCTCCCTGGAGGCGGATTTTGAACGCGGATCAGCGAGCGTCGTTGCTGATCGGCGAGTGCACATCAGACAACGGGGTGCATGTGCACCGAAACGCCATTTTCATGTGCGCGCCAGCGCTCCCTTATGTGCCTGGCTGTCTTGCAGTTGCGGCACGGCCGGCGGAGCTGCGACGCCGCTCCGGAGCTTTCGGCCGAAGAAGGGAGCGACCCCCCCTTTCGGGATGCCTCGATCAGCATCGGGGAGGGTTGGCATGTGCACACCCATGCCACCCTCCCACGGGGGGTCGCTCCCATCCATGGATCCCTACGGGAAGGTTGTCACAGCGATGAGGCGGCCCGCGCTGATCCTGGCTGGCGCCGCCGCGGCGGCCGCGATCGTCCACGCCTTCCGGGCGCCGTTTCCCGCCAGCGGCGGCAACCCCGTGCTCGACCTCATCGCCTACCACGATCCGGGCTTCCACACCGTGATCCGCGTCTGGTACTACGCCGCGCCCGCCGTCGCCGTGCTGCTCGCCGGCAGCCTCGGCCTCTCGGTCTGGAGAGTCTGGCTCCAGCCACGAGCGGGAGGAGGGCGCCGGGGCACGTTGCCACCCTGGCCCGCCTCGCCCGAGGACGAGACACCATCGCTGGTGATCGGCGAGCTCCACCATCCCGTCGTCCCGCGAGAGAGCGAGCGGCCCTCCTGGCTCGTCGTTCCCGAGACGGGGCTCTACACCGGCGTCCTCATCGTCGGCGCCGTCGGCTCCGGCAAGACCTCGGCCTGCATGTATCCGTTCGCCCAGCAGCTCCTCTCGTGGCAGGCCGACCGGCCCGCACGCCGGGCCAGCGCCTTGGTGCTCGAGGTCAAGGGCGACTTCTGCCACGACGTGCGGAGGATCCTCGAGAACGCCGGCCGCGCCGACGATTACCTGGAGATCGGCCTCGACGGCGCCTGGCAGTGGAACCCGCTCGACGATCCGCTGCTCGACACTTACTCGCTCGCCTACAGCGTCTCATCCCTGATCAACCAGCTCTTCGGCAAGAGCCGCGAGCCGTTCTGGCAGCAAGTCTATGGATAACCTGATCATCCAGACAGGTCCCATATCGTACACAAGTGGCTTGAATACATTGAGTTATAATGAACATATAGGGTTGGATGCGATCCGTGGGTGTTCTCTGCCGTCCCCTTGCATCCGCCACATTGTGGCTGATATAATGGTGGGTATGCCGCTCTCGAGACGACCTCCGAAACGCAAGCCGCGCGGCCAGCATCCGCACAACGCGCTCACGCCGGCCTTCGTCCGCAACGTGAGCCGGGCCGGACGATACTGCGACGGGAACGGCCTTTATCTCGATGTCCGGCCCACGGGGAGCCGGGGCTGGATTCAGCGCCTGACGATCCGGGGCCGCCGAACCGAGTTCGGGCTCGGCGGATACCCTCTGGTCTCTCTGAAGGAGGCCCGCGAGAAGGCGTTCGCGAACCGGAAGCTGGCCCGCGAGGGTGGCCACCCCCTGTCCGAGAAGCGGCGGGCCGAGTCGATGCCGACCTGCGCCGAGGCGGCGCGGCGGCTCCGGGATCAACTGAGTCCGGGGTGGCGCTCCCCCCACCATGCCCGGCTGTGGCTGAGCAGTTTGGAGCGCCATGTCTTCCCCCGAATCGGCGAGACGCCGATCTCGGAGGTGACGAGCGCCGACGTGATCGGGATTCTGGCTCCGATCTGGCACCAGAAGGCGACCACCGCCCGGAAGCTCCACCAACGCATCCGGGCGGTCATGGAATGGGCCGTCGCGATGGAACTCCGGGCGGACAACCCCTGCGACCGGATCGGCCCGGCACTCGGCGCGCAGAACTATGTGGTGCAACACATGCGGGCGTTGCCGCACGCCGAGGTTGCGTCCGCGATCGGAAAGGTGCGGGCCTCGAACTCGAAGCCGCTCGTGAAGCTGGCGTTCGAATTCCTGGTGCTGACAGCGACCCGCGGCGGCGAGGTCCGCGGGGCTGCGTGGACGGAGATCGACGTGGACCATGGGGTGTGGACCATTCCGGCCCCGCGCACGAAGACGAACCGCGAGCACCGGGTCCCCCTCTCTCGTCGCGCGTTGGAGATCCTCGGGGAGGCGAGGGCGGTGGGTCGAGGTAGTCCGCTCGTGTTCCCGATGCGCGGAAACCCGCTCTCCAATACCGCGATGTCCCGACTGCTCAAGAGGCTCGGGATCAAGGCGGTGCCGCACGGCTTCCGGTCTTCGTTCCGGGACTGGGCCGCCGAGGAGACCAACCACCCGCGCGAGGTGGCGGAGGCGGCGCTGGCACACATGGTTCGCAACCAGGTCGAGGCCGCCTACAGGCGCACGGACCTGTTCGAGCGTCGGCGTCGGCTCATGGACGACTGGGCCCGTTACTTAGCCCTTTGGCGTTGAGGTTGCACGGCCGTACACTATCCTCACTTGTGGAAGGAGCCCTGCTGCCTATAGCAGGATCTGAAACCGGACCCTGGGAGCCGGAGATGAAGATAAGGGAAACAGAAATCTGCCTTATCGGCCGCGCGGTTTACCTGAGTCAAGGATTGGAATTTGCCCTCTATGGGATTGCTGCACACGCCGCGCACACCGATGCGGCAAAAAAGGATCGTCATTTCAGGGATTTGAATCCCGAAAAATTCCTACGGGGCGATTTGGCAGAACAAAAAGCCACGCTAGGTCGGATCGTGAAAGTATTCGGAGATGCATTCCTGATTGATTCAGTCGAGTTAGATGGGCTGATCGATGCCCGTAATCTGATCGTGCACAACTACCATCGCGTCTTTGTTAATCCGCCTAAAGGAATTGAGAGGCGTGCGGACGGCGAAGAACTCCTTTTGGATTTCATCCGTCGTACAATCTACTTCACCAAAGTCGTACAAGGCCTTGTCTATCGCTTGATGGAGGCCGCATCCAAGAGAGAAGGCCGGAGCGATGAATTCGTTCGAACTGACGATGTAAACGATGCGATTGCCGTCTATGAACAACACGCCTCAAAGCATATACGAGATAAGACTGCAACAATCCATCCGCCCGCGCACCCTGCAACTGGAAACTGATCAACGCGCATCCCGTCCCCTCCTCAATGAGTGGCCCGTATCCTCCCCAGTGGACGCCGCAACGCCGCTGGGACTGGGCGGCCGAGGTGAGACGGATCATCCGCGCGAGGTCATCGAGCCGGCCCCGGGCTCACATGGTCCAAAGCAGGGGTCGAGGCGGCCTATCGGCGCACGGACCTGTTCGAGCGCCGGCGTCGGCTCATGGACGACTGGGCCTACTATCTAGACCGGCGCAGGGCTGGGGAGATCGAGTAGGGGACACACCGCTGCAAGGCCGTCAACGCATCTCACGTTAGCCGGCTGCTGTAGAGCGCCTGACCCTGCCGAGGCTCACGTTTGGCGCGACCGGAGAGGCCTACCTTGATCGTAGGGAGAACCTCCGCAAAGCTTGTTACAAGGCTCCACTCCAACGTTCCTTCCCGACACGCTAGGCCACCCTCTGGGGGGTTCCCTGATGCAGCTCACCATCACAAACCCGGAGGTTCTGGACTGGCTCGTGGACATGCCGGTCGGCCTCTTGCCAATTCGCCGCGTTGGCGACTCACGAGTGATTCTCGTCGTGAAGGCCTCGCGAGAGGTGGCTCAAACGGCCAGACTGCGCGGAGAATTCCGCTTCTACCTGGTTCCTGTCCAAGCCGACGGCGTGGCTACCTATGGTGTGGTGACCGCCTTCTTCGACGACCACGATGAACCGCTCGTCATCCGGACGCCGCTCATCAACGAGGAGATCTCGCGAGACTTGGTGGGGCTGCTCTCGTCGGACTCCTTCTACGTCCACTTCTTCGACGAGCATAATCGGGAACTGCTCGGCTTCCGAGTTGAGAACCCGGACGCTCATCGCTTTCGCGTGCTCTCGGATGCGATTCGCTTCGTGTCGCCAACCCTCAACGCAGCGCGCCAGGTCCTCGACGCGATGCAATCCTGGTTTGGCGCTCGCTCGCCGACGGACGACGCCACTGCGTTCACTATCCACCTGCGGGAGCGGCTGTTCCCCGACAACTTGGCTGAGCACGTCGCCAGCCCAGGCGATCTCAACGAGCCCGACATAGCCACGTCCCTCCATCGCCCGTTCGGAGGTGCCCATGTCTTCAAGAACCCGATTCGCGCCGACAACGGACGGGAATTCGTAGACGTCCTGGTCGCAACGACCAAGACCCTACTGCTGATTCAGGCCAAGGACAGTCCAAGCACGGAGTCGGGACTGACACGGGAGATCGGTCGGAAGAGGGCCACTGCCGTCAAGCATGTCAGGAAGGCGACCGCTCAGTTGAAGGGGTCCATCAATCACCTTCGATCTGGCCAGTCCATCGAGATCATCACCGAGGGGAAGCGCCGTCGGGTGTCCATCTTCGGCCGCGATGTCTTCGGGCTCGTCATCGTCAAAGAGCTGTTCGACCCTGACCGACCAGACTGTAGCCCACTTGTCCTTTCCGTGTTCGACGAGACGGGCACTCCCTGCCTGCTTCTGGATCATACGGAGTTTCAACAGCTTACGTTCTTCCAGCCTACCGAGGATAGCTGCGTGGAGGCGCTGGAGAATATCTTCTCGGTCGCCCACAAGCACGGTGTGTTCCCACGTAGCCGATTCGGCCTTCGTACGGGGAAGACGGTGGTGTACGATCCAACCGCAACCGGGAACGCGCCAGACCCGACTACGCATGAGCGGGTTCGAGCGCTCACGGAGGGGAGCCACATCATTTCCCCTCCCATATCGGGCGACTGGATAACCGACGAAGCTGCTGAAATAGGGTCCCGGGGAGACTTGGATGCCGACTGGCTCCATGTGGTCGTAGACCGCTCAGAAGTGGAAGCCCTCGACGTGTCCGGTACGGCCGCAACCCTGTCGCGTGTGCTCGCTGACAGGGACACCGTCGAACGGTATCGGGGGCGCTTGGATTTGGCCTTTCTCGGTTACTCCAACGACCCGCGAGAACTACGCGACATCCCGGAGGTGCGGCGCTTCTGCGCCAAGCTGGACGACGCATTTCCCTATTGGTTCCATTTCCTTTCCACGGACGGAGTGACCCTGGGAGTAATCGCATCCTGCCTGTGTTCGGTCACGCCGGTGAGGCCGGGGGTCGTCAGCTTTGGTCCTGACCTGCTTGATTTCGTGGACCGTCATTACGAAGCGCTGAATTGGCTATTCGATAACTACTCTCTGGACGAGAGGCTCAACGTCGAGATAAGCGGCAACGTCGCCGAGTACTTCGGACAGTTCGAGCCGGTTCAATAGCGCCCAAGACCTCCGTCGATGCTGGTAGCGTCCGACCGATTCCCGGTGCTGGGACTCCTCTACCGGCTGGGACCATGATCCCGGTCCGGCCCGCGCCGCCTCGTCATTTCCACCAGCCGCCTCGTCATCTCCACCTGCCGCTTGGCCCTGCGCCGTACGTCCCGGAGTATCCGGTCAAGTCCGTCACCCGCCCGCTCAGCCGCTCGACTTGCCGCTGCAAGGCCACGACCTGCCGCCGCAAGGCTTCGACCTGTTCGGAGTGCCGCCGCTGTTCCGTTTCGTACTGCGCGGACAACCTCTCCAAAGCGGTCGTCAACTGCCGTTCCAAATCGGTCACGCAGCTCCCTCCTCACTCTCTCGACAGCTTCAAGTAGGGCCGCCCGTTCACGGTGAAGGCCGGACGGATCGGCGTGCCGGCGGGCAGCGACACGTACCGGTCCCCGCTGCTCTCCAGCAACTCCACGCCCCAGGTCGTCTCCTCGATCTCGGCCAGCATCGTGCGCGCCCACTCGGTTCGAACGTCCAACTCCCCCAAGGTCTCGATCCGGTCGTGGATGCTCCTCGACAGCCAGTGCATCGTCGCCCAGCTGCCGCCGCAGATACCGAGGAAGAGGCTCATGCCGACCACCAGCGGCCGGAGCCAGGCCTTCATCAGCAACTCGCGCATCCGCCCGGTCGCTTCCTCCGTATCGGCCTCGATGGAACGCAGCGCGCCGCTTGCGACGGCGCTCAAGCTCTCGCCGAGCCGCGCGAGCTCTCGCGCGGCCGTCTCTTCGATCCGTTGCCGGTCGGCCTCCAGCCGCTGCCGCAGCCGGGAAGTCAAGTCGTTCGGGCTCGAAGTCTTGCTCATACAGTTCTCCCTTCAGCCGCCACCGTTTCCCGCTGTCGGGATCGCGGGCGGTGATGTAGTCCTTGCCCTGGCGCGGCACCTCCAGCCCCACGTCCTCCAGCGCGGAAACCACGTCGGCGCGGCCCTTGACCGCGCCGTGCTCGACGCGCTGCACCAGGTAGTCGCGGATCAGTGTGCGCGGGTCCGCCTCGTGTTCGAGTCCGGCCCGCAGCTTCGACGCCTCGATGTAGGCCACATGGCCCGGCCGTTGCGCCCTCGCGCGCGCCGGGTCGTCCGGCCGGCTCCAGCCGTGCTCGTGGTTGAAGGCGTCGCGAAGCGGATCAAACGTCTTCTGCCATCCGGGCGGCGCGATGTTCAGACTGCGACCCGTCTGGAGGTCGCACTGCGCGGCGAGGACGTGTGCGTGGACGCCGCCACCGCGCTCGCGGTGAAGAACCGCCGTCCACGCGTAGCGGTCCGGCTCCAGTCCGGCCCACGCGGTCTTCTCGAACTCGTCGAGGACGGTTTCGATCTGCTCGTCGGTCGGCCGGTCGTCCGGCGCCCACGCGATCACGGCCGACCTGTACTTGCGCTCGAAGTCGAGCGAGTCGGCGACGACGGCCACCATGTCCGGGTTGCCGCGCAGGACTTCGACGCCCTCGCGCTCGTGTCCCGCCGCGTCCCGCTCGCCGACGAGATACTCGACCGCCGCGCGGGCCGAGCCCTTTCCGTGGGGCAGGAACTTAAGGTGCATCGCCGCCGTCCTCGCCGATGTGGGCCAGACGGAGCAGCGAGCGCTCGAAGGAGACGAGGTGGGCGATCACCGAGACGGCTTCGGCCGTCGAGGCGTGGGTGTTGGCCCAGCGCGCGAGCTGGTTCAGGTTGTTTCCGATGCGCGCGATCTGGCGGGTGCGATCACGCTCGACGGCGCGTGCCGGCGCGGTCCACGTCCGCGTTTGCGCCATCGCTCGCCGCAACAACTCGGACGGCGACACGCCCGCTGCGGCCGCCTTCTCCCGCCAGGCGGCGTGTTCCGCAGGCGTGACGCGCGCGGCGATCATCACGGTGCGGCGCTCAGGCACGGGCGCACCGGCGATGGGGTTCCGGGCGCGGCCTCGCGCGCCCGTCCGCTGATTGCTCAGCGGCGCGGGAAGCCGGGGGTTCTAGGGGGGCGCAGCGTCCCCCTTGCCAGGCCGCAGTGTTCAACACTGCGTCGGCTGGCTTACGCACCTTAAGGGTGTGAGACAGCTCCCGGCGCCGGGAATCCTGGGTCGTCGGAATCTCCATACTGTACACAGAGAGGGCCCGTTCGGGCGGTGTCAACCGCCTGAATCAAGACGATTTCCCAAGGGTTCCAGCGCCGTCCCGGAGTCGGACCGGCCTCCGGCGACGGCACCTCCGTCAGCTTCCCGACGAGCGTAAGCGACGCTTCGCTCGCAGGCTCGGGTGGGCTTTCGACGAGGCGCGCTCGAGCGCGGTGGGAGCTAGTTTGGATGCACGGGCCGGATCACTGTCAGAGGAGGATTGGACAATACTAAGGATTGCGCTGCTCGACCAAGCTGACTCGGGGCTGTTGGGCTTTGGAGGTCTCGGATGACGATGGTCCGGCCATTCGAGGGGAGCCTGTTCGCCGAGGACTTCCTTCGAGAAACGATCGCCGAGCTTCGGGACTGGCGGGACTTGGCCGACGAGGGACTCGCAGACCTCGAGGCCGCGTTGCGTGGCCTGTTCAACCGCTTCCCGACGGCTCTGTCGCCCAACGAGAGCCAGACCGAGGATGACCTGATCTGGCCGGTGTTGGCGCGGCTCGGCTGGACAGCCAGCCTCAGGCAGCAGAACCTCTCGGCGCGCGGACGCGAAGACGTGCCGGACGGCTTGCTGTTCGCCGACGGCGCCTCGAAGGACCGGGCGAACCGCTTCGCCGAGGAGTGGAAGCGCTACGAGCACGGCCTGGCGGTGGTCGAGTCGAAACGGTGGCTTCGACCGCTGGACCGTCGCTCCGGGCGGCGGGGCGAGGAGTCCGCGCCCTCGACGCAGATGCTGCGCTACCTCCGCCGCATCGACGACCAGACCACCGGCAAGCTCCGGTGGGGCATTCTGACGAACGGCGCCCGCTGGCGTCTGTACTACGCGGGCGCGCGCTCGGTCGCCGAACAGTTCTTCGAGCTTGATCTGGCGGCGGTTCTCGGGATGCCGGGCGATGGCCACGACGCCATCCCGGCCGATGTCCGGAGACACTGGCTCAGGGTGTTCTGGCTGGTGTTCCGGCGGGATGCCTTCCTTCCCGACGCGGCGGACGAGCGAACGTTTCACGAGCGGGCGATCGAGGAAGGACGCTTCCATCAAGAAAGGGTCGCCGGCAGCCTGTCCGTCTTGGTCTTCGAGCAAGTCTTCCCGGACTTTGTTCGGGCACTGGCCAAGGCAGATCCCGAAGCCCCGTTGCCCGAAGTGCGCGACGCAGCGTTGGTCTTGCTCTACAGGCTTCTCTTCGTGCTTTACGCCGAAGACCGCGATCTCCTGCCGGTACGCGACAGCCGCTACGACGACTACGCGCTCCGGGACCGGGTGCGCGGCGACATCGGCCGCCGCAAGGACCAGGGCGACGTGTTCTCGGCATCGGCGGCGCGCTACTGGTCGGCGTTCGACGACCTATGCCGCGCCATCGATGCGGGTGATGCCTCTATCGGCCTGCCGCCCTACAACGGCGGGTTGTTCGACCGCGACCGCACTCCCCTGCTCTCCCGTGTTCGGCTGGGCGACACGGTGATGGCCGACGTGATCGATGCGCTTTCGTTCGAGCGAAATGGCCCGAGGCGGCGGTACATCAACTACCGGGATCTCGGGGTCCAGCAACTCGGCTCGATCTACGAGCGGCTGCTCGAACGGGAGGTCGTTCGCGAGGATGGGAACATCGTGGTCCGTCCGAACGTGTTCGCGCGCAAGGACTCGGGCAGCTACTACACGCCCGACGATCTGGTTGACCTGATCGTGCGGGAGACGGTCGGACCGCTCGCGGACTCGCGCATGGAGGCGTTCGCCGCCAAGGCGGAGGATATCCCGTCAAGCCAGGTGCCGGAGGACCGCCGCATGGGCCGCCTGAAGCAGCTCGACCCGGCGGAGAAACTGCTTGAGTTGAAGGTCTGCGATCCGGCGATGGGCTCCGGACACTTCCTGGTCAACCTCGTGGACTACCTCGCCGACCGCGTCATCGAGGCCATGGCCGAGGCCGAAGCGCTTGTGGAGGGATACCTATCGCCGTTGGTGGAGCGGATCGATGGGATCCGCAACACGATCATGGCCAACGCCGAGGACCGTGGCTGGACGTTCGATCCGGCTCAGCTCGACGACCGGCACATCGTCCGCCGCATGGTGCTCAAACGCTGTGTCTACGGCGTGGACAAGAACCCGATGGCGGTGGAGTTGACCAAGGTGTCGCTGTGGCTCCACACCTTCACTGTCGGGGCGCCGCTCAGCTTTCTAGATCATCACCTGCGCTGCGGCGACAGCCTGTTCGGCACCTGGGTGGCGCCCGCCGTCCACAGGACGGAGGAGACGAGCAGTCTGTTCCTGAGGGAGCCGCTCGAGCGAGCCACGCGCGCGGCGGCGCCCATGCAGATCATCGAGGGGCTGACGGATGCCGAGATCGCCGAAGCGCATCGCTCCGCCGACATATTCGCCGAAATCTCGGAGATGACCGCTCCTTTGGACGCCTTCATGTCGCTGCTTCACGCGTTCGACTGGTTGGGTCTTCGAAGACGCGAGGTCAAAGCCGCGTATCTGAATTGGCTACAGGGTACGTCCGGCAATCCGATCGACATCGCCCAGACGGGGCTGTCCGGCTCGGCGGAGGCCGATGGCATTCTGACGGTTGCGCTGGAACTCGTCGCGAGCGAGCGGTTCCTGAACTGGCAGGTCGCCTTCCCGGGTGTGTGGTCGGAATGGGAGGCCACGGAGTTGACGGGCGGCTTCGACGCCGTGATCGGCAATCCGCCCTGGGACCGGATGAAGCTGCAACAGGTCGAATGGTTCGCGGCACGCCGCCGCGAGATCGCCATGGCTCCGCGAGCCGCCGACCGCAAGGGCATGATTGCCGCGCTCGAGAAGGCGGGAGACCCGCTGGCCCGGGACTTCCGGCTGGCAAGCGAGCGGGCGGCGGCCGCCGCGCGGGTTGCCCGGACATCGGGAGACTATCCGCTGCTGGCACGGGGCGACCTCAACCTCTACTCGCTGTTCGTCGAACACGCCATGACGCTGGTGAAGCCCGATGGCATGGTTGGGCTGCTGGTGCCATCCGGCATTGCATCAGACTGGACGGCGGCCCCGTTCTTCAAGAGCGTGGCTACGGAGGACAGGCTCAAGGCGCTCTACGATTTCGAGAACCGCCGGACGCGATACGACTTGCCACCGTTCTTCGCCGATGTGGACAGCCGCTTCAAGTTCTGCGCTTTCGTCGCCAGCCCAGCACCTTGGGACGAACCTGCCCGCTGCGCATTCTTCCTACAGAACGTGTCGGAACTCGAAGACCCGGAGCGGTGCTTTCCACTGTCTGCCGCGGACTTCGCCCGAGTCAATCCAAACACCGGCACGGCACCGATCTTCCGCTCTCAGCGTGACGCGGAACTCACGACCGCGATCTACGACCGCCTGCCGGTGTTGGTCGACCGCTCGTCAGGTGAGGAGGTGAAGACATGGCCAGTGAAGTACACTCGGATGTTCGATATGACCAACGACTCCGAGCTGTTCCGCACCCGCCCGGAACTGGAGGAGAAGGAAGGTGCCTGGCCGATCGGGGGGAACCGTTTCGATAGCCCATCCGGGGAATGGGTGCCGCTCTATGTGGGTCGCATGATCCACCAATTCGACCACCGAGCTGCCTCGGTCCACATGAACGAGGAGAACCTCCACAATCCTGCCCTGAGCGACGACGTCGGCGCCGAACGCAAGGCCGATCCGGCATTCGTTCCAACACCGCAATACTGGGTGCCGAGGAAGAAGATATCATTCCCAGGCAATCTCAGTTGGACCATTGCCTTCCGTGACATCGCCCGTGTGACGGACGCGAGGACCATGATTGCTGCCGCAATCCCGGCAGTCGGCCTCGGCAATACTCTGCCCGCGATCTTTCCTGAAGGCGGGGATTCCGAGTCCGCAAACACCTTCCTGCTTCTAGCCAATCTTGGGGCTGCTGTCCTCGATTTCGTAGCTCGCCAGAAAGTCCAGAGCACGCATCTCAATTGGTATATCGTCGAACAACTCCCCGTCGTGCCGCTGGAGCGGTATCAGGCCGTGTCGTTTGGACCGAAGACAGCGGAGGAGATCATTCGCGAGGCGGTGCTGGAACTGACGTATGCAGCGCATGACATGGCACCTTTCGCGCGTGAAATGGGCCATGTGAACGAGCACGGCAAAGTCCTGCCGCCCTTCCGGTGGGACGACGATCGCCGCCTCAACCTGCGCGCCAAGCTCGATGCGCTGTACTTCCACCTCTACGGCGTTACCGATCGCGACGACATTCGGTACATCTACTCAACGTTCCCCATCGGCGAACGAGAAGAGAAAGCCGCATACGGCACCTACCGGTCCCGTGATCTGTGCCTCGCCTGGACGAGCGCACTCGCTGCTGGCGATCCAGACGCGGAAGTGGACTTGTGACCGTTCCCGACGATTTGGAGGTGCATCCTCTCCCCTTGGAAAGAGAACAGATCGGGAATCGACCTGACGTGACACCCTTAGTTGATCCGTTTATTCCCTGACTCCATGTGGTGGTTGAGGGCGAAGTCCGCAGGTGGGAGATCGCCCAGGGCGCTGTGGGGTCGGACGCGATTGTAGTCCTGCCTCCAGCGTTCGATCGTGTGCCTCGCATCCCGTAGGGAGAGGAACCAGTGGAGGTTCAGGCACTCGTCCCTGAAGCTCCCGAGGAAGCTCTCGACGAAGCAGTTCTGAATCGGCTTGCCCGGCTGTATGTATTCTATCTTGAGGTCCCGGGAGTAGGCCCAGGCGTCGAAGGCACGGCTCGTGAACTCGGAGCCGTTGTCGCAGATCACGCGCTCCGGCAAGCCGCGTTCCTCCCGAAGTCTCTCGAGCACCTCGATCACGCTCGCCGCAGGGATCGAGTGAGCGACGTGGAGTGCCAGGCACTCGCGGCTGAACTCGTCGATCACCGCGAGGCACCGGAACACTCGGCCCGTACTCAGCGTGTCCATGATGAAGTCCACGCTCCACCGCTCGTTCGGATGGCCGAGTGGGTCACGCACCGGTCGTGGTACCTGGCTCCGTCGTCTCCGACCCTTTCGCCGCACCGCGAGCCCTTCCTCGCGGTAGAGCCGGTGGATCCGCTTCCGGTTCACCAGCCATCCCTCGCGGCGCAGAAGCACGTGGATGCGTCGGTAGCCCCAGCGAGGCCGCTCGCCCGCGAGCTCCCGGATCCTCGCACGTAACCCCTCCTGAGCTGGGCGCTCGCTTCGGTACCGGATCGTTGAACGCGGGAAGCCTGTCCAACGGACCACTCGACGCTCCGAGGCCTTCTCGGCGGCTTGCACCCTCCGGACGACCTGGCGCCGCTCCCCGGCCGTCACAACTCGTTTCCCAGCAGGTCCTTCAGCACCTGAAGGTTCAGCGCCTGGTCGGCCACGATGCGCTTGAGCCGTCGGTTCTCGTCCTCAAGTGCCTTCAACCGCCTCGCGTCACTGACCTCAAGGCCCCCGTACTTCTTCTTCCACCGATAGAACGTGTCGTGGCTGATCCCGTGGCGTCGGCATACCTCTTTCGTCGCTCCGCCCGCCTCCGCCTCCCGTAGGATCCCGATGATCTGCTCTTCCGTGAACCTACTCTTCCTCATGACTCCTCACTTACTCCGAGGAGTCAGAGAATAGCTGGCTCAGCTTCCGGGTGTCACGTCAGACCCTGCGCGTGACGATGTTGTTTTCCCCAGGTCGCGCGGCGGTCATCGGACGGTGTTCCACCCAGTGGAGTCAGCCCCAAGAGCTTCGAATGAGGCGAACGCCGCCCGAAACCCGCGCTCAAGTAGCAAATTCCGATAAGGTGGCGGCCCGTGGAGCGCGTCACGGATCCGATGGGGCGGCCGTCGGTCGTGAACGGAGCGCAAACGAAAAGGAGAGGATTTGGTGAACCGAGACGAGTTCAAAAGGGAGATACGGAAACTCGATGGATTGAAGATAGACGCCACCAAGATGGAGAAGTGGTTCGAAGGCACACTCGGGATGTTAGACTCCTTGGCAAGACAGAAGGACACCATTCGTCATCCAGGTCACCGGGGTTCGTCACGGGAGACGCCACTGCTCGATGTATTGGACGACATGCTGCCAGGTGGAATGGTAGCGGTTAAGGGATTCGCACTCACTGACCTGATGGCTGTCAGTAAGGAACAAGATATCTTGATTGTCGACAGGAATGTCGCCGGAGCAATCTTGCCAGGCGGGAGCGGTCACCACCCTATCGAGGCATGTCTGGCTTCGATACAAGTGAAGTCGCGGTTGACTAGGTCCACGATCAGGGATGCCACGGTTAACTGCGTGAGCCTAAAGAGGCTCGGGATGTTCGATGATGAAGCGCCATGGAACAGCAAGAACCACGGAGTATGTTTTGGCGTGTTTGCCTATCAGACTGACTACACACTTGAAAAGCTCGCCGAAGTTGTGAACGAAGAACTGCAATCTGTAGAGCGGGATCTTTGGCCGAACCTCTTTTTTGTACTTGGGGAGGGCATGCTTATCCCGGCGGATGATCAAAAACGGATTTCGATGGGTAGCGAGACGATGTTTACGGGATCGAAGTTCTGTACGGTCGGTGATATGGGCCTCGTGCCAGCACTCGGAAGATCGTCAGCATATCCATTCCTGTGGTTTCTCACGAACATAATCGATCACTGCACCGCACAGAGGAAGGTACGCGAGAATCCCGCCTACAAGAGGTATTGGTTGAAACTCTTCCAGGTTCATGCGGCGATAAGGGAAACGGAGAGGAACAAGCCGGAAGAAGGGCAATAGCGCCGTTCTCGCGAGTGACGGCGATGTGAGGCTGATCTTGCACATGAAGGCGCCCTCGGCATAAGACGCGCAATGGGGCATCCGAGCGGTGCTGGTATGGGATGTACAAGTACGGTGATCACCTGACACCCGTGCCTTGCCGAGGTCAGCGCTTCAGGCTGCGGTCTTCGGGTTGAGTTCTTCCGGCTCCGTGGCTTGCGGATCCCTTTCTTGAACACCTGATACGGCGTTCGCCCCTCCATGCCGCTAACGCGGTACGGACGGTTGCGGTTGCAGGTCTCGATGTAGGCGTCGCGATCCTCTTGCATCTCGCTGACCGCCTAGTAGCAGGTGGTCCGCCCCTTCACCCTGAGGTGCTCGTCCAGGAGCGTGCGGTGGAAGCGCTCGATGAACCCCGTTCGACTGCGGACGGCCCACCTGCTTGGTGCGGTGCTCAATCACCTCGAGCTGCAGGAACAACTCGTAGGGATGCTGGTCCTCGCGACCGCAGAACTCCCGCCCGTTGTCGCTCAGCACCGTCTCGACCTTCACGCCGTGTTCCTCGAAGAAGGCCAGCACATGGTTGTTCAGGATCTCGACCGCCGTCACCGGCTTCTTCAAGGTGTAGAGCCACGCCCACACGAACCGGCTGAAGCAGTCCAGCACTGTCTGGATGTAGGCCTTGCCCACTCCACTCAACGTGCCCGCGAAGAACGTGTCCACGGCCACGAGTTCGCCTGTCGCTTCACCTCCATGTGACGCTCGCGGTACTCCGGGTCGAAGCGCTCCAGCGCCAGGATCTGCTCCTCGGTGAGCTCGAAGTCGCTCTCCCGGACCGTCTTCTCCAGCCGCAGCAACCGTTCGCAACGCGTCTTCAGCCAGTTCCGGATCCACACCCCTGAGCATCAGTTCGTCGGCCACCCGCTGCGCCCCGTGCGCCGGGTGCGCCAGCGCGTGGGAACCAGGATCGCCTCCTCCACCTCCGAGGCAACTCGGTTCGGGTGCGGCCCCCTCGCCCCCGGCATGCGGTCCAGCAGCCCCTCGGCCCCGTACACCTGGAAGTTACGCCGGATCTCGTAGAACTGCTGCCGGCTCTAGCCCACGATCCGGCACGCCTTCGACACGTTGCCGAGTTCCTAGGCCAGTTCTAGCAGTGACAGCTTGGCCGAACGGTCACGTCCGTTCTCGGCTAGGTAGAGCCAACGGAATCCGTTTCTTCCCGGTGGACAGAATGGTGGGGACGGAACCCCTATGGAATCTGTAAAGCGTTCATAGTAACCAGTTTACCGCGCACGAGGAACGAGCCGTTCTGGCAGCAAGCCTATACGAATCTCGTGCGCTGGATCGTCGAACTGCACCGGCTCCTGCCGGGGGGCTGGGTCACGCTGCAGGATGTCTACCGCTGCACGATCGACGCGGAACTGTTCGCCGAGAGAATCCGCGAGGCCCAGGACCTGGTGGCTGAGGCGTGCCCGGCGCGCGTCGTCATCTCCCACGACGACATGATCGGCCATCCGGAAGCGCTGAATGACTGGGTCTGGATATATACCTCCGGTGAGGACACGGTGACGTGCCGGCTCGATCCGGTCCTCCGGGATCGGCTCGCCGAGCTCAGGATCCCGTTCGAGACCGAGGAAGGCGAGAGCGGAGCAGGGAGCGAACTCAGGGACCAGGTGGAGGCGATCGAGCGCTGGTACCTGAACGACTGGATGGCGCTCGATGCCAAGCTCCGCACCTCGATCGTCGAGGGCATCTCGGTCTTCCTGTCGCTGTTCGATCAGCCCGGCGTGGCCGGAGTCTTCTGTCCGCCGCCTCCGGAATCGGATGAGTCCCCATCTATACATATAGGTAACGATGCGCCGGACGAGGACCCCGAGGCCGTCCGGCCCATGCCGGGGCTCCGTCGCCGGCTGCCGCCGCTCACGGAGCTGATCGAGGGCGGCAAGGTCCTCGCCCTCAACATGCCCGCGGGCGCGAACCCGGCGCTCGGCCGCGCCATCGGCGTGCTGCTCAAGAACGCCTGGATGCAGGCGCTCCTCCGGCGGCCCGCCGAGGCCGCCCGCCGGCCCGGACGCTACCTCCGGCCCGCAGTCTTCATCTGCGACGAGTACCAGGCGTTCGCCACCGTGGGCCAGGACGACCCCGCTGGCGACGAGAAGGCGTTCGCGCTGACGCGGCAGTGCCGCTGCATCCCGATCGTCGCCACGCAGTCGATCTCCTCGCTCCGCTCCGTGCTGTCGGGCACGGAGGCCTGGCGCACGCTGGTCCAGACGCTCCGCACCCGGATCTTCCTGTCCTTGAGCGACGAGTCCTCGGCCAGGATCGCATCGGAGATGTGCGGCAGCGTCATGAAGACGCAGCCCTCCTACACGTTCACCGAGACCACGGGCAGGCCGGAGTTCTCTCTGCTCTCGGGACGCGCCGGGGGCGGGCGGGGCACGATCGGAGCGAGCAAGTCGTTCCGGCAGCAGAGGGAGCCCGTGTTCACGCCGCGCGAGTTCGCGCTGTTGGCCAACTACCAGGCGATCTGTCTGCCCTACGACGGCACGAAGTCGCTCCCGGCCCTGCGCGTCTACCTGAAACCCCACTACCTGCCGAGGGGCACGGGCTACTGGCGGCTCCGCGAGGAGGGCCGGCTATGAAGCGGGCCACGGGCATCGGGCACCTGAAACCGTTTCTGCCGGGCCTCGAGGCCGTGCTCGAAGATCCGGAGGTCTCCGAGCTGATGATCAACGGCCCCGGCAACGTCTGGGTCGAGCGCGGCGGGGAGCTAGAGCCCATCGAAGCACCGGCGCTCACCGCCGCCGCGCTCCATCGGGCGGCGATCCACATCGCCAGGCCGCTCGGGCTCGATCCGGCCACACGGCCCGTCCTAGACGCGCGGCTCGACGACGGCTCCCGCGTGGCCATCTGCACGCCGCCCGCGAGCCCCCACGTGGCCATGACCATCCGCCGGTTCGGGGGCCGCGCGTTCTCGGCCGAGGACCTCGTCGGCCAGGGGGCCCTCCCCGAGACGGTGTTCCGGGCCGCCCGCGACGCCCTCCATTCCCGGCGCAACATCCTGGTCTCGGGCGGCACCGGCTCGGGCAAGACCACGCTCCTGAACGCCCTGATCGAGCTGCTCCCAGAGGAGGAGCGGATCGTCGCCATCGAGGACACGCTCGAGCTCCGGATCGACCGGACCAACTGCCTGCGCTTCGAGGCCGGGGCGGTGGGCTCCGAGGCGCCCGTGTCGATCCGCGACCTGGTCCGCCACGCGCTCCGCCACCGGCCCGACCACATCGTCGTCGGCGAGGTCAGGGGCGGCGAGGCCGCCGATCTGCTGCAGGCGCTCAACACCGGCCACGGCGGATCGCTCACCACCGTGCACGCCAACAACGCCCGCTCCGCGCTCTCGCGCCTGGCCAGCTGCGCCATGCAGGCCGGAGGGGCGCTCCCCTGGGAGGTCACCTGCAGGGGCGTGGTCGACGGCATCCATCTCGTCGTCCACATGACCCGGCGAGGGGGCCGACGGTTCGTCGAGGAGGCGATCGGGGTCCGGAGCTACGACTCGGCTGCCAATCGCTGGCTCACGGAGACGATATGGAGGAAGGACGATGAAGAACAAACAGAAAAGGAGTGAGGCCATGGAAAGCGACGAGAAGATCGTTCGCGTCGAGACGCTCGACGACTTCGACCGCGAGCTCGCGCGCGACGGAGGCGAGGCCCTCGAGGTGCCGGCCTCGCTGGCCGAAGAGTACGGCCTCTTCCCCGAGGACGTGGGCACCGAGGACGAGATCCGCGACGCCGGGAGGATCCGCACGGCCCCGAGGAGGAAGAGCGATGAAACACGACGAATATCACCGCCAGTTCGCCGAGGGGATCATCGAGCAGATCCGCCAGGGCACCGCGCCGTGGCAGAAGCCCTGGGGGCCGGGCGAGCGCGTGCTCCCCGCGAACGTCGATACCGGACGCTCCTACAGGGGCGGGAACAGCCTGCATCTCGCCGCCGTGGCAGCAGGAGCGCGGCTACGGCGACGTGCGCTGGGGCACCTACCGCCAGATCCAAGCCCGGGACGGACAGGTGCGGAAGGGCGAGCAGGGCACTCGCATCCTCTCGTTCCAGGACCACCGGAAGATCGCCGTCAACGACGAGCGCGGACGGCCCAAGAGGGACAACGAAGGCAAGCGCGTCTACCGCCACGAGCGCCTGCCAAGCGCCCGTCGTCCGCCAGTACACCGTGTTCAACGCCGAGCAGGCCGACGGGCTGCCGGCCCGGCCCACACCCACGGCCGAGCCGCTCTGGAAGGCGCACCAGCAGGCCGAGAGGTGCTCGAGGACAGCGGGGTCCCCGTCCGTCACGTGGCGGGCGACCGCGCGTTCTACAACCTGAACCGCGACGAGATCGTGCTCCCCGAGCGCGTGCAGTTCCCCTCGGCCAACCACTACTACCAGACCGCGCTCCACGAGCTGGGGCACAGCACCGGCCATCCGGAGCGGATGAACCGCGAGACGCTCATCCAAGGGATCGAGCGAAGGGTTCGGTTCGCCGGCCTATGCGAAGGAGGAGCTCCGCGCGGAGATCAGCGCAATGATGACGGGCGAGCGCGTGGGCGTCGGCCACGACCCGAGCCGGGGAGCCGCTTACGTCGAGGGGTGGATCGCCGCCCTCGAGGAGGACCCCCGGGAGATCCGCCGCGCCGCGGCCGACGCACAGAAGATCTCCGACTTCGTGCTGGCCCGGAGCCGCGAGCGTGAGGCCGAGCGCGAGCGGCACCCGGTGGCCGCGTACCCGCGCTCCCGCCCGAGGCAGCACGCCCATCCCGGCCGGAGCTCCCGCTGCCGGTCCCGACCCGGAGCTTCGGCCCGGGCCGCTGAGGCCAAGGAAGGAGCCGAGGAGATGTTCGACCGCACGATCGCATCGGACCCGCGTCCCGCCGCGCCACCAAGCCGCGCTATCTACCGCATGCGGGACGGCCATCGCCGAGAATACGACGCGAGCCGGGACCGCGGGTCCACCTCCTTCAGAGAACGGTGCCGTGGGGCGCTCGCCGACATCGGCATCTACGGCGCCGTCTCGTACCGCGATCTCGCCGAGGCTCACTTCGGCGGCCATCCCTACACCACCCGGCGGGCCGTGAACGCCTGGATCCGCGAAGGGCTCGCCCAGGAGTCCACGGCCAAGGGACCCAAGGGCAACCCGTTCAAGGTGCTGACCCTCACGCGGAAAGGCGTGGCCGAGGCCCGGAAGCTGGCCGCCGAGCGGGGAATCGATCCCGGCCAGGAGATCGGGTTCGCACGTACCCGGCCCGCCGAAGCCGCGCACGACACCGCCATCTATCGGGCCTGCCGCCAGGAGCACCAACGCCTGATCGAGCAGGGGGCCACCGTCCGCCGTGTGCGTCTCGACGGCGAGTTCAAGAGCGCCGTAGCACGCAAGAGCGAGTCCGCGCGGGCGAAAGACGGCCGGCGGGCCGCGGACGCCGAGCGGCACCGCGTGGCCGAGGAGCTCGGCTTGCCGATCGATGCCCAAGGCCGCGTGCTCTACCCGGATGCGCAGATCGAGTACACCGACTCCGAGGGGCGCACCGGACGCGTCAACATCGAGGTCGCATCGGGCAACTACCGGGCTCGCTCCATACGTGCCAAGGTGGCCGCCGGGTTCCGGATGCACGCCAACGGACCGGCCGCGGCGCGCCTGCTCCGCTCACTCGGCGTGGGCGACGGCGGAGATCGCTCCTCCCTGCGAGGGCCGACCGACCGGGATCCGGCCGCGCTCGAGCTCTAGCCCGCCCCCATGCAACCCTGGAAGATCAGCGCAGGCCTCACCGCTGCCCTCGCAGGCTCGGCCGTCCTACTCGCCGGATCACGCCTCGAGTATCTCGCGCCGTTCTGGCCACTGATCCTCTCGGACTATGGCGTTCTCATCGCCCTGCACCTGGGGTTGGCACTGACGGCCGCTCTAGCCGCCATCTACGCCGTCGCGCGAGCCGCCGGACTCGCCGACCTGGGACGCCGCGTCGATCTCGCCGAGCGCTCCGTCCGGCGCGGTGAGGGCGATCCCGAACTCGCCGACGCGCTCAACAGGGACGCCGAGGGGGAGTGGGACTGAGCGGCGGCCTCCTAAGCCCCACCCGGGGTCGCGATGCGGTAGCCGACGCCGTGCTCGTTGAAGATGTAGGTGGGATTGGCGGCGTCGTCGCCGAGCTTGTGGCGGAGCTTCTTGACGACGGTGCGCACGCGATCGGTGTCGTCCGAGCCCCGGCGCCCCCACACCTGTCGGAGGAGCGCCTCCGTAGTGACCACGCGTCCCCCGTTGAGCGAGAGGATGCGCAGCAAGTCGAACTCGGTGGCCGTGAGCGGGACCTCGCGGCCGGCCACGCTCACGTGTCGGCGGCCGTAGTCGATGGCGAGCTCCCCGTGCACGAACGTCTCGGGCACGGCCCGGGCACGTAGCGCCGCCTGGACCCGCGCGACGAGCTCGGTCGGCGAGAACGGCTTGACGATGTAGTCGGCGGCGCCGCTCTCGAGCGCCTTGGCGATCGTCTCGTCGCGGCCGTAGCCGGAGATGAAGATGACCGGGAGATCGGCGAGTTCGGGGACCCGCTTCATCAGCTCGATCCCGTCCGTTCCGGGGAGCATGAGGTCGAGGAGGACGAGGCGGGGCTTCTCGGCGCGGATGACGCCGGGGAGCCCGTCCGGATCGCCCGTCACCAGCGGGGCGTAGCCCGCATCGGAGAGGACGTTGCGCACGTAGCGTAGCGTCTGCGGGTCGTCGTCCACGACCAGGACGGGAGTCTTCTCCCGCCCGTCCCCGGGCGGGCGTGGCCGGTCGCTGGCCGGAGCCTCCTCGGGTGGGGCTGCCTCGGGGGTGGCCGGCCCGGCCACCGGGATCGTGAAGGTGAAGCGCGCGCCCTGGTCCGTCCCCCCGCTCTCGGCGCGGATACGGCCGCCGTGCGCCTCGACGAGGCCCTTGCAGATGGCGAGGCCGAGCCCGGTGCCTCCGGCGAGGCCGGCGCGCTTGTGGAAGAGGTGCGGGAGCCGGTCGGGCGGGATCCCCCGGCCCTCGTCCGAGACCGAGAGCGCGATGTAGCCGCCCTCGCACGTCGCCTCGACCCGGATCGGGGAGGACGCGGGAGCGTGGCGGGCCGCGTTCGAGAAGAGGTTGTTCATCACCTGCACGATGCGCTCCGGGTCGGCCATCGCACGCGGCAGGTCCGGCGGCAGGTCGATGAGGACGGCGTGCCGGCCTCCGCCGCTCAGGAACGTGCTGCGGGCCCGGTCCACCAGCGCGGCGACGTTCGCGGGCTCGGGCGCGACGGTGAGCGTGCCCGCCTCGATGCTTCCCGCGTCCAGAAGGTTCGCGATGAGGCCCCTCATGTGGTCGGCCTGCCCGTCGATGATGCGGAAGAACTGGAGCAGCTCGGCCTGGGGCGGGACCGGCACGGCGCCGAGCACGGTCGCCGTCGAACCCTTGATCGAGGTCAGCGGGGCGCGGAGCTCGTGGCTCACCATCCCGAGGAACTCCGCCCGCTGCCGCTCGAGCTCGTCGAGCGGCGCCAGGTCCTGCATGGTGACGACGACCGACACGACCCCTCCCTCCTCGGAGCGGATCGGCGTGACGTTGATGAGCATCCGGACGCTCCGCCCGTCGGGCACCGACAGCTCGACCTCCTCGGCCCGCATCGTCGTGGCGCTCCCGAGCTGCCGGGCCAGGGGCAACTCCTCTAGGGAGACCTCCCGCCCGTCGGAGTGCCGGCACGTGATCACCTCGAGCAGCTGCTCCGGTGGACGGCCCGGCGTGCGGAGCCCCTCGACGATGCGCCGCGCCTCGCGGTTGAACGAGACCGGATGGCCGGTGCCGGCATCGAACACCGCCACGCCGACCGGCGAGGTCTCGATGAGCGCCTCGAGGTCGGCCCGCGCCCGCTCGAGATCGCGGTACGTGCGCGCGTTCGCGATCGCCGTCGCCGCCTGCGAGGCGAAAAGCACCAGGATCTCCTCGTCCTCGCCCGTGAACGCCTCGCCGTCCTCCTTGTCGCTGAGAAAGAAGTTGCCGAGATGCTCGCCCAGGTGGTGCATCGGGGTCCCATGCAGCGACCTCGACGTCCAGGGCGTCGGCGAGAGGCCGAGCGAGTCGAGGTAGCCGGGGAGGTCCGCCACCCGGAGCGGCTTCGCCTGGTCGCGAAGGTGTTCGAAGAGTCGCCGCCCGTCGGACCACTCCACCATCTTCCGGTACTCTTCGGGAGAAAGGCCGGATGTGACGAAGTCCTGGACCTCTCCCTGCTCGTCGATCGTCGTGATCACGCCCGAGCGGGCGCCGGTGAGCGCGCGGGCACTCTCGACGACCTCCTCCAGCACGGTGGCCACGTCCAGGCTCTGGCTGATGCGGAGGATGGCCGCGCTCAGCCGCGAGATGCGGTCGTCGGAGGGCCCCGTAGGGTCTCGATCGTTCAATGCTCCACTCCCGCCGAAGGGTGAGGCGGAGCGGACGAGGCTCCGGACGATCGGCCCGGCCGCCTTCCGCCGGACCGCGGGGGGTGGAGGATAGCGCTCTTCGCGCGTGAAGTCACTAAAGGGCCACGACGCTCGCCCGACAAGTCACAACTCACTCACAAAATAGCGCGTAGCTTTCCGGATAGCTCTCGATAACTGTAGTTATCGAGAGTAACCCGCGGCAAAGTTTGTGACCAGAGAGGCCCCCGGGTTCTTCGGGGCTCATCTGCGTTTCTGAAGCCGTGCCAGCTGTGCGGCGCCGTTGCGCTTGGCCAGCAGCCGCTCGCCGTAGCGCTGCACCATCTGGGCGTTCTTCCAGCGCCCGGCCTGCATGATCGCCGGGATCCCGATCCCCTTGGCGATCATGTCCTGAGCCGCGCCCACGCGGGGGCTGTGCCCGGAGAGCCGCCGCACGATCTGCTCCGGGAGCCCGGCCCGTTCGGCCATCGCCTTGTAGATGCGCGGCACCTGGCTCTCATGCAGCCGGCCGCCCAGCGTGCCGTCCTTGCGCATCGAACGGAAGAGCGGCCCGCCACTGATCCCGCTCGCGCTCAGCCACTCCGAGAGCAGCCTCACGCTGTCTCGGTGCAGGTACAGCATCGCGCCGCCGCCCTCCGGATCGGTCTTCGCGCGGCGCACGAGGAGCGAGGCCGAGCCGCCCCTTTCTATCGTCACATCAACGACTTGCAGCGCGACCAGCTCGGAGCGCCGGAGCATGGCGTCGTAGGCCACGGCCAGGATCGCGCGGTTCCTGACGTCGATCACCCGGTCGCCCGCGGCCTCCATCAGGCGCCGGCGGAGCGCCCAGGTCAGCCCCCGCACCTGCCTCTGCCGGCACCCCCTCTGCCGGTGCATCCGCTTCAGCGCCCGCCTCACGGTCACGTGCTCGAGCGGGCTCCGCTCCCCGGCCGCCTTGTGCACGGTGGCGACGCTCGAGACGTAGCGCCGCACGGTGGCCGGCGCTCGCTCGCTCGCCATCGCCTCGACGTAGGCCACCACCGTGGCCGCGCGCGCGGGCAGCGGAGAACGCCCCCGCTCGGCGCACCACGCCGCGAACCGTTCCAGGTCCGCTCGCACCGCTCGCACGGTATGGCCGCTCAGGGCGCCGCGGGCGTCCTCCAGGTAGGCGGTCAGGCGCTCGCCGTTTTGTGACTTTCGAGTGGCCGGGTCGGGACGGTCGGACACACCTCCTGGGGCTGAAATCTGCATAAGTGCCCCCTGCACAATGACATACAGCCAAAAAGTTTACTCTCGATAACTACAGTTATCGAGAGCTATCGAGCACGAGGAGTGGGGAAGGTCCACGTGGAAGTTCGGTAAGCAACCGAATCAGCGGGGCGCCCGACATCCTCGCGCGGCTGCCTTTTTTCGAGAAAGAGACAAGTGAACGGTCGAAGGGGGATAGCCGGGTGCGGCGTGCGACGGGATGCGGTCGTTAAAGCGGAGTGCGGAGCGCCCACCGCCATAACTGCGCCGCGCGCGCGGGCTTGTCCGCTCCGCCCGCTGTTCGCCGCGGCGCTGCTCGTGCTCTCCGGCGCGCTCGCCCTCCCCGCCGCAGCCCAGACGACCGACCCGGTCTGGTCCGCGACCATGACGGCGGGTGAAACTCGGGTGGGGCACGGCTACGACGCGACCGACACGCCCGCGATCGGGGCGCTCGACGACGACGATTTCGATTACGGGTCCTTGCCCTATAGGGTCCTTGCCATCGACGTGGCGACGAATAATGTCGTCAGATTCGTCGTCGCGGGCGGACTTTCGACAGCCGAACCCCTGACGCTGGAGTTCGGCGGGCACGCGCTCGCATTCTCGGATCTGATCACTGCGATCAGCATCGGCCAGAGCTTGATTTGGACCGCTCCGGACGCACTGGACGATCTAGAGACCGAGTTTCCGGTCGGGAGCACGGCGACGGTGTGCCTGCGCACGGCGACGCAGGTGTGTCCGACGGGGAGCATCGTGACGCCCGCCGCGAACGCGGCGCCGGCGTTCAGCTCTTCGGCGACGTTCGACGCGGCGGAGAACCAGACGACGGCCGGCACGGTGCTGGCGACGGACTCCGATTCGGACGACGACGTCACGGGCTACGCGATCACCGGCGGGAGCGGACCAGAACCTCTTCTCGATCGGTGCGACCTCCGGGGCGCTGACGTTCGACGCGGCGCCGAACTTCGAGGACGCCCAGACTCCGACACCGGCAACGACTACGTGGTCGACGGTGCAGGCGACCAGCGGCGCGGGCGAGCGGGAGAAGACGGCGACGCAGACGATCACGGTGACGGTGACCGACGTGGCTGGCGAGGCGCCGGGCAAGCCGGACGCGCCGGACGTGGCGCCGGCGTCGGTGACGAGCCTGACGGTGAACTGGTCGGCGCCGGCCAACGGCGGCCCGGCGATCACCGACTACGACGTCCAGTACCGGGCGGGCACGAGCGGGAGCTGGAGCGACGGGGGCCACACCGGCACCGCCACCACGGCGACGCTGTCGAGTCTGTCGGAGAACACGTCCTACCAGGTGCAGGTGCGGGCGACCAACGACGAGGGCACCGGCGACTGGTCGGACTCGGGCAGCGGCGCGACGGACGCCAACGCGGCGCCGGCGTTCAGCTCATCGGCGACGTTCGACGCGGCGGAGAACCAGACGGCGGCCGGCACGGTGCTGGCGACGGACTCCGATTCGGACGACGACGTCACGGGCTACGCGATCACCGGCGGAGCGGACCAGAACCTCTTCTCGATCGGTGCGACGTCGGGGGCGCTGACGTTCGACGCGGCGCCGAACTTCGAGGACGCCCAGGACTCCGACACCGGCAACGACTACGTGGTCGACGTGCAGGCGACCAGCGGCGCGGGCGAGCGGGAGAAGACGGCGACGCAGACGATCACGGTGACGGTGACGGATGTGGGCGGCGAGGCGCCGGGCAAGCCGGACGCGCCGGACGTGGCGCCGGCGTCGGTGTCGAGCCTGACGGTGAACTGGTCGGCGCCGGCCAACGGCGGCCCGGCGATCACCGACTACGACGTCCAGTACCGGGCGGGCACGAGCGGGGACTGGAGCGACGGGGGCCACACCGGCACCGCCACCACGGCGACGCTCACGGGCCTGTCGGAGAACACCTCCTACCAGGTGCAGGTGCGGGCGACGAACGACGAGGGCACGGGCGACTGGTCGGACTCGGGCAGCGGCGCGACGGACGCCAACGCGGCGCCGACGTTCAGCTCATCGGCGACGTTCGACGCGGCGGAGAACCAGACGGCGGCCGGCACGGTGCTGGCGACCGACAGCGACGCGGGCGACGACGTCACGGGCTACGCGATCACCGGCGGGAGCGGACCAGAACCTCTTCTCGATCGGTGCGACCTCCGGGGCGCTGACGTTCGACGCGGCGCCGAACTTCGAGGACGCCCAGGACTCCGACACCGGCAACGACTACGTGGTCGACGTGCAGGCGACCAGCGGCGCGGGCGAGCGGGAGAAGACGGCGACGCAGACGATCACGGTGACGGTCACCGACGTGGCTGGCGAGGCGCCGGGCAAGCCGGACGCGCCGGACGTGGCGCCGGCGTCGGTGTCGAGCCTGACGGTGAACTGGTCGGCGCCGGCCAACGGCGGCCCGGCGATCACCGACTACGACGTCCAGTACCGGGCGGGCACGAGCGGGAGCTGGAGCGACGGGGGCCACACCGGCACCGCCACCACGGCGACGCTGACGGGCCTGTCGGAGAACACCTCCTACCAGGTGCAGGTGCGGGCCACCAACGACGAGGGCACCGGCGTGGTCGGACTCGGGCAGCGGCGCGACGGACGCCAACGCGGCGCCGGCGTTCAGCTCTTCGGCGACGTTCGACGCGGCGGAGAACCAGACGGCGGCCGGCACGGTGCTGGCGACCGACGGCGACGCGGGCGACGACGTCACGGGCTACGCGATCACCGGCGGAGCGGACCAGAACCTCTTCTCGATCGGTGCGACGTCGGGGGCGCTGACGTTCAACGACGGCGCCGAACTTCGAGGACGCCCAGGACTCCGACACCGGCAACGACTACGTGGTCGACGTGCAGGCGACCAGCGGCGCGGGCGAGCGGGTGAAGACGGCGACGCAGACGATCACGGTGACGGTGACGGATGTGGGCGGCGAGGCGCCGGGCAAGCCGGACGCGCCGGACGTGGCGCCGGCGTCGGTGTCGAGCCTGACGGTGAACTGGTCGGCGCCGGCCAACGGCGGCCCGGCGATCACCGACTACGACGTCCAGTACCGGGCGGGCACGAGCGGGAGCTGGAGCGACGGGGGCCACACCGGCACCGCCACCACGGCGACGCTCACGGGCCTGTCGGAGAACACCTCCTACCAGGTGCAGGTGCGGGCGACGAACGACGAGGGCACCGGCGACTGGTCGGACTCGGGCAGCGGCGCGACGGACGCCAACGCGGCGCCGGCGTTCAGTTCATCGGCGACGTTCGACGCGGCGGAGAACCAGACGACGGCCGGCACGGTGCTGGCGACGGACTCCGATTCGGACGACGACGTCACCGGCTACGCGATCACCGGCGGAGCGGACCAGAACCTCTTCTCGATCGGGGCGACGTCGGGGGCGCTGACGTTCGACGCGGCGCCGAACTTCGAGGACGCCCAGGACTCCGACACCGGCAACGACTACGTGGTCGAGGTGCAGGCGACCAGCGGCGCGGGCGAGCGGGAGAAGACGGCGACGCAGACGATCACGGTGACGGTGACGGATGTGGGCGGCGAGGCGCCGGGCAAGCCGGACGCGCCGGACGTGGCGCCGGCGTCGGTGTCGAGCCTGACGGTGAACTGGTCGGCGCCGGCCAACGGCGGCCCGGCGATCACCGACTACGACGTCCAGTACCGGGCGGGCACGAGCGGGGACTGGAGCGACGGGGGCCACACCGGCACCGCCACCACGGCGACGCTCACGGGCCTTTCGGAGAACACCTCCTACCAGGTGCAGGTGCGGGCGACGAACGACGAGGGCACCGGCGACGTGGTCGGACTCGGGAACCGGCGCGACCGCCGCGGCCGCGAACGCGGCGCCGACGTTCAGCTCACCGGCGACGTTCGCGCGGCGGAGAACCAGACGACGGCCGGCACGGTGCTGGCGACGGACAGCGACGCGGGCGACGACGTGACGGGCTACGCGATCACCGGCGGCGCGGACCAGGCGTTTTCTCGATCGGTGCGACCTCCGGGGCGCTGACGTTCGACGCGGCGCCGAACTTCGAGGACGCCCAGGACTCCGACACCGGCAACGACTACGTGGTCGAGGTACAGGCGACCAGCGGCACGGGCGAGCGGGTGAAGACGGCGACACAGACGATCACGGTGACGGTGACGGATGTGGGCGGCGAGGCGCCGGGCAAGCCGGACGCGCCGACGGTGGCGCCGGCGTCGGTGTCGAGCCTGACGGTGAACTGGTCGGCGCCGGCCAACGGCGGCCCGGCGATCACCGACTACGACGTCCAGTACCGGGCGGGCACGAGCGGGAGCTGGAGCGACGGGGGCCACACCGGCACCGCCACCACGGCGACGCTGACGGGCCTCTCGGAGAACACCTCCTACCAGGTGCAGGTGCGGGCCACGAACGACGAGGGGACCGGCTCGTGGTCGGACTCGGGAACCGGCGCGACCGCCGCGGCCGCGAACGCGGCGCCGACGTTCAGCTCCTCCGGCGTTCGACGCGGCGGAGAACCAGACGACGGCGGGCACGGTGCTGGCGACGGACTCCGATTCGGACGACGACGTCACGGGCTACGAGATCACCGGCGGGGCGGACCAGGCGTTGTTCTCGATCGGGGCGACGTCGGGGGCGCTGACGTTCGACGCGGCGCCGAACTTCGAGGACGCCCAGGACCAGGGCAGCAACAACACCTACGTGGTGGAGGTGACGGCGACGAGCGGCGCGGGCGAGCGGGAGAAGACGGCGACACAGACGATCACGGTGACGGTGACGGATGTGGGCGGCGAGGCGCCGGGCAAGCCGGACGCGCCGACGGTGGCGCCGGCGTCGGTGTCGAGCCTGACGGTGAACTGGTCGGCGCCGGCCAACGGCGGCCCGGCGATCACCGACTACGACGTCCAGTACCGGGCGGGCACGAGCGGGAGCTGGAGCGACGGGGGCCACAACGGGACGGCCACCGCGGCGACGGTCACGGGCCTGTCGGAGAACACCTCCTACCAGGTGCAGGTGCGGGCGACCAACGACGAGGGCAGGGGCGCCTGGTCGGACTCGGGCAGTGGCAGGACGGACGCGAACGCCAATGAGGCCCCCACGATCTCATCGCTGGAGGTGAGGAGCTGGCCGCAACGGGACGGGCATGAGGACGTGTACGGGTTTGGCGAGACGATCGTGTTCACGCTGGCCTTCTCCGAGAAGGTGCGGGTGAAGGGCGACCCGCAGCCGACGCTGGCGTTCGACCTGGGCGGGACGGCGCGTGATGCCCGGTTCTACGGGCTGACGGACACCGACTGGGCAAAGGGCCGTCCGTCGCCTCGGCCCCGGCCGGAAGGGGTCAAGGTGCATTTCGGCTACACGGTGAAGGCCGAGGACCGCGACGACGACGGCGTGGCGGTCGGCGCGAACGCGATACGGCTCGGCGGCGCGCGCATCCGCAGCGCCGCGACGGGCCTCGACGCGGACCTCTCCCACGGGGCGCTCGGTCCGCAGTCCGACCACAAGGTCGACGGCGGGACGACGGCGAAGCCGGGTAGCGTCACGATCATCGATACCGACGGCGATCCGCTCGAGATGCATGCGGACGGGAGGCACCGGCTGGTGATCCGCGAGGGCACCAAGGGGCGCTACGGGCTGAAGCTGGACACCCGGCCGACGCACACGGTCCACCTGCGTGGGATCCAGTCCGACGGCGACGAGGACCTGCACGTCTTGACGAACCACACGGTGCTGCCGATCGCGCCGGACGAGTGGAAGACGCCGATCTGGATGGTAATCCTGGCGGAGCACGACGACGACGCGGTGAACGGCGAGCGCGTCTTCCTGAGCCGGGTGCACAGCAGGGACCCGGCGTACAACGACCTCATCCTTCCCGATGTCCTCGTGGTCGAGGACGACGACGACAGACCGGTGTCGCTGTCGGTGGCGGACGCGGAGGCGACCGAGGGCGAGGACAATACGGTGGACTTCGTGGTGAGGCTCGACCCGAAGACGTCGCGGAAGGTGACGGTCCAGTACCGGACGCGGGATGGCACGGCGACGGCGGCGTCCGACTACACGTCGACGAGCGGCACGCTGGTCTTCGCGCCGCGCGAGGACGAGAAGACGGTGTCGGTGCCGATCACGGACGATGCGGTGGAGGACGACGGGGAGACGTTCACGCTGGTGCTGACCAACGCCTGGAACGCGTACTTCGCGAAAAACGACAACGAGGCGGTGGGCACGATTCGGAACACCGAGACGACGGCACGGCCGGACCTGACGGCTGCGTTCCAGGGCATGCCGGCGGAGCACGACGGGGAGACGCCGTTCACCTTCCGGGTGGCGTTCAGCGAGGACATCGGGATCAGCTTCCGGGCGCTCCGCGAGGACGCGTTCACGGTGAGGGGCGGGCGGGTCACGGGCGGAGGGCGGGTGGACGACCGGCGCGACCTGTTCGAGATGACGGTCGAGCCGGATTCGGACGGGGACGTGACGATCGAGCTGCCGGCGGGGCGCGAGTGCGGGGTCTCGGGTGCGATCTGCACGAAGGGGGACAACCGGCGGCAGCTCGCCAACACGCCGACGGCGACGGTGGCGGGCCCCGAGGCCGTTTCGGCGGACCTGACGGCGTCGTTCGTGGGCGTGCCGGAGGCGCATGACGGCGAGAGCGCGTTCACACTGCGGATCGCGTTCAGCGAGCCGCTCAGCTGGATGAACGGCCGGCGGTTGCGGGAGGACGTGGTGGCGGTGGCCGGGGGCCGGGCGACGAAGGCCAGTCGGGTGAACCGGCGCCGGGACCTGTGGCAGTTGACGGTCGAGCCGGATTCGCCGTCGGACGTGACGGTGACGCTCGCGGCCGGGGCGGCCTGCGGCACCCCGGCGGCGGTCTGCACGAAGGACGGCCGGGCGCTGTCGGAGACGCCCTCGGCGACGGTGGCCGGCCCAGTGGGCATCTCCGTGGCGGATGCGCGGGTGGAGGAAGGCGCGGGCGCCGTGCTCGAGTTCGCGGTCACCTTGAGCCGCGCGGCTGCCGGGCAGGTGACGGTGGACTACCAGACGGCGGACGGCAGTGCGCACGCGAGCGACGACTACACGGCCGCGAACGGGACGCTGACGTTCCGGGCGGGCGAGTCGTCGCAGACGGTCGAGGTCGCGGTGCTCGACGATTCGCACGACGAGGGCGAGGAGACGATGACGCTCCGGCTCTCGAATCCGTCGGAGGGCCGGCTGGCTGACGCGGAAGCGACCGGGACGATCGAGAACACCGATCCGCTGCCGCGGGCGCTGTTGGCGCGGTTCGGGCGGGCGACGGCGCTCCACGTGATGGAGCAGGTGGAGGAGCGGCTGGAGGCGTCCAGAGCCTCGGGCTTCCGGGGCCGGTTCGCGGGGCGTGAGCTCAGGCGTGGGATGGAGCGCGATATGGGCCGGAACTTCCTGACCCGGCTTCAGTCCACGGCGGGCGCGGGCGCTCGGGATACGACGGGCGTCCAGTCCGATCTGAGCGGCGCCGAGCTACTGCGGACGGGTCTCGGAGGCGGCGACCTGCTGATGGGCTCGGGGTTCGTGTTGAACCGCGAGACGGGCGGGGGCGCGAGCGTCTCGCTCTGGAGCCGCGGGATGGAGTCGCGGTTCAGCGGCCGGGACGGCGAGCTGTCGCTCGACGGCGGGGTCCGCACGACGATGTTCGGGGCGGACTACGCGAAGGGGCCGCTGATGGCGGGGCTGATGCTCTCGCACCGCCGAGGCCTGGGCGGCTACCAGGAGGCCGACGTGGGCCAGGTGGCCTCGTCGGTCACGGGGCTCCACCCCTGGGTGGGATACAAGCTGAGCGAGCGGGTCACGCTCTGGGGCGTGACCGGATACGGGAGGGGCTCGTTGAGCCTGACACCCGGTGAGGCACTGTCTCTACCAACGTCTCTCGCGGCTCCCGTCGCTCTCGAGGGCGGGCTCTCGATGTCGATGCTCGCCGGGGGCGTGAGGGGCGATCTGGTGGATGCCGGTGTCGGCGGGTTCGGGCTGGCGTTCAAGGCGGACGCGCTGTGGGTGGGCACGGGCAGCGAGGCCGTGGACGGTCCGGCAGGCCGACTGGCTGGGACCGAAGCGGTGGTGACGCGTGTGCGGACAGCGCTCGAGGCCTCGAGGGGCTACGTCTTCGGACACGGCATCGCGCTGCAGCCGAGCCTCGAGGTCGGGCTCAGGCAGGACGGCGGGGACGCGGAGACGGGCGCGGGCGCGGACATCGCCGCAAGCCTGATCGCAGCGGACCCGCTGACCGGACTGTCGGTCGACGTGCGGGTGCGGACGCTGCTCGTGCATCAGGACGAAGGGTTCAGGGAACGGGGCGTGTCGGTGTCGTTCAGCTACGACCCGACGCCATCGACGCCGCTGGGCTTCACGGCGCGGCTCGCGCCCTCGTGGGGCGGGCAGGCGATGAGCGGTGCCGACGCACTCTGGGGCCGCGATACGATGGAGGGGCTCGGGGCAGGAGGCCCGGGATCGGGCGACCGCATCGACGCCGAGCTCGGCTACGCGCTGCCGGTCGGGAGTCGGCTGGTGGGGACCCCGAGGTTCGGCGTCACGACTTCCGAGTACGGGCGCGACTACCGGCTGGGCTACAGCCTGGCTGTCGTGCAGGGTGGCGCCATGAGCTTCCAGTTCGGCCTCGACGCCCAGCGCCGCGAGAGCCTGCTTCAGGAAAAGCCGGACCACAGCCTGGTGGGCCGACTCACAGTGGGCTGGTAGGCGCCGGCGGACGAGTAGTGTCCCCGGCGCGCCAGGTGTCCTTGCGAGCGTCGTACTTGCGGCGATGGCCGTCCCGCATGCGGTGGGCCAGCGCGGCTTTGTCGCGCGGCCGGCCGCAGGCTCGGTTCGATCCTGCGGTCGAAACATCTCATGGCTCCCCTGTGGTGTCAGCTTCTAGTCGCGGCCGCCCGCACTGGCCGCCCTGCCGACATCGATGTCAATGCACCGCACGGTGCAGCCCTTCGCCGCGATCCGTCGGCCGGCCCTCGACTCACTTAGCACCACCCTCCGAGGCGGCATCCGGTCGCGCTCGGCCACGCGCCGCAGTGCATGAGCGGGTCCTCACATGCCGGATCTCGACCCCAACTGCCATGGAGACGCTGACGAAGCACTTCGAATCGCGAGTGGATGCATCCCTCGAGCGCACGGGCCTGAAGCCGTCGACGTTCGACCTGCAGGCGGTGGGCTATCTCAACCCGGTGCGTCAGCTCCGTCCTGGCCGATCACCGAGGCTGGCGATGGCCTGCCAGGTCCCCGTGTTCATCGAAGCCTGCCGCCAGGCCCATGTGGCCCCTGTTCCCTCCCCCGGGGCAACGCGCCCCGGAATTCTTCACCGAACAGAACGGAGGCAGACCGATGACCAGAGCAATGGAACAGGGCATGGACGCGCCCGCGCGCGTCCTGAGGTTACCTCGAGTGCAGGCCCGCACCGGGCTGGCGCGGAGCACGATCTACGTGCGGGTGGCCGACGGGAGCTTTCCCCAACCGATCCGGCTAGGCGCGCGCGCCGTCGGCTGGATCGAGTCCGAAGTGGATGCGTGGATCCGAGAACAGGTCGCCGCGAGCCGTGGCAACGCGGAGTGATCTGAAACACTAACCATCTATTGTAGTCCGCAATCAGAGAGGACAGGGGCCATCGACAATCCACCCTCCGGCACGCTTCGCTCCTTCACCATCCCCTCGGCAGCTCGCCAATTTGCATTCGACATCGGCTGAAGCGGAGTCGCCCGACAGCCGACGCCAATGGGGGTGACATGGCGCTCAGTGAGGTTGGGTAGGTGTAACCGTTCGGTCGTGCCGTGGTATTGACGTCCCGCGCTGGCCCTACGGCGTCCGGGCAAGCGGCTGGCGCTGGGCGTCTACGTCTTTTTCGCTGGCTCGACGATGATTCGCCCGCGCCCGCGTTTGACCACATAGCCGCCGGAACGAATCGCAAGCTTGCCTTGCTCAACAAGGGACCAAAGACTTTCGGCGATCAACTCGGCGTTCCGGTCGCTCGCCCTTGCGGTTGCTGGCCGGGAGAGCCACTCGGCGAACGCCCGCTCGCCGATATCTTCGCCGACGGACTTGCGAAGTGCGTTCAGCTTGCGGAGGTGGCCCTTCGTTAGAGCACTCTCATCAATGTCCCTCGAGGATGTCTGCGGCATAGCTCTCCCTTCCGTGATACTTATGTGCTGAGACCGTGGTGTGATTATAGCAGATTAGGGCCTTCGTCAATCTCCTCCCGCCGATGAGGTCTCCACGGCGGCTCTCCTTGAGGGGAGCTATTGATCTTCGATCCCTGTAAGCAGGTCCGCTTGGATGCGGCGAATCTTCCTGACCACCTGGCAGACCTGACGAGCGGCCTCGGGGGTCTCGGCATAGTAGTTTGCGTGGGCGAGGTGATCGCGCAGATCACGGATCTCATTGAAGCCGCGCTTTACTGTGGTGGACGACACCGAGCGCAAGTGCTTGATCTTCGGCTCCAGCGGGTGGGTACGTAGTCGTCAAAGATGGCAATCGGGTGGCCGACGTGTCCGCCAAGGTCCGCTAGGGTCGTTTGGAATCCAGTTCCTAAAAATGGGTATGAAAAGGGGACAACCAAAGAGATAGCATATGTATATCGTGGTACCACAGTAACTTATCAGATCCATCATGATTCTTGCCCGTTCCCGCATCCCTTGGGTGACCATGAAGTGGATCTGATGATCCATCCGGAATGGCTCACCATTGAGCGTTGCGTCGCCCCAGCCCCAACCAGCGATGTAGAGAATGCTCTTCGGCCAGTTCGCGTCGCCGCACGTTGAATCTCCGTGCTCGAAGAGCCATGCCGCGATTCCTCCATCCTGGCAAGGGGAGAACTCCTCGAATCTCTCCATTTCCACGACAGAGACCGTCCGGCAGTTCTAGTTCCGCACGAAATGATCCCGTGTTGTCCAACTCGTTGACATCGATCTCAATCGTGCCCGGCACCGGGCGAACATTCGAAGCATCGTCTCCCATATGGTCCCAGGGAGCCACGTCCATCAGGCCGCCCACCTGGTAAACTCGACTCCCTGAAACGATGAAGCGCCCGTCATACAGCGGATGTTGATCAGGGCTGTATAGGCCCATTGAGGTGCCAGGCTGCGATCGGGGCCCGCGTTCGGGCTCGGCGTCGCTCGGAGGAGCGGCCTCGGGCTGACACCCGCTCATCACCAAAGACGAGAATAGCGCTGCCGTAGCTACCAATCTGCTCATCGGTTTCCCCCTCTCACGATTTGGCGACGGCGCGACCTCACGCTGCATGAGCAAGCGGTCAGCGGCTCGATCTCGCCCAGGTCTACGATCGTTCATGCCTCCTCCGCCCCTTCGATCTGCTGCCACCGCTTCTTCATCTCGTCTAGTCGACCCCAGGCGACCATGGCCGCTATGAAGATGGACAGGGGGATCCGTCCTCTCCTCCCTGCCACGAGCACGGGAACGCCTGAAGCGACGCCGAGCGAGTCTTTCACTAGCGAGCAATCCACTCTCGAGGCGCATCGGACCTGAATCCATAAAGCCTACAATACAAGATCCCCGGAAGTCGGCGCCATCAACAGATTGCACGGGGCGACAGATTCTTGGTGAGCGCGAGCGCGATCTACAGATCCTCGACCCATCGAACGCCGAACAGGCGAGCACAGCGATCGAGGTTTCGAGGGTGAAGAGGCGGAAGCGGGTCTCGGCCGAGCACGCAGCAGGACGCACGAAAGAATGTCGGGCCGGGGTCTGGGTCGGGTGAGGTGTCCCGGGCCCTGTTTTGGCTCTGAAGGGAGACGCTAGACACGGGCGCGGGCCGGGGAGGGCCCGTTACCCGCGCGCGGGTAACGGAACTAGACTAGGAGAGAGTAAGAATGATATCGTCCACCCTGGAGAGGAGGATCGAGGCCATGACGGACCGAATCCGGCGTCACCGGGGACGGACGGCACTCGCGCTCGCAGGCGGGGCGACGATAGTCCTCACGTTCGCGTGCGAGGCACCCGTTCCGGCGGACCCGCCGGCATCCGACGGCGCCGTGCCCGGGGCCGAGCCCGAGACGACCGTCGGCGGGGACCGGGATGCCCCGGCACCACCACCGTCCCTCGGACCGGACGACATCCGCTCGATTCTCCAGTCGTCCGCTCCGCCGGTCACCTCGGCACCGCCAGGCGGCTTCACGCCCTACGAGGTCGCGCCCGAACTCAGGAACCGCGCTGAGGTCATGTCCGCCCTGCAGCGGGAGTACCCCCCGCTCCTCCGGGACGCGGGCATCAGTGGTACGGTCCTCCTCTGGCTCTACATTGACGAGACGGGGTTCGTGGAGAACGTGGTGGTCAACACGACCTCGGGGAACCCGCAACTGGACGACGACGCCCTCCGGGTGGGGCAGACGTTCCAGTTCACGCCCGCGCTGGACCAGGGCGCGCGGACCGCCGTGTGGATCGCGACCCCGATCAGGTTCGAGCCGTAGGATCGGCCGAGGCGCTAGCCACGGAGGGGTGATGGGCCGGTATAGCACCATCCAGCGCCCGACGCACCGCGGCTCGTTTGAGGAAATGCAGCCGTCGTTGCATAAATCAGGTATGTCTCCTGCTGTGATTTCGATCTCCCATTTGGCAAAGAGCTACGGGTCCACCGTGGCCGTGGACGATGTGTCCCTCGAGATCCAACGGGGTGAGATCTTCGGCCTGATCGGTCCGAACGGTGCGGGGAAGACGACCACGATGGAGTGCGTGGAAGGCCTGCGGAAAGCGGATCGAGGAACGATCTCGGTGCTGGGCCTCGATCCCCGAGGAGATGCTTCTGCGCTTCAGCACCGCGTCGGGGTCCAGCATCAGGAGGCACAGCTCCAGAAGCGAATCAAGGTTTGGGAGGCCGTTGACCTGTGGTCCACTCTCTACTCACGGGTCGTCGACGCAGAGGCGCTCCTGGCTCAGCTCGGTCTCGCAGCCAAGCGCAACGCCAGGTTCATGACGCTGTCAGGAGGCCAGAAGCAGAGACTCTTCATTGCGTTGGCCATGATTCACGATCCTGAAGTGCTCTTCCTCGACGAGCTGACCACGGGACTCGACCCGCAGGCTCGTCGTGCGATCTGGGGGTTGGTCAGGGGCATAAGAGAACGCGGCAAGACGGTCTTCCTCACCACGCACCTGATGGAGGAAGCGGACAGGACCGCGAGGGCCCCGCGCCTGACGCGCTCCGACTCGTGCCCCAGGAGGGGGCGAACGTCTTCGGCGAGCCGGGACGAGGGGGCCTGGCGCAGCAACGCCAGCGCGTACGAGATGCTCTCACCGTCTCCTCCCCTCAGGGTGCGCCGAAGCTCTTCCAGCGTCTCGGCGTTGAGGTGACCGACGACGAGCTCTTCCAGCTTCACGTCCCGCACGCCGATGAGGCGCTTCAGGGTCCGGCCGAACTCCTTCCGCATGCGGAGGGCGGCTACGACCCAAAGGGCCACAAAAGCCACGGTCAGGAAGCCCACCTGGCGGATCGAGAAGCCCAGGAGATTGACCGCCACCAGGAGGACGATCCCTCCGATCCCCGACCCGCCCCGGTAGACGCCCAGGTCGATCAGCGGTTTGACCTTATACTTCACGTGGAGGGGCACGGGCAGGAAGAGTAGCTCCCGCGTAGCCTGATCCAGCGAGTAGCGGAGGCTTCCTTCGGCACCCTTGGCCAGGGAGGCGGTGACCAGGACGGGCGCCGCCAGGACGCCCAGGGTGGCCACCAGAAGGCCCACGGGAAGGACGAGGAGGGCCACCTGCAGCCCCAAGCGGCGGAGAACCCAGCCGGTGAGGAGGATCTGCACCAGGACGGACGCCACGTTGAGGGCGCCGAAGAAGGTGCCGAAGAACCGCGTATTTTCGTCCTCGCCAGCGATGTAGATCTCCACCGCGCGGTTGAACTGCCAGTCGATGAGGGTCCCGACCACGATCGTCACCGCCAGGATCACGGCGACTGTCTTCAGGTGCGAAGACCTCCGCAGGAGGGCGACGGCGCCTCCGGAGACCTCCTCCATGAGGCGGGCGCTGGCCCCCCCTCCGCCCTCATACGGGGCCCCAGAAGCCAGATGATGAGGGCGCACAGGCCCAGCACCCCCGTGGCGATCAGCAGGAGATTCTCGCTTCCCACCACCTCTGCCATGGTCCCGGCGATGACGCTTCCGGTGATTCCGCCGAGGATCAGTCCCACGCCGATGGGCCCGAAGAGCCTACGAGCCTGGGTCGTGGTGAAGAGGAGATTGGCGACGAGCCAGAACTGGCTGACGAGGATCAGGGGAAAGAGCTTTCCGAAGATGTAGAAGGCCCCTGAGGTCCAGAAGGTCGCGGCCCCCTCGGAGGAGCCACCAGAACCCCACCACGGCCGCACCCAGCACCCCCACGGAACCCAGAAGGAGCCGAAGCCGTCCGACCCGGTCTACGAAGCGGGAGTAAACGACCACCACGCCGACGACGAAGAGCGCCGTGAGGACGTAGACGAATGGGAGCTGATCCGCACCCACCCGGTCCAAGAAGATGGAGTTCCGGACGGGCTTGATGACGTAGTACGACGTCATGGCGAAGAAGCCGTAGGCGAACATCAGGCCAACGGTGAACAGCTCGCCCTGGCGCACGCCCACTTTGGATCGGAGCCACCCGCCTATTTGTCCGTTTATCTTCTACCGGCCCTCCCAACGGACCCTTGCCCACCTCTCATGGGAACGCCGCACCCGGACCAGGAAGTTCCCTTGGACCAACGGCCCCGGGAGGCAGCGGTGGCCATCCCCGATCCTAGACGAAGAGCTCCACTCCCGAGGACGACGGCTGCGAAGACGTCGCCCCGAGCAGGCACCATGTGGTAGGCCTGCAGAGGCTTCCCGATCCGACTCCCTATCGTGCTTCCGACGATCGCTCCCGGAGCGCTCCAGACGACCACGGGCCAGACGGGTCAGCCGCATGAACATGGGCTTCAACTAGGGCTGTGGGGGCGAGCACGAAGACGCAACGCGACTCAGGGTAGCTCAAGGTCGCGCTCAACGCGGCCTCTTCGGAGGGTCCGTCTTGCGCTCGAGAACCGATCGACCGCGGTCTACTGGCTCCTCCGCAGCTACTCCTCCTCCTCGCGGTCTAACACCTGTTCGTCGAAGTAGTTGAGTTTGTGCAGCGGCATCACGACGCCGGACAAGATATTCAGAAGGTGGGATTGGATGCGCTTGAAGTGACGTGCGCCGAGAGCCATGGATGTCGTGGTCGAGGCATCGTACGAGCTCCTGGCGACGGTAGCGATCAGCTCGTCGCAACGACGGTTCGTCTGCCGACCTTCCTGGATCAATTCCATCGCCGTCCGTCTGTCCGACGAGGTGAAGACCTCGCGAACTGTCGCGAAGGCTTCCTCGACCGTCCGCCGGATTCCACGAAGCTCCGCGCCATTTTCGTCCTCCGGTATCGACCCGCCCCCTATGTCGTGAATCTCGGCGAGGTTCTTCGCGTAATCGCCGATCCTTTCGACGTCTTTCACGATGCTCATCAGTAGCAGGCAATACGAGACGTCGCTTGCGTCGCAGCCTATCGTGATGTGTGTGATCACCCGCCTGCGAATCTCACGCTCGAGCTTGTTAACCGCTATGTCGCTCTTCGAGATTTCGGCACGATCGTCGCCCTCGGTCTCCTCTTCGAAGAAAATGCGGCCCGCTCGACGAGTCAGACCCTGCGATAGATCGAGCATCGTGTTGAAGTCCCGGCTCATTCCGGAGATCGCTTCGTCGAAGCGGAACAGGTTAAACAGTTCCTTTAGCACACTCCTCCCCTTACCCGAACATCGCGTTGAGAACGGCGAACCCCACGGGAATGATATAGAAAAGGCCGATGACGTATGCGATCGCCCACTTGGGAGACTGGGTAGCGACGTCGGCCAGGATCCGTGCGAGGCGAAGTGGGACGCGCCGCACGGGGGCGAACGGATAGATAAGCAAGGTCCCAGACACGTTGAAGAGCAGGTGCACGAGGGCGATGGTGAGCCCGGCGGCCGCGTTCGCGCCGGTCGCCGCGAGCGCGGCGAGGAGAGCCGTCACCGTGGTCCCGACGTTCGCCCCCAGGGTGACCGGAAAGGCGTCCTGCAGCTTTAGCACCCCAGCCCCCGCGAGCGGGACCAGCAGTGACGTGGTGATTGAGCTCGATTGGACCATCACCGTGGCGACCGCACCCACCGCCATCGCGACCACGGCGTTTTGGGACAGGGCACGTGACACAAGTGACTCAACACGGGTCTGCATCGCTGAACGCATTACCTTCACGATCCCGAGAAGCGTCACGAAAATCAGCCCTCCGCTCACGACGATGTAGAGGATCGCCGCCATCCGAGGCGTGGGCAAGAGTGCCTCCAGGGACGCCTCGATCGGAGCTCCACCGGCCTCGATCACCGCCCTGATGGGGCTGTCGTATTCGCCTCCGCCGATGTCCCCCAACAGGGACGTGAGCGCCGTGGCGGACGCCTGCAGAAACCCAGTCAGCAGCTCCAGCGGGAGGAGGATCAGAACCGCGAGATAGTTGAAGAAGTCGTGCACCGTCGCGACGGCGAAGGCTCTCCGAAACTCTTCCTTCCGACCCATATGAGCGAGCGACGCGATCGTATTGGTGACCGTTGTCCCGATGTTCGAGCCAAGGATCAACGGCACGGCGTTTTCCAACGGGATGGGATTCTCCGGAGCTGCCACTAACCCAATGATCATGGCGGTGGTGACCGAGGAGCTCTGGACCAACGTCGTCGCGAGGATGCCGATCATCAGACCGACGAACGGGTTCTCCGTGGCGGCGAAGAACGAGTCCAGCGCACCCTCGCCCAATGCCCGGAAACCCGCTCCCAGCCCATTGACGCCGATCAGGAAGAGGTAGAGGAGAATGACGACGACCAACGCACGGACCCAAGGGTGCTTTTTCCAAGGCATCGGCGGGATCGTGGCGGGGCGCTGATCCAGGCTCATCCACCGCGCCTCATGAGGGCCACATAGGCTCCAAAGATGGAGAGGAGGATCCGTCCTCTCCTCCCTGCCACGAGCACGGGAACGCCTGAAGCGACGCCGAGCGAGTTTTTCACTAGCGAGCAATCCAATCTCGAGGGCGCATCGGCCCTGAATCCATAAAGCCTACGAATACGAGATCTCCGGAAGTCGGCGCCATCAACTGATTGCACGGGGCGACAGATTCTTGGTGAGCGCGAGCGCAATCTAGAGCTCCTTTGAACGAATCACCGTCAGCTTTCTGATCTGCATGTCTTCCATCGTATAAGGGATCCCCCCGACGCCCATGCCCGACTCCCTAAGACCAGCGAACGGCATCCAATCCACGCGGAAGGCGGGGTGATCGTTGACCATCACCGCAGAGGCGTCGAGCCGGCGCGAGGCCCGGAGCGCAGTATCGAGATTGCTTGTGAACACCGACGCCTGGAACGCGTAGGGAAGTGAGTTCGATAGGGCGAATGCGTCATCGATGTCGTCGTACGGATACACACAGATCACCGGGCCAAATATTTCCGAGGTCGAGACACGAGCGTCACCAGGCGGGTCGTACAGTACGGTGGGCGTGTAGCAAGTCTCCGAGGCGGATGCTCCGCCGGCGAGTAATTCGCCACCCCCATCGATTGCTTCCCTCACCCACCCTTCTACGCGCTCTACTTCAGCTGGACGGATGAGGGGCCCTACTTCGGTGTCCGGAGCCGTCGGGTCGCCGACGTTGAGAGCGGTCGCCGCTTGGGCAAGCCGCTCGGCCAGATCGCGAGCGATGCTCCGGGCGGCGAAAACGCGCTGAACTGAGACGCAGACCTGGCCGGCGTGATAGAATCCACCCTTGGTAATCAGCGGGAGCACGTGGTTGAGGTCGGCATCATCGGCCACGAGGACGGGCGCCGCGCCTCCGTGTTCCAAGGCACAGCGAGTGCCGGGAGCGAGCTTGGAGCGCAGCATCCAACCTACACGAGCGCTGCCAATGAAGCTGAAGAAGCCCACCCTTCGATCCGTGGCGAGTGATCCGGCGACGTCCAGATCGGTGGTCACGAGGCCCTGGCACCATTCCTCCGGGAGACCCGCCTCGCGGAGAATTCCGACGAAGCGCATCCCCGACAGGGGCGTGGCCTCTGCCGGTTTGACTATGCACGGGCACCCGGTCGCAACGGCGGGTCCGACCTGGTGGACGATTAGGTTCAGCGGATGGTTGAAGGCGCTGAAGGCGACCACGACGCCAATGGGCTCGTGGCGGGTGAACGCCAATCGGTTGGCCGACGCGGCGTTGAGACTCATCGGGATCTCATCGCCGTGCTGAGTGCGCAGGAATTCTACACACTCGTTCACGCTGTCGACTGCCCGATCCACTTCGACACGCGAGTCGATCAGTGGCTTTCCGCCCTCCCGGGCGGCTTCCATGGCTAGCTCCTCTCGTCTCTCCTCCATCATCGCGGCGGCGCGCCTCAAGATCCCAATCCGGCGGGCGGCGCTGAGCCACCCGTCCTTGTCGCGGAAGAGTCCGTAAGCCGTGTCTAGTGCCTTCTCCACGACCCTCGGTCCCCCGCGCTCGATGGTAGCTATGAGGCTCCGATCGTAGGGTGCATATACGTCCATCAGCTCGCGGTCCGGCGTAGCGCCCGGAACCATGAGTGGGAACGGCTCGGACATTCTCGTACCTCCGGTAGTTCCGGCGCCCTCGCACCTACATGGGGCAGACCAGATCCCCCAGCTTCTCCGTCAGCTTCATGTTCTCCGAGTAGTCCACTTGGCAGTCGATGATCACGACCGTGTCGTCGGCGATGGCTTGCTTCAGGGTCGGCGCCAGCTCGTCGGCGGCTTCCACCCGATAGCCCTTGGCTCCGAAGCTCTCCGCGAACATCACGAAGTCGGGATTCTTGAAGTCTACGTGGCTGGGGCGTCCGAAGTGGCGCATCTGATGCCACCGGATCAGACCGTACTCACTGTCGTTCCAGATGAGGACGATGATGGGGGTCCCGATACGGAGGGCGGTTTCGATCTCTTGGCAATTCATCAGGAATCCGGCATCGCCTGTGATAGTTACTGCGGTACGCTCCGGATGGGCCAGCTTCGCAGCGATGGCCCCTGGCACGCCGATTCCCATGGAGGCAAGACCGTTCGAGATGATGCAGGTGTTGGGGCGCTCGGCCTGGTAGAGCCGGGCGGTCCACATCTTGTGAGCGCCCACGTCACTGATGACGATGTCCTCGGGCCCGATCACCTGCCGGAGGTCCCAGAGGATACGCTGGGGCACCATCGGGAACGCCGGGTTTTCCGCGTGCTCGGAATGCTCCTGGAGGAGTAGATCTCGCAACTCTCCGAGGCTCGGCTCGCCCTGAGGCCGCGCCACCTCACCGATTCGCCGCAGTGACTCGCCGATGTCGCCGATGACGCCGGCGGCCAGAATGTAGTGGCTATCGACCTCGGCCGGCGTCTCGTATATGTGTAGGATCTGGGCGCGTTTCTCAGGATGCCACAGATAAGGATGGTACTCAGCCATGTCGTAGCCTACGCAAACGATGACATCTGCGCGGTCGAATCCGCAGCTGACGTAGTCGTGGGCTTGCAGGCCCACCGCCCCGAGGCTGAGCGGGTGCGAGGACGGTATCGCGCCCTTAGCCATGAAGGTGGTCGCCACGGGGATCTGGAGGCTCTCCGCGAACGCCTGGAGATGCCTTGCCCCTCCCGACCGGATGACGCCGTTCCCGGCCATGATGACCGGGTGCTCTGCCATCGAGATGATCTCAGCGGCCTGTTCGATCTTAGCCTCAGGGGCCCCGGGAGTCATGGCCGCCTGCACCCTGAGCGGTTCCGTAGCTGCCACCTCGGAGCCGGCGATGTTTTCGGGGAAAGCCACGAAACTGACCCCTGGCTTCTCTGCTACCGCCTGCTTGAACGCCTTGCGAAGCACCTCAGGGATGGTCTCCGGCTCGCTGATCTGCGTGCTGTACTTGGATATGGGAGCGAAGAGGCTGACAAGGTCGAGGTACTGATGGCTCTCCTTGTGCATTCGCGTCGTGGCCGCCTGGCCAGCGATGGCCACGACAGGCGCCCGGTCCATATTCGCATCTGCTACGCCGGTCACCAGATTCGTAGCGCCCGGACCGAGGGTCGACAGACAAACGCCCGCTCTACCCGTCAGCCGTCCGTACACGTCAGCTGACCTGCCCCGAAGAGCGGTACCACAACCTATGTTAGTCCCAGCACCTGTGGAGGGCGGTGAAGGACGGGCATCCTCAGGAACCAGGGCGACGGCTTAATCGCCTCAGGGGCCGGGGGAAAGCCGTCGCAGGCGCTGTGGGGTCGGACGGTATCGTACTCGCGCCTCCATTGCTCGACCAGCACGGCCGCCTCCGCCAACGAGCAGAAGATCTCCCCGTTCAACAGCTCGTCCCTGAGCTTGCCGTTGAAGCTCTCGTTGTAGCCGTTCTCCCACGGGCTGCCCGGCTCGATAAAGAGCGTCTCGACGCCCACGCGCCCCAACCACCGCCGCACGGGCTTCGCGGTGAACTCCGGTCCGTTGTCCGACCTCAGATACTCGGGAGGGCCCGTGTCGGACGAACAGATCGTCCAGCACCTCGAGCACGTCGTGCGAGCGGATCTTGCGAGCCACCACGATCGCCAGGCACTCCCTCGTGTGCTCGTCCAGCACTGTCAGCAGCTTCAGCGCACGCCCGTCGTGCGTCCTCGAGGCCACGAAGTCGTACGACCAGACGTGGCCCCGATACAGCGGCCTCAGCCGGATGCACGATCCGTCGTTGAGCCACAGCCGACCTCGCTTCGGCTGCCGCTCCGGGACCTTCAGCCCCTCCTGCCTCCAGATCCGCTCCACCCGCTTGTGCTTCACCCCCCAGCCCTCGATGCGGAGCGTGTCCGTGACGCGTCGCTAGCCGTAGCGGCCGAATCGACTCGCGAGTCGCACGATATCACCTCGGAGCGCCCCCTCGTCACTCGCCACTCTCCTCGCCCCGCGCTGGGTCGTGCGTGGCTGCCCGAGCACCCGGCACGCTCTCCTCTCCGACGCCCCGAGCTGCTGACGTACACGCACCACACAACGTCGTCGGCGCTCGGGGCTCAGAAGTTTCCCTTGGCCGCTTCCTCCACGATCAGCTTGTCCAGTGTCAAGTCCGCCACTGCTCGCTTCAGGCGCCCGTTCTCGCGCTCGAGCTCCTTCAGGCGCCGTGCCTGGCTCACCTTCATCCCGCCGTACTCCCGCCTCCACCGGTAGTACGTCTGCTCGGTGATGCCGAGCTCCCCCCTGATCAGCTTCACGGATTTGCCGCCGGCCAGACCGACCTCTGCCTCCCGCACTGCAGTGATGATCTGCTCCGGAGTGTGTCGCTTCCTTCCCATCCTGACCTCCTCGCTGAAAAGCTTCGGACCAGGTCGATCCTAACATTGCACCTGGTCTCGTTTCAGCGGGTCAGGTCAGGAGTCCGAGGTAGTGCCGGATCATTGGCGGGAGCGAAAGTTCTACACCTGGTGGTCCTCGTCTGAGAGCCGCCAGAGCGGGAGGTGGGAAGGGCCCCGGTCGACGTCGTCAGGAAGGTTGCCCTTGACCCCGTACCATGGTCCAGGGTTTACAATGTAGGCAAAGATGGAGGATCCCTAGTCCCGCTTATGGCTGACGGGAAAGGAGGGGGACAAGCTGCCGATGACGATGACAACGCCGTCCACGAGCAAGGATAGCACGCAGTTCGATCTTGCCGTCCTCGGGGGTGGATCCGCCGGCTTCGCAGCGGCCATCCGTGCTGCCGAGATGGGTGCTAGCGTAGCGCTCATCAACGCGGGAACGATCGGTGGAACCTGCATCAACGTGGGCTGCATCCCGTCGAAAGCACTCATCCGCGCGGCCGAAGCGCAGCACACACGTGAGTTTCATCCGTTCGAAGGCATCGCGACCTCGCGAGAGCCGGCTGATTGGAACGCGGTGCGGGCCCAGAAGGATGAACTGGTCGAGAGCCTTCGGCAGGCGAAGTACATCGATGTGCTTCCGTGGTATCCCAGCATCACTTTCTTCGATCAACGAGGGACCCCCCTGCCGAGTGGCGCCGTACGCCTCGAAGACCGGCACGACGGTCACTACCCCCCGCCTCATCATTACCACCGGCGCGTCAACCAGGCACCTAGAGATTGCGGGTTTGGATGACGCCGAATACCTCGATAGCACCACACTGATGGAGCTAGACGCCCTCCCGGAGTCGCTAGTCGTGATCGGGGCCGGCTCCGTGGGTCTCGAACTCGCGCAGGCGATGTCGCGACTCGGTGTCGAGGTGACGGTCCTTGCTCGCTCGACCCTACTTTCGAATCAGGATGCCGACCTCGGCGCCGAGCTCGCGATCCATCTGCGGTCCGAGGGGCTACGTGTTGAGCTGGGCGCCCGGCCGGTTCGGGTGGAGAGCGGCCCGCTTGGTCGCACGGTGTCCTTCGTGAGAGATGGCAACGAGCAATCAGTGACGGCCGAGGCAATCCTCCTGGCTGCCGGTCGGAATCCAAACACGAGTGGTATCGGCCTCGAGGAGGCCGGCGTCGAGCTAGTAGCCGGAGGCGAGATCCTAGTCGACGAGTTTCTGCAGACAAGCAATCCGAACATCTACGCCGCCGGGGATGTCACCGGCGGGCCCATGCACGTATACGTAGCGGCACAGGTGCTTCTTTCGCAGCTGAGAACGCGCTATCGGGGAACAGCAAGTCGGTCGGCGGTTCGGTGGTGCCCCAGGTGACGTTTACCGTCCCGGCAGTCGCCACCGTCGGTATGACGGCGGAACAGGCCAGCGCAGCCGGGCACGAAGTCATCACATCGAAGCTGCCGCTCGAACACGTGTCGCGGTCGCTCGCTTCACATGACACCCGAGGCTTCATCAAGCTGATCGCCGACGCGCGGACCCGGAAGATTCTGGGTGCTCACATCCTCACCGTAGAGGCGGGGGAGTACATCATGGAGCCCACGCTCGCAATCAAGTTCGGTCTCACCATCGAAGACCTGACGGACACGCTGCATCCCTACCTGACGCTAGGAGAGGGCATCAAACTGACCGCGCAGACCTTCGAAAAGGACGTCGCGAAGCTTTCGTGCTGCGCCGCTTGACTGGCCGGCACCAGGACACCCGATCCGACCACTGGGTGTCGCTGGCAGCAAGATCAACGCGCATGGGACGAGCAGTAGCTTCTTCATGGAATTCTCCTATCGAGAGTCGGCACGGGGGCGCCCGCCGGGCGGCGGAGCCGTAACCTGCCGTGTTATCAGGTGTGGCGTTGCCCAGACAGCTCCCCCTCCAAATCGCGTAAGTTGTTGTGGTTACTGAAGTGCAGGGGCTGGGATTCGAACCGAGAAGGGGTTGCCCCCGGAGGATTTTAAGTCCGTAAACGCCATGGTGATAATGTGGTACTGACGTGTACTAGATGATACGGTTGAGCCATAATCTCGGGATCCACTTCCCTGCCCTTGTGCCATCCTTACCACCCTGTTCCCGAGAGTTACGGCACAATTACGGCACAGTGCAGGGGTCAATGGCTCTGAGAGTGTTTCGGCGGGAACGGAGCTTCGACCCTGCGGTACGGCGGCGCTCGCGCGGCCCACGTGACCGGACGCGACGCTCCCGGGCGAGGGCCCTTGCGAGGGCGCGCACGCACGTGCTGTAGAACTGCGTGCCGGCGTGGGCCATGAGCTCGGTGAGAGCTGCCCCGCGCGAGACGGCCGGCCGGTAGGAGCGCCCGCTCGTCATTGCATCGAACGCATCCGCCACCGCGACGATGCGAGCGGGCAGCGGGATCGCAGCGCCCGCGAGCCCGTCGGGGAACCCCCGGCCGTCCACGCGCTCGTGGTGCGAGCGCACGACGCTCAGCACGACGGGGTGGCTGCTCATCAGCGGAGCCAACATCCGCTCTCCGATGAGTGTGTGGGTCAGGACGCGACGGTGCTCGTCCGGCGTCAGCTTGCCCGGCCGCCGCAACAGCTCGCCGGGCACTCCGATCTTCCCCATGTCGTGAAGCTCCCCGGCCAGGCGGATCTCGCGCTGGAGGTCTTTGCCGAGGTTGAGCTCGCGGGCGATGGCGACAGCGCGAATGCCCACTCGGCGGGAGTGCGCATGCGTGTACGCGTCCTTCGCCCGCAGCGCGAGGGTCATGGCACGTAGCGCGCCCGGGCCCTGCTCGTCTGGATCAAAACGATCCAACCCGTCCCCGACCCTCCGACGGTCGGGGGTGCGGGGTCCGTGACCCTCGTCTACCATGAGTGTTGCCGCGTTTCCAGCCTTCATCGTTGCTTCCCGTCGCCTCGTGCGGGCTCACTTACCCAGCCTTCGCCAAGCGCTTCCCGCATTCTTTGGTGCAAGGCGAGGGCCGTCCGCACCTGGGGGACCGAAACGCGTGTCGGAGAGATGGTTACGGATCGGCATCCACGGAGGTTGCTATGGTACGCTTTGGGGTACATGGTTCAATTGGTACCAAGCGCGGTGGCCTATGGAGGCATCGGGACTTGCGACGGTGCCCGCCCGGACCGGGAGCATTCGAGTGGATCCACCGAAAGTGATGGTGGTTCAATTGTCCGAATCGTTCCACGACTTCTGGCAGGTCCTGGCGAGGGACCTGGAGGCCGAGGTGGTCGCCCTGCCGCCGGAGCCCCTCGGAGCGGTTGCCCCGGACGTCGCCGCCGTGCTGGTCTCGGCAGGCGGGGCGGAGCGTGAGGCCGCCGAGTGGCTGGAAGGCTCGGCCAGGCCGATCGAGGTCCCCGTGTACGTGGTCGGAGCGGACCCGGGGCGGCGCATCGCCGCGCGCGTAGTGGGCCACGGGGCCACAGACTACTTCGCCGTCCCGGACGACGTCGAGGTGCTGCGGAACACGTTGTGGTCCGCCGTGGAACGGCACCGCTCGACCCGGAGCCGGGAGGCATCCGAGGCCGTCCCGCGGCCAGAGGCGTTCTCCGAGATCGTCGGCGACAGTACCGCGATCCGCGCGGTGCTCACCCGGGCGGGGCGACTCCTGCCTCATGCCGACGCCACCGGTTTGATCGTCGGGGAGACGGGCACGGGCAAGGAGCTGTTTGCACGCGCCATCCACTTCGGAGGCTCCAGACGGCGCGCGCCGTTCGTGCCGATCAACTGCTCGGCCCTCCCCGCCCAGCTGATCGAATTCGAGCTCTTTGGCCATGAGCGGGGAGCATTCACCGACGCACATGCAGCAAAGCCCGGGCTCTTCCAGGTGGCCGACGGCGGAACTTTGTTCCTGGATGAGGTCGGAGCGCTGCCGCTGGATCTTCAGGCGAAGCTCCTGCGCGTGCTGGAGGACAAGGAGATTCGCCGGGTCGGAGGCACGAAGTCGCACCAGGTGAATGTCAGGATCCTGGCGGCCACGAACGAGAACCTCGAGGAGGCGGCCGGGTCGGGCCGATTCCGGCAGGATCTCTTCTACCGCCTCAGCGTGATCACGTTGGTGCTGCCGCCTCTGCGCGAGCGCGGCGACGACGTCGTGCAAATCGCTTTGGCGCTCATGGAACGCCTCGCGAGCCAGCACGACCTCCCGGCTCCTCCCTTGACGGTCGAGGTACGCCGCGAGCTCAAGCGCCACGCGTGGCCGGGAAACGTGCGGGAACTCAAGAACGCGCTCGAGCGGAGCCTGCTCCTATCGGAGGCCGGCACGCTGAATCTGCTGGAGCTCCTTCCCCAGTCCCCCCCCCACCCCGAGGTAGGCAGTCCGCTGCCGTTTCCAGCGACCCTCGAGGACATCACCACCGGGGCAGCCCACGCGATGATCGAGCTCTGCAGCGGCAACCGCAGCGAGGCAGCCCGGCGTCTGGGCATCTCCCGCCGCCGCCTCCGGCGCTTGCTCGACCTGCGGACCCGACCGACCTGACATACGCCTCAGGGTGCCGACCGGCGTGTCCACGACCGATCGGCGTGACAGGTACGGATCGTGTCGGCATGGTTCAAAATGATCCAGGTTCTTTTCAGGCGGATCGTGCGGAGCAGGCCGGCGGAATTGGGCTTCCGGCCCAGCGCTGTCGGGCATGATCCATGCAACGCTCGGAGGGTCCAGAGTGGCGGAATCCGGCACCGAGATCTCGGTGCCGGGGCGGCGCGGCTCTGACGGGTTCCTGTGAAACGGCTGCAGAACTCCGAGAGAGGCTGCCATGTCTAGACAGCTGCTGGTTCTCGTGCTGGCGGCGACCGCGGCCGTCGCCAGTTGTGCCGACGCTACCGGGCCATCTTCGGAGCGGGACGAAACGGAAGTGCAGGCGGGCCCAGAGCGCGCGCTTAACATGCTGCGCTGGGAGAAGAGGGAGCAGGCTCGCCTCTTCGTTGCGCACCCGAGCGAGTGGGTCGAGGCAGGTGGACCACGGGCGCTCCGGAGCGCGGCCGAGGAGGACGCCGGGGACTTCACGGTGAGCTTCTGGGCCGTCAAGGAGTCAATCCCAAAGTTAGTTGAAACTGGAGCGGCCTCCGTCTCAGGCGACAGCATGTGAACGGCTCTCGGGAAGGGTGATCCCGAGGTCCTTCTGGATCGCGGCCCTGAGGAGCGGGAGGTGTCGGTACCCGAGCAACCTCCGGAGCCGTGACTAGATCTCCAGGAGCGTGGTCGCGAGCCATCGGTGCTTCTGGCTCGAGTTCTTCCAGTGGTCCACGCGTCCGCACCTCTGCTCGGCCAGGGCGTTCACGGACTCGAGCACGTTGGTGGTCTTGAGCGACTGGCCGACCAGGGGGAAGACTCCCAACCGGTGGAGGGTGAGGGTCTCCTCGAACCCCTCATCGAGACTGGCCGCCGCGGACTGGTTCACCCCCGCGAGCTCCTGGCGCAGGGCCTTGAGGTCCTTGACGGCCTCTTCGTACGTGGGCCGCTGGTAGGCGCGCTGCAGACGCTGGCGCCAGCCCTTCTGCTCCGCTCTCGGCAGATACGAGATCACGTTCTTCCGCTTGTGCCACTGGCACCGCTGGATGAGCACCTGTCCCTTGAAGACCGCCAGGACGCCGCTCCGGAGACCGCGGGCTCCATCGATCACCACGAGCGCTCCGGCCGACAGGTCGAGACCTCGGTCCTTCAGACTCCGAAGGAAGGATCGGATCACCACGGCGTTCTCCGTGTCGGTCTGGACGAACCCGAGGAAGACCTTGTCCCCCTTGGTCGTCACCCCGAGCGCGACGACCATCTCGTCCTCGGCAAAGCTCTTGCCGTCCAGGACGAGTGCCACCCCACGTCGTAACCCGAGAGGTCCCGCTCCTGAAACTCCTTCAGCTTCGCGGCCGTGGCCTTCTTGAACTCCCGCGAGACCGTCGACTTCGACAGCCCGATGGCTCCAGGCACCGCCTCGACCGCTGCCTCGTAGTCCCGGCACGAGATCCCGAGCAGCACCTTCCGAAACAGCCCCTCGTCCATCTCGCCGGGCGAGCCATGCAGCTGCTCATACGCCGCCAGCCTCGACTCTCCGGCCGGGCCTCGCACCCGCGGTACTCGCACCGGATGCCGCTGGCCGCCCAACCGCACCGACCCTGGGTTATGCCCATGCCGGCAATGTCGATCGTCCTCGGTCTTCCTGGCGTGACGTTGCCCCGCCAGTTGCTCCACTTCCTCCTCGAGCATCCGGCCCACCTCCGCCAGTCCCAGCGGAATCAGCTGCCGGATCAGCTCCACCCGAGGGTCCAGCTCCAGCGCCTCGATCTCCTCCCAACTCACCTCCCTCGGTTCCCCGAGCCGCCGGTCCTTCTTGCCCCCGCTCGACGAGCCTTGGCATCCTTCCCATCGGTGGCCCTCCTTCCTCTCTTGTGATCCCGTGGTGTGGTCGCACACCCACGTTACCTGAGGTTGGAGGCCGCTTCAATTTCAACTAAAGATGGGACTCACTCCCGTCAAGGGCGAGGACCGCCACCTGGACATCGAGTATGCGGAGGGGGGAGCGCTAGCGCCGTTCCTGAGACTATCGGTGCCCGCGGAAGCACTGGACCGGCTTCCCGATGGCACGGCGGTGGCCCCCGGTGACCCAGTGCTGATCACCCTCACCGTGGATGCGGAGACGATCCAGGTGCGGTTTGCTCCCAGCGGTCTCACCTTCGACCGCAACACCCCGGCCCGGCTCGAGCTGTGGTACGCGGGCGCCGATTCCGACCTCACCGGGGACGGCGCGGTCGACGGTTCGGACGCCTACGTTGAGCAGGAGTTGCTCGGCCTATGGCATCAGGACGCGCCCGAGACGCTCTGGACATCGGTGAGCGCCGTGCACGATGTGGCCGGACAGGTCTTCCAGGCTCCGGTCTTCGGCTTCTCTGGTTATGCGATCTCGTGGTTCTCCTTTGGCCGCTGGTAGGTCGGGAAGTCCCGATGGACGCGAACGCGGCGATCGTCCTTAAGATCAACACCGCGCAGCAACTGGCTCGAGAGGGGCGGCATGCTGCAGCGCTGGAGTATCTGAGTGCGATGCCTGCGGAGGAGATTGAGGCGTCACCCACGCTGGCACTGCTCTTTGGCATAGCCCACGCCCGCAGTGGCTCCCATGCCACCGGGGTGCGCTGGGTAACAACCGCGCTCAGTGGGTCCCGGAAGCGGCACGATCGGGCGATCGAGGCTCGGGCCCTCAATGTATCCGGTACGATCGCGCTCGATGCCGGGAGAATCGAGGAAGCGACCACGTGCTTCCGCCACTCACTCCTGGAGGCCGAACGCCAGCTGGATCATGCAACGGTGGGGCGCTGCTCCAACAATCTCGGAATCATCGCCAACCTGACGGGGGAGTACGGTCGCGCCGTGGGCTCTTATACCATGGCGCTGGCTGCATTCCAGCAGTCCGGTTACAGGGTGGGGATCGCGCAGGTGCTCCACAACCTCACTATCACCTATCGCGAGCAGGGCAATCTCGTGCAGGCCCTCGAGACCGCAGACCGGGCAGTGGCCGAGGCGGGCGCAGCGGGCGACCTGGCTCTGGCCGCGCAGACGCGCATGGGGAGGGCGGAGGTGCGGCTCCTGGCAGGGGACCCCGCTCTTGCCCAGCGGGAAGTCGAGCGGGCCCTCGAGGCACATCGCAAGCTCGAGGACGTTGTGGGCATCGCGGAAGGTACCCGCGTACTCGCGAATGCGCTGGCCGCCCAGGGTGAGCGAGAGGAGGCAATGCCTTTGCTCAGGGAAGTGATCGCCCGCGCCGACCAGTTGGGTCGGCCTCTGCTCGCCGCGCAGGCCGGGCGCGATCTCGCGCGTCTTCTGCTCGAGTCCGATCGCCGGGACGATGCCGTGGTCGAGGCACGCCGAAGCCGGGTCCGGTTCAAGGGGCTGGGCGCGGAAGCGGAAGTACGCAGGCTCGACAGGCTGATCAACGGGCCCCGCTGAGCACTAGCCGCGTGACTCCCACCCCGCCAGCGAGCGGGGTTGGGCGGACATAGGTCTTATCGAAGTGCCGGGGCTGGGATTCGAACCCAGAAGGGGTTGCCCCCGGGGGATTTTAAGTCCGTAAACCCCATGGTAACGATGTGGTACTGACGTGTACTAGATGGTACGGTTGAGCCAAGATCCCCGGGGTCCCTTCCCTGCCCTTGTGCCATCCTTACCACTCAGTACCCGAGAGTTACGGCACGATTATGGCACAGTTTAGGCGTACCGTTCCGGATGCTTTCGGGGGGTTCTGTGTTTGGTACCATCGGGAGCGACGGCACTCGACCCTCGGGTATCTGAGTCCGATCGCCTATGAGGAGCGGCTACGTCAGGCCGCGTGACCTAGGTGTCCACTTTTTCGAGGCCATTCCAGGTACCTCAATGCTGTATGAGCAAGAGGTAGCGGTTGGCGTAGCCGGACGGATCCAAGAGAGAAACACAGGCAAGGATTAATCCTGAAGCTGAGCTACTTTTTTCGGATGTAGACCGCGACGAGGACGCGACTTCAGCCGGACTGACGGCTCCATGCGACGACTCTCGGCGATCATGTTCACGGCAACTCTTACACCACTCCGTAGGCTAGCATGGCGTCGGCGACCTTGATGAACGCCGCGATGTTCGCGCCCTTCACGTAGTCGATGTGGTCGTCGCCCGGGGTCCGGCCGTACTCGGCGCAACGGTCGTGGATACCGGTCATGATGTCGCGCAGGAGCTTCTGGAGCTCCTCTTCCTTCCACGTAATGCGCGCGGAGTTCTGGCTCATCTCGAGGCCAGAGACGGCTACGCCGCCGGCGTTGGCGGCCTTGCTAGGGGCGAAGAGGATTCTCGCCTCGATAAAGGCACGGATCCCCTCCTGCTCGGTCGGCATGTTCGCGCCCTCGGAGACGCCGCGGATCCCGTTCTTGATGAGAATGTTCGCCTCCTCGGTCGAGATCTCGTTCTGCGTGGCACAAGGGAAGGCGAGATCCGCCTCGATGTCCCAGGGCCGGCCCACGTGGTGCTCGCAGCCGAACTCCCTGGCGTACTCGCTCAGGCGGCCTCGACGGACGTTCTTGAGGTCCATCACCCAGGCCAGCTTCTCCTCGTCGATGCCGTTCGAGTCGTAGATGAAGCCACTCGAATCGGAGAGCGTGACGGCTTTGCCGCCCAGCTGCTGGATCTTCTCGACAGCGTATTGCGCGACGTTGCCGGAGCCGGACACCAGGCAGCACTTGCCCTCCACCGAGTCCTTTACGTTGCCGAGCATCGACTCCATGAAGTACACGGTTCCGTAGCCCGTCGCCTCGGTGCGAATCGGACTCCCGCCGTACTCCATGCCCTTGCCGGTGAGGACCCCAACGAAGCGGCTCGTCAGTCGCTTGTACTGTCCGAAGAGGTAGCCGATCTCGCGAGCTCCCACTCCGATGTCGCCGGCGGGCACGTCGATGTCCTCGCCGACATGCCGGTAGAGCTCGTTCATGAAGCTCTGGCAGAAGCGCATGACCTCGCGACTCGACTTGCCCTTCGGATTGAAGTTCGCACCGCCTTTGCCGCCGCCCATGGGCAGACCGGTGAGGCTGTTCTTGAAGGTCTGCTCGAAGGCCAGGAACTTGAGGATGCTCTGGGTCACGCTCGGGTGGAAGCGGAGACCTCCCTTGTAGGGTCCGATCGCATTGTTGTTCTGTACGCGCCAGCCGCGCTGAACGCGGATGCTCCCGCTGTCGTCCTCCCAGCAGACGCGGAAGCTCACCACACGGTCAGGCTCGGCGATACGCCGCAGAATCTGCGCGTCATGGTAGAGTTCCTTGTCTGCGATATAGTCGAAGACATTGCTCGCCACCTCGTAGACGGCCTGCTGGAACTCTGTCTCTCCGGGATTACGCCTCTTCAGGCCCTCCATGAACTGCTCGAGATTGACGTGGTCCGATATGGCCATAGCCCTCCCCCTCCGTCACATCGCGAAAGGGTTGCGAACCTGCTGTGCGATCTGTGCGGCCACTCGAAAGACCGTACCCCTAAGGTTGCCGGACGCGCTCTAACAGCCGGCGGTTCAGGCGCTTGCTAAGCGGTTCGCTGCGTAACCAAGCCTTTCTCCCTTAGAATTCTGAGAACGGTTTCTGAGTTCTCCACCGTGAATCCGGCACGCATCTTCTTCTTTGTTATCGTGACAACAAACACCTTGTCCCTTTTCGGCCTCGCTAGGTCCAGTGGAAACCACACCCGGAAATCACCCGAGCCGTGCAGTCGCCATCTCCCAGTTAACAACGTGGGTTCCTTGACCTGAATGCTCTCGATGCTATCGATAGGGATTCGTTTCGAACCGCCGAACGGGATGTAGTAGTTCCTCAAGACGATGGCATCGGTGGAGATCTCAACAAGCCTATCGGAATAGAGGACTTCTCCTTGCACCTGCTACCTCCCTGCGTGGCATCGATGGCAACGGCCTTCTAACGGATCACGAGGCGCCCACGTTGTAGATCACAGGCATCCTTCCACTCCAGCTTGACCACGTCTCATCATCAGTGATGAGCTCGGCCATGAAGTGGGCCACGTTGATCCGACTCGTCTCCCCGGCGTTAAAGATCGCGCTTCGGGTGGGTGACGGATGCACGTCGTAAGGCGTCACCTCATCCATGTCGACAAGCGTGTCGGGACGGACTGCTGCCCATTCGATAGCCAAAGCCTGCTGGCCGATTTCGACCCGCAAGTAGTCTGCCGCCTGTTCGTTATCCACGTGGGGTGGCAGCAACAGGCGTAGGAGGGCGATCTGACACTTCTGGGCGAAAGAAATCGGCTCGTCCAGGTCACGGTTGCTGTTGCCAGCAGTGTTCATCAGTACGAACCGCGTTGGCGTCGCGGGCCGGAGGGGCTTGATCGCATCGCACAGGCGGCGTGTCGCGTCGGTGACGAGTCGACGGGGCTGCCCATAGATGCCCTTGAAGCTCATGTTGTGGCCCAGACAGGAGGCCACCGCCTGACACCCTCGCACGTGGTCAGCCAGCTCACGGTCGCTGAGGTCTAAGAGACTCGCCTGGGTCACTTCCAGCCCGTCGCTCCTCAGTACCTCTTCTGGTAGCCTCCCCCGTGTCCTGACGATGGCCTTGACGTGTTCACCCCGTTCGAGGAGTTGCTGCACGAGCAGCCGACCGGTCGCACCAGTCGCGCCAACCACAAGGGAAGTCACTCGTTACCCTCGGCGTGACCAACGGATCAAGTTGCGCGCGATCCGTAGTACCCGCGATGACCGAATGCGGCAACCGTCGGAGCTACCTAGCAAGCGTATCTGGACTCCTCCCCCTGAGTCAGGTTCGCCACTTGGAGCGAGGCGTTCTTCGGCTTGTGGTTATTGGAGTGCCGGGGCTGGGATTCGAACCCAGAAGGGGTTGCCCCCGGGGGATTTTAAGTCCTTATCCCGCGGTTGCTTATCGTGCAACTAAAGGTATTAAACGGCACGATCGGGCCACGTTCTTAGAGTTCCCTCCCTGCTCTTGTGCCATCCGTACACCTCAGTACCCCAGAGTTACGGCACAATTACGGCACAGTCCGAACTCCCAAGAACCGGGGAATACGCCCCTCACACCAGCTCAGCTGTCGCTGCCGACCCTTTGGGCCATCAGGAGCTCACCTGAGCTTCGTTTGCGGCGTGCTCTACTCAGTCGGCGGTTTGCCACAGCCAGATACGAAAACCAAGCCTGCTAGCTGGACTGTACCCCTCTAGGTTTCTGTGGGAGTCAATCCCAAAGTTAGTTGAAACTGGAGCGGCCTCCGTCTCAGGCGACAGCATGTGAACGGCTCTCGGGAAGGGTGATCCCGAGGTCCTTCTGGATCGCGGCCCTGAGGAGCGGGAGGTGTCGGTACCCGAGCAACCTCCGGAGCCGTGACTAGATCTCCAGGAGCGTGGTCGCGAGCCATCGGTGCTTCTGGCTCGAGTTCTTCCAGTGGTCCACGCGTCCGCACCTCTGCTCGGCCAGGGCGTTCACGGACTCGAGCACGTTGGTGGTCTTGAGCGACTGGCCGACCAGGGGGAAGACTCCCAACCGGTGGAGGGTGAGGGTCTCCTCGAACCCCTCATCGAGACTGGCCGCCGCGGACTGGTTCACCCCCGCGAGCTCCTGGCGCAGGGCCTTGAGGTCCTTGACGGCCTCTTCGTACGTGGGCCGCTGGTAGGCGCGCTGCAGACGCTGGCGCCAGCCCTTCTGCTCCGCTCTCGGCAGATACGAGATCACGTTCTTCCGCTTGTGCCACTGGCACCGCTGGATGAGCACCTGTCCCTTGAAGACCGCCAGGACGCCGCTCCGGAGACCGCGGGCTCCATCGATCACCACGAGCGCTCCGGCCGACAGGTCGAGACCTCGGTCCTTCAGACTCCGAAGGAAGGATCGGATCACCACGGCGTTCTCCGTGTCGGTCTGGACGAACCCGAGGAAGACCTTGTCCCCCTTGGTCGTCACCCCGAGCGCGACGACCATCTCGTCCTCGGCAAAGCTCTTGCCGTCCAGGACGAGTGCCACCCCACGTCGTAACCCGAGAGGTCCCGCTCCTGAAACTCCTTCAGCTTCGCGGCCGTGGCCTTCTTGAACTCCCGCGAGACCGTCGACTTCGACAGCCCGATGGCTCCAGGCACCGCCTCGACCGCTGCCTCGTAGTCCCGGCACGAGATCCCGAGCAGCACCTTCCGAAACAGCCCCTCGTCCATCTCGCCGGGCGAGCCATGCAGCTGCTCATACGCCGCCAGCCTCGACTCTCCGGCCGGGCCTCGCACCCGCGGTACTCGCACCGGATGCCGCTGGCCGCCCAACCGCACCGACCCTGGGTTATGCCCATGCCGGCAATGTCGATCGTCCTCGGTCTTCCTGGCGTGACGTTGCCCCGCCAGTTGCTCCACTTCCTCCTCGAGCATCCGGCCCACCTCCGCCAGTCCCAGCGGAATCAGCTGCCGGATCAGCTCCACCCGAGGGTCCAGCTCCAGCGCCTCGATCTCCTCCCAACTCACCTCCCTCGGTTCCCCGAGCCGCCGGTCCTTCTTGCCCCCGCTCGACGAGCCTTGGCATCCTTCCCATCGGTGGCCCTCCTTCCTCTCTTGTGATCCCGTGGTGTGGTCGCACACCCACGTTACCTGAGGTTGGAGGCCGCTTCAATTTCAACTAAAGATGGGACTCACTCCCCGGAACGCTCATCCCCGAGCGCGTCCGCTTTATCGCGGCCGTGGCGGGCGGGCGCGTGGAGGCCATCCACGTCCAGCCGGGAGACCAGGTAAAGCCGGAGACGGTCCTGATTGAGCTCGCGAACCCGGACGTCGAGCTTCAGCGCCTGGACGCCTACCGCCAACTCGCCCAGGCGGAGGCCGAGCTCGCGAACCTCCAGTCCAGCCTGAACACCCAGCGGCTCGCCCAGGAGGGCGCGGTTGCGGCCGCTCGTGTCGCGTGGCGCGAGGCCGAGCGTCAGGCTGAGGCGAGCCGGGAGCTGGCGTCGAGGAACCTGATCGCGCGCATGGACCTTGCCCTCGCGGAAGACCAGGCCGCCGAGACCGCTGAGCGGCTACGGGTAGCCGAGGAGCAGCTAGAGGTGCTCGACGGCTCGATCGACGCTCGCCTCCAGGTGCAGGAGAGCCAGGCCGAGCGTCTCAGGTCCATCGTCGAGTTCCAGGAGGAGCGCTTCGAGTCGATGCGGGTGCGGGCAGGCTCCACTGGAGTGGTCCAGGAACTCGCCCTCCAGATCGGCCAATGGGTGATGCCCGGGACGACGCTCACCCGGGTCGTCGAGCCGGGCCGGCTGAACGCCCTCCTTCGCGTTCCTGAAACCCAGGTACGTGACGTTGTCGTAGGTCAGGGGGCCGTGATCGACATGCGAGTCGGAGTTTCGGAGGGGCGGGTGATTCGGATAGAGCCGTCGGTGCAAGCCGGAGCGGTGGCCGTCGAGGTCTTGATCGAGGGGGCGCTCCCCACGGGCGCGCGCCCGGATCTGAGCGTGGACGGGACGATCGAGGTGGACCGGCTGGAGAACGTCTTACACGTCGCACGCCCCGGATACGTCCAACCGGAGAGCCAGTCCCGAGTCTGGAGGCTCGCGCCCGACGGGGAGACCGCCACGGCGGTGCCCGCCCGGTTCGGACGGGCCTCCCTGAATACGATCGAGGTCGTGGACGGCCTCGTGGCCGGCGACCGCATCATCGTGTCCGATATGTCCCGTTGGTCTGACGTAGATCGCGTAAGGATCCGCTGAGCCCCGCACCCCTCGAGCGACCGAGGGCATGAGAGGAGAGGAAACCCCATGGTCGAGCCCGGTTCGGCCCACGAGTCCCTGATCCAGCTCACGGACGTGAGCAAGGTCTTCTACACGGAGGACGTGGAGACCCATGCCCTCGCAGGCATTCACCTGAAGGTGCACGCGGGGGAGTTCCTCTCCATCGCGGGGCCCTCCGGGTGCGGGAAGACGACCCTTCTCTCGATCCTAGGTCTCCTCGACACCCCGTCCGCAGGGGAGTATCTGCTGAAGGACAGCCCCGTCGCGAAGCTCACGCGAGGGCAGCAAGCCGTCATCCGGAACCGGGAGATCGGGTTCATCTTCCAAGCATTCAACCTGATCGGGGATCTGACGGTCCATGAGAACGTCGAGCTTCCGCTCACGTACCGGGGGATGTCGGGGTCGGAGCGGAGGCAGCGCGTGGACGAAGCCCTCGAGCGAGTCCAGATGTCCCACCGCAACCGCCACTATCCCGCGCAGCTCTCGGGCGGCCAGCAGCAGAGGGTCGCGGTTGCTCGCGCGATCGCCGGGGAGCCGTCCGTCCTTCTCGCGGACGAGCCGACCGGAAACCTCGACTCGGCGAACGGCGCCGCGGTCATGGACCTCCTGAAGGAGCTCCACGACGGCGGCGCCACCATCTGCATGGTGACCCACGACCCGCGCTACGAGGAACATTCGGAGCGCTCCGTCCACCTCTTCGACGGGCGCATCGTCGAGGACATCTCGGGTCCCCAGCGGGCCGCGGTGGCGGCGGAGCTCTCAGGGCACGGATTCGAGGTGCAGGGATGACGCGATGATCTCCTTCCTCCAGGATCTCCGCTTCGCCTTCCGCGGCCGGCCCCGGCGTCCGGAATTCACGGCCATCGCGCTCCGGGCACGGCTCCTGGCGGGGTCCGGGGAGGCCGCATGATCCGGCTCGAGGCCGTTCGGAAGACCGTTCGCTCCAAGGCCGGCGAGCTGGACATCCTCCGGGACATCGACCTCGAGGTGAGCGAGGGGGAGTTCCTGAGCGTCATGGGACCCTCCGGAGCCGGGAATACCACGCTCCTGAACCATTCTAGGGCTTCTGGACGGCGAGTGGACGGGGCGGTACACGCTCTCGGGCCACCGCGTGGACCAGCTCAAGCCCAAGGATCGGAGCGCACTCGGGGCCCGCACGGTAGGGTTCGTGTTCCAGCAGTACCACCTGCTGGACGACCTCACGGTGGCGGAGAACTTGGAACTACCGCTGAGCTACCGGGACGTCCCGCGAAGTGAGCGCCAGGCTCGCGTGGCCGACGCCTTGGACCGCTTCGGCATCGTGGCGAAGAAGGCCCTCTTTCCGCCCCAGCTCTCCGGGGGCCAGCAGCAACTAGTCGCCGTGGCCAGGGCCGTGATCTCGGAGCCGCGGGTGATCCTCGCGGACGAGCCCACCGGAAGCCTCCATTCCCGGCAGGGCACCATGGTCATGGAGCTTTTGGGCGACCTGAATCGGGAGGGCGTCACGATCGTCCAGGTCACCCACTCGGACGAGAACGCGAGCTACGGACGGCGCATCTTGGAACTCCTGGACGGGTGTATCGTCGGGGACCGGGCACTGGAGAGTCGGACCGTCGGCGCGGCGGAGGCGACGTGACTCGCTGCCCGATCGGCCGGGTCCACGCCGAATCCGTTATAACTTATTATCGATAATATACTTAAGACTACCTAACCCACTCCGATCCCCTTATTACACCCCTCTTTCTGAACGGGAATCCAGTGGACCGTAGCGGAGGTTCCCGGAGGCGGCGAAGGAGCGAACCTTGCGGGAGGGCAGTTTGTCGATGGCCCCTGTCCTCTCTGATTGCGAACGATTCAGATAGTTATCGTCTCAGATCACTCGGCACTGCTGCGGCTCGCGGCGATCTGTTCTCGGATCCACGCATCCACTTCGGACTCGATCCAGCCGACGGCGCGCGCGCCTAACCGGATCGGTTGGGGAAAGCTCCCGTCGGCCACCCGCACGTAGATCGTGCTCCGCGCCAGCCCCGTGCGGGTCTGCACTCGCGGTAACCTCAGGACGCGCGCGGGCGCGTCCATGCTCTGTTCCATTGCTCTCGTCATCGGTCTGCCTCCGTTCTGTTCGGTGAAGAATTCCGGGGCGCGTTGCCCCGGGAGGGAACAGGGGCCACATGGGCCCGGCGGCAGGCTTCGATGAACACGGGGACCTGACAGGCCATCGCCAGTCTCGGGGATCGGCCAGGACGGAGCTGACGCACCGGGTTGAGATAGCCCACCGCCCGCAGGTCGAACGTCGACGTCTTCACGCCCGTGCGCTCGAGGGATGCACCCACTCGCGATTCGAAGTGCCTCGTCAGCGTCTCCATGGCAGTTGGGGTCGAGATCCGGCCCACGAGGACCCGCTCATCCACGGCCGAGGCTGGCCGAGCACGGCCAGATGCCGCCTCGGAGGGTGCTTCCAAGTGAGTCGAGGGCCGGCGGGTCGCGGGGAGGGTCACCCTGGATCTTGATCTCGCCGCATTGAGCGGGCGCGGCCCCACGCCTCGAAGGCGGGCGCCGCGCCCGGCGCTCAGCGGGAGATCACGCTCCCGTACACGCTCAGGTCCCTGAGCGCGAAGTCCTCGGCCGCCACCTGCAGCAGCCTCACGCGGTACCGGGCGTGGTCGCCCCGGTGGGGCACCCAGACCCGCAGCACGGGCCCGTCTGGCGGCAGCGCTCCGGCGATGACGACCTCACGTCGTGTCGAGGACGATTCGTCCGTCTCGAACATCTCCAGACCCGGCGCCTGAAGCGAGTCGATGGCCGGACCCTCGACGACGAGCATGGCTCCGATGTCGCGAGCCTGCGGCGGGGCCGTCAACCGAACGTGCAGGGGGCCGGGATCCACGACCGACGCGTTGGCTACGTCATACCGGGGTGCGTCATTCCGCGGGTCGACGATGCCGTCCCCGCAGCCCCAGACCGAGATTACCGAGGCCAGCAGCGCCGTCCGCAACCACCCGGACCGCCGGGTCACGGAACCGGTGGCGGGTGGGTCGGGAACCGTTCGGCGGTGGCGGGCAGGACCGCGCGCGCCCTTTCGCCGGCGGCTGGCCCGGATGCTTCGCCCCCGCGGCAGCGCGGGGGGAGGGGAGGGCGGTCCGGAGCCGGCGGCTGGCCCGGATGCTTCGCCCCCGCGGCAGCGGGCGGCCCAGGCGAGCATGTCGCCGAGGTCATACCTTCCGTTCTCGTTGCCCAAACTGTCGAGGGCGTCGAGCCGGTCCTTGCCGGGATCTCCGTCCCCCCACAACGCCGCGGCCGCCGCCGCCGGTTCTCCCCCTTCGTGCAGATCGCACCGGACGTCGCGCACTCGCGCCCCGCCGGAAGCGTGATCGTCACGTCCCCGTCCGAGTCCGGCCTCACCGTCATCTTGAACAGGTCGCGCCGGCCGTCCACGCGCGAGCCGCCCGTGACCCGCCCGCCGGTCACCGTGAACGCATCCTCGCGCAGCGCCCGGAAACTGATCCCGATGTCCTCGCTGAACGCCACGCGAAAGTGGAACCCGCCCTCGCCACGGTGTTTGGCCGGCATGCCCTCGAACGACGCCGTCAGCTCCGGCGGCCCCGAGCCGCCCGCCGGACCCGCCACCGTCACCGACGGGCTGTTGGTCAACTGCCGCCGGTTCTCGCCCTTGGTGCAGATCGCACCGGACGTCGCGCACTCGCGGCCCGCCGCCAGCTCGATCGTCACGGCGCCGTCGCCGTCGGGCTCGACCGTCATCTCGAACAGGTCCCGTCTGTCATCCACGCGCCCTCCGCCCGTGACGCGCCCGCCGGTCACCGTGAACGCGTCCTCGCGCAGCGCGCGGAAGCTGATCCCGATGTCCTCGCTGAACGCCACCCGGAACGTGAACGCGCTCTCCCCGTCGTGCGTCTCCGGCATGTCCCGGAACTCCGCCGTCAGCTCCGCCGCCGGCGTCGTCTCGTCAAACGCGAGCTTGACGACCGGCTGCGCCCCCGACCCCCACACCGTCTCGATCGCCGACGCCACGTCGCGATGCGGCAAGGCCCGCATGTGTGTCACCACGTCGTTCTGCGCTCCGAGGATCGGCCCGATTCGGTCGCATGGGTTGTCGGTCCTGAACTCCATCGCCACGGCCCATTCCAGCACCGTGCGGATACGCTGGTGCACGTGCCGGGCCGTGGGCGCCTTCACGTGCCAGATGGGTGTGAGGATCTCCAGCACGTCGGCGCTCGTCACCTCCGAGACCGCCATCTCGCCGATGCGCGGGAAGGCGTAGCGCCTGAGGCTCGAAATCCACTCGCGGCTATGACCCGGACTGCGCCAACCGGCCCGCTTCTGTTCCATCACCCTCACGGCGGATTCCGCGAAGCTTGGCACGCCCTGCGTGCGGCGTTTCTCGGCGAGCGGGTCGCCGCCCGAGCGCGCGAGCTTGCGGTTGGCCAGCGCCTGCTCGCGGGCCTCGGCCAGCGAAATCAGCGCCACGCTGCCCAGTCCGAGCTCGCGATTGCGGCCCCGGATCGCGAGCCGCTGAATCCAACTCCGCGTTCCCGTAGGCTGCACGTAGAGGTACAAGCCATTGCCGTCGCAATGTCTGCCGGGCGGGGCCGTGCGCACGAAGGCGGCCGACAACGCCTTGTCGGGATGGCGGCCCTTGGGCTTGGTTTTTCGCGGCGGGTTGGCCGAGTGCTTGACACTATTCATCCCCCAATAATATAGGGGATGCAAGCGGATATCAAGGGACGCTACGGGTGGCTCAGGGCGCTGTAGAACAGTCATAACCGTTTAGGATATAACTGTTTATAGCACTTACTAGATCCCTACGGACATCGGCAGACTATGACTGGGTGTTGATGCCGGAAGAGCAGTCCTCGCCGCCCTCCTCGCGGTTCCCTGGGCGAGCGGGCTCGGGCCCGCAGCGCCCGTCGCCGCGCAGGTTCCGCGCGCGGTGGCCCAGGCCTCCGACACGCTCTCCCTGGAGGAGGCGCTGACGCTGGCCCTCCAGGCGAGCCCGGCGCTCAGGCAGGCCCAGGCGGCCCGGCTCCAGGCGCACGGGGGCAGGTGGGACAGCCTCGGGCGGCTCCTTCCCTCGGTCTCGGTGTCGACCGAGCTCAATGGCACCCGAGCCTTTCAGCGCACGGCGACCGATCCGATCACCGGGGGCATCGTGGAGCTTCCCGATTCGCTCGTGGATCGGCGCCAGACGTACGGGACCCAGCTCACGGTGGGCGCGACCTGGACCCTCTTCGACGGAGGGCAGCCGGTAGCCGCGCTCGGGGCGTCCCGCGCACGCGACCGCGCCGCCGAGTCGGGGCTCGGCGCGGCCCGGGTCCAGGTCACGGCAGATGTCGTCGTGGCCTACCTGGATGCCCTGGAGGCAGAGGCGCTCACCGACGTCCAGCGGCACGAGGTGGTACGGGCCACCGAGCTCGAGCGCACGGCTCAGGCGCGCTTCGACATCGGGGCCGCGCCCGAGGTGGAGCTCCTCCAGGCGCAGCTCGCCCTGAGCGACGCTGAGCTCGCCCTGCTCGAGGCGGAGGGAGCCGCGAGGGTGGCGCGCATGACGCTCTTAGAGGTCGTCGGGCTCCCTCCCGACCCCGGCGTCACGCTCCTCGAGCCGCCGCCGCTCGACATCCCCGAAGACTACGATGCCCTCCGGGCTCGCGCGCTCGAGGGAAGCCCCGTGCTCGAGCAGGTAGAAGCCGAACGAGCGGCTTGCCCGCTGGGACGCTCGGGGGCTCCGACTGAGCCTCCTCCCGTCCGTCTCGCTCGGCTATGGCTGGGGACGATCCGAATACGGCGGATCGCGCGACGCCTTCACTTTCGATCCCCGGAACTCGGGGAGCTCGCTCCGGCTCACGCTCTCGTGGTCGGCCCTCCAGCAGCCGGGCGGAGTGCTCGGGGAGCGTCTCCGGGCCGAGGCGACCGAGGTGGCAGCCGACGCGGAGCGCGAGGCGGCCCGGGCGGAGCTCGAGCAGGAGCTCGTCGCCGGGCTAGATCGACTCGAGAGGGCCAGGGTTCTCTTGGGCCGGATTGGCGTCAGCATCTCGCTCGCGGAGAGGCAGCTGGCGCAGGCGGAAGAGCGCTACCGGCTCGGCCTCGCGCCGCTGGCCGAGCTCCTGAACGCGGAGCACCTCTACGCGGACGCGGCCCGCCAGGAGGCCGCGGCCCGCCACGCTCCCCTCCGCGCGATCGCCCAGATCGAGCGTGCGACGGGCGTCGTGCTATGGCTCGCCGAACTCCGCTGAGCGCGCCAGTTTGACGGGGTAAGCCACGATCTCGTCGACGAGCCCCCCCGCGTCCTCATCGCGGACGATCAGCCGGACGTCCTCAAGGCCCTCCGTCTCCTCCTCAAGGCCGAGGCCTACGAGGTGGACACCGCGAACTCGCCCGAGGAGGTGGCGCGCCTCCTCAGCGAACGGTCCTACGACGTTGCCCTCCTCGACCTGAACTACGCGCGGGACACGACCTCGGGAGAGGAGGGGCTCGATCTCCTTGCCCGGATCCGAGCGGTTTATCCGACCCTGCCGGTGGTCGTGATGACGGCGTGGGGGAGCGTGGACGGGGCAGTCGAAGCCATGCGCCGCGGCGCTCGTGACTACGTCGAGAAGCCGTGGGAGAACCCTCGAATCCTCGCCACCCTCCGGGCCCAGGTCGAGCTGGGCAGGATGCTTCGCCACTCGGCTGCTCTCGAGTCCGAAAACCAGCAACTCCGCAAGGAGGGGGGGCCGCCTCCGCTCGTGGCGGAGTCCCGATCGGTGACGGAAGTCGTCGCGATCCTCGAGCGAGTGGCCCACTCGAACGCCAGCGTGCTCATCACGGGGGAGCACGGAACGGGCAAGGAAGTGCTCGCACGCCATCTACACTCGTGGTCGGATCGGGCGTCGGGCCCGTGGGTTCCGGTTCACGCGGGGGGGCTAGCGGAAGGCATCGTCGAGAGCGAGCTATTCGGGCACGTGAAAGGAGCGTTCACGGACGCGAAGTCGGATCGTGCCAGTTACTTCGAGGTAGCGGACGGGGGAACGCTCTTCCTGGACGAGGTGGGCACGATGCCGGCGTCGCTTCAGGCCAAGCTCCTTCGCGTCCTCCAGACGGGCGAGTTCCAGCGCGTCGGATCGAGCGTGACCCGTCACTCCGACGTTCGCATCGTGTCGGCCACGAACGCGGACCTCCACGAGGTCGCGCGGCGCGGAGGCTTCCGGGAAGACCTGCTCTACCGGCTGAACACCGTCGAGGTCCGGGTCCCCCCACTCCGCGAGCGACGGAAGGACATTCCGGTGCTGGCCGAGCGCTTCCTCCGCACGCACGCGGCCCGTTACCATCGCGACCTGGTCGGCTTCGACCCCGAGGCCATGCGCTCCCTGGTCCAGTACTCGTGGCCCGGGAACGTTCGGGAGCTCGAGCACACGGTGGAGCGGGCCGTGCTGCTCGCCCGTGAGCGCGCCATTCAGTCCCTGGACCTGAACCTCCACCGGGACACGCGGGAGTTCGAGACCCGGTCGCTCGAGGAGCTGACGCTGGAGGCGGTCGAGCGGCACCTGATCCGGAAAGCGCTCGAGCGGCACGAAGGCAACGTGAGCCGCGCCGCGGAGGCCCTCGGGCTCTCGCGGAGCGCGCTCTATCGGCGACTGGAGAAGTACGGGCTCCAATGAGTGTGTGGCGGAGGCTCCGCTCCGACCTCGGAATCTTCATCCTCTGCCTCGCGGCCGGCCTTCCGGCCACCGCGGTCGCGATCGTCCTCCTGTGGCGGGTGGACCTGCCCGATCTCGCGCGGTGGCTCGGATCGGCCGTTCTGGTCTGGACGTGCGTGGCGCTGGCCTCGGCGGCGGCCGCGCTCTACCGGCGGCCGCTCGAGACCCTCGCGAACGCCCTGGGCGCCCTCCGGGTCGGGGATTATTCCACTCGCATCCGCGGAGGCGTGCCCGAGGACCCGGCAGGGCTCGCATTTTCGGAGTTGAACGCGTTCGCGGAGGGGCTCGCCGAGAGCCGCCTCGGGGGAGTGGAGGCCGGGGCGCTCCTCCGGGCCGTTCTAGCCGAGGTGGACGTAGCCATCCTTGCTGTGGACGACGGGGACCGGATCCGCTTCGTGAACCGCTGGGGTGCCGAGCTCCTCGGCCAGCCGATGGAGGAGCTCGAGGGCCTCACCGCGGGAGAGGCCGGCATCCGGGAGCTGCTGGAGCTGGACGGCCCCACCACGGTGGATCAGGTCGGCCCCTTGGCCGAGGGACGCTTCGACGTGCGTAGGGGAACGTTTCGCCAGGAGGGGCGCCCCCACCGGCTCCTCGTGATCGCGGACGTGAGCCGCGCGCTCAGACAGGAGGAGCGGGAGGCATGGCGCCGGCTCGTGCGGGTCCTGAGCCACGAGATCAACAACTCCCTGGCGCCGATCCGATCCATTTCGGGAAGCCTCCAGGATCTGCTCGGGCGCGACCCTCCGCCCGTGGACCGGGACGCGGACCTGCGAGACGGGCTAGGGGTCATCTCGGCCCGTTCGGACTCCCTGGGCCGGTTCATGACCTCGTACGCGCGTTGGGCTCGGCTCCCGCCCCCGCAGAAGCAGGAGCTGGACGTACGGGAGTGGGTCACCGGAGTGGCCCGGCTCGAACCCCGACTCCCCGTGCGCGTGGTGGCCGGGCCGGACGTATCACTCGAGGCCGACCAGGACCAACTCAATCAGCTGCTGATCAACTTGACCCGCAACGCGGTGGAGGCGACTGGCGACCGCAGGGAGGGGGTCGAGGTCCGCTGGTCAGTGAAGCGAGACCAACTCGTGGTGCGGATCCAAGACGAGGGTCCCGGGCTGGCCTCCACCGAGAACCTGTTCGTGCCGTTCTTCACCACGAAGCGGGGCGGGTCCGGGATCGGCCTCGTGCTGAGCCGGGACATTGCCGAGGCTCACGGGGGATCCCTGTCGCTGGCCAACCGACCCGACCGGTCCGGTTGTGTCGCTACGCTGGCTCTACCCCTCGGGGCCGGGTCACCTCAGGGAAGCGCTCCGATCTAGCGGGAGCGTAGTCCGATCCAGCGGGGACGTCGGATGACGTTCAACGATCGGTAGCCCGACCCCTCCGCGTCTCCACCAGAATGGCCCCGTTCGCGGACCCTTCTATGAAGGCGGCCGCCGGACCTCTGAGAACCTGGATGTCGCTCACCTCGGCCGCCGGAATCTCGTTCAGGAGCTGGAAGGCATCCCCCAGCTCACCCGACAGCCGAACCCCGTCCACGAACACCCAGGGCTCGCCGTTCGCCATGAAGCTGCTCGCTCCGCGGAGAAGGATCTGGTAGTCGGTCCTCCCGACGTCACCGTGACGGAAGCGGATCCCGGGGATCTCCTCCGCCAGCAGGTCCAGCGCAGTCGCGGGCGCGTGGTCACTCACGTCCCGGCCCCCCTGAGGCGTTCCCAACACGAGAAGGCCCTCGAGAACCGCATCGATCCCGGGAACCATGAAGTGGACCAAGAGGATCTGATCGACGGGAACCTCGATGTCCTCCACCATGACCGGGTAACCCTGAGCCTGAACCCGCACTGTAATGGGCCCGACAGGCGCGTCCGGAAGAGTGAACCAGCCATCCGCAGCCGTCCGGGTCTGAATGGAGGTGCCGACGATCGACACCACGGCGTTTGAGATGGGGAACTCGGTCCGCTCATCCGACACGGCACCGAGAAGTCGCACCGGCTCTACCGACTCTTGCGCCATGCCGAGAGCCGGCACGACTGCCAGAGCGAGCATCCCCAGGCTAAATACGAACCGGGTAACACGGACAGTGCTCACGGCAGCAAACCTCCTGATTTCAACCCCCAGCGCGGAGCGCGATCAGCTGAACTACCGCCAACTCAGGCCGATCGTTCCGGGGCCCCGCCAAGCGGGGGTAAGTAGCTGAAACTTAGCGGCGCCGAACCCCACAGGTCAATAAAGAACGCGGGCTACCGCCTCGTCCCCGGACCGGCCCCGACCCGGGCATACGCGCGCCGGGCCCGGCGTCAGGAATGCGACACTTCATGCCGCCGGCCGAGCCGGCCCTCACCCCTCCTTCCAGGGATTTGCGGCGAACACGGCGAGCTCCGGCCACAGGGCACGGCGGGGCATGTCCACGGCGGCCATGATGGTGGCGGCGATGTCCCGGGCGAAGAGCTTGTTGGGATTGTTCCGACCGGTCTTCCCGTCGAAATCCGTCTGCACTTCCGAAGGGCATACGCAGATCGCGCGGATGCCCTGCGGTCGCAGCTCGGCCTGCCAGGACTGGGTGATGCCCCGCAGAGCCCATTTGCTCGCGCCGTAGGACGTACCCCCTGGCCCACCCTTCATTCCGGACGTCGAGGCGATGTTCACGATATCGCCCTCCCCCCGTTCCTTCATGAGCGGCACGACGCGGTCCGTGATGTCGACCAGGCCGAAGACGTTCACATCGAACATCCTTCGCATGGCGTCCAGGTCCAGATCCCCGATCTCGGCCCGGTAGGCGTACCCCGCGTTGTTCACCAGAACGTCGATGCCTCCCATGCGCTCCACGCACTCGGCAACCGTCCGGGCATTGTCCTCGGCGACCGCCACGTCTGCGCGGATCCCGACGGCCCCAGTCTCGGAGGCGACCTTCTCGATCCGCTCTTGGTCGCGGCCTGTAAAGACCACTTGGTGCCCGGCGTTCCGGGCCTGCTCGACGAGGGCGGCGCCGATCCCCCGGCTGCCGCCAGTGACGAGGAACCGTCTTGTCTCCATGGTTCCCTACCCACTTGGAAGGGCGGGGCGCGGCACGCACCCGCATACGCGTGCTAGGAACAGCCATCCTCGATCCGCGCTGCCATGCTCGATCGGGCCAACCGAGCCCGTCGCATAGCTCGGGACACACGAAGAAGCCCCCCGAGGACTTCCGTCCCCGGGGGGCTTCCCCACTGCGCTCTTGGCCCCGCTGGCTCGTTAGTTGTCCAGCCTGAGCGTCACCAGGGAACTCGGGTACTCCGACCCCCCGATCTGCACGACCACGTACTGCGCGCCGTCGTACATGTACGTCATCATCCCGTACGAACCCTCGACGGGAATGTCGACCCTGCCGACCACCTCACCCGTGCGCTTGTCGTGGGCCTGGAGCACGGGCTCGCTGAACCCCGTCGTGAGCAGCAGGTCGCCCATGACCATCATGACCGCGCTGCCCCCGCCTCCAAACTGCGAGGTGTCCACGCCCTGGAGGACCGGGTTGTCCCGGATCTGCTCGGACACTTCACCGATCGGGATCCACCACATGCGATCCCCGGTGTTCATGTTGTACGCGGAGAGCCGGTTGTAGGGCGGCTTCCATATCGGAAGCCCCTGCACCTGCGGCAGCCCGCCGCCGGGTCCCGCCACCCACTCCGAGATCGTGGTCCCGGTCGTGCCCGGATCGTCCGCCACGTCCGCCTCGATTCCCGGCATGACGAACCCTCCACCACATCCCGGTCCGTGCGACGCGTACAGCGTGTTCGTCGTCGGGTCGAAGACCGCGGGATGTCCGATGTTGAGCCCGCCGGAGCAGCGGATGTTGGCCTCCACCCCCGCGTCATGCCCTACGTACAGGCGCGGCATGTACGGCCCGCCGACCCGGTAGTTCTCCAGGATCGCCATCGCCTCCGCCCTCAGCTCGGGCGTGAAGTCGATGATCCGGTCCGGGTTGTTCGTGAGCCCTCCCATCGTCACTTCCTCGAACGGCTCCGGCCTCGTCGGATACGGCTGCGTAGGCGACGTCCAGTTGCCCGGTACCTCGGTCTGCTGGACCGGCCGCTCCTCGATCGGCCACACCGGCTCACCGGTCTCGCGGTTGAACGTGTAGATGAACCCCTGCTTAGACGTCTGGATCAACGCCGGGATCTCCCCTTGCCCTGGCACGTTCAGGTTCGCCAGGATCGGGACGTTCGGCATGTCGTAGTTCCACTGGTCGTTGTGCACCGTCTGGAAGTGCCACACCCGTTCGCCCGTCTGCACGTTCAGCGCCATGATGCTCGTGCCGAACAGGTTCGCCCCCGGCCGGAATCCACCAAAGTAGTCGATCGTCGGCGGGTTCGTCGCGAAGTACGCGATCCCCCGCTCGTTGTCGGCCGCCATGGGCGACCAAGAAGAGACGTCACCCGTCCACTCCCAGGCATCGTTCTCCCACGTGTCGTGCCCGAACTCCCCGGGCCTGGGAATCATGTGGAACTTCCACATGTACTCCCCCGTGCCCGAGTCGTAGCCCAGGATGTCGCCCGGCACGTTCTCGATCCGAGTCTGGTTGTAGCCCTGCTCCGCCGAGTTTCCGACCACCACCACCCCGTTCACCACGATCGGCGGTGAGGAGTTCGTGATGTAGCCCAGCTCACGCGGGATCCCGTAGTCCGGGTCGTAGGGCTCGCCCCAATTCTGCCATGGACCCCAGTCCGCAATCAGGTCCGGGAGCAGGTCCACCACGCCCGTCTGAGGCCACCCCGGTAGCGGCACCGGCGTCCCCCAGTTCTCCAGCGGCTGCCCGGTCTCGGCATCCAGCGCCCATAGGAAGAACGCCGGCGTCGTGATGTAGATGACCCCGCGGCCATCGAGCTCTCCGTACGCTACACCCTTGCCGTAGTTCGCCCGCATCGAGCGGTGGAACCGCTCCGTGTCCGGCTCCCGGAACGTCCACAGAATCTCCCCGTTCCCCGGATCCAGTGACACCACCTGCCGCCGGTATCCCACCACCGTGTACAGCTTCCCGTCCACGTACACGGGCGTCGAGCGCGATTGCGTCGAGATGTTCGGCCCGAAGTTGTCTCCACGGAACAGCCAGGCGATCTCTAGGTTCTCGAAGTTCGACGCGTTGATTTGCGTCAGTGGCGAGTAGCGCGTCCCCCACGCTTCCCCGCTCTGGTAACGCCACTCTCCAAACGGAGACCCTCGATCCTGCGCCGACCCCTCGACGGGCCCGAGCGGTAGCACGAGCCACGCCGCGACCATACAGGCGAGGGGACCGAGGCTTCGCCATACGGCGCGGTCCGGAACCATGGTTTTCCTCCCTGAGACGTTAGGACTGGACAACTTGCTCACACACTCACTTACTTCCCGCGTCCATCCCCGTGGGCGCGCCTACGGGGTCGCGACGACCCTCACGTACCCGTTCGTCCAGCAGCACTGGTCACCCCCGCTGCTGTCCCGGGCCGAGCTGAACTGGTCCGCCTGGACCCTGAGCAGGTACTCGCCGGGCGCGGGAAAGCGAGCCTGTACGAGCGCCGTACCGCCGGGCCCGTCGACCTCGATACGCTCTGGAGGCGGAGGACCGCCACCGCGTCCAAACCCACCTCCCCCCCCACGACCGCCGGCGCCTCCCGCGCGCCCGTCGTCCTCCGGTGGCTCGGGCTCCGGAGTCGACGGGTGTCGGACCCATTCGATCTCGCCCGGCGGACCCTGATGCTTGGACCACGTCGCCGTGATCGATGGCGGCTCATCCGGGGCGCGGGGGTCGTTCGGATCGCGAACGGATATGTCCTGCACATTCACCGAGAGCGTCAGGAGCTCCCCGACCCTCGCCTGCTGCGTGCCGTCCCACACGATCCCGGACGGATACTGACCGGTGTCACCACCCTCCTCGAACGAAACGAGCGGGGCCACCGTGCCGTGCGGCCGCGGATATTTGTCCAGCTGGTACGCGGCGGCAGTGTGCCGCCCTGGCACCCGCGCCTCCAGGCCGTCGGGGGTCCGGATCGTCCACCACACGTCCGTTCCGGCCATGTCCGCCGGAAGCGTCACAGTCCAGACCCCCCGGGGATGTCCGGTGTCGAACACCGTCGGCTGCATCCCGTTGAACTGCGCCGGCTCGATGAAGTTGTCCTCGCCGATGGGGATCTCGATAACGTCCTCGTTCCGATTGAGATAGCCGAAGGAGAACGTGTACGTCCCGTCGCCGTTGTCGTACCACCCCTCCAAGAACGGGGCGATCGGGTACCCGCTCGGCGGATTGGGTCGGAGAGGCATGGCTTGGGCTTCCAGGGCCTCTTCCAGCGCCGAGCCGGCGCAGAGGAGGAGCGTAACCGCCACCACGCCACGGGTTGTGCGAGACCGCTTCATGGAGACTCCTTTGCGCGTGCAGCGCAGGCTAACAAACAACACGGGGACCGAAGGGCCCGAGGCAGCTCAGGCGACTCCTTCGGCCCCCATAGTGCAACTCCAACCCCAAAAGAGACAACTCCCTGTGAGTCAGTTCCCCGCTTGCGCGACCGTGTCCTGGCGCCCCTCACGCTCGGCGAGAAGTCTCTCGTAGCCCTCCTCGTCCAGGTGGGTAAGCCCGATCCACGCGTGCGACATCTCGTCGGCCGTGCGGCTACCCCCGGCGACCCACTGATCCGGGTCGGGGTTGTTCGGGTGATTGACCGTGTTGTCGTACCACTGCTTGACGATCAGAATCGCGCCCGCCGGAACGAGCGGGGCCGAGTCCTCGCCATAAATGTGGCTGTGATGCCACGTGGCGCTCCAGTTCGAGATCATGCTGATCACTTCGGTGTCCCCGGTCTCCGGATAGAAGATCTCGAGCGACGCGTGCAGCAGCCGCAGGTGCCCGTGGGGCTGGTACTGGTCGATCCGCACCGGGTGGTCGAATGAGTGAAACCCGGTCGTCATGGCCGTGCCGTGAGGAGGCATGACCAACTCCCCCTGGTTGCGCCCGTAGAGCGACAGAGTCTGCCTGTACTCCCACTCGTAATCCTCGGGGTGCAGCCAGATGCCGAGCTCGACGATGTTGCCCTCGATCGCCTCGCCCGTCGCGGCCCCCCCGACCCCACCGGGGAAGAGGTGTATGGACCAGGAGACCCACGCCTCCGCGGGTATCTTCCGGCACGTGCCCTCAGGAAGGATCTCACCGAACTTGCCCATCGCGTACTCTGTCGATTGACCCGCTCGCTCGAACGTGCCGTCCTCCTGCAGGAGCATGAAGCTCGAGTTCGCGTGATGGACGACCGACTTCGCGTTGCCGGTCGCCGGTTTTACCTGCAGCGCCTTGATGCAGTGCTCCTCCGCGAGGTTCGTCGGCATCCGCGGCGAATACCACATGTCGTTCCCGGCCGTCGGCACCTCGATAATCCCCGGCGTGCCGACCACGATGTCCGGAGGTCCGAACTCGGCAGCCATCCTCCACTCATCCGCGCTCGCAAGCTGGATCGGCGGAGGCAGGTTCGCCGGATCGCCCAGCGCCGCGCCCTGATCGACCCAGGCCACGATCGTCGCGATCTCTTCCTCGGAAAGCCGCCAGTCCTGCTGCAGATCCTGGATGCCAATGTCCCTGTCATACGCGTAGGGAGGCATCTGGTGGCTGGCGACCCTCTCACGGATCATCGGAGCCCACGGCCGGATTTCCTCATAGCTCCTGAGCGCCATCGGCCCGATCCCACCCGGCTGGTGGCAGATCTGACAGTTCTCCTGGATGATGGTGGCGACGTCCTCCGCAAACGTGACCTGCCCGCCGGTCATCTGCGCGGAGAGGTTCCCTCCGAGCAAGATCGTCCCCGCGCCGGCCAGAGTGCCCGCTCCGAGGCACCTTAGCGCCCACCGATGCACTTGCGTCCCCCCCATGGCTGCACCTCCTCGAACCGAATGCAGAACAGACTGCCACGAATGGTAGCATTATAGGCTCGACACCGCCCAGGCCACAAGAGTCACGTGCGCGTGAACGGAAGGCGCGATCCGAGCCCCATGGCAGCCCGGAACGCGCCTTCTGGACCCCCTCGAGCAGGGTCTGGCCCCTGTGCGCACCCGAAAAAGAACGGATGGGGACCGACGAACCACCCGAGTCAACTCAAGCGATTCCTCCGGTCCCCATCGTGCAACTCCCGACTTCTATCAACTACCAGCAACTACGCTACGACCTCCGGTCGATCAGTTCCCGGCCTGCGCGACCGTGTCCTGGCGTCCCTCACGCTCGGCGAGAAGTCTCTCGTAGCCCTCCTCGTCCAGGTGCGTGATCCCGATCCACGCGTGCGACATCTCGTCGGCCGTGCGGCTACCCCCGGCGACCCACTGATCCGGGTCGGGGTTGTTCGGGTGATTGACCGTGTTGTCGTACCACTGCTTGACGATCAGAACCGAGCCCGCCGGAATGAGCGGGGCCGAGTCCTCGCCATAAATGTGGCTGTGATGCCACGTGGCGCTCCAGTTCGTGACCATGCTGATCACTTCGGTGTCCCCGGTCTCCGGATAGAAGACCTCGAGCGACGCGTGCAGCAGCCGCAGGTGCCCGTGGGGCTGGAACTGGTCGATCCGCACCGGGTGGTCGAACGAGTGATACCCGATCGTCATGGCCGTGCCGTGGGGAGGCATGACCAGCTCTCCTGAAGGTCCGTTGTCCCCATAGGAGGACAGAGTCTGCCTATACTCCCACTCGTAATCCGCGGGGTGCAGCCAGATGCCGAGCTCGACGACGTTGCCCTCGATCGCCTCGCCCGTCGCGCCTCCTCCGACCCCACCGGGGAAGAGGTGGATGTCCCAGGAGACCCACGCCTCCGCGGGAATCGTCCGGCACGTGCCCTCAGGCAGGATCTCACCAAACTTGCCCATCGCGTACTCGGTCGAGCGACCCGCGCTCTCGAACGTGCCATCCTCCTGCAGGAGCTGGAACGACGAATTGGCGTGGTGGACGACCGACTTCGCGTTGCCGACCCCGGGCTTCACCTGCAGCGCCTTGATGCAGCGCTCCTCCGCGAGGTTCGTCTCCATCTGCGGCCGATACCACATGTCGTTCCCGGCCGCTGGCACCTCGATCCCCGGCGTGCCGACCACGATGTCCGGAGGTCCGAACTCGGCGGCCATCCTCCAATCATCCGCGCTCGCAAGCTGGATCGGCGGAGGCAGGTTCGCCGGATCGCCCAGCGCCGCGCCCTGATCGACCCAGGCCACGATCGTCGCGATATCTTCCTCGGAAAGCCGCCAGTCCTGCTGCAGATCCTGGATGCCCACGTCCCTGTCATACGCGTAGGGAGGCATCTCGTGGCGGGCGACCCTCTCACGGATCATCGGAGCCCACGGACGGATCTCCTCATAGCTCCTGAGCGCCATCGGCCCAATCCCACCCGGCTGGTGGCAGATCTGACAGTTCTCCTGGATGATGGAGGCGACGTCCTCCGCAAACGTGACCTGCCCGTCGGTCATCTGCGCGGAGAGGGCCTCTCCGAGCACCGCGGTCGCCACGATCGCAAGCGCCAGCGTCCATCGATGCAAACGCGTGCCTTCCATGGTTTCGCCTCCTCCGAAGCGAGGGGTAAAAACACTAAACCACCACGTAACCGTATTGTAAACTACACCACCGCCATCCGGCCGACCGATCCGAGACGCGATCGATCAACGGACGACTGCACAATGCATCAGTATAGGCTGGCCCGCGTTACTACGCAACAGTTGGTATTTACCAAGCTGCTGGGCAGGACACGCAAGAGTGGCGCAAAAGCAGGATGGGGACCGAGGGAGAGCTCCCTCGATCCCCATCCCGAGACTTCGACGACGGAGAAGAACGACCTTCGTCGCGCGCCTCTAGTTCCCGGCCTGCGCGACCGTGTCCTGGCGTCCCTCACGCTCGGCGAGAAGTCTCTCGTAGCCCTCCTCGTCCAGGTGGGTAAGCCCGATCCACGCGTGCGACATCTCGTCGGCCGTCCGGCTACCCCCGGCGACCCACTGATCCGGGTCGGGGTTGTTCGGGTGATTGACCGTGTTGTCATACCACTGCTTGACGATCAGAACCGCGCCCGCCGGAACGAGCGGGGCCGAGTCGTCGCCATAAATGTGGCTGTGATGCCACGTGGCGCTCCAGTTCGTGACCATGCTGATCACTTCGGTCCGCCTGGTCTCCGGATAGAAGACCTCGAGCGACGCGTGGAGCAGCCTCAGGTGCCCGTGGGGCTGGAACTGGTCGATCCGCACCGGGTGGTCGAACGAGTGATACCCGGTCGTCATGGCCGTGCCGTGCGGAGGCATGACCAGCTCCCCACCGCTCCTCTGTGCTGAGTAAGAGTTCAGATCTTGCTTGTACTCCCACTCGTAATCCGCGGGGTGTAGCCAGATGCCGAGCTCGACGATGTTGCCCTCGATCGCCTCGCCCGTCGCGCCTCCCCCGACCCCACCGGGGAAGAGGTGGATGGACCAGGAGACCCACGCCTCCGCGGGAATCGTCCGGCACGTGCCCTCAGGAAGGATCTCACCGAACTTGCCCATCGCGTACTCTGTCGAGCGACCCGCCCGCTCGTACGTGCCGTCCTCCAGCAGGAGCTGGAACGTCGAGTTGGCGTGGTGGACGACCGACTTCGCGTTGCCGACCCCGGGCTTCACCTGCAGCGCCTTGATGCAGCGCTCCTCCGCGAGGTCCGTCGGCATGATCGGCGAATACCACATGTCGTTCCCGGCCGTCGGCACCTCGATAATCCCCGGCGTGCCGACCACGATGTCCGGAGGTCCGAACTCGGCGGCCATCCTCCACTCATCCGCGCTCGCAAGCTGGATCGGCGGAGGCAGGTTCGCCGGATCGCCTAGCGCCGCGCCCTGATCGACCCAGGCCACGATCGTCGCGATCTCTTCTTCGGAAAGCCGCCAGTCCTGCTGCAGATCCTGGATGCCGATGTCCCTGTCATAGGCGTAGGGAGGCATCTCGTGGCTGGCGACCCTCTCGCGGATCATCGGAGCCCACGGACGGACCTCCTCATAGCTCCTGAGCGCCATCGGCCCGATCCCACCCGGCTGGTGGCAGATCTGACAGTTCTCTTGGATGATGGTGGCGACATCCTCCGCAAACGTGACCTGCCCGTCGGTCATCTGCGCGGAGAGGGCCTCTCCGAGCACCGCCGTCGCCGCGATCGTAAGCACGAGCGTCCATCGATGCAGCCGCGTGCCTTCCATGTTGCGCCTCCTCCGAAGCGAAGGGTGAAACACTAAACCACGTAAGCGTATTTTACACTACACCACCGCCCTCCGGCAGCCGATTCGAAATCGATCGGTCGACGGAACGCTGCATAATGCATCATTATAAGCTGGCCCGCGCTGGTGCACAACACTTTGTACTTACCAAGCTTTCGAGCCGGGCGGCCCCCCCTAGGGGGTCACGGAGACCGTTACATAGCCATTCGTCCAGCAGCACTGCCCTCCGGCGCCGCTGTCGGTGGCCGAACCGAACTGGTCCGCCCGGACCCTAAGCAAGTACACGCCGGGCGAGCTGAAACGAGCCTGGACCAGCACCGTGCCACTCCCCTCCTCGAGCGTGATAACTTCGGGAGGGGGGGGCTCGTCGTCGTCTCCACCACCGGGTCCGCCCGCCCTGCCGTCGGGGGGATCGGGCTCGGGTATTGGAGTCGAGGGGTGCCGTACCCATTCGACCTCGCCCGGGGGACCCTGGTGCTTGGCCCATGTAAACGTGAGCGCGATGGGCCCCTCCTCGACGCGTGTGTCCTCCGGATCGCGTTCGGACACGTCCTCCCCGCTCACCGTGAGGGTGAGAAGCTCCCCTACGCTCGTCGTCTCCACACTGCTCGACGCGACCCCGGCCGGCCACTGTCCGGTCTCACCACCCTCCTCGAACCAGATGACCGGGGCCACCGTGCCGTGGGGCCGCGGAAAGTAGTCCAGCTGATACGCCCCGGAGCCGATACGCCCCGGCACACGCGCCTCCTCGCCGTCCGGGTAACGGATCGTCCACCACACGTCCGTCTCGGCCATGCCCGCCGGAAGCGTCACGGTAAAGATCCCCCGCGGATGTCCGGTATCGAACACCGTCGGCTGCATCCCGTCGAACTGCGCCGGCTCGATGAAGTTGTTCTCGCCAACAGGAATCTCGACAACGTCTTCGTTCCGATTGAGGTAGCCGAACGAGATCGTGTACGTCCCGTCGCCGTTGTCGTACCACCCCTCCATGAACGGCGCGATCACGTATCCATTCAGCGGATTGGGCCGAAGGGGCATTGCCTGGGCCTCCGCGGCCTCCGCTACTGCGGAGCCAGCACAGAGGAGAAGCGCGACCATCGTCACGCCGCGGGTGGAACGAAACCGGGTCATGAGGAACTCCTTATCCGGCGCGCACTTAACGCACGCTGACACAGAACGACGGGGACCGAAGGACCCGAGGCAGCTCAGGCGACTCCTTCGATCCCCATCGTATGACTCCAGACTTCTCGGCAACTGCTGTGCCTTCCGTCGATCAGTTCCCGGCCTGCGCGACCGTGTCCTGGCGTCCCTCACGCTCGGCGAGAAGTCTCTCGTAGCCCTCCTCGTCCAGGTGCGTGATCCCGATCCACGCGTGCGACATCTCGTCGGCCGTCCGGCTCCCGCCCGCGACCCACTGATCCGGGTCGGGGTTGTTCGGGTGATTGACCGTGTTGTCGTACCACTGCTTGACGATCAGAATCGCGCCCGCCGGAACGAGCGGGGCCGAGTCGTCGCCATAAATGTGGCTGTGATGCCACGTGGCGCTCCAGTTCGTGATCATGCTGATCACTTCGGTCTCCCCGGTCTCCGGATAGAAGACCTCGAGCGACGCGTGGAGCAGCCTCAGGTGCCCGTGGGGCTGGAACTGGTCGATCCGCACCGGGGTGTCGAACGAGTGATACCCGAGCGTCATGGCCGTACCGTGCGGAGGCATGACCAACTCCCCCTCGCGGCCCCCGTAGAGCGACAGAGTCTGCTTGTGCTCCCACTCGTAATCTGCGGGGTGCAGCCAGATGCCGAGCTCGACGATGTTGCCGTCGATCGCCTCGCCCGTCGCGCCTCCTCCGACCCCACCGGGGAAGAGGTGGATGGACCAGGAGACCCACGCCTCCGCGGGAATCGTCCGGCACGTGCCCTCAGGCAGGATCTCACCGAACTTGCCCATCGCGTACTCTGTCGAGCGACCCGCGCTCTCGTACGTGCCGTCCTCCTGCAGGAGCTGGAAGCTCGAGTTCGCGTGGTGGACGACCGACTTCGCGTTGCCGGCCCCGGGCTTCACCTGCAGCGCCTTGATGCAGCGCTCCTCCGCGAGGTCCGTCGGCATGATCGGCGAATACCACATGTCGTTCCCGGCCGCCGGCACCTCGATCCCCGGCGTGCCGACCACGATGTCCGGAGGTCCGAACTCGGCGGCCATCCTCCAATCATCCGCGCTCGCAAGCTGGATCGGCGGAGGCAGGTTCGCCGGATCGCCTAGCGCCGCACCCTGATCGACCCAGGCCACGATCGTCTGGATCTCTTCCTCGGAAAGCCGCCAGTCCTGCTGCAGATCCTGGATGCCTACGTCCCTGTCATACGCGTAGGGAGGCATCGTGTGGCTGGCGACCCTCTCGCGGATCATCGGAGCCCACGGACGGATCTCCTCATAGCTCCTGAGCGCCATCGGCCCAATCCCACCCGGCTGGTGGCAGATCTGGCAGTTCTCCTGGATGATGGAGGCGACGTCCTCCGCAAACGTGACCTGCCCGTCGGTCATCTGCGCGGAGAGGGCCTCTCCAAGCGCCGCGGTCGCCGCGATCGTAAGCACGAGCGTCCATCGATGCAGCCGCGCGCCTTCCATGGTTTCGCCTCCTCCGAGCGATCGGTGAACAGACTACCGGAGCTTGTAACATTATAGGACCGACGAAGCCTACGGGACAAGGGTTTCGTCAGGCCCGGACACCGCCACCGGCGGGCCCCGAGGGCCAGCGGGCCTGATGATCAAGGGTATGATCAGCCGGGCACCCCGAAGCAGAAGGAGGCGCCTTCTCCGGAGAAGGTTCGCCCATTAGCGCGGAGCCCGCGGGCACCGTGAGCAGCTCCCGAGGAACGAAGTCACCGGTAAGGGTGATCGCAGTCGATGGGTCGAGGTTGCTCTCGTCGCTGTGTAGCTGGGCGAGGTTCTCGGCAATCATCGCTCCATAGTAGTTGTACCATGGGCCCGATCCGATGCGGTCCCGAGCCACCTGATTTCCTTCCCCGTCCTCCGCGCGCCCGGTCATGTACGCGCGCCATCTCAGGTCGCTACCGAACCCGATCGCGTACGCTTCCGTCTGGCAGTGGTTGTCGCTCACCCGGACCGGTGGCCCGTTGACCTGCGACCCCACCGGCATGACAAAGAAGTTCATCCGGGGATCCTGGGCCTCGAGGCCCTCGGCCCCCAGAAGACAGGCGGCGCCCAGCAGGCCCCCGACGATCGCCTGTCGCTTCATTCCGACCCCCTTCGCGTCGTGCGTGAGGCCAGTCTGACACCTTCCCCCTGGGCGCCGCAATGACTAGCTGCGTGGGGAAAGAACGGTCAAGCGCGAGCCCGCCTCCGCCCGGCTCGCGGACCCCTCCACGCCGCCGGTCGACTCTGGACGGCGTTCAGGGTCAAGCATACTATGATCGGTGCGGAGTTCGGCCTCATCGACCAGATTCCGACATGGGCTGGATTCACACGCGCACAAGGAGAACGTCCATGCAGGGGAGGCGCAGTCGGATCGTGGGCCGCGCAGCCGCAGCGCTCCTCGTGGTTTCGAGCGTCGCATGTGCCGGTGCCGACGACGGGCAGGTCCCGATCTTGGAAGTGAACCCGTTCTGGCCTATGCCGCTCGAGTATCCGAACATTCTCGGGCCGGTGTCGGGGCTGACGGTGGCGCCCGACGGGAACATCCTCATTGTCACGCGCTACGATCAGGCCGCTTTCGGTGGCTCCGCCGACCTGAACGTCGAGAGGAGCACCAGCAACTGCTGCCGGTACTCGCAGGCCGTGCTGGAGTTCGCTCCCGATGGGAGCCTGGTGCGCTCCTGGGGCGGACCCGACAACGGCTATCCATGGCCCGCGAGCCCCCGCGGCATCGCGATCGATCCCGACGGCAATGTCTGGATCGGCGGCGGTCCAGTTCCGGTGGCGGGTGGTGGTCGCGGCGGTCGCGGCGGCGGCGCTCCGGCGGGCCCACCCCCCACTCCACAGTTCGACGGCTTCGTCCTCAAGTTCTCGCGGACGGGCCAGCACCTGGAAACGTACGGCCAGGCGGGCGGGGCCACGAGGATGAACTCGAGCATGTCGGCTTTCGCCGGGGCGAACGACTTCGCCTTCGACGGAGACGTCGTCTACGTCGCCGACGGATTCGGAAACAACCGGGTCGCCGTCGTGGACGTCGAGTCGGGCCAGATCACGGCGGTCTGGGGCGCCTATGGAAACGCGCCGAGCGACGATGTGCTTCCTCCGTACGACCCTGCGGCGCCACCGGCCCAGCAGTTCCGCTCCGTGAGTTGCGTCGCGGTGGCGGACGACCTCGTATACGTGTGCGACCAGGGCAACAACCGCATCCAGCTCTTCGAGACGGACGGCACCTACGTAAACGAGGTGGTGATCGCTCCGCAGACGCTCGGAGACGGATCGGTGACGGATATCGCGTTCTCGCCGGACGAGCGGTTCATGTACGTGGCCGACGGAATGAACCAGCGGGTCGACATCGTGAACCGGGAATCCCTCGAGGTCCGGACCAGCTTCGGCGTCGGCGGTCGCTACCCCAGCCATTTCCGTGAGCTGGGTGGCGTCGCGGTGGACGCCGCGGGCAACGTCTATACCGCTGAGGACGGTCAGGGCCGCAGGATCCAGCTGTTCCTGAACCGGGGCATGGGGGCCGTCACGGCCCAGCATCAGGGTCCGGTGTGGCCCGCCGGCGAGTTGTGAGCCGAGCCGAGTGAGATCCCCAACACGGAGAATCGATATGAGCAGCCGTCGCAGGATGATCTTCGGTGGAGCTCTCGTAGCCGCGGTGGCGCTCCTGGGCATCGGACAGGTGGCGCTCGAGGCGGTGGTCAGCCAACAGATGATCGACGCTCCGGCGTTCCAGGTCGACCCGTTCTGGCCGAAGCCCATGCCGAGCGGTTGGGTCATGGGAACGGTGATCGGCGTGGACGCGGACGCAAACGACAACATCTATATCGTGCATCGAGGCGTCACCGGGCCCGAGGCGGGGGCGGACCTGGATCCGCCGATCGCGGAGTGCTGCACCTCCGCCCCGCCCGTGATCCAGTTCGATCGCGAGGGGAACGTGGTGCAGGCGTGGGGAGGTCCCTCTCCGACGAACGAGTATGTGTGGCCCTCCTCGAACCACGGGCTCGAGGTGGACGACGAGGGGAACGTCTGGATCGGCGGGAACGGAGGCGGTGACTCGCACGTGGTGGTGTTCACGAACGACGGCAGCTACATCCGGACCTACGGCATTCCCGGACAAGCCTCGGACAGCCACGCGATGGACCACTTCGGCCAGGTCGCCGACGTGGAGTTCGACCTCGATGCGAACGAGGCGTACTTCGCCGATGGCTACGGCAATCGGCGCGTGGCCGTGGTGGACATCGACTCGGGACAGATCAAGCGGTATTGGGGCGCATACGGCGAGCCTCCGAACGACGACTTCGAGTATTCGATGCCTAGGAACCCTGCCATGGGCTACGACGCGTCGGTGGCGAGGGAGCGCGGATTCCAGGGGCCCGTGCACTGCGCCGACCCGTCGAACGACGGGTTCGTGTACGTCTGCGACCGTGGAAACGCTCGGGTCCAGGTCTTTCGACTCGACGGGACATACGTGACGGAGCAGTACTTCAACCCCAAGACGGTGAGCGACGGGCCCGTGTGGGACGTCGCCTTCTCACCAGACGCCGAGCAAACCTGGCTGTACGTGGCGGACGGGGAGAACTCCCGCATCCACATCGTCCGCCGGGCGAGCATGGAGGAGGTGGGGACCTTCGGAACGGGTGGGCGCTACGTGGGGATGTTCCAGGCCGCGCACAGCATGACGGCGGACTCCCAGGGGAACGTTTACGTCACCGAGACGTACGAGGGCCGTCGACTCCACAAGTTCGTGTACATGGGGGTTCAGAGGGTGCCCAGGGACCAGGGCTCCACCTGGCCCATGGCTGCCGGAATGTAGGCGCTACCGTCGAACCGACGGGCTACGGGGGTGCCCGGGGGTCGACCCCCGGGCATCCCCTTTTTGTGGACCCTCCAGGATCGTACGCCCATGAGCCGGCACCGTCGTCCATCGTTCGGACCCCTTCCCGCGACCGTCCTCTCCCTACTGGTCTTCGCGGGGTGCGATCTCGGATCCGAGCCCCGACGGGAGCCCACGACGATCGTCGTCACGCCCGCGGCCCTCCCCTTCGACGCCCTCCAGGATTCGAAAGCGCTCGAGGTCGAGGTCCTGGACCAGAACGGCAGCCCGATGACGGACCTGGACGTGTCGTGGAGCTCCCTGGACCCTATGGTCGCGCAGGTCACATCGGCCGGGGTGGTCACCTCGACCGGCGAGGGGAATACGTCCGTGGTGGCGGCGGCCGGATCCGCGGCACGAACGGTCGCCGTGTCCGTGTTTCAGCTTCCGGCGAAGCTTGAGGTGCTCGCGGGAGACGATCAGGAGGGCGTGGCGGGAGAGCTGCTTCCGCTCGAGCTGCGCTTTCGGCTCGAGGACCGCCTGGGCCAGCCGGTGGAGGGCGCGGAGATCTCGTTCACGGTTCTCTCGGGAGGGGGAACCGTCAGTCCCTCGCCGGCCTCGACGGACCCCGGAGGAATCGCCGAGACCGAGTGGAGGCTCGGTCAGGTCGCGCTCACTCCGCAGGTGTTCCTGGTCAGCGTGGTGGGAGCCGCGCATCTCTCGACCGAGATCCACGCGCTGGCTCGCGCCGGAGCGCCGACCTCGCTCGTCAAGGATTCGGGAGACGGTCAGGCGTTCGTGCGGGGGGGCACCCTTCCGGACGAGATCGTGGTCCGTCTGCTCGATCGCTTTGGCAACCCGGTTCAGGGCACGCCCGTGAGCTTCGAGGTGACGACCGGAGGAGGGAGCGCGAGCGCCGCGTCCGGCGAGACCGGGGAGGACGGACGGGCGTCCGCCTTGTGGACGCTCGGCGAGCTGCTCGGAGTGCAGACTCTGAGGGCATCCGCTTCGGGGCTCCCCCCCCTGGAGTTCTCGGCCACGGCCTTCCCCGTGCCCGGGGAGCTCAGGGCGGAGGCCCCCGCCGATCAGACGGGCACGGTGGGGCAGCCGGCCCCGGATCCACCGGTGATCCGCCTGCTAGATGAGGGGGGCGTCCCGATTGCCGGCGCCCCGGTCACGTTCACCGTCGAATCGGGGAACGGGTCGGTCCAGGGGCCCCCCGGGGCCCAGCCGGAAGGGTCCGCCCCGGAGCTGTCGGCAACCACCGACGCGTCCGGCTTCGTGGGGCTGGCAGCGTGGATCCTGGGCACGGTGGCCGGTCAGAACACCGTCAGGGCGTCCGCCTTCGGCGGTGTTTCCGTCGTCTTCGTCGCGACCGGGCTCCCGGGGCCGGCCGAAGCTCTCCAGAGGGTCTCGGGGGATGGCCAGACGGGCCCGCCGGGGGAAGCCCTTTCGGTTCTCCTGGCAGTCAGGGTCACGGACTCGTTCGGAAACCCCGTTCCGGGCGTTCCCGTGCAATTCACCCCGGACCCGGGATCGGGAACGGTCGCTCCAGCCAGCGCGACCGGCCAGGCCGACGGTCTCGCCGAGACGACCTGGACGCTTGGCGGCACCACGGGCCAGCAGCGCGTCACCGCCACGGCCGCGGAGGCGTCGGTCGCGTTCACGGCGACGGCCTCCCCCGCACCGGGTGGGGGATTCCATATCGGGTTCGAGCTCGTGGGAGGAATGAGCGCGGAGCTGGAGATTGCTTTCGCCGATGCGGCCGCGCGGTGGGCACAGATCATCACCGAAAAGCTGCCCGACGTGACGCTGACCGTGCCCGCGAATTCCGGCTGCGGAAACCCCGAGGCCATGACGGCGACGTTCGACGACGTCTACATCTTCGGAATCGTGCAGAACATCGACGGCCCGGGGGGTGCGTTGGCGCAGGCGGGCCCCTGCTTCAACCGGGACGGCAGTGGGCTTCCGGTGCTGGCAAGCGTTCGCTTGGACGAGTCGGACCTGGACAATCTGATCGCGAGCGGTCGATTGGACGTCGTCGTGCTCCACGAGATGGCGCACGCCCTGGGGTTCGGGACGAGATGGCGCGCCCTCGGGCTGCTCCAGAACCCGTCCACCCAGGAGCCGGGCGCGGACACCCACTTCAACGGCGTGCGAGCCATCGCCGCCTTCGACGTGGTGGGAGGATCGATCTACACCCTCGGTCAAAAGGTTCCGGTCGAGAACGCCCTGGGAGGAACGGGGACGCGGGACAGCCACTGGCGCGGCTCGGTCTTCGTTGAGGAACTCATGATCGGGTTCATCACCTCGTCCGTGCTCCCGCTGAGCCGGGTCACCGCCGCTTCCCTCGCCGATCTCGGGTACTCCGTGAACGAGGAAGCCGCCGATCCGTACACCCTGCCAGTCGCCGGAGCGTACGAGGGTGGTCTCGAGGGGGTCACCCCCCTCGGGGACGACGTCCTCCGAGTGCCCGTGACGGTCGTGGACGGACGGGGCCGGACCGTGCGCGTGATCGAGCCAGCTGATCCGGTGTCGAACCCGTTCCAGAGCCCGTAGAACCTACGGCGCGGCGTTGCCGCCCCCCCCCGGTCGCCGATCCGCGAAGGCCTCAGCGCTCCACGTACCGGCTCAGGATCTCGCTCCACAACGCGTAACCCTGGGCGTTCAGGTGGAGATTGTCCTCTGCGAAGAGCTCCTCCCTCGGAGTCCCGCCGGCCGTCAGCATCGGGGTGAAGACGTCCACGTACTGGAGCCGGAGGTCGCCCCGCGCGAAGTCCCTCGCGCGGTCGTTCACGGCGCGCATCACGTCCGCATGTGGCCAGAGGGCGGGACTCGGCTTCATGGCGATCCAGGTGATCCGTGCCTGGGGGTGGTCGAGGTGGATCATCGTAACCAGGTCCTGATAGGCCGCGAAGATCTGATCCCCGGTCATCCCACGGGACAGCTCTTCGTCTCCCGAATGGACGACGACGTGGCTCGGTCGGTAGGGAAGGATGATGCGATCCACATACTGGATGACGTCCCTTAGAACGGATCCCCCGAACCCGCGATTCAGGGTCCGGATGGACGGAAAGTCCTCGGCCAGCGTCGTCCACCGTACGATCGACGAGCTCCCCACGAAGACCACCGCCCCCGGTGCCGGCCAGCTCTGCCGGTCCGCCCCCTCGAACTCGCGGATCGTCGCCTCCCAACCCATTGAGGCGGAGAGCCCCTGAACGGCCTCGAGTCGCTGCGACGGAAGCGCTCCAACCACCAGAAGGGCGAGCACGAGCCCTCGGGGGGCACTCACGGCAGGTTCAGCGCCGAACGAAGCTCTCGGGCCGTCATGCCGCTCAACCACACCGGGGTCCCCCGGTCGAACTCACTCGCCCGCTCGAGCGCGCCGACGATCACGGGGTCGAAGCCCGCGTCCCCGACGAGGCGCTCCACGACCGACACGGCCTCGGGGTCGTCCCCCGCGATGAGGACACCGATCTGCTCGCCCGGTCTGTGAGCCTCATCCAGCATCCCCGACCCCAAGATGTTGAAGGCCTTGACGAGGCGCGCTCCGGGGAGGTACTGGGCCATGGCGAGACCCGTTCCCATTGCGAGCCACTCGTTCGATATGGGACCATCCCGGTCCAGGCGCGGGTTCGTCAGATCGATCACGATCTTGCCCTGCAGGAGGTGACCATAGTTCTCCCCGATCTGAGGAATCGCGCTCGGAGGCACGGCCAGAACGATCACGTCACTGAAGTATGCGGCGGCGTCCGCGTACCCTGCGGTCGCCCTAGGCGCGGCAGCCTGGACGAGGTCCATCAGCTCGTCCGGGTTTCGCGACGCCCACACCACCTGATGGCCGGCCTCGGCCAAAAGCAGACCCAGGGGGCCGCCCATGTTCCCGGCCCCGATGAGTCCGATCCGCATTGCGTCGCCCTGCCCCGCTGCGTCGCCCTGCCCCGCCGCGTGCGTGGGTAACGACAGAGCCCAGGTCAGCATGCACAGAAAGCCGAGGGCCGACGGGAACCGTGATCGCTGGGTCTTCATCGTGGCACCGGAAGGTTGGATGTAGTTGGGATGTTGTAAGGGTTCGAGCGAGCGTCCCCACAGGGAGGTATGCAGGGGTGGGGACGCTCACGTCAACCCCGGGGTCCGTCGCTCCATCCGCGTGGCTCCATCGCTCCGTTCGTCCGAGGATCCTGTCTTGCAGGGGTGAGGCGGGGCCACCACGTTACGCCCGATCCAGGACGGCCCTGTGGGAGGGTGAGGGTAGGCGAGCGTACCTAAGGAGAGGGAGTTGGCTCGATCCGTGGACGAGGGTGCCCGCTTGCCGCCACGTCGCGTAGCGGCCCCCGCTCTCGAGATTCGCGCGAGCCTCCAGGAGAGGTACTCAGACGTCTTTACGCCCGTGGCGAGGGCGGCTCTCAACGCGCTGGCAGAGCTCGAGAATGACCGGCGGGAAGTCATGGCCGGCCGCCTCCGGCGTCGGGCACGGAGGGCCTTCGAGGGCGAGAGGATCGGCTTCCTGGATCCGGAGGCCCTGATCCCGCGCACCACCATCCGGGTCGAAGACGCCAGGGCCGGTGGGTTTCGGGGGGGTGAGATTCCCCGCGACCTCGAGCGGCAGTGGATCCAGGGTACCGGCCCGGGCGCAAGGCCGAATGCACCCGTCGAGCGGAGCATCCGAAACGTGGCCTACGCGCTCCTCTCGGGTGCGGACGGCTGGATGTTCGATGGAGAGGACGCCCTCGGCCAGCGCTCGACGACGTCCCTCGACAACCAGCATAACCTTTGCGTCGCGATCTCTCGCGACCCGGTCTTCCTGAGCACCGCTGCGGGTGTGGCTCGGGAGATGAACCAGTGGTCGGAGGCTTTCTTTGGTCGGAAGATCATCCCGGAGTGGAAGGAGCAGCTCGACTTCACGACGGTGATCTTCCGCGCCCGTGGGCTCCACCTGGACGACCGCCACGTCCGGTGCGGGGACGGGACGGGGTTTTCCGCCTCGATCGTCGACGCGGTCCTGTTCGTCGTGCTCAATCACGACGCGCTCACCACGGCCGGACGGTCGCTCGTCCTGTATCTGCCGAAGATTCAGACCGCAGAAGAGGCCGCGCTGTGGAACGACATCCTGTCCGCCCTGGAGTCGCACCTGGGGCTCCCGGCCGGCACGATCCGGACCTACGTCCTGGTCGAGCAGCTGGAGGCGAGCTTCCAACTAATGGAGATCCGCGCCGCCCTCGGCCCGCGCTTCGTCGGGTTCAACACCGGGCGGTGGGACTACATCAACAGCGTCTCCGACGCGATGGCCTGGGATCCGGAGTTCCAACATCCCAACATCGAGGCCGTCACAATGACCTACGGGTACATGCGGGCCTACGAGGACCAGGTCCGACGGGCGGTGAACACGCCCGATCAGGCCGGACGGCATACGCTCTGGCAGGGTGGGATGGAGCCGAACATCCCCGTGGGATCACCCGCGGGCGTCGAGGCCGGCATGAAGAGGGCAGTCAGGGGCGCCAGGCGGGAGCAGCGTGAAGGGGCGAGCGGAAAATGGGTCGCGCACTGGAAGATGGTTCACATCGTGCGCCCGGTGTGGGAGGAGGCCGGAGAACCGAATCAGCTGGGTCGGCCGTTCCCTGCCCTCACCTACACGGAAGCGGACGCGGACACCCTCCTCGCCCTGGAGCCGGCCCCCCGAACGGTGCGGGGCGCCCGCGACCTCATCAGTGTCGGGATGCAGTACGGCAACGCGTTCGGACAGGGGCTCCAGGCCGCGGCCTTGAAGCCGGCGGACTCCTTCGGAAACGACGACGTGCTCTACCTGATGGAGGACATGGCGACCGGCGAGATCCGTCTGAGCATCCTCTGGGAGTGGCTCCACAAGGGCGCCAGGATGAGCGACGACGATCCGGAGACGGGTGTGCGGGCCGGCGACCCCCTGACCATGGAGCTCTTCCTCAGGCTCCTCACCGAGGAATACGAGAAGCTCCGGCAGGCCACAGACCGAGACGTGCACGACGTATCGAAGGACACGACTCTCCCGGTCGCCCGGGAGATCGTCCAGGCCTACGTGTCGGACGACTTGAAGGCCCCTTGGTACATCGACCTGCTGAACCTGACTCTGGATACCGAGGACCTCACTGAAGCCCGTCGGCGGATCCAGCTCTATCTGGACGGGTTCCGGAACGAGGGCGTGCGGATCACCGGGAACCTCGACTTCGACGTGGCGCCCGTGACGGCCCCGTAGTAGGAGAAGCCGCGACGCTACATGCGCGGCATACATGGGCGGGGGCGAGCCCGGCGAAAAGTACTCGCACCAGATCTGCGGCAGCCGCGCCGGCGAGCCCGTTCACGAGCGGAACCCTCGCTTGCCCCGGCGCCCGCGCCGACGGTACTGTGGAGTCGCTCCCGACGCTCGAGCGGCGGCGGGGCGGTTGGAGAGGTAGAGGCAGTTCCTGGCGAGAGTCCCCTTCAGGGAGCCCCGGCTCCGTTCGAGCGAGAGGTCAGTCATGCGAAACTACCTGCTTCCAAGGATCACGCTTGCGGCGCTCCTGATCGCCTCCGGTGCGATGGCCCTCGCGGCCACCCCGGCGGAGGGACGAGCGGCGCAGCAGCCCGAGCAGTACCGTGGGCGCCTTTCCCCTCTTCCGGTGACGGGCAGCACGGTGGAGTCGATCACAGGCATCGGCCAGTTCACGGCAACGCTTCAGGGAAGTCGCCTATCGGTGTCCGGCACGTACGCCGGGCTCAGCGCTGCCGCCACGAACGCCCACCTTCACCTCGCCGCGCCGGGCTTGAACGGGCCCGTCGCGCAGCCGCTCCAGGTGACCCCGGCCACGGAAGGTTCCGTCAGCGGTGCGGTCGATCTCACGGGCGAGCAGGTGGCCGCGCTCCGCGACGCCGGCCTCTACATACAGGTGCACAGCCAGGCGAACCCCGGCGGAGAGATCCGAGGGTGGATCTTCCCGATCGCCGAGGCCGGCCCGGCACCCGCCGTTCCGGCCGGGACCGCCGTCTCGAGCGCCTTCGACAACTTCGTGCCGGCGACCGACCAGGTGCTGGCGAACCCGGATCCGGCGGACTGGCCGATGATGCGGCGCGACCCCTATGGGACGAGCTACAGCCCGCTCGACCAAGTCGACCGCGAGAACGTGGCCGACCTGCGGCTCGCGTGGATCTGGAACATGTACGAAGGCGGCTCCGAGCCCGCTCCCATCGCGTACCGCGGGGTGATCTACCTGATCAATACCGGGAACCGGATTCAGGCGCTGGACGCGGCTACCGGTGACTTTCTCTGGGAGCACGCCTCGGGGCCCGAGTCCACGTCGGACATGCGCAACATTGCCATCTACGACGACAAGATCATCCAGGCCACAACGGACGCCCGGCTCGTCGCCCTGGACGCTCGCACGGGCGAGCTGGTCTGGGAGACGCAGATCGCGGACGGGTTCTCGAACTCGAGCGGCCCGATCATTGCCGATGGCAAGGTGATCCAGGGACTGGGCGGCTGCGGCCGGTACAGAGAGGAGCGCTGCTTCGTGAGTGCCCACGACGCGAACACGGGCCAGCTCCTCTGGCGCTTCAACACGATCGCGCACGCAGGGGAGCCCGGCGGGGAAACATGGGGAGATCAGGACAACCTGTTCCGGGCCGGGGGCGAGACCTGGATCGCGGGAAGCTACGACCCCGAGCTGGGCCTCACCTACTGGGGCACGGCGCAGGCCAAGCCATGGTCGCCCGCGAGCCGGCAGATGTCGATCTTCGACGCCGCCCTCTACACCAGCTCCACGATCGCGCTGGACGTGGATACGGGCGAGCTCCGGTGGCACTACCAGCACGTGCCCGGTGAGGCGCTGGACCTGGACGAGGTCTTCGAGCGGGTCCTCGTGGACCGAGACGGGCAAAGGCTCGTCTTCTCGATTGGAAAGCACGGGATTCTGTGGAAGAACGACCGCGTCACGGGCGAGTTCCTCGGATACACGGAGACGGTCTTTCAGAACGCCTTCAGCTCGATCGATCCGGAGACCGGAGCGATCATGTACCGGGACGACGTCATCAACGCGCAGGTCGGGGAGTGGATCCCCGCCTGCCCGAGCAGCGCGGGCGGGAAGGACTGGCACTCGATGAGCTACCACCCACCGTCGGGGTTGATGATCGCGCCCTTGAGCCAGACCTGCCTAGAGAACCAGGCTCGGGAGGTCGAGCTGGTCGAAGGGACCGGGGGGGGGGCCTCGGCCCGGCTGTTCTTCGAGATGCCCGGCTCCGACGGAAACAACGGAAAGCTCGGCGCCTACGACGTTACGACGCTGGAGGAGGTCTGGAGCTACGAGCAGCGCGCCTCGTATCACACCGGCGTCCTGTCCACCGCCGGCGACCTCGCGTTCGTAGGGGATCGGGATCGCTGGTTCCGGGCGCACGACGCGAGGACCGGCGAGATCCTCTGGGAGGTGCGACTCGGCACGTCTGTCCAGGGCCACCCGCTCAGCTTCAGCGTGGACGGCAGGCAGTACATCGCGGTCACGACCGCGCTCGGAGGGTCGAGCCCACGGAACGTCCCGCGGCTCGTGGCTCCAGAGATCCGGCACCCGGATAGCGGGAACGCGCTTTACGTGTTCGCCCTTCCCGAGCGCTGAGGGTCGGGTCGGGGGGCGACCCGCGTGACGACCCGAATGACGACGGGCCGTCGTCGTCAGATCGCCCCGCTGGAGTTACAGGTCGCTAGAGTCGGAACAGACGGTTCACCTTGACGACGAGAGCGCGGTTGGACAGCTCCGACCAGCGATCCCGCCCGTCCAGGAAGACCGGATCCGTGTCACGGTCCTCCGTATAGACGATGAAGAGCTCGCTGCCGGGCGCCCATTCCCAGCGCAGGCGCGCGTTCACGCTGAAGGCATCGCTCCCCGAGTTGTACTGGACGAGTGCGCTCGTGAACATCCGGGGCGTGAAGCTGTAGGTTACCCTTGCCCGGGCCACGTGCTGGTTGAACTCCCCTTCGGTCTCCTGAAGCTCGGGCAAGTCGATCCAGTTGAACGCGATGCTGGGTTGGAGGGTCAGCTCGGGGAGGATCTCAATGCGTCCGTTACCGATCCCGAACGAGGTGAGCGTGCCGGAGTAGTAGCTTCCCGTACGCGCTGAGACGCTCGCGGAGACCCGGCGCTGAGGGCCAAAGCTGTAGCCGCCCTGAACGCCCCGAAAGTCGTACTGCCCGACCGGAACGATGGCACCCGAGATTCTCGCGTCGTCGGCGAGGTACTCGTAGCTGTCTGTGAAGCTCAGGTTGAAGTTGTCACCGTTCTCGAGACTGATCCCGAAAGATGCCCCCCGACTCCGACTCTCCAGGAGGCCCGACCGCTCGTTCTCCGTCAGCGAAAGGTCCCCCTGAAAGCTGAGCTGACGGATCCAGGAAACGGACCCGGGTCGGGGGCTGAAGCGCGCGTTGAAGGAACTCTCTAGGAAGTCCTTCCTTCGGGCGTTTCCGATCTCGGGGTTGAAGTCGTGCCCGACCATCATTTGGCCGATCGACCCTCCCCACATGTCCCCACCGTACTGGAGCCTGGCCTGGTAGCTCTGGTCGTTCCCGTCGAGCGTCTCCGTTGCCGTCTTCGCGTACCAGGTCACGAGGCTCGCGTTTCCTAGGAAGCCGAAGGAGGCGTCCACTCCGTACGCCTGGTTTGAACCTTCGGCGACCACGGATCTCGACCGGTTCTCCAAGAGGACGCCGACGGTACTCCTGGAGAAGACGTCCCGGCGGATCCGAAGCACAGAAAAGTTCGTGGACTCGGCCTCCGCGCTGGGCACGTCGTCCGTCTGGATGCTGAGCACCCCGACGTCGAACGAGCCGACCTTCCCGGTCACGCGACCCCCCGCGAGGATCGGGATGGCTTCCCCTCCCTCAAGCCCGATCTGGCGGCTGTAGAAGAGCGTGGGAGCCGATCCGCCTCCCCTTCCCCCTCCACCGCCCCGACCGCCACCACCGCCGCCGCCACCGCTGGCCCCTCGCCCGAAGCCGAACGTGCCCCGGCTCTCGAGGAAGAACTCCCGCTTTTCGGGGAAGACGATCGAGAACCGGCTCAGGTTCACCTGCTGCTCGTCCACCTCGACCTGCGCGAAGTCCGTATTGAACGTCAGGTCGGCGACCATGTTCTCCGTGATGCTGTACTTCACGTCGAGCCCCGCGTCGGCGTAGCCGTCGTTCGAGACCGCGGGGTCCACGGTCCGATCGGTGATCGAACCCGTGATCGCGTAGGGCTTCACGTCCACGGTCCGGCTGGGAGGCGGCGCCTCGATCCCCACGAGCGTGCCGTACATCGACACCCGGAAGATCCCCTGAGAACCGTTTCCGGCAACGGAGAGGGGGAGCTGCGTAATGTGTCCCCATTCATTCAGCGCCATGATCGAGCGGCGCATCTGGATTCCCGGTGATAGTATACTTGCGTAACCGGAGGAGGTGCGTTTAAAATGCGCGCATGGAGATGCTTACAGACTTCTTGGCTGGCGAGACTTTCTCTCATGCCGTTGCGGTTGGGGTGGGTATGTTGATTCTATGGGGAAGGGGAAGAATCAATCGTTTTCGGTTGAGAAAACCAGTGGAAGAGGGGTTTCGCAAAATCACAAAGGTCTGTGAGCCAGACACCTTGAATCCAGAAAAACCAGGCAACCCCGCGTTCATGAAGCGAGAGGCTGCAAATCGTGCGAATCTCTTAATCGGACGGTTAGAAAAAGCAGGATTCTACAGCCCTGGGAAATGCACGACTGACGATGCAAGCTTGAGGGCCTGGTTCCATTTCTTAGAAGATGTACGGATGAAGCTTTAGGCGGCGTGGCAGTTCGAGGCCGAAGCAGGGGCCGTGCCGCCGCATCGGGTTCGCTTGACAGGCTGCTGTTCTAAAGAAGGTGAGAACGGTTTGCAATGGCCCGGCACCATCGGGCCCAAGCGAATCACCTCAAAACAGGAGCAGGATCGATCCCATGATAGAAGATCGTCCGATGCTAAGGATTTCACTGGCTCTTTTGGCCCTGGCTTCTTTCGCGCTTCCTGCAACTTCCCCGCGGGAACTCTCAGGCTGGGCATCGGCACCGCGTCCAGGCTGCATCTCCAGGCAGAAACATTTTTTAGGGTCGGCGATATGCAGAAAAGCTTCGGGTTTTCTCCCGGATTGATAGTCTTCTTCCGGGAGAACCATCGAACCGAAGGAGGTCCGTTCTTGCTGGCCAGCTTCGGGATGAGTCATGTTAGAGGCGAGTATTACGAGTTAGCTTACGACGGGTGGGGACGTGCCGTCGATGCCCGTGCCGTCGAGTACTCGGACACACAGTTCGGTGCCGGCGGCGGTGTGGGCTGGAGGATTCCCCTGACCGAGCACTCGGCGTTGCGCCTATTGACACAGTATTCGTCTTGGCGGGAAACCGAGCTGTTCGACTCTCAAACCATCTTCTCTCTGGTCGTGGGGATTTCGGTGCTCTTGTGAGGCAGGACATCACATGAGGTTTCCAGCCCGCAGGCGGCTGGAAAAGGGAGCGGAACGATGAGCGAAGGCGAGATCAGGATCCTTGCCCGGCTGGACAAGATCGACGAGCGACTGTCGGACCTCGAAGATCTAGTGTTCGAGGGTGCCGCACTCCTGAGAGAAACCATCCGGATGGTGCGCGGACTTGACTATCGCATTCGCAACCTGGAGCGGCGGGTAGACGCCATCAACGGCCAGAACGAATCCACCCCTGCCTGACGCCCGCGCCGCTCAGGCCACCAGGGTGCTGGGGCCGTGCGGCAAGTAGATAATTTCTCTGCAAAATGGGCCTACGCAATCAACTCCCGGTACCGGAGGCGGTCGGTGTTGAGGATCCGGCGGAGCGTGTCCGGGAAGATGTGGGGGTTCTTGCGGTTGTTGTAGCGCCATTCGAGTTCCTCGAGATAGCGGTCCATGTGCTTGGCGCTCATCTTGTGGAACGTCCCGACGATCGACCGCTTGAACAGGCTCCAGACTCCCTCAATCGAGTTGGTGTGCACGTCCCCGATGACCCATTCCTCGGCGGAGTGGTTGACGGTCTCGTGGCGCGTGTCCTCGTCCCCGACCCCGATGTAGGACTTGAGGTCGTCCGTATAGATCGCCTCTGCCCCATCCTTCACGGTGCGTCGGATGAAGCCGTGCAGGGTGTCGCGCCTCACGTCGGGGATGCGCTCGACGCGCACACGGCCGCCGCGCTCGATGGCACCAGCCACCCAGTGCTTGTTGTCGCGCCAGTTCTTGCCCGTGCGCTTGCCGCCGACCATCGTCTCGTCCACCTCGATGACCCCGACCAGGGTGGGGCCGGTGAGCGGATCGTTGCCCATCGCCTCGCGGATGCGGTGGCAGAGATACCACGCGGTCTTGTAGGCAACGCCGAGAGTGCGTTTGAGCTGATGGGCGCTCATGCCCTTCTTGCTCTCGCACATGAGGTAGATGGCAAGAAACCATTTGCGGAGGGGCAGGTGGGAATCGTGCATGATGGTGCCGGTTGTCACGGTGAACTGGTACTCGCAGCCCTTGCACTTCCAGCGGTTGTACTTCTCGAGGTCGGTCACGTCCATGTCGCCGCACCGGAGGCAAGCCACGCCGCCCGGCCAGCGTAGGGCTTCCAAGTATTCCCGGCACTTCTCGTCGGTGCTGAAACGGTCGATCAACTTCACGAGGTTCATAGCCATGTCTACCTACCGAATCGTGTTCGCCAATGGCGAAAAGAAAGAACTGATCGTCGACGCCGACGACTTCAAGGAAACCACCTCGTCCACGGTGTTCTACAAGGACAAACACAAAGTTGCGGCAGTCCCCATGGACAAGATTCTCTACATCGTTGAGGTCGAAGGGTGACCAAGCCGAAGAAGAAGCGGAAGCGAAGGCTGCCTAAGAACGCGGCCGAGTTGCCGGGCCGCGAAGCGATGGAACGGATATTCGGGAAGCGCGTTATGAAGGAGGTGGACGCGCTGGTGTCTGAGCAGTCAGACGAGGCAGAAAGCGTTATCGTACAAGACGATACGGGTTCCATAGAACAATGATAATACCATAGAGCCGGTTACGCAAGTATACCATCACCGGATTCCCCAGACCTGCTCCCGGCCGGCCCTGTAGCGAATGGACTTGAAGGGAATCGCGATCTCAAGCGTCCATCCGCCGTCGAATCGAGCGGTCCGAACTTCGGTCACGGGGTTCCAGTCGAAGTTGGGACTCCCCTCGTTCGTGACCTGCAGGTCCGAGAACCCGCCCGTGGGGTTCAGGTAGATGCCGATCGAGTTCCGCCGGTCGTAGAAGGTGTCGAGGAAGACGCCGAACTGGTCCTGCTGCCGGTTGGACGAGGCGTCACGCTGCATCGAGTTCGCCACCCACTCGCTCCGGGGTGCCGAATACCAGACTCGCGCCGAGATGTACACGTTATCGTCGTCGAAGCTGATCCAGGCCTCCGTCAGCTCGGTCGGCTCAGCCCCGGAAATCGGCACGCTCTGGACAAAGCCGGAAACGGAGGCCGTCGCCTGATAGAAGGGCTCGTCCAGGATACCGTCGGTGTTCATTTCGGTAACCCGGACGGCCCGGATCGTGACCCGGCCCTCTTCGTCCCGGCTTTCCACCGCCGGAGCCACGGGAGGCGGCGGTCCCAATATGCGGATGCCGCCGGCCTCCGTGATCGGCGGCTGCTGGGCGAGCGCTGGAGGCGCCATGAGCGCTCCGGCCGCACCGACCAGAAGAAGGGACAGAGGGGCGCTCGTCGATCTCAGCGCACGATATCCAGGTGCCATGTCGACTCCATTTCGTCCGCGAGTGACGGGACGTTCCAAGCTGTTACCTAAGACAGTTCGCTCACGTGGAACGTTGACTCGGGACTCGCCCCCGAGGCTCCGACGGAAGCCCCACCGTGAAGCCCCATCCGTCAGAGACGGAGCAGCCGATTCACCTTGATCACCAGCCCACGATTCGAGAGCTCGGACCACCGGTCTCCCAACACGGGGTCGGTGTCCCGATCTTCCGTGTACACGAGGAAGATCTCGCTCCCGGGGGCCCACTCCCACCGAAGCCTCAGGTTGGTGCTGAAGCTGTCGCTTCCGGTGCTGTACTGCACAAGCCCGCTCACGTACATCCGGGGGCTCACGCTGTAGCTGGCCCTCGCCCTGGCGACGTGCTGGTCGAAGCGGCCTTCGGGCACGTCGATCCAGTTGAACTCGAGGCTCGGCTCGACCGAGAGCTGGGGGAGAACCTCGACCCGACCCTGAGTAAATCCGACGGAAAAACGGTCTCCGGTGAAGAAGGATCCTGCCTGGAGGCTCAGCCTCCCCGAGTAGGGGCGCTGGAGACCGAAGCTGTAGCCGGCGTCGAAGTCCGTGAACGAGTAACGGCCTGCCGGAATCGACGCGCCCGAGATCCGCGTGTCCCGGATCAGATTCTCGTAGTTTTCGGTGACGCTTACCGAGAACCTGTCGCTACTCTCGAACTGCACGTCGAAGGTTCCGCTCCGGTCGCGCGTCTCCACAAACCCCGCGCGATCGCTCTCGACGTACCCGAGGCTGGCCTGGAAGGTGATCTGGCGGATCCAGTCGATCGAGGCCGGCCGGGGGCTGTAGCGTCCCGAGAGCGATGTGGCCCGGAAGTCGTCGCGGCGCAGGAAGCCGACCTCGGGATTGAAGTCGTCACCGACCACGACGTGGTCAATCTCGGCACCCCAAACGTCTCCCCCGTAAGAGAACCGCCCGCGGTAACTCTCGTCGTTCCCGTCGAGCCCTTCGGTCCGGGTCCTGGCGTAGTACGTGACGATGCTCACGTTGTCGAAGAACGCGAGGCTCGCATCCAGCCCGTACGCCTGGTTGGACCCGTCCGACACCGCCGATCGGCTTCGGTTCTCGAAAAGGACCCCAAGGCTGCTTCGCGCGAGAATGTCGCGGCGAAGACGAAGGACCGAGAAGTTCGTGGATTCGATCTCGGGTCCGTGATCGTCGGTCTGGATGCTCAGGGCCCCCACGTCGAACGAGCCTACCTTCCCGGTCACGCGCCCGCCGCCGAGGATCGGGATGGGCTGCCCGTCCTGGAGGCCGATCCTCCGACTGTAGAAAAGCGTCGGCGCGTTCCCACCGTCACGGCCTCCGCCTCCGCCTCTGCCTCCGCCTCCCCCCCCGCCGGAGACGCCGGGGGCGAAGTTGAAGATCCCCCGTCCCTCGAGGAAGAACTCGCGCTTCTCGGGGAAGGAGAGGCTGAACCGCGTCAGGTTCACCTGTCGCTCGTCCACTTCCACCTGGGCGAAGTCGGTGTTGAAGGTCAGATCGGCCGTAAGGTTCTCCGTGATTCCGACTTTCACGTCGAGGCCGGCGTCCGCACTCAGATCGTTCTCGACGACGGGATCCGCGCCAAGATCCGTTTCGAGACCGGAGATCGCGTACGGCTTGATCTCGACGAGGCGGCCGGCGGGCGGAGCCTCGATCCCCACCAGAGTGCCCGCCATCGAGACCCGGAAGGCTCCCCCCGCCCCACCTCCGGACACGGAAAGGGGAAGGTAGGTCAGGTACGTCCACTCGTTCTTCCTCCGAATGGCCCGCCTGAACTGCACCCCCCAGACCTGCTCCCGGCCCGGCCGGTAGCGGAGCGACTTGAACGGGACCGCGATCTCGACCGTCCAACCGCCCTCGAAGCGCCCCGTGCGCACGTCCCAGATCGGATTCCAGTCAGTGTTGGGATTGCCCTCGTTCGTGATCGCGAACTCGGCTAGAGCTCCCAGGGGGTTCGTGTAGAACATGACCCCGTTTCGGCGGTCGTAGAACGTGTCGAACATGACCCCGAACGTGTCGTTCTGCCGGAGCTGGTTCGTGTCGCGCCGCATCTCGTTCGCGACCCACTCGCTCTCCGGAGCGGAGTCCCAGTTCCGAGCGGACACGTAAACGTTGTCGTCGTCGAAGACGATCCACACCTCCGTGCGCTCGGTCGCAGGATCCCCCTCGCCCGGCCCGCTCTGCAGGAAGTCCGAGACCGGGGGCAGCGTCTGGTAGAAGGCCTCGTCCAACACGCCGTCGAGCCGAACCGGCTCCGTGACCCGGACGGCCCTGAGAGTGGCCCCACCCTGTCCGTCGCGGGAGACGGTCTCCGGTGGCGACGGAGGGGGAGGACCCAGGATCTCGACGGCTCCTCCCTCCGTCAGCACACTGGCCTGGCCCGAGACCCCGACGGGCGTCGCGAGCGCCGCCAGAAGGATGAGCCCCCGGCCGAGGGATCCCGTCGAGCTCATCCGTGACATCGGTCCTCCTTGGACCCGGTAAGAGGGGGTCTTTCGCCTTCTGGAGCCCGTGGGAAACGTCGCCACCGCGGTAACAATCGACGGACAACTAAAGCATATACGAATAAGCATATACGAAAGCATGGGGATTCCGCCAGCGCGGCGTCCCCGCGCTCAGGGCGCTCAGCTCCGGGGGATCACTACGGCCGAAGGATCGTTCGATCGACCCAGCGGATGTGGTCCCAGCTCAGGACCCTCTCGGCACCGCCGAACAGCGCGGCGTAGCTGCCCCCCCCTGCGCGGAAGGAGAACTCGCTCACCCGGTCCGGGGGATTTGTCGTCACGTTCCGTAAGATGTCGAGCATCTGCTGCTGTCTGGAGATCTCGTAGGTACCGGGATCCCTCGCCGAGTAGAACCGCGTCTCGGACGGATTGCTGCCTCTATTTCGCGGACCCCGCTCGAACGCGATGTGCATCTCGATGTGCTCACCGGTCGGCGCGGTGAAGACCCAGTCCTGCTCCTCGACGATCGGCCCGCTCCCGGTGGACGCAGTCTGCCGCCGGGTTTGCGTCGTGGCCGGCAAGTAGACTCCGAACGGTCCCGGTGCATCCGCGGGGTCTTCGGTCAGTCCCCCGATGACCAGCTGGGCTCTGTTGCCATCGGGATCCGTCACTGGGGCGATCAGGTAGACCAGACGATTCGATCCCTTCCCGACCGGTGCGCCGTCCGGACCGTTGATCGTAGTCCGGTCGATGAAGACGACCCGCAGATTGGCGTCCGTCGCCGGGCCCCTGGCCGACACGTTCACTGTAAACCCAGGTGGCACGTGGGCCATGAGCGCCGCCTCGGGAACCTGAACATCCAGCTGGAACCGGGCTTCGATGCTGGACTCGACCACCGTTTGGGCATTGGCCGCGGGAACGGATCCCAGAAAAGCCAGAAGGATGAGCCCTTGGCCGAGGGATCCCATCGAGCTCATGCGTGACATCGGTCCTCCTTGGACGCGGTAAGAAGGGGTCGCCAGCTACGGCAACCGCAGAGCCGCGAGTGAGCCGGGAATGCCGTTCCCCGCGATCGGCAGAACGATGTACTGCACGCCGTCGTGCAGGTACGTCATCAGCGCCTGTTGGGTCGGCGCCGGGATCTCGACGGTCCCGATCCGCTCGCCGGTCTGCTTGTCGGCTGCGTACAACAGCGACCGCCCTCCTCTCCCTTCCGCGAATATGAGGAGGCTCTGCGTGACCAGAACCGTCGAATTGCCCAGATAACCGGTGTTGGGAACCTCGATTCCCTGAAGCAACGGATGGTTCGCAATGTTCTCGGGCGTATCCCCGTTCGGGATCCACCAGAGGTGCTCCCCGGTGTTCATGTCGATGGCCGTGATGCGGCCATAGGGCGGCTGGACGATCGGGAGCCCGTCGATGGAGCCGAGGCCGCCGTCGCTGCCACCCGAGATGAATTCGAGGACGGTTACGCCCGTGTTGTTTCCCGGGCTCCCGTCGTCACGGTCCCCCATCGCCTGGACCGTGCGTGCCCCACAGGCCTTCCTGGACTGGACGTACAGGATCCCCGTCACGGGATCCATGACCGGTCCTCCCGGGATGTTCGTGCCTCCGGTGGCGCTCGGGCATTGGGCCGCGGTCCGCCACCCCTCTTCGTTCCCCACGAGCACCGAGGGAGTGTAGATCGGACCCAGCAGCACGTCGCTCACCTGCTCGACCGCCCTGGCTCGCAGCTCGGGCGTGTAGTCGATGAGGTCGTCCACCGTGAGGCCCTGGAGCTCGTAGCCGAGCGGTCGCGTCGGGAAGGGCTGTGTGGGAGAGTACCACTCGCTGGGCACGTTACCCTGAGGCACCGGCCGCTCGACGATCGGCCAGATGGGCTCGCCGGTCTCCCGGTTGAACGCGTAGACGAACGACTGCTTGGACGTCTGGACGATCGCCGGAATCTCCTGTCCGTCCACGGTCAGGTCCACGACGATCCCCGGAACCGGGAGGTCCCAGTCCCAGATGTCGTGGTGGATCATCTGGAAGTGCCACCGCCGCTCGCCGGTCTGGATGTCCACGGCGACGAGGCTGTTCCCGAAGAGGTTCGCGCCAGGCCGGAAGCCGCCGAAGTAGTCGTTCGTCGGGGCGTCGGTCGGAAGATAGACCAGGCCGAGCTCGGCGTCCGCGGAAAGCGGCGCCCAGACGTTCACGTTCCCGCTCCACTCCCAGGCGTCGTTCTCCCACGTGTCGTTTCCGAACTCGCCCTCCTGCGGGATGGTATGGAACGTCCATAGGTGCTCGCCGGTCCGGGCGTCGAAGGCCTGGACGTCCCCGGGCACGTTCTCCTGCCTCGTGTACCCACCCCCCGGCTGCGCCGAGTTCCCGACGACAATGACGCCGTTCACGACGATCGGCGGCGAGGAGGTCGTGATCCTGCCAACCCCCGGGTCGATTCCCGCATTCACGTCATAGGGATGTCCCAGGGTCGCGAGCATGTCCACGGTGCCCGTCTCGGGGAATCCCTCGATGGGGATCTGGCCGCCGAATCCCTCCAGGGGAACACCGGTCTTGGCGTCCAGCGCATGGAGGAAGAACGCGGGCGTGACGAGGTAGATCACCGCCCTCCCGTCCACCTCCGCGTAAGCCACACCGCGCCCGTAGTTCTGGCGGGGGGAATCCTCGTAGCGCTGCGTATTGGGCTCCCGGTACGTCCAGAGCGTCTCGCCCGTGGCGGGGTCGATGGCCGCGACCGTTCTGCGTCGGCCGGCCACCGTGTAGACGATGCCGTCGGCGTAGGTCGGCGTGGAGCGCATGATGAAGTCGGGCTGCGTCCCGAAGTTGTCGCCTCGCCAGAGCCAGGCGAGCTCCAGGTTCTCGAAGTTGCTCGCGTTCACCTGGTTGAGCGGAGAGTACCTCGTGCTGGCCTGGTCGGCGCCCCAGTACCGCCACTCTCCGTACGGATTCCCCCGGTCCTGCGCATGGGCCGGCAGAGCGAGTCCGGCCGCGAGAGTCAGGGCAAGCGCTAGGCTCGACCATGCGGAAAGCCAACGGACGGGCGTGTGACGGCAATCAGTAAGCATCCTCATCCTCCCGGATCACGGGGCTCCGGTTCAGAAAACACGTCGAATGATGGTCGGCCGCGCGTTTCATACGCGGCCTCCGGGCCCAAGATAGGCCCTCCCCCGCGGCGCCCGAAAGGTCGGGTCGTCGCGAACGCTCAGGCGCCGACCAGCTCGTCCAGGTGGGCGAAGACTCCCGACGCCAGTCCCTCCAGGTTGTAGCCCCCCTCGAGGACGGAGACGAGGCGCCCCTCCCCGGCGACCGACGCGATCTCCAGCATGACTCGGGTCATCTCTCGGTAGCCCTCGTCCGTGACCCGGAACCCTCCCAGGAGGTCGTCCACTCGTGAGTCGAACCCGGCCGAGACGAGGGTCAGGTCCGGGGCGAACCGTCGCGCGGCCGGAAGGAGGTCGTCCCGGAAGGCGCCCACGATCTCCGAGTCTCCCGCGCCGGCAGGAAACGGCCGGTTCATCGTGAGACCGGCTCCAGCGCCCTCCCCCGTCTCGCCGGTCGAGCCGGTCCCAGGGTAGAAGGGGAACTGGTGCGTACTCATGTAGAACACGCTGCCGTCGGCGTAGAATATGTCCTGCGTGCCGTTGCCGTGGTGAACGTCCCAGTCCGTGATGAGCACCCGGCCCATTCCGTGTCTCACCTGGGCGTAGCGGGCCGCGATGGCCACCTGGTTGAAGATGCAGAAGCCCATGCCGCGGTCCTGCGTGGCGTGGTGGCCCGGCGGGCGGAGGGCGCAGAACACGTTCTTCACGCGGCCCTCGACGACCGCGTCCACGGCGGCCAGCACCCCGCCCACCGCCCGGAGCGCCACCTCGTAGCTCAAGGGGCTCACGTTGGTGTCCCCGGTCGAGAGCCGGGGGGCGCCTGCCAGGATCTCCGCCCTAGCCAGGTCCACGTATCTGGGGTCGTGGACGAGCTCCAGCTCGGAGACTTCGGCCGATCGCCCGGTAGGGAGGGCCAGGGACGGGTACCAGTCTGCCGCCCTAAGGCGGTCGTCTATCGCAAGAAGTCTCTCCGCTCGCTCCGGGTGGCCCTCTCCGGGGTCGTGCTCGAGATAGATGGGGTCGTAATGGTAGCCGGTAGGACGCGTGCCCGGGCCCGGAGGACCGGCCGGGCCGCACGACAGGGCCGCCCACGCGGCGGCCCCGGTGGACGCGCGAAGGAAACTCCGGCGGGTCAACGATGAGCTCATTCCAGCAATTAGCCGAGGGAACACTCCCGCCCCCGGCCTCTACCGACGGCCGGCGCGCGATGGGACGTCACCATCAGCGCGTAAGGTCTCCCTAATCCCCGCGGCGGGCCAGTGTCCCCGACGGTTGCGGCTTCGTACCTTGCGATCGACAACCGGGTGGCGGAAGAAAGGATCTTTCCGCTGGCGCAGGACGAAGGGATCGCCGTCTTGGTTTGCTGATCGCGCACCCGAGCGGCGGCTCCGTGGCGTCAGGTGGGCGGCGCTGCCGGAGCTTCCTCCCCCTCGGTGGCCTTCTCCCTGGTCACCTTCCGGTACCACCAGGCGGTCAGGAGCGGCGTCAGGATCGCGGTGACGATCACGGAAGCGGCCACCTGGACAGTCGCGGCTGCCGCCACGGGAACAAACGACGCATCCGCCAGCGCGACGGCCTGCGGAACCACCGCGGAGTTACCGGCCGTGCTGGAGGCCGCCGCCCCCGCGATGCCGCTCCCGCCGAGCAAGCGGTCGGCCGTGATGCACACGAGGCCGGTGACGACCAGAACCGTCACGCCCAGGACGATGCCTGGAGCGCCGGCGGTCACGACCGATCGCAGGTCGATCGTCTGACCCAGGGTGAAGGCCATGAACGGAATGATGATCGGCTCGTGAGACCCGAAGAACTTTCTCAGATCGTCGTCCAGGTTGCCGAGGATCGAGCCCACGGCAATTGGAGCAATCACCGAGACCATCGTCAGCCACGGAATGTCCGCCAGGCCCGTGCCCACGAAGATCAGCATCGTCAGGAAGGGTCCGGTCTCGATGCTCTGCACGACATACGTACCGGAGTCCTCCTTGCTGCCCATGGCGCCCGTCAGGGCCAGGAACATCCCCCCGTTCGTGTCGCTCATCGCCACCATCACGGCCAACGTGCTCAGGCCGATGATGCTGCCGTCGAACACGTGCGCCACGGTGAGCGCGAAGGCGGTCGCGGTCCCCACCTTGGCCGTCAGAATACCGAAGCCGCGGAGAACCATCCTCGGAGCGGCCCGGACGGTCATCTTGGTGCCCACGGTGAAGAGATACATGCCGAGGACGGTCGGGTAGCCCACGCCGGTCAACGCTTCGGTGAAGCCGCCGATCCTGAGCAGGTCTGGGAAGAACGTGTTGACGACCATGCCGAGGAACAGCGGAACGACCATCATCCCGCCGGGGACACGATTGATGAACTTGTAGATCTTCATGATTCAAAACCCCGGAGATCCGACATGGAGGGACGTGAATGAGTCCAAGGCCCGTAGTGCTCGTCACGCGCAAGCTACGTCCTGCCATCGAAGACCGCCTCCTGCGCGATTACGAGTGTCGGCTCAACCCCGACGATCGGCTCTATTCACCGGAGGAGCTGATCGAGAACGCGGTGGGCGCGCAGGCGATCTTGCCGTGCCATACCGAGCGATTCTCGGCCGACGTCTTAGAGCGCCTCCCCCCCTCAGTGGAGATCATCGCCAATTACTCGGTCGGCTTCGACCACGTGGACGTGGAGGCCGCCAGGAAGAAGGGCATCGTCGTCACGAACACGCCGGACGTGCTCTCGGACGCCACCGCCGAGCTGACGATGATGCTGATGCTCGGCGCGGCGCGGCGCGCCAGTGAGGGGGAAAGGTTGGTCCGAGAGGGCAGGTGGAGGGACTGGAGCCCGGCGTTCATGGTCGGTACCCAAGTAACGGGCAAGCGCCTGGGCGTCATCGGCATGGGCCGGGTCGGTCAGGTGGTGGCCCGTCGGGCCCGGGGCTTCGCGATGGAGATCCACTACCACGACGTCCGACGGCTGCCCCCGGAGCGCGAGGAGGGAGCGGTCTTCCACGAGGCGCTCGACGACATGTTGCCGCAGTGCGAGTTCCTGACCCTTCATTGCAGCGCTACGCCCTCGACCCGCGGCCTGATGGATGCTCGGCGGTTCGGGCTGCTCCCCGACGGCGCGATCTTCGTGAACGCCGCCCGAGGCGCGATCGTGGACGACGACGCACTCATCGACGCGTTGAAATCGGGGAAGCTCGGGGCTGCCGGCCTCGACGTCTACAACGATGAACCCAACGTGGACAAGAGGCTCGTCGCGCTCCCCAACACGTTCCTGATGCCGCACATCGGGAGCGCGACCGCCGAGACGCGCGATGCCATGGGGTTCAGGGCGCTCGACAATCTTGACGCCTACTTCGGGGGGAGGGAGCCGCGCGACCGGGTCGCGTAGGCTAGGTGCCTAGAGCCGGCTCCACCCGACGGCTCCGACGAGCAGCGCGACGGCCGCGAGGGCGCCCAACAGCCGACCGGCAAAGGCCAGCCGGTAGCGCGCCGATCCGGTGAGCACCGTTCGGTTCGTGGCCGCCCACCACGCGCCCGCGAGGCAGCCCGCGGCAAGGGTCGCGTAGGAGGGCGCGGCGACCAGAAGGAGCGCGCTCGTTTCGTCCCCGGGCGGTAGCCCGCTCGCCGGTCGAAACAGGTCCGCGAGAATCAGGGGCGTCGCGGCCGCGCCGGCGACCAGGCATTCCGCTGCTAGCAGAGCAGTGCTCTCGCGCTGGATCGCCAACGTAATCAGCACGGAGACCGCGTAGGCGAACACCCCGAACGCCAGCGCCGTGGCGAGCGGCACTGGCGCCTGGCGGCTCCAGTGCAGGAAGACTCCAACGGACACTGCCACCACCGGGACGAGTCCCACACCGATCTTGGCCCAGAAGAGATGCTCGCGCGGCACGGGGTGGTCGTAGAGCACGGAGCGGAGCCCCTCCTTCTCGGAAGCGTCGTAGGCGGCCGTTCCAAGCGCCGTGACCAGGATGGTTCCCCCTGCCAGCGTCAAGAAGGCGTCCATCTCGGTAGCGAGCGCCACCGTGACGATGAAGACCAGGGACAGCGCGTGGAGCGCCCCATTTTCCGCGAACGCCTTCCAGACGAGACCCAGCAGGGGACGCCGGCCTGCCGGCCACCGGGTTTTTCGAAGGAGGCCGAACCGCCGCCCCGGAAGAACCAGGACCAGCGGGATCGCGACGAGCGGGGCGTACATGACCAGGCTCAGCGCCACGAGGTCCCACGAGGCGAAGTCCGCCCTGGCGAGACGCCGAAGGCTCCGATCGTCCAGATCGCGTAGCCGGACAGGACTACGAACACGGGCCGGCGAGCGAGGAGCGAGAGGGGCAGACCCACCAGGTAAGAGGAGAGGCAGACTGCGGCCAGGATCTCTCCGACGCCCATCCCGAACACCAGCCCGCCTTCCCCGGCTCCGAGACCGAAGCCGAGCCCGGTGTCCCACATCGCCTCCAGCATCCCACCCCTGAGCAGCTCGCTCTGTTCGGACGGCCACAGACCTCCGAGCGGCGTCGCGGCCACGTGGACGCTCGCCGTGAGAAGCCAGAAGATCGCGAGGACGGTGAGGCCGGCAGCCGCCTTCTCGACGTAGATCCGCCGCCGGGCCGCTGGCAGCCGGAGGAGGAGGGCGTCGGTCCCCGCAGACCGCTCTTCCGCCCAGAACTGTGCGGCGGCGATGAGCGCGAGCGTCTGGCCGAAGGCCCAGCCGGTGACGATCAGGGTCTCTGAAGCGACGGCGTACGCCTCGGGCCAGCCGTTGTACCAGTAGAGGAGCGCCACCCCGACCATGTAGATGCCTTGGAGGAGCACGAGCCAGAGGATCGGCTTCATCAGGGCGCGAACGTCCTTCCGATAGATCGGCACCGAGGAGAGCGCGGGCATCGCCGCCCGGTGGAGCCCCCGGGGCACCGGCGAGGATAGCACCGTCATCGGAGGACCTCGACGAAGATGTCCTCGAGCGAGAGCTCCTCGACCTGCACGTCTGACGCGCCCACGGCAGCGAGAAGTCGAGGCGTCTCCACGGGGTCGAAGCGGTCGAAGGTCGCGACCGCCTCTCGACCGTTGGTCTGGACTCGGCGCGCGCCGGACACCGAGAGCGAGCTCGGGGCTCCATCCTCGAAGGTGAGGCGTACCCGCTTCACCCGGGCCCGCAGTTCGTCCAGGGGGACTGCGAGCTCGAGGCGACCGTCCCTGAGGAAGGCCACGTGATCGAGGAGCCCGGAGAAATCGTTCAGGAGGTGGGAGGAGAGGAGAATCGTCTTTCCACTCTCCTGATATCGTGCCAAGACGGTCTCGATGAAGGTGCGCCGGGACACAGGGTCCAGACCGCCCGTCGGCTCGTCCATGACGAGCATCTCCGGATCGAAGGAGAGCGCGAGGAGCAGAGCGAGCCTCGCCTGCATCCCCTTGGAGAGCTCCCGGATCAGCGTGCGGCTGTCCAGCGCGAACTCTTCCTGGAGCTCGCGACGCGTCTCATCGTTCCAGTCGCGGTGGTAGGCGGACACGAGGCCGGCCGATCGTCTCATCCACCGACATCCAGCCGTAGAAGCCGTGCTCCTCGGCAACGTACCCGACCTTCCGGCGAATCCCGACGTCGTCGTCGGCCGGATCCAGTCCGAGGACCCGCGCGGAGCCCTCCGTGGCGGGGAGCAGGCCCATCAACATGTGGATCGTGGTCGACTTCCCGGCTCCGTTCGGCCCGAGGAGCCCCAGCGCCGAGCCTCGCGGAACCTGCAGATTCAACTCACGGACAGCCCAGCTCTTCCCGAACCTGCGGCCGAGGCCGAGGGTCTCGACGGCCCAGTCAGTCATGTCGGTCTCCGTTTGTCGGAGCGGGCTGCTCCGCGTCCAGTGTGCTGGCGTGCTCCGCTTCCAGCATCTTGCTGTGCTCGACGAGCGTCTCGACGAGCTGCTCCGTGGACGTCCCCGCGAGCCGTGCCTCGACGACCAACTCCTTCACCTGCTCGAGCAGCGCTTCGCGGCGCACTGCGCGCTCTACCCGCGATCCATTGTCCGTCACGTAGAAGCCCGAGCCCTGACGGGCACGGACGAGTCCCTGATGCTCGAGCTCCAGGTACGCGCGGCCCACCGTATTTCGATTTACCCGCGTCTGGACGGCCGCCTCGCGGATAGCTGGCAGACGGTCGCCGGCCTTGATCGATCCCACGGCAATGGCCCGGCGGACGCAGTCGACGATCTGGAGATAGACCGGAGTGGGGCTGGAAAGGTCGACCCTGAGGATCATCGGGCGCAGCCTGACGGGATGTTTGGCATAGTGTCATAGGTATCATATGACACCCATCCACACCGTGTCAAGCCACGACAGTCTGGAGCGCTCCCTCAGCGCCCAGTCGTTAGGCGCTAGCTCCCCAGTGTTCCCTGCTCGTCGAGGAGGTCGCTCAACGGACCGCGCCCGTGGGACCAATGTTCGAGCCAGCCTCGCGCGACTCGCAGAGCTCGTCGAAGGCAGCGAGATCCACGGGGTGCAGGGCCTCGACGCTGACCCCGGACCGATATCCGTCGTGCATCACGGCCGCCGGCTCGTCCACGTGCTCCAGTCCAATGGCGTGGCCGAGCTCGTGCGCCAAAATCCACACGAGCTCATCGATGCTCCCGAACTGGTATACGGTGAGCTGGGGATCCGTGCGGATCGGTCGGCCCCGGTAAACGATGTTTTCCCGGAACTGTCCCGCGTCGATCCGTATGGACCGCGAACGGGTAAGCGAGTCCGCCATGGCGTTGTATTCGTCCGCCATCCGGTTCACCCGCTCCGCCAAGTCTGCGTTGTCGGTCCGGTCGTACTCGGCCCGCAGCTCCTCGATCTGCGCCCCCAGCTCGTCGAGCTCGCGGGCTCGGCGCTCCAGCGCTTCCAGCCTCGCCTGCCTGGCGTCGTACCTCAGGTTGATGGGCATCCCTTGAAGGGAGTCGTGCCGAAAGATGAGCCGTCCCGTGGAAGACTCCCACACGAGCACCGCCCGCTCGACGGCTCCCCGGAGCTCCTCGGCAGGGAGGTCGAACCGGGAGTCCAACGACCCGATTTGCCATCCGAGAGGCGACACGCACGGATCGAAGCCAACCTCCTCTTCGATCGGGCGCTCGCCACCGCTGGCGAGTGGAGGCTCACCACCATCCGGGGACGAACGCTCCGCGCCGCCCGTAAGGAGCGAAGCGACCCAGACGGCCCCCACCACCCCGAGGATCCAGGGAAGCCAACTGCTCGACGTCGCGGGCCGGAGATCCGGACCCTCACGATGACCGTCCATCCCCTCCTCCAGGCGAGCCGGCGGAGGCGCCAGAAGTGGACGCCCCTGAAGAAATCTATCCAAGTACTGGAGTAGACGACCACCACCGAGCGCGTCGTCAGGCCCGATGTTGGTACGTCCCATCTGATACGATGCCTCACGCGGAAGTTACAGCACTCGACGCTACTGGTGTGTGGAGCAAGCTCGTGCCCGCTCTCACCACACGCACCCGACGCCCGAGAACGTGTGGAGGGACGAGGCGCTCCGGGGGCTGTACACGGACCTGGCCCTGGCCGGTGACAACTGGAACCGCGCGAGCCTGGCCGCAACCCTGAGCGAAGTGGGAAACGCGAGTTACGAGTCGTTTCTCTCGACGAAGGGAGTTGGGCGGGCCCGGGAACGTTTTTTGGAGCCGCAGTGTTCGAAGATTAGAGCGTTTATCGGGTTGTCCGCTACGATCGGCCATGGAGGTGGCAATGTTCGGGAAGCTACCCATCTGGAGGACGCGTTGGCTCACGATCCTCGGCCTGGGGGCGGTCGTCCCGGGGGTCGTCCCGGTTGCCGGTCACGCACAGGACCAGAGTCACACTATTACCGTGGTGGTGCGCAACCATGCGTTCTACGACGCGCACATCTACGCCGTGCAATCTGGAATCCGCCGGTCACTCGGGTTGACACCGGGTGTCTCCGAGAGGCGCTTTGAGTTGCCGCCTACGTTCGTGGAATCGATTGCGGCGGTCCACCTCGTCTCCAACCCGATCGGGCCTCAAGCCGGATACGTGTCCGACCAGTTCTATCTGGACGTCGGCGATCAGCTCAATCTCACCCTCGAGAACAACCCTGCGATGAACTATTCCGTGGTGAGCGATCAACTGCGTCCTTCGCGTGACGAAACGGACGGGGACGCCTCGGACGGGGACGCCCCGGACGACCCCACCGATTCAGCCCCCTAGAGACTCGGGCGGAGCGGACGGGAGGTGACCCCGACGGTCCTCCCACCGAGTGACTTCACCGGAAATCGAGTCGGCTGACGCCATGGGGCGAGCCCATGGCCGGACCCGTGAGTGACAGCCCGTCCGCAGACGCCGCGCGCGTTTCCGAGAGCCTCGAGGCCGCACGGCGGATCCTGGTGCTGACAGGGGCCGGCGTGAGCGCGGAGTCCGGAATCCCCGTTCCGGGGGCAGGACGGCTGGTGGCGTAGGCTGGACCCGGAGAGGCTGGCCACCCGTACGGCGTTCGACAGCGACCCGACCCTCGTGTGGGAGTGGTACCAGGACCGGCGAGGGCTGGTCCGCGACGCCGCCCCGAACCGTGCGCACCAAGCCATAGCCGCCTGGGAGGACGCCGGGAAGGACGTCCTCGTGGCCACGCAGAACGTGGACGACCTCCACGAGCGGGCCGGCAGCCGGCGAGTCGCCCACGTCCACGGCTCGATCTGGGCCGTGCGATGCGAGGGCTGCGGGATCGAGCGCGAGGAACGCGCGCACCCCTTGCCCTCCCTGCCGCCCCGTTGCAAGTGCGGCGCTCTGCTGAGGCCCGGCGTCGTCTGGTTCGACGAGGCGCTGCCAGCCGACCCCATCGCCGAGATCGAGGCCTTCCTCGACCGGCCGTGCGACCTAACGCTGCTTGTGGGCACCGAAGTCAGCTTCGACTACATCGCCCGGTGGGCTCACGCCGCGCGGCGGGGCGGCGCCCTCCTGGTCGAAGTGAACCCGTCGCGCACCCGCATGAGCGACCGCGTCGACGTCCAGCTCGAAGGCCCCGCCGGCGTCCTGCTGCCGTCTCTCGCGGGGCCCGCTCCCGCGACCGAGTGATGGAAACGAACGGGGTGATCGACGCCCTCGCCGTTCGGCCGGACCGAGGAAGTGGCGGATCGCATTCCCGATCTCAAACAGGCGCCGCAGAAGATCCGAGCGACTCCTGACGGTGAGGGGGGGGGATGGTGCAATATTGCCGGCGCGCTAATGACGACGGCCGACGACCAGGACTCCGGCGTCGCAGGACACTCGTTCCAGTCGCTCGACGGAAAGCCCCAATGCGATCGATCCGACTCCGTCCCGTCGCCTCCCTCGCTCCCCTCCTTGCGGTCCTGCTGTTGAGCGCCAGCTGTTCGAGCGACAGCGGTAGCCCGGCGGAGCCGCCCGGGGAGTTCACCCTCACAGTCAACGTCACAGGGGACGGCTCGGGCACGGTAACGAGCTCGCCGGCTGGGATCGTTTGCACGACGGGGAGCGACCCCTGCACGGCCGACTTCGAGGAGGGCACGAGCGTCACGCTGGCCGCGGCGCCCGCCAGCACCGACGACGCGTTTGCGGGGTGGTCCGGGGCGTGCACCGGCTCCGGGTCCTGTTCGCTGACGCTGAACGCCGACGCAAGCGTCACTGCAGCGTTCGACGACCCGACAGTGACGACGCAGACGGTGGGGTCCGCGGGTGGCACGATCTCCTCTGCCGATGGCTCCCTCCGCCTGGTCTTCCCGGCTGGAGCGGTGAGCTCCGACCTGGACGTCACGCTTAGCTCGGTAGATGCGTCGGGGTTGACCGGAGAGCTAGGCACTCTTCGCGATGCGGTCGGGATCAGTCGCGCCTTCGACCTGGGGCCCGACGGCACTGAATTCGCCCAGCCGGTGCAGGTGACCTTCGAGCCCGGATCAAGGTTGGATGTGGGTGCCGGTGCCTATCAGACGGGGCTCCTCCTCCTCACCAGCGGGTCCGAAACGGCCCAGCTGGACGAGCAGACGATCGACATCGAGCCCGTCACGGGCGCCCTCACGATCGAGGGGACGCTCACGCGCTTCTCCACGATGTCCGCTCTGGACGGCGGCCTCACCTTCGACGTGACGCCGCCCCCCGCGCCCCTCCACGTGGGCGTTCAGCTCAACCTCACTACGAGCTTGTCCGTCCAGAGCGACCTGGGCTCGATCCTTTCTGGCCAGAGCGCCTTCTTCCGGGACCGGAGCTCTGTGAACCTGGTTCCGGGCTTCCAGGGCGACTTCACGCTCGCGGAGGTGAGCCCAGGCAGGCAGTGGGGGGGCTCCCCCAGCTACACGTGCTCGCAAGCGGGCTCCGCCGAGCTTCACTACGGGATGGGGATCGGGTCCTCGGGCGGAGGCATCCTCCACACCTCCAGCCGGAATCTCGCCTGCGAGGCCGTCCCCCCCCAGACCCTGGACGTCCAGTTCTTCGGAGCCGGGGGCGGCCAGGTAACGAGCGATCCGGCGGGGCTCGACTGCGTCAGCGGGAGCGTCTGCTCGGCCGATTTCGCCGGCGGAAGCGAGGTCACCCTCACCGCCACGGCAGGGAGCGACTCGAACTTTTACGGCTGGTCAGATCCCTCGGGCAGCTCACTCGGCTCGAGCGCGCAGCTCGCGATCACGCTGAACGTGGGGAAGACCGTGCGGGCGTGTTTCAGCCAGAAACCGACATATCAAAGGCTCCCCACCTGAGTGCTACTACCTGGCGCACGCGCCGAACACCCCGAACGGAACATACTTCGGCCCGGTTCGCGATCTGTCCAGCAGGGATGCGTCGGCTAGGTGGGGCGCTTCGTCGGAGGCCTGCGGAGGTCAGCGGAGCCAGTTCTCCACGGCGAGTCCATCGATCGGATCGAGCCCGACTAGGCCCATGAGCCAAGTCACGAGCGGCCGATCTTCCGCCGGCCGTCCTCGAGCTCCTTTCCTAAGCCTGCTCTTGCCCCCCGGGGCGTCAACTCGTCAGGCTTCGGTGCGGATCAATCCATCTCGAGGGCGGCGGCCAGGACCCCCGCGGGCGGCGGCGTCACCGGGAAAGCCGTCACCGCCGCGACGATGCCGCGGGCCGCGCGGTCAGGATCGTTCACGATCACGTCCCAGTCGGAGGCGCTCGTGAGGAAGCCCGTCTCCAGGATGACCCCGATGGTCATCGGGTGCAGCGCGTGCTCGTATCTCCGGAAGTTGAACGCGTAGTAGTTCTCCATCCGGCGGGTCACACGGGGAAGCCTTCGCAGGCCCGTGGCCTCCCCGTAGCTCCCCTCGAGGAGATCGGCCATCTGGGAGGCGCGTCCGGTCGCGTCGCGGCGCGGCGACGCCACGCGGTACCCCGACGCGCTCGGATCATTGCTTCCGTCGGCGTGGATGGAGATGAAGAGGTGGGCCCGGTAGCTAGGAGGTACGACCGCCGGAAGGATATCGACCTCATAGCCCATCAGCTCCAGCATCGCGGCGGCGCGACGGGCGATCTCAAGGTTCACTTCCCACTCCGCCTTTCCGCGTGCGGCCGTGCCATTGTTCCGCAGGCCTCTGAGCTCGTCCGGCGCCTCATCGGCCCTCCAGTGGCCCGCCTGGAGCGCGACGCGCACCGGCCCCTCCGGCGGCTCCCAGTTCTCTGGCGTGGGAATGGGCCCGGGATAGATGTTGCGGCTGCGCCGCCGAAACCTTCTTGGCTGCGAGCCCTCCTCCGGGCGCTCCACGGCGCTGACCTCCGGCACCTCCCGGTCCTCGGGCGGAACCGGGCCCAGCGCCGGCTCGGGCGGAGCCACCGAGGTCGCGCCGGCGACCACAACCGGGATCTCCGTCACGAACGGCACAGCTTCGGGCTGCACGCTGAGGCGAAAGGCCGCCAAACCGACCAAGATCACACCGATGCAGGCGATTCCGGCCTGTCTCACAAGATCCTCCCGACTGGAGCCCTCACTGCAGACACACTACTACCCGTTGCGTTTGACGACCCTGATGCTATTAGCGCCGGCGTGGTCAGGCAACCACCGCCGCCCGCCAGAAACGGCGCGAGCCCACCACCGTTCGGGGATACGTTGGCACGGGGGTTCTCGGAGGCGGTGGCTCCCCGAACGAGGGATGCGCCCGCCACGGGCGTTTCGGCACGGAATGGACCTCACCAACCGCCAACAAGTGCCCCAGTGTAGGTTGGCTGAACGAACACGAACACAGCATCATGGATGGGGGAGTAACGGTTCTCAGATCCGGGCCGCGGCATCCTGCACGGGAAGCTAAGGGCGGCATGCGGCGGCCCCCTTCGCCTTGACAGAGGCGCCGCCCGGAGTGGCTTCTCAAGCTCCTGACTAGCACTCGAAACGCTCTCGACGGAAAGTGATCGATGAAGTCCATACTGGTTCCCCTCGACGGCTCGGAGTTGGCGGAGAAAGGGCTCGAGCCTGCGCTGCGACTCGCCAGGAGGCACGAGGCTCGACTCCATCTGGTGTCCGTGGTAGCGGAGCCGCCCCCCCCGGATGGCCTCGGCGACCGATATGGTTGGACGGGAAGCCGTTGGCTCGTCGAGGGGGAGACGACGGTTCGGACGTACCTAGAAGAAGTCCGAGAACGTCTGGCGTCTCTGGGGGGCGCAGTGCTGATCGACACGCACGTGCGCGTGGCCGTAGGCCGCGCTACCCGCACGATCCTGGACATCGCCCGAGAGGTCCACGCCGATCTCATCGTCCTGACCACGCATGGCCGGGGCGCCTTCGAGCGGATCTGGCTCGGCAGCATCGCCGATCAGCTGATCCGAAGCTCCCCCGTCCCTCTGCTCCTCCTGCGAGGGGATGGGGATACGGAGCGCCTCTTCGCCCACGAGAGCTCGCCCGAACATATCTGGGTCCCGCTCGACGGATCGAAGGCCGCTGACTCGGTCCTCGACGTTCTGGGCGATCTTGTCTCCCCCTCAGGAAGCCGGGTCACGCTGACCTCCGTCCTCGACGGATCCGGGAAGTCGTTCTCGGTACATCGGCCTGACGCAGCCTCGGAAATGGCCCGCCTAGCAGGAGAGAGGGAGGGGATCGAGTCCTATCTCGAGACCGCTAAGAAGCAGCTCGAATCCCGCGGAGTCCGGGGCGTCCAGGCGCGGCTCCTCGAGGGTCCGGACGTCGCGCGGGCCCTCGTCGACGCATGTGAGAGCTCGGACGCAGACCTGATCGCGCTCTCGACCGCGGGCCGGGGAGGTGTCGTCCGGTTTTTCGTCGGCAGCGTGGCCGACAAGCTCATCCGCGGATCCAAGCTTCCTGTGTTGGTGAGCCGCCGGGCCCCCGCATGAGCTTCCTGAGTGATCCCGAGTTCTGGGCGCGCTGGGTATCGATCGTCATCATCGATCTCACGCTCGCGGGCGACAACGCTCTTGTCATTGCGCTGGCCATTCGAACGCTGGGCCCCCGCGAGCGCTTTTGGGGACGCGTAGGGGGGGCCGGCGGTGCCGTGGCGCTACGGCTGCTCTTCATCACGATCATCACGTTTCTGCTCCGGATCCCGCTTCTCCAACTGGCCGGCGGCCTGCTCCTCGTCTGGATCGCGCTGAAGCTGGTGCGGCAGGAGACGGGGGTAGAGAGCCACGTTCCCCGGGGGACGACCCTCCTCGAGGCGATCCGGATCATCATCGTGGCCGACGTGATCATGAGTCTCGACAACGTCCTGGCCATCGCGGCAGCCGCGCAGGGTGACCTCCTCCTGGTGGCGTTCGGCATCGGGCTCTCGCTCCCCCTCGTCATCTGGGGAAGCGGCGTCCTGGCAACGCTGATGAACCGCTTCGTGTGGCTCGTCTGGCTCGGCGGAGGCATCCTCGGGTACGTCGCGGGCGAGATGGCCCTTCGCGACCCGATCGTCCTCGAGCGGCTCGGCCAAGGTTTGGCCGACGCTCTACACTACCCGTTACCGCTTTCGCTCGGCAGCGGTATCACGGCGTTGGGCTGGTGGTTCGGGCGTAGCCACTCGGCCACGCGCATCCCCGAGAACCCCTGACGGCGGGAGGAGAGCGGCTCCCGGGCGACGTAGACGCGGCCGGCTTACGCCCACTAGCACCCTCTTGGCGGAGGTCGCTGGCTCCCGCGCTCGAGGGCTACTCGACCCCGATGCGCGGCCTGGCGTCGACGCCAGCGATCTCCGGGATCCCCTGAGCCGCGCACGGGGCGGCCACGCCGGCCCGGTCGCCCACGATGACGTCCGCCGCAGCTCCCGCCGCACGCACGCCCCAGTAGAGGGGCACGGCCAACACGGTCGCCACACCACCTACCACGTACCCTTGCTCGATAGACTGGGCCCGGGAGAGCCACCCCAGCCCCGTCTGGCCAGCGACGCCCCCGCCATTGCCCAACATGGAGTCGAAGGAGATCACGGTCGCCCGTTGAGCCGAGGGCACGCTTGCGTGGAGGTACGCCTGCTTGACCGGACCCGTCACCCCGATGGCCGTCGCGAGGACCACCATCGCCGCGAGGGCAGTCCAGAAGTCGTCGGTGAACCCGACGGCCACGGCCGCCGCGCTTTGCGCGCCCGCAGCCCATAGGAGCAAGGTCGTACGGCGCCCGCAGAACCGAGACAGCCGGTCGACGATTGCGTTTCCGAGGATCATTGCCCCGGCGATCGCCGAGGCGGCCGCGCCCGCAACCCACACGGCGTCGCGGCCCAGCAGCTCCAGGAAGTACGGCTGCCACGCGTAGAAGCCCCAGCTCATGAATCCGAATTGGAGAAATGAGACGAACGTGAGAAGCCGCACGGGCCGCTGGTCCCAGCCGTAGCGCACCGATTCGGCCGCGACCCTCTCCATTTCACGGGGGATCACGTTCCAACGCAGGGTCCGCGGCGTGAAGCCGAGATCGTGCATCGTCAGCCACGCGACGATGAAGACCGCGACGAGCATGAGAGCACGCACGACGTAGGGAAGCGCCAGATCGATGTCACCCAGGAAGCCGCCGGCCATCGTGCCGACCAACATCGCTCCGCCCGAGACCATCGAGCCTCGAGCAAATACGCGGTCGAGTTGACCCTCGAAGCCCGCATGCTCGAGAGCATCTACCAGCCAGGCCTCCACGGCACCCGAGTAGAACGTGAACCCGAGCCCCATGAATACGGAGATGAACGCGAAAGCGACCAGTCCGCCGCCGGTCCGTGCTGCGATGACATAGGCCGTGGTCGTCACGGCGAGGACGGCAACGCTCAGCAGGAAGCTGGCGCGCCGGCCCGTCGTGTCAGCGAAGACGCCGGTGGGCACCTCGAAGACAACCATCCCCGCAGTGAAGGCTGCATTCGCCAGGAAAACGCCCAGGATGTCGAGGCCCGCGTCGAGAAGAAAGAGCGTGTTCACGCCCCAGATCAGCGCCGACGATAGCGTGAAGAGCCCAGCGATCAAGTAATACGAGAGCGTCGCCGTCATGCGGGAATCCGGTGTCGGGAGGAAACCTCACACTCCGAGGCGCACGTCCCCCGGGTCGCCCGCATCAGTCAGGCGCCGCGGCGCCCCGTAGATGCGCCGGCGTCACCGTACGCTCCACGAGCGCCAACAGGCCGTCGACGCAGATCGCGAGCAAGGCGGCCGGGATGGCGCCCGACAACACCAGCCGCGAGTCGGCGAGGGCAAGCCCGGTCAAGATGGGTTCGCCGAGCCCACCGGCACCGATGAACGCTGCCAACGTCGCGGCCCCGACCGTGATGACGGCGGCGGTACGCACTCCAGCGAGAATGACCGGTGCCGCGAGCGGGAGCCTTACCCACGCAAGCCGCTGCCACGCCGTGGCGCCCATCGCCTCACACGCCTCAACTGCGTCCGGGTCCGCATCCCGCACGCCGGTGTACGTGTTCCGCGCGATCGGGTAGAGCGCGTACAACCACAATGCGACCAGCGCGGGCCTCACGCCGACGCCCAGCAGGGGAATCATGAAGGCGAGGAGCGCGATGCTCGGAATGGTCTGGAGCACGCCCAGCCCGCGTACGACCCACTCCGCGCTCCGGCGCGCTCGCTCGAGGCCGACGCCGAGCGGAACGGCGACGAGCGCCGCAGCCAGAAGCGCGGCGGCTACGAGCTCCAGGTGGCGCGATGTGAGACGCAGCGTCTCGGTGCGGCGCGACCAGAAATACGGAAGGAGCCCCCCCGGGGCAGCACGCTCGGGCCGATCGGGTCCGGAGCTTGCCTGAGCCGACTCGGGAGCGCCTCCGGTCGCCGGCCCCGCCGGTGCAAGGCCGAGGTCACGGAGCGCCGCTGCGGCGACCGCCGGGATCGGCTCGCGATCGACCTCGATCCGGCGGTTGTACTCCCGCATCCGCCCCTCGTCGAGCCGGCCGCTCAGGAGCGAGAGCACGGACACTACGTCGGGGCGGTCCGCGTTCACGCGGGGCGATACGACGGCCCCGGCCTCGTACGGGGGGAAGAAGTGGAGGTCGTCCTCCAGCGTGACCAGGTCGTATCTCGCGAGCAGGCCATCGGTCGAGTACCCGTCGATCACATCCACCGCCCCTTCGGCGAGCGCGATGTATTTCACCGCCGGCGCCAGGGGCCGCACCTCCCGAAGCTGGAGACCATACTCGCGGGCGAGGCCCGGCAGGCCGTCCGGACGCCCGAGGAAGTCCGACGTCAGGCCCCCCACCAGGGTGCTGGCGCTCCGCACGAGGTCGGACAGCGTGCCGAGGCCGAGCCTGGTGGCGGTCTCCGTCCGAACGGCGATCGCGTAGCCGTTCTGGAAGCCCAGCGGAGGGAGCCAGCGGACGCCAAACCGCTCCGCGGATTCGCGCATCACATGCGCGAACGTTGCGCGCGGGTCGCCCCTCATCTCCGCCGTGAGCGAATCCTGTAGGATCGCCAGCAGGCCGGTGCCGGTGTATTCGGGATAGACGTCGATCGCGTTCGTGCGGAGGGCCTCGAAGGCGATTTCCGTGGCACCCAACCCCGGAAGCCGCTCCACGGAGATTCCCCGCGACTCCAGGAGCTGCGCGAACAACTCGGCCAGAAAGTACGATTCGCCGAATGGCTTGGACGCCACCACCACCGGGTCCTGGACTCCCTGAGCGGACGAGGCCGGTGCGACCGCGAGGAACAACGCGAGCACGGTCAGCGCGACTCCCCGCCCTCTCATGCGGACGTCAGGGCGGTGGCGGCAGCGTCGGCGCGTTCGAAGAGCGTGCGCACGTATGGCGTGGCCGGTGCGTGCCGGATCTCTCTGATCGTGCCCGTCTGCTCGATCTGACCCGCCCGCATGACCACGATCGTCTCGGCGAGGCGCGCGGCCTCCGCGAGGTCGTGCGTCACGAGGAGGGCCGTGAACCCGATCTCCTGACGCAGGCGGGCGAACGCCTCCTGAAGCTCCCCCCGAGAGATCGTGTCGAGCGCGCCGAACGGCTCGTCCAGGAGCACGACCTCCTGGCGCGCCGCAAGCGCCCGGGCGATCGCGGCACGCTGCCGCTGTCCTCCCGAAAGCTCCCGCGGTAGCCGGCGACCGAACCCGGCCGGGTCCAACGCCACGCGTGTGAGCGCGTCCTCGGCGGCCGCCTCCGGATCTGCGCTCCCCGCGAGCCGGGGCACCAAAGCGACGTTCCGGAGAACTCCCCAGTGGGGTAGGAGGCCGCCGTGTTGGGGCACGTAGCCGATGCGCCGACGCAGGGCAATCGGACTCATATCGCGCACATCCTGGCCACCGACGCGTACCGTACCCGCGTCGGGTTGGACGAGCCGGTTGAAGGACCGCAGGAGCGTAGTCTTACCCGAGCCGCTCTCACCCACGAGGGCGATCATCCCGCCCTCGGGCACATCGATCGACACGCCGTCGAGCGCCAACGCGCTGCGGTAGCGGTGCTCGACGTTCCGGGCTTCGAGGGAGAGGGCCACGATACTCACAGTTTCGCGGGCCTCGTGGCCTCGGGACAAGGGACCTTGCCCGACCAAGCCACCCAACACGGAGGTCCCACGATGAATGACCGCCCCTCCATTCTCGAGGACGCCATCGAAGCCCTGAGCTTGCCCGCCAGGGCACGATCGCCGAGGTGAACAACATCCCCGACGACCGCTGGGACTACCGTCCCCACCCGAAGAGCCGAACTGTCTCCGAGCTCGTGAAGCACATGCTCGAGTCCGCGGCCATGCTCGCGGGGGAAGCCGCGGACCGGGACGGGGACTTCCAGCGTCGTCAGCCTCAGGAGCACATGCGAGCACACGCTGGTGACCTCCCCGAGTCGATGACCCCAGGGGAGCTACACGAGGCGCTCGATCGCCTCCACAACCAGACGGTGGCCCGGATCCGAGCCGCCGGTGAGGGGCACATGGCGACCGCGATCCGGCGTTTCGACGGAGGCTCCTGGAGCCGGATCACTTAACGTCTTCTACGCCGCGTCCCATGAGGACTACCACCGGGGTCAGCTGGCCCTGTACGCTCGCACGATGGGCCTGATCCCGGCACTCACGCAGCAGATCTACGGGGAGAACGCGACGTAGCGGGATTCGCCCCGGTGCGGCCCCGTGGGAACCCGTCATTCTCTCCACGGATTGGCTCCCTGCATCGAGGAGGAATAACCCCGCGCGCATAGAGCCCGCCGGCAACCCCACGTTCAGTCGGGCGAACGGCGCACAGGAGGGACCGTGCCGAAGAAGTTCGTGCGTATCACGCACCTCCCTTCCGGCGAGGTGATCGCGGAAGGCCCGGTGGGCTGGGGCATCACGCCGTTCGAGGGAAACTGGTACATCTCGAAGAAGCATCTTCGAACGGACGGGTTTCGGACGAGCGCCGTGCCCGGGCTCTGCGTGTACAAGTTCGTGTACACCTGGCTGCATTTCCGCGCGAAGACCGGCCAGGTGTCGCGATTCCTCGGGTGGCGATACGTCCTTCCCAACCCTCTCTTCCCCTTCATCGCGTTCCGCGTGGCCGTGCCCGGAGACCACCCGGAGATCGAGGCCGAGCTCACCCTGCTGGGCCCGCCCGCCCGGGAACCGGGGTCGCATACGGGTCGCCTACCGGACGTCCCTCCGTCGCTCGCTGAACCTGAGGGAGAACCCCCCGGCTCCGTCCTGCCACTCCCGACAGGTGATCCATCCGCCCTCCTCCATTAGGCAATCCAAGGCAGGACATGAGGTGGGCGTAGAGTCGTGAAGGCGAGCCCGCGGCAGCTCGGGAGCTACGTGGGAATCGAATTTCGGCTCGTCACCGAGGCGGGAGAGTCGCGCGTCGAAGAGGGGGGTGCTGGGCGAGCTCCCTTACGGTAGGGACGGAGCGCCGCCTGTCAAGATCCCTCGTGGCGACAGCTCGCCGCAGGCCATAGACATACCATCGGACGCAAAGATCCGTACAGCGATAGGAGCGTCGCCCACCAGCATGGCTGCGTCGACTACCGTCGTGCTCGAGCCCGTCAAGTCCGGGAGCGTCGCTACCCAGCTCAATGCCACGGATTCGCCTTGCGACTCTGTGCACGTCCCTCGATAGAGGTACGCGGGGTACTCACGCGGATCCGGGAGGTCCGAAGCCTCGATGACGACAACGACCGCACCGTCCGCGTTCGTTGCGGTGACTTCTCCTCGGACGATGGCACCGTTCAACTGGCCCGCCATGTCCTCGAAGGGCGGGGCTCGCCGGGAAGTGGAGTCGGAGGGGAGAACGCCTTCGCCATCCGGCGCTTCGGGCTCCGGCCCTTCTTCCGTGCAGCCGACCATGCAGAGTCCCAGCAGGAGGAGGGGCAGCGCCGTAGCTCTCGGTCGGTCGCTCTCGAAGAACTGGAAGACTTGCCGTTGGTGGAGCAGGGGCGATCTCTCGGACCGAGTGGGAAGAAGCTCGCGGGCTTTCTCAAGATGTCGAGAGTCTCGATCTGCAGCCAGTCGAGTGGTTCGGGAGCGCGGGGACGATACGGATGTCGGTTGCTGGAAGGGCCCCTCAGTGGAGTCGAGTCCAGGGGCGGCGGCGGTCGGTTAGGGCGCTTCCCGCGCTCGCTGGTCTCGGCGCCAGCCGCCTCGCCTCGAGAACGAAGAGGTCTCCACGGAGGTTTCCGGCAGACTCGTTCTGGCTCTAGCAGGACAGCTTCACCCATCTACGGGACAACTTGGCCCGCATGGCGTCGATCTCACCGTCCCGGAGCCGATCGCCGACTTCGTCTTCGACCAGTCCACTCCCGGTGACTTCGACGCCTGAGGTGGAAGGGGCCAGGCCTTCGGCAGGGCCCTCGTTGCTCGTCCGAGCACCGCACCCTACGTTGCCGATCGCGCCTCAAGCGCGTTGAGTGTCCCATCCCCCAGACGTGCCTTCCGATACCGTGTGACCCACCGCCAAGCGGAAACGATCGGCTCGGGAGCGAGCGACCTTGAGTGACCGGCAGCCCAGCCGGCGCGAGCGGCTGCACGCCGTGATCTTCGAGGCCGAAACGCCGGCGGGCAAAGTCTTCGACGTGGCTCTGCTGGCGGTGATCGTGACCGCCGTCGTGCTGGTCATGCTCGAAAGCATACCCTCGGTCCGGGCGACTCACGGTCCAGCCTTGGTGGCGGCCGAATGGGTCGTGACAGTCCTTTTCACCCTCGAGTACGTGGTGCGGCTTGTCGTCGTCCGGCACGCCGGCGCCTACGCGCGGAGCTTCTTCGGCGTCGTCGACGTGCTGGCCATCGTGCCCACGTATCTCAGCCTCGTCGTGCCAGGGTCTCAGTCCCTCCTCACCATTCGGGCCCTGCGCCTGCTGCGCATCTTCAGGGTGTTCAAGCTTGCCCGTTTCCTGGGCCAGGCGAATGTCCTCACGGCCGCGCTCCGCTCGAGCGGCCACAAGGTCGCCGTCTTCCTCGGGACCGTGTTCATCCTCGTCGTGATCTTGGGTTCGGCCATGTACTTGATCGAAGGCGAGGCCTCCGGCTTCACGAGCATTCCCGAGAGCGTGTACTGGGCGATCGTGACGGTTACGACCGTGGGGTATGGCGATCTCGCGCCGGTAACACCGCTGGGGAAGGCACTGGCCGCAGTTGCTATGGTCATGGGTTACTCGATCATCGTCGTGCCGACAGGTATCGTGAGCGCGGAGCTGGTTCAAGCCGTCCGCGAGCCGTCCACGCGGGTCTGTCCAGAATGCCTCTCTCCGGGCCACGAGAACGGCGCTCGCTATTGCAAGGATTGTGGTCGTCCGGTTCACGGGTTGAAAACGATCCCCCAGCGGTTGGACACCGGTACGTGTCCACCCCGATGTTGGCACACGACACGCTGATGGCGATGGGGCCGGCAGATGCTCTGGAGAAGTTCCTGACCGGAGAGAAGTGAGGGACCCGGGGTCTCGGTCGTCACATTCTCTCATGCGGCGGGAGTCGGGAGGACCCGCGCGCCGGCTCCTCCGGTGGTTCTCTTGCACCAGGTCCGTGGCTCGTGGCACTTTGCCCCGTCCGTTCCACCTTCTCTCTACCCACGTTAGGGGAGCGCCAATGAAACGGGCCGTTGCATTCCTGGTGGTGCTTCTTCCTCCTGCCCTGATGACTTCGGGGTGCTCCGCGACCACGGGCGATGGCGTGACTCGCACTTACTACGTCGCGGCGGACGAGGTCGTGTGGGATTACGCGCCGACGGATTCTAACCTGGTCACGGGGCGTGACTGGGAGGGCTTCGATCCGGTCGTGATGGTCCAGGCCGCGGACCGGATAGGACGCAGGTACAGGAAGGTGATCTATCGCGAGTACACGGACAGCACCTTCACGACCCTACGGCCGCGCCCCCCCGAGTGGGAGCATCTGGGTATCCTGGGTCCGTTGCTTCGCGCGGAGGTCGGCGACACGATCCGGGTCGTCTTCCGAAACAACGGCAGCTATCCGTACACGATGCATCCGCACGGCGTCTTCTACGACAAGGACTCCGAAGGATCACCGTACGCCGATGGAACCAGCGGCGTGGACAAGAACGACGACGGTGTGCCTCCGGGCGGAACCCACGTCTACGTTTGGCCGGTACCAGAGCGTGCGGGGCCCGCACCCGGGGAGCGGAGCTCCGTCCAGTGGATGTATCACTCGCACGCCCGCGAAGAGGCCGATCTGAACGCTGGTCTGATCGGCCCGATCCTTGTGACCGCCCGCGGGATGACCGCCGAGGATGGCTCGCCGCTGGACGTGGATCGCGAGTTCGTCATCGCGTTCGCGGAATTCGACGAAAATTTCAGTTGGTTCCTGGACGAGAACATCGAGACCTACGCCGGAGACCCGAGCATCCGGCCGCGCATAGGCGACTTTAGCGATCTCTACTTTGTGGCGAACCTTCGTACCACCGTGAACGGTCTCTCTTTCGGGCACCTTCCCGGGATCCGAATGAGGCGCGGTGAGCGGGTACGCTGGTACCTCATGGCCACGACCGGATTCGAAGTGCACGCCGCGCACTGGCACGGCAATACAGTGATCGCGAATCAAATGCGAACGGATGTCACGAACATCAACACGATGCAGATGGGTGACCGCGGACATGGTGCCGGACAACCGCATGCCGGCTAAGAGATGCTGAGCCACGCGTGGCAGTGGAACAACCAGGTCCCCGGGAGCAGGCCTTCTATCACGTGGAGTAAACGCGAGTAAGCGGAGCGATGAACCAGGTACTCAGGTCCCACATGTGGAGCTTCGCATGAGGCATTTGACAGCCTTTGTCCTGGTGACACTGGCCGGGACGGCTGCGTGCGGGGGCCGTCAAGCCATTCCCGTCCCACCTTCTCCCAATCAGATACTGACCACGCTTTACCTCGTTGGTGATGCTGGGCTGGCCACGTCTGTCACCGAGACCCTCGACGTCTTGAGAAGGGACGTGGCCGAGGCGGTGCGGGACCAGATTGATCCGTATCATTCTCGTTCGCGACTCAAGGTACGCGACGATCACTTGACCGCTCGGCGACAACGTCTACCCGGACGGGGTGAAGGAGCGAGAGTAGGGACGGCGCGCTAGAAGAAACAGCGCCTGAGCGGTCGTGCCCTTTGACGACGGCAACCTGGGCGTCCAGTCCAGGGAACCATGACTGGAACGAAGGACGTGAGGGAGGTCTGCTAGCGGTAGAAACACAGGCGGAACACGTATCGGGACAAACTAATGTCGAATTCCTTCCCCGGAGCGGCTGTCGATGATGACGAGTCGCACTCCCGGATATTCGAGGATGCGAGGGCCGGGACAGAGCTCAGATTGAAGGAACCACTGCGTGCAGCGCGTGGTCGTGTTAGCTCACCATCCGTTGAGAACGCATGGACGTCACAGTAAAGAGTTCCACCTCAACTGGCATGTGTTTCCCCTGCGTGAGTTCAACGAATACCTGTTCGTGCCAGCTCCGGGGCTGGCGCAGCTTTGGTGGCTTACGCGCCGATGGATCATGCCGCCTGACGAGCAGGACATTCCCGGGGAGGCCAACCAGCGCTTACGAGAGATGCTGAGGCAAACGTACGAGCGAGCTTCGGGAAGCGTATTTCTCCACGCCGCTGGACACGATCACAGTCTCCAGGTACTCGATGGCACGGATTCGGGAGCCCAATTCGCCATCGTCAGCGGGAGCGCCACGACGGTGAGTCCAGTAAGATCTCGGAGTGACACCTACTTTGCCCAGAGCGACCATGGGTACATGCGTGTCGAGTTCATGCAGGGAGGCGAGGCTCGACTTCTCGTCGTCGATGCGAAGAACGGTCCGACCTGGTGCGGCCGGCTCGTCGACTCAGGAGTCGCACCATGTTGAGTGGGCAGGCTCCGAACCGGACGACAGAGCGACGGAGTCAAGGTCTCGTCATCAATATCAACAAGTTGTTCCAACTCTGAGGGTGAGCTACCCAACGTGCGGAACGACCCAACCTCCGGACAGACGAACATGCACTTCCCCCGCATCCGCACCCTGCTACGGTCCAGCCTGATCCCGCTGGTTGTCGCCGGGTCCGTTCAGGCACAGCAAGCCGCGCCTCGACCCAATGTCGCGCCCAGCGGCCGTGTGACCACAAGCGTAGCGTTTGACGGTCGCCTGCTCCGAGGCAGGGGGCCGGACTGGGGGTGGTTCACCGGCACGCCGTCCCACTCCGGTCCGTCACGGATGATCATCGACTACGGCCAGCCTCACGCGCGGGGCCGGACGATCTTCGGCGGGCTGGTTCCTTACGGCCAGGCTTGGCGCCTGGGCGCGAATTGGTCGACAACGCTGATGCTTGACGTCGAGATGCGCATCGGGGAGTTGGACCTGCCGCGAGGTGAGTACACGCTCTTTCTTCTTCCTACGGAGGACGGCGGCGAGCTCATCGTGAGCGAGGAGACACGCCAGTGGGGCACCGACTATGACCCTTCTCGCGACTTCGGGAGAACGCGCATGACTCGCCGCGACCTCGCGGAGAGCGTCGAGAGCTTGACGATCACTCTCGAGCCGGATCTTCTAGATGGGGACTACACGGTGCCCTCTGGCAGACTCAAGATCACGTGGGGACTCGCGGAATATTCGACCGAGTGGCGGATGCTCTGGCCCTAGGTCGGGCCCGGCCCGCTCGTCCCTCCACCCGCGATGCGGCCAGCCCAGGGAAGAGGCAGACTTCCTCACCCCGGCTAGGCCTGCCAACGTTCAGAACTGAAGCAGCCGGTTGACCTTGAACACCAGCCCCCGGTTCCGGAGCTCCGTCGTACGGGCGGAGCTCAGAGGATCGGTGTTCCGATCCTCTGTATAGACGATGAACAGCTCACTTCCAGGGCTCCACTCCCACCGGAACCTGAAGTTGGTGCTGAATGAGTCCCTGCCGGAGTTGTACTGAACGAGACCGCTCAGAAACATCCGGGGGGTGAACGTATAGGTGAAACGAAGCCTGCCGACCTGAGTCCGGAAGTCACCCTCGGGCAGGTCCACCCAATTGATCGAATAGCTCGGCTCCAGCGAGAACTGGGGGGTTACCTCGACCCGCCCGCGGCTGACCCCAAGCGAGGTGTTTCTACCACTCCAAAAGTCCCCGGTCTGCAGGGAGATCGATCCGCTTACCGGTCTCTGAGCCCCGAAGGCGTAGGACGCCAAGAAGCTGGTGAAGTCGTACTCCCCCGGTTCCAGGACGACCTCCGGCGCGATCGTAAAGGTCTCGGCCAGCGCCTCGAACTCGTCGCTGACCGAGAAGCTGATCCGGTCGCTACTCTCCAGCTCAGTCACGAACTGAAGCTGGTGCTGCCGTGTCTCCAGGCCTCCCCGGTCGGCGTTCCAGAGCCAGTCGGTGCTCGCGTTCAGATTGAACCGGCGGATCCAGTCGATCGATTCCGGCCGGGGGCTGAAGCGTGCCGATCCTGTGACCTGACGGAAGTTGTCCCGGCGGAGGAATCCGACCCCCGGGTTGAAGTTGTCTTCGACGACGAGGTAGCCAGTCGTGATCCCGTACCGGTCACCCGTGTACGCGAAGCGGCCCATGTAGCTCAGGTCACGCCCGTCGAGGTCCGTTGTCTCGGTCTTCGCGAAATAGCCCAGGAGGTTGAAGTCGTCGCGAAAGGCGAAGGACCCGTCGATACCGTAGAGCTGGTTGGTTCCGGTGGAGACGAGCGATACCGAACGATTCGTGAACAGCGCCCCGACAGTGCTCCTGCTCAGGACGTCGCGCTTCACGCGGAGGACCGTGAAGTTGGTCGACTCGATGTCAGCGGGGTCGTCTGCTTCGGTCTGAATGTTGAGCGCCCCCACGTCGAACGCGCCCACCTTGCCGGTGACCCGGCCCCCGGCCAGGATCGGCACGACCTCGCCCTGCTGGAGACCGATGCGTCGGGTGAAGAACATGGTGGGGGCACCGACTCCGCCATCCCCTGCCGCGCCTCTGGCAAAGTCGAAGTTGCCTCGGCCTTCGAGGAAGAACTCGCGCTTCTCGGGAAAGAAGAGGCTGAAGCGGGTCAGATTGACCTGCTGTTCGTCGACCTCGACCTGGGCGAAGTCCGTGTTGAAGGTGAGGTCGGCCGTCAGGTTGCTCGTGATCCCGTATTTCACGTCCAAGCCGAAGTCCCCGTCGGGCTCGTTCCGAGTCACGGGTGTGGCCTGCAGGTCCGTCCGGATCCCTCCGATTCCGTATGGCTTGACTTCGACGTTGAGGCTCGGCCCCGGAACTTCGAGATCCGTCAGCGTCCCGGCCTCGGAGATGCGCCAGAGCCCCGCGATCACACTGTTTCCACGGGCGGCAGAGATCGGTACCCGCGTAAGATATGATGCCTCGGTTCGGCGACGGACGATGCGGCGAAGCTGAATTCCCCACGTTTGGACCGGGCCTGGGCGGTATCGGAGCGACTTGAACGGGATTTGCACCTCGACCACCCATCCTCCGTCGAACACTCCAGTCTGGGATCCCCAGACGACGTTCCAGTCGGTGTTCACGTTCCCTTCGTTCGTGATCGCGAAGTCGGAGAACCCGCCGATCGGAGTCACGAGGAACGCCACCCCGTTTCGCCGATCGAGAAACGTATCGAGCATGACCGTAAACGAGTCGTTCTGACGGAGCTGCCCGACATCTCGGCGCATTTCGTTCGCAACCCACTCGCTCGGCGGCACCGACTCGTAGTTGCGTGCGGAGACGTAGAGATTCTCGTCGTCGAAGAACACCCAGGCTTCGGTTCGCTCGCTGGCCGGAGCTCCCTCATCGGGAATCTGCTGGACGAAGTCAGTGATGGGCTGCACGGTCTCGTACACGGACTCGTCGAGGCGGCCGTCGAGATCGAGGTCACCCGAAAGCCTCGTCGCCCGCACCGTGACCCTTCCCTCAGCGTCCCGTGACTCGACTTGCAAGGACGACTGGTCGGCTGTAATGGGCGCCTGGGCCAATGCGACACGCGCAGGGGTTACCGCTAAGAACACCACGAGGGCGAAGCACCAGCTCCGGTATGCCATCGATCAGTACCGCAGCAGATGCTGGAGCTTCACGAAAATCGCGCGCATCAATGAGCCGGGGAAAACAGCTGAACCGGTTCTGAAAACCCCCTCAACGTTTCAGAACCCGACGGCTCAAACCCCAGATCGACATCAGTACACGCGTCTTTGACCTCAGGAGATACGAGGATGGCGTCTGCTTGGGCGATATCAAGGAACTTCACTCCGTATTTGTGTTGGACTTGCAAGTCCTTGACGTGCAGATTGGCGACGCCCTCCGCGGATGCTTCAACCAAATCGTGACGGTCCAAGAAGATTGGCATTGGAGTTGACCCGGGTTAGTGGACACCTCAAGAGTGAGGCAGAAAGGAGGAGTCCACAACGCTATGGACGCTTCCGGCGTACCCTCCGGAGTTTCGGCGACAGATGGTCGAGTTGGTGCGGATTGGGCCGATTCTGTGGAAGCGTTGGCCCGGGAGTTCGAGCCCTCAGCAGGAGCGTTACGCAGCGCTTGCTTTCTTCGACATCTTATCCGTCTGCCATGTCGGTGATGCGAGCACCCCACGGTTGTAAAGATTGAAACTAGTTCGGCTTGCTGCTGGCGTCTAACGGGCAGATTGGCGGCACATTGCTCCAACGCCCTGTACCTGACGCACCGCGCGTCAGGCTCAGCGGGAACTCCTCGCGGACCTCGCCCGTTTAGGGGACGGGCCCGCCCTCGAGCTTGGCCCCCGACCAGGGACTCGGTCACGGAAGTCCGTACGATTCACGTAGGATCGGCCTCGCCCCGCCGTTGGCCCCTCTCCAGGACCCCTGACTGCAAGGTTTCCATGATCAATCAACGCATCACATTCCCCGGATCCGCGGGCCATCACCTGACCGCGCGCCTTAGCCTTCCTCCCGACGGCGACGTCGTGGCTTGCGCGCTGTTCGCGCACTGCTTCACCTGCTCTAAGGACCTGAAGCCTGTGGTTAACATCAGCCGGGCCCTGACTCAGCAGCGGATCGCCGTCTTCCGCTTCGACTTCACGGGGCTCGGTGAGAGCGAAGGAGACTTCGCGGACACGACCTTCTCGTCCAACGTCGCCGACCTGGTGGCGGCAGCCAGTTATATGGGGAGCATGCTCGCGTCCCCTGCCGTCCTCGTCGGGCACTCGCTGGGCGGCGCGGCGGTCCTTCAGGCCGCCCGGCGGATCGATTCCGTCCGTGCAGTGGCCACGATAGGCGCCCCGTTCGATCCGCGGCATATCACGCACCTCTTTGCGGGTTCCCTCGACGACATCGAAGAGCAGGGCTCGGCTTCGGTATCTCTGGCCGGACGTGAGTTCACCGTCAGCCGCGACTTCGTGGAGGATCTGGCGGGACATCGAATGGAGGAAGCGATCCGCGAGCTCGCGCGCCCCCTTCTCATCTTTCATTCCCCCGTGGACCGGAGCGTCGGCATAGAGAACGCGGCTCGCATCTACGGGGCGGCGCGTCACCCGAAGAGCTTCGTTTCCCTCGATCAAGCCGATCACCTTCTCTTGGACCAGAATGACTCCTTGTACGTCGGATCGGTGCTCGCGGCCTGGGCGAGGCGCTATCTCGACTACCCGACGGAGCCCGAGGCACCGGAAGATCTCGCGAAGGACAACCGTGTCACAGCAAGGACGGCCGCCGGCACGTTTCGCACCGACGTGCTAGCCCGCGGCTACGCCCTGGTTGCCGACGAACCAAAAGCGGTGGGCGGCGAGGGCCTCGGACCCACGCCATATGACCTGCTCGCCGCGGCGCTCGGGGCCTGCACCTCGATGACCCTACAGAGCTATGCCGGTCGGAAGGGCTGGCCGCTCGAGGAGGCGGTCGTGCGCATGGAGCACCGGAGGCTCTACAGGCGGGATGAGGAGCGGTCCGAACATGAGGATTCTCGACTCGATCAGCTCGATCGCGAGATCTCGCTCGTCGGTCCGCTCGACGAAGACCAGCGCCGGCGTCTCCTTGAGATCGCCGACCGCTGTCCCGTCCACCGGACGCTGGACGCGGGAATTCGGATCTCCACCCGCGAAATACCTGCGTCCGAAGTCGCGGCGCCCCGAGTCGTGTCCTGAAAAAGCGGCGCTGGATCTCCTGCCCTTCTTGCCGTCCTGTTCTTGCCCGTGGCTGTGCAACCTGCGAAATAACCAGCACCCTCCATGATGGCGCTCCACGCGAGGAGGCTCGATCGTGATCGAATCCGTGGCTCGGGATGGTCCGCACGACCCTCCGCTCCCTCCGGAGGGGCCCCGGCTTCGCCGTCGTTGTGCTCCTCACGCTCGCCGTCTCCATCGGGGCGATTACGTCGATCTACTCGGTAGTCGAAGGCGTGCTGCTGAGCCCGCTCCCGTACCCCGATTCGGATCGAATCGTCACGGTCGCCGCCACTACCCGCGCCGACGCTTCCGTCAGCAACGAGATTCCCTTTTCGGACCGTGGGTTCTGGCACTTCGCTGAGAATAATCGCTCCTTCCAAGCCTTCGGCGGGTACTCGGGCGCGGATCCAGAATGGCCGCTCACAGGGCAGGGCCCGCCCCTTCAGGTAGACATCGGCGTCATGACCGTGAGCGCCTTCGAGCTGTTGGGGGTACCGCCGCGACTCGGCCGCTTTCCGCGGGAGGAGGAAGACGTGCCGAACGGCCCCCAGGTCGCCCTCCTGAGCGATGGTCTCTGGAACTCGATCTTCGGCGCGGATCCCTCGATCTTGGGGCGGACGATCGAGTTGAACGGGACGCCGTGGGAGGTGATCGGGGTGATGCCTCCAGAGTTCGCGTTCCCATCTCCCGACATCGACGTGTGGATCCCGTACCGGCTCGATCCGGCGAGCGGGAACTTCGGCGGTCACCACATCGCCGCAATCGCGAGGCTGGCGCCGAACGCCACGACGGAAGAGGCCGTCGCGAACGCGGAAAGCCTGATCGCCCGATTCGACGAAGTCGGATACGGTCCGATTTGGTTCACCGGAGTATTCGACGGGAGGGCGGCGGTCTGGACGCTAAAATAACAGATGGTCGGGGACGCCCGGACGCCGCTCCTCGTGCTGCTCGGCACGGCGGGCTTCGTGCTCCTGATCGCATGCAGCAACGTCGCGAACTTCTTCCTGGCGAGAGCGGAAACGCGGGCGCGAGAGACGGCAGTGCGTCTGGCGTTGGGATCGGGGCGAGCTCGACTGGTCCGTTATGTGCTCACGGAGAGCGTGCTCCTGGGACTGATTGGAGGCGCCGCCGGGGTTCTTCTTGCCTTCACGGGCACGCGCGTCCTGGTTGCCGCGGCCCCGCCCATGATTCCTCGACTCGGGGAGATCGGCGTGAGCGGCTCCGTGCTGGCGTTCACAGCGACGGTGTCCGTCCTGTCGGGGCTTCTCTTTGGAGCTCTTCCCGCGCTCAGTACGGGCTCGCCCAGAATGCTCGCGGCGATTCGCCATGGAGCGCGGGGCGGTACCCTCGGCCGGCGTGATAAGCGCGCGCGCGCGGCTCTGGTGGTGGCCCAAGTGGCGTTGGCCCTCATTCTCGTGGTGGGATCAGGGCTCATGTTTCGGAGCTTCCAGGAGCTCCGCTCGGTCGAGGCCGGATTCGACCCAGACGGTGTCCTCACCTTTGGCATCTCGCCGCCACCTAATCGCTACGATGATTCGGAGTCGGTCGCGCGCTTCTACGACGAGTTGATTCTGCGGCTCGGGGCACTCCCCGGTGTCGTGGTAGCCGGAGGGATCAACACGCTGCCGCTCACCGGTGGAGGGGAGGTTCTGACCACGATCATCGACGAGTTTCCACCTGCCGAGGAGGCCTTCCCACCCGCTTTCCTCATTCGCAGGGTCACGCCAGGGTACTTCGAGGCAATGGGGATTCCAGTACTCGAGGGACGCTCGTTCAACAGCGACGACCACAACCGGCGCCTGGGATCGCTCATCATCAGCCGCTCCCTGAAGGAACAGTACTGGCCCGATGACAGCGCCCTCGGGAAGAGGATGACCACCGCGGGGTCCCCAGCGCGATCCGTGGGGGTCGTCGGGGACGTACACGACACGGGGCTCGACGTGCCCGCCGAGCAGTTCATCTACCAGCCGATGCTGGACTCAGTCGGGGGAGGCGTGCGGGCGATGACGATGACCGTCCGCGCTGAAGGAGATCCGCTCGCCCTTGTGCCGCAAGTGCGCGGCGTGATCGGGACGATGGACCCCGACCTCCCGATCTCCGAGGTCCAAACGATGAGCGCGGTCGTGGGCGACTCGCTCAGCCGGACCACCTTCACCATGGTGCTGCTGGCGCTCGGCGCCGCGATCTCCCTCTTCCTGGGAGCCGTAGTAATTTACGGGGTGATCTCGTACGTGGTAAGCGTGCGGACCGGAGAGATCGGCGTGCTGCAGGCCCTGGGGGCCGATCCCGGCCGGGTGCGCCGCCTGGTCCTGGGACAGGGGATGTCGCTCGCGGGCCTCGGGATTGGGCTCGGCCTCGTTGGGGCGGTTGTGACGGGACGAGTCATCTCCTCCTTGCTCTATGGGGTGAGCCCGTACGATGCGGTCACCCTCCTGGCCAGTACGGGGGTCTTCCTCGCGGTCGCCGCGATGGCCACGGCAGTCCCGTCCGCCCGAGCCGCGGGGATCTCCCCGGCGGTGGCAATTCGGTCGGAATGACGACGAGGCGCCCCGCAGCCAAACGTAGGCGCTGCGAGAGGGATCGCGTCGCGGTCAGCATGACGTCCGGACGGGAACACTTCTCCAGAGGCGCCGCCCGGATTCGAACCGGGGATAGAGGATTTGCAGTAGCCTCCGGGGTTTTCGTTACGGTTCGGAAAGCCTTCGTTTCCTTAAGGGAGACGGGGGCTTTCGGGTTTTCGGGCTTCGCCTCCGTTCGGTCCGTTTTGGATGTTTTCGGGGGGTCTGTGTCCAGAATGTGTCCAGCCGGTAGGGTGCCCCCCGGCCCGGTTCATCCTGCGGCTGCTGTGGACCCTCCCCAGGCTTCTTCGTCGACCTGATCACTTCTCCGCCGCTAGAACTTATCACGCTGTCGTATCATGCTGTCTGTATGAAGACCGTCGGCTCCCAGCTGGCCGCGCTGGTGAAGGAGGGAGGGAAGCTCCGCCGCGAGCTCGCCCCCTTCGCAAAGTACGTCGCGTTCCTCACGGCGGTCATCCTCCTCTACGGCTGGCTTTTCCAGGCGATCATGGCGTGGGAGGGCCAGGAGCACTCCTGGTTCACCGGCATTTATTGGACGCTCACGGTGATGAGCACCCTCGGGTTGGGGGACATCACCTTCCAGACGGATCTCGGCCGGGCGTTCAGCAGCCTCGTGCTTCTCACCGGAGTGGTGCTTCTCCTCATCATCCTCCCCCGCCTGTTCATCCGCCTCGTCTATGCCCCGTGGCTCGAGCAGCGAAGCCGGGGGAGGATCCGGGCCCTCCGTTCCGCGCCGCCCGACGTCTCGGACCACGTGCTCATATGCGCGAACGACCCGATCGCGCTGGGGCTCCTCCGACGGCTCGAGCTCGCGGGCGTGCCCGCCTACGTGATCGAGCCCGACCCCGACCTGGCGATGCGCATGCAGGATGCTGGTCTGCCGGTGCTGACGGGCGACATCGACGCGGCCGAGACCTACCGGGCGGCCGGTGCCGCGCGGGCATGCCTGGTGCTGGCCAACGCCTCGGATACGGTCAACTCCAACATTGTCTTGACGGTCCGGGAGCTGTCCGAATCGGTGCCAGTCGCCGCCGTGGCCGAAGTGGAGGACTCGATCGACATCCTCGAGCTCAGCGGGTCCACGCACGTGCTCCCCTTGAAGCAGCGGCTGGGCGAGCACCTCGCCAACCGGGTCAGCGCCGGGAGCGCCCACGCGAACATGATCGGGAAGTTCCACGACCTCCTGCTCGTCGAGTTCCCCGTGCACAACACGCCGCTCCAGGGCTGCACCCTCCGGGAGACGCGACTGCGCGAGTTCACCGGCGTCACGATCATCGGCGTGTGGGAGCACGGACGCTTCAGGTCCGCGACGCCGGATCTGGTGCTGACGCCGCTCAGCGTGCCGGTCGCGATCGGCGGGGAAAAGGAGATCCAGGAGCTGAACGAGGTGCTCGTGATCTACGACGCCAACCCGAACCCGGTCCTGATCCTAGGAGGCGGGAAGGTAGGACGTTCGGCCGCGCGCGCCCTGAAGCAGCGGGGCGTGCCCGTGCACCTGGTGGAGCGCGATTCGGAGCTGGAAGCCAAAATCGCCGGGATTCCCGATCGGCTCATCCTGGGCGACGCCGCGGACCGGCACGTGCTCGACGAGGCCGGGGTCGCCGAGGCACCGTCCATTCTCGTCACCACGCACGACGACGCGATGAACGTCTATCTGAACGTGTACTGCCGGCGGCTCAACCCCGACGCACGGATTCTCAGCCGCGTCACCCACGAGCGAAACGTGGAGGCCATCCACCGTGCCGGTGCCGACTTCGTGCTGAGCTATGCTTCCCTCGGGGCCCAGACCGTCCTTTCGATCGTCCAGAATCGGGAGTTGGTGGTGCTAGGCGAGGGCGTGGACCTGTTCTACGTGCCCCTGCCAGCCTCGCTGGTCGACCGCACGCTCGCCGAAGCGGAGATCGGGGCCCGAAGCGGCCTGAGCGTGATCGCCCTACAGGAGAACGGCAGGACCGTCACGCGCTTGCTGCCGGGGCGCCGGCTGACGAAAGGCTCGACGCTCGTCGCCCTCGGGAGCGCGGATCAGCGTGAGCGCTTCAGCGAGCTCCTCGGATAGCTCCTGAGGTGGAAGAAGCCCCCCTCCGATGCATCACTTGGGGCTCGCACAGGTGTACCAAGACCGAGAACGTCCTGATGAGATGCGAAGAGCCCTCGAGGCGGCCGTAGCTGCCGCCGGCTCGGGAAACCCTGAAGTCGACGAAGGATACCGGAGCCGGGCGAGGGCCCTGCTCGGGGAAGCCGGCGGTTGAACGCAGGGGGAGTCCACGTGCACCATCTGGTTCCGTAAAGTCAACAGGCTCTGAAAGGACTGATAGGGTCGGCGAGTATGGTCGATGGAGACACTAAGGTATTCAGAAAGGAACCTGAGCTTCCCAGCCGTGCCCCGGTACGGTTCTTCTGAGAAGAACTCCCTCTCCTCATCCCACTCCTTCGGGTATATCTCTTCGCCGATGTAGTTCAAAGCCTTCGAAGGAAAAGAAGGAGAGAAGGAGAACTGACATGTGCGCATACCACTTCCCGTCCGGACTCTCGTCCGCCTCTTCGACCAGACGAGCGGGACGTCCTCCCACCCGTCGCAGGGGGTGGCGATACTAGCCAACGGTCCTGAGGGGCCTTAGCTAGGGTCGGTACAGTCCTTTTTCCTTGGCAAAAAATCGTAGTACAGCGTACCGGGGCACTGAGGACGGCGAAGGCCCCCTAAGCGCGCGTACAGGGCCGATACGGCGGCCCTGCGCTGGGTGATCGCTCTCGGGATGCTGTTGGCTCTTTACTTCTTCGGAGTAGTCTCGAGCGCGTTCTAGAATCTCCCGGATCCTCATGCGCGTACGACCGAAGATCCTCCGGTCACCGATGAGCACCCCTGTGTTAGGTTCCCCGCAATGCATGAAGTAGCCGTCGATCTGCTGATCCTCCTGGCCGGCATCTGGCTGGTCGCGGTCACCCTGCGCCCGCTGGGGCTGCCCACGATCATGGGCGAGCTCATCGTCGGGGTGTTGGTGGGACCGGCAGTCTTCGGCCTCATCGAGCCCAGTGAGGCGATCACGCTCCTGGCCGAGATCGGGATCTTCTTCCTCATGTTCCACGCCGGCGTGGAGACCCAGCCCTCCGCATTCTTCGATGCTCTGAAGCGCTCGCTCGGAGTTGCCATAGTGGGCGCGATCGTGCCGTTCGGGGTCAGCTTCGGCGTGGCGACGGCGTTCGGATTGGATCCGGTAGGTGCCGTGTTCGTCGGTCTCACGATGACCGCCACCGCGGTGGTCATCACGTTGAAGACCCTCAATGACCTGGGGCTCGCAGATACCCGCGTGGCCCGGGTGACCGTCGCGAGTTGCGTGATTGACGACCTGCTGACCCTGGTGTTCTTCGGCCTCATGATCGGGGTACTGTCCGGCGGGTCGTTCGGAGCCCATGGACATCGCCGTCACTCTGGCTTCACACTGCCCTTCCAAAGCGAGGGCGCGGGTACGCGAACCGACTGAGCAACATGAGGCAAAGGCTTCACTTTCATCCTATTCGTGGCGATCGCCGCCGGCCTCTTCGCCGAGGCCATCGGGCTGCACATGATCCTGGGGGCCTATCTGGCCGGTTTGTTCTTCGAAGAGAAGGTGGCACACCCGAATCTCGTCCGGATCGTGGCGGATCGCTCCTACGGGATCGCCTACTCGTTCCTCGGACCGATCTTCTTCATGTCGCTGGGCTTCTCCGTCACCTTCGACATCAGCGCTTCTGGCATGGCGTTCCTTGTACTGCTGACCGCGGCAGTGATCGTCGGTCAGGTCGCGAGCGCGGGGGGCATGGCGCTGCGCATGGGGTTGTCGGCGTGGGAGGCCCTTACCGTGGGCGTGGGTATGTGCGGGCGTGCCGAGTTGGGGATGATCCTCGCCGCGCTGGCTCTGTCACAGGGCGCCATCGACTCGTCCATCTTCTCGGTGCTGATCTTCACCATGTTCATGCTGAACCTGTTCACGCCGCTCGCGCTCAAGGGTTGCTCGGTGCTACTCGAGGGCCGGGCAGCGCGTGTCGAGGGAGATGCCCTCGGTGCACTGCTTCTCGACAAGTTCAGCGCTCCTTCGCAAGAGCACGGCGCGAAACGGAAGGAGAAGTAGGAGCAGCGACCGAGGCGTTGGGTCGCGGCAAGGCACCCGCCTTGTTACTGCGAGTAGCCTCCGGGGGGTTCAGCCCGATTCGGAAGGTCCCGTTTCCTCAACGGAGACGGGGCCTTTCGGGTTTTCAGGGTTCGGAGGTTTTCGGTCCGTTTTCGATGCTTTCGGGCGATCTGGGTCCAGAATGTGTCCAGCCGGCAGGGTGCCCCTCCCCAGCCCGGTTCATGCGAAGGCCCCATTCCCGAATGAAGCTGCTCACCCTCCTTGCGCCACGGGGACGCTCTACCGGCAGGTGATCTCCACGACCACCATGTCCGACCTGGCCGCCCTCACGGATCCAGCGGGGCCAGTGGAAGCACAGAGACGAGGGAGAGCGACCAGGGGCTCGCATCGTCCAGAAAGAGCTCGTCCCCGATCAAGTCGCCCGCGTTCGGGAGACCCGTCGCGACGTAGTCGATGGAGAGTTCCACTTCGGCGTTTCGTAGCCAGCGAGGAGGGTTGCCTCCTGGCGGGGTAGACAGCTGCACGCCCTTAGGGTCGCTCGATGGGTGGCAGTTCGCGCGACTGGGTGCTGGTACGAAGCCGGCTATCGCTGTCGGTGCCGACGGTACGGTGCACGCCGCCTTCCTTGAAGAAGCACGGAGTGGATGGATCCGCTACGCGCGCCTCTCGTCCGGCGCCGCTATGCCTGCAATGGAGCTGATCGCCAACGGCTATTTCTACGGGCCAATTGACATTCTCCTATCGGACGCCGGGGAGCCTCACGTTCTCTACCATGACCACGATCGCGAAGATCAAGTCCTCGCCATCCGGTCCTTCGGTAACTTCGATTTACAGCCGATGACTAACGTCGGACATGACGGCTGGTATAACACGGGCATATTTGGACCAGACGGAGAGCTGCACACTGCGTCCTACGACCCACGTGGATTCGCCGGCCGGGGGCTCAACTATAGGGCATGGGACGGTGCGGGCTGGAGCATCGAGCTCGCGGCTTCCGGAAGCTTTGATTACGCCGGTGGTACGGCCATCGTGCACTCATTGGATGGCGTGCGTGCAGCCTTCTTCGATGACCTTGCTGGACTCGGCGTGATCGCCTCGCGAGAAGGGCCGAACGATTGGTCCGTTTCGATCATCGAGCCCAAGGGAGACCACGTCGAAGTTGGAAGATTCCCTGACATGGAAGTCGACCCTGACGGGAACACGCTTCACCTGGTCTATCTCGCCCTCGGTGGCGCCGGAGGCGATGTGGTTCGTTACGCGAAGGGTACCCCCGGACTCTTCACATTCCAGGACCTGGCGACGATAGAAGACTTTGAAATCGGCTTCAGCGGAGCGCGAGACCTCGCTTGATGCGAGTTCTACCCGAGGGGACCGAGACCGTCGCCAGCTTCGAGGCCCCACAAGGCGCGGTTTTCGCACAACAGACAGAGATCGTGGTGGACGACAGTGGAAGGACACATGTGACTTGGTGGCAGTCGGGCGAGAGTCCTGGCACCGTCTGCTACGGAGCCTTGGACTGAGGGACTCTCCAGAACTTCTTCGAGGAGCTGAAGCAGGTCATCCCCGACTGAGCGGCGGAGGGCCTGGTAGGCTCCTACGCCATTTGCGTAAGTTATTGTGGAGGTCACCCGATTGGCGACGGGTACAGCAGGTGGATGGAGGCTCTCCGAGAGATGTGGAGGGAAACTCATCCTCAAGCGAATCCCGTACATCCACATTTCCGGGGAGAGTAAGCCCTCGTGATCGAGCGGACCCGGAAGATGATCGAGCAGGCCCTCGATGGAGCGACGTGGAGCATAGAGGAGATCGCGGCGGCGGCCGGCGTCTCCGTCGATAGCCTCAACGCCTGGAAGGTTGGCAGGCGAAGCCCCACCCCTGAGAACCTCAGCCGCCTCGCGGACGCGCTCGAGAGCCGCAGGGGAGAGCTGAAGGCGCTGGCGGCAAAGCTCCGGAGGGCGGCGGGGGAAAGGTGACTTATTACTGCTCGCGCTGTGCCGACGAACTCGGCCACAGACCCGCCCTGCCGACGACCGCTTTCCTGACGACGGAGTACCAACGCCAAAAGCACCTAAAGCACACCGCTCCCAGTTCGTCGCCGCGGGAGCGGTATAGCCTCAAGTCCTCCGCGTAGTCGGCCTTCCTCCTCTCGAGCAACTCTTTCGATACTGCTCCGGGAACGACGCTCGGATCATCGCAGACAACGCGCGGCCCTGCAGTCGCGCTGCATACGCCAACCCGTGGTCCGACTATCTGGCTGGCGCATGGTTCACACAGAGCTCGTCGAGATCAGCGGTGTCGAGCGGCTCGTCAAATAGGCTGCACCAGCAGCCGAAACCATCATCCGCGTCGCGCCGATCGCAATCGAGGTAGGTGCATTCGTGGCACGTGTCGAACGTGGGTCTGCCGTGCAAATCGGCAAGATCAGCGAGCAGCCGCCTCAGAGTGTCTACGAATCGGGCGCGGGTGCCAGGCGCAAGGGAGCGGAGCGAGCCCAAAAGGTCGCTCAGCGGATCATCCACGAGCGCCTCCCTTCCCGCATCGGTCAAGTCGATCCGGTAGCTTCTGCCGTCGGTAGCGGAAGGGTTTTTTCGCAGCAATCCGCGGTCAACCAGACGTCTGACCGTCTGTGAGGCGGTACCCATCGTCGTCGCGTGAAATTTAGCGAAGCTAGAGACCGTTCTCGAAAAGCGATTGGCTCGTCCGAAAAACCTCAGCGCCGTCCCTTGAGCTGCCGTGAGCCCATGTCGATGCCCAGCGCCAGCCACGACGTATGCGAGCTGCTCCAGGAGCTCTCTCGGCTGGCATTCACGTGCAGCACTGCTCTTCATAGACGCCAATGATAGCGACACGAAACTACCTTGACAACCTGAAACTCTCCAAGGTAGGTTTGTTTCGTAACAATACTAATTTGGTCGCGATCTGGGATCCTCATTGGGTAGCCGAGCGAAGCTCGCCTATGACGTACATCATCGCCGAGCCCTGCATCGGAACCAAGGACGCCTCGTGCGTCAACGTCTGCCCTGTGGATTGCATCTACGAAGGAGAGGACCAGTACTACATCCACCCTGAGGAGTGCATCGACTGCGGAGCGTGCGAGCCCGAGTGCCCAGTGGAGGCGATTTTTCTGGACGTCGATGTGCCCGAGGAGTGGACGCCGTACATCGAGAAGAACTACAAGCACCTCAACGTACCTCTGCCTGCCTAATGCTGCCCCGGCGAGAGAAGGACCCCGACTGATCAAGTATGAGCCGCTGTGGTTCGGTTAGCCATTGGGGTTGTGTTTCGGACGCCGATCGAGAGGGAGTACGGGAAATATGCAGATCCAGCTTACAGACACCGCCCTGACCAAGGTTCAATCCTTCCTAGACGATCATGGTGGCGGGGAGGAAGCGGGACTTCGGGTGGCGGTCCTTCCCGGGGGTTGCTCGGGATTCCAATACGGTCTGAACATCGAGGACGCCCCCGAGGATGAGGATGAGATTCTCGATCTGTCGCATGGGATCCGGGTCTTCGTGGACCCGTTTAGCGCCCAGTACTTGGAGGGCGTGGAGATCGACTACGTGACCAACATGATGGGCGCTGGGTTCGCTTTCAATAACCCCGCAGCTACCGGTGGCTGCGGGTGTGGCAGTTCGTTCACGGCTTGATTCCTCGGCCACGCGGCTCAGATCAATCGCAGACCCTCTTGGTCCATCGGTTCACCATGAGCGGAGGAGCTGGAGTTTGAGGGCTACGAACAGTTCCGGGCACCGGTAACCTGGGGGACAACCATGCCAGACACTCCGATCGTCCAGGACCTCGACCTCGACCAGTACAAGTACCACTTCATCACGGAGGACGAGCCGGTCTTCCGCTCGGGCCGCGGCCTGAACGAGAACGTGGTCCGGGAGATCTCGGCGCAAAAGGGGGAGCCCGACTGGATGCTCGCGCTCCGGCTGAAGGCGCTCGAGATCTACAACTCGAAGCCGATGCCCACGTGGGGCGGCGACCTCTCCAAGCTGAACGACGTGCTGGACCAGATCTACTTCTACGTGCGCCCGCAGGAGAAGATGGAGCGCTCGTGGGACGACGTGCCCGTGAACATCAAGGAGACGTTCGAGAAGCTCGGCATCCCCGAGGCGGAGCAGAAGGTCCTGGCCGGCGTCGGAGCCCAGTACGAGTCCGAGATGATCTACCACTCCCTGAAGAAGGAGTGGGACGAGAAGGGGGTGATCTTCGACTCGATCGAGGATGGGCTGAAGAACCACCCCGAGCTCTTCCGTGAGCACTTCGCTACGGTGATCCCGGTGGCCGACAACAAGTTCGCGTCGATGAACTCGGCCGTCTGGTCCGGCGGATCGTTCGTCTACATCCCGAAGGGGGTCGAGCTCGACACCCCGCTCCAGGCGTACTTCCGCGTGAACCAGGAGCAGATGGGCCAGTTCGAGCGAACGCTCATCATCGCGGACGAGGGCTCGAAGGCACACTACATCGAGGGGTGCACGGCGCCGGTCTACTCCACGGACTCGTTCCACTCCGGGGTCATCGAGATCATCGTGAAGCCGGGCGCGCACTTCCGGTACACGACCATCCAGAACTGGTCAAACAACATGTACAACCTCGTGACGCAGCGGGCGCTCGTGCACGAGAACGCGACCATGGAGTGGCTGGACGGAAACCTAGGGTCCAAGCTCACGATGAAGTACCCGAGCTGCTACCTGGTCGGCGAGGGTGCGCACGGGTCCGTCCTCTCCATCGCGTACGCGGGTGACGGGCAGCATCAGGACACCGGCGGCAAGGTGATCCACGCGGCCTCGAACACGACGTCCCAGATCATGTCCAAGTCGATCTCGAAGGGGCACGGCCGCGCCACCTACCGCGGGCTCCTCAAGGTCCACGAGGGGTCGGTCAACGCCCGCTCGAACGTCGAGTGCGACGCGCTCCTCATCAACGAGACGTCCCGGACGGACACGTATCCGTACATCGAGATCGAGGAGAACCAGTCGAACGTGGGGCACGAGGCCTCGGTCTCGAAGATCGGCGAGGAGCAGCTCTTCTACTTGAAGAGCCGCGGTATATCCGAGGAGGAGGCGATGGCCATGATCGTGCGGGGGTTCATCGAGCCGATCGCGAAGCTCCTCCCCCTCGAGTATGCCGTTGAGCTGAACCGGCTGATCGAGCTCGAGATGGAGGGATCCGTTGGGTAACTCCGACTTCGCCCTTCCCCTGAATCAACGCCGCTGCGTTTGCCGTCCTTGTGGGCGCTGGACCGCCTGACACTAATCGACACCGATAATGGTCAAAGGGAGTCTGCAGATGCTGACCTTTACCGATAAAGCCCGGGAGATGGTGCTGACCTTCATGGACCAGAGCGGCGAAGACCATCGCGCTCTCAAGATCCATCTGACCGGAGGCTCCCCCGTGGCTCCCTCTTTTGAGATGACACTTGTGGGGGACTCGGACCGCGGCGAGGAGGACGTCGAGCTCGATGCGGGAGGCTTCATGGTCGTCGTCGATCCGGGCATTGCCGACAAGCTCGAAGGAGCGACGGTGGACTTCGCGACTCGAGTAAACGAATCGGGCTTCGAGATCATCCCCGCCGCTGCGTCTCTGCCCACTGCTTCCCTTAGCAACAGCGTGCCGAAAGGTGCGCTGGCCGAAAAAGTCCAGTTGATCCTCGACAAACAGGTGAATCCATCTATCGCGTCCCACGGCGGGCAGATCAACCTCGTGGACGTCAAGGGAACCGAGGTGTTCATGGAGATGACGGGAGGCTGCCAGGGCTGCGCAGCGTCGAGAATGACGCTCCGGCAGGGGGTGGAGCGCATGATCCGGCAACACGTCCCCGAGGTGACTGAGATCCACGACGTCACTGATCACGACGCTGGCGAGAACCCCTACTTCAGCGATTGAGCTTTAGTCGTTGGGTGTGGAAAACGCAGGACTCAAGAACCAAGGAAGGCAGATTGGGTTTACGTGGAACGGGTCCGAGGAACTTCCTCGGAGCCTACGCCTCCCCCCGCGGTCCTGACTGCCCACGACCCCCTCTACTGGATGCCAGTACCGCCCCTCGAAGGCGAGAAGAAGGACAGGGAATGATGGGGGTCTACGTCGATGACGCACACGCCCCTTTATACGGTGTGCTCATGTGCCACATGATCGCCGACACCAGCGAGGAGTTGCACGCAATGGCCGACCAGATCGGAGTGGCTCGGCGCTGGGTGCAGCAACCGGATACGCCCCGTGAACACTACGATATCAGCCTAAGCAAGCGGGCACTCGCCATCAAGCATGGAGCGGTGCCGATCAGTCGGAGACAGCTCGCGCGCATGACGCGAGGTCGGCGAGCGGGTGAGGGCGGCGTGAGATCGGAGGTGGAGGAGGAGGGGGAGGAGTGATGCCATACTGCGCCCGACTTGGCCGCACCCACCCGGCGCTCGGAGTGAGTCCCATCTTTAGTTGAAATTGAAGCGGCCTCCAACCTCAGGTAACGTGGGTGTGCGACCACACCACGGGATCACAAGAGAGGAAGGAGGGCCACCGATGGGAAGGATGCCAAGGCTCGTCGAGCGGGGCAAGAAGGACCGGCGGCTCGGGGAACCGAGGGAGGTGAGTTGGGAGGAGATCGAGGCGCTGGAGCTGGACCCTCGGGTGGAGCTGATCCGGCAGCTGATTCCGCTGGGACTGGCGGAGGTGGGCCGGATGCTCGAGGAGGAAGTGGAGCAACTGGCGGGGCAACACGTCACGCCAGGAAGACCGAGGACGATCGACATTACCGGCATGGGCATAACCCGCGGTACTCGCACCGGATGCCGCTGGCCGCCCAACCGCACCGACCCTGGGTGTGCGAGGCCCGGCCGGAGAGTCGAGGCTGGCGGCGTATGAGCAGCTGCATGGCTCGCCCGGCGAGATGGACGAGGGGCTGTTTCGGAAGGTGCTGCTCGGGATCTCGTGCCGGGACTACGAGGCAGCGGTCGAGGCGGTGCCTGGAGCCATCGGGCTGTCGAAGTCGACGGTCTCGCGGGAGTTCAAGAAGGCCACGGCCGCGAAGCTGAAGGAGTTTCAGGAGCGGGACCTCTCGGGTTACGACGTGGGGTGGCACTCGTCCTGGACGGCAAGAGCTTTGCCGAGGACGAGATGGTCGTCGCGCTCGGGGTGACGACCAAGGGGGACAAGGTCTTCCTCGGGTTCGTCCAGACCGACACGGAGAACGCCGTGGTGATCCGATCCTTCCTTCGGAGTCTGAAGGACCGAGGTCTCGACCTGTCGGCCGGAGCGCTCGTGGTGATCGATGGAGCCCGCGGTCTCCGGAGCGGCGTCCTGGCGGTCTTCAAGGGACAGGTGCTCATCCAGCGGTGCCAGTGGCACAAGCGGAAGAACGTGATCTCGTATCTGCCGAGAGCGGAGCAGAAGGGCTGGCGCCAGCGTCTGCAGCGCGCCTACCAGCGGCCCACGTACGAAGAGGCCGTCAAGGACCTCAAGGCCCTGCGCCAGGAGCTCGCGGGGGTGAACCAGTCCGCGGCGGCCAGTCTCGATGAGGGGTTCGAGGAGACCCTCACCCTCCACCGGTTGGGAGTCTTCCCCCTGGTCGGCCAGTCGCTCAAGACCACCAACGTGCTCGAGTCCGTGAACGCCCTGGCCGAGCAGAGGTGCGGACGCGTGGACCACTGGAAGAACTCGAGCCAGAAGCACCGATGGCTCGCGACCACGCTCCTGGAGATCTAGTCACGGCTCCGGAGGTTGCTCGGGTACCGACACCTCCCGCTCCTCAGGGCCGCGATCCAGAAGGACCTCGGGATCACCCTTCCCGAGAGCCGTTCACATGCTGTCGCCTGAGACGGAGGCCGCTCCAGTTTCAACTAACTTTGGGATTACTCGGCGCTCGCAACAAGCAGCACAAAACGACTCAGCAGAGGAGCCTGGACGGCCCTCTGCCGTTTGCATAAGTCATCGTAGTATTGCTGTTCAACCCAAGAGGCGCCGCCCGGATTCGGAACCGGGGACAGAGGATTTGCAGTCCGTCAACGCCGTACTAGCAACGTGGTACCGTTGTGTACTAGATGGTACGGTTGAGCCATAATCCTCGGGGTCCTCTTCCCTGCCCTTGTGCCATCCTTACTACCCTGTTCCCGAGAGTTACGGCACAATTACGGCACAGGTTACGGCATGCTGACGCCCTTTCGGTGCGGTGGTGGTGTGGATCCTGCGCTCGCTTCGCGAGTTGTCTCGCCGGATGGGAATCTTTCCGGGGATTATAACCTTAACTTGACACCGTAGCCATCCCGCTGTATCGTTTCCCACGCAAACAGTTTTTCGGGGACCCTGAAGTCGGGTTACCCGCTGAATACAACAGCCTGAATGCTTGGCCGGGGTAGCTCCCCGCGCCTGGGCAAATAGGCGGGGACTTTCCTCTCTCCGAGAGACTGTTTGCAATGGCCCGGCGCCATTGCGGGCAGCCGGGACCGCAACCGTCACGAGGGAGGGGGGTTGGAACCATGTACAGAGAACGAATCGGTCTTGCATTGCTTCTCTATTGCTTCTGTACGTTTCCCATGCAAGCCGCCAGCCAGGGTCCGGATCCGGAGGAGGTTGTTGAGCCATTATCTCCTGTGGGTGTCTGGGACTGGACAAAGCGGGAAGGTACCCGTGACAATGGTTTGTACCTAGTCTGGGTCTACCCGGACGGAGATGGCGTTGCCCGCGACGGTGGTTGCCGAACCGCGATCACGTTCCGGTGGGAGTGGGACCCGGGGTTGCAAACACTGACGATGATTGACCCGAATGTTTCCGGCAACGAAGCCGAGTTGTTCTTCCGAGATCAACAGGTGGACCGGTCCTACGGAGCGCGTACCATCACGCGGACCCAGTCTCTACACGCTCCCGGCCGCGAACTTGAAGGGTTGCGGAAACCTGTAAGGGGTGACTTGCTGGCGGTGGTCGGACCCATATACACCGGCTCGATGCACTGGGAACTGTTCAATCCGGACACGAGCGGGCAGTGCTAGAAAACCGGAGACGCTGGCTGTAGCTACCACGCCAGGCAGGACTTACGAGCTTGACACGTGCGACATCGCCTGTTATAGCTTCCAGGGTGGGGAGGCATGGACCGCCGGGGAGTCGAACCCCGCAGGATATGGTTTTAGAGGCCATCCTGGACCCGGCTCGCGGCCCGTGTCTTTCCACTTTGCTCTGAAAGGGGTGTGCCCCTCGGCGGGTGACCCGAACCCGCAGCCTACCGGTCGGAAATCGGTTGCTCTATCCACTTGAGCTACAGGGGCTTTTCTCCCTTTCCCACTTATATACTAGTACAGCCCGCAGCCGTCAGTCCTTCACCCGTTGTGAGGGTCTCGGGCCCAGTCCACTGCTGTCTCGGGGTTGCTAACGGCCTACGAGTTGTAAGCGCCCGGACGGGTTTTGCCCCCGCCGGGCGCTTCTCCATCCTACGTATTTTCTTCGGTAGGGTCAATCGTCGGGGCTTCGCTCCTTCGGGGGGTCGGGCTTGGCCTTCGGCTTCTTCGGGGGGGCGCGCTGGAGGAGTGCGCGCGCAACTTCCTCGGGGCTGGCGCCTCGGTAGAACGGGTTACCAGTCTTCGGCGTCTCCTTCTTCGGCATCCTAGACCAGGTCCCGGTACATGAGGCGCCGCCCAACCATCCCGGAGACGACGTGGCGCATCTGGTCGATGGTGTCCATCTCGCGCATGTTGTGGCGGCCGGCGAACTCGTTGACGTAGCGCTGCAGGTGCTTCTCGCTCATCTTGTGGTAGACCCCGTAGTATCCGCGCTTGAGCATCGACCAGAAACTCTCTATGCCGTTCGTGTGGGCCATCCCGTTGACGTACTCACGGACCCGAGTGCTTGACCGTCTCGTGGTTCTCTAGGCCCTTGTAGGCAGCAGCGTCGTCCGTGTAGAGCTTCGCGCCGTCTTCCGCGCTGGCCCGGACGAAACGATGAAGCGTCGGCCCGTCCGTATGCTTGACGACGCGGGCCTTCACGCGGTTCGTCGCCCTGTCTTTCGCCCCGACGACCGCCGTCTTGCCCACGGGGCCACGCCCCAGATCCTGGCGCTTGCTCGCGTGCCGGTTCTTTTCCTTCCCGCCGATGTAGGTCTCGTCGAACTCGACAGGGCCAGCGAAGCTTTCGCGCAACGGGGCCCACGTCTCGCGGATGCGGTGGAGCATGTGCCATGCTGATTTCTGGCTGATCCCCAGGTCGCGGTGCAGCTTCATGCTGGACACGCCCTTGAGGTTCGTCACTTCGAGATAGATCCCGAAGGCCCAGTCCTGGAGCGATATGTGCGAGCGACGCAGGACCGTTCCGGTGCGTACGCTGAAATACTTCCGGCAATCGGGGCACCAGTACGGCATCGGCTTCGCATTGGGGACCAGCTTGGTGTTGAGGCTGCCGCAATGCCCGCAGCATCGCTCGCCGCCCCATACGTTGCTCTCGAACCACTCGGTAGCCGCTTCCTCATTGGGAAACAGGCTGGTCAACTGTGCGAGGGTGATCCCTTCGCGGTAGGCTTTTCCGGCCATTCTTTCATCTCCTTTGCTCTACTAGAAAGAATAGCCGCTAACTTGTTGGTCTGTCAAGTTAAGGTTATAATCCCCATCTTTCCCCCTTCGGCCTGACTCGGTCGGTCCCGTTTCCCCCTGTCGGGCGTGCAAAAAAGAGACGCGGCGGGCCGCAGCCCGCCGCGTCGAGAAGCCACGAAACGCTGAAGGTTTGCTACGGCGTCACGTTGACTCGTACGTACCCGTTTGTCCAGCAGCACTGACCCCCGCCGGCGTCCGAGGGGTTGACCCGGGCCCGAAGCAGGTACTCCCCGGGAGCGGGGAAGCGGGCCTGCACCAGAGCCGTTCCCCCTCCGGTCGGAAGCTCGATCTCGCTCGGTGGTGGGGGCTCGTCCTGGCCGCCCTGACCGCCCCCACGACCCCTGCCACCTCCGGGCGGCGCATCGGCCGGCTCTTCCGGGACGGGGGTCGACGGGTGACGGACCCACTCGATCTCGCCCGGCGGCCCCTGGTGCTTCACCCACGCCACCCTCACGGTGGGCGGTTCCGAGGGCGTGGAACGCTGGTACGGCGTCCGCACGGCCGTGTCACTCGTGTGCAGCGTGAGGGTCAGAAGCTCGCCGACCCTGACCCTCTCCACAGTCCTCGCCATGACGCCCGACGGGTACTGGCCCACCTCTCCACCCTCCTCGAAATAAACGAGGGGAGCCATCGCGCCGTTGGGTAGCGGACGCTTGTCCAGCTCGTAGCCAGGTACCACCCTCCGGCCCGGCACGCGCGCCTCGTCTCCGAACGAGCGAATCGTCCACCAGATGCCCGTCTGTGCCAGGTCGGCCGGGACCGTCACCGTGAAGATTCGTTCGTGGCCTGGCTCAAACACGGTGGGCTGCATCCCGCCGAAGCTGGCCGGCTCGATGAAATTGTTCTCGCCTAACGGAATCTCGACGGTTTCATCGTTCCGATTGAGGTAGCCGAACGAGACCGTAATCGACCCGTCGCCGTTGTCGTACCACCCCTCCATGACGGGGATGATGAAGTAGTCGCCCCCCGGCCGCGGCTGAAGGGGAAGATTCGGCCGTTGCGCCTCCAAGTCTGCCGGGCACGTGCCACCCCAAACGAAGAACGCGAGCGCCACCCCGAATGGGACCATGCGAAGCCGCGTCATGTTCACTCCTTTCAAAGTACCCGTGCGACCGCCACCAAGGGGACACCTTCGGCTCGCCGCGACCGCCTGCCATCGACCCCAAACAAATGGGGATCGAAGGACCCGACAGCTCAGGTGGCTCCTTCGACCCCCATCTCACCCGCTAGCTCGGGCAGGGCAAGCGGTGCCCGCGTCAGTTGCCCGCCGCCTGAGCCACCTGCTGCTGCTGCCCTTCCCTCTCCGCCAGGAGGCGCTCATAGCCTTCCTGGTCGAGGTGCGTGATCCCGATCCACGCGTGGTCCATCTCGTCCGCCGTCCGGCCCCCCCCGAGGACCCACATATCCGGGTCGGGGTTGTTCGGACTGTCGGCCGTGTTGTCATACCACTGCTTGAGGATCAGAACCGCGCCCGCCGGAACGAGCGGAGCCACGTCATCTTCGTAGATGTGGCTGTGGTGCCAGGTCGCGCTCCAGTTCGTGATCATGCTGACCACTTCCGTCCGTCCGGTCTCCGGATAGAAGATCTCGAGCGACGCGTGGCGCAGCCTCAAGTGTCCGTGCGGCTGGAACTGGTCGATCCGCACAGGGTGGTCGAACGAGTGGTAGCCCACCGCCATGTGCGTCCCGTGGGGCGGGATGACCAGCTCGGTCTCGTCGATTCCGTAGCTGGACAGACTCTGCTCGTACTCCCACTCGTAGCCCTCGGGATGCAGCCAGATGCCGAGCTCCACGATGTCGCCCGAAATCTCCTCGCCCGAGGCGGCCCCACCGACGCCACCGGGGAACAGGTGGATGTCCCACTGCACCCACGCGTCCGCAGGGATCGTCCGACACGTTCCCTCGGGGATGATCTCCCCGAACTTGCCCATCGCGTACTCGGTCGAGCGGCCCGCCCGCTCGTACGTCCCGTCTTCCTGAAGGAGCTGGAACGACGAATTGGCGTGGTGGACGACCGACTTCGCGTTGCCGACCCCGGGCTTCACCTGCAGCGCCTTGATGCAGCGCTCCTCCGCGAGGTCGGTCCGCATGATCGGCCCGAAGAACATGTCGGTCCCCTGCCCGGGAACCGTGATCCCCGGCGTGCCGACCACGAGATCCGGAGGCCCGAACGCCTCCGCCATCCTCCACTCGTCCGGATTCGGAAGCTGGATCGGAGGAGGCAGGTTCGCCACGTTTCCCAGCGCGGCACCCTGATCCACCCACGACACGATCGTGGCGATCTCGTCCAGCGAGAGCCGCCAGTCTTCCCTCAACTCCTGAATGCCGATGTCCCTATCATACGCGTAGGGTGGCATCTCACTCGCTGCGACCTTCTCGCGGATCAGCGGGGCCCAGGGCCGGATCTCCTCATAGCTCCTGAGCGCCATGGGGGCGATCCCACCCGGCTGGTGGCAGATCTGACAGTTCTCCTGGATGATCGCCGCGACATCGTCGGCAAAGGTGATCTGCCGATCGGTCGTCTGCGCGGAGATAGTACCTCCGAGCACGACGGTCGCCACGAGGGCCAGGGCCCCCGCCAGGATCCACCGGTGCAAGCGCGTCCCTTCCATGAGCTGCGCCTCCTCTTTAGGTACCTGTAGTCCCACAAAATAGAGCCGAGCAACCGAGCTTCCCGCCAGGGGCACACCTCCGCGCCCAGGCGGACCATACACTACTCCATGTATCTATCAATTAGAGGCCCCGGGCGAAGTCCCGCAAGAGTCTCGTACTACCGTAATGCTATCTGTCATTCTACCGCTCTATCGAAAACAGCTTTTCAATGGTCCGCCAAGCCAACGATGGCCTGTCGCTCGCCACCGACTATCAGGGCAACGTCTCGGCTGCCATGGACCACTTCACGACCCCTGAGCGGATCATGATATCCCAGGTTCCTGTACGGAGGCGTCGCACCATATACGCCCAGATCGGTGACATCTTTGGATGGTTGTGCGTGGTCGGGCTCGCGTTGCTGATAGGCCGGATGATCGCTCGGAGATCGCCCTCCCGCCAGCGAGGGCCATAGCGGAGGGCCTGTTGGGCTCCTCCGCTATTTACGTAAGTCTTTCCGGTATCTGCTGTTTGACCCTAGAGGCGCCGCCCGGATTCGAACCGGGGATAGAGGATTTGCAGTCCGTCAACGCCGTACTAGCGACGTGGTACTATTGTGTACTAGTATGGTACGGTTGAGCCAAACTCTCGGGTCCTCTTCCCTGCCCCTGTGCCATCCTTACCACTCCGTACCCGAGGGTTACGGCACAATCCGCGGAGAGCGATCACGCCGCCCTCACCGCTGTGATGGCAGGACATGTGCTGGGCACGGCCACGCTGACGGGATGCTTCGGGCACTGACGACCTGCGCTGCGGGACTCCTCTTCTACGAGGGGGTCACACCGTGGGCTCGGTACACTCCGTCGAGGCGCCGGGCCAGATCCCGCTGTCGCTCCGAGAGGGTGGCGACCAGGCGCCGCCGCGAGCGTAGGAGGAGGAAGCTCCGTACGTCGGCCCATGCGCCGCGCCACTGCTCCCGAACCTGGAGACCCACGAACCCGATCACCGGCGCGAGCACGATGATGGCGAAGCCCACCAACGGGTGGACGAAGCCCCCCACCGCGGCCAAGAGAACGATCCAGGTCCCGTACACGACGATCCCCGCGAGAAGCTTGTGCGTCGAGACCCGGTCCGGGTCCGGGCGCCTCCGCTCCGCGACCCTGCCTGTGAACTGATACGGAATCCAGAAGAGAACGAAGCCCGCCAGCGCCGTCACGATCAAGGGCACTGAGACGAACACGAGGCGCCGCGCGCTCCAGCGAATTGCGGCCGGGGCCCCCGTGTCACGCTCGAGATCCTGCGGCCTAAGGTGCAGTCGCCCGAGACGCCGGGCGTGGGCGACGAGCTCCGAAACCAGCGTTTCTACCTCCGGGGCCCGATCCATTCGCAGCCGACGGAGCAGCGCGGCCGTCACCCCCATCCGCGTAACCCGCCCCACTCCGCGCGACGCTCCGAACTCCGTCTCCCACACGTCCAACGCGGATTCGACGACCGGCGCATCCGCCCAGTCTTCGAGGTTGATGGTCACACGGCGAAGGGCAGATCGGATCCGTTGCGTGAGCTCGTCCACCAGCTCCGGATCGGGCACTCCGCTTCCGCGATCTTCGTCTGCTCGCGCGGCCAGCTCGCTCCACTCGATCGGACTGCCGACCACGATCAGCGCGCTCGACCGAAAGACGTGCTTCGCCCGGAACACGAGGCCAACGGGAACGATGGGAAAGGCGCCCCCCAGGCGGGGGGCCGCCCCGAGCGCGATCCGCGCGGTTCCGGTCTTGAACGGAACGAGCGCCGGCTCGCTGTGGCTCACCCCCTCCGGGAAGATCCCGACCGCGTCACCCTCCTCGAGCGCGGCGTGAACCGCGCTGAACATCTCTACGTTTCGCTCCATGTGCTCGGGATCGTCCACCTTCCGATACACGGGGACCGCTCCCGACCCGCGCACGAGCCAGCCCACCATCTTATCGCTGAAGAGCGGTGCCTTCGCCAGGAACCGTACGCGCCGTCCAGCGGCGCCAATCACGAGCACCGGGTCTATCAGTGAGTTGGGATGATTGGCGACGAGCAGCGCCGGACCCTCTCGAGGCACCACGTCGCCCACGATCCGGAGGCGGTAGAAGATCCGGACTGCAAGCTGCCCCAGGAGGGAGAAAAGCGGCAAAAGGTACATCACGCTAACGCTCTCGACCACACCTCCCCGCAGTCATGCCAATCACTGCCCACCAGGGTGCAGATCGCTTGCGGACCAGGACCGTGGCTCATCGGACACCTTCCCGAGGATGACGTAACTCACGACGATCAACACGAGGAGAACCAGAATCCCAATACCCTGGCCGACGCGCGGCAGGAGTCCGATCTGCTGCACGGTCACATACGTCACGGCGGCCCAGATACCGGGCCCGGTGATCGCGGAGAAGCGGCCAACCATTCCGTACAGTCCGTAGAATTCGCCGACACGTGCTGGCGGTGTAAGGCGCAGCATGTAGGGCCGGTCCGCCGCCCAGACCCCGCCGAGCGAGAAACCGGCCGATGCCGCCACGACAAAGAGCGTCCAAAGAGGCAGGCCGACGATGCCGACGCATGCGGCGAGTATGAACGTCATCATCCACGCGCGGAGCACGAATGTGAGCGTGCGTTTCGGCCCCCAGCGGTCCGTGAGCCATCCCCACACGAACCCGCCGATGACCGCGAACGTGATGGCGCCCATTAGAATGAGCTGGGCCTGTTGCTGGCTCTCCCTCTCCGAGAGGCCCGCGGACACCGCCACGTTCACGGTGTAGAGCGCCATGATCGAGATCACGGTGTTGATCGCGTCCGTGTAGAATACGCGGCCGATGAGGAATCGGAGCAGCCCAGGGAATTCCTGGCTCGAGCGGAGCGTCCGAATGGTCTCGCGCGTGGACGCGATCGCCATGCGCAGGTCGATGGGTCTCGGACTGGGATTGCCGCGCTCCCCGACGAAGAAGAAACAAGGAAGGGCGAAGAGGAGAAAGGCGAGCGCAATCATCCCGAAGATCCGCGCTTTGTCCTCAGTCCCGAGAAGGAGGCCGATCCCGACCGCGAGGTACGCCCCGAGGTATCCTACGCCTATGCCGATGCCTCCAATACGGCCCCGGTTTTCCGGAGTGCTGACCTCCGGAAGGAGCGCGTCATAAAACTGCAGGCCGGCCTGGTAGGCGACGTTCGCGAAACCGAACACGATCGCGGTGGCCATGAACCCGGCACGCGCGAGCAGCGCGGTCAGCGTGACACAAATGATCGTGCTTGTCACGAGGAAGGGCATCCGGCGACGGGCCCGGTCGGTCATGGCCCCGAGCAGCGGAGAGACGACAAAGATCACCGCCATCGAGATCGCCGTGATGATCCCGTAGATCGTGTCTGCCCGATCCGCTCCAACGTTGTCACGCACATAGAGTGAGAAGTACAGCGAAACCACGCCCATCGAAAAAATGGTGTTCGCCAGGTCGTAGAGTACCCAACTGGCGACGGCGCGGCGTGTGATTCGTCGGACCGGAACGGGCGCGGAATCCGGGGGGGCAGACCGGCCTGGCGAGGCACCCTTGAGCGGTTGGCTCACGCAGACTCCCGGCTCGGGAGGGGATCACCCACGGCGACGAAGGTGCTGACTCGGAGGCACTAGAGCAAGAGTCGAGGCGCGGCTTCAGGAGGCACTACGAGACCGCGGAAGCTGGCCGTGCGGTGCGACGTTCCCGTCGTTCGCTTGGCACGCACTTCCCCGCCCTCCTCAGCTTCACCGCCAGTTCGGTCAGCTCCCCTCCACGTCAGACCCTGTCGAGAGCTGGCGGTCGAATGCACGCGTATCCGCTAAATGATCCAGGGTAGCCTGCATCTGCGCCATCTGGCTCTCCATGTGATCTAGCCGGGACTTGATCTCAGGGGCCCGCCCCACCTGGGCGCCGTCGCAGTCCATCGAGACCATACGCCCGCGCCAACGGGCGTCTCTCGTCGCTTTCGATCCAGGACGAGGTTCACGGTCAGCCGATGCATCCATGTGCCGAATGTCGCGTCGCCCCGAAACGAATCGATCCGCTTCCAAGCCCGGACCCAGGCATCCTGCGCCAGCTCCTCCGCCTCGCCCCGATCGGCCGTCAGCTGCACGCACACCGTGAAGACGCGCTGGCAGTGCAGGCGATACACGGCCTCGAAGGCCGACACGTCCCCGTTCCGGGCCCGGGCCACCAGAGAGGCAGTGTCAGGCTCGATAGTCAGAACCTCAGCAGCCCGCGAATCGCGCATCGTTCCAAAAGTCCCGTCATCTTCATCATTTCCGTCATCCCCGTCCTTTTCCCCGAGTCTACCCAGTGAGCCTGTTACAGGTCGCGCCGGATTGCCCGCCTGACGGCATCGGCCAGCTCGCCGCGGTCGATGCCCTCGAAGCCGCTCCGTCGCACGAGCATGCCCAGCGCCCTTATCGCCTACCCCCAGACCGTCGGATCTTCGTCCTCTACAGCCTCCATTAGGGCCTCCGCAGCGGCGGGATCCTCGATCATACCGATAGCCCATGCGGCCCGGGCTCGGACCAGGGCCGTTACGTCCTGACGCACGGCGTCGCTGAGTGCTTCGAGGGCCTGGGAACTCTCGATGAGGCCCAGAGCGAACGCGGCATTCTCACGACCGACCGGGTCTCGCCCTTGGAGCCGGTCGATAAGCGGATCCAGCACTTGGGTACCCAGTTCCTCTAGGGCGATCGCCGCCTCGCGGCCCGGCGAGCTCACGTAGAAACGGCTCCGGTTCCACCAGCCGTGCCGAGATAATTATAAAGCATTGTTAATAATAGAGATAGAGATTATGACCTGGCTACTATCCCATCATTACACCCCTCTTTCTGAACGGGAATCCAGTGGACCGTAGCGGAGGTTCCCGGAGGAGGCGAAGGAGCGAAGCTTGCCGGAGGGGCGAGGTGGACGGGCACGTCCATTCCCTGTTCCATCGCCCTGGCCACCGCTCTGTCTCTCCTGCCTCTCAAGGAAGCATTTCCTAGCGGGCGGCTCCGGGATGAAACGCGATCCTCATGGCCCTGGTCGTGGGCGTCCATGAAGGCCAGAACCCGGTCGGCCAGCTTGAGCGTGGGCGGCCCAGGTGTAGCTGCCGCATCAGGTTCGGATCGCCCGCCGCCCGCAGACCGAACATCGACGGCTTCAGTCCCGTGCGCTCGAGAAACCCGGTCACTCGAGATTCGAACTGCTTCGTCAGCGTCTCCATGGCAGTTACCGGTCGAGACCCGGCATATGAGGACCCGCTTATGCACTGCGGCGCGTGGCCGAGCGCGACCGGATGCCGCCTCGGAGGGTGGTGGTGCTAAGTGAGTCGAAGGCCGGCCGGCGGATCGCGGCGAGGGGCTACACCGCGGTGCATGACATCGATATCAGCAGGGTGGCCAGTTCCGGGGGACCAAGACCCTACCGCACGCGCGATGGCCATCGCCCGGAGTACGACGCTAGAAAGACACCCGGTGCGCCGGGGACAGTACCGAGCCGCCCACGTCTACCAGGTCGCGGTGATTCGGCCCAGCAGGCTATGGGCGGCGTCTTCCTGGCCCAGCAGGCTTTCGCGGCGCTGGGCGTCGAGGCCCAACTGGAAGCTCATGGCGCCGCCCTGCACCACAGCGAGGCTGTAGCCCAGCCGGTAGTCGCGGCCCATCTCGGAGGTCGTGACTCCGAACCTCGGCGTCCCCACCAGGCGGCTCCCGACCGGCAGCGCGTAGCCGAGCTCGGCATCGAGGCGGTTGCCCGATCCCGGGCCTGCTTCCCCGAGCCCCGCCATCGTCTCCCGGCCCCAGAGCGCGTCGGCACCGCTCATCGCCTGACCGCCCCACGAGGGCGCGACCCGCGCCGTCAGCCCCAGCGGCGTCTGTGGCGTCGGGTCGTAGCTGAACGACAGCGACACGCCCCGTTCCCTGAACCCTTCGTCCTGATGCACGAGCAGCGTCCGCACCCGCACGTCGACCGACAGGCCGGTCAGCGGGTCCGCTGCGATCAGGCTCCCGGCGACGTCCGCGCCTGAGCCCGAGCTCCAGGCTCGGCTGCAGCGCGATCCCATGGCCGAACACGTAGCCACGCGAGGCCTCGAGCGCCGTCCGCACACGCGTCACCACCGCCTCGGTCGCAGCCGGACGGACGGACCGTCCACGGCCGGACGTTAAGCCTTCAGCCAACAGTGCCTTGTGCACGAACACTCCAGAAAATCCGGGGCGACTCCATGGCTGGATCGGGCAGTCCTTCGATTTGGCCGCCAATGCGAGTCAGTCGTAGTAGATGTCTTCCTCGAAGCTGGTCCAGGATCCGAATACCGGGAACGGGGAGGGCAAGTTGTCCTGTGGGTCGTCCACGCGGAACCTGATCCTCCCGGCGTCGAACACGTCCCGGATAGAAATGGAGAACCCCGATGATTCGACACAATCGCTGCAGGCGGTCGGAAGGTTGCGTTCCGAGCGAGGCGAGGTGAAATGGATCCTGATGATCGAACCATCGCGAGTCTGTTCGATGCGATAGTCGCTGGTGACAATCTCCCATTCATCTAGAGCGTGGCCGCCCTCGGAATACTGTGCCCAGAGGCCGACACCGCTGAAGAAATGGATGATCACACCCTTCCTGGGGCTCCCGTCCTTCGAGGGATCGAACTGGCGAAAGGACCGGCCCGCGATGGCCACCTTGACTTCCTGTTCCTCCGCCTCAGTAACGGGCGAAAAGGGGCCCTCGGAACACGCCGCCAGTGTAAGGAGAAGGAGAAACGTGACCACGGCAGATCGCATGTCATCCTGACGTGACACCCTTAGTTGATCCGTTTATTCCCTGACTCCATGTGGTGGTTGAGGGCGAAGTCCGCAGGTGGGAGATCGCCCAGGGCGCTGTGGGGTCGGACGCGATTGTAGTCCTGCCTCCAGCGTTCGATCGTGTGCCTCGCATCCCGTAGGGAGAGGAACCAGTGGAGGTTCAGGCACTCGTCCCTGAAGCTCCCGAGGAAGCTCTCGACGAAGCAGTTCTGAATCGGCTTGCCCGGCTGTATGTATTCTATCTTGAGGTCCCGGGAGTAGGCCCAGGCGTCGAAGGCACGGCTCGTGAACTCGGAGCCGTTGTCGCAGATCACGCGCTCCGGCAAGCCGCGTTCCTCCCGAAGTCTCTCGAGCACCTCGATCACGCTCGCCGCAGGGATCGAGTGAGCGACGTGGAGTGCCAGGCACTCGCGGCTGAACTCGTCGATCACCGCGAGGCACCGGAACACTCGGCCCGTACTCAGCGTGTCCATGATGAAGTCCACGCTCCACCGCTCGTTCGGATGGCCGAGTGGGTCACGCACCGGTCGTGGTACCTGGCTCCGTCGTCTCCGACCCTTTCGCCGCACCGCGAGCCCTTCCTCGCGGTAGAGCCGGTGGATCCGCTTCCGGTTCACCAGCCATCCCTCGCGGCGCAGAAGCACGTGGATGCGTCGGTAGCCCCAGCGAGGCCGCTCGCCCGCGAGCTCCCGGATCCTCGCACGTAACCCCTCCTGAGCTGGGCGCTCGCTTCGGTACCGGATCGTTGAACGCGGGAAGCCTGTCCAACGGACCACTCGACGCTCCGAGGCCTTCTCGGCGGCTTGCACCCTCCGGACGACCTGGCGCCGCTCCCCGGCCGTCACAACTCGTTTCCCAGCAGGTCCTTCAGCACCTGAAGGTTCAGCGCCTGGTCGGCCACGATGCGCTTGAGCCGTCGGTTCTCGTCCTCAAGTGCCTTCAACCGCCTCGCGTCACTGACCTCAAGGCCCCCGTACTTCTTCTTCCACCGATAGAACGTGTCGTGGCTGATCCCGTGGCGTCGGCATACCTCTTTCGTCGCTCCGCCCGCCTCCGCCTCCCGTAGGATCCCGATGATCTGCTCTTCCGTGAACCTACTCTTCCTCATGACTCCTCACTTACTCCGAGGAGTCAGAGAATAGCTGGCTCAGCTTCCGGGTGTCACGTCAATCCTGCTGTGGAAACATGTGTTCGACGGAGCCGCGCTCTCCCTCGGCCTAGTGCATGGGAGCAATCATGCCACTCCCGGCGACGCCCGCCTCGGCGGCGTCGTGGTCGGCGGCGTCGTGGTCGGCGGCTATGCGGTATGAGCGCGCCGCCACATCGTCGTGGTGATTTGGGACCCCGTGCGGCAGCTGTTTCAGATTCCCTCGCGGCAGAGTTCCTGAGCGGCAGCCCGGCGGTGAGCGCTCTCATACTTCTATCGGATCCGCCTCGGCCGACGCCGAGCCGGGCGGCCAGTCATGCCGCAACCAGCGTGCGAGCGCCTTGCCGGGATCAGCGATCTCCTCGATCGAGCCGTACCACGCGGCTTCCCAGCCGACCGCGGGCAGGCCGGTGAACAACATCAGATTGAGCGGGTAGACCTCGCTGTCGGTGCATCGGCGAAAATCGTCTCTGAACAGGAACACCGGCTTCTCCCACGCGATCGCTAGGCCAAGCTCCACCATGACGCCCTCATCCGGCGGACAGCCGTTGACCACGGCGAACAGTCCATCGGCCTCGCGCACGTCCCGCAGATCGGCCTGCCCGATCCGATACGCCCAACCCGCACTCGCCCGGTGGATCTGGTTGTTACGGGCGAACGGCTCCCACACGTCAGCTCCCATCGACTCCAGCGCCCCCACAAGCTTGGGTAACGGTCCGCCGCGCTGTTGCGCGGAGAAGCCGTAGGGGTTCGCCAAATAAAGGGTTCTCTTCGCCGTCATGTGCATGGGCGCGGTGGTCATCTGCCGCCTTATCGTAGAGGCACCAGCCACGGGTGTCGAGAGAGCCTGTGAGCGCGTGTCGCCCCGCTGGCGGGTGTGGCCCTGCGCCGGCGGTCGGGGATGTTCCACCTCGGGGTGGCGGGTGGACTCGCGTTTTTCGGTCGCCTGCCGGGGATCAAGTCAGAGGCCCTCTTCGATGACATCTCCGATGCCGCCTAGAAGCGGGATCTGGACCAGGTTGGCGAGATCCGGCGGACGGTTGTAGCCAGGCTGAGGTCGGACCACCCGCTGGACGAACATTCCCCCGGCAAGGGCGGTCTCGACTGGGCGGCCGGAGTTCTACAGATGCTTGCCGTCTTGAGCGAGGCGCGCACGGCACGGGAAGAGAGTGACGCCGTCCGCTACTCCCTGATGGTGGGGTTCCTCGTCGGCCTCATGTCCGGGAGGTCGGGGTGGCCGGTCCGATACGAGCACGGTTCCCTCAAGGACGCGGTTCTGGCTGCTCACGACCGAAACCCGGAGAACGCCAGAGCCTGGGGAGAGTCTGTCATGGCGCATGAGCTGCAGGGAGAGTCGGCCGACACAGACCCACGTGCCCTTCTCCTGCAATGGGTGGGAGAACGCCTGTCCGCGGCGGATCGACTGTCCGGCCCAATGTTCTTCCGCGTCGAAGGTGAGACGGAGGATGAACGCCGGGACCGAGAGGCCGGGGAAAGGGCATACATCGACAGGGAGGAAGCCTCCATTCAGCGCGCGCAGAACTTCGGGAAGAGGATCGCCGGCCCAGATAGCGAGGGTTTATGGGTTCCCGGGAGTTATTCCCTGAACCGCGCTCTAGTGCTCGGATCTCACGAGGAAGACCACCCGGTCGACGGCGCCCACGAGACGTGACGGCCGAGCCGACGGCGGCTCGAGCGGTCTGTCGGGCGTTGATGTTCCAGCAAAATGACCTGACCCGCTGAAACGAGACCAGGTGCAATGTTAGGATCGACCTGGTCCGAAGCTTTTCAGCGAGGAGGTCAGGATGGGAAGGAAGCGACACACTCCGGAGCAGATCATCACTGCAGTGCGGGAGGCAGAGGTCGGTCTGGCCGGCGGCAAATCCGTGAAGCTGATCAGGGGGGAGCTCGGCATCACCGAGCAGACGTACTACCGGTGGAGGCGGGAGTACGGCGGGATGAAGGTGAGCCAGGCACGGCGCCTGAAGGAGCTCGAGCGCGAGAACGGGCGCCTGAAGCGAGCAGTGGCGGACTTGACACTGGACAAGCTGATCGTGGAGGAAGCGGCCAAGGGAAACTTCTGAGCCCCGAGGGCCGACGACGTTGTGTGGTGCGTGTACGTCAGCAGCTCGGGGCGTCGGAGAGGAGAGCGTGCCGGGTGCTCGGGCAGCCACGCACGACCCAGCGCCGGGCGAGGAAAGTGGCGAGTGACGAGGGGGCGCTCCGAGGTGATATCGTGCGACTCGCGAGTCGATTCGGCCGCTACGGCTAGCGACGCGTCACGGACACGCTCCGCATCGAGGGCTGGGGGGTGAAGCACAAGCGGGTGGAGCGGATCTGGAGGCAGGAGGGGCTGAAGGTCCCGGAGCGGCAGCCGAAGCGAGGTCGGCTGTGGCTCAACGACGGATCGTGCATCCGGCTGAGGCCGCTGTATCGGGGCCACGTCTGGTCGTACGACTTCGTGGCCTCGAGGACGCACGACGGGCGTGCGCTGAAGCTGCTGACAGTGCTGGACGAGCACACGAGGGAGTGCCTGGCGATCGTGGTGGCTCGCAAGATCCGCTCGCACGACGTGCTCGAGGTGCTGGACGATCTGTTCGTCCGACACGGGCCCTCCCGAGTATCTGAGGTCGGACAACGGACCGGAGTTCACCGCGAAGCCCGTGCGGTGGTGGTTGGGGCGCGTGGGCGTCGAGACGCTCTTTATCGAGCCGGGCAGCCCGTGGGAGAACGGCTACAACGAGAGCTTCAACGGCAAGCTCAGGGACGAGCTGTTGAACGGGGAGATCTTCTGCTCGTTGGCGGAGGCGGCCGTGCTGGTCGAGCAATGGAGGCGCGAGTACGATACCGTCCGACCCCACAGCGCCTGCGGCGGCTTTCCCCCGGCCCCTGAGGCGATTAAGCCGTCGCCCTGGTTCCTGAGGATGCCCGTCCTTCACCGCCCTCCACAGGTGCTGGGACTAACATAGGTTGTGGTACCGCTCTTCGGGGCAGGTCAAATTCCATAAAATAAAGTCTGACCTGTTAGAGAAGCTTTGAGAATTCGGGAAAGAAGCCGGAAAAGACTCTTGCCAGGTGAGATCCGGGGAGAGATCGACCCGGCCACCGTTACCCCCAGCCGCGTATCTGGATGCCAGGACCGGGGAAGACACAGGGGGCGGTGACCGCGCGGGCCTCGGAAGTGGAAACGGAACCGGGACGCGCAGCAGCCGACCTGCGCCAACCGCCGGCTCATGATCTACTGGGCCACCTACCTCGCTGGCGAGACTCTGGAACCGCAGGCCGCGCCGAGCCACCGAAGGACCTCTGTCAATTCTCGAGCGTCGGCCGATAACCGCCGCTTGGACCACTAGCACCCAGCCAACCCCCTTCCTCCCGCGTTCGTTGGAGTTGTTCACAGGCGCCGGCGGGCTTGCAATCGGGACACACCTCGCTGGGTTCAGGCACCTCGCGTTGGTCGAGCGGAGGTTGGGTCAATAAAGGTGTGTAAATGTTTCAGACGGCGTTTTTCCGCTGTTGGGTTGAGACGGGCTTTCCGTCTTCGAACTTTCTGATCTGACCCCCTAAAACGAGACCGAGTCCAGTTTTAGAATCTGGACGGGGTCAAGACACGAAAGGGGAGGGCACAATGGCCGCACCAAAGAGGCTGAGTCCGGCACAGATCATCAACCGGTTACGCAAGGCAGAGGTGGCCCTGGCGAACGGCAATACGACCAAAGAGGTGTGGCGAGACCTGGGGGTGAGCGAGCAAACGTACTACCGATGGCGGCGGGAGTACGGGGGAATGAAGCTGAGCCAGGCGAAGCGTCTCAAGGAGCTCGAGAAGCAAAACCAACGCCTGAAGCAGGCGGTGGCGGATCTGACGGTCGACAACCTGATTTTGAAGGAAGCCTCCAAGGGAAACTACTGAGCCCCGAGTGGCGCAGGCGGTGCGTGGTGCAAGTACGCCAGCGGCTTGGGGTGAGCGAAAGGAAGGCGTGCCGGGTGTTGGGCCAGGCGCGCTCGACGCAGCGTCGGATCCCGAAGCGGAGGGAGGACGAGGAGGCGCTGAGACAGGACGTGGTGAAGGTGGCCCGACGGTTTGGACGCTACGGGTACCGGATGGTGACGGGGATGCTGAGGACGGAGGGCTGGGCCGTGAACCACAAGCGGGTGGAGCGGATCTGGAGACAGGAGGGGCTCAAGGTGCCAAGTAAGCAGCCGAAACGAGGGAAGGCTGTGGCTGACCGACGGTTCTTGTATCCGACTGCGGCCCCTGTACCGACACCATGTATGGGCGTATGACTTCGTGGCGGACCGGACGCATGATGGACGGCCGCTCAAGATGCTGACGGTGCTGGATGAGTACAGCCGGGAGTGCCTGGCGATCGTGGTGACTCGCAGGCTTCAGGCGGACGATGTTCTGCAGACGCTGAGCGAGCTGTTTGCCGAGCACGGTCCACCGGCGAATCTTCGCTCCGACAACGGTCCGGAGTTCACGGCCCAAGTGGTTCGGCAGTGGCTCGGTGAGCTAGGCGTGAAGACGCTGTTCATCGAGCCGGGCAGCCCGTGGGAGAACGGCTACAATGAGAGCTTTAACGGCACGCTCCGAAACGAGCTGCTGAAGCGCGAAATCTTCCATTCGCTGGAGGAGGCGAAGGTGCTGATCGAGCAGTGGCGGCGCGAATACAACACGCATCGACCGCACAGCTCTCTGGGTTATCGACCCCCGGCCCCCGAAGCGATCCGGCCAGACCCAAAGCTGCTCAACCTACCTCTGCTTCTTGGACCACCCCCCAGCCAAAAGGAGGTGCTTGGACTAACACTCTAGGTGGTACCGCTTTTGGGGGCAGGTCACCGGCGCGGCTCGTCGTCTCAGGTAATGAGGTCGCTGGCCTGGTCACCCTGTCCGATCTGTAGCGACTGCCGGTGCGCGCAGCGATCTTCACCCTGATGACCAGCCTCGAGATCGCAATGGCCGAACGGATCGAGACAGAATGGCCTGACGACCCCACGGGGTGGCTCGAACTGTTGAGCGACCAGAGGCGGGACGAAGTCCTGAAGAAGATCGGCACGGCCAAGCAGGAAGACGGGTTCATCAGCGCAATCATGTTCACTCAGCTCTCGGACAAGGCCACGATCCTACGCAAGGAGGAGCTGGTCTCCGGAAGTGGGAAACAACTAAAGCGCGACTTCAATGAGATCCGTGATCTGCGCGATCACCTCGCCCACGCGAACTACTATGCCGAGACCCCCGAGGCCGCTCGTCAGGTCTGCCAGGTGGTCAGGAAGATTCGCCGCATCCAAGCGGACCTGCTTACAGGGATCGAAGATCATAGCTCCCCTCAAGGAGAGCCGCCGTGGAGACCCCATCGGCGGGAGGAGGTTGACGAAGGCCCTAATCTGCTATAATCAGACCACGGTCTCAGCACATAAGTATCACGGAAGGGAGAGCTATGCCGCAGACATCCTCGAGGAACATTGAAGAGAGTGCTCTAACGAAGGGCCACCTCCGCAAGCTGAACGCACTTCGCAAGTCCGTCGGCGAAGATATCGGCGAGCGAGCGTTCGCCGAGTGGCTCTCCCGGCAAGCAACCGCAAGGGCGAGCGACCGGAACGCCGAGTTGATCGCCGAAAGTCTTTGGTCCCTTGTTGAGCAAGGCAAGCTTGCGATTCGTTCCGGCGGCTATGTGGTCAAACGCGGGCGCGGGCGAATCGTCGTCGAGCCAGCGAATAAGACGTAGACGCCCAGCGCCAGCCGCTTCTCCGATCGCCTTCCCACGAGGGACTGATGGACACGGGAGTGACCCCCCGGCGGAGGGTGGCATGGGCGTGCACATGCCACCCTCCGCGATGCCGATCGAGGCATCCCCAAAGGGGGGGGTCCCCGCTCCCTCTACGCGCCCGAGAGCCCAGGAGCGGGGCAAGCCGCCCCACAACCATAAGTCCCGCTACCAACATATGGCGGAGTGTGTAGGCGCAGGCAAACGGCTTGCAGGCAAACGGAACCTGACAACAGCGATGAGACACCCGGAGTCATAATTTAGTGAGCAGGCTGCGGTGTCGGAGCCGCAGCACGCCTGCTGGAGAGTGCGCTCACGCTGGGCGAGCACGTCACGGGCTCGGTCGTGATGGACATCAGCCGGGGTGAGCATCGCGATTCCGCCGTGGCGATGCTCATGGTTGTACCAAGGGAAGAAGGATCGGCAGAAGTCGATCGCCGCGCCGATGTCGGCGAAGCGTCCGGGGAAGTTGGGGTGGTACTTGACGGTCTTGAAGTGGCTCCGAGCACCGGTCGGTCTCTTCCAGGATCCTGAGCTTGTACTCCGCGGTGAACTGCCGGCGGGTCGGCTTGGCCACAACCTCCGGATCCCGATCCCGATTCCTCTCGGTGACTCGGGCCTTGGCGGCCTCGTCGCTACGCTCCTCGCCCCCTAGGGCCCCAGCACCCACACCCATACCAATCATCGTATCTATCCCCTCTACCATCGCCATCCACCTCCGCCCCCTTCAGTAATTCCAAAGGTCGCAGGTGTCTCACTGATATTGGCAGAGAGGGTTGAGGCGCCTATTGAGAGAGGGTTGAGGCGCCTATTGGTTGAGGCGCCTATTGGTTGACAGCACTTCGTCATGTAAAATAATGTGTGTCGCAAGCATGCGGGAGAGTCTTACCGCAGGAGAACGGCCCCTACTCCCCAGAACCTTGAGCACCCACGTAGGCGTCTGCTTTAGGAACACCCCCAGCTGGAGTCACCACTGTGACGCACAAGCCTTTTTCCAGTCTGCTACTAATGGCACTGTTGGTAGTCTCGGTTTCGGTGCTATTCAGCCCATCTGCCCAATCTCAGGAGGTCGATCAGGCCGCTGAAGAAGAAGTCATTGAAATCCAGGGGATCATCGTGGTCGGGAGCCGTGCGCAGCCGAGATCGGTAACCCAATCGATCGTACCGGTTGACGCCATCCCCTTCCAAGATTTTGTAAGGCAGGGTCCCAGCGACCTGACGGACCAGTTGAGAGCCCTGGTCCCCTCCTTCAATGTCAACACGCAGCCGATCAGCGATGCGGCCTCGATCGTCAGACCGGTGAACTTGCGCAATCTGGCACCCGACCACGCGCTCATCCTGGTGAACGGCAAGCGCCGTCACCGCGCCGCGGTCATCGCCTGGCTCGGCAACGGCATTGCGGACGGCTCGCAGGGTCCAGACATTTCGATCATCCCAGCGATCGCACTGCGGCAAACCGAGGTGCTTCGTGACGGTGCAGCGGCGCAGTACGGCTCGGACGCAATCGCTGGCGTCATGAATTTCCAGCTCAAGGAAGATCGCACCGGCGGCAGCGTAGAATTCCGCACCGGTCGATACCTCGACGCAAACAGCGGAGATACCAGCACATGCGGTATACCCGGTACGTCCTGCAACGGCATCGGAGGAAACGGCGAAACGTACACGTTCGCTGGCAACATTGGGCTGCCACTTGGACAAGCCGGATTCGCGAACCTCAGTCTCGAGTACGGAAGCACGGCACCGACCAACCGGGCCATTCAGCGCGACGATGCTGCAGGGCTCCGGGCCGCCGGCAACACGAGTGTCCGGGACCCCGTGCAGGTCTGGGGTTCGCCAAAGGTCGAAAACGACCTCAAGGTCTTCGGCAACTTCGGCTACTCGTTCGACAACGATCTGCGGTGGTACGCCCACGGCAACTATGCTAGCAAGAAGGTGACCGGAGGCTTCTACTACCGGAACCCGATCAACCGCGGGGGGGTCTTCTCGTTTTACGAAGAACGCGGCGGCAATCCAGGCAAATTCGACGCCGGAATCGATCAACGGTTCCTGCGGGTCGGTGACCGCGTGTGGGCCGATACCGGAGTCAAGGGCTCCGGGAACTGCCCCAACATTCCGGTTTCCGACGATTCCTCCACCTTCGACCATGTGGCCTTCGACGCGGTCACCAGCAATCCGAACTGCTTCACATTCCACCAGCCCTTCCAGGGTTCGTCGAACGGGCTCCCGGGAGGGTTCACGCCGCAGTTCGGCGGCGACGTGAACGATGGATCGTTCGTTAGCGGGATTCGCGGGCTCCTAGGCAGCGGGCTCTCCTGGGACCTGAGCGGAAGCTGGGGCCGCAACACCGTCGACACATTCATCTTCGACACCGTCAATGCGTCAATGGGGCCGGATAGCCCGATCAGCTTCAAGCCCAACCTCCTGCAGCAGACCGATATTGGCGCGAACATGGACCTTTCCTATGTCGCGAGCGACATGGTCAACATTGCGGGCGGCACTGAGTGGCGCCGCGAGCAATACCATCTCGGCGCTGGTGATCCTGCCTCGTGGGAAATCGGCCCCTACGCATCGCAGGGGTTCAGCTCCGGGTCAAACGGCTACAACGGAACCCGTCCCGAGAACTCCGGCACCTGGAACCGCAGCAACGTCGCTGCCTACGGGGACATCGAGGTGGGTGCCGAAAACGACGAGTGGATCCTGGGTGCCGCCGTCCGGATCGAGAATTTCGACGACTTCGGCACGACGATGAACAGCAAGCTATCCGGACGCTTCGCGTTGACCGAGGCCATTGCCCTCCGCTCGGCCATCAGCAGCGGGTTCCGCGCACCGACACCCGGCCAGCAGAACGCCTTCAACGTGACGACGGAGTACGACTTCGTCCTCCAAGATCTGGTCAACAACGGCACGATTCCGTCGACCTCACCGGCCGCTACGCTGCGGGGCGGACAGCCGCTGCAGCCCGAAACGTCGATCAACTATACGCTCGGGTCGGTCATCGACGTCGGTACCTTCACCTTCACCGCTGATTACTTCCGGGTCAACGTCTCCGATCGCCTCACCATCACGAAAAACTTTTCGCTCATGGCGGATGAGACCGCTTCCTTGGTCGCTGGTGGGTTTGCCGAGGCGGCCAACCTGCAGAAGTTCCGCTTCTTCGTGAATGAGTTCGCAACCAGGACAACAGGGATCGATATCGTCTCGACCTACACTTTCATCCCACAGAGCTTTAGTGGCACTACCATCTTCAGTGCCGTATTCAACTACACCACGACCAAAGTTACAGACTTCACCTCGGAAACGATTGATGATGACCGCATTAGTTCGCTTACGCGCGGGCTGCCCGTGATGCGCTGGAACATTGCTGCCGACCACAGAGCTCCCCGGTGGAGTCTACTCGCTCGCCTGAATTTCTATGGCGAATACTGGGACCGGGAGGACGCCAGGGCCTGGGCGGGGGCAACATTGGGAAACGCCGACCTGTCCCCCAGGTATGAGGAGTACTCAGCCAAGGCGCTCCTCGATCTCGAGGTTGGCGTGCCGATCAGAGATGGTTTATCCATCGCGGTTGGCGGCCAGAACGTTCTGAATACCTATCCGGAGATCAACCCGTTGGCCGCTTCGGGCACGGGTAACTACTACGGCCAGTTCTCGCCGTTCGGCTTCAACGGCACCGCCTACTACGTGCGCCTCAACTATGCCTGGTAACTGTCGAGGATGATTCTGCGCTCTGGGGAATCGTATGTCCGTTCAGAAAGAGGGATATCGGAACCTGACAACAGCGATGAGACACCCGGAGTCATAATTTAGTGAGCAGGCTGCGGTGTCGGAGCCGCAGCTGGTGGATTGATCCAGACCTCCGTCGGGAGAGGCTGGGGCGTGGGGATCCCCTGCACGAAGCGTTCAGGGTGTTCTGACCACGCCTGCTGGAGAGTGCGCTCACGCTGGGCGAGCACGTCACGGGCTCGGTCGTGATGGACATCAGCCGGGGTGAGCATCGCGATCCCGCCGTGGCGATGCTCATGGTTGTACCAAAGGGAAGAAGGATCGGCAGAAGTCGATCGCCGCGCCGATGTCGGCGAAGCGTCCGGGGAAGTTGGGGTGGTACTTGACGGTCTTGAAGTGCGCCTCCGAGAAGGGGTTGTCGTCGCTGACCCGGGGACGGCCGAGCGAGCGGGTGATCCCGAGGTCGGCGAGCAGCTGGGCCGTGCACTTGCTGGTCATCGGGGCCCCGCGGTCGGAGTGCAGGGTCAGCGTCTCGGGCTGGACATCCTGCTTGAGGCAGCTCTCCTGGATGAGCCGGCCGGCGAGCGCGGAGTTCTCGCGGTCGCCGACCATCCATCCGACCACGTACCGGCTGAAGATGTCGATGAGGACGTAGAGGTAGAAGTACGACCACTTCTCGGGTCCGAGAAGCCGGGTGATGTTCCACGACCAGGTCTGGTTCGGTGCCGTGGCCACGAGCTCGGGCTTCTGTAGGCGGGATGCGTGAGCTGACTGCGCCGCTCACGCACGGGGTGATCCTCTTGGAGGATCCTGTACATCGTGCGTTCTGAGCAGATTGACCTGACCCGCTGAAACGAGACCAGGTGCAATGTTAGGATCGACCTGGTCCGAAGCTTTTCAGCGAGGAGGTCAGGATGGGAAGGAAGCGACACACTCCGGAGCAGATCATCACTGCAAGTGCGGGAGGCAGAGGTCGGTCTGGCCGGCGGCAAATCCGTGAAGCTGATCAGGGGGGAGCTCGGCATCACCGAGCAGACGTACTACCGGTGGAGGCGGGAGTACGGCGGGATGAAGGTGAGCCAGGCACGGCGCCTGAAGGAGCTCGAGCGCGAGAACGGGCGCCTGAAGCGAGCAGTGGCGGACTTGACACTGGACAAGCTGATCGTGGAGGAAGCGGCCAAGGGAAACTTCTGAGCCCCGAGGGCCGACGACGTTGTGTGGTGCGTGTACGTCAGCAGCTCGGGGCGTCGGAGAGGAGAGCGTGCCGGGTGCTCGGGCAGCCACGCACGACCCAGCGCGGGGCGAGGAGAGTGGCGAGTGACGAGGGGGCGCTCCGAGGTGATATCGTGCGACTCGCGAGTCGATTCGGCCGCTACGGCTAGCGACGCGTCACGGACACGCTCCGCATCGAGGGCTGGGGGGTGAAGCACAAGCGGGTGGAGCGGATCTGGAGGCAGGAGGGGCTGAAGGTCCCGGAGCGGCAGCCGAAGCGAGGTCGGCTGTGGCTCAACGACGGATCGTGCATCCGGCTGAGGCCGCTGTATCGGGGCCACGTCTGGTCGTACGACTTCGTGGCCTCGAGGACGCACGACGGGCGTGCGCTGAAGCTGCTGACAGTGCTGGACGAGCACACGAGGGAGTGCCTGGCGATCGTGGTGGCTCGCAAGATCCGCTCGCACGACGTGCTCGAGGTGCTGGCCGATCTGTTCGTCCGACACAGGCCCTCCCGAGTATCTGAGGTCGGACAACGGACCGGAGTTCACCGCGAAGCCCGTGCGGCGGTGGTTGGGGCGCGTGGGCGTCGAGACGCTCTCAACCTATGTTAGTCCCAGCACCTGTGGAGGGCGGTGAAGGACGGGCATCCTCAGGAACCAGGGCGACGGCTTAATCGCCTCAGGGGCCGGGGGAAAGCCGCCGCAGGCGCTGTGGGGTCGGACGGTATCGTACTCGCGCCTCCATTGCTCGACCAGCACGGCCGCCTCCGCCAACGAGCAGAAGATCTCCCCGTTCAACAGCTCGTCCCTGAGCTTGCCGTTGAAGCTCTCGTTGTAGCCGTTCTCCCACGGGCTGCCCGGCTCGATAAAGAGCGTCTCGACGCCCACGCGCCCCAACCACCGCCGCACGGGCTTCGCGGTGAACTCCGGTCCGTTGTCCGACCTCAGATACTCGGGAGGGCCCGTGTCGGACGAACAGATCGTCCAGCACCTCGAGCACGTCGTGCGAGCGGATCTTGCGAGCCACCACGATCGCCAGGCACTCCCTCGTGTGCTCGTCCAGCACTGTCAGCAGCTTCAGCGCACGCCCGTCGTGCGTCCTCGAGGCCACGAAGTCGTACGACCAGACGTGGCCCCGATACAGCGGCCTCAGCCGGATGCACGATCCGTCGTTGAGCCACAGCCGACCTCGCTTCGGCTGCCGCTCCGGGACCTTCAGCCCCTCCTGCCTCCAGATCCGCTCCACCCGCTTGTGCTTCACCCCCCAGCCCTCGATGCGGAGCGTGTCCGTGACGCGTCGCTAGCCGTAGCGGCCGAATCGACTCGCGAGTCGCACGATATCACCTCGGAGCGCCCCCTCGTCACTCGCCACTCTCCTCGCCCCGCGCTGGGTCGTGCGTGGCTGCCCGAGCACCCGGCACGCTCTCCTCTCCGACGCCCCGAGCTGCTGACGTACACGCACCACACAACGTCGTCGGCCCTCGGGGCTCAGAAGTTTCCCTTGGCCGCTTGCGCCAGCGGCGAGAGGAAGATGGCCGTCTTGACACGCGGCGACGTCAAACGGCGGTCGGCCAGCTCAGGTTCGTTCAGAATCAGGAGGGCAGTCCAACTGGTGGGAGGTCCTACACCGCCTCGAGTTGTTCGTACTCTGCTTCCGGAAGCTCAGGAGCCATGCCAGGTCCACACGACCCCAATCAGTCTGGGAATCCCCACCAGGAGGAGATACGGGATCAGGCCATAGAGCAGGACCCCCGGAGGGCCGAATAGCCCCCCCACGAGGCTCCCGGCGACCGCCACGGGGGTGGCCAGGAACGTCGCGCCCAGCAGCAGCGTGCGGAACCTACCGGTCGTGCCGCGGAGAAGGCGTTCCACCACCCAGCCAATGACCCAGCCCGTGACGAAGAACAGACCCAGCCCGATCCACATCAGCGGATTCACCAACTGCAGCAGGGCCGTGCTGTCTCCAAAGCGGTAGAGCGCGAGGAGGGTTTGCAGGGCCACCATGCCCGCCCCGCATCGCACTGGGATCCCCCAGGCGCGCCATGTCACCATGGGATCACCAGCGAGACACGGGCTCGCAATCGCCGAAACCGCCAAGCGTGTGTCGTTGACATCTGGGTTCTGGATGGTGCTGGCTCTTGCACGACGTGCGAACCTCCGGTGAGTACGTTCCAGCCGGGATTTCCATTTTGGCCGGCCTGGTCGGCACTGGTATACACCAAACGCCCTTCCGGACCTACGTGCCTCTGGGCCGTAGCCTTCAGGCGGCGCAACGGCGGCCGGCTGCCCGGACCCTGTCCGAGTGGTCGCGCATCGAAGCCGTGCCGGTCGGCACCCGGACCGAGTGGTGACCTACCCCCAAGAGTGGTACCACCCAGAGTGTTAGTCCAACCGCCTCATTTTGCCTGGGGTGAGGTCCGAGTAGCAAGGGTAGGTTGAGCAGCTTCGGGTCGGGCCGAATGGCTTCAGGAGCGGGCGGTAGACAGCCCAGAGAGCTGTGGGGTCGGACGGTGTTGTATTCACGCCGCCACTGCTCGATCAGCACCTTCGCCTCCTGCAGCGAATAGAAGATCTCGCGCCTCAACAGCTCCTGCCTGAACGTGCCGTTGAAGCTCTCATTGTAGCCGTTTTCCCAGGGGCTGCCGGGTGCGATGAACAGCGTCTTCACACCCAACCCTCCAAGCCACTGCCGAACCACTCGGGCCGTGACCTCCGGACCGTTGTCGGAGCGCAGGTTCGCCGGTGGGCCATGCTCAACGAACAACTCGCTCAGCGTCTGCAGGACATCGTCCGTCTGAAGCCTACGGGCCACCACGATCGCCAGGCACTCGCGGCTGTACTCGTCCAGGACCGTCAGCATCTTCAGTGGCCGTCCGTCGTGGGTCCGGTCGGACACGAAGTCATACGCCCAAACGTGATGTCGGTACAAGGGCCACAGTCGGATACAGGAGCCGTCCGTCACCACAGGCGACCCCGTTTCGGCTGCTTGCTCGGCACCTTAAGCCCCTCCTGTCTCCAGATCCGCTCCACCCGCTTGTGGTTCACTGCCCAGCCCTCGGTCCTCAGCATCCCCGTCACCATCCGGTACCCGTAGCGTCCGAACCTGCGAGCCAACCTTCACCACGTCCTGCCTCAGGGCCTCTTCGTCCTCCCTGCGCTTCGGGATCCGACGCTGCGTCGAGCGCGCCTGTCCCAGCACCCGGCACGCTTTCCTTTCGCTCACCCCAAGCCGCTGCCGCACTGTGCACCACGCACCGCCTGCGCCGCTCGGGGCTCAGAAGTTTCCCTTGGACGCTTCCTTCAAAATCATGTTGTCCACCGTCAGATCCGCCACCGCCTGCTTCAGTCGCTGGTTTTGCTTCTCGAGCGCCTTGAGACGCTTCGCCTGGCTCACCTTCATTCCCCCGTACTCTTTGCGCCACCGGTAGTACGTTTGCTCGCTTTCACCCCCAGCTCCCGGCACACTTGCTTGACCCTCTTCCCGTTCGCCAGGGCCACTTCCGCCCTGCGCAGTTGGTTGATGATTTGTCCCGCGCTCAGCTTCTTTGGCGCTGCCATCCTGACCTCCTTTTCCATGTCTCGACCCGTCCAGAATTCTAAAACTGGACTTGGTCTCGTCTTAGGGGGTCAGATCAGCCTCGCTGGGGCTGACCGCCACAACGAACATGCTGGCCAACCTTCTGCCCGGGCTGGCCAGGCGCGCTCTTGGGCTCGAGGAGTGAAGGTCATGAGGAATCGGTGAGTTCAGCAGGGCTTCCGTGCTGGCTATTCGGATTCTGACTCCCGAATGTTTGGCAGATCGATGGCTCTCAGGTCCCGGACGCAATTAACTGCCGCGGTATTGGTGAAACTCGCATGTGTCCGTGGACTTGGTCACCGGCTCCACTTCCGAGACTTCCGAATCCCGGTTGGCCATCACTAGCGCCCCCGATGACCGGCCAAGCTTTTCATCGGAGCTCGGCGGCATTCCCTCGGGGAGTCGTGGCCTCTGGTTCTCGCGGTGCTCCGGCTAGATAGGCAGCCCAGTCACCCATGAGCCGACGACGCCGCTCGAACAGGTCCGTCCGCCGATAGGCTGCCTCGACCCTGTTCTGGACCACATGCGTGAGGGCCGCTTCGATGACCTCGCGCGGATGATTCGTCTCCTCGGCCGCCCAATCGCGGAAGCTAGAGCGAAAACCGTGGGGCACGGCCGCGATCTTGTGCTTCCCGAGCATCCGGCGCAGTTGCTTCTCCTCGAGCTGCTTGCCGAGCCGATTGGGAAACAGATACGGACTGGTTCCCTTCACCAGCGTCCGTGCCCCGTCCAGAATCTCCAGTGCACGGCCACACAGCGGCACCCGGTGCTCCCGGTTCGACTTCATCCGCCTAGCCGGTACGGTCCACACGCCGTTCTCCCGATCGATCTCGGTCCACTCGGCAGAGTACAGATGACGTGATGCAAGGCAAGAAATCTTCTAAGTTCAACTAGGACTGCACGATCTGCCGCACTTGCCGTTGGCGGATATCTGATTCCATCGAGTCACGATAGCGGGAAATGCGGAATCGATTGGCGGGAATCCCAAGCATCGGCATATGCACCTGCTAGCGGTGTTTTCGAGAGCACGGCAGTCCGAAAAAGCGCCGGGCCGACTGTCTCGACCGGCTTCGGGCCGGGGAAGCGATCGGGCCTGGGACTCGCGGGCCGGGGCTTCCAACATCCCTGGGGATCCCAAAAACCAACTCTAGGCTCGACGTTCCCTTTGGTTGAGGCCCGTGCCCTCGCACGGTCGGCCGCGCACAGGGCCTCAGTCGCGGCGATTGCCGACGTTTTCACGGGCGCGTGGCTGGCGAACTGGTAGTCCACCGCCCCGCACCGGCGCTGCCTATTCCGCCGAAGGATCCATAGACCAGGAGCGACACGGCGGCGGCGATGGCCTTAGCGCGCCAGTCGGCGAGTTCCGCCAGCGATACGCGGGCGGCGGCGAGGGAGCCGGGGGTTCGAAAGGGGGCGCAGCATCGCCTCGCTAGATCCCCAAGTTCAAACATTGTGTGGGCTGACTCTCCCGTGCTCCGGAGGAGTCCGGTACCTTCCGTGGGGCGGCCACCGACCTAGAAGCGTAAGCGTAGGCCCGCAACATCAAGGCCGGGATCGCTGACCTTGCCCTCGCCAGAACGTACAGACGTCCACCTTGTATGACGACGAATAGGTAGTTTCTTGGGTACACAGGGTCGGTAGCCCGTCCCGCCTAGGGTCCTAGAGACCGATTGTTAGCGTGGGCGCCGTCCCTTCTAGATCGTGATGAGTCCGAACAGTTGTTGGGGCCGAGGGAGCCCGGATCTGCAAGGTAGGACGATGCACGATCATCCTCCCGAGTCTGGAGAGAGGGATGTCTGAGGCCGAGGCGTACGTAGGGATCGATGTCTCAAAGGCGGAGCTCGAGGTGGCGGTAGAAGACGAGGGGTGGACGGTCTCGAACGACGAATCTGGGATCGAAGTGCTTGTTGAGCAGCTGTGCGACCGTCCGGTTGAGCTAGTCGTTCTGGAAGCGACCGGCGGGTACGAGATGCCGGCGGCGGCGGCACTCGCCGAAGCGGGGATCCCGGTGGTGGTAGCGAACCCGCGGCAGGTGCGCGACTTCGCACGGGCAACGGGCCAGCTCGCCAAGACGGACCGGATCGACGCGAGGGTATTGGCGCTGTTCGGCGAGCGGGTGCGGCCAGAGGTGCGGGTGCTGCCGGACGAGGACACCCAGCAGTTAACGGCCCTTCTGGCCCGTCGTCGTCAACTGCTCGAGATGATGGTCGCGGAGAAGAACCGGCTGAAGATGGCGTCCACCACGGTGGCGAAGGACATCGGCGAGCACATCGAGTGGCTCAAGCGCAAGCTGAAGTCCGTGGACTCGGAACTCGAGCGTCGTATCAAGGCGAGCCCGGTGTGGCGCGCGAAGGAGGATCTGCTGCGGAGCGTACCGGGGATCGGTCCGCTCGTCTCACGCACGCTGATCGGAGAGCTCCCCGAGCTCGGGCAGCTGAACCGGCAACAGATCGCTGCGCTTGCCGGCGTCGCCCCTCTGAACCGGGACTCGGGTACGTTGAGAGGTAAGCGAATGGTCTGGGGAGGCCGTCGTTCCGTACGCGTGGCGTTGTACATGGCGGCCCTGACCGCTAGTCAGCGTAATCCCGCGATCCGCGTCTTCTACCAGCGGCTCACAGAACGTGGCAAGCCTCCGAAAGTCGCCCTCACCGCCTGCATGCGTAAGTTGCTTGTGATCGCCAACGCTATGGTTCGAGACGGCGTATCCTGGGACCCCACCCACGCTTCAGAGCTTGAGTTCGCACACAGTTGCTAACAACTTGGAGTTCGGATTGTCTCCGACGGCTCGCCCCCGTCCTGGGGGTGGGTGTCTATCCACTCCTGGGACAGCCTTTGGGCCTCGGTGATCTCATCGGGAGTCAGCCACTCCTCGATTCTGCCCTTGTTCGTTTCCGCAGTTTCGTTTCCTTGCGCTGCGGCGAGCGTGAACCACATGAAGGCGAGGACTAGGTCCTGCTGGACCAATCCGAAGTCAACCTCGGCCAGAGCATCCCCCAGCGTACCCTGCAACTGATACCGATACCAGCGCTGAGCGAGAATGACCCCAAGGTTGGTCTGGGCTAGAGCATCTCCCTGCTCAGCCGCCAATCCATACCAGCGTACAGCTTCGGCTTCGTCCTCGGGGACGCCTTCACCCCCGCTATACATCACCCCAAGTGTGAACTGGGCGATCACGTACCCTTGCTCCGCAGCCATCCGATACCAGCGTACGGCCTCCCCATCGTCTTCGGGGACGCCGTTGCCATCGTCGTACATCACGCCGAGGTTGTGCTGAGCAGCGGCAAACCCGTGCTGGGCGGAAAGCCGGTACCAGCGTACGGCCTCCCCATCGTCTTCGGGGACGCCCTCGCCATTGTCGTACATCACGCCAAGGTTGTACTCAGCGGCAGCGAACCCCTGCTCGGCGGAAAGCCGATACCAGCGTGCGGCCTCCCCATCGTCTTCGGGGACGCCCTCGCCATTGTCGTACATCACGCCAAGGTTGTACTCAGCGGCAGCGAACCCCTGTGCGGCGGAAAGCCGATACAAGCGTAGGGCTTCAGCGTCATCTTCGGGGACGCCGTAACCATTGTCGTACATCACGCCAAGGCTTCCCTGGGCTGGAGAATATCCTTGGTCGGCCCGAGCACCCGGCACGCTCTCCTCTCCGACGCCCCGAGCTGCTGACGTACACGCACCACACAACGTCGTCGGCCCTCGGGGCTCAGAAGTTTCCCTTGGCCGCTTCCTCCACGATCAGCTTGTCCAGTGTCAAGTCCGCCACTGCTCGCTTCAGGCGCCCGTTCTCGCGCTCGAGCTCCTTCAGGCGCCGTGCCTGGTCCACCTTCATCCCGCCGTACTCCCGCCTCCACCGGTAGTACGTCTGCTCGGTGATGCCGAGCTCCCCCCTGATCAGCTTCACGGATTTGCCGCCGGCCAGACCGACCTCTGCCTCCCGCACTGCAGTGATGATCTGCTCCGGAGTGTGTCGCTTCCTTCCCATCCTGACCTCCTCGCTGAAAAGCTTCGGACCAGGTCGATCCTAACATTGCACCTGGTCTCGTTTCAGCGGGTCAGGTCAATACCTCTGGCATAGGTTAACAATGCCTGTGACGTGACACCCGGAAGCTGAGCCAGCTATTCTCTGACTCCTCGGAGTAAGTGAGGAGTCATGAGGAAGAGTAGGTTCACGGAAGAGCAGATCATCGGGATCCTACGGGAGGCGGAGGCGGGCGGAGCGACGAAAGAGGTATGCCGACGCCACGGGATCAGCCACGACACGTTCTATCGGTGGAAGAAGAAGTACGGGGGCCTTGAGGTCAGTGACGCGAGGCGGTTGAAGGCACTTGAGGACGAGAACCGACGGCTCAAGCGCATCGTGGCCGACCAGGCGCTGAACCTTCAGGTGCTGAAGGACCTGCTGGGAAACGAGTTGTGACGGCCGGGGAGCGGCGCCAGGTCGTCCGGAGGGTGCAAGCCGCCGAGAAGGCCTCGGAGCGTCGAGTGGTCCGTTGGACAGGCTTCCCGCGTTCAACGATCCGGTACCGAAGCGAGCGCCCAGCTCAGGAGGGGTTACGTGCGAGGATCCGGGAGCTCGCGGGCGAGCGGCCTCGCTGGGGCTACCGACGCATCCACGTGCTTCTGCGCCGCGAGGGATGGCTGGTGAACCGGAAGCGGATCCACCGGCTCTACCGCGAGGAAGGGCTCGCGGTGCGGCGAAAGGGTCGGAGACGACGGAGCCAGGTACCACGACCGGTGCGTGACCCACTCGGCCATCCGAACGAGCGGTGGAGCGTGGACTTCATCATGGACACGCTGAGTACGGGCCGAGTGTTCCGGTGCCTCGCGGTGATCGACGAGTTCAGCCGCGAGTGCCTGGCACTCCACGTCGCTCACTCGATCCCTGCGGCGAGCGTGATCGAGGTGCTCGAGAGACTTCGGGAGGAACGCGGCTTGCCGGAGCGCGTGATCTGCGACAACGGCTCCGAGTTCACGAGCCGTGCCTTCGACGCCTGGGCCTACTCCCGGGACCTCAAGATAGAATACATACAGCCGGGCAAGCCGATTCAGAACTGCTTCGTCGAGAGCTTCCTCGGGAGCTTCAGGGACGAGTGCCTGAACCTCCACTGGTTCCTCTCCCTACGGGATGCGAGGCACACGATCGAACGCTGGAGGCAGGACTACAATCGCGTCCGACCCCACAGCGCCCTGGGCGATCTCCCACCTGCGGACTTCGCCCTCAACCACCACATGGAGTCAGGGAATAAACGGATCAACTAAGGGTGTCACGTCACCTGCAATAAGAAAAGGGACAGCAATAACGATATTGACCAAGATCCAGTTTAAGGCTACGGACCTTTCTTCTTCACCAGCTAGTTGATACTCTCGCACCGAATCCAATCCGAAACCAATGGCCCATGCAGCAACGGAAAATGCCAGAGTCATAAAGGTGGTAGTTCTTCCCAGACCCTTGAGCTCTATTTCTGTAATAAGATGGTTTTTCACGGAGCGATCGGCGTATTCGTTGACCACCCTAGGTCCACGAAAATTGGTTGTTGAATAACCCTCTCCCATTTCGGTCTCGTTAGCCATCGGATTCCTCCTCCGATGGCTTCTTTTCCACCCATACCCCATGATGAGCATGTTTAGGAACTGAGTGTTGCCACAATTCCTGCATATAATTGCGATCAAGGGTAACCCTCTCCCACCCAAGATAGCATTTGACGCTTGCACCCGTACCTGATAGGTCTCCTATGAGCCAATTTGACTGTGCACATATCGGACACTTCGGGTCGTTCTCCAGTTTCTCGTTCAACCACGACACAGCTTTCTTCTTCTGTTCCTCCGACAGCGTTCCCGTATTCTGCTTCTCCGTAATTTCGGCCATGGACGCCATTCTCCATTGGGCAGGATCGAATGGCGCACAAGCTATCCCGGTGAATGTATTGCGTAAAGTGCATCATCACCGGTCGTAGGTTCGGAGGAAAGAAGCGCAGACGGCTCGCTTGAGATCTCGGCCGGGGGTGGATATGCACTATTTCGTGTGGGTTACCTGGCGTTCTCAAGTGGAGGCTTCGACGTCTTCCCCACGATTGGGATCGGGGGCGGGGCAATGAGCGTGGCTCTCAAGGAGCGAAGTACGCCCACGTTCGAGGAGGTTCTTGAGAATCCCGCCCGTAGCTCGGAACTCTCGAATGGGATGTTCCTCCTCGACGGGTCCGTAGGTGCCAACTATCGAGTTCGCTTCACGGAAGACGATGGTGAGGAAGGGGGCGGCCTGCTGGTCGGTCTCCAGGTCGGATACACGTTCGCTCCCGGTGGCCCTTCCTGGGAGCTCGACGGCCTTAATGACGTGGCCGGAGGCCCCAGCTTCCAGATCGAGGGAGCCTACATCCGTCTCTCAATCGGATAGCCGCGTGCGGACACGGAGTCAACTGACAACTGATGACTCGACTGGAGTCGTGACCATGCACCTCTTCCGGGAGCTGAGGTAGGTCGGCGAGTCCTACAGCTGGCTAGTCGATCTCACCGAAAAGGCCGCCCCTCTAGGAGCGGCCCATCCCGCTAAAACCATTCTCTGTCCTTGATGCCGGGAGCGGGACTCGAACCCGCAAGGGATTGCTCCCAGAGGTTTTTGAGACCTCCGCGTCTGCCGATTTCGCCATCCCGGCAATACGTTGTCCTAAAACAGTTTGACCGTTATACACTCCCTGGGTCCAAAGCCACGGGGCACTACTAGGGGCACAATTCGGACCCTGGTTCCTCAAGGTGCAGGCAGGGATGGTCACCCTCAAGCCCCTCCTCCACCGGCAATCGCACGCCGCCTCTCCTCGGTCGGGAACCGTACCAACTCAGCAACTCTGTATTCTACAACAGTACTGCGGTCAGGCCGCTGCTGCAGGTGGCCGTACAAGCGGTGACCCAATGCGCCGCCGTGTCATCGGGGGATGGGCCCGACACGTCCGCGGGCTCGGTCATCCACGGATGGCCAACGTAGTTCAGGGCAGATAGCCACGCCGTGTGAAGGTTTGGCTCTGGGGGGACCGCATGATGGGAAGTGGCGTGGTCGAGCCTACCGTCATCGAGTTCCACCTCCCCCTCGTACCGTTGGATTTCAAAGATTATCCCCGGCAAGAGGTCCGGCTGGGGTGTGGCAAACCAGTGGGTGAGGAAGAATTGATGCTTCTCAAGCTCGATCTTAGCCTTGTCGATGACCCCCCGGATCTGCGCAGCCGAGTCCCAGGTCAGCCGTTCGAGCACGGTGCCCTGGTCGGGTGGCCAATGCCCACACCAAAGCGGAAACCGCTCCTGAAGCTCACGGTAGTGAGCGAGCCGTTCCTCGGTGAAGAACTCGGGCAGGTAGCTGTCGGGATGAAGCACCATTCCTGAAGATTACCGGGGGGCTGAACGGGGTAGTGTTGCGTCAGGTCGGGGGATGTTCATCCCTCGGCCCTGTCGCGTCCGGCAAACCCATCCCATATTCAGATGACCCAACGAACCAATAACAGAGGGATCGCAAAGACGATCACTCCACCAATGACCCACAGAACGGAGAGACCCAGAGATAGTCCCACCCCGTCCATTCGTCTCCAGCGCCTTCGGAAAGTAGGTCGGTAATAAGTAGAAGAGACCACGAGAGGAATCCGAGGCCACCCATCGAAAGCGCAACCCGGCGTAAGCCTTCCCGCGGTGCTTCCATAAGCAGCCCAACCTAAGACACCTACGCCGAATCGAAAGAGAACCCGTCGAGGGATACAGCAAACTGGCGCTGGGCACCTCCCCCCCGAACACCCCGAACAGTCGAACACCGACTCGGGTCTCCCGACTACAGCCATGTCGGGTCTCCGCAAACATGTCCCCAAGAATCCGGATGCTGAGGGCCGCCGGCGCTGAGACTGTTCGACGATCCAAGCCGGGGCATGAGCTGGTAAAATCACTACATGCGTCTTAATCGCACCTTAGGGTGTTCGCAACGGTTCGAGTACCTCTATCGCGGCCTTGTACGCCTGCTCCCATCCTTCCCGCATCTGCCCCGGTGAGATCTCGCCGAGTTGTAACGCCATCCCACTCTCTGACCGGAGCTTCATGCAGCCGCTTCACCTTTTTATTGGCCGGCAGTCGATCATAGGCCAGAGATAGGCGGAAGAAAGCGTTGTTGAGGTAATATCCCGCCGTCCAGGCCCTCGTTCTCTTGTCTTGAGAGTAGTTGATGGAGTTGTCCTCCACGACAGTCCTCACGAAAGACTTTGCATCGCGGAGCAACTCCTCGTCCTGGCGCGTTCTCTGAACTAAGAACACGCTCCGCCAGAGCGAAAACGCGCAACCAACCAGCAGCTCGTGGTGATCGATGGAGCCCGCGGTCTCCGGAGCGGCGTCCTGGCGGTCTTCAAGGGACAGGTGCTCATCCAGCGGTGCCAGTGGCACAAGCGGAAGAACGTGATCTCGTATCTGCCGAGAGCGGAGCAGAAGGGCTGGCGCCAGCGTCTGCAGCGCGCCTACCAGCGGCCCACGTACGAAGAGGCCGTCAAGGACCTCAAGGCCCTGCGCCAGGAGCTCGCGGGGGTGAACCAGTCCGCGGCGGCCAGTCTCGATGAGGGGTTCGAGGAGACCCTCACCCTCCACCGGTTGGGAGTCTTCCCCCTGGTCGGCCAGTCGCTCAAGACCACCAACGTGCTCGAGTCCGTGAACGCCCTGGCCGAGCAGAGGTGCGGACGCGTGGACCACTGGAAGAACTCGAGCCAGAAGCACCGATGGCTCGCGACCACGCTCCTGGAGATCTAGTCACGGCTCCGGAGGTTGCTCGGGTACCGACACCTCCCGCTCCTCAGGGCCGCGATCCAGAAGGACCTCGGGATCACCCTTCCCGAGAGCCGTTCACATGCTGTCGCCTGAGACGGAGGCCGCTCCAGTTTCAACTAACTTTGGGATTGACTCCACGCGCGAGTGATCTGACCCCCTAAAACGAGACCGAGTCCAGTTTTAGAATCTGGACGGGGTCAAGACACGAAAGGGGAGGGCACACAATGGTTGCACCAAAGAGGCTGAGTCCGGCACAGATCATCAACCGGCTACGCAAGGCGGAGGTGGCCCTGGCGAACGGCAATACGACCAAAGAGGTGTGGCGAGACCTGGGGGTGAGCGAGCAGACATACTACCGATGGCGGCGGGAGTACGGGGGAATGAAGCTGAGCCAGGCGAAGCGTCTCAAGGAGCTCGAGGGAAGGAGAACCAACAGCTGAAGCGGGCGGTGGCAGAGCTGACGCTGGACAAGCTGATCTTGAAGGAAGCCTCCGAGGGAAACTACTGAGCCCCGAGTGGCGCAGACGCTGCGTGGTGCAAGTACGCCAGCGGCTTGGGGTGAGTGAGCGCAAGGCGTGCCGGGTGTTGGGCCAGGCACGCTCGACGCAGCGTCGGATACCGAAGCGAAGCGAAGATGAGGAGGCGCTGAGAGAGGACGTGGTGAAGGTGGCTCGCAGGTTCGGGCGCTGCGGGTACCGGATGGTGACGGGGATGCTGAGGACGGAGGGCTGGGCCGTGAACCACAAGCGGGTGGAGCGGATCTGGAGACAGGAGGGGCTCAAGGTGCCAAGTAAGCAGCCGAAACGAGGGAAGGCTGTGGCTGACCGACGGTTCTTGTATCCGACTGCGGCCCCTGTACCGACACCATGTATGGGCGTATGACTTCGTGGCGGACCGGACGCATGATGGACGGCCGCTCAAGATGCTGACGGTGCTGGATGAGTACAGCCGGGAGTGCCTGGCGATCGTGGTGACTCGCAGGCTTCAGGCGGACGATGTTCTGCAGACGCTGAGCGAGCTGTTTGCCGAGCACGGTCCACCGGCGAATCTTCGCTCCGACAACGGTCCGGAGTTCACGGCCCGAGTGGTTCGGCAGTGGCTCGGTGAGCTAGGCGTGAAGACGCTGTTCATCGAGCCGGGCAGCCCGTGGGAGAACGGCTACAATGAGAGCTTTAACGGCACGCTCCGAAACGAGCTGCTGAAGCGCGAAATCTTCCATTCGCTGGAGGAGGCGAAGGTGCTGATCGAGCAGTGGCGGCGCGAATACAACACGCATCGACCGCACAGCTCTCTGGGTTATCGACCCCCGGCCCCCGAAGCGATCCGGCCAGACCCAAAGCTGCTCAACCTACCTCTGCTTCTTGGACCACCCCCCAGCCAAAAGGAGGTGCTTGGACTAACACTCTAGGTGGTACCGCTTTTGGGGGCAGGTCGTGCGCACCAGTTGTTGGGCGGAGGGCGCCTTCCCTATCATCCCGTACCGACGCCCTCTCATGTCGGCCACCTACTCTTCGGTGAACCCCTCAGCGCAGGCAGCATGAACAGTGGTCGAGCTCCTAGTCGAAGGTCAGTCAGCAGCCCGATACCTGCAGGACGCACTGGCATCCTGGCCCGGGGCCATAACCACCCTCTCAGAGCTCGTCAAGAACGGTGGTGGCCACAGCGAGATAGAAGCCCGGCTTCGCGAAGCAACTCAGGACGGTTACGAGGACCGCATCTTCGTTGTGTGGGACGAGGATGTGAGCGAGCGGACCGGGAGAATTCCTTCGCCAGTCCTTGCGAACCATCAACCCGCCTTCCCTTTCCCACGGGACTTTGAGGCTCTGTTTCCAGCATGGATGCTGCGCCTTGCCCTTCACACACACAACTCCGCAGGCGTATACCCACCCGAGCCGGAGATTCATCGAGCACTGCAGGATCGCTCCACTCCTGCATATGAGGCGCTGAGCTCGGCCGTAGAGGGCAACTGCCTGGCGCTTGCCGCTGATCCCCTTCTGCAACCCATGCCAAGCAAGGTCGAACTGGCTGCTGCCCTCACGACGGCGTCGCGCCGATTCGTGTATCAACCCGCAGAGGTGCGCAGGCTGTTCAAGCGCCTAGCTGAAGTCACGGGATTGGAAGACTCGTCACCACACCTGTTCTCGGGCGCGACGCAGTCAGGTGGATTCCAGGTAAACCGAGAGCTTGTGAGGCGCTGGCGGCTGCGGGGAGAGATCGTCTTCCGTACTCAAGGCGACATCAATGTTCTTGATCTTCCAGCTCACACGCTGAGGACCATAGCAGCCGACAACGCGACCGGCCCACCGTGTTGGTCACACGATGGAGGGTTGGTTGCCTTCCCTTGTACGGCCCCGCCGGGTATCCGCAACTCTGAAGCGGTACGCATTGTCGGATCCGACGGTGGCAGCTCAAATACCCTCCTAAGGGTAGGGCACTACCTGTGCTGGGACCGGAACGGCCGGCTGTATGGAAACCATCTGGGATCCGCGGGCTACCAAGTAGTCTGTGTTGAGCCAGCCAACGACAACCGGAGAGTATTGCCCGTTCCAGCTGCCTCGATCGTGGCGTGCATTGATCGCTCCCGGGACAGAATTCTTCTTGGTCTTGAGGGCCGTCGCCCGGGGCGTGTGGTGGGTACGTTCCGCGTGAACGACGGCGAGGACGTGACAGATGGCGCGTCGGCAATTCGATCGCTTGCCGAGTACGCGGCGCCAGCCTTGTCCCCCGACGGCCGACGAGCCAGTTGGCCCAGCGAATACACACCGGAGGAAGCAAGCGGAGGCTTATGGATTAGCAGTCTGGACGGGACAACCCCCGCGGTTCGGCTCACTCCACCTGACGGGGAGGTGATGAATAGTACTTGGTCACCCGATGGAGCCCACGTTGACCTGACCCGCTGAAACGAGACCAGGTGCAATGTTAGGATCGAGCTGGTCCGAAGCTTTTCAGCGAGGAGGTCAGGATGGGAAGGAAGCGACACACTCCGGAGCAGATCATCACTGCAGTGCGGGAGGCAGAGGTCGGTCTGGCCGGCGGCAAATCCGTGAAGCTGATCAGGGGGGAGCTCGGCATCACCGAGCAGACGTACTACCGGTGGAGGCGGGAGTACGGCGGGATGAAGGTGAGCCAGGCACGGCGCCTGAAGGAGCTCGAGCGCGAGAACGGGCGCCTGAAGCGAGCAGTGGCGGACTTGACACTGGACAAGCTGATCGTGGAGGAAGCGGCCAAGGGAAACTTCTGAGCCCCGAGGGCCGACGACGTTGTGTGGTGCGTGTACGTCAGCAGCTCGGGGCGTCGGAGAGGAGAGCGTGCCGGGTGCTCGGGCAGCCACGCACGACCCAGCGCGGGGCGAGGAAAGTGGCGAGTGACGAGGGGGCGCTCCGAGGTGATATCGTGCGACTCGCGAGTCGATTCGGCCGCTACGGCTAGCGACGCGTCACGGACACGCTCCGCATCGAGGGCTGGGGGGTGAAGCACAAGCGGGTGGAGCGGATCTGGAGGCAGGAGGGGCTGAAGGTCCCGGAGCGGCAGCCGAAGCGAGGTCGGCTGTGGCTCAACGACGGATCGTGCATCCGGCTGAGGCCGGCTGTATCGGGGCCACGTCTGGTCGTACGACTTCGTGGCCTCGAGGACGCACGACGGGCGTGCGCTGAAGCTGCTGACAGTGCTGGACGAGCACACGAGGGAGTGCCTGGCGATCGTGGTGGCTCGCAAGATCCGCTCGCACGACGTGCTCGAGGTGCTGGCCGATCTGTTCGTCCGACACGGGCCTCCCGAGTATCTGAGGTCGGACAACGGACCGGAGTTCACCGCGAAGCCCGTGCGGCGGTGGTTGGGGCGCGTGGGCGTCGAGACGCTCTTTATCGAGCCGAGCAGCCCGTGGGAGAACGGCTACAACGAGAGCTTCAACGGCAAGCTCAGGGACGAGCTGTTGAACGGGGAGATCTTCTGCTCGTTGGCGGAGGCGGCCGTGCTGGTCGAGCAATGGAGGCGCGAGTACAATACCGTCCGACCCCACAGCGCCTGCGGCGGCTTTCCCCCGGCCCCTGAGGCGATTAAGCCGTCGCCCTGGTTCCTGAGGATGCCCGTCCTTCACCGCCCTCCACAGGTGCTGGGACTAACATAGGTTGTGGTACCGCTCTTCGGGGCAGGTCACTAGCGCGACAGAATGAGCGCGGGGCGGTCCGGGGCAGAGCCCGGGCCGCCCTTCCTTTCGTTTGCCCGCACACAAGCCCCGTCGTAGCTTGCTTTCCCCTACAGTTCTGGGGAGCTTGCCTGCCTTCGCGGACGCCGGAGCCGCCTCCGGCGCCGTCTATCGCCACCGCTGAATGGAGGTCTTCGATGTCCAAGGTCACGCGAACCGGAATCGCGGCGCTCGCCCTCGCCGCCTGGACGGCGGTCCCGAGCGGCGACGCGTACGCGCAAAATAATGCGCCCAACCCCTATCAGACAGTGGAGGGCGTCTGGGCGCCGCTTCCGGACGGGAGGGAGTGGGGTGCGACCAGCTTGGTGGAAGTCTCCCCCGATGGTGAGACGATCTGGGCAGTCGACCGCTGTGGCGCCAACGGCTGCGAGCCCGGCTACAACGAGGACATCATCTTCCAGTTCGACAAGGACGGGAACATCCTCCGCCAGTTCGGCGCGGGGCTCTTCGAGTGGCCGCACGGGATCGATGTGGATCGCGACGGGAACGTGTGGGTCACCGACGGCCGGGGTGGTGATGGCCGCGGTCACCAGGTGATCAAGTTCAGCCCCCAAGGCCAGGAGCTCATGCGGATCGGCCAGGCGGGCGTCGGGGGACGGACCCAAACGTTGCTTGAGGCGCCCAGCGACGTGCTGGTCGCCCCGGACGGGAACATCTTCGTGGCCGACGGGCACGGGGGGACCGGGAACAACCGGATCGTGAAGTTATCGCCAGAAGGTCGCTATCTTCTGGAGTGGGGTGAGACGGGTTCGGGGCCGGGACAGTTCCGCACTCCCCACGGTCTCGCGATGGACTCGGAGGGCCTCCTCTACGTGGGTGACCGGTCCAACCGCAGGGTCCAGGTCTTCACTCAGGAGGGGGAATTCGTCCGCGACTACTACAACGTCGGGCGGACCAGCGGAATCTTCATCGACAACAACGACTGGATGTACATCGCGGACTCGGAGTCGGCGATGGGCAGCAGCCCCGGGTTCAAGCGAGGAATTCGCGTCATCGACCTCCAGACGGCGACGATCCTCTTCTTCATCCCGGATCCCCAATCCAATCCCGGAGGAACGAGCGCGGCCGAGGGGGTGGCCGTGGACAACGACGGGAACGTCTACGGTGCCGAGGTTGGACCTCGGATGCTCCGGAAGCACATGGCACCTGCGAGCTTCGACAACCACGGGTCGATGTGACTGGGAGGGGGCGCCGGCCGGTGCCCTTGAGCACGTCACTAGCGCGACAGGATGAGCGAGGGGCGGTCCGGGGCAACCCGGGCCGCCCCTCGCTCGTGCGGCCGTGGACAACGAAGGGAACGTGCACGGAGCCGAGGTTGGACCGCGTGCGCTAAGCTCACCCTCCGACGCTCACCCTCCCTCAGGCCGGACGGGGGTGCTCGCCCCCTCTCCCACCACCGTGGTCCACGGGCGCACCGTCCACTTCTGGACGATCCCGTTCAGCACATACGGGTCGGCTTCGGCGAAGGCCATCACGGTTTCGGGGCCCTCTCCCTGGAAGAGGAGAAGCGCGCCGTCCGCCGGCTCGGCGAGCGCACCTCCGAGGACGAGGTCGCCCCGCTCGTGTGCCTGCCACGCGAGGCCGAGGTGGGCGTTCCTGAACGGCGCCCGCCGCTCCAGGTAGTCTTCGACGAACTCGTACATCAGGAGATAGTGCACGTTCTCCTCCCACGAAACGGGGCGACACGTAAGGGAGGCTGACTGTTCACGGCGGGGCGGTCCTCCGTCAAGGGTCCCCGCAACGGCGGGCAAGGGATGACCCCCTGACGAGTGCGGCGGGGGTCGCTCGTCGGCAGCGAGTCACGACCCATTCCCGGTGCTCCCGCCGTTCCCTGTCCCCGGGAGCCGACCCATCGTAGTCTTAGGATCGTCGCCGCGTTCGCGGCGCCTCCGTCACCATCTCGCCATTCCGATCGCCTGAGGGAGACCGCGTGGGAGCCCAGAGTAAGAACCCGTTCGGGGCCCTGGCCAACATAGATCTGCCCGAGGGAAGGACTTCGTTCTACCGTATTCGACGGCTCGAGGACGCGGGTGTCACCTCGATCGAACGCCTCCCGTTTTCCATCCGAATCCTGCTCGAGAACGCGCTTCGCCACGCCGGGAAGGGTTACGTCACGGAGGACGACGTCCGTGCCGTCGCGGCGTGGAGCCCCACGGAAGCCGGGGTGAACATCCCCTTCATGCCGACCCGGGTCGTGCTCCAGGACTTCACAGGCGTCCCCGCGGTCGTAGACCTGGCTGCCATGCGAGCGGGGCTTTCCGCGATTGGGGGCGACCCGGAGCGGATCAACCCGCAGGTGCCCGCCGACCTCGTGATCGATCATTCGGTCCAGGTGGACTACTTCGGGACGCCGGAGGCCTATCGCCAGAACGTGGCCAGGGAATACGAGCGCAACGGCGAGCGTTACGCGCTCCTCCGCTGGGCTCAGGTCGCGTTCAATGATTTCCAGGTCGTGCCCCCCGGGACGGGGATCGTCCACCAGGTGAACCTCGAGTACCTGGCGTCCGTCGTGCATCGCAGGACGGTGGACGGCTCCAACGTGGCGTTCCCCGACACGCTGGTCGGGACGGACTCGCACACGACAATGATCAACGGCCTCGGGGTCGTGGGGTGGGGCGTGGGAGGGATCGAGGCCGAGGCAGTCCTCCTGGGCCAGCCGTACTACATGCTGACCCCGGAGGTCGTGGGCGTGAAGATCACGGGGCGGCTCCCCGAAGGAGCGACCGCGACGGACCTCGTGCTGCGTGTAACAGAGATGCTCCGAGAGCAGGGCGTCGTGGACAAGTTCGTCGAGTTCTACGGCTCCGGGCTCTCGTCCCTCACGCTCCCGGACCGCGCCACGATCGCGAACATGTCCCCGGAGTACGGGGCCACGGTCGGGTTCTTCCCGGTAGACGATGAGACGCTCCGCTACTTGGAGGGCACGGGACGGAGCCCGGAGCTCGTGGAACGGGTGGGACAGATCTCGAGGGCTCTGGACCTCTTCCGCACCCACGACACTCCGGATCCGGAGTACACGGTGACGTTGGAGCTCGATCTGGGCTCGATCGAGCCGTCCGTCGCAGGGCCCCGGCGGCCGCAGGACCGCCTCCGGCTCGCGGACCTGAAGAGCTCCTTCGATCGGGACCTGACGGGGCTCCTCCCCCAGGGGTTCTCCCTCCCCGAGGGGCCACGCCCCCCGGGGCTTGCGAGCTGGAACGGGGAGGGGGGCGACTTCCCCGAGCCGGGCGTCGCGACCGGCGGGGAACGCCACTCCGCTGTCACGTCGGTCCTGGATCCGCACCCGCGCGTGGCGCTGATCGAGCTGGGTGGCCGGGAGGTCGCGATCACCGACGGGAGCATCGTGATCGCGGCCATCACGTCGTGCACGAACACATCGAACCCCTCCGTCATGGTCGGGGCCGGGCTCCTCGCAAAGAAGGCCATCGAGCGGGGGCTCACGGTGCCCACTTGGGTCAAGACCTCCATGGCCCCGGGCTCCAAGGTCGTGACCGATTACCTCGAGGCGTCAGGCCTCCTCGAGTCTCTAGACCAGCTCGGATTCAACGTCGTGGGCTACGGGTGCACGACCTGTATCGGGAACTCGGGGCCTCTCCCGGAGCCGATCGCGGAGGCCGTGAAGAGCCAGGGCCTCGTCGTGTCGTCGGTGCTCTCGGGAAATCGGAACTTCGAGGCGCGGATCCACCCGCTAGTCCGAGCCAACTACCTCGCCTCGCCGCCGCTGGTCGTCGCGTTTGCGCTCGCGGGGCGGATCGACCTGGACCTCCTCTCCGAGCCGATCGGGACCGGAGCCGAGGGGACGCCCGTGTACCTGAAGGACCTCTGGCCGTCTCAGCGGGAGATCCGGGAGACCGTCGAGCGTTCCCTCCGCCCCGGCATGTACCAGGAGCGCTACGGGGAGGTCTTCGACGGGGACGACCTCTGGAAGGCGCTTCCCCTCCCGAAAGAAGACGGGTCGCTCTACGAGTGGGACGAGAGCTCGACGTACATCCAGAACCCGCCCTTCTTCGAGGGGATGTCGCTCGAAGTGCCGCCCCTCTCGGACGTTCGGGGCGCCCGCGTGCTCGCTCGGCTGGGCGACAGCGTGACGACGGACCACATCTCGCCGGCCGGCGCGATCCCCAAGGACGAGCCCGCGGGGAGGTTCCTGATCGGACACGGGGTCAAGCCGTGGGAGTTCAACACGTTCGGAGCCCGGCGCGGGAACCACGACGTCATGATGCGCGGCACGTTCGGTAACGTGCGGATCAAGAACCTGCTTCTGGACGGCAAGGAGGGAGGCTACACGAAGCACTTACCGGACGGCGAGGTGATGCCGATCTACGACGCCTCGATGAAGTACCAGGCCGAGGGGACCCCGCTCGTCATCCTCGCGGGCATGGAGTACGGCACGGGCTCGTCACGGGACTGGGCGGCGAAGGGCACGAGCCTGCTCGGCGTCCGGGCCGTGATCGCGCGGAGCTACGAGCGCATCCACCGCTCGAACCTGGTTGGGATGGGCGTGCTGCCCCTCCAGTTCCCGGAGGGGAAGTGGGCGGAGTCGTTGGGGCTCGACGGCACAGAAGTGCTCGACATCACGGGGATTGCGAACAGGCTGGGCCCGAGCTCGACCGTCTCCGTCGTGGCGAAGAAGGCCGACGGCTCTGCGATCGAGTTCCGGGCCGACGTCCGGCTCGACTCCGACGTGGACGTGGAGTATTACCGGAACGGTGGGATCCTGCACACGGTCCTGAGGAAGATGGGCCGCGGGGAGATGTAGTGGGCGGCACCGGCCGCGTGCTCGGGGGCACCGTACACCGCCATGGGAGCGTCGGGTCGACGCCACCCCCGCCGGATCGTTAACCCCCCTCCCACGGATCCGTCGATCGCCGGAGCGCGACCGGCTTCCCCAGGATCTCCGTCAAAACGATCGCCCTACGGAGCCCGCCGGGTCCGGCGCCCGACAGGAGGGCCGAGTAGGCGCCTGATGCCCGCTTGCCCGGTCCACGACCCGGCGCCCGACGCGCTCGAGCGGCCGCCAGGGGAAGCGGGACGGGAGGGACGGCCGGGGCCGCCTTCGCTGCCGGGGCGGCGGGTGCCGGAGGCGTCGGGGGAGGCTCAGGCCTCCAGGGGATGCTAGTCGGATCCCCCTTCCATTCTCGTTCCCGCGGTGCCGGGGGAATCGTCTCGACGGATTCCCCCTCGATGCCCATCTCGTCCCAAGGCTCGACGTCCCGTGAGTCGTCGGACCGCTCCGTTCCCGCACGTCCGGCCGGGTCCCGAGTCCTGGTGCCCGGAGACGCCTCCCCGGTAAGGACGGCCCAGAGGTCAGCCGGCACCATCGAGTCCGCGGTTTCTCGGCCTTCCCGCGTCGCGGTCCCGGTCCCTGGTTCCGGGGCCTCGAGCGCGCCTCCCCGCTCGGCAGCCTCCCAGCGGCGCTGAGCGGCACCCGTTCGAGCTTCCCCTGGGGAGACGGGCACCTCCTCCGACTCCTCCTCCGGCTGGGGCATGCGCCTCCGCCTCGCGCGCCCCGCCGCGTCGAAGATCGCCGCGGCGACCACGATCAGGATAAAGAGGAGCTGGAAGTCCACGTCATCGACTCCTTCGGCCCCGCGGGGATCGAGGGGCGACGCTCGTGGCCGGGCGGCGCGCGAGCGAGGGACCTACGACGATGATCCCGGCATCGGATCGGCTCGGTCGTCGCCCTCGCTGTCTGCGATTGTGGTCCGCATCGACGTGTCGGACTCGATGTTCCGGTAACGCATGTAGTCCATGATCCCGAAGTTTCCGTCCCGGAACGCGGCCGCCATGGCCTTCGGCACCTCGGCCTCGGCCTCGACCACGCGGGCCCGCATCTCCTCGACCTTCGCCGTCATTTCCTGCTCGAGGGCCACGGCCATGGCTCTCCTCTCCTCGGCCCGCGCCTGGGCAACCCGCTTGTCCGCCTCGGCCTGATCGGTCTGGAGCTCGGCTCCGATGTTCTTCCCCACGTCCACGTCGGCGATGTCGATCGAGAGGATCTCGTACGCGGTCCCCGAGTCCAGGCCGCGCGAGAGCACGGTCTTCGAGATGCCGTCCGGGTTCTCGAGCACGGCCTTGTGCGAGTCGGACGAGCCGATGGACGACACGATGCCCTCCCCCACGCGCGCTAGGATCGTCTCCTCCCCGGCACCGCCGACGAGGCGGTTGATGTTCGCTCGCACGGTCACTCGCGCCATGGCGATGAGTTGGATACCGTCCCTCGCCATAGCCGAGACCCGGGGCGTCGTGATGACCTTGGGGTTCACGGAAACCCCTACGGCCTCGAAGACGTCACGTCCCGCGAGGTCGATGGCCGCGGCCTGCTGAAGCGACAGGTCGATGTTCGCCTTATCCGCCGAGATGAGGGCCCGGACGACCCGGTCCACGCTCCCGCCCGCCAGATAGTGCGCCTCGAGATCCCCGACCGTCATGTCGAGGCCAGCCTTGGTCGCCCAGATGAGAGGTCGCACGACCGCGGGGGGATTCACCTTCCGGAGTCGCATCCCGATCAGGTAGCCGATCCCGACCTGAGCTCCCGCCGAGATCGCCTCCACCCAGAGGCGGACCGGAATGGCCCAGAGAACCACGAACACCATCGCGACCATGGCCAGGAGGATGAAGGTCGTGGTCCCGAACACCAGTTGGTCAGTCATTCCGCCTGTTCTCCTGCGCGGGTTGCGCCACCTGCGGGTCGCGCTTCTTCTACAGGCCTGCTCTCGAGCGCCGGTCTCTGGACAAGCCTCACGATGCGCCGGTACCCCTCCGCGGACACGATCCGGATCGGGCTCCCGTGCTCGATCCACTCGGACTCGGACACGACATCGACCCGCTCCTCGCCGAAGAGCCCCGTGCCCGCCGGTCGTAGGTCCGTGAGCGCGACGCCCTCCGCTCCGATCAGGTCGCTCCTGAGCTCGGCGGAGGTGAAGCCGCTCTCACGGCTCGTCTCCTGTCCGAGGAAGATCCCGAGGTTCGTGAGTCGCCGGCTCGCCGGGAGCCGCTTGATGAGGACCCAGGACCCGAGGAGCGCGATCACGAGGGAGCCCGTGAGCACGCTCCCGGCCCTGGTGAAGTCGTCAACGGTAGGGAGTCCGCCGAGCAGGGAGAGGTAGGCGCCGCCGAGCATGGCCGCCGCCCCCAGGGCCCCGAAGATCCCGAACCCGGGCACGAGGAAGACCTCCACTAGGAGGAGCACCGTGCCGAGCAGGAATACGAGGACGCCCTCGAGCCCGGCGAGGCCGATGATGAGGTGCGATCCGAAGAAGAGCCCGAGGGAGAGCGCCCCGACGAGCCCGGCGAGCCCGATTCCCGGCGTGCGCACCTCCACGAGGAGCCCGAGGAAACCGAGCGAGAGGAGGAACGGAGACACGAGCGGGTGCGAGAGGAAGCGCACGACGAGCTCGGCCCAGTTCACGTCCTGGTCCACAACCTCGCTCTGCGCAACCCCGAGCGCCGACACCATGGAGGACCAGTCCTCGACCTCGACCGCGTAGCCCAGGTCCACCGCCTCTTCCGTCGTGAGCGTGAGGAGCTGCCCCGACTCGGTCACCCCCGGGATCCCGATCGCCTCGTCCACCATCGCCTCGGCCACGGCTGGGTCCAACCCGTGCGTCTCGGCGAGCGCCCGCATCGCACTTCGCATTGCGGAGACAATCTTCTCGGGCGCCCTCTCGCCCGTCGCGTCCACCGGTGTCGCGGCGCCAATCACGGAGCCGGGACGCATGTAGATCCGATCCGTCGCCAGCGCGATCATCGCGCCGGCGGAGTAAGCGTGCCGGTTCACGAGAGCGAAGACGGGAACGCGAGAATCGCCGAGGGCGTTCGTGATCCGCTCGGCCGCGTCCACGCGCCCACCCGGGGTGTCCACGTCCAGGATCACGGCGGCGGCTCCCGCCTGGGCTGCCTCTTCGAGGCTTCGCTCAATGAACGGAGCGAGGCCGAGCTCGATCACCCCCTGGACCGGCACCCGGTACACGGGCCCGGATGGGTCAGTGATCTGCGACTCGGTCGAAGCGGGGGCGAGGACGGCGGCGATCCAGAAGCTCAACGCGGCCGACCCCGATCGCGCGATCACACCATGGCGCACGGCTCAAGACTCGCGTTCGGGTCAACGATCGCTGTGTAGTTCAAAGCTATGTCCCGTGCAGACCGTCTGGCAATTCCCGGACTTCTTGCCGGGCGCACCCTGGCTCCCGATGTTCAGGCCGCAATGGACGAAGATCGTGACGCCAGCGCCCCGTCGCTCGAGGGGCTCTTCGGCGAAGGTTCCTCCGACGAGGGGAGCGCTCCGTCACCCTTTGGCGACGAAGCCACCGGCAGCGGCCCGGACGGGCGTCTGCACGCGGCTCTGGTCCGCCTCCGGCGGCTCCGCTCCCAGGTGGGTGCCGAGGGTCTCTCGTCCGCCGGTACGCGTTCCTTGATCGACGAGGTCGTAAAGGCCCTTGAAGCCGTGGCGGAAGTGCGAGGCGACGACCGGTGACGCGCGCGGCCGGGGAGGGCTCCGCCGATCCGACGTCACGGGAGGAGGCGGAGCGGGAGCTCGAGCGGGCCCGCGAGCGGATCACCGAGGTGGACGACCGCCTCATCCGTACGATCGGTGAACGGCGGGAGCTGGTCCTCCAGATCGGACGTCTCAAGGCCATCCTGGGGCTTGGGGTCATGGACCCCGGGCGCGAAGCCCAGGTCGTGCGAAACGCCGCCGCGCGCGCACGGGACCTGGAGGTGGACGAGGAGATGACGCGGGATGTGATCTGGCGGATCATCGCCTCGGCGAGGGCCATCCAGGAGGGGAGGCCCACGGGATGGCCAGAGCGCGGAGGACCCCGGGACCTGCGCACCACGGATCGCTCGTAGAGTAGTCGCGTCGAAGCGGCGCTACTCGCTCGGCCCCGGCCGATCGAGCGAAGCGACCAGCCGATGCGAATCCCCCAGGGGCACCCTGAGCAGATAGGGCCCACCCGGCGGAGTTACGCCGCGGATCAGGTGCGGGTTCATCTCCCGGATCAGGGAAGGCTGGACGTCGAGCGCCTGCGAGACCTTCCCGAGCGGGGTTCCGCCCGGGACGAAGACCTTCTCGAAGAGGTACGGTACCGACTTCTCGACCGTGAGGCCGAAGTGCTCCGCGCGCTGCGCCAGCAGGGTCGCGGCGAGCATCTTCGGCACATATTCGCGAGTCTCCCGGGGCAGGTGCTCGCTGATCTCCCAGTAGACCTCCTCGTCCACGCGTCCCCCAGCGTCGTAACGCTCGAGCGCCAGCGCCACGCGGGATGGACCGGCGTTGTACGCCGCCGCGGCCAGGTGCCAGGAGCCGAACAGGGCATACAACTCCTCAAGGTAGTCGAGCGCGGCATCCGTCGCGCGGATCGGGTCGCGTCGCTCATCCACCCAGTAGTCCACCGTGAGGCCGTAGGCGAGCGCCGTCTCGCCCATGAACTGCCAGACCCCGGACGCCTCGACCCTGGAGGTCGCGGCCGGCGAGAACCCCGACTCAATGAGGGCCAGATAGAGGAGTTCTTCCGGCATGCCTCGCGCCCTCAGACGTTCGCGGATCATCCCGCCGTAGAGCCCCTCCCGAACCAGGTATCCCTCGAAGCTCTCTCGCCCCCCGTCGAGGAATTGCCGGATCCAGAATTCAACCCGATCGTTCACGGTCACGGGCAGGCGACCGTCGATGAGCGACGCGACGCCGGGGATCGGAGTCACGGGCTCGGGCTCGGGTGTCACGCGGGTACCCGACCATGCGAGGAAGATCAGGGCGACCGACACGAGCGCCGCAGCGGATAGGCCGACCCGCACGGCAGTCGGAAGCGCCGCCACGAGGGCCCCCAGCGCCGTCCTGGGGCGCCGCCGTCGCTCGGGGCCAGCCGACGACGGGGCGTCCGGCACCTTCCCCTTCCGGTGGTCATCCATCATGTCGGGGCCTCCATCATCAGATCGGGGCCTCCATGGACGAGGAGTACAGACGCTGCTCGTACCTCCAGTCGGAGCGGAGGATCCGCTGGACGGACACGTAGGCCGTCCCAAAAACCGACGGAATCCGATCGCTTTGGGCCGAGCGGATCGTGTGCGTGTGGTGGGGAGAGGATTCCGCCCAGCGGCGGATCCGGGGCGCCGTTCGAGCGGGCCCGGCAGCGTTACTCCGCGGGATAGACCGACACGGACGGGCGACGGCGGAGCGTCTCGAAGCGGACCACGCCGTCGACGATTGCGAAGAGCGTGTCGTCCCCGCCCCGTTGAACGTTCCGACCGGGGTGGAACTGGGTGCCCCGCTGACGAACCAGGATCCCCCCCGCCAGGACGCTCTCGCCACCGTACCTCTTGATGCCGAGGTAGCTGGGATTGCTATCCCGCCCGTTTCTGCTGGAGCCTACACCCTTCTTGTGCGCCATGAACGTGCTTCCAGTTCAGCCCGAGATCCCGTCGACCCGGATCTCGGTGTAACCCTGACGGTGACTCTGCTTCCTGCGGAAGTTCTTCCGGCGCTTCCGCTTGAAGACGATGATCTTCTTCTCGCGCCCGTGGCCCACAACGGACGCCGTGACCGACGCGCCGTCCACGACGGGTCGTCCGATCTTCAGGTCGTCTCCGTCGGCGACGAGGAGCACGTCGGCGAACTCGACGGTCTCGCCTGGCTCGGCCGTGAGGTGCGGAACCCTCAGAGACTCTCCCGGGGCGGCTCGGAACTGCTTCCCCCCCGTCCGGAAAACGGCATACATCGCATGCCTCGCGCGTGTGACCCCGTCCGTAACGAACCTGGGAATCTCGGGGGCGCGCCCCCTCCGGGTCAACCCGCCTGAGGCGTCAGATACCTCTCGGTCACGTCTGTCTCTGCCGGCCCGGACAGGATTCGAAACTCGTCCTCCCGCAGAAGCGGATCGTCACGGAGCTCGAGCTGGATCTGCATGCGGTTCCGAATGCGGTTTAGGAAGTCGGGCTCCTCCTCGATCACGTGGAGGGCCACTTCCGGGTGGACAAGGAGAAGAAGCGAGCGCTCATTTCCCGAGGCGACCGCGCGCTTCAGGCTCCGCTCGAGCCGCCGCACGACCGTCGGGGGCGTGAAAACGCGGCCCGCCCCCCCACAGTGCTCGCACTCCCTCGACAGCGTATGGAAGAGTGACGGGCGCACCCTCTGACGGGTCATCTCGATCAGGCCGAGCTCCGAGACCGCATACGCCCTCGTACGCGCCCGGTCCCGCCCCAGCTGGGTTCTCAGCTCCTGGAGCACCCGGTCCCGGTTTTCCTGCGACTCCATGTCGATGAAATCCACGACGATGATCCCGCCGATGTCCCGGAGCCGGAGCTGCCGGGCGATCTCCCGCGCGGCGTCCAGGTTCGTGCGCAGGATCGTCTCCTCGGGATCCTTCTTCCCCTTCCCCGTGAACCGACCGGTGTTCACGTCGATCGAGACCAGCGCCTCGGTTGACTCCACGACGATGTAGCCACCCGAGGGAAGGATCACCTTCTTCTGGAACGCCTCTGCGATCCCGTCCTCGATCCCGTAACGATCGAAGAGGGGTACCGGGTCCTTGTCGAGCTGGATCCGGCCCATGAGGTCCGGGTCCACGCTCTTCACGTACTGGGCGATCTCGTTGTAGACCTGCTTGTCGTCGACGATCAGCCGGTCCAGCTTATCCGAGAACAGGTCCCGGATCACGCCCGAGATGAGCTTGGCCTCGCGGTGGACGAGCTCGGGCGGCTTGGACGAGTCCGCGCGGCGCTTGATCTTGGACCAGAGGGCGTGAAGCCGCTGGAACTCCTTCTCCAGCCTCTCCTTGCTCGTCTCCTCGGACACGGTCCGGATGATGAGGCCGCCCGAGCCTTCTGGCCGGATCTCCCTCGCGAGCGCGCGGAGGCGCGCCCGCTCGTCCCGCTGATCGATCTTCCGGCTGATCCCGACGTGGTCCGAGAACGGCATGTAGACGAGAAACCGCCCTGGAAGCGAGACCTGCGCCGAAAGCCGGGGACCCTTGGTGCCGATCGGCTCCTTCGTGACCTGCACTAGGATCCGCTGTCCCCGAGTGACCTGCTCCTGGATGGGTGGGAACTTCTGGGGACGGTCCCTGCGTCCGTCTCCGGCGCGGTCCCGGGCCTGTCCCTCGTTCCGGTCGTCGTCGTCCTCCTCCTCCGCGTCGACGAGGTCGGAGGCATGGAGGAAACCCGCCTTCTCGGTGCCGATGTCCACGAAGGCGGCCTGGATTCCCGGGAGCACGGCCTCTACCGTGCCGAGGAAGATGTCTCCTACGATGCGACCCTGATCCGGCCGGTCGAGCATGAGCTCGACCAAGCGGTCTTCTTCCATCAGCGCGACCCACGACTCCCGCGGAGTCGCGCTGATCAGAATCTCTCTTTTCAAGTAAGACTCCTCGGGCCTGAAGCCGGGGATCGGGCTCCTCCCGCGCCGCTCGTGGCGCCGCTCCCGACGTCCGACATGCTGTCGGACAAACCGGAGTCGGCCGCCTCGAGGGCCCGGCAGTGAACGCCGCCCTGCTAATCAGGTCCCGCGTTCCCTCCGCCGCTAGGCGAAGGAACATCACACGACGACTGCGCGCGCGGAGGCACCGCCGCGCGCGAGGAATAGTGCATCGTCCTGCCAAAAAAGACCGGCCAATCGCCGGGGATGACCGACGAATCGGCTCCATTGCCCCGGAAAAAACTATCGGATCCCCGGTTGGCCCACCACCCCGGCCATCCCGAGGCACCGGTCGCACGCGGCGCAGCGGTAAGGGCCGTCGCGTTCGCCAAACCACTCCAGGATGAGCCTCCGGCGACAGGCTCTAGACGTCGCATACCGACGGACGGCCCGGAGCTTCTCCTTCCCTCTCCGCCGGAGCTCGATCCGATCGCCGAGGCCGCGGCCGACCGCGAGGGCCCACGCCTCACGCCAGCGTCGGATGGGCGGGTGGGCGCGGTCGAGGAAGGATCGGTGAACCCGCGCGTCCTCCGGGCTGACGAGCGCGAGGCACAGCGCCCGCTCACCGTCCCGGCCGGCGCGACCGGCCTCCTGGTAATAGTCCTCGAGAGAGCCCGGCAACTGGTCGTGCACTACCAGTCGTACATCCGCCCGATCGATTCCCATTCCGAAGGCGTTCGTCGCGACCACCACCGGCGCCGGATTCTCGAGGAAGTACGCCTGCACTCGGGCGCGCTCCGGAGTAGGGAGCCCCGCGTGATACGCCTCCGCCCGCCGCACGGGGCGGACCGCCCAGATTAGGTTCGGCCGGTCGAAGCTCCCAACGAAGCGAACCGGTCTCTTCATGCGGAGGGCTCGCTCAATGTCCGAGCGGACGCGGGGCGTGGCCGTCGCCGTGAGCGCCAGGACCGGGGCCGGAACCGAGTCCCTGAGTGCCCCGATGGCGCGGTACGCGGGACGAAAGTCGTGCCCCCACATCGAGATGCAGTGGGCCTCGTCCACGGCGACGAGGGAGATCTCGAGCCGAGGGAGAAGGGAGCGGAAGCGCTCGCTCTCCAGGCGCTCGGGAGCGAGGAGGAGGAGGCCGACGCCACCCTGGACGAGAGAGCCCGAGTGGAGGGCCCGGGCGTCCAGCCCCACGGCTCGGGCCCGCCGGAGCTGGTCCTCCATGAGTGAGACGAGGGGGCTCACGACGACGGTCAGTCCGCCCAGCATCATTGCGGGAACCTGGTAGCAGATCGTCTTCCCTGCCCCCGTGGGGAGGATCCCCATTGCATCCCGCCCGGCGAGCGCCGCCTCAACGAGCTCCCGCTGACCGGTCCGGAACGCGCGGTACCCGAAGCGATCCCGCAGGACCGCGTCTAGTAAGGCCGAAGAAGGGGGCGGAATCCGGCAGGGAGGCACCCTCCAAACCTGCGTGTGGACGCCGGGCGTCCCCATGCGAGAGCGGGTCCCGGGGGGCCGGCTGGTGGAAGCCGGCATCGACGACTACGTTCGCAGGCCCGCTGAGCCCCGGCTCTTTCCAAGCCATGCGCGGGTCGCCTTCCGACGGGTTCGAGCCGACGTCAACGAGCCCTCACCGGGAGCGAGATCGCGGACCTCCTCCCGTTCGGCGACCCCCGGTTGGAGTCCACTAGGAACCACGGTCCGGGTCGCGATCGTCTGGCTCGCTCGGGCGCCCTCGCGGGGTGAGGCGGAGGAGGAAGCCGGCGAGGAGGACCGCGATCGCCGAGAGGATGAGCCATTCGCTCGAGAGCATCATGCCGGCCAGGGCGAGGGCCGCTCCGAGCGCGAAGATCCCGACCCTCCACTCGAGCCGCTCCGGCGGTTCGCTCGCGCGATGCTTGTCCAGAAAGATCAACGAAGCACGTCTCCGGCGGAGTCGTCGGACGCCCCCGCCGAACTTGCTACCTCGCCGGGCCGCGGGCCAGGACCGGACCCTCCCGGGCCGGACGCCATGAGTCGGCTGCGGCCCTTCGAGGAAGGTCTCGAGCGGCGCGCTCGCGACGATCGCCTGCGTGTGCTCCGGCACCACCGGCCCGAGTCGGGCGGTCCCTTCGTCGTCCGGAACGGAGCACGCCTCCTCAACTTCTGCTCGAACGACTATCTCGGCCTGGCGGTGGACCCCGAGGTGGAGGAGGGCGCGGCATCCTACGCACGCCTCTACGGGGCGGGCGCCGGGGCGTCCCGCCTCGTCTCGGGCGGTCTCACAATCCATGAGGACCTCGAGACCGAGCTGGCGGCCTTCACGGGGCGCGAGGCAGCCCTCCTCTTCCCCTCGGGATACCAGGCGAACACGTCTATTATCCCCGCGCTCGTGGACCGGACGGGCGTCGTTCTCTGCGATCGGCGCTCGCACCACAGCATCCTCCGCGGAGCGCAGCTCAGCCGAGCCCGGCTGCTCCGCTTCGAGCACAACGATCCGGAGCACCTGGAGAAGCTGATCGCCCGCGAGAACGGGGGCTCGGGCTGCGTACGCCTCATCGTAACCGAGTCCGTCTTCAGCATGGACGGCGACCGGGCCCCGCTGGCCGAGATCTGCGACGTGGCGGAACGACACGGCGCGCTCCTCATGGTGGACGATGCCCACGCCATCGGGGTCTGGGGACCCACAGGCAGGGGGCTCGCGCCGGATCACGAGCGGGTCGACCTCGTTCTGGGGACCTTCGGGAAGGCCTTCGGCGCGTCCGGCGCGTTCATTTCATCGCCGGAAACGCTCCGCACCCACCTCGTGAACTTCTGCGGAGGGTTCATCTATTCGACCGCGCCGCCCCCGCCGACGATTGGCGCCGTGACCGTGGCGCTCCAAAAGGTGAGGGGCGGGGAGCTCCAACAGGAACGGTATCTGAGACGGGTGGCAGAGGCGCACAAACGGCTCGCAGACGCAGGATTCGACACCTCCCCGTCGGACACCCAGATCGTGCCGATCGGGCTCGATGACGAGCGCAGCGCGCTCGAATGCTCGGCGCACCTCGAGTCGCGAGCGATTCTCGCCGTCGCCATCCGCCCCCCCGCGGTACCGGCTGGCACCTCCCGGCTGCGCATCAGCCTGAGCCGCCTCCACACCCGGGATCATGTGACCGCGTTGATCGGCGCCCTCTCGGAGTTCTGCGAGCAGCGGCCCAGCCCCGGTGGGACCGGCCCATGATCATGGGCGGGAGCACCCCACCCCGGATCTTCGTGACCGGGACCGACACCGGGGTCGGGAAGACTGTGGTGAGCGCCGTCCTCACGCTGGGCCTCGACGGCCGCTACTGGAAGCCGATCCAGGCAGGCACGGCGGAGCCGACGGACACCGAGGTGGTTCGCGGCTGGACCGGACTGACCGCGGACCGCTTCCTCCCCGAGGTGTACCGGCTGCGCGAGCCCATGTCCCCGCACGCGGCGGCGGAGGAGGAGGGGGTGGAGATCGATCCGGAGGATATCGTCCGTGCCTCCCTCCCGCCCGATCGCCCGATCGTGATCGAAGGGGTGGGTGGGCTCCTCGTCCCCCTGAACGCGCGGACGCTTCTCGTCGATGTGGTGGAGCGGATGGGCCTACCCGTACTTCTGGTGGCCCGCACGGGACTCGGGACGCTGAACCACACGCTCCTCTCGCTCTCCGAACTCAGGCGGAGGGGGATCGAAGTCGCGGGCGTCGTCCTGAACGGAGAGCTACACGAGAGCAACCGGAGCGCGATCGAGCACTATGGCGCCACCCGCGTGCTGGGGCAGATTCCGAGGCTCACCCCGATCGACCGGAAGGCGCTCCTCGACGCGTTCCGAGAGTTGGACCTGGAGGGGGTGAGAGCGGCGATCCCGAGGGAGACAACTCCGGGCGCCGTCCCAGCGCGGACGGACGGGCCCGCCCCGTCTGGGCGGGAGACCGGCCACTCGCATCCCAACCTCTGGTACCCGTACACGCCGATCGGCGGGATGGCGACGCCCCTGCGTGTCGTGAGCGGCCGAGGCGCCCGCCTGGAGCTGGAGGACGGCCGGACACTCCTCGACTGCATCTCCAGCTGGTGGGTGAACCTCCACGGGCACGCGAACCCGCGGATCGCGGACGCCATTCGCGCTCAGGCCGAGCGGCTCGAGCACGTGATCTTCGCCGGCTTCACGCACGAACCCGCGGAGCGACTGACCGAGGCGCTCACGCGGCTCCTCCCGCCTCCGCTCGAGCGGGTCTTCTACTCGGACGACGGGTCGACCGCGGTCGAAGTCGCGCTCAAGATGGCCTACCAGCACTGGAGCAACCGCGGTGAGGCGCGCCGTACCTTTCTGGCGTTCGAGGGGGCCTACCATGGGGACACCTTCGGCGCGATGGCGGTGGGCGCCCGGTCGCTCTTCACCCGCACCTACACGGACCTCCTCTTCGACGTGGTCCACCTCCCCTTCGCGGACACGTGGATCGGGGACGACGGCGTCGCCGAACGGGAGGGCGCGGCGCTCAAGCGCCTGGAGTCGGCCCTGGCCTCGGAGCCGGAGCGGTACGCGGCTCTCGTCGTCGAGCCGCTCGTGCAGGGAGCGGGCGGGATGCGGATGTGCCGACCCGATTTCCTTCGGGGAATCGAGGCGATCGCGCGTAGGTTCGGCGTCCTTCTCATCTTCGACGAGGTGATGACGGGGTTCGGGCGCACGGGAGACTGGTTCGCCTGCACCCGGGCCGACGTCCATCCCGATATCGTGTGCCTTGCCAAGGGGCTAACTGGCGGCTTTCTTCCCATGGCCGCGACGGTAGCCTCGAAGGAGGTCTACGAGGCGTACGTGAGCAGCGATCCCCGTAAGGCACTCTGGCACGGGCACAGCTACACGGCGAACCCGCTCGGATGTGCGGCCGCGCTCGCCTCGCTCGAGCTCCTCTCCGAGGCGGAGCCGGTCTTCCGCACGATGGAGGACCACCACCGCCGGTTCCTCACAGGCCTCGAGGGGACGCCGGCCGTCCGTCCCAGGGTCACGGGCACGATTGCGGCGTTCGACCTGGAGACTGGCGGCGAGACGGGATACCTGAGCCGCGTCCGGAACTTCGTCAAGCACGAGGCCCTGGAGCGGGGCCTGCTCCTCCGCCCTCTCGGGAACACGGTCTATCTGATTCCCCCATACTGCCTCACGGACGAGGAGCGGAGGCAGATGTACGACTCCGTGCGGGAGATCGCCTCGTCCGTCGAGGCCGGCTGATAGCGAGCCACTCCCGAAGCCAGGCGGCCGGTCAACACCACCTTGCCCTCGCTCCGCTGGCCCTCCACGCCCGCAGCGGGAAACGGGCGTCCCCGGGATAGGCCCGCGCGCACTTCCTGGCTCCTGGACGAGCCCCACTATTTGTGATATCATTACGATAGTGTATCACTATCACTCCTCGTGCGGAGGGAGTCCCAGCGATGGTGCGAGAGATCCGTTACAGGGCCGCCTCCGGCTGGGTCCCGCTCCTCATCATCCTCCTCGCCCTCGTGAGCGGGCCGCTGGCCCTCGTCCGGTCGCTCCCGGCCCCGGGCAGCCTGGAGATCGCGGCGGCGATCCTCCTCCCCACCCTCGCGATCATTTCCATGGCGGGTTTCCTCGCCGTGCAGCCGAACGAGGCTCGCGTGCTGCTCCTCTTCGGCACGTACAAGGTTCGGTTAGAGAGTCCGGCTTCTTCTGGGTGAACCCCTTTTACACGAAGAAGAAGGTGTCCCTCAGGATCCGGAACTTCGAGACGGGCGCGGCCAAGGTCGAGGAGCAAAGGGACGCGGCGGGGAAGGTTGTCCAGCCCGCCCACCGCTCGTCCGGCCGGCCTTCCAAAGTGAACGACCGGGACGGGAATCCCGTGGACATCTCCGCGGTCGTCGTGTGGCGGGTCGTGGATACGGCGGAGGCGCTCCTCGAGGTGGACGATTTCGAGGATTACGTCGCGATCCAGAGCGAGTCAGCGCTCCGGAACATGGCGAGCCGGCACCCCTACGACAGCGAGGACCACGAGATCTCGCTCCGCGGGAACACGCAGGAGATCTCCGAGCAGCTGAAGGCGGACATCCAAGAGCGGATGGGGCGCGCGGGCGTCGAGGCGGTCGAGGCCCGGATCAGCCACCTTGCTTACTCGGCCGAGATTGCCGCCGCCATGCTCCAGCGCCAGCAGGCCCAGGCCGTCGTGGCCGCGCGCACGAAGATCGTGGAAGGCGCCGTGGGCATGGTCCAGATGGCGCTCGAGCACCTCGCCACGCAGGGGATCGTGGAGCTGGACGACGAGCGCCGAGCCCACATGGTGGCCAATCTCCTGGTCGTGCTATGCAGCGATCGCCATACGCAACCGGTCGTGAACACCGGGAGCCTCTACTCCTAAGGCCAGCCGAGCCCGCCGGGGCCCCACGGCCGAGAAGGCTCGTCACCGGTGCCGAAGCGCGACGCTTTCCTGATCCGGATCGATCCCAGGGTCCTCGACGCGGTGCGTCGCTGGGCGGACGACGAGCTCCGGAGCGTGAACGGGCAAATAGAGTTCCTGCTCCGACGGGCGCTCCGGGACGCGGGGCGGCTGGGGACGAGGGACGGCTCGGGCGGTGCACGGAAGGACGAGGACCCGGGCAGCCGGCCGTGAGTACCGCCCCCAGCTGGGACCCTGGATCTGGGTGCTGGGCCAGGTGGCGATGAGGTAGGTCGGCCAACCCCTCTCGCGCTCACTCGGGCTCGCGTAGGCGCCGGCCCGCGATCGGCCGGGCGGCGAGGATACTCCTGTGCGCGTTTCCCAGACGACGCCTAGGACGCGGACGCCCGAGCCGGTACGTGCTCCGGCCTGGCATCCCTGTACGCCGCGCGCGGCGTCAGGCCGAGGATCCGGAACATTTCCCGGTCCTCGTCCCAGTCGTTGTTCTCTGTCGTGAGGAGCTTCTCGCCCGCGAAGATCGAGTTCGCGCCGGCGAGGAAGCACAGCGCCTGCTCGGCCATCGAAAGATCGACCCGGCCCGCGGAAAGTCGCACCATCGCCCTCGGCATGAGGACTCGGGCCGTCCCAATCGCCCGCGCCATTTCCCAACACGGGACCTTGGGTTGGTCCCCCAGGGGCGTTCCTTCGACGGCCACCAGCGCGTTGATGGGGACTGACTCCGGGTGCTGGGGCTGGGTCGCCAGGGTGTGGAGGAGGTCGATTCGATCGTCCTCGGTCTCGCCCATGCCCAGGATCCCCCCGCAGCAGACAGAGATGTCGTGCCGCCGGACGCGCTCAAGCGTATCGAGCCGGTCCTGGTAGGTGCGCGTCGAGATGATCGTGCCGTAGAACCGCTCACTCGCGTCCAGGTTGTGGTTGTAGGCGTAGAGCCCCGCCTCCTTGAGCCTCTTGGCCTGGTCGTCCGTCAGCATCCCGAGGGTGCAGCAGACCTCGAGCCCGAGGTCCGACACCTCCCGCACCATGTCGAGCACATGGTCGAACTCGGGGCCGTCCCGGACTGACCGCCACGCGGCTCCCATGCAGAATCGGGTGCTCCCCGCGCCCTTGGCCGCCCTGGCCGCGCCCAGAGTCCGCTCGCGGTCGAGCACGCCGGTCACCTCGACGCCCGTGTCGTAGTGCACGGACTGCGGGCAGTACGCGCAGTCCTCCGGACAGCGACCCGTCTTGATGGAGAGGAGCGTGCAAACCTGGACCTCGCCGGTCTCGTGGACCTCCCGGTGGACCGCCGCGGCGCGGAACACGAGCTCCAGGAGGGGGAGGCGGTAGATCGCCTCGACCTCGTCTCGGGTCCAATCGGTACGAATGTCGATCATCCGGTAATACTGCCACTTCCGCGCTCAGCGATCCAGACCGAAGAGCAGGATGAGGCCCTCGTCGATCCTCCGGAGCTCCTAGGGGGCTCACCTCACTGATGACGCTCCGGACTCGCCGCTTGTCGACCGACCGCACCTAACCGACGAGCGCGTACGACGACTTCCTGAATCCGCTGGCCCGCAGAGGCACGCCCGCAACCCCGACCCTCCGTCACCGTGGCCGGATCCCCCGCGCGTGCCGGAGCGGGTTTTCGAGGAGGTGGGTCGGGATGAAGAGGACGAGAACGAACATCACGAGAGCGACGCCCAGCCCGAGGCCGAGGAGCCAGACGTTCCGGATCTCGAGGAAGATGATGGCGCTGATGACCGCGGTGGCCGTCGCGAAGATCGAGAGGAGGAGGCGACGGGCCTGAAGGTGCAGGAAGTGCTCCTGCGCTTGCGCGTCCCGGGGATGCACACGGACCCGGAGCTCGTCCCGCTCCGTCCGCTGAAGGAGCTCTCGGACCGAGCGCAGCGTGTGGGTCACCTCGCCCAGCACGTCCCGCGCGACGGAAATGGGTTCCCGGGTCACGCCCTTCACGAGCTCCGCCCTGGAGGCCCGGATCACCTTCCGGATCAGGTGCAGGCCGTTGAAGTCCGGGCGGTAGCGGAAGCCGATGCCCTCGAGGAGGACGGCTGCCCGGAAGAAGTAGACGAGCTCCCGGGGCAGCATGAGCGGCCACGTGTAGAACGTGTCCCACAGCTCCTGCACGACCTCCTGCACGCGCTCGCGCGACGAGCCGCGGGCACGGTCCATGATCTGCATGATCTCGGTGGCTGCCTCGCGGATCTCACCCCTCGAGACCTCGGGAGAGATCATGCCGAGCCGATACATGCCGCTAATCATACCATCCAGATCCTCCTGCTCGATGGCCAGTGCGACGCCAAGGATCGCGTCCCGGGTCCAGCGCGGCACGGAGAGCACCATCCCCCAGTCGAGGACGACGACCGACCCGTCTTCCGCCACCATGAGATTGCCCGGATGGGGATCCGCATGCATGAAGCCGTCCGTCATCATCATGCGTAGGTAAACGCCCGTCAGCCTCTCCATCACCTCGTCGAACCGCAGCTCCCCCGAAGCGAAGCGGTCGTGAAGGTGGTCCGCCTTCGTTCCCCTGAGGTATTCCATCACAAGAAGACGCTGGGTCGTGAGCCCCCCCACGACGTTGGGCGCTCGCACCCCCTTCAGGGAGGCGAAGAGCCTCCGCGCGTGCGCCATGTTCTCGGCTTCGTTCAGGAAATCCATCTCCTCCCGGACCCGGACGGAGAACTCCCGGATCACGTTCGTGATGCCCTGCACGTGATGGTTGGGAAAGAGGATGTTCAGCCAGAAGAGGACGCGGAACGACAGGTCCAGGTCCAGGGCCACGGTCTCCTCCACGTGGGGCCGGAGGAGCTTCACGGCGACCTCCCGTCCCTCGAGCCTGGCCCGATGCACCTGCCCCAGCGAAGCCGCGGCCATGGGAACGACCTCGAAGTCCTCGAACACCTCGTCCACGGGGCGCCCCAGCTCGGTCTCGATCACCTGACGCGCCCCCTCCCAGGGGACCGGCGGCACCTGGTCCTGCAGCGTCGCGATGGCCGAGAGGTACGGCTCCGGCACGAGGTCGGCCCGCGATCCGAAGATCTGAGCGAGCTTGATGAAGGTGGGCCCGAGGGAGGCGATCGTCTCGACCAAGCGGCGCGCGCGCCTATCGTGACTGGCCTCGCGCCGGCGAGCCGGCCGCCCGACGAGCACGAATCTCCGGCGGTCGCGGAGGAACGCGAACACGAAGGGAATGAGGGCGAAGAAGATCCGGCCTCCGCGGGAGATCCGCTTCAAGGGGCCCTCCCGAGCGCCATCTGGAGGAGCGTCTCCTGCCTCTCGAACATCCCCTCCCCACTCCCGTTGGGCTCCGCCCGCGCGGGGTGGTCGTGCCCGAGCGCGTGGAGCACGCCGTGGATCGCGAGCCGGCAGAGCTCCTCGTCGAGAGGCACGCCCACGTCACGGGCCTGGCGCTCGGCCTGCTCCAGGCCTACGTACACGTCCGCGACGGGCGGCTCACCCCGATCGTGGAGTCGGAACGAGAGCACGTCCGGAACCCAGCCGTGGCCCAGCCAGCGCCGGTTCAGGTCGTGGATCGGAGCGTCCTCCAGGAAGGTGACCGACACGTCGCCGTCCGAAACGCCCTCCTCCTCGAGCGCGATCCTCACCGCCCGCTCGATCAGGTCCCGGGGGAGCGGGTGCCCGGAGGGAGCGTTGATGTGGACGGCGGCGCGCATGGTAGGACGCAAGAGGGCCGACTCGCGGGCCGGCGGAGGCCGAGCGTCTCAGCCTCCGCCCTTCGGGCCACGCTCGGCGACGCCCTCCCCCTCCAACGGGAACAGAGCCGGCTCCTCCTCGGCGGCCCTGGCTCCCCTGGAGGCTCTGGCGTCCTCGGCGGCCCCGGCTCCCCTGGCACCGCGCTCGGGAAGCGAGCGGTACGGGGCCGCCCTCTCGCCGCCGGTCGGGCGCTCGCCTGAATCCCCGAGGCCTTCCGCCGCGTCCCCGGAACGATCCGACGGCCCCTCCGCTGGACCGTCGCTCGCGGCGGACGAGGGAGTCGGAGCCTCGTCGGACGCGTGCGACTCCGTGAGGTGGCGCGTCTGCGGGTAATCGATTCGGGTGTGGTAGACTCCGCCCAACACCTTCAGGAACTGATCTCGGATCTGGCCCATCTCCCTCAGCGTGAGCGGAGCCTCGTCCAGCTGCCCCTGACGGATCTTGTCGTCCACGATGGAGTCGATCAGGTCCTTCAGCCGCTCGGTGGTGGGATCCTGGAGCGAACGAGCCGCCGACTCCACGGAGTCCGCGAGCATGACGATCGCGGTCTCGCGACTCTGTGGCCGGGGCCCCGGATAGCAGTACTCCTCCGGGTCCAGCTCCCCCCCCTCCCCCAGCCCCTTCTTCGCCCGCTCGTAGAAGAACGAGATCTCCTGCGTGCCGTGGTGCTCCGGGATGAAGCGCACGAGGGCGTCGGGGAGGTTCGCCTCCTCGGCCAGCGCGATCCCCTCCGTCACGTGCTCCCGCACGATGGCAGCCGAGGTGGCGGGCTTCAGTTTGTCGTGCGGATTCCGGCCGGAGGGCTGGTTCTCGATGAAGTAGTGGGGCTTCAAAACCTTCCCGACGTCGTGATAGTAAACCCCCGCCCGGCAAAGCAGTCCGTTCGCCCCGATCGCACTCGCCGCAGCCTCCGAGAGGTTCGCGAGGTTGATTGTGTGGGCGTACGTGCCGGGGGCCTCCATCGAAAGGCGCTTGAGGAGCGGACGGTTCGGATCCGCCCACTCGAGGAGCGTCTGGTCCGTCGTGATCCCCGTGAACCACTCGAACACGGGGAGAAAACCCATTGCGAGGATCGCGCTCACGACCGCGTTCCCGCTGGCCCAGGCAAACGACTCCATGACCTGAGCCATGTCCCGGTCGAGGACGACTCCGAGGCCGAACAGCACGGCCAGGTAGGCGCCCACGATGATCGCGATGAAGATCCAGGTCTGTGCCCGGCGGCGAACGGCCCGAACCGAGAGGGCCGCGGCGGACCCGGCCACGAATACCGGGAGCCACACGTTCACGTCCTGGAAAGGCAGCTGGGCCCCGACGAGGGCGGCCATCGTGGCGGCCAGGATGAGGGCGAGGCGCCCATCCCAGAGCACGGCCGTGGCTAGGGAGACGAACGCGATCGGGAGCATCTCCGGAAGGAGGCCGTTACGGGCGACGATCCCGCCGGCACCGGTGAATGCGAGGATCAGGATCGCTAGGAGGAGGAGCCAGCGGAAGTTGCGGTAGACGTCGTCACGGTACAGGTAGACCAAGAAGCCGAAGACACCGAGGACGATGAGGTTCAGCGTCAGCCCGGCCATGAAGCCCCTGACGTCCACGCCACCCTCCGCCAATAGACCCTGCCCCCGAAGCGCCTCCTCGTACGCGCGGATTCGCTCGGCCTCCTCCTCGCCCACCTGCTGGTTGGCCCGGACGATCGCCTCCCCCTGGAGCACCGTCGCCTTGGTGACCGGCACCGCCCTCCGAGCCGCCTCCCGGTCCTGGCCGGTCGCCACCGCGTCGAACCGGAGCGACGGATCCATGAAGCGGATGAGGGCGATCCGGTAGAGCTCGTTCAGCTCGGAGCCCGCGTCCGGTGGCAGCTCCCCGGCGGCATCCTCGTAGAAGTCCCGCGTCGTGCGAACGTCGCCCAGCGTTACGAAGCGCTCGCTCCCGTCCGGCTCCACGATCAGGATCCTTCCGGCCGCTCCGGGATCGATCGGAGCCCCCTCGTCGAGCACGCCTTCGGGTAGGATCTCCAGCACGGCCTGGCGCGCGGTACCGGCGAGGACCTCGCGCGTCTCCTCGTCTCGCAGGAGGTTCCGCTGGGCCGGCGGCACGGCGAGACCGGCCTCGGCGAGGAGGCTGTCCAGCGCCTGGTCCGGCTCGGCCGCTCCGGCCTGGGCCGCCGTGGCTTCGAAGAACCGATCAAGCGCCCCGGCCATGTTGTCGGCCGCCGCCGGAACAAAGCCGAAGGTCGGGGGCACGACCGCGGCCGCGGCGTCCCGCTCGCGGTTCAACTCGGCCATGTTTTTGGGAACCCCGAACGTCACCTCGGCGATCAGATCCTCCGAGGCCACCATCCCGGGCTGGTACGCGCTGAACCTGAGGCCTCGGACGCTCGGGAAGAACGACGTCACGGCAGCCGCGACGAGGACCCAGAGTAGAAACCGGCTTCCGTGGTGAAGGGTGCCGTCGGGCCACCGGTTCTTCGGCGCGCGCGACAGGCGGCCGAGGGGGGTCTCCCCGGACCGGCCCCGCTCGGACCCGGAGGCCGGCGTCACGACTCCGGCTCCGGTCTATCGGCCCGGGCGTAAGCGCGGATGATGTCCTTCACGAGTCGATGGCGGACGACGTCCGACCCGCCGAGGTAGATGAACGCGATCCCCTCGATCCCGGTGAGGATTCGCTCGACCTCCAGGAGCCCGGAGTCCTCCCTCCTGGGAAGGTCGATCTGGGTCTTGTCCCCAGTGATCACCACTTTCGAGTTCAGTCCCAGCCGCGTCAGGAACATTTTCATCTGCGCCGTCGACGCGTTCTGCGCCTCGTCCAGGATCACGAAGGCATCGGAGAGCGTCCGGCCCCGCATGTAGGCGAGAGGCGCGATCTCGATCGTCCGGTCCTCCAGGACCCGCTGGACCCGGTCGCTCGGAATCATGTCCTCAAGTGCATCGTACAGGGGCCGGAGGTACGGATCGACCTTCTCCTGCATGTCGCCGGGAAGGAAACCGAGGTTCTCGCCGGCCTCGACCGCCGGACGCGCCAGGATGATGCGCTTGACCCGCTTTCGGTAGAGCGCTTCCACGGCCGCGGCCACGGCAAGGTACGTCTTCCCGGTGCCGGCCGGCCCGATCCCGATGACGATGTCGTGCTCGTAGATCGTCTCCAAGTACTTGGCCTGCCCCTGCGATTTGGGCGTGATGACCTTCCGGATGCCGGGGAGCGCGATCCGGAGCTCCGGTTGCCGGATGAGTACCTGAGCGTCGGCGCCCTTCCGATCGAACTCCTCGGCCAGGCGAGAGACGTCGAGCGAGTCGAACGGCGCGCGAAGCCTGGCAAGCTCGATCAGGTGCTGCATGACGGGAACGGCACGCTCCAGCCGCGGGACCTCCCCGGAGATAGTCACCTCGTCGCCCCGGAGGACCACCCGGATCCCGAAGACCCGGGCCAACTCCTGCAGGTTCGCGTCGTTCACGCCCGCGAGCATCAGGTGGTCGGCCCCGCCGGCGTCCAGACGGTGCTCGGTGATCGTGTTCTCGGTGCTCGCCATCTCGCTCCGTGTCGTCACTTGGACCGCTCGGCGCGGACCTCCAGGCCGAGGGCCGTGAGCTCCGACGGATTCGCCAGCGCGGGCGCGCCCTCGAAGAGAGCGCGTGCCGCGGTGGTCTTCGGAAACGCGATCACGTCCCTCAGGCTCCCCGCCCCGACGAAGTCCTTCACGATCCGGTCCATCCCGAGGGCAATGCCCCCATGGGGCGGCGCCCCGGATCCCAGCGCCTCGAGGAGGAAGCCGAACTTCCGATCGATCTCCTCGTCGGTCATTCCCAACCTGCGGAGCACACGCTGCTGGAGTCCAGCCTCGTGGATCCTGAGGCTCCCGGAGCCCAGCTCCGTGCCGTTGTACACCAGGTCGTACGCAAGACTTCGGACAGACGCCGGATCCCCCTCGATCCGAGCGACGTCCTCGGCTACCGGAAGCACGAACGGATGGTGACTCGGCGCCAGGGTGCCTTCGTCCTCCACGAAGAGCGGAAACTCGGTGACCCAGACCCACGCGTGGTCACGCACCATGGGAAGGGCGAGCGCCCGGACGGCCGCCCCGCGCACCGCGGAGAGGGCAGGCGAGGTCACCCCGTCCGGGCCCGCGGCCACGAGGAGCAAGTCGCCTTCCATGGCCTGGGTCGCCTCCCAATGACCGGCTTCCATCCATCGCGAGAGCGGGCCGCTCCCGCCCTCGTCCGTTCGCTTCGCCCAGAGGAGCCCGGGCGCTCCCGCCCCTTTCGCGATCCCCTCGAGCCCCTCGATCTCCTTCCGGGAGAGCTTCGCGCCCCCAGCCAGGCGGATCCCCCGGATCCGACCTCCATGAGAGACCGCGCCTCGCAGCAACTCCGAGTCCGCGGTCCCGAGCGCTTCCGTCCAGGTGGAGATCTCGACTTCCCACCTCAGATCGGGCCGGTCGGAGCCGAAACGGTCCAGGGCTTCCTCGTAGCGCACCCGCGGGAAGGGGGCCGGGGCCTCCACGTGCCCGACCTCCGCGAGCGCCCCCATGAGCCCCTCCATCCAGCCGAAGAGATCGTCGGGCTCGATGAAGGATGCCTCCACGTCGATCTGCGTGAACTCGGGCTGCCGGTCCGCCCTCAGATCCTCGTCTCGGAAGCACCGGGCGATCTGGAAGTAGCGGTCGTATCCCGCCGTCATGAGGATTTGCTTGTAGAGCTGCGGGCTCTGGGGAAGCGCGTAGAACTCCCCGGGATGCACCCGGCTCGGGACCAGGTAGTCCCGGGCCCCTTCCGGCGTGGGCTTCGTGAGGATCGGGGTTTCGATCTCGAGGAACCCGAGCCCGTCCAGGTAATCCCGGGCCGCGAGGATGAGCGCGTGCCGGAGGCGGAGGTTCTCCTGGAGCTCCGCGCGGCGGAGATCCAGGTGCCGGTTCCGGAGCCGGAGCTCCTCGGCGGGAAGCTCCTCGTCCCCACCGCGGAACACGGGGATCACCGGCGTGGACGCGGCGTTCAGGATCTCGATGCTTCGTGCCTTGAGCTCGACGTCGCCCGTGGCCAGCTCCATGTTCCGAGCGGCCTCGGGGCGACCGACGACCTCACCCTCGACTCCGATGACGTCCTCGCTCCCCAGCCGCCGGGCTCGCTCGAGGCTCGCCGCCTCGGTCCACTCGGGACCGAACGAGACCTGGACGATCCCGCTTCGATCCCGGAGGTCCACGAACAGGAGGCCCCCCAGATCTCGGCGCCGATGGACCCAGCCCACCAGCCGCTCCGTCGCCCCCGCGTGCTCGGCACGCAGGGTTCCGACCATGCGTGTGCGGAGCCGCGTCGCCCGGTTCCGATCGGCTTCACCTCTTCCGGTCATTCCACGATCGTCCCATGCGAGGCACCCGCCGGCACCGGGGGAACAAGTTCGATTGGAGAGTCACCAAAGGAATTACCAAGAGGGTCGCGCGAAGGGGGGGCGAGCGCACACCCGAAAGGTGACCCGCTAAGTTAACGGCGGGTCTGGGTCGTCTCAAGGAAGGAGGATCCGTGATCGAGGTGCCGGAGATGGACCGGCGCGCCGGAGCCGCCGGGCCGGTGGACCTCCTAGGGCTGCCGCCCGACGAGCTCGAACTCCGTCTCGGGGCCCACTTCCGCTCGGTAGGCGCCCCCTCTTATCGGGGTGAGCAGGTGCTCCGCTGGATCTACGAAACCGGTGTTCGCTCGATCGGGGGGATGACCAACCTCCCCGCTCGTGACCGCGAGACGCTCGCGCGGAGCTTCGCGCTCGCGGAGCCCGAAGTCGTGCGGGTCTCCAGGTCGTCGGACGGAACGGCTAAGCACCTCTGGCAGCTATCTGACGGAGAGCTCGTCGAGTCGGTCCTCATCCTGTCCCGGGGCCGCCTGACGCTGTGCCTGTCGTCCCAGGCCGGCTGCGCGATGGGCTGCACGTTTTGCGCGACCGGCTGGGCCGGGTTTTCCCGCCAGCTGACGCCCGGTGAGATCGTCGTCCAGTTCCGGGCTTCCCGGCGCTGGGCCGAGGAAAACAGCTACGGGCCCATCACGAACATCGTCTACATGGGGATGGGTGAGCCCCTCGCGAACCAGGAGGCCGTCCTCGCCTCGCTCACGATCTTGAACCACGGCTACGGCGTGGGCGCGCGCCGCATCACGGTCTCGACCGTGGGCCTCGTCCCGGGCATCCGTGAGCTGGCGGCGAGACCTGAGCAGTTCGGGCTAGCCCTCTCCCTGCACGCTCCCGTGTCCAAACTTCGAGCGACGCTCGTACCCCTGGAGAGACGCTACCCACTTCCCGTGCTCATGGAGGCCATCCGGGAGTTCCGCGCCGGAAGCGGGCGACGGGTCACCTTCGAGTACACGATGATCCGCGGAGTGAACGACGCTGAGGAGCTGGCCCCCGCGCTCGCCGAGTTGGCCCGGTCGGTGCGGGCCTTCGTGAACTTGATCCCCTTCAACCCCATCCCCTACCAGGACTGGCTCCCCTCCACCTCTTCGCGACTCGAGCGCTTCCGGTCCGTGCTCGAGGCTGCCGGGGTCGCGGCCGCCATCCGGGAGCCTCGGGGCCGGGACATCGACGCCGCGTGTGGTCAGCTTCGTGCGAATGCTCTCGTGGCGCTCGAGGAAAGGCCGGCCAGGAGCCGCCGCCGGTCAGTGGATCCCGCTACCAATCCGGCCCCAGCGAATCTCGCGGAGGAACGCGAACGGCGTCGGTGAGTCGCGCTCGTAGGAGAAGTAGAAGAACATCGCCCTCCCCTCCAGCCTCCAGAGCTCGAGCAGACCCCAGTACCTCGAGTCGTAGGAGAAGTCCCGGTTGTCCCCCAGCATGAAGTAGTGTCCCTCGGGAACGACCAATGGCCCCCAGTTGTCCCGGGTCGGGTGGTACCGGTCCCGGTCGACCCACGGCAGCAGGTGCTCACGCTGCCACATCATGTTGGGATCCTCCTGGTCTTGACCGGGGTCGCCCCACTTGACGTACGGCTCGTCCTGGACCACCCCGTTCACCCAGAGGCGCTTGTTCCTCATCTCCAGCGTGTCCCCGGGCATCCCGATCAGCCGCTTGACCAGCTTGATCCCCTCCTCGTGAGGCGGATCGAACACCAGGACGCCGTGTCGGCGAGGCTCGGAGTACCCGGGCGTGGAGACGAGCGTCCCCGGGATTCGGGTCCCGAGCGCCAGCCGGTTCACCATGAGGAAGTCTCCCACGAGGAGCGTGTCCTCCATGGATCCCGAGGTGATCACGAACGTCTGGACGAGGAAGCTCCTAATGATGACGAGGAAAAAGAGAGTGAGGACGATCGTCTTCGCCCACTCCCAGGCCTCCTTGGCCACGCGCGAGCCTCCTTGTCCCCCGTCGGGCACCCTCCGGGCCGACGCTCCGCCCCGGTCCCGCCGGCGCCCTCCCCGCTCGTCACTCGGCACCCTGGTCACCTCGTCCCGTTGAAGAAACGCCGCAGATCCCACCAGGGATGCGGTTCCCCGGGGGCCTCCGCGTCCTCGAAAGTAGCAGCTTCAGGCGCGTCGCCCGACTCCGGCCGGAGCGGCCAGTCCGCGCCGACCAACACGGTCACGTCCACGAGCCGGGTGGAGTCCGCCTCGGACCGTACCTCGGGCGCGCCCAGGGAGCTCGCGACGGCGCCGGCGGCCCCACCCGCGCCGGTGCGATCGAGAACGACCGTGGTAGCGGAGCCGAACGAGGCCGCGTTCCCGAAATAGACCACGTCGAAGCCCGCGGCGCGGAGGATCTCCGTGGCTTCGGCGGCCGCCCCCTGGACGCCGCCGGCGTTCAGCACCTCCACGCGAACGCGGTCCCCGGGCGTCGGGAGCGGCACCTCCACACCGGTGGGCGGGTCGTCGATGGGGTCCTCCGTTTCCGCCGGACCCCTCGAAAGGAGCGCGGCCAGGCCGGCCCCTCCTCCGACCAAGGCCACGCCGACGAGGAGGGGCCAGACAGGCTCCTGTCCGCGCCGCCGGCGGGCCATCAGGTCGCCGACTCCGTGGACCGGGCGTCGGTCTCGCCCACAAGCCCGTTCCAGAAGCCCACCGTCTCGGCCCGGAGCGGCTTCCCCTTCCTCACCATCTCGGACACCCTGGCCCGGGCCACTTCCAGAACTACGCCCCGGGGATCCGCCAGCATGCTCTCCCGGAGGCCCTCCTCGCGATCGGACAGGTGCTTTCGCCCCGACTCGAGGAAGTCGGCCGCGTAGAGGGAGCGCCCGAGTCGGTCCAGTTCGGGGTGGCCGAGGGTGTGGTACGCTACCGAGAGTAGGAGCGGCCGATCCGTCACCCCGTCCTCCTCCAGGAGCCGTGCCGCGGCCGGGCCGTGAAGCAGCGCGCCCGGGAGATCCTCGAGCTCGGGGGGAACCAGAGGGCGAAGCTCAACGGGGTCGGCGTCTCGGAGCGCGTCGTGGAGAAAGCCGGCCGCCTTCCAGCGCGCCCGATCGTCCTGGCCGAGGTTCCAGTCGGAGGCCCACTCCTCCATGAGGGCGGCCACCCGCTCCATGTGGGCGCGCCGGGCCTTGCCCGCCCGTGCCCAGCCGGGAACCGACCCCTCGGACGCGCGCTCGAGGAGCGGGTGGAGCGTCACGACCCCCTCCGGGGGACGGAGGCCCCGACCCTCGGGTCGGGCGACTCGGCTCCCAGGATGATGTTGTCGATCAAACGCGTGGCCCCGGAGAAGCCGGCGACCGCCAACGCCGACCCGGCCCGCGCCCTGTCGAGGAACTCCATGCTCTCAGGGTCCACGAGCTCTACGTACTGGAGCTCGAGGCCGGCGTGCTCCCGGACCACGCCCTCGACCCTCTCTACCAGGACCGCCCGGTCGGCCTCGCCGCTCCGGAAGGCCTGGTCCGCGCCGACGAGGGCCCGGTAAAGCCCAAGGGCACGCTCCCGCTCCTCGGGCAACAGGTGGGCGTTCCGGGAGCTCATGGCGAGCCCGTCCTCGTCCCGGATCGTGGGCGCGACCTCGATCCGCACGCCCAGCTCCAGGTCCCGCTCCATGCGGCGGATGAGCGCGGCCTGCTGGAGGTCTTTTCGTCCGAAGACGGCCGCCGCTGGGCGGATGAGCCCGAAGAGCTTCGCGACGACCGTGAGGACGCCCGCAAAGTGGCCTGGCCGGAACGGTCCGCAGAGGCCCTCCGCCATGGGGCCGGGCTCGACCCGGACGCGGGGCGGACCGTCGGGGTACATCTCCCCCTCCGCCGGCGCGAAGACGAGATCGACCCCCCGCCGACCCACGAGCTCCACGTCCCCGGCCAGATCCCGCGGATAGCGCTCCAGATCCTCGTCGGGACCGAACTGGAGCGGGTTCACGAAGACGGACATGACAACGGCGTCGGCGAGCAGACGAGCTCGATCCACCAGGGAGAGGTGGCCCTCGTGCAGGGCGCCCATGGTGGGCACGAGGGCGACCGATGCCCCGGCCTCCCGGAGCGGGTCCAGAGCGGCGTCGAGTTCTGCCAGTGTTCGCGCGATCGCGGGGCCCGGTCCCGCGTTCGTCACGCCCCTTCTCCGAAGGTGTGCTCCGGGCCAGGATAGCGGCGCATCTTCACGTCCTGGATGTACCCGCCGATTCCGACGCTCGCCTCCTTGGCCAGCTCCGCATAGCGCCGGAGAAAGCGGGGGGAGAACGAAGGGTTCAGCCCCAGGGCGTCGGGAAGGACGAGGACCTGGCCGTCACACTCGACCCCGGCACCGATGCCGATCGTCGGGATCTCCAGATCCTGGGTGATCTCCGCCGCCAGCCGTCCGGGAACGAGCTCGAGGACAACCGAAAAGCAGCCCGCCGCCTCGAGGGCCTTCGCCTCGGCGCGAATGTGGGCCGCCTCCTCCGCGCCCCGGCCCTGTACCCGGTTCCCGCTGAGGGAGTGAACGGACTGCGGAACGAACCCCACGTGCCCCATGACCGGGATGCCCGCGTGGACGAGGGTCCGCACGCGGGAGCACGCCTTCTCATCTCCCCCCTCCAGCTTCACGGCCTGTACCGCCGACTCCTTCAACGCACGGCCCGCGCTCCTGAGCGCGTCCTCGTCGGAGATCTGATAGCTGAGGAACGGAAGGTCCATCACGCTGAAGGTGTGGGGCGCGCCGCGGCTCACGGCCTTCGTGTGGTGGATCATCTCGTCGAGCGTCACCGGCAGGGTCGATTCGTACCCGAGCACGACCTGCCCGAGGGAATCCCCCACGAGGATCATGTCCACGCCCGCTTCCTCGAGGAGACGCGCGAATAGGAAATCGTAACAGGTGAGGACTGCGATCGGCTCCCCGCGCCGCTTCATCTCCAGGAAGTCGCGTACGGTCATCGCGGGGGGGGAGAAGGAAGGGCGGAGGGGATCGGCTCGATAGAGCCGCCGGAGGATAGAGTCCGCTCCAGGGAGTGTCAAACCCCGGGGATGGTCTGCACAAGTACGGGGGCACGCGCGCATGGCGCGGTCGAGCGAAAGGGCGGGAGGCGCGGCGCTCCGGCGATCGGGTAGGATCGGAGGCCGCATCGGGAATCGGCCCGCATGCGCCGGATCGGTTAGCTTGGCTGGATGTCGGTCCGCTGGGATCCACTCCTCGCTGCCGCCCTCGCCCGGGAGCTCTCGGAGGCGCTCGAGGGAGCCCCGGTCTGGGGCGTGCTGCTCGACGCCGGGCCCCGGAGAGCCCTCCTCCATTCGGAGGAGCGAACGATCGCGTTCGAGCTCCACCCCCTTCACGGATGGGTGACCGATCTCCCCGCCTCCGGGCCGCTTCCCGAGCCGCTCCCGGGCGTACGCCCGCTCCGCGCCCGGGTCGCCCGCGTGCGGCCCCTCGAGGACGAGAGCGCGTTCGTGATCGAGCTCGACCCCACGAAGCGCCGGGGCGAGGCGCTCGACCTCGTGATCGAGCTGTCCAGAAACCTCTTCAGCGCCGTGCTGGTCGAGCGAGAGAGTCGGGCGATCCGGCAGGTCCTCGTGCCTCGCCACGCGGGTCGACGCGTCGTCGTCGTGGGTGGGCTCTACGAGCCCCCGGCGTCCACCGGTCGCCGCCAACCGCAGGACGCCGCAGAGTGGATCGAGCTCGTCGGGCCGCATGGGGAGGGCGTCGAGCGGGAGAGGGAGCGGCGCATCCTCGACCGCGTGGCCTGGACGTCTTCCATGAACGTGGCGTTCCTCGGCGGTCCCGACGGGTTCGAGCGGTGGCTGGAGCTGACCTCCACCGGGTCGTGGGGCGCGTTCCTCCTCCCGACCGGCAGTGGCCCTCAACCGTATCCCGTTTCCCTGGGGCTGGGCGACGCCCGGTCCTTCCCATCCCTTCTCGAGGTGTTCGCCCAGGCCCGGGCCGCCTCCACCGACGCCCCTCCCCTCCACTCCCTCTCCGTCCCGTCCGCAATCGTAGAGCGGCTGGAGGAGAGGATCCGCCGCCTCAGATCGAAGGCCGCCGGGCTCCAGCGCCAGCTCAAGACCGCCGGGGACCCCGGCGCGCTCCGTTCGGCCGGAGATCTGATCCTGGCGCGCTTCTCCGAGATCCTACCGGGAGCCGACCGCGTGGTCGTCGAGGGGCTCGATGGCGCACCGCGCGAGATCGCACTCGATCCCACGCTCCGGCCCGAACAGAACGCGGATCGCCGCTACGCGGAGGCCGCGCGAGTCGAAAAAGCGCTGCGAACGCTGCCCTCACGCATCGAGGACGCCCGAGCCAGGGCCGATCGCTGGGCTGGCCTCCTCGACCGGCTCCATGACGGGACGATCGGTCCGGAAGACGTGGCGGACGCCCTGGGGCCCGGCAAGCGATCGGGACGAGCGAGGAAAGGCGCGGCGACCGGCTCCCTCCCCTACCACCAGTACCGTACCACCGGAGGACTCGAGGTCCGCGTGGGGCGAAGCGCTCGCCGGAACGACGAGCTCACGTTCCACTATTCGTCGCCGGACGACGTGTGGCTTCACGCGGAGCAGGTCCCGGGTGCCCACGTGATCCTCCGATGGAATCGGAAGGACAACCCGTCGGGTCGGGATCTCGTCGAGGCCGCGGTCCTCGCGGCGCTCTATTCGGAGGCTCGTCACTCGGGAAGCGTGGCTGTCACCTGGACACGCAGGAAGCACGTTCGGAAGCCGAGGAAGTCGGCGCCCGGATCCGTGGTGGCCGAGCGGTCGCAGACGATTTTCGTCGAGCCCGACCCCACGCTCGCGGGTCGCCTGGCGTGGAAGGAAGAAGCCTGGGGTTAGTCGCGCTTACCCCGCCTCGTCCATCGCGGCACGGAGGGAGGCCAGGAGGGCCCCCCCCTTCGCCACCCCCTCCGAGCCGACCACGTCCAGGAGGGCGCTCCCAACGACAACCCCGTCCGCCACCCTGGCGAGGAGCGCCGCGTGCGCGGGGGTCGAGACGCCGAAGCCGACGGCGACCGGAAGCTCCGAGACGCTCCGGATCGCCTCGACCTCGCGCCGCACCTCGGCTCTCAGCTCGCTCCTCGCGCCGGTTACGCCCGTCCTGGAGATGTAGTAGAGGAACCCCGAGGCGCCCCGGGCCACCTGGGGGATGCGCTCCGGAGCCGTCGTGGGGGCGAGGAGACGGATCAGATCCACCCCACCACGCCGGACCGCCTCCTCCAGCTCCGGATCCGCTCCGGCCGGGAGGTCGGTGATCAGGAGGCCGTCCGCACCGGCTTCCCTCGCGCTCGACACGAACGCCTCGAGCCCCGCGTGATGGATGGGGTTCAGATACGTCATGAGAACGACCGGCGTGCTCCGGGACTGGTGGAAGTCACGGAGCACGTCCAGCGCGCCCCGGACGCTCATCCCTCCCTGGAGCGCGCGAAACGTCGCCTTTTGGATCGTGGGCCCGTCCGCGAGCGGGTCGGAGAAGGGGATGCCGAGCTCGAGCACGTCGGCGCCTGCGTCGGCCGCGGCGTGGAGGAGGTCGAGGCTCTTGTCCCGCGTGGGGAACCCCGCGCACACGTAGGGGATCAGGACGGCCTGTTCCTTCACCTTTCGCTCGGCGAAGGCCGCTCGGATGCTCAAGCCACGTAGTCCGCCACGCGGATGTCGTACCGATCCGGATCGGTGGTCTTGATGATCGTGCGCTTCGGCTCGCCGGTGGTCGGGTCCAGCTCGTCGAGGCTGGCGACGACCGGCTCCGCGAGCGGGACGCCCATGGTGTCCGCGAGGAGCTTCACCTCCGGCTGGTGGAGGCGCGTTGGGTCGGGGTTGGCCTGGGTCACGACCGCGAGCTCGAACGTGTCCAGGATCACGAGGGTCCCGACGGGATACACGCCTGTCGCGGTCATGAGCGCCTTCACGAGCACCAGATCGAACCCCCGCGCTTTGTTGTCCCTCATCTCACGGAGCACGGCGTCCGGCGGCCAGGGCTTGTACTGGTAGCTACGGACCGAGCTCCCGGCATCGAAACCGTCCGCGACGGCCACGATCCGGGAGAACAGTCCAATCTCGCGTGGGCGCTGGACGGCCGGATAGCCCGATAGGTCCTGCTTCATGTGATGCTCGTACGCAACCAGCATCTGGCGGTACGGCACGTCCATGAAGCCGTGCAGCTGGAAGAGGACCAGCATCCCCTCGGTCGGGTGTGCCTTCAGGGCTTCCCACTCTTCCTCGGTCAGCTCCCCCTCCTTGTTCAGCACCTCGGCCTCGACCCGCATCTTCCCCACGTCGTGGAAGAGGGCCCCCAGGCCGAGCTCGTAGAGGTCCGCCTTGGCGAGCCCGATCCGCTGCCCGACCACGACGGAGAAGATGCAGACGTTTACGGAGTGGGTGAACGTGTACTCGTCGAAGTCCCGGAGCGTCGTCATGGCCATGATAGAGGGCTCGTTCGAGAGCACCTGATCCACGATCCCCTGGACCATACGCTTCACCTTCCGGGCGTTCACGGCCTTTCCGATCCGTACGTCGGAGAGGACGTCGCGGGCCGTCTGCACCGAGTACGCATAAGTGCGCCGGGCTCCTTCCATCGCGTCGCTCTCGAGGTCGAGCTGCTGGGCCTCCCGCTCCGGGCTCACATCGATCCGGGCCACCGGGGTGCCCTGCAGCCGCTGGACGAAGCGCTCGTACGGGCCTTCCACATCGGGAGCCCGTAGGATCAGCGAGAGGAACGGAGCCCATTCCTCGAGCTGGATCCCGGCGTCCACGATGACCTCGCCGAGCTTGTGCTCGCCCAGGCTTCGGGCGAACGAGCCGAACGTGGAGAAGTTCCGGAGGTCGAGCCGGAGGCGCGTGTCGTTCAGGAAGAAAAAGTCGCCCACGACGCGGATCTGGAGGGCTCCCTCCCTCGCGAGGAAGCCCGTCACGGCGACGTGGAGCCCCCTCAGCGCCTGCTGGACGGCCTCGTTCTCGAGTGGGTAGAACTTGAGCGATCGGAGGGCGCCGTACATAGCGGCGAGGATCTTCCGCCCCTCGTCCTGGAGGTTGACCGCCGCGCGGACGCCCGACGGGCGCCCGTGCTCCCGTTCAATCGGCACCGGACTCCCCCTTGAGCGCCCGGCCCACCGCGCTCTTCACCACGGGGTCGTCGTTCCTCGCCTTCTCGAGTGCCCGCCGCGCCGCCGCCGTGCCGACCTTCCCGAGCCCGAGCGCGGCGCCCGCCCTCACCTCGGGGGGCTCCCGGCGGCCCAGGAACCCCTTCGAGTTCAGCACCTTGTCGAGGAACGCGACGGCACCTTCTCCGGCCAGCATTCCGTAGGCCTCGAAGAACGCGACCTTCTCGGTGACGTCCACCAGGCGGAAGTCCTTGCTCTCCAGGATGGCCTTGAGTTCCGCGGCAGCCGGCCCGTACTTGGTCTTTCCGAGCACCCGCGCGGCGGCGACACGAAGCTCGCGATCCTCTCCCCGGAGAAGACGCTGGAGCGCGCCCGAGATCGCCGCGGACGGCATGGATTCCGCGGTCTCCACGACCGCGCGCTTCACCTCCGGGGTGCCTTCCTCGAGCAGGCGGGCAAGCGAGCCGCCGGCCTCCGTGATGCCGAGCCGGCCGGCGAGCCGGCCGGCGCCAGCCGCAACCGCGGGATCCGGCGACGTGAGGAGCCGGATGACCGTGTCGCGACTCTTCTCGGCGATCCCGTGCGTCGCCTCCCGGAGCAACTCCCGGACCTTGTCGTCCTGAGTCTCCTCCGTCCCCTTCAAGAGGGAGGCGAGGGCAAGCGGGCGCAGGTACCGGATCAGCTCGGCCAGCTCGGTGGCGTCGGGCGGAACGCTCCCGTCCTCGACCGCGCGGACCAGCTCCTCCACAGCCTCCTTCGAGGAAAGGTCGTCGACGAGGCTCTCGGCCAGGCTCTCCGCCCCTTCGGCGAGCACGGTCTTCTTGCCACGCAGCTCCTGGACTTCCCGGATCACGCTCGCGGCGGAATCCACGGCCCCCCGGCTGAGGAAGTTCGGAAGGAGCGTCCTCAGGATGCCGATGATCTCTTCCTGTCGCTCGCCCTCCTCCTTGTCCTCGAGGCGGTCGAAGAGCGCGTTTAGGACATCCGTGCGGAGGTCCCGCTCGTGCTCCTTCGCGAGCTCAACCTTCAGATAGCGAAGCTCGTCCTCGTCGAGCGCGTAGAGGGTGGGATTGAAGTCCTCCTTCTTGACGGTCCCCGCCGGGGATGCTGGCTTCCCGGACGAGGGCTCGCCCTCTCCTTCCTCGCCTTCCTCCTGGGCCACCGGAGAGAGCTCTCCGAGCTCCGCGTTCAGGACCCCGCCGACATCGAGAAGCCCCGCGGCCTCCCTCCCTTCCGTCAGTTCGACGCCCTCGCCCGAAACGTCCGCTGCCGTATAGCCGAAGAGCTTCAGGTCGAGATCCCAGAGAATGGTGACTAGATCGTCCCCTTCCTGGCGGGCGCTCTTCACCCGGTGGAGCGCGTCCAGGAGAGGCTCGAGCTCCTCCTCCTCGAGCCCCTTCTTCAGGCTCACGTCACGGATGCCGTCCCGATAGAAGAGGAAGGACAGCGACTCGGACCGGTTGTCGTTCTTGTAGACCTCTTCCCCCATCCACGTGAACCGCTCCTCCTCCACGAGGATCTGGAGCTGGTCCCTAACCGGCCAGATGCGGGTGAGCGCCTCTCTGAGGTTCTGCACAAACCGCTTATAGACGGGGTTGTTCGGATCGTAGAGCTGATAGGCGCGAAGTGCCTTGGACAACGTGAGGAAGACATCGCGGACTTCCTCCAAGGGGAGGTCCGTCGGATCCGCCCAGTCGAGGGTCTCGGTCCCCCCCGGGGCGGCGGTCTTCCGGGGAATCTCCGTCATGCTTGTCCCGAGGTGTGTGGTGCGGCCAGCGGCACCTGGTCCCGCGCGAGTTCCCTTCCCTCGACTCTGGCCACGTGTGTCACGTCCTTGTCGCCCCTACCGCTCAGACAAAGCAGAACCGGCCCACGCCCGATTTCCTCCCGTCCGCCACCCAGCAGCAGATAGGCAACGGCGTGAGCCGTCTCGAGCGCCGGAATGATGCCTTCCAGCTCTGAAAGACGATGGAAGGCCTGGAGCGCGGCCACGTCGTCCACGGACACGTACCTGGCCCGCCCGGCCTCCTTCAGAAAGGAATGTTCGGGCCCGACTCCGGGATAGTCCAGACCCGCGGAGATCGAGTGCGCCGGAGCCACCTGGCCATCCTCATCCTGAAGGAGATACGAGAACGACCCGTGAAGGATCCCCGGCGTGCCCGCCGCAAGGGAGGCCGAGTGCCGTCCCGACCCAATCCCCTCTCCCGCCGCCTCCACCCCGACGAGCTCGACCCCAGGATCGTCCACGAAAGCGTGGAAGGCCCCCATCGCGTTCGAGCCTCCGCCCACGCACGCGACCACGGCGGACGGGAGGCGGCCTTCGACCTCGAGGATCTGCGCCCTCGCCTCCGTCCCGATGACCGACTGGAAGTCCCGGACGATCCGGGGGAACGGGGCCGGACCCACGACCGAGCCGATGATGTAATGGGTCGTGCCGACGTTAGTGACCCAGTCCCGGATCGCCTCGTTCGTCGCGTCCTTCAGGGTCCGGGTCCCGGATTCCACCGGCCGGACCTCTGCACCGAGGAGCTCCATCCGGAAGACGTTCAGCGCCTGGCGCTCCACGTCCTCGGTTCCCATGTAGACCACGCACTCCATGTCGAACAGCACGCACGCGGTTGCGGTGGCCACCCCGTGCTGGCCCGCTCCGGTCTCCGCGATGATCCGACGCTTCCCCATCTGGCGCGCGAGGAGGGCCTGTCCGATCGTGTTGTTGATCTTGTGCGCCCCGGTGTGGTTCAGATCCTCGCGCTTCAGGTAGATCGGACCCCATCCGGCGGCCTCCTCGAGCCGGCGCGCGCGGGTGAGCGGCGACGGGCGGCCGACGAAGTCCCGGAGAAGGGAGCCGAGCTCGGACTGGAACCCGGGATCCGCGAGCGCCTGGGTGTACGCGGCCTCGAGCTCGTCCAGCGCCGCGATGAGCGTCTCGGGCACGTAGCGGCCGCCGAAGCGACCGAACCGCCGGTCGAGACCGGCGCTCACGACCGCGCCTCTGCCTGGGCGTGGGTTGCGTTCCGGACGAACGCGCGGATCCGGTCCGGGTCCTTCACACCGGGCGCGACCTCGACCCCCGAGCTCACGTCCACGACGGCGGGATGGAGGCTGGCCACGGCCTCCGCAACGTTCTCGGGGGTGAGCCCTCCACCAACCCCGATCGGGACCTGCTCCCGGAGCGCGTCCCGAGCCGCGGCGAGGGCCTCCCACGGGAAGCGCCGGCCCATGCCCCCCAGGCCGTCCGGATGCCAACCGTCCAGAAGGAGGAGATCGACCTCGGCACCGAAGCGCTCCACGGCCCGCTCGATGTCGTCCGCGCCGCGAACGCGGGCCGCCTTCCAGAGCTCCCACGGTCCTCGCTCGCGCAGCTCTCTGAGACGCTCGGGGGGCTCGCCGCCGTGGAGCTGGATCACGCGAGCGCGTGCCTCCGTCGCGGAAGCCGCGGCCTCGGCCGCGCTCAGATCGGCAACTACGATCACGAGGGGAAGCCCGATCGCGTCGTAGAGCGCGGCCGCCCGCTCGGGCGTCACGGCCCGGGTAGACGCGGGCACGAGGACCGCGCCGACGTGAGAAGCGCCGGCCCGCTCCGCGACCCGAGCGTCGTCCGGGCGGGTCACCCCGCAGATCTTCACCCTCAGCGGAGGCCCTTCCTTCCGGTGCCGTGCCTCCCGGCGCCATGCCTCGGGACCGCGGAAAGCTCACGCGCCTTGTCGGCCGGGCTCCCCGCGCGAAGCAGCGCCTCGCCGACGAGAGCGGCCTCGACGCCCTCGGCGCCCAGTCGACGCACGTCGTCCGGGTCGCGGATACCACTCTCCGAGACGAGGGTCACCCCGTCCGGAACTTGGTGAGCGAGGCCGAGCGTCGTCTCGATGGTCGCCCGGAACGTCGCGAGGTCACGGTTGTTGATCCCGACAAGCCGCGCGCCCACGGCCAGCGCGCGGCGAAGCTCCGAGGCGTCGTGGACCTCGACCAGGGCGGCCATGCCGAGTTCCTCGGACAGAGCGCAAAGCCCGGCGAGCTGGTCGTCTCCCAGGATCCGAACGATCAGGAGGACGGCATCCGCGCCCGCTCCCCTGGACTCCCAAACCTGGGCATCGCTCAAGACGAAGTCCTTCCTCAATACCGGGACCTCCACGGCATCCCGAACGCGGGAGAGGTCCTCCAGCGAACCCTGGAAGTATTCGCGGTCGGTCAGGACAGAGATGGCCGACGCCCCCGCGGCCTGGTACTCCCGGGCGAGCTCCGCGGGGTCCAGGCCGGGCCGGATCGCTCCGGCGCCCGGTGATCGACGCTTCACCTCCGCGATCAGGGCGACGGAGCTCCGCTTGAGCGCCTGAGCGAAACCCCTCGCCGGGGCGGCGCGCTCGGCCCGCGATCGGATCTCGCTCAGGCGCGGGAGGAGCTCCTCGATCTCGCGCCGCTTCGTGGCGACGATCCGGTCCAGGATGTCCGCCGGCTTTCCTTCGGCCCCGGGCGGCGCAGGGGTCGGGACCCGGATCCCAGGTCCTTGTGCTTCGGGCAACTTTCGGGTTATCCTAATTTCGGTTCCTATTCGGGCCAGCTTTCACCGGAGGCGCGGATGGCTCTGACCAAACGACAGAAGGAGATCCTTGATTACCTGAGTGGATACATCGAGGATCGCGGGTACGCACCGAGCTTCGAGGAGATCGCGGCGGCGTTCGGGTACGGCTCCCTGGCCACCGTCCACGAACATGTAAGTAATCTCGCGCGCAAGGGCTACATCCGGAAGGCATACAACGAGAGCCGATCGATCGAGCTCGTGGACGCCGGTTCGGCCCCCGCAGGGGTCGAGCTTGCTCTCCTGGGCGAGGTCGCGGCGGGGCAGCCCATCGAGGCGATCTCGAACCGCGAATCGATCCTCGTCCCCCCCGACCTGCTCCGGAAGGGTGGCGAAAACTACGTGCTCCGGGTCGCGGGGAACTCGATGATCGACGAGCAGATCCGGGACGGGGATTACATCATAGTGAACAGCCGCTCGACGGCTGAGGACGGCGAGATGGTCGTGGCCCTCGTGGACGGCGACTCCGCAACCGTGAAGAAGTTCTACCGGGAGCCCGAGGGACGCGTCCGGCTACAGCCGGCGAACGAAAGGCTTCAGCCGATGCTCTTCGCGGCCGACCGCGTCCGCGTCCAGGGCGTGGTGGTGGGCGTGATCCGTCGCTACTGATGCGCACCCCCTTTGCAGCGGGCTCGATCCGGGGGAGCCTCTCGAAGGTCATTGTGACCCGAGGGCCCGATCTCCGGCCGCCGCCCGGACCGTGGTCGGTCGCCGCGCTGATCAGGATTCGGGAGCGGGCTCGGACGAAGCCGCCCGAGCTAGAGCCTCGAGCGAGCGGCGCGCCGCCCCGGAGGCGATGACCTCGCGGGCCAGATCCACTCCTTCCTCGAGCGACGAAACGGCTCCGGCCACGTAAAGACCCGCCGCCGCGTTCAGGAGCGTCACGGAAAGCGCCCCGCCCGTATCCTCGCCCCCGAGCACGGCCTCGATCCGGATCGCGTTCTCCTCGGGCGACCCGCCGGCGATCTCCTCCGGCCACGCGAGCGGCACCCCGACCTCCTCGGGACGCACGCTCCACTCCCGCACTTCCCCGTCCACGAGCTCGGCCACCCGGGTGGACCCAAGCGGGCTCAGCTCGTCCATCCCGGGAGCTCCGTGCACGACCATCGCACGCTCGTGCCCGAGCTCACGGAGCGCGCTTGCGAGCAGGGGCACCAGGGCCGGGTCCGCGACCCCCACCACCTGCCGCCTCACCCCCGCCGGGTTCGTGAGCGGCCCGAGCAGGTTCATGATCGTGGGGATGCCCAGCTCCTTCCGGACGGGGCCGACATGGCGCATGGCCGGGTGCAGGAGGGGCGCGAACATGAACACGATCCCGATGTCGCCCAGGATGCGTCCCATGGCGTCTGCGGTGAGCTGGATGTTCACGCCGAGGGCCTCGAGCACGTCGGCACTCCCGCTCTTCGACGTGAAGGACCGATTCCCGTGCTTCGCGACCCCGACGCCCGCCCCGGCCACGACGAAAGCCGCGGCCGTCGAGATATTGAACGTGGTGACGGAGCCACCCCCCGTCCCACAGGTGTCAACGAGAACCCGGTCGGTCGAGGCCTCCACCCGGATCATCTCGTCCCGGAGGGCCTGGACCCCGCCGGCCACCTCGGAGGCCGCGTGTCCTTTCGTACGGAGCGCGGCAAGCAGAGCCGCGATCTGCACGGGTGACGCGTCCCCCGACATGACCATGCCGAAGGCCGCGGTGGCCTCGGGGACGCTCAGATCGTGCCCCTCCGTGACCTTCCCGATGAGCGTTGAAAGCTCCATGACGTTGACGTCCTATTGAGTGATCGACCGGGCTTCCGGGTTCCCTGAGTCCGACTCTCGACTGCGCCGTGACCAGGGTACAGCCGAGACCCGGTGGGCTCACGGTGTGGCCGTCGTCTGAAATGAGCAGTACACAAAAGCCTGCGTCGATCCAGCAGGAGTCTCGTGCATCTCGTAGTGAGTTCCATGGAGCTCGAATCGGTCGCCGAACTCGCTCTGAAGACTCTGCGGATTGTACGTCATCACGTCCAGGCCACTACACTTGGTCGGACCACCGTCCGAAAAGGTGGCCACGATGACATGGCCGCCTGGGCGTACCGACCGCGCGGCTTTATCAACGTACCGGCGGCGATCATCCCGGTCGATCAAGAAGTGGAAGACCGCTCTGTCGTGCCAGACGTCGTATCGCCCTTGCAACGTGACCCTAAGCACATCCGACTCCAACCATTGGACAGGTGCCTCCTGGTCACCCAGGCGACGTCGCGCGACCGAAAGGGCGCGTCCCGAGAGATCCAGGACGGTAAGACCGCTGTAGCCCAATTCGACCAGTCGATCAACCAACGAGGAGGTGCCACCGCCCACATCGATGATGCGAGACGACCTGCTCGGAGCTACCTGCGTAACCAAGTCGAGAGAGAGGCGTGGATCGGACTGATACCAGCTCACATCGGTTAGTGCCCTGGCAGCATACACTTTCTCCCAGTGGTCCTTAAGGTCCGTTCCCATCTCGCCAGTCCTCGCATTCCAGCTGGGTCGAAGCGATGCCCATCCTCAAGCTGAATCTTGACCAACATGCGCCATCACGGCGAACGGAGTCTGGTTCGCGAGTGCGCCACGAGGAAGGGCACGAGCTTGCGGCTGCGTCCGGGCCACCTCGCCAACAAGTCGGTGGCCGAGACCAGACGCTGGTACGGAAGGTCGCGGAAACGGGCGACTCTCTGGCCGTGGCGCGGGTTCGGACAGCCCTCCGTCGTAGCCCCCGAACCTCGCTTGACATCGCCTACCGCCGATCTACCTTTTCGGCGTGACCGACCCGGAGCTCCTGCGCTTCTGCTTAACCGTGCAGTACGATGGTGCGCCCTTCCGCGGATGGCAGCGACAGAAGTCGGACCGGACCGTTCAGGGGGAGATTGAGGCAGCGCTCCTCCATCTGACCGGGGCCCCGCGCCTCGTGACGGGATCGGGACGGACGGACACGGGGGTGCACGCCCTCGGTCAGGTCGCCTCGGTGGACGTTCCGGAGCGCTGGTCCGCGGCAGAGTTTCGCGCGGCCCTGAACGCTCGTCTCCCGGCTGAGATCTGGGTATCCGAGGCGCGCCGCGCTGAGCCGCGCTTCCATCCCCGCTACGACGCTATGGCGCGCAGCTACGAATACCGACTGGGCACGGAGCGGGAGGCCGCCTCCCCTTTCTTCCACCCGTGGTGCTGGAACGTGTCCGCCGCCCCGCCCGATCGGGAGCTCCTGCTCGAGGCCTCCGAGATGATTCCAGGAGAGCGATCCTTCCAGAGCTTCGCTAAGTCGGGTCAGCCCGATCGTGGCGAGCGCTGCCGTGTCACGGAAGCTCGATGGCGGCCCTGGACCGGGCCGGGGCTCCGGTTCGTCGTCACGGCGGACCGCTTCCTCCACCACATGGTGCGCTACCTGGTAGGGACGATGGTCGAAGTGGCGCGCGGGAAGCGCTCCCTGGACGAGATGAGGGTGCTCCTCGACAGCCGCGGCGGGGGGTTTGTCACCTCGCCCCCCGCCCCGCCCGAGGGGCTCTTTCTGACCCACGTGGAGTATCCCCTCGCTCGTCTCGGGGACGACTCCGACCGGGATCCGAGAGACGCCGGAGTCGAGGCGAGATCGGCCGGCCCGCGGAAACGCACGCCAACTCTGGGGGGGAGCGGATGAAGATCTTTCTGGACACGGCCGATCTGGCCGAGATCCGGCGCGCCTCCGAGGCGGGTCTCATCGACGGGATTACCACGAATCCCTCGCTCATGGCCCAGGTCGCGGGCGACGCGGATCCGCGTGGGATCTTCCTCGCCATCTGCGAGGCCGTGGACGGGCCCGTGTCTGCCGAAGTCATCGCGCTCGACGCCGAAGGCATGGTGAGAGAAGGGAAGAAGCTCGCGGAGATCCACGACAACATCGTGGTGAAGACACCGCTCACCGAACACGGGCTTCGAGCCTGTCGGAGCCTCCGGGCGGAAGGGATCCGGGTGAACGTCACGCTCTGCTTCTCCACCGTGCAGGCGCTCGTCGCGGCCAAGGCCGGGGCCACGTACATCTCCCCGTTCGTGGGCCGAATGGACGACGTCGGACAGAGCGGGATGGAGCTCGTGGAGGAGATCCGGTCCGTGTACGACGAATACGGGATCGAGACCGAGGTCCTCGCGGCTTCGCTCCGACACCCGCGCCACGTGCGCGAGGCCATGCTGATCGGGGCCGACTGCGCAACTCTGCCGCCCAAGGTGCTGTACCAGCTCCTGAAGCACCCGCTCACGGACAGGGGACTGGACCAGTTCCTCGCCGACTGGAAGTCGCTCGGGAAAGAGATCTGAGCTCGGTGTGCCCGGGAGCAATCCGGAACGGGAAGGAGAGAGAGCGGAGGTAACCATGAAGCCGGTCGTTCGGATTCCGACGTCGTGCCCCGCCTCTTGGGCGCTGTCCTGGCTGGTGGTCGCAGCCCTGGGGTTGGCCGGATCCTTGGCCGGATGCGACGTCGGGAGCGCACTCTCCACCGGCGAGGCCGTGGGGACGGACCCCGAGGCTTCTCCGCCCGGCCTGTCAGCGAGGGCAGGCGCCGCCCCCCTCCGGCCCCAGACCGGAGCGGGCACGGGTTCCTCGGCCGGCCGGCAGATCTCGGAGAGTCGAGAGACGGCGATCGTCCGGGCTTCCGAGCTGGTCTCGCCGTCGGTCGTGGCGGTCAACGTGCTCCGGACGGAGCAGGTTCGCGTCGCGGATCCGTTCCTCAGCTTCTTCCCCTTCGGGGCGTTCAGCTCGACCCAGGCGCGCCGGGTTCCCTCCCTCGGCTCGGGGTTCGTGATCGACCCGTCCGGGATCATCCTCACGAACGACCACGTCGTCGCGGGGGCGGAGCAGATCCTCGTCACCTTCCCCGACGGGCGGGACGCCGGAGCGGAGCTCGTGGGCACGGACGAGCTCACCGACGTGGCGGGGGCGGAGCAGATCCTCGTCACCTTCCCCGACGGGCGGGACGCCGGAGCGGAGCTCGTGGGCACGGACGAGCTCACCGACGTGGCGGTCCTCCGGATCGACGCCGAGAACCTTACCGCCGCGCCCCTCGGGAACACAGCCGACCTCCGGATCGGCGAGTGGGTGATCGCGTTCGGGAACCCCTTCGGGAACCTGCTCTCGAACCCAGAGCCGACGGTCACCGTGGGCGTCACGTCCGCGATCGGCAGGCACATCGTCCCGTCGGGCGACGAGGGAGGCTTCTACCTGGGGATGATCCAGACCGACGCCGCGATCAATCCGGGGAACTCAGGCAGCCCCCTGGTGAACGCCGACGGCCAGGTAATCGGCATGAACACCTCGATCTTTTCCAGGAGCGGGGGGAGCGAGGGGATGGGGTTCGCGATCCCCATCGAGCGGGCGCTCGGCATCGCCGAGGACATCCTCGCCTACGGGCAGGTGCGCCGCGCCTGGGTCGGTATCTACGCGGAGCCCGAGGAGGCCGACGCCTTCGGCCGGACCCGGGAAGTGCGGGTAGCCCAGGTCGCGCCCGAGTCTCCGGCCGCCGGCGCAGGCATCGAGGCTGGCGACCGTCTCCTCGAGGTGAACGGGACCCGGCTCGTCACACCGCTCGACTTCGACGCAGCGCTCCTGGACCTGCAGGTCGGCGATGCGGTGTCCGTGATCATCGAGGGCCGGGCCCGCGCGGTGCCGATGAGCGCCGAGGAGATTCCGTCCCTCCGGGCCGAGCGCGTCCGCCTCTTCGATGGGCTGGACCTGGTGACGCTGACGCCGGCGATCCGTGCCGAGCGCCGCATCGGCTCCGAAAGCGGGGCGCTGGTCGTGGGCATCTCGTCCCCTCAGATCGAGAGCGTAACCGGCCTCCGCGAGGGAGACGTCATCCTAAGCGTCGGACGGCGTCCGATCCGGAGCGCGGAGGAGCTCTCCACGCTCCTTCGCCAGATCCCCGCGCGCACCCGTATCCAGTTCGTGCTCGAGCGGAACGGCCAGCTGATCGCGACCCAGGAGTTCGTGCTCGGTGAATGACGCGGACGAGGTCCGGGCCGCGCGTGACCCGCAGCCGGGGAGCGGCGGCCACGTGACCGAATCCGGACCAGCGTCCTACGTGCACCCCCTCGCGGAGCGCTACGCCTCGCGGGAGATGCAGTCCGTGTTCTCCGCCCGCCACCGCTTCGGCACCTGGCGGCGGCTCTGGGTCGCCCTGGCCGAGGCCCAGAAGGAGCTCGGGCTCTCGATTTCCGAGGAGGCGCTGCGCCAGATGCGCGCGGCGGTGGACGACCTGGACCTCGCCCGCGCGGCCGATTACGAGCGTCGCTTCCGCCACGACGTCATGGCACACGTTCACCTCTTCGGTGACGCGGCTCCGGCCGCCCGCGGCATCATCCATCTCGGGGCTACGTCGGCCTTCCTGGGCGACAACACCGATCTGATCCTCCATCGAGAGGCGCTGGCCATCGTGCGCGCCCGGGTCGTCCGATGCGTTCGGGCGCTCGCCACGTTCGCCCGGGATCACCGAGCCCTCCCGACCGTGGCATACACGCACTTTCAGCCCGCCCAGCCTACCACGGTCGGAAAGCGGACTACCCTCTGGATCCAGGACCTCCTGCTCGATCTGGAGGAGATCGGCTTCCGGTTGAAGACGCTCCGATTCCGCGGAGTCCGCGGGGCTACCGGTACGCAGGCGTCGTTCCTCGAGCTCTTCCATGGGGATCACGCGAAGGTCGAGGCGCTAGACCAACTCGTGGCGACGAAGGTCGGCTTACCGGAAACCTACGGCGTGGGCGGGCAGACGTACCCTCGCAAGGTGGACGCGGCCATTGCCGGGACCCTCGCCGGAACGGCGGCCTCGCTCTCGAAGCTCGGGAACGACCTGAGACTGCTCCAGCATCTCGGTGAGGTGGAGGAGCCCTTCGAGGAGGAGCAGATCGGCTCCTCGGCCATGCCCTACAAGCGCAATCCGATGCGCGCGGAGCGCATCTGCGCACTCGCGCGGCACGTGATCTCGCTCTACCAGGATCCGGCGATGACGGCCGCCACCCAGTGGCTGGAGCGAACCCTGGACGATTCCGCGAACCGCCGCCTGTCGATCCCAGACGGCTACCTCACGCTGGACGGCGCGCTCGTTCTGGCCGAGAACGTGGCCGAGGGGCTGGAGATCCACGAAGACGTAATCCGCCGGAACGTGGAGGTTCACCTTCCCTTCCTGGCCATGGAGACCGTGCTGATGCAGGCGACCGAGAGGGGAGGGGACCGGCAGGAGCTGCACGAGCGGATCCGGCGGCACGCCCTCGCGGCCGTGGAGCGCATGAGCGCGGGCGAGCCGGGCGATCTCGTGGAGCGCATCGCGGCCGACGCGGCGTTCGGGTTGGATGAGGTCAAGGTCCAGGCGCTGCTCACCCCGGACCGGTTCATCGGGCGGGCTCCGGAACAGGTGGACCGCTTTTTCGAGGACTGGGTGGAGCCGGCCCTCCGCGAGCACGGGGCCGAGGCGCAGCGCACGGTGGGAGCGCCCGATGTCCGTGTTTGAGTCGGCGCGGGAGGGAACGGGCGGCGGCGGCTCCCCGCTCCCGCTCCAGCGCGTGCACCGGGGCAAGGTGCGGGATCTCTACGACGCGGGGGACGGCCTCCTCCTCATGGTGGCGTCGGACCGGGTCTCCGCGTTCGACGTCATCCTCCGGCAGCCGATTCCGATGAAGGGCGAGGTGCTCACGCTCCTCACCGCCTGGTGGATGGAGCAGCTCGGGCCGACCGTTCCCCACCACCTAGTCTCCGCGCGCCCGGACGAGATCCTGGAGCGCGTCCCCGGGCTCCGCGACGTCCCTAGGGAGAGTTGGGCGCGGCGCTCGCTCCTCGTGCGCCGGACCCGGCCACTGCCGATCGAGTGTGTCGTGCGGGGCTTTCTCGCCGGCTCCGCGTGGTCGGAGTACAGGGACTCGGCAACCCTCGCGGGGGAAGCCCTCCCCGCCGGCCTGGTTCAGAGCCAAGAGCTCCCGGCCCCGATCTTCTCCCCGGCCACGAAGGCGACCGAGGGTCACGACGAGAACATCACGTTTGCGGAGGTCGTCATCCGGCTGGGGCAGAAACCGGCGGAGCGGGTGCGGGGGCTCTCCCACCGGATCTACGCCTTCGGGCGGGACCTCGCCGCACTTCGGGGGATCCTGCTCGCGGACACCAAGTTCGAGTTCGGCGAGCTTCCGGGGGGCGACCTCCTGCTCATCGACGAGGTTATGACCCCGGACTCGTCCCGCTACTGGCCGAAGGAGGGATGGCACCCCGGAGCCACGCCTCCGTCGCTGGACAAGCAGCCAATCCGGGACTGGCTGGACGCGCTACCGGACTGGGACCGCACGCCTCCGCCGCCGGACCTCGCCCCGGAGGTCGTCCTAGCCTCCCGGGATCGGTACCTGGAGATCTTCCGGCGCCTCACGAGATCCGAGCTCTCGGCCTACGAGCCGCCATCGTTCCCGGAGGCGGGGACCCCAGCATGACGGCGGACCGAAGGGGCCTGCGCTCGGCTCGCGAGCCGAGCGTTCGGCGGGCCGCGCTCCAGCGGGGCATCATCATCCTCCCCTCGGCGTTCACGCTCGGGAACCTCTTCTTCGGCGTGTACGCGATAGTGTCGGCCGCCCGAGGCGACTTCCAGTGGGCGGCATGGTGCATCGTGTTCGCGGCCCTCCTGGACATGCTGGACGGGCGCATCGCGCGCTTCACGGCCACGGGCTCCCGGTTCGGCGCAGAGCTGGACTCGCTCGTGGACGTGACCTCCTTTGGCGTGGCGCCGGCGTACATCACGTTCCAGCTCTTTTTCGTTGACCAGCAGTGGAGCTGGGTGATGTCGTTCATCTACGTCTCTGCGACGGTCATCCGACTCGCCCGTTTCAACGTCGAGCAGGGAGGGCACGCGAAGCGGAGCTTCCACGGACTCCCCTCCCCGACGGCCGGGATGGTGCTCGCCACCGTCTATCCCTTCTTCACCGCCCCTGGCGTCGTGCCCCTCCTAGGCGGGGTCCCTTCCGCGCAGGTCGTGGGAATCCTCATGATCGTGCTCGCGCTCCTCATGCTGAGCCCCGTTCCCTATCCCCTCGTCCCGCGTCTCTCGGTCAGGGGAACCCGGGCCGCCCTGTCGTCGCTCATTCTCCTCGCATGCGTGTCGGCCGCGCTCACGATCCCCGAGTACTTCATCTTCCCGTTCCTCGGCACCTACACGCTCTGGGGGGTAACCCGCAGCACGGTGCTCGGGCTGCTCGAGCGCCTCCCCGAGCAGGACCCGCTCCTGGACGAGCCCGAGGAGGACGAGGGCGGAGCCGAGATCCGCTCGATGGACTACCGGGAGATCGCACCGGAGCGGTATCCCACGTCCGACGACGAGGACGCCGACGAGGCCACGGGACCATCGTGACAAGCGAGGAGACGACCTCGATGCGCTACCACCTCGAGGTCCGTGTGAAGCCCCGACCGGGGCTCCTGGATCCGCAGGGGCAAGCGATCCAGCACGCGCTGGCCTCGCTGGGATTCGCCGGGGCCGAGGAAATTCGCGTGGGAAAGGTGATCGACATCGAGCTCCGGGCCGAGAGCCCCGACGCCGCGATCGAGCTCGGTCGGGAGATGTGCCGGAAGCTCCTCGCGAACCCGGTCACCGAGGACTTCCAGGTGACGGTCATGGGAGGGACCCCCGTCGGTGGGGCGAGCGCATGAGCGTCGCCGTCGTCACCTTCCCCGGCTCGAACTGCGACTACGACTGCTACAAGGCCCTCCAGCTCTTCCCCAGGCTAGACCCCGTGTTTGTGTGGCACCGGGAACGCGAGCTGGGAAGCGTCGAGGCCGTCTTCCTTCCCGGCGGCTTCGCGCACGGGGATTATCTGAGGGCTGGGGCAATCGCCCGCTTCTCCCCCGTGATGAAGGCCGTGTCGGACTTCGCCCGGGGCGGTGGGCCGGTCCTGGGAATCTGCAACGGCTTCCAGATCCTCTGCGAGTCGGGTCTGCTTCCCGGCGCGCTCCTCCGAAACGAGAGCCTCCGCTTCCGGAGCGTGGACGTGCACGTCCGTGTCGAGACAATACGGACGATCTTCACTTCCCGTTACCGGGAAGGGCAGGTCCTCCGCATCCCCATCGCGCACGGCGAGGGGAGCTACTACGCGGACACGGCGACGCTCGAGGAGCTCGAGGAAGAGGGCCGCGTCGTCTTCCGTTACGTGCGGCCCGACGGTGCGCTCGGGCCCGGCTCGAACCCGAACGGGTCCGAGCGCAACATCGCGGGGATCGTGAACGCGGAGGGCAACGTGCTCGGGATGATGCCCCACCCGGAGCGCGCGGTCGAGGAGATCCTGGGCTCGACCGACGGGCGGAGCCTTTTCGAGGCGCTGGCAGCCCGCCTCGCCGGGGTTGCCGCATGATCTCGGCCCCGCCGGCCCGGCCCGGCGACCCACCCCTCACCCCCGAGCTGGTCCAGGAGCACGGCCTGTCGCCGAGTGAGTTTGAGCAAATCGTGGGCATCCTCGGACGGGACCCGACGTTTACGGAGCTCGGCATCTTCTCGGCGATGTGGTCCGAGCACTGCGGGTACAAGAACTCGAAACGGCTCCTGAGGCTCCTCCCCACCGAGGCCCCGTGGGTGATCCAGGGCCCCGGCGAGAACGCCGGGGTGATCGACATCGGCAACGACTGGGCGCTCGCCTTCAAGATCGAGTCGCATAACCATCCCTCGGCGGTGGAGCCCTACCAGGGCGCCGCCACCGGCGTCGGCGGGATCCTTCGGGACATCTTCACGATGGGCGCGAGGCCGGTCGCCGTGCTCGACTCGCTCCGCTTCGGCGACCTCGACTCCGTGAGGGTCCGCTACCTCCTCGGGGGAGTCGTGAAGGGGATCGGCGACTACGGGAACTGCGTGGGAATCCCGAACATCGGGGGGGACGTGTTTTTCGACCGGGCGTACGACGCGAACCCCATCGTGAACGCGATGTGCCTCGGCCTCATGCGCACGGACGAGATCATCCGAGGGGAGGCGTCGGGCATCGGGAACGTGCTCATGGTCGTGGGAGCCCGGACGGGCCGGGACGGGATCCACGGGGCCACGTTTGCCTCCGAGCAGCTCTCGGAAGACTCGGACGAAGCGAGTCGCCCCCGAGTCCAGGTCGGGGATCCGTTCACGGAGAAGCTCCTTCTCGAGGCTTCGCTCGAGCTGATCCGGAGCGGGCACATCGTAGGCATCCAGGACATGGGAGCCGCGGGGCTCACCTCCTCCGCCTCGGAGATGGCCGGGCGCGCCGGGAGCGGGGTCGAGCTCGACGTCTCCAGGGTCCCGGTCCGCGAGGCGAGGATGACCCCGTACGAGATCCTGCTCTCCGAGTCGCAGGAGCGAATGCTCGTCGTGGCCCGGCGGGGGAGCGAGGCCGGGGTGGCACGCATCCTCGAGAAGTGGGAGCTCGAGGCGGCCGCAGTCGGGATCGTGACGGACGATGGCCGCCTCCGCGTGCGGGAGAACGGGAGCGTGGTAGCGGATGTGCCAGCCCTTCCCCTGACGGAGGGCTGCCCCACCTACGAGCGGAAGGGCGTGGAGTCGACCGAGGTCCAGGTGCTCCGCGAGCGCGACCTGGCCTTCCTCCTGGAGCCGCGCGGAGACCTGACCGAGCGCTTCCTGGACCTGGTGCGGTCGCCCAACCTCGCGGACCAGAGGTGGATCTACGAGCAGTATGACTCAACGGTCCGGACGAGCACGGTCATCCGGCCCGGGGGTGACGCGGGGGTGATCCGGATCCGCGGAACAAGCCGGGGCGTGGCGGCGACCACGGACTCAAACGGTCGTTACTGCTTCCTCGATCCGCGGGAAGGGGCGAAGGCGGCGGTCGCCGAGGCGGCCCGGAACCTGGTGTGCGTGGGGGCCGTCCCGTTGGCTGTCACGAACAACCTGAACTTCGGGAGCCCGCTCCGGCCTGCCGTCTACTTCCAGCTACGGGAGGCCGTGCTGGGGATTGCGGAAGCCTGCTCGTTCTTCGAAACGCCGGTCACGGGGGGGAACGTGTCCCTCTACAACGAGACCGGCGGAAAGGCGATCTACCCGACGCCGGTGATTGGGATGGTCGGGGTCCTGGACGACGTATCACGAGCGACCCGGCACGCCTTCCGGACGGAGGGCGACGTCATCGTCCTCCTGGGCACGACGCGGGAAGAGATCGGCGCGTCCGAATACCTCTACCGGCGGGAGGGGATCGTGGCGGGCGTCCCGCCCCGCGTGGACCTTCCTCACGAGCGCCGGCTCCAGAGAGCCGTCCTCTCCCTAGCCGCGAAGGGCCTCCTCCGTTCGGCGCACGACTGCTCGGAGGGCGGGCTCGGCATGGCCCTGGCCGAGTCGGCGGTAGCCGATCCCGAGGGGCCCCGGGGGGTCGAGGTCGAGCTGACCGACGCGATCGCCCCCGCGGCCCTCTTCTTCGGGGAGACCCAGGGACGGATCGTCGTGAGCTGCTCTCCGGGATCCGTGGATGTGATGTTGGAGGAGGCTGCCCGTCACGAAGTGCCCGCCCGGCCCCTGGGCACGGTCGGGTCACGATCGGGTATCTTCTCGATCCGGGCGCCAGAGGGCTTCCTCCGGGTGGAGGTCGAGATGCTCGCTAGGGCGTACCACGAGGCGATACCTAGGCTGATGGAGGGTGACCGTCCATGAGCGAGAACCGCGGAGCGATGACGCCCGAGGGGAGCGGTTCGCCCGGGCGGGTGCCGCTGCACGTCTTCTCTTCGTCCCTGGACGAGGGGCTCCACCACGAGTGCGGGGTGTTCGCCATCTCGGGGCTCGAAGGAGCAGCAGAGCTCATCTTCCTCGGTCTCTACGCGCTCCAGCACCGGGGTCAGGAGTCCGCGGGGATCTGCGCGATTGACGGGAGCGGCCGGGCTCACGTCCTCAAGGGGCAGGGGCTGGTCGCGGACGCTTTCTCCACACGCGATCTCAAGAGCCTCGAGGGAGACACGGGGATCGGCCACGTGCGGTACTCGACGGCCGGGGGAAGCCGCCCGCAGAACGCTCAGCCGATCGTCACCCGCTACGCCCGGGGAGACCTGACGATCGCGCACAACGGGAACCTCACGAACGCGCAGGCCCTCCGGGAGCAGCTGGTCGCCGAGGGAGCCCTTTTCCAGACCTCCTCCGACTCAGAGGTCATCGTGCACCTGATCGCGCGCTCCCGGCGCGAGACGGTGGAGGAGCAGCTGGAGGACGCCCTCACCCGGCTCGAGGGCGCGTTCTCCCTCGCGATCTCGGTGGGCGATACGATTTACGCGGCCGTCGATCCGCGGGGATACCGCCCCCTCGTCCTCGGGAGGAAGGGAGACGCGTACGTAGTCGCGTCCGAAACCTGCGCCCTCGACATCATTGCGGCGGAGTTCGTCCGGGACATCCGGCCGGGAGAGGTTCTGAAGATCAAGGGACCGAGCGTCGAGTCCCTCCGGAGCCTCCCCGCGGCGCCGAGGGTCGCGCCATGCATCTTCGAGCTGGTCTACTTCGCGCGGCCCGACTCGAACATCTGGGGGGTCTCCGTGGACCGCGCGCGCCGGGCGTTCGGACGGCAGCTCGCGAGGGAGCATCCGGCTCGGGCCGACTGCGTGGTCGCCGTCCCGGACTCCGCGAACTCGGCTGCCCTGGGATACGCCGAAGAGAGCGGAATCCCATACGAACTGGGCCTCCTCCGGAACCACTACGTGGGCCGGACGTTCATCAGCCCGTCGCAGGTGGACCGAGACTTCGGCGCCCGCATCAAGTACAACCCGGTGAAGGAGGTCGTCGCGGGGAGGCGAGTCGTGGTCGTGGACGATTCGCTCGTCCGGGGCACGACGTCCACCTCGCTCGTGAAGTTCCTGGTCGAGGCGGGGGCGCGCGAGGTGCACCTCCGGGTCGGGAGCCCCCCGGTTCGCTTCCCCTGCTTCTACGGAATCGACATGCCGTCCCGCGCGGAGCTCATGGGGGCCACGCACTCTGTAGAGGAGATCGCGGAGTTCCTCGGGGTGGCCTCCCTCGGATACCTGTCCCTCGAGGGGATGCTAGCAGCCGTGGAAGAGTTCGGTCCCTTCTGCGACGCCTGCTTCTCGGGCGACTACTCTGCTCCCCTCGTGGATCAGGAGCTGGGGCTCGTCACGACCTTGGCCCCCCCGGGCTGCTGACGCTCGGAGCTCCACGTCGAGTGTTCCCGACGGGCTCGGGTCGTCAGCTCCCCTGAACGACGGTCAGCTCACGGCCGCGACGATCAGCTTCCCGCAAGCACCGTCAGCGGCGCCGACGCGCCCGTGAGGAGTGCCCTCCCCCCGGTGTCCACCCCCGCCGCACGCACGACCGTGGCTCCCTCGGGAGCGTCGGTGCCCGGCGTCCAGTCGATGTCCCACGACCAGAGGCGACCGCGCTCTCCCGTCCCCTCAGTCAGTGTGGGTGCGCTCGAGGCTCCGATCCACTCCAGTTCGCCGGCGCGCTCGACGTAGAAGTGAACGCGCCGGAACGGCAGCTCGAACACGGCTTCAAGGCCAAGGGCCCGAGCGGTGATGCGGACGGTCGATGGTACCCCCGCGGGGCACTCGCCCGAGGCGCTCGCTCGGCAGACATCGTCCGCCCCGGCCCCGACCTCCCAGCCAGCCACGCCACCGGCCTCACCCCGGACGGCCACCGAGAAGCCCTGCGGGTCCGCCCCACCCAGCGCCGGCAGCGCGTTCGTCGCGGAAGCCACCCCCCCCACCGCGTCCAGGACTGTGACACGAGCGCCCGCGAGCGGGAGGAGGATGCCGGAGGGCTCGTCCTCCTCCGTCCCCACGGTCGCGCGCTCGAGCGACACCACGACGGGGAACGTCTCGCTCAGGAACCCTTCCGTCGTCAGCACGCCGGAGAACGGTTCCCCGATCCGGCCCGGAGCCGCGAAGGTCAGGGTCTCTCCGTCCTCTTCAGACGCCTCGAAGCGGAGGCCGATCGTCCCGCTCATCACGTCGATGTCGTCCGAGACCTGCGCCGAGAACGACGCGTCGGACCCCGCCACGGGCCCGGAGGGGACCTGGAGGGAGTGGATGCGCGGGGGCGAGCCGTCCCTGAGGACGGTTCGCAAGACTGTGTTGGACCGGTTTCCGGCGCGATCCAGAACCCAGCTCTCGATCGCGAAGTATCCGTCCGACCCGGACGGCACCTCCCGCTGGAGCCCGTCCCGGGCCGGAGCGCAGGGCAGCACCTGAGGGAACGGGCAAGCCGCCGTGCCTTCGACCCCCGGGGCCCGACGGAGAACCCGTGTTCGCGCGGGGAGCGGACCGATCCCCGACAGCTCCTCCGTCGCTACGAGCAGCCACGATGTCCCCGCGACGGGGTTCGCGGCGCGATCCGCGACGCTTCCGGGGCCGAACGCGAGCTGGGGCGCCCCCGTGTCCACGCCGAAAACGGCCCCTTGGACGTTCGATATCGGGTTTCCCTCCGATGGCGCGAGCGGAACGAGAGCCGTGTTCCCGAGGAGATCGCCCAACCGCGCGACGGCGCGGTAGGCCGAGTTCCCGTCGGTGGGGTCGAGCTCGGCGCCTGAGGTCGTCGGGGGGAGCTCCACGATCTGGGCGTCCGTGGCCTCGGCCGGACCCACGTGGATCGAGAACGAGACGCCGCCCACACCCCCGTCCGAGGCGGCATCCAGGCCCGACGCGAGCTCGAACGCGCCGCCGATCCAGTTGTTCAAGCAGCAGTCCGCCGACGCCCCCTGCTCGGGCAGGCGGAAGCCCCCCGGAACTGGACCCAGGTTGTCCACCCGGAGCTCGGTGACGATGACAACCGGAAACCCGGTGAGTGGAGTTCCGTCCGGGGTCCGAGCACCGAGCACGCGCACCTGGTCCGCCTCTCCCGACGGCGTCTGATAGCCCACGACGTTCCCCACCCCCTCGGTTCCGCTTCCTCCGAACACCCCCTGGAACGGAGCCGTACCCTCGACGTCGAGCATCCGGAGCTGGGGGCCCTCGACCCGCCGGAGCTCGAACGTGAGCGACGCGATCGAGACGGACGGATCGTAGAGTACGGGTCGAGCCACGACCGTGACGGCCCCACCCAGCCAGGTGTTCCCGTCCTGGCCCGTAACCGGACCCCGTTCGGCGGTGACCATGCCCGTGACGGTGTTCTGGTTCCGGAGGCGGACCTGGATGGTGGTCTGCCATGCGTCGGGACCCCCTTCGAGGGTCGCGAGGCGCACGCGGAGAAGGCGCGGCCCGTTCGGGTACTCGACCGCTCCGGTCTCCGGGTCGAACGCGTCCGTGTCGAGAGGGAAAACGATGTCGAAGGGCGCGGACACGGGGGCGGCCCCTCCGATCAGGAACGAATGCGCCCCGACCACGACGTCACCCAGAAGAAACTCGAGGGACTCGAGCGTGTCCTCTCCGCGGTCGACCGTGACGGTGACCTCCACGCTGCCTTTCAGATCCATGGGATCGGCCACCTCGGTGCTTCCGTCCGGCAGGCGCCGCACGACGGAACGGATCGTCGCGGACGCGGTGAGCTGCGGCTGGCCGGCGAACGTGACGAGGTGGGTCTCCCCGGTGGCAAGGCTCACGCTGGCCGCGGTGTTGAAGAATGTGACCGAGGCGGGAAATCCCAGGATCTCGACAACGTAGTCGGCCGAACGGAGCCCCGTGAACCGGAAGATTCCGTTCGCGTCGGTGATGGCGGAGTGAGCCACGTCGCCAGTCAGGAGCACGGTCACACCCCCGAGCCCCCGGCTCCCCGCGAGGACGGTTCCACCGATCGACGACGTGCGGATGAAGTTCCCGACGAAGTTCACCGTCTCGACTCGACTCCCCGAGACGACAGCCGTCCGGGACGTCGCGGGGAACGACGCGTCCGCCGGGACGTTCCGGATCGAGACGACGTACGCTCCCGTCGGCACGCCGGTGAACTCGTAGCCGCCGGCTCCGTCGGTCGTCGCGCTCCGGTTCTCGGGTCCGGTCAGCTCCACGGTCACGCCGACTAGGCTCACGCCCTCGACCATCACGCTCCCCCGCACGTCACCCCTCGGCCCCGTCCCGGTCCCGTCGTCACACGCGGCGAGGAGGGCGAGCGGAGCGAGAGCCAGGACTCGAAGCCTCACCATCGGCGGCTCACCCTCCCGATTCGCGTGCCAGGAACTCCTCCGCCCGTGTGACCAGGACGGGGGAGCCGATGAAGAGAGGCGTCCTCTCGTGCAGCTCCGCCGGCTTCAGGTCCAGGATGTCCTGCCGCCCACTCGAGGCCCGGCCTCCGGCCGCCTCCGCGATCAGGGCGAGAGGTGCCGCCTCGTAGACGAGGCGAAGCTTGCCGGAGGGGCTCCTTCGATCCGCCGGGTACAGGAAGATCCCGCCCTTGAGAAGCGTGCGGTGGAAGTCGGCTACGAGGGAGCCGATGTACCGGGACGAGTACCCGCCGCCCTCTTCTCTCTTGAGGTGATCGACAAAGCCCCTGACCCCGGGCGACCAGCGGGCGGAGTACGCCTCGTTCACTGAGTACGAGCGGGCCGGGGGATCCGGGATACGGATGTCCGGGTGGCTTAGGATGAACTCGCCGATGGACGGGTCGAGCGTGAATCCGTGGACTCCCTTCCCCGCCGTGTACACCATCATGGTCGACGACCCGTATACCACATACCCGGCGGCGATCTGCTTGCGTCCCGGCTGCAGGCAGTCCTCCAGGCTCCCGCGCTCGCTGGCGGACACCTTTTTCAGGATCGCGAAGATCGTCCCGATCGACACGTTCACGTCGATGTTGGACGACCCGTCGAGGGGGTCGAAGACCAGGACGTAGTCGCCGGCCGGAAACTTCTCCGGAACGGGAATGAAGTCCTCGCTCTCCTCCGAGACCATGCAGCAGAGGTAACCGGTGTGGTCCATGGCCCGGTAGATTACCTCTTGGGCGAACACGTCCAGCTTCTGGACGGCCTCCCCCTGGACGTTCCGGTGCCCGGCCTTTCCCAGGATGTCCATCAGCCCCGCCATATTCACCTGCCGGGCGATCACCTTCGCGGCCATGGCGAGGTCGGCGAGGATGTTCGAGAACGCCCCCCGGGCATCGGGGTGGCGTCGCTCCTCCTCGACGATGTGTCGGTCGATCGTGACGATGTGGGTATCGGCCATGGTGGATCCATTGTATCACCTCGAAGTGCCCACCTGAAGGGATCCGTCCGGGCCGAGACGGATTCGGACATCCCCGTCCCGGTCGGTCCGAAACAGGCCGATCCCAGCCGTCCCGACGCGCTCCAGCACCTCGGCGTGGGGGTGCCCGAACCGGTTCCCCTCTCCGGCGGAGACCACGGCCGCTCGGGGCCTCACCGTGCGAAGGAGCTCCGGGGACGTGGAAGTGCGGCTTCCGTGGTGTCCGAGCTTGAGGAGCGTTACCGGGGAGAGCCCGAGGAGGAGGGTCTGCTCCACAACCGCCGGAGCGTCCCCGGTAAGGAGGACCGAGGCGTCGCCCCACCGCACCAGGAGCACGATCGAGATGTCGTTCGGGTCCGCCGGCTCCGTAGCGTCCGGAAAGCGGGGAGGCGGATGCGGGAGCGTCACCTCGATCCCGTCGAAGTCGAACGTCATACCGCCGGTCGCGGTCCACCATGCCACTTCCCCGTCGCGCGCCCTCTCCAGGACCTCCAGATACGGCGGCGAGCCGTATGGCCGGGAGGGGTCGAGGATTCCTTGTACCGAGAAGCTCCGGAGAACCGCGGGCGCGCCGCCGATGTGATCCAGGTGCGGGTGCGTGAGAACCAAGGCATCTAGTCGGCGGACGCCCCATCGCTTGAGGTAGGGCACCACCCGTCGCTCCCCGGCGTCGTATCCCTCGCTTCTCGGACCCGCGTCGATCAGCATCCACCGGCCGGACGGCGAGCGGAGCGCGATCGCCTCTCCCTGACCCACGTCCAGCACGTGGACCTCGAGACTACCGCCAAGCGGAAGGAGGGGCGCGAGCAGCGCGAGTGCCCCACCTCCGCCGAGCGATGCGAGTCCCCGGACGCGAGGTCGCACCCGGCCGCGGAACGTGAGTCTGAGAAAGAGGTGCGTGAGGGCCCCGCCTAGGATCGCCGTGAGCAGCGCCCGCCTGGAGATCCAGACGGAAGCGAAGGGAAGCGACGTCATCCGACGGGCCGCTTCCTCGACTCCGACGAGAAAGAGCGCGGGCCCGCCCGCCAGGAAGGTGCCGAGCGGGACGGAGGCAACCGAGACCGCGAGGCTGCCTGCGATCCCCGGGATCGCGAGGGAGATGGCCGGGGCCAAGAGGAGCGTGGCCGGCACCCCGACCAGGGAGAGGCGAACGAAATGCCAAGCGAGGAGCGGGAGCGTGGGGATCGTCGCGGCCAGGCCCACCGCGGTCCCTTCAGCCCCCCACCGGACCAGGGCCGCACCGAACCCACGCTCCCGTTTCCGGGGAAAGGCCCGCCCGATCGCCCGAAGCCAGACCTCCTCGAGGACCTCGGCCACAGGGCGCCGGAGGAGAAGGAGCCCCGCGGTGCCCGCGAAGGAGAGCTGGAAGCCGACCGATCCCAGCCAGCCCGGACTGACCAGGAGAAGGATGAGGAGGGCCGAGCCCAGCGCCCCAACCCCGACGACGGGGCGCCCCCGGAGGCGGGCGAGCGCCAGGAGCGTGAGGAGCAGACACGCGCGGACGGCGGCTTGCGGAGCACCGATCCCGAGCACGTAACCCCAGCACCCGGCCGTGGACGCGAGGCCCGCCCCCCGGTGGCGGAGCCCGGCGGCGCGCAGCAACCCGAAGAGAATCGCGGCCACGACGCCCACGTGGAATCCTGAGATCGCGAGCAGGTGGGCGATCCCCGAGAGCGCGAAGGCATCGGCGAGCGCCGGATCCAGGTGCTCCCGGCGCGCCAGAATCAGCGCCTCGACGAAGGGGGCGGACCGCTCGCCCCAGAGGAGAACCATCCGTTCCTGCACGCGAGCACGGAAGGAGAGCACGAGTCCGACGAGCCCGCCGCCGTCGGCCCTCTCCCAGTCCGCCCCGAGTCGAAGGCGACCCGCCCACTCGGCGCGCCCAGGCTCGGGGAAGCTCCGACCCTCCCAGCGGGCCTCGACCCGGATGCGCTCGCCGGCCCTCGGGAGTCGGTCGCCCGGCGGGGCGAACGCGCGGACGACCTCGTGGCAGCCCCCCACGCCGGCCCCACCCCCCTCGATCTGAAACGGAAGGGTTCCGTCCCCCGACCGGGCGAGGAGCCGGCCCTCCACTGGTCCTTCCCAGTCCACGGGGAGGCGGAGCCGGCAGTCGCACGCCCGGGTCTGGAGAAAGGCGGAGCCCGACGAGGCACCGGCAACCGCGGCCACGAGGAGAACGCCAAGCGGCCAGGGGCGGCGCCATAGGCACACGAGCGCGAGAGAGAGAGCGAAGGCGAGGAGCGCCGGCGCCACGTCGGCACCCAGGAGCGGGAGAGCGATCCCAGAGGCGTAGGCCACCGCCACCCGGGTTACCGGAGGGAGCCGGTCCCTCTGCGTCTAGTCCTCCGTGCCGGGGAGGCGGAAGAGGTCCTGCTGGTTCCGATCGATGCGGCGGCGCTCCTCCCGGTCCTCGTCCTCGAGCCGCTCCCGGAGGAAGCGCCGTACCTTCAGGTCCGAGTGGATTCCCGCGACCAGCATCACGAGCATCCCGATGAAGAGGCCCCCGAACGCAACGTAGGTGAGGGGAACCCGATAGAACGTGTAGAGGCCCAGGTCGAGCGTGACCCGCTCCCCTCCGTTCCAGCGGGCGAAGAACGTCACCAGGACGAGGACGCCCAGGACGCCCGCGGCCCCGGTGAGCCTGCTCACCGACAGTTCACAGCGATGGGCGCTTCGGCTAGCCCGCCCGAAAAGGTGGCTCCCGTGGTCGCCGTGAGCTCCGCGGGCACGTAGTCCCCGACCCTGCACCCGGGCGCCGGGAGCGTCACGACCTTGTTTCGCCGCGTTCGGCCCCGGAGCTCCCGCGGATCCCGCGCCTCCCGCTCGAGAAGCACCTCCTCCAGCCGGCCAACCTCGCCCCGATTGATCTCGGCCTGGATCTCCCGCGCGACCCGGATGAGCTCCTCGAGCCGCTCCTGGGCCTCCCCTTCGGGGACGTGATCTTCCTCGGGAACCCGCGTGGCCGGTGTACCCTCTCGCGGCGAGTACCGGTACGTGAACGCGTCGTCGAACCGTACCCGCCGGATGAGGTCGAGCGTGTCCTCGAACTCCCGCTCCGTCTCCCCGGGGAAACCCACGATGATGTCCGTCGAGAGCGCGATGTCAGGCACGGCTTCCCGCACCGCTTCCACGATCCCGAGGTACTCCGCGACCGTGTACCGCCGGACCATCCGCTTCAGCGTGCGGTCGTTCCCAGATTGGACCGGTAGGTGGAGCTGCTCGCACACGGCCGGCTCGGTGCCCATCACGTCCACGAGCTCGTCCGTCACGTCGCCCGGGTGGGGGGAGGTGAAGCGCACGCGGCGGATTCCGTCCACGCGACCGACCTCTCGGAGGAGGCGTGCGAACGACCACTCCCCGTGCCGATACGAGTTCACGGTCTGCCCCAGGAGGGTAACCTCCGAGATGTCCCCCTCGGCGAGGCGCCGGATCTCGTCCAGCACGTCGTCCGGCGCCCGGTTCTTCTCCGGACCACGGACGTAGGGCACGATGCAGAACGTGCAGCGATGGTCGCAGCCGCGCTGGATCGGAACCCACGCGGAGGGTCCGCTCCTCCGCCTCTGCTCCAGCCCTTGGTAGCTCTCGCCCGGATCCAGCTCGAGCACAGCGAGCTGGAGCCGGCGCCGCGTCGCTCGAGGTCGCTGGTCCTCGCAGGCGTCTTGGAAGAGCCGCTCCAGATGGGCCGGCAGAGCTCGATACCCGTCCGGGCCCACGACCAGATCCACGTACGGGGCCCTCTTGAGAAGCGGCTCGCCCATCCGCTGGGCCATGCACCCGGTGACGGCAATGAGGAGGTCGGGCCGCTCTCTCTTGAGCGAGCTCAACTGGCCGACCCGCCCGATGACCCGGCTCTCCGCGTGCTCCCGGATCGCGCAGGTGTTCACGAGCACGACGTCGGCCTCCTCGGGGGAGGAGACGATCTCGTAGCCTGCCCGGTCGAGCACCCCCTCCATCAACTCGCCGTCGGCGATGTTCATCTGACAGCCGTACGTCTCGACGTACGCCCGCCGGACCCGTGGGATCGGGCTCGTCATGGCCCTAATTGAACCACCCCGGCCCGGTCAGACCAATAGCGGGATCGCCCTGGCGCCGGGCCCGTCACGACGCTCAGTTGCCGGCCACTTGGACGGTTATGGTCGTGCGCCAGAACTCTTCCGAGACCGCACCCCCGTTCCGGGTTCCGTTCTCGACCCCGATCTCGAGGAGCGCGAGCGGAATCCCCTGGCCCTGGACGAGGACGAGACCCACGCCACCGGACAGGACCCGTTCGGAGACGGCGTCTCCACCGAACGTGAACGGGAGATCGATATGCCGGGCACCCAGTCGAATAGGTATGGATCGCCCCAGGAGCGTGGTGGCCGACCACTCGACGCCCGCTCCGTAGCTCCACGCAGCCCCCCTGGCCATCTCGTTCTCAAAATCGGCCCCAGTCCCGCTCCAGTCCGCGTAGCTGACCCCGAGCGCGAGGCCCAGGTCCCCGGCCAGGGTGAACGTCCCTCCCGCCCTGAGCTCGAAGGGCATTGCATACGTCCCGTCCTCGCCGACCCCTTCCCCGGCAGATCTGAGCTCGAGGTCCCCCGACCAGGCGGCCGAAGCCGCGAGCTGGAGAAGCGGGCCCGGATTCCATACCGCCCCGAGCACCGCAGTCTTTCCGGACGCACGCCAACGGCCCTGGATGACGAACGGCTCCACGTCGAGCCCGAAGTCGTCGGCATCGAGCACGCGCTCGAACGTCCGCTCCATCGATCCGGTGTACGTCCCGAGCGAGAGCCCAATGGAGAGGGATTCCGCGACCCGCCTCGCCACCCCGATCCGGGCCTGCCCGATGCCGCCCGACGATCGAAACGTGTCGGTGGCCCCCACGGATCCTCCCGACACGGTCAGGACCCTCTCCGAGCTGACCTCCCAGTCCTGGTCGAGGAACCCCGAGAACTGAACCGAGAAGACATTGGCGCGATAGGGATACGAGGCACCAACAACGGGGAAGCGGGCCCGGCCCGCGCGCGTTCCGTCTGTGAGCGTGGAGCGCGTCGGCTGGTAGCTCCCCGTCACGCTCGGCAGCACGAGCCCCGCCGCCGCGGCGGGATCCGTGGCCAGGAGGTAAGCGCCCGAGAGCCCGATCCCGGCTCCGCCCATGGCGCGGCTTCGAGCATCGAGCGGCTCGACCGGCAGCCCGAGACCCGCCCGCGCTACGAGCGACTGCGCCTCTAGCTGGGACGGTGCGGCCACGAGCGCCGCGCCGAGCATGGCGATGGCACTCCAGTTCCCGCCTGAGCGCACCCGAGGCGTCATGGGAGCCCTAGCCCCTCCGTCCAGCTGAGGACGAGGCGAAGGGTAGGCTCGTTGTCGCTCCCGAGTCCCCAGAACGTGGCGTGCTCGAGCGACCAGGGCTCGAAGGTCGTGAGGAGCATCAGCACGGGCGACGTCGCATCGGATCCGTCCGGGGGGTCCGTCAACAGCTCCCTCAGGTATCGCGTCACCGGAAGCTCGACCATGGACGCCGATCCCGGGGAAAACAGCTCCGGAGCGACCATCTTCGGGATGGTCTGCGCGCTGGGCCCCAGAGGGGAGCGGCGAACGCGGCTCGGGAGCAGCACCGGACGCATGTCGATCGAGATCGAGTCCAGCGGCTGGAGCCCAAGGGGAGCCGTCCCGTGGGAGTACAGGCGGAGCCCCGCGTAGACCAGCCGGTCGGCGAGGATCTCGATCGTGCAAGGGGCTCCCTCGCAGGTGGAGGTGTCCCCCTCGACGGCCTCCGGAAGGTCGAAGTGGACGGCCGCCCGATGTGCGGGCGCCCCACCGATCCGGAATGCGCCCTCCAGCGGCTGCGGCTCCGGCGAGTACACGACGGTCGTCTCGCTCGAGAGGGCGTCGAGCTCGACGATCGTGTCCGGATGGATGGAGGACCGGACGAGGTAGACGAGCTCCACAGTCTCGACACCGAGCCGGGATCCGGGCCCCGTTACCGTGATCCGGAGGCCGTTCTCCGGCCTCGACTGATCGAACCATCGCGAGACCGTGAGCGAGTCCAGGAAGAAGAAGACCGCGTCCCCGTCCCGCGGACCCGCCCAGCGATCGACCGCGAGGGCAGTCACCGGACCGCCGCCCGGCTCCGGCCAGGGGGCCGTGTTTACCAAGGTGTCGATCGCGTGCTCCCACGTCGCCGAGGACACGTGCCAGGGCGTCTCAATCGCTTCCGCATTGATCTCGAACGGACGGTCTCCAACGGCGTCCATGGTGTCCAAGGTGACGACGACGCGTCCCTCGATCGGCCAGTACTCTAGGTCCGGGACCGTGTCGGAGCCCCCGGGGGGGATCACTTGGATTCGGTCCGCCGGAGGGCCGAAGCGAACCAGAGTGTGGGCGTCCAGGTCTCCCGCCCACCCCCGGGCCAGGAGCGCGCCCGTGAGCTCCGCCTGGGACGCGTATCCGCTCAGGAGCTGGAGCGAGTCGCCGAACTCCGCGAAGGGGAGGACGAGCTCGACGGTTCGCGGGTTTAGGGGGATGAGCCCCGGATCGTCTGAGGTCGGTGTCGCGTCGGTGCACCCCCACGCGAGGAGAAAGGCTGCCAGGGCGCTCGTTCCAAGGAGTCTCGTCGTCACTGGGAGGCCTTTCCGTCGTCCGTGTGGGGATCGGCGTGGACGCCGGTCATGATTCCACGACAGGGCCGGACGCCCAGATGCGCGGCAGGCGGGCCGCGAGCCCGGTCAGGATCTCGTAGCTGATCGTTCCCGCTTGGGCGGCGACCTCGTCGAGCGAGATGTGCGCTTCGCCCTCGGCCCCGATGAAGGTGACCGCTGTGCCCACGCTCACCTCCAGATCCGCGAGGCCGGTGATGTCTACCACCGTCAGGTCCATTGAGATCCGTCCGATGATCGGCACCTTCCTTCCCAGAACCAGCGCAGCTCCCCGGTTTCCCAGCGCCCGGGGGAGGCCGTCGCCGTACCCGATCCCTACCGTGGCCCATCGCTCGGGCGCCGCGGCCACGTGCGTCGCTCCGTACCCCAGCGTGGATCCGGAGGTCGCATCCCGGATCAGGACGACCCGGGCACGGAGCCGGACGACCTCCTCGGGCTCGGGGAGCCTCTCGCCTGCCCGCCCCCCATAGAGGAAGATTCCCGGTCTCACGAGCTCGGCCGCGAGCTCCGGCCGGCGGAGGGCCGCCGCTGAGTTACTCAGGTGGACCAGCCGAACGCGAAGCCCCACCGCTCCGAGGGCATCCACGACCTCGGTGAACCGCTCGGCCTGGAGGGTCACGCTCGCCGGGTCCCGCTCGTCCGCCGAGTGGAAGTGGGTGAACGCCCCCTCCAATCGGACCCGGCCTCTCACCAACCGCGCGACCTCCGGACCCCACTCCGCGACCCGGCGCCAGTCGAATCCGGAGCGCCCCATCCCGGTATCCACGTCGAGATGTACGGCAGCCTCCACTCCGAGCCGATCGGCCGTCTCCGCGATGGCCTCAAGAACGCGGAGGTCGGAGACGGAGAGCGTCAGGCCGAGCTCGAAGGCCGCCTGCACCGCCCCGGGCGGGACGGGCGAGACGACGAGGACGGGACGCTCGCTGCCCGCGCCCCGAACCCTCGCGCCTTCCTCGACGGTCGCGACCCCGTATCCCCACGGCCCGGCGGGCTCCACCGCCCTCACGGCCTCCTCGAGCCCGACCCCGTACGCGTCCGCCTTGACCATGGGCAGCAACCCGACCCCTCCTCCAACCGCCTCGCGAACGCGCTCCAGGTTTCGCCGGAGGGCTCGAGGATTCACCTCGACCCACGCCCGGCTACGGGGGTCGGTTGACATGGTCGCACAAAGATGCGACAAAGTACCCCTCCAGCAAGGAACGATCGGACACGGAACGGTCGGCCTGCGATCGACTCGGGAGGCGCCGGTGGTCCTCGGGGACGAGGGTGGGGGCGAGCGGGCGGAGGTGGAGGTGGAGGCCCCGACGGGCCGGTTCCCCCCCGTCCCCGGCGCTCTCGACAACGCGCTCGCCCTCGTCGAGTACCTGCGCGCGAACTGTCCCTGGGACCGGGAGCAGACTGCGCGCTCTTTAGTCCCCCACCTCGTCGAAGAGACCCACGAGACCGTGGACGCGATCCACTCAGGGGATCCGTCAGCCCTGCTGGAGGAGCTCGGCGATCTGCTCCTAAACGTCGCGTTCCAGATCGTCGTGGCGGAAGAGGACGAGAGCTTCACGCGTGACGAGGTCGTCAGCTTCCTCCAGGCGAAGATGGTCCGGCGCCATCCACATCTGTTCGGGGGCGAGGGTGAGGCGTGGGAAGCGATCAAGGCGCGCGAGCGCGCCGACCGCTCCCCGCTGGATGGGCTCGCCCAGGGCCTCGACCCGCTCCTCAGGGCTCATCGCATCCAGGAGCGCGTGGCGGGCGTGGGGTTCGACTGGAGCGAGGCTGCTGGGGCACTCGCCAAAGTGAAGGAAGAGCTGGCGGAGGTGGAGCGGGAGTTGGCCGCGGGCGATCCGGACACCCTGGCGGCCGAGATGGGGGATCTCCTCTTCTCCGTGGTGAACCTGGCCCGCCTGACGGGAGCGCATGCCGTCACGTCGCTCGAGCAGGCCAACGTCAAGTTCCAGAGGCGATTTGGATCCGTGGAGGCGCTCGCAAAGGAGCGCGGCGTCCCGATCCCCGGCGCGACGCTCGGGGAGCTCGATGCTCTCTGGGACGAGGTAAAGGCGCGCGAGGGAGACGCGGAGGCCGGGCCTTCACGGGAAGGCCCCGTAACCGGGCACCGCTCCGGAGCCGAGGGCGGTTAGTAGCCCCGCTCGCGGCTCACCTCGTTCAGGAGCGTCTGGTTCGCGAGGAACCGTCGGAGGTTATCGAGGATCAGCTCCATTTCCCGTCTCCAGAACCCGCGCGACACGGCCGACGTGTGAGGCGTGATGAGCACGTTCGGGAGCCCCCACAGCGGGTGCCCCTCCGGGAGGGGCTCGGTCGAGAACACGTCGAGTCCCGCCCCCCTCAGGTGCCCGTCGCGGAGTGCATCCACGAGCGCGTCTTCGTCCACGAGCCGGCCTCGCGCGACGTTGACGAGGACCGCGCCCCGGGGGAGCGAGCGGATTCGCTCCGCGGTCAGGAGGCCGCGGGTCTCCTGCGTCTCAGGCGCCGCGACCACGAGGGCCTCGCTTCCCCCGAGGAGCCGGACGAGCCCGTCTTCCCCATGGAGGAGCATGACACCCATCTCGTCCCGCTCGACGGCCGGAGGCGACCGCCGGAGCCCCGACACCTCCGAGCCTAGGGCCCTCAGACGCCGACCGACCTCCCGTCCGATTCCCCCGTACCCGAGGATCCCCACCTTCATGCCCGAGAGCTCCCGAACGGGGGTGTCGGCCCGGAGAAGGGGGGCGTCGTTCCACCGCCCGGCCTGCTGGGCGGCGACCGTGAAGTCGAGCCCGCGGGCGAAGTGGAGGAGCATAGCCACGACGGTTTCCGCGATCGGAGGGCCGTGGACCCCCGCCGAGTTCGTGAAGCGCACCCGATTTCGCCGCATCGCATCGTGAAGCGACCCTCCGACCCCAGCCGCAGCCGAGTGCACCCACTCGAGGCTTCCCTCGCCGGCCTCGAGAACCTCCGCGGGGACGCCAAAGCCCAGGTAGATTCGGGCTCCTGCCATCACCCGGATCACGCCCGAGTCGGGAGCCGCGCGGCCATCCCCCGACCCGTCCGTGGCAGAATCCTCCAAGTGCATCGTCCACCCGGTCGGAAGCGCGGCAGCCAATTCCCGGATGGCCCACTCGGGAAGGGACCAGATGGGTCGTCCGTCCCGCAGGTTCACGACGATGTCAGCCATCGAGCTCTCGGGCCGAGACCGAGGGAGGTGCGTTGTCGGATCCGCACGCTCCACCCGGCGCTCCCCGGGTCGTGAGGGAAGGTCGTCTCGTGCGCGTTCGGGAGATCCGGTCCGGCGGCCAGACGGGCGTGGATCGCGCGGCCCTGGACGCGGCCATCGCGCTCGGGATCCCGCGAGCCGGCTGGGTGCCGAAGGGACGACGGGCCGAGGACGGCGTGATTCCCGAGCGGTACTCGGGCCTTCGCGAGACCCCGACAGCAGACTACGCGGATCGGACGGAGCGGAACGTGCGGGACGCCGACGCCACGCTCATCCTGTCCGCAGGGCCCCCCGCTGGGGGGACGGCCTACACGCTCGAGGTCGCAAAGCGGCTCGGGCGGCCGGTCCTCGTGATCGACCTGATCCCGAGCGGCCCGCTCCCGGCCGACCGGGTCCGCTCCTGGCTCGCCTCGTTTTCCCGTCCGCCCATGCTCAACGTCGCGGGCCCGAGGGAAAGCCAAGCGCCAGGGATACACACCCTGGCGCTCGACCTCCTCCTCGCGGCGCTCGAGTGACCCGAGCACGGGCCCGTCCGCTCTCTGGCTACATGCCCAGCACGTACTTCGTGATTCCACCGTCGACCACGGGCCTCGCTGCCGGTCCTTCGGCCGCGTAGATGTTGCCGTCCTGGTCCACGGCCACCCCCTCGCCAGCGACGGGCCGCGATTCGCCCTCGTGCGGTGGAATGAACGCGGTGACCCGATCCTCGAACGCGCTGCCGACGCGAATGCCGCTGATCCACCCCGGATGGCCCGTGGGGCTCGTCTCGGAGTCAATCGCGTACAGCATATCGTCAGCGGTGATGAAGATGCCGCTGATCCGGCTGTACTGATAGTACGTGTCGAGCAGGTTCCCCTCCTGGTCGAAGATCTGGATGCGGTGGTTCCCGCGGTCGGCCACGTAGAGACGCCCGCGCGAGTCGAATTCGAGCGCGTGAGGCGTCCGGAATTCCCCAGGGCCGTTTCCGATCTGTCCCCACTGCATGATGAACTGGCCGGTCGAGCTGAACTTCATGATCCGGCCGGTGGATCCCGGAGCCGGGTCCGATCCCTGTCCGCTGTGCCCGTCCGATACGAAAATGTCCCCGTTCGGCGCGACGATCACGTCGGTCGGCTGGTTGAGGTGCTGGCCGTCGCTCCCGGTGACGCCCGCGACACCGAGGCGCATCAGGACCTCGCCCTCGGGACTGAACTTGAACACCTGGTGGCCCTTGGTGCCCTCGTCGTTCCCCTGGTAGTCCGTGACCCAGACGTTCCCCTCGTCGTCCGCGTGGATCCCGTGGGGCGTCATGAAGAAGCCGGCGCCGAAGCTCGTAAGGACCTCCCCGGTGTTCCGGTCAAACTTGAAGACCGGATCCAACGTCCGGTCTTGGTCGCACCCGCCGCCCGCGCCACACCGGTCATAGGCCCAGATGTGGCCGTCCGGACCGACGTCGATTCCGGCCGTGGACCCCCATTCACGTCCCCCGGGAAGCGGGCCCCAGTTCGTGACCAGCGTGGGGTTCGGGTTCGGGAGGCCGGCTGCAGCCGGGTCGGGCGTCTGATCCGCGGGCGTTCCGGTGGTTCCGCTCGGCGGCAGATTGAATCCCCCCTCGGCCTCGGCCGGCATCGCGGACTCGGCAGACGCGGTCTCCTCGGGCGCCCCTCCGCAACCGGCTAAGAAGAGGAGCGAGAGACCAAGAAGAGTTGTCGGGTTCACGCGGTCGGATCGCAACATGGGCTTTCCTCGTCGGATCGGGTATCGGTCGAATCGGTCTCGCACCGTCGCCTCGGACTAGCGGCTGATCCCCGGCATACTGTGGCCGTCCGGGGGCAGGGGGCAAGGACCGTGGGCCAGGGATAGTGGGTCAAAACGAACCCACCACTGGGCCAGGCCCTGGCGGAGACGTCAAGGGGTCAGCCGGTTCATCAGCCGTGGGAAGGGAATGAGCTCACGGACGTGGGGGCGCCCCGTGATCCACGCGACGGTCCGCTCGATGCCGAGACCGAACCCCGAGTGGACGAACGTACCGTAGCGGCGGAGGTCCAGGTACCAGGAGTACGCCTCCTCCGGGAGTCCCTCGGCACGGATCCTGGCGACCAGGCGACGCGGGTCATCCTCGCGCTGGCTTCCTCCGATGATCTCCCCGTACCCCTCCGGGGCGATCATGTCGTTCGACAGCACGGTACGGGGGTCGTCGGGGTTCTCCTTCATATAGAAGGCCTTCGCCTCGCGCGGGTAGTTGTACACCATGACGGGGACCTCGAACTCGCCCGCGAGGAGTGTCTCGTCCGACCCGGCCAGGTCCTGGCCCCACTCGATCTGGCTCCCCTTCGAGCGAAGGATCTCGACGGCCTCCGTGTACGGGATCCTCGGGAAGGGAGGTTGGACGGCCTCGAGCCTCGACGTGTCGCGCTCGAGCGCCCGCAGCTCTGGCGCGCACCGCTCCAGGGCACGCCCCACGAGATAGCTCACGAGCTCTTCTTGGAGGGCCATGTTCGCGTCGGAGTCAGCGAACGCGACCTCGGGCTCGACCATCCAGAACTCGGTCAGGTGCCGCCGCGTCTTGGACTTCTCCGCGCGAAAGGTGGGGCCGAAGCAGTAGACCTTCCGAAAGGCGGGACACGCAGCCTCGATGTAGAGCTGGCCGGTCTGGGCCAGGTAGGCCGTTTCCCCGAAGTAGTCCGTCGAGAACAGGGTGCCCGCGGACTCCCCGATCGAGCCCGTGAGAATCGGGCTGTCGATCCGGGTGAAACCTCGCCCGTAGAAGAAGTCGTGGACCGCCTGAATGACCTCGGAGCGTACCCGTAGGACTGCCCGCTGGAGGGTGGAACGGATCCAGAGATGGCGATGGTCCATGAGGAACTCGACACCGTGCTCCTTGGGCTGGATGGGGTACTCCTCCGAGCGGTGAAGGACCTCGAGCCCGACGAGGCCAAGCTCGTATCCGCCCGGGGAGCGCGTGTCCGCCCGGACCGATCCGCGCACCGCGACCGAGGTCTCCTGCGTGAGCTGAACGGCTTGCTCCCAAGCCTCTTCCCCCACCTCCTTTCGGGCCACCACGCACTGGACGACCCCGGTCCCGTCGCGGACGAGCGCGAACGCGACCTTCCCGTGCGTGCGGAGCCCCTCCACCCATCCGGCAACCGTCACCTCGTCCCCCTCGTGAGCGTGGAGGTCCCGGACCTCCGTGTAGCGCGCGACCGTCATCCATTCCTCCGTGGTTGGTCCCTTCGCTCGGCCAGCGACGCTCTGCGCCGAGCATCCCCAGGAGTCAGCCCACCTTCCACATCTTCAGGCGCTCCTGGTGCCGCCTCTCGAGCAAGTCCCGAATCCGCTGGTGCTCGGGGCGCGAGAGCTCCGGATCCTCATCCACGACCCCCCGGGCAAGGGACCGGGCCCGGTCGAGCAGCGGCTCGTCCCGGCTAAGGTCCGCGAACCTGAGCAGCGGATCCCGACCGTGCTGTTGGGCCCCGAAGAGATCGCCCGGGCCCCGAATCCTCAAGTCCGCCTGGGCAATTCGGAACCCATCGTTCGTGTCCCGGAACACCTTCAACCGCTCGCCCGTCTCGCCCCCTGCCTCGGCGATGAGCATGCAAACCGCTGGCGCGGTCCCCCGCCCCACGCGGCCCCGGAGCTGATGGAGCTGGCTCAGGCCGAAGCGCTCCGCGTGCTCGATCACGATAAACGTCGCGTTGGGCACGTCGATTCCGACCTCGACGACGGACGTGGCCACGATCAGATCCAACTCTCCGTCCCGAAACCCTCGCATCACCCGGTCTCTCTCCTCCGCGGGGAGCTGGCCGTGCAAGAGGCCGACTTTCCACTCATGGAAGACCTTTCCCGAGAGGCGCTCGTATTCCTCCGTGGCCGCCCGGAGGTCGGTCTTCTCCGACTCCTGCACCTGTGGATAGATGACGTAGCCCTGATGCCCCCGGGCGAGCTCCTTTTGGACGCGGGCGTAGACCTGCTCCCGCCTCCCCGGGAACCGAAGGAGGGTCTCGACCGGCGTCCTCCCCGGAGGGAGCTCGTCCAGGATGCTCAGGTCGAGCTCCCCGTAGAGGGTCATCGCGAGCGAGCGGGGGATCGGGGTCGCCGACATCACGAGCACGTGGGGCTTCGTCTCCGATGCGACTCCGTCCACAAGCGCCATCCGCTGTCGAACCCCGAAGCGGTGCTGCTCATCGACCACGACGAGCCCGAGCCTCGCGAAACGGGTTCCCTCCTGGATCAGAGCGTGGGTGCCGACGGCAATGAAGGCTGGGGGCCCTGCCGCGAGCGCCGCAAGAGAGCTTCGCTTGTCCTGCGCCCCCATGCGGCCCGTGAGCAGCACGACTTCCAGAGCGAGTCCTGCGCTCTCGATCAGCCCGCGGAGCGTGGCGGCGTGCTGCTCCGCCAGGAGCTCGGTCGGCGCCATGAGCGCAGACTGGTATCCGCTTTCAGCCGCGAGAAGCATGGAGAAAAAGGCCACGAGGGTCTTTCCCGCCCCCACGTCTCCCTGAAGGAACCGGTTCATGCGGCGGCCCGACGTCAGGTCGTCGTAGATCTCCTTCAAGACGCGGGCCTGCGCGTCGGTCAGCGGGAAGGGAAGTCCGTCGTGGAGGGGACGGATCAGGGCGTTCGTCCGCTGGAATCGGATCCCGGGCTCCGCCTCGGACGTCCGGTAGCGAACGAGGGCTTGTACGAGCTGCAGAAAAAAGAGCTCGTCGAAGGCGAGCCGCCGCCGACCCTCCTCCGGATCCTCGATCGAGGACGGACGGTGCACGCGCTGGAAGGCGTCTCGCAGGCCGGTCAGCCCGAGGGCATCCCGGGTCTCCTCGGGGAGGTACTCCTCCTCGAGAATCTGGTCCAGGAGCCAGTCCAGGTTCCGCTGGAAGATGGCGCGGAGCACCCACTGGGGGACCTCGTCCACCGCCGGATAGGTTACGAAAATCGCGCCCCTCGGCTTCTCACCCGGGCCAGCAGCTCCGGCGGGCTGTCCATCCACGCCCTCAGCCTCCCCCCCCGGACGCCGAGCACGGGAGAGGATCGTGAACTCGCGCGGGTGGATCTGGCGCCCGTGGTAGTGCTTGACCGGGCCCGTCACCAGAAGCTCGTCGCCCTCCCGGATCTTCCGGTCCAGCCACGGCTGACCGGGCCAAGACGAGGTGATGGTGCCGCTTTCGTCCTCGAGCACCGCCTGGAAGATCCTGAGCCCGGAGCGCGTCGGGACGATCCCCTTGGAGCGGACCCGTCCCACGGCCGTCACGTCCATGCCCACGGTGAGGCGGGCGATCGGTCGTATCGTCGAGGCGTCGTCGTAACGGCGAGGAACGTGGAAGAGGAGGTCCCTGGCCGTGCCGACTCCGAGCTTCTTCAGGGCGTCGGACCGGCGCGGGCCCACGGCCTTCAGGAACTGGACGGGTCGGTCCAGCTGGGAGTAGTCCATCGGATCACGGGCCCTCGAAGACGCCCGCTAGGAAGGCCTCCGGATCGAAGGGCTCGAGGTCTTCCACGGCCTCGCCCACCCCCACGAGCTTGACCCCAAGGTCGAACTCATTCGCGAGCGCGACCACGATTCCGCCGCGTGCGGTCGAATCCAGCTTGGCCAGGATGATCCCCGTCGGGGACACCACCCCCTGAAACTCGCGGACCTGGGAGACGGCGTTCTGACCCACGGTCGCGTCGAGCACGAGAAGCGTCTCGTGCGGCGCCCCCTTGATCCTTCGCCGGATCACGCGGTCCAGCTTCCGGAGCTCGTCCATGAGCCCGCGGTGCGTGTGGAGGCGGCCCGCCGTGTCCACCAGCACCACGTCCGTGCCCCGGGCCCGGGCGGCCTCGAGCGCGTCGAAGGCCACGGCCGCGGGATCCGCTCCTTCCGACCCCCGGACGAGCTCAGCGCCCGTGCGCCTCGCCCACTCCTCCAGCTGGCTCACGGCACCCGCCCGGAAGGTGTCCCCCGCGGCGACCAGGACGGATCGTCCCTCCCCCGTGATCCGATGGGCCAGCTTCGCGACGGACGTCGTCTTTCCGACCCCATTCACTCCGACAATCACGTAGACCGTGGGTCCGTCGGCCGCCTCCGCGAGGCCGCTGTCCTGGACCGCCTCGAGGATCCGCGCGACCTCTCCTCTCAGGGCTTCCCGGAGGCCGCTCCCGGCGGAGACCTTCCCTTGGCGGGCCAGCCCCTCCACGTGATCCACGAGGTGCAGCGTCGCCTTCACTCCGAAGTCGGCGGCGAGGAGCCTCTCATCGAGCTGCTCGAACGTCTCGTGATCCAGCCCGCCCGCGAGGACCCTCACGTCCGTCAGGGCGAGGTCCAGGGCCCGCTTCCAGAGCCCGCTCCTCTCCTCCTCCGCCGTCCGGAACAGTCGCACCGACGCCTCGTTACCGGAGTCCGACCCGCCGGCGCCCGAGCCATTCCCCGCAGAGGAAACCGAGGAGCACGAAGTACGGAAGGGGATGGGTCCGAAGCGGACGTCCCGCGCTCTCGGCCACGCCCGCATCCTCCAAGGGCGCCGGGTCCAGTCGCTCGGGAACGTCCAGTGGCGGATGGCGGAGCGACGGGGCCCACGCCTCGACCTCCACGAGCCCCGCCGTGAGGAGGGGACCGTTCAGCCCCGTGCCCGGATCCCGTACCTCGAAGCGGTAGACGCCCGGGTCCATCGCGGGCGTCGAGGCGATCCCGTCCTCGCCGGGTGTCATCAGCCCACGGAACTCGGCGGCACCGGAGACGCCCTCTCCGTCCGTCGGAAGAGGGCCGTCCTGGACCTGAACTGGAAAGAGGCTCAGCTCGGCACCCTCCAAGCCCGGAGACACTTCCCACCGCACGGGAACGCCGCGGGGCTGCACCTGAGCCGCCGGACGGACGCCCTCTTCGACGAGGGGGTCCGCACGGTCGAGGAGCCAGCTCGCGACCCCACCCCAGAGCGCTCGGTACGCGTCTCGCGCCTCACCGTCGCGGCTTCCCCAGCGCCAGAACCCGTCCGCCAGGGACACGGCACGGCGTCCCGCCTCGGTCTCGTCCAGGAAGAGAAGAGGGGCCTCGTTCCCACCCGCCGCAGGTCGCCCCCGGACGGCCACCTGCGTGCTCGAGGGCTCACCGATCGATAGACGTGCCGTCACCGCCGGGAGGCCGCCGAGCCCAACGCCCGAGAGAAAGGGGGACACCGCGGACGCAGGAAGCTGCGGATCGACGACTCGCTCCTCGGCCACCGTCGAGCCCAGCTCGATGCCGGCCAAGGCCGCGCCTCCGGCACCCACGGGAAAGTGGAGGACGGCGGGGTGAGCGGCCGCAGCGCTCGATGCCCAGGGCGGGATCGACTCCCCGGTTCCGTGGAGGACGAGGAGCGCCGCTCGGTTCGTCCGGTCGAGGAAGAACTCGAGCCCGACAATTGCGAGGTTCTCCTCTCCGTCTCCCAGCGGGAGGAACCGGCCGTCCCCGAGCGCGAGATATCCCTCGCCCGGAAGCCCCGTGACAGCCTCGAGCACGGGAAGGAGGTACCGAGGCCCCCACCCCGGCTCGAACGAGACGAGCACGATGCCGCTCTCGAGCTCACCCGCGCGAATCCACCGGGCGAGCTCGTCGTCGGGCGGAAAGGCGTCCCCCTCGAGCAGCGCCCGCGCGGTGACGCGGAAGAGGCCCGTGTCGGGAGTGGGCGGCAGGCGGACCTCGGCGGACGCCAGCGCGCCAGGGCCGGGAAGCGGAAGCCGGACGGCGTCCACGAGCGTCCCGCCGGATCGGATCTCCACCGCGACGGTGTCGCCGGCCGCCCCCCCCTCTCCGAAGACCGAGACCCTTCCCGTGACCGGCTGCCCCGCGGACCGGGCGGCGGGAAGGACGAGCTCGGCCATCCCGGCGTTCCGGACGGGCTCCCCGCCGAGCCGGTCGAGCCGCACGGCTACCGGGGTCCTCCGCTCCAGCACCTCGAGGAAGCCCGGCGGACGCCGGAACGACGACAGGACGACGATCGAGTCCGCTCCCGCTTCGGCCAGGCGGGCAATCCCTTCCGCCAGGTCCCCCGGTGGGTGGGACGGCGTCCGGAGCACGAGTCCCGAGAGATCCGCCCCCTCCGGCCCGCTCGTTCCCGGCGTCGCGAAGGCCACCTGGGCACCCGTCGCGACCTCCGTCTCGACTCGATCGATCCCGGCATCCCACAGGGACCCGTTCGTCCCCGAGGGCACGACCAGCGACAGGTCGGGATCCACGAGCACCCACTTCACCCCCGTTCGCGGCTCCCGACTCGGATCCTCTCCCGGAAGTCGGACGTCCAGCAGGAGGAGGAGCACGACGGCGAGAGCTCCGAGCCGTAGCCCGAGGAGCGCCCGTCTTCCCCGGACGTGGATCTCCGCCCTGAGATACAACAGGGCGGCCAGAATCATTCCGGCCGCCCCGAGCAAGATGATGAGAATCCCTGCGGCGGAGATCACTCGTTCCGCGCGGCCCCGCTATCCGCGGGGATCAACCCCGTGTCCGCCACCCGCAGGTCGGGAGACGAGGAGAGGTTCACGAGCATGGCGTACCGCACGACGAACTCGGCGGTCCACCGGTCCCGCACATTCAGCGGAATGGGATCGCCTGGAGGGAGATCGAGGGTGCGCGGATCGCGGGGCCGTCCGTTCTGGTACATCTCGTAATGGAGATGCGGCCCGGTGGCGAGGCCCGTCATCCCGACGTACCCGATCGTCTGGCCCTGTGTCACGCGGGTCCCCGGATTCACCGCCGCCTGGAAGCGGCTCAGGTGACCGTAGCGGGTGACGTAGCCGCCCGAGTGGCGGATCTCTACCAGGTTGCCGTAGCCTCCGTCGGGGCCTCTCCGCGTGACCACGCCATCGCCGGTCGCCATCACCGGCGTCCCGATCGCCGCCGCGTAATCCACCCCACGGTGCGCGCGAATGACGTTCAGGATCGGGTGGCGACGACCGTTCGAGAACCCCGAGGAGATACGGCGGAACTCGAGAGGAGCCACGAGGAAGGGACGCTCGAGCGACTCCCCGGCGAGGTCGTAGTACCCGCCTACCCCGTCCCCGTGGAGGTCGAACCAGATCGCGTGCACGGCCCCGCCAGAGCTCATAACCTCGGCAGCCAGGATCCGGCTCCTCCTCATGCTCCCGTCGGGACGCACCTCACGCTCGACGATGAGCCGGAAGGAGTCACCCGGCTGGATCTGCCGGTGGAAGTCGATCTGCCACTGGAACACCTGGGCCAGGGCGTACATGACCTGCGCGCGGTCCGCGATCGGCACCGCCGAAAAGCCGTCGCTCCCAACCACTGCCGTCCACAGGTCGGTCTCGATCGTCCCGGTTGTCGCGAGCGTGTCCACCCACACGGGAGTCGGGACGACATGGGACGTCCAGCCGAACGGGTCACGCTCGAGCCGCACGAGCTCGTCGCGCGTGACGGCTACGTCCACCCCGCGCACCGCCTTCCCACCCCGGAGGAACCGGAGCGTTACCTCCGTGCCTCCGCTGAGCCGCCGGGGGTCCGCGTGCTCTTGGAACGCCAGGAGAAGGTTCTCCTGCTCGTTCGCGTCCAGGCGCGCCGTGTACAGGATCTCTCCGAAGGTCGTGCCCGGACGCAGGAACTCGACCCGGTACTCCTCGGCCGAGACCGCTGCCAGGGGCGCCAGGTACCCCGCGTCCGGGGTCTCCCCCCAACCGGGAGCCAGCACGAGGGCCGCGACGCCCACGCAGCCGAACGCCCCTGCCAGGGCGCCCAGCGGCTTCGAAGCGTACGTCGAAAGACGATCGAGCACGCTGTCGCTTCTCCGATGCCCGGCAGTGGAGCGGCCCGCTGCTCGGGCCAAGGTCACCGGAGAGCGTTCCCCGGTCGCCTCTAGTCCATCTGCCGACGAATGAACGTCGGTATGTCCAAATCGCCGAGGTGGCTCCGGTCCACGACCCGCTCGGGAGGCCGGTGGAACGGTTGGGCCTCACGCTCCGGCGCCGACCCGTCACCCACAGCGGCACGAAGCGGCGTACGCAGCGGGAGCCGAGCCGGACCGCGGCTCGAGGACCGGGGCACGGCGCCCCGGCGGAAGTCTGGCCGGATCACCTTCCGGTCGCTCGCCTCCTCGCCGGGATCGAACCCGGTGGCGATCACAGTCACTCTAATCTTACCCTCCAGGGACGGATCGTGCACGGCCCCGAAGATGATCTCAGCGTCCTCCCCGGCTTCTTCCTGGATAATCGTAGAGATCTGGGTCACCTCGTCAATGGCGAGGTCCATGCCCCCCGTGATGTTGATCAGGACGCCCTTGGCCCCCCGGATCGAGACGTCGTCCAGGAGCGGCGACGAGACCGCCTCCTGCGCCGCCTCGACGGCGCGGTCGTCCCCCTCGCCGAAGCCTGACCCCATGAGAGCCGGCCCACGGCACGCCATCACCGTGCGGACGTCCGCGAAATCCACGTTCACCTCGCCCGTCACGCGCACGAGGTCCGAGATCCCCTGCGTGGCGTGCAGGAGCACCTCGTCCGCCTTCTTCAAGGCGTCTCGGAAGGTCGTCCCCTTCCCCACCACGGAGAGCAGACGGTCGTTCGGCACCACGATCATCGTGTCCACCGACCGCCTGAGCTCGGCGAGCCCCTGCTCGGCCTGACGGAGGCGCTTCTTCCCCTCGAACGCGAACGGCCGCGTGACGATCCCGATCGTGAGGGCGTTGATCTCCCGCGCGATGTCCCCAATCAGGGGCGCGGCGCCGGTCCCGGTTCCGCCCCCCATGCCGGCCGTGATGAAGACGAGGTCGGCCCCCTCCAGCGAGCGCCGCACCTCGTCCTCCGACTCCGCGATGGCCTGGCGCCCGATCTCGGGGCGCGCGCCCGCCCCGAGGCCCCGCGTGAGCTTCTTTCCCAGCTGGATCGTCACGTGAGCCTGAGACAGTCGGAGCGCCTGCCCGTCCGTGTTCGCGGAGATGAACTCGACCCCCTCGAGGTCTTCGTCCACCATGCGATTGACGGCGTTCCCGCCGGCCCCCCCGACGCCCACGACTTTCATGTGGGCATTCTCGGCCCGGGGTTCGTCGAATTCGAAGATCATCATCGGGTCCTCACTCGTCTCCAGGTTCATGAAGTCAGAAGAACTCCCGTATCCAAGCTCCGATGCGCGACACCACGCCGGACGAGAGGGTGGAGGCCCCCTCTCCGGTCTCGTAGAAGCGGTCCGCCCCGTAGAGGCACAGCCCAGTCACGGTCGAGAAGCGGGGCCGGCGAACGGCATCCGCGAGCCCAGCGAGCCCCTCCTCGGGCACGCCGACCCGGACCGGCGCAGCAAACACCTGCCCTGCCATCTCGACCAGCCCCTGGAGCGCAGCCGTCCCCCCCGTGAGGACAACCCCCGCGCCCAGGCGGCCGAGCAGCTCCTTCTGCTCGAGTTCTCCTTCGACCAGGCTGAACAGCTCGTCCAGGCGCTGCTCGACGATGTGAGCGATGAGCTCCCGCGCCACGTGGCGCCGCTGTCCCGGCCCGGGCCCCGGGAGGTCGATGGTCTCCTGGGGATCCACGAGCTGCGCGAAGGCCACCGCGTGCTGCTCCTTGGCGCGCTGGGCCTCGGCAAACGGCACGGACAGTCCGCGCACCAGGTCGTTCGTGAGGGCGTCGCCGCCGATCGGCAGCGTGCCCACGTGGCGGATCTTCCCCTCGTAGTAGACCGCGAGCTGGGTGGAGGAGGCGCCGATGTCCACCATGGCGACCCCCACCTCCTTCTCGTCCTCGGTGAGGACGGCCCGCACCGCGGCGAGCGGAGACAGGACCAGCCCCTGGACCCGGTATCCGGCACGGGAGACGGCCTTCCGGATGTTTCCGGCCACAGAAGCCGATCCGGTCACGAGGTAGACCTCGGCCTCGAGCCGGACCCCCGACATCCCGATCGGGTCCTTGATGCCCCGCTGGCGATCCACGACGTACTCCTGCGGAATCGCGTGGAGGAGCTCCCGATCGGGGAGAAGCGCGACGGCCTGCGCGACCTCGTGCACCCGCCGGAGGTCGCTCCTCGTGATCTCGTCCTCTCCCACCGCTACCACCCCGGGGGAGGCCCCCGACTCGATGTGCTCGCCCCCGATTCCCGACCAGACGCGATCTACGGACACGCCGGCCATGAGCTCCGCTTCCTTGATGGCCTTCTGGATCGTGTCCGTGGTCTCCTCGATGTGGGTCACAACCTCCCGGCGCACGCCGGAGGTCCGGGCCTGCCCCACGCCCAGAACCTTGAGCTCGGAAGGCCGCCGTCCGTCCCCGGGCATCTCCGCGATGACGGCGCTGGTCTTCGTGGTCCCGATGTCGAGTCCCGTGATCAGGCTGGCTCTCACGGGGCGACTCCTCCGCGCGCCGGCGGGGGAGAGAACCCCACGACCACCTGCTCCTGGAAGCGGAGGTCCAGCTCGACCGGCGGGTGCCCCGGGTTCCGCCGTACGGCGTCCTCGAACGCGAGGAGCGCCTCTTGAAGACGCCGGGGCGAGAGGGGTGGCGGATACCTGAGAAGGACGCGGGGCTGGTCCAAGTGGAGCACGACGGACCCCCAATCGTCCAGGGCCACGTCCGACGTGTACGCCACCAGATCGGGCAGCGTTCGTCCCAGCCAATCGAGCTCGGCGGTGAGCACGCGTAGCTCGGCTGGGGAGAGGGGCGCTCCGGCCTCCGCCACCCCGCCTGGCACGGCCTCGCGTCTCGGGCTTAGGAGCGGTAGGTCGAGACGCTCGAGCGCGGGATCGAAGGGGAGGACGGCTCCCTCGGCGTCCACGGGAGTCAGGGTCGGGCTCGGGACCATCGCTACCGGCTCCCGCTCCTCGATCAGGAGGACGACGGTCCCCGGGGGCCTTCGCTCGGCCTTCGCGTCTCGAATCCCCGGATGCGCCCGAAGCCGCTCGAGCACGGGGGCCAGGTCGTCCCAGAGGCTCGCGCCGCGCGGGACCGCCGCCACGCTGCGGATTTCCTCGGCAGTGAGATAGTGCCCGCCCTCGACCACAACCTCCGTCACCCGGAACAGCTCGATTCCCGAGATCCGCTCGACGACCCACGGGCCGCCGAGCGCCCCCGCCATCGTGGCCGTGACCAGCACGAGGATCCCGACGCCCTTACGCATGGGCGGCCTCCCTCGCCTGGAGCCGCTGGAGCAGCGCGGGCCCTACCCGCTCGATCGTGCCCGCCCCTAGCGTGAGGCAGAGGTCCCCGGGACGCAGCGCGGCGGCGAGCGCCTCGGGGAGCGTCGCGAGGTCCCGGTGCACGCGGACCTCGCCCGCTTTCCCCATGCCCCCCATGACGGCAGCATCCACCTGCCGCTTGATGTACGCGCCGTCCACGCCTGGGATGGGTTCCTCCCGGGACGGATAGACCTCGGCGATCCAGACGGCGTCGGCGGTGGCGAGGACGCGGCCGAACTCATGGCCGAAATCGCGCGTGCGCGTGTAGAGGTGGGGCTGGAACACGGCCACGAGGCGGCGGTCGGGATGGCTGTCCCTGGCCGTCTGGAGCGCCGCGACCAGCTCGGTCGGGTGGTGGGCGTAATCGTCCACTACGACCACGTCCGCTCGCTCGCCCAAGGTCTGGAACCGGCGGGCCACCCCCTGGAAATCGCCGAGGGCGGCCCGGACCCGGCTCCACTCGACGCCCAGGACCCGCGCGGCCGTCGCAGCGCCCAGGGCGTTCCTCGCGTTGTGCAAGCCCGGGACCCGGAGCTCCACTCGCCCCAAGTCCAAGCCGTCCTCAAGGACACGGAAGCGCGAGCCCGAAGGTGTGCTCTCAAGCTCGATCCCCCACACCTGGCTCCCCGCCGAGAACCCGAACGTCCGGGCGTCGAGACCGGTCCCGGCCAGGAGGGCCGATGCCCCCGGGTCGTCCGCGCAGGCCACGACGGTGCCGTCGGCCCGCACCCCCTCGAGGAAAGTCCGAAATCCCTCCCGCACGCCGCGCACGTCTCCGTAGACGTCCAGGTGGTCCGCCTCGACGTTCGTGACTACCGCCAGCGTGGGCCGAAGGTGGTGGAAGGAGCGGTCGTACTCGTCGGCCTCCACAACGAAGAGGTCGTCCCGTCCGGCCCGGAGGTGTCCGTTCCACGCCGGTACCCAGCCGCCCACGAACCCGGTTGGATCCATCCCGCTCCGCGCGAGGATCTGGGTGACCATGGTCGTCGTGGTCGTCTTCCCGTGCGTTCCGGCCACGGCCACGACCGACCCCCCGCTCACCCAGGCCCCGAGGGCACGAGCCCGTTTGATCACCGGAATCTCCAGGCGTCCGGCTTCCGCCACCTCGGGGTGATCCCCGGGCACGGCCGGGGTCACGATCAGCGTCCCGACCCCCTCGAGATGGGCCGGGTCGTGCGACGGGTGCACGCGGACCCCTAGCCGAACGAGCGGCTCGGCCGCCGGCCCGGGCGCCCAGTCGCATCCGGTCACGCGCCCGCCCTGCCGGACCATGGCCTCGGCCAGCGCCGACATGCCCGCTCCCGAGATCCCCATGAAGTGGACCGTCCCGGAGGCCAGGCGCTCCCGGATCCTCAGATCCTCCGCGGGCGACACGGGGGCTGCCACCATCATCCGGCCCCAGCACGGGCAGGCGGCAGGTGCCGCTCGAGGGAGCCGGCGATCTCGTGCGCGGCCCTGGGCCGACCCCGCGCGCGCGCGGCCTGGGCCATCCGCTCCCAGCGTCCGGAGTCCCCTAGAAGAGCGGTGACCTCGCGCCAGAGCGCCTCACCCGTGGCCCCGCTCTGCGGTAGGTGTATCGCCGCTCCCGCGTCGCTCAGCGCAGCGGCGTTCCGGCTCTGGTGGTCGGCCGCCGCGGTAGGCAGAGGCACGAGGATCGAGGGGATACCCCAGGCCAGAAACTCGGACGTGGCCATTGCGCCCCCTCGGCTCACGGCCACCCGGGCGAGCGAGAGCGCGAGCGGCATCCGGTCGAGGTATCCGACGGCGCGAACCCACGAAGGCGACCCGAGCCCCCGAATCGCTTCTCCCACGGCGCTCACGTGCTCCGGACCCGTGGCCCAGAGGAGCTGGAGGCCGTCCGGAAGGGCCAGGCTCCCGCCGAGCACCCGCGTCACGGCGTCCAGCACCGCCTCGTTCAGCGCCTCGGACCCCTGGCTTCCCCCCGTGACGAGGACGACCTTTCCCCCGGCCTCGAGACCCAGGGCCCTTGCCGCCTCGTCGCGGTCCACGGCCTCGGGCTCCCGGACCGGGTTCCCCGACACGAGCGCCTTCCTTCGCGACGTAGTGGGGAGCCCTTCCAGGGATTCTGGATAGGCGAGGTGAACCTCCCGGGCGAAGAGGGAGAGGAACCTCGTGGTGACGCCCGGGAGCGCGTTCTGCTCCTGGAGCACGAGGCGCGTCCCGGTGAGGACCGCGACGAGCCCAGCCGGCCCGCCGGCGTACCCACCCGTCACGACGACGAGGTGCGGGCGGAGCCGGTGGAAGGCGGTTGCGGCCCTCGTCAGCGCCATGGCGAAGAGGGCGAGGATCCGAACGTTGGCGAGCAGGGCGTCACGCCGGAACCCTTCCACGGGAACGAGGAGGTGCTCGACCCCCATCTCCGGAAAGACTCGGGACTCGAGCCCGCGCAGCGCCCCGATAAAGAACGGGTGCACGTCGGGTCGGCGCTCGGTGAGCGCCCGGGCGAGCGCGAGAGCCGGATAAAGATGGCCTCCGGTTCCGCCCCCGGAAAAGACGGCGACGACACGGTCCGTCACGACGACCCCCTCATGCTCCTCCCGATCGAGAGGAGCATTCCCACGCCGGTCATGCTCACGAGGAGGTTCGAGCGGCCGTACGACACGAGCGGAAGCGACAGGCCCGTCGGGGGCACGACCCCGAGCCCCACGCCGATGTGCAGCAGCGCCTGGAGGGCGATCATGCTCGTGATCCCGATCGCGAGGAGCTGACCGAACGGATCCGGGGCGCCGCGCGCGATCCGAAACCCCACGAGAACCAACGTCAGGTAGAGTCCGAGCAGGACGGTGACCCCGAGGAGCCCCCACTCCTCTCCGATCATGGCGAAGATGAAGTCGTTGTGGGGCTCCGGAAGGAACCCGAATTTCTGGCGTCCCTCACCGAATCCCACGCCCGTGATCCCGCCCGATCCGATCGCGATGAGGGACTGGTGTACCTGGTATCCCTCCGCGGCGGCGAACTCCTCCACGTCGCCGAAAGCCATCATCCGCGCCTGGCGGAAACCCTCGCCCAGCTGCGCTAGGACGAGCGGGCCGACGACGAGGCTCAGGAGGACGAAGTGCGCGATCCGCCCTCCGGCCGCGAAGAGCACGACGGCACCGCAGAGCCCGGCCACGAAGGCTGTCGAGAGATCCGGCTGGAGGAGGATCGGGGTGAGGAGGGCTCCCCAGACCAGGAGGAACGGGAGGAACCCACGGGACAGGCTCCGGAGCTGCTCGCTCTTTCGCACCGCCGTGTGCGCCGTCCACACCAATATCGCGAGCTTCGCCAGCTCGGTTGGCTGGAAGCTCATCCCCAGATCGAGCGAGCGGCGAGCCCCGTTTATCTCGGGCGCCAGAGTCTCGGTGGCCGGGAGCACAATGAGGACGAGGAGCACGAACGATGCGAACACGCCCGGCCAGGCCAGGGCCCGCCACCATCCGTGCGGGATACGGGAGCACACGACGAGGAGGACGAGGCCGATCCCGACCCCGACGGCCTGCCGAAGCACGTAAAACGTGTCCGGGAGGTCCTGGCGCTGGGCGAGGAGCGCGGACGCGGAGTACAGGGTGACGAGCCCGAACGAGACGAGGAGGAGCGTGGTCACTAGGAGGGCGGCGGGCTCCCACCCCCGGCCGATCCCCATATCGGCGAACGGCGGCGCGGCCTTTCGGGCGACATCCGTAGCGAACGCGCTCACGCGGCCCCCCGGGCTCGGACAAGTTCGGTAAACGCCCGGCCGCGCTCCTCGTAGCTCTCGAACAGGTCGTAGGAGGAGCACGCGGGAGAGAGGAGGACCGCGTCGCCCGGACGGGCGAGTGACCCGGCCGCGGCCACGGCCTGGGCAAACCCCTCGTCCACTCGAACGAGGAGGGGTGGGGTTCCCCCGTCGTCGTCCGCGGACATGCGGCCCCGGCTGTCGCCCCGCGGCGCCAAGAGGGCACGTGACAGCTCGTCGTGCAGCCGTTCGCGGGCGGCGCCATAGAGAATCGCGGCGCGCGCGCGCCCCCAGAGCGCTTCCGCGAGGGGTCGGAAGTCCTCGCCCTTGTCCTTCCCTCCCAGGAGCACCACGACGGGTCGCCCCAGGCTCTCGACCGCCTGCGCGGCAGCTGCGACGTTCGTCGCCTTCGAGTCGTTCACCCAGAGGACACCCCCCACCTCACCCAACTTCTCTAGGCGATGCGGGAGGAGCCGAAAGCTCCGTAACCCGCGTCGGACACCCTCCACGCCCGCGCCCGCGAGCCGCGCCGCGAGGGAAGCTGCGAGCGCGTTCATGACGTTGTGGGCCCCGAGGAGCGGAAGCTCTTCACGGGAAGTGAGCGAGACTTCTGTCTCCGATGGGAAGCGGAGCGTCAACGCTCCGTCTCGTAGATACGCTGCCGCGAATCCCGCGGCAGCGTCCTGATCCCGACCGCCGGGAGGCTCGGCCGAGAAGAGGTACCGCTCGCCGGGCGCGTCTCCCGGAAGCGCGAGCGCCTCCGGGTCATCCCCGTTCAAGACCCAGCGGTCCGCGGCTTTCGCGTTCCGGTACAGCCGCTTCTTGTCGGCGTAGTAGCTCGCCGCGTCCGGGTACCGATCCAGGTGGTCGGGGGCCAGGTTCGTGAGCACGCCGATGTCGGGCGCGAACGTCTCCGTGTCCGCAAGCTGGAAGGAGCTGACCTCGAGCACGTACCACTCCGGCGGAGGCTCCCGAAGCGCGAGCTCCGAGGCCGGCGGCGCGATCCCTCCACCGATGTTCCCCCCGAGCGCCACCGGAATCCCGGACGCCTCCAAGAGGTGGGCCGTCAGGGCAGACGTCGTGGTCTTCCCGTTTGTTCCGGTCACCGCGATCAGTGAACCAGCGTAGAACCGTACGGCAAACTCGGGCTCGGAAATCCATCGCACGCCTCGCGCACGGAGCTCGTGGAGCACCGAAGCGTCGGAGGCGATTCCGGGAGATACCACCACCACCCGCGAGGCCTGGATCCGGGTGAGATCGTGGAATCCCAGTTCCACTCGGGCTCCCAGGGACTCCAGCTCCCCAGCCCGTCGAGCGACTGAAGGCTGAGCCTGGGTCGAGATGTCGGAGACATAGACCATCTCTCCTTTCGCGAGGGCCAGGCGGGCCGCGGCGTCGCCGCTAGCCCCCAGGCCGATGATCGAGACTTCGTCGCGGCTCATCGGATCTTGAGCGTGCTGAACGCGACGAGAGCACAGAGGATCCCGAGGATCCAGAACCGGACCACGACCTTCGTCTCCGCCCACCCGGCTCGCTCGAAGTGGTGGTGGACGGGAGCCATGAGGAGGACACGGCGCCCCTCGCCAGTGCGCGCGCGCGTGAGCTTAAACCAGCCCACCTGGAGCATCACCGAGACGGCCTCGGCGACGAACACACCGCCCACGATGAGGAGCAGGAACTCAGCCTTGAGGAGGATTGCGAGGACCCCGAGCGCGCCCCCGATCGCGAGCGAGCCCGTGTCGCCCATGAAGACCTCGGCCGGGTGCGCATTGTACCAGAGGAAGCCCACCGCGCCTCCGGCGAGGGCGGATGCGAAGACGGCGAGCTCGCCCGACCCCGGGAGGTAGAAGAGCCCCAGGTACGCGGAGGTGTCCACGCGCCCGATGAGATACGCGAAGACGCCGAACGTGACGAGCGCGATCGCGCCGAGCCCGGCGGCCAGGCCGTCCAGGCCGTCGCTCAGGTTGACCGCGTTCGAGGTGCCCGACACCACGAGCGCGACAAACACTACGTACGCGGGAGGCCAGAAGGCGGCCACCCACGAGTCAAAGAACGGCACCATCGTCCAAGTGGACGGCACGGGCGAGATTGGCTGCCAGACCAGGAACGCGCCGAGCACCAGCCCGAACGAGAGCTGCCCGATCATCTTGTAACGGGCCACGAGCCCCTTGGCGCGATGGCGCACGACCTTCAGGTAGTCGTCCATGAACCCAATGGCCCCCATCCAAAGGAAGGACAGGAGCGAGAGAACGACGTACCAGTTCGTGAGCTCGGCCCAGAGAAGCGTCGAGATCGAAGCGGAGACCACGATGAGGGTTCCCCCCATCGTGGGCGTGCCCGCCTTCTTCAGGTGCGTGTCGGGACCCTCGCTCCTCACGACCTCGCCGACCCGGAGCGCGCGCAGCCAGCGGATGGTGGACGGTCCGAGGAAGAACGCGACCACGAGCGACGTCACCACCGCCCCGGCCGAGCGAAAGGTGAGGTAGTTGAAGAGGTTGAAGATGATGTGGACGTCCGTGAATCGAGGAAGGAAGTGGTAGAGCATCTACGCCCCCTTCCGCTCGCCGCCGGGACGCGCTCCGAAGTCATCTTCGAAACGCGGGACGAGCCGCTCGAGCTGCATGCCCCGGGAGCCCTTGAGGAGCACGGTCTCGGAGCCTCTCAGGTACTGCCGAAGCGCGTTGTATCCTTCGTCGGGCGTCGAGGCCGGGACGAGACGAGGACCAGCTCCCTCGCCCAGCTCGGATGCGGCGCTCGCGAACGCTCCCGCCGCCACGATGATCTCAAGCGGGAGACTCATGGCCCGCTCCAGCACCTGCCGGTGGAGGACTGCCGATCGCTCGCCCAGCTCGAGCATGCTCGCGAGGAAGGCCACGCGCCCCTGCGGCGCGGGAAGATCCCCCAGCAGGTCCAGGGCGGCCACGACGGACTGCGGGTTCGCGTTGTAACAGTCGAGAAGGAGAGTGAGCCCTCCGACGGCGCGAATCTCACCCCGAAGCTTTCCGGCCCTCACGCCGGACGCCCCCCGGACCGCCGTGTCGGCCGGAGCGCCCATCAGCTTCGCCAGGGCCAGAGCCAGGACCAGGTTCTTCGCCCCGTGCTTTCCGGGAAGCCCGCCCTCGATATCCCGGTCCCAGAAGCGGACGCGCCGGCGACCCTCCGGCCCGGGGTCTCCGAGCTCCCCTCTGAGATCGGCGTCCGCCCGTTCGGACACGCCCGCGACGTGCACGTCCGGACGGAGCTCCCGAGCGCGCCGGGGGAGGGCCGGGGGCTCGTCTCCCACTACGAGCACGGCATCGTCCTTCGCGCCCCTGAGGAGCGCCAGCTTCTCCTCCAGCACCCGCTCGAGCGACCCCAGCCCCTCGAGGTGCGCTTCGGACACCGTGGTGACGAGCCCCGCGTCCGGGTCCGCGATCTCGGTGAGGACTGCGATCTCGCCGGGTACGCTGGTCCCCATCTCAAGGACGACGACCTCGGCGTCCTCGGGCGCCGAGAGCAGCGTGAGGGGCAGGCCCACCCGGTTATTCAGGTTCCCCTGGGTGGCGTGCACCCGGAACGTGCCCGAGAGGGAGGCCGTGACGAGGTCCTTCACGGCCGTCTTTCCGGACGATCCGGTCACGGCCGCGACCCGCGCGGGAAGCGCCCGCCGGCGGTAGCGCGCGAGCGCACCGAGCGCGACCAGGGTGTCCTCCACGTGGTAGAGCGGGAGGGAGGTCGCGCCCTGGGGCTCGCGAGAGACCACGGCCGCGCCCATCTCCCGGGCTTCGGCCTGCCGCAGGAAGTCGTGCCCGTCGAAGCGCTCCCCAACGAGCGCCACGAACAGAGCGCCCCGACCGGACGTTCGTGTGTCGGTCGAAATCCCCGAGAACGTGGCCTCGCCCGCGCTGGCCGGGCTCCCGCCAACAAGCGGAGGGGGCAGGCCCAGCGCGTCCCGCACGGTCGAGTCGGTCCAGGGGAACGCCGGGCTCACGCGGCCCTCCCCGAGCTCAGGATGTTGCGCACCACTTCGCGCTCGTCGAAGGGCCGCCGGTCGGTGCCTATGATCTGGTAGGTCTCGTGCCCCTTCCCCGCCAGAAGGACCGCGTCCCCCGGGCGCGCCACCTCGAGTGCTCGAGCGATCGCCTCCCGACGGTCCGCGATCCGCTCGAACGACGCCCCCCCCATTCCCGACTCGATCTCGTCGATGATTGTTTCGGGATCCTCGGTCCGGGGGTTGTCCGACGTCACGATAATGAGGTCCGCTCCCCTCACTGCCGCGCCTCCCATCTCCGGACGCTTCCCGCGATCCCGGTCCCCTCCCGCCCCGAAGACGAGCACGAGCCGGCCGGGATAGAGTGGACGGACAGTCTCGAGGGCGCGCTCGAGCGCGTGGGGCGTGTGGGCGTAGTCGAGGATCACGGGGACGGGCTCGCGGACCGTCACCTCGAGACGTCCCCGCGGCTGCGGAGCGTCCGTGAGCGCGAGGGCGGCGTCCTCCAGGCTCATCCCCATGAGGAGGGCGGTGCCCACCGCCGCGAGCGCGTTCTCGACGTTGAAGCGCCCGAGGAGGGGAAGGGAGACCACTACATCGTCACCACCGCACCGGACCCGGAAGCGGCTCCCTTCCCCCGTGAGCTCCACGTCGTCGGCGACGAGATCCGGAAGGCGCTCGCCCCCGGCGCGCGGGATTCCCTTCGGCTCCTCCGTCTCCAGGCGGCCGACGAGGAGGCGGACTCGCACGGTCGGCAGCTCCGCCCAGGCCGGATCGTCCCCGTTGACCATGACGGCCCCACCCTCGCGAACGAGGAGCAGGAGGCGGGCCTTGGCGTCCAGGTAAGCCTGACGGTTGAGATGGTAGTCCAGGTGGTCGCTCGTCAGATTCGTGAACACGGCCACGTCCACGCGGATCCCGTCCAGGCGGCGCTGATCTAGCGCGTGGGACGAGGCCTCGAGGCAGACCGCCACGACGCCCTCGTCCCGTAGCCCATCGAGCACTCTCGCGATCTGGACCGGCCCGGGCGTCGTGAGCCCTTCCGTGCCGGGACGGGTGGCGCCGTCCGGCCCCGTGACCCCCAGCGTCCCTATGGCGGCCGCGGGCCCGAGCCGGGACAGGAGGTGCCGGGAGAGGAGCACGGTGGTCGTCTTCCCGTTGGTCCCGGTGACGGCCGCGACGCGCAAGTGACGGGTTGGATCCCCGGAGAGGAGCTGGGCCGCGATGGCCGCGGCGCGCCGTCCGTCGTCCACCCGGAGCTGGGGCAGGACGACATCCACAAACCGCTCCACGATCGCCGCGGCCGCGCCACGCCCTGCCGCGTCGTGTACGAAGTCGTGCGCGTCCCTCGTCGTGCCTCGCCATGCCAGGAAGAGCTGCCCGCTGGAAATGGACCGGGAGTCCTGGTCAGCCGACGAGACGGGCACGTCCCCGTCGCCCCTCAGCTCGACAGCGATCGCCTCCTCCCGAAGGGACTCGGCCAGCTCGGCGAGCGTCATGGACGCCTCATCCATCGCGATCCCCCCGGAGCTCCTCCCCCTGGACCGACCGAGGGAGCGGCGGTCGCGTGAGACGGGTCGTCGGCAGGAGCCGGACCGTTGCTCCCGGGGAAACGAACGCCCCGGCCTCGGGCGCCGTCCCGGTGAGAGGGGCGCTCCCGTCCCACTCCACGCCGAGCCCCATGAAGTGCAGACGCCGAGCCGCCGCGCGGGGAGAGAGGCCGCGAACGTCGGGCACCGCGATTTGCGAGTCGGAGCCCGCCGGAGCGCTCGACGACTCCCTGGTGGAGTCAATCCCCGCCGACTCCGTGAGCGCCCCCTCGCCGACGGGCGAGCTCGTTGCCCCGTCCGGCTCGTGCGCGGAGAGGGTGGACGCGAACGCGGGCCGAGGGGACATCCCCGGCCGGCAGCAGTCTGTGGCCGGCGAAGCCGATCGCTGTTCCCTGGCGACGACGGCCAGAGCCCCTCGGTCGAGGGGCGGGTTACGGGCCGCCAGAATCGCCTCGAGCGTGGCCCGGGTCACGGGCGCGGCCGTCTGGCCGCCGTAGTAGGCGTCCGCGCTCGGCCTCTCCAACTTCACGTAAATGACGAGCTGGGGATCCTCGGCCGGAAAGAATCCGACGAACGACGCGAAGTACTCACCCGTGTCGTACCCGTCCTCTCCGTATGCGCGGCTCGTGCCGCTCTTACCGGCCACGGTGAACGAGGAGAGTCGCGCGCGGGTCCCGGTCCCGAGCTCGACGGCCCCGACGAGCGTGCGTTTGATGTCGTCGGCTACGTCCTCCGATACGACTCTCCGGACGGCTCGGGGCTCGATCTGCTCCAGGACTCTCCCCTCTTCGTCCCGGATCTCCTTCACGAGGCGCGGCTCCATGAGCACGCCCCCGTTCGCGAGCGCGCCGTACGCCATGACGAGCTGGATCGGCGTCACCGCGATCTCGTAACCGATTGCGAGCGACGCCGGGGACTGGAGCGACCACTCCGAAGGCCGCCTCAGGGTACCCTCCGCCTCCCCGGACAGCGGGACGCCGGTCTCGACACCGAACCCGAAGTCGCGAAGGCCCTCGAACTGCTCGTCGGGCGTGAGAGCGCTCGCGGCCTTCGCGATCCCCACGTTCGAAGACAGCTGGAGAGCACGGGCCAGGGTCACGGTGCCCACGAGGGAGACATCGGTGATCTGCCGGCCGTGAACGAGCCAGGACCCGTCTTCCGTGCGCACCGAGTCTCCCAGGGTCGCCCGACCTTCCCGGAGGAGGGCGGCGACCGTGAACGGCTTCAGGGTCGATCCCGGCTCGTACGGCGTGCTGATAGCCCCCAGGTAATCGGGGCTCCCGTCCCGGAGGGAGACCATCGCGAGGATCTCGCCCGTACGGGGGTCCGTTATGAGCAGGTCGCCCCCAGTGGCCGCGTTCTCCCTCAGGGCCCGATCGAGCGCCTCGCGCGCGATCTCCTGCAGGCCCACGTCGAGGGTGAGCACCACGGACCCCCCCGCGCGCGGCGGCCGGATCACCGACGTCTCTCCGGGAACCGGCCGACCCTCGGAATCCCGGGCCACCACTTCGGCTCCGGGCGTGCCTCTCAGAAGCTCCTCGAACTCCTCCTCCACTCCCCCCAGACCCGCGTGATCCACCACCGTGCCGAGAAGCCCGCGGGCCAGCGATCCGTGCGGATTGAACCTCTGGATGTCCCGCTCGACGTAGACGCCGCGAAGACGCGTGAGCGCTTCTCGAACGGCGGGCGAGTAGCGGCCCGGAAGCTGGACCCAGGGGCGGGCGTAGGACGTGATCCGGCGAGCATCGCCAAGGGGAATCCCTAGGGCGGGAGCGAGAAGGCTCGCGGCCTCGGCCCGGTTCTCGAGCTCCTGGGGCGCGACGGCCACCCGGAAGGTCTCGTGCGAGACGACCAGCGCCACCCCCGAGCGGTCGAGGATCGCCCCCCGCCCCGCGGCCACCTCGGCGTTCATGCGTTGCTGGCCCTCGGCCTGGGCGTTCCAGTGGGCGCCCTCAACGACCTGGACCTGGACGGAACGTGCGAGGAGCGCCATGCCGCTGGCGAGCCAGACCCCGAGGAGGAGTCGCCGCCTCCAGGGCGGAGCCGCGTATGGGAGCTTCTCCCTCGGGGAGCCGCCACGCCGGCGCGTCACGGCGTCACCCCGGGGAGGAGCACGATCTCGCCCGCCTCGTCGCTCGGGGTCCGCATGCCGAGTCGATCTCGCGCGACGGGCCCGACGTGCCCCCGGCTCTCAAGTGCCCGGACCCGGCTCTGGAGCTCGTCGCGCTCGGCGAGAAGGAGCGAGATCCCTCGCTCAAGCCCGTCCAACTCCTCCAGGCGCTCAAGTGCCCGGGCCTGCCTCCACGCCACGAGACCCAGGGCCGAGAGGAGGAGAACGGCCGCCAGGGTCGCGAGGGCCAGGCGCCGCAGCCTCACGCCGCCTTCCTCCATCCGCGGAGGCGCGCGCTCCTCGCTCGAGGGTTCCGCTCCACTTCGGCCTGCGTGGGGCGGATGACCCGCCGGTTCAGGATCGTGCCTCCCGGCTCTCGGCCACAGGCACACACGGGGAGATCTGGAGGGCACACGCAGCCCCGGCTCCATGCCGCGAGCTTCTCCTTGACCCGACGGTCCTCAAGCGAGTGGTACGAGATCACGGCGAGGACCCCGCCGGGGAGGAGCGCGTCCTTCATATATGGGAGCGCGGCCTCGAGCGACTCGAGCTCCCGGTTCACCTCGATCCGGAGAGCCTGGAAGACCCGCGCGCTCTCCCTCGGCCGGGGCGGCCGACCCAGGGCCTTCTGGATCGCTTGGACGAGATCCGCGGCCATCCGGAAGGGCCGGTCCCGCCGGAGGAGCGTGACGGCCTTGGCGAGCCGACCCGCGCGGGGAACCTCTCCCTGCTCCCGGAAAACGCGGCGCAACTCGTCCTCGCTCGCCCGGTTCAGGATCTCCGCGGCCGTCTCCTCTTCCCCGCCGGGGCCGGACATCCGCATGTCGAGGGGAGCGTCGGGGCGAAAGCTGAACCCCCGGGCCTTGTCGTCCAGGTGGCGGGCGCTCACGCCGAGATCGAGGAGCGCCCCCGAAAGCGAGGGCCCGTCCGCGGCGGCCTCCCGAGCCACCGCGTCGAAGCGCGCCTCCACGAAGCGCATGCGATCGACGTAGGGTGCGAGCACGGTTCGCGTCTCGTTTAGCGCCTCGGGATCGCGATCCACGGCCAGGAGCCGGCAGGCCGGAAAGCGCTCGAGGAGGGCACGTGCATGTCCTCCTCCACCCACCGTGCCATCCATGATCTCGCCCCTTTCCGCCGGCTCCAGGAGGTCTAGGACCTCCTGGACCAGTACGGGTTCGTGGTACCGCACGGTCGCCGTTTACCCGAAGATCCGGTGCAACTCCGCCGCCCGCCCCGGGTCGGTCTCGAGGTCGTCCGGATGGTGTCTTCGGAACGTATCCGGGTCCCAGATCTCGATCCGGTCCATCGCCCCGACGAGGAGCACGGCCCCGTCCAGCTGGACTCGCTCCTTGAACCATGCAGGGATCAGGATCCTCCCCTGCTTGTCCGGCTCGACTTGCGTGGCGCGGGAGGTGACCTCCCTTAGCAGGCGCGCCATGTCCGGGCGCTCACGCCGCAACCCGAGCAGCCGGCTCTTCACGTCAGCCCATACGTCATCCGGAAAGAGAGTTAGGTTCGTGGGCTCCCACTGGATGAGGACGAAACGCGCTACGTCGGCCTTCCTTCGGTATTCCGAAGGGAGGCTCACACGACCTTTCGAGTCGAGTTGATGCTCGTAACGCCCGAGAAACCCCGTCACCCGCCCCCCGCACGGTGGTATGCCGTGGTAGAAAGTGGGACATAGTGGCAATACGGGAGACAACTTAGGAGGCAGGGGCAAACCCGGTCAAGGGTCATCTCCCCAGGGACGAGGCGGGCTCACGCCACACACGCCGGACCTTCGCGCGAGGCCCGGGGTGCCGTGCACGGTCCGGAACCGCCACGTTCGGCGCGGGGTTCCTGAGCAACCATGAGGCAAACCCTTCCAGACGTGCTGGTCATCGGCGGTGGAGTCATCGGTCTCGCCATCGCTCGCGAGGCAGCCCGGCGAGGCGGTCGTGTGACCCTCGTCGAGCGGGGCGAGGCCGGACGCGAGGCGACGTGGGCGGCCGCCGGGATGCTCTCCCCCGTCGTGGAAGCCGACGGCCCCGGGCCCTTTCTCGACCTGGCCCTACGGAGCGCCGAGGCCTACCCGGGTTGGGTCGAAGAGCTGGAGGCGGAGTCCGGCACTCGGGTCGAGCTCCGGCTTTGCGGGAAGCTCTGCGTCGCCCGGACCGAGGCCGAGATGGCAAGGCTCGAGGGGATTCGCGTGCTCGCGGAGCGGCACGGCCTACGAGCCGAGCGCCTGGACGCCCTCGAAGTGCGCGAGATCGCGCCCCCCGTCGGGGCGCCCGTCCGGGGGGGCCTCCTCCTCCACGACGACGGTCGGGTGGACGGGCGGGCGCTCGTGCACGCGCTCCGCGTCTCGCTCGAACGGGCCGGGGTGGAGCTAAGGGAAAGGACCGAAGCCGTGGGCGTCGAGTGGCGCGGCGCCGACGCCGTCGTTCGCTTCGCTGATGGGTCCTCGCTCGCGGCCGGGACCGTGGTCCTCTCGGCAGGGGCGTGGTCCGGGCGCGTCGGAGGGCTTCCCGATCATCTCCCAATCCGACCGGTCCGCGGGCAGATGCTCTCTCTCGCACCCACCGCCATGGCGCTCGATCGGGTGGTCGAGTCGGGCGACGTTTACTTGGTTCCCAGGGACGATGGACGCATCCTCGTCGGAGCGACAATGGAGGACGCGGGGTTCGCCAAGGCGATGACCGCGGAGGGGGTGTCGGGGCTGCTTCGCGCGGCCCTCGAGCTTTGTCCGGACCTGGCGGAGGCCGAGATCGTGGACATGTGGGCCGGGCTCAGGCCGGCCACGCCCGACCGGCTCCCGGTTCTCGGTCCCGTCGCGGGAACGGAGGGCCGTCTGGTGGTCGCGACCGGCCACTTTCGGAACGGGATCCTTCTGGCCCCCGTCACGGCGCTTGCCGTTGCAGAGGTCCTCACCGAGGGCACGAGCGATCTCCTCCCCTCAGACACGTCTCCGGACCGATTCGGTTACACGGCGGCCCGCGCCGGACGGGACTGACGGCGTGACGACACGGGAACCCGGGGGACTCCACGTCCTTGTCGTGGAGGACAGCGCGGAGGATCGGTGGCTCATGGCGGAGATCCTCCGCTCACGCGGTCACATGGTCACAGCTTCCGAGGGAGCCCGCGAGGCCCTCGGGGCCTGGCGCACGGATCGCCATCCGCTCGTGGTCCTCGACTGGGTCCTGGGCGAGGGCTCGGGCCTCGAGCTCTGCCGGGGGCTGAGGGGTGAGCCGGGCGGCGACCGACCGGTGATCCTCGTCGTCACGGGGAAGCGCGAGCCGCCCGCTCTCGAGGAAGTCCTGGCCGCGGGCGCCGACGACTACGTGGCCAAGCCGTTCGATGTGGCGCTCCTGAACGTCCGCCTGGCGGTGGCTGAGAACTCGGTCCGGGCCCGCAGCGAGTGGGCCGAGGCGGAGGCTGCTCTCGAGCGCGCGACCGGCGAGATCCAGGCCCCGTTCTGGAGCCTCGGGGACGTGTTCTTTTCGGTGGACCTGGAGGCGGACCGCCTGATCCAGATCTCACCGTCGGTCGAGTCCATCTACGGGATCCCGCCGGCGGACATCCTGGCCGCGGGGCGATGGTCGGAGCTCATTCCGGGCCACGATCCGAAGGCGATCCGCGCGGGTCTGGAGGAGGGTGAAGGCGAGCGATCCGTCGTCGTCCCGATCTCCAGGGAGTCCGTGGGAGGCGAGCCCCAGTGGCTCGAGGCCTCCCTGCGTGCTGGACGGAGGGCGGGGGGCCGCGTTGTTCGGATCGACGGGGTGATCTCGGACGTGAGCGAGCGGCAGCGGAATCAGATCGAGCTCGCGGCTCGGAACCAGGAGCTTCGCACCCTGCATCAGATCTCTGAGATCACCCTGCTCTCGCAGTCCCTCGAGGAGGGATTCCCCGACATCCTGGAGATCATCTGCCGGGACACGGGCTCTCCGTTGGCGGCCGTCGAGTGGAAGGAGGAAGGTCAGCCCGTCCTGAGACTCCTGGCCGCGCGCGGAGTCCCGATGGCGGAGCTCGCGCGGGAGCCCTTCGTCTCAGTGGACGATTCGCTCTCGGGAAGCGCGCTGCTGTCCCGTGCACCCCAGGTGCTCAGCGACGCGAGCCTTCGCCCCCATGTGCTCTGCCCGCTCATCCGCAAGGTGGGAAAGGGAACGGTCCTCGCATTCCCGATCCTGATGCGCGGTGAGGCCGTCGGGGTCCTCACGCTCGCGAGGCCGGAGGTGTTCACCCCCGATGAGCGCTTACTCCGCTGGGGATCCAGCCTGGCCAATTACATCGCGACGTTCATGGATCGGGTGGGGGCCGTGGCGGCCCTCCGCGAGAACGAGGCCCGGTACCGCACGCTCACTGAGGAGCTCCAGCGGGCGAACCGCGAGCTCGAGGCGTTCGCCTACACCGTGTCGCACGACCTGAGGGCACCGCTCCGCACGATGGAGGGATTCGCCCACACGCTGCTCAGCCGTTTCGGCGAGCAGCTGGACCCGGAGGCCTCGGACTACGCTCGGCGCATCCTCGCGTCCGGGGAGCTCGCGGAGCGGCTGATCGAGGACCTCCTGACATACTCGCGCGTGAGCATCCAGGAGCTCGAGCCCACCGCCGTCGATCTGTCGGACGTGGTCTCGGTCGCGCTGGCGCAGCTGGAGGACGACGTGCGGGTGGCCAAAGCGACCGTTGAGGTCGAGGGAGCGCTTCCGGTCGTCGGGGGCCACCATACGACGCTCGTCCAGGTCGTCGCGAATCTCGTGTCGAACGCGGTCAAGTTCGCCAGGGAGGGTGTGCCCCCGGAAGTGCGGATCCGTGCCGAGCCCATGGAATCCGAGGTCCGACTGTGGGTCGAGGACAACGGAACGGGCGTCCCGCCCGAGCAGACCAAACGGATCTTCCGGACGTTCGAGCGCCTGACGAAGACCCAGTCGCGACCGGGCACTGGGATCGGGCTCGCAATCGTTCGCCGTGGAATGGAGCGAATGGGAGGGTCGGCGGGAGTCGAGCCCGGGGCCAGCCACGGGAGCCGCTTCTGGATCCAGCTCCCCAACCGCTCGGATGCCTGATCGGACAGAGTCCCGTCCGTACCCGCTCTCACCGGACGGGCGGAGGGCGGCCTTGGAAGAGATGGCGACGGGATCCCTCGAGCTTCTCGTCGTGGGAGGTGGAATCACAGGGGCCGGAGTGGCTAGGGACGCGGCGCTCCGGGGGATGCGGGTCGGGCTGGTCGAGAAGTCCGACTTTGCTGGCGGGACCTCGTCACGGTCCTCCAAGATCATTCACGGAGGCGTGCGGTACCTCGAGTACCTCCAGCTCGGACTCGTTCGCGAATCCGCTCGGGAACGCACGGTGCTCCGGGCCATCGCCCCCCACCTCGTGCACGAGCTACCGTTCGTGTATCCGGTGTATGGGGGCGAATCGCTTCTCAAGGTCCGGCTCGGACTGAAGCTGTTCGACGCCTTTGCCGGAACGCCGCGTGGCGAGCGCTCCCGGCGCATCTCTCCGGCCGAGACTCGCCGCTATGTCCCCGGGCTCCGGGATCCCCTGAAGGGGTCGGTGCTCTATCCCGAGTTCATCACGGACGACGCCCGATTCACGCTCGCAAACGTCGCGTCGGCCGCCGAGCACGGCGCCCTCGTCGCGAACTACGCACGGGTGGAGTCGTTTCTGCTCAAGCGGGGACGCGTGGAAGGGGCGCTCGTCCACGACCTCGAGGGCGACCGCGAGCTCGAGATTCGGGCCGAGATCACCGTAAGCGCCGTGGGGCCCTGGGCCGAGCGCATTCTCGAGGAAAACGGGCTGCCAGTCCCGAAGCCTCTCGTTCCCTCAAAGGGGGCTCACATCCTCCTCGAGCGAAAGCGGCTTCCCCTGAAGGCCGCCACCTTCCTCCGGGCGCCGAGTGGACGGCGCGGGCTTGCCATGCCGAGGGGGCCCTGGGTGTACGTCGGAACGTCGGACGAGGAGTACCTCGGAGACCTGAATCGGCCGCGCGCGAGTCCCGCCGATGTGGACGACCTCCTGGAGATGACCCGGGCGTGTTTCCCCGAAGCCGATCTCCAGGCGACCGACGTGAAGGCCACCTGGGCGGGGATCCGCCCTCTGATCGCCGAGGAGGGCAAGTCCACGCGGGACACGTCCCGTCACGACGAGGTCTGGGCTTCCACGCCGGGCCTCGTCACCGTCGCGGGAGGGAAGCTCACCACGTACCGGGCTATGGCCCGCCGGATCCTGGCGAAGGTCTCCGAGGCCCGGGGCCGTCCGCTCCCCGGCCGCGAGGCCACCTCCTCGGCCCCCCTCCCGGGCGCACCGAGGGAGGACGTGCCGACGCTTCGGGCCAGCCAGGAGAAAGCCCTCGCGCGAGGGGGCGTGGAGGCCTCGATCGCCGAGAGGCTCTTCTTCCTGTACGGAACGGAGATCGACGTTCTGCTCCAGTACGGAGAGCAGGATCCGCGGTGGCTCGAGCCACTTGGAGAGGGCGTCCCTGCCCTGAGAGGGGAGGTGCGTCTCACGGTCGAGCGGGGCATGGCCCTCGGCCTAGCGGACGTGATGGACCGGCGGCTCGCCCTCCTCCTCTTCTCCGAGAGGGGAGGCTGGGCCGGGGCGCCGGAAGCCGCGGCGATCCTCCGGGAGATCCTCGGCTGGGACGCCTGGAGGGAGGCGAACGAGCTCCGGGACTACGAGGCCCTCGTGCGCGAGCACGGACCGCGCGGGGCGTTCATTGACACCACCCTCCACCCCGGGTAGCGTTGAAAGCGCAATTGATAGCCGTTCTCAACTGGATCGCGGTCCGCTCGGGCGTCCGCATCCGGGCCCGTTCGCGCATAGTTCCCAGGGGGACATGTCCGCTCCGGTCATTCATCTCGACAAGGTGACGAAGCGCTTCTGGCCAGGTCCGGTCGAGGCCGTGAGCGAGCTTTCGATCGAGGTTCGCGAGGGGGAGATCCTGACGCTCCTCGGTCCATCGGGATGTGGAAAGACAACGACGCTCCGGCTGGTCGCGGGGTTCGAGGTGCCCGACTCGGGGGAGGTTAGGATCCGGAGAACGGCCGTGGCCGGGCCACGGTGCTGGGTTCCGCCGGAGCGACGGGGCGTGGGCATGGTCTTCCAGGACCATGCGCTCTTCCCGCACCTCAGGGTCGGAGAGAACGTAATGTTCGGGCTGGACCATCTGCCGAGGGCGGACCGGAAGGTCCGCGCGAAGGACGTGCTCGGCATCGTGGACCTCGGATCAGTGCTCGATCGATATCCGCACGAGCTCTCCGGGGGGCAGCTGCAGCGGGTCGCGCTCGCGCGGGCCCTCGCCCCCTCCCCCGTGGTAGTCCTCATGGACGAGCCGTTCTCGAACCTGGACGCTCACCTGCGAAACCAGGTCCGGGACGAGGTCGTGGGCATCCTCAGGAACACGGGCGTCACTTGCGTTCTGGTCAGCCACGACCAGCGCGACGCACTGGCCATCTCGGACCGCGTTGCGGTAATGAACCACGGGAAGATCGAGCAGGTCGGTCCCCCGAGGGAGATCTACAAGCACCCGGAATCCATCTTCGTTGCGACGTTCGTGGGCCGAACGAACCTCCTCCGGGGTGTGGTCCAGAACAAGGACGGGTGTGTCCTCACGGACTTCGGGTCGTTCTGCCGGGTGGATCGGCTCGGGCTCCCGAACGGCACCGAGGTGATCGTGGCCGTTCGTCCCGACGGGTTCGTCCCCTGTCCCGAGGAAGACGCCACGCTCCGGGGATCGATCCTCTCGACCACGTACGCGGGTGTGCACTTCGAGGCCGAGGTGGGGATCCCCTCGGCGCACGGAGGCGTTCGAAACCTCGTCGTGCACCTGCCGCCCTCGCGCTCGTACGAGGTGGGGGAGGCGCTCTCCTTCCGGCTGGTGCCGGAATTCGCCTCGGTCGTGAGGAACGCTTGCTCGACGCTGGGCTTCTCCTCTCCCTTCGCCCAGTCCCCGGCCGCGTCCGTCATGGTCGACGATGAGGAAGCGCCGACGGCGGCAGCCTCCCAGTAACCCCTCTCAACTTCCCGCTCTGGACCTCGCACGCGCGATCACGTCCCGGTAGCCTTCCCGATAGGTCGGGTACCCGAGCCGGACGCCCGACTCCCGGATACGCCGGTTCGAGCAGCGTTTGTTCGAGCGGCCTCCCCCCCCTACACCTGGCTCCGGCGGAGGCACCCCCAGGAGCCCCGAGACATAGCGGTAGACGTCACAGAGTGGCGCGGGCTCGTCATCCACACCGAGATAGACGGGCTCCGGGCTCTCCATCTCCAGGAGGTGGCGAATCATTTCCGAGGCGTCGTCCCGGTGAACCCGATTCGACCAGACCACCGCGCCCTCGGGACAGCGAGCTTCTCCGTCGTGTACTCGCTCGATTAGTCGCGTTCGACCGGGCCCGTAAATCCCGCCCAACCGAAGCACCGTGGACGGGAAGGGCGCCGCGCGAACTAGGCTCTCGGCCTCTAGCAGGATTTCCCCCCGAAAGTCGTCGGGCGAGGTCGGGATCGTCTCGTCCACCCAGCCGCCGCCCGCATCACCCCAGACCGCCGTGCTGGAAACGAACAAGAATCGCCGGACGGGAGGGGCGGTCGTTATGAGGGCATCGAGGAGGTTTCGCGCTCCCTCGACGTACGTGGCGCGGTACGCGGCCGGGGTCGAGTCGTCGGGAGCCGCGGCGTAAACGACCCGATCGATTCCGGACAGGAACGAGGCCGGCGACCTGCCCGGGTCAGCGTCCTCCGAGCCGCCCCGCTCACGGTCCAACTGGCCGGAGGCGAGCGCCGACAGGTCCCGAGCGGCGGTCAGATCCGCTCGGACCCCCCGGATGGGCGGGGGAAGGCCGCTGGGGTCACGCCGAAGGCCCCAGACCTCGTGACCCGATCGCCCGAGCCGCCCGCCCAGCTCGGCTCCAACGTATCCGCATCCGGCAACGAGGACCCGCATCCCCTCCGGCTCCCCTCCGGTCTCGTTCCCCGGGGTTCCAACCAGCCCGGGCCACTCCTCAGTCCAGGAGCGCCTCGTAGACGAGCGTCTTCACGCTCTGCCGGAGACGGTCCGGATTCGCGGGCCGATTCTGCCACATGAGCACGATGGAGAGGTTCTCGGTCGGATCGTTCCAGAAGATCCCCCCCACCGATCCGTTCCAAGTGTACTCCCCCACGTTCGTGGGATAATCGAGAGCGTACCGATCCATCACGACGTTCACGTTCCCGAGCCCCCATCCCGTCGTCCCAGAACGCGCCTCGAGCACCGCGTCGGAGAGCCCGTTGCTCGTGATCCTGGCCACCGTCTCCGTCCTGAGCACCCGCGTGCCGCCGAGCTCACCAAAGTTCAGGAGCATCTGGCTGAAGCGCAGGAAATCGGGCACGGTCGAGACCAGACCGACGGCGCCCTCGAGGAGGGCGGGCCGCTCCGTGAACGGGACCTCCTCAACCTGGATCGGCTCGAGGGCACCGCCCTGCCCTGGGGAGTACACGGTGGTGAGCCGATCCTGATCCTCCGGGCGCACCCAGAAGCCGGTGTCGACCATCCCGAGCGGACCGAAGACGCGCTCCTGCATGAACTCATCCAGTGGGCGCCCTGACCAGATCTCGATCAACGCACCCAGGACCGTGGCAGACTCGCTGTACCGATACCGGGTCCCCGGATCTTCCATGAGAGGGACCGCGACCAGGTTCCCGATGAACTGACGCATCGGGATGTCACGGCGTCGGACCTCGGCGTCTCGATACAAGGCGGACGTCCGGGGGCTGAGCCCGGAGGTGTTGAGCATCAGGTCGCGCACCGTGATCGGGCGGCTCGGTGACCGGGGCGGTCCCGCCGGCGAATCGAGCACGTACACGTTCGCGAACTGCGGGATGTAATCCGACACCGGGTCATCGAGCTCGAAGCGCCCCTCCTCCCAGAGGATCATCGCGGCCACGGACGTCACGGCCCTCGTCATCGAATAGATGCGGAAGAGGGACCGCTCCGTCATCGGCGCCCCGGTGGCCAAGTCCTGGACCCCGACCGCTTGCAGGTGAGGGATGCCCCCCATCCGTGCGACGCCCACGACGGCACCCGCGATCCGACCCTGGGCGACGGCAGCCTCGAGCGCCTCGGTCACGTCTTCGAGTCCCGCGGCAGATATGCGGACGACCTCCGGAGCGACGCGCGGCAGCCCCACCTGGGCAAACGCGGGTATCGGCCCAAATGTGGACGCCGGCCCGAATCCGGGCGGCAGCCCGAATCCGAGAAGGAGAACGGCGGTAACGAGGGCAGTCGGGAGCGGGAGCATGATCGGGGACTCCATGAGGGGGTGCCGGTCGACCACTTCATCATACTCGCTCGCCCGATGGCGGAAAGGGGGCGGACCGATGAGCAAGTGGCCGTTATGGAACCAGCGAGGGGTATCCATCGAAATGAGAAGTTGCCCCATGACGACCGTGCGAACCTCGTCTGCGCTATCGCACCCGATCGGGTGAGTAGTGGGGCTGGCGCGGGCGAGGACTCGAAGCGCAGCGTGACCGAATCCGAACTCACCGAGCGGGCCCCCCTGGGCAACCCTCCCACCCCACGGTGGCGTCAGGTATTCAGGAGCCGGCGAGCCGAGGGAAGCGCGGTACCTCGGGCGGCGGGTGCCCTTCGGTCGACGGCGTAACCCGGACGCGGGGCGTGGCATGATCGTATTGACGATGCGGCATGATCGCGTAGTCGGCGTCGCATGATCGCATCGCCGCCAAGGAGCCGGATGACGGAAGCCAGGCTCGTCGAGCGGGCCGCCGGAGGCAACCCCGAAGCGATACGGGAGCTTTACGACCAGCACGCGTCACTGGTCTTCACGGTGGCTCGGCGTATCACCGGGGATCACGACGTGGCGTGCGACTGTGCACAAGAGACCTGGATTCGCGTGCTGCGTGCCCTTCCGTCATTCCAGGGTGACGCCCGCTTCTCCTCATGGCTGCATCGCATCGCGGTGAACGCCGCGATCCAGTTGAGCCGCCAGGACGAGCGGAGGGCGAGGCGAGAGGCAATCACCTCCGAAGTCGTCGCGGAGGCGCCGGCGGTGGGGGACGTCCTGCTCGACCGTAGGCTGGACGCCGCGCTGGACCGGCTGGCCGACGGAATGCGGAAGGTCCTGGTTCTCCACGACGTGGAGGGTCACACGCATGAGGAAATCGGAGCGGCGCTCGGCGTGACGGCCGGGACCTCCAAGTCCCAGCTTTTCAAGGCGAGGGCGAAGATGAGGGAGATCCTAGGGGAGGAGGGCTCTCTCCGGGACGGTGGCTCCCGCGACAACGAAGGAGTGGAAGCATGGTGCACCTGAACCTGGAAACGCTCGCCAGACTCGTTGACGAGCCGCCGTCGGGAGAGGAGCGGGCCCACCTGGCGCGATGCGTGCGGTGTCGGGCTCAGCTGGATGCCATGGTCGAGCAGACGAGGGAGCTGTCGGCCCTTCCGCCCCGCCAGCCGCCCGAGGGCGACTGGGCACGGCTCGAAGCGCGACTGCGGAGAGAGGGGATCGTGGGAGTCGCCTCAGCCCGGCGCTCCCACGCCGGCGCGCGAAGCGATGGGCGGCGGCATCCTTCGTCCCCACCCTGGCTCCGGGCTGCGGCGGTCGCGACGCTCTTCGCGGCAGGGGTGGCCAGCGGATGGCTCCTGCGCGGAGCGGGCCGCGAAGTTGTCGCGTCCGCGGGAACCGACCCCGATGTACCGATCATCGCCGGGCTCGAGACGGAGGGCGGCGCGGACTCCGCTGCCGGCCGCGCCGAGGCGGTGGAGCCGCTGGCCTTCGGGCAGCCTGCCGAGGCGCCGGCTCCTGCGGTGGATTCGTCCGGGGAGCCGCCAACGGAGTCTCAGCCGCTCGACGCAACGGATGCGGGTGCCGCCGCGCCCCCCCGGACCGCGCTCGGGGTAACGGCCGGACGGGAGCCGAACGGAGGCTCCCTCCAGGAAGCGGCCGATCTGGTCCGCGTGGCCGAGGACGTCTACATCGGCGCGCTCCTCGCGTACGGGAGACGGCTCGAGAGCACCAGGGTGTCCCCGATCGGAGACCCAGTCGGCCGGTACATGGCGCTCGGGAACGTGCTCGCGGTCACCCGAGACGCGGTACGGAACGCGCCCGCGGATCCCTTCCTGAACGGACTCATGATCAACACGATCGCCGAACGGGAGGCCACGCTCCATCGGATCTCGCTCGTCGGCGGGGGCGCGGCCCCCGGCCCATCGACAAGGGGGGCACCATGATTTACGCCCGATCGCTCGTCCCACACTCACTCGTCGCCCTTACGCTCGTCGCCCTTGGCCCGGCGGCCTCGCAGGCTCAGGACGCACCGCCGGCGAGCTCAGATGCCGATCGCGTCCGCACAGAGCTTCGCACCGAGATGGACTTGCTTCGCGACCTGCTTGAGCGGCTGAGCGAGGAGCAAATGGCCGCAATCGAGCGGGTGAACGAGAGTCGGAGAACGGAGCTCGACGCTCTCCGTGAGGCGCTCTACGAACAGTCGGCGAGGATGCGCGACGCGCAGCGCGACCTGACCCAAGCTCAGAGGCAGCAGAGCCAGCAGGCCCAGACCCAGAGGCAGCAGAGCCAGACCCAGCGGCAGCAGATCGAGGAGGTCCGCGCCCGGCTCCTGGAGGAGTACCGCCGGTTCGGGGACACGCTCCGAGCGCAGGGGCTGGACGGCCTCGGAGGTCTCTGGGTCGGCCCGGACTGGCTCGGCTTCGGCACGGGCACGGTCCCCTTCGGCTCCCCCGGCAACCCACCTCCGCCCCCCGACATCCCCTTTGCCTACGTCCCTGGCAGTGGAGATCGCCCCTCCCTCGTGTGGGGGGCCGGGTGGCCGCAGTCACTCTCCCTCACGCCCCTCCTCATCGGCCAGCGCGCGGTGGCGGGCGCCGAGCTCGTCGACGTGAACGCCACACTCGGGAGCTACTTCGACGTGGCCGAGGGAGTGCTGATCGTCTCGGTCGCCGACGGCAGTCCGGCCGACGAGGCGGACCTTCGCCCGGGGGACGTGATCATGGCAGTGGACGACGAGCCCGTGACGACGATCGACGAGGTCCGAGAGGTCATGGCGAGAGCCGTATGGGCCCCGTCGATTCCCCTCTTCGATCGCCAGGGCGTGCGGCCGGAGCCAGGGGAGCCGATCCGGCTCCGGATCGTCCGGGAAGGGACTCCAACGGAGGCGGTGCTTCCGCGATAGATCGCTTGGGCAGTGGGTCAACCCACGGCCGATCGCCCCGCCGGCTCCGCGTTCGTCTGCGAATCCCTGAGCGCGGGCGCCGAGCGCTGGTGCGCAGAGATCGTGGAAGCGCTCGCTCGCCTTCCCCGAGGGAAGCTACCTGAAGGGGCTCGCCGTGCGCGCTCGGTGACCCTGCGGGCGCCTCTCCGGAGGACGAGGCAGCCCCATCCCTCCGGGCCCCGGACTCCCGCATCCACGCGCCACCTGCCGAGCCCCTTGCCCCGGGCCGCCTCCGGCGGAACCTTAACTGGTGACGCCCGGTATCGGATGTGTCTACCCGCCTGCTTCCATCCCAGGCCTGGGAGGTCCCATGTTCTTCCGTCGCCGGGGGCGCATTGCCCCTCTCTTTCCACCGGCCCTCGCTGTTTCGCTTGCCGTGGTGATCGCCGGGTGCGCCGCCGGAACCGGCGGCGGCGGTGGCGGCGGGTCCGGCTCGAACGTCATTACGGCGGCCCAGATCGAGGAGATCTCGGACACTGCGGCCGACGCCTACTTTGTGGTGTCGCGCCTCCGGTCCCTCTGGCTCCGGCCCCGGGGTACAGGCTCGTTCATCACGGGCGGCCAGGCGACCGCTCTCGTCGTCTACCTCGACGGGGCCCGATTCGGCACGGTCGATCTCCCCGCCACTAGTGGAAACAACATCCTGCGGAGTATCGACTCGACGAACATCCGGGAGATGCGGTACCTGAGCGCGGGGGAGGCGACCACGCGCTACGGGACCGGGCATGACCAGGGCGCGATTCTCGTCACAAGCATATTCCGATAGACGATCGAAGCGCGGGGCGTAGAGGGACGATCCTGGTGGCGCCTCAGCTCGGATCGAGCCGCAGCACCCGTCCGTCTACCGTGAGCAGATAGAGCTCCCCCGCAGCATCCTGCCCCATCGAGCTCACCTGGGCGGGCGCGGTGAGTTCCCAGCTCCGGGCGTCCGCGGCTGTCCCGTTCTCGTAGCGAAACAACCGGAGGAAGCGGCTGCACAGGTCCGAGTAGAAGTAGTGCCCCAGGGCCGACGGGATCCGGCCCCCACGATAGACCGCGCCCCCGATGATCGAGCACCCCTCGGGATGGGCGTAGGCGAGGGTAGGCTCCGTTAGCCCCGAGCGGTCACACGACCCTCCCCCCCGACATTCGGGGCCCTCCATGACGCTCCACCCGTAGTTCAGCGCGGCTTCGTCCGCGCGGGCGACGTTCACCTCCTCCCACGCCCCCTGCCCCACGTCGGCGATGAAGAGGAGTCCGCTCGCGTGATCGAAGCTGATCCTCCACGGGTTCCGGAGGCCCCACGCCCACAGCTCCTCGCGCCCATCGGCGGGGCGCCCGGAGAACGGGTTCCCCGATGGGATCGTCGCCTCTCCCGGCGTGCTCACGTCCAGCCGGAGCAGGCCGCCGAGGAGCGTCCGCACGCTCTGGCCGTTCCCTTGCGGGTCGTTGGCGCTCCCGCCGTCTCCCGTCGCCACGTACAGGGTGCCGTCCGGGCCGAACGCGAGATCTCCGCCGTTGTGGTTCGAGAAGGGCTGCTCGAAGGCCAGGAGCTCGGCCGCCGAGGCGGGATCCGCCAGGTCGGGGTCCGTCCCGACCCCGTATTCGACGACGCGGGTGTCGCCGCCCGTGTTCGTGTAGTTCACGAAGAAGCGGCCGTTCGTCGCGTACGCGGGGTGGAAAGCGAGGCCCAGGAGGCCTCGCTCGCCGTCCGTGGAGGTGAGGCTCCGGATGTCCAGGAACGGGGTGGCGACGAGCGTCCCGTCCCGCACAATCCAGATTCGTCCGGACTGCTCGACGACGAACAGCCGGGAATCTCCGGGGGGAGCGGTCAGCGCGGTCAGGGTGCCGAGCCCCGAGACCACCTCGGTCAGGACGATCTCGTCCTGTGCGCCCGGGCCCGGACCGTCGGGACCCGGACCGCTGGGCTCGGTAGAGGAGCCGCAGGAGACGATGAGCGCCGCAGCCAGCGGGCCCGCGGCCGCGATCGCCGTGGGCCAAGAAGCCCGATGCGTTCCCCGTCTTCTCACGTTCAGAAGTACGTGGCCACCGAGAGCAGGATGCGGGCGTGATCAGCCGGGTTCTCGAAGCGATCGAAACTCCGACCGCGTACGTAATCGAGCTTGAGCGCGGTCTCCGGAGTCGGCCGAAAGCCCACGCCCGCACTCACCTGCCTGACCGAATCCCCGCCTCGCTCCGAGTCGAAGTCCACGGCCTCCAACCGGACCCGAGCATTGAACGTCGAGGACGGCATGGTCGGGACCCAGCCCATCCCGAACGGGAGCACCCCTTCCAGGAAGAACCCACGCTGACGGGCCTGGTAGAGGCCCCGAAGGCCGGGAGGGAGGTCTATGCTCGCCGCTGCCAGCTCGCCTCGCACCGACACGCCGTACGCCTCCATCCCGAAGTCGAGCACTCCGATCGTCAGGTTCCGGCGCCGGTCCACCTCGAGGCCCTCCTCCTCGAAGTCGTTCCAGGCTCCGTGGTGGGCCGAGAGGCCGAGCTCCCAGCCGACCCTCGGGGTCACCGCAACCCGACCCACGAAGGCGGGAGAGCTGTTCCCGTCCGACTGGGCGCCTTTCCCCTCGGGAATGCGCGTTCCCTCCGGCGAGCTCTCGATCAGCCCCGAATGGAAGCCGTTCACGGCGTAGAGCTCGTACGTGACGCGCGCGGTCCCACCCCCGAACGCCAGCGCCCCCAGGACCCCAAGCCCCGGCTCCGAGAGCGCCACTCCCAGGATCTCGGTGGCGACGACCGGCCGGTCCGTGAACGCGTTCAATGGGCTGTCGTGGGACAGGTTGAACCGCCCGAGCGGAGACAGGAGCATCCCAGCGCGGAAGGCGAGGGACGGGTGGATCGTCAGGTCCACGGTGGCGAACTCGAGCTTGATCTCTTCGGCACCCTCCTCGAACTCGAGCTCCGCGCCGAAGCGGACGAAGTCGCTCACCGGGCTCGACACGAAGAGGTTGAAGCGCTTGGCCTCGAACCCGAGCTCGCTTTCGACGCCGTCCTCGCGCTCGTAGCGGGCGTGCGCCTCGGCGTACCCGCCGATCACGATGCGGCCGAGGAGGGTCGTGAGGTAGGGCTTGTCGAACTGGCCCCCCTCGACGAAGGGCCGCTCCTGGACGGAGGTTGAATCGGCCCCGGCCGCTCCGGGGGCTGCCCCTACCTGAGCCCCGAGAGGAACGGCCGGGAGGAGCAGCGTCCACGCGAGCGTGGCCGCGTCGACCACCCGACCGCGGGCTTTCGCGACCGCCGACACCACCCGCCCATCCACGCTCCGGCGACCTTGAGCTCCAGGACGGTACACGTCTGGCCCTCTCATCCTTCCCCCGTCTCGATCACGAGGACTCCCCCGGGCGCTACTCGGGTCGGAAAGCGCCGGAGCGGAAGGGGCGCAGGCCCCCGGACGACCGTCCCGTCGCGGGCGTACGTGGACCCGTGGCACGGGCAGACCAGGTACGCCCCCTCCACCTCGACCGTGCACCCCTGGTGCGTGCAGATGGGAGAGCGCGCGGCGAACTCCCCTTCCCCCACGCCGAGGACGTAGACTAGCCGGCCGTCGCCCCCGATCCGGAGGCGGAGGGACCCGCCGGACGAGGACAGCGCCGGGTGCTCTCCGAGGATGAGCCGAACCAGATCACCCTCCCCGGGAACCGTCAGTGGGAGCGCAGAGGCACATCCTGTAGCTCCCAGGGCGAGGCCTCCGCCACCGAGGACACGGAGAAAACGACGGCGCTCCATCAGCGGGACTCGACGAAGCTGAGAAGGGCGGCCCGGCCGTCCATCGGTAGCGCGTCGAACGCCCCGCGCGACGCGGCGGCCTCCCCACCGTGGTAATCAATCGCCTCCTCGACGGAGCGGTCCCTCCCGTCGTGGAGGAGGAACGCGTCCCCCGCTAGGAAGTCCCGCATGACGCGAAGGCCCCAGAGCGGCGCAGTCCGCCACTCCCGGCCGTCTGCGGCTCCGTCCGGGCGCCCGTCCTCGAGCTCCTCCCCCATGTCGTGCAGCAGGAGGTCGGAGTAGAGCTCCGCCGAGCGGTACTCAAGCGCCGCGATCCGATGGGGACCCGTCTGGACAGAGGGGATGTGGCAGCTCGCGCACCCAATCTCCTGGAACAGGCGACGACCCTCGGCCCGCTCGGGCGTCTCCTCGCCCGGAGCGGGTGGGGTGAGCATCCGGAGATACTCGAGCACGGCCCGCACCTCGGCCTCGGGAAGCTCCGGGTCCGGGGCGTGGTCGGCCCCTCGCGTGAGCGGACCTCCGATCTGGTTCTCGTTGTCGGCGGGGAGAAAGTCCTTCGTGATGCCCATGTCCTCGTGGTACGCCTCCACGGTCTGCTGGAGGAGCGTGCTCACCTGCGCCTTCCGGCTGAAACGACCGAGCTGCGGGCCCGGCCCCCCGCCAATTTCGCCGGGGGGAACCCAGTCGGGCGGTGCGACGAGGCTGGCCCGTCCCGAGATCCCGTCCCCGTTCGCGTCGTCCGGATCTACGAAGGCCAGAATCGTCTCCGCGGGAATGGCCTCTATCAGCCCGACACCGAAGACAGGCGGGGGCAGCCGAACAGACGAGGGAACACCCGTGGGAATCGGCTCGGCAATCGCCCCGGGGATCGCACGTGTCTGGATCTGGGGCCCCCCGAGCTCCCTCGACATGGTCGGAGGCACCCCGATCCGGACCAGGGCGTTTTCGGGGCGCCCCCGGCCGTCGCTGCTGTGGCAGGACGCGCAGCCGCGGTCGTTGAAGATCGGGCCTAACCCCTCGGACGGGGAGAACGTCCGCTCGAACGCGGCATCGCCTCGCACAAAGACGGCACGCTCCTCGGTCGTGAGCTCCGTAAACGGCGCGTCGAAGAGGTCGCGATCGTCGGGCGCGGCCGTGAGCATGGCGTCGCAACCTGCGAGCGCCACAGCGACCAGGAAAAACACGCCTCCCCGCCGCCCAACTCTCTTCCCCCGAAGACCCGGCATCCCCACGCACCCTCCAGATTCACCAGGCTCGCCACATTTTAGGCTAGCCACATTTTTGATTTAGTCTGGCCTAAATATGTAGGGATCCCAGGGCGGCCGTCAAGACGGATGGGGCTACGAGCACGCCGGAGCGTCAGCCGGCGGCCCGGGCAGGCCCGATCTCGACCTCAATGTTCCGCCACTTTCCCTGTCGGAAACGGAGCGTGCTGAGGACGGCGCGGGTCAGGTGGCCCAGGACGATCGCCAGCCAGATGTCCCGGGGCTCGAGCCCGCGGAGAAGCTGGATCGCGGAGCAGGCCCCGATCGGGACCACGACCTGCGAGATGATCGAGATGTAGAGAGGGCTCTTCGTGTCCCCGGTGCCCTGGAGACCCCCCGTGTAGGAGAGCGCGACGGTGACGAAGAGCCCCGACGCGCTGAGGAAGGCGAGGAGCTCGACGCCGAGGTCCACGACCGCGGGATCCTCCATCCCGAACACGGAGAGAAGTGCGCGCGGGATGGTGAGGAACAGGCTCCCGACGACCACCGCCGCCGCGAGACCGATCTTGGCGGCCACATGGACTCCGCGGAGGGAGCGCTCGGGATGCCCGGCCCCGAGGTTCTGTCCAGCTACCGCCGCAGCGGCACCCATGAGCCCCACCGAGGTCCAGGTGATAAGCGAGAAGAGCTGGGTGTAGCCCACCGTGTAGGCAGCCTGGGCCTGGGCCGAGAGCGCGAGGGAGCCGACGAAGGTGAGCATCACCACGCCCCCGATGTTCATGGCGACGCCCTGGATCCCGGTGGGGAGCCCGAAGCGGAACAGCGCTCGGATGATCTCCCAGTCAGGGCGGAGGTCCATGCCCCGGTGAAAGTCCACGACCCAGCGGTGTGTGAAGAGCCGCCAGAACGAGTAGAGCATGAGGATCGCGCCCGCGAGCGTGGTCCCCATCGCCGCCCCTGTCGTCCCGAAGGCAGGCAGCGGACCCGGTCCCGTAATGAAGATCACGTTCAGGATCAGGTTCAGGACCGTGAGAACGATCCCGAGCCGGAGCGGCGTGCGGGGGTCCCCCGCGGAACGGAGCGCACCGCCCAGCATGAAGAACGTGAGCATCCCGATGCTGAACACGAACATGATGCGGAGGTAGGGGAGCGCCTCCCCCTGGACCTCCGCCGTGGCATTGATGAGATCGAGGAGCCACGGGGCAAGGAAATACCCGACGGGGGCAAGGATGACGAAGGCCAGGATGAGGGCCGTCAAGAACGCCTGGTAGACGACCCGGTTCACCTTCTCGGGTTCGTCCGCGCCGGCGAAGCGCGCGACCATCACGCCCATCCCGGTGAAGAGGGAGCTGATGAACACCATGACGACTAGGAAGATCTGCCACGAGACGCCGATCGCGGCGTTTCCGGTGAACCCCACGTAGTGCCCCACCATCGCGTGGTCCACGATCCCTTGGACACCGCCGATGATGTTCTGGAGCATCGTCGGCCACGCGAGCTTCCAGACGGCACGGCGGATCGGACCCTCGACGATGGTCCGGTCGAACTTTCCTTTCGGCTTGGTGGAGCCCATCGCTTACAGCTCGAAGTGAACGGGAGGAACGCCGCGGGGGCGCCGCTCTAGAGAGAGACGGCGCCCCCAGGGAGCCCACGGCGGGGCAGAAGTTATCGCCTGAGGAGCACCCGGTCACTACGTGGATCGAGCGTCGTCGGACACCGGAGTCGTCCGCTCCCGCCGGGACGCGACCCAGGCCCCGGCAAGGATGAGCCCGGTCCCGAAGAGCGCGAGGGGGTGGATCTCCTCGCCGAGGAGGAGGGCCCCCAGGGCCATCGCGACGATCGGAACAAAGTAGATCGCGACCGAGCCTCTAGGACCCCCGACCCGCCCCACAAGCATGGTCATGAGGACGAAGGCGACCCCCGTTCCGAGCACGCCGAGCGGCACCATGGCGAGGACCGGGCCCCACTCGAAGCTCGATCCCGGGAGGGAATAGAGACCCGCCGGAGTCACGATCACGAGCGCGGCCACCTGGGCGCGGAGGAGGACGGCCAGCGAGCCGTACCGTTGCTGGAGGGGGACAGCGAGGTTGGTCGAGAGCCCGTAGAGCACGACGGCGAGAAACACGAGCGTGGTGCCGAGCGCGGTCTCCACCGTGCCGCCGACCACGAGCCCTCCGAGGGGAAGCTCGGGGAGGGACACCGCGAGGATTCCGACGAAGCCCACGGAGATCCCCAACACCTGGACGCGGGGCGGGAGGCGCCCGAGGAGGAGGGTGGACCAGAGGGCAGCCGTGAGCGGGACTGCCCCGTTGATCATTCCCGCGACAGACGAGTCGATCCACTGCTGGGCGATCGGGAAGAGGAGGAGGGGGAGCGCCATCCAGGTGACGCCGAGGAGCGCCACGCGCGGGAGGTCCTCGCTCCGGACGCGCGTTCGACGGGCGCGGGGGACGAGGAACAGGGCGACGGCCCCGAACGTGATCCGGAGGAAGGTGATTAGCCCGGGCCGGAGCGACTGGAGCCCGATCTCCATGAGGAGGAACGACGATCCCCAGATCGTCGCGATCCCCGCGAGGAGACTCCACTCCGCGGCCCCGAAGGCCTCGGGGTTTGTGCCCGCCGAAGTCGAGAGGAGGCGGGGCGTTCGGCTTAACGGGTCCAGATCAGGGTCCGCCTCGGTTCTGCTGTGTCATTTCCCCGGGCGTGGGGAGTCCGGGGCGCTTGGCGCGCGTATCTTTCAACAGGGATCGTTTGCCGGGTGTCATGAGTGGGCAAGCTCTCGGACGGCGAACTGCTGATGGATCCGATCGGAAGCGCTCCGTCACGAGTGAGCGCCAGCGCCGACACTCATGGCACATGCATGTGGATGATCACTAGTCCGATTTCCCTCGCTTCGGTAGCCGTCATTCTCGGTGCCGTACAGGTGTCCCCCCAGGAACCCCAGGATAGGACTACCGCAGAGCTCGCTGCCACGCGAGTGAGCAGCGCACCCGTGATCGACGGGACACTGGACGAGTCGCTATGGGTGGGGGTCCCCGTGGCGAGCGACTTCCGGCAAAGAGAACCGGCCGAGGGCTCCCTCGCCACAGAGCGTACCGTGGTTCGGATCGCCTACAACGACACGACTCTTTACGTCGCCGCGGAACTCTTCGACTCAGAACCTTCGTTGATACGGGCAACCGAGCTCCGACGAGACGATCCGCTGGATAGCGATGACCGCTTCACCGTGTTGTTCGACACGTTCGATGACGATCGTAGCGGCTTCGCTTTTCGTGTAAATCCGCTCGGAACCCTGTTTGACGCGACCATTCGCGACGAGGGCCGTCTTAGAGCCGATTGGGATGAACAGTGGGAGGCCGCGGCGCGTGTCACCGAGACCGGTTGGTCCCTCGAGATGGCGATTCCCTTCAAGATCTTGCGGTTCGCTTCAGCAGAGGGGGACCAGGAGTGGGGGCTCAACTTCGAACGGGTTATCAAGCGAAAGAACGAGACGGCCCACTGGAGCGGCTGGAGCCAGGACTACGAGTTTACGAACGTGTCGCAGGCAGGCCAGCTCCGAGGATTGACCGGAATCACGCAGGCGGAGCGCGTTCGCTTCAGGCCCTATCTGGTATCAGGGACGGAGCGCCTGGGAGCCGTGCCGGACCCTTCAGGCTCAGAGGTCGTCCTCGATGTAGGAATCGACGACCTCAAGCTCGCGCTTACTTCTGAACTGACGGCCGATCTGGCGGTTAACCCTGATTTCGCGCAGACGGAGGTTGACCAGCAGCGGGTGAACCTCACCCGGTTCAGCTTGTTCTTTCCCGAGAAGCGTCAGTTCTTCATCGAAGGTGGAGACGCGATGCGAGCGGGCATCAACATGCTACACTTCGGGCCGCCGCCGCTGGAGCTGTTCTATAGCCGGCAGATTGGGCTGGCCGGCGGAGCGCCGCAGTCCATCCTCGGGGGCGGTAAGCTGACCGGGAAGGCAGCCGGACTCGATGTGGGGATGCTTTACGCTCGGACCGACGCGATCGAAGGCGCGGCGGGTGAGACCTTCGCTGTGGGTCGCGTGCGCAGAGAGGTTATGGGGCGCTCCTACATCGGCGGTGTTGTAACGAGTCGCGAGGGGGGCGGCAGCTACAACCGGGTTCTGGCTGCCGACGCCAACCTGGTGATCGCCGAGCACCTGCAGGTGGGTGCGATGCTGGCCCGCTCCTTCGAGCCGGAAGCCGACGGAGAGGGTTGGGTCCGGCACGCCGCTGTCCAGTGGCGCGACGACTTCTTACAAGCTGGGTTCACGGTCCTCGACATTTCGTCGGACTTCAACCCCGGGGTCGGTTTCGTCATCCGCCGGCAACGTATGATGGGTGGGAGTTTTTCTCTCAGGCCCCGGCCCACCACCGATCGCATCCGGCAGTTCGATATCTCTCCCAGCCTTGTCTACTTCCACGACGACGACGGCGACCTGAGGACTCGGCGGGCAGTGCTGCGCCTAGGCACGTTCTTCGAGAGTGGAGACCAGGTCTCCCTGACCTTGACGAATCGCGTCGAAGGGCTCGAGAGACTCTTCCCGATCGCACCGGACGTAACACTCGCCGAGGGCCGCTACGAGTGGAGCTCGGTGAATCTGCAACTAAACACGTTCAACGGCCGGACCGTTCAGGGAACACTCAGCGGAGAGGTCGGCAACTTCTGGACCGGGACCAAGCGCTCGGTGTCCCTGAGCGGCAATGTCCGACCGAGCCCGAACCTGTCCCTGCAGCCCAGCTACAGCTTAAACGACGTCGACCTGCCCGAGGGATCGTTCACTACTCATCTGGCTGGGCTCCGTACGAACGTTTCAATCACCGGCTCCCTCCTCACTTCGGCGTTCCTGCAGTACAACAGCTCGGGAGACCTGGCTGCCATCCAACTGCGCTTCAACTACATCTTCCGCCAAATCGACAACGTTTACCTGGTGTACAATCTGACACGCTTTACCGACGGTGAGTACGCCGACCTGTCCAACTCTTCGTTGGTCCTGAAGCTCACCTACTCCCTCCACCGATAGGCGCTGAGCGTCTAGTTGAGACAGGGGGTGGAGTTGTAACGCTCCCGCACATGCGGGAACTGCCCAGCGCCTGGGCCCGGTTTCGGAACTACCAAGCATGCGGACGACAACAGGCGAATTAACGGAAAGGTAAGAGTCAATCCCAAAGTTAGTTGAAACTGGAGCGGCCTCCGTCTCAGGCGACAGCATGTGAACGGCTCTCGGGAAGGGTGATCCCGAGGTCCTTCTGGATCGCGGCCCTGAGGAGCGGGAGGTGTCGGTACCCGAGCAACCTCCGGAGCCGTGACTAGATCTCCAGGAGCGTGGTCGCGAGCCATCGGTGCTTCTGGCTCGAGTTCTTCCAGTGGTCCACGCGTCCGCACCTCTGCTCGGCCAGGGCGTTCACGGACTCGAGCACGTTGGTGGTCTTGAGCGACTGGCCGACCAGGGGGAAGACTCCCAACCGGTGGAGGGTGAGGGTCTCCTCGAACCCCTCATCGAGACTGGCCGCCGCGGACTGGTTCACCCCCGCGAGCTCCTGGCGCAGGGCCTTGAGGTCCTTGACGGCCTCTTCGTACGTGGGCCGCTGGTAGGCGCGCTGCAGACGCTGGCGCCAGCCCTTCTGCTCCGCTCTCGGCAGATACGAGATCACGTTCTCCCGCTTGTGCCACTGGCACCGCTGGATGAGCACCTGTCCCTTGAAGACCGCCAGGACGCCGCTCCGGAGACCGCGGGCTCCATCGATCACCACGAGCGCTCCGGCCGACAGGTCGAGACCTCGGTCCTTCAGACTCCGAAGGAAGGATCGGATCACCACGGCGTTCTCCGTGTCGGTCTGGACGAACCCGAGGAAGACCTTGTCCCCCTTGGTCGTCACCCCGAGCGCGACGACCATCTCGTCCTCGGCAAAGCTCTTGCCGTCCAGGACGAGTGCCACCCCACGTCGTAACCCGAGAGGTCCCGCTCCTGAAACTCCTTCAGCTTCGCGGCCGTGGCCTTCTTGAACTCCCGCGAGACCGTCGACTTCGACAGCCCGATGGCTCCAGGCACCGCCTCGACCGCTGCCTCGTAGTCCCGGCACGAGATCCCGAGCAGCACCTTCCGAAACAGCCCCTCGTCCATCTCGCCGGGCGAGCCATGCAGCTGCTCATACGCCGCCAGCCTCGACTCTCCGGCCGGGCCTCGCACCCGCGGTACTCGCACCGGATGCCGCTGGCCGCCCAACCGCACCGACCCTGGGTTATGCCCATGCCGGCAATGTCGATCGTCCTCGGTCTTCCTGGCGTGACGTTGCCCCGCCAGTTGCTCCACTTCCTCCTCGAGCATCCGGCCCACCTCCGCCAGTCCCAGCGGAATCAGCTGCCGGATCAGCTCCACCCGAGGGTCCAGCTCCAGCGCCTCGATCTCCTCCCAACTCACCTCCCTCGGTTCCCCGAGCCGCCGGTCCTTCTTGCCCCCGCTCGACGAGCCTTGGCATCCTTCCCATCGGTGGCCCTCCTTCCTCTCTTGTGATCCCGTGGTGTGGTCGCACACCCACGTTACCTGAGGTTGGAGGCCGCTTCAATTTCAACTAAAGATGGGACTCACTGAGGTCGTTGTCTGCCATGTCTTACCTCCCAGAAATAGATGGACCGTTGTGGATGTAGCGTTCCAGAGAAAACTGGTTCGCAGAACCCTCGCATTCGCTCGGGCTGAACAGTGCGGGTTAGGCGGGGATCCGTAGAATCATAGTTAGACGGATTGTTGTTACACGCCGTGCTCTAAGGTCAAACCCGTTCGCCTACTCTCAGGTACGTACCGAACGCACGTCGCCTTCCTGCGTCGGCCTTGAACCGGCTTCCCTGAGAGAGGACGTGGTGAAGGTGGCTCGCAGGTTCGGGCGCTACGGGTACCGGATGGTGACGGGGATGCTGAGGACGGAGGGCTGGGCCGTGAACCACAAGCGGGTGGAGCGGATCTGGAGACAGGAGGGGCTCAAGGTGCCAAGTAAGCAGCCGAAACGAGGGAAGGCTGTGGCTGACCGACGGTTCTTGTATCCGACTGCGGCCCCTGTACCGACACCATGTATGGGCGTATGACTTCGTGGCGGACCGGACGCATGATGGACGGCCGCTCAAGATGCTGACGGTGCTGGATGAGTACAGCCGGGAGTGCCTGGCGATCGTGGTGACTCGCAGGCTTCAGGCGGACGATGTTCTGCAGACGCTGAGCGAGCTGTTTGCCGAGCACGGTCCACCGGCGAATCTTCGCTCCGACAACGGTCCGGAGTTCACGGCCCGAGTGGTTCGGCAGTGGCTCGGTGAGCTAGGCGTGAAGACGCTGTTCATCGAGCCGGGCAGCCCGTGGGAGAACGGCTACAATGAGAGCTTTAACGGCACGCTCCGAAACGAGCTGCTGAAGCGCGAAATCGAGAGCCGTTCACATGCTGTCGCCTGAGACGGAGGCCGCTCCAGTTTCAACTAACTTTGGGATTGACTCAGGACAGCTCGTAGGACCCCTTCATTCCAAAAGCGCGCGGGCTCCAAGCGGGAGGGCGCGGGCCGAATTCATCAGGAGGGACAGTGGCGCGACGCACGAACTACGGCTTCGAGAAGAAGCAGCGAGAGCTGAGGAAGCAGAAGAAGAATGAGGAGAAGGCCAAACGCCGCAGCCGTGAAGAGGCAACCAGATCAGCGCCCGCAAGCGGCGAAGCCGAGGACGAGAACCCGCCCGAATCGGGACCGCGCGATCGCGGCTGACAACGCTCACGCTCGGCTGGGCGGAGGAGCTTAGCGGGCAGGCAGGGAACCTATGACCGACCCCATCACCCGCTTGAACGCTGCCCTGGAAGGCCGATAACCCGACTCGAACTGCCACTTATCGTGCACGGTTCGTGCACTTCCTGAAACCTCTACCCTAGTAACTTCCATGGGCGCTAGAGGATTCGAACCTCTGACCTCCTGCTTGTAAGGCAGGCGCTCTGAACCAGCTGAGCTAAGCGCCCTACGGTACTTCATCCAGCAATCACCCAACCCACCGTTCCACGGTTGACTGCAAGTTGTCGGCAGCCGTCCGGCGCACCGTATGTCGGATCTGCACGGCGAGATAGACTAAGGAAATCACGACCGCCGCAGCGCCAATTATCTCTGCGACTGCGCCAATGGCTTCCCAGTTCATGTCGCTGCCCTAGCTGCGCAGATTTGCTCTCGATGCCGCCTAACGGACTCGCGATTCTGCTGCGCGGCTAATGTGGTGACCGCAAGCGAAGCGCGCGAGCCGGATTGACCTGCCCTGACCTGACCCGCTGAAACGAGACCAGGTGCAATGTTAGGATCGGCCTGGTCCGAAGCTTTTCAGCGAGGAGGTCAGGATGGGAAGGAAGCGACACACTCCGGAGCAGATCATCACTGCAGTGCGGGAGGCAGAGGTCGGTCTGGCCGGCGGCAAATCCGTGAAGCTGATCAGGGGGGAGCTCGGCATCACCGAGCAGACGTACTACCGGTGGAGGCGGGAGTACGGCGGGATGAAGGTGAGCCAGGCACGGCGCCTGAAGGAGCTCGAGCGCGAGAACGGGCGCCTGAAGCGAGCAGTGGCGGACTTGACACTGGACAAGCTGATCGTGGAGGAAGCGGCCAAGGGAAACTTCTGAGCCCCGAGGGCCGACGACGTTGTGTGGTGCGTGTACGTCAGCAGCTCGGGGCGTCGGAGAGGAGAGCGTGCCGGGTGCTCGGGCAGCCACGCACGACCCAGCGCGGGGCGAGGAGAGTGGCGAGTGACGAGGGGGCGCTCCGAGGTGATATCGTGCGACTCGCGAGTCGATTCGGCCGCTACGGCTAGCGACGCGTCACGGACACGCTCCGCATCGAGGGCTGGGGGGTGAAGCACAAGCGGGTGGAGCGGATCTGGAGGCAGGAGGGGCTGAAGGTCCCGGAGCGGCAGCCGAAGCGAGGTCGGCTGTGGCTCAACGACGGATCGTGCATCCGGCTGAGGCCGGCTGTATCGGGGCCACGTCTGGTCGTACGACTTCGTGGCCTCGAGGACGCACGACGGGCGTGCGCTGAAGCTGCTGACAGTGCTGGACGAGCACACGAGGGAGTGCCTGGCGATCGTGGTGGCTCGCAAGATCCGCTCGCACGACGTGCTCGAGGTGCTGGCCGATCTGTTCGTCCGACACGGGCCTCCCGAGTATCTGAGGTCGGACAACGGACCGGAGTTCACCGCGAAGCCCGTGCGGCGGTGGTTGGGGCGCGTGGGCGTCGAGACGCTCTTTATCGAGCCGGGCAGCCCGTGGGAGAACGGCTACAACGAGAGCTTCAACGGCAAGCTCAGGGACGAGCTGTTGAACGGGGAGATCTTCTGCTCGTTGGCGGAGGCGGCCGTGCTGGTCGAGCAATGGAGGCGCGAGTACGATACCGTCCGACCCCACAGCGCCTGCGGCGGCTTTCCCCCGGCCCCTGAGGCGATTAAGCCGTCGCCCTGGTTCCTGAGGATGCCCGTCCTTCACCGCCCTCCACAGGTGCTGGGACTAACATAGGTTGTGGTACCGCTCTTCGGGGCAGGTCATTGTCGCCGGGGGACTCCCACCCCCCTGCCTTCGGATGTGATTCGTTGTAGGTAAGCGAGCGCGGACATGGAAGCGCGCGGACGGGATCAACCGAGACGATAGCGTGCGAGATCACGCAGATATGAAAATGCAACCTTTCAGAGATGGAGTCTCGCAGAGCACCTTTGCGAATCATCTCAAGCAACTAATTCAGGACATTCAGTCACTCGAAAATGAATACGTCCTGAACGTGTCAGCTGTGGAACTCCAAGAGTATTATTTCGATAAGGGTAAAATAGATCCGCTGGTCCTCCATGCTGACGAGTACCAGTAGAGGATCACCTTGAAACGGTATGCCCACTATAAGACGCGTTCCTTGAACGATCGCACGCTCTCCTGCGCGCTTGTCGCCGTCGCGCTCATCGTCGGCGGTTCCGGCTGGTAGGACCGTAGAGGAGGCCCTTCCGTGGGCGCACACGCCGTTCGGACTACCGCAAGCGGGATCGGACCCGTCGGACCGGAGGCATCGGGACGGCTAGGAATCGGGACCTGGGTTCCTGATGCTAGGCTCAAGCTGCGTTGGGCGTCGGATCGCCACCGGATGAGCGCTTCAGGCTACGATCGGGTTGGGGCGGATCGCTTGGTGCGCGGCGCCCGTGAGGCCGCTGAAGCCCCATCAGGCGCATCAGGGGACCGGCCTACGCCATCCCCTGTAGGCCCTTGCGTTCCTGAGGGCAGCCGATGTTCTCCAACAGATCGCGTGGCTAGGGACTGCCGTGTGGACCACTTACCCGCATCCGGCTCTTCGGCGACTTGTCAGTCAGTCCACCGTCTGGCCACGGCCGGCCGGGCCGCGGAGGCGCAAGACACTGCGCGCTCGGCGGATAGGCGGGGAGTCCCGTGTGAATCCGTGCATGGGCAGATTGTGAATCGACGCCCCGTGTCGTTTTCACACTCCGGTTGTGGCATGACTCGCACGCCGGTCATCGGAAGCGCGCCCCGGAGAGGCGCACCGCGTTTGCCGGCTGCTACCGCAGTGGATCCGCCCGCGACCGGCCAGCTGGCGAGTCGCTCTGTCTCCTTGCCTCAAGACGGAATCCCGGAGCCGGCCGGTCCGGTCGCAGGCTTCCATGAACGCCGGGACCTGGCCGGCCGTAGCCAGCCTCGGAGAGCGGCCAAGACGCAGCTGACGTACGGGGTTCGGATCGCTCACCCTGCTTGCCGACCGAACGTCGTGGGTCCCACGCCCGTGTGCTGGAGAAACCCGGCCACTCGCGACATCGAACTGCTGCCCCAGCGTCTCCATGCGAGTGACGGTGCAGACGCTTTGGCAATCATGTCAATGCGTAGGAGATGATTGATGTTCCTGGTGGATCCATCGGGATCGAATTGGAACGGCGGGGCGTCCGGCCAGTCTGCCAGCGGGGCCTCGATCAGCTCCTGGAGCCCCGCTCGAAGGTGTGGGAGGCATCAGTCGGGGCGGGTCGAGGACGTGACCCGTTTGCGGCAGGCCGGCCACTGCGGCGGGTGGTGCGGTCAGGGATGTTGACGATCCAGTCCAGGCATGGCAGGGCGGGACATCGACACTTGCGCGCACACCGACAAGGAGCGCGCTTCGCCCTACCCCTACCCCTCGGAGAATCCAGCCTTCGGAAGCCTCGGCCCGGCTCGCCGCTCACGTCGCCGAGGGCGTCGGGGCTCGTCACAACGAAGCAGAAGGTTGTCAACCGGCCGGCGGCGTTCGAGCAGCCGGTCGATCGCTTCGAGTTGCCGGAGAATCGGGACGGCCGCCAGCTGCCGGTCGATCTCGGCCAAGTGACGGCGGAGGATCCCGACGGCGATGTGTTGACGTACGACGTCGGCCAGCGCCCCGCCGGTGTTGCTTGCCTGCCGCGCCTGCATTACGGTGCACACGCGCACGTGCGGGCCACCGTCCAGCGTCCAGCGTGGTACATATCATCCACGGGAGGGCTCCACAGTGCTACGAACAGCAGCGGCTGCAAGTCTTTTGTTGGCCCTCGTCCAAGCAGGCGCGCTAACGGCGCAGGGCACGCTCAGTGGAACCGTAACATCCTCTGCGACGGGCACGCCCGTCGCGGGTGTGCAGGTGAGCCTGCCCGAACTGAGTAGGGGATCCATCAGTGGGGCCACCGGCACCTACGATATTCCCAACCTGCCGGCTGGTAGCCACGATGTCGTGTTCAACGTAATCGGTTATCGATCGGTGACCCAGCAGGTCACGATCGCCAACGGCGAGACCACCCAGCTGGATGTGACGCTTGAGGAGGAGGCAGTTCAGCTCGCAGGCTTGGTCGTGGTCGGCAGCCGGGCGCCGCCCAGGACGGTGACCGAATCTCCCGTCCCCGTGGACGTGGTCTCGGCTACCGACCTCACTAGCCAGGGAACGGTCAACCTGCAGGACCAGCTCCGAACGGTGGTCCCGTCATTCAGCGTCAACACCCAGCCGATCAGCGACGCCTCCACCGTCGTTCGGCCGGCGATGCTGCGCAACCTGGCTCCGGACCACACCCTGGTCCTTGTCAACGGCAAGCGCCGCCACCGCTCTTCGATTATCGACTGGCACGGCGGCAACGGCGTGGCTTTCGGGTCGCAGGGACCCGACATCTCGGCCATTCCGGCCATCGCCCTGCGGCAGGTAGAAGTGCTGCGGGACGGCGCGGCCGCGCAGTACGGCTCGGACGCCATCGCCGGCGTGCTGAACTTCCAACTCAAGGACGCCGCATCCGGCGGCTCCTTGGAGTACGGCGCCGGCACGTTCGGTGACGGCGACGGCGAGGCGATGAACGTGGCCGCCAACGTCGGTCTGCCGCTGGGCACCCGCGGCTTCGCCAACCTCAGCCTGGAGTACGGCGGCTCGAACCCGACCAACCGCAGCGCGCCCCGCAGCGATGCAATCGCGCTCATCGCCGCCGGCAACACCAGCGTGATGTCCGACACGCCGCAGGTCTGGGGCTCGCCAGACATCGACGACGATTTGAAGCTGTTCGGGAACTTCGGATACACCGCCGCCGCCGGCGTACAGGTCTACGGCCATACCAACTACGCCAGCAAGAAGGTGACCGGCGGCTTCTTCTTCCGGAATCCGAACACGCGGGGCGGCGTCTTCAGCCTCGACAACGGCCAGAGCCTGCTGATCGGCGACGTGCTGATGGCGAACGGGGCGGGGTCGGCAAACTGCCCAACGGTGGCCATCACCAACAACGTGGCCGATCCGGTCGCCCTGCAGCGGGTGTTCGAGGACCCGAACTGCTTCTCGTTCCGCGAGCGATTTCCCGGCGGTTTCACGCCCAGCTTCGGGGGCGAGGCGCAGGACATGTCCGTGGTCGTCGGCGTGCGCGGCTTTACGGCCGAGGGGTTCAACTGGGATGTGAGCGCATCGCTCGGCGCACACGAGACCGACCTCTTCATCCAGAACACCGTTAACGCCTCACTCGGCCCCGACACGCCGACCGCGTTCAACCTCGGCAGTAACCGGCAGCGCGACGTCGGTCTCAACACCGACTTCTCCTACGCCGCCACCGACATGGTCAACATCGCGGCCGGGGCGGAATGGCGGAACGAGCAGTACCAGACCACCGCGGGCGATCCGGCATCGTGGACGGTCGGCCCCTACGGCCGGGGACAGGGTTTCTCGGCCGGATCCAACGGATTCTTCGGTTACGGGCCGATGGCCGCCGGGACCTGGGGCCGCAGCAACGTCGCGCTCTACGGCGACATCGAGTTGAATGGGATCGAGCGCGACTGGACCGTCGGCTCCGCCGTTCGCATCGAGCACTTCGATGACTTCGGCACGACGATGAACAGCAAGCTCTCCGGCCGCTTCCACTTCGTGCGCGCCAGCGTGAGCAGCGGGTTCCGCGCCCCGACACCGGGACAGCAGAACGGCTTCAACATCTCGACCATCTTTGACCCGGCGCTCGGGGATCTGGTGAACAACGGCTCCATCCCGTCGATCTCGCCGTTGGCGGCACTGCGCGGCGGCCAGCCGCTCGCCCCAGAGAAGTCAATCAACTACACCGCCGGCGTCGTCTTCGATAACGGCCAGTTCACCTTCACGGCCGACTACTTCCGCATCAACGTATCGGACCGGATCGGGATCACGAGCAACTTCACCCTGACCGCCGACGAGATCGACACCCTGCTGGCCGAAGGCGTCGACGCCGCTCGCGACCTACGGCAGTTCCGGTTCTTCACCAACGCGTTCGCGACGGCGTCGCAAGGTATCGATCTGGTATCGACCTTCACACCGCTCGCGCTGCGCGGCAACACCGTGATCAGCGCCATCTTCAACTACACCGACACCGAGGTGACCGACAACGAGAAGGGGCTGCTCAACGACCGGCGGATGGCCGAGTTCGCATACGCCTTGCCGCGCATCCGCTGGAACGTCGGTCTGACCCAGCAGGTCGGGCGGGTGAGCATTATCGGCCGGCTGAACTACTTCGGCGGCTGGTACGACTACGACAGCGGCTTCGCCGAGGTCTACCTGCCGTCGGGAGGCATCGAGCAGGGCTTCTTCGACGGCAAGCCGATCGTCGACTTGGAAGGGAGCATCGACCTCGTCGGCGGCGCAACGTTGGCCGTCGGCGCGCAGAATGCGTTCAACACCTACCCGGACGAGAGCGCGCGGGCGATGTCCGTCGGCGAGAAGTACAGCGAGTACACGCCGTGGGGCTTCAACGGCGCCTTCTACTACGGGAAATTGACCTATCGATGGTAGGTTGATCGGAGCTGCCTGGGGAAAGTGATCCTGAACTCAGGGAGATTTGATCGAGAGATCCCGCCCCGGTCCGGCCAGTCCTGGGAGTAGCGAACCGCGAGAAGTTCGCCGAGTTCGGTGAACGTTACGACACCATCGTTTCGGAAGCGCGGTTGCTGTTCCGGGTCTAGCTGCTTGCAACAGAATGACGATTAGGAAGCCGGTACGGGAACCGAGCCGTCGAAGCCGCGCAGGTTGTAGAGGGAATTTATCTGGCTCGCCCGCGATATGCGCGAAGCGCGCGCGCGGAGCTTCAACGGAACGCTCGGCGACGAGGTGCTGAAGCGCGAGATCTTCTATTCTCTGGAGGAGGCACAGGTGCTCATCGAGCAGTGGCGGCGGGAGTACAACACCATCCGACCGCATAGCTCTCTGGCCTATCAGCCGCCGGCCCCGGAGGCGATCCGGCCTGAGCCGGCCTTCCTCAATCCTCCCCAGACTCTCCCCAGGCTCCAGGAGGCGGTCGGACTAACACAGTAGGTGGTACCACTCTTGGGGGCTGGTCAACCCGGGCGTTCTCCGTTTCCGTCTGCACGAATCCCGCAAACACCTTGTCTCCCCCCATCGTCACCTCTTTTATATAGATGTAGTAGTATGGCTAGTGGTGGTGGGTGGCCGATGGAAGGACGAAGTAGCCAGGCGGGGCGGATCATCGTCACAGCAGTGCAATCTACAGTTTGTGAGTTGCACCGGCCAGGTAGTCAGCCTATTGCTGGATCAGCTATCGGCAGGGCTCGGAAGAGGTTCGAACGGGCGGAGGTCGGGCAGCCTGGACTTGTTTCTTATGCATGTGCGGGAGCAGCAGATACGTGAGTTGGGGCGGACACGTTGCTGCGCGGGCGTGTTCCGGGCGGCAGCTGGATTCCAAGTATATGGCGCGCCGCACCGATGGCCTACTTGTTGAGCAGGGGGAGTAGCGGTGGAAGGCGAAAGCGCCTAGGGGTGGATGCAGCTACACGTTTGGGGCAACTCTGGGGGCACTGTTAGATGCGCCCAAGCCAATGATCTAATAGCCACAACAATTTACGGGATATTTAGATAGGCGAGATCGACGCGCCGCCCCAGGTCGGCGAGTCCGGCGGCTCACGCGACGGCGTAGATGGCGGCGGCAACGGCCGCGAGCCCCAGTGCCAGGTGGAAGGATAGAAGTCGTCGCTGTGGCCCGGACCTGGCAGGAGCGGAGCCGGGCGGAGAGGGTGCTCGCCAACTGGGCGCGAGACCCCCGCCCATCCGAGTTCGACGCGGAGATCAGCCTCGAGATCGACCGGGTCAAGCAGGCCGTCCTCAAGGGGGATGACCGGTGGATCGAGGAGGTGTGCGGCGATCTACAGGGCGCACTCAGGCGAATGGTGGCGCTCAAGAAGCGAGCTCGCAGACAGGCTGGACGGGGGCTGATGCACCGCACCGACACATGGCGGACGGTCCGGCTCGCGGCAGCGCGGTTTCTGTGAGGAGCCGACGCCCCGATGCCACACGGCGATGTGCATGAGACCTTGCAGGTCAATGCACACTTTGCGCCTGTGCAAATGTGCACGCGTCTGGATCGCCTATCCACCATGATCGCTTATGGTTGCGCGCAGCGCTACCCGGCCGCCGGTGCTGCACGGGGCAGCGTCGGCGTGGATGGGAGCGACCCCCCGGATTCGATGCCTCGATCGGCATCGCGGAGGGTTGGCATGTGCACACCCATGCCACCCTCCGCCGGGGGTCGCTCCCCTCCAGCAATCCCTAGCGGGAAGGCCATCAAGCGCCGCTGCGAGCGCGGCGTATCAACGAATCCGGCCGCCGGTCGCGGCTTTTCACCAGCTAGGTGGCTCGGCAAGTCGTCCCAGTGAGGTCGGCGTCGGCGCTCGACCAAGCCCGAAACTGCCCCGAGGTGGTTGAGGTTGCCGCCGATGCGCGCGACCTGCCGGCCGCGTGCGCGCCATGGCCTGCCGGAGCGCGGGCGTCCAGGGAATCGAAGGGGGCGGAGCCACCCTCGCCAGCCCCTGCCGGGGACCCGCGAAGCGTGGCCCCAAAGGGTAGGCTGGCTCATGACGCCTAACGGTGTCAGGAGCCAGCCTTGGCCCGCCCAACGGATCGGGCCTCGACAGCTCGCAATTAGCGGCTGGGACCGGGGTCCGGGCGCAACGCTCACCGGCCAAGTCGGCCGTCCCGTCGTTCATCAGCCGGCGGCTCTGAGGACAGAGGGTGAGGGACGATGAGGGTGACGATTACGATGGTCGGCGGGGAGCCCACCCCGGTCTTCTGGCGCGTGCAGGATCGCCGGGAGGCCCTGGAGGCCGCGTACGACATCCGGCTCGCTCACGAGCCCCCGGTCCGTCGCGGACAAGCTCCTCGGCCTACTGTTCACCAGCGTCACGGAGGACGAGGGCGACGGGTGACCAGGCGCTCCTTGGTGACGGCGGTGCTCTCTGCCGTGGCCGCATTCCGCCCTACCCGTACCCCTCGGCGACCCGCGATCGCGCGTCAGCGGCGATCCGACGGCCCGTAGCTTTCCCGAAATGCCCGTGGAACGCCCGGAAACGGCCTCTGAGCCCGTCGCGGAAGCGGCGGCACAACGAAGATTAGGTTAAGCCTCGGTGCTTGCTCCCCGGCCCGCCAGATACTCCGCCCAATTGTCCATCTGGACGCGCCCGCGCTCGCCCGGCGCGGCCATGACTGGCGGCGGGCCGGTGGTGAACGCCAGCTCTACGGGCTTACTGAGCCGTAGCGGGTCATGCGGGTCACTCGGAGGGCCGAAGCGGAGGACGGCGCCGCCGTCGGGAACCGGGGGCCCGTTGACCTGGTGTAGTTCGGCCAGGGCGTGGAGGCGCACTGGCTTCTGGAGGTGGTGACCGGGGCGGGCACGGTCGCGCCGCCGGTAAGTTTCTGCCCTGTTGCCTCGCATAGGGCGCTCTTCGCCGAGCAATCGGTGACGGTGCTTGCACCGGAGCGCGTTCGCCGTCGGGCCGGCAGGTGCGTCGCAGGTTCCCGGCCCGACGGCGTATCACGCCGATGAGCAACAGTGCTGCCAACGTGACCTACCGCACCGTGATCCACTGGTAGGTGGAGGTTCCGGACGTGTGGACCTCGTCGTCGCTCTCAGTTGCGCGGCACGAGCCGATGTAGGCGCAGATCCGGTTGTACGAAGTGAACACCAGGATTCCATCCGCGACTGTATCTCCAGTCGACCTTGGTGCCCGGGCGTAGTGCGTCCATGCCTCTGTCAGGCTGTGAAGCTGCCCGCAGTACAGCTCGCCGGGCAGGAACTCGGTCTTGGTCAGATCGCGAACTGCGCAATCTCCATCGACCTGGGGAGGCTGAGGTGGCTCGGGTGTCGTCGGGCCAGTACCGCCGCCGGAGACGTAGTCCACCACGTACACGGTGTCGGTGGCGTGCCGCTCTCGGCTTCCTCCAGGATGCCCTGAATCAACTCCTGGGCTCCCTCCCCTAGCCAACCCTCGAGCATACGTCGGCCCGGTGGACTCACTCCCCACTGCCCCGGTCGGCCTGACTCGGTGTTGGACAAGACCGATGCCGCCAGTGAACCGTTTCGACGTGATATCTTCCTTGAATCGCCGGATGGGAGCCTCACGGCAGAGGCTCGTCCGAATCGCTGGGAAGACACGATGGCCGGATCGAACAAGAAGCTGCTCGCTGCGGTGGAGGCGTATTTCGCCGATCTCCGGCGCGTGCGCGCATCGGGCGGCGCGACGGGAGAGCGCTCGTACTATCCGGCGCTGGAGGGCTTGTTGCGCGCGGTCGGATCCACGCTCAAGCCCAAGGTGTTCTGCGTGCTGGAACTGGCGGATCAGGGGGCCGGCCATCCCGACTTTGCCCTGTACACGGCGAGGCAGGTTCAGAAGGGCCGTCCGAGGCCGGGGCAGGTTCCCGAGCGTGGCGTCGTCGAGGTCAAGGGCGTTGGTGACGATGCTTGGTTGACGGCGAAATCCGATCAGGTGAGCCGCTATTGGGACCGTTACCGTCTGGTTATGGTGACGAATTTACGGGACTTCGTCTTGGTGGGCGCGGACGGCGTGGGCGGCCCCGCTAGACTCGAAGCCTTCCACTTGGCCGAGGATGCGGACGACTTCTGGCGCAAGGTGAAGAGGCCCCGCGCCTTCGCCGGGCAGGTCGGCGCGGGCCTCGGCGAGTATCTGGCCCGGGCGCTCTCGCACCGGGCCGCTCTGGCCGAGCCGAAGGACTTGGCGTGGCTGCTCGCTTCCTACGCACGCGACGGCTTGGCCCGTGTCGAGGCGGCGGGGAACGCGCCATCGCTCCTTACGGTCCGGTCGGCGCTGGAAGAAGCACTCGGGATTCGGTTCGAGGGCAGGCGCGGGGAACGCCTTTTCCGTTCGACGCTCATTCAAACGTTGTTCTACGGCGTCTTCTCCGCGTGGGTGCTGTGGTCACGGCAGACGAGGAACAGCGATGGCCCGCTGTTCGAGGGCGGCTACAATCCGGCGCGGTTCCGGTGGCACGACGCGGGCTGGTACCTGCGTGCGCCCGTGCTGCGAGCTTTGTTTCATCAGTTGTCCGACCCGGGACGTTTGCAGTCGCTCGGCCTGGTCGAGGTGCTGGACTGGACGGCTGCGGCACTCGACCGCGTGGACCGGGCCGAGTTCTTCTCGCGGTTCAACGAGGGCGAGGCGGTGCCGTATTTCTACGAGCCGTTCCTCGAAGCCTTCGACCCCGCCCTCCGCAAGCAGTTGGGCGTCTGGTACACGCCGACGGAAGTGGTCCGCTATATGGTGGCCCGTGTGGACAAGGCGCTGAAGGACGATCTCGGCATTTCCGACGGACTCGCGGCGGAGAACGTCTATGTGCTGGACCCGTGCTGCGGCACGGGGGCCTATCTGGCGGAAGTGCTCCGACGCATCGCTCTCAATCTCCAAGGACAAGGACGCGGTGCGCTCGCGGGCGTGGCGGTGAGGAAGGCGGCAACCGAGCGGGTGTTCGGATTCGAGATCATGCCCGCGCCGTTCGTCGTGGCGCATTTGCAGGTCGGCCTGACCATGCAGAACCTCGACGCGACGCTGGCGGACGACGGAACCGAGCGCGCGGGAGTATTCCTCACCAACGCGCTGACCGGATGGGAGGCGCACATGAACAAGCCGCTTCCCTTCCCGGAGCTTGAAGAGGAACGCGACCGGGCGGATCGGGTGAAGCAGGAGACACCGATTCTGGTGATCCTGGGGAACCCGCCCTACAACGGCTTCGCGGGCATGGCGGTGGACGAGGAACGCGAGCTCTCGGAAGCCTATCGCACGACCAGGCGCGTGCGCCGGCCTGAAGGCCAGGGCCTGAACGATCTCTATGTCCGCTTCTTCCGCATGGCGGAGCGGCGCATCGCGGAGAAGACCGGCCAGGGCGTGGTCTGCTTCATCTCCAACTATTCCTGGCTCGACGGGTTGTCCTTCACCGGGATGCGGGAGCGCTACCTCGAAGCGTTCGACGCGATCCGGATCGACAACCTACATGGAGACCGCATCATATCGGAGTACGCTCCAGATGGAAGGACCAGTGAAACGGCCTTTGCGGTCCAAGGAAAGTCGCCGGGCATCAAGGTTGGAACCAGCATCACCCTTGCTTCCAAGTCTGGAACCAGCAACGGCAGGCCGCCGCGCGGCCAAGTTTGGTACCGTGACTTCCACCAAGCCAAGGCTGATGAGAGACGGCAAGCACTATTGGACAGCCTCGTTGCGGACTCCGTCGATGCCGGCTACTCAACACTTGAGCCGAATCTTCGGCTGGGCCTGCCATTCAAGCCAACTGCGGTGAGCCCCGACTGGTTCGACTGGCCCGCGTTGCCCGATCTGTTCCCGGCGTCGTTCCCCGGCGTCACGACCAGCCGCGACAAGTTCCTCGTTGATGTCGATCTCGACCGGCTGCGGACACGCGTCGCGGATTACTTCGACTCGAACCTGAGCCACGAGGAAATCACGCGGCGTTATCCGGGTGCCATGAAGACCACGGCACGGTTCCACGCCCGCGCGGTTCGCGACGCGTTGTTGAAACGCGGTGGTCCGGATGAATCTGGATTCATCCGCTTCGCGTACCGACCATTCGACAACCGCTGGCTCTATTGGGAAAGCGACACGAAGCTGCTTGACGAGAAGAGGGCCGACTACAGGCCGCATGTGTTCGAAGGAAACATGTGGATCGAAGCCCGTACACGCGACGCAAAGGAAGATTTTTCCCGTGGAACCTTAGTCAGTTATCTTGCTGGTGACTTCGGAAACGGAAGGTCACACTTCTTTCCTGCTTGGCTCCGCAATGATGGCGTCGGAACCGATGTTGAGGGACCACGCCGGGCAAATCTCTCCGTGATGGTGCAACGCTATCTCGATCGTCTCGGCGTCGGTGTCGAGGATCTATTCCACCATGTTCTCGCCGTTCTCCACGATCCGGCTTACCGGGAGGCCAATGCCGGAGCACTCCGGATGGGATGGCCGCGCCTCCCGCTGCCCGGCTGGCCAGACGGCGAGGCTGAAGGAGCAGCTGAGGCGCTCGCCCGGTCGGCGACACATGGGTGCGAGCTAGCCGCTCTACTCGATCCAGAAACGCCGGTGCCCGGCGTCACTCGAACCCCGCTGCGTCCCGCCGCCGCCGCTATCGCTGTTCCGTGTACCGTCGGGGGACGCAACATGGCGGGCGCCGATTTCGTCGTCACCGTCGGCTGGGGGCACTACGGGTCGGGCGACGCTGTGATGCCCGGCCGAGGCCGCGCCGAGGAACGAGCCTACACACCGGAGGAAATTACGGCCATGTTGGACGCGTTGCCGGTTCTCGGCGACAAGACCTTCGATGTCTACCTGAACGGGGAGGCATTCTGGCGCAACATCCCCTCCGCGGTCTGGGACTACAGGCTCGGTGGCTACCAGATCCTCAAGAAGTGGTTGTCATACCGGGAGCACAGGGTACTGAGCAGGAAACTTCGTGCCGAGGAAGTTCAGCACTTCACCGACACCGCACGGCGAATTGGCGCGCTACTGCTGGCGTCATCCGACGGACCCGAGAGGAGGCCGCAATGACCGAAAAGATCATCGACAGGAACCCCGACATCTTGGGCGGAACTCCCGTGTTCTCGGGGACCAGGGTTCCCGTGCGGATCCTGATGGAGCACCTCGAGGCCGGCGACCGGCTCGACGACTTTCTGGACGACTACCCCACGGTAACGAGGGAGCAGGCCGTCGGGCTGCTCGAACGGATGACGGCGCAACTTGTGGGCGATGCCCGGTGAGGGTGTTGCTGGACGAATCCGTTCCAAGGCGGCTCGCGTCGGCGTTTCCCGAGTCGTTTGGAACGCGCACCGTGCAGCAGATGGGCTGGGCGGGGTGCACGAACGGAGAGTTACTGCGCCTCGCGGCGGACCACGGGTTCGATGTCCTCGTCACGGTGGACCAAGGTTTCGCGTATCAGCAGAACGTCCGGGATCTTCCGATCCCCGTCGTCATCATGATCGCGGCTCGCACCCGATTGCAGGAGTTGAGACCGCTTGTCGCGGAAGTGATCGTTGTCCTCTCGGGCGATCCCGGGCGCCGAATCCACCGTGTCGTGGCCTGAGAGCCCTTGCCAAAGGGGGCGCGCACGCGTCGAGTCCGACAGGTCGGCGGCGTCGGGAGCGCAGCGCTGATGCCGAACCGACCGTCGGAGCGCGGGGCCTCCGAATCCGCTCCAGCGCTCGCGCAACTGGACGACTGGCTATCCCCTCCGTCCTATTCGCTCAGCGCCCCGGTGGACACCTGTGCGATGTGCTTCATTGCCTCGTTCAGCTTGCCGAGCCGCACGCGGTTCGCGTCTCCGGTGTCTCTGGCGTCTTGATGCGCGAGCCAACGGTTGTAGAGCAGGTCCAGCACCCCGACAGGCACCACGTCGGTGACCATGCGGGGGTCTCCGTCCTCACCCGTCTCCGCCAAGTCGTTGGCCACCAGCGAGAGCAGATGACACGCCAGCGTGACGACTTGCGACCTGTTGAGCGGTCCCAGCCCGGCAAGTACGAGGATCGAATCCCCCGCCAGTCCGTTGGCGACGGAAGCGGCCTCCGGAGTCAGGCGAACGTGTGTTGTCCCGCCGCCCACCCGAGACGACGGTCTCCCCCGTGGCGAGCCACGTCGAGGAGAAACGCGGCGTAGTCCGCGCTTACCGTGCCGGCCCGGAGGACCATGTCGTCACAGGCGCGCTCGCGCTCGGCCCGAATCCGCTTCGCGCCGATCCAGGCAAGGGGGTTCATCCAATGGAGCGCCCGAGTCGCCAGTGCGACGACGTTCACCAAACAGTCCCGACGCTTCACGTGCGCAAGCTCGTGGAGTACCACGGCGCGCCGACGGTCGACCGACCACTTGAGTGCCTCGTCTGGGAGGAGGAGAGCCGGCTGCAGGATGCCCCAGACCATCGGGGTGCTCACCCATGAGCTCCGGAGCACTCGAATCTTCCCACCGATGCCGAGCCTCGTCTTCAGCTGGGCGATTATCTCAAGCCACCCCGGATCTTCGATAGGCACTGCCACACGGCTCGTCCACCAGGCGGACACCACCCCGATCATGAGGCGCCCCAGGAGGAGGAACGCTCCCACGATCCATACGAACAGCACGAATTCCCAGATGGACCCGAAGGGCGTGCCCAGAACGTCGGCGACGTCCGAAGATCTCGCTGCGGTCACACCGGTCGCCTCCGAAGCTTGGTCTCCCAGCGGAGGGATCTCGTCCAAGGTGGCGGCACCGGGCAGGCTCCCGGTTGCCGTCGAAAATGGGACGTTCGCAGGGGGCGCAGCAGCCGTCCGCAGCGTTTCCGTCGCGATCACACTCCGAGACGCAGTCCATGCGGCGACAGGTACTTGCCACGACGGCAGTGTCGCAGCCAGCACCGGAAGCGCCAGGACGGCCACGAACGCCAGGGTCCATATGTGGTGGCGCACCGAGGCCGAGGTTTTCCGAAGAGCCGGCGTCACGGCGAAGGCCACAAGGAGAACCACAGCGCTCTTGAGAGCCACGTCCATCAAGAACGGAAACCAGGCGCCTGCGACGACGCCGGGCAATTCGATCCACATAGTCATGAGTCGTCCTCCTCAGATGCTTCGCGTTTCCGCGCCTCGTCCACCAAACTCGACAGCCGCTTCAGCTCGGACTCGGAAAGTCGGGATTGACCTGACCCCCTGAAACGAGACCAGGTGCAATGTTAGGATCGACCTGGTCCGAAGCTTTTCAGCGAGGAGGTCAGGATGGGAAGGAAGCGACACACTCCGGAGCAGATCATCACTGCAGTGCGGGAGGCAGAGGTCGGTCTGGCCGGCGGCAAATCCGTGAAGCTGATCAGCCGGGAGCTCGGCATCACCGAGCAGGCCGCCGTGGCGCTCGCCCTCGGCGTGGTCGGGATCTACGGCGTCATCTCGTACGTCGTGAGTCAACGCACGCGGGAGATCGGCGTGCGAATGGTGCTCGGAGCGGACAGCCGTGACGTACGTCGGATGGTGCTGCGACAGGGCGTGATCCTGACCGGCATCGGCGTTGCGGTCGGACTCGTCGCGGCTGTCGGACTTACGCGCCTCATCTCCTCGTGGCTGTTTGGTGTTGAAGCCATGGACCCCCTCACTTTCGGGGCCGTGGCCGCCCTGCTGACCTCAGTTGCGCTCGTCGCTTCGTATCTGCCCGCTCGACGAGCTTCCAGGACGGATCCCCTCGAGGCGCTTCGGTTCGTGTGATAAGGCACCTCCAGCAGGCCCTTCAATGCGTCGAGATCCAGCACCTGCACGTTGGGAGCAGATTAACCTAAAGAGGCGCCGCCCGGATTCGAACCGGGGATAGAGGATTTGCAGTCCTCTGCCTTACCACTTGGCCACGGCGCCTGAAATGGAAATGGGGGGCTCCGCGAACCCGCGCGTCGAGCCCCCCGTCCGGGAAGAGCGGGAAACCGGACTCGAACCGGCGACCCCCACCTTGGCAAGGTGGTGCTCTACCAACTGAGCTATTCCCGCGAATGCGACGACGGCGCTTCACCCCGAAACAGGGCCGTTCCCGGGACGGTGGAAGCTAGACGGAACCCCTAGGGGCGTCAAGATCTTCGGGCCCTCACACAGCCCCGTTTCGAGGCCGTTGGTGGGCCTCCTCGGCGCCCTTATCTTTCGGTCCGCGTCCGGTCCGCGACCAGCCTACGAAAGCCCCCCTGGTTCTCGATGACATCTCTCCTCCGGGATGCCCTCTCCGCGGTGGGGTTGGTCGCCCGGCCGGCTTCGGTCGGTGTCTCCCTGCTCCTCACGCTCGCTGGCCCCGCCCGCGGTCAGCTCGAAGGTGGCTCGGTGGTGTCCCGCGGAACATTCCTCCTTCGCTTGGAGCCCTCCTTCCTGGTCGTGGACGGCCTCTACGCGTCCGGCGCAGAGACCCCCCTAGGGAGCCACTTCTTCCTCTCCGACATCGGCACACGGCACGCCCCCGCTCTCGAGCCCACCGAAGCGCGCTTCCACGAGCTGGCGGGAGGTGGCGCCGTGCCGCTCAGACTGGGCAAGTCCGACGGGCGGCTCTCGCTCGAGGAGCACGTGGTGCCCCTGGACCTTTGGTACGGGGTCCTCGACCGCGTCGCGATCGGCATCACGGTCCCGATCATCCGTAGGCAGATGGGCGCGATCCTCCGATACTCCGCCGAAGGAGCGAACGTGGGGCTGAATCCGGCCCTTTCCGCGCCCGGAGCGGTGAGTGACTTCCTGGGCCAGGCAACGAGCGCGCTCGGGGAGGCCCGGGACGCGGTCGAGGGGCACTGCGCGGGGGCCGGCGACGAAGAGGCGGTGTGCCTCGGTGGACGTGACCTCGTCAACGAGGTCGACGGCTTCCTATCGCTTCTCGAGACCTCCTACGAGGCTGAGGAGGTCTTCCCCAGCGCGGGAAGAGAGCTCGGGGGCGCCATTGAGGCCCGCTGGCTCTCTCTCCTATCGCAGCTGGCGGGCTGGGGGGCGATCCCGCCGGCCGAGGTGCCGCTCGCCGTGTCCGCGCTGACCCAGGAGATCTTCCGGAGCACGGTGGTGGCCCCGGCCTGGCCTGGGGACGGGGTTCCAGTGGGCACCCCGGAGTCGTTCTTCGATCTGGGGGACGTGGAGGTCCACGCGGCGGTCCGCCTATTCGACGTGGTCTCGAACGACGGGTCGCCCTTCGCCTTTCGCTCGGAGCTCTCGGGAACGTTCCGTTTCGCGACCGCCAAGCCCGACACCCTCCGAGCCCTCGCTCCGGGCACGTCGACGCGTGGGGCCTCCGGTATGCGAGTCCGGCTCGAGTCCGAGGCGCTCCTCTGGCGCCACTTCTCCGTGACCGGACTTCTCGAAGGAGCGTGGTTCGGGGGGCGTGAGATGCCTCTGCTCTCGCCGGATCCGTCTCAGCCGTTCAGCCCGGGGCGCACCCGCGCCCGCGTGAAGTGGACTCCAGGAAGCCACGTGCGGGTGAACCTGGTGCCGCGCTTCCGCCTGGGCGCGACCCTCGTGTTGGGCGTCGGATGGGACGTGTTTCGCCAGGAGGCCGACACCTTCTCCGCCCTCGATCCCGACGGGCCGCAGGTGTCGGCTCCGGACGGCGCTCGAACCGTCCAAAGTCTCATCGCGGAACTCCGATACGTCGCGAGGGCCTCCCCAGCGGCCGACACTTCGCCCTTCCCGTTCGAGGCGTTCATTCGGGTGTCCCGAAGCGTTAGCGGGAGCGGCCCGTGGTCCCCAGCGGAGCAGCGCGTGGACTCGGGGGTGAGCCTAGTGATCGGAGGTTAGGAGCTCCCGCGCGTGATGGCGGGACGTCTCGGAGTCCGGATCTCCGCCTAGCATCCGCGCAATTTCCCGTACGCGCCCTTCCCCTTCCAGGCTTTCCACGGTGGCAAGCGCGCGGCCCGCGCGCTCGATCTTCTCGACCCTAAGGTGCTGCCGTCCTCGCGAGGCGAGCTGGGCTAGGTGCGTGACGACCACGACCTGATGCAGCCGCCCCACGTCCCGCAGCTTGGTGGCAACCGCGACCGCCACCTCCCCGCCGATGCCCGCGTCGATTTCGTCGAAGACGAGGGTGGGCACGGGATCGTCTTGAGATAGGACGGACTTGAGCGCAAGCATTACGCGCGAGAGCTCACCTCCACTCGCGATCCTGGCCAGCGGGCGCACGTCGAAGCCGGGATTCAGGGAGGCGAGAAACTGGATGTGCTCCGCGCCTCCCGCCTCCGGCACCTCGAGCGGCTCGAGCCCGACCCGGAACTGGGCCCCCGGCATTCCGAGGTCCGGAAGCATGGCCTCGACTTCGGCGGCGAGCCCCCTTCCGGCCTCCGCTCGGGCCCGGCTGAGCTCGGCCGCTCCTTCACGCAGATTCATCTCGACATCCTCGAGACGGCGCGTCAGCTCCCCCAGCTCGAGCCCGGTCTCGTCCAGCTCGTCGAGCTCGCCTGCCACGCGGGCCAGCGTGTCCAGCACGTCTTGGAGCTCGGGTCCGTACTTGCGCTTGAGCCGAAACAGGAGGTCCGCTCGCGTTCGGAGCTCTTCCGCACGGACGGGGGACACGTCCACGTCCGTAGAGTACTTCCCGGCCGCCCTGCCTGCCTCAGCCGCCCGGTGATAGAGCTCGTCCACCTCGTCTCGAAGCGCGGCGAGCTTTGGGTCGAAGTGGGACAGCCGGTCGAGCGCGTTCCTCGCCTCGGCCAGGCGCTCCGACACAGAGCTGTCGTCCGCTTGGAGGAGGCCGTGCACGGCCTCGGACTCGCGAGCCAGCTCCTCGGCGTGTTCCAGCCTCCCCAGCTCCTCATGCACGCGTTCGTCCTCGTCGGGAAGGACCCGCGCGTCCTCGATCTCGTCGAGCTGCGACCGGAGAAACCCGGCCCGCTCCCTCAGATCCCGGCCACGTGCGTCGCGCCGCGTCCGTCGATCCCGAAGCTCCGACGCGAGGTGGTGAAGCTCCCGGACCCGGTCGGACAGCTCCCGCACCCCGGCGAACGAATCCAAAATCGCCCTCTGCTCGGACGGACGGAGGAGCGTCTGGTGCTCGTGTTGGCCGTGGAGATCTACGAGAGAGCGCCCGAAGTCACCCACCACTCCCGCAGTGGTAGGGGAGCCGTTGATCCAGGCGCGGTTTCGGCCCTCGGCCTGAACCTCGCGCCGGAGCACGAGCACCTCGTCGTCCGGCTCGAACCCCAATTCCTCCAACCGGGCGCGAAGCTCGGGCCTCTCCAACACGTCGAACACGGCCTCCACGGAGGCCCGGTCCGCCCCGGCCCTCACGGACTCCGACGACGCTCGCTCACCGAGGAGCAGCGAGAGCGCACCCACGATGATCGACTTGCCGGCGCCGGTCTCACCCGTCAGCGTGTTTAGCCCCGGGCCCAGCTCGACGGACAGGTCCTCGATCACGGCCAGGTTCCGGATACGGAGCTCGATCAGCATGGCGCTCGGAAGTGCGTCCCGCGGTCTTCGGGATGGCGCCCCTTCACACCGCCCAGTTGAGGACGCGGCTAAGCGTATCGAAGTAGGTCTGTCCCGGGAACCGCACGAGGGACACCCGGTGCGGACCCTTCCCCATCACGACGTGGTCTCCCGGCTCGAGCGTGCACGCGACCTGCCCGTCGGCCGTGATGACCAAGTCCCCGCTCCGATCAACGGCCTGGACCGTGAGGAGCATGTGATCCGGAAGGACGAACGGCCGCATGGCCATGGTGTGAGGGCAGATCGGCGTCACGACCACGCAATCCATGGTCGGTACGATGATCGGGCCGCCCGCGGAGAGGGAATAGGCAGTTGAGCCGGTGGGGGTCGCCACGATGACCCCGTCGCCCGAGAAACTCCCGATCTCCTCCTCGGCGTCCTTTCCGATCCGAAGCCTGAGCCTCACGACCCGGGCCGCACCTCCCTTGTGAAGCACGAGGTCGTTCAGGGCCCAGAGACGGGCACCGGGCTTTCCGTTCCCGTGGACGACCCGGCCCTCGAGCGTGAACCGGCGATCCAGAAGGGCCGCACCCTGGAGCGCCTGCTCCAGGGCCGACTCGAGCGTGGGGAGACCGGCCGAGGTGAGGAACCCGAGGCGCCCCAGGTTCACTCCGAGCACGGGGATGGCATCGGGGGCGCCCCGTCGCACGCCTCGGAGCAGCGTACCGTCGCCCCCCAGGGTGAGGATCAGATCGACCCCGTCGCCGGACTCGGGGAGGGACTCGAGCGACCTCAGATCCCCCTTCCGGATCGACTCCTCGAGGAAGACATCGATCCCATGCGCTTCCGCGAACCTCCGGACGCGCTCGATCACCCCCCGAAGCTCCTCCGTCCCGTCGTGCCCGACCACCCCGATCCTCTTGAACCCGCCGGGGAGCGAGGCGAGCCGTCCCTCACCCGGAGGCGTCACGCACTCTCTCTCGACGCTCGAACCTGCTTCCCCACGATCTCCCGCGCGCGGCTCGCAATCCCGGCCGGATCGAGCCCCGCCCTGGAGAGAAGCACGGCACGCGGCCCGTGCTCGACGAAGCGGTCCGGGAGGCCCATCGTCCCGAAACTCGAAGGGAACGGAAGGTCCGGATCATCCAGGATCTCCCGCGCCACGAACGCCCCGAACCCATTCGAGCGCGCGCCCTCCTCCACGGTGAGAACGGCCTCGTGGCGCCCGAGAACGCCCGAGAGCACCGATCGATCGTACGGTCGGAGGAACCGACAGTTCACCACCGTGGCCGAGATCCCGTCCCGGGCCAGGAGAGCCGCAGCCTCGATAGCGGACTGGACCATGGCGCCGACGGATAGGATGGCCAAGGCCGACCCCTCCCTCAGGACCTCCCAGCTCCCGTACTCAACGGCCGGAATCTCCGAGATCGCCGGGACCTCCGCGGGGACGGACGCCCGCGGCCATCGGATCGAGAACGGTCCGTCGTCCAGCGAGAGGGCGAGTCGAAGCAGCGCGAGCATCTCCGAGCCGTCCTTCGGCGCCGCCACCGTCATGCCGGGAACGGCCAGCATGTAGTTGATGTCGAAGGCGCCGTGGTGGGTTGGCCCGTCCTCGCCCGCGATCCCCGCACGGTCCATGCAGAACACCACGGGAAGGCGCTGGAGCGCGACGTCGTGCACAATCGAGTCGAACGCCCGCTGGAGAAACGTCGAATAGATCGCGACGACCGGGCGGATCCCCTGGGTGGCCAGCCCCGCTGCAAACGTCGTTCCGTGCGCCTCGGCGATCCCGACATCGAAGTGGCGCTCGGGGAAGGCCTTCCCGAAGATCTCGCTCGACGTGCCGTCGGGCATTCCCGCGGTGATGACGACAATCCTGGGGTCGTGCCGCCCGAGCTCCATCACCCCGGCGCCGAAGACCTTTTGGTAGCGCGGCAACCCGCCGGCTTTGGACTTCCCCGAGCCCGAGATTTTGTCGAACGGGGAAGCTGCGTGCCACTTCATGGGGTTTTCCTCAGCCGGCGCGTACCCCCTCCCCTTCTGCGTGAGCACGTGAACGAGGATGGGACCCCGCATCTCCCGGACGCCCTGGAGCGCGTCGAGGAGATCGTCGACACTGTGTCCATCCACCGGACCGACGTAGCGGAACCCGAGCTCCTGGAAGAGCATTCCGGGAACGAGCAGGTGCTTGACACCCTCCTCGACCTTCTCCGCCACGGACTCCAGGCTTCGCGGAGCCTTCTGGAGGAGCGCCTTCACCTCGTCACGCACCCGGTTGTAGACCGGGTTCGTGATCATCGTGGTCAGGTACTTGTTCATCGCGCCGACGTTGGGGGCGATGGACATGTCGTTGTCGTTTAGCACGACCACGAGGTCCCGATCCGTGTGGCCCGCGTTGTTCAGGGCCTCGTAAGCGAGACCGCAGCCCATGGCCCCGTCCCCGATGATGGCCACGACCTTCTCGTCCCTTCCGAGGAGGTCCCGGGCCGTGGCCATCCCGAGGGCCGCGGAGATGGATGTGGCCGCGTGTCCGGCCCCGAACGTGTCGTACTCCGACTCGCTCCGGTTCAGGAACGGCGCGAGCCCGCCATCCTGCCGGATGGCGGGAAAGCGGTCGTTGCGCCCCGTGAGGATCTTGTGGATGTAGCCCTGATGCCCCGTGTCCCAAACCAGGCGATCCCGAGGAGTGTCGAACACGTAGTGCAGCGCGACGGTGAGCTCGGTCACACCGAGGCTCGCGCCGAAGTGTCCCCCGACATGGGATACCACGTCGATGTGGCGGTCCCGAAGCTCGACGACTAGTGCCTTGAGCTCGCCCCGAGACAGCTTGCGGAGGTCCGACGGATCCTTCACCCGCTCCAACAACGACACCTCGTCCCTCCCCGTGCACGGTTGGGTCGACGACGCCGAGCGTCCGGCGTGCCGTTCGAAACCCAACGACAGAGCCGAAACATAGTGGGAAGCGCGGCGGAGCCGACAGGGATCGTCCGGGGGGGCCGCATCGCCGGCGCGTCGCGCGCCCCGCGTCACCGGATCGCCCGGGGTCCCAAGCGTCAGCGGTCCCGGTGAACCACGTAACGAGCGAGGGCCTCGAGGGGAGGCGACTCGATTCCGACGCCCGCCAGGGCCCCGAGAGCTCTCTCGATTCGGAGCTCCGCCTCTCGTCGGGCGCCGTCCACGCCGAGGAGGCCCACGTAGGTAGACTTCCCGAGATCCCGGTCCGACGGATGCTTCCCCAGCGTGCCCGCGTCAGCCGTCGCGTCCAGGACGTCGTCGGCGATCTGGAATGCGAGACCGATCTCTTCCCCGTAGCTCGCGAGGGCTTCGCCCAGCTCCCGGGGAGCGCGGGCGGCGGTGCTCCCGAGAGTCAGGGATGCGGCGAGGAGCGCGCCCGTCTTTCTCGCGTGCAAGCCGTCCATCTCTTCGCGAGAGAGCTGGCGGCCTCCTTCGGCGAGGAGGTCCATGGCCTGCCCGCCAACCATCCCTTCCGCCCCCGCGGCCCTCGCCAGGATCCGAACGAGCTCCTTTCGGCGGGCCAGTCCGAGGCCGAGCGCCGCCGCGGCGCCCCAAAGCTGGAGGGCAGCCGACGGGATCAGGGCCGCCCCACCCAGCACCGTAGAGCGCTCGCCGTGAACCGTGTGCGGCGTGGGCTCCCCCCTTCGTAGCGCGGCGTCGTCCATGCACGGCAGATCGTCGTGCATGAGGGAGTACGCGTGAATGAGCTCCACCGATACCGCCAGGTCGTAGAGGGCCTCCTGCATCCGGCCCTCCGGCTCCTCCACCCCTCCCGAGGCCCGGTATGCGGTCACGCAGAGGATAGGGCGGAGACGCTTTCCCCCCGCCAGAACCCCCTGTCTCACGGGGCCGCGAAGCTTGGGGTGGAGAAGGGGGACGACCTGGCGGAGGGCTCGATCGAGCGCATGGCCGACGCGGTGCCTCTCCACTTCGAGGAAGCTCGCGAGCTCCAGCACGCGTGCGCTCCGCACTACGCCTCGTCCTTCTCGACGGGAAGATCTACGGAACGCACCTCGGCCGCCTCGGCGTTACCTACGAGCTCTTCTACGCGGAGTTGGGCCTCGGCCAGGAGCCCCTCCGCCTCCCGTATGTGGCGCACCCCTTCCTCAAAGAGACGGAGCCCGGTTTCGAGATCCGGATCCCCGCCCTCGAGCTGGGCGACGATCTCGTCCAGTCGCCGGAGCCTGGCCTCGAGACTCGGCTCATTCCCGGCGCCGGACGCCCCGTCCGCGGGCTCTTCCGAGCCGGCCTCCCGCCGCGCCGGGCTCATGCGCCCACGTCCTCCCGGACGGCGACGGTCTCGCACTGCACGCGGCCGTCCACGACCCGGAGGTCGAACCGGTCGCCCCGCCGAAACGCGCTGGTCCCGCGAAGGATCCTCCCCCTCCCGTCGAGCGGCACAGCGAATCCGCGCCCGAGGGCGGAAAGGGGGGAGAGGGCATCGACCTTTCCCGCCGCCACCCCGAGACGCTGTCGTCGGGCGCCGAGCGCGGATCGGATCGCGCGGGTGAGGCTCTCGCCCCTGCGCTCCAAACCCCGCCTGCGGGCGCTGACGAGCGTATGCAGCCCTCGGGCGGCGCCCTCGCGCGCCCGGGCGACTCGAAGCCGACCTCGCTCCGTGCGCCCTCGGAGGGCGCGAGCCAGCCGCGGGCGCACGCCCTGGAGGAGATCCAGGACGGTCCGGCGATCCTGGACGGCCGACTCGGCCGCCGCGGACGGCGTGGGGGCCCTCACGTCGGCCACGAGATCGGCGATCGTGACGTCTACCTCGTGACCCACGGCCGAGATGACCGGCACCGGGCACGCGGCGATCGCCCTCGCGACTGGCTCCTCGTTGAACGCCCAAAGGTCCTCCATCGAGCCGCCGCCCCTTCCCACGATCACGAGGTCCACCTCCCTGCTCGCGCCGAGCACCCGAATGGCATCGGCAATCTCTCCCGCGGCTCCTTCGCCCTGAACGCGGGCGGCGCGGAGCACGATCCTGGTCCAGGGCGCGCGCCGGCGGACGACCGTCAGGATGTCGTGGAACGCCGCGCCGCTGGGCGAGGTCACCACCCCGATCGAGGAGGGGAACCGGGGGAGTCGGCGCTTTCGCTCGGGGACGAGGAGACCCTCCGACTCGAGGCGCTCGCGAAGGCGCTCGAACGCGAGCCGCCAGAGCCCCTCCTGGCCTTCTCCCTCGAGCGCGCGGACCGCCAATTGGTATTCCCCCCTCGCCTCGTAGAGCGTCAGGTACCCGAGGGCCCGGACGCGCATTCCGATCTCGGGATCCGCGGGGAGCCTCTCCGCGTCGCTCCGCCACATCACGCAGCGGAGCTGAGATTCCTCATCCTTGAGCACGAAGTACGCGTGACCGGAGCGCGCGCGGGTCCAGCCCCCGACCTCGCCCGCGACCCAGATCTGGGGCAGGGTGTCCTCAAGGAGCCGACGGACCGCCCGGTTCACCTGGGAGACGCTCAAGACCCGGGACCCGGAGGCACTCACGTCCGCCTCTCCCCTCACGCCGGACCAGTCGGCTCCGCCAGGCATCGTCACGCCACGTCCGCCCGCGAGCGGGCCGCGGCCTCGACCGTATTCGAGAGGAGCATCGCGATCGTCATGGGTCCCACTCCTCCCGGGACCGGGGTGATGGCCGAGGCCACCTCCCGTACGGCCTCGAAGTCCACGTCCCCGACGAGACGGTATCCCTTCTCCACCGTCGGATCCTCCACCCGGTTCACCCCCACATCGATCACGACGGCCCCGGGGCGAACCATGTCGCGGGTGACGACCCCCGCCCTCCCCGCGGCCACGATGAGGATCTCCCCCAGGCGCGTCACCGCCGCCAGATCCGGCGTTCGCGAGTGGGCCACCGTCACTGTGGCGTCGCCGCCCGGGCCCCGCCGGAGCAGGAGGGCGGCCGTGGGTTTTCCGACCAGGCTCGAGCGCCCGACGACCACGACGTGCTTTCCTGCTGGATCGTTCCCGCTCCGAAAGAGGAGCTCGAGGATCCCGAGCGGGGTGCACGGCGCGAGCACCCGGGAATCGCCCGCGCTCAAACGACCTACGTTCACGGGATGGAAGCCGTCCACGTCCTTGGACGGATGAATGGCCTCGAGGATCTCCCAGGTTCGGATCTGCGCGGAAAGAGGCAGTTGAACGAGGATCCCGTGGATGTCCGGGTCCGCGTTCAGCCCCTCGACCCAGCCCAGGAGCTCTTCGTGTGGCGTGGAAGCCGGGAGGTCGATATGCCGGGAGCGGATGCCCACCTCCTTCGCCGCCCGGTTCTTCGCCCGCACATAGGACTGGCCGGCCGGGTCGTCCCCCACGAGAATCGTCGCGAGCCCCGGAACCTGCCCCTCGGCCGCCAAGCCCGCCACGCGCCCGGCTACCTCCTCCCGGATCGCGCGGGCCACGTCGGTTCCGGAGATGAGCTCTGCCGCCATGCCTACCCCTTCGGTGCGACCGTGGGGAAGCGCCGCCTCGGGGGCGCCACCGGGCTCACCGGGCAAAGTCCACGGCGCGGGTCTCGCGGATCACCACGACCTTGATCTGTCCCGGGTACTGGAGCTCGTCCTCGAAGCGCTTGGCGACCTTCTCGGAGATCTGCGCCATCTCGTCGTCCGAAACCTTCTCGGGCTCGACCATCACTCTTACCTCGCGCCCGGCCTGGATCGCGAAGCATCGCTCGACCCCGGGGAAGTCCATCGCGATCTTCTCGAGCTTCTCCAGCCGCTTCACGTACGTCTCGAACATTTCCCGCCGGGCTCCCGGGCGAGACCCCGAGATCGCGTCCGCCGCCGTGACGAGGAACGCCTCCGGCGACGCGTGCGGCTCCTCGTCGTGGTGGGCGCGGATGGCATTCAGAACGATGGGGGGCTCGGTGTGCCGCTTGCAGAGCTCGTACCCCAACTCCACGTGCGTCCCCTCTTGGTCGTGGGTCAGCCCCTTCCCGATGTCGTGCAGGAGACCGGCCCGCTTCGCCACCTGGGCGTCGAGGCCGAACTCGGCGGCCATGGATCCAGCCAGCTGCGCCACTTCCTTCGAGTGACGGAGTTGATTCTGACCGTATGACGTTCGGAACTTGAGGCGCCCCAGGACCTTAACGATCTCGGGAGGAAGCTGACGGATGCCCAGGTCGTAGAGCGCCTGCTCGGCCGCCTCGATCATCCCGGCCTCGACCTCGGTTCGGCTCTTGTCCACGACCTCCTCGATCCGGCCGGGATGGATGCGGCCGTCCTCGATGAGCTTCTCGAGGGCGATGCGGGCCACTTCGCGCCGGACCGGGTCGAATCCCGAAAGGACCACCGCCTCGGGCGTGTCGTCGATGATGACGTCGATTCCGGTCGCCTGCTCGAAGGCCCGGATGTTTCGCCCTTCGCGCCCGATGATCCGGCCCTTCATGTCGTCGGAGGGGAGCTGGACCACGGACACGGTGGCCTGGGCCGTCTCTTCCGCCGCCATCCGCTGGATGGCCAGCACGATGACCTGTTTCGCCTCCCGCTGAGCGGTCCTCTGCGCCTCCTCCCGCACCTCCCGCACCAGCTGGGCCGCCTCGGCTCGAGCCTCGTCCTGGAGCTCCGCCACCAGCTGGTCCCTCGCCTCCTGAACCGACAGCCCTGCCAGGCCCTCGAGCTTGCGCCTCGCCTGCTCGAACGTCTCCCGGGTTTCCCGATCCCGGATCTCGAGCCTCTCACCCAGCGCCCGTAGCTCCGCGGCCGTCGACTCCTGCTGGGCGTCGCGTTGGTCCAGCACGTCGAACTTCTTGTCGAGGGTCTCGGAGCGCTCGCCCACCTTCAGCTCCGTTCGCTCCAGCTCTCCCCTTCGCCGGGCCTCCTCTCGCTCCCACTCTTCCCGGAGCCCCAAGGCCTCCTCCCGGCCCCTGAGCTCGGCCTCCTTTCTCAGCGTCCCCGATTCCTCGCGTGCCCGCTCGAGCAGGCGAGACGCCTCGTCGCGCGCATGCTCCCGCTCGACCCTTTGTCGGGCACGCTCACGACTTCTCCCGAAAAGGAAGCCCGCGAACACACCGACGACGACGAGCAGGGCCGCAGCCAGCCCGATGGCCTGCGGGGAATCCATGTATTCACTCCGAGATCGGGCACGAAAGCGCCCGGAGGAAGGCCAAGGAGCCGACCCCGGAGCGTCTGGGGCCGTCCCGCGTTCAATCGCCGGTTACAATAGGAACCGCCCACAAAAGGCCGCAAGAGCGGGCCTTGGGGCCCCTCAGCGCGCTGGCTTCCCGAGCTCGGCCTCGATGCGCGCCACGAGCCTCTGGGAGCGGGACTGCACCTCCGCCCGGAGGCGGTCCAGCTCCTCCTGCGCCTGGAGGTAGCGATCGGTGATGGAGAGGGCGGCCAGGATGACGGCCCGGTGCGCGTCGGCGGGGCCCCCGTGCGCTCGAACCTCCCGAATACGCTCGTCAAGGAAGCCCGCGCACCGCGCGGTGTACTCCGGCTCCGCCGAGGACCGGAGAACGTGCTCCTCGCCCGCGATCCGGACCGTGACACTCTTATTGGGACGCTCGCTCATGGGGCCCTCTCGTCCAGAAACCGAATCTGGGACAGGAGGCGCTCGACCCCGGTGCGGCCCTCCATCAGCCGCCTCCGGAGCTCCGCTTCATCCTCCTCGAGGCTCGAGATGCGCGCCTGGAGGGCGGCCGGATCGACTTCTCCTTTCGTGAAACGCTTAAGCAGGACCTCGAGGTCCCGGACCCGCGCTTCGGCCTTGAGGGCGCGGGCGCCGGCCTCGTGACAGCGGTCGACCAACCGGCCCACGGCGGCCTCGAGGCGGGTGAGCGACTCGCGCTCGGTCACTTCAGCCGGTCTGGCCTCGGACTCTGACACGTAGATCCTCCTCAAGCGCCCGGACCACGGATCGCACGGCCTCGTCCACCTCATCGTCCCTCAGCGTCCGATCGGCGGCCCGGAACCGGAGCCGGACGGCCACCGAGCGGTCCCCCGGCGGCATGCTCTCGTTGCGGTACACGTCGAACACGGCGAGCTCGGCCAGGTGCTCCCCTCCGCGCGCCCTGGCCACACCCAGGACTGCATCGACCCTGACGCCGGTGGGGACCAGGACGGCCAGGTCCCGCTCCACTCCCGGGTACGCAGGGACGGGCTGGTGGGCCACGACGGGCCTCGCCTTGGGCTCCGCGGGAAGCGTTACCTCGGCCGCCCAGACCTCCCCCGCCCAGGGGGGCAGGTCGAGCCGATCGGAAGCCATCTGTCCCCCGGCGCCCACCAGCGCGCCGGATCCGTCGTAGACGAAGTAGGTCGCGCAGTCGGGAAGCCCCCCACCCGTCTCTCCGGTGGGCCGATCCGCCGACAGGACCCAACCGTCCCCGGACAGCCGCCCCACCACTCGGCCGAGGATCCCCTTCAGGTCCCAGAGGTCCAGGGGCGTGGCCTCACCGCTCCAGTGCTGCGCCGCTCGCCGCCCGTGCATGAGCAAGGCCAGATGGGTGGACTCGGACGGGGGCGCTCCGGGCTCTCCTCGCCGGAAGGCGGTTCCCAGCTCGAAGAGCCGGACGTCCCGGTTCCCCCGGGCCGCGTTGTGCTCGATCCCGCGCGCGAGCCCCGGAAGGAGCGTGGCGCGCAGGAAGCGCTCGTCGGCCGAGACGGGGTTCAGGATCTCCACCTCCCCCTCCGGCGCGAACGCGGGCGTCTGCGCCTCGAAGAACCCCCACCCCGTGAGCTCGTCCCGAAGCTCATCCTCCAGGCAAAAGAGCGGATGGTCGGGCACCGTTCCCGTCCGGAAGGGCCGGGGCTCGTCGGGGAACCGATCGTACCCGTGGAGGCGCGCCACCTCCTCGATCAGGTCCACCTCCCGGGTCACATCATAGCTCCGGAACCCGGGTATGCCGACCTCGAGGGCCGAGCCTCCCGCATCGCCGCTATTCGTCACCGCGAACCCCAAGTGGGTGAGGAGGCTGGTGAGTGTCTCGGGCTCGAAACGCATACCCAGGACCCGCTCGACCCGCTCGGCGCGAAGCGTCACCCTCGATCTCGCGAACGACCGCGGGGCGCAGTCGGCGATCGGGCCCTCCACGCTCCCTCCCGCGGTCGCCAAGATGACCCTCGCGGCACGCAGGAGGGCCCGTACCATCCCCTCCGGGTCCACCCCGCGCTCGAAGCGATACGACGCGTCCGTCGAGAGCCCGAGCGCCTTTCTGGTCGAGCGGATCGAGGTCGGCTGGAAGAGCGCGCACTCGAGGAGCACGTCCACGGTGTCCTCGGTCACCTCGGAGTCGGCCCCGCCCATTACCCCGGCGACCGCAACGGGTCGCTCCACGTCGCAGATCGCGAGCATGTCGGGAGCGAGGGCACGCTCCACCCCGTCCAGCGTGCGGATCGTCTCGCCGGCCCGGGCGGTCCGGACAACGATGCGCCCCCCTCCCACCTTGGCCAGGTCGAACGCGTGGAGGGGCTGCCCCAGCTCGAGGAGCGCGTAGTTCGTCGCGTCCACGACGTTGTTGATGGGTTTCGCGCCCACGGCCCGGATCCGGGATTGGAGCCAGGGGGGAGACGGACCGACCCGAATTCCGCGCACGACCAGGCCCAGATAACGGGCGCAGAGCGCCGGCGCGTCGATCCGGACCGCGACTCCACCGCCGGCTGCCTCCTGCGGATCCGTCGCCAGCCGGAGGGCCTCGAGCACACCCAGCGCTGCCCCGTCCTCGCCCGGGACGGGCGGGAGCCGGAGGCTCACGTGTCCGCCCGGCCCAAGCTCCCGGGCGATTCCCTCGTGGGATAAGAGGTCCCCGCGATTCGCCGTGACCTCGACGTCCAGGCGGAAGTCGTCCAGCCCGATCGACTCCACCAGGGATGCACCCGGGCGGAGAGGCCCCGGGAGCACCATGAGTCCGTCCTTCCCGGGCCCGAGGCCCAGCTCCCGCTCGGAGCACAGCATGCCCTCGGACACCTCGCCCCTGAGCTTCGCCTTCCCGATCCGGGTGCCTCCCGGGAGCGAGGCACCCACGGGCGCGAACGGGTACCATCCGCCCGCGTCCACGTTCGGGGCGCCGCAGACCACCTGGACCTCCCCCGCCCCACCGTCCACCCGGCACAACCGGAGCCGGTCGGCACTCGGGTGCGGACGAACCGAGAGCACGTTCGCGACAACAACGTCCTGCAGCCCCTCGGAGAGCGAGCGGAGCTCCTCAACCGGAAAGCCCAGCATCGCGGCCCGCTCGACGAGCTCCTCCAGCGGCGCCTGGAGATCGGGCGCCACTTCCTGGAGCCAGCTATAGGAGACTTTCATCGGGCGAACTGGCCGAGGAAGCGCACGTCGTTTTCGAAGAAAAGGCGGAGGTCGGGGATCCCGTGCTTGAGGAGCGCGATCCGGCCGGGGCCCATCCCGAACGCGAACCCCGTATAGCGCTCCGGGTCGATCCCGCACGCCTCGAAGACGGCCGGATCCACCATTCCCGCGCCCATGATCTCGATCCAGTCCGTCTCGCGTTCCTGGCCGTCCGCGTCCACGAAGGTCCGCTTCACGTCCACCTCGGCGGACGGCTCCGTGAACGGGAAGAACGAGGGACGGAAGCGCACCCGTGTCCCCGGCCCCCACGACCGGCGCGCGAACTCTCCGAGGGTCGCCGTGAGATCGACGAAGCTGATCCCCTCGTCCACCACGAGTCCCTCGAGCTGTGCGAACGCGGGCGTGTGGGTCGCGTCGTACGCGTCCCGCCGGTAGACCCATCCGGGGGCAAGGATGCGGATGGGCGGGCGATACCGCTCCATGACCCGTACCTGGACCGGAGACGTGTGGCTGCGGAGGAGATGCCCGCCCGTGAGGTAGAGCGTGTCCTGCTCGTCGGCGGCGGGGTGATCGAGGGGAGTGTTCAGCGCCTCGAAGTTGTACCACTCCGTCTCGGCCTCCGGCCCGCGGGCAAGCGTGAAGCCAAGCCCCCGGAAGATCGCGACGATGTCGTCGATCACCTGAGTGACCGGATGGCGGGCTCCGATCCATCGCTCGCGGCCCGGGAGCGTCAGATCCTCTTCGACGGTGGCCGGGGCCGCACCGATCGACACGTCCCTCTCGCGCGCCTCAAGGGCTTCCTCGAGGCGCTCCTTCACCCGGTTCGCCTCGGCCCCGACTGCCGGTCGCTCCTCTGCGGGAAGCCTTCCGAGTTCCTTCAGGATCGCCGAGATCCGGCCGTCCTTTCGCCCCAGGTACTCGACCCGAACCCGCTCGACGGAGGCCGGACCATCGGCTGACTCGACGGCCTGGAGGGCCTCGGTCTCGAGGCGCCTCAGCCGCTCGATCAACGTTCCGTCGCCAGACATAGACAGCTCGTAAGCGCTCGCGTGGCGCACGATCGTCACGGTCGCCCGCGGTTACGGAGGAGGCTCCGGAGGCCGTCTCTCCCCCAGAGCCTCACGAACGTCCCCGGGCCGTCGGGCCGTACCCGGGTGAGAGGGCTCGCCGTTGGCGAAAGGCCCGCCTCAGCGACCCGCCAGCTTCTCCTTCGCCTGGGAAGCCAGGGCTCCGAAGGCCACCGGATCCTTCACGGCCAGGTCGGCAAGCGCGCGCCGGTCAAGCTCGACTCCAGATTCCTTGAGCCCGTTCATGAAGCGGGAGTACGAGAGCTCGTGCTGCCTTGCGGCCGCGTTGATCCGAGCGATCCATAGCCTCCGGAAGTTCCTCTTCTTCTTCTTCCGGTCCCGATAGGCATGCTCCCACCCCTTTTCGACCGCGTCCTTCGCGGTCCGGTAGAGGTTTTTTCGTCCCCCGAAGTAGCCCTTCGCCGCCTTCAGGATCTTCTTCCTCCGGTCCTTCCGCGCCGGGGCGCCGGTGCTGCGTGGCATGAGGAAAGCTCCCTTACGACCCGGGGATCAGCCGACGGATACGCCCTTTGTCCGCCCTGGAGACGAGGGTGCTCTTACGGAGGTGGCGCTTCCTCTTCGTGGACTTCTTCGTGAGGATGTGGCTCTTGTACGCCTTGCGGCGCTTGACCTTTCCTGTCCCCGTCTTCTTGAACCGCTTCGACGCAGCCCGGTTTGACTTCATCTTGGGCATATCGAGTCTATTTCGTGTTGAGGGGGGCCAGGACCATCATCATCGTGCGTCCCTCGCGGGTCGGCTGGCTCTCGATTTTTCCAATGTCTTCCACGTCTCCCAGAACCCGCTCCAGCACCTCAAGCCCCAGCTCCGGGTGGGAGAGTTGCCGTCCCCGGAACATCATCGTGACCTTTACCTTGTCCCCGTCCTCGAGGAAGCGGCGCACGTGCCTCGTCTTGAACTCGTAGTCGTGCTCCTCGATGCCGGGGCGATACTTCACCTCCTTCACCTGCATCGTGTGCTGCTTCTTCTTCGCTTCGCGGGCCCGCCTCGCCTCCTCGTACTTGAACTTCCCGTAATCCATCAGGCGGCACACCGGAGGGCGCGCGTCGGGCGCCACTTCCACCAGGTCCAATCCCGCCTCGGTCGCCCGATTCCTCGCCTCGTCCAGCGAGACGATCCCCAGCTGCTCTCCATCGGCATCGATGAGCCGGATCGGGCTGATCCGGATCTGATCGTTGACTCGGACCCTCTGCTCCCTTATGGCAGTTCCCTCCGTTCCGTCTCGGCACCCGAGCGCCTGCAAAAGAGAGCGGCCCGGGCGACAGTCCGGGCCGAGAGGGCCGGGGGGAGAAGAGACGCCTTCGCGGCCCCGACATCCTGACCCGGCGGCCCCGAGGCCTCCGACGGAGAGAGGCGGGCCGAAAGGTGGAAGGGACTCCCCTTCACTTCCTGATTGTCACGACCTCCAAAGATACCCCCGGGGGGCAGACCGTCAAGCAGCGCCTCCTCGCGATCTCCCCGTCCCGGACGGGGCGTATGCAAGCTCCAGACTCCGCGCCCGGATCCCGCCGAGCACCCGCTCGAGGAACGCCCCCCGCTCCATGACTTCCTGTTTCTTCCCGGCACCGCGGGTCCGGACGGCCACGGTTCCGTCGGCCGCCTCGCGCTCCCCGATCACGCCCATGTACGAGACCTTCCGGAGCTCGGCGTCACGGATGCGGTAGGAGAGGCTCTCCCGCTCGGCGAGAGATGCTCGGATCCCGTGCCCGCGCAGCTCCTTCACGTAGGCCTCCGCTTCCCCGGCCCACTCCTCCGAGACCGGAAGGATCCGTACCTGCTCGGGCGCCAGCCAGACGGGAAACGCGCCCGCGAAGTGCTCGATGAGAAAGCCCACGAAGCGCTCCAGCGTCCCAAAGATCGCACGGTGGATCATGACGGGGCGATGAGGGTGGTTGTCGGCACCGACGTACTCAAGACCAAAACGCTCTGGGAGCTGAAAGTCGAGTTGGATCGTGGCGCCCTGCCACTCGCGCCCGATCGCGTCGTCGAACTTGACGTCGATCTTGGGGCCGTAGAACGCGCCCCCTCGGGCGTCCACCCGGTACGCGACACCCCGCCGGTCGAGCGCGCCCCTGAGAGCGGCCTCGGCCCGGTCCCACTCCTCTTCCGCACCCAGCTTGTCCACCGGGCGGGTCGCCAGGTCGAGTCGGTACGAGAGACCGAACGTCTCGCCGAGAACGAAGTGCACCAGATCGAGAACCTGGAAGACTTCCTCCTCTACCTGATCCATCGCGCAGAAGATGTGGGCGTCGTCCATCGTGAGGCCGCGCACTCGAAGCATTCCGTGGAGCGTGCCGGATCGCTCGTTCCGATAGACCGAAGCCACCTCGGCAAGGCGCACTGGAAGGTCGCGGTAGGAGCGCGGTTGGGCCGCGTAGAGGAGGATGTGCATCGGGCAGTTCATTGGCTTCACCCGATACCGCACCTCGCGGGCCTCGCCCTCGCCCCCCGCCATCTCGGGAAACTGGTTGGCGGCGTAGAGGGGCAGGTGACCCGACCGCTCGAAGAGGGCCTCACGCGAGATGTGTGGCGTGTAGACGAGTTGGTAGTCTCGCTTGAGGATCTCGTCCTCGATGAACCGCCTCAACTCGAACTGAATGATCGCGCCCGGCGGATGCCAGAAGACGAGCCCCGGCCCCACGTCCTCCTGGATCGAGAAGAGACCCAGCTCCTTGCCCAGGAGGCGGTGATCCCGCTTCCGGGCCTCCTCGAGCCGCTCGAGGTACCGCTCGAGGTCCTCCCGCTTGAAGAACGCGGTCCCGTAGATGCGCTGGAGCATCTGACGGCGCTCATCTCCCCTCCAATACGCCCCCGCCGCGGAGAGGAGCTTGAAGTGCTGGAGCCTTACGGTGGAAGGGACGTGGGGTCCGCGGCACAGATCGAGGAAGGGCCCGTCCCGGTAGACCGTGATGACCTCGTCGTCCCCGAGCTCCTCGAGCCGCTCAAGCTTCAAGGGGTCGTCCTGGAACAGGGAGCGCGCCTCTTCTTTGCTGACCTGGCGACGCTCGAAGGGGTGATCCGCCTGGACCACCTTGGCCATCTCCTTCTCGAACGCCTCCAGATCGTCTGGGGTGAAGGGGGCCTCGACCCCGAAGTCGTAGTAGAACCCGTCCTCGATCGCGGGCCCGAACCCGATCTGGGCGCCAGGGCGAAGCTCGCGGACAGCCGTGGCCAGCACGTGGGCCGCCGAATGGCGGAGGACGGCGAGCGCCTCCGGATCCCGGTCCGTGAGGAGGCGAAGGCCAGCGTCGGTCTCGAGGGGGAGGCTCAGGTCCACGACCTGGCCATCCACCTCAGCCCCTACGGCCGCTTTCGCGAGCCCCGGTCCGATAGCGGCCGCCGCGTCGGCCGCCGTGGCTCCCATCGGGAGCTCCAGCACCTTCCCGTCGGGGAGAGTGATCCGTATCGCGTCGGGGGGCACCTGGGAGGACATCGGAATCGGGTTCGGAGGTGGGGCTCTACGGGCGCGGGGCTACGTCCCCGCGCGCCGAGCGTCCGACTCTAACCCGGGTGGTTCGAGGGGTCAACCGCGCTCGCGCTTGTACCCCGGAACGACCTCGGACCCAGCCTTCACGAAGCGGACAGGACGAGGACGAAGGCTCCCGCGACCGTGATCAGTGCCCCCACGAGCCTGGGAACCAAGGAGCGCTCGCGAAACGCAAGATAGCCGAGGAGCACCGCGAGAACGGACCCCGTTCGCTTGATGCTGAGCACGTACGACGCCTGGGCCCTCGTCAGGGCCTCCATCTGAAGGATCATCATGCACGAGAAGAAGAGGCCGTGAACCACGAGCTCCCAGAGCCGGACGCGTGGGAGGCCCGGAAGCGGCGCGATGCTGTCTCGCTTCCTACCCACGACCAGCACGAGCAGGAAGAGAGCAGACAGACCGCCCGCGAACATGACGGAGTAGAAGGCGGGGGACGAAGCCAGCACGGCCACCCGGTCCAGCGTGCCTCCGACCGACCAAAGCACGGCCACCGCGAGCATGCGGACGGCGCCAGGATCCCGGGCCAGGGAGCGGAAGGGGTCCGTGAGCCTCGGTCCGAGGCCCTGGAAGTTCAGGAGGTAGACGCCGAGGACGATCAGGAAGATACCCACCAACGCGAAGCGCCCCGGGAGGACTCCGAGCGCGACCCATTCCACGGGCACAACGAACAGGGGCGTGATAGCGAGGAGCGGATACGTGAATCCCAGCTCACCGTCCCTGAGTACCGACAGAAACAAGTAGAGCGCCCCCAGGTTCAGGACGCAGTTGAACCCCCAGACGGGCCAAAACCGTGAGTCAACCGGAGGCAGGCCGGTCGCGGCCAGATACGCTAGGAAGAGAGGGAGGGCGAAGGTGAAGAGCGTCCATCCCGCGAACGCGACGCCGGATCGGCGAGACACACGCGCCGACCATGCCCCGTGGAGCGCGTAGAAAATCGCGCACCCTCCGGCGAGGACGGCCCAGTTCAGCGTGTTACGAGAGCGACTTCGAGGGCCCGGGCTTCGTCGCGCCGTCCACCCCCAGACGGAGCGCCTCGTCCAGGAGGAAGAGGTCCGTGAGCAGGGCCCGCACGTGGACGGAGGCGTTCAGGTTGTCCACGAGCTGCGAGGTGGGGAAAACCTGCGCCTTGACGACCTGCATCGCCACCCGGGCCCGAGCCGCGTCCGTCTCCAGGAGTTCCTTGAACGCGCCCAGCTGATCTCCGGCCTCGGGCCTCTCCTCCTCCACCAAGCGGCCGAGGGCCGCCCCCAGCACGGACACTCCGTCTACCATGGCGTTCAGGTGCTCGCTGAATTGCCTTACGACACGCGAGGCGTCGCTCTCCCGAGTGAGTCCCTGGGCCGCGTACGCGAGGAAGAACTCGTACGCCCCCTCGATCTTGTCGATGGCTTCCTGGAGTTGTTTCCGACCGGATCCCGCCATGAACGCGGCGCTACTCCCTGGGGCGATCCATGGGAGAGGACCCGGCTCCGGCCCCGACCGCCTGGCCCTCGGTCACCCGGCCGTGTCCCTCCGCTCCGGGCGCGACCGGCCAGCGCTCGGGGTTGTGATGTCCGAGGTACTCCTCCTTCGTGATCCAGCCGCGGAAAATCGAGAGGGTGATCCAGAACTTGTCCGGCCGCACGGCGAAGTAGAGGTGGGCCATGATGAGCCCGATGAACCCCACGGACGTGATCCCGTGGATCACGAAGATGACACCCCACGTAGCGTCGCTGATGTTCCAGCGGTAGGGGTCGGAGGCCCAGAACCACGTATCCACGCGGCCCATCATGAGGACGCCCGTGGCCGCGACCCCCAACCCCGCGAGGGCGATAAGGTGATGGAAGAGCTTGTTCTCCATCCCCCACTTGCCGGGCCGCTTCGACGGGTCTTCGGTGCGGGCGAAGAAGTTCCCCACGCGCGCGACCGCCTCGCGGACGTCCGGTATGGAGATCCACATCTCGCGCCAGCTCGTCCGGGCAAGCGTGTCCACCGTGTGGTAGACGACGTATGCGGTGAGCACGATGCCGGAGAGCCAGTGGATCGTCACCCAAGGGAACTGGAGCCCGAGCATCGGCACGAAGGCCGTGATGAGAAGCGCGAAGGTGGCGACCGCTAGCGTCCAGTGCGAGTACCGGGCGCTCTTTCCGTGCCGCGTAACATGGTCGGGCACCGCCGCGACGATGGTCGGGTCGTACTTCGGCTCTTCCCGGCCTTCATCCTTTTTCTTCGCGAAGGCCGCGTGCCCGACGATGAAAATCGCCCCGAGCACCACGACCAGCCAGGCGACGCCCCAGCCCAACCCAATGAGGATCTGCTCGCCCCACGGGTTCTCTGCTATACGAACGAATTCCATGCTACGCGCTGGCGTCCCGGATCGCCCGCTTCACCAGGTTCCGGGTGAGCGCCAGCTTGTACCCGTTGTACTGGAGCGGACGGGCTCCCTGGACCGCGAGCCTCGCCGCCTCGTCCAGCGTCTGCTCGTTGATCGGACGGCCGGCGATGGCGTTCTCCACCCGGCGCACCCGATAGGGGCGAGCAGCCACGCCGCCGACCGCGATGTTCGCCTCGAAGATCACGCCGCCCTGCACGTCCAGCACCGCTGACACGTTCGCGAGCGGGAAGTCCCACGACAGCCGGTCCGCCACCTTCTCGAAGTAGAAGGCCTTCCCGGCCCACTTGTTCGGGAGGTAAATCGCCGTGAGCAGATCCTCCGGCTCCATCACGTTCATCCGAGTGATGTCCTCGGCGGGTCCGATGAAGAAGTCCTCCGCGCTCACCATGCGGCTTCCGCGGGAGTTCTGGATCTCCATCTGCGCCTCCAGCACCACGAAGGCGGGAGCCGTGTCGGACGGCGTCACCGCCACGCACCGGGACGACTCGAAGAGCGCGTGCTCACGGTTCAGGGCCTGCGGCGCGTTCGCGTAGCAGGTGTTCCCACCCGCCCGGTAGCACGGCCACCCGCTCCGGTAATACCAGCACCGCGTGTCCTGGGAGATGTTTCCGCCGATCGTCCCCTGGTTTCGGATCTGCGGGGTCGCCACCCGGCCGGCAGCCTGCGCCAGGAGCGGAAAGCGCGTCTGGACCTCGGAGTGCGTCGAGACGTCCGTAAGCGACGTCATGGCACCGATGCGGATGCCGTCGCCGGTGACCTCGACTCCGTCTAGCTCGCCGATGCCCGCGATGTCCACGACCACGCTCGGGGACTTGGCCCGGTCCTTGAGCCAGTCGAACGTATCCAGCCCTCCGGACAGGATCCACGCGTCGGATCCGTGCTGCCTCAGGAGATCGAGTGCCCCTCCCAGCTCCATGGGCTGGAAGAGCTCGAACGTGCTCATCATGTCACGAATCTCAGCCATGGTCGCTCTCCTCTATCTCGCTGATCAGACGTGGGTCTGAAGGAGGGTGTAGCCGGGAGCCCGCTCCTCGAGCGCGTTCAGGATTACGTCGGGCGTGAGCGGCGTGCGGTTGATCGCCTTCCCGAGCGCGTCGTATACGGCCGATACGATAACGCCGCCACCGGCGCCGACCGGAGGCTCGCCGATGCCGCGCGATCCGACCGGCGTCTCCGGATCCGCGATGTTCACCGCGTCCCACGCCATGACATCCGGCGTGTCGAGGAGGGAGATCGGTTTGACGGTGTGGAAGCGCTTGTTCGCGTTCACGCCCCACGTGCGGTCGTATCCCCACTTCTCGAAGCGGGCCTGGCTCATGCCCTGAAGAACGCCTCCAGACATCTGGGCGTAGAGGCTGCGAGGGTTCAGCACCGTGCCGCAGTCGGCCACCGCGACGAGATCCTTCACCTCGATCATCCCGGTCTCCACGTCGAGCTCGATCACGGCCATCGCCACCACCGAGGACCGGAGCGACCCGTTGCCCCCGTACTCGTCCGTCGCCGCGACAACGAGACCCTGGCCCACCAGATGGTTCTGGACGGTCGCCACCGTCATCTCGTTCAGGCTCTCTGGGAGCTCATGGCCGTCGTAGGCGCCTCCGAGCTGGATCGCCCGCTCGGCCGCCCGGGCGAACGTCATGGCGGTCCCGGGGCTCCCGACCCGGAAGACCCGCCCGTTCCCCACGTCGTAGTCGTCGGGGCTACCGCCCAGGTCCCGAGCGGCAATCTCCTGAAGCCTCGTCTTGGCCGCCTGCCCAGCCGCCCAGTTCGAGCGGGTGTGCGCGTGGGTTGTCTGGCTCCCGGACTGCGAGGAAGCCCAGGGGAGGCCGCGGCTCGTATTCCCCCAAACCACCTCCACCTCGTCCCAAGGATGATTCAGTGCTTCGGCCGCCGACATGGCGGTGTCGAAGACCGAGTGCGTCCCGAGGTTCCCCACGCCGGAATGGATCGTCAGACTTCCGTCCGGACGGATGATGAGGAGGGCGTCCATCCCGCGGCTTCCCGCGGAGAAGGGGCTAAGGGCGAGTCCGACGCCCGTCACCTTGCTCCCGTTCCTCTGCCCGGACAGAAGTCTCTTCTCGTCCCAGTTGAACCGCTCCCGCGTGAGGAGCACGGCTTCCTTGGCGAACGAGCTCGTGACCTCGGTCGCGTTGTCTCCATAGACCGCGCGCCCTGACGGGGCGTTCACGTACATCATGTCCGCGCGGTCCACGCCGAGCTCTCGGGCACCCCGCTCGAGCGCAGACGTGATAATCGTGACGCCCTGGGCGCCTCCGGGGCCGCGCTGCGCGGAACGGGGAGGCGTGTTTGTCGAGATCGCCAACGTGCGCGCGCGCCGCGCCTCCGGCTGGAGGGCGAGATCCACCGTGCTCACGGCGCCGTTCCAGTCACCCCGGGCACCGTGGGGCCCGGAGTCTCCCACCATGACCCAGTCCATCGCCAGGACCTTGCCGTCGGCCCGGAAGCCCACCTTGACCCACCCCGCCATCCCGGAGCGGGCCCGCCCGATGAACGTCTCCTCGTCCCGCGTGATCCGCATCATCACGGGCCGCCCGTTCAGCCGGCGCGAGATCTCGGCCGGGAGTGGGTCGAGGAGGTTTCCGCCGATCTTGGATCCGAAGCCCCCGCCGCAGTACTCGGCAATCAGGGTCAGCTGATCCCGCTCGATGCCGATGCGATTCGCCATGCCCGCGTGGGTCCGGGCCGCGCTCTGGGTGGAACAGTGGAGGTAGCACTGCCCCCCCTGCCAGTAGGCCATCGAGCTCCGCGGCTCCATGGGATGGTGGTTCTGAGTCTGGTGGTAGACGGGCTCCTCGACGATCACAGCGCTCCTAGCCATCACGGCATTGAAGTCGTCGAGTGTCGGCTCTTCGATGCCGCGGACGAACAGGCTCGCGTTCTCCTGGGTGAGTCCCGGTAGATCCTCGGCCGGGAAGCTCGTCCCCTGGAAGCGCGCCATCTGCTCGCGGGTCCACTTCACCTCCCCCATCGTCCCATCACCACCGCCGGGGACGTTGCCTCCGTCCCTCGCGTTCGGACCGCCCTCGATCAGGCTCTCCATGGGATCGAGCGCGAAGGGCAGTCGCTCGATGTCCGCCTGCAGGGCCGCGACCGCCTCGGCGGCGAGCGTCTCGGTATCCGCGGCGACCACCCCGATCGGCTGGCCCTGATAGCGGATCTCGGTGGCGAGCAGCGGCTCCTGGTTCCCCTCGACCGGGGGGAAGTCGGCCCCGGTGAGCACAATGTGCACCCCGGGCATGGCCAGCGCCCGGCTCGGGTCGATCGAGCGCACGATCCCTCGGGGGACCGGGCTCAGGAGGAGCTTCGTGAAGATCATCCCGTCCGCGCGGAAATCCTCCGCATATTTGGATCGCCCCGTGACCTTGGCCCGCAGATCCTTGGGAGCCTGGCTCGTTCCCACCAACCTGTACTGGGACATCTTCCTATGCCTCCCTCGGGGTTCCCCCCGGCATGAAGTACGTCAGCAGATCATCCCTGAATGCTCAGGCGGTGGCGCGGTTGTACTCCACGGCCCTCATGGCACTCCGGAGAATCTTGTCGTAGTCCCCGCAACGGCACAGGTTGCCGCCAATCATCCGCCGAGTCTCTTCGGGTGTCGGATTCGGGTTCTGATTCAGCATGCTCGTCATGGCCATGATGAACCCGGACGCGCAAAACGCGCACTGGAACCCGGCCTCATCGTAAACGGCCTGCTGAACCGGGCTGAGCTCGCCAGTGGGCGACTCGAGGCCCTCGATCGTCGTGACCTGACGGCCCCGGACCTGGTGCGTGAGCAGCGAGCACGAGTACCTCGCGAGCCCGTCGACGAGGACCGTGCAGGCGCCGCACTCCGCGCGGTCACACCCATACTTGGGGCCGGTCAGCCCCAGCTTGTACCGGAGCGTATGGCCCAGGGTCTCTTGAGGCGACACGTCCACCGGGCGGGACTGGCCGTTCACGTTCAGCGTGATCAGCCGCTCCACGGCTCCGGGAGCCGTCTGCGCCTGGACTAGAGTCGTCCCCCTGAAAAGGTACGAGGCCGAAGACGCTGTGGCTCCGGCCGCGATCACACCCTTGATGAAGGACCGGCGGGATACCCCCCGATCCGCAACGAGGATCTCCTGGATTTCCATCGAGTGGTCCTCCTCCGATGTGGTGCCTCCGGGCCTACCGGCGCCGACGGCCCGGTTGCGACTCGTCAGGGGAACCGAGAGCCGCTGGGGATTTCCTCCTTCTTTACTGGCGCAATCTTAGCTTCCGTCCTTCGTGGGTGTCAACCATCGTCCTCGGCGCCGAAAACGCCGGTCGAAAGGGGCCGTGGGGCTCGCTCGACGAGGGGAGTGGCATCGGAACCGGCGTGAGCCCTGCGGCTCCCGTCGGGACGGACGTCCTCCTTCCAGATGGGCGCCTCGGCCTTCACCCGATCAATCCCGGCCCGGGCGGCGTCGAAGGCCTCTCCGCGGTGCCGGGCCCGAACCACCACGTACACGCTGGGCTCACCGGCCGGGACCGCCCCTACCCGGTGCGCGATCCGGCAGGCGAGCACGCCGGGGCGCCCCTCGAGATCGGCCTCGATCTCCTGGATCGACTTCTCGGCCATCTCGCGCTGCACGTCGTACTCGAGCGCGGCAATCTCCTCCCCTCCGTCGTTCGCCCGCACCGTTCCCGCGAAGACCACGAGGGCGCCCGCGTCGACGCCGGTGGTTTCGAGGAGTAGCGCGTCGAGGGAGAGCGGGCCGTCCTGGATGCGGGGCGCGCCCTCGCCCAGCGAAGAATTGCGCGGGGGCGATCCGCCCCCGCTAGACGCCGGAGCGCCGCCGCTCACCGGAGGGAGGAGGGAGACTTCCGAATCGGTTCGAAGGACCGCTTCGTCGGGGAAGACCTCTGCGCCCATCCCCACGGCGACATGCGCGAGGTGGGGCGCCAACTCTGGAAGGTCCCGAGCGACGGCAGCCCTCAAATCTCCGACGGTGGGCGGGCTGCCGCCGACCCGGACCGTCCGCGTCCGGCCGCCGGCCAGGCGCATGAGGTTTCCATAAAAGGAGACCCGGACGTCCATGATGATGGAGAGTTACGGCAACCTGCGCATGAGGACAAGGCGAAAGGCCTGGGAGCGCGCCGCGCAGTCCGACCCACCGTGGGCGAGACGTTCCCCTACCAGCGGTACGTGTACACGAACTTCGCGGCCCCGCGACGATCCTGGCTAAGGAAGCGGTCGCCGAGCGGGTCCTCGAGCCAGTTGTGCGTATAGACGACGTAGAGGTCGTTTCCCGGATCGACCGTCCACCGGAAGCGGATCTGCCACCCCAGCCCACCCGTCACGGAGTCGTACTGGAGGGTGTTCACCACGTAAATCCACGGGTTGAACTGGGTGTCCAGGGTTCCCCGGTACAAGCGGGTCTGGAAGTCGCCTTCGGGAAGCCGCACTCGATTCCACTCGGTCGACAGGTTCGCCACGACACCCACCATCGGCCGGATCCCGAGGTTCACCGACACTTCCTCGCGCTCGCCGGAGAAGAATTCCCCGAACTCGAAGCCGGACGAAGTGGAGAGCACCCGGCGGTTGGCCGTGCCGATCTGGACCCGATACCGCGTGAACGTATAGTCGCTTCCTTCGGGAAGGATCACGCCGTCCTGGATCTCGAAGTCCCGCTCGAGCCGCTCGTAGTTGCGACTGACCGAGACGTTCAGGCTCTCGCCCGCGTGGGTGTTGATTCCGAACGGCTGGAGCCCGAGCACCCGCGTGACGACGGCGTTGTCCATGTTCGTGCGGACGTCAGCGTTCGCGTTGAAGTTGAACTGGCGGATCCACGGGTGGGCCACCGGCCGCGGGGAGAACCCGATGGACGGGCTGTAGCCCCGATACCCGCGGCGGGACACGAAACCGACCGCGGGGCTGTGGTTCGGCTGCACCTCGGTGAACGACATCCTCCCCGACCAGGGATCGTTCGGATAGTCCAGGTTCAGCCCATAGGCGAGGTTTTCGCCCGCGTCGGCGAGGTTCGTAGTCCAGAGCAAGAACCCGGAGAGGAACAGGTTGTCGGCTCCGCGGAAGGCGGACGTGGCAAGCCGGAAGTCCGTGCCCGCCGTGTGCCGGTCCTCGGAAGTCCCACCGTCCCGCGTATGGCGCAGCGTGTAGATGCTCCCCACGTAGGACTGCGTGAAGATCCGTCGCTTGACCCGAAGGACGCTGAAGTCCTCGCCCGCGATCGTCTCCCCGTCCCGCCGCTCCTCTCCTGTCCGCACCTGGAGCAGGCCGATGTCCTGCGCCCCGGCCCGGCCGGTGAGCTTTCCACCCAACTCCACTTCCTGCGGAATCCCGCTTTGGTCGAGACCGATCCGGCGACTGAAGAACGGCTCGACGCCGCCGCCCCCGCCGCCCCCGCCCCGCCCGCCGCCGCCCCCGCCCCGCCCACCGCCGCTCGACGCGAAGGCGAAGAAGGGCGAGCCGTCCAGGAAGAAGTCGCGCTGCTCAGGGTAGCGGAGGGGGAAGCGCGTGAGGTTCACGAGGCGCTGATCTACCTCGGTCTGCGCAAAGTCCGTGTTCACGGTCAGGTTCGCACGCAGATCGGGCGTGAGGTTGTAGAAGAGGTCCACGCCGACGTCGGCGTCCGTGTCCCTCGGGCCCGCGTCCGGATCTCCCGGCGCGTCGAAGGTCGTCGCCGTCACGTACGGCTTTACGTCCAGCCCGCGCCCCTGGGTCACATCCGAGATCCCGAGGAGGAGCCCTGCGTTCGACATCCGGCGGAGGCCCTGGTTTCGCTCGTGCCCGGTCCACAGGTTCTCCTCGCTCTTCCGACGGATCGTGCGCTGGAAGTTGATCCCCCACGCCGGCGCGTTCGGGTCGAAGTTGAGCGTTCGAAACGGGATTTCGATCTCGATCGTGTAGCCTTCCTCGTGCCGCCGCACGTAAGCGTCCCAGATCCCGTCCCACGACCGTTCGTTCCCGCCGCCCGCCACGAGCAGCGCATCCGCCATCAGCCCCGACGGGTTCATCTCGAAGAAGTATCCGGTCTGCTGGTCGAAGAACGGGTCCATGGTCCACATGAAGCGGTCGTCGGCGGACAGGAACTCGTCCCGCTTCATCGTGTTGCCGAGCAGGCGATCGGGCTCTGAGTCGTACGCGAGAAAGCTCATGTAGAGGCTCTCGCGGTTGAAGACGATCCGGACCTCGGTCCGCTCGGTCGGCGTGCCCCCGAACACCGGATCCTGCTGGATGAAGTCGGTGGCCGGCGCCGCGCGCTGCCACGCCGGCTCGTCCAGGATGCCGTCCAGCTCGATCTGCTCACCCTCCTGGAGCCGCTCAGCCGTCATCGAGCGACGGTCGGGAAGGGCCGGGCTCGGGGCCGCCGCGGCCGGGTCTCCTCCCCCGATCGCCTCGATTGGCCTGGGGTCCTGGGCCTCGAGCGGGCCGGCCCCGGCGAGCAGCAGGACGCCGAGCGGGACCCAGCCCGGGCCGGCCGTCGGAGTCGGGCGGTGATGGGAAGTAGACGAGCGCGCAGACGAGCGTTCGGTCGTTGGCGAGAGCCGAGGCCCAGGGCGGTAGCAGAAAGGCAAGGAAGCTCCAGGTTCGAGTTGGCAGGTGTACGTCCGACGGTACGGAAGGTACTTTCCCACCCATGGTCACGCCTTCGCCCCTCTCCCGGGGCCAGCCGCTTCCCGTCACGGAGACACCTCACCCGGCCGATCTGCTGGGACGGCGCCTCCACGACCTCCGCATCTCGGTTACGGACCGCTGCAACTTCCGCTGCGTCTACTGCATGCCGAAGGAGGTGTTCGGGGCTGGATTCCGGTTCCTGCCCAAGGATGAGATCCTGAGCTTCGAGGAGATCTGCCGGCTCGCTCGGATCTTCGTTGGCCTGGGCGTGGAGAAGGTCCGGATCACGGGCGGAGAGCCGCTCCTGCGCCGGGACCTGGAAACCCTGGTCCGGATGCTCTGGAAGGTCGAGGGGATCGGCGATCTGACGATGACCACGAACGCGTCGCTCCTACCCGGGCGGGCTGGCGCCCTGAGGGAGGCCGGTCTCCGGCGCGTCACGGTGAGCCTCGACGCGCTGGACGACGCCGTGTTCCGGGCGATGAGCGACATGGACGTGCCCGTGCGCACGGTGCTGGACGGAATCCAGGACGCGGAGGATGCCGGCCTCGCTCCAGTCAAGGTCAACATGGTTGTGAAGCGGGGCGTGAACGAGGACCAGATCCTGAAGCTGGCCGAGCACTTCCGCGGCACCGGCCACGTCCTCCGCTTCATCGAGTTCATGGACGTCGGCAACTCGAACGGATGGCGGATGGACGACGTGGTTTCCGCACGGGAGATCCGAGACCGGGTGGATGCGCGCTGGCCGCTCGAGCCCGTCGAGCCGAAGTATCGGGGCGAGGTCGCGAGCCGGTATCGCTACGCCGACGGGGCCGGCGAAATCGGCATCATCGGGTCGGTGACCCTTCCCTTCTGCGGGGATTGCAACCGGGCCCGCCTCACCGCCGACGGCGAGGTCTTCACCTGCCTCTTCGCCAGCCGCGGGCACCCGCTCCGGCCACTCCTCCGGGACGGTCGATCCGATCGGGAGATCGCCGACCACATCCTCGGGGTGTGGACGGGCCGGCGCGACCGGTACTCGGAGCTCCGGAGCGAGGCCACCGTCGAGCTCCCGAGGGTCGAGATGTCCAGGATCGGCGGCTGACTCGGCATTTCCGAGGGGCGCTCCACCATGCACGACATCCTTTCCACCCTGGAAGCCTGGAAGGCCGCCGGCGAGGACATCGCCCTCGCCACAGTCGTGCGGACCGTGGGATCCTCGCCGCGCGCCGTGGGCTCCAAGATGGCGATCACTGCCTCCGAAAAGATGGTCGGCTCCGTGAGCGGAGGGTGCGTCGAGGGCGCCGTCTCCGAGGCGGCGCTCGAGGTGCTCGAGACTCGAGAGCCTCGCCTCCTCACGTTCGGCGTCGCCGACGAGGAGGCGTGGGCCGTCGGGCTCTCGTGCGGAGGCACCATCGAGGTCTTCGTGGAGCCCCTCGACTGGTGACGTCGCCTTTTCAGTGGTTCGTGGACCGCGTGAAGGGCCACGAGCCGGTCGCGGTAGCAACGGTGCTGGACGGGCCCGAAGGAGTCGGCTCCAAGCTCCTCGTCGATCGCTCCAGCCTCGCCCTGGGGAGCCTCGGCTCGCCGCACCTGGACGCGAAGGTCGAGGAGCTGGCCCGGTCCCTGCTCGCATCGGGACGCTCCGAGACGGTGGAGATCGGGGGGAGGAGGATCTTCATCGAGGCCCATCTCCCTCCGCCGCGACTGATCATCGTGGGCGCCGTTCACATCGCGACCGCTCTGGGACGCTTCGCGAGGGAGCTGGGCTTCCGCGTGGTCGTGAGCGACGCGCGCGGGAGGTTCGCGACTCCCGAGCGCTTTCCCGACGTGGACGAGCTTCTCCTGGGATGGCCGAACGAGATCCTCCCCCGGCTGGGGCTGGACGAGTTCAGCTACATAGTCGTGATCACCCACGACGCGAAGCTCGACAATCCGGCGCTCCTTGCGGCGATCAGGAGCCCGGCCCCCTACATCGGCGCCCTCGGGTCGGCTCGAACGCACGCGCGGCGTGTGAAGGCCCTGAAGGAGGCCGGGGCCACCGACGAGGAGATCGCGCGCATCCACGCCCCGATCGGGCTCGATGTCGGGGCCCGGAGGGCGGAGGAGATCGCGCTCGCGACCATGACCCAGATCATCGCCGTGAGGAACGGCCGCGGGGACTCCGCCCGGTGACGTCCGGGGACCATCGGGCATGACCGGCGGGATCTCTTGAGGTTCGGTCCGGTGCCGGTGGACGAGGCGAAGGGAAGGATCCTCGCGCACAACATCACGGGCCCCGACGGCCAGCGGGCCCTGAGAAAGGGGCACCGGGTGGACGAGGCCGCGATCCGGACACTCGAGGAGCTCGGGTTCGCGGAGGTGTACGTCGCCGAGCCGGATCCGGATGACGTGGCCGAGGACGAGGCCGCCGCCCGCGTCGGGCGACTCCTCGCGGGGCCCGGCGTGGAGGCAGGGAGATCTCACGCCGGGCGTGTCAACCTAACGGCTAGCCGGACCGGTGTCGTTCGGGTCGAGGCCGACACGCTCGACCGGCTGAACCGGATCGAGGGACTCACCGTGGCGACCTTGCGGACCCACGCCCTGGCCCGCGCGGGCGACCGCGTCGCAACGGTAAAGGTCATTCCCTACGCGCTGCCATGGGAGGCGGTGGAGCGGGCGGAGGCGCTCGCGAGCGAGCGCCAGATCGTGAGCGTCCGAGCCCTGGAGCCGCTCCGGGTCGGCATCGTCCTCGTTGGGACGAGGGGCGCGTGGGCCGGGCTGGCCGACGGTCTCGGGCGAGCGATTCGAGCACGGATGGAGAGGCTCGGCTGTACGGTCGGAGTGCCCACTTTCTCGCCCCCGGACGAGCTCGGCCTGGCCGAGGAGCTCCAGAAGCAGATCAATGGCGGCGCCGGCCTCGTGGTCCTGGCCGGCGAGACCGCGATCATGGATCTGCACGACGTGATCCCGAGAGGCATCCGGGCTGCGGGGGGTCGGGTGGAGCACCTGGGTCTCGCTATGGACCCCGGACACCTCCTCCTCCTGGCCTATCTTCGGGAGGTTCCCGTGATCGGAGCCCCCGGCTGCGTGCGTGGCACCGCGCCGGACGGGTTCGACGCGATCGTTCCGAGGCTCCTCGCGGGGGAGCGGCTCGCCGGGAGCGACCTCCAGGCGCTGGGTCACGGGGGGCTCCTCTTCGGCCCCGGCGCTCGGTAGGCGCCGCCCGGCCGTGTCGTCCATCCGGGCCAGAGCACGGGAGACCGCGGCCGGCGCTCCCTTCGTGTCGGCTGTCATCCTGGCCGCCGGATCCTCCGCAAGGATGGGTCAGCCGAAGCAGCTCCTCGCCTTCCGCAGGAAACCGATCCTCCAGCACGTCCTGGACGCGGCGGCGGACGCCGGGCTGGACGAGATCATCGTGGTGCTGGGACACCAGGCCGAGGAGATCCGTGCCGCCGTCTCCCTCCCCCCGGGCGCCCGGACGGTCCTGAACCCGGACCATGCCTCGGGCCAGGCCTCCTCGCTCCGCGCCGGGCTCCTCGCAGCCGGGGACGAGAGTCGGGTGGCCCTGGTGCTCCTGGGAGACGAGCTGGGCGTTGGCCCGGACCGGATGCGTGCCGTCCTCACCGCGTGGGAGCGAGCCGGAACGCCCGCCGCGCGGGCCGAATACAGGGGATCCCCGGGACATCCCGTTGTCCTGGGACGCGCGGTTTGGGAGGCGCTCGCCTCGCTTCGGGGGGACGAGGGGGCGAGGGCGGCCTTTCTCGCTCATCCCGAGTGGATCACCGCCGTGCCCCTCGCCGGCCCGCCCCCGGTAGAGGTGGACACCCCGGACGACTACCGCCGTCTCATGGAGGGGAGCACGGGGGGATCCGTCGAGGGACACTGACGTCCCCTACGGCCGCCAGCCTCTCACCGACGGGAGGGCGCGCGCCTCCCGAAGATCGCCCTCGAACACGTACACCCACGCAGTGATCGCGCGCTCCCCATCCAGCATCACCGAGCGCCGCACCCGGCGGAATCCGGAACCCGGGTCGCAGCCCTCGTAAGCGTCGAGAACGCGAAAGGTCACTCCGGGTCGACCCAGCCGATAGATCTCCCCGGGCACCCATCCATCGACCGCCGTCGAGCCAGCCAGGGCGGGAAACGCGCCGAAGTCGTACAGCCGGCCCCGGGTCCGCCCCGTTCCGACAAGCGTGCCGCCGTCCACGAGAACGCGGTGCATCGGGTGGCCCGCTCCGCTCAGGAGCGTCCCGTAGACGAAGAGGTGAGCCGCCACCGGGACATCGTAACCCCTGCAACACAAATCGGCTCCAAGGCGCCATGAGGACGGTGGGCGGCGTGCTCGGGCCAGCCTCGCTGGCCGGCTGCCGGTCGGCGGTCCGGGTGGACCCGAGCCTGTCCGACTGCATCGTTTGACGTGCTCGTCCGACGCGGGATACTCTGGTGCGGCCCGCGCCCACGGGCCCTTCCTCCCCAATGCGACTCATGACGCCTGACCACGAGCCATCGGCGGCGAACCCGGACCCCCGAGACCCCGGCCACGACCCGGAGGCGAACGGGGTCGCCGTCTACGCTCGAAACCTCTGGAAGCGATACGGGGAGACCGTCGCGCTCCGCGGGCTCGATCTCACGATCCAGCGGGGGGAGTGCTTCGGGCTCCTGGGACCGAACGGCGCCGGCAAGACCACCACGATCGAGATCCTGGAGGGACTGACCGTTCCCGACACCGGGCGCGTGCGCGTGCTCGGAGAGTCATGGTACGTGGAGCCCCGTCGGATTCGAGCGAGGCTCGGCATCCAGCTCCAGGAGGCGAAACTCACGGGCAAGCAGCGGGTAGGCGAGGTGCTCAAGCTGTTCCGGTCGTTTTATCCGGCTGGTCCCGAGCTGGACGAGCTCCTCGACCGCGTGCAGCTCACCGAGAAGCGCCGCTCGTACGTTCGCGATCTCTCCGGGGGTCAAAAGCAGCGGCTCTCCGTCGCGTGTGCTCTGGCCGGGAACCCCGAACTCCTCTTCCTCGACGAGCCCACGACGGGCCTCGATCCCCAGTCGCGCCGAGCGCTCTGGGACGTCTGCGAGAGATTCCGGGCCGAGGGAGGCACGATCCTGCTCACCACGCACTTCATGGACGAGGCCGAGCGACTCGCAGACCGCGTGGCAATCATGGACCACGGACGAATCCTCGTGCAGGGACCGCCTGCGCAGCTCATCAACGAGTGGGCGGGAGAGCACACGATCGAATTCGAGGCGACCCTCGAGCTCGCATCGGAGGAGCTGGAGACGCTCCCCTCCGTTCGGAGAGTCCAGGCACGAGGGACCCGTCTGATCCTGACCGTGAACGAATCACACCGGGCCGTCCCCGCGCTCATGCACCTTCTCGCGAACCGGGGCGCCTCGCTCGCGTCGTTGAACACGCACCGGGCGACCCTGGACGATGTCTTCCTGACGCTGACCGGACGCCAGCTCCGCGATGAGTGAGTCCAGACACCCGGTCCCCGGGACGCTCGCGCCCGATTCGGTCGAGGCTCGCCGATCTTCGGCTGGGGCCGGGGTCGGCCCCTCGATGAACGACCCCGGATGAGCGATCTCGCCGCCCTCCGGCAGCTGACGCTGAACCGGGTGCTCGTGATGCTCCGCGAGCCGGAAGTGCTGTTCTGGATCTTCCTCTTCCCCGTGCTCCTCGCCGTGGGGATCGGGATCGCGTTCGGGCAGGGATCGCCGGACGTACTCCGGGTCGCGGTCGAGCGGGGCTCGGCCGCGGAGGTCTACGTAGAGGCCATCAACGAGAGCCCGCAGCTCGAGGCCGTGCCCATGGAGCCGGATTCGGCGCGCGACGCGCTCCGGCGCGGCGAGGTCGCCATTGTCGCCGGTGCCTCGGATGGGCGTGACGGCGTGACCCTCCGCTTCGATCCCACGTGGCCCGATGCCCAGACCGCGAGGGTGATCGTCGAGGCAGTGTTCCAGGAGGCGGCCGGGGCCACGCGACCCGTGGCGATAGTGGAGGAGAGGATCGAGGAGCGGGGACGCCGCTACATCGACTGGCTGATCCCGGGGCTCATCGGGTTCAACCTGATGGGCACGGGGCTGTGGAGCGTGGGCTTCTACATCACTCAGGTGAGGGAGAACCGCGAGCTCCGGCGGCTGGTCGCGACGCCGATGCGCAGGAGCGAGTTCCTGCTGGCTCAGGTCCTGGCGCGCTTCCTCTTCCTCGTCGCGGAGATTCCCCTGATCGTCCTCGCCGCGTGGCTCGTGTTCGGCGTTACGGTGGAGGGGAGCGCTCTGGCGCTCTCGGCGATCGTGCTGCTGGGAGCGACTTGCTTCACTGGACTGGGTCTTCTGGCAGCCTCCCGAACGCGCACCACGGAGGGGGTCGGAGGGCTCATCAACGTGATCATGATGCCGATGCTCGTCCTCTCCGGCGTCTTCTTCTCCGCGCAGCGGTTTCCCGAGGCCGCACAGCCCATGATTCAGGCCCTTCCGCTCACGGCTCTGAACGACGCGCTACGAGCGGTCTACAACGAGGGCGCGGGACTCGTCGAGGCCTTGGGAGAGATCGCGATCGTGGCGGTGTGGACGGTCGCGAGCTTCTTCCTCGCGCTTCGACTCTTCCGCTGGCAGTAGTGGGCCCCGATCTGTGGACGGCGAATCGGCCGCCACCTACGTTCCCCGAAGGATCACTCGTGGATGCCCTGGCAGCATCAGATGGTGCTCCCCTACCTGATCCCCCGCGAGCTGCCCGAGTCGGAGCTCCAGCAACTCGCGCTATTCACTCGCGGCTTCGTCCAGCGAAATGGCCACGACCTGACCGACACGATGCTGAACATGACGCGCACGCTGGGTGGAGGCATACTTCCCCTGGCAGGGGTGGAACGGCCTCGATCCGACGAACGGGGTCCCGACGGACCTGGATCGCATCCGGGTGGCGGCGGGGTGCAGCTACCGCGACGCCACGCCGACTTCCGGGATGATCTAGCAGAGTTGACCGGAAGGCCTCTGCCTTGACCCGGGACCCGCCCTTGCCGTCCGAGCAGGACGTGTCCGAGACCGACGCCGGCTCCTCCGCACCCGACTCCAGGCCGGGGTCGCTACGCTTCCGTCGGGCGTTCCTGATCGTCATCCTAGTCGGGATCACGCTCCTCTTCGCCGTGATGATCCGGCGTCTCATCCTCTCAGTCTTCCTCGCGGCGATCTTCGCCGGGATGGCATACCCGCTCTACTCGTGGCTTTCGACCCGACTTCGGCTCCGCCCGGCCGTGGCCTCCGGAGCCACGATCGTCGTCCTGCTCCTGGGGATTGCTGTCCCGGTCGGCGGGTTCATCGCCGTCGTCGTGAACGAAGCGGTGCAGCTGGCGCAGGCGGCCGAGGCATGGCTGACGGATCCGGGAGAACGGGTGGAGCAGCTCCAGGCCCTCATGGCACGCATCCCCTTCACGGACCGGGTCGTCCCCGAAGGCGAAGCGCTCGCCCTGGGTCTCCGCGATCTGGCGGCTCGGGCCGGATCGTTCGCCTGGGGAACGGTCTCGGGAGCAGCTAGGGGAACGGCGAGCTTCCTCCTCCAGCTCTTCGTGCTCGTCTACGCCCTCTTCTTCTTCCTCATGAGCGGACCCGCTACGCTCCGGGGGGCCCTTGCCTACCTGCCGCTTTCGCCCGCGGACAAGGACCGCCTCCTCGAGCGCTTCCTGTCCGTCGCTCGAGCGACGCTCAAGGGCTCGTTCTTGATCGGGGTGATCCAGGGGGGAGCAGCTGGGCTCGCGTTCTGGGTCGCCGGAGTACCGGGCGCGGCATTCTGGGGCGCGGTGATGGTCTTCCTCGCCATCCTGCCGGCGCTCGGGGCCGGGCTGGTCTGGGTTCCGGCGGTGGGGTATCTGCTTGTCGTCGGACGCTGGTTGCCAGCGGTGCTCCTGGCCGTCTGGTGCGCGCTCGTGGTGGGTACCGTGGACAACCTGCTCAGGCCTCGGTTGATCGGACGGGACGCCCGCATGGGGGACCTGATGATCTTCCTCTCGACCCTGGGGGGGATCGCCCTCTTCGGCGCCGTGGGTTTCATCGTCGGCCCTATCGTGGCCGCCCTGTTCGTTACGGTCTGGCACATCTACGGGGAGGCGTTCCAGGACTGGCTGCCCGCGGCCGCGGTTGCATCCGCGAGCCGCGAGACCGCCCCGCCCCACCCGTCACCTCCCGAGCCACCGGAACCGGTCGAGCCTCCCGAGGAGGTGGACCCGCAGACCGAGTGAGCGGCGGCCGGGAGGATTTGCGAGTCAGGCGAACCCCCCCCTACGTTCGAGCCATGAGCCCTCGACAAGGCGTGCGGCTGGCGCTCGTCCTGCTCCCATCGGTCGGGAGCTGGACGGCGCTCTCGGCCCAGACGGGTTGCCCGGCTCCGGTTCCCTGGCGCATCGTCGAGTTGGACCAGCGCTTCGGGCTGGCCCCGCTCGAGGCGGCGGACGCGGTCCGCCAGGCGGGCATGCTGTGGTCGGCCGCCGCCGGGAATCCCTTCCTCTTCCCCCAGTCCGAGGAGGGGACGCCCATCTGGTTCGTGTACGACCACCGTCAGGAGCAGTCGAACGAACGGCGGCGCCGGGAGTCCGAGCTGGAAGCCGAGGGAACCCGTGTCGCAGAGGCCGAAGCCCAGCTCAATCGAATGGTGGATGAGCTCGGCCGGCACCGCGAGGTCATCGGGATCCTGGAGGAGGACTTCCAGGCGCGTTTGGTCGAGCACAACGGTACCGTCGAGGAGTGGAATCAGCGAGGCGGAGCCCCACCGGCAGAGATCATCCGGCTCGCGGAAGCTCAGGAGGCGCTCGACCGGGAACGGGTCCAACTCGAGGGTCGGACGCGGACGCTAAACGACCTCGTGAGCCAGGTGAACCTCGAGACCGAGCGCGTGAACCAGACAATCTCGGACCTGAACCGAGCTCGGGACGAATTCCGGAACGAGCCCGCCGCGCTGGCCGAGGTTCCGGCCGAGTACCGGGAGACGCGGCGCACGCTGGGTCCGCTGGTGGTCTCCCGAACCCAGGAGATCCGGCTATTCACGTTCGAGAGCCGCGACGACCTGGTCGTAATCCTCGCGCGCCAGCTCGGCTACGCGCTGGGCCTCGAAAGCTCGGGCGTGGAGGGCGCCGTCATGGCTCCCGACACGCGTCCGTCACCGGGGAGCGGGCCTCCTCGTCTCGACCCGAGTGACGAGGCCGCGGTCCGGGCTCTCTGCCAGGGGCGCTGAGAGCAGGCGAAGCGGGACGCGCGTGGGAGTGTTCCTGCCGAGCTCCCCCTAGATCTCGTGCTTCCGGATGCAGGCCGCGACGTGGTCGGCCGCGGCCCCCGACGGCGTAGCGCCGACGGGCTCGAGAACGGGAACCGTCCCGCGGCACTCGTCGATCGCATACGGACAGCGGGGGTGGAAGGGGCAGCCCGGCGGGGGTGACACCGGGCTCGGCGTCTCTCCCTTGACCGGCACCTCGTCCTTCCGGTGGGTCGGGTCCGGAACCGGAATCGCGTCGATCAAGGCTCGCGTGTACGGATGAGACGGCCGTTGAAACACCCTCTCCACCGGCCCGTGCTCCACGATTCGGCCCAAATACATGATGGCGATCGAGTCGCTCACGTGCTCGACGACTGAGAGGTCGTGCGTGATGAACAGGTAAGTGAGACCGCGCTCGCGCTGGAGGCTCACCATGAGGTTCAGGACCTGGCTCTGAACCGAGACGTCCAGGGCCGACACCGGCTCGTCCGCGATGACGAGCTTCGGGTCGAGCGCGAGAGCCCTCGCGACCCCGATTCGCTGCCGCTGCCCTCCCGAGAACTCGTGCGGATAGCGGCCCATCATGTCGGCACTGAGCCCCACGGTCTCCAGGAGCTCACTCACCTTCCGGAGCTGCTCTTCCTTCGTGCCCAGGCGGTGCACGACCAGGGGCTCGCGGATGATTTCTCCGACGGTCATGCGGGGGTTCAGGGACGAGTACGGATCCTGAAAGACCATCTGGATCTCCCGGCGGAGGCGGAGGAGATCCGCTCCACGGGCCTGGGCGAAGTCCTCGCCTTCGAAGAGCACCCGGCCCGCCGTGGGGTCCTCGAGCCGCATGAGCGTACGGGCCAGCGTGGATTTGCCGCAGCCGGATTCTCCGACGAGCCCGAGCGTATCACCCTTCCGGAGCGAAAAGCTCACGCCGTTCACCGCCCGGATGGCCCCGATCTTACCGCCGAAGATGCCGCCCCGCACCGGATAGTGCTTTTCGAGACCCGTGACCTCGAGAAGGGGCGGGCCGCCGTCCATCGAGGCCGCCCCGCCGTGCCCGGTCTTCCGCACGGCCGACGCCCCGGCGCTCACGCCTCGGCTCCGTTCCCCGCGGTCAGCGGGAAGTGGCACGCGACTCGGCCCGCCCCCAGGGGCCGGAGCTCGGGATCCACCTCGCGACACCTGCGCTCATCCTCGGTGCCCAGGCTCTTCCGCTTCCAGCAGCGCTCGGCGAACCTGCAGCCGACGGGGGGATCGAAGAGCGAGGGCACCACACCCTCGATGGTCGGCAGCTCCGCCTTCCTTTCGGCGCCCCGCCTCGGGACGCTCTGGAGCAGGCCCTTCGTGTACGGGTGCATGCTCCGCTCGAAGATGTTGCGGACAGTCCCCTGCTCCACCACGCGACCCGCGTACATAACGGCGACGTCGTCGCACATCTGCGCGATGACGCCCATGTCGTGCGTGATGAAGAGCACGGAAGCCCCCGTCTCCAGCTGGAGCTGGCGAATCAGGTGAAGGATCTGGGCCTGGATCGTGACGTCCAGCGCGGTGGTCGGCTCGTCCGCGATTAGGAGCTTCGGTCGGGAAAGGAGGGCCATGGCAATCATGACGCGCTGCTTCATCCCGCCCGAAAGCTCATGCGGATACGAGATCAGCCGATCCTCCGGGTCGGGGATGCCGACGGTCTCGAGCATCTCGACGGCCCGCTGCCGCGCGGCCTTCTTGTCCATCCCGAACCGGAGCCGGAGGATCTCACCGACCTGCTTCTCCACTGTGAGCACAGGATTCAGTGACGTCATCGGGTCCTGGAAGATCATCGCTACGTCGTTCCCGCGGATCTTCGGAAGGTCCCATCGTGGCATCGTCAGGATGTCCTGGCCGGCGAAGCGGATCGATCCCCCGAGGATCTTCCCCGGTGGGTCGGGCACCAAACGAAGGATGGCGGACGCCGTTACGCTCTTTCCGCACCCGGATTCGCCCACGAGCCCGAGGGTCTTCCCCTCCGGAATGTCCAGCGAGACGCCGTCCACCGCGTGAAGGAAGCCTGCCTCGGTCTCGAAGCCGACCTTCAGGTCCGCGATCTCGAGGAGCGGCACGTCAGTTCCCCTGGGCCGGTGGCCCGGCTGTCACACTGTCCGTCGATCGCATCGAGGTCGGACGCTGGGCCTCAAGGCCCGTCCCGGACGCCGTAGAAATCGACGTCGGTGTCCTCGTCCACCGGTAGGGCCCGTCCCTCGCTTACCGCGGCCTCGAGCTCCGCACGCCCGTCCGGTTCGATCCAGTACGTCATGTAGGGGAGCGACAGGTCACCGCCCGGCGGCAGATAGAACTCGGGGAACTGCACGTAATCCCAGTGCGCGATTCGACCGTAGGGAGCCATCCAGAAGGGAATGTAGAAGGCTTCGTCCCGCACGATCTCGTCGATCCGGTACATGGCTTCCCTCCGGTCCTCGAAGTCCAGGTCGTCCTCGTAGATCGCGATAAGGGAATCCACCACCGCCGTGCCGAATCCCCAGATGTTGTTGTTGTTGGTCGTCGGCTGGAACTCCGTGTGGAAGTACTGCCTGGGGTCCGGATAGAAATTGGCCGTGCGACCGGTCATCGACATCTCGTACTTGCGCTCGAGCCCGCGCTCGAACGCGGTGCCGGGCTCGAGGAGCCGAAGGCGGATGTCTACGCCCGCGCGTCGGTACTCCTGCTGCATAACGGTCAGGTGCCGGGTGAAGCTCGCGGTTCCGTAGACGAGCTCGAAGCTCGCTTTCTGGCCCTGCTCGTTCACGAGCACATCGTCCGTGCTCGAGCGAGTGAAGAGCAGCCCTCGAACCACGTTCCCCAGCCCCGAGAAGAGGTTTCCGCTCCGGATCTCCTCCGGACGGCGGTATCCCGCCCGCTCGAGGTGCTCCCTCGCTCGCACGGGGTCGAAGGGGTAGGGCTGGACGCCGGGATTGGCATACTCAGTTCCCTGGAAGAACGAGTTCAGCCGGAAATACTCGTTGTACATGAGGTTCCGGTTCAGGCGCTCGAAGTTGAAGAGGTACTGCATCGCCTTCCGGAAGTCCTTGTTCTGAAAGATCGGCGCCTCGAGGTTCATGTGGAGACCGCTCATGCCAACCGGGGTCTCCAGGAACACCCGCGCCCGACGAATCCAGCCGTTGCGAATGGCAAGAAAGTCGTACTCCTCGTTCCAGGTCCGTGCCGTGCTCTCGTAGATGAAGTCGATGTCCCCGCTCCGGAGGAAGTCGAGCATCCGCTCGAGCGGGACCATCGTGAGGTGAATTCTGTCCACGTTAAAGAGGCCCTGGAAGTACCGCTTGTCGTCGCCCCACCAGTCGTCGATGCGCTCGAAGGTCACCGACTCCCCGCGGGACACCTCCGAGACGACGTACGGCCCGACAGTGATCTGCGGCTCGTTCGTGGTTCGGTCGACCCAGGTCTCGTCAAGAACGGTGGCGTGCTCGGGGGTTGGAAAGAGCTCGCCGTAGTCGTACAGGGGACGCCAGCTGGGGCGCGCGCCGACGATCCTGAGCGTGTAGTCGTCGATCTTGTCGATCGACTCGAAGTAAAGCTCCGAGTATTGGTTGTAGAACGGATCGATGATGTGCGGCGACCGCATCATCTCCAGCGTGAAGACGTAGTCGTCCGTGGTGATCGGCTCTCCGTCGCTCCACCGGGCGTCCGGATCCAGTCGGAAGTAGATCGTCCGCTGATCGTCCTGGATGGACCAGTGCGTGGCCATCTTCGGTATGTACCGACCGGTCACCGGATGCCTTCTCACGAGGCCGAAGTCGAACGTGAAGGACCGGTTCCACCCGGCGAAGGCGTCGTTCGAGTTCGGCCCCATGAGCCGGAACGTGAGCGGGTAGGCCCCCAGCGGCAGGTTGATCGTGCCGCCGCGGATCGCGTCGGGCGAGCCGATCACAGGGTCGTCCATGTTCGTCACCCAGACGATGTCGTCGGGGAGCGTGACGACCTCCTGGGGGGCGGCCTCTACCGCCGTCTGAGCGGGAGAGACGACAACCTTCGCCAGCGCCGGTGCGGTCGCGGCCAGCGCGGCCAGTGCGATGAGAGTCGGTCGGATCGAACGCCTCGTCTTCATGTTCGTATGGCCTCCTACTCGTAGCGCGCGTATTGCTTGGGGTCGAACGCCTCCCGGACCGACTCACCGATGAACACCACCAATACGAGCGTGAAGGTGAGCGCGCCGAACGGAGCGAACGTGAGCCACAGCCTGTCCCGGTTCTCGACCTGTAGCGCCTGGTCGATCAGCTCGCCCCAGCTCGGAGTGGGCGGCGGCAGGCCGTACCCGAGGTAGTCCAGGGCAGTCAGCGCGAAGATCGCGGCGACGACCGCGAAGGGCGTGAACGTCACGAGCGGCGTGAGTGCGTTCGGGAGAAGATGTCGGAAGATGATCCTGAGGTGCGAGGCCCCGTAGGAGCGGGCGGCCAGGCAGTACTCGCGCGTCTTCTCCCGGTACATCTCCGTACGCATAAAGAAGGTGATCGCGATCCACTGGGTGAGCGCCAGGATCCCGAGCAGCATCCAGAACGTCGGCTGGAAGAGCGCTGCCATGATGATCACGACGTAGAGCATGGGGATCGAAAGGAGCACCTCGATCGCCCGCTGGCTCAGGATGTCGAACCGGCCCCCCACATAGCCCTGGATGCTCCCCACCACCGTCCCGATGGCCTGACCGAAGAGCACCAGGAAGAGGGCGAAGAAGATCGAGATCCGGAAGCCGTAGAGCAGCCGGGACGCCACATCTCTGCCCTGGGAGTCCGTGCCCAGGTAGTGCCGACGATCCCACTCGGGCGGATTCGGCGGAACGACCCCCAGTCCGGCGAGAGATGTCATGGCTCCCGTCGCCACGAGCCCCCTGACGTCCCCGGTGGACGACAGCTCGGGGCTGGAGAGCAGAGCCTCGATCTCACCCGAATAGATCGCGTCCCCAAGCTCTTCGAGCCCATCCCGCCGAGCGAGGTGCTCCGCCCCGATACGGTCGCCCCTCTCCAGGAGGACGTCGATCTCGTTCAGGATCTCGTTCGGCCAGAAGTCGCTCTGGAACGGATCCCAGGGGATCGGCGGCATGATGACGTAGCTCCCCCGGTTCGGGTACCCCGAGTCGAGAGCCTGGGCCGCGCCCGCGTCTGCGCCTACCTCGCCCAGCTCGCGCTCGTAGAGGAAGCGCTCGAGGTCCCACTCGCGCTTGAGCCTGAGGTACTCGGTCTCCAGATCGCCCATCCCCCACGCAGGCGGCGGCTCCTGGGCGAACGTGTTCATCGGGTAGAACTCGAACGTCGGGAAGTACGGCCGGCCCTCGTGCCACACGAACAGGGCGCGACTCTCCGCCAGATAGGGGGCGAAGACGGAAAGGACCATCCCCGCGGCCAGGATCAGGAAGGAGTAATACCCCCGCTTGATGCGGCGAAACCGCTGAAGGCGCTTTCGCGTGATCGGGTCGAGGCGGATCCAGGCCATCTCGGTCTACTCGAAGCGAACCCGGGGATCGACGAAGGCCACGGCGAGATCCGAGAACAGGTTCCCGACCATGAGGAGCACGCTCGAGATCACAAGGAAGCCGAGGATGACAGGGAAGTCGCGGGCCTGGATGGCCTCGAAGGCGAGGAGGCCCACCCCCTGGATGTTGAAGACCCGCTCGATCAGGAAGCTCCCGGTGAGGAAGATGCCGAGGAGGCCTCCCACCGTCGTCGCCATCGGAATGAGCGAGTTCCGGAGGGCGTGCACGAACACCGCGCGCTTCCACGTGAGCCCCTTGGCCAGTGCGGTCTTCACGTAGTCCGAGCTCATGTTCTCGATGAGGCTGTTCTTCATGAGCATCGTCGTGACCGCGAACGATCCCGCCAGGTAAGCGATGAGCGGGAGCACGGAGTGCTGGACCACATCAAGGGCCTGCTGTAAGAACGGAAGGTCCGAGGCACCCGCGGATTGGAAGCCGCCCAGGGGAAAGATCGGCAGCCGTACGGCCAGGAGGTTGCTCAGAACCGCACCCAGCGCGAAGCCGGGGACGGCGTACCCGACGAAGATGAGAACCGAGGTCGCGTTGTCGAGCGTCGTTCGATGTCGGATCGCTTTCAGGATTCCAAGCGGAATGCAGATCCCGTACGTGAAGAATGCGGTGATCAGGCCGTAGTAGATCGAGACCGGGAGCCGGTCGGCGATGACCTGGATGACGGGCTCGCTGTACCGGAACGACTGACCCAGGTCCAGGCGGACCGCGTCCCAGAGCCATGTCGCGTAAGCGACGGGAATCGGCTCGTCGAAGCCGTAGTACTCGTTCAGCTGCTGAAGCTGCTCCTCGGGAATGACGAGCTGGAGCTGGCCGCTCCCCCCCGCAGCGACCTCCCCCCCTCCTCCGGCCCCCGCGAGCCTCATCCGCAGCTGGTCGATCTGGCCACCGGGCACGAACTGGGTGAGCAGGAACACGGCGAACGTGATCCCGATGAAGGTGGGGACCATGAGAAGAAGCCGACGGAGCACATAGTCCCTCAGCGCCTCTCCGCGGGTCTTCAACGCCTGGCCTCCGTTGGGTGGGGTGATCTCATGCCCGTAGGCCCGGCTCGTCGCCCGGGCTCCCCGACGTCCCTCGCGCGGCCCCTCAGCTCCCGGGGACCAAACGGACCTCGAAGAGGGCCGGCCAGCGCTTCCCGGTTATGTAGTAGACGCCGCGCGCCGGATCGTACGCGATCCCGTTCAGGACCGCGTCGGCCGTCCTGGGGCGTCCTCCGGGAGGAACGGCGTTCGATGCGTCGATTTCCTCCACGACGAGGCCGGTCGCCTTGTCGATCCGCACGATGTCGGTCGTCTGGTACACGTTCCCGAGAATGTGGTCACCCACGCATTCGAGCTCGTTCACGCCAGAAAGGGAGCGGCCGTCCCGGAGGATCTGCTTGGTGTCCAGAACCTCGAACGTGACGGGGTCCCGCCGGTAGAGGATCGAGCCCCCCGTCGTCATGTAGAGTGACGAACCGTCGTAACAGAGTCCCCACCCCTCCCCCTCGTAGCGGAATCCTTCCTCCTGCCGGAACGTCTCGAGGTCGTACGCCAGCGCCACCCCTTCCTTCCAGGTGAGCTGAATCAACCGGTCCCCGACGAGCGCCAGCCCCTCCGCAAAGTAGTTGTCCGGAACCTCGACGCTCCGGATCGCGCGGCCGCTCTCGATCTCCACCTCGCGGAGGGTGGACGTTCCGTATTGACCGGTGCTCTCGTAGAGCCGCCCCTCGTGGAGGAGCAGCCCCTGCGTATACGCGGACGTATCGTGCGGGAGGACCCTCAGGATCTCGATCGTCCCGGCCCCCGTCGACGGCTCGCACGCGCCGAGGAACGTGATGTAGAGCAGGCAGTTGACGAGAAGGCGGGACATCGTGTCAATGTGCCCCGAAGGGCGCCGCCTCGCCAGGGCGCCCGGCGCGTTCGTGCCCGGCCGCTCCAGGACAGCAGCCCGACGTTTCGGCCCGGCCCTTCGGCCGGCGCCCGCCCGCTCATCCGGCCCTTCTTGCCACGGGCGCGCCGCGGGGAGACCTTCCGAGCGGCAGCGTTTCCGGGCGTCGCGTCGCGACCCCGCGCGACTCGTCCACGACCCGTCGAGGCCCGACCCGCATCCATGGCGCATCCGATCCTCGCTCCCTACGTCCTGGACGGCTGGTACGTCCTCCACCAGTTCTTCCGGGTCGAGCCCATCGCGCCCCGCGCGTTCGAGGACGACGGCGCGGCGGGAGGCTTCCAGTCCCGGGTCGAGGATCTGGCGCAGCTCCTCCGGAGCCGGGAGGACCTGGGAAGCGAGGGTTGGAGCGGGCTCTACCGTATCGTGGGCGGCGGGGCCGACATCCTGCTCCTCCACTTCCGTTCTTCCCTCGAGGCGCTGGGCCAGGTGGAGCGGGAGATCCGAGGGAGCTCGCTCTCCGAGGAGCTCGTACCGACGGCGGACTACGTCTCGGTGGTCGAGCTGGGCCTCTACTCGCTCACGAACGCGCTCCTTAAGGATGCCCAGGAGCGCGGGGTCGATACGGGGTCCGAGTCGTGGCAGGCCATGGTGGACGAGGCGCTGGCCGAAGAGGCGGCGAAGAAGTACGTCCAGGCCCGCCTCCACCCCACTCAGCCGGACGAGATGCCGTACGTCTGCTTCTATCCGATGGACAAGCGGCGAAAGGTGGGACAGAACTGGTACTCGCTTCCCATGGCCGAGCGGGCCGCCCTCATGGTGGAGCACGGAAACACGGGACGCCGCTACGCCGGCCGGATCTCTCAGATCATTTCGGGGTCCGTGGGAATGGACGATTGGGAGTGGGGGGTCACTCTCTTTGCGGTGAGCCCCCTCGACCTGAAGGCGCTCGTGACGGAGATGCGATACGACGAGGTGAGCGCGCTCTACGCCGAGTTCGGGAGCTTCTGGGTCGGGCATCGGATCGCCGGCGACCGAATCGTCGAAGAGCTCTCGGGCTGACCAGAGCCCGATAGGTCCTTAACATTGGATGAGATGAGCTCGGGTGATGCGAAACTCATGAGACCCAACCGACGGAAAGTCGTCTGGGCCACGTCCGCCGCGATCCTCGCGGCGGGGGTGGGGGCCCTCGTGGCGGCCGACGCCCGTGCGCCGGCCACGGGGCCCGACGACGACGCCTCCCTCGGGACCGGTGCCGCGCGTGCAGCCGACGACGCCCACGGACGTACGGGCGCCGCCGGGCCTACCGCGGACGCCCCCGCCGGAATCGCCGCCGCGCGGTCCGCGTCGCTCGCGTCCGTCCTGTCCGCCGAGGTCCCGTGGCCGCAGAGGCGTCCCGCTTTGGACATCGGCTTCGACCGGTCGCGCACGACCACGCGGGCCCAGACTTGCCCGCCGGACTTCATGCTCGAGACGGAGCCTAGCCCTTACCGCGAGTTCTACTTCTCCCGGGGAGCCTACTCCAGCGACCCGTTCGGGAGACGGGGCAACTCGTGGTCAGTGGACTTCAACAAGGCGGACCGCCAGTTCCTCGTCGTGCTCGAGCGGATCTTGGACATGGACGCGTTCGAGTGCGAGAACGTCGTCTATCTCGACGATCCCCACATGCGGAAGTTCCCCTGGGTCTACATGCTCGAGGTCGGCGGCATGGGGCTGACGCCGCGGGAGGTCGAAGGGCTCCGTGGCTACCTCCTCGCGGGCGGGTTCGCCTTCATCGACGACTTCTGGGGCACCTACGAGTGGGACGTCTTCTACTACAACATCTCGGCGGTTCTCCCGGAGTATCCGATCGTTGAGATGCCGATGGATCACCTCATCTTCAGGATCGTGTATCCGATCGAGGAGGTTCTCCAGGTCCCGAACAATGGGCAGGGCTGCCGGGGAAACCCGGATTACTACTTCGAGCGGGACGGCTATGAACCGCACCTGCGCGGCATCTTCGACGATACCGGACGACTCCTAGTCCTGATCAGCTGGAACAGCGACCTTGGGGACGCCTGGGAGTGGGCGGAGCAACCCTGCTATCCGTGGGATCGGTCGAACTACGCCTTCCAGCTCGGGTTCAACGTCATCGTCTACGCGATGACCCACTAGGCGGCGGTCCCGCCATCCCGATCCGCGGGTCCCAGAAAGGCTCGCGGAAGCGCTGATCCCGATCCTTCCACGATCCTGCGGGCCGACCCCGGAAACGGGGCCAAACCCGCTCCGGGCCCCACACCGTCAAACCCGTACCGGCTCGGGCACCTCCGAGGGCCGCCGGGGCCGTCCGTCGCCGTCCACCGATTCGGTCCCTCCCGCCGGCTCCGCCGCTCCGCCCAGGACCCCGGCCTCGACCCTTTCCGCGAAGTACCGCGTCCGGAAGAACCTCGCTAGGTCGTCCACCAGCGAGTACATGACCGGAACCACGAGCAGGGTCAGAACCGTCGCGAACAGGATCCCCACGATGACCGCGACGGCCATGGGACCCCACCACGCCGCCTGTTCTCCACCCCAATACAGGTCGGGGTTCAGCGCGCCATAGAGGCCGAAGAAGTCGAAGTTGAGCCCGACCGCCAGGGGCACCAGACCGAGAGCGGTCGTCACTGCCGTTAGGATCACCGGCCGGAAGCGGGTCATCCCTCCCCGCACGAGCGCCTCCATCCGGCTCAGGCCGTCCCGATCACGCAAGACGTCGATGTAATCGACCAGCACGATCGCGTTGTTCACTACGATCCCGGCGAGCGAGATTACTCCCACGCCGGTCATGATGATGACGAAGGGCATGTTGAACGTCATCAGCCCGATCAGCACGCCCACGGTACTCATGATCACCGACGTCATGATGATGACGGGCTTTACCACGGAGTTGAACTGACTGATGAGGATGGCGCCGATCGCCATCAGCGCGATGATGAACGCAGACGTCAGAAACTCCTGCGCCGCCATCTGCTCCTCGAGCTGCCCCGTATACCGGAGCTGGTATCCGAGCGGGATCTCGTCCGCGGCAAACGGGGCCAGCGTCTCCTGCACCTCCATCAGAACCGCGTTCTGGTTCAGGCCCGCGCGCACGTCGGACGTGATCGCGGCCAGCCGGTCCATGTCCTTCCGGCGGATCGAGCCGAGCCCGTCCTGGACGTCCCAGGTCGCGACGGACACGAGCGGCACCTGGGCACCCCCCTCCGCGACGATTACGAGGTCCTCGAGCGCGGAGAGCTCGTTCCTCCATGTCTCGGCCAGGCGGACGACGATGTCGTATTCGTCGTTCCCCGTGCGGTACTTCGCGGCCTCGATCCCCTGGATCGCACCGCGCACGGCGCCGCCCACGTCTAAGGTCGAGAGCCCGTACAGGGACGCGCGCTCCCGGTCCACGTGAATGGCGAGCTCGGGGCGCGCCTCGTCCAGATCGCTCTCGAGCCTCACCAGCCGTTCGGCCACGGGCGCGTTCCGGAGCACGTCCAGCATGCGGTCCGAGAGCTGCTTGAGGACCGCGGGGTCCTCCCCCACGATCTCGATGCTCACGGGTGCGCCCCCGGTCGGCCCCTGGTCGGGCATGTCCGCGCTGATCTCCGCGCCGGCGATCCCCGTCCCCAGGTTTTCCTGGAGGAGCGCCAGCGTCCGGAACCCGTCGCGCCGGCGATCCTGGAACGGAACCATCGACAGCGTGATGCGCGCCGTGTTCTCGCCTCCGGGCCCTCCTCCCCCCATCATGGCGGCCGCGCCGCCCCCACCGCTCCCCGACGTCGTAACCATGGACTCCACGTCCTCGAACCCCTCGACCACCCGGACCTCGTCTTCGAGCGTCGTCGCCACGCCGTCACTGAACACCACTCGCGTCCCTGCGGGAGCCTCGACGTCCACCACGATCTGGCTGGGGGGAATGTCCTCGGGGAAGAACTCGACCCCGTTGTTGAAGACCGCGAACACGCCGAAGGTCGTGACAAACACCAATGCCGCGAGCCCCACGACCGCCCCACGGTGGTCGAGCGACCAGCGGAGCACACGCTCGTAGCGAGCGATCAACGCGGGGATCCAGTCCGACTGGAAACGCGCGGACGCGCGCTCCAGCACCGTCCGGTTCAGCAGGTAGAGCCCCACGCCCGTCGCGGCCAGAAGGCCCGCCGTGGCTGGGTTCCCGGCGGCAATCAGGAGGAGCGCCAGACTCGTCCCGATGACGAGCGTCCACTTCGCCGTAGGCGTCAGCGGCCGCGGTGGGGTCCCCTTGGGCTTCAGGAAGACGGCGCAGAGCACGGGCACGATCACGAGCGCCACGAAGAGCGAGCTCGAGAGCGTGATGATCAGCGTCAGCGGCAGGTATCCCATGAACTCGCCGACCAGGCCGGGCCAGAACATGAGCGGCGTGAACGCTGCGAGCGTCGTGGCTGTAGACGCGATCACGGGTAGCGCGACCTCGCCGGGCGCCTTCCTGGCCGCCATGGCGGGGCTCCAGCCGCTCTGGACGAACCGGTAGATGTTCTCGACCACCACGATCGCATTGTCGACGAGCATCCCGAGGGCCAGGATCAGCGAGAACAGCACGACCATGTTCATCGTGATCCCGAGGAGCTCCAGGATCATGAACGACAGGAACATGGACGTCGAGATCGCCACCGCCACGAAGGCGGCGGTCTTGAGCCCGAGGAAGAAGAGCAGCACCGCGAGGATCAGGAGCAGCCCGGAGAGGATGTTGTTCTCGAGGCTCGACACCATCATGTAGATGTCACGGGATTGGTCCCCAGTGATCGAGACCTGAGTGCTCGGGGGGAAGAGGGGCTCCATGTCGGCCACGATCGCGCTCACCTGCTCGGCCGCCTCGATGATGTTCTCCCCGCTCCGCTTCACCACGTCGAGCGTGACGACCGGGCTCCCGTTCAGCCGGGCGTAGCTGGTCCGATCCGAGAAGCCGAACTCGACGTCGGCCACGTCACGGACGTAGACCGGCCGCCCGTCGAACGTCCCTACGACGAGCTCCTCGATGACGGTCGGATCCACGAACTCGCCGTCCACCCGCACCAGGTAGTTCACGGGCCCTACTTCGATCGATCCGCCCGGGATGTTCACGTTCTCGTTCCGGATTGCCTCGACCACGTCGTCCAACGCGAGGCCGTAGAACTTGAGCCGCGGCAAATCCACGTCGACCTTCACCTCCCGCTCGAGACCGCCGCGGAGATCCGCCCTAAGGATCTCGGGGACCTGCTCGATCCGGTCTTGGAGGTCCTCTCCGATCTCCTTCAGGCGGACGAGGCCGTAATCACCGGCCAGGTTCACCTGCATGATCGGCACTTCGGCGAAGTTGAACTCCACGATCGACGGCTCGTCCGCGTCTGGGGGGAGCTCGGGCTTCGCGAGACCCACCTTCTCCCGAACCTGCTGGAGCGCTTCCTCCAGGTCCGTCCCCACGGAGAACTCGACCGTGATGGAGGAGTAGCCCTCGACCGAGGTCGAGATCATCTCCTGCACCTCGGAGATCGTGTTCAGCTCCTCCTCGATCGGACGGGTCACGAGCGTCTCCACGTCGGCCGGTGAGACGCCCGGATACATCGTGTTGATCGCGATCATCGGCATCGTGATCTCAGGGGCGGATTCCTTCGGGATCCTCAGATACGAGAAGAACCCCGCCACCGACACGATCAGGAAGAGCACGACGACGCTGGTCTGATGGCCCACGGAGAAGCTCGTGAGCCCGAACTCCTTGAACCTCGCTAGGAACTGCGGATCGTCCTCCCGCACTTCTTCGGTCAGCCCCTTCTCTCGGTCCGTCATCGGTCAGCTTCCGTGGACCCGCCGTCGCGTGTACCGACGATTCGCACTTGGTCCCCGTCCGCTACTTGGGCCTGGCCCGCCACGATCAGCCGGTCCCCGGGCGAAAGCCCTCCCTCCACCACGACCTGGTTCCGCTGGCTCGTCCCCAGCACGAGGGGTCGCACCTTCGCGACGGTCGCGCTCCCCTCGTCCTCGACCACGAACGCCACGTACCCGCCCTCGACCCGGACCACCGCCTCCTGTGGAATCACGATGGCTTGATCCAGGTTCCGCTGGACGATCTCGATGTTCGCCACCATCTCGGGCTTGATGGCACGCCCCGGGTTCGGAACCGTGAGCTCGACCGCGAACGTGCGATTCTCCGGGTTCACCGTGGCCGCCACATAACGCACCGGGACCTGGAACGTCTGCCCGGGAAGCACGTCGAAGCTCACGGCTGCCGACGCGCCCCGGGTCACGTCGGCCGCGTATCGCTCGGGCACGCCTCCCGTCACCTTGATCGGGTCCACCTGGACGACCCGGGCCACCGGAACCCCGGGGGCCACGAGCGAGCCCACCTCGACGTGGCGGTCCTCGAGGATTCCCCCGATCGGCGCTCGAACGACCGTCCGGTTGAGGCGCTCGTTCAAGGTGGCGAGCTGGGCCGTCGCCTGCTCCGCCTGGTAGCGCGCCTCGAGGTAGGCGAGCTCGGACCCGACCCCGTCCACCTCGAAGAGGCGTCGCCGGCGCTCCCAGGTCTCCCGGGCCAGCGCCTCCCGCGCCTCGGCCTCGGCCACCTGCGCGCGGAGGATCCGGTCGTCGATCCGGAAGAGCGCCTGCTCCTCGCTCACCGTGGCACCCTTCTCCACGAGCACTTCGCGGACGACTCCGGCTTCCTCGGCGGAGAGCGTTACGTCGAGGTTGGCCTGCGCCGTGCCCGTCAGGCGCACCCGCTGCTCGAAACCACGGCTCGCGAGCGGGAGGACCTCCACGTTGATCACCCGCTGGAACGCAGCCTCATCCGCCTGGGCTCCCGGCGCTCCGGCGGCGCCGCCGCAGGAGGCGGCGGCCAGCGCGAGGACGGGCAGGAGCGCCAGGCGGACGCCCCCGCCCCTACGCGAATTCAGCCGCGACCCCCTCTCTTCCCGCTCCTTCCACATCGTTGCCATTCGAGTCAGCTCCAGTTCGCGTTCTGGTGTCCCATCGCACCCGTCCGCGTGGCGTACGGTCTCGTGCTTCCCACGATCACGGCACCGTCGGCATCGGCACGACGCCCACGGCCTCGTCAAGCCGCGCGCGGGCGGACAGGTAATCGAACACCCCCTGTGCGTAGTTGAACTCACTCTGGCGGAGCGCCACCTCGGCGTCCGTCAGCTCCAGCTGGCTTCCCAATCCCTCCCGGTACTGCGCGCTCGCGATCTCGAAACCCCGCCGCGCCTGCTCCACCGCCAGACGCTGGCTCTGGGCTCGGAGCCGGGCCTCGTCCGCATCCTCGAGCACCGTCCGGAGGTCGTCCCGGAGATGGTCCTCCGCGAGCGACCGGCTCACCTCCGCAGAGCGCAGCCCTACCCGTCTCTGGTCCACACGGGCCGCTCGCTGGAGCCCGGAAAAGATTGGCAGGGTGACCCGGAGGCCTGCTGACCGCCCATACGTCCGGTCGCGTCCCGCTCCGAAAAAGTCTGCGCGCCCGTTCTGCTGGGCCTGGATGTCGTAGCTCCCAAACAAGGCTATCTGCGGCAGATACTCGGCCTGCTCGAGCCGGAGCTCCGTGTTCCTGAGCTCGACATTCAGACCGGCCTGCCGGACGCCGGCGTTCGTGAGGCGCGCCTCCTCGTAGAGACGGTCCAGATCGTCCATCGTGACCGTAGCAGGAACCTCCACGCCGACCAGGCTCAGGATGCGCGCGTTGGCCTCGGTGTTCGTCGCCCCCGGCTCGAGATCGATCTCGGCGAGAGATCCCTCCACCTGGACGGTGGTTTCGGCTGGAAGGTCCAGCTCGGTCACGAGCTGCCGCTCCGTCCGACCTAGCTGGTTCTGGGCCAGGCGAAGCTGCGGCTCCACGTTCGCGAGCTCCACCTCCAGGCGAAGGACGTCGTAGTCCGACGCGAGCCCGGCCCGGTTGAGGGCTCGGGTTTCCTCGAGGGACTGGACGACCCGCCGCACCGACCGATCGATGAGGCGTGCCTGCTCCTGCGCGAGGAGAAGCTCGTAGTAGAGCACCCGGACCCGGGTCACGACCTGGTGGAGAGCGCTTCGGACCCCCTCCTCCTGGAAGGCCCGGAACGTGCCCGCCGCGCCCACCCCGATAAAGGCGCTGGCCCGGAAGATCGGCTGCTCGACCGACACGCTGTTGGCCCAGACGTTGTCGGCCCCGAACTGGATCGGGATGAGCTCGTCCGGCGAGGCCGTCGGATCGAAGATGAGGGCGGGGAGGAACGACACGGCCGGCGAGAGGTTCCGGCTGTAGGTCGTGGAGAGATCGATCGTGGGATAGACCTCGCCCCACGCCTCCGACACCTGCTCCTCGGCTACCTCAAGGCCGAGGCGCGCGATCTCGAGGTCTCGACTCGACCGCAGGGCCATGTCGATCGCGCCGTCGAGCGCGAGCGAGATAGGGGGCGTCCCCGCCGCCGGGCCCTCCTGGCCGAAGAGCCCACCCGGGACGGCAAGAGCAATGAGGACCGGGAGCCACGAGGCCCGGGATCCCCGGGACCTCTGAAGCGAGCCGCCCATGGTCGGTAGAATTCGGATCGTGTCGTTCACTCGGCTACCCTCTCTCTTCGCCAAAGGCGCCATCCTACGCTTCTCCTCTCTGTTCATCCCCACCTCCACCCATTCCGTTCGCGCCCGGTTGCCGGGCCGCCCTCCACCGCTCCGTGCCTACGCCACCTAGCAGATGGCCCATCGACCGGACGTACATCTGCCGGAACTCTCCTTCCGTGAGCCTCAGCATCTTCTGGTGATAGAGTGAGATGAGGCCGTGGGAGAGGCCCCAGAAGGTCTGACCGATGACGGCCGCCTCTTCCGGCATGAGTAGCCCCTCGTCCACGCACTCCCGCACCCGATCGTGCCAGAACTGGTAAATCGCGTTGCAAACTTCCTGGAGCTCCACGGGGACCCCGTCCAGGCCGAGCAGCTCGACGTACGAGTACAGGATCTCGTAATACCGGGGGTGCTCGAGCGCAAAGCTCAGGCATCTCTCCCCGGCCATACGGAATCGCTCCGCCGGGGTTTCGCCCCCCAGGGCCCGGTGGAGGTACTGGGCCATGACCTTGTAGGCTTCCTTCACGACCTCGAGGAGAAGCTCCTCCTTCCCCTGAAAATGCCGATATAGGGAGGGGGCAGTCACGCCGAGCGAGCGGGCGAGCTTCCGCATGGAGAAGCCGTCGAACCCGTCCTCGATGTAGAGGTCGACGGCGCTGACCAGAATTCGATCCCGGGGCGTGGACATGGTGAACAGTGTAAACCGCTTCCAGACCAGATCAAGTGCTCCAACGGAAAAACATTATAACAGTGTTTACATGGCGGAATCGGGCACGGCCGTTTCTCCCTTGCGTGCGGAGGCTCCCAGGGGAGAGACGACGCGCTGGCGAGAAGAGCCGCTACCGGGCCCGTCGATCGAGGGCCAAGTCGATGGTGGAGAACTCAGGATCCCGTAGGAAGGACTCGCATACGGACCACCCAGTCGCCCTCTTGGATCCGATCCAGCACCTCCTCCCCGCTCTCGAGCCAACCGAAGGCCGTGTAGCTGCCGTCAAGGTGAGGCTGATCGGAGTGCGTCACGAAGAATTGGGATCCCTCCGTATCCTTGCCGTTGGAGGCCATCCCGAGGACCCCACGGCGGAACGAGAGAGACGTGATCTCGGTCCTGAGCGCGTACCCGGGACCGCCCGTTCCGTCCCCCATGCCGAAGTCGCCGCCCTGGACGACGAAGTTCGGGACCACGCGGTGGAGCGAGACGCCGTCGTGCAACCCGGCTTCCACCTCCTCCACGAAGCTCTGGACCGTTAGGGGCGCCTGCTCGGCGAGGAGGCGGATCACCATCGTCCCGCGATCCGTCTCCACCTCCAAGCGGGGCGCCCCACCCAGTCGGGCGAGCGCATCCCAGTCGATCTCGCGCTCCGGGTCGGGAGCGGCCACGAGGGCAGCGACGACGGGTTCTCCCGTGAGTCGCTCGAGCGCGAGCGCGGCACCCCGTCGCACCCGGTAGTCCGAGTCGTCGAGCAGCTCCCGGAGGAACGGCACCGAGGGCATGCCCATCGCTTCCACCAGGGGAATCAGCCGGTTCGGGTCCCCTCCCGGCCGTTGTCGGAGGAAGGTGTTCTGAACGAGCGCCGCCGACCCAAAGCGCTCGAATGCGGGATTCGCCAGCACCCCCGCGGCGCGCGCGGCGGGCAGGTTGGCTTCGTCCGCGAGTCGCTCGCGGAACAGCTCGAAATAGGGCTGGAGCGTATCGGAGGTGCCTCCCTCCCTCTGCCAGCGCTGACCTAGGATCCGGAGAGCGGCGGCCCGAACCTCGGGCTCGGGGTGCCCCGCCAGGTCGAAGAGCCTGGAGGTCACGTCTGAGCCGTCGGCCGCGGCAAGCGCCTCGATCCCCATGCGGGCGGCCACGGGATGGACGCCCGCCATCCGCTCGGTCCAGGAGCGGACCATGTCGGTGAGCCCCGCGGCCACGAGGCCTTGAGCGAACGAGGCCTGGGTCCTCCACTCCTCGGCCGGCCCGTCCATCATCGCCGCGGCTCGCGCCCGAGCGTCGGGCGAGCTGAAGATCAGGATCCCGATGGCCGAGGCGGCAGTGGCTCGGACGTGCTCGACGGGATCCGCCAACGCCTGGAAGAGGGCGTTCACGACCACCGGGTCCTCCAGCCACCGGGGATTCCCCACGGCGTCCGCCGCTCCCACCCGGATCCGCCAGTCCTCGCCGTTCGCCAGCCAGTGGAGAAGTCGATCGCGGTCCAAGGCGGGGTCACCGACGCGGGCCAGCCCCAGCACGAGGTACATGGCGGTCGGCTCGTCCGGCCGGTAGCCGTCCAGTGCGTCACGGACCAGTGGTGCCCGGTCGATCCACGGCCCCGCCGTCGAGACGCGGCCGAAGTAGTATCCCGCGGCGAAGCGAACCTCGGGATCGGGGTCGAGGATGCGATCGGTGAGAGCCGCGACGAGAGCTTCGTCCCGGATACCGCGGATCCCCCCTTCTGCGAGGGCGAGCGTCCATAGCGCTCTGTGCGGGGCATCCGGCTCTCCACCAACGAGAGACACGACCGCCTCCGGCGCTCCCCTGCGGCCGATCGCCGAGACGAGCCGGTCTCGCACTCCAGGATCGTCCTCCGAGGCCAGCGCGAGCGAGAGGGCAGCGCCTCCGTCCATGGCGGGGATCTGGGCCAGGGCGAAAGCGGCGTTCCCACGGACAGTGACCACAGGGTCGTCCAGGAGGAGCTGGAGCGCTCCCTCCGCCAGGGGATCCTGAACCGAAGCGAGCGCGAGGGCTGCGCGGGCACGAACCGCCGCGTCCGGGCTGGAGAGCCGCTCGACGAGCGCTCCGCCGTCTCGGCGGACCTGGAGGTCCACCACCTCCTGAAGGGCCGGCGATCCGAGGAGCCCGTCGCTCGGAGGGAGCTGGGGGCTGGGAACGGGGATCCGGGCAGCGGACCAGCACCCCGCACCGACTAGGAGCGTCAGCAGGAGCGCGACGGGCGTCAGCGAGCGCGGGAGGGTCGGGCGCCTCATGAGCCTCCGGGAAGTGGATTCGCGGCGTCCTCGGAGCGAAACGGTTAATCTTCGAGGATTCACTGGAAGCTAACAAGCGGGACGCTCCCTTTTCCGGGGGAGCCGGAGCGCCTGCCTAACTGCAGAGTCGACTCGAGCGCGATCCGCCGCGTGACCCTCGCACCGCACTCACCTCATCTGCGGTTTCAGCCGAAGCGTTTCCGACCGGCCTGGTGGCTTCCGGGAGCGCACCTCCAGACGCTGGGGGGACGCTATCTTCGGCCCCGTCCGCGCGCGCCGTTGGAGCGGATCCACTTCGACACGCCCGACGGCGACTTCCTCCATCTGGACCTCGGGGCCGACCCCCGCCCCGGCGCTCCGATCGTCCTCGTGCTCCATGGCCTGGAAGGGTCTACCGGCCGCGCGTACATGCGTCTCGCCATGTCCGAGGTCGCCCGGCGGGGCCTCCGCCCGGTCGGTATGAACTTCCGCGGGTGCTCCGGCGAGATGAACCGCCTGCCGCGCTTCTATCACTCGGGGGACACGGCGGATCTGGCCCTCGTCCTGGACTACCTGCACGCCCGGTTCCCGGGCCGGGCGATCGGAGCGATCGGCTTCTCCCTCGGCGGAAACGTGCTGCTCCGATTCCTGGGCGAGAGGGAAGCCGCGGTCCCCGGACACCTGGCCGGGGCCGCCGCGATCTCGGTACCGTTCGACCTTGCGGCCGGGAGCGGCATGCTCGAGGGAACTCCGATGGGGCGGCTATACGCGCGGTACTTCCTCGAGTCCCTCAAGCGAAAGATCCGGGCGAAGCGCAAGGTGCTGGACCCGATCCTGGACCTGGACCGGGTCCTCTCCGCCGGTACGCTCCGGGAGTTCGACGAGGTGGCGACGGCGCCTCTCCACGGATTCGGCGGAGCGGACGAGTACTACCGCGAGGCATCTTCGGGACCCGTCGTGGAGAGGGTTCGGGTACCGACCCTCGTCCTCCACGCGATGGACGACCCGTTCCTGCCGCCCGAGTCGATCCCTCGGACAGCGATCGAGCGGAATCCGTGGATCGTCGCTGCCCTCCCGCGGCACGGCGGGCACGTGGGATTCGTCTCGGGTCAACCCGGCATGAAGTGGTTCTGGGCCGAGAGCGAAGCCGCGAGGTATCTGGAAGAGGTGCTGGCCAGCCGCTGAGCAGGGCCGTAGCGGGCGGAAGAAGAGGGGGAGGGCCACTGGGGCCCATCGGACCCGGGCGGCGCGGCCGAGGTTACCGGTTCGGGAGGTATCGCCGGTGCCAGCTCCGATCGGCCGGGAGCTCCCACTTCCCCGCCCTGAGCTCCCCCACCCGAGTCACGGACGGGTCGAACACAACCATGTCCCCAGTCACCGTCCCGCGGGCCGCCGCCTCCCGGAACGCCGCGCGTGAGACTCGGCGGAGCTCGCCCTGATCCCAGTACCAGATCGGGGCGCTTCCGACGATCTCGAGCCCCAGCTCCTCCTCGATCTCGCCGAGCGCCCGGACCAGGGCATCGATGGAGCAGCCGGAGGGGGGCGTGACGGAGTCGTCCACGCCGACGAGGAGAAAGCGGCCGTAACGCCACTCCCGGGCCGCGGCAAGCGGATGCCCGTGGGCCCTCCACCCCTCGAGGAACGCATCCACGACCGCGAGTAGGCGATCCTCCTCTCGGGGCTCGAGCGGGCGGCTGACCCCGAACGTCCAAAGGCGCGCCGCATCGGGCAGGTGGGGGAATGCCTCGCCGGCGATCTCCGCTCTCACACGCCCTCGTCCCGGTCAATCGCGGCCGGCCCCGTGGCGGTTAGCGGCGGCGGCTCTTTGTCCAACAGGATGGCGACCCACCTCAGGTCGCGGGTGTTCTCGATCATGATCTTCACGACCATCGTGAGTGGAACGGCCAGGAGGGCCCCGATCGGTCCCCAGGCCCACGCCCAGAAGATAAGGGAGAGGAGGACGACGAGGGTCGAGAGCCCCAGTCGACGCCCCTGGATGTACGGCTCGAGCAGGTTCCCGAAGACCACGTTGATCACCACGTACCCGATCGCTACGAACAGCGCGACCCCCAGGGTCCCCTGCTGGAGGAGGGCCAGCAGGATCGCCGGGATCGCCGCGATCATCGACCCGATCGTCGGCACGTAGTTCATTAGGAATCCCACCAGCCCGAGGAGAATCGGAAACTCGAGGCGCATGATCCAGGCCCAGAACCCGATGCAGATGCCGGTGGCGAGGCTGATCAGGGTCTTGATGACGAGATACTCGAAGACCTCGTTCGTGATCTTGGAGAAGCGGCTCAGGTCACCGGCCTCGTCGCCCAGGACCGCCCGGAACTTCCGCGGAAAGACCGACGCCTCCGCGAGCATGAAGAGAAGCAGGAAGAAGACGATCAGCGTCGTGGACAAGAACGTGGCCACGCGGCCGAACATCCCCTGCACGAAGTTCGTGAGCGCCTGGCTGCTCACCGCCTCGGCCGATAGGTATTCGCGCGCCGGAATGCCGCGGGCCTCGAGCGCGCTCAGAAACCCGTCGAAGCGCAGCTGGAAGAAGGCGACGTAGTCCGGCAGGGCGCTCTGGAACTCGGCCACGGACCGGCTGGCGAGGAGCACCATTCCCCCGAAGATCGTCACAACCACGAGCAGGGTCAGGACGATCGCGAGCGCGGCCGGCACGCGCCGCCGTTGGAGCCAGAGCATGATGGGAACCGAGAGGATGGCCAGGAACATCGCGATGGCCGTGGGGAGCAGGATCGGAGCTCCCGCCCGGAGGCCGGCGACGACCACGACCGCGCTGGCCAGCACCATTAGGAATCGGGCACCAGGCCCCCAATCGCCCTGCGCCGCGAGTCTTTCCGTGAGCTTCCTCGCCATCCTCCCCTCGCGCCTCGCGCCGCCCCTCACCCGGTCTCCTTGCGCACTCGCTGGCGACCGGTCGTTCGCCGGCCCCCACGTACGACCGGGCGAAGCTAACGCGGGCAAACGGGCCGAGCCACTGTTTCCCCGGCCGTAAAAGCGTGCCCTAAGAGGCTTTCCCCCCGCGAGGGCTTCCTCTACCTTCGGGAGAACCGCGCTCGGCCCACGAATCCCCAGCGGTCCTGCCATGAACCGGTCCACCCTTCGGGTCCTGCTGATCGACGACGAGGAGTCCGACTTCCTCATGACCCAGGCCCTGCTGGGTCAGCTCGACGGGCCGATCCCCGAGGTGGAGTGGGCCTCCACGTTCGATCAGGGGCTGAAGCTCCTGGCCGAGCGCCGGCACGACGTCTGTCTCCTGGACTACTTCCTGGACCGGGGCACCGGGGTGGACCTTCTCGAGCAGGCTCGCTCCCAGGCCATCCGTACGCCGATCATCCTGCTCACCGGCAAGGGAAGCCGGGACGTGGACCTCCAGGCGATGAAGTCGGGGGCGGCGGACTATCTCGTGAAGGGGACCGGGGACGCCGAGGCCCTGGAACGATCGCTTCGCTACGCGGTGGAGCGCCATCGGGCGCAGGAAGCCCTTCGACAGAGCGAGGAGCGGCACCGGGGAATGTTCGACCACCTCCCCCTGGGCCTCTACCGGGTCACGGAAGAGGGCGAGTACATCGAGGCGAACCCGGCCTTGATCCGAGCGCTCGAGTTCCCCCCGAAGGAAATGCTCGGACAGGTGCATGCCCGAAACTTCTTCGTCTCGCCCAGGGATCGGGAGCGCTTCCTCGACCTCCTGCGGGAGCACGGAGTGGTCCTCGGATTCGAGAGCGGGCTCCGGACATCCAGCGGCCGGGCCATCCGGATCCGCAACACGGCGCGCGCCCATCGGGGGCCCTCGGGCGTCATCGAATACGTGGAGGGAACCGTCGAGGACGTGTCGTCGGACCGGCCGGCGCGGGAGACGGCTGCGGAAGCCGCAGCCTTTCGCGCTCTTCGGGACTCCCAGTCCCTTGGGGTCCTGTTCGCGGACGTCGGGGGCCGGGTGGTGGACGCGAACCGAGCTGCCCTCTCGTTTCTCGGCACCGATTCCCGGCAGGCCCAGGGTACGAGCCTGTGGGATCTCTTCGAGCCCGAGGACGGAGTCCGGATCGCCGCAGCCGTGGAGGCGGTCACGAGCCACGCACAGGGGTCCGTCTCGAGCGACGTGCGTCTGCCGCCCGAGGGTCGGGGGCTCGGTCCCCGGGCCGGGCAGGCGACCCTTTTCTCGGTGCCGGGTGGTGGCGGCGAGTCTGACGCGATCCTCGTCCTGATCCGCGAGGCGGTGAGCGAACCCGCCACGTGACACGCCGTCCGGCGTCCGGACCGGAGTCGGAGCTCGTCCCCGAGTCGGACGAGGAGCTCCTCGCGGAGTGCCGGGTGGATACCTTCCGCGCCGGGGGCAAGGGCGGCCAGCACCAGAACAGGACGGAATCGGGTGTTCGCCTCACCCACGGCCCGACCGGGATCGTGGTCATCGCCAGGGATGAGCGAAGCCAGCACCGGAACCGCGCCCTCGCCCTGGAGCGCCTCCGCGGGCGGCTCACGCAGCGTCGGGCCAGGCCCCCAAAGCGAATCCCGACAACGCCCTCTGCCTCCGAAAAGCAGAGGCGCCTGGAGGAGAAACATCGGCAGAGCGCCACCAAGAGGCTCCGGAAGCCACCCAACCTCGAGTAAGAACCCGGCGGGGTGCGCCCCGGGGTCGGTCGCGCCCAGCGGCTCTTCCCTCTCTCTCTGTGACCGGCTAGTCCTGGGTGAAGCGTTCGAGGAAGGCCCGCTCCTGGAAGGTCAGCGATGGTGGCCCGAGGGCACGGGCTTTCTCCAGCACCCGATCGTACTCTTCCCGGTTCAGGGGGTGGAGGCGCTCCCGATCGACTTCCTCCCACCGCTTCAGATCCCTCGCTCCGGGACGGGGGGGGACCACGGCCTCGACCTTCTGTCGGAACTTTCGCGCCGGGGAGTTCCACTCGAGGAGCTTCAGGTACGACCACCCGCCGACGAAGCCTCCTAAGTGGGCAAAGTGGGCGACGTTCCCTCCGCCGCTGACCCCCAACCAGATGGAGGCCACCGCGAGGATGATCACCAGGATCCGGGCTTGGACCGGGAAGATTCCATAGATCAGGATCCGCTCACGCGGCCAGTACCTTGCGAACCCCAGGAGAACCCCGAAGACGGCGCCGGACGCCCCAACGATGGCCACGTTCGGCGTGACGACCGAGAAGAGCGCCCCGAACGCCCCGCTAACCAGGTAGAGGGCGAAGAAGTGCCGGCTTCCGACCCTCTCTTCGAGGCGGGGCCCGAAGAAGAAAAGCCCGATCATATTGAAGATGAGGTGCAAGAAGCCCACGTGGACGAACTGGTACGTGAGAACCGTCCAGGGCCGCGTGGGAGCTCGTGCGGGGACCAGGACCAGCAACTCCGCCAGCCCTTCGGGGATCAGCCCCAGGACGCCGAGCGGGGGCGGCGCGACGACGAAGACCGCTACGTTGGCGATGAGGAGCCGGCGAACCCAGGGCGTCACGGATCGGGAAGCGTGTCGGGCCGAGCTGGCGCTACAGCCCTTCGAGGATGATCGTCGTGGTCTCTCCGACGGTAAACCGACCGACCCCGGCGCCCAAGGCTCGAACGACTCCGCTCGATACGGCCGCACTCGGAGTGCGCAGGGAGACGCCGACCACGGACACGGAGTCCCCTCCCGGTGGGAGCCCTCCGGGAAGGGGCCAGTGCTTCCAGCTCACTTCGTATCGCTCCTTCCGAAACGAGAAGCCGGAGGGGAGGTAGGGCGCGAGGGGGCCGGGCCCTTCCGCGGCAGAGATCCCCGGCGGCCAGTCTCCGTGGGCGAGGAGGTAGGCCGATGCCGCGCTCCGGAGCGCGCTGACGTCCCGAAACGCCTCCGAGGCGATGTCTCCAGCCTGGATTGCTCCTGACGCGGGGGAGCGCGACCCCCAGAAGAAGCAGCGCGACGAGGAGAAAGACGAGCGGCGGGAGAACAGGGAGCGGGTTCGGCGCGCTCCCGGGGGCCTCAGGCTCCATCCACTCCCAACGGTTCCTGATAATTCCCGATGAACTCGCCCATGGACATGGAGGAGCGCAGGATCAAGCCGGCTTGGCCCATCTCCCCCAGGAGCTCCCAAGAGTCCGGGCCCGTGCGCTGGTACCGCATCCCCTCGAGCGGCTCCCCGGTGTCCTCCAACCGCTCGGGGAACGCCCCGTTCTCACGCCAGTACGCTTCGATCCGTTGGCCCTGCACGTACATCCGGAAGCGGAGGATGCCCTCTTCCTCGGCCGCGGTCTGGGGCCCAGTCGGCGCACCGACCACCCAGTCCGGCTGCCCGATCCATACGTACAGGTTCGCGCCCAACGTGAACACGAGCGCAAAGTACCACCACCGGGACTGTCGCCCGCGGGGGGAGGGGGTACGTCGGACCTGCTCGCGCTCCGCCGCGTCCTTCTGGATAGTGCGGACCAGCGAAGCCACGTCCTCGGGACGCCGCGAGGGGGCCGCCTCGCCGCGAGGAGAGCCGTCCTCGCCGCTAGACCGCGGCGACTCAGGCTCGGGGGGGGTGCGCGGAGGTTCGGTCATGGGCTCCGGGGTGCCTCGGGGATCCGCTGCATCTGAACAACTTTACGCATCCCGGGCGGCTGACTCAAGCCGGGACGAGGGTGGGCCTCGCCGCCGGGCGGATGGGCGTCGCTTCGGACCCACTCCCGGGGCAGCCTCCTGCCCTTGACACCCGTGGGGCCGGGGGGCGATACATGTCAGTCATGCAATTCCGGGACAGCGAGATTTTCGGCGCCACGGGCACGACATGCCGGCTCACCACCTCCGCGACGACGGGGGGGGGCCGGGAAGGCGCACGACCGTGATCTGAGATTCGCTGCTCAGAACATAGGTCGACGCCCCGCCCCGGACCTGAACAGGTCGGGGTGATTTTTTGCTCATGGATGAGCCAATCGTGAATCAAGCGGTCACGCCCGCAACGCGGGTCCTCAAGTTTGGAGGTAGCTCCCTCAGCGACCCCGACCGGATCCGGTCGATCACCGGGCTCGTCGCGCGCGCACGTCGGGAGTCGAACCCCGTGGTCGTCGTGTCGGCGTTGGGGGGGACGACGGACGTGCTCGTCGCGATCGCGGACCTGGCCGGTGGGGGCTCTCCCGCCTACGAGGACCGCGTTCGGGAGCTCGAGGACCGGCACCGGGAGGTGTTGGCCGGCGTGGCCGCGCCCGAGGAGCGTGCGGCGCTCGAGGCCCGCCTTTCCGAAGCCTTCGAGGACATCCGGAGGCTAGCACGCGGGGCCGAGCTCCTGGGCGAGTGCAGCCCCCGCACCCGGGACCGCCTGTTGGCCTACGGGGAGCTCCTCTCCTCCATGCTGGTCGCCGCATGCCTGCGTGCCCAGGGGACCCCGGCCCGGGACGTGGACGCCCGGCGACTCGTGGCCACAGACGATCGCTTCGGGTCGGCGCGGGTGGACTCGAAGCTCTCGCACGAGCGGATCCGGGCTGATCTCCCGGGAAGCTCGGGCGTTCCGGTGGTCACTGGATTCATCGGAGCGACGGCTGGGGGAGAGACCACGACGCTCGGGCGGGGGGCCTCAGATTACACAGCCACCCTCGTCGGGGCGGCCCTCCGCGCGGAGCGGGTGGAGATCTGGACTGACGTGGACGGCGTCCTCACCGCCGACCCAAGGGCCGTGCCCGACGCGCGGCCGATCCGGGAGATCGGATACGAGGAGCTCCTGGAGCTCGCGCACTTCGGAGCCGAGGTCATCTGCGCGCCGGCCGTGGAGCCGGCCCGGAAGGCGGGGATTCCCCTGCGGATCCGTAGCACGATCGATCCCACGCTGCCGGGGACCCTCGTCATGGAACGGCAGGAGCGGGATCCCTATCACCCGGTCCGTGGGATGTCGGCCATCCGCGACGTCGTGCTCATCCGCCTGGAGGGGGTCGAGTCCCTCGGAACTACCGAAACGTGCGAGCGGCTCTTTCGCGCCCTCCGAGCAGCGGACGTGGACTCGCTCCTCTTCACGCAGGACTCGAGCGCGCACTCCGTGTCCTTCGCGGTGCCCAGGAACCGGATGGGTCGCGCAGTCACCGCCATCGAGGCGGAATTCCGGCGCGAAAGGGAGGCCGGGCTGCTCCGCGATCCCGTGATGGAGGAGGATCGATCCGTCCTCGCGATCGTCGGAGAGGGCATGCGGGACACCCCGGGGATTGCCGGGCGCCTATTCTCAACGCTGGGTGCCGCGAAGGTGAACGTGGACGGCGTGGCCCAGGGCTCCTCCGAGCGGAACATCTCCTGGGTCGTGGCCGCCAGGCAGGAAGGGCCTGCTCTCCGCGCGGTCCATCGCGCGTTCTTCGCCCCTCCTGGCGAGCTCTACCCGGTGCGGATCGCGGTCCTGGGCGTCGGGAGCGTGGGTGGAGCGCTCCTCGCGCAGATCGGCGAGCACGCCGCGGACGCGCTGGCGCCTCATTCGATCCGACCCGTGCTGGTGGGCATCGCGAACAGCTCCCGGGCGATCGCCGACCTGGAGGGGCTGGACCCGTCCCGCTGGCGGGAGCTCCTGGACGGGGGGAAGCAAAGCCCCGCGACGCTCGTGGACGACATCGTGACAGGCGACCCCCTCGTGGTCGTCGATTGTACCGCGAGCGCAGAGGTGGCCGGGCGTTACGCCCATTTCCTCAAGCTCGGCGCCGCGGTCGTCACGGCCAACAAGATCGCTTTCTCCCGTTCGTCCCAGGAATACAAGGAGCTCCTGCGAGCCGCGCAGGGAGGCCGGGGCATCCACCACGAGACCACCGTGGGAGCGGGTCTCCCGATCGTCCGGACGGTGGCGGAGCTGAGGCGGAGCGGCGACAGGATCACGGAGATGTCGGGCGTGCTCTCCGGAACGCTCACGTTCCTCTTCGACGAGGTGAATCGCGGAAAGCCGTTCAGTGAGGCCGTCCGGGAAGCCAAGGAGCGGGGGATCTCCGAGCCCGATCCGAGGGACGACTTGGGGCTGACGGACGTTCTCCGTAAGATCGTCATCCTCGGCCGCACGGCCGGCTTCGAGATCGATCCCGGTGACGTGCGTGTGGACCCGATCCTCCCGCTACGGCTCTTCGAGGCGCCGTCCGTGGAGGCGTTCATGGACCTCCTGCCGGAGCTGGACGACGAGTTCGCCCAGAAGAGCCAGGAAGCCGCCGTGAAGGGCTGTCGGCTCGCCACGGTGGCACGGGTGGACGAGTCCGGGGCCGAGGTGAGGATGGTCGAGGTCCCGCTGGACCAGCCAGCGGCTCGCATACGCGGCACCGAAAACGTGCTCGAGATCCGTTCGCTCCGGTACACGACGCACCCCATGCTTATCCAGGGGCCGGGCGCCGGTGCGAAGGTCACCGCGGCCGGTCTCATGACGGACGTGGTGTTCGCGGCGGAGCGGGTAACCCACGGGCTCCGGAAGCCGTTCGATGAGTCCTGACGCGGTCCAGACGGCGTTCGCTCCGGCCACGGTAGGGAACGTGATCTGCGGCTTCGATATCTTCGGGCTGGCGCTCGAGGCCCCAGGAGACCGGGTCACGGCCCGGTCGAGCGACCGGCCGGGCCTCCGGATCACGGGCATCTCCGGGGACGGAGGGCGCATCCCGAAGGACCCTCGGAGGAACTCCGCCACGGTGGCCATCCGAGCGCTCCTCAAGGCCACCGGACGGGAGAGCGACGGGATTGAGGTCTCGATCGTGAAGGGGCTCCCCCTCTCGGGCGGGATGGGCGGGAGCGCGGCCAGCGCAGTCGCGGGCGTCGTCGCGGCGGACGCGCTCCTTGGGACCGGGGCGTCGCTCGAGTTTCTCCTCCGGTGCTCGACCGAGGGCGAAGCCGCGGTCTCCGGCGGCCCCCACCTGGATAACGTGGCCCCGGCCCTCTACGGCGGCCTCGTGCTTGTGGGACCCTCGTCCTCCCGACCCGTGGTTCGACTCCCGATCCCGGACGGGCTGCACGTGGCGCTCCTCCACCCCGAGATCCGGGTGAGCACCCGCGCGGCGCGGAAGGCGCTCGGGAACACCGTTTCTCTCGCCGAGGCCGTGGGCCAGTGGGGAAGGACTGCCGCCTTCGTGCACGCCCTGCACGAGGGCGACTGGGAGCTCCTCCGCGAGTCGCTCGTGGACGGGGTGGCGGAGCCCCGCCGCGCACACCTAATCCCGGGGTTCGAAGCGGTCCGGACGGCGGCGCTCGAGGCGGGAGCTCTCGCCTGCGGGATCTCGGGGGCGGGGCCCGCCATGCTCTCCCTGTGCCGCGGCTCCGAGAGCGCCGAAGCCGTCGCGACCGCGATGGAGAGTGCCTTCGCCGCCACGACCGGGCTCCGGGCGTCTGTCCATCTGTCACCCGTCTCTCCTCGGGGAGCACGAGTGGAAGGGTCGGGAGGAGAGGAAGCCGCGTGAAGTTGGTGTCCACGCGCCCGCCCTTCACCGAGGTCAGGCTCCGGCGCGCGGTGTTGGACGACCCGGCTCCGAACGGTGCCCTCTACCAGCCTACGGACCTGCCCCGGCTGGCTCCGCGGGAACTCGAGGAGATCGTCGGGTGGCCTTTCCCCAGGCTGGCTGAGCACCTGGCGCTCCGTTCGTTCGGTTCGGCGTTGTCGGACGACGTGATCCGGAGGATATCGGAGAGCGCCTTCGACTTCCCCCTCCCTGTCGTCCAGCTGGATCCGGCCACGTGGATCCTCGAGCTCTTCCACGGACCGACGGGATCGTTCAAGGACTTCGGGGCCCGCTTTCTGGCTCGCCTGCTCTCCGAGCTTCGCTCTCCCAGCGAGGGTCCGATCCTCATTCTCGTTGCCACGTCGGGCGACACGGGAGGGGCCGTCGCTCACGCCGTACACAGGCTCCCGGGCGTTCGGGTCGTCGTCCTCGACCGCCTGAGCGAAGTGCAGCGGCGCCAGATCCAGGAGCCGGCCACCTGGGACGGCGAGCCCGATGCAGGGGTGATCCCGGTGGAGATCGACGGGACCTTCGACGACTGTCAGCGGATGGTAAAGGACATTCTGGCCCGCCCCTGTCTCGGAATCGAGGCAACACTGACGTCAGCGAACTCGGTGAACGTGGGGCGGCTCGTTCCCCAGGCTTTCTACTACGTCTACGGATGGAGCTCGCTCCCCAGAGACGCGCGAGAGGGCGTGACGGTCAGTGCGTTCCGTCGGGGAACCTCGGAAACCTGACGGCGGGGGTGCTGGCCGCCGAGATGGGCGTCCCGTTCGGTACGTTCGTGGCCGCGAGCAACGTGAACGCCGCCATGAAGCGCTTCTACCAGAGCGGAGCGCTCACCGACGAGCCCTCCGTCCAGACTGTGTCGAGCGCCATGGACGTGGCCCGCCCGAGTAACCTGGAGCGCCTTCTCGTCGTCTACGGACAGGATGTCTCCGCCCTTCGCGCTCGTATCCTCGCCACCCGACACGAGGACGCAGCCGTGCTCGCGGCGATGGACCGCGTGCTCCGTGAGCGCGGCTATCTGATGGATCCCCACACGGCCGTGGGATACCTGGGTCTCGAGGCCGCCCGCACCGAAGGGGGACCGGGCCCCGGCCTCCTCCTCATCCACCGCGGATCCCGCGAAGTTTCCGGACACGGTTCAGCGCGCCACGGGACAGAGCCCCGACGAACGGCCCGACTGGAGCGAACGCGGTGACTGGGACGCCGGCTCCCCGCTCTGGCGCGCGGCCGAGGAGGCTACGGTCCGCCTCGGGCCTAACCCGGATGAGCTCCGGGAGCTTCTGGTCGCCGAGGCACCCTAACCGCCGGTACCGTGAAGCCTTGACCCGGAGGGCCCTGGACGTCTAGGATAACCCAATCGTGGCGGATGTGAGAACGATTCTCAGTCTCAGAATCTCCGTTTGGTGTGGCATCGGGGTGCGTCCTGACGTTCCCGCTCGGCGGGTGCGACGACGACTCGGCCGCGCTCGAGTCGCTCCGCGTGGCCGTGATCGAGACCTACTCGTCCATCGCCCATGCGAGCTACGAGGACTCGTTTCGGGCCGCGGAGGCCCTGGACAACGCGATTCAGGCCCTGGTGGCCTCACCCACGGAAGCGACGCTCCGGAGCGCTCGTGCCGCCTGGCTCGCGGCCCGGGAGCCTTACGGACAAACCGAGGCTTCCGCTTCTACGGGGAACCCATCGATCGGGTGGGTGGCCCTGAGACGCTCCTGAACGCGTGGCCCCTGGACGAGGGGTACGTGGATTACGTCCGGGGCGCGCCGGAGAGCGGAATCATAAACCAGCCGGAAGCGTATCCCGTCGTCGACCGGGAGCTCCTGACCTCGCTGAACGAAGCGGGAGCCGAAGAACATCAGCACGGGCTTTCACGCGATCGAGTTCCTCCTCTGGGGGCAGGACCTGAGCCCAAGCGGACCCGGCGAGCGGAGTCACACGGACTACGTGGCGGGCGAGGCGCCGAACGCGGAGCGGCGGGCCCGGTATCTGTCGGTCGTGAGCGCGCTCCTGGTGGAGCAGCTGGAGGGGCTGGTCGCCGAATGGGCGCCCGGGGAGGCCAACAACTATCGGGCTTCCCTCTCCGCGCTCGAGTCGGGCGAGGCTGTCCGCAGAATGCTCGTGGGGATCGGAGTCCTCTCCAAATCGGAACTCGCGGGTGAGCGAATGTTCACTGCGTACGACAACCAGGACCAGGAAGACGAGCACTCCTGCTTCTCCGACAACACACACCGGGACATCCTCGCGAACTGGAGCGGGATCCGGAACGTGCTGTACGGACGGTACCTGCGGACCGAAGGAACAGTGATCGAGGGTCCGGGGATGCTGGCGCTGATCGAGCGCGCGGACCCCGAGCTATCGGCCGAGATGCATACGCTCGCGAGCGGCGCCGCGGACGCGATCGAGCGGATTCCCGTGCCGTTCGATCGCGCGATCGTGGACCCGGCCTCCCGTCCCTCCGTGCTGGAGGCCGTCTACCTCCTCCAGGACCTGGGGGATCGTATCGCGGAGGCGGGGACCGTCATGGGGCTCACGATCAATACGGCGCTTCCCGGGTGACCGGTGCCAACCCACGGTCGTGTGACTCGCACCTGGGTGATCCTGGCCTCCATCCTCGCGGCGTGTAGCGCTCCGCCTCCGTCCCCCCCCTTCCTCCTGGGCGGGCAGGCGACGGTCCTCGACGCCACGCCGAACGCCTTCTCGCAGCCCGCGCCCGGGCTCGATCGCGATCGCGAGCTCCTCTTCTTCGTCGGGAACTCGTTCTTCAACCAGAACTGGGTCGGAGCGCCGGCCTCCACCGAGGCGAGGGACGGCCTGGGGCCCCTCTTCAACGCCCGATCCTGCGCGGGCTGCCACCTGAAGGACGGGCGCGGCCGTCCTCCGGAAGCCCCGGGGGAGCTCGGGACCGGGCTCCTCGTTCGCCTGAGCGTGCCCGGGAGGACGGGGCCGGGCGGCCCCGCCCCGGAGCCGACCTACGGCGGTCAGCTCCAGGATCAGGTGATCCCCGGAGTCCCCCGAGAAGGGAGGGTCACGATCGGTTACGAGACCGTGGAGGGGAGCTACGCCGACGGCACGCCCTGGTCCCTCCGGCGTCCGGTGATCTCGCTGACCGACCTTTCGTACGGCGACCTGACCGCGGACGTTCTCCTTTCCGCGAGGCTCGCTCCCCAGATGATCGGGCTCGGGCTCCTCGAGGCCGTCCCGGAGTCGGAGATCGTTTCGAGGGCGGATCCCGACGATGTGGACGGCGACGGTATCTCCGGCCGGCCCAACCGGGTCTGGGACGAAGAGCTCGGGCGCACCGTGATCGGCCGTTTCGGGTGGAAGGCGTCCCAGCCGACCGTGGCCCAGCAGGCTGCCGGCGCCTTCCTCGGAGACATGGGGATCACGACGCCCCTCTTTCCCGAGAACGACTGCGGGGTCCAACAGCCCGAGTGCGGCCGCGCGCCGGGTGGGGGCCAGCCGGAGATCCCGGAGGATGACTTTCGGAAGGTCGTCCTCTACGCCAGCTCCCTGGCCGTTCCGGCCATGCGAGGCCCCGACGACCCAACGGCCGCACGGGGGTACGCGACCTTCTTGGAGACGGGGTGCGCTTCGTGCCACACCCCCACACTCCGAACCGGAGACCACCCTTCCCTCCCGGCTCTATCGGGGCAGACCATCCATCTCTACACCGACCTCCTCCTGCATGACATGGGCGAGGGCCTGGCGGACGGCCGCCCCGACTTCGAGGCGGATGGGAAGGAATGGCGAACGGCGCCTCTCTGGGGAATCGGGCTCTTCCAGGCGGTGAACGGACACGCCTATTATCTGCACGACGGTCGCGCCCGCACCCTCTCGGAGGCCATTGTCTGGCACGGGGGAGAGGCCGACGGGGCGCGCGAGCGGTTCCTTCGGCTCGAGGCCCGGGAGCGGGCCGCCCTGATCCGATTCCTCGAGTCTCTCTGAGCCCATGCGCCGGCCCTCGAAGCTCGCGCCCCGACTCGTGACCAGCGGCACTCTGGTCCTTGCCGTCGCCGTTGGAGGCTGCTTCGGCCCGCGATTCGACCGTGGTGCCATGCTGGACGAGATCGGGATGAACGTGATCCTTCCGGCCCACGAGGCCCTCGTGCGCGAGGCGGCTCGGCTGGACAGCGCCGTCGCGCGGTTCGCGGCGGAACCGTCGGGGGAGTCGCTTGTCCTCGTCCGGGAGCGCTGGCTGGCGACCGACCTCGCGTGGCGGTCCGTTCAGCTCTTTCAGTTCGAGGGGCTCCTCATCATTCACAACTCAATCGAGCGGCGGCCGGCTCGGGCCGACTTCATCGAGGAGGTGATCGCGGCACGGGCCGCAGGTACGGCCGGGCCGATCGACGCCGACTTCATCGCCGAGATCGGGTCCACGTCGAAGGGGCTGGGCGCGATCGAGCATCTGATCTTCATCGGGAGCACGCCCCTAGACGAGCCGGCGAGCGAGGACCCCGACGGCACCGTCGTCGAATCCTTCGTCGAGGAGCCGGCCCGGGCGGAGTATCTGCGCGCGGTCGCGGAAGCCCTCGTGCGGACGGCCGGGGAGCTCCGATCGCACTGGGCCCCGGACGGCGACAACTACGTCCGGACGTTTCGGGAGAACGATTCGGACGGCGCGGACGTCCAGGGATCGATCAGTCGCCTGGCCAACCGCGTGGTCGAGCTTCACGAGATCGCGACCAGGGACTGGCTCGGCCGTCCCACGGGCCGGACAACGGACGGGATCGCGCGGGCGGAAGACGTGGAAGTCCCCTTGAGTGGGCGCTCGCTCGAGCTCCTGATCGCGAGCGTCGAGGGGATCCGGCGAACCTTCGAGGCCGGGCTGGACGACTACCTGGACTACCTCGATCCCGCCGAGGGCGAGGGGCGGCTCTCGGCGAGAATCTCCCGTCAGTTCGACACCGCGCTCGATGCCCTCCGCGCGATCGACGGACCGCTCGAGGTCGCGGTCCTTGACGACCCGGCCACGGCCGAGGCCGCGTACGACGAGATGAGGGAGCTCGTCGTCCTCTTGAAGAGCGAGATGTCCACGCAGCTCGGGATCACGATCACCTTCAGCGACAGCGATGGCGACTGAGGCGGCAGGGAGCGCACGGGCGGCTTCCGCGGTGCGGCCCCGACCGGCGAGCGTCGCCGGACCGATCGGAGTCTCTCCCCTTCTGCTCGTCGTCTTCCGCGTCGCGTTCGGCCTCCTCATGTTCTCGGGCGCGGCCCGCTTCGTAGCGAAGGGATGGGTCGAGAGCCAGTACGTCGATCCCGACTTCCACTTCCATTACCTCTTCTTCGAGTGGGTTCGGCCGCTTCCGGGCGACTGGCTCTACGCAGTCTTCGGCGTTCAGATGGCGTGCGTGCTGCTCGTCGCGGCGGGACGCCTCTACCGCCCGGCGGCCGTGGGGTTCTTCCTCTCGTTCACATACGTGGAGCTGCTCGACAAGGCCACGTACCTGAACCATTACTACTTCGTCTCGCTCGTGTCCTTCCTCCTGATCTTCCTGCCCCTGGATCGCTGGGGACGTTTGGGGGAAGAGACCGGCGGCGGGGCAGCCCCGACGTGGATCTTCCGGGCGCTCCAACTCCAGATCGCGATCGTCTATGTGTTCGCCGGGATGGCCAAGCTGAACGGAGACTGGCTCTTCGCGGCGCTCCCACTCCGCATCTAGCTCTCTTCAAGAACGGGGCTTCCGATCCTGGGGGCCCTGTTCGACGAGCCGTGGGTGGCGTACACGATGAGCTGGGGAGGCGCGGCCTTCGATCTCTCGGTCCCCGTGCTGCTCTCGATCCGGCGGGTCCGTCCATGGGCATACATCGCGGTCGTAGGCTTTCACGTGGCCACCGCCGCGCTCTTCCCGATCGGAATGTTCCCGTGGATCATGATCGCGTCCACGATCGTGTTCTTCGACGCGGACGAGCTCCGGCGGGCAGGCCGCTTCGTGAGGTCCCTCGCACTTGGGCGAGCTCGGGACCGCCGAGCCCTCCGCACGCCCGATCCGCTGGCCGGGTCTCCCCGCGCCGCGCCGCAGCCAGGAGACGTGGGGCTCGCGCCGCGAGGTCTGCGGACCGCGCTCGTCGGCTTCTTCGCCGTGCAGCTCCTCGTGCCGCTTCGCCATCTCGCGTACGAGGGGCCCGTGCTCTGGACAGAAGAGGGGTATCGCTTCTCCTGGCGGGTGATGCTCGTGGAGAAGTCCGGCTCGGTCGTGTACCGCGTTCGGGATCCCGCCTCGGCCCTTTCGTGGGAGGTGTATCCGGCTGGTCTTCTCACGACGCAGCAGGAGAAGCAGATGGCGTTCCAGCCGGACATGATCCTGGAGCTGGCCCACCACATCCGCGACGAGGTCGAGGCGGAGACGGGCGTCCGTCCCGAGGTCCGGGCGGACGCGTTCGTGAGCCTGAACGGTCGCCCGAGCGCCCGGCTGATCGATCCGGACGTGGACCTGGCCCGGATCGCTCCGGGGCTGGCCCCCAAGTCCTGGGTCCTCCGGCCGCGGGAGCGGCGAGGTCGAGAGGTCGCCGCACGCTGACCGCGATCGAAGACGAGCGCGGGTCAGTCAGCCCTTTCCACGGCCATCGCGACCGCTTCGCCACCGCCGAGGCAGAGGCTGGCCACGCCCCGCCGCCCGTCGCGTTCGCCCAGCGCGTTCAGAAGCGTCACCAGGATCCTCGCGCCGCTTGCCCCGATCGGGTGTCCCAGCACCACCGCGCCGCCGAGCACGTTCAGCTTCTCGTCCGCGATGCCGAGGGCCTTCTGCGCTGCCATCGGCACGTTGGAGAACGCCTCGTTGATCTCGAACAGGTCGACGTCATCGACCGTCCAATCGACCCGGCGGAGCAACTCTTGGATCGCCCCGATCGGTGCGGTCGTGAACCACTCCGGCTCCTGGCTGAAGGTCGCCGAGCCCACGATCCGCGCGACGGGCGTGAGACCCAAGCTCGCGCATCGCTCTTTCGAGGCCACGAGGACGGCCGCGGCGCCATCGTTCACGCTGGATGCGTTGCCGGCCGTGACCGTGCCGTCATCGCCGAAGGCCGGCGGCAGCGAGCGAAGCTTCGCCTCGTTGAAACGACCGGGCTCCTCGTCCTCGGCTACCCAGGTCGAGCCTCCGCGAATCGGCACTTCGACGGGCACGATCTCCCGCGCGAAGATCCCTCGCTCCGCCGCGTCGATCGCCCGCTCGTAGCTCCGGACCGCGAAGTCGTCTTGCTCCTCCCTAGTGAAATCGTGCTTCGCGGCACAGGCGTCCCCGTAATGGCCCATGTGCTCGCCGCCGTAGACGTCCCAGAGACCGTCGTGCACCATCGAGTCCAGGAGCTGGCCATGCCCCATCCGGTACCCCTGGCGCGCGCGCGGGAGCAGGTACGGCGCGAGGCTCATGCTCTCCATGCCGCCCGCGATGACCACCCCCCGTTCGCCCACGCGAACCGCCTGGTCCGCCAGCATCACCGCCTTGAGACCCGAGCCGCAGACCTTGTTCACGGTCGTCGCCCCGACGGAAGGAGGAAGGCCCCCCCGGATCGCCGCCTGACGCGCCGGGTTCTGACCGATCCCCGCGCTGACCACGTTCCCCATGATCACTTCATCGACCTCTTCTCGGGCAACACCCGCTCTGGAGATCACGGCCGAGACACACGCCGCCGAGAGCATGGGGGCCGGGACGGAGCTGAGCGTGCCCCCCAGGGATCCGATGGGGGTGCGAGCGCTCGCTACGATCCAGGTGTCAGTCGCCATGGCTCGAACCGGTACGAGGTCAGGAACTTCGTGGCGGCCTGGGAATCCTCGAGGGGCACGCGCACGTCTTAACCCGGGGCTCGGACCCCTCCGGGCGGTGGCTCGAGCGCGCCCGGCAGGAGGCCGGGGATAACGCCGGGATCGGGCCGCCTAAAGCTCCGGCCAGCCGTCCTGCGGAAGTCCCCCGAAGATGCGCAGAGCGTTCCCGTAATAAGCCTTGCGGAGAACCTCGTCGGGGAGGTCCATCCCATACAGCTTCCAAAACGCGTGGTAGTCGCGGTAGTAGTCGAAGTACTCGTCCGCCGTCTCGAGCACCCTCCAGTAATAGGGATACTCGGACGGCTGGAACGAGTCCTTCCCGAACATAATCCGGTCCTGATACCGGATGAAGAACTCCCGCGAGGCCCTTGGCTGCCGGCCCAGATCGTACAGGACGGCGCCAAGTTCCACGGTCACGTTCGGAAACTCGTCCAGCATGCGCGCCGCCCGCCCCAGGTCGTTCGCGTGCCAACCCAGGTGGGCCGCAACGAAGCGCACGTCCGGGTGGCGCCGGAACAGGTTGTCCCGCTCCACCATCAGCTCCTCGAAGGTCACCTGCCCCGGCTCGTAATTCCGGCGGTCACGGAAGAGGGCAAGCTCTAGCCAGCGCTCGTTCTCGAACGTCAGGGGCTGAAAGAACTCCTGGGGCTCCGCCGTGTGGATGAAAACAGGAATGCCCAGGCGCGCCGCGGTCTCCCACACGGGATCGATCTCGGGATCGTCGATCCGGAGCCGAGAGCCGTCCGCCTTCGTCGTGGTCAGCCCGAAGCTCTTGGGGATCTCGCCGACCCCGATGGCCCCCGCCCGGATGTCCGCCTCAAGCTGGCGGGAGGCCTCCTCGCCCCACCCCGGTCCCACGTTCCGGAAGTCGATTCCCGCGAGGATGCGGAAGCGGTCCCTGTGGGGGCTGGCCGCGACGGCGTCCAGAGCGCGCTGGAGACGTTCTCCCGAAACGTTGTCGGCCGACACGTACACGCGGACGTTCAGCGCGTCGAGCGAGGCGATCATCTCGTCCATCACGCCCGGATTCGCGACGTTCCCGGCATGGCCATGGACATCCACCACCGGATAGCGCGCGCTCGGGACCGAGTGCTCCTCGACGATAAGCGTCGAGCGGGGCCCGTAGTCCACGATGCTCGGGGGCGCGAACTCGGGAGCCCGGCAGTTCCCGGGGCGGATCTGGGTCATCCCGGGGGGACACGGCTCTCCGGGCTGGACCTGGGTGCCGCCGCCGCCCGGCTGCGCCGCGGCTGTGAACGGGAGGGCGACGAGCCCACCCACCAGAATCGCGCTCGGGAAGAAGCCACACGGTCGTTCAGTCATCTCGCCCTCCGGATGGCGCGCGGCCGTGGTCGGATCGGTGCCTCCGCGTCGCTCCGTCCGGGAGAAGCTACCACAGGCTGGTGGGCATGACCATCGGGCACCCCCCTCCGCCGATCGGCACGCGTGGCGTCAGCAAGGGACGGCCCGATGGGTCATCGCGCCGAGAGGTAGATCCGGTTCTCCTCTGCCCCGGCTCTGTTTCGACCGCCCACCCGCCGCGCCGGCGCGCCCGACCGAAGCACATGACTGAAGGGCGGGTGCCGAAGTCGCCCACCCAGTAGGCCGGCGATCACGACGAGGAGGATCAGCTTCTTCACGGTCCCTCCTTCTCTCCGACTGCTAGACCGAGCCGACATCGTCGAGGACTCTGCCCCCCGAAGGAAGCACAAGCCGCCCTCGCTGCCGGCCACTCGCGAAGCGCCTGCGGGAGGATCATCCGCACGCCGCGAAGGAGCGAGGTCGAGCACTCGAGGGCCCACTCGTCCCTGGCTGCCCACGCGAATCCGTACGCGTTCCGGATAGCGGCGGGCAGTAGCCCGATGGTCGTCAGACGGGAGAGCCCCACCAGGGGCCGGCCCGCGATGCCCAGCGGCGGCGACAGCAGCCCGGCCGCGAGCGCGCGGGCGGTGTCGGTGACCACGATTACGCCGCTCGAGTACATCTCTCCCAGGTAGGCCTCGAGCTCGGCGACCGAGGTCGGCAGCAGTGCGTCCGGGATCCCAATGAGCGGTCCCACCATGGTCGCCTCCGCGCAGTAGCGGTCCTTCTCCGCCGGCGAGAGCGGGCCGACGAACCGCTCGTAGGCGAGCGGCACGGAGTCCAGCAGGGTGGCGTGCACCCACCGGAGGAGCTCCGGGTCGCGCGCGGAGTACCGCGTCCCGGCGGGGAAGGCTCCGCTCGGTTTCCCCAGCGTGCCGTGAATGCGATCGTGGACGGCGTTGATGCGGGCCGCCGCCGCGCGAGCGTCGTCCTCGCCGCCGAAGGTGAGCGCGAGCATCGCGCCGACGGTACGGCGCGTCCGTCGCACGTATCCCACCAGGTCTTCGCGGAACCCGCTGTGGTCCGCGACGCCCGCCGCGACCAATGGATGTGCGAACTGAAGTAGGACGGCGCGCCCCCATCCCAACAGCACCGCCAGTTCACGGTTGATCTTTTGCGCTACGCCGGTCGACACGGCCCCCGAGCCTTCGCGGTGTAAGCTGTCCGCACGTACGTCCCGGAACTCGAGTGGCTCCACCCGAATGGCCCAGTGCTCGAGCCTAAGCGCTCGTGATGCATGTCCTCACCTCTAGAGGCACTTCACGATACGGCCGACTCCCATCGATTACCACATGCGTGGAGAGCGAGTCCATCCCGTGCCCAACTTCGCGGGGATTTCAGCGGCGAGGAAAACACTCGGTAGACGGCTCAGCGCCGGACCGCAGCCACTCTCAGGGCCCTTCTAGTGCTGTCAGAGCCCGGGGTCCCACGCCAGGAACGCTGCGCGCTCCGGAATGAGCCGTGGTGCCTATTGAACTGGAAACATTGCGGAGTCAATCCCAAAGTTAGTTGAAACTGGAGCGGCCTCCGTCTCAGGCGACAGCATGTGAACGGCTCTCGGGAAGGGTGATCCCGAGGTCCTTCTGGATCGCGGCCCTGAGGAGCGGGAGGTGTCGGTACCCGAGCAACCTCCGGAGCCGTGACTAGATCTCCAGGAGCGTGGTCGCGAGCCATCGGTGCTTCTGGCTCGAGTTCTTCCAGTGGTCCACGCGTCCGCACCTCTGCTCGGCCAGGGCGTTCACGGACTCGAGCACGTTGGTGGTCTTGAGCGACTGGCCGACCAGGGGGAAGACTCCCAACCGGTGGAGGGTGAGGGTCTCCTCGAACCCCTCATCGAGACTGGCCGCCGCGGACTGGTTCACCCCCGCGAGCTCCTGGCGCAGGGCCTTGAGGTCCTTGACGGCCTCTTCGTACGTGGGCCGCTGGTAGGCGCGCTGCAGACGCTGGCGCCAGCCCTTCTGCTCCGCTCTCGGCAGATACGAGATCACGTTCTCCCGCTTGTGCCACTGGCACCGCTGGATGAGCACCTGTCCCTTGAAGACCGCCAGGACGCCGCTCCGGAGACCGCGGGCTCCATCGATCACCACGAGCGCTCCGGCCGACAGGTCGAGACCTCGGTCCTTCAGACTCCGAAGGAAGGATCGGATCACCACGGCGTTCTCCGTGTCGGTCTGGACGAACCCGAGGAAGACCTTGTCCCCCTTGGTCGTCACCCCGAGCGCGACGACCATCTCGTCCTCGGCAAAGCTCTTGCCGTCCAGGACGAGTGCCACCCCACGTCGTAACCCGAGAGGTCCCGCTCCTGAAACTCCTTCAGCTTCGCGGCCGTGGCCTTCTTGAACTCCCGCGAGACCGTCGACTTCGACAGCCCGATGGCTCCAGGCACCGCCTCGACCGCTGCCTCGTAGTCCCGGCACGAGATCCCGAGCAGCACCTTCCGAAACAGCCCCTCGTCCATCTCGCCGGGCGAGCCATGCAGCTGCTCATACGCCGCCAGCCTCGACTCTCCGGCCGGGCCTCGCACCCGCGGTACTCGCACCGGATGCCGCTGGCCGCCCAACCGCACCGACCCTGGGTTATGCCCATGCCGGCAATGTCGATCGTCCTCGGTCTTCCTGGCGTGACGTTGCCCCGCCAGTTGCTCCACTTCCTCCTCGAGCATCCGGCCCACCTCCGCCAGTCCCAGCGGAATCAGCTGCCGGATCAGCTCCACCCGAGGGTCCAGCTCCAGCGCCTCGATCTCCTCCCAACTCACCTCCCTCGGTTCCCCGAGCCGCCGGTCCTTCTTGCCCCCGCTCGACGAGCCTTGGCATCCTTCCCATCGGTGGCCCTCCTTCCTCTCTTGTGATCCCGTGGTGTGGTCGCACACCCACGTTACCTGAGGTTGGAGGCCGCTTCAATTTCAACTAAAGATGGGACTCACTCAGACCTCGGTCTCACGTACTCCCCGAGACGAATGGAGCCGGACCATGTGGGAGTTGGTCGTCATCGGCGTGGCCGTCGTTGGCTTCGCGGCCATGTACAACTCTCTTGTCAAGCTCCGGGAGCGGGCTGAGGCGGCCTGGGCCGATATCGACGTTCAACTGAAGCGCCGCTACGACCTGATTCCGAATCTCGCGGAGACGGTGAAAGGGTACGCGAGTCATGAGAAGGAGGCCCTGGAGGCCGTCGTTCAGGCGCGATCGAGTGCGATGGGCGCGCAGGGGCCGGCCGCGAAGGCACAGGCGGAAGGGATACTCGCGGGCGCTCTGAAGTCGCTTTTTGCGCTGGCCGAGGCGTATCCCGACCTCCAGGCGGCTGGGGGGTTTCGGGACCTGCAAGCAACCCTCTCCGAGTTGGAGGACGCGACCCAGCAGGCCCGGCGTTACTACAACGCGGTAGTGCGGGACTTCAACACGAAGATTCAACAGGTGCCGTCGAACGTGGTCGCCCGGGTGTTCAACTTCCGACAGGAGGAGTTCTTCGAGATCCCCGACGATGAGAGTGTGGTCCCGAAGGTCGACTTCAGCGGGAGCGAGTAGAACCGTGCGAGCGCTGACACTCCGCGGGAGACTCCGGACGGCCGTTGGGACCGTCCTTCTGGCCATGGCCGGAGCTCTCGGTCTCGCCCGCCGCAGCCCAGAGGGAGCTCCGGGTAGAGGACTTCAGCGTCACGCTCACCGTCCACGAGGACGGAACGATGGACGTCCTGGAGTCGATCCGATACGGGTTCACTGGGAGCTGGAACGGTGTCTTCCGCGATATCCCGATCAGCTACCAGAGCCCGAGCGGCCTTAACTTCCGGCTGGTGCTGGACGATATCTAGGTAAGGAACGAAGCGGGCGAGACGCTTCGCTTCGAAACCAGCCGGGAGCGGCACTACCGGCGCATCAAGGTGTGGGTGCCCGGTGCCCAGAACACCAGCAGGACGGTCGACTTCCGCTACACGGTCAAGAATCCCTTGCGGTTCTTCGACGGGGAGGGTGAAGGGTTCTCCGGGGGCTACGACGAGCTGTATTGGAACGCCACAGGGGACGAGTCCGAGATCTCGATCGACCAGGCCTCGGTCACCGTACACCTCCCCGCTGCGCTCACGGGCGTCCAGGCGAGGGCGTATACCGGCAGCTACGGATCTACCGCGTCGGACGCCACGATCACAGAGATACAAGATGGATTCTATGTGCAGTCCCTGCGCGGCTTTGCCCCGCGAGAGGGTCTGACCGTGGACTTGGCCTGGAACCCGGGAGTGATCCGCCGCCCCACCATCGTGGACAGGACCGCGAGCACCTTCAGGGCCAACTGGGTCCTCCTTCTCCCCATCCTCAGCTTCTTCCTCATGTGGAAGCATTGGAAGGCCAAGGGGAAGGACCCCGACCGCCGGGCCGTTGCTCCACAGTACAAGCCCCCCGAAGGCATGACACCAGCCGAGATCGGCACGCTCGTCGACAACCGACCGGACATGAAAGACATCACGGCGTCGATCGTCGACCTTGCGGTGCGCGGCTACATCCGGATCGAGCGACGGGAGGATAAGGGGCTTTTCGGGCTCACGTCTTCGGAGGAATACACCTTCCATCGGGTCAAGAAGTCGGAGTCACGCGACCTCCCGGGGTTCGAGAAGAAGCTCCTCGGCGAGCTCTTCCGCAGAGGCACCGGCGATCGCGTGAAGACGGAGGACCTGGAGAGCGACTTCTACTCGGAGATCAAGGACCTCAAGGAGCGAATCTTCACCCAGCTCATCGAAGCCGGGTACTACAAGAAGCGGCCCGACCACGTGGTCGCGAGGTACATGTTGCTGGGGATCGTAACGCTGGGGCTCGGGATCTTCTTTGCCTTGGCGTTCGCCGACGCCCTCGGGGTGCCTCCGAGCTTGCTGTCGATCGGAATCGTGGGCGCGGCCTTACCCATCCTGATCTTGGGTCCCCTCATGTCCCGGCGCACGAAGGCGGGGACACGCCAACTCGAGCACATTCTGGGCTTCCAGGAGTTCCTCAGTCGCGTCGAGGCGGATCATTTCAAGCGGATGATCGATTCGCCCCAGATGTTCGAGCGTTACCTGCCACACGCCATGGCCCTGGGCGTGGAGAGCCGCTGGGCCCGAGCGTTCGAGGACATCTACACCGAACCCCCGAGCTGGTACGTCGGGGACGGCCCCGCGCACTTCAATTCGGTGGGGTTGTCACGCAGCATGACGTCGATGAGCAACCGGACCGGATCGGTGATGACGTCTCAGCCACGCAGTTCGGGCGGATCGGGGTTCGGCGGCGGGGGAGGCGGATTCAGCGGGGGAGGCTTCGGAGGTGGCGGAACAGGGGGATTCTGACCACCGACGAACCAATCAGAGTCCTCACGGGTACCGGTTTATCTTCGCTCGGAATGCCAACCCTGCTACGGCTCAGGACCCGGATTTGGAGCCCCAGCGCCTCATCCTCATCAGAACTTCTTCGAGGAGTTGAGGCAGGTGGTGCCGGAGTGACACCGCCGACCTGAGTGTCCTCGCCGTTGGGAGTGATCTCTCAGTGGGGCTTGCGTGCATAACGTAAAGCGTGACTACGGGCGGTGGCGCGGTGCCGGATGAGCTTGCATTGTGTGAGCATCCACGACTCCGGCGCCGTCGGAGAAGTCGCGGGAGCGATCTCCGTCTTCCTCACGTTGATCTACTTTTCCAGACAACACCCCCAAAACCCACTCCGCTCGCAGGGAGCAGCGAGGCCATGAGAAATCGGGTGAAGCCTTTCAGCGTCACGGCCTTGCTTCTTATGACTGCCGCTTGCGGCGCTCAGACTTCTCAGCAGGCACTAGAGCAGACATTGGCCACACTGCCAGAGTGGGAAGTGGACCCAACCTGGCCACCGACCCTGCCCAACGACTGGATCCTCGGCGACAACAGAGGGCTCTTCGTGGATGAAGACGACCACCTCTGGGTAGTTCACATGCCGTCGAGTCTGACCCCTCAGGAGATCGGAGCCGCACAGGATCCACCCATTGCAGATTGTTGTTTTCCCGCTCCTCCGGTTCTCGAACTGGATCCCGAGGGTCACGTCCTGCAAGCCTGGGGCGGTCCGGGCGAGGGCTATACATGGTTTGATCAGGAGCACGGGATTTATGTCGATCACAACGGGTTCGCCTGGCTCGGCACGAGCAATGGATTCCACGTGATGAAGTTCACCAAGGATGGCAGCCACGTTCTCACCATCGGTGAGCCCGGCGTGAATAGGGGCAGCAACGATCCGACTCATCTGGGAGGCCCGGCGAACTTCTTCGTGGAGCCCAGTACGAACGAACTCTTCATCGCGGATGGATACCGTAACCGACGTGTGGTGGTCTTCGATGCGGCGACGGGCGAATACCGCCGTCATTGGGGCGCGTACGGGAACCCACCGGACGACGACTACACATATGAGTATCCCGTCAATCCCGACGATCCGCCTCAGCAGTTCTCCACGGTCCATGGCATCGTCGGCTCGAACGACGGGCTGGTCTATGTGGCCGACCGTCGCGGAAACCGTATTCAGGTCTTCCGCCAGAGCGGCGAGTACTTGATGGAGCGTTTCGTCCGTCCAGAGACGCGCGGATCGGGGAGTGGATTCAGCCTCGGGCTGTCGCGGGATCCCGAACAGAGCCTCCTCTACCTCATCGATGGCACGAACCAACGTGTCTGGATGCTGCGGCGGAACGACCTGGAAATCCTAGGCAGGTTTGGGAGACCCGGTCGCCAGGCGGGCGAGTTCATCCGGGCGCACATGGTGGTGCTCGACTCCCGGGGCTACCTCTACACCGGAGAGGCGGGGAACGGTAGACGGATGCAAAGGTTCAAGCTGAAGACTGCCGATTAGTCCGAGTGGCGGACCGCCACATCCTCGTCCAGCGGGAGCCAGCGTGAAGTGAGGGAGCCACATCTTCTTCGAGCCGCAAGAAATCCCCGGAGGTTGCTGACTAATCTGGACCACCTTCTGTCTGCTGACTCAAGGCGAGGGGCGTGGTCTCCCAGCCCCATCTCAGAGGGGTGACGATGCGATCCATTCGAGCGTTCCTCGGGGCCTTCCTCATCGTGGCCCCGGCGCTCCCCCTCGCCGCGCAGATGCCCCCCCTTCCCTCGGATCCGGGGCTCCAGGAGGCGTACTTCGCGTGGGACCGGGGCGCGTACGACGAGGCTCTGACCGGTTATCTCGAAGCCCTGACAGGTCCGGGCGGGGCGGGGCACCTCGAAGAGATCGCCCTCCTGAGCGGGGAGCTCTTCCAGGTCGAGGAGGTGGCGTGGGACGGTCGCGCGAACCTCCGGGTGGCCGCCAATTCCGCGTACGCCCTCTATGAGGCTCGGGAGGCCGGGGAGGCCGTCACGCGGGTGGTGGATCTCCGCGCTGGCGGAGCTCCAGTACTTACCCTTCCTGGGGTTGGCGCCACGTTTGCCGGAGCGGATCACGTGGCGTACCTGGTGATCGGCGAGACCGTGGAGGACCGTCGCGTGCGTGTCCGGGCGCTTCCGAGCGGTCCGGAGCGAACGATCGACCTCAGGGGATGGCTGCCCAGGGGACCGACGAACTCCGTAGCCGGCGTTCTCGTGGGGTCCCCCGACCAGGACACCTTCTATGCGCTGGCCAGCCGGGAGAGCGAGCAAAGGCCCACGGACATCCTCCGGATCGTCGCTTCCTCGGGGACGCTCACGGTGCTCCCCGCGGGGGAAGGAGGAAAGTCCGGGATCCTCCCGGCTCCGGGAGGGCGACACCTGGTCTTCACTTCGTCTTCGGGGACCGGGGGTGGAGGGGGTGATGCCACCCTCGTCGTGCTCGACCTCGCGACGAGGGCCTCAACCCTTTACCCCGGGCGTTCCGGGGCTGCGGTCTCCGCCGACGGCTCCTTCCTCGCATTCGTCGGAAGGGAAGGGTCGGATTACACCGTCGAGGTGTTGCCCCTGGACCCGGCCGGGCTCCCGGAGCCCGCCCTCGTGCTCCGCACCTCGATGGAGGTGAGCACTCCGGCCCTTTCGCCTTCCGGGCGCACGGTGGCCTTCCAGGCACGCCCGGTCCACGACTGGGAGATCTTCGCCTCCCCGGCTGTCGCGGACGGAGAGATCCGCCAGCTCACAAAGGAGATCCAGCACGATCTCGGGCCCCGCTTCGTGGACGAGGAGACGATCCTCGCGCTGAAGGGGGAAGCTCGTCACCGCCGGTCCTACCTCTACGACGCCACGACCGGCACCCAGACCAAGCTTTTCCACAACAACACGGTCCGCACGATCGCTCCGGAGTACGAGTGGCAGATCGTCCCCGACGGCTCGAGGATCCTAATCATCGCGGACCGGGACGGGGATACGATCTCCCCTGAGCGCGGGGTCTATCTGGTCCATCTCGACCGCACGGCCACGCTGCGAGCGGTTCGGACTCGCCTCGAGGAGAACCTCGCCCGGGAGAAGGATCTCCGGGCTCGCGGGACACGTAGCTTCGCACCGATCACCGACGAGGTGGCCCTGGTCACGGGGCAGGTGTCCGTGGAGCGGATCTACCAGCATGCCCGCGAGCTGTACCGGATGGACTCGAAGTACATCACCCAGCCTGGGAACCTGCTCGCGATCGCCTACCTAGAGGCGCAGCTCCGCGGGTGGGGCTATGAGCCCGAGCTCCAGTGGTTCGAGCCGAGGGAGGGGATCCGGACCGCCAACGTGATCGCCCGACTCCCGGGAACGGTCGATCCAGGCCTCGTCTACGTCGCCAGCAGCCACTTCGATTCCGTTGAGAGGGGACCCGGGGCGGACGACAACTCCTCAGGGATGACAGCGCTGCTCGAGGCTGCCCGGGTGATGCGGGACCACCCGCGGTCGGCCACGATCGAGTTCGCCTTCTTCACCGGTGAGGAGGCGGGGCTCCTCGGGAGCCGGGAGTACGTGAGACGGGCGGTCGAGGGCGGGAAGCAGATCGTCGGAGCTCTCAACAACGACATGATCGGGTGGGCGAACGATCACCGGCTGGACAACACGATCCGGTACTCGAACCCCGGGATCCGCGACATCCAGCATGCCGCCGCGATCCTCTTCTCGGACCTCATCACTTACGACGCCCTTTACTACCGGAGCACCGACGCGGCGGCGTACTACGAGGCGTACGGGGACATCGTGGGAGGGATCGGTTCCTACCCCGTCCTCGGAAATCCACACTACCACCAGTTCACGGACCGTCTTGAGACCGTCAACCAGCGGCTCGTGGCCGAGGTCAGCCGCGTAACGGTCGGGACGCTGATGCTCCTCGCTTCGAGCCCGTCCCGGCTGGCGGGCCTGGAGTCGACGCCCGCTGGCGCGCGACAGCCCAGTGCGATCGTCTTGTCCTGGGATCCGGCTCCAGAGACCGGGGTCTCCCGATACACGGTACGCTACGACTCCGCGGCGGGAGTGGAAGTGGAGAGGGAGGTCGCCTGGACCCCGGGCTCAGGAAGCAGGCGCCCGTCCGTGCTCCTCGAGGGAGTGCGGCCGGGCTCGGTCCTCGCGGTGAAGGCGGTGAGCGAGCGGGGGCTCGAGGGGTGGGACTGGGCGCGGCTCACGGTGGAGCAGTAGTCCAGGGGGGGCGCGTGCTCCAGACGGACACCCTCACGTGGGAGGAGGAATACAATGGTCACCCATCCGATCGCCGTGGCCCGGAGCCCGGGAGATGCGCGCCACTGCTTCCCGGCCCCTTCCGCCTTGCGAGCGGTCGCCGTGGCGGCGTTGCTGGCGGCCTCGGCGGGGCCTGCTTTCGGTCAGGGCGCGGCGGGACCGCGTCAGATCCCGAGCGGCGTGCTCAACGCGTCCGGCAACCCGAATTCCAGAGTGCCCATGGCCCCGGCCGACAGCATGATCCAGGTGGCGGTCGAGCGTCTCGATTTCGACAGCTACAAGGAGCTGATCCGCGGCTTGGCGCAGTTCGGCGACCGGCAACAGGGCACCGAGGGGAACGTGCACGCCAGCGAGTGGATCGAGGCGCAGCTTTAGAACTGGGGATACGAGACCGAGCGGCTCCATTATGCGTACGGGCCTCAGAACGAGTCGCGCTGGCAGGTCTACGCCACCAACTGGGGCACGACCAACCCCGAGGAGATGGTCATCCTGGGCGCCCACATGGATGGGCGCGGGAAACGGCGAGGCTGTCAACGACAACGCCTCGGGTACGGCGCTGGTGATGGAGATCGCCCGCGTACTGGCCTCACCCGACATCCAAACCGAGCGCTCGGTGCGCTTCGCTCTCTGGAACAACGAGGAGACGGGCCTCAACGGAGCACGGGCGTACGTGGCGCAGCGGGCCGAGCTCCAGGGCATCGAGGATCCGCCAGGCTCGGGCCGCTACCCCGAGCCCCGCTGGATCGCCATGATCCAGCACGACAAGGTGCTCTATGATCGGGGCAACCCGCCCGCGCTGCACCAGGCGTGGAACGCCGACGTGGACGTCGAGTTTCAGATCAACTCCGAGAAGTGGGAAGATTCGGCGCAGCTCGGCATCGCGATGATCAACGCCAATCGCATGTTCGCCACCGACTTCCCGGCCGCGCTCAGCAACGCCATGAGCAACACCGACTCGACTCCGTTCATGGACGTCGTGGCAGCCGTGAGCGTGCGCGAGAACCGGCGGCGTTACGAGATCGGGTGGCAGGGTCTGGTAGGCTACGGAGCCCGCGGCTCCGACCCCACTGGCATCGGCCGACCGACCTCTTCGTCACGTACACCGATTGGGACTTCCTGCTCGGCTTCAACGCAATGCAGACTACCCTGGGCGCGACTCTGCGGATGGTGGGGGCGCGCGTCACGACTCCGCTTCGGTAGCGGCCCTCTGGCGGGCGAGTGAATGGACCTGCGCGTCATCCCAATGTGCCGGTGATGCGAGCGCGGTCCGGATGGGTGCTCCTGGGGCGTACCTGCTGCTGGCCTCGGCCGCCAGCGCCCAGGTGCCGCCTGTCGTCCTTCAGGGCCGCGTCGAGGACGCGGTCTCGCGGAACCCGATCGTCGGAGTCAGGGTCTTCACCGCCGACTCCTCCAGTCTCCAGGTTCTTCTCTGTTCCTCACTCCGGCACCACCTGCCTCAATTCCTCGAAGAAGTTCTGGACGAGGATGAGGCGGTCTGGCTCCGAACCAGCGTCGTCCGCGCAAGCGAAGCGCGCGAGCCTGGCGCCTTGTTAGAGTGCGCACCGCGATGTGCTACTCGGTCGAGTGCACCAGTCCTTGAGGCCCTCCCGCCAATGCCGATGCATCAAAGCCTTTGACGATCAGCCATACCGCGACCACCATTTCCTCCAGGAAGATCGGCGCATCCAGTATGGTCACGGTAGCTGGGGAGAGCTCGAGACCAGATATCGCCATTACGCGCGCCGCCAGAAGCGATGCGCCTGCGAGAAGACCGAATGCGGATATCCATCGAGGCACGAGCCTCGCCCGGTACAGCACATAGTTCAGCGTCAAGGTGCCAAGGGCGACTGCAATGAAGCCCAGTGCGGCGCCGCCAGAAGCGTTCTCCAGAGAGTGCCCGGCCAGCAACATACCGCCCAGGGTGTGGAAGTGGGAAACAGGGGGAGCTCCCGCGGCGACGAACTCTTGACTCACGAACAGGAGTGTCAGCAAGTGCCCAGTGCCTATGGTGAAGAGCACAGACTCGATGGACCTGGCTACTACGTCGTGTACATCTCGCACCTGCATAACACTTATTTGCAGCGAGAGGCGGGTGATCTACCCCCCTAAAACGAGACCGAGTCCAGTTTTAGAATCTGGACGGGGTCAAGACACGAAAGGGGAGGGCACAATGGCCGCACCAAAGAGGCTGAGTCCGGCACAGATCATCAACCGGCTACGCAAGGCAGAGGTGGCCCTGGCGAACGGCAATACGACCAAAGAGGTGTGGCGAGACCTGGGGGTGAGCGAGCAAACGTACTACCGATGGCGGCGGGAGTACGGGGGAATGAAGCTGAGCCAGGCGAAGCGTCTCAAGGAGCTCGGAGGCTTCCTTCAAGATCAGCTTGTCCAGCGTCAGCTCTGCCACCGCCCGCTTCAGCTGTTGGTTCTCCTTCTCGAGCTAAAACTTCTAAGCCCCGAGCGGCGCAGACGCTGCGTGGTGCAAGTACGCCAGCGGCTTGGGGTGAGTGAGCGCAAGGCGTGCCGGGTGTTGGGCCAGGCACGCTCGACGCAGCGTCGGATACCGAAGCGAAGCGAAGATGAGGAGGCGCTGAGAGAGGACGTGGTGAAGGTGGCCCGACGGTTTGGACGCTACGGGTACCGGATGGTGACGGGGATGCTGAGGACGGAGGGCTGGGCCGTGAACCACAAGCGGGTGGAGCGGATCTGGAGACAGGAGGGGCTCAAGGTGCCAAGTAAGCAGCCGAAACGAGGGAAGGCTGTGGCTGACCGACGGTTCTTGTATCCGACTGCGGCCCCTGTACCGACACCATGTATGGGCGTATGACTTCGTGGCGGACCGGACGCATGATGGACGGCCGCTCAAGATGCTGACGGTGCTGGATGAGTACAGCCGGGAGTGCCTGGCGATCGTGGTGACTCGCAGGCTTCAGGCGGACGATGTTCTGCAGACGCTGAGCGAGCTGTTTGCCGAGCACGGTCCACCGGCGAATCTTCGCTCCGACAACGGTCCGGAGTTCACGGCCCGAGTGGTTCGGCAGTGGCTCGGTGAGCTAGGCGTGAAGACGCTGTTCATCGAGCCGGGCAGCCCGTGGGAGAACGGCTACAATGAGAGCTTTAACGGCACGCTCCGAAACGAGCTGCTGAAGCGCGAAATCTTCCATTCGCTGGAGGAGGCGAAGGTGCTGATCGAGCAGTGGCGGCGCGAATACAACACGCATCGACCGCACAGCTCTCTGGGTTATCGACCCCCGGCCCCCGAAGCGATCCGGCCAGACCCAAAGCTGCTCAACCTACCTCTGCTTCTTGGACCACCCCCCAGCCAAAAGGAGGTGCTTGGACTAACACTCTAGGTGGTACCGCTTTTGGGGGCAGGACAAGCTGATCGTGGAGGAAGCGGCCAAGGGAAACTTCTGAGCCCCGAGGGCCGACGACGTTGTGTGGTGCGTGTACGTCAGCAGCTCGGGGCGTCGGAGAGGAGAGCGTGCCGGGTGCTCGGGCAGCCACGCACGACCCAGCGCGGGGCGAGGAAAGTGGCGAGTGACGAGGGGGCGCTCCGAGGTGATATCGTGCGACTCGCGAGTCGATTCGGCCGCTACGGCTAGCGACGCGTCACGGACACGCTCCGCATCGAGGGCTGGGGGGTGAAGCACAAGCGGGTGGAGCGGATCTGGAGGCAGGAGGGGCTGAAGGTCCCGGAGCGGCAGCCGAAGCGAGGTCGGCTGTGGCTCAACGACGGATCGTGCATCCGGCTGAGGCCGGCTGTATCGGGGCCACGTCTGGTCGTACGACTTCGTGGCCTCGAGGACGCACGACGGGCGTGCGCTGAAGCTGCTGACAGTGCTGGACGAGCACACGAGGGAGTGCCTGGCGATCGTGGTGGCTCGCAAGATCCGCTCGCACGACGTGCTCGAGGTGCTGGACGATCTGTTCGTCCGACACGGGCCCTCCCGAGTATCTGAGGTCGGACAACGGACCGGAGTTCACCGCGAAGCCCGTGCGGTGGTGGTTGGGGCGCGTGGGCGTCGAGACGCTCTTTATCGAGCCGGGCAGCCCGTGGGAGAACGGCTACAACGAGAGCTTCAACGGCAAGCTCAGGGACGAGCTGTTGAACGGGGAGATCTTCTGCTCGTTGGCGGAGGCGGCCGTGCTGGTCGAGCAATGGAGGCGCGAGTACGATACCGTCCGACCCCACAGCGCCTGCGGCGGCTTTCCCCCGGCCCCTGAGGCGATTAAGCCGTCGCCCTGGTTCCTGAGGATGCCCGTCCTTCACCGCCCTCCCCAGGTGCTGGGACTAACATAGGTTGTGGTACCGCTCTTCGGGGCAGGTCATTCCCCTTAAGAAGAGTGAGCGCCGCAGTTCGGTTGTCTCATCCTACGGTTAGAGTAGGCCCAGGATTCACGCCAGATGCTATTGCGGCTAATGCTCCCAGTACAACTCAAGATAGAGTCCTGCGTTAGCCACGATAGCTCTGGTTGTCTACATCTGGGCTCGGCGGCCAGCCGAATCAATGTGGCTTGCCCTCGCCACGTTGGTCATAGGTGGGCTGTTGACCTGGTTGTTCGTGTATGTCTGGACAGCCACGCACAAGGCCTATCACGACATCGTGAAGGCTGCAGGCGATGTGGGTTCCAAATGATTGATTGCGGCTGTGTCAACCTGCTGCCGGAGCTGGGCGGCATTGGCCGATCGACCTCGGCGTACGGCCGTGATCGAACGTGGAACAGGAAGCTGGGAGCAGGGAGCTTCGGTGCCACCGGAATGGTCGGGGCTGGCGTCCTGAGGCAGGTGGTGCCGGACTCGAACTAGGTCGGCTCCAACGTGACAGTCGCGACCCCGAGGCCGTCGTAATGGACCTGGACTTGCCAGGGTCGGCAGCACACTTCGCAATCCTCGATGTACTCCTGACGCACGCCTCCGCCAGGGTCCAGCACGATCGTCGCCGTCTCTCCGCGATGGGGACAGGTTACCTCGGCTCCGCTGTCGGCGGCGACACTATTCAGCGAATCGGCTTCGTCGCTGAGATCTTCGTTCATTCGATGTTGGGGCACCGTACGGCAGGGGCCAGGAGTTCAGGTCGGTTCGGGCGATCTCACGATAGATGGAGACTCCACGAGACAGGACGCGGATTGGACTCGTCCCACACTTTATGTTCTGGGGCGAGGTACCAAGAACACACTGAAGATTCTGAGAGTAGATCCAGACGCCCTGAAGTCATGCACCTTCCCATGATGCGCCCTGGTGTCTAGTACGTTGCGGATTAAGCGACCCTAGAAGCCCACGAAGGCCCTCCGCCGTTTGCATAAGTCATTGTAGTATTGCTGTTTAACCCAAGAGGCGCCGCCCGGATTCGAACCGGGGATAGAGGATTTGCAGTAACCTCTCTGGTTTTCGTTCTAGTTCGGAAGGCTTCGTTTCCTTAGTGGAGACGGGGCTTTCCGGGTTTTCAGACTTCGGATCCTTTAGGTCTGTTTCGGATCCTTTAGGGGCGTCCGTGTCCAAAATGTGTCCAGACCTGTACCGGCGCAGTTCGATCTACTAGCGGTTCTCGAATCTGAGACTCAACTTGGACCCACGACCTGGATGGCCGAGCGGCTCCGTCAGGCGGGAGCGGACGTGCGGCTGGAGCGCGTTGCGACTCGATTTGATGCCACCCGGAGAATGAGCGAACCATGGCAGAGATGAAGGTCCGAGTCCGTCAGGTTGGCCCGTCGACGAGCGAGGCGACCATTCGAGAGCACAAAGTGCTAGTCGACCGGCCCGAGGCCAAAGGCGGCGCCGACGAAGGTCCCATGGGCGGCGAGTATTTCTTGACAGCGGTCGCAGGTTGCTTCATGAGCACCATGCTCGCAGCGATCAGGGCGCGCGAGGCCGACGTTTCGGACGTAGAGACCCTCGTGACGGGAACTCTCGCCGATAGCCCCTCACGATTCACTTCCGTCTCCCTGGAGGTAACCGGCGACTGCGCCGACAGCGACCTCTTTGAGCGCCTCGTGAGAATCGCGGAGAACGGCTGCATCATGGTGAACACGCTAACGCGCGGGGTAGACTTCAGGGTGAGCGTCGGGTCGCCTGATTTCGTACGGTGACTCAAGCGGTCATCGACGCGCTTTACCTCTCCAGAAATTTCCTTAGCGCCGTCTTCATCGGGGCCACACCCCCAAACGACGTGAGGGACCTAGACTCGGAGTTCCGACGCCTTCTCGGCGTGGCGACCTCTGGCTCTTAGCTCCCCGTCCGTCGGGCCGTTCTTCAGATCGCTGAGCAGGTGCTACTTTCAACCGGGAGGCAGAGGCTGGATCGGGAGGGTAGCCTGGCAGGTTCTGTGCCCAATCAATGTTTGCATGCGGACTCAATGGCAGGATGAAGTATGGTTTAAATGATTGTAGTGTAGTAGGTTGGGTGCTGAAGGGCGCTTAGCTCAGTTGGTTCAGAGCGCCTGCCTTACAAGCGGGCCAAGGGGCTGGGCTTTTTCACGGTTTTCGAGACAATCAAGTAATAACATCACGAAGTTCGGGGTGGGGGGCTGAGCCCTCCACCCCCTTTTGTGGATCTGAACCGGTACACAAACCGGTACCCCCCCAGGCCGGGCATCCGTCCAGTCGGGGTGCACATCAGGGGACACGACTAGGCGGAGGATGGGTCCCGTGAGCGACAACAAGAAGCCACCGGGAGACTCCGGTCGAGACCCCGGAGGTTTGGTGCCCCAGCCTCATGGTGGCGCACTCAAGAGGGGCGGTAACTACGGCAACAAGGGTGGCGGGCGGGAGAAGTCGAAGGTCAGAGACAGGTTGGCCGAACTCCGCGACGACACGTTGGATGAGTTGCAGGAGAAGCTCAAAGCGGGAGACCTATCCGACAGCGACGCGATCAAGCTGGCCTCCTTGGCGGCGAAGTACACTTTGCGGGCCGTTGCCTACGACGAAGACCTGATCGATGAGCTGTGGGACGCGACTGAAGGCGTGCTCTCCGATGATCCAGCCTTGATCGCGAAGGTCAAAAAGGCATGGATACCCGTGCTCGCCAGCAGGGTGATGGCGTGAGGGTAATCGACCACCTGGCGTTCGGTAGGGATGGCAGAATGGGACTAGCTACTGAACAGCCGTCGCGGAGTCTTACTTGGACTATACGCCCGTGACGGGCGCGTGCCCCAGATTGTGCCCGACCGGCTAGCAGTGTCCCTCTTCATCGCGCTAGCTTTGTTTCCAAGCCCGGAGCGGACAAATGCGCATTCTGGGCGGCCCGTCTTCATCCAGGAGCCTACCATGAAACGCAAGTTCTCCAGCCTCGCCCTCCTCGTCGCCGCTTCGCTGGTCGGTGGCTGCGGCGGAGGCGAGCCCCAGGAGGAGGCGCCCGCGCAGGAGCCCGCCCCGGCAGAGCAGGCGGTGCCGGCCGACAGCCCCCTCCTCACCCCCGCCAACCTCACCGAGACGGCGCCCGAGACGTACCAGGTGCGCTTCGAGACGTCGGTGGGCCCCATCGTCGTCCAGGTGAACCGCGCGTGGTCGCCCAACGGCGCGGACCGCTTCTACAACCTGGTGAAGAACGGCTATTACGATGACACCAGGTTCTACCGCGTGGTCGAGGGGTTCATGGCCCAGTTCGGCTTCAAAGGCGTGCCCGCCATCGACCAGGCGTGGAGGGACGCGAAATTCCCGGACGATCCGTTCATCCAGTCGAACAGGCGGGGCACGATCACCTTCGCCCACGCCGGCACCGACACCCGCACCACCCAGGTGTTCTTCAACTTCAAGGACAACACGCACCTGGACGAGAGTGGGTTCACGCCGTTCGGAGAGGTGGTCGAAGGTCTGGACGTCATGGACAAGATCTACGCCGGCTACGGTGAGCTGCCCCCCGCAGGGAACGGCCCGGACTACGCCGAGGCCTGGGTCCAGGGGAACAAGTATCTCGACGAGAACTTCCCCGAGATGACCAAGGTCAACACCGCGACGCTGGTTGAGGCGGGAGCCTGACGCCCTCCGCGCTCATCGGGCCCCGGTGCGGCGATGATGCCTGCGCTGGGGCCCGGTTCTTTCCTGGTGGCTCCGGGAGAGTGCCTCAGAAGCACGGTGGGGCACTCCTCCCCGGCGGGGTCCCCGGCAACAAGGGCGGCGGTCGTCCCCCGAACGAACTCCGCGGCTCGATGCGTGACATCCTAGAGAAGGGCCTACCGCATCTTGAGGAGTTCGCGGGCTTTGTAGGGAGCCAACGCTGCCCGAGAGGGCTAGGTAACGATTCGGCCTACGGCCCCGCTTCCTGCTGTAGCCTACGTCCCCGGAAGCCTCCTTGCCAGCGTCTCGGTCGGGCCGGGTCAGTTGGTCCCATCTAGAACAGGATTTGACTCACCGATGCCCCCCAGGAGGGGGTGTAAATGGGTCCCGTAGAGAGACCCACCCGTGCAGATTCTGCGACAGGATTTTCGGAACGTATGGTGTACGTTCTTCGTGGGACCCCCTGCTCTGATTCTGGCACCGTGACGCGTCAGTCGTGAGTATTGCTTTGAGGGTGGCGTCAGACTCTCCATAAGTCCCACGGGTGGTGATTTGAACGGGCGCACACATCTGGACAGGCGACGCGCAGGACGAGTGTCGTTCGCGGCGCTAGCGGCCTTGTCGGGATGTCAGTCTGATGCGCCAACCCTCTCGGATCCCCTTGCGATCGAGCTTGGGAAGCACTCCATCGAGGCGAGCCAGCTGCCGCTCGAAGGCGTGACGCGTGTGTGGTATTTCAGGCCCGACTCAATGACCGACTCACTCCGCGCAGTCATCGTGAGTGCATGGGGCTGGCCGGAACGCCGAGGACTATCTGGAAGCCTGGGTTGGGGTCGCCCAGGAGCACGGATTGCTGGTGATCGCGCCGGAGTTCGGCAAGGAAGAGTTTGTTCGGCTCAACAGCCGGTGGGAATGGAAGTACAACACAGGGAACATCGTCTCATGGTTCGGCCGAGATCGGCGGGAAGCAGGGTGGTATTTCGAGGCTGTCGAGCAGCTCTTCGACGCGTTCCGGACCTCGGCATCGTCGGTCATGGGCTACTACGTCCTATTCGGACACTCCGCTGGCGGTCAGTTCATCCACCGCATGATTTTGTTCCTCCCGGACGCTCGGTTCGCGCTCTCTATAGCGGCGAACTCGGGTTGGTACACGATGCCTGACGCTGCGCAGGCGTTCCCCTACGGCCTGTCGGGTGCGCCCTATTCGGAAGACCGGGTCAATCGGGCGCTCACTCGGCCGCTCGTGGTCTTCTTGGGGTTGGAGGACTCGCCTGATCAGGGTGATTTTCGCGAGAGTCCGGAGGCCTACAGGGCGACTCACGAGTGACACGTGGCGAAGTGACCTGCCCCCAAAAGCGGTACCACCTAGAGTGTTAGTCCAAGCACCTCCTTTTGGCTGGGGGGTGGTCCAAGAAGCAGAGGTAGGTTGAGCAGCTTTGGGTCTGGCCGGATCGCTTCGGGGGCCGGGGGTCGATAACCCAGAGAGCTGTGCGGTCGATGCGTGTTGTATTCGCGCCGCCACTGCTCGATCAGCACCTTCGCCTCCTCCAGCGAATGGAAGATTTCGCGCTTCAGCAGCTCGTTTCGGAGCGTGCCGTTAAAGCTCTCATTGTAGCCGTTCTCCCACGGGCTGCCCGGCTCGATGAACAGCGTCTTCACGCCTAGCTCACCGAGCCACTGCCGAACCACTCGGGCCGTGAACTCCGGACCGTTGTCGGAGCGAAGATTCGCCGGTGGACCGTGCTCGGCAAACAGCTCGCTCAGCGTCTGCAGAACATCGTCCGCCTGAAGCCTGCGAGTCACCACGATCGCCAGGCACTCCCGGCTGTACTCATCCAGCACCGTCAGCATCTTGAGCGGCCGTCCATCATGCGTCCGGTCCGCCACGAAGTCATACGCCCATACATGGTGTCGGTACAGGGGCCGCAGTCGGATACAAGAACCGTCGGTCAGCCACAGCCTTCCCTCGTTTCGGCTGCTTACTTGGCACCTTGAGCCCCTCCTGTCTCCAGATCCGCTCCACCCGCTTGTGGTTCACGGCCCAGCCCTCCGTCCTCAGCATCCCCGTCACCATCCGGTACCCGCAGCGCCCGAACCTGCGAGCCACCTTCACCACGTCCTCTCTCAGCACCTCCTCATCTTCGCTTCGCTTCGGTATCCGACGCTGCGTCGAGCGTGCCTGGCCCAACGGTAATTGTATACTTGACGCACAGCATGGATGCGGTTAAAGTGCCTGGATGCGGCGAAAGGCGAGTTGGCGGCCACGCGGGCCATGGGAATGGATCGGTATCGTCTTCGGGATTTGGGGCATCCCTGGCCTCATCGACGATGGAGGCGCGTGGGCAGCGTGGCTCGAGCCAATGAACCTCTACACCGAATTTGCGCCTTTTGCGGTCCTGCTGGGCGTCTTGTTGTTTACTTGGGGAAGACTTCAAAGGTCACGGAAACATCCTAAGCCGGACGGCACAGCGGACTACATTACTGCCGGTGCGATTATTGACAATTATCTACAACACGCCACCATCGGCATGAAACCAGCGGTCAAGATGAGCGTTCGCTTCGAGATCTTAAAGAAGTTTGAGAGTAGCCCCGGAGCTATGCTCAGTGAGGGCACCTACAACAGGGAGCGGCTTCGGGTCTGGTTGGAATCAAACATGGGCAAACTTCTGATCCGGCACAGGGGAGACCTGTGACGGGCTGGCGAAGGATCCTAGTCTAGGGGCTTATAATTCGCGAATGCGAACCAGAACCTTTTCAGCTCGACTATGAGCGATGATGGCATAGAGCAGGTTGCCGATGCCAAACGTCCACCACACCGTGAGAAGAAAGACCACGAGATGAGTCGCTCCGGAGCCGTAGGTCTTCTTTCGTACAAGTGTGCTATTCTCGCCACGGTTAAGCACATCGTAACCCTGCGTTATGAAGTCCTCGACAAGTTGCTCCAGGTGATTCTCGGAATCGACGTTCCGGAGACGTGGCTCTGGCATGGCCTTTCCTAAAATTGGTGGGGGCGAATCCGGCACCCGCAATGGCGCCGGGCCATTGGCACAATCACGCAGACAATGCGGAGAGGTCCCGCCTATTCGCCGGGGCCGGGGTAGCTATTCCCGACCGATCATCCGGCTGTTGTATTCAGCAGGTAACCCGACTCGGATACCTGCATGATTGTGCCGTGCGGGAAGGGTATAGCGCGTTGGAGCACAACGCAAGTAGGTTCAGGCTACCAGGGTGCGGTACTCCAGGGGATCGGTGTGCATGATGCGGCGGAGAGTGTCGGGGAATACATAGGGGTTGTGCCTGTTGTTGAACCTCCATTCCAGCTCTTCGAGGTAGCGGTCCATATGCTTGACGCTCATCTTGTGGAAGGTGCCGACGATAGAGCGCTTGAACAGGCTCCAGACGCCCTCGATGCTGTTGGTGTGCACGTCACCGATCACCCATTCCTCGGCGGAGTGGTTGACCGTCTCGTGGCGGGTGTCGTGGTCGCCGATGCCGATGTAGGACTTGAGGTCGTCGGTGTAGATCGCCTCGGCCTCGTCTTTCACGGCACGACGGATGAAGGCATGGAGCGTGTTCTTCCTGATGTTCGGGATACGCTCGATGCGGACGCGGCCCCCGCGTTCGATGGCTCCGGCCACCCAGTGCTTGTTGTCGCGCCAGTTCTCGCCCGTGCGCTTGCCGCCGACCACGGTCTCGTCCACCTCGACGACTCCGACCAGGGTGGGACCGGTGAACGGATCGTTGCCCATGGCCTCACGGATGCGGTGGCACAGGTACCATGCCGTCTTGTAGGTGACGCCCAATGTGCGCTTGAGCTGGTTGGCGCTCATCCCCTTCTTGCTCTCGCACATGAGGTAGATGGTCAAGAACCACGTTCGGAGCGGCAGGTGAGACCGGTGCATGATCGTGCCGGACGTCACGCTGAACCGATAGTCGCATGAACGGCAGCAAAACTGGTTCCGGCTCTCGATCTCTCCTACGTCCATGTCACCGCACCGTAGGCAGGCTACCCCGGACGGCCAGCGGATGCGCTCCAGTGCGTCACGGCACTTCGCATCGTTGTTGTATCGATCCATTAACGTCAGGAGGTTGACGCTGCTCATGACTCACACTCCCAAGAAGAAGCGGCGGCGTACGGTGCCCCGAGATATCGGCGAGAAAACGGGCCGCGAGATCATGGAGAAGGTATTCGGGAAGCAGGTAATGAGAACCATCGACGCGACCCTCGAAAAGAAGCCCAAGACTAACGATGCGTCATCCATGAAAGAAATATAATGCCCTCCCCCGCCTGTGCGGCAAGTATACAATTACCGGCCCAACACCCGGCACGCCTTGCGCTCACTCACCCCAAGCCGCTGGCGTACTTGCACCACGCAGCGTCTGCGCCGCTCGGGGCTTAGAAGTTTCCCTCGGAGGCTTCCTTCAAGATCAGCTTGTCCAGCGTCAGCTCTGCCACCACCCGCTTCAGCTGTTGGTTCTCCTTCCCTCGAGCTCCTTGAGACGCTTCGCCTGGCTCAGCTTCATTCCCCCGTACTCCCGCCGCCATCGGTAGTACGTTTGCTCGCTCACCCCCAGGTCTCGCCACACCTCTTTGGTCGTATTGCCGTTCGCCAGGGCCACCTCTGCCTTGCGTAGCCGGTTGATGATCTGTGCCGGACTCAGCCTCTTTGGTGCGGCCATTGTGCCCTCCCCTTTCGTGTCTTGACCCCGTCCAGATTCTAAAACTGGACTCGGTCTCGTTTTAGGGGGGTAGATCACCTCAGGACCGCACGTAGTTGGGAGCCTGTCGGGTATAGGTCCGACCGGGCCCACTGGGCCAGGTGTTAGATCTCTACCTGAAGCACCGCACACCTCGAAAGAGTCCGCGTCAGCAGAAGGCCGACCGTCACCAAGCCGACATGTGGCGGCGCTTCCTCGGTCCGAACCGCGATGCGCACAGCATCACCCTGCGGGAGTGGGAGACCTTCGTTGACCAGCGCTCGTCGGGTGAGATCAACGCGAGAAGGGCAACGGGGGAGTGAGTCCCATCTTTAGTTGAAATTGAAGCGGCCTCCAACCTCAGGTAACGTGGGTGTGCGACCACACCACGGGATCACAAGAGAGGAAGGAGGCCACCGATGGGAAGGATGCCAAGGCTCGTCGAGCGGGGGCAAGAAGGACCGGCGGCTCGGGGAACCGAGGGAGGTGAGTTGGGAGGAGATCGAGGCGCTGGAGCTGGACCCTCGGGTGGAGCTGATCCGGCAGCTGATTCCGCTGGGACTGGCGGAGGTGGGCCGGATGCTCGAGGAGGAAGTGGAGCAACTGGCGGGGCAACGTCACGCCAGGAAGACCGAGGACGATCGACATTGCCGGCATGGGCATAACCCAGGGTCGGTGCGGTTGGGCGGCCAGCGGCATCCGGTGCGAGTACCGCGGGTGCGAGGCCCGGCCGGAGAGTCGAGGCTGGCGGCGTATGAGCAGCTGCATGGCTCGCCCGGCGAGATGGACGAGGGGCTGTTTCGGAAGGTGCTGCTCGGGATCTCGTGCCGGGACTACGAGGCAGCGGTCGAGGCGGTGCCTGGAGCCATCGGGCTGTCGAAGTCGACGGTCTCGCGGGAGTTCAAGAAGGCCACGGCCGCGAAGCTGAAGGAGTTTCAGGAGCGGGACCTCTCGGGTTACGACGTGGGGTGGCACTCGTCCTGGACGGCAAGAGCTTTGCCGAGGACGAGATGGTCGTCGCGCTCGGGGTGACGACCAAGGGGGACAAGGTCTTCCTCGGGTTCGTCCAGACCGACACGGAGAACGCCGTGGTGATCCGATCCTTCCTTCGGAGTCTGAAGGACCGAGGTCTCGACCTGTCGGCCGGAGCGCTCGTGGTGATCGATGGAGCCCGCGGTCTCCGGAGCGGCGTCCTGGCGGTCTTCAAGGGACAGGTGCTCATCCAGCGGTGCCAGTGGCACAAGCGGGAGAACGTGATCTCGTATCTGCCGAGAGCGGAGCAGAAGGGCTGGCGCCAGCGTCTGCAGCGCGCCTACCAGCGGCCCACGTACGAAGAGGCCGTCAAGGACCTCAAGGCCCTGCGCCAGGAGCTCGCGGGGGTGAACCAGTCCGCGGCGGCCAGTCTCGATGAGGGGTTCGAGGAGACCCTCACCCTCCACCGGTTGGGAGTCTTCCCCCTGGTCGGCCAGTCGCTCAAGACCACCAACGTGCTCGAGTCCGTGAACGCCCTGGCCGAGCAGAGGTGCGGACGCGTGGACCACTGGAAGAACTCGAGCCAGAAGCACCGATGGCTCGCGACCACGCTCCTGGAGATCTAGTCACGGCTCCGGAGGTTGCTCGGGTACCGACACCTCCCGCTCCTCAGGGCCGCGATCCAGAAGGACCTCGGGATCACCCTTCCCGAGAGCCGTTCACATGCTGTCGCCTGAGACGGAGGCCGCTCCAGTTTCAACTAACTTTGGGATTGACTCCTGGGCGCTCAGGGAGGCGGCAAGAAGACGTAGCGCCTCTGGTTAAGCGCTAGAAACGCTCCAACATCCCCGCGAAGATGTGGGCCAGGCCCTACTTGAGCGCCGAATAGTCGGACGCGCTCATCATGAAGACCTGGCTACTGACACCCACCGGGTATTTCGCTCGGAGAGCGGTCCACTCCGGATCGGCACGAAAGGCTGCCCAGACCTCTTCCCGATGGGCGCGGTCACGATACGCCAGCATCCAGATCAAGGTGTTGGAGTCCTCGAGGCTCTGCCATACAGCGACGACCTCCGCGCCGTGCTTCTCGAATATCGCGACCTCTTGCTCTCGAAGCGCTGATGCAGCTCGTCGATAGCACGCTCGTAATCGCCGACGCCGTCGCGCGACGTATCGGCCGTGTACATCCGGATCTCGAAGCAGCGCGAGTCCGCTGCCACATTCGTGGAGAACTCGCTCGGCAGTTGAACGGCCGGGCCGCAGGGCGGCTGAGTCTGCTGGGCATGCGCCGGACTGCCGAGCACGAAGAGGACAGTGGCTGCGAAGATCGCGCTTCTCATGTCGCCCCCCTTTCAAGTGATGACGGGTTACTGACAGGTGCTGGACGTCGCACGGCCTCTTTCCGATTGAGCCCTACGCGGCTTAGACATTATATCGAAGCTGCTTCGCTCTGGCCGCCTTACGAAGACCAATGGCTTCTTCATTCCCTCAACCGTTCGAGGAGATCCGGGAGCGGCGGTGACGAACGGAGCCGCCCCCGTCCACCCTCCCGCTCCTCGATCGCCCTCGCCAGGAAACCGGTCACATTGGCGGCGGCGAAGCTTACGCCTTTGAGGTTCAGCTCCGGGCTTACCCCGGGGATCGGGCGGGGATAGCCCGAGGCCGCGAGGCGCACCGAATCGCCTTCTCCGGAGAGGATGCGGAGCTCGTCCCTGGAGCATTCCCAGTCGAGGAGCACGCCGATGACACCGGGAAGGCTCCCGGGAAGCCAGCGTCTCCCCTCGTGCTCGGCCGGCGAGACGATGAGCGAGCCCGCGCCTCTCGCGCGCTCGACGGCTGCGGCCATCGCGTCCCGGTGCGCCTCCTCCACGGTCCCAAGGCTCACATTGATGAGCCCGATCCCCTGGTCCACCGCCCAGTCGATCGCCCCAAGGATGGCCTGAGCCGTGGTTGCCAGCCTACCACGGAAGACCTTTACCGCGAAGATCTCGGCGTCGGGCGCCTTCTCGAGGATTGCCGCCGCGACGGCCGTGCCGTGCCCGAGCCGGTCGACGAAGTCCGAGCCGACCTCCCCGTCCTCTCCGATCTCGACGCCCCCCACCACCCTTCCCACGTGCGGATGCGCGGCGTGCGCTCCGCTGTCGATGACCGCCACCCTCACCCCCCGCCCGCTCGACCCCCGGAGCAGCGGGTGCTCGAGGGTGAGAGTTCGGTGGCCCCTCACCCCCACCTCATCCCCCCGAGCGCGCCGCCACATCGCGGGCTCCGGCTTCCCCCGAGAAGATCCGGAAAAAGGCTCTCCGCTTCTCGAGGAGCGCTTCCGGCGGACCCGTCTCCACCGCCCGACCCCCGTCGATCACGACTACCCGGTCCGCCGCTCGCGCCAGGTCCAGGCGATGGGTGATGAGGATGGTGGTCCGGCCACGCATGACGGCCCGATAGCCGGCGATGACTCGCTCTTCTGCGGCAGGATCGAGGTTCACCGTGGCCTCGTCCAGAACCAGCACCGCGGGGTCGGCCAGAAACGCCCGGGCGATCGCGAGCCGCTGTCTCTCCCCCGCAGAGAGCGTCATCCCTCTCACACCCACCTCCGTATCGTACCCGTCGGGGAGATCCTCGATGAACTCCGCGAGACCCGCCGACCGAGCGGCCTCCCGCACCTCCTCGTCGCCGGCCTCCGGTCTCCCGTAGCGGATGTTCTCGGCCACGGTCGCGTGGAACACGTAGGGCTCCTGCTCGACCAGGACGACGTGTCGGCGCAGGTCCTCGAGGCTCAGGGTGCGCAGGTCGTGCCCGTCCAGTAGGATCGCGCCCTCGTCGGGGTCGAGCTGACGGACCATGAGGTCGACGATCGTGGACTTGCCGCTCCCGCTGGGGCCCACGATCGCCACCGTCTCTCCCGAGCCCACCGCCAGGTTCACCCCCGTGAGCACGGACCCACCCCGACCGAAGGAGAGCGTGACGTCCACCAGCTCTACCTCACCCCTCGCCACTTCGAGCTGGACGGGCACCTCCGGATCGACGACCTCCGGCGGGGTCTCGAGCAGCTCGTTCACCCGCCGGAGCGACACCTTGGCCGCGGCCAGGCTCGCGTAAAGGTTCATGAGCCCGCGAACCGGCATCAGGACTCGCATCTGGTAGGCCATGAAGGCCACGAACGTCCCGAGCGTGATCGCGCCCGCGATGACCCGCGAGCCGCCGTAGAGGAAGACGGCCGAGGTGCCGGCGATGAGGATCAGCCCGGGGAGCCCGCCCGCCAGGAAGCTGAGCCACCGCATGGACATGAGGGCCCGGACGAAGTCGTCGTTCTTGGCCCGAAAACGCGCCACCTCCCGCCGCTGCGCGTTGGAGCCCACCACGAGCTTCATGCCCTGGATGGTTTCGATGAGGAAGCTCCCGATATCGGCGCTCAGCTCGCGGACCCTCCTCACGCTCCCCTCGAGCTTCTTACGGTATCGTACGAGCACCCCAATGCTCGGCGGAAGGACCACGATGCTCACCAGGAAGGTGCGCCAATCCAGGTAGACGAGCATGGCGACCGAGCCCACGAGGAAGGCGGTGTTGGTCACCCACGCCAGCGCGGTCTCTGCCACGATGCGCTGGATCTCGGCGACGTCGCTGTTCAGTCGGGAGACGATGTCGCCCAGCGCACGGCCCGCGTAAAAGCGGGGCGAGAGGCTCTGGAGGTGCCGATAGACGTCCACCCGCATGTCGAAAAGCACCTCGGCGGAGAGCTTCGTGTAGATGAGCGACGCGGCCACGTTGAGCACGAAGCTGGCGACTGGGATCGCCAGAAAGAGGAGCACGATGCGGAAGAGGGCCTGCATGTCCTGTCCGAGAAGCGCATCGTCCACCAGGCCCCTTGAAAGGAGCGGCAGATAGAGCGAGATGGCCGTGCCCGCGAGGCTCACGACCAGCACGAAGACCAGGCCCCACCGGTAGGGAAGGAGATACCGGAACGCCCGGCGGAGGTCCGAGGGTCCCAAAGGACTGGAGGACCGCTTAGCGGTCGCTTTGCGGGGTTTCGGCCGGGATGATCACGAAGTCGGTCACGTCACCGTCGAACTCGACCTGGTGCACGTGCTCGTACGTCCCGGCATCGTAAATGTCGATCGTGTTGCCGGCATTTTGGATGTAGAGGTACCGCCCGTCCGAGCTGACCTCGAGCGACATGCGGGAGCGGCCCTGGAAGGTGGCCCGGCGCTCCACGCGTCCCGGGCCTGATACGGACTCTGCGAGAAGCTCAGGTCCAAGGTCCCGAGGCCGGGCTCGTAGGGCTGGGAGATCTCCCAGCGGTCCACCTCGGTGAAACCCTCGGTCTCGAGGACCAGGACGTCCCCCTCGGCGAAGAAGTAGGCCGACTCACCGCTGTCCGAAAAGATGATATTGCCCCTGCTCCGGTCAGATTCGCCCGCGATGCTAATCGTGTCGATGACCTCCCGTCTCTCCAGGTCGTACTTGAGGATGACCGGGTCTCCAATGCGATAGCGATCGGGGAGCCGGGTGTAGGCGCGCGTGAAGAGGATCGCGTAGCTGTCGTCCGGGCTCGGCACGAGGCCGTTGATCCGGACGCTGGTGTTTCCGCTGCTCAATGTGAAGGAGCCGATGGACCGCTTCCCTGCGATGTCCACGATCTCGACCTGCTCGCTCGTGGCGTCCCGCACGTAGAAACGCGGGTTCTACACCAGCCTCTTCCGCGTCACGGATCCGGTCCAGAACCGGCGCATGATGGGCATCGCCACCGTCGACCTAGAGGGTCGCGAGGTCCAGTTCGAGACGATCGGGCCCGACGAGTCGGTCACCTTCCGGCTGGCGCCGGGCGGGAGGAAAGGGTACGGGCTCTCGTCCAGCATCGGGCGCTACGAGTTCTGGACCTTCGACCTGGAGACTCCGGCGAAAAAACCAACGAGCATCCGAGCGGAATGTGCACTCCGCCGCCGTCCTGGAGTGCCACCATGTCCTGCCCATCCCCGGTCGCCGATCCGGTGGCGTCCGCGCCCGACCCGCCGGCCGCGCGCGTCTCGACACCCGGGCCGGCCTCGGCGTAGGGAACGGCTCCGGGCGAACGCGCACCCTCGATGTGGGCCTCGATCCGCCCCGCCTTTCGGTTGATCGGCTCCAGATGTTTCACGCGGTCCGCTCCTCTTCATCCAAAGTTCGCTCTGTGCTTCCGCCGCGATTCCAGCGAATCCCCTCCCGGTCCAACGATTCTCCGTGGCGCCTCAGGCCACGGCCTCCCGCCCCTCCGTATCGAACAGCCGCAGGAAATCGGGGTTCCTGACAGAGAGCTCGCCGTACACCTTGAGGCACGTGTCCGTCCATGACCGAATCCACTCGCAGTAGTGGAGGTTCGGCACACCGGTCGAGCCGTAACGGGTATGGGCCTCGTGATAACACCCGCCCGCGCAGAGCGGCCGCGCCCAGCACGTGTGGCAGTCCGTCTTGCTCGCGATGTGATGCTGCTTGAGGAAGGCGAACTGCCGCTCCCGATCAATCCCTCCGGCGACGGTTCCGATCTTGTGCTCCTCCGATCCCGCGAACCGGTGGCAGAGCGCCACCTCACCGTCCGTTGCCACACCCATGAGGCCGAGCCCGGCACCGCACGGGAACGCCTTGCTCACGCCCTTGTGGATCTCTTCGAGCGTGTCCTTGATGTTGGAGAAACCGTGGTGGCGGCCCTCCACCGCGTGCTCCAGCCACTCGTAGGCCAGCTCGTCGAACTGCTCGAGCATCCCGACGAACCCCTCGTCCTCGATCGCGAAGTCACGGGCCGAAGACGTCGTCACTGGGGCAAAGCCCACCTCCCAGAAGCCGATCTCCTCAGTTAAGTGCCGGAAGATCCTCATAACGTTCAGGTTCTGCTTGGTGAGGGTGACCCTCGCACCGATCGGGCGCGTCTTATGCTTCCGGAGCAGCTCCCGGATCTTGGGAAGGATGACCTCGTAGCTCCCCATCCCGTTCTTGAAGACGCGGAATTCGTCCTGCGAGTCTTTTGGGCCATCGATAGAGATCGTCACGCCGACGCGGTTCTCGGCGAGCCACTCGATGATCTCAGGCCGGAGGAGAGTCGCGTTGGTCGTGAGGCTGAACTCGATCTCCTTCCCCAGCTCCTCGCCTCGCCGGCGCGCATACTCGAGGGTCTTCTCCAGAACGTTGAAGTTGAGAAGCGTCTCTCCGCCGAAGAACGTGAGGTGGGCCACCCGGTTCTGCCCCGACTCGCGGAGCATGAACTCGACGCTCTCGCGCGCGGTCTCCTCGCTCATGAAGCGCGGCTTGCCGCTCTCGGGAACGATCCGGTCTTCCCCGTACTCGTAGCAATACGTACAGGCGAGGTTGCACTTGTTTGTGACGTTCAGCACCATCGTCGTGAGCGGAAAGTCGGGCGGCGGAAGCACGGGAAGCATGCTCTCCTCCCGCCGGTCCACCTCGCGAATCGCCCGCGCCGCCACGAGCTCACCCAGGGTGCTCGCCACGTCCTCGGGACGGAACCTTCCGTCGAGGGCGCTCATCACTTCGCGGGGCGCGCGTCGTTCCTCCTCGATCGTCTCCAGGACCGCGTAGCCGACCTCATCGATTCGAAACACGCCGGCGCTGGGCACGAGGTAGAGGAAGTGCTCCCCCGAGGCCTCGAAGTGATGGAACTCGCACAGGGCGAGCTTGCCGCCGCCGTTCGCGTGCACAGAATGCCCGTTCGCCGAGAGACCCGCCTGAGGGGTCATGGGCCCTCGCCCCACGGCGCCCAGCGCAGGTAGTTGGGGACCGTCACGAGCAGGTGGGCCCTCGCCCGGAAGACCTCGGACGTGCCCGGCGGCGTGAACGAGACCACCACCCAGACGTCGCCTATGTTGTTGCGATTTCCGCTGCGGGCGGGGTTGGGTCCGTCCAGCGCCGGCGTGAAGAGCCCGTCCTGGCCGATAGCGCCCACGAACCGAATGTCGTCGTCCTGGAAGGTGGCCGAATACTCCTCGAGCCCCCAGCTCGCGTCCACGATCCCGAGGTTCAGGTCATCCTCTGTCCCGGCCTCGCCGTCGGGCCCGTCGTTGAAGGCCACTGCGTCGAACTGCTGGTAGGCTTTCGGGATGTTGGCCCCGCCCACCCGGGCCATCCCCCATTCGGGCCGGACCTCGATGCGGTCCACGTCGTTGTACACGACCACCGCGTCGCGGAGCGAGACCCCGCCGAGGAACAGATCTCTGGTGCCCTCGGCGGCGCCCGCCTCGACGTTCACCACGAGCTCGAGCACGTCATCCGCCGCGCTCACCACCCGACTCACCTGGACTCCAGGACCGAAGTCGAGCTCGGACGGCGTGACCTGCTGGGGGAGGTTCGCTCCGTAGACACGGATGGCGGGCGTTCCCCCCGTCCGGACGGCCGCGGGATAGATGCCCGTCACCATCGGCTCCGCTCCCACCCGGTGGAGGGTCACGTCGGGGCCGAGCTCGTCGTAGGCGCCCGTGAACCAGCGCCCCGACATGGTTTGCCAGTCCCGCTCGACGAGCATCACCTCGCGGAGCGCCTGCTCCTCGTCACCGCCCTGGAGGCTCCGCCCACGCCACTGATATCCCGTGTAGACGATGGAGCTGCCCTCGCGCGCCACCCTAGCTCCGGTCGCCGGAGCCGCGTAAATCGCACGGGTCGTGAATTCGTCCGCCGACCCTCCCGCCTCGATCACCACCGTGCCATAGATCGGTCCCCGGCCGGGCTGTTGTCCGGTGAGGGCCCAGGTGCCCGCCAGGAGCGGCGGGCGCACGCGAGGGCCGTGCTGGCGACGCATGCAAGAACGAACGCTGCTGGACGTCTGAAGAACGGGCCGCTACTGCCGGGCAGGGTCACGAGTCGCTGGCCTCGAGAACGGCGCTCTTCCGGATTTGCGCCAACTGCTCGGCGATCAGCCCCAACCCGAAAAGGATTAGCCCCGTCGTAATGCCCAGCATCGACCCCACGCTCACGCCACGCCCCAGAAAGACGATCGGGGCGCCCCACAGCACGCCCGCGACGAACGAGGCCGTCGCCAGCGGAAGAAAGACCCTGAGCGGATTGAAGAGCGTGATGATGGTCAGGATGCTCATGAGCGTCTCGAAGGCGGTTCGGGTGGTGACGCTGCTCCGTCCCGTGCTACGTCGATCCACGGTCACCGGATGCTCTACGACCAGGTGCTTATCGCTCAGGAAGGCCAGGACGATGACATCACTGTACGCCATCGAATCCGGGCAGAGCGGAAGGTACCTCCGAGCCAGATCGGTGCGGTACAGCTTCATCCCCGAGTTGAGGTCCCGCACTGGGAGCGACACGAGGAGGGCGGCGATACCGCGCAGGATCCGCTTTCCGAGCGAGCGATAGGCGCTCGCGCCCTTCCGCCCGCGATCCCCCACGACCATATCCGCGTCCACGCGTACGCACAGGTCGTACAAGGCCTCGAGGTCCGCGGGCCGGTGCTGGCCGTCCGCGTCGATGGTTGCCACGAGCTCCGTCTTGGCGTGACGAATCCCGGACTTGACCGCGGCCCCGTAGCCGCGGTTTCGCTTATGTCGGAGGACGTGCACGTCGGTCGATCCGGCGTGGTGGCGAAGCACCTCCCATGTCCCGTCGGTGGACCCGTCGTCCACGACCACGAGCCGCCAGCCGAGCCGGTGACAGTGTTCCAGCACCGGCGGCAACGTGGACTGAAGGGCCTCGGCTTCGTTGAACGCCGGGACGATCACCGTGACCGGCCGGGCGGATCGAGAACCCGAGGGCTCCTGCATGTGCTGCTCCCGCTCGGGGGTCTCGGGGGGTCGAGCCACCTCGTCCGTCACTCGACCTCGGCCCCGTGCTCCTCGAGGAGCTCCTTCAGGATGGACCGGTGGCACCGCGCCTCGTTCTCGCAGTAGCAGCCCACGGAAAAGTCCGTCGCGTGCGAGAGGGCCGCCAGAAGCGAGAGGGCCTGCCTCGGCTCCGGGGCACGCATCTCCCGCCGGTACGTCCTCGCGAACGCGGACCATTCGGCTGCGGAATCGGCCGCCTTAGCGCGCTTGACGGCCTGGGCGCTGGGCGCCAGCACGGGAAACCACACGTCGAACCAGTCCTGGGCCGAGTAGCTGGCCTTGGGAACGCCGCGCGGAGGGCGCCGAACGGTCCCGATTCGCAGGCCTTCGCCGGAGAGGCGATCGGAGCCCAGGCGAACGACGCGTGCGCTCACGAATCCTCGCTGAGGATGAGTGTGTGGACGCGACACCGGCGGGCGCTCATCGGCCGCCCGTCCGGGATGGTCAACATGCCCGCAGGGGTGAGGAAGCGGCAATCCCACGACCGATGTGAGCGAACGCCACCCGGCAGGCGCCTCCCCCCCTCAGCGCTCCCTCCTCCGCCCGGTGGTGCTCGCCGGACGGAGGAGGAGGGCAGGACGATGGACTCACGTGATCTGCCTCAGCGTCGCTGACGGTGTAGACGAGGAAACTCACGATGCCTACGTAGGCCGTGATCACGCCGACCCACTGGAACGTCCACCATCCCCGCTCGATCAGATCCTCCTGGTGCGCCTTTCATGATGCCCTCCCGTGTTCATCGGCCGAAGCCGAGGATTTGGCGACCCGGAGTTCGTCCCCGGGCCGGGACCGGACGGACGCTCCACCCGTCCGATCGCACCACCTGCATGTCACACGAGGCAGTCTAGGAAGGGGGGATCAGACGCGGATCAGAGGGCCGTCAGGAGGGACGCACATCCGAGCACCGGCCTCTCTCCTCCTTCGGTGCCGCCGCCGTACTGGTCGTGGACGTGTCCTGCCGCCGCCGCCGGCTCGCGATATGATCAACCCCGCCGCTATGATTGGCGCGTGAAGCCGGTCAACCTCGCGGACTACGAAGCCTTGGCCCTGGAGCGCCTGGCCCCGGGCGCCCGGGATTACATCGCCGGCGGTGCCGGAGACGAGGTCACCCTTAGCGAGAACCGCGCCGCGTTCGACCGGATTCGGCTTCTGCCGCGGGTGCTCGTGGACGTGTCGTCGGTCGATGCGTCCACGAAGGTCCTCGACCAGCGCACTCGCTTCCCCGTTCTCGTTGCCCCCACCGCCTTTCACGCGCTCGCGCACCCGGACGGCGAGCTCGCCACGGCGAGGGCCGCGGCCGCCGAAGGCACGGTCATGGTGGTCTCCACGATGTCGGGCTTTCCGCTCGAGGACGTGGCCGCTGCCGCCCGGGGACCGAAATGGTTCCAGCTCTATGCGTTCCGGGATCGGGGGGTGACCCGGGCGCTAGTCGAGCGGGCTACGGCGCCGTGTGCCTCACAGTGGACCTCCCCCGGGTGGGCCGCCGCGAACGGGACGTTCGTAACCAGTTCTCCCTTCCCCCGCCGCTTCGACCCCTCAACTTCGAGCCCTTCGTGAACCTCGCCGCGCTCGGGGCCGAAAACGAGCGCTTCGAGACGTACATCCAGGGCCTTGTGGATCCGTCCCTCACCTGGGACGTCATGGACTGGCTCCGCTCGGTGACCTCGCTCCCGATTCTCGTGAAGGGAATTCTCACGGCAGCGGACGCCGTCCTCGCTTGCGAGCGAGGCGCGGACGGGATCTTCGTGTCCAACCACGGCGCCCGGCAGCTCGACACCGTGCCAGCGACGATCGAAGTACTGCCAGAGATCGCGGATGCGGTGCGGGGCCGCGCGGAGATCCTACTGGACGGGGGAATCCGGAGGGGGACCGACGTCGTGAAGGCCGTAGCGCTCGGAGCCCGTGCTGTCGCGATTGGAAGGCCGTGCCTGTACGGGCTGGCCGTCTCAGGCGAGGAGGGGGTGCGCCACGTGTTCGAGCTCCTGAGGACCGAGGTGGAGCTCGCCATGGCGCTCCTGGGCTGCGCCCGAGCCTCTCCGCCCTGGATCGAAGCTTCGTGCGGACGTGAAGGCCCGGGCGTTCCACCCATAGGAAAAGCGCGGCGGCCCTCGAGGGCCGCCGCGCCTCCCAGATCAACTTCTGAAGGGACCTCGACGCCTAAGCGTCACTCGGTCATCGGGGTGTACTGCCGGAGCAGCTGACCCGCCAGCTTGGCCGGGTCCACTCCGGGTCTGGGAACCCACTTCTGAAGGCGGTTGTTGAACACCTCGGCGGTATACATGTTGCCGTCCTGGTCCGTGGTGATCGAGTGCGGCCCGTTGAACTGACCAATCCCGGTTCCCCCGATTCCCCACGTATACAGGAAGTTCCCCTCAAGATCGAACTTGAGGATGCGGTGGTTGCCGCCGTCCGCGACCCAGATGTATTCCTGCCCCGTCTGCGGGTCCATCATGATCTCATGGGCGTATGGGCGGGAGCGGTCACGCTCACCCGTCGAGAACATGAACTGGAAGTTTCCGTTCTCGTCGAAGACCTGGATCCGCGCGTGCGCCCGGTCCACCGCGTAGATCAGCCGGTCGGAGCTGATTGCGATGCTGTGGACCGTGTTCCACTCGTTCGGGCCCGGATTGGCCGGATCGGCCGGCTCCTGACCCCAATCCATGACGAAGTTGTCATCGGCGTCGAACTTGGCCACGCGGGTACCGTCGTAGCCATCGCTGATGAAGTACGTCCCGTCCGGAAGGAACGCGATGTCCGTGGGCCGCGCGAAGTTGTTCGGTCCGCGCCCCGGCGTGAGCAGGGTGCCCAGCGTATGATCGAGCTGTCCGTCATACGTGAACCGGAAGATCTGATGCAGCTGGTCGTCGACGACCCAGATGTGCTTTTCCTGATCGTACGGGCTCATCTTGATCTTATGCGGTCCGCGTCCGCCGTCGGGTGAGAATAGCGCGTCGTTCTGCGTCCACTCCTCCACCATCTGTCCGTCGGAATTCACGGCGTATATAACGTGTTCCCATCGTCGCTCACCGTCATTGGGTCCCTCAGCCACGCCAACCTCCCCGCGCGCGGCAACCCAGATCCGGTCCGGGCTCTCGGCGTAGACCGCCGCACTCGAGGGGTACGTCCACCCCTCGTGGCCCGGCGTGCTGGCTATCCAGTTCGGCCAGTCGGTCGGACGCGCGTAAGGGCCGAACGCCTCCTGCGTGTCCCGGGCAGCCAGCGTGGGCATGCCGAGAGCCGCAGAGCCCTCCTGCATGGTCATCGCGCCGGCCGGGGTTCCGGTCGATTCTGCGCAGGAGACGAGGAGTACGGGCGCCAACAGCGCTGCAACGGCCAGGGCTGTCGGCATGAACTGTCGTGACCGCATGGTAGTCCTCCTTACGAAAGGGATGCTGACTGCGGGCTCGCCACTCGACAAAGAACGAAGGGAGACGTCGAGCGGATGGCCCAAAGGGCCGTCGCAGCACGCACGGGCGCCCCCGGAGATCGCTGGGCAATCTCGGGGACCGTCGCTAAACCATGGCCGAAGCCCCGTACGCCGCATTGTCGTCATAACACGCCGGCCCGGCAACCGGGTCGAATGGTGTCAATGTACGCTCCCGGCGCACCCGCCACAACAATACCCGCCCCGGTTCTTTACGAACCACTCGCTAGCTTGCCGATACCGGTCCCGTGATGCATATCAGCGGAGGGCAACCTGCGAACCCACCCTGTCGAAGGTGCGACTCTAGAAGGGTGCGACTCTATTGGAACACTCTGAGCACGCATGATCCCAGGCCAGGAGTAGAACCATGAGCTCCAACATCGACCGACGGGCCTTCCTCCTTTCGCTTCCCGGCGTCGCGGTCTTGCCGCGGATCGTCACCCTGCGCGGTACGCTGCGCAATCCGCGCGTCCTCCCTGCGCTGGCCCTGAACCATGTCGCTCTTCGGGTCTCCGATCCGAGTCGATCCGTGGCGTTCTACCAGGAGCTGCTCGGAATGCCGATTCAGGCCCGCCGCGGCCGGACGACCCTTCTTCGGCTCGGCGACGGTCCCCAGTTCGTGGCCATCGAGGCCGGCGAGGCCCCGAGCATCAGCCGGATGGGAATCGCGGTGGCGGATTTCGACGTGGATCGAGCTGTTCAGCAGCTTCTGGATTCCGGGCTCACGTCGGTCGGCGACGTCGTCCCATCCGAACCAGCGATGCGCGTGTGGACGGTGACCCGGGGACCCCAGCTCGGTGGGGACCCGGGGGGCACGCGCGAGGTGTACTTCGGCGATCCTCACGGGATCGTCGTTCAGGTAGTGGACCGTGGCTACTGCGGGGGCAGCGGGCCTTTGGGAACGATCTGTCCAACCGCCGAGCCACTGCCGGTGCCCGGCCGTCTCTCGGCCCGCGATCTCAACCACTTCACCAACGGCGTGTCGGATTCCGCACGCGCGATCCAGTTCTATCAGGAGCTGTTTGGTTTGCCGGTGCAGGCCTATCAGGCCAGCACGCCTGCGCTCGGCGTCGGCGGTGGACCACAGTTCGTCATGTTCGGCGGCGGTGGCGGAGGAGCCCAGCCGGTAACGCCTCCCAGGGGTTCCATCGGTCACGTATGTATGACGGTGGAAGGCTTCGAGACGGAGGAGATCCTGGCCACGCTGGCAGACTACGGGATCCCGCCGAGGGCCGAGGGGGAGAGCTCCGCCGTGCCGCTCCGATCCTCCGTCAGCATGCGGATGCCGAACCGCGGAGGCGCCCCAGGAGGCACGCCCGAGCTGTACTTCTCCGATCCGGATGGGCTGCGCATCCAACTCCAGGACCCCACGTACTGCGGAGGGGGAGGGATCCTGGGCAGCGTCTGTTAGCGGACGAGGGGCGCTCCGCCGAACTGGTGGGCCGCCCCTCGCGTCCCGATTACCGCCCTACATCCCCGACCATGAGGTGGGAGCTGGACGTACCGCCTTGCATGACCCACAACATGCCCCGGCCGCCCCGCGACGGAAGCCCGAGGGACTCTCCGGTGCCGAACGGTACCGCCACCGTGGTGTGGGTCCGGAAATTGTCCATGGACTCGCCCATCACTCGGTAGTAGATGCTTCCGAACTCGGACAGTTCGCGGCTCCCGTCCCCCTCGGCGCGATCGAAGCGGGCCTGGATCTCCTCGTCGCTCCCGCCCGCGCCCTGGAACGCATGGTTCTGCTCGAGCCTGGGACGGTTGGCTTCGGTGGTGCACTGGACATCGAAGGGGTTGTTATAGCCCCGGCGACCGCGGTTGTCCCAGCACATGAGCCCGTTCGTGCCCGGCCGGAGAACAGCGGTGGTACCGTCCGAGCGAAGCTGGAGCACGGTGACGTCGTCTCGCATGTTCGGCGGCGCCGCCATCACGGCCCGCTGAATCTCCATCTGGGACTGCCCTAGCAGAGCGGACGGCAGGAGCAACCCGGCAGACAGAGCGAAGAGAAAGCGCTTCATGGGTAGCCTCCGTGGATCGGGAAGTGCGGAAGTCATCACTCGCTCGGAATAGACCGTCGTCCCGCCACTCTACAAGCCGGCGCGTGATCGCGCCACGGGCTCCCACCCGCCACGCTCGCCCGAGCTCGGCTCCGCGTGGGAGGATCACCACACCGGGGATCGGCGCCGAAAGGTGGCCACGTCGTCGCCCACCGCCCCATATTCGCCACCGAGCGAGGAGGGCGTCGCCGGGCCGGGGGGGAGGACATGGGTCTTCTGAAGACGGACGTGCGGGGCGGCCTCGCCCTCGTCACGCTACACGATCCCGCTCGGCGGAACGCGCTGTCGCTGGCGATGGCCGACGAGCTCGCGGCGACCCTGGATTCCCTCTCCGCCTCCCCGGAGGTCGGAGCCCTCGTGATCACGGGCACTCCACCGGCCTTCTCGGCGGGCGCCGATCTGGCGGACCTAGAGCGGGCCGACCGCGCGCACCTCCGCCAGATCTACGAGGGCTTTCTGGCCGTGGCGCGATTTCCGCTGCTCACGGTCGCAGCGGTGAACGGCCCCGCGGTCGGCGCCGGGCTCAACCTGGCTCTCGCCTGTGACGTTCGCGTCGCGTCGCGGAGCGCGCGGTTCGAGTCCCGCTTCCTAGACCTGGCCCTGCACCCTGGCGGTGGACACACCTGGACCCTCCGAGACCTCGTCGGCCCCCAGGGCGTCTCGGCGCTCGTGCTGTGCGGTGAAGGTCTGGACGGTGAGGAGGCGGCCCGCAGGGGGCTCGCCTGGAGCTGCGTCGATGACGACGTCGTCCTGGACGAGGCGGCACGCCTCGCGGCCCAGGCCGCGGCGGCGCCACGCGAGATGGTGCGGAGGCTCAAGGCGACCATCCGGTCCATGGCGGGTGTCACTGATCACGCCGAGGCTGTCGATCGTGAGCTGGAGGAGCAACTCTGGTCGGTGGGTCGTCCGGAGTTTCGTGACCGGCTGGAGGCGCTGAAGCGTCGGATCGCGGAGCGGCGCCGCCCGTGAGCTACGAGACGATCGAACTCGTAACCGAGGAACCCGTGGGCATCGTCCGCCTGAACCGACCCGAGCGGATGAACGCCGTGATCGAGGAGATGTACCTGGAGATTCGCGACGCCCTGGCCAGGACGAGGGACGACGCGGGGATTCGCTGCCTGATCCTGACCGGCTCCGTCCTGAGGAGGGACGGGGTGGACAAACCCGCTTTTTCGGCGGGAGCCGACCTGAAGAGGCACGCCTCGGGCGACCGCGGCCCCGACGAGCGGCGCGCCTACATCCAGCTCGCCCACGAGACAACCCGCGAGATCTACGAGTTCCCGAAGCCGGTCATCGCGGCCGTGAACGGGCCGGCGCGGGGCGCCGGTACTGAGATCGCGCTGGCCTGCGATTTCATCCTGATGGCCAACGACGCGACGCTCGCTCTCCCCGAGGCCGGGCTGGGGACCTGCGTCGGCGGGGGCGTCAGCCACACCCTTCCCGGCCTCGTGGGTCAGGCCCGGGCGAAGGAGCTGGTCTACACGGGAAAGATCCTGGACGGCCCCGCCGCGGTGGAGACGGGGCTGGCCCTGGCGTCCTACCCCGGTCCGCTCCTGCTTGACCACGCTCGGCGCCTCGCGAGGGAGATAGCGGAGAGGGCGCCCCTGTCCATTCGTCTGGCCAAGACGCTCCTCCGTCGCTCCCCGGGGAGCGATATCGTCAGCGCTCTCAAGGCGGAGGCCGAGGCCATCCTCGAGTGCATGGACAGCGAGGATTGGCAGGAGGGCATCCGGGCCTTCGCAGAGCGCCGTAAGCCGCGTTTCCGGGGGCGGTGAGCGTGTCCCTCGGGAGGGTGCTGGACGCGCGGTCCGTGGCGATCATAGGGGCGTCGCGCGACGAGAAGAAGCGCGGATACCAAGCCATCCGGTCTGTGATCGAGGCCAAGTACGAGGGCGCGGTCTACCCCGTGAACCCGCACGAGGAGACGATTCTCGGGCTCCGGTGCTACCCGAGCGTGCTCGACATCGAGGGACCGGTAGACCTAGCGTTCGTCGCAACCCCCGCCGAGGGCCTGGCCCCCCTCCTCGAGGAGTGCGGAAAGAAGGGGGTGGCCGGCGCCGTCGTGGTCGCGGGCGGCTTCGGTGAGCTAGGTCGCAAAGGGAAGCGCCTTCAGGACAAGCTTCGGCGCATCGCCGACCGGCACGGTCTGCGGATCATCGGCCCCAATACCAGCGGCATCATCAACGTGCACTCGGGGATGGACCTGGTGGGGCTCGGCGACGTGCCCAGGGGCAACATCGCCCTTCTCTCGCAGAGCGGGAACATGGCGCTCCACCTCATCACCGAGGCACAGGTGAAGAGCCAGCAGGGCTTCTCCTACTACATCGGGGTGGGCAACGAGGCCGACGTCAAGTTCCACGAGTACCTCGAGTTCCTCACGGCCGACCCGAAGACGCGGGCCATCGTCATGTACGTCGAGGGGATGAGCGACGGGCGGAAGTTCTTGCAGCAGGCCCATCTCACGACGCGGCACAAGCCCGTCGTCCTGCTTCAGAGCGGCCGGTCGGAGACGGGGAGCCGGTCGGCGGGGTCGCACACGGGCGCTCTCGCCGGCATCTCCGAGGTGGCACGCTCCGCCTATCGCCGGTGCGGGATCATAACGATCGAGCACTCGGACGAGCTGTTCCCGGCCACCGAGGCGCTAGCCTGCCTGCCGCCGCTCCGCGGCAACCGCGTGGCGATTCTGGCGGACGGCGGCGGGCACGCGACGATCGCCTCGGACGTGCTCACGGACGCTGGCGTCGAGATCCCACCCCTGGGTCGGAGAGTGCGAGACGAGCTGACCGAGCTCCTCTCACCGAACGCGGCGCTACGGAACCCCGTGGATCTCGCGGGGAGCGCCGACAGCGATCCGGGGGTCTTCGCCGACTGCGCGCGCGTGCTCCTGGAGAGCCAACGTATTGGAGGGCTGCTGATCGTCGGGCTGTTCGGCGGGTATGGGCTCCGCTTCGCCGAGCGTCTCCGGTTCATCGAAGAGGACGCCGCCCACCGGATGGGAAAGCTCGTGCGCGAAACCGGCAAGCCCATCGTGGTCCACAGCCTGTACAAGTTTCTCCGACCGCACGCCCACGATCTCCTCCGGTACTACGGGATTCCCGTCTTCGATTCAGTGGACGTAGCCTGCAGGTGTCTCGAGGTCCTCTCGCAGTACGGCGGCTACTGCGCCAGCGGTCGCCGCAGAACCAACTTCGTCATGAATTGGGGGACGCACGCTAAACGGGCCGGCGAGCGGATCATCGAGATCGCCGTGGCCGAGGGCCGGGGCTCCCTCCTCGAGCACGAGGCGAAACGGCTCCTCGGCTTGCACGGGGCGAGCGTGACGGCTGATCGACTGGCCACGACTCCCGCCGAGGCCGTGGCCCTCGCCGGAAAGCTCGAGGGACCGGTGGCGCTCAAGCTGTGCTCCCCAGCCTTCCTGCATAAAAGTGACGTCGGAGGAGTGCGCCTCAGGCTCGAGACCGGAGCCGAGGTACGTAAGGCGTTCGGCGAGATCGTAAGCGCCGCGGAGAGCCGGCAACCATCGGCGGACATCCGGGGATGTGTCGTCTCTCCCATGGCCGAGCCGGGCCTCGAGGTCACGATCGGGACCAAGACCGATCCCCAGTTCGGGCCCGTGATCATGTTCGGCATCGGCGGGATCCTGGTGGAGGTCGTGCGAGACGTCGTCTTCCGCGTTCTCCCGATCAGCCGGTTCGCCGCGAAGCAGATGCTGTCCACGATCCGCACCGCCGCCATTCTCGACGGGGTCCGGGGGCAGCCGCCCGTGGACCGCGAGGCTCTCGTCGATCTCCTGATGAAGGTCTCGGGGGTCGTCGAAGCCTATCCCGCGATCCAGGAGATGGACCTGAACCCCGTGATCGCCTACCCGGACGGCCTGGCCGTGGTCGACGCGCGGATCCTCCTCCGGGAGACGAAGCCCGTGGCATCGGCTGCGGGTACGTCGAAGAAGGCTCGAGGAAGCGGGGGCCGTTGACGGCGGATCGGGTTGCCGGCACGGGGCCGGACCACCCGGATCGTCCTCGCTTGCTCGCCCATAAGGCTCACGGTACCTTGCTTCCCCGCAAGGGAGGGCCCCTGCATTTCCGGTCCGTGAGCCGTCGCTGTACCCACGCGATTCGCGATCTGCGGGTCGACCCCAGGTGGGTTCGGGGAGGCGCGACGGCACATTCCTCCGAGGAACGATGAGATCACGACTCTGGCTCCTCCCCCTCGTCCTGCTCCAGGCCGCGAGCGTGGCCGCTCTCTCCCCGGTCCCCGTGGCGGCCACGCCACCTGGATCGCCCCCCACAGCGACCTCGCCGATCCGACTCGCCGCGGCCGTGCCCGTTCCAGAGCCGCCCCCCGCTCCGGCGACGCAGGCCGGCGAAGGGGAGGCCCCGCTCGGCTGGGAGGAGCGCGCCGATGCCGCCATGGGCCGCGTGAACGGGGTGGTCGCGTCCGTCTTCTTCGTCGATCTGATGTGGTGGCATGAGACCGCCCAGCTCCCGCTGGTCGTAGCCTGGCTTGTCGTCGCGGCGATCTACCTCACGGTGCGCATGGGCTTCGTCAACATCCGTGCGTTCAAGCACGCGGTGCAGATCACACGCGGCCGGTACACGAGTCCCGACGAGCCCGGGGACGTGTCGCACTTCCAGGCCCTCAGCACTGCGCTGTCCGCCACGGTCGGACTGGGGAACATTGCCGGAGTGGCCATCGCGGTGAGCATCGGCGGGCCGGGCGCGACGTTCTGGATGATCATCGCGGGGCTCTTGGGCATGTCCACCAAGTTCGCCGAGTGCACGCTGGGTCAGGCCTATCGGGATGTCGGGCCGAGGGGGAACGTGCTGGGCGGCCCCATGCAGTACCTGAGAAAGGGCCTGGCCGAGGTGGGACTCGGGAGCCTCGGAAGGGTTCTGGCGGTGCTCTTCGCGGTGCTCTGCATCGGGGGCTCCCTCGGGGGCGGGAACGCGTTTCAGGTGAGCCAGTCGCTGAACGCGCTCCAGGAGACCATACCGGCGCTCAACGACTTCAGCTGGGTGTACGGCCTGCTCATGACGATCCTGGTGGGGATCGTGATCCTCGGAGGGATCCGCCGGATCGCGCACACCGCTCAGGCGATCGTTCCCCTCATGGCCTTGGTCTACGTGGCCGCGGCGCTGATCGTGATCCTCTCCAACCTGCCCAACGTCCCGGCGGCGCTCCTGACCATCTTCCGCCAGGCCCTGGCCCCCGAGGCCGCGTACGGCGGCTTCATCGGCGTCCTGGTGATCGGGTTCCAGCGGGCTGCGTTTTCTAACGAGGCGGGCGCCGGGTCGGCAGCGATCGCGCATTCCGCAGCGCGCACGCAGTATCCCATCCGAGAAGGGATGGTTTCCCTGCTCGAGCCCTTCATCGACACGGTGGTCATCTGTACGATGACGGCGCTCGTGATCGTTTTCAGCGGCGCGTACAACAATCCGGCCTACAGCGATCTGATCGCGAGCAACGCGGGAGCGGCGCTGACCTCCAGGGCCTTCGGGGAGCAGCTGCCCTTCTTCCCCTACATCCTGTCGTTTGCCGTCGCGCTCTTCGCGTTTTCGACCATGATCTCCTGGTCCTATTACGGGGAGCGTTGCGCGGTTTGGCTGTTCGGGGCGGGAGCTTCCCTGCCGTACAAGATCCTGTTCCTCGCGTTCGTGTTCCTGGGATCGATCATCACCGCGACCCAAATTCTCGAGTTCGGTGATCTGATGATCTTGGGGATGGCATTCCCAAACCTGCTCGGGGTGTACATCCTGAGCGGGAAGGTGCGGGGACTACTCGACGCGTACTGGGCCGACTACAAGGCGGGCCGGTACCAGACGTTCGGGTAGGCCCGCCTCCCTCGCTTGCCCATCCGGCCGAGGTCCACCACCATATTCGACATGGAACGCCCCGCGGTCGCCAATCTCCGGCACCGGGTCGTACCGACGCGCGATGTCCATTCGCCAAAGGAGTCGACATGCACCCGACCCGCTTCTTGATTCCAGCTAGCTTCATCGTCCTCGCCTTCTGGCTCGCACCTTCGGTCGGCGCCCAGGAGACAGCATACGAAGCCGAGCGCGGACCCTACCGGGTCGTGACGGTCGTGGACGGCCTCCAGGATCCTTGGTCGATAGCCTTTCTCCCCACCGGGGAGATGCTGGTCACAGAGAAGCCTGGACGGCTACGGATTGTGCGTGACGGGGTCCTGCAGCCGGAGCCGATCGCCGGGACCCCGAGCGTCCGCTACCTGGGCCAGGGAGGCCTCCTGGACGTGGCCCTCCACCCCGACTTCGAATCCAACCGGCTGATCTACCTGAGCTTCTCGAAGCCGAACGAGGACGGGAGCCAGGGCACAACTGCGGTGGTACGGGGCCGGCTGGAAGGCAACCGGCTGGAAAACGTCGAGGAAATCTTCGAGGCTCAGGCGTGGAGCACCAGCGGTGGCCACTACGGATCTCGCCTGGTCTTCGACCGGGAGGGCTACCTCTTCATCACGGTGGGAGACCGGCAGGCATCCCCCGCTATTGAGACCGCGTACCTACACCCGGCCCAAGATCTCAGCAACCATCAGGGGACGACCATTCGGCTGCACGACGACGGGCGTGTCCCCGCCGACAACCCGTTCGTCGGACGGACCGATGCGCTCCCGGAGATCTGGAGCTACGGACACCGGAGTCCGCAGGGGCTAGCCATCCACCCGGAGACGGGGGATATCTTCCAGAACGAGCATGGCCCCCAGGGTGGGGACGAGCTGAACCTCATCCAGCGGGGGCGGAATTACGGCTGGCCGGTCGTCGGTTACGGCACGAACTACGGTGGGACCCAGCTCTTTTCGACGAGGGAGGTCACGGGGATGGAGCACCCGCTCCAGCACTTCACGCCGTCCATCGCCCCGTCCGGGCTGATGGTCTATACGGGTGACGCGTTCCCCGAGTGGAAGAACAGCGTCTTCATGGGTGGCATGGCCCATCCCCAGATGGCCCGCCTTCCCCTCGTGGGCGAGGGCGAAGGGGTGTACGTCGGGAGGATGGAGCGGCCGCCGCTCATGTACGGTTTCGGGCGCGTGCGCGCCATTACCCAGGGCCCGGACGGCCTGATCTACGTAGCTATCGACGCCCGTGGCACCGGCGAGCTCACCCCGATCGTGCGCCTCGAGCCCGCCGGCACAGACGCGGCCAGCCGATGACCGCCAGGCGTCCGGTCCCGCCGGGGACGGGGGCACCCGCTCCGTCCCGGTATCTCACTTCGTCCCCCCACCCCGAAACGGGTCCTCACCCTATCGGTCCGATCCCAGGAGTTCGGTCGTGACCGACAGCGTTGTTTCCGTGAGAATCTCCGGAGTTCTCGCCCCTGCCGACGCGACGTCGTCGCCTGGCGTGGACGATCAGCCGCGCGAATGGTCTTCCGAGGAGCTGGGCACGCCGGCCGCGTGACCCGCCCGTCATCCGCCCGAGAGCCTCGGCCTCCCGCCGCCCGGGAGGGGCCTCCGGGCTAGTGGCCTGGAACGGACGAAGCTCGAGCAGCGAGACGAGCGACGGGCCCCAGCCGACAAGGCCTGACGACGCGGCCCAGCAGCGCTACGGCGAGGAGGAGAAACGCAGCCGGAGCGAGCCCAGCGCGCATCCTCGGATGCCAAGTGTTCATCCTTTCCAGGCCACTAAAACCTCGACGCCCGGATCAGCGTGTCGGACCGCCCCCACGCCTCCCGGAACTCGGCCCTCACCTGATCGGCTTCCGCGCTCCGGCCCTGGGCCCGGATCGCCCGCTCCAAGCCGAAGAGGGACCACCCGTTGTGCGGATGCGCCTCCAGGGAGCGCCGATACACGGTCTCTGCTTCAGCCGGCCGGTTCAACTCCAGGAGCAGGTCTCCAAGCCAGTGCCTCGCGGCGAAGTTCAGGACCTCGGGCTCGCTGTACGGCAGCCCATCCTGCGACTCGACGGCACGCTCGAACAGCTGGAGCGCCTCCGCGGTGAGACCCTCCTCCCGCAGCATCTCTCCCTCGAGGAGGTTCGTCACGATTTGGATCAGGTCGATCGCCGAGGCGCCGCGAAACCGCTGGTCCCCCGCGGATGTCGCCGTCGCCCGGGCACGGGCGAGGTACTCGGCCGCCTCCTGGGCGTCTCCGGTCCTCAGGTGCGCGTACCCGCGGGCGAACTCCCAGAGGCCTCTCTGGATCGGCTGATCGGGAGGCCCATCTAGCGCGAGGAGGTCCTCCCACTCTCCGAACCGGAGCGCGACCAGGGCCTGGTAGAAGACGCCTCCCGGAGACACGTCGGCGTATTCCTGGGCGGCCATGGCCGCGATCGAGCCCTGACCGTCCATGGACGCTGCGAAGAGGAGCATGTGCAGGTTGTGGGACCCGGCGTACGACACGCCCTCCCCGTACTCGGCCCGCTGGTCCGAATGCCAGGCCTCGATGTTCGCGCGCACGGCCGACGCCCAGCGGCCGATACGGTTGTAGGTGTGGGAGGGCATGTGGTTGATGTGGCTAGCCCCCGGAATCGAGCTGCCGAGGAGATCCGCGCACCTTTCAGCGCGGCCCGGATCCTCCGTGGCTTCCGTACCGTGGACGTACAGGTGGCAGGCTCCGGGGTGTGAGAGGTCCCGTGCCAGAGTCGCCTCCAGAACGCGGTGGAAGCTCTGGACGAACTCGCTCCCGAGCCGGTAGTTGGCCCGCTCCGTGTCCAGGAGCATGATCGACTCGGCGTAGACGGTGGCAACGTCCAGGTCGTTCGGAAACGTCCGGTAGACCTCGGCCATTACCGAGGAGTACATGCTGTCCAGCTGCGCGCGCGTCGCGGGGTCGTGCACCTCGGAGTAGCGCACGGACATGGCCTCGATCATCGCGCGCTCGGCGGCTGGCAGGGACTGGGCTTCAGCGAGGCGCAGAGCCTCCATGGCAGCCTCGTACGCCGGTCCCGCGTTGGACGCGCTCATCCTGCCGTTCAGGAAGGGACCGAGCGCCAGGGCCTCGCCCCAGTAACACATGGCGCAGGACGGGTCCTGCCGCCGGGCCTCTCGGAACGAGCTCACCGCGGCCGGCTTCGTGAACGCATAAAGGAGCTGCAGGCCCTGATCGAAGTACGCCTGGGCCCACGGCGACGAAGTCGTGATCGGCCGCCTGTACGGCCCGAGTACCTCAGGCAAGTAGGGCATCTCCGGAGGCACCGCGAGGGCGGCCTCCTCGGGGGGATTGGGAACCTGGCCGCTCCCGGCCACCGGTCCGATCAGCACTGCACCGATCGCGAGCCACATGGAGGCCACGATCCGCGTCCCCAGCACCACCCTCACTCGATCCCTTCCGCGCTCACTCATCGAAGCCTCCGTGGAGGTGCGTACGGCCCGCTCCCCCCAGGATCGCTGCGAGAGGCACCCGTGACAAGCGGGGAGGACGGCACGGGCGACGCAGCCAGCGGGCGGTACGGGCAGAGTCGAGACAGCTGGCCCGGCCAGCGGTTACACTGGAGGGCCATGCGAAAGGAGCGCTTTCTTCGAATCCGCGAAGTCCTGGAGCGGCGCCAGCCGGACCTCACGGTCCTCATGGATCGGGTGAACAAGACCCACAATCTCTCGGCCATCCTCCGCAACTGCGCGGTCGGCGTCCTCGAGATTCACGCGGTGGTCCCGGACGGAGGCCTGACCCCCCACCCCGCCACCTCCCGCGGGAGCGAGCGCTGGATCAGGGTACGCCGGCACGGGGACGGCGCGGAGGCCGTTCGCACCCTCCAGGCCGACGGGTTCGAGGTCGTCGCCGCGGATCCCGGTCCCGGGTCGGTGGACTACCGGGAAATCGATTACACGAGGCCCACGGCGTTCCTCGTGGGAGCCGAGCTTTTCGGAATTTCCGAGGCGGCCCTGGCGTTGGCCGACCGCACGGTTCGGGTCCCAATGGTGGGGATGGTCCGATCGCTCAATGTTTCCGTCGCCACCTCGCTGCTCCTCTACGAGGCGTTCCGCCAGAGGGACCGGGCCGGCATGTACGCTTCGCCGCGGCTGGATCCAGAGCTCAGGACCCGACTCCTCTTCGAGTGCGGGTATCCCAAGATCGCCCGGTATCTGCACCGCCACGGACACCCCTACCCCGAGCTCGACGAGGACGGGCAGATCGTCGGGAAGATCTGAGCGCCGATCGGCCAGGGTGCGAAGGGGGCCGGCCCAGGAGCCCGCTTCAGGGAAAGAGGCGCTCGGCCACCCAGAGCCCGCCCTCCTCACGCCGGAGGAGGATCCTGTCGTGAAGCCGTTCGCGGCCTTCCTGCCAGAGCTCGATCTCCGTCGGTCGGAGGAGGAGCCCGCCCCAGTGAGGGGGTCGCGGCACCTCCCGGCCCCGAAAGCGATCGGTGACCTCCTTCGCCCGGGCCTCGAGCGCCTGGCGGCTCTCCACGGGCCGACTCTGGTCCGACGCCCACGCGCCGATCTGGCTTCCCCGCGACCGGGTGCGGAAATAGGCGTCGGATTCCTCGGGTGAGAGCCATTCGACTGCCCCGCCGGCCCTCAGCTGGCGCCCCAGATCGTGCCAGTACAGGGTGAGTGCGGCTCTGGGCGCGGCGGCAAGCTCCCTTCCCTTCGCCGACTCGTAGTTCGTGTGGAACGTGATGCCGCGCTCATCCACTCCCTTGATGAGCACGATCCGTCCCTGCGGCTGACCGTCCGGGCTCACCGTGGAAAGGCACGCAGCGTTCGGGTTCGATACGCCGGAGCGCGCCTGCGCGTCACCGAACCAATCGGAGAAGGCCCGGAGCCCGTCGCTCACCAGAGCCTCGCGGGAGAGGGGCTCGGATGCGTGCTCGCTCAAGTCGGCCCTCCGGACGAGAAGATGGCGCCGGAACCTCAGGAAAGGCCCAGCTGGTGGCGGAGCGCATCCTCCAGGTCGGGGAAGCGGAACTGATACCCCGTGCGGAGCGCGCGTTCCGGCAGCACGCGCTGGCCCGCCAGGAGGAGCTCCTCGCCCATCTCCCCGAGGACGGCGCGGATCGCGAGAGAAGGAGCCGGAATGAGGGTGGGGCGGCCGACGACCCGGCCCAGGACGTCGGTGAAGGCAGCGTTCGGCACGGGGTTCGGCGCGGTGACGTTCAGCGGTCCCCTCAGACCCGCGTCCGTCAGTGCGTGGAGGATCATCCCGATGGCGTCGTCCAGGTCGATCCAGGACATATACTGCCGACCGGAGCCGAGCCGCCCCCCGAGGCCGAGTCGAAACGGGAGGAGGATTGCCCCGAGGAGCCCTCCCGCCGGGGACAACACATGGCCGGAACGAAGGTGCACGGTCCGGATTCCGAGTGCGCTAACCGGGTAGGTGCTCGCCTCCCACTTTCGGCATACGTCCGCGAGAAAGCCGTCGCCGGGACCGCTTGACTCGGAGAGTCTCTCGCTCCCGCGGTCCCCGTAGTACCCCACGGCCGAGGCAGACAGGAGGACAGTGGGGCGCTTGCGAAGGCTCGCCAAGGCCCGGGACAAAAGGAGGGTGCCGGCCTCGCGGCTCTCCAGGATCTCGCGTTTCTTCGCGGAGGTCCATCGAAGCCCAGCGATCGGCTCGCCTGCCAGGTGCACCACCGCGTGGAGCCCCTCGAGCCGGCTCCCGTCCAGAACGCCGCGCCGGGGATCCCAGCGCACCCAGCCCGGCTGTCCGTTCGCCCGACGGGAGACGCGGACGACCCGGTATCCCGCCTGCCGGAGGGCCCGGACGAGCGGCTCACCGACGAGTCCGGTGCTTCCGGTGACCGCCACGCCGGTGGCTTCGGGCTCCTCCTCGCTCATTCGGGGGCGTGTCGCGACGGCCTCCGCTGTTTCCATCAGGTTTCCTCGGGGACCGCCTCCGGCCGGAAGTACCGATCGAGGACCTCTCGGAGCCGCCCCTCGACGTCTCCGTCCTTCATGATCACGCCCTCGGACTGCTCCTGGAGCACGCGCTCCTCCTCGGCCGAAAGCTCCTTCGCGGTGAGGACGACCACGGGAAGCGAGCCCCGGTGGCCCGCGCTACGGAGACGCTTCAGCGTCGAGAAGCCGTCCATAACCGGCATCATCAGGTCCAGGAGAACAAGGTCCACATCCTCCCGGCTCAGGTACGAGAGCGCGGCTTCCCCGTGCTCGGCGGTGTGCACGACGAGCCCCGCCTCCCGGAGGTACCGCTGGAGGATGAGCCTCGCGTCCGGGTTGTCGTCCACGACCAGGACCCGGCCAGCCTCCTTGGACACGTTTCGCCTCAGGACGCGGATCAACTCGTCACGATCCACGGGTTTGGTCAGGACGTCCACGGCCCCCACGAACTGTCGCACCCCCTCCTCCGCGACGACGCTCACGACCACGGCCGGGATGTCCCGAAGGGCCGGATCATCCTTCAAGGCCTGGAGCATCTCCCATCCGCTCATGCGAGGCATCATGAGATCCAGCGTGATGATGTCGGGCCGAAATCGCCTCGCCATCTCGAGCCCGTCAACCCCGTCTCCCGCCGTGACCACGCGGCAACCGAGCTCCTCCAAGAAGTGGGTGAGGAGCGTGCGTGAATCGGCCTCGTCGTCCACCACGAGCACGGTCTTCCCGCTGAGGTCCTTGGCGGGATCTACGGTGGTGGGCGCCCAGCGCGCGTGCGGCGCATCCTCCAGGGTGTCCATGCCCTTCTCTCCCGTCGCGTGCTTCGCCTCCGCAACGTGGATCGTGAAGGTCGAGCCCACCCCGACCTCCGACTCGACGGTCACCGAATAACCCATGAGGGCGCAGAGCGAGCGGGAGATCGCGAGGCCCAGCCCCGTGCCCCCGAACCTCCGGGCGGTGCTCCCGTCCACCTGCTGGAACGCCTCGAACACCGCCTCGAGGCGGTCTTCGGGAATTCCCACACCGGTATCACGGATCTTGAGTCGGCGCGGCTCCTCACCCCTGCCGTCAGACTCGATCCGCACAACGACCTCGCCCTTTTCCGTAAACTTAAGCGCGTTTCCGACCAAGTTGATCACGACCTGCTTGAGCTTGCCGGGATCCGTGAGGAGCGGCCCGGGATCGCCCTCCACCTCGCTCCGGAGTTGGACGGGCTTGCCCCCGATCTGACCCTCGAGCTGCGCGAGCGTCTCATTCACCAGCTCCTCCACGTCCGTGGACTCGAGCTCGAGCTCCATTCGCCCCGCCTCGATCTTCGACAGGTCCAGGATCTCGTTAATGAGGGAGAGCAGGTGCTTCCCGTTCGCCAGGATCCGCTCTAGGAATCCCTTGTCCTTTGCCTCGAGCTGCCCCCCCTTGTTCTTCAGCACTATGTTAGCGAACCCGATCACCGAGTTTAGGGGAGTTCGGAGCTCGTGGCTCATGTTCGCGAGGAACTGGCTCTTCGACTGGTTGGCCTTGTCCGCCTCGAGCTTCGCGCTCTTTAGCGCCTCCTCCACCTTCCGACGCCGGGTGATGTCCTTCGAGAAGACGACCACACCGGAGGCTCGCTCCTCGGCCTCGATCGGGTTGAAGAAGAGCTCGTAGATCCGGGGCTGCCCTCCGAGATCGTCCGTCCGGACAGCCGAGAAACGGGTGCCGGCCAGGGCCCGATCGTAACACCCCTCGTACCAGTCGACCTCCTCCGCGGGCACCAGCGTGTCGATGCGATCCTCCGCCTCGGGAGCCCGCCTGCTGAGCGCCTCCACCGTCAGGGCGTAGGCCGTGTTGAACGTCAGAAGCCGGTGCTCCCGGTCCAGATCGCGTCGCCGGTGCTCTCGAAGAGGGCCCGTACATTCGCCTGCGAGCGCGCCAGCTCGTCCTCGGCCCGCCGCTCTTCGGTGACGTTTCGGAGGATGCTCCGGGTGGCCACGGGGCGCCCATCCTCGAACCGGCAGTTCGAGCTCCCCGAGCAGATGACCGCCTCCCCCTTCTTCGCCCGGAAGACGACCTCGAAGTCCGATACCGACGCCCCCTTGAACACCTTCCGCATGGTCGCACGGAAGGAGTCCTTCGAGCTGGGGTGGATGACAGACAGGATGTTGAGGTCCTTCAGCTCGGCGTCCCCGTATCCCAGGGTCCGCTTCCACGCCTCGTTCACCTAGATGATCCGCCCGCTCGGATCTGTGCTCTGAATGAGGTCCGTCGCGTGGTCCAGGAAGTCCTGGAGGCGCTCCTCGCCCTCCTGGAGGACGCGCTCTGCCTGGCTGCGAACCCCGATCTCCCGGGCCAAGGCCACGTTGGCCTCGAGGATCGCCGCGGAGGCCTCCGCCTCACGGCGGAGCGTCAGGTAGACGCTCGCCATGAGCCCGACGAGGACCGCGCCGTAGCTCAGGACCTTCAGGACGTGTCCCGCCAACTCGGCGAAGTCGTGCAGTTCGGACGAGAAGATCGAGAAGCCCACGTGGGCAGTGAGACCGAGCATGAGCCCCACGACGAGCCAGTGCTCGAACGTGTCCTGTCTCCACTCCTCCTTCCAGAGATACCCAGCGAGGGTGAGCGCGAAGAGCGATCCGGGGAACATCTCGGCGGGGCGGGAGAACGTCTGGCCCGGCGCATACGCGGTGGCAAGCGGGCTGAAGAAGAAAAACGCGAAGATGATGAGCGTGAGCGCACCTGCCGTCGTATAGACCGACCACTCGGGTACCGTCTCGGGCTCATCGGCGGGGAGGGACGCGGCCAGGGGCGCCTCGGGTTCCGGTTCCTCCACCGGCTCGCCCAGCTCCCCCTCCTCGGCCTCCTCCCCGTGCCAGACGAGCCAACTCACGAACAGGAAGAGCGATAGGAAGACGCGGGACGTGATCCACGTCCAGACCTTCAGGTCCGCGAACTCCAGGTCCGCCGGCGAAGCCAGGTACGGAGAAGTGACAGCCGCGTGGTACGCGTCGAGGAGCGCGGTCCCGAGGAACCCGGTCCCGATGAAGAGATACGTCCTCCGCCGGCGCGAGTAGAAGCGGACGAGCGCGAGCACCCCCGCGATGAGCGCGAGGATGGTCGCCACCGTCTCGAACAGCGTGTGGACGTTCGGGCTACCGGTGAGCTCGACGCCGTTCAGGAGGACGCTTCCGGAGACCAGCACGACCGCCAGGGTTACATACGCAATGACCCGCTGGCCGCCGAGATCCTTCTCGTGGAAGAAGAAGTCCTCGGCGCGCCCGCTCGGCACCGGGTTCCCGCTCCCGGGCCGCCTCCGGCCCGCCGTCGGCTCGGTTGGGATCATTCCTTCCCCGAGGCGAGTCCCCGCTCGATCGCGTCCACCAGGACGGTTTCGTCCATGATCGGCTTCGTCAGGTAGTCGTTGAAGCCATGGCCGAGGAAGCGCTCGCGGTCTCCCGCCATTGCGTGCGCCGTGAGCGCAATAACCGGAACCGCCTCCATGCGGGGGTCCTCCCGAAGGCGGCTCAGCACTTCGGTCCCGTCCATCTCCGGGAGGGAGATGTCCAGAAGGATCAGATCCGGCACGTACTCCTTGAGCCCGGCCAGGGCGGCCACCCCCGTCTCGTACTCCACAATCTCGTACCGATCCTCGAGGATGGCCTGCACGAGCAAGCGATTGTCCGGGTTGTCCTCCACGAGAGCGATGGTGGGCTTCATCCGTCCTCCCTGTTTTCTGACTCGCGCAGGGCATCGAGCATCTGCGCGAATCGCGCCTCGAGCTCCGGAGCCAGTTCGGCGGCTGCGGACGAGTCCCCCTTCTCGAGCGAGTCCTCGATCCGCGCCGCGAGCTGGCGAACCGTCTCCCCGCCGAGGTTCGCGGCCGAAGACTTGAGGGAGTGCGCCGAGCGCTCCGCGAGCTCGAGATCACCCTTCGCGAGGCCGTCCCGGATCCCCTGCACCCTCTCAGGCCCGTTCTTGAAAAAGAGATCGACCATCTTGACCCTCAAGTCCGCTCCACCCCACGACTCGAGTCGATCCAAGGCTCCCGCGTCTAGGATCGGTACGGGATCAGCGCTCACGTGGCTCCTCCTCTAGCTGCCGCGTCTCTCAAAGCGGGAAGGGTTACTCCAGGCCCACCGCCTCCTTCCGCGAACACCGCGGACCCGGCGACCAGTACGGTGGCCCCGGCCTCGACCGCCCGGGGCGCGGTGTGGACGTCGATCCCTCCGTCCACCTGGAGGGCCACGTCTCCGTCCCGCCCGGACTCGGAAATCATCCTCCGGGCCCGTCCGATCCTCGCGTCGGACCCGGGGAGGTACTCCTGCCCCCCGAAACCGGGGTTCACGGTCATGACCAGAACGAGATCGACGCACTCCAGCACGTCCGCCACAGTGCTCAAGGGCGTAGCCGGATTCACGGCCACCCCGGTGGCGAGCCCGGCCTCGCGGATCTGCCCAAGGACCCGATGCAGGTGCACGCACGCCTCCTGATGCACGGTGATCCGATTCGCTCCCGCCTCGACAAAGCTCGGGATCAGCCGCTCCGGGTGCTCGATCATCAGGTGAACGTCCAGCGGAAGCGTGGTCGCTTCCCGGACCGCCCTCGTCACCGCCGGGCCGATCGTCAGGTTCGGGACGAAGTGGCCGTCCATCACGTCCACGTGAATCCAATCGGCGCCTGCCCGCTCTGCCTCGCGGACCTCCCGGTCCAGGTGGCCGAAATCCGCCGACAGCACCGAAGGGGCGATCACGATCGGCCTCACGGCTTCGGGCGCTCCCGGCGAACAACCCCCTCGGCCGTCCCGACGAGCGCCCGGTCGGCCACCTGGAGAAAAAGCCCGGTTCCCAAGACGCCCGATCGTGCCCGAAGCTCGCGCTCGAGCTCCCTCGGATCGGGAATGTGCGGGGAAAACCGGAGGTCCACCACATAGTTCCCGTTGTCCGTGCGAACCAGCTCGCCCTCGGGTCCCTCCCGCGGGCAGGGGTCGGCTCCGAGCGCCCGGAAGAACGGAAGCTGGGACCGCCACCCGAACGGAAGAACCTCCACAGGTACGGGAGACCGCTCTCCGAGCGCTGCCACTTCCTTTCCCGAATCCACGATAACGACGAAGCGGCAGGCGGCCTGGGCGACGATCTGCTCCCGGAGGAGCGCACCCCCGAGCCCCTTGATCAGGTCGAGGGAGGGAGACACCTCGTCCGCGCCGTCCACCGCGAGATCCGGCTCGACCCCGTCGTCCAGCTCCACCACGGGAATCCCGAGGTGCTCGCATCGAGCCTCGGTGTCCCGTGACGTAGGCACCCCTCTGACGTCCCGGATTCGCCCCACCGAGAGGGCCTCCCCCAGCGACTCGAGGAAGAAGCGGACGGTGCTCCCCGTCCCGAGCCCCAGGATCATCCCGGGCTCGACTTCTTCCAGGGCCGCGCGCCCTGCCGCCCGCTTCTCGGACTCCGAGGACCGTACCTGCACCTCGCTCAAACGGGGAATTCCGCCAGCACGTTCCTCACCCTCGCGGTAATCGCCAGGGCCTCGTCCATGGGCCGCTGCCACATGTTGCGGCCGAAGATGAGTCCGGTGGCCCCGCAAGACATGGACACGCGAACCTTGTCGAGAAGGTCGTCGTCGGACAGCTTGCTCCCTCCACTCACGAGGATCAGGCATCGGCCGGCGGATTTGAAGACGCGCCGCACACCCTCTTCGAACTCCCACTCCAGCTTCGCATAGGCGCCCGGCTGGTCGGAATCCCGGGCCGAGCGCTTCGGAAGGTTCAGCTTCACGACATCCGCACCCAGCTCGAGCGCGACCCGGGCCGCATAATCCACCGCATAGAGCGAGCTGCGGCCCCCCTTTGCCTCGACCGCCTCGCCCCGGGGGTACGCCCATACGACGAGAGGCATCCCGTACCGGTCGCACTCCTCCCGGATCGACTGGAACTGGATGAAGTCGTCGTCCTGGCGCGGCGATCCCACATAGAGGGTGTACCCCACCGCCTCGGCGCCCAGGGCCACCGCGTCCTCGACGCTTCCCGTGACCGGCGAGAGGGCCAGGTCGTCCGACGGAATATTCGTCTTCCCATTCAGCTTCAGGATCAGGGGGATCTTCCCTGCATAGCGGCCCATGTACTTCCGGGCGAGGCCATAGTGGCACGCGAGAGCGTTGAACCCCCCTTCGGCCGCCAGGCGCCACTGATAGTCCGGATCCAGCGACGGGGGGTTCGGGAAGAAATCGACCGGCCCGTGCTCGAGGCCCTGATCGATGGGTAGGACGAGGAGGGTCCCGTTCCGGAGCCCGTTCTCGTACAGGAGGCGGTGGAGCCGGACCCGCTTTCCCAGGGGGAGGTCCAGCTCATCCAGGGCGGGGCGGCGCACGACCGCGTCACTCGGAGGAGCCATGGTCGCGCTCACGCTCTTTCCTGCCATTTCGGGCCTCCGCACGCGGGATTCCTCGGCGCTCCCGGGATCTCACCGGGTCTGCCCTTCGGCCCCCCGGGACGGACTGCCGCAAATCTAGGAGGGGCCCCGCTCACTGACCAGTGGAAACTGAGACAGGAAACCGGGCGTACGGCGCCGCTCCGTGCACCGTTCGTGGGTCGGCGCCCGGAGAGCCGGTCGGGCGCGCGCTCGGCCCGGATCGCGCCGCATCCCCTCAGATCGCGCCACATTGCCCCGGATCGCCCTTGACATCCCCTGACGCCTCTCACACACTTTTCCTCATGCGCCGACCCTCAACGAGGCCCTGGACGTGCGGGATTCGCGTCGCCCCATTGGGCGAGGCGTCACGCACCCGCCGCCGCGCCCGGTACTTCGCGTACTTCGGCTTCTGGCCCCGCTTCGGGAGCCCCGAGGAGGCGTGCGCATAGCGATCGGCTGAGCAAAGCAACATGCGCACGTGACGACTCGGCTCCCGGGACCTCCGGAAGCCGATTTTTTTTTTCACTCTCACTTGCAGTCAGAACGCCAGGAGGAATGCCGCCATGATCATCGTAACAGGCCCCCACGTGACCGACGAGGAGCTCGATCAGATCCGGGAGAGGGTCGAGGCGTTGGGGCTCCGGACACACGTGTCCCGGGGAGAGAGTCGGACCGTCATCGGGTGCATTGGGGACGAAGCGCGGCTCCAGCACGTTCCTCTCCTGGCGATGCCGGGGGTCGAGGCCGTGCATGCCGTCATGCGCCCCTACAAGCTCGCCGCTCGCGAGTTTTCGGCCGGCCCGACCAGGATTGCGGTAGGGGACGTGGAGATCGGAGGCGACGCGGTCGTCGTGATTGCCGGACCATGCTCGGTCGAGGGAGAGAAGATGCTCATCGAGACGGCCGCCGCCGTCAGCTCCGCGGGAGCCCGGGCCCTCCGGGGTGGTGCCTTCAAGCCCCGCACCTCCCCGTATTCATTCCGCGGCCTGGAGGAGGAGGGCCTGGAGATCCTGGCCCGCGCCCGCACCATCTCGGGCCTCCCAGTCGTGACCGAGGTCATGGATACCCGGCAGGTCGAGGTGGTCGCGGGGCACGCCGACGTCCTCCAGGTGGGCGCCCGTAACATGCAGAACTTCGCGCTCCTGACCGAAGTCGGACGCGTCCATCGACCCGTCCTCCTCAAGCGGGGGCCATCCTCGACGATCGAGGACCTCCTGCTCGCCGCGGAGTACGTGATGAAGCAGGGAAACATGAACGCTACATCCGTTCGTCGCGGCGGTGGGACGGACGCTCGAAACCGCGACAACGCCGACGGCACGTAAGATCGGGCGGTAATCGTGTGAGAAGGGGACGATAGGGGCGCTCCTCCGGGCCACTCGGCCTCCGGCAGCGGTCCCCTCAGCCCTCCAGGCGACCCCGCGCCTCGTCGATCTGGGCTTGCACGGCCCTCCGGCTCGTACCGCCGACGGTGTCTCTCGCCTCGACGGACCGCTCCCAATCGAAGATGGCCCGGAATCCTTCGGCAAAGGCTACGTGGGCCTTTCCGAACACGTCGTCCGGCAACCCGCTGAGCGGCACCCCCCGCTCCTCCGCCTCTCGCACGAGGCCGCCCAGGATCTCGTGACTCTCTCGGAATGGCACTCCGGCCTTCACGAGGTAGTCGGCGAGATCGGTAGCGAGAAGCTCCGGATCTAGCGCCTGGGTGATTCGGTCCGGCCGATACGACGTGTTCCGGAGCGCCCCCGTCAAGGCGGGAAGCGCTATGGCGAGCGTATCGACTGTGTCGAACAGGATCGCCTTTTCCTCCTGCAGGTCGCGGTTGTAGCCAGCCGGAAGGCCTTTTAGGAGGGTCAGGACGCCCACCACGTTCCCGATGAGCCGGCCGGCCTTGCCGCGCACGAGCTCCGCCACGTCCGGGTTCCGCTTCTGAGGCATGAGGGAAGAGCCCGTCGAGTAGTCGTCCCCGATCCGGACGAACCCGAACTCCCGAGCGCTGAAGACAACCAGATCCTCCGCGAGGCGGGACAAGTGGACCCCAAGGAGGCCGCCCGCGAAAACCACCTCGGCCGACCAGTCCCGGTCGCTAACCGCGTCCATGGAGTTCTCGGACACGGCCCGAAAGCCGAGCCCGGCCGCCAGCGCCTCCCGGTCCACAGGAAACGGGCAGCCCGCCACCGCTCCGGAGCCCAGCGGGAGGACTCCCGCCGCCTCTCCCGCTCGACGGATCCGGTTGCGGTCCCGGAGGAGAGGCCATGCGTGTGAGAGGGCCCAGTGAGCCGCCCTGACCGGCTGCGCGGGCTGTAGGTGGGTGTATCCCGGGAGGATGAGGTCAATGCCCCAATCCGCCAGCGCTACAAGGGCTTGCACGCTCTCGTTGAGAAGGCTCTCGAGGGAGCGGGCGGCCTCCATCCCCCAAAGGCGGAGGTCCGTGGCGACCTGGTCGTTCCGAGACCTCCCGGTGTGGAGCTTTCCGGAGAGCGCTCCTACTGCCTCCCCCAAGAGTCGCTCGACGAGGGAGTGGACGTCCTCGTCGGGGGCGTCCCCGGGAATGCCGCCCTCCAGCGCCTTTTCGACCTGATCGAGACCGACCTGAAGGCGGGCGTGCTCGTCCGGAGTGAGCACCCCGGCACCCAGGAGCCCTCGCGCCCACGCTCGGCTTCCCCGGACGTCCTCCCGCCAGAGGCGCCCGTCCGTTCCAAGGGAGCGGTTCAGGGCCTCCATCTCGGGCGCGAGCTTTCCCCGGAAACGTCCACCCCAGAGCCCGGTCACGTCGCTGGGAGACCTGTTCGGAGGATCCCAACGGCCCGCTCGATCTCTTGTTCGCTCACCGTGAGCGGGGGAAGCAGTCGAACCACGTTGGAGCCGGCTGGAACCGTGAGGAGCCCCAGGTCACGGAGACGCTTCACCACGGCACCTGCGCCTTCCTCGATCTCGATCCCCCACATGAGCCCCCTCCCCCGCACTTCCCGCACGACCGGCCCGAGCTCCCGGGCGAGCCCATTCAGGAGCGCGCCCAGCTGCTCCCCCCTCCGCCTGACATCCACGAGGAAGGCGGCATCCCCCACCACGCCGACTACGGCGAGCGCCACCGCTGAGACCAGCGGCCCACCCCCGAACGTCGTTCCGTGGTCCCCGGCCTCTATGGCCGCGGCAATCTTCTCGGAGAGGAGAATCGCCCCCATCGGGAGGCCGCCCCCCAGGGGCTTTGCGAGGCAGAGCAGGTCGGGCAGAATCCCCGCCTCCTCGCACGCGAGAAACGTCCCCGTGCGACCCAGCCCGCATTGAACCTCGTCCAGGATCAGGGCGATGTCTCGCTCCCGGGTCCATTTGCGCATCCGCACGAGCAGTTCAGACGGCAGCGCCCGGATCCCGCCCTCTCCCTGGATGGGTTCCGCGATGAGCGCAGCCGTCCGGGCCGGATCGAGCAGCCGGTCCAGATCGGCCGGGCTGTCGGGGTCGGCGAAGTCCACCCCCGGCATGAGCGGCTCGAAGGGCGCTCGATAGTCGGGCCGATCCGTCACCGCGAGGCTCCCGTGGAGCCGGCCGTGGAACGCACCCTTCAGGGCGACCACGCGGTATTTGTCGGCTCCCCCACCGACCTTGGCCCACTTCTTCGCGAACTTGAGGGCACCCTCAACGGACTCGGCCCCCGAGTTGCAGAAGAACACCCGATCGAGCCCCGTCCGCTCCGTGAGGACCCGGGCGAGCTCCTCGGCGGGCCGGGTCCGGAAGAGGTTCGACGCGTGGACGAGCCCAGTGCGAAGGGCCCCCTCGATGGCCCCGAGGACGGTGGGATGGCCGTGCCCGAGCGCGTTTACCCCGATCCCGGAAGTGAAGTCGAGGTAGCGACGACCGGCCTCGTCCACGACCTCGCTCCCCTCGGCCCGGACGAACACGGGCTCGGGCGGCCGATAGACGTCAAGAAGCGCGGCCCGGAGATCCACGTTTACGGGGCTCATCCGGAGCCCGAGGACAGTCGCGGGGAGAGCGCCGACGAATGCGCGGTGCCGCGGATCTCGGTGCCCGGCGACCCGGTGAGGAGCCCTTCATCGCCGATGCGCACCTCGACCCCCTCGTCCGCGGCCTCCAGGGCTTGCTCGACCTTCACCCGCATCCCTCCCTCGAGCACGCCCCCTTCCGCCAGGCGACGGGCGTCGTCCCGGCCTAGGCTTCCGAGGAGCTCTCCTTCCACCAGGACGCCCGGCACGTCCGAGAGCAGGAGCAGTCGGTCGGCCTCGAGGGCCACGGCGACCCGGATCGCCGCCTCGTCCGCATTCACGTTCAGGGGCCGCCCGTCGGGGCCCCGGGACACGGGCGAGACCACCGGGGTGAAGCCGGCTTCGAGGAGCGCCCTGAGCGGGGCCGCATCGACGCTCTCCACGCGGCCCACCTCGCCGTAACGGGCGGGGTCGAGCGGAAGCGCGCGGATCGTCCCCGCGTCTTCCCCCGAGAGCCCGAATGCCCTACGCCCGGCCCGATCCAGGGCTTCCGCGACCCGCTTGTTCACCCAACCGGAGAGGACCATGGCCGTCACCGTGAGCGCGTCCCCGCGCGTGACCCGGAGCCCGTCCGCCCACTCCACGGGAACACCCACGCGGTCGAGCCAGCGGGAGATCTCCTTCCCTCCCCCGTGCACGACGACGACGCGACCCCTCAAGCGGGCCAACTCGGCGAAGGTCTCCGAGCGCGTACCCCCCTCCAGCCAGGCCCCGCCGATCTTGACGACCGTCAGCACAGCAGTCCCCGATCGAGCTGCCACCCGAGCATGAGGTTCATGTTCTGGACGGCCTGTCCCGCCGCACCCTTCCCCAGGTTGTCGAGCGCGGCCACGACCGTGACCACTCTCGGAGTCACGCCCACCACGTCCACGGCTCCCAGAGCCAGCCGGTCTGTCTCCACGACCCTCGTGAGGTCGGGGAGACCCTCCGGAAGGATCTCGACCGCGCCCGCGCCCGCAAACGCCTCTCTCCAGAACCTCCTCACAGCCTCCGCGCCCTCTCCGTCTCGGACTGGGACCGTGATCGTCTCCAGGATCCCCCGAGAGACGGGGAGGAGGTGCGGCTGGAAGAGGATCGGGACATCCGGGAGCAGCGCGTGGATCTCCTTCAGGTGCCGGTGCTTGTTCCCCTCGCCGTACGCTCGGTAGTTCCCGAAGATCTCGGCGAAGAGAAGGTCGGTCCGGGGGGTCCGGCCGGCACCCGTCACGCCCGAGGCCGCGTTTACGACCGTGAGCCGCTCCCGGTCCATGACGCCCGCCCTTACGAGGGGCACGAGCGCCATGAGAACCCCCGTCGGGTAGCAGCCCGGGTTCGCCACGTTCCGGGCGCCCTTGAGCTGCGCCCCGTGGAGCTCGGCCAGCCCGTACACGAATCCGTTCTCCCGTCCCGAGCCGGGACGATGGTCCGCCGTCAGGTCCACGACGCGAGAGGCGGGCTTCGTCTCATCGACCCATGCCGCGGCATCGCCCTGCGGAAGGCAGAGGAAGACGACCTCCGCGTCTCCGATCGGCGCGGCCTCGGGAGACACGAGGTGCAGCTCCGGCAGGATCGAGGGCTCCCCCGCGCCCGAGCGCGAGGTGGCGAACACGACGCGAACGCCGTCGTGCCGGCCGAGCCGCTCGAGCAGCTCCCGCCCGGTATAACCGGTCGCCCCCAGCACGCCGACCAGAACGCGCCGGGACTCGGGACCGCCTGTGGGATTCATGCGCGTATGTATACGAAAGGCCCACCCCGCGTCAACGCTGAGGGGCCGCGGGGTTTCCGGTTGGCTCGCGGGCTCAGCCGACGCCCGGGCGGCCCGATCTCGAATCAGCCTGGAGCGGCTTCGTCCTCTGGCTCGGTTGCGCCGAACGCCATGGCGCGCAGGCGGTGCGGCTCGATCCCGAGGCTTCGCGCCACCTCCTCCCCTCCCCGGACATGGACGACGGTGGGAACGCTGGTCACCCCGTAGCGCCGCGCGAGCTCCCGGTCACGATCCACGTCCACCTTGGCCGTGTGGATCCGTTCCCCGCCCTGTCGCTGAATCTCCTCGAGGTACGGCTCGAGCCAGGCGCAGGGGGCGCACCAGACCGCAGAGAAGGCGACGAGAACGGGCACGGCGGACTCGAGGACCGAGGCCCGGAAATCGTCCTCTCCCTCGATGAGGCGAACGGCTCCGGAGCCCGAGCCCTCACCACCCGGCTCCCCATCTGCTCTCTGCGTCACGGTCCTCGGCGCTCGTCTCCCATCAGAACTCGTAGCGGAGCCGGACGAGCCCCAGGCGGCCGCTTCGCGCGACTCCGGGGAAGCTCCGATACTCGCTGTCGAAGAGGTTCTGGACGGAGAGCTGGACCGTGGCGGACGGGAATCCCGGGATCCGGTGCGACAGGTTCAGGTCCACCAGAGTGCTGGAATCGACGCATGGGTCGCTATCCCCCTCACCCGCCGGGATGCAGGCCAATCCCTCGTACACGCCGGAGGCCGCCGGGAAGTCCCCGGTAAAGCGCGCGCGCAGCTCGGCGTCCACGCCCCTCCCGTTGTCGTGGTAGCTGATCGCCAGGCCACCCTTGGACTTGGGCGCGTTGAGCACGACGGTCTGACCGCGCTCGCTCGTGAACGAATCCTCGTTCACGAACGACGCGTTTCCGCTTACAGACCATGCGTTATTGAGCAGGTACGTCGCGGAAAGGTCTACGCCCCACAGGTCGATGTCCTTCTCGAAGTTCGAGTACGTGGCCAGGAGCTGCGCGCCGTTCGCGTTCACGTCCGCCGACGAAACGACGCCCACCGGAATGGCCGCGATTCCAGCCGCGAGCTCCGCCGCCGTGGCTTCCGCCACCGCAGGCTCCATCCCGATCGCTTGAAGGCGCGGAACGAGGTAGGTGGCAACCGATCCTTGAGCAAGCGTCACGAACGGCGTTTGGACGGTCAGCGGCGTGACGAAGCGCTCGATACGCGAATACCACACGTCGGCGGCGAGGACCGTCCGCCCCGCCAGGAGACCCTTGTAGCCGACCTCGAACCCCGTCTGCGTGGATTCCCGAATGGGCGCCAGATCCGGGACCTCCCGGTTGGCCAGGAGCCCCAGCTCGTCGGTTACCGGGTCACGATAACCCGGCGCGATGTCCTCCTCCGTAGGCTGGAGCGTGAGGAGATAGTTCACCTGGTCCTGGGGAATCGGCCTGCCCAGTGCGGCAGCTTGCTGGGCAAGGACCTGGACCGCGGCCGGCCAGAACAGGGCCACGTTCGCTGCGGGAAGGAGCTGATTCGGCCCTCCGAGAAGCGCGGGCACTCGCATGAGGTACGACCCGTCCGGCTGCGCGAAGGAAAAGCCCCTCTCCCCCGTCCCCTGCACCCGCACGCTGAAGCCCAGGAGCCCGGCGCTCCGATCCGGGCTCGCCGTCCCGAGATCAAGGAACTGGTTGATCGAGGTCGGCGTCGAGAACGACCGATTGAAGGTCAGGCGGAAGGCCTGTCCCTGCACGGGCTCGTACACGAGGGCGGCCCGGGGAGAGAAGACAGGGTCCGGAAGGGCCGAGTGCTCATCGACCCGGCCGGTGAGCACGAAGTCCAGGGTCGGCGTGAGCTCGGTCTCGGACTGGATGTAGCCTCCGACCTCCGTGGTCTTGTCTTCGTCCTCGTAGGCACCGTTGACCGTGCCTTCGGTGTCCGGATTCGTCCAGATGAAGTCGAGCCCGTACGTGAACGTCTGGCGGGCGCCGAGAGTCGCGCCATGCTGGAGCTGCGCCACGAACAGCTCCGAGTGGTCCACGATCGGAGAGCCGTTGCGAAGGAGAAACGTGTCCCCCGCATCGCTCTGATTCAGGTAGAGCTGAGCGAACAAGCGGTCCCGGCTCACTCGCGCCTGATAGAACTTGTACCGCCAGTCGTCCACCTGGCCGGCGCCCAGGCCCGTGAGCTCGATCTGACTGGCGGCGTTCGAGATCCCGGTCGTGAAGACAGCGGTCGTGCGCTCGTCGATCGCCCAGTCCGCTCTGAGCTCGCCGCTCCATCGCTCGATCGAGAAGTCCCGGGCGGCAACGCGTGCGACTCTGCGGTCGGCCTCCGCCTGATCGATCCCGGCGGCAGACATGAGGTCCTGCCTCCAGAAGGCCGGATCCGATTCGAACTTGGCGACCTCGGCCACCTCCACGGAGTCCCGGTAGATCCACTCGTCCCCCTGGAGGTACTGTCCCGAGATCTTGAGCCCAAACGTTTCGGACGGCCGGCCCGAGATCCTCACCGTGCCCCCGAGCACGCTCCGCTCACCCGCCATGAGGCTCACCGAGGAGCCGGGGCTGGTCAGTGGAGACCGGGTGATCATGTGCATCACGCCGTTCGCGGTGTTCGGCCCGTACAACGCTGAGCCGGGTCCGAGGACGATCTCGATCCTCTCGATATCCTCGTCCGTGGTGGGCACGAAGTTCATGACGTTCACGCGAAGCGACGGAACGCTCGCGATCCGGTTGTCCGTGAGGGTCTGGAGCGCTCCCGAGAAGATGTTATTGAAGCCCCGCACCACGACGTTCGTGGACTGGAGTCCCTGGGAGATCACGTCTACGCCGGGAATCGAGCGCACATGGTCTATTGGCGTAATCGTCGGGCGGCTGCGCACGACCTCCTGGGAAATGACCTCGACATGCGCTGGGGCGGTAATGGCCTTCTCGTACGTGCGTCCCACGCTCACCACGAGCGGAGCGAGCTCGATCGTCCGTCTCCCGACGGTCGCGTTCGAGGTGGCCGTGCCCGTTCCCGACACCTGTGCGCTCCCCATCTCCTGTGTCCCGTACCCGATAGCAGACACCGTCAGCGCATACGAGCCGGGCGGAAGCGCGATCCGGTACTGTCCGTCCCGGTTCGTGAGGACCGCGCCGGCCTCGCGCCCGTCCTGTCCCGCGGCGGTCACGAGCGCGGTCGGGACCCCCGCTCCCGTCTCGGCGTCCGTTACGCTCCCTTGAATGGCACCCTGCTGCGCCGCGAGCGCCGATGCGCCCGCGAGAAGAAGAAGGAGAGCCCCCGACACGCGGGCCCCGGCCACCTGCCGTAGTGTTCTTTGCATGGGAACGTGCCTCGTCTGGGAGGTTCGAGTGCGCCCGACCATGGTGCGAACACGAAGCTCCGGGAAAACGAAGACTCCGTGGAGAAGGTATGTGAGGAACTCGACGCAGGGCAACGAATCGGGCGACGTAGGAAGGCTCGTTTCATGACGCAGCGCGAGGCCCCGAGCGCCCGTCCACGGGCGGGGGGGCCGGACGGCTCAGGAGGTTGCCGCCTCGGAGCTGGAGCCACAGTCCATCCCTAGCCCGGCGCGACGGTGTGGAACCCGAGCTTCTTCTCCCGCTCTTCCGTGGTCCGACGGACCCACTCGCTTCGAAAGAGCAGAAGGGGCCGCTCGTTCCAGTCCCTCACGAGGGCGCAGTCGTATCCTCCAGCTACTCGTCGGATCTCCTCATCTGGCCCCGTCACCCACCGGGCGTCCGCAAAGTGGAGGGGCTCCAAGCGAGCCGCAACACCGTACTCGCTCTCCAGCCGATGCACGAGGACCTCGAACTGGAGGGGGCCCACAGCTCCGATAACGGGTCGGGGCGCGCCGGCCTCGTCCTCGTGGAACACCTGCACGGCACCTTCCTCCGACAGCTCGACGAGCCCTTTATCCAGGTGCTTCCGTCTCAGGGGATCGGAAACCTCTACTCGGGCGAAGTGCTCGGGGGCGAAGGAGGGGATTGGGTCGAAGGCGACCTCTCCACCCTCGGAGAGGGTGTCCCCAATCCGGAGGCCTCCGCGGTCGTGGACCCCCACGACGTCCCCCGGCCAAGCGGTTTCCACCGCCTCTCGCTCCCGGGCGAAGAACTGCTGCGGGCGGGCGAGCCGGACGGTCTTCCCGGAGCGGGTATTCGTCACCGTCGAGCCGGCCTCGAACCTTCCGGAGCACACCCGGAGGAACGCGACCCGGTCCCGGTGCCTGGGGTCCATGTTCGCCTGAATCTTGAAGACGAACCCGCTGAAGCGGGGGTCGAGCGGCGCCACCTCTCCCCGCTCGGTCGCCCGCGGGCCCGGAGGCGGCGCGTGCTGGAGGAACCAGGCGAGGAACCGCTCGACACCGAAGTTGGTGAGCGCGCTCCCGAAGAAGACCGGCGTCAGGCCGCCCTCAAGGAACGCGGCCTCGTCGAAGGGAGCGCCGGCCTGCTCGAGGAGCTCGAGCTCCTCCACGAGACGTGCGTGGACCTGGGGCCCGAGGCGCTCCCGGAACGACGGATCCGAGAGCACTACGGACTCCTCCCCGGCCCTGGACTGCCCGTGGTCAGCGCTCCGCCGGAAGAGGCGCACCTCGGACGCGTCCCGGTCATAGACGCCCACGAGGTTTGTCCCGTCGGAGACGGGCCAGGTGACGGGCGCGAAGCGGATGCCGAGCTCCGCCTCCACGTCGTCCAGGAGCTGGAGGGGCGGCACACCCACCCGGTCGCACTTGTTCACGAAGGTGACGATCGGGATCCGCCGGAGCTTACAGACCTCGAAAAGCCGGCGCGTGCGCTCCTCCACCCCCTTCCGGTTGTCGAGGAGCATGACCGCGGAGTCCGCCGCGACCAGGGTGCGGTAGGTATCTTCCGAGAAGTCCTGGTGGCCGGGCGTGTCGAGGAGATTCACTTGGAAGCCTCTCCACTCGAACTGGAGCACGCTGGACGTAACGGAGATTCCCCGCTCCCGCTCCACTTGCATCCAGTCCGACGTGGCATGGCGGGCCGCCCTGCGCGCGCGGACCGAGCCAGCGAGGTGGATGGCCCCACCGTAGAGCAAGAGCTTCTCGGTGAGGGTGGTCTTCCCGGCGTCGGGGTGGCTGATGATGGCGAAGGTCCTCCGTCGGAGGACCTCCTTCTCGAGCGCGACGGACAAGCGGAGACGCTCTCCCTGACGTGGGGCGGGCAAGCGCGGATGCGGATGCCCGCCGGGGGTACGTTACGGCCGGGGGCAGCGGGTCACGGCCCGGCCCTGGGCTCGGTTGTTTCGGCGGGAGTAGTTTAACCAAATTCCGGTGCCCGTTGGCGGGGTCGCCGGAGTCCTGACTCCCCGAGGTCCCTTTGGCGTTTGCGCAGACCTCCATGCACCGTCTCGGATCCCATCTGGCAATCCGGGTCGCGATTGCCGCTTCGATCGCCCTTCCCGGGGCCGCCGCCGGGCAGGGGGCGGCCGAGATCGAGGAGAGTTGGAGCTCGGAGCGGGTCCTCGCGCTGGTGGGGCGGGCCCGAGCGGCACGGGCCACCCTCGTCCAGGACGGGACGCTCCGGAGCTATCGGGCGCTCACGCAGGGGCACATCTACTTCTTCGTGGACCCGGAGGTGGGCCAGCGCGCGCTCATCCGCGTGGATCAGGTCGCCGTAGAGCTCCGCTGGCAAGCGCCGGACTTGGTCCAGCAGCACATGCTCGGAGAGCGGAGCGAAACCCGGCTCCCCGTCCGCAATTTCCGCTATTACGTGGATCGGCTGACCCTGGTCCAGCACGGGCTCGGGAACGAGATCCGGGTCGGCGCCGGAAGGGACGTGGCGGGCGTTCCTCACCCCTTCGCCCCCCTCGACGAGGAGGGCCTCGGCGGGGAGCCGTACGAGTTCCGCCTCGCGGACTCCCTCTCGCTGCGGCTACCGGGACGACCTGAGCCCCTGACACTGTACGAGCTGGACGTCCGTCCCGTCGATCCCGCCGCGCCGGGAATCATCGGCTCCGTCACCGTGGACCAGCGTTCCGCCCAGATCGTACGGATGGCGTTCACGTTCACGCCCGCGTCGTATGTGGACCCTCGCACGGACAGGATCTCGGTCGACCTGGACTACGGGCTGTGGGAGGGACTCTACTGGCTCCCGAACCTCCAGCGGATCGAAGTCCGGCGAGAGATCCCCGAGCTCGACATCGGCGTGGGCACGGTCATCCGAGCGGTCCTTCGAACTGGGGATTACCAGCTGAACGTCGCCCTGCCCGACGCGCTGGCGAGCCTTGAGCCCGTGACTGCCGAGCCCGTTGCGGCCCGGAGGGCGTACGAGTTCCCCGTCGGCCTCTTCGACGGGCTGGCCCGGGACGGGCTCTCCGACGTCGTGGTGGACGCCGATCCCCGGGAGCTTCGGGCCAGGGCCATGGAGCTGGCGAGGGGCCAGCCGTCCTCGGGGCTCTCTCCCCTGCGCCTCCACCTCCCGGGCTTCTCCTCCCTGATCCACTTTTCCCGGACGGAGGGGCTGGCTCTGGGCGCGGGAGCCGCCTTCCGGCCGGGAGGGAGCGTGACCGTGCGCGGCCACGCCGGTTACCGTGTCGAGCCGGAGGACCCGCACGGAACTTTGGGAGTCGAGCTCGCGATCGGGCCGGAGACCACCGCCGAAGTAGGGGCGAGCCGGAAGGCGTTCAGCGACCTGGGGCTCACTCCGGGGAGCGACCCCCTCCTATCGAGCCTGGCGGCCCTCGTCCGTGCAGAGGACTACCGGGACCCGTTCTACGCCTCCGGCGTCCATCTCCAGCTGGCCAGGACCTCGAGCACAGAACGCCGCTTCTCCTTCGCCCTCGGATGGGAGCGCGCCGAAAACGCCAAGCTTCTCGTCCGAAGCGCGCCACTCGCCTCGGGCCGATCGTTCCGACCCGTACGGGCCATCGCGGAGGGAGATTTCCTGAGGGCGGGAGCCCGAGTCGAGGAGGCCGTGTCCTGGCCGGGCTCGGGCCGGGGCACGGTGGACGCCGGTCTGGACGTTCTCGCCGGCGGCCCGGGGGCAGGTTGGGCAGTCGCCCTGGCACTCGAGGCCATCTGGGGGCCACCGTCGGGCGAGCGGGAGCTGGCGCTCCGGGCTCGCGAATGGAGCTGGCTCGGGGACCCCATTCCCCAGGGGCATCGCCTCCTGGGCGGCCGGGGAACGCTGCCCGGATACCCGTTCCACCGGTTCGCAGGTCAGCATGCGGCCGCGGCTTCGCTGGAGGCTTCCACCGACCTCGGAACGCCTCTCCTTCGGCTTCGAGGCGCCGTCCACTCCGGGTGGTCGGGGGGCGCGGACGCGGATGTCCTCTCTCGGTGGGATGCCGCGGAGACGGACGGTGTCAGGTCCACCTTTTCGATCGGGGTCGGGCTGTTCTGGGACATCCTCCTCGTGGAGGCCGCTCGCGGCTGGAACGGCGGCGAGTGGCAAGCGATCCTCTCGATCGACCCCCTCTGGTGGGACCACCTTTGACCGGGGGGCCGGGGGTCATTCGGGTCCGCCTAGGGGTCGGCGCGGCTGTCGAATTCGGGACCCAAACCGCATATTCTCCGCCATTCCCTGCCCCGAGGCCACCTTCGTGCGCCCAACCTAGAGGAGCGCGGCGACCCGGGGAGCCGAGGGGAGACGCGGATCTCGGGCCGACCGGAGGGTGACGACGGACGCGGATGGCTGAATCCTCACCCTACGCCGGTAGAGAGGTGCCCTTACGGGCCCTGGGGTTCTCCGTCGGCGCGCTCGCCGTCCCCGTCGTGGGTGCTCTCGGGTTTCCCGAGACGCTGGGCGAGGCCGGCGCCCTGCTCTGGCTCGTCGCACTGATCCCGGCGTTCCTCCTCGCCTATTATCGAGGTTGGAGGGGCGTGGCCACGGCCCTGGCGATGGGGATGGCCGCGATCTCCCTCACGCAGGTGATGGCGACCCTGCTCGGCCGCGCGATCCCCGACCTCCTCTTCTGGATCGTCGTCGTGTACCTCGGGATCTCCGTGGGGATCGGGTGGGTGACGGGAGATGCTTCACCGCGAGCGGGCGGACGTGGAGGACATGGCCCTCACGGACATCCTCACGCACCTCCCGAACCGCCGCCATGCCCGCGGCTTCCTCGAGAGCGAGTTCGGGGCGGCGGAGCGCGGCCGGCTCCTCTCCGTCATCCTCTTCGACCTAGACAACTTCAAGGCGTACAACGATCGCCACGGGCACCAGGCAGGAGACGAAGGCCTTCGCGAGTTCGCGGAGATCCTAGCGTCCACCACGCGCAGGATGAACCTGTCCAGCCGCTTTGGGGGGGAGGAGTTTCTCACCGTCCTTGCCGGCTCGGACGAGGAGGGCGCGCTGGTCTTCGCCGAGCGTGTGCGGGAGACGCTCGCTTCCCTACGCCTCTCCAACGGCACGCTCACCGTGAGCGCCGGGGTCGCGGCGTATCACCCCTCGATGCGCTCGCCCGATGAGCTGATTGCCGCCGCGGACCTCGCCCTCTACCGGGCCAAGCAGGACGGGCGGAACTGCGTCCGCATCTTCGGTCGCCCGCTCGACCTCGTGATGCCCGATGCGGACGCCCAGGACGAAGCGGCCCCTGCCGCCTTGAAGCCGGAGGGCCCAGCGGCCGAGTACCCGCGCACCTCCGAGGAGATCGGGAAGTCCCGCCCCCCGGTGACCATGCTTCCCCACCAGTTCACGAAGTTCGGGTCCGGACGGCACGTCCTCCTGGTGGAGGACGAGTCCTCCGTGCGTACACTGATCTCCAAGTTTCTCGCGAGGGAGGGCTTTTCGGTCACTGAGGTCCCGGACGCCCCGCAAGGGATCAAGGCCCTGGGCCGGGAGTTCGACGTCGTCATCACCGACATCCGGCTCCCGGGGCCATCCGGAAACGAGCTGGTTACGGCGGTGAAGGCCCGTTGGCCCCATACCCAGGTCATCGTGATCACCGGCTTCCGGGACGCGCAGGTGGCGGCGGAAGCGCTAAACGCCGGGGCGGATCGCTACCTGTTCAAGCCTTTCGGCATGCCGGAACTTCAGTCGCATCTCGTGGACGTGATCGCGCGGAGGGACCGTCATCTGGCGGAGCGGCGCGCCCGCCGTCAGCTGTCGGAGGAGGCCGCAGGCGCACGGACGAAGCCCGCGAAGCGGTCCTGAAGGGGGCGCGGGCGCTCGTGACCGCGGTGGAGGTGTGGGACCCGTACACGCGAGGACACTCCGAACGGGTTGCGCTGTACGGCGTGGCCTTCGCCGAGGTTCTGGAGCTCGACGGAGGCTCCTTCGATCTGGATCTGTTCCGGCTGGGGTGCGAGCTCCACGACGTGGGGAAGATCGGAGTCTCGGACGCGATCCTAAACAAGGAAGGGCAGCTCAGTGCAGAGGAGTTTGCTCAGGTGAAGAAGCACCCTCGTACCGGTCGCCGGATCCTGGAGCCGCTCCTCGGTGACGACATCGTGCTGGCTGTTACCGGCTGGCACCACGAGCGCTGGGACGGACAGGGGTACCCAGACGGCCTCGCGGGGGAGGCCATTCCCGTCCCGGCTCGGGTCGTCGCGGTCGCGGACTCGCTGGACACGATGACGAGCCACCGGGCGTATCGCCCTCAGCTCCCCTGGGACGACGCCGTGGCCCAGATCACGGAGCGGGCCGGCTCGCAGTTCGACCCGAAGCTCATGGACCCGCTACGAAGCGCCCTTCCCCGTCTGGCCGATATCTTCCGCAGCTCCCACGACTAGGAGGCTGGGCCCTCCGACTCCCCGGTCCCCCCGCCCGGGCCACTCGTCGGCTCCCCTCCCTGCTCGGCGCCTTCCGCCCCCTGCTCGGCACCTTCCGCACCGGCCGCCGCGATCGGAAGAGGTTTGTCCTCGCTCCGGATCGTCGTGATCCTGGTTTCCCAGTGCTCCATCATGGTGAGGAACTGGCGCCCCAGCTCGGACTCGAACTCTTTCCCAAGGCCCTCTCGCACGTAGTCGATCACGCGCTGATGCTCCCACGCGTCCCGATAGGGGCGATCCGTTCGGAGCGCGTCGAATACGTCGCAAACGTGCACCAGATTGCTGCACTGGTGACACGAGCGGGGGTAGGCGAGAGCTGGGTACCCACCTCCGTCGATCCGGATGTGGTGCTCGTACGCAACCACAGCGGCCAGATCGAGCTGATGGTCGGTCTCAATGATGATTCGGGCCCCGTCCACCGGGTGCCCGTTCATCACCTCACGCTCCTCGTCGGTGAGCTTCCCCGGCTTGTTCAGGATTTCGGGCGGAATCCGCGTCTTCCCCACATCGTGGAGGAGTCCCGAGATCCCGAAGGTCCGCACCTCCCCCGCGCCGAGGCCGATGAACTCGGCCGACGCCATCGCGAGGATCGAGACGTTCAGGGCGTGGGTGGTCGTGTACTGATCGAACTCCTTCAGCTGAAGGAGCGGGATGAGGAACTGATGGTCGCCGTGCATCGCCACGGCTAGCGAGCGCACGACCGCCTCGGCCGAGGGTTTCGGTTCTCCCGACACCCGTCCCATCACGTCTTCGAGAAAGAGCTCGACGTCGCCGAGCGAGACCGGCCCGGTGAGAGCCAGCCGCTGGACGCCCACAGCGGCCAGCCGGTCCGCCCAGTCCCACCCCTTCAGGTCCCAAAGCGGCTCGTTGCCGTACAGGACCTCACCGGCGAGGAACGTGAACTCAGGCAGCGGATCGAGCTCCTGGAGCTCTTGCACGTGCTGGAAGACCGCGTCGAGCGCCCGGGCCCGCGCGGGGTGGCCATCCTTGTAGAGGCCCATGGCCGCGAAGGCCTGGGCAAGAGACGTCAGGAACCGGACCGGGGCCGTCACGAGAAGCCCGTCCCTCGGCATCCAGTCGCTAGATCGTTCATCCCGCGTTCCCTCCGCCTTGAGACGCTGCCTGCACCTGAAGATCCTTCGACCGCTCCGCGACGGCCAGGATCCCCTTGGCTCTGGGCTCGCTCCGCCAGCCACCGGCGAGGGCCGAGAGGGCCGCCAGGAGCTCGGGCGACTTGGGCGCCAGGCGAGGCTTTCCGAGAAGGGTTCGCCCCCTGGAGCTGACGTTCAGCAGGGTCTCCAGCGCCAGCGCCGATCCGGAGTTTCCGAGCGCCCTGACGGCGAGGCTCCTGAGCGGCCGGAGCGACTCCGATTCGAGGACACGCCCCACGACGACCGGGACGACGGTCTCCGGAAGCTCCTCCTGCACCTCGAGAAGCGCCATGCGCACGACGCGCTCGTCCGTGTCGGCCATCGCCGACGCGATCCCGCGCTCCCGAATCGTCGGCATGCGGAACGAGACCAGGAACGCCTCGCGACGCACGCGCGCGTCCGGATGCTGGAGGTACGGGAGCAGCGAAAGTCCCTCGGGAAGGTTCTCCAGACGTTGGAAGAGGGCCAGGATGTTCCGCTTCACGAACCACCGCTCGTCCCGGAGCCGGGTTACGGCCACGTCGGCGATGCTGTCTCCCAGGCGCACGAGCGTGTCGAAGATCTTGCGACGGACGGCGCGCGACTCGGATTCCGTGAGGTACTGGAAGAGGGGATCGATGGCGTGGGACCCCAGCCGATCCACGAGGATCCGGAGGTTATCCTCGTCCACGTCGTCCCCGGCCAGCATCCGCTTGAGCTGAACAGGCGTCATGAGGTGGGACCGCAGCCGATCCGCCACCTGGCTCCCCTCAGGGGCGGCGTCTAGAAGCTCGATCAGGCGGCCCACTCCGCCCTGGTCGATAAGCTCCGTTACCGCCTTCTGGACGGTGGCCCCGAACGCGTCCGACTCGAGGGCCATCTGGATCACCCGCTCCGAGCCGGGCACCTCCCGCTCCTCGTCGAGCTGGACCGAGAGCGCCGGCGCCGCGCGCGCCATCCCGTCCAGGATCTGGGTGTAGGCGTCGGGATTGGGATCGTCGAGCTCCCAGTCGGAGATGAGGGACTCCACGTGCTCGCGAACGGCCGACTCTGCCTCGGCGCGGAGCGTATTCGCGCCATCCCCGGAGAGGGCAGAGAGCTTCGCAAGCAGGCGAGTCAGCGACGACGAGATCGACTGGCCATCCGCCTCGGCCGCCGCCTGGAGAACCTTGACCACCGTGTCCACCGCCAAGCCTCCCTGGCTGGCGTCACGGACGAAGCGGGTGCGGTCCGACCGGGCCCCTCCCAGCTCGATCATCCGCTTGATCGTGTCCTCGTCCAGCTCCCGAATCAGCTCGGACATCTTCTCTCGGATCTCTGCCGCGTCCGCCCCCTCCCCCCCGCGAAGCTCCTCGGCCATCTGAAGCAGATAGCTCACGATGACCTGCTCGTACTTGGAGTCCCCGCCGCGGGCCTGGATCACCCCGGCCAAAGCCCCCCCATCGGGAAGGTCGTCCAGATCCAGCCCCTCGTCCTCGAGGGCGGCCCGCGCCAGGCCGAGCCAGAGCTGCTGGGATTTGGCTCGGTCGCCGCCGGTAACCCTCGAGTCCTTGAGCTCGAGCCGTTCGTACCCGACTGAGAGAAGCTTCACGTGCTCCCAGGTCGGACGCGTCTCCTCGGGGAGCAGCCCGAGGGGGCGGCCGCCCCGCTCTGGCTCGACCGAGAGGGTACGAAGCAGCTGCTCGATCTCCTGGAGCGTCGTGCCACTGGTGAAGCTGAGCGCCCCAAGCTGATGGGAGTGCAGCCGGCGGGCGAGGTCCGACAGCACGGGATGACGCTCGTCCGTGGCCACGCCCTCGACCATGAGCTGCTTCTGCGCCACGCCCAGGGCGAGGGCGGGGCGCGCCTGGAGGAGGTCCGCCAACGCCGTAATCACCTTTTCGGCCGCCGGCGCCAGCGACGGATGGTCGCCCGGGTACATGGCAAACCGATGGACGGCGATCGAGAGCCCGATCAGGAACTCGGACAGCTCCCTCGAGAGGGTCGCCTGCTTCTTGCCCCCCTCGGGCTGCGTCGCGACGGTCACGGGCGTCAGCTCCGCTCCTCTCCGAGGACGGAGACCGGGGTGGCACGGAGGACTGGACCGCTCACGGACCAGCCCACGGCGACGGCCAGGACGACGATCCCGCCCCAGAGCGCCAGGAGCGTGGTCCAGGGCAGCGTTCCGTCAGGTCGAACTGCCAGCCAAGGAGAGAGTTGCCTCCGAGCGCCGCGAGCGCGACTCCCGCTGCGCCACCGATCGTGCCGATCGCGACGTACTCCCAGAGGAGCACTCTCCGTATCACGGCGCTCGACGCGCCCAGGGTCTTCAGGAGCGCACTCTCCCTTCGGCGCTTGAAGCGCGTGGTCATGAGCGACGCGAGCAGCACGAGCCCCCCTCCGCCCAGCACGAACCCGGCCATGGACCTGAGCACGAGCGTCACCTGGCTCGCGATGCGCTGGAGCGCCTCTCGCACGAGGGCGACGTCCAGAAACGACACGTTCGGAAAGTCCGTCAGGACCGCCCTCTGAATCCGCTCTCGAACGGCCGGATCGTCCGCGCGCACCAGAGACACGAAGGTGGCCGGCGCGTCATCGATCGAGCCCGGCTCGAACACGGCATAGAAGTTGGGTTGGAACGACGCCCACTCCACCTCGCGCACCGAGCTCACCACCGACCGGATGGGGACGCCCTGGACGTCCCACTCGATGACGTCCCCGAGCCCCACACCCAGGTCTTCGGCGAGCTCCCGCTCGAGCGACACCCGAACGCCCCCCGACCCCAGCGCCTGCGTGACCCGCGGATCCTCTCCCCCCTCTCCCCACCAGCTTCCGGAGAGCAGCCGCTCGGCGGGACCGAGCTCCCCCCGGTACGTGTTGCGGTAGAGCCGCCGGTACATCCAACTCGGCCCCCTGCGACGCTGGGTCAAGAGGTCGGAGACCGACTCCCCCGCGACCTCCGACAGCCGGGCGGGGACGATGGGCACGAGATCGTCCGGAAGCCCCTCGCTCTGAAGAATCCCTCTCACATCTGTGGTCTGGTCGCTCTGGATGTCGAAGAGAACGAGGGAGGGCTGATCGTCGTCCAGCTGGACCCGGAGCTCCGCTCTAAGGCCGTCCTCGACCACGAGGAGGGCCCCGATCAGGAACGCCCCGAGCCCGAGCGCCGTAACGACCGCCGGGGTCTGGTTACCCGGCCGAAAGAGGCCGCTCAGGCCCTGACGGACCGGAAACGGCGCAGGCCCTGGGGACGAGCGTCCGCGCGGCGCGCGCGAGGGCCAGGGCAACGGCCGCGAGCACCACGAACACGCCCGTGAGGCCGGCTGTGACGATCGCGGCCGGTTCGGCTCCCCCGAGCTGGACCCAGGCGAGCCCGAAGACGCTGAGCCACACGAGGGCGCCCACCACCACCGCGAGGACCCCGACGCGTCCGTTCTCCTCGCTCCCGGGGGGGCGGAGAGCGGCCAGCGGAGAGATCCGGTGGACTCCGAGGAGCGGGAGAAGCGAGAACACGACCGCGACCCACGTCCCCAGGATGAGCCCGAGCACAACTCCCTCGGGACGCACCGTGGCCGTGAGATCGAAGGGCAGAACGGGCGCGAGTAGCCCAGGAAGGGAGAGCTGCGCCGCGACACCCCACACGACCCCGACCCCCGCGCCCACCACCCCGAGACCGGCGGTCTGAACGAGATAGGCCGAAACGAGCGTCCTTCGACCGGCGCCGAGGCAGCGGAGCACCGCGATCGTGGGCCCCTTTTCTCGAAGGTACACGTTCACGGCGCTTCCGACCCCGATCCCTCCGAGGATCAGCGCCATTAGGCCTACCAGGCTCAGAAAGCGCGCCAGCTCCTCGAAGCCGGACTCGAGCGCGTTGGCTCCTGCTCCGCCGTGCGGAGGCTGACGCCCTAGGCCCTGAGAGGCCCGCGATACGTGCGCACGAATCCCCGGATGTCCGATCCGGCCGGAAGCGCGACCCACGCCCGGTAGCGCGCGAGGCTTCCGAACGTGAGCACCCCCGCGGCCTCGACGTCGTCCAGGGACACGAACACCGGTGGGCCGACGGCCCACTGGAGCTCCAGGTCGACGGGCACGTCCCGGATCTCCCCCAGGACCTCCAGCCGGGTGGTTCCGATCCGTACGGAGTCCCCCGGCTCTACGCGGAGCTGGAGGAGCACCTGCCCGTCCGCGGCGAGCCCGCCACCCCGGGCCAGCTGCCGGGGTACGTCTGCCGGCTCGCCCGTGGCGACCCCGGCGGCCGGGAAACGGTCATCGATTCCGTTCACCTGGAGGAGACGAGCCGTCCCCGACCCCGGAGCCTGGACGATCGAGGCCAGCGTGACCCCCCGGGCGACCACGGCTCCACGAGCCGCCAGCGAGTCCAGGAGAGCCTCCACCGTCGGGTCGAACGGCGTCGCCGCCTGCAGTCTCACGTCCCCGCCGAGGATGAATCGAGCCTCCGCGCGAGCGGACTCCGCCGCGTCCCGCTGAAACCCGTAGAGGGCGACGAGAACGCCCACGCCCATCGAGACGGCGGCGAGGAACCACCCCACGCGACGAATCCCAGACCGCCCCTCGCGATAGGCGTGCCGGAGCGCGAACGGCACCGTCACCCGACCTCCTCGAGCCGGCCACCCTTCATGTGGAGGACGCGGTCCGCGCCTTCGGCGAGGGCTTCGTCGTGCGTCACGAGGACCATGGTTGTTCCCCGCTCGCCGTTCAGCTCCCGAAGGAGCCGGCCGACTAAAGCGCCCGTCTTTCGGTCCAGATTGCCCGTGGGCTCGTCGGCAAACAGGACGCTCGGCTCCGACACGAACGCCCTCGCCAGCCCGACCCGCTGCTGCTCTCCGCCTGAGAGCTGTCCCGGATAGTGGTCCATCCTGTCACCGAGCCCCACCCGGTCCAGGAACTCGGCGGCCCGCCGATGCACCTGCGTGGACGAGAGACGGGAGCGTGGGGAGAGCTCGAGCGGGATCTGAACGTTCTCCACAGCCGAAAGGGACTCCAGGAGGTGAAACGTCTGGAAGACAAACCCGACGTGGGCCGCCCGAAACCCCGCACGCCCGTCTTCGGTAAGACTCGACAGGAGGGTGTTCCCCAGGCGAATCTCCCCCTGCGTCGGGTGATCGAGCCCGGCCATCAGACCGAGGAGCGTGGTCTTGCCACTCCCCGAGGGACCCACCACGGTCACCGCCGATCCCGACTCGACGGTGAGGTCGATGCCGTTCAGGATCTGGAGGGTGTGGCTTCCGCTACGGTACTCCTTCACGACCCCGGATAGCTCGATGCGCATGGCGACGTTCTGGCTCCTCGCCTCCGTGGGCGCCCTTTCCGGATGCGCGCCCGAGGAAGCCGAGGTGATCCCGTCCGCCGAGCGCGCCGCGAGCGGGACGGAAGTGGTACGCCCGTTCGGCACCGAAGGTTCTCTCTCGCAGAGCGAAGCCGAGTCAGCCGGGGGCGCCCTTCGCGTCGTCTTTCTAGGGACAAGCCTCACCGAGGGGCTCGGACTCGTGGACCCAGCGCTGGAGGCGTGGCCCTCGCAGGTGGGGGCGCTCGCGCGGTCCGCGGGCCACGACGTGGAGGTCGTGAACGCGGGCCTCTCGGGAGAGACCAGCGCAGGCGCGCTCCGGCGCGTGGACTGGATCCTCCGACAGTCCCCCGACGTGCTCGTGGTCGAGACCGGGGCGAACGACGGGCTTCGCGCCATTCCCACAGACGACATGGCGGCGAATCTTGATGCGATCGTCTCCCGGGTCCGGGAGAGCCACCCGGAAACCGAGATCGTGCTGGTCCAGATGGAGGCGCCACCGAACCTGGGGCCCGAGTACGCCACGCGATTCCGCGAAGCCTTCCCCCGGGTGGCCGGGGACCGGAGTGTTGCTCTCACCCCCCTTCTTCTCGACGCGGTCGGCGGGGTCCCGGGGCTGAACCAGGCCGACGGGATCCACCCCACCGCGGAAGGGCACCGCCGCATGGCGGAGAATGCCTGGACCACACTGGATTCGATCTTCCGCGTCGCGGCGGAGCGCCAGTCACGGGGCCAGCCCTGATGCCGGAGCGGAGGGGTGAGCATCCTCCCGGTCCGGGCGAGCCCCGGGAGGCCACCCGCGGTCGTCTGGGGGACGGCCCGACGCATCACCCCTACCGCGTTGCGGGGCTCGTGCTCGGCTCGTTGGCGCTCCTCTTCATCGCGATCCTGGTCGTCGGCTTCCTACTCCCGAGCGGATGGAACGCCGAGCGGAGCACCCGGATCGCCGCCCCCCCCGAGGCCGTCTTCCCCTTCCTCTCCCGCGCCGAGCGCTGGGGAGACTGGACACCGTCGCCGGAGACGGGCGTCGAGTTGTTCGGGCCGCCTGAAGGACCGGGGTCCGGCCGCCGGTGGAACGATCCCCTCTACGGCAATGGGGAGTTCGTCGTGACCGCAAGCGCTCCGACCCGCCAGGTGACCTACCTGGTTCTCGTGGAGGGCGGAGCGATCCGGATTCAAGGGCGCATTGTGCTCGAGCGCGAGGGTGACGGCACGATACTCGAGTGGCAAGAGGACGGGGACTTCGGGTGGAACCCCCTTCTGGGCTATCTGGCGAGACGCATGAACGAGCTCCAGAGTGCGCAGATGGAGGCATCCCTCGCGGCCCTGAAGGCGCTCCTCGAGCCACCGCTCGGCGAATCCGAGCCGCCGCCCCCCGGATCACCGGCCGTTACATCCGGGCGCGACTGAGCTCGAGCAGCTCCGATTTCGTCTTCGTCTTCTTCATGACGTGAAGCAGCTCGTTCATGGCATCGGCGGGGGCCTTGCCGGCGAACTGGCGCCGGAGCGCGCGCGAGACGGCGAGGGCCTCGGGCGTGAATAAGAGCTCCTCTCGACGCGTGGCGGAGGCCACGATGTCGATGGCCGGGAAGATTCGCTTGTCCGCGAGCTCGCGGCTGAGCAGGAGCTCGCTGTTCCCCGTGCCCTTGAACTCCTCGAAGATGACCTGGTCCATACGGGACCCGGTATCCACGAGGGCCGTCGCCACGATGGTGAGCGAGCCTCCGCGGGTTGGGTCGATCCGTCTGGCGCTCCCGAGGAACCGCTTCGGCTTCTCCAGGGCGGTGGCGTCGAGCCCCCCGGTGAGGGTCCGGCCGCTTCCCTCTTCAACCGTGTTGTAGGCCCTCGCCATCCGCGTGATCGAATCCAGGATTATCACGACGTCTTCCCCAAGCTCGACCTTCCTGCGCGCCCTCTCTAGCGTGACCTCCGCCACAGCCGTATGGCGCTCCGCCGGATTGTCGAACGACGACGCCATAACCTCGCCGAACCCGCACGCCTCCATCTCGGTGATCTCTTCCGGTCGCTCGTCCACGAGCAGCATGAAGAGGGTGATCGAAGGGTGATTCCTCACAATACCCTCGGCGACTCGCTGAAGGACGGTGGTCTTCCCAGCCTTCGAGGGCGCCACGATCATCGCGCGTTGACCCTTCCCTAGGGGGCAGAAGAGGTCGATCACGCGGTTCGTGTAGTCGGGCTCCCCACGCATCCGGATGTCGCACTCGAGGACGAGCTGTTCGTCGGGGTGCATGGCGCCGAGCCGATCGAACTGCGGCCGATCCACCGCGTCCTGGGGCGAGCGGCCGTTCACCAGGTCCAGTCGGGCGAGGGGCGGTGCCTTGCCGTTCCGCGGCCGTCCGCCGACCGCCCCCCAGAGCTCGTCTCCCGTCCGGAGCCCGAACTTCGAGACGAGCTTTCCGCTCACGTACACGTCGTCGTTGCTCGGCGCGTATCCGGCGCTCTTCCGGCGCACAAAGCCGGAGCCGCCGGAGAGCACCTCCAGCACGCCCAACCACTGGTCGTCGGTCACGTTCCCGCTGTCGAAAGGACGATGAAACGAAACGAAGTTCCGGGACCCCAGCTGCTTGACGGAACCCTTGGGGAGACCGAAGGGTTCAAAGAGACCGAGAGTGATGAGCGCCTCTACCCAACCCACCCCCTCTCCGTCGCCCGGCGGCGCGTCCGCACGTGAACAAGAGAGGGGCGATTCGAGCGATCCGCAAGTAGGCGGGCGTCGCTGGCTCGGCCCGCTGGTCCTGGCGGCCACGCCGTTCGTCCTGTTCGCGGTCCTGGTCCTGCTCGACCGACTGTTCGGCCGATGAGGCGCGCGACCGTCCTCCGCGGGAGACAGGGGGGCGTCCCCCCCGCTGCACGCCCCCTCGCACGAGGGTCCCGAAAGGCGCGCCGTTCCTCTCCCCATCCAGTGGCACGGTCTCTGCGTCCGTCGGACGTGGTGGTAGTTGATTTCCTCCGCTCACGAGCGCGGGAGGTCCTCATGCCCAGCTTCTTCGCCGATCCACAATCCAGAAGTCCCGCCGAGCCCCGGCGGGCGGCGGTACACCGTCTCCTCGAACGCACCGGTCTCCTCGTCACGGTAATGACCGGGTTGGTCCTCCTGCCCCACGGCTCTGTCGCGGCCCAGGGCTTTTCGCCCCTGGCCGCGCGAGGCGATGGAGCGACCGTCGGAGCGATCGGGGCCCCGGGGGCCGGCATCATGGACGCGTTTCTCCCGATACGCGTCCTGGGCGTGAGCACGGGCGTGACCCGCGATCCTCTGGCCCGGGCCTGGCTCGGTTACTCGTATTCCCATCCCCGGCGGGGGCGCCCGCGCCTGGCACGGATCGGAGTGTCGTGCTGGTCCGCATGGTGGGACCCCTGGTTCGCGTACTGGCCGGCGTGCGATTGGGGACCCGTATCGTCCTGGATCCGGGTCTCGTTCTGGTGGCCGGGGCCCGTCTGGCGGCCCTGGTACGACCCGTTCCGCGTCTCGTTCGGACAGGCGCGCCCAGTACGGCATTGGCCGTACTACGCGCCGCAGCCGCACTACGGGCCACGGTGGATCTTCGCCTTCGGCTGGACCGGAAGCTGGGGCGTCTCGCACGGGAGCCGGCCCCGCGCGCCGAGATCGATCTACGTGGTCTCGCCGGAGCCCTGGGCCGTTCAGGAGCCGCCGCCCCGTGTCGTCGAACGCGGCCGCCCCTGGGCCGGTGGTCTCACGATTGGAACGGCCGGGTGGATCGACGAGCCTCCCCCGGGTGAATCCGGGCGCCCACCGCGCCGCGCCGTGCCCCGAGGCGACGCTGCTTCGCAGGCGACTGCGGTGAGGGGTGTCCCGGCGCCCCAGGCGACGCGCGGAGCGACACCCAGAGCCGCTCCCCAGGCGACCCCCAGCGCGACACCCCAGGCGGCGCCCCGACGGATCACCCAGCTCAAGCCGGTGGCCCCCGCTTCCGAGGCTCAACGGAGGGGCAACGTCGGAGCGCCTTCCTCCGCGCCCTTCGCGGGAGGCTCGGGCCGGCGCGCCGAGGGCGACGTCCTGCGTCGTGCTCGCGGGAGTGCGGCAACCCCCGAAGCGTCCGGCGGGCCCGGACGCCGGGCCGTTCAGGCACGCTCGACTCCGTGAGTCGGCGGGACCGTCCGTGCGCAGGCGGGCACACCTCGGGCCCGACCGACCACCGTGCCTGCGGTTCGTGCTCCGGCGTCCACCACCCGATCCTCCCGCCCCCGGCTGCCGACTACCCGCGCTGCTCCTGCATCCGCCGGTAGATCCGCTCCGGCCCAGCCACGAGCGGCGAGCTCGCGAGCAGCTGGCCCACGGTCCCGGGCAACTACTCCTCCTCGAGCAGGACTCGCCCCACCCCGCCGCAACCCCGCCCCCGCACCGTCCCCTCGGCCGCCTGCCGCGTCCGCTCGTCCGCCGGGCTCATCTTCCCGGCCGCCCCCGCGCTCGGTGGTGGAAGGGTCGGGGTGTGCGCACCGCCGTCCCGCGACCGGCAGGCTGACCCACGCACCCCCTGAAGGCACGCCCAGCCGGCGAAACACACCCGTCCCAGGTGTTTCCGGAACTTGCTCGGAACGCCGTGAGCTGAACTCGAAGGTCACTTACAGTCGCAACGAAATGCCAGCACGACACGCCCCTTCGGGGAGCCCGTGAGGCCCTCGGCCCCTAGTCGCGTCCCTCGAGAACGAGGACCTGAGGAAGGGGGAGCTGGCGGACCTGGTAGAGGCGATCTCCGTACCCGGCCAGAAAGAGGGGGAGGCCCCGCGTCCGATCCACTTCCTCGCCGGTATCGAGCCGGATGAGGCGCGATTCCAGCGATTCGTAGTCCGCACCAGCCGGGCGGGGTCCAGGCGTTCGGAGCTCGTACTGGAGGAGCGCACGATCCACCCCCCAGGGCACCACCGAGCGGGACAGGTGCGACCCACTCCCCTCCGCGTATCGCAGACCCACCCCCATGTTGTCGGGGCTGTACGCCACGACCGGAGAGAACTCGTCCACCTCACGGCTCCAGACGAGCGACCCCTCGGAGTCGTGGAGCTGGATCCGGGACTGGAAGTAGCTCACCTCGAGGATGCGGTCGGCGAGGCAGAGAAGCCTGGACGGCGTGAGCTCCTCGCGCGCGAGAGCCCTCAGATCCTCGGCGATCGTCTCGATCCCCGCGACGGCGGGTGCCTGCGAGAACGAGCGGGCCACCGCCCCCTCGGCGTTAATCTCGTGGACGACCTGGTCTTCCACTAAGTAGCTCAGGTAGATCCGGTCGTCCAGCGCGCAGAACCCCGTCTCCCCGAAGGCGTAAGCGGGTTGCCGGTCCGCAAAGCTCACGCCGTCCGGACTCACTGTGAAGCTCGAGACCCAGGACCCCCCCGGATCCCAGACTAGGAGCTCGCCGTTCGGGTTCCAGGCCAGCCCCGTCGCACGGCGTAGCTGACCGGGCTCCAGTCCTGCCTCGGCGACGGATCCCAGGTGGGCTCCGGTCGCGTCGTAGAACGTGGACGGCGCCGGCCTCGATGTCGAGCACCGCAAAGCGTCCGTCGGGAGCTGCCGCGACCTCCCAGATGCCTCCGAACGCTTCCCAAGGCTGCCCCTCCGGGGCCCCTACCGTCGCGACGGTGTCGACGTGGAGACCCTCGAGCGGCGAAAGTGGCTCCGCGGCTTCCGGCTCCGGACCGGGGGCCTCGCCCTCGCAGGCGCAGAAGACGAGGCCCGCAGCGGCCAGCGCCGCGAACCCCCGCGTGCGTGTGTCCATGTCCTTCGGTTCGGCCGGGAGCGAGTCAGAGGATTCACGTTCCCCGGCGAGCCCCTTGGGCTCCGGCGTCGGGAGTATTATGGTACCCCCAAGGTTGTTCCCGGGGTTGCCACAAGGCAAGCGCGCGCATGCGGGTCCCCACCCTCCGGGACACGGGGCCCCGCGCCGGGGTAGCATCGCCAGGGCCACCCAGGATCGCCGACCTGTTCCGACCGGTCTAGGGGGTCCGAGCCATCCGAACCTCTTCGCTCGAGGGAGGACCGAGATGAGATACGCTGCGACGCACCGCATCCCAATCCTCGTGGGAGCTTTGGCCGTGGGTGCCGTTCTCGCGCAGCTCATCCCTCTCTCGCCGATGGCCGGCGCGGAAGTCCTGCCGCGCCACCTCGCGCTCGATCACTCCATTCCGGGGCCGGATTCGATCGCCTCGGCGCCCGTCGCCGAGGTCCGCCTCTTCTTTACCGAGCCGCCCCAGATGCGCGCGACCACGGTGAGGGTTGTGGACTCGGGACGGTCCCTCATGACGACAACGCCTCCCTCCGCGTACGAGGAGGACCACCGGCAGGTCTACGTCGCCTTCGAGTCCCCGCTCCCGCCCGGGGCGTACGTGGTCCAATGGCGTGTGATGGCCCAGGACGGCCACGTGGTCCGGGACAGCTACAGCTTCCGGGTCGCGGCCGAGTGACCGGAGGGTTCCTTCCCTCCCTTCAACAGTGGTTGCTCTTAGTCGGCGTAGCCCTCGCCGTGGGCTGCGTCGCGTGGAGAGGTGTCGTCCAGCCGGGGGCGGCGCGCGCGCTCGGAGCTCACGAGGTTCCCGGGCTTCAAAGGGTCGAGCGAAGGATCGCCGCGGTGGGAGCGCTCACCGTGGCTCTCCTGATCCTAGTCTGGGTCCTGCGATTGGTCGTCCAGGTAATGGGGTTCCGGGATCCCTTCGTTCCTCTCTCCGAGGATGTCTCGTTCCTCGTCCGTGACACGTTCTGGGGCACGGTCTGGCTGGTGCAGGGAGCGCTCCTTCCGCTCCTCGCGGCCGCATTCTGGATCGCACGCCCGGGCGCTCTCTTTGGTGGGAGGACGAAGGGTGGCGCGCCGGCGCGCCCGACGGACGTCCGATCCGGGACCTCGCCTGCCTGGTGGGCCGTAGGCGTGCTCGTGCTCCTCCTCGTGGCGACCGTCGCACTCTCGAGCCATGCGATGGGGGTGGAGTCCGGGAGAGCCGTGGCAATCCTGGCCGACGGGGTTCATGCGCTCGGGGCCGGCGCCTGGATCGGCTCGCTCGGCCTCATCCTTGCGGTAGGACGCCCCGAAGGGGGATTCGACGGAGGCCCTCTTCTGGCGGCGCAGCTTCGCAGCTTCTCGCGCATGGCCATCGTGAGCGTGACTGCCCTGGTCGCGACCGGCACACTCCTGAGTTGGACGCACCTCGACTCGGTCGGGGACCTGTGGGGCTCGCCGTACGGACGGATCCTCTCCGTCAAAGTCCTCCTCGCCGGTGCGGTGTTCCTGCTGGGACTGCTGAACTGGCGGCGGGGGCTCCCCGTGTTGGACACCGAGGAGGGGCTGCGCGGGGTGCGCCGACGGGCGACGTGGGAGGTGACGCTGGCGGCCGGCGTGCTCCTCATCGCGGCCGTCCTGGGGCAGACGGCCGAGCCCTGACCCGTCCGGGGGCAGGGGCCTTCGGGGTCCCACGGCTCGCGGCGAGGTCTCCTGCCGGCCATGCCCCCGGCGCCGCTGGAAGACGAGGAGGCGCGCACGCTCGTCCGCTACCTCTGGTCCCTGGGCTTCTCTGGCCTTCTGAGGCGGGCGCTCCCGACGCGAAAAGGTGGCCCGGCGTCGGCAGGGGAACTAACGTATACGTATGCGAGATACGCGCGTCTCGAGGCTTCTAGGGCGGTTGGCTGGGGCAGCCGTCGCCCTGCTGGTGCTCGTACCGGCGGGGGCGCGAGCGCAGGACGCACCCCCCCCGCAGCAGCTGCAAGGTCCTATCCGGTTGACCGGCATCGTCCTGGACCGGCAAGAGGAGGAGCCGATCGAGGGGGCCACCGTCAGGCTCGTTCCGGCCGACGCCGAGGACGAGCCGATATGGGAGGGGGTGTCCAACGAAGCAGGTCGCTTCCGCGCCGCGGACATCCCGGCAGGGCGGTACCGGATCGACTTCGAGGCGGTCCTCTATGCGCCCCTCTCCTCCGATGTCGTCATAAGCGAGGGCGCCACCGTCGACATGCGAGCCCAGATGGTTCCGGTCGATTTCTTCGAGCTGGAGCCGGTAGTGGCTACGGCCAGGCGCCGCAACCTGCTTGAGACCCAGGGCTTCTACGCGCGCCGCCGGATGGGCACCGGCGACTTTATGAGCCGGGACGAGATCGAGGCCCGAAATCCCTACCAGATAACCGATCTGTTCCGCACGATTCCGGGCACGCGGGTCGCCTCGGGGGGAGTGGGAATCGGTGCGACCGTCCGGCTGAGAGGCGGGTGTGTGCCCCGGGTCGTCATGGACGGTGTGGTTCTGGGCAACCCCGTGGTGATCGACGACCTGCTCGCGACGCGGGACGTAGAGGCCCTTGAGGTTCACCACGCGTCGTCGCTTCCCATACAGTACGCCGCCCTCACGAGCTGCGGCGTCGTCATGTTCTGGACCCGGGATCCCTCGGCCGAAATGGACGCGAACCCCCTAAGCCTGCGGAGGATCGTGGTCGCCCTCGGGCTCGGCGCCGTCGTGATCATCCTGGGAACCCGGTGATTCCCGCCCACCGGCCCGGCGCCCGGCCGCCACTCAGAGAGCCGCCCCTTTCTTCCAGCGCTGGACGGCGACGTGCGGGCACCCTCGTGAGCGCGGCCCACCGCCGTGCGACACGCGGGACGCACAACCTGGACGACATTCGCGGGGCGATCACGATGGGTACCCCCTTGACCGGACCGACCGCGCGTTTCGCGTTGATCCTCCTTCTCCTCCTGGCGCCGGCCCTGGGAGCCGCCCGGGCGGAGGCGCAGTCGATCGGTCCGGCTGCCGTCCGATCAGGCGCCGCGACCCGTGCGGAGGTGGGGCCCACCATCGACGGACGACTCGACGAGGCCGTATGGGACATGGGCCAGCCGCTGTCGGGCTTCGTCCAGCACGAGCCCGTGGAGGGTGCGCCGGCAACCGAAGCAACCGAGGTGAAGATTCTGTTCGACGACGAAGCGCTCTACGTCGGCGCCTGGATGTACGACCGCGAACCGAATCGGATCATTCCCGGCGAGCGGCGGCGCGACGCCAACATGACGGATGTAGACGCGATCCTCCTCGTGCTGGACACCTACCACGACCAGCAGAATGGCTTCGTGTTCGGGACGAACCCCGGTGGCATCGAGTACGACGGGCAGGTAAGGGGCGAGCGAGGCGCCGACACGAACTGGGACGGAAGCTGGACCGTGGCGGCTTCCCAGGACGGCGACGGTTGGTACGCGGAGATCCGCATTCCGTTCTCGACGCTCCGCTACGGCGCGGGGGTCGAGCAGACGTGGGGGCTGAACCTCACGAGGTACATCGGGCGAAAGAATGAGCAGGTAGTCTGGTCCCCCGTGCCGCGCCAGTTCGGCTTCTACCGGCTGACGGAAGCCGGGGTTCTCGCGAGCCTCCAGCCGCCCCCGCGCAGGCAGACGACCCTGACCCCCTACCTGATGAGCGCGGCCCAACGCCTCCCTTCGGGGGACCCGGCGTTGGATCCCGACGTGAACTATCCGTTCGAGTACGGTGCCGACGCGAAGATCGGAATCACGCCGAGCCTCGCCCTCGACCTCACGGTGAACACCGACTTCGCGCAGGTCGAGGTCGACGACCAGCAGGTGGACCTGTCCCGCTACAGCCTCTTCTTCCCCGAGAAGCGCCTGTTCTTTCTGGAGAACGCGGGGCTCTTCTCCGTGGGGATCCAGTCCTCCCCGGGGTGCACGGGCGCCCGGACCCGGCTGTTTCACAGCCGGCGCATCGGCGTGGCCTCCGGGCAGCAGGTGCCGATCGACTGGGGCGGGCGCCTGTCCGGCCGAGTCCAGGGCATGGATGTCGGCCTCCTTCATATGAGGACCGGTGGCCTACCCGGAGTGCAGGACCCGGCCGGGTGGAGCGTCGCGCGGATCGCCCGTGAGCTGCCGAACCGCTCGCAGCTGGGGGCCATCTACACGTCCCGCGACTCCCGCGGCGGGTCGGGCGATTACGGCCCAACGTACGCCTTCGACGGGCGCCTGGGCATCGGAGACATCTGGACGTTCAGCGCGCTCGCGGGGCTCTCGGACACGCCGGAAGTCGATACCGGGCGTGAGATCTTGAGCTTCGTCGGAGAGTTCCGGAACAGGGACTGGTACCTCCGCGCCTATTACGACCAGGTCGGCGAGAACTTCAATCCCGACCTGGGCTTCGTTTCCTACCCGGGCTTTCGGGAGACCGCCCTACAGGTGGAACGCACCTTCCGACCGGCGGCGCCCTGGATGATGGAGGTTCGATTCCAATCTCGTCGCAACTGGGCATACAACACAGACGGCTTCAAGGAGTTGGATTTCTTCCACGAGCACCTATATCTCACGTTCGAGAACGGGAGCACGTTCCACCCCGCGATCAACTGGGTGCACGAGGGCCTCACGGAGCCGTTCCGCATTCGAGGCACCGGCATCGAGGTCCCCGCGGGGACCTACCGTGGCTGGACCTCATACGCCACCTTCCGGACGAACCCGTCCGCACCGGTTTCCCTGAACGGCCGCTACGACGTGGGAACGTACCTGAGCGGCAACCGTCCGGCGGAAACTTGGGCGTCTCGATCCGGCGGGGGGCCACGCTCACGGGCGGTGTGAACGTCTCACACAATCGAATCAGCCTGCCCGAAGGCGACTACAACACGACGCTTACGCGCGTGAACGCGCAGTACACGTTCAGCCCGGGTGTGTTCATCGAGGGAGTGGTTCAGTAAGTGACCAAACCGGGCTCTGGTCCGGAAACGTCCGCTTCGGCTGGCTCGACACGGCGGGGACCGGCCTGTTCATCGTGTACAACGAACGGCAGAACATGGACATAACCGGCGTGTCGGGGCTCTGGCCGCGGCGCGCGCTCGAGACCCCCGAGCGCACCGTCGCGATCAAGTTCACCCGTCAGTTTGACCTTTCCGGCTTCGCTGAGATGGGAGCGGACTGAGGGCGCCCGCGCTTTCGTCACCCAAGGGACGCCAGGGGGCGGCGGCTCTCCGGGAATTGCTCCCGGCTCGGGCGCTGTCCCCCTCGTCGGCCCGGGCCGCTACGGCCTGGTGTAGCGGACCACCCGCCTCGGACCCACCTCCGCACCGTAGATGACTCCGTCCCGGTCGGCGGCCACGCCCTCGGCGGCACTCGAGTCTCCGCTCGGCGGTCACGGAAGCTCCGGCTTGCCGCGGCGGGGGGATCTCGTGAGCTTACCGCATCGTTCGGATGACACTCACCCAGCGGACCCTTTCTATGGACTCCCAGCTACCTCCGGCGCGCTCGAGTCTCCTCCCCCTGGCGGTCGGGTGCCTGCTGGCCTCGCTCTCCCCTTCCGCCCTCGCGGCCCAGGTTCCAGTGGAGGACCGGGCGCGCACGGCGGCAGTGGATCCGAACGCCGAGTACGAGCACGCCCTCGCCCCCAGCGCGCGTGCGGTGCGCCTCGCGGCTCCGATCTCGGTCGATGGCGTGCTCGACGAGTCGTCGTGGTCCGACGCGACTCCCATCACGGAGTTCATCCAGACGCTGCCGCTGGAGGGCCAGCCCGCCTCGGAGCGCACGGAGGTGCGGATTGCCTACGACGACGACGCGATTTACGTGGCCGCCACCCTCGACGATCGGAGTCCCCTAACGACCCGTCTCGCGCGAAGGGATGCCGGGCTCGGGGACTCTGATTCCTTCACCGTGCTGATCGACAGCTATCACGATCACGAGACCGCGTACCGGTTCTGGACGAACCCGTCCGGCGTCACGGGCGACGCGATCATGACTGGTAACAGCGCGGGGGGAGGCGACTCATCGTGGGATCCGGTGTGGGACGTGGCGACCGATCAGACGGCGTCGGGTTGGACCGTGGAGATGCGGATTCCGTTCAGCCAGCTGCGCTTCGCGCGGGCCGAACAGCAGGTCTGGGGCATTCAGGTGGAGCGGAACATCAACCGAAACCAGGAGAACGCCACCTTTCCGTTCACGCCGCTTCTCGAGCGGGCCGGTGTGTCCCGCTTCGCCCATCTAGAGGGGATCGAGGGCATCCAGCCGGGCCAGCGGCTCGAGCTGCTCCCCTACGCCGTTGCGCGGGGGGAGTACCTGCAGCTGGAATCGCCGTCCGGAGTGCCCTTCGAGAACCCGTACCGGTCGGGCTCCGATCACTTCGGAAGCGTCGGGTTGGACTTGAAGTACCGGATCACCTCCAACGTCACCCTCGACGCCACGGTAAACCCGGACTTCGGGCAGGTCGAGGTGGATCCTTCCGTGATCAACCTCACCGCTTTCGAGACTCGCTACAGCGAGCGCCGGCCGTTCTTCGTCGAGGGGGCCGACATCTTTCGCTTCGGAGAAGGCGGACCCACGGGAAGCGTCGGCCAAGGGCCCGCTCTCGTGTATTCCCGTCGTATCGGGAAGCGGCCGTCGGGCTCGGTTCCGTCCGAGGCGGAGTTTTCGGACATGCCGAACGCCACGACGATCGCGGGCGCGGCGAAGATCACCGGACGGGTGGGCGACGGTTGGTCGCTCGGAATCCTCGAGGCCGTCACGGCTCGCGAGCGGGCCCCGTACGTGGATGGCCAAGGGGCCGAGGGCAAGCTGACCGTCGAGCCGGTCGCCAACTACTTCGTCACTCGGGTGCGTCGCCAGATTCGGGGTGGGCAGACCCGTTTCGGCATGCTCACGTCGGCGGTGAATCGGGACGTGTCGGGTACCCCGCTGGCAGACCGGCTCCATTCGTCCGCGTACGCTGGCGGCATCGATTTCGCCCACGAGACCTCGGACCGCATCTGGCTCTTCAGCAGCCTGATCTCGGGCAGCTATGTCAGCGGGGATGCGAGCGCCATCGAGCGCACGCAGAAATCCTCCACCCGCTACTACCAGCGTCCCGACGCCGGCTACCTGGACGTGGATCCGACGAGGACGTCGCTTACGGGGTACTACGTGATGGGGTACGTCGGGAAGCAGGCGGGCACGTTTACCATGCGGACGGGCGTGGCCGCCGTGAGCCCGGGATACGAGGTCAACGACCTGGGCTTCCATACCGCAAGCGACCGGATTCTGCTCGACACCCACTACCAGTACAACCAGGTCGAACCGGGGAGGGTGCTCCGCTCCTGGCGATTCTTCGGCGGTCCGGACGCCGTGTGGAACTTCGATGGCGACCAGGTCTTCGCCAACGTCAACGTTCAGCTGGCACTGGAGTTCCTGAACTACTGGACCGCGTCCACCCGGATCCAGATCGAGCCCTGGACCTCTGACGATCGGCTGACGAGGGGCGGACCGGACGCGCGGTCGCCGAGCCGGTTCTCCCAAAACGTCAACCTGAACTCGGACAGCCGACGGGCCGTGACCGGGAGAGCGTCGTACCAGTGGGGATCCGATGACCTGGGGGGGTGGAATCGCCGGGCTCAGATCAATCTGGGCGGCCGGTTCCAGGAGACTCTCCGGGTGAGCGTGGCCCCCTCCTACTCGTGGTCGTACTCCACGGCTCAGTACATCGCTCGCGTGAGCGACCCGCTGGCCGAGGCGACCTACGGATCGCGGTATGTGTTCGCCGAGATCGATCGAGCGACGCTGTCCCTGGAGACACGGGTGGACCTGACCTTCTCGCCCACGCTCTCGCTCCAACTGTATCTCGAGCCCTTCATCTCGACGGGAGATTACGGTGGGCTCAGGGAGTTCCGGGCACCTAGAACGTTCGACTTCCTCGACTACGGCGAGGATGTCGGGACCGTCACATCGAACGAGCAGGGCGGCTACGATGTGGATCCCGATGCAACGGGGCCCGCCGAAGCGTTCTCGGTCTCGAACCGGGACTTCAACTACCGCAGCCTCCTCGGGAACGCGGTCCTCCGGTGGGAGTGGAGGCCGGGCTCCACGCTGTTCCTGGTCTGGCAGCAGAGCCGGGTCAACGAGGTGGTCGGCCAGGGAATCCTGGGCGATCGTCCCTGGGTGGGGAGCTTCGATTTCAGCCGTGACGCCGGGGACATGTTCACCGTGGCCCCCGATAACATCTTCATGGTTAAGGTCAACTACTGGCTGAATCCCTGAGCACTCCGCTCGGGAAGCGGCCGGGACGCTGGAAGGGGAGAGGACGACCATGGTCACCCGGACTGTAGTGGCCTCAATTGCTGTGCTCAGCCTGCTCGGAGCTCGGCCGGCTGCGGCCGCCCCGCAGGCAGTGATCACCGGTCCCGTCGGGCCCAGCCCCTACGACATCGTCTCGGGCTGGCACGACCCGTTTGCCGGCGAGGGATACGCGTTCGGGGGGAATTCGGGCATCTTCGCGGAATCCCCGGACCGGATCTTCATCCTCCAGCGGGGGGAGACCCAACTCCCCTCGCCCGTCCCGGCGGCCTTCACGCAGCACGCCGGCTCGATCGGCATCAACGTGCTCTCTGACACCGAGCGCCGTGTCTGGCAGAACTGCATCTACACCATCGATTCGAACGGAACCGTCGTCGAGAGGTGGAACCAGTGGGACCATCTCTGCGAGGGATCGGATGGGCCGGGACCCCACCGGATCCGGATCAGCCCGTACGACCCCGAGAGGCGGGTGTGGGTGGTGAACGAGACCTTCCATCAGATCTACGTCTTCTCGAACGACGGGCGTGAGCTCCTGATGACCCTGGGAGAGAAGAACGTCCGAGGAGACGACGGAACCCATTTCGGCCGCCCCCAGGACGTGGCCTTCCTGCCCGACGGTAGGATCCTCGTGGCGGACGGCTTGGACAACCATCGGGTCGTGATTCTGGACCCCGACGGCCGTTATCTCGGAGAGTTCGGGGGGCGCGGTGAGGCACCTGGCCAGTTCAACGGCATTCACGCCATCGGGATCGGGCCCGACGGGCTCATTTTCGCGCTGGATCGCTCTGGGGGCCGGGTCAACGTCTTCCGAACCACCGACGATCCGGCGAGGGTCGAGCACGTCGATACATGGGCGGGGTTCGGCCTGACGCTGGACATCATCGTAAACGAGGAAAGCCTCTGGATCACGACCCTGGGACCCCTCCGGTTCGTGAAGCTGGACTTCGAGGGGAGGCACCTCTACACCTGGCTCGTGCCGAGCGAGCTGCCCGACGGATTCCGGGAGGTGCACACGATTTCGGTCGACTCGGACGGAAACCTGTACGGCGGAGACAACCAGTACGGTCGCACGCAGAAGTTCGTCCCCAGGTCGGACGCGGACCCCGCCCTGATCATCGACCCCCCGTGGGTCTCCCGGTGACAGTCAGATCTACCCGGGGCTTCGGTCCTCTGCCCTCCGCTGCCAGCCGAGCACATCTCGGCCCTCCGCGCCCCGTGATGGCCCGGGGCGCTCCCCGGTAGTATGATGTCCAAGTTTGGGTCGCGTTATCGAAAGTGACGAAATGGAGGTGTGCTATGGCTCCACTGACAAGAAGGATCACGACTCTCACGGCGGCGCTGGTCGCGCTCGCGTCGCTGCCTGGGGCGGCGACGGCTCAGGTGGCACCGGCGTACATGCCGGGGGACGCCCCCCAGGTTATGGAGCGGATGCCCAACATTCCGCCCATGAACGACCTGCCCAACCCCTACGCGAGCGCTGACAACTGGGTTCAGCTGCCTGACGGTCGCACCTGGGGATCCACCGCGGGCGCGCACGTGGACCCCGACGGGATCCACATCTGGGCGATCGACCGGTGCGGCGCCAACTCCTGCGCGGGAACGGATCTCGACCCCATTCTCAAGATCAATGCCGAGGGGGACGTCGTCGCGATGTTGGGTGGCGGGTATACCCTCTTTCCCCATGGCCTCTACGTCGATGACGACGGGAACGTCTGGGTAACCGACGCGCAGGGGCCGGACGCGGCCAACCCCAACCCCGATAGGGACGGGAAGGGGCACGCGGTCTACAAGTTCAGCCCCGAGGGGCAGCTGCTGCTCACGGTGGGGACGCCCGGTGTCGCCGGAAACGGAACGGGCGGACGGCTGAACACGCCGAACGACGTGGTGACGGACGAGGACGGGATCATATACGTCGCCGACGGTCACGGCGGTCAGAACTTCGGGACGCCGGCGTCGACCGTCGCCCGAATCGCGGTCTTCGACCCAAACGGCCGGTACCTCCGCACCATCGGTCGGCTGGGTGCCGCGCCCGGTGAGTTCCGTACGCCCCACGCCATCGACATCGACTCGCAGGGACGCCTGATCGTCGGGGACCGCGGGAACAACCGAATCCAGATCCTCCAGCGGGACGGGACGTACATCGCGGAGCTTCGCCAGTTCGGTCGCCCCAGCGGCATCTACGTGGACGACAACGACATGCTCTACGTGGCGGACTCGGAGTCGGACTTCGAGGGCGGGAACAACCCCGGGTGGGCCAACGGAATCCGCGTTGGGAGCCTGAGGGACGGTATCGTGCAGTACCGGATCGCCGGCAGGGTCGAAGCCTATCCGAACGACTCGAACCCCGAAGGCGTGGCCGTGGACGCGGCCGGTAACGTCTACGGGGCGGTCGTCTCCGGAGGGGGCGCGTTCATCAGGTCCATGCCGCAGCGTTGAATCGGCGGCTGAACCCTAGGGAACGAAACAGACCTCGGCCGGCTCGCGGAGCCTCGCGGGCCGGCCGAGGTCTGTTTGGAGTTCCTGTCCGCCGGCGGACCCCCACGTCGCTCGATCGAGGGCGAGCTCCGTCGCGCCTGATCCGCTTCCCTCGCCTAATCGGGTAGCCGCAGGGCCGCGACCGAGCCCGGAATCCCGTTCCCCGCAATCGAGACCACGACGTACTGCACTCCGTCGTGCAGGTACGTCATCGGCGCGGTGCTGACCGGCGCTGGAATCTCCACGGCCCCGATCCGCTCACCCGTCTGCTTGTCCGCCGCGTACCAGAGGGTGCGTCCCCCCCGGCCTTCCGCGAACATCAGGAGGCTACGCGTCACGAGGACGGTCGCGTTCCCCTGATATCCCGTGTTGGGGATCTCGATGCCCTCGAGGAGCGGATGGTTCGCGACCTCGTCCGGCGTGTCGCCGTTCGGGATCCACCAGAGGTGCTCCCCGGTGTTCATGTCGATCGCGGTGATCCGACCGTAAGGGGGCTTCAGGATCGACAATCCGTCGAGAGATCCGAACCCGCCTCCACGTCCGGACGAAAACTCCACCACGGTCACGCCCCTGTTCGCACCCGGGCTCCCATCGTCCCGACTCGAAGCCGGACTGAGCGCGCCGGCCCCGCACGCCTTCCTGGACTGGACGTACAGAATCCCCGTCTCGGGATCCATGACCGGTCCCCCGGGGATGTTCGTGCCCCCCGTGGAGCTGGGGCACTGGGCCGTGGCCCGGACCCCCTCCGCGTTCCCCTGATGGACGAACGGCGTGTAGATCGGGCCCATCTTGATGTTGCCGATCTGCTCGATGGCCATCGCCCGGAGCTCGGGCGTGAAGTCGATCAGGTCGTCCACCGTGAGGCCCTGGAGCTCGTACGGAGCCGGCCGGGTGGGGAACGGCTGGGTCGGTGAGTACCACTCGGTCGGCACGCTCCCCTGGGGCACGGGCCGCTCGACGATCGGCCAGATCGGCTCGCCCGTCTCGCGGTTGAACGCGTAGACGAACGCCTGCTTGGACACCTGGACGATGGCCGGAATCTCCTGTCCGTCCACGGTCAGGTCCACCAGGATCCCCGGAACTGGGAGGTCCCAGTCCCAGATGTCGTGGTGGATCATCTGGAAATGCCACCGCCGCTCGCCGGTCTGGATGTCTACCGCGACGAGACTGTTCCCGAAGAGGTTCGCGCCCGGCCGGAAGCCGCCGAAGTAGTCGTTCGTCGGGGCGTCGGTCGGGAGGTAGACGAGCCCGAGCTCCGGGTCTGCCGAGAGGGGCGCCCAGACGTTCACGTTTCCGCTCCACCGCCAGGCGTCGTTCTCCCACGTGTCGTTCCCGAACTCGCCCTCCCTGGGGATCGTGTGGAACGTCCAGAGGTGCCGACCGGTCCTGGCGTCGAAGGCCTGGACGTCACCGGGAACGTTCTCCTGCCTCGTGTATCCGCCCCCCTGGTGGGCCGAGTTCCCCACGATGATCACCCCGTTCACCACGATGGGCGGCGACGAGGTCGTGATGGCCCCGACCGTGGGGTCGATCCCGGTGTTCACGTCGTAGGGATGCCCTAGGGTGGCAAGCATGTCCACGGTGCCCGTCTCGGGGAATCCCTCGACGGGGATCTGGCCACCAAACCCCTCCAGGGGACGGCCGGTCTTGGCGTCGAGCGCATGGAGGAAGAACGCGGGCGTGACGACGTAGATCACGCCCCGCCCATCCACCTCCGCATAGGCCACGCCGCGGCCGTAGTTTCGACGCGGGGACTCCTCCCACCGCACGGTGTTCGGCTCCCGGAAGGTCCACAGGGTCTCGCCGGTCGCGGGATCGAGGGCAATGACCGTCCTGCGCACACCCGCGACCGTGTAGAGGATCCCGTCTGCGTAAGTCGGGGTGGACCGCATCACGAAGTCGGGGCCGGGGCCGTAATTGTCACCCCGCCAGACCCACGCAACCTCGAGGTTCTGGAAGTTGGAGGCGTTGATCTGGTCCACCGGGGAGAACCGGGTGCTGGACAGATCGCCACCCCAGTAGCGCCACTCCCCGTACGGGTTACCGGGCTGCTGCGCTGCGGCCGGCAGGGTTAGCGCCGCGAGCAGGACGAACATTGGGGTCAGGCCCGCCCCCCGGAAACGAGCGCGAGCGAGAGAACGGCAAACGTCGGTGAGCATCTTCCTCTCCTCGGAATGGTGTCGGTCCAGCGGCTCGTGTGGGCATCACCGATGGTAGGCCACGCATCCCATGGAGTCAAAGAGACTGGGGGCGGGGCTCGGATCCCGGCGGACCGGACCGTCCGGTACCGGACAGGTCGATCCCGGAACCGAACATTCCGGGGCCCTTGGCGAGACCGTTAGCATTGCATATATGTATATACTAATCAACACCTTATGCCGTGGGTCCGCTGCGGCACGGACCTTCCCTCGCCAACGGGGGACCCACCTCGACCCGTACACGGAGAAACCTTTGGACATCCCGCGCGCACCATCCCCGCACAAGAAGCTCTGGAGATCCCTCTGGATCGGAGGCGGAGTCGTTGGCCTGGCGGCGGCTACGTACGGCCTCTCTCAGCTCGAGCCCGCGGCTCCGCCGGTGGATGAGAGCACGATCCTGACGGACTCCGTTCGCCAGGGGCTTATGGTCCGCTCGGTCCGGGGACCCGGAAAGAGTCAATCCCAAAGTTAGTTGAAACTGGAGCGGCCTCCGTCTCAGGCGACAGCATGTGAACGGCTCTCGGGAAGGGTGATCCGAGGTCCTTCTGGATCGCGGCCCTGAGGAGCGGGAGGTGTCGGTACCCGAGCAACCTCCGGAGCCGTGACTAGATCTCCAGGAGCGTGGTCGCGAGCCATCGGTGCTTCTGGCTCGAGTTCTTCCAGTGGTCCACGCGTCCGCACCTCTGCTCGGCCAGGGCGTTCACGGACTCGAGCACGTTGGTGGTCTTGAGCGACTGGCCGACCAGGGGGAAGACTCCCAACCGGTGGAGGGTGAGGGTCTCCTCGAACCCCTCATCGAGACTGGCCGCCGCGGACTGGTTCACCCCCGCGAGCTCCTGGCGCAGGGCCTTGAGGTCCTTGACGGCCTCTTCGTACGTGGGCCGCTGGTAGGCGCGCTGCAGACGCTGGCGCCAGCCCTTCTGCTCCGCTCTCGGCAGATACGAGATCACGTTCTCCCGCTTGTGCCACTGGCACCGCTGGATGAGCACCTGTCCCTTGAAGACCGCCAGGACGCCGCTCCGGAGACCGCGGGCTCCATCGATCACCACGAGCGCTCCGGCCGACAGGTCGAGACCTCGGTCCTTCAGACTCCGAAGGAAGGATCGGATCACCACGGCGTTCTCCGTGTCGGTCTGGACGAACCCGAGGAAGACCTTGTCCCCCTTGGTCGTCACCCCGAGCGCGACGACCATCTCGTCCTCGGCAAAGCTCTTGCCGTCCAGGACGAGTGCCACCCCACGTCGTAACCCGAGAGGTCCCGCTCCTGAAACTCCTTCAGCTTCGCGGCCGTGGCCTTCTTGAACTCCCGCGAGACCGTCGACTTCGACAGCCCGATGGCTCCAGGCACCGCCTCGACCGCTGCCTCGTAGTCCCGGCACGAGATCCCGAGCAGCACCTTCCGAAACAGCCCCTCGTCCATCTCGCCGGGCGAGCCATGCAGCTGCTCATACGCCGCCAGCCTCGACTCTCCGGCCGGGCCTCGCACCCGCGGTACTCGCACCGGATGCCGCTGGCCGCCCAACCGCACCGACCCTGGGTTATGCCCATGCCGGCAATGTCGATCGTCCTCGGTCTTCCTGGCGTGACGTTGCCCCGCCAGTTGCTCCACTTCCTCCTCGAGCATCCGGCCCACCTCCGCCAGTCCCAGCGGAATCAGCTGCCGGATCAGCTCCACCCGAGGGTCCAGCTCCAGCGCCTCGATCTCCTCCCAACTCACCTCCCTCGGTTCCCCGAGCCGCCGGTCCTTCTTGCCCCGCTCGACGAGCCTTGGCATCCTTCCCATCGGTGGCCCTCCTTCCTCTCTTGTGATCCCGTGGTGTGGTCGCACACCCACGTTACCTGAGGTTGGAGGCCGCTTCAATTTCAACTAAAGATGGGACTCACTCCTCCATGGATCCGTATCCGAGAGCGGCCACGTCGATGTGATACGTGCCGGGGGGTACAGACAGCAAAACAAAGCGCCCGGCCGCATCCGTCAGTGTCGCTTGCCTCCGTTCCCGCACCTCCACTCGGGCTGAGCTAATAGGCGTACCACTACCCTCCTCACGCACGACGCCGACTACTGAGTTGGTAACGGGGGCAGCACCACTCTCAATCGAGGTCGGGGTGACGAGGATCTGACTGCGACGCTCCACAAAGGTGAGCTCGGTATCCTCCAGCAGGATCTCGAGAGCCTCACCGACTGTCGACTCGAGACAGTCACAGCGCGTGACACGCCGGCTGGGAATGAGCTCCGGACTGAAGGCGATAGGCACGCCCGACCCTGCCTGAAGGAGTCTCAGCGCGTCGATGAGTGGTTCCCCCTGTATCTCTACGTTCGCCGGCCTACCGACGAGCTCCACCGATGACCCGGCCTGCGCCGAGATCTCACTGCCGGGTAGGAGGAGAAAACAGGAGAGCCATCCGATCCCGCTCAGCGTCTTCCACGTCATCCGCATCATCCCCGCTCCGCGTTGGGATTCGCCCTCGTCTGCCTAGCCACCGATGTTGACCCCATCCATGTCGACCTCGCACTCCGCTTGGACCAGAAGGCAGATCGATTCCACGACTTCGTCCAATGAGTCGTCCCCGAACCATGCGGTCAGTGTACGGCTAGAGAGTCCGTCCACCACCGTGACCGGCACATCGAAGTGGGCGGCGACCTCTTCGGCGACCTGGGCCAGTGGAGTCCCCTGGAATAGGAGCATCCCTCCCTCCCAGTCGAGCAGCGCGTACACATCGTCCACAGTTGTGACCGAGAAGTCGCCGTTGGCAGCCAGGCTGGCGACTTGTCCCTTGCTGACCTCGGTCGATCGGCCGCGCGTCGAAGTAACGGAGACGAGACCCTCGACCACGATCACTCGCAACTCGTCATCTCGACTGCTCACCTCGAACCGCGTCCCCAGGACCCTCGTATCTCCGGAATCAGTGTGAACCACGAAGGGACGCTCCGGCTCGGACGCCACGCCGAAGAAGGCACGCCCCGACAGCCACGCCTCCCTGCTCTCTCCATCCCGGGCGAACCGCACCATGCTCCCAGCATCCAGCCGCACGAAGCTCCCGTCGGACAGAGCCACGGTCGTGGCTTCCGTGCTTCCGGCGACGAATTCCGTACCGGCCAGCTCCTCTCCCACGCGCTCCCCACGGCCGATCCAGACGCCGAGACTGACGGTGGCGAACACGGCCGCCACGGCCCACGGCCAGATCTCCCTCCGACCGAGCCCGCGCGCAAAGCGCCGCCGCGACTCTTGGCGTCGTACTGCTTCGCCACGGCGGATGATCGACTCGACTGACGGTGGCGATGAGATACGCGCATCAGGTACCGGGAGAGCCTCCGACGCCCGCCAGATCGCCGACAAGTCCCGGAAGTGCTGATCGTTCTCCGGCGCCTCGCTTCGCCAATTGGCCAGTCGATGTTCTTCGATTGGCTCGGCTTCGCCGTTTAGCACGCGGATGATGAGTTCGTCCATAGCTCAATCTACCTGTGACTTGCGTTCACGAATGCCCCTGAGAGGCCTCGCCTGATCCGGGAGAACCTGGCTCGGCATCGTCACCGATAAGCAGAGGCAGGAACGGCCGAAGCATGAGTCTTAGATCGCTCAGTGCGAGGCTCATGTGGTTCGCGACCGTCTGCCGAGAGAGCTGGGTGATCTCTGCGACTTTCGCATACGAGAAGCCGCGCTCACGCACCAGTTGGAAGACTTCTCGTCTTCGCGGTGGAAGCGTTTCAATCGCCTCACCGACCGCCTCCTCCAGCTCAGACAGCTCGACATCGCCTTCTGGCGTCCCTTCAGCGACCAGCCCTTCCAGCATCTCAGATCCCGCTGCGTGGCGTGGTGACTTGACCACGTCCAATGCCGCATTGCGCGTGATCCGATATAGAAGGGCCGCCGAGCTCCCTTCGGTCCAACGATTCCTGTTAGCCCATAGCCGCACGTAGGCCTCCTGGGTCACATCCTCCGCCCCGTCCCAATCCCCCAGGAGGCCGTACGCATACCGCACGAGCTCGCTCCAGTGGCGCTCCAACAGCTTTGCCACGGCCTGCTCGTCGCCATCCCGAAGGCGGCTCATCAGTTCCTGGTCGTCGGTGCTCATCACCCTAAGAACGCCTGACCTCGGGAATAGTACCAATCGGGCGCGGGGGGCCGTCCTCGCAGGACCGAGCGGATTCCCGTTCCCCGCCGGGGCCAAGGCAGCGTACAGGGAGCAGATGGTCCAGCTCGTCCGGGCGGGAAGAAGTCCGAAATCGTCGCCATGCCAAAGACTGTTGCGGAGCCGACGAAGCCCGCGTATCTCTTGAGGTACACGGTGAGCCACCGGTTATCATGAGCGGGGGCGTGTTGGCGCCCCAATGAGTGCTCTCCGGGTCGCCGGAGGGGACGGTGGTGGTACCGCGGGTTATCAGCCCGTCCGCCTTTGCGGACGGTTTTTTTGTTTCCGGCACCACCGAGCGCAGACGAACGAAAGGGGCGGCGAGATGGATAGCGTGAAGGACGAAGTAACGCTGTACGACACGACCCTGCGCGACGGCACGCAGATGGAGGGTATGAGCCTGTCCGTCGAGGACAAGCTGCGCATCGCCGAGCGCCTCGACCTACTTGGCATCCACTTTATCGAGGGGGGCTGGCCCGGCTCCAACCCCAAGGACGACGCCTTCTTCCGGAGGGCCAAGGCGTTGGGCCTGCGCAACTCGACCCTGGTCGCCTTCGGTTCCACCCGCCGCGCCAAGGCCACCGCCACCACGGACCCGCAATTGAAGGCCCTGCTGGATTCAGGCGCGGGCGTCATCACCATCGTGGGCAAGGCCTCCGAGTCGCAGGTCAACACCGTCATCGAGACCTCGCTGGAAGAGAACCTGGCCATGATCCGCGAGTCCATCGAGCACCTGCGCTCCGAGGGCAGGCGCCTGATCTTCGACGCCGAGCACTTCTTCGACGGCTTTGCCGAGAACCCGGACTACGCCATCGCCTGCATCCGTGCGGCGGCCGAGGCTGGTGCTGAGTACGTGGTGCTGTGCGACACCAACGGTGGCTCGCTGCCAGTGGATGTGTTCAACGCCACCCGCCGCGCGGTGTCGGAGGCTGGTGCGCGCGTGGGAATCCACTGTCACAACGATGCCGACGTGGCGGTGGCCAACTCCATCGCCGCCGTCCAAGCAGGCGCGACGCAGGTGCAGGGCACCATCAACGGATACGGCGAGCGCTGCGGCAACACGAACCTGCTCAGCGTCATCGGCAACCTGAAGCTAAAGCTAGACATCGACTGCGTGACCGACGAGCAGCTCCGCCACCTCACAGAGGCCCACCGCTTCGTCAGCGAGGTGGCGAATATGCCACGCTCGCGCTATCAAGCCTACGTGGGCGAGAGCGCCTTCAGCCACAAGGGCGGCCTGCACGTCGCCGCCATGGCCAAGGACGAGGGCTCCTACCAGCACGTGGACCCGGAGGCGGTGGGTAACTCCAGGCACATCGTCGTCTCGGAGCTATCGGGGCGCGGCAACATCACTATGAAGCTCCAAGAAGAGGGGCTGGAGGCCGCCGTGCCCAAGGAGCGATTGCTGGAGTTGCTGGAACTCGTGAAGGCGCGAGAGTCCGAAGGTTTCCAGTACGAGGGGGCAGAGGCCTCCTTCCGGCTGCTGGTGGAGCGCACCTTACCCGACTATGTGCCACCCTTCGAGCTGGTCGACCTGATGGTGGTCATGGAGAAGCGCCGGCGGCCGGGGAGCACCGCCGACGGTGAGGACTCGCTCTCCGAGGCCATGGTGAAGGTGCGAGTGGGCGGCGAATTAGCCCACACGGTGGCGGAGGGGAACGGGCCGGTGAACGCGCTGGACCGGGCACTACGGCGCGCCCTGGAGCAGGCCTACCCGGCGCTAACCAGCGTATCGCTGAGTGACTTCAAGGTGCGCGTGGTAGAGCAAGGACCCGACGGCACCGGCGCCGTGGTGCGCGTCTTGGTCGAGTCCACCGACGGTGAACGCACCTGGGGCACCGTCGGCGCGTCGGCCAACATCATCGAGGCGTCGTGGCAGGCGCTCACCGACTCCATGGAGTACGCGCTACTACCGAGGTAACTCCTATAATGCCGCCTCGCCGCATCCACGTTTCAGGCGGGCCGGGGAGTGGCAAGACGTATCTGGCAAGGCGGGTCGCGCATCGAGCACATCGTTGCGGGCTTTGAGCCCTTCGGCGGTCGGAAGCGCAACCGATCGTGGGAGGCCGTCCGCCGTCTACCGGATCGGCCCGGGCTCGAGCGAGCCTGCCTACCGGTCGATTTCGCGCGGCTTGGTCCGGCGATCGACGCGCTCCTCGCCGGGGGCCCGAGGGCGCTCCTCCTCGTGGGCGAGGTCACGGGAAGGCCCTTCCGGGTCGAGCAGGTCGCGCTGAACGTGGCGGACTCCCGGGGCCCCGACAACGCCAGACGAGCCCCGGAGCGGGAGCCACTCGTCGAAGGGGCGCCGCTCGCTCTCTGGGCGCCCTGGAACGCCCGGGTCATTGCCGCCCGGATCGAGTCTGACGGGAACGCGGCGGTTGGCTCGTGGCACGCCGGTACCTTTACATGCAACGCGGCCCTGTTCCTGGGCCTCCAGCGCGCCCAGGGCGGCACGGCCGTCGGCTTTCTCCACGTGCCCAGAAACCGGTGGCCCCGTGGCCCCCGTCTCGGGCGTGTCGTTCGAGCCATCGAGGTGGCGCTCGAAGCCCTAGACGCCTACTTTGGTAGACAAAGTACTTGACGATGATACGAACAGCCCCCAGGATCGATTCTGCATGAGCCCCCCGTCCCTTCCCGACCCTGCGTCCGAGCCGCTCGCGCTTCATACCCGCGCGATGGCCGACCTCAAGTACATACGGGACACGATGGAGGGCGCAGGTGCGTTCACGGCGCTGCCTGGCTGGGGCGGTGTCGCGGTCGGGGTGTCTGCCCTCCTGGTCGCGCTGCTTGCGACGGGTGCGCCAGGGAGCTCCGAGTGGCTCGGAATCTGGATTGCCGAGGGAGTCCTCGCGGCGGTAGTCGGCGGGTGGACGGTGGCCCGAAAGGCGAGGCAAGTCGGTCTCTCGCTCCTGTCCGGGCCGGGCCGAAAGTTCGCCCTGAGCTTTCTCCCCCCGGTCGTCGCGGGTGGAGTGCTCACGGCGGCCCTTTACTGGACGAGAATGTCCGAGATGGTCGCGGGCGTCTGGCTTCTCCTTTACGGAGTGGGGGTCGTGACGGCCGGGACGTTTTCCGTCCGGATCGTCCCCGTCATGGGGCTGTGTTTCATGGTCGTGGGGGTGGCGGCCCTCTTCTCGCCTTCCGCTTGGAGCGACGCGTACATGGGGATCGGTTTCGGGGGTCTCCACATCGTGTTTGGAGCGACCATCGCTAGGAGGTACGGTGGCTAGTCGAAGCGCAGTACCCAACCGCTCCGGGTCCGGCCGCCCCGGCCCCGGGGGAGGATCGGCCGCCGGGGGTGCAGCGAGAGAGCCCGCCGCGCCGGGCGTGCGTTCACGCACGAGCCCGCTCGAGCTGAACCGTGTGATCCACGGAAGGGTTCGCCTGGGAATCGTGAGCGCGCTGGCCGTGAACGATCCCCTGACCTTCAAGGAGCTCAAAGATCTGCTCCGGACCTCGGACGGGAACCTGAGCGCGCACGCCCGGCGGCTCGAAGAGGCCGGGTACGTGACTTGCACTAAGTCGTTCGAGGGTCGTGTGCCCCGCACGGAATTCCACCTGACCGGTGCGGGTCGAGAATCGCTCGAGCGGTACCTCGACCACATGGAAGCGCTGATCCGGAGGGTGCGGGTGCCAGGGCGAATCGATCGGTAGCGGGGGGCCGGAGGCGACTTTTTTTCTGGAGGAGGGCTTTGTGATCCAAAGTGCTTTGGGCCGAGCGACGGGAGGCGGCGAGGATGGGCCGGAGGCCGGCCTCCACGTGGCCATCATCATGGATGGGAATGGACGGTGGGCCAAGGCCAGGGGTCTTCCGCGTACCGCCGGTCACCGCGCGGGAGCGGAGGCTGTGCGCCGAAGCGTCGAGGCGGCCCCCGATCTCGGGATCGGCACCCTTACGCTATACGCCTTCTCATCGGACAACTGGCGCCGTCCCACCGATGAGGTACAGTCGCTCATGCGCCTCTTCCGGTCCTATTTGCGGCGCGAGAGTGCGCGCTGCGTCAAGGAGCGCGTTCGCGTCAGGGTGATCGGCCGGAGGGATCGCCTGAGCTTCGCGCTGAGGCGGGCCATCGAGGAGATCGAGCAAGCGACCTCGGCCGGCCGGACGCTCGAGCTGCGGCTGGCCGTGGACTACTCTTCCCGCGATTCGATCCTGAGGGCCGCCGAGCGGGCTCGCGGGGCCGAGGCCCTCACCCGGCGCTCCTTTGCCGACATGCTTGGCGAGGCGACCCACGGCGGCGGACCCGTGGGGGACGTGGACCTCCTGATCCGTACAGGAGGGGAGCCTCCGCCTGAGCGATTTCCTGCTCTGGGAATGCGCGTACGCGGAGCTCGTGTTCTCTCCCGTTCTCTGGCCCGACTTCGGCCCGGTCGCGCTCGAGGCCGCGGTGGGCGAGTATCATTCGCGGGAGCGGCGGTTCGGGGCCGTCTGCCCGAGCGAGGCCGCGCGTCAAGCCCACAACACTCTCCCCGAGGGACGCCTGACAGGGGGCCCGCCGGGGATCCGGAGAGCCCCATGCGAGCCGTCAAAACCCGCGGTCACGGCCACGTCGTAGACCTGACCGAGCCCGTTCAGGAGGCCGTCCAGGCGTCCGGGATCCGGACCGGCCACGCCGCGGCGATGGTCGTAGGGTCGACCGCCGCGCTCACGACCACGGAGTTCGAGCCGGGACTCGCGGAGCACGACCTTGCGGCGGCCTTCGAGCGTCTGGCTGCGCGGGATGCGTCGTACGTCCACGAGGAGACCTGGGGCGACGACAACGGCCACGCGCATGTCCGCGCGAGCCTGGTCGGCCCCTCCCTCGCCCTCCCGATCGTTGACGGGAGGGTTCCGCTAGGCACGTGGCAACAGGTAGTGCTGCTCGATTTCGACACCCGCGCCCGAAAGCGCGACGTGGTCCTGAGCGCCGTCGGCGACCCCTAGGGTTCTGCACTGTTTCTGTGATGCACCCTCCTGCTCCTATGCACTCTTTATGAGCTAAACCTCGTTGCGCTCACCTATCCTGAGGAATGATATTATCATTCTTAACTCACTTTGTGATAACGCGTTAGGATGCACAACGCCCGCACGGTACCCTTCCTGCCCTTCCCCAGGCCGAGATCGGACGGCCGCTCCTCCACTCCGGAGGAAGCCCCGATCGGACTCGAGCAACCAGGGGGCCCTTACCGGCCCCCCGGCCTAAACGGGAGGATGGTCATGAACGGCATGAAGAAGCTGTGGTGGTCGGTGCTGCTCGCCGCGGTAGCGGGATGCGACACGGGCCCCTTGGGACCGGTAGCGGAGCTCCAGCCAAATCTGGACTTCCTGCCCGCGGTGGAGGTCTCGCTTCCCGAGGCGGCGCCGGAGCGCCCGGGCGACGACGTGCGGCACGATCCGGCGGCCGTGGCGGCTCGGTGGATCGAGCACGCCCAGAAGCTGCTGAGGAAGGCGGTCGAGCTGGCGGGACCGAGCCCGGAGCCGCGGGTGGCGGCGGCCCTTCGCGAGGCCGAGCACCTGTTGGACCAGGCGGTCCGGGCTTTCGAGGCGCGCGAGTTCGACGCGGCTATCCGAAGCGCCAAGGCGTCCGCCTCGATTTCCAGTCGCGTGATCCGATACTTGGACGACAGGCATCACCGGGGGCCAGATGTGGATCGCCCCGACCGGCCGGACCGCCCCGACCGGCCGGACCGCCCCGACGGGGAGCCCGAGCGCCCGGAGGTCGACGTCGCCGGCACCGTCTAGGGTAGCTGGCGCGAAGGGCCGGTCAGGCGACCGGGGCCTCGAGGGCCCCGCGCCAGACCCGGCCAACCGCACCGACAACGGCCCGGCTCCCGGGAGAGAACGGGGGCCGGGCCTCGTCTTGTTCGCCGAGCAACGAGAGCGCTTGGAGGGGAACCGCTCAGTCGCTTCCCCGGGCGAAGTAGCCGGCCAGGAAGCTCCGGAGTGCGGACTCGAACCGGGAGAGCCCCGACTCCAAAAAGAGCGCGGCTACTCCGTCGGCCCGGATTTGCCTGGCGAGATCCTCCAGCACTGGCGCCGCCTGTTCGATGTCGTGCATGTCGGCTACGACGGCGGATGGGGATCGGTAGTAGGCGGGGTCCTGCTCCCCTATGCCGGTGACAACGACGTCGTCCTCGGTTGCGGCGGCGTCCTGGGGACGTCCCGGAAGGGGGTCACGGCTCCGAATGGGCTCATCCGGGGAGATGAAGGCATCCTCGGGGACCTCGCCGGAAACGCGCCGAACGGGCTCGTCCGGAGAGATGAGCGCTCCCTCGGGGAGCTGTTCGGCGAGGGACGTCTCCCCGTCCCCGTCTGGGGGCGACCGCGTGGGTGCTGTGCGCCGCGCTCCGGGCGGAAAGGCGGGCGGAGGGAGCTGGTCGAGCTTTCGCGGCCTGTTCGGGGGTACTTCGCCGTCCGGCCCCCCTGCCCCGTCCTGCCTAGCCTCCGGGCCGGGCCGACCGGCGCCCGCTTGACTGTCGGCCATGTCTCCCTCCCTGTCGAACGCCAACCAGGCCCCAATATATGGCGCCCCCTCCCTACTCGCACCTGGACGATCGCCTGGGTAGCGAGTCACCGACCGGGACCGTCGCCCGCTTTCGGGAGGTGACTCGGGGTCCCCCCTCGAGGGGGGTGCTCAGAGGAGTGTGCCGACAAGAATGAAGCCCAGCACCAGGAGAGCCCCGAAGACCACAGTCAGAACGTTGAAGTAGCGATCCACGAAAGCCGTAACCGGCGCCCCGAACTTCCAGACCAGGGTGGCCACGGCAAAGAACCGGAGCCCGCGGCTGGAGAAGCTCGCCAGCACGAATACCGGGAAGTCGAGGGCGAATACCCCCGCAGAGAGGGTGAACACCTTGTACGGCACGGGCGTGAGCCCGGCCAGGAAGATGGCCCAGAAATCGTAGCGCCCGTAAAGCGTCTGAACGGACGCGAAAGCCTCCGGCGTCACGCCCGGCACCCATTGGAAGAAGAATGCCGAAAGGAGGGTCCACGCCGCGAAACCCATGGCGTACCCCGCGACGCCCCCCGCCACAGACGCGGCCGTCGTCCAGGCGGCGAATCGAAAGGCCGCCGCGGGTGCTCCGAGGCACATCGCGATGAGGAGTGGATCCGGCGGGACCGGGAAGAACGACGCTTCGGCTACGGAGAGCGTGACGAGCGCCACGAGCGCGTACGGAGTTCTCGCCCAACCGAGAACCCAGTCGTAAAGCCTCCGGAGCCTTGCCCGGGCGACGCCGCCCGGGCTCGGGAGGAGTCGATCCATTAGCGGGTCCAATCGGTCTGGTACCACCCGTATAGTCCGAGGAGGGGGACGAACGTGCACTTCTCGCGAAGGGACTCGGTGGTGATCTCGCCGTCCAGGCGTCGGACCAGGAGGAGGTCCTGGATCTCTTTCCCACCTACCGGGATGAGCATCCTTCCTCCCTCTCCCAGCTGGTCCACCAGCGCCGGGGGGACGGAAGGGGAGGCGGCGGAGACGGTGATCACCTCGAAGGGCGCGTACTTCCTCCACCCGATCGAGCCGTCCCCCACCAGAAGGGCGACGTTCCGAACGCCCATTGAGTCGAGGGCGATGCGCGCCCGTGCCGAGAGCTCACGAACGCGCTCGACCGAGTAGACACGGTCCGCGCTCAGGGCGAGGAGAGCGGTCAGGAAGCCGCTTCCGGTTCCGATCTCCAGCACTTTGTCGCCAGGACGGGGCTGGAGCGCCTCCAGGTAGAACGCCTGGAGAGACGGCTGGGAGGCCGTCTGTCCGTATCCGATCGGGATAGGCGAATCCTCGTAGGCGCGATGTCGCATGGCTTCGGGGAGAAACACGTGCCTCGGAACCCGGTCGAACAGTTGGAGGATCGCCAGGTCCTCGATCCCCTTCGTCCGGATGTCCTCGATCAGGCGCCGGCGGGACGCCACGTACCCGAAGTCGCTCACAGCTCCAGGTTCCACCCGCGTAGCTCCTCGATCAGCTCGTAGTTGGTGAGGTCCAGGTGAAGCGGCGTCACGGAAATGTAGCCTTCGTCCACCGCCTTGAAGTCCGACTCACGATTCCCTCGCCAATGGGTCGCACCCCCCCCGATCCAGAAGTATTCCCGCCCCGACGGATCCTTGGCCCGGGTCAGGGAGTCCGAATAGCGTCGCTCCCCGAGGGAGGTGACCCGGATCCCCCGCACGTCCTCGAGTGGTAGGGCGGGCAGGTTCACGTTGAGGAGGGTGGAGCGGGGGAAGTCGGGTCGCCCGGTGAGGAGCTGCACGAGGAGATCCGAGAGTTTTCCGTCCCACGCCTCGATCGACTCGAAGTCGGGTCCCGCGTAGGAGATCGCCACGGAAGGAATTCCAAGCACGACCGCCTCCATGGCTGCTGCGACCGTTCCCGAGTAGAGGATGTCTTCGCCCAGGTTCGGGCCGTGGTTTACCCCCGAGAGACAGAACTGCGGGCGGTCGTTCATGAGCGCGTTCACCGCCAGGATCACGCAGTCCGTGGGGGTTCCGTCCACGACGAGCGTCCCGTCGGAGGCCCGGCGGCTCCGAAGCGGGTGGTGGAGGGTGAGGGAGTGGCTCGTCGCGCTCTGCTCGCGATCGGGGGCGACCACGGTCACGTGGCCCAGGCGGAGCGCCGAAGAGGCGAGCACCCGTAGGCCCGTGGCCAGGAAGCCGTCGTCGTTCGTGCAAAGGATCTGCATGGTCGCGCGCGGAACGGTCAGGTGCTGGTGCGTTCGTCGTCCGGATCCGCTTCGGTGGGGAGGGTCAGGATCCTCCTCAACTCGAGAAGCTCACCCCGGATGGCTGACAGGAGCTCGGGCTCGACCGCGTCCTTCCGCTCTTCCCTGAGCTCTCCGGTGCTCCGCATCTCGCGGATCTTCCGGTCGGCGCCTTCGATCGTGTATTTCTCCTCGTAGAGGAGGCGCTTCACGAGAAGGATCGTCTCCACCTCTTCGGGTCGGTACACGCGGATTCCGGCCCGGTTCTTTGTGGGATGGAGGGCCTGGAACTGGGTCTCCCAGTACCTCAGCACGTGAGGCCGAAGGCCCATGAGCTCGCAGACCTCCCCGATCGAGTAGTAGGCCTTCCTTGCGACTGGATCTTCCACGGTTCCTCCTACGGGCCCGCCCCGGGGGCTCGAGCCCGTCCGTCAGGATTCCCTTCCGGGCTCCCGGAGCATGAGCTCCTGGAGCGCATCCTTCGGCGCTTTTCGCTCTTCGAGGATGGCATGAACCTGATCGGCGATCGGCATCTCCACTCCGTGCTTGTTCGCGAGCTCGTGCACCGCCGGTGTCGTTCTCACGCCCTCCGCGACCGCGGTCATCTCAGCCAGGATATCCGTGAGTCTCTCGCCCCGACCGAGACGAGCTCCGACCGTGCGGTTGCGTGACAGGTCCCCCGTACAAGTGAGCACGAGGTCACCGAGCCCGGCCAGCCCATAGAAGGTCGCGGCTTCCGCTCCCATGGCCACGCCCAGCCGCGTGATCTCGGCTAGTCCGCGCGTGATGAGAGCGGCCAGCGTGTTGTGCCCGAACTCGAGACCGGCCACCACGCCGCCCGCGAGCGCGATCACGTTCTTGAGCGCTCCCCCCAGCTCGACTCCGATCACGTCACTGCTCGTGTACACCCGAAACACCGGGGAGGTGAAGATCCGCTGCACCTCCAGGCAGGCCTCGGACGACGTCCCCGCAGCCACGACCGCCGTGGGCATGAGGCGGGCCACCTCGACCGCGAAGGAGGGACCGGAGAGCGCCACAATTCGGTCTCCCACACCCGGCGGGAGAAGGGAACGGAGCACCTGGCTCATGCGCTCGAGTGTGTCGATCTCGATCCCCTTGGACGCGCTCACCACGAGCGCCTCGGGGTCCACGTGGGCGGCCGCCTCGCTCATCACGCGTCGCACGTGCTGGGAGGGGCTCACCGAAACGACGAGGTGCGCTCCCGAGACGACCTCGTCCATATTCTCGGACACCACGAGCTCGGGAGGGAGCCGCACCCCGGGCAGGTACGGCCGGTTCTCCCCCGCTTCTCTGACGGAGCGGACGACCTCGAGCTCGTAGCTCCAGAGCCGAACTCGATGGCCGCCGCGGCTCAGGTGGCAGGCGAGGGCCGTGCCCCAGCCCCCCGCCCCCACCACGGCCACGGGGACCCGGTCGTCCCGCGGGTGCCCCCCGCGCGAGGGGCGGCCGGAGGCCGAAGGGGTCATGGGGGCGCGGCCCCCTGCCCGCGCCGAATGCGGTTCTCCTCCCCCCGGAGAAGTCGGGCGATGTTCGATCGGTGCGCCCAGACCACGAACGCCGCGAGCCCGGCCGAGAAGGCGAGGAGCGTGGGGCCCCCGGGAGGGCTGGTGAGCGCGATCGCGACCGGAAGGGCCACGGCCGCAAGGATCGATCCGAGCGACACGTATCCCGTGGCGAGAACGGCGGCGGCCCACACGACCAGGGCCGCGATGAGCGCCGTCGGGGCCAGCCCCAAGAACACCCCCGCGCTCGTTGCGACTCCCTTCCCTCCCCTGAAGCCCACCCAGACCGAGAACACGTGGCCTAGAATGGCCGCGCTCCCGAAGGCGAGTCTCCATCCGTACGCTGCGCCCGGGACGAAAAGCGGAAACAGCGCGACGGGAGCCCACCCCTTGAGCACGTCCGCGGCCACGACCGGAACGGCGGCCCGCGCGCCAAGAGTGCGATAGACGTTGGTGGCCCCGAGGTTCCCGCTTCCCCGGGTGCGGAGGTCCACGCCGTAAACGAACCGCCCCATCCAGTGCGAGGACGGGGTGGCTCCCACCGCGTAGGCGAGAGCGACGAGGATGAGCGGAACCGTCACGGCTCGGCTGCCCTACCCCGCCCCGAAGCACGGAGGCGAACGCGGAGCGGCACGCCGTGGAAGCCCCAGGCAGCGCGGAACCCATTTTGTAAGTAGCGCGCGTAGCTCCGCGGGACCGCGTCGGGGAGATTCGAGAAGAGCACGAACGTGGGTGGCGCGCTATCGACCTGCGATCCGTAGCGGATCCGGACCGGGCGCCCTCGGGAATGAGGAGCGGGTTGGCGGCGCGTGAGCCCCTCCAGGACGGTATTCACCTCGTGGGTGGGGATCCGACGGCGGCGCTCCTCAGACACCTGGAGGAGGAGGTCCAGCGTCTTTCGAACCCGTTGCCCGGTGAGCGCTGAAAGGAAGATCATCGGAACGTCGGCGAAAGACGGAGCCCGGGCCTGGAACGCCTTCTCGAAATCCGGGGCCGTCGAGGTCCCCTTTGCGACGAGATCCCACTTGTTCACGCCAATGATCAGGCCGCACCCCGCGTCCCACGCCGCTTCCATGACCTTCAGATCCTGGTGGGTCACGCCCTCGGTGGCATCCACGAGGATCAGGGCGACATGGGCGTCGCGAATCACCCGCTGGGTCCGGAGCGACGAATAATACTCGATGGACTCGTCGATTCGGGAGTGCCGCCGGAGCCCTGCCGTGTCCACGAACGTCCACCGCTTGCCTTCGTACACCAGGGTCGAGTCCACGGGGTCACGCGTGGTCCCGGGTGCTTCGCTGACCACGGCGCGCTCCTCGCCCAGAAGCCGGTTCACGAACGAGGATTTCCCGACGTTCGGCCTCCCGATCACCGCCACGCGAACGTCCTCGGGGGGCGCACGGACTTCTCGCTCGGGGAGCGCGGCCACGATCCGGTCGAGTACGTCCCCGGACCCCTTGCCCGAGATGGCGCTCACCGGCAGCGGATCGCCGAGCCCGAGACGCCAGAAATCGTGACGTGCCTCGTCGGCCGGGAGGTTGTCGAGCTTGTTCACGACGAGGAGGAGGGCGCGGCCCGTCCCGCGAAGGATCTCCGTGATTCGCTCGTCCTGCGGGTGCGCTCCCTCCTGTCCGTCCACGAGAAAGACGATCAGGTCCGCTTCCCGGGCCGCGGTGAGTGCCTGCCCACGCACCAAGCGATCCATGGGCTCGTCGCTCCCCTCGATCACTCCTCCGGTGTCCACGATGAAGAAGCTCCGCCCCGCCCAGTCCGCCAGCGCAAAGTGACGATCACGCGTGACCCCGGCCCGCTCGTCCACGATCGCGTCCCGCCGTCCGAGGACCCGGTTGAAGAACGTGGATTTCCCCACGTTCGGGCGCCCGACGACGGCGACGACCGGGAGCCTTCCGCTCACAGGGAACGGAGCGCGGCGGTGACCTCGAACCCGGTGACGACCCTTGCCGGCGCCAGCTCGGCGCGAAGACGATCGAGGTGAAAAGAGTCCACGAAGAGGTCGTCCCCGTTCAGCGCCTCGGCCGGGATGAGGACAAGGTCGCGTTCCCGGGCGTCGGAAGCCGCGGCGAGGAGGTCAGCTCCGCCCAGGAGGCCGGCGACCGTCACAGTGTCCCCGTAATAGCGATTCGGGACCGCCGTGACCTGGACTGCGGCGCCCGTGGCCCGCGCGATCGCCTCGCGACGCTCCTCCAGGACGGGTTCCATGGAGGTTCCGGTGAGGATCTGGATCCGGGAGCCCTCGAGCTTCGGTACATGGGGGAGGCCCGCCGCGAAGTCCTCGATGAACCGGCGAAGCGCCCCCACCCCGTTCTCGGTGAGCGCGTGGTCGTCGTAATACGCGGCCTCCGGAATCTCCCGCCGGGCCGTGAGGAACAGCTCGTCCGCGGCGTAGCACCAGCCGTATCCGCGGCTTGCCCTGGCCCGCCGGCGCATGGCTTCCACCTGGTCCAGGGCGGCCGCCGCCTCGGATGGCGTCAGCAGCCGAACAGGGCTCCCCAGGTTGTACTTGGTGAGGCCCACGGGAACCACGGAGAGGGTCCGGATCCCTTCCCCGAGGCTCCACAGGTCGTCGATCGTGCGATCCAGGTGAGGGCCGTCGTTCCAACCCGGGCAGAGCACGACCTGGGTGTGGACATCCAGGCCCTGCGCGGTGAGGAGCTCGAGCTGCTCCAGGATGAGGCCGGCCTTCTCGTTCTTTAGCAGGCGGGCTCGAACTTCGGGCTCGGTGGCGTGGACGCTCACATAGAGCGGGGAGAGCCGCTGCTCGATCAGGCGACTCAACCCTTTCGGGCCCAGGTTTGTCAGCGTAACGTAGCTCCCATACGTGAACGAAAGACGAAAGTCGTCGTCTCGAACCCACAAGGTGCGGCGCGCCCCAGGAGGGTTCCCGTCGATGAAGCAGAAGACGCACTCGTTCGCGCACTCCCGGATCTTGTCAGGAGCGGGAACGATCCCCATCGGCTTTCCCGAGTCGCGCTCGACGCCCAGCAGGGTCCGTCGGCCGTCCGGATCGACGGCCTCGATTTCGAGCTCCGTGTCGGCGAGGAGGAAAGCGAGGTCGATCCCGTCCCGGACGCGCTCGCCGTTGATCCGAATGATGCGGGTACCCACCCGGAGAGCCAGCGCCTCGGCGATGCTACCCGATTCGATCGCGACAATGTGGACCACGGGGTGGGCCTCCTCGGAGGGGACGCAGATAGCCAGAGAACTTAGCCGGGCCCGAGGGTGGGCTCAACGGAGCCTGCTCGCGGGAGCTCTCTCGGTGCTCGCCTCGTGCGGGGCCGGAGAAGTCCTGCTCGAGCCGTTCCGGGGGGAGACGCCTCGCGAGCGGTACGAGGAGGCGCTCGATCGCGCCGGGCTGGGTGGGAGCACGATGGTGCGCGCCTGGCACCTCGTGGGACGTCGTGCCCTGCTGGACGCGGTGGAGATCGTTCCCCCGGTAGTCGAGGAGGTCTGGGTTCCGCCCGAAGTACCAGCGGCGTTCGGGTACCTGATGGAGGCCGAGCGTGGGCAGCGGATCGACGTCCGGATCCGGACCGACGACACGATCTCGCAAATCTTCCTCGAGATCTACCGGGTGCGCGATCCGGGGGACGAGGAGTCCGAGCTCCTTGTCGAGTGGGCCGATCCCTGGGAGCGGTCGATCGCCTACGACGCGAGAGCGACGGGACGGTATCTCCTGCGCGTCCAGCCCGAGCTCATGGCGGGCGGGGCCGTGGAGGTGTCGGTCACCGTCGGGCCGTCTCTCGCGTTTCCGGTAGAGGGGCGTTCGACCGCGAACGTGCTCAGCTTCTTCGGAGACATCCGGGCAGGGGGATCGAGGGATCACCACGGGGTGGACATCTTCGCCCCGAGGGGAACGCCCGTCCGTGCCGCCACCGACGGCACCGTCTACCGCGTTGAGGTGACGAATCTGGGCGGAAAGGTGGTCTGGGTGAGGGATCGCGGCGGCAGGCAGCGCCAGTACTTCGCCCACTTAGACTCCCAGATGGTCCGAAACGGACAGACCGTGCGGGCCGGCGACGTGTTGGGGTTGGTCGGAAACACGGGAAACGCGAGGACGACCTCGCCTCACCTCCACTTCGGCGTCTACATGCGGCCGGGAGGCGCGGTCGACCCGTATCCGTTCATCCACGATCCCGAAGGGGAGCCGGAGCCGCTCACGGTGTCCCGAGAGGCGTTTCAGGAGACCCTTCGGGTTCGCGCCGCCGGGACCACGCTGCTCGCGGCGCCCTCGAGGCGAGCGGCCCGGCTCGCCGACCTGCCGGCGGAGCTCCCCGTCCGTGTCCTCGGGGGCGCGGGCCAGTGGTACCGGGTCCAGCTGCCCGGGGGCGAGCAGGGCTACGCACCTGGCGACGCGCTCGAGCCCATTGAGGAGCCGCTGGGAGTGGAGACGATCCCGCCGAGGCTCGTCATGAGAACGGCCCCCGTGGAGGGTGCGCCCCGGATTCGCGGGATCGAGAACGAAGAAGTAGTTCTAGTTCTCGGGCGCTCCGGATCCTGGATTCTGGCCCGTGCCGAGGGGAGCGGGGTTCAAGGTTGGCTCCCCCTCTCCGTGGAGTAGGGTCCGGACCGCAAAGGACTTGCTTGCGGGACAGGCTCCCGTGTCCGATAATTTCAGGCGGTACTGCGGGTTGGTCCTGTTGTCTTCAGCTGTTCACTACAGCCCAGTCTCAGGCCGGGGCTGCACCATAGCCCACGGGCCCGCGCGACGCTGGTCGCACGGGCCCGTGGGCCGTTCAGTTCGACTCTTTTGCTCTAGCCCCCTGCAGGGCTCAGTCGACCACCGTGGGCGCCTTGGTGGTGTCGCATCCGGTGCCGCGGGCCTCGAGGCCGAAGTTCGGATTCAGCCCGTACTCCTGCTCGGGCATGAGCAGGGTGACGGCCCCGTAGTAGGGGAAGCCCTGGAACAGCGAAGAGCCGAAAGAGCGCGGGAACCAGAGGCGGTCGGTGTGCTGGATCTTGGTGGACCAGAAGCGCCCCTCGAGCCACAGGTCGCGGCGGCGCTCCTCGTCCGCCGGATTCACGTAGGTGACGGGGCGAAGCGCCAATCGGCGGCACAGGGCTCCTGGCCCCGTGCCGCCGATGACGTCGCCGATCTCGTGTCTTAGAAGGTGACCCTCATGGTGGCGGTCAACGATGCGACCCCCGGTAGCTTGTAGAGTCCGTCGGACTCCGAATCCGGAATGTGTCTTCCCGGCGTCGTCCCTTCCCTATTTACACCGAGGGTATCCCGCGCCCGCCAGAGGTCCGCGATCTCCCGGGCCGCGAGGCCCAGCGATGCCCGGCTCGCGCCGGTTCTCTGGATCCAGGCCTGCGGCAGATCGTACTGGACCCCGACTTCCCGGAGCTTCCAGAAGTCCGCCTTGAACGTGTTCTGCATCCGGACGTCCCGGAACATTCCGTCCCGGTTACGCACGAGCCACTCCGTGCAGGCCGGATCCCCGCCCAGGGCCTGGGTGCAGTAGCCGTTGTTGTAGCGGAAACCCCAGGAGACCTGGGACTCGTCGCCGATCTTGCCGTACATGCCCTGCGCCACGGCGAAGATCCGGAGGTTGTTGTAGAGCGTGAGCGTCGGCACGACGCTGAACGTGTACGTGTAGTATGAGGGGCCGACGAGGGGCCGGGCGCCTCGCACCGTGTCACAGTTCACGGTCTCGCCGCCCACGAAGAGGTTGTTGGTCCCGGTCCCGGCGTCGCAGTAGACCTCTAGGGGCTCGCCGAACTCGTCGAACTCTTCGCTCCAACCGACCACGTTGAAGTAGTTCACCTCGTTGGGGTAGGGGAAGCCGACCTGGATGGCCGAGGTCCCCGGGAAGTCCCCGAGGTCCTTGATCTCGTTGCCGATGTGGTCGGCGTTCACGGTCAGGTCGAACGTCACGTTCTGCCGGTCCATCAGGCGCGCGTTCACGCTCGCCTCCCAGCCCCAGTTGTCGATCTGCCCCAGGTTACGGGCGATCGTCGTGCCCGGCGGCGGGTGACTGGCTGCCAAGGTCGGAGGAAGGGAACCGAAAGAAGGACCTCCCCAGGTATCCATCCGCCGCAGGTCACGGGCGTCCGTGCCCGAAGGACCCGAAGGAAGGGGAGTCAAAGAAACACCTCGTGCGGTCGGCGCCACTCCTGCGGAACTCGGCGCGAATGGCGCGTTCAAGAGCGCGTCCTTGGTCGTCCGCTGGAAGTAGGTGAACTCGCCGGAGATGCGGTCGTTCAGGATCGCGATGTCGAAGCCCGCTTCGATCTCGGTGCTCACCTCCGGGCCGATGCCGGGATTGCCCGGCGACAGCGGGCGAACCGCACCCGCTCCACCCGGCCCCGTATACGATTGCCAGGTCGTCTGCCCGGCAAACGTGTTCGGCTGGCGACCCGCCTGACCCATCGCCGAGCGAAGCCTCAGCGTGTTCACCAGCGGGATGTTCCAGAACGGCTCCTCCGAGATCACCCACGTCGCCGACACCTTCGGGTAGTACTGGGCGTCGAGGTTGGCGCCGAACGCCGAGTTGTCGTCCGCGCGCACGGCCACCGTGAGGAACGCCCTGTCGTTCCAGCCGATCTCTTCCTGGATGTACGCGCCGAGCGACTTGTTCTGCACGTACGTGTAGACGACCGAGAGCGAGGAGACCGGCGTCTGGTTGACCGTGGTCTGCACCGGGAGCGCGAAGCCGCGTCCCTCGTTCCGGAAGGTCTCCGTCAGATGCTCGTAGTACTGCACCCCGACCGACGTGTTAAGGCTGAAGGCGTCGTTCAGCTGCGTCCGGGCGCTGGCCGCGTAGTCCAGCGTTATGTTCGAGACGTTCGGCCGGTCGTAGCGGATCGCCCCAGCCTGCGCGTTCCGGTAGGGCGGCGAGACCGGATCCAGGGGGAAGTAGTTGCGGTTGATCTCCCAGGTGTTGTCGATCCCGAAGATGAAGCGTTGGGTCAGGAATTCCCGGAAGATGTGCTGGGCCGTGAAGCTCCCGATGAAGCGGTCCCACTCGCGGGTGTTCTCTATGGACCACATGTCCCCCGGGCTGCGTTCCTGGAATCCGCCCTGACGCGTGCAGGCGTCCGGGTTGATCCGTATGAGGCAGTAGCCCTTGCCCCACTGCATGTCGTCGAAGACATCGCCCTCGCTTGGGGTATCGGCGAACCGCGTGTAGCCGCTGACGTACCCCGTGGAGACGTCCAGCGACAGGTTGGGCGTGAGCAGCATGTTCAGGTTCACCCGCACGTTCGTCCGATCTTGCCAGTTCCAGGGGACCACCCCTTCGTCGCCCAGGAACTCGCCCGAGACGAAGTAGCGCAGGTTATCCGTGCCGCCCCGGATGCTCAGCGTGTAGGTCTCCAGGTGACCGTTGCAGAACAGCTGGTCGCACGGCCATTCGTTCCACTCGGTCTGCCCGCCTGGGTAGATACCGGAGGTCCCCAAGGGGCCGTGGATCCTGTCGATGTACCATTTCGCCTCGTCCACCGGGTTGTACTCGAAGATGTCTGCCACCGGGCACGGCGGGCTGGATGTCGAACGGCACCCGAAAAGCGTGCCGATATTTCCGGCCGGGTCCCGCATGAAGCGGATCCCCTGGTGCACCGCGAAGTCGAACTGCGGCGCTCCCTGCGCGCCCCGCTTCGTGATGATCTGGATCACGCCCTCCGAGGCCTCGGTGCCGTAGAGCGTCGCGGCGGCCGGGCCCTTGATGATCTCGATGCTCTCGATGTCGTTCGCATTGATGTCGTCCAGCGCGCTCGCCGAGGACCCATTGGGGCCAGCGTTCGTTCGATTGTCGGCCCGGATCCCGTCAATGAAGATGAGCGGGTGCGAGCCCAGCGTCACACTCCCGACGCCGCGAATCCGGATCGCCGAGCCCTCGCCCACCACTCCCGTGGTTCGCTGGAACTGGAGCCCCGGCGCACGGCCTCCCAGCATTTCGACCATGTTCGTGACCGGCATTGACTCCGTGACCGCCGCCGCCTGCACCTGCGTTACCACGTTCCCGATCGCTCGACGCTGCGTGCCCCCCGCCGTTCCCGTCACCACCACCGCGTCCAGCGCCAGCGCGATCTGCCCTAGCTCGAAGTCCGCCGTCGCGGCTCCGCCTGCCGTCACCGTCACGTTCTGGGTTACCACGCGGTAGCCCAGACGCTGCGCCGTCAGCGCGTGCGTGCCCACCGGCACGTTTTGCAGCGTGTACGTACCGTTCTGCTGCGACAGAACCCCGACGCTCAGATCCGTGATCGTGACCTGCACCACCGGTAGCGGTGACCCCGTCTCATCGAGTACCCGTCCCGTCACGGTTCCCGTCTGCTGCGCGCCTGCTTGCGATGCCCAGCCCAGCAGCAGCGCTATGAGCGCGCCCCTCCTCCAAACATGCGGTTGCGATCTCATCGCCTCTCCTCCTCATCTCGCCGAGTGAACAGACCTACGCTCCGAAGCTAAACTGCGGTCGCCCTAAGGTTGGTCATCGGCAGAAACTGCTACTCTACGATGAGGAATGTCAAGAGTCATCATCAGACGTCCACACTCTATCTACGAGGATGTGTGTACAATTGATGCTAAGTCGTCTTCATCTAAGGTACCTAATATATAACAGTAGTAATGCGGATATCAATTCCCGATCAGCATCATCATTTGAACGAGGCGAATGACCGCCAGGCGGGCAGAAGAGAGAGGCGGGGGGATCGCCCCCATAAGCGACGGGCCCGCGCGACGCTGGTCGCACGGGCCCGTCGGCCGTTCAGTTCGACTCTTTTCCTCTAGCCCCCTGCTGAGCTCAGTCGACCACCGTGGGCATCTTGGAGTCAACGCACCCGGTGGCGCGGTCGGCGAGGCTTAAGTTGGGGTTCAGCTCGTACTCGTTTTCAGCCATGATCAGGGTGACGGCCCCGTAGTAGGGGAAGCCCTGGAACAGCGAAGAGCCGAAAGAGCGCGGGAACCAGAGGCGGTCGGTGTGCTGGATCTTGGTGCCCCAGAAGCGGCCCTCGAGCCACAGGTCGCGGCGGCGCTCCTCGATGATCATGTCCAGGATCTGATCGGCGTCGGCCGGATTGGCGTACGTGACGATGGGCAACCCACGCGCGACCCGAAGCTCGTTGACCAGGTCGATGGCCGCCTGGCCGCCGTCGATCTCGGCACGGATGAGCCACATGTCGTTCCAGCTGACGAAGGGCATGTCGTCGTCGGGGGCCGTATACTTGACCGGTACCGGCCCGGGGTCGGGCCCCTGGATCTTCTGGATCCGGGTGACGACGCGAGGATCCGGGATAGCGCCCGGAGAGCCGGTCGTCGTGATGGGGTATTGGTCCTCGCTGATGACGCGGCCGTCGGGCATGATGCCGAGATCAAGGTATCCGGTGAAGGGGATGGGGTTGGGCCAGGTCAGGCCGGTCACCGGATTGGGCGGCCCCACCCAGTGGGTGAAGGGTCCCATCACGACCGAAACGCCGATGTCGGTTGCGACCTCGTAGACCTTGTTTTGCCGCGTGGGGCTGTTCTCCCGGACCACCCAGGCCGTGTAGCCCTGAGGCACGCGAAGCGCGTCGGCCCGGGCGCCGTCCCAGAAGGTGGACCCTGGAGTCCCTCGAGCCCAGCGGATACGGGCGCGAAGCCCGTAGGCCAGGGTCTCGATGCTGGTCGTCGCGCCGTGCTCGAGCTCGAAGTCGCCGGTGTTGGCGATGTGGCCGAGGGCCGTGTTGATCCACTCCTCGGCCAGGGCGAGCGTCTCGTCCTGGGTCATGAGGGGCCCAATGTCGATGGCGGTCTCACAGAAGAACTCGCCAAAGAGGCCCAGGGCCGCCCCAGCGTAGAGCGCCGCGGTCGCCTGGAGCTTCTCCCGGTCACCCGCGACTTGCTGGTCTGTCCAGCCCGTCAGGTCCTCGTAGGTGCGCATCCCCATGCCGCGTGCGAGCTGGATGGATCCTGCCCAGGTGTATCCGATGCCAGGGCCAGAACACAATCCTATTGCGGTGCTCACCGTGCTGTTGCCGTAGCCCTCCGAACCTCCGCCCGCGCCGGCCCCGGCAATGCGATCGAACGTATCGGACTTGCCGGCCTCGTCGTACAGGAAGCCCGAATAGCCGCACTCGAAGTGCGCGATGATCGAGTTGACGAGCAGGCCGGCCGCGCCCGAGTCCTCGAGGGCGCCTGCGGTGATCTGGTCGGGAGCCTCCACCTCGAGCAGTGAGTCGAGATCGCAGGCGGTGAGCGCGCCCAGAGCGCCGAGGGAGAGCGTGAGGATCAGGCCCCGGAGCGCCCCTCCTCTCTGCCTAGTTCTAACGTTTGTGTTCTTGCGCATGTTGGTTCCTCTTGATCTCGCGGAGCGCCAATCGGCGGCACAGGGCGTTGCTGCTGGCCCCGTGCCGCCGATGACGTCGCCGATCTCGGTTACTCCGATGGCGTTTAGAAGGTGACCCTCATGGTGGCGGTCAACGATGCGATCCCCGGCAGCTTGTAGAGCCCGTCGGACTCCGAGTCCGGGATGTGCCTTCCGGGCGCCCCGGCCTTGGTGTCACCAACGGTATCCTGCGCCCGCCAGATGGTCCCAATCTCCCGGGCCGCGAAGCCCAGCGATGCCCGGCTCGCGCCGGTTCTCTGGATCCAGGCCTGCGGCAGATCGTACTGGACCCCGACTTCCCGGAGCTTCCAGAAGTCCGCGTCGAAGTCGTCCTGATGCCGGTCATCCGGGAACTCGCCGTCCCAGTTACGCACCAGCCACTCGATGCAGGCCGGATCCCCACCCAGCGCCTGAGAGCAGTAACCGTTGTTGTAGCGTTGGCCCCAGCCCACCTGCGACTCGCTCCCCGTCTTGCCGTACATGCCCTGCGCCACGGCGAAGATCCGGAGGTTGTTGTAGAGCGTGAGCGTCGGCACGAGGCTGAACGTGTACGTGTAGTATGAGGGGCCGAGCAACATCCGCCGGCCTCGCACGTCGTTACAGTTCACGATTTCGCCGCCCGGGCGGAGGTTGTCGGGCCCGGTCCCAGCTTCGCACAAGACCTCTACGGGCAGGCCGAACTCGTCGAGCTCGTCACTCCAGCTCACGACACGGTAACGAGTTTGGTCGTTGGGGTAGGGGAAGCCGACCTGGATGCTCGTGGTCCCCGGGAAGTCCCCGAGGTCCTTGATCTCGTTGCCGATGTGGTCGGTGTTCACGGTCAGGTCGAGCGACACGTTCTGCCGGTCCATCAGGCGCGCGTTCACGCTCGCCTCCCAGCCCCAGTTGTCGATCTGCCCCAGGTTACGGGCGATCGTCGTGCCCGGCGGCGGGTGACTGGCTGCCAAGGTCGGAGGAAGGGAACCGAAAGAAGGACCTCCCCAGGTATCCATCCGCCGCAGGTCACGGGCGTCCGTGCCCGAAGGACCCGAAGGAAGGGGAGTCAAAGAAACACCTCGTGCGGTCGGCGAGACTCCTGCGGAACTCGGCGCGAATGGCGCGTTCAAGAGCGCGTCCTTGGTCGTCCGCTGGAAGTAGGTGAACTCGCCGGAGATGCGGTCGTTCAGGATCGCGATGTCGAAGCCCGCTTCGATCTCGGTGCTCACCTCCGGGCCGATGCCGGGATTGCCCGGCGACAGCGGGCGAACCGCACCCGCTCCACCCGGCCCCGTATACGATTGCCAGGTCGTCTGCCCGGCAAACGTGTTCGGCTGGCGACCCGCCTGACCCATCGCCGAGCGAAGCCTCAGCGTGTTCACCAGCGGGATGTTCCAGAACGGCTCCTCCGAGATCACCCACGTCGCCGACACCTTCGGGTAGTACTGGGCGTCGAGGTTGGCGCCGAACGCCGAGTTGTCGTCCGCGCGCACGGCCACCGTGAGGAACGCCCTGTCGTTCCAGCCGATCTCTTCCTGGATGTACGCGCCGAGCGACTTGTTCTGCACGTACGTGTAGACGACCGAGAGCGAGGAGACCGGCGTCTGGTTGACCGTGGTCTGCACCGGGAGCGCGAAGCCGCGTCCCTCGTTCCGGAAGGTCTCCGTCAGATGCTCGTAGTACTGCACCCCGACCGACGTGTTAAGGCTGAAGGCGTCGTTCAGCTGCGTCCGGGCGCTGGCCGCGTAGTCCAGCGTTATGTTCGAGACGTTCGGCCGGTCGTAGCGGATCGCCCCAGCCTGCGCGTTCCGGTAGGGCGGCGAGACCGGATCCAGGGGGAAGTAGTTGCGGTTGATCTCCCAGGTGTTGTCGATCCCGAAGATGAAGCGTTGGGTCAGGAATTCCCGGAAGATGTGCTGGGCCGTGAAGCTCCCGATGAAGCGGTCCCACTCGCGGGTGTTCTCTATGGACCACATGTCCCCCGGGCTGCGTTCCTGGAATCCGCCCTGACGCGTGCAGGCGTCCGGGTTGATCCGTATGAGGCAGTAGCCCTTGCCCCACTGCATGTCGTCGAAGACATCGCCCTCGCTTGGGGTATCGGCGAACCGCGTGTAGCCGCTGACGTACCCCGTGGAGACGTCCAGCGACAGGTTGGGCGTGAGCAGCATGTTCAGGTTCACCCGCACGTTCGTCCGATCTTGCCAGTTCCAGGGGACCACCCCTTCGTCGCCCAGGAACTCGCCCGAGACGAAGTAGCGCAGGTTATCCGTGCCGCCCCGGATGCTCAGCGTGTAGGTCTCCAGGTGACCGTTGCAGAACAGCTGGTCGCACGGCCATTCGTTCCACTCGGTCTGCCCGCCTGGGTAGATACCGGAGGTCCCCAAGGGGCCGTGGATCCTGTCGATGTACCATTTCGCCTCGTCCACCGGGTTGTACTCGAAGATGTCTGCCACCGGGCACGGCGGGCTGGATGTCGAACGGCACCCGAAAAGCGTGCCGATCTGCCCGGCCGGGTCCCGCATGAAGCGGATCCCCTGGTGCACCGCGAAGTCGAACTGCGGCGCTCCCTGCGCGCCCCGCTTCGTGATGATCTGGATCACGCCCTCCGAGGCCTCGGTGCCGTAGAGCGTCGCGGCGGCCGGGCCCTTGATGATCTCGATGCTCTCGATGTCGTTCGCATTGATGTCGTCCAGCGCGCTCGCCGAGGACCCATTGGGGCCAGCGTTCGTTCGATTGTCGGCCCGGATCCCGTCAATGAAGATGAGCGGGTGCGAGCCCAGCGTCACACTCCCGACGCCGCGAATCCGGATCGCCGAGCCCTCGCCCACCACTCCCGTGGTTCGCTGGAACTGGAGCCCCGGCGCACGGCCTCCCAGCATTTCGACCATGTTCGTGACCGGCATTGACTCCGTGACCGCCGCCGCCTGCACCTGCGTTACCACGTTCCCGATCGCTCGACGCTGCGTGCCCCCCGCCGTTCCCGTCACCACCACCGCGTCCAGCGCCAGCGCGATCTGCCCTAGCTCGAAGTCCGCCGTCGCGGCTCCGCCTGCCGTCACCGTCACGTTCTGGGTTACCACGCGGTAGCCCAGACGCTGCGCCGTCAGCGCGTGCGTGCCCACCGGCACGTTTTGCAGCGTGTACGTACCGTTCTGCTGCGACAGAACCCCGACGCTCAGATCCGTGATCGTGACCTGCACCACCGGTAGCGGTGACCCCGTCTCATCGAGTACCCGTCCCGTCACGGTTCCCGTCTGCTGCGCGCCTGCTTGCGATGCCCAGCCCAGCAGCAGCGCTATGAGCGCGCCCCTCCTCCAAACATGCGGTTGCGATCTCATCGCCTCTCCTCCTCTCTTCGGAATCATTACTTTACTATCCCAGTACACCGCACCTGCACCCTTCCTGAACCTCGTTAGGTGCGGAAGTGCGTCAGGTGCGTGGCTGATATGCGACCAACTTGGGACCGTACTAAGAGTCGTGTCAAGCCTTACGAATGCCATCAGGATTACTAAGAGCTTATTCGCAATCAAGTATGGAGGTCCAGTCTACAATTCTTCACGATTAGTACGACGTTCTAGGTACTTACGGTCACACTATAATTACGGTTCGGTTGACCTGACCCCCTGAAATGACCTGACCCGCTGAAACGAGACCAGGTGCAATGTTAGGATCGACCTGGTCCGAAGCTTTTCAGCGAGGAGGTCAGGATGGGAAGGAAGCGACACACTCCGGAGCAGATCATCACTGCAGTGCGGGAGGCAGAGGTCGGTCTGGCCGGCGGCAAATCCGTGAAGCTGATCAGGGGGGAGCTCGGCATCACCGAGCAGACGTACTACCGGTGGAGGCGGGAGTACGGCGGGATGAAGGTGAGCCAGGCACGGCGCCTGAAGGAGCTCGAGCGCGAGAACGGGCGCCTGAAGCGAGCAGTGGCGGACTTGACACTGGACAAGCTGATCGTGGAGGAAGCGGCCAAGGGAAACTTCTGAGCCCCGAGGGCCGACGACGTTGTGTGGTGCGTGTACGTCAGCAGCTCGGGGCGTCGGAGAGGAGAGCGTGCCGGGTGCTCGGGCAGCCACGCACGACCCAGCGCGGGGCGAGGAAAGTGGCGAGTGACGAGGGGGCGCTCCGAGGTGATATCGTGCGACTCGCGAGTCGATTCGGCCGCTACGGCTAGCGACGCGTCACGGACACGCTCCGCATCGAGGGCTGGGGGGTGAAGCACAAGCGGGTGGAGCGGATCTGGAGGCAGGAGGGGCTGAAGGTCCCGGAGCGGCAGCCGAAGCGAGGTCGGCTGTGGCTCAACGACGGATCGTGCATCCGGCTGAGGCCGCTGTATCGGGGCCACGTCTGGTCGTACGACTTCGTGGCCTCGAGGACGCACGACGGGCGTGCGCTGAAGCTGCTGACAGTGCTGGACGAGCACACGAGGGAGTGCCTGGCGATCGTGGTGGCTCGCAAGATCCGCTCGCACGACGTGCTCGAGGTGCTGGACGATCTGTTCGTCCGACACGGGCCCTCCCGAGTATCTGAGGTCGGACAACGGACCGGAGTTCACCGCGAAGCCCGTGCGGCGGTGGTTGGGGCGCGTGGGCGTCGAGACGCTCTTTATCGAGCCGGGCAGCCCGTGGGAGAACGGCTACAACGAGAGCTTCAACGGCAAGCTCAGGGACGAGCTGTTGAACGGGGAGATCTTCTGCTCGTTGGCGGAGGCGGCCGTGCTGGTCGAGCAATGGAGGCGCGAGTACGATACCGTCCGACCCCACAGCGCCTGCGGCGGCTTTCCCCCGGCCCCTGAGGCGATTAAGCCGTCGCCCTGGTTCCTGAGGATGCCCGTCCTTCACCGCCCTCCACAGGTGCTGGGACTAACATAGGTTGTGGTACCGCTCTTCGGGGCAGGTCACGGTCACGGCGATGATACTTATCTACGTGTACATACGTATCTTAGATGATCTGGCAGGACGGGCTCGAGCTCGACTCGAACCCTCATCGAGGCGGAGGCAGGAGGGGAGGTTCCAGAGATCGGTCGTAGGGAGGGCAGCCGGGAGGGGCTGCGCCTTCAGCCGGGGGATCGAGGCCGCCGACAGCGGCGCCCCTTATCCCAAGAGTCCCGGCAGGGAGAGCTCGAAGTCACCGAGCGCCAGGCCGTGCAGGTAGAGCTGCGGCAAAAGCTCGCTCACCTCTTCCGTGCGCCGCTTGAGCACCAGCAGGATCCGGCTCTCGAACCGCTCCTCCATACCCCGCACCCGCGGCCCTCTCGGCGTGATCGTTCCGCATATCCATTCCGATACGCTCGCTCGGACCCGGGCTCTCGTCGCTCCGACTTCTCGCAACCCAGCAGCTCCACCACCACCTCGAACATCCGCTGGATGAACGCCTGCACCTGCCCTCGGGCAAAGTCCTCCAGCTGCTCCCACACCACGCTTGACGACGGGGTCGACCCTGTGGATTCTTTGGCCAGGGCGGTGGCTCCTTTCGTTGCGGGCACAAGGCCCGAGGTTGATCGCTCAACAGGAGGTATAGGGACATGCTCAAAACCATGTTCGGTTTCTGCGGTCGGAACGGAGCGGCGGGGGCAACCCTGTTTGTGGTGTCCGCTGCCCTTCTGGCCGGCTGCGCGGCCAGCCCGACTGACCCGCGTCTCGCCGCGTTGGCCGAATGCGTCGTCTTAGATTCGACCGCGGCGCAACTTGCATGCCTGGAGCCGCTGTTCGAAGAAGCGCTGGCGGCGGACGACCAGCGGGGCTTCCTGCTTCAACTCCACAGTCTGGACGTGGACGGAACAATCGACGACTGTCACATATTCGCCCACCACTTCGGCCACGCGGCCTTCCATTACGAGTACCGGCACGACCTGACTCGAACGTTCCTCCTCGGCGAGGGCGTCTGCAGCAATGGGTACTACCACGGAGTCGTCGAGTCCGCCATCGGCGGCGACAAGACGCCGGGCCCGCACGACCACGTGTTGCCTGACGTCGACCTAGCCCACTTGTGCGACGGGCTCCTGACCGATCCCCAACGATACGACGCGTGCGTCCACGGCGTCGGGCATGGGCTCATGTACAAGCACGACCATGATATCACGGAGTCGCTCGAACACTGCCAAGAACTCCTGACCGCGCAGGCGCGCCACCGGTGCGACGGCGGCGTCTTCATGCAGAACGCCATGAACTACCTCGAGCTGGAGGAGGCCGCGTATGAGCAGGCCGCGCCGCTTGCGTGCGAAGGCCTCAGCCTCACCGCCACCCATTTCAGTCTTTGCTACCTGAACATCGGAGAGATTGGGATGTTCTACTACAAACATGACCTGGCACGCACCCAGCAGCTGTGCGATCGGATTTCGAACGCCGCCGGACGGGCCGAATGCCACCAAGGTGCCAAGGACGAAGCAGAGTTTTCGAACCGAAACCTGTAGGCGGCTGAGCTAGGCCTCAAATAAGCGAGTGTTCGCAGTCAGGCGTTCGGTCGGCCACTGAATGTCCATGTTCGGGTTTGGCGAGACCTAGTGTACAGGCCTTCATCCAGCGCCGCGCCGTCGAGACTCGCCCGACCCATGGCGGAGCGGAGCCGGAGCGTGTTCACGGCGGGCAAGTCCCAGTTCGGTGCCGAACGACGAGTTGTCGTCCGCGCGCGGTGGGTCTGCGTGGCTCAGAGAGGCTCAGAGGCCGGTCAAACGCCGGCCGGGGGGACGGCGGTATCGGGGGGTCACCCAAAGCGGGCGACCGGGCTCGAACCGGCGACCCTCAGCTTGGGAAGCTGATGCTCTACCAACTGAGCTACGCCCGCAAACCGCGGCAGCGCCCCCCCCTCGAGGAGCCCCGCCGTTCAAGCTCTCGGTACGGATCGGGTCAGTTCACCACCTCGTAGCGGTATCCGGCCACGGTACCGGTGGTTGACGCGTCCACCTGGAAGTCCACGAACTCCTCGGCACCCCCAAGGCTCAGCGTCGTGTCGCCCGTCCCTACCTGGGCTCCGTTCTCGTCAAAGAACGTGATGCGAATCGTCACGGACGTCCCCGGCGCCGACGTGAGGTTCGTCACCTGCCCGCCCACGGCTGCGGCGCCCTGATCGGTCGCGAGCTGAAGGCCCGTCACCTCGAAGGGGAGCACGTCGTAGAGCACCGCGACCTCGTTGGCTCTCTCCGTGTTCTGGATGTTCGAGAGCGCCTGGTATAGGAAGAGGATGGAGTTCCTGCTGTGCGTATCCACCGTCAGGAGCCGCTCGGCGGCCGGGATCACCTCTTGCCAGCTCCCCCCCGCCTCCAGGGCGTTGAAGTAGAGGGACTGAGCGTGCATGAACAGGGTCTGGTGATCCCCCGGCATGCCCACGGACGCCTGCCCGAAGGCGCGGGCCGCCTGCGCGTACTGATCTGCCTCGAACAGGCCCAGGCCCACCGCGAAGGACTGCCGGGAGGAAAGGTCGGTGCGGCTGAGGAGCTGGTTCAGCACCGCGTTGGCCCGCTCCGTCTCCCCCTCGGAGACGAGGGCACCCGCCAGGTTCGAGGTGGCCGTGAGATCGCCCGGATTCGACTCGAGGATCTCGTCGTACGTTTCGATGGCCTCAGCGTAGCGCTGCTCCGACATGTACAGCTGGCCCAGGCTGAAGAGGATCGGCTGGACGGCCGCATCCCAAGCGACCAGCGGTTCCGGGTCGATTCCCTCCCGGCCGGCCGGGCTCCGGATGGCCTCGAGCGCCTGGGAATAGACCTCGATCGCGTCGCTGTTCCGTGCCTGCTCGATGTAGAACTGTCCGAGCTGGAACATGGCCTCCGGACGACCCCGGTACACGGCGTGAGCGCGCTCGAAGTGAGGCTGAGCAGCCGCCGGGTCGGACTCGACGACCGCGACCCCCTCATTGTAGGCGTCGATCCAGGCCTCCTCGCGCAGGAACCGGGTGTCCAGCACGTAGAGCGGGTAGAGCTCCTCGGCTCGATCGAACGCCTGACCGGCTTCCTCGAGGTTCCCGAGCCCGAGGTGCGCCTCGCCGGCCTGGAGATGCGACTGCGGGTTGCCCGGATCCGCGGCGATCCCCGCCTCGGCCATGGCCAGCGCATCCTGGAAGAACGTCGCCATCCGGGCCTCGTCGGGCGTGGAGCTGGCCTGGAACAGCGCCAGAGCCGCTTCGTTCGTCTGATCGTTGTCACGGGGCGGCGTACCTTCCGGAAGCGCCAGGGCCCATTCCGGGAGGTCGTCCGTGTCGATCTGCGCGGCAGCAGCGGCAGCTCCTGCCCCGCCCCCTCCCGCCGCGCCTGCGGCGCAGCCTCCGAGTCCGAGGGCCAAAACCATAAGGCTCGGAATGGCGATTCGGGAACTCATACAATCCTCCTAGAGAGAGCGAACCAACCCATCAGCTGGGCCCGGCCGGCGAGCCCATCCGACCCGCCTGGTCGATGAATAAACCGGGAAGCTACCGGAGGTCCGTAGCATGAGTCAATTGATCGGGCCAGCGTCGGTAATGGGTGACCCATTACCGCCGGCGTCCGCTCCCAGATGGGAGAGGATTCGGCGAGCGAGGGTCGTCGAGATGCCGGGCACGGCCGAGAGGGCGTCCACGCTCGCCTCGCGGATCGCCTTCACGGATCCGAACCGGGTGAGGAGGGCACGTTGGCGCGATGGTCCTACGCCTGGGATCTCCTCGAGGGCGCTCCACACCGTGCGGCGGCCGCGCAGGTGCCGGTTGTAGGAGATCGCGAACCGGTGGGCCTCGTTCCGGAGACGTTGAAGGAGGCGGAGCGCGGGATCCCGTCGTGGGAGGCGCAAGGGCTCCTTTCGGCCGGAGATCAGTATGTCCTCGTTCTTCTTGGCCAGGGCGACGAGGTTCACCTCGGGGACGCCTAGCTCCTTCAGAATGGGCTCGACCGCGGACAGCTGGCCCCTTCCCCCGTCCAAGACGAGGAGCTCGGGGAGAGGGTCACCCTCCCGAAGGCGCCGCCCGAGGTACCGCTCTGACGCCTCCGCCATCGAGCGGTAGTCGTCGTTCCTCCACTCGCCGCGGATCCGCATGCGCCGGTAGAGTCCACGCTTGGGCTCGCCGTTTTCGAACACGACGACGCTGGCCACGAGCTCGCTGCCCTGCGTGTGCGACACGTCGAGGCAGGCGATAAGTCGCGGAACCACCTTCATTCGGAGCCGGTCCTGGAGCTCATAGAGGATCTCCTCGGCGCGGTCCGGGGCCACTTCGAGGGCGGTGACCCGCTCCTCGAGGAGGTGGCGCGCGTTGGTCGCGGCCAGTCGCGCCATCCTCAGCTTTTCGCCGCGCTCGGGCACCCTCAGCCGGACCCGTCGGCCGGCCCGCTCGGAGAGCACCTGCTCGAAGACCTTCCAGCCCCGAAACCTGCCCGGAAGGAGGATCTCGGCCGGGAGGTCCCCGCCCCCGTCGGGGCGGCCGAGGTAGTGCCGCGTCATGAAGGCCTCGAGGAGCTCGGCTTCGGACTCGTTCTCGAGATCGCTGTAGCGGTGGCTCTCGCGCCCGAGGAGGGTCCCGCTGCGGACCCGCAGGAGGACCGCCGACCCCAGGGACCCGTCCCGGGCAAGTCCCACGACGTCCTGGCTGCCGCCCGGGACCCGCTCGGCACGCTGGTCGATCGCGATGGCCTCGAGCCCCAGGACAACGTCCCGCTGTCGGGCCGCCTCCTCGAAACGAAGCTCGCGAGCCGCCGCCTGCATCCGCTCTTCGGCGGCCTGTCGAAGCTCGTCCGTGTCGCCCTCGAGCACGCGGATGATCTCTCCGATCATGCTCCGGTACTCTTCCTCGGACTGGAGGCCCACGCAGGGCGCTTTGCACTTCCCGATGTGGTAGTCGAGGCAAGGCCGGGGCGGCCCTTCCTTCGGGAGCGCGTACCGGCAGGATCGGACCGTGTAGAGGCGCTTGACGACCTCCAGCGCCTGCCGGAGCGGCCCGACCGAGGTAAACGGACCGAGGTACCTGGATCCGTCCCTTCGGACCTTCCTCGTCACGAAGACCTGCGGGAACGGCTCCTGGACGGTGACCTTGATGAACGGGTACCGCTTGTCGTCCCGCAGCTGGATGTTGAAGGGAGGCCGATGCTCCCGGATGAGGTTGGCCTCGAGGATCAGGGCTTCCGCCTCCGAGTCCACCACGATGGTTTCGACCCGCTCGGCCCTGTTGACCAGCTCCCGCAGGCGGGCGCCCCGGCTCCGGTCGTTCTGGAAGTAGCTTCGAACCCGCCCCCTAAGCGACTTCGCCTTCCCGATGTATAGGATCTGGTCGGAGACGTCTCGGAAGAGGTAGGCCCCCGGTGACGTGGGAAGGTGGCTCAGGGTCCCGCGGTCGATCATCGCAAACCCAGCCTGAGAATCGGAGCCGGACCGGCTCAGGCTCCGTCGGGGCCGGGAAAGAGGTCCCGGAGGGGACCCGAGACTCCGAGGGCGGCAGTGACGGCGAGGTATACCCCCCCGCCCGCGAGAAGCGTTCCGGTCACCAGGATCCAGGGGTGGAAGGGATCGAGCGCCGTCCTCGCGGCGAGGCTCGCGCCCCCGGCCACGCATGCGGCAACGAGAATCCGGGCCACGCGAGCCGGGGCCACGCCCGGCGGCGATCCGAGCCGGCGCCCGAGAGCGCGTCTGAGAAGGAACCACTCGGTCCACGCACCGACCGAAGCCCCCACGGCGAGCCCCGCGGCGCCGAGCCGGAGGCTCCCGACAGCCACGCGGTCCATCGGAACCATCACCGCGACCCCGATCACGGTGGACAGCGCCACCCGGAGGTAGGCGGCGCGCGCCGGCGTCCGCGTGTCGCGGAGAGCGTAGAACGCGGAGGAGAGGAGGCGGGAGACGGCCGACGCGGGCATCCCGAGGGCGTACGCAGCGAGCACGACCCAGGTGACCCGCACCTCGTCGGGGCCGAAGGCTCCCCGCTGGAAGAGCGCCCCTACGATCGCGTCCCCGACCAACAGATAGATCGCGGCGCTCGGGGCCAGGAAGTAGAGGACCCGCTCCACCCCGCGCCCCACGTCGCTCGTCAGCCGCTTTGTCGCCCCGAGCCGATCCCTGGAGAGCTCCGGCAGCTCCGACGCGGCGACCGACAGCGCGAAGAGGGAGATGGGCAGGAGGTAGAGCGTCTGTGCGTATCCGAGGACGGCCACCGCTCCGGTCGTGAGGAACGCGGCAAGAAAGTAGTCGAAGTACCCGCTCAGGTTGACGGCGCCGCGGGCCGCTACCACCGGCGCGAGATTCCGAAGGCACTCGCGAACTCCGTGGATCTGGAGGGAGAGCGACGGCCGGAGCCGGCCCGCGAGCCGAACGGCCGCCGGAAGCTGCACTCCGAGTTGCACGCCAGCCCCGAGCAGGGCGCCCCAGGCCAGAACGTGGGCCAGTCGGTCGCCCGAGGCCCCGAGTCCGATCGACCCTGCGAGCATGGCGCCGATCATTGACGCGTTCCACCCCAGCGGAGCCACGTACGGAAGAAAGAACCGGCGGTGCGAGTTCAGGACCCCGAGGGACCAGGCCGAGACGACCAGGAGGGCCGTCATCGGGAACAGGATCCGGACCAGCTCGATCGTGAGGGCCTGCCGTTCGGGATCGAACCCGGCGAAAAGGACGGCGACGAGGAGCGGAGCGACGAGGATGCCGAGGAAGGCGAGGGCCCCGGCCGCCACGGTCAGGAGGCCGAGGATCACGCCCGCGAACCCTGCCGCGTCCTCCTTCCGCTGGTCGCCCAGGAGCCCGGAGTAGACCGGAATGAAGGACGCGGAGAGCGTGCCCTCACCCATCAGGTTCTGGAGGACATTCGGGGTGCGGAGCGCGGCGCGCCACACGTCCGCGACCGCCGAGGCCCCGAAGTAGTGGGCGAAGACGGCCTCACGAGCGAGTCCCGAGATCCGGCTCACGAGGATGCCGGCCGCCACACGACCCGAGGCCCGGGCGCGATGCCGGGCGCCGTCGATCGGCCGTTCGGGGGCCGCAGTCGGGCCGGGGTGAGGGAGATCCCTCGGGTCCTCTCCCCCCGGAGGGTCAGGGAGCACGATCGCCCGGGTTGTGCTCTGGGCCTCCCCCGGAAGCTCGTTCGGTCAGGAGCTTCTGGAAGAACTCCGTCTCTTCGGTGAGCCGCTGAACGTCCTGGGTCAGCCGATCAACCTCCGCCTCGAGATAGCGGACCCGGTCCTGAAGGCGGTCGGCACCTCCGGCTCGACCCCGACTCTCGATCCGAGCGGCCACGGCCCGGCCGATTCGAGACTCGAGGATGGTCGAGAGGATCTCGGGAATCAGGAACGCGAAAACGATGATGACGAGCCACCACATGAGCGAAAGCTACGTCGCGCTTGGAACGGGTGGAAGCACAGCCGCCCGAGCCGCTTCCTCGACCGCCGCGAGGAAGTCGCCGTCGTACCGCACGAGGTAGTAGAACGGATTCAGCACGCGCTCCTGGGGCATCTCCATGGGATAGAGGTGCGCGCGGGCCTTCGCGATCTGGGCGAGCCCAACCTCGTTTCGCCGCCTTAGGCTCTGAACGACCTTCCGCTCCACGTCGTCCACCAGCCCCATCCCCTGATTCCGCAGGGACTCGACCGGTCCGCGCAGGGTCGGGTCTAGCGGTTGGACGGCATCCTGGAGCTCGAGGACCCTCGCTCCAATCGCGTCCCGGAGCCCGTCGATGGCCTCCTGGATTGGGGGAGGCATCCCGTCGCGGAGAAACCGCTGCGCGACCTCGTGCTCAGGGAGGGCCAGGTCCTCGACCGAAAGACCGATCTTTGCAAGCACCTTCTCGATCTTCCCCTCGAGGAGAAGGAGGCTCGCTCGCGGGTGCATGATGGGGCGCTCCACCCCGTGGGCCCCAAAGACCGGGTCGGTCTGGGGGTGGTACGCGGCCTCGGCCGGACCCCCGACGTAGACGACCGTGGGGAGGAGGGCGCCCTCGATCACGGGGCGCAGGAGCACGTTCGGGCTGAGCGCGAGCGGATCCGCGCGAGCCCGGGCCTCGATCTCGGCGAGGGTGACGCGCACTCCGGAGACCCTGAGTCGGAACCCCTCCCCGTCCACGATGAGGCGCTCCCGACCTCCGGGGCCCTCCAGGAAGACGTTCGAGGCGCCCTCCAGAACCGGGACCTGCACGGGGTGCCCTGCCCCGGCCAGCTCGTGGCTCCGCGATTCGAGCGCGCGCACGCGCTCAGCGGTCTCGCGGAGCTCGCGGAGAAGGATTGGAAGGGAGCGTGCCTTCAGCTCCCCGTGGTGGGCCTGGACGAGGAACAGGCCGCTTGGCCCCAGGAGCGCGTCCAGGACGCGCTGGAAGGCGTCGGCCAGGTTCGCGCCGGGGAAGTAGGCCGACTCGATGACCTCTCGCCAGCGCCGCAGGTACTCGGTCTCCGGGTGGAGGTCCAGGAAGCGGCGCCGCGCCTCGTCCACCTCCGGCCCCAGCGCGATCCGGTAGATGGAAGGAGCCGGGGAGCCGGCCCGAGCGGGGAGGCTCACCTCCTGGAGCACGTTCTCGCGGTCGAGCACGTAGCTCGTTCGGGCCTCGTCCCAGTCGTGGTCCTCCGACGCGATCCAGAACACCGGGAGGACGGGCCGATCCAGGGCCTCCTCCAGTCGGCGCGCGAGCGCGACCGCGGTCATCCCCTTGTAGAGCCCGTAGAGGGGACCCCCGAAGAGACCGGGCTGCTGCCCGGTCGTCACCATCAGGCCGTCCTCCTCGACGAAGGATCGGAGGCGGTCCGAAGCATCGAACCCTCCCCCGGTGAGGCTCGACGCGGCCACCTTCCGCGCCTCGGAGTCGAAGCGCCCGTCCACTTCCCGGACCTTCCCCCGATACGCCTCCAGGTCTCTGGGCCGGCCGGGGAAGAACGAGAGCGTGCCCGGGTCCTCCTGGGCCAGGCCCTCGATCAGGGAGTTTCCCGCCAGCCGCCTTGCCTCGACTCTCACTCGGCGGCTCCCTTGTGATAGGGTTCGTTTCGGAGGATGGTGCCTGCCCGATAGAGCTGCTCCGCCAGGAGGAGGCGCGCGAAGGCGTGGGGGAGGGTCAAGATCGAGAGCGAGACTCGGTGGTCCGCGCCCCGGACCAACTCGGGGTCGAGTCCGAAGGCTCCGCCAATCAGGAACGTGACACCCGGGCCGCCCGCGACGGCCTCTGCGCCGAGCGTCTGGGCCAGCCCCTCGGACGACGTCCCTTTCCCCTCTCGCGTGAGCGCCCAAACGCCCCCACCCTCCGGAATGCGCGCGGCAAGCCGCCGCCCTTCCGCTCGCCGGATAGCCTCGGTGTCCGACCTCGACCCACGCCCGCTTCCGGCGTCGACCTCCCTTACCTCCAGCTTCCAGTAGCGGGAGGCCCTCTCCTCATACTCGCGCACCGCCGGCGCGAGCGTTCCGCGATTCTTCCCCACGACCAAAACCATGATCCTCATGGGCGGGTCGCTCCGGTTCGCTCGGCTGCTACGGCGTCCACGATCCACGGGCCGAGGTCGGGCGGAGGAACGGGCACTAGGGGCAGCACTCGGGCCGGGGGCAGGAGCGCCTCGAGGGGAAGGAGCTTCACGGCGTCCTTCTCCGTGACGGATATCCATCCCGCGCTCTCGGCTGCTCGAGAGATCCAATCCGCGTCCCGAGCGGAAAAGGCATGGTGGTCGCGGAACGCAACCGAGCGTGGGCTCCTGCCGGTCCGCTCCGTCACGAGGTGCACGAAGCCGCTGGGCTCGGCTACGGACGTCACGACGAATGTATCCCCCGGAGGAGGAGGCTCGGGCGCGCCGTGCAAGTTCTCCCAGCTCCCGGCCCGGAAGGCAAACACCTCCACCGGCGCGAGACCTGGAATCCGTCCAACCTCGTCGGCGAGCGCGCGGGCGCCCTCGAGCTCGTGGTCCCCCTTTGCCGTGATCAGGATCCGGTCCGCCCGCCGCATGGCCATGAGGGATTCCCGAAACGGGCCTCGTGGGAGGAGGCGCGGCGGAAGGTGGTGAGCCGGGGAAAGGAGGAGGAGGTTTACGTCACGGTGCAGGGCACGGTGCTGGTATCCGTCGTCCAGCACCACGACGTCCCTTCCCTGTCGCGCAGCTTCCTCCACCCCCTGGATGCGCCTCGGGGCCCGAAGGACCGGGACGCTGGGGTTCCACCGGGCGTGCAGGAGCGGCTCGTCGTCGCCGTACCCCCTCAAGACGATGGCCGGTCGTCGTCCGGCCTGTTCGAGGGTCCGGGCCACCCAGGCCGACACGGGAGTCTTTCCGGCCCCGCCTACCGCGAGGTTCCCCACCGACACCACGGGCAGGGGCGCGCGCCTCGAGGCCAGGAGCCCTGCGTCGTAGAGAAGGTTTCGACCCCGCACAGCCACGCCGAACGCTGCGGAGAGAGGGGCCGTGAGGGCTCCCAGGACGAACGGCAGGAGCCCACGGTCCCCGCGCCACATCCGCGTCAGCTCGCGGGGGAGTCGGTTCACACACTGCTCCGGTGTTCGTGGACTGCCGGCGCCGAGAGCACGTTCAGCGCGTCCTCGATCGCCCTGGCGTGGCCGAGAAAGTCCGCTTCGTTGGCGTCGCGAGGTACGTAGTGGGGCGCTCCGTAACGCACCCGAACGGCGGCGAACGGCTTGGGGAAGACGAACCGGTCCCATGACTCGAGCTGCCACACCCCGGCGCTCTCCACCGCGATGGGGACGATAGGGGCTCCCGAGAGCTGCGCGGCAACGAGCGCGCCGGGCTTGCACGCCAGCGCCGGTCCGCGAGGACCATCGGGGGTGATCCCCATGTCACGACCCTCCCGACCTGCGCGCACCAGGGCCTTCAGCCCTTTGGTCCCCCCTCTGGTGCTGGACCCCCGCGCCGTGGCGAATCCCATCTGTTCTATGACGCTCGTGATGTACTCCCCGTCCCTATGGTCGCTCACGAGGACGACGATTTCCTGGCGACGGTGGAGGTAGGCCAGGGGAAGGATCCATCGGTGCCAGTGTGCGAAGATGACGGGCTGTCCGCGGCTCCGACAGCCTTGGACGTGCTCCTGCCCTTCGATCTGGAAACGGAGGGATCGGCCCACCGCGCCAAGCAGTCCGGCGCCCACGGCGCCGACCACTCGAACCCCAGCCCCGTCACGTTCCATGGATCAGGGAGCGGACGCCGGGTGGCGTTCCTCACGGCGCCTGGAGAGGACGTCTGCGGCCAGATTCGCAACCCGGTCGGATGCTCCCGGGGCGCCGAGTCGGCTCCGCACCTTCTCCAGACCGGCCAGGACTCGTCCGCGTGCAGCGGACTCGTCGAGCAAGGGAAGGAGCGTCTCGGCCAGGATCCCGGGCACGACCCGATCCTGGAGGAGCTCCGGGACCACACGCTCACCGACCACCAGATTGGCGAGCGCGATGTGATCCACACGGACGAGTCGCCGGGCCAGCCAAAACGTGAGCGGGTGCGCCCGGTACGCGACCGCGAACGGAACTCCTTCCAGCGCGGCCTCCAGGGTCGTCGTACCCGACTTCACCAGGGCGGCCCTCGCGTGCCGCAGAAGCGCCCGGGAGTCCGAGGTGACCTGGACGCCCACCGTGTCCGCGACCTCCAGCTCGAGCCCTTCGCGGCGCGCGATCACGATCTGCAGACCCGGCCGCTCGGCCTGCAGCTGCCTTCCCGCCTCGACGAAGGGAGCCAGGTGCCGCCGGACCTCCTGGGAGCGCGACCCGGGGAAGAGAGCCAGGATCGGGCGGTCGACGCCCAGCCCGGCCGAGCGGCAGAAGTCCTCCCGGGACGCCACGGGCTCGTCCCGATCGAGCAGGGGGTGGCCGACGAAGACGGCGTTCCCCCCAGCGTTCCGAAGGATCTCCTCCTCAAAGGGGAGAATGACCGCGATCCGGTCGGCGAGGCGCCCGAGCTTCACGGCCCGACCCGGTTGCCAGGCCCAGACCTGCGGGGCGATGTAGTAGAGGACCGGAATTCCCGCCGCTCTAGCCCGCCCCGCGATGCGGAAGTTCAGGCCCGGGTAGTCCACCGGGATCACGAGGTCTACCCGCTCGCTCCGAAGCATGCGGACGATCCGGCGCTCGAGCTTCCAGAAGAAGGAGATTCGTTCCAGCACCTCGACGAAGCCCATGACCGCCAGGTCGTGGAGGCCGGCCAGAAGCTCGACGCCGGCCGCGGACATGCGCTCCCCTCCGGTCCCCAGGATCCGGCAGCGGGGCCAGCGGGCTCGGAGCGCCATCGCCAGCCGCGCGCCGTGTGCGTCTCCCGACGGCTCCCCCGCGAGCATCAGGAAGACCGGTGCGTTCACGGCGCGCCGCCCCCACTCGGAGCCTCCCTAGAGCAACCACATGAGAAGCCCGGCCAGGGCCAGGAGCCCGACGAGCACCCGAGTAGGAATACCCTTCTTGATGTCGATCCAGTCCTTCTTTCGGTCACGCCGAACTCGTATGAGAGACATGGCTCATGATCCGATCTTCGATGGCGAGCGCGGTTGCGAGAGCTTCGCGGCCCTCCCGCCCGGTGACCGGGGGCTCCGTGCCCGAGATGATCGCGTCGCGGAACCCCTCGAGCTCCCGTCGGAGTGGCTCCACCGGCTCGGCGGAGAGCGGGATCCGCTCCACGATGCTCGAAATGTCGAGGGCCAGCGGGCCCTTCCCTTCGGGCCGCCGCCCGTCCAGGAAGGTAGGGATGTCCCGCTTGAGGCGCAGGAACTCACCGGTCCCGCTCGCCAGGTTCAGGCTCAGGTATCCGGACTTCTGGAAGATCCGAAGCTTCCGCATGCGCTCCATGGACACGCGGCTCGCCGTGAGGTTGGCCACCGCGCCGCCGTCGAACGTGATCCGCGCGTTCGCGATGTCCACCGAGGGGGTGAGGACCGGGATCCCCGTGGCCTCGAAACTGACGATGGGTTGCCCGACGAGGCTCGCCACGAGATCCACGTCGTGGATCATGAGATCCAGCACGACCGCCACGTCCGTTCCTCGCTCCGTGAACGGCGCCAGCCGGTGCGACTCGATGAAGAGCGGGGCCTCGAGGTACGGACGGGCGCCCACCAGAGCCGTGTTGAAGCGCTCGACGTGGCCGACCTGGACCCGGGCCCCCGTTCGGGAGGCGGCCTCCAGGATCCGATCCGCCTGGGCGAGGTCCGAGGCGATCGGCTTCTCGATGAACACGTGAACTCCGCGGTCGAGCGCGGCACACGCCACGTCGGCGTGCGTGGTGGTGGGGGTGGCCACCACCAGAGCCTCCACCTCGCCGAGGAGGGACGGGAGCGAGGGAAGGAACCGGATCCCCAGCTGGGACACGACCTTGCCGGCCCGGTCGGCCCGCGGGTCGTGGAACCCCGACAGGGTCACGCCAGGGAGCTCCCTCGCGATGCGCGCGTGGTGGAACCCCAAACTGCCCACACCCGCCACGCCGAGTCGGAGCGGGGACCGGCGTTCGCCCATCAGATCGTGATTCCGCGCTCGGAGTCCCGGATGAAGTCCAAGAGGAGCACGACCTCGGGCAGAGGCTCCACTTCCTCGCGCGCCTGCTCGAGCCCCTGCGACACGTTGAGCTCGGACTGGAAGAGGATCCGGTAGGCCTTCTTCAGCGCGGCGCGCGTCTCTGCCGGGAAGCCCCGCCGCTCGAGCCCGACCGTGTTCAACCCGTACAGCTTCGGTGGGCTCCCAGCCGCCCGGCAGAACGGCGAGACGTCCTGCGAGATGCGGGAGCCGCCGCCGATAAACGCGTGCATGCCGATACGCACGAACTGATGGATGGGCGTCAGCCCTCCCACGATCGCCCAGTCGTGGAGCTCGACGTGCCCGGCCATGTTTACGGCATTGGAGAGGATCACGTGGTTCCCGAGCCGGCAGTCGTGCGCCACGTGCGTGTATGCCATGAGGAGACAGTCGTCCCCCACCGCGGTCAGGCCCGATGCGGAGGTCCCCCGGTTCAGGGTCGCGTACTCCCGGATGACCGTCCGGTCTCCGACCACCAGACGGCTGTCCTCGCCCCGGAACTTCAGGTCCTGTGGCGGCGTGCCCAGAACGGCGCCCTTGTGGATCTCGCAGTCCGCCCCAACCGTCGTGTTCCTCTCGATTAGGACGCCGGGCCCCACGACCGTCCCCGGGCCGATTTTCACGTCGGGTCCGATGAGAGTCCAGGGGCCCACGTTCACGCCCGCCGCGAGCTCGGCCCCCGGGTCCACGATCGCCTGCAGGTGGACCTGAACGTCCGCAGCGGTGCCCGTCACGGCCTTCACTTGTCCACTACCCGGGCCTTGAACTCGGCCTCGGCCACGAGGTTGCCGTCCACGAACGCTTCCCCCCTCATGCGGCAGATGCTCCTCCGGAACTGAAGGAGCTCGATCTCGAACACGAGCTGGTCTCCTGGCGTCACCGGACGACGCCACTTCACGTTATCGAGCGACATGAAGTATACGACCTTGTTCTCGGGGCTCTCGACCGCATCCATGAGGAGCAGCCCTCCGACCTGGGCCATCGCCTCGATGACGAGCACCCCGGGCATGATCGGGTGGCCCGGGTAGTGTCCCTGGAAGAACGGCTCGTTGATCGTGACGTTCTTCACCCCCACGATTCGCTTCCCCGATTCGAACTCGATCACACGGTCCACGAGGAGCATGGGGAAGCGGTGGGGGAGGTACTCGAGGATCTTCTGCGTGTCCACGATGGGGGCGCCGCCTGGGTTTCGGCGACCGGCCTCCCGGAGGCGCCGGGCGAGGGCGACGTTCCCCGCGTGGCTCGGACGCTCCGCGATCACGTGTGCGTCCACGCGAGCGCCCAGGAGAGCGAGATCCCCGACGAGATCCCCGACCTTGTGTCTCAGGAACTCGTCGGGAAACCTGAGATCGGCATTCAGAATCCCGTCGGCCGACAGAACGATCGTGTTCTCCAGCGACGCGCCCCTCGCGAGTCCGCGGGCGCGGAGCGCTTCCGCCTCGGCCTCGAAGCCGAACGTGCGCGCCGAAGCGATCTGGTCTGAGAATCCGTCGCCCGCGAAGCCGAAGGATCCGTACTGCCGGCGGATCGCGGGATGGTCGAACTCGATCGTCGCCGAGACGCGAAAATCGTCTGAGGGCACGGCCACGTAGCGGCACCCCTTGCTCCCCTCCTCGGTGATCGGGGACGGGAGCCGGAGGACCTGCACCGGATCTTCCAGCTCCAGGCTCTCCGCGCGCGTCAGCGCCTCCAGGTACCCGCGGAAGCTGCCGTCCAAGATCGGGGGCTCGGGGCCATCCAGCTCGACGATCGTGCGCGTGACACCGGCGGCCGCGAGAGCGGCCATCACGTGCTCGACGGTGCTCGCCCGTGCCTCTTCTCCGGCGGCCAGGCTTGTCCCCAGCTCAGTGCCCACCACGTGGTCGAGGTCGGCCGGAATGTCGGGAGCGCCGTCCAGATCAACCCGGCGAAACAGGATGCCCGGTCCCTCGGGGTCTGGCCGGAAGGTGACGGAGGACGGCTCCCCGGTGTGGACCCCGACTCCGTCGAGGGTGACGGGCTCGTGGATCGTGCGGTGCCTGGGTCCGATCATGTGTCTTCCGGCTCCCCGTCCGCGGCTCCCTCGCGCCCCGAGCCTGCGTTCTCGACGCTCTCGGTCGCCGATCTCCCCAGGCGTTCCTCGAGCTGTCGAACGCGACGGACTAGGTCGGCGACCTTTCCGGAGCCGGCGAGGCCTCGGAGGAACTCCGCCCGGGGGCGCGCCGGGAAGCCCATTACCACCTCGCCCGGCCCCACGTCGCGGATGGCCCCAGTCCTGGCTGCCACCTTCGCGCCGTCCCCAACGCTCACGTGCCCCCCGATGCCGGCCTGTCCGCCGGCCTGGACCCCCGCTCCGATCGTGGCCGATCCGGCGACCCCGACCTGGGCGGTCAGGATCACTTTGGGTCCGACCTCCACGTTGTGGCCGAGGTGGACGAGGTTGTCCAGCTTGGTCCCGGCGCCCACCCGCGTTTCACCGATCGACCCCCGATCGAGCGTGCTGTTGGCCCCGATCTCCACGTCGTCCTCGACGACGCAGCCGCCCACCTGCGGCACCTTTCGATGGGCCCCGTCCTGGAAGACGTATCCGAACCCGTCCACTCCCAGTCGGGCGCCCGCGTGGACGATCACGCGGCGGCCCAGCACGGAGCCTGGATAGAGGACCACGTGGGGGTGGAGGATCGACCCGCTCCCGATACGGGATCGGGCGCCCACGACTACGTGGGCGCCGATCGCCACGGCGTCTTCCACCACGGCGTCGGCCTCGATCACGGCGTACGGACCGACCCGAACGTCCCTTCCCAGGCGCGCGCCCTTGCCGAGGACGGAGGTTGGGTGGACCTCCGGATCCGAGGGCTCCTCGGGATGGAAGGCCTCGAGGAGCCTTACCAGGGCGGCATGCGCGTCCGAGGCCACCAGGCGGGGGCGTGGATCGGCCGAGATGAGGCTCTCGATGTCGGAGGAGACCACGAGCGCTCCGGCGCGGCTCGCAGTCAGGTCGGGCAGGTAGCGGCGGTGAGCCAGAAACCCCAGCTGCTCGGGACCGGCCCTCCCGAGAGGTGCCACTCCCCTGAGCTCCATGTCCCGGTCAGGGGGCGGGAGGTCGAGAAGCGAAGCAAGCGTGGAGAGGGGATGCGGAAGGGGCGCGGAACGACGGAGGGGAAACGTGCTCATCGCCCGCCTCCCGCCCGTACGCCCGTGTGCTCGACGAGCGTTTCCTCAGGCGCAGCCGGCCGCGTCAGGGGACCCCGGAAGCCGGAGTCTGAGCCGGAGGCTGGGCCGGTCCCTGAGCCGGAGGCTGCGCCGGTGCCTGGGCTGCCGTTCCCTGCTGGAGCCGCCGGACGACCTCCTCGGTCAGATCGAGCGCTGGATCCGCGGCCACGATGACCGGCGACTGAGCGGCGGCATCCAGGATGAACGAATAGTTGCCTTCGGCTCGCATGGTCTCGAGCACCTGGGTGATCTGCTCCAGGATGGGCGCCATGAGGCGTTGACGGGTGGCTTCCGCCTCCTGCTCCACCTCTCCTATCCGTGTCTGAAGTCGCAGGTCCCTCTGCTGGATTTCGGCCTCTCTGGCCTGCCGGACGTTCGCAAGGAGCGCGGCCTGCTGCTGCTGGTAGCGCGCGACCAACGTATCGAGCTCGGCCGTCATTGTCTCGAGCTCCCGCTGCCAGCTTTGCATTTGGCGCTCGAACTCCGCCTGGGCTTCCGCCGCGCCGGGAGCTTCGAGCAAAATGGCCTGGGAATCGATGTAGCCGATGCGAAGCTGATCCTGCGCCCGAAGGCCGCCTCCGGGAGAGAGCAGCGTGGCTCCGACTAGGACGCACCCGAGTATTCGCATGAAACCGGCTCCCTTAGAAGGGTCCCTGGCTGCCCATCCGGAAGTGCAGCTCCCAGCCCGGATCCGTCCGGTCGAATCCGTACGCAAAGTCCAGTCCGAGCGGGCCGAACGGCGTCACCAGCTCCACCCCGATCCCCGCGCCACGTCGCAGGCGGGAGACGTTGATCTCCCTCGGGTCCCGCCACACGTTGCCGGCCTCGAAGAACGCCGAGGCCGAGATCGCGTCCGACAAGCGGATCGCGTAATCAGCGCCCACCAGGAGGAACGCGTCACCGAGTCGTTGGGCCTCCTGCACGCTGCCGGAATCGCGAGCAACGTAGCCCACGGGCGTGATCGTCGTCTCCTCGTACCCCCTCAGGCGCTCGCCGAACTGAACGCCGCCCATCCAGAAGCGCTCGAACGGGAACGCCTCGGCGTTCCCGAAGATGGCCCCGAGGTTGGCCCGGAACCCGAGCGCCAAAACGATGGGACGTGAGCCTGGAGCGCCACCCCCCAGCTGCCCCACAGGGACCCACCAGCTCCCCTGCAAGCGGTGGAGCGAGAACTGGCCGTCTCCTCCGAGGATTCCCCCGTTGAACTCCGAGGTCCAGCTCTGGCTGGATCCGACCGTCGGGAAGAGGGGATGATCGAGGGTCTGGCGTGCGAGGCCCACACTCACCTGGCTCTGCGTTCCCGGAGGACGGCCGAAGAGCGAACTGTCATCGCCGCTACCTCGAAGGTGGTACTCGGTCCTGGACAGGGAGTATCCGACGTAGAATCGCGTGAAGAACGATCCGGGCACCGGGAAGCCGAGGCGCACGGAGCCGCCCCGCTGCCGGCGGTCGCCGCTGGTGAACGAGAAGAACCGATCGCGAGAGTTGAAGAGCGAGAGCGTCCCGCTGACCCTGGACAGGAACAGAGCCGGGTCGCTGTAGGTCATGGTGAAGCTGTTCTGGAAGCGTCCGAAGTCCCACCGGATGCTTCCGGACTTGGCTTGCCCAAACAGGTTCGGCTCATCGTATCCGACGAAGCCCGACAGCCCGGTGTACCCGCCCATCGTGGTCCCGAAGTTGACGGAGCCGGTCTGCCGCTCGACCACCTCGAACACGATGTCGAGGTCGCCCGTGGCCGGGTCCGGCTCCAGGCGCGGAAGCGGCATCGGGGTCTCGAAGAAGCCGAGCCCCTGAACGGCCTGATAGCTTCGGAGCAGCAGACTTTCCGAGTAGAGGTCGCCCGGAAGGAGAACGATCCGTTCCCGGATCACCCTGTCGTGGGTGTACTCGTTCCCTTCGATCCGAACGAATCGGATGTAGGCCGGCTGTCCCTCCTCGATGGTCCACGTGAGCTCGACCAGAGGCGAGCCGCCTTCCACGGCCGGCGGGAGGCGCTCGAGCCCCGGCGTCACGGTCGCGTACAGGTAGCCCGAGTTCTGGTAGAGGGTCGAGACCGCGGCGGTGGCCTCCTGAAAGGCGCTCTGGTCGAAGAGCCGGGCCCCCAACTCGTCGACGTCCGGCCCAGCCTGTAGCCCCAGCGAGCTGAGCAGGCCCCCCTCCTCCTGGATGTAGTACTGCTCGAGCTCGTCCGCAGGGAAGCGGCGGTTCCCGGTCACGGTGAAGCTCGCGACTCGGAAGGGCTCGCCCTCGAACACATCCACCTCGAGCCGGGCTTTCCCGGTCTCCGGGTCGATGACGAGCGTGTCTCCCAGCACGCCGAAGTCGAGGTGCGCACGCGCGCCGTAGAAGTTCGGGAGCTCGTCGAAGAGATCGGTGTCCAGCGTCTCCTGGTTCAAGGCGCCGGTGCGCCACCAGAAGAAGCCTTCCTCCTTCGTGGACAGGATGCTCCTGAGCTCTTCGTCCGTGAACGCGTCGTTGCCGTTGAAGACGACGTCGGCGAGCTCCACGCGCTGACCCTCCCGCACCACGAGCGTCAGGAACACCCCGCCGCCCTCCAACGGCTCTCGTTGCTCCGTCACCTCGGCGAATGGAATCCCGCGCTGTCCCAGGGTGTCAAGGACGTACTTCTCGGACTCGGCGACCCCCCTCGGGGAATACGCCTGCCCCACGAGCACGCCTCCCGCCTCCCACACGTCCTGCTCGCTCACGCGGGAGAGCCCTTCGATCGCGAGGCCGCGCACGATCGGCTGCTCCTCCACTCGGAAGACCAGGACGATGGGCCCCGGCTCAGTTCCCTCGACCGTGACTTCCACGTCGCTGAAGCGGCCCGTGGACCAGAGGCGCCGTTCCGCCTCCCGGACGTCCTGGTACGTCGCCGGCTCTCCTTCGACGATCCCGATCGTGCCGAGAAGGACGCCCGGGACGAAGCTCTCGCTGCCGATCACGACCACCGAATCGATCATGGCACCGGCCGGTCCGAGCGGCGTGTCGGGTATCTGGGCGCGGACCCCGCCCGGCAGGGCTAGGCCGAGGACCATCGCGAGCACGGCGAAGGACGGCCTTGGGGCCCACGTGGACCAGGGTGCGCCCTGCAGCGAACAGACGGAGCGCATCTCGTCAGGTCTTGGTTGCGGAAGCTTCGCGAAGCAAGAGGCGGCCCCCATCGGGGTCCACATCCACCTCGATCTCGGCTCCCGCTCCGAAGTGGGAGACGAGGATCTTCTCGGAGAGCGGATCCTCGAGGTACCTCTGAATCGCGCGGCGAAGTGGCCGCGCTCCGAACTTCTGGTCGTATCCCTTGTCCACCAGGAAGTCCACGGCCGCGTCCGTCACCTTGAGCGTGAGCTCCTCCTCGCGCAGCCGCCCCTCCACGTCGGACAGGAGGATATGAACGACTTGTCCGATCTCTTCACGGGTAAGCGGATGGAACACGATCGTGTCGTCGATCCGGTTCAGGAACTCGGGGTTGAACGCCCGCTCGATCTCTTCCCGGACCTTGTCGCGCATCACCTCGTAGTTGGACAGAGGATCCTTGGTGTGGAATCCGACGCCGGCCCCCTTGGTGATGTCCCGCGCACCCAGGTTCGACGTCATGATCAGGACGGTGTTCTTGAAGTCGATCATCCGACCGTAGTTGTCCGTCAGATGCCCCTCGTCCAGGACCTGGAGGAGGATGTTGAACACGTCCGGATGCGCCTTCTCGATCTCGTCCAGGAGCACCACGGAGTACGGGCGCCGTCGGACCGCCTTCGTGAGCGCTCCCGAGTCCTCGTATCCGACGTATCCCGGCGGCGCCCCGATGAGCCTCGAGACGGAGAACTTCTCCATGTACTCGCTCATGTCCACACGGATGAGCGCGTCCCGATCCGCGAAGAGGAATTCCGCGAGGGCGCGGGCGAGCTCCGTCTTCCCGACGCCGGTCGGTCCGGAGAAGATGAACGAGCCGATCGGCCGCCGTGGATCCTTGAGCCCCGCGCGGCTTCGCCGGATCGCCCGGGAGATCGAGGCAATGGCATCGTCCTGCCCGACCACGCGCTTGTGGAGCTCCGCCTCCATGTTCACGAGGCGGTCGGTCTCGGCCTGTTGGAAGCGCATGACCGGAATCCCGGTCCATCGCGAGACGATGAAGGCTACGTCTTCCGTGGAGATCTCGGGACGGTTCTCGCGGCGCTCGGCCTCCCACTCGTCCTGGCGGACCTTGATCCGATGCTGAACCTCCCGCTCCTCATCCCGGAGCTCAGCGGCCCGCTCGAAGTCCTGGTCACGGATCGCTGACTCCTTCCGCTCCCCGATCCGACCTAGCTCGTCCTTCATCTCCTCCATGTCGGGTGGTGGTACCTGGGCCGCGATCCGGGCCCTGGCCCCGGCCTCGTCGATCACGTCGATCGCCTTGTCCGGAAGGAACCGGTCCGTGATGTAGCGATCCGAGAGACGGGAGGCCGTGTTCAGCGCGTCGTCCGGAATCACCACCCGGTGGTGGTCCTCGTAGTGGGCGCGGAGCCCCTTCAGGATCTCGAGCGTTTCCTCGACCGCGGGCGGATCGACGATGACCGGCTGGAATCGGCGCTCCAGCGCCCCATCCTTCTCGATGTACTTCCGGTACTCGTTCAGGGTCGAGGCCCCGATGCATTGGAGCTCACCCCTGGCGAGGGCCGGCTTCAGCATGTTCGAGGCGTCGATCGCGCCCTCCGCCGCTCCCGCGCCGACGAGCGTGTGAAGCTCGTCGATGAAGAGCACGACGTTCTTGTTTTGGGAGATCTCGTTCATGACGGCCTTGAGCCGCTCCTCGAACTGACCGCGGTACTTCGTCCCCGCGATCACGGCCGCCATGTCGAGCGCGAGCACGCGGTGGTCCTTCAACGCCTCGGTCACCTCGCTCCGGGCGATGAGCTGGGCAAGTCCCTCGACGATCGCGGTCTTCCCCACGCCAGGCTCCCCGATCAGGACAGGGTTGTTCTTCTTCCGGCGGCAGAGGATCTCGATCACGCGCTCGATCTCGGTCGTCCGCCCGATGGTGGGATCCAGCTTGCCCTGATGAGCGAGATCGGTCAGGTCCCGGCAGAAGTGGTCCAGCGCGGGAGTCTTGGACTTCTTCTCCCCCTTTGCGCCGCCTCCGGGGGTGGGGGAGCCACCGCCCCCGATGCCGGCCGGCTCGGAGGGGCCCCCTCCCCCGCTCATCTCGGAGCCCAGGACCTTGAGCGTCTCGGCTCGGGCATCCTCCAGCGAGATCCCGAGGGAGCCCAGCACCTGGGCCGCCACGCCCTTCTCCTCGCGGAGGAGCCCCAGCAGCAGGTGCTCGGTACCGACGTAGGAGTGGCTCATCTCCCGGGCTTCGGCCATCGCGAACTCGAGGACCTTCTTGGCTCGGGACGTATAGGGAAGCTCCCCCAGAGCGATCGTCGCCTTCCCCTTCTTGATCGCCTCCTCGATGCGCTCGTGCACCTGGTCGAGATCCGCGCTCAGGTTCGTGAGCACCGCCGCCGCGACCCCCTCGCCCTCCCGGATCAGGCCGAGCAGGACGTGCTCGGTCCCGACGTAGTCGTGCTGGAGACGGATGGCCTCGTCCCGGGCCATCGCAAGCACTTTGCGGACGCGATCCGTGAAGTTGTAGTTCATTTCGGCCCTCGAGAAGGATCGGGCTCGGGCGTCATCCGGGTTCGCCCGGGGGGGCGTCCCCCTCAGACGCCTCGTCATCCGTGGACACCGCGCCTTCGGCGGCGAGAACTCGCCTCACGAAGGACGCTCGGTGGATGTCGCTCTCCGCCGGGGAGAGGTCTCGGCCAGCCGCTTCTTCCAGATGGGCCGATTGGGTGAAGATCACGATCTTGTTGAGCGAATATACACGGAGGCCCGGGAGTAGTTTCAGGCTCGCTCCAAGGCGCACGCCGCTCAGCAAGTTCATGAGCTCCTCGAAGGATAGGGACCGGGCGTAACGGAGTAAACCGTAGGCCCGCCAAATCTTGTCCTCTGTCACGGCCCCCGCGTCCCGGAGGAGCACCTGGCGCGCCTGGGTCTCGTACTGAATCACCTGCCGGACGATCCGATCCAGGTGGTCGACCAGGTCGTCCTCGCTCTTGCCCAGCGTGGTCTGGTTGGAGACCTGGAAGAAGTTGCCCACCACCTCGGACCCCTCGCCGTAGAGCCCCCGGAATGTGAGACCCACCTGGCCGAGGCCCTGGAGCACCTTTCCGATCTCCTTCGTCAAGACCAGCGCGGGAAGGTGCATCAGGACCGAGGCACGGAGCCCCGTCCCGACGTTTGTGGGGCAGCTGGTAAGGAATCCGAACTCGGGGTGGTACGCGAATGGCACCTCGCGCCCCAGCTCGTCGTCCAGATCGTCCAGAAGGTCCCACGCCTCGCGGAGCCGGAGACCCGAGAACAGCGTCTGTAGGCGCAGGTGGTCTTCCTCATTCACCATCACGGAAAGGGGCCGCCCGGGCGTGACCACGACCGCCGTCCCCTTGGGCACCGATGACCCGTTCTCCTCGACCAGGTCTCTCGACGCGAGTCGCCGCTCGAGGAGGAGGCGTCGCCCCCTGGGGTTCAGGGCCGAGAGTTCCTGCACGTGTCCCCCCTGGAGGAGCGGCACGCGCTCGCACGCGGCCGTCACGCGCTCGAGCACAGCCGTGCGGTCGTTCACCCGCGCTCTGGGTCCGAAGGCGAACCCCTGGAGATTCCGGGCGAGCCGAACCCGGGTGGACAAGACGATGTCGGGATGCTCCCCACGTGCATCCAGCCAGCCGAGGCCGAACTCGTCGAAGGGAAGGCTTCCGTTCATCGGCGGTCGGGGTCGCGGCGCGGGTCGCCGTGGGCGCGATCTGCCGGGGATACGGTCGGGCCGGCTCGGCGCACGGTCAGGCCGGCTCCATGTCCCGGATCTCGTCCCGAATCTCGACAGCCCGCTCGAAGTCCTCGAGCTCCACGGCGCGGAGGAGCTTTCTTCTCAGGGCCTCGACTCGCTTCTCGCGCTCCGAGACGCTCGGATCGGCCGAGAGGTAGACCTTCCCCACGTGCTGGGATCCGCCGTGAATCCTTCGGGCCAGGCCCCGGAGCTGCCCCTCGAACGTGGACCAGCAGTGCGGGCAGCCGAGCCTACCGACTTCCTTGAAGCTCTGGAGCGTCAGCCCACAAAACGCGCACTCGGGCGCCGACGCCTCGGTGGCCGTCGCGCGCTCCTCACGGTCGATCTGGGCCAGGAGGTCGGTCAGCGGAAAGTTCTCCGGGACCGTCGAGGTCTCGAGCCCCTTCTCGACGGCGCATCGCTCACAGAGGTGAAGTGTGCGCATCTCGTTGTCCACGATCTGGGTCAGATGAACGACTGCCTTCTCCGACCCGCAGCTATGGCACGTCATCTCTCCTCCCCGGCCTCAGGGATGCCGGGCACGAAGGGCGCGGCCCGTGTCGCACCGCGCTCCCGCTGAGCATCCCTCGATCATTCCTCGGACAGTACTCCGTCGTGGAGGTGCAGGGTCCGGTCGGCACGGGCAGCGAGCTCGCGGTTGTGGGTCACCAGAACGAGGGCGATCCGGCGCTCGTCCTGGAGCCGGAAGAGCACCTCGTGGAGGCCTTCGCTCGTCCGCGAATCGAGGTTTCCGGACGGCTCGTCCGCGAGGAGAACGCGGGGCTCGGCCGCGAGGGCCCGAGCCACCGCGACCCGCTGCTGCTCCCCCCCCGACAGCTGCCAGGGGCGGTGACCCAGCCGGTCGCCGAGCCCCACCGCCCGGAGCAGATCTAGCGCGCGCTCCTCAGCGCCGGCCGGCGAGGCCCCCGAGATTAGGCGTGGCATCATGACGTTCTCGAGCGCGGAGAACTCACGTAGGAGGTGGTGGAACTGGAACACGAATCCGACATAGCGATTCCGCAACCGCGCGAGCTCGACGGAGGAGAGGCCGGCGAGCGCCTCCCCACCGAGCTCAATCTCGCCCGCCGTCGGGACATCCAGCGCCCCGAGCAGGTGGAGAAGCGTAGACTTCCCCGCCCCGCTGGTTCCCACAACGGCGACGGTCTCCGCTTCCGAAACGCGTAGGTCTACCCCCCGGAGGACCTCCAGTTCGCTCCCGTCGCCCAACCGGTAGTTCCTCCGGACCCCTAACGCACGGACAGGGATCGGCGTTCCATTTCCCGCCTCGCCCCCCGCCTCTGGCGCTCCACGGATCGGTTCCACGTCACTCACGACGGATCGCCTCCACCGGCAGGAGGCGGGAGGCCTGGAGCGCCGGGTAGATCGTGGCCAGGAGGGAGATGAGGAAGCTCCCCCCTACGATCACCAGGACGTCCACGGGATTCACCGACACGGGAAGGCGCTCGATGAAGTACACGTCGGGTGGGATTTCGATGATCTCGAAGCGGAGGAGGATCCACGTGAGGAACAGGCCGATTCCCGACCCGAGCATGGTGCCGAGCACGCCGATCGCCATCCCCTGGAGGAGGAAGACCTTCAATACCTGTCCGTCCGTCATGCCCATGGACTTGAGGATCCCGATCTCGGAGGTCCGATCCACGACGACCATCACGAGGGTGCTCACGATATTGAAGGCGGCAACGATCACGATCAGGAACAGGATCACCGCCATCGCCAGCTTCTCGAGCTCGAGCGCCGAAAAGAGCGTCTGGTTCGTGGTGATCCAGCTCTCCGCAAAATACGGGAAGCCGAGCGCCTCCTGCATCTCGCGGGCGACCTCGCTCGCGGCCCACGGGTCCTCGATCCGGACCCCGAGCCCGGAAACCTCATCCGCTCCCATTCCGAGGAGCGACTGAACCCACTCGAGGGAGCCGTAGAGGTTTCCAATGTCGTAGTCGTACATCCCGGTCTCGAACGTCCCCGTGACCTCGAACTCCCGCATGCGCAGCTGCGGATAGCCCATGGGGTTCGTGCCCAGGTGCTCGAGCGAGTACACGAGGACGCTGTCCCCGGGGAAGAGCGCCATCCGCTCCGCCAAACGGGCCCCGGCGACCAGGGGCGGCGCTCCCGACCGGGTCGGACCCAGGTCGAGGATCCCCCGGGAGATATCGGCTTCCATCCGGGTCACGGCCTGTTCCTGGTCCGTGTCCAGGGCCACGCCGTAGAGGTCTGCGGCCTGCACGTACTCGTCTCCGCGGGCCACGATCACGTTGGAGAGGGCGAAGGGCGCAACGGCCTCCACCCGAGGGATCGCTCTGACGCGCTCGGCCACCTCCTGCCAGCCGTTCATCCGGAGGGAGGGTCCCCGCTCGAGCACGATCACATGGGGCGTGGACCCCAGGATCTTGTCGTAGAGCTCCTCCTGGGCGCCGTTCATGACCGCGAGGACTACGATGAGGGCCGTGACCCCGACGGTGATCCCGCCCAGGGCGATCCACGTGATGAACGAGAGGAGCCGGCCCTTCTTACGGGAAGCCAGGTACCGTCGGGCGAGAAACCAGGAGAGGGCTTTCACGTGCGGAACGCTCCGCCAGCCGGCCCCCCTCGCGGACGCAGCGGGCACGCTCTCACCTGTCCCGTCCCTCTTCCCTTCGGAGTGTGGGGAACAGGATGACGTCCCGGATCGAGGAGCTGTCGGTGAGGAGCATGACGAGGCGGTCCACGCCCACGCCCACGCCGCCGGTCGGTGGCATCCCGTATTCCAGCGCCCGGAGGAAGTCCTCGTCAACGGGATGGGACTCCTCCTCGCCTCCCTCGCGAAGGCGCGACTGAGCCGCGAAGCGCTCCCGCTGGTCCAGGGGGTCGTTCAGCTCCGAGAACGCGTTCGCCAGCTCCCGGCCGGCCACGATCAGCTCGAACCGCTCGGCGAGCCGCGGGTCGTCCCGCTTCCGCTTGGCCAGGGGCGAGAGCTCCATCGGATAATCCGTCACGAAAGTGGGCTGGACCAGCTCCGGCTCGACCAGGTTCCCGAACAGCTTGTCCATGAGCCGCCCCCTTCCCGCCCCCGTCAGGGTCTCCCCCGAAACGCCCTCCGCACGGGCCCGGAGCGTGTCGTCGTCTATGTCCAGGACGTCCACTCCCAGCCGAGTCCCCAGGGCCTCCAGGAAAGGCACGCGACGAAACGGGGGCGTCAGGTCGATCTCCTGCCCTTCCACTGCGGTCTTCCTCCCCCCCAGGATCTCGCCGGCGACCTCGGAGAGCATCTCCTCGACCACGGTCATCATCTCGCCGTAGTCGGCGAACGCCTGGTAGAACTCGAGCATCGTGAACTCGGGGTTGTGCGAGCGGTCGATGCCCTCGTTTCGAAAGTCCTTCCCGATCTCGTAGACCCGCTCGAACCCCCCGACGATTAGGCGCTTCAGGTAGAGCTCGTCCGCGATCCGGAGGTACAGGGTCGCGTCCAGGGCGTTGTGGTGGGTCGTGAACGGCCTGGCGGCGGCCCCTCCGTACAGCGGCTGGAGCACGGGCGTCTCGACCTCGACGTACCCCCGCGCGTCCAAAAATCGCCGGAGCGCCTGGACGACTCGCGCGCGCACGAGGAAGCGGTCTCGCGCCTCCGGGTGGACGGCCAGGTCGGCGTACCGATGCCGGTATCGGCTCTGCGTATCGGCCAAGCCGGAGTGAACCGTTCGCTCCCCGGTCTCGGCATCCACCTCTTCCTTCCCGATGGGCAGGGGGCGGAGCGACTTGGCCAGAAGGACCCACGAGAGAGCCCGGACGGTGACCTCGCCAGTACGGGTGCGGAAGAGCGTGCCCTCGACCCCGATCCAGTCGCCCAGGTCGAGGAGCGCCAGGTTGGAGAACGCTTCAGCGTCCAGCACGTCCTTCCGGAAGTACACCTGGATCCTGCCGTCGCCGTCCTGGAGATGGGCAAAAGACGTCTTTCCGTGCCCTCGCCAGCTCATGATCCGCCCCGCGAGTCGGACTTCGGGGCCGGTCTCGTCTTCGCGACCGGCCTCCCGGTCGGGGGGGGTGGCCTGGCCCTCCGCTTCGGCGAAGAGGGCGAGGGCTTCCAGGCTCGTGTGGGTCCGGGAGAACCGATACGGGTACGGATCGATCCCCCGCTCCCGGAGGGCGGCCAGCTTGTCACGCCGCGTGCGGAGGAGGTAGTTCGCCTCCTCGCTCATGCCCGTCCACTCATGAACGGGCGCTCACGTCCGGGCCCTCGCCCCGGCCTGCTTCAGGTACGCACGGATGAAGGGATCGAGATCGCCGTCCATGACGCCTTCTACGTCGCTCACCTTCAGCTCCGTGCGATGGTCGTTCACCATCGTATACGGCTGGAAGACGTACGAGCGGATCTGGTTTCCCCAGGCGATGTCCGTCTTCTCCGCCTCGACCGCCTCGCGCTCTTTCTCTTTCTCTGCCTGCGCACGCTCGAGCAGGGCCGCTCGCAGCATCTTCATTGCCGTGGACTTGTTCTTGTGCTGGGAGCGCTCCTTCTGGCACGACACTACGATCCTGGTTGGAACGTGCGTGATGCGTACGGCCGAGTCGGTCTTGTTCACGTGCTGCCCTCCGGCGCCCGAAGACCGATACGTATCGATCCTCAGGTCGCTCTCGTCCACTTCGATCTCGGCGTCGTCCTCTACCTGGGGATAGACGAAGACGGACGCGAAGGAGGTATGTCGGCGCGACTGCGCGTCGAACGGAGAGATCCGGACCAGGCGGTGCACGCCCTTCTCCGCCTTCAAAAATCCGAAGGCGGACTCCCCGGAGACCTGGAGCGCGGCACTCTTGATTCCGGCCTCCTCCCCCGGCTGCCGGTCCAGAACTTCGACGTCGTACCCATGCCTCTCGGCCCAGCGGCCATACATGCGCATCAGCATCTCGGCCCACTCCTGCGACTCGGTGCCCCCCGCCCCCGGATGAATCGTGAGGATCGCGCCCCGCTGGTCGTTCTCGCCCTGGAGCATGGTTCGGAGCTCCAGCTCGTCCACCCCGTCCTCCGCAGTAGCCAGCTCTCGGTCCCACTCCTCCTCGAGCCCGGCGTCCGGCTCTTCCTTCAGGAGCTCCGCCATCTCGAGGAGCTCCGCCGTCTTCCCGTCGATCTTCGACCACGGCCCGAGCCAGCTCTTCAGGCGCGTGGCTTCAGCCATGACCTCGCGAGCGTGCTCCGGACGACTCCAGAAGTCGGGCTCTGCCATTCGTGCCTCGAGCTCCTCGATCCTGCGCTCCCGGTGATGCAGGTCAAAGGAACCCCCTCAGGTCCTGGACCCGTTGGCGGAGCCGTCTGACATGTTGGAGCTTGTCGGAATTCATCGGGCAGACATCCCAGGGGACGCCCGTTCGGGGAACGGCGTCAGAAGACCTGCTTCCCGCGGGCGAGGACTTCGTTCAACGCCTGGTTGAAGTAAGGTGTTGATTCGGCCATCTCGGCTCCGACCTGATCCGTGAACTCCCTGAACGATTTCTTGATCTCGTTCGCGAAGTCCTCCGCGAGAGTACCCTTGGAGAGCGCATCCTGGTACCGGACCGGATAGTACGCGATGATGTCGGAGACGAGCACGCGGGCCAGGTGCTGAGCCCGCTCGTGCGGGTCCCGCTTACCGAACCGCTGACTTCCCGCTGTCGCCGACTTCCCTGCCATTGGCGGGGCCGGCGCTTCGTCGGCCAGGGCCTCGTTCGCAAGGCGGCTGAGGTCCACGTAGGTGGGGTCCGGCCGCGGTTCGGTCTCGGGCGGCTGCGCCGCCGGCTTCGGCTCGGCCTTCGGAGCCGGGGCTGTCGAACCCGGATCGGCGGTGGGAGTCGAGGTGGGAGGTGGCTCCGGGACCTTCGTCGGCGGATCCTCCGTGGCGGCCGGAGGCGCTGCGGCGGCGGGCGAGTCGGGAAGCTCGTCGTCCAGGAGCAGGGCCGCGCCCGGAAGGGGCTCGGCGTCCAGGCGATCCGCTGGCGCCTCGTGTTCCACTTCCGCCGGCGGTTCGACGTCGGGCTCGATGTCGAGGGAGGGCCGATCAGCCGCGTCCTCCGCTTCCACTTCCAGAGATGGAGCCTCGATGCCAGGCTCCTCGATCGTGAACGCGGGGAGATCCGGTTCTTCCCGAGGCGAGCCGCCCAGGATGTCGGCGGATGCCGCGGTGGAGTACCCCTCGGGCACCACCACCGTGAACACGCGCCGGCAATCCGAGCAGATCGCGGCAATCCCACCCTCGGGGACCTTGCCGGGATCGATGGGGAACCCGGTCGAGCAGGAGGGGCAATGGGTCGTGAAGAATCGGGCCGCCGGGATCAACGTTCTCTCACACCTTCGCGGGGGCTTCCGCTGCCTCGATCTGCCGCCGGTCCACGACGTATACCGATCCCAGGAGCGTCTTCGCGTAAGTCTTCATCTCCGCGCAAAGCTCGCTGGCCTGCGCAGGGTGCGCGAACTCCTGGAACTGATTTGTGACCACGCCGATTGAGAGGGTCATGAGCGGGATGCGAAGAAGGTTCCCGCGCCGGTCCTTCCCAAGGTAGTAACCGGCCTTTCGATCCTTCTCGTGGTACTGGAACGGGATCAGCTCGTCGAAGAGAGCGAGGATCTCGTCGCACGTCTTCTCCATGTGCTCTAGCGGAACCGAGAAGATGAAGTCGTCCCCCCCCGATGTGGCCCACGAATCCTCCCGGTGCCAAGGCGCGGACCACGTCCCGGAGGATCATGGAGAGGAGCAGGATCACGCGGTCGCCCCTGTTGTAGCCGTACCGGTCGTTGAACTCCTTGAAGTGATCGACGTCGGCGTAGCAGAGTGCGAATCGCCCACCGTCAGCCATCCTGCGAGCAATGTCTCGCTCGATCTGGTTGGTTCCGGGGAGGCGGGTGGTCGGATGCACGGACATGTCCCTGGTCGCCCTGCGGAGCAAAACGTCCAGGCGAACAGACTTCTCGCGATCGGACAGCTTCTCGTGAAGAACCTCGTCCGCCCCGACCTCGAGGCCCCTCGTGGCTAGGTCGTCGGAGCCCGCGCCCACGAGGAGGGCGACGGGGATGATGGCCAGGAACGGATCCTTCTTGATGCGCTCGCAGATCGCCAGCGCGCCGGACCCGTCGCCCCTGGCGTCCAGGAACATGCACGCGGGGAAGCCGCGGTTCGCTCGGACGAACATCTCCTCCGGCGTCGCCAGGCTCTCGAGATCCAGGCTGTGGGAGGCGGCGAACTCCCGGAGGAGAGCGAGGGGCTCGTTTTGCCCACCGTCGAAGAAGAGGAGGCTCTGTGCCGCCGACATAGCTGGGGTTCGGGTCAGTGGGGGAAAACCGGCTTGACGCTATCCATGGGGCGGGCCGAAGTCAAACGACTCCGGAGCCGGCAGTGGGTCTAGCCGACCCCCTACGCGAGAGCGACCAGGAGGAAGTCGACGCGTCTGGCCTCCTTTTCCGTTCGGACGATCCGCACACTGACCCGATCACCGAGGCGAAGCCGGCGCTTCGAGCGCTTCCCGATTAGGGCGTACTCCTCGGGCAGGAACATGTAGAAGTCGTCGTCCAGCGAAGTCACGTGCACGAGACCGTCCACGAAGAAGCGGTCCAGGAGAACGAAGAACCCGAACGACGTGACCGCGGAGATCGTGCCCTCGAAGTCTTCGCCCAGGTGGCGAGACATGAACTCGATCTTCTTCATGTCGATCGAGTCCCGCTCGGCCTGCTGGGCCACCCTCTCCCTCTCGCTCGACCGCCCGGCCACCTCTCCCATTCGTTCCCGTTCCCAGAGGCGAAGAGGGGGCTTCCCCTCGACCAGGCACCGGGCCACGACCCGGTGGAGCGCCAGGTCCGGGTAGCGCCGGATCGGCGACGTGAAGTGCGTGTAAGCGCGGGACGCGAGCCCGAAATGCCCCAGGTTATCCACGTCGTACCGAGCCCGCTCCATGGCGCGCAGCACGACGGTGGACACGAGCGCGTCCTCCGGCCTGCCTTTGGCGCGATCGAGGACCCCCTGCAGAGCCTTGGGGCTTACCGCGGCTCGGGGTACCGAGTAGCCGAGAGGGGCGAGGAAATCGCCGAGCGCCTCCACGCGATCCGGGGCCGGGGGCTCGTGAACGCGGAACGGGATGTGTAGGCCGCGCTTCTTCCCGTCCCCCGCGACGACCTCGTTTGCGAGGATCATGAAGTCCTCGATGAGCCGATGCGAGTCAAGCTGGACTGTGCGGAGGATGTCCACGGGGACCCCGTCCTGGTCCAGGATCACGCGGGCCTCGGGGAGGTCGAAGTCGAGCGAGCCTCGAGCTCGGCGCTTCGCTCGGAGAGCCTTCGCGAGCCGGTCTAGAACCCGGAGCGCATCCTCGGTCAGCGGGTCCACCGACGCCTTTCCTTCGAGCACCTCCTGGGCGTGATCGTAATCGAGCTGCCGAGCGCACCGGATGCGGGTCCGCTCGTACCGGTGACCGTCGACCCGACCCGCCTCGTCCATGCGGAGGAAGAGGGAGAGGGCGAAGCGCTCCTCCCCCTCCACCAGGGAGCACAGGTCCGACGAGAGACCGTGCGGAAGCATGGGGACCACCTGGTCCACCAGATATACGGAGGTCCCGCGGGCCAGGGCCTCGAGGTCCAGGGCGGATCCCTCCTCGACGAACCAGGAGACGTCCGCGATGTGGACGCCGACCTCCCAGCGGCCCTTCCCGAGGGGGGCCACGGAGAGGGCGTCGTCGTGATCGCGGGCGTCCGCCGGATCGATTGCGACCACATGGAGGGTCCTTCGGTCCACACGCTCGCCCGGGGCCTCGACCCGTGCCCGGGCGACCGTCGCCGCCGCCTCGACCTCCGGGGGGAACTCTTCCGAGAGCCCGTACGAATGGAGCACTGCGAGGACGTCCACCCCCGGCCCCCCCGAACGTCCGAGCACATCCTCCACCCGGCCGGCGAGCCTCGTGCGGCGCCCACGGGACTGGGTCACCCGGACGACGACGACATCCCCGTCTCGAGCCCCCTCCTCGCTCCCTCTCGGGATCACGATCTCGGACGACGCCCTGGGGTCGAGGGGCCGGACGGAGCCGTAGGTCCGACCCCGGTGGTAGGTACCCACGACTGCGGGCCGGGAGCTGGCTCCCCAGGGTTTCCCGCCCGCCCCTCGAGAGCTCTGTCGAGAGGGTCGCCGGCGGTGCACTCCCGTGCCGCCGGACCCCTCGTCCCCGTCCTTCTTCCGCAGCATGTACCGGTTGCCGCCCACCCGCCGGAGCTCCCCCTGCTCCTCGAGCTGGCGGAGGGCGCGCTTCAGGGCCCGGTACTCCGACTGGGGAATGCGGAGCGCGCGGGAAATCTCTTTGGGCTTTAGGGGCCGGTAGAGGGCCTCCTTCAGGCCCGCCAGGAGCCCCGAGGCTGTGAGCCCGATCTCGTCTCGCGGAGATCCGCGATTCGCGCTCAAGGGGTCACGCCGAGAGTCAAAAGGCCACGCCGAGGGAGAGATGGACGGGTTCCTGCTCCAGCGCAGGCCCTCCGCGGGGGAGCTCGCGAGACACGCTGAGCTCGAACCGCTCGTACGCGAGGCCCAGCCCGATGGCCGCCCCGTAGGTTTCGTTGAGGCTGCCGAAGACGTATCCGCCCCGCACGTACACGCGATCGTCGGTCCCGGCGGCGACCTCACCACCGAGGAAGAACGAGGGATCCCCGAGCGCCCGCGTGCGATCCTCCCCCTCGGCGACGACACGGAACGCCACCTCCTCCTCGGCGATCTGGCGGCGAAGCTCGTAGGCGGCGGCCAGGCGCAGCCGGGACGGGAGGGGGCTCGACTCCTGCTCGTCGCCCCTCCGGAGGGCGGGGCCCATGTGGGCCACCATCATCCCAATCTGAAGCACGGAACTCCCCAGGGGGCGAACGAGGACCCCCACGTCCGTGGCGTAGCTGGTCTCGCTCACGGCACCGGCCGGGCACTGGCCGCGGCACCCGAGGCGGAACTGGACCCACTTCACGTTCACGCCCCCGTTCAGCCACGAGGTGATTCGCGTGGCCCCGGACAGGATGGCCTGATGGTTACGGACCGTGATCGAGCCCACCACGGTTCCCGTGTCGTCGGTGACCTCCTGCGATCCGGAGTCCAGCAGAGAATACGAGATCCCGATCGCCCCCGTCGGCCACGGGGCGAGGAGGAAAGAGACGCTCGTGCCGTCACCGCTCAGATGCTCACCCTGATAGAGCATCACCCGCGAGCGCCCGAGCTGCGCCAACCCGGCCGGATTCCAGAACGCCCCCTCCGGGGTCGAGAGGGCGGTCATGGCGCGGGCGAGCCCCACCCCTTGGGCGCCCACCGGGAGGAGGAGGAACCTCGCGCCTTCCTCGGTCGGCGCGGGTTCCTCCTGGGCGCGGAGGCTCGCGGGAGCCCCTACGGCCCAGACGCCGAGCACGAACACGCCGAGTGTCGTGGGGAGGCGCCGCATGGGCCGATCAGGAGCCCTTAGGCTCGGCATCGTCATCTGGGACCGCGAACCCGAGTCGCCTCAGGTGGTGCTTCTTCTTCCGCCAGCCGGGCAGCACCTTGATCCAGAGGTCGAGGTACACCGGCCGATCCAGGAGCCGCTCGAGTCGGCCGCGCGCCTTCGTTCCGAGAGATCGTATCGCCTTCCCCCCCTTTCCGATGAGAATCCCCTTTTGCGAAGCCCGCTCAACGTAGAGGACGACCTGAACGTAGGTCCTATCGGGGTCGTCACGGAACGCCTCAACCTCGCAATACGTCGCGTAGGGGATCTCGTTCCGAAAGTCCTCGAAGATGGCCTCCCTCACGAACTCGGCTGCGAAGAGGCG
>CBDAON010000004.1:1052500-2297500 GCA_965198065.1 Longimicrobiales bacterium | reverse complement strand
TCGTACTCGACCGACGTTCGGAATCTACGTTGGAAACCCACTGATCGACCGACCAAAGCCGGGCAAATCAAAACGGCGGGACGTAGTGCCCGCCGCGTGTGGGCCCACTCGCTTTCTCGAGACCCAAGTTGTCAAAAAGCATGAAGAAGAGAAGGCTGACGATAAACCGCGCTCAGGCGGGTGTCAACTGAACCAAGCGCGCGCCTGGGCCTCTCCTCGAGGGGCACGAAAGGGTGAGCGACCGGGATTGAACCGGCGACCTCCAGGGCCACAACCTGGCGCTCTAACCAACTGAGCTACGCCCACCGTGAGGGCGCTCGGAGGGGTCCTCCCAGCCGGCCGAGACCCGCTTCCGGACACGCCAGCGCCGGGCCCCCCCCCGTTGCGCGCGCTGAAAGCTACAGATCCCCCCCGGGGGGCGTAAAGGACACCCGGGGGGATCTCGGCGGACCTGGCCGAGCTTGATCGCTCGGAGAGAATCAAGCAACGGCGCAATTTCGGGTAGGCAAGCCCACTCCGGTTGTCAGCGAGTTCGTCAGCCCCAGTTGCAGCCTCTACAAGCCGAGGCCGGACACGAACCGTTTCACCCACCTGCTGAAGGTCGCACTCCAACACTGTTGCAACATCCAACGTCTCCGCGATTTCCTCGATTTCGCACCGGCACGTTCTCCGGGCTTGCGGCTGGATGCCCGTGGAGGGATCAGTCCGTGCCTCCGAGCAGCTCCTGCGCCTCGCCTTCGGTAAGCCCCACCTCAGCGACGTCCTCACGGGCCTCGAGCAATTCTCGGTCCTCTGCCATTCTGGCTAGAATCAGCGACCCGGAGGCTTGGTAGTGGTACTTCAAACTGTACCACTACCAAGCGGGGAATCGGGGAAGCGACAACTCGTCGAATCTGCAACGGCACCCTGCAATCCCAAGCACCGTTGAAAAGAGCGCACCACCAAAGAAGCCCGGTATCGCTAGCGCCGGCAACGGGGCATCAAAGACCTCAAAGAAGGGTTCCCACGGGAGACCGGCCAGGAGAATACTGGTCACCCCCATCAGCACACTGACGAGCGCCCATTCCGACCGCACCGCGGATGCGTCTCAGCCACTTCCTCATTACTACCTCCCTGTGCACTTGGACGTACTACTACCGATGCTGCCGGCGCACGATCCGAAACGCCGGCGAGAGGCCCGCCGGGCCCGCCCCCACGCCCGGAAATAGGGTTCGTTTGTCACCGGGAACGTCACTGCGCCGCTCCCCTTCCCCGAAACGTGAAAGCCCCACGACGGCGGAAACCGTTGTGGGGCTTTGCGCTCCAGCCACGCGCCCGCCAGGACTCGAACCTGGGACCCCCGGCTTAGAAGGCCGGTGCTCTAATCCAGCTGAGCTACGGGCGCGGATTCGCGCGGAAGCTAACCGGACTGCGAAAACGGGGTCAACAAAGAAGCCGCCCCGGCTCGGCGCCGGAGCGGCTCTCTTCTTGGACCCCCGGGAGAGATCCGGGGGCTCAGCCCAACTTGGTGACGTTCTCCGCGGCGGGCCCCTTCTGCCCCTGTACGAGATCGAACTCGACCCGCTCCCCCTCGGACAGGGTGCGGAAGCCCTCGGCCTGGATGGCCGAGTGATGCACGAAGCAGTCCTTCTCCTCACCGTCCGGGGTGATGAAGCCAAATCCTTTGGCATCATTGAACCACTTAACGATCCCCGTGGTACGCATGGCCCTACTCCCTCTCGAATGATGCGTTCGTCGGAGGCCCGGAGAAGCCTCAGCCCCCCAACGACTTCGCTCCGCGGACAAAGCCCCCGCGTCGGGCTGCCACTCGTACTGCCTAGCCCGAGGCCATGATGGCGAGAGACTCGCGTTTCAAGGCAAAAGCAAGAGGGGACCCATCGTGCGATGGGGCCCCCTCGAACCTCAACTCACGGTCCCGAACAATAACTCACGGTCCCGAACCATCCCTTCATAATCACGGGCGCATACTATGCGCCGTCCCCCGGGAGTGTCAATAGTCAGCGGCGTCGCTGGGAGCGGGTCACCCACAACCGTGCGGTGTGGGGCACGGAGGGCGTCAGAAGTGCAGCGCCCTGGCCTGGATCACGTGGGGCAGCGCCCTGATCGACACCATAACCTCCTTCGGGACCTCCTGATCCACGTCGATCAGCGCGATCGCGTCTCCCGTGGCGTTCCTACCCAGGTGGAAGCTGGCGATGTTGATTCCGGCGTCCCCGAGCGTGGTTCCGAGGGCCCCAATGAAGCCGGGCTTGTCGGAGTTTCGCGTGTACAGCATGCGAGGCGCGATCCGCGCCTCGAGAGGAATCCCCTGGATCTCGACGATCCTCGGGCCCCCTCCCTGGAAGAGGGTGCCCGCCACGGTCCGCTCTCCCCGTTCGGTCAGGACGGTGAGTCGCATGAGCGCTTCGTACCCCTCCGCGCGCTCTCGCTCGACCGTGGTCACGTCGATGTTTCGCTCCCGAGCCACGACGGGCGCGTTCACCGCGTTCACGCTCTCCAGGAGCGGAGAGAGGAGCCCCTCGAGCGCAGAGGCCGTAAGGGGCTTGTGGTTCAGGGCAGCTGCGTGCCCCGAGTAGGTCAGGGTGACCCCCTTCAGACCGGACTCCGTGATCTGGCCCGCGAGGCTGCCGAGCACACGGGCCAGCTCGATGTAGGGCCGGAGGAGAGGGGCCTCTTCGGCCAAGATCGAGGGTGTGTTCACGGCATTCGCCACGGCCCCAGCGATGAGGAAATCCGCCATCTGCTGGGCCACCTGGACCGCGACCTTCTCCTGGGCTTCGCCTGTGGAAGCTCCGAGGTGCGGGGTCACGACCACGTTCTCGAGCTCGAACAGGGGGCTCTGTCCCGGGGGCTCAGTCGCGAAGACATCCAGGGCCGCGCTCGCCACGTGCCCGGACCGGATCGCCTCGGCGAGGGCTGCCTCGTCCATCAGGCCGCCCCGAGCGCAGTTCACGATCCGAATGCCGGGGCGTGTCTTCTTCAGAGCGCCAGCGCTCAGGATGTTGCGGGTGCTGTCGTTCAGCGGCGTGTGAAGGCTGATCACGTCGGCCCTGCCGAGCAGCTCGTCCAGCTCCACTCGCTCGACTCCCAGCTCCTTCACCCGCTCGGGCGATAGGAAGGGATCGGACGCGATGACGCGCATCCCGAGTCCCTGGGCGCGCGACGCGACAATCGACCCGATGTTCCCGCACCCGATCAGCCCGAGCGTCTTTCCCTGGAGCTCCATCCCGATGAAGCGCGACTTCTCCCACTTCCCCTGTCGGGTAGACCGGTCCGCCGCCGCGATCTGGCGTGCGGTGGCGAGCATGAGCGCGATCGCGTGCTCAGCGGTGGTCACGGAGTTCCCATACGGAGTGTTCATGACCACGATACCGCGCGCCGTGGCTGCGGGGACGTCGATGTTGTCCACCCCGACTCCGGCCCGACCGACGACCCTCAGCTGTTCACCAGACTCGAGGACGCGGCGGGTGACCTTCGTGGCCGAACGAACCGCGACACCGTCGAAGTCCCCGATGATCTCGACGAGCTGATCCTCCGTCAGCCCGGTCTTCACCACTGCCTCGATGCCCCGGTCGTTGAACACCCCTGCCGCGGCCGAGCTCAGCTTGTCGGCAATGAGGACCTTAGCCATGTCGCGCCTCCCCGAACGCCCAGTCGATCCAGGGAGTGAGGGCCTCGAGGTCCGCCGCTTCGGCCGTAGCTCCCCCCCAGATGCGGAGCCCCGGAGGTGCGTCCCGGTACGCTGCGATGTCGAAGGCGACGCCCTCGTCCGAAAGGAGGTTCACGATGCGATTGATCAGCTCCCCCTGCCCCTCGGCGGGGAGGGAGGTCACGGCCGGATCGACGATCCTGAGACAGATCGACGTGGGGGAGCGGATCTCCGGTCGCGCCGCGAGGAAGTCCACCCAATCAGTCCTCCTGACCCACTCCTCGATCACGCCGCAGTTGTCGCGGGTGCGCCGGAGGAGAGCGGGGCCGCCTCCCTCTCTCTCGGCCCACCGGAGCCCGTCCAGGGCATCCTCCACGCATAGCATGGAAGGCGAGTTGATGGTCTCGCCTCTGAAGACGCCCTCGTTCAGCTTCCCGCCCTTGGTCAGTCGGAAGACCTTGGGCAGCGGCCAGGGAGGCGTCGCACTCTCCAGACGCTCCACGGCCCGGGGACCGAGGGCCAGCATTCCGTGTGCCGCCTCGCCCCCCAGCACCTTCTGCCAGGAGTACGTGAACGCGTCCAGCCGCTCGAAGGGGATCTCCATCCCGAACACGGCGGAGGTCGCGTCCGAGAGCGTGAGGCCCTCGCGATCCCGAGGGATCCAATCCCCGTTCGGAACTCGAACGCCAGAAGTCGTGCCGTTCCATACGAATACGACGTCCCTACTAAAGTCCACCTGCGTTAGATCGGGAAGCTCCCCGTAAGGCGCGTCGATCTTACGCAGGTCCTCGATCTTCAGCTGCTTCTCGACGTCGGTCACCCAGCCGGCCCCGAAGCTCTCCCATGAAAGGACGTCCACGCCGAGGGGGCCGAGCAGCGTCCAGAGCGCCATCTCGAACGCGCCGGTGTTCGAGCCTGGAACGATTCCCAGGCGGTAGTCGCCAGGAAGGCCCAGAAGTGCCCGGGAGCGATCGATGACCTCGGCCAGCCGCTTCTTCGCCGGCCCCGAGCGGTGCGAGCGTGCGAAGAGCGCCCCCTCGAGGGCGCCGACGCTCCAGCCCGGCCGCTTGGCCGTGGGGCCGGACCCGAAGGAGGGGTTCCTCGGACGTTGCCGCGGTTTCATGCCAGTTCCTGTGCGGGCGGACGGGTCGCAGGACGAGTGGCTCACTCAAAGTCCCAGCGGCCGGGGTGTGTTCTGGAATCCCGAGAAGTCCTTTTCGAGATGGCCAAGTCTAGAGCTTTGGCGCGCGAGGTCAACTGGCCCGGAACGGGGCCGGTGGTCGGTCAGCTGATCCATCACCGAGGAAGCGGGGGGAGCCGAAGGGCCGTCCTGCGGCGAGCGGCCCTCAGCCCCGTGGGCTCAATGCATTCGGGCCCTTCGTTCCTGGGGTTGTTCACGAAGGTGCTCACCCTCCGCGCTTCCAAGTCGTCGGATCGACGGGGCGCGAAGAGCCGCTTGATCTGCCACCAAGGGGCCTGGGGATCCATCCACGCCTCCCATGCCGCAGCGTCCCCGAGAATGACCGGCATCCGGTCGTGGATCGGGCTCACCAGGTCGTTTGGCTCCGCGGTGAGGATCGCGAAGCTCTGGATCGGGTCGCTCGGCGGGCCCGAGCAGTCCCAAATGCCTGCGAGGCCGAAGGGGCGCTCGTCCTCCATGTGGATCCAGTACGGGATCCTGGCGCCCCATCCTCCCTCCGGCCTGCTCCACTCGAAGAACCCGGTGGCGGGGACCACGCATCGCTGCCCCTTCCGCCACGCATCGCGAAAGGTCGGCCGGGTCGAGACGGTCTCGGACCGCGCGTTTATCAGACGTGCGCCGCGCCGCAGGTCGGTCTCATCGGGTGGGATCAGGCCCCAGCGCTGTGGGACGAGCCGCCGCTCCGTGCCGCCCCGTACGACGACAGGCGCGTCCTGAGTGGGGGCGATGTTGTAGCGAGGCACGTGGTCGACAAGCAGCGTCGTCACGCCGAACGCTGCGGCGACGGCCTCCTGCTCCGCGGTGAGTCCGTATCGGCCGCACATGGTCAGGGAAGGGCTGGGCTGATCCGGTGCTCGGCCTTTCACGGCGCTTCGTCACCCTAGTCGGGGCGCCCGGATTTGAACCGGGGACCTCCTGCTCCCAAAGCGTGGTCCGGAGGATGTGAATAACGGTAGGGTCAGGAGGTGGCGCGGTGCCCTTAGGGGTACGGTGTATATTTTGTCCGCCTTGCTTTCGCGGCGGTGCCAAGTCCGACTCCCATAGGTCCGTTTCCACCCCCTGCCCGTCGAACCGGACGTGCGGATTTCCCGCATCCGGCTCTCAGTCGGGATCACGCCTTCGCCCACGGAAGGTACCTGGTCGTCCGCGCAAGACACGTGAGGCCGCACTGCTCCCACAGCCACGTGTAGGGAAAGCGCACGTATTTCCCCGATCGCCCCTTGTGCTTCCGGCAGTACCACTGTCGTAGCCGCCAGGCGGCGTGCTGGTCCACAGCCCTGTATGCCGGATTGACTTGCCCGAGATTGAAGTAGTTTGCCCACCCCAACATCATCCGGTTCAGGCTCCCTACGACTTCCTCGGCATCCAGCCATTCACGCCTGCAGTCCGTCTGCTCGCTGATCCGGTGGCAGATGCTCTGAACGCTCGCCTTGCTCGGTCGAGTGCCGATGTACCGGCTTCCGTTCCCGGAACGATAGTTCCAGCCGATGCGATACCCGAGAAACTCAAGCGGCTCCTCGGGGCACCGGAGGCATCGGGTCTTCTCTGCGTTGACCGGTAGCTTCAGCCTGTCCATGAGCCGGTTGACCGCCGCCAGCATCTCCGCCGCCGAGGCCTTCCCGAGCACACAAAAATCGTCCGCATAATTCACGATCTCCGCACCGAAGCGCCGGGCGTAGCCCAGCACCTTCCAGCCAAGGATAAACCGCCGCATGTAAATGCTGCTCAGCAGCGGTGAGATCGGAGCTCCTTGCGGAGTCCCCTTTCTCTCCTTTCGCGCCCGGTTCGTGCGGCGAGTGCCGCCCTTGCCGTCCTCCTCTATCACCGGCATTTCCAGCCATGCCTTGATGAGTCCAAGCATCCGCCCGTCGCTCACGCACCGAGCAATACTCTTCATCAACTCGGCATGCGGTATCTCACCGAAGTAGTTGGAGAGGTCCGCATCGACCACTTCGTTGTGGCCCCGGTACAGCAACCCACGGATCCGCTGCACCGCGTCCTTCGCGCTTCGTCCCGGCCGGTATGCATACTGCTCCGGCTGCAGGTCCGCCTCGAATATCGGCACCAGCACCAGCAACGCCGACGTCTGCGCAACCCGATCCCTTAGGCACGGTATGCCCAGGGGACGGAACTTCCCCGGCTGCTTCTTCGGGATGAGCACCTGACGCACCGGACTCGGCTCGTAGGCGCCATCCCTCAGGTCCCGCGACAGTTCCCCTACCCAACGCTCCACCCCGTATGCCTCGACGCCCGCGACCGTCACACCATCCACTCCTGCCGCTCCGCCGTTGCGCCGGACCATCCCCCACGCCTCCAGGAGGAGATCCTGCCTCCATACCTTGTCGACGAGGGCGTGAAAGCGCCGGTCAGGTTCTTCCTTCGCTTTCGCGTGTAGCACGTTCTGGAGTAGTTTCCGAACACTTCCTGCCGACCCTCTTAGACTCCCGTCAGTGGTCAAGTCCCTGCCTCCTTTCCGCACCGCTCCCAACTCAGGGCCCCTTCCCTCGACGGGCATTACCCCGCGTCCTCAGTAATACGGGCCCATCCGCCACCCTGTCGGCCCAGCCTGCCCCTCGCGGGGTCCCGGTTGCCGTGTGCACCGCACCGACAGGGCTTCCCGTGTTGCCACGCCTTCCATCTTCCGCATGTGCCGACGCCACTACCCCGGCGAAAACCAGCCAGTGCTCGTGTCGCTCACTTCCCGGCCAGTCAGCGGCCTTCCCCTTTCTTGCGCAGGGTCGGCTTCCGCGTTGACGGTTTCGGGGCCTGCTCGGCGTTCACTGCACGTTTCGGCCCACGTGGTCGCTGAACCGCCTTCCGACTTAGCTCCTCCCTTGGCCGGATTGGCCGTTTCCAGTCGCGTGCCCGTTTAGGGAATCGCATATCGTGCGCGGCCCGTACCAGAGTGCTTCAGCTCATGTCGTTACCTTCATGCACCGCTCTGGCTACTACCGGCTGGAGCGACAGCTGCCGGGCGGGATTCGCACCCGCAAGGAAAGCGCGCCTTTCCACGGCGCACGCAAGTAATCGCATAAGCTCAACTAGGACTGCACGATCTGCCGCACTTGCCGTTAGGCCACGTTACACTCGGCAGTACCAAAACAGCGGGAAAACCGTATCAAATTGCGGACATGGAGTGGCGGAAATCTCGGCCCGAATCAGTTCCCTCACCACCCAGCCCTCCCCCACGAATGCTCGAAAACCGATCCCCAAGAGGCCCGCGCTCCGACGGAGTTAGCGGGCGTGTTGGGAGCTAGCATCCACTCCTTCGGAGTCAGGAGCCACCCCTCGGCAGCTTCGGCGAAGCTCCGCACACCTTCGGCACGCCGCGTCGCTGCGACCGAAATAGCAGGGAAACGGCACCAATTGGCAGGAACTCACTGGACCGTCCAGAGATCTTGACCCGCCGAATCCGGCCGCTCGGCCTGAGCCGCCCGGCTGCGGATCGACTGGGCCACGGGTTCAACCTCACGAGCAAGCTCCTCCGGCATCCTCACCGCCCATCTCACTTCGCGAAACTACTCCAGAGATCGAAGCCGAAGACCAAAGGACGCGCCAGCGATTGAACGAGATCGCGGGACCAGGAACTGTCGCACTCGGGATTTTCGTTCTGGGCGGTCCATATTGGGGCGAGGCGTTCTTGAAAACCGGGGTCTCGTTGGACGGGATGATGGAGCTGATAAAGGATTGGCTTGGGCGTCACACGGAGGAGAAGGCGATGCGCATTGGGGGCGATCTGGTGACTACGTTCGGCCGACGTCGCCACGTGGCCATCCTGAATAGCCACCTTGCCGCACAGAGTATATAAATCACTTACTGGAATCTCTCTAAAGGTTTCAGACATGACCAACGCGCAGAGAATCCGCCTACGGCTTTCGCAGTTGCGCCAAGCGGATTATGCAGACAATCGGATCGCGCTAGTGACCTGCCCCGAAGAGCTGACCTGCCCCTGACCTGACCCGCTGAAACGAGACCAGGTGCAATGTTAGGATCGACCTGGTCCGAAGCTTTTCAGCGAGGAGGTCAGGATGGGAAGGAAGCGACACACTCCGGAGCAGATCATCACTGCAGTGCGGGAGGCAGAGGTCGGTCTGGCCGGCGGCAAATCCGTGAAGCTGATCAGGGGGGAGCTCGGCATCACCGAGCAGACGTACTACCGGTGGAGGCGGGAGTACGGCGGGATGAAGGTGGACCAGGCACGGCGCCTGAAGGAGCTCGAGCGCGAGAACGGGCGCCTGAAGCGAGCAGTGGCGGACTTGACACTGGACAAGCTGATCGTGGAGGAAGCGGCCAAGGGAAACTTCTGAGCCCCGAGGGCCGACGACGTTGTGTGGTGCGTGTACGTCAGCAGCTCGGGGCGTCGGAGAGGAGAGCGTGCCGGGTGCTCGGGCAGCCACGCACGACCCAGCGCGGGGCGAGGAGAGTGGCGAGTGACGAGGGGGCGCTCCGAGGTGATATCGTGCGACTCGCGAGTCGATTCGGCCGCTACGGCTAGCGACGCGTCACGGACACGCTCCGCATCGAGGGCTGGGGGTGAAGCACAAGCGGGTGGAGCGGATCTGGAGGCAGGAGGGGCTGAAGGTCCCGGAGCGGCAGCCGAAGCGAGGTCGGCTGTGGCTCAACGACGGATCGTGCATCCGGCTGAGGCCGCTGTATCGGGGCCACGTCTGGTCGTACGACTTCGTGGCCTCGAGGACGCACGACGGGCGTGCGCTGAAGCTGCTGACAGTGCTGGACGAGCACACGAGGGAGTGCCTGGCGATCGTGGTGGCTCGCAAGATCCGCTCGCACGACGTGCTCGAGGTGCTGGCCGATCTGTTCGTCCGACACGGGCCTCCCGAGTATCTGAGGTCGGACAACGGACCGGAGTTCACCGCGAAGCCCGTGCGGCGGTGGTTGGGGCGCGTGGGCGTCGAGACGCTCTTTATCGAGCCGGGCAGCCCGTGGGAGAACGGCTACAACGAGAGCTTCAACGGCAAGCTCAGGGACGAGCTGCATGGAGGCGCGAGTACGATACCGTCCGACCCCACAGCGCCTGCGGCGGCTTTCCCCCGGCCCCTGAGGCGATTAAGCCGTCGCCCTGGTTCCTGAGGATGCCCGTCCTTCACCGCCCTCCACAGGTGCTGGGACTAACATAGGTTGTGGTACCGCTCTTCGGGGCAGGTCAGTGGACTCCACTTGATCCCCCGTTTTCCTGTGCACCGGCTGTGCTCTTCACGGGTTGGGCCTCGTGTCCCGGACCACCCTCCTGCACGAATGCCGTGGCCAGCACGATAGGGAGACCGACGATGAGGAGGCCCAGAGCAGACCGAGGGAACCAGTCCGGTGGGCCGAGCGCGTCGCCCAGGGTGCTCACGCCTCCCAAGACAGCCCAAGACGCGACCGCATAGATCCCAAGCACCTGCCACAGGGACCGGCGGTGGATCTCAGCGATCAGACGCTTCAGAGGATTTTCGGAGGAGTCGGCCATACGTCCCGTTACGAAGCGGAATCACGGAACTGCGCCCAACTGAGAAGACACGGGAAAAGATGCTGGGCGTTCAGGGGGGCGGCAAGAAGATGGATGTAGCGCCTACCGTGTTGTTCTGCGCCGGTCGCGTAGCTCACTCCCCCGCCCTCCTCAGCTTCACCGCCAACTCCTTCAGCTCGCCCCCGCGGCGCTCGAGCGCGTCCGCGAGGTGTTCCACCGAGACGGAAAGCAGATTCGCTCGTTCCGGCGTGGGTGGCAGGCCGCGTGTCAACGCGCTGGCCTAAAGGGGTGGCTGTTCCACGACCTCCGGAGGACAGCGGTGCGCAACCTCGAGCGGGCCGGTGTCCCCCGATCAGTCGCCATGAAGTTGACCGGCCATAAGACCGAGGCCGTGTCCCGGCGCTACGCGATCGCGGATTAGGTGGCCCTGGAGGAAGGGGTGGCGAAGCTCGCCAAGATGCACGGGGACCGAGAGGAGGAGAGAACCGCGGTACCGATCCGTGAGGCGGTGGGTTGAGCTTTTTTGTGCCCTATTCTGGCACAGTTGCGGTACAATCCAGACACCATCCGTGGCGCTTTCCGTGGTGCCGCAATGCTTTATCCCACCGCTCCGTGGCACTTCTTGTACTTCTTCCCGCTCCCGCAGGGGCAGGGGTCGTTGCGTCCGGGCTCGGCGTGGACCGTCACGGGACGCTGCACCCGTTCTTCGCCCCGGTTCGTGGCCAGGCCGGAGACCTCGGATCCCGGAGCCGCGCGAGCGCTCGCGGCCACGCCGACCGGGTCCAGCCGCGGCGACAGCCGCCTGGGGGCGGGCACGGTCCCAGCGGCCGCACCCGCCTCCGCCACGCCGCCCCCCTGCCCCGGCTCGCTCGGCCCCGCGTATTGCAGGCGCTGGGGTGCGCGCACCTGGGGAGGCGCGGTGAGCTGGGCGCGGAAGAGGAGGGTCGTCACCGTCTTCCGGATGTCCCTCATGAGGTCCACGAACATGTCGTAGGCTTCTTTCTTGTACTCGATGAGGGGATCCTTCTGCCCCCACCCCCGGAAGCTGATCGACGCCTTCAGGTGATCCAGGTCGTACAGGTGATCCTTCCACTTCTCGTCCAGCACGGAGAGGAGAAGCCACCCCTGGAAGCGCTCCGCGTTCTCTCCGAAGCTCTCGAGCTTCTTCTCGAACTGGTCGCCCGCGGTCTGGAGCACGGCCTCGAGCACGTCCTCCTCGTCCAGGAACGATCCGGCCACGTCATCTTCCTCGGGGAGGGCGTCCGCCTGGACGAGGAAGTCCGTGCCCAGGCGGCGGCGTAGGGATCCGAGCTCCCAGTCGTCGGGGTGCGACTCTGGAAGCGCGTACTCCTGGACGACCTCGGTGAGGGCGGCCTGAACCATCTCCTTCAGCTCGCCCTTGAGATCCTCGCCCCCCTCCAGGGCGAAGAGGCGGAGATCGTAGACGACCTCGCGCTGCTGATTCATCACGTCGTCGTAGTCCAGCAGCCGCTTCCGGGCCTCGAAGTTGTTTCCCTCGACCCGCTTCTGCGCCCGCTCGATCGACATCGTGACGATGCCAGCCGTGATGACTTCCCCTTCCTCGGCCCCCCACCGCTCCATCGCGCTCGCGATGCGCTCGGAGCCGAAGAGCCTCATGAGATCGTCCTCGAGCGAGAGGAAGAACTGGGTGGCCCCGGGGTCTCCCTGCCGCCCGGCGCGGCCACGGAGCTGGCGGTCGATCCGCCGGGATTCGTGACGCTCGGACCCCAGGATGTGGAGCCCCCCACACTCGATCACGAAGTCGTCCGGCTTCTCCGCGAAGTCGGCCCAGAGATTGGGGTCGATCGGGGCGAGCTCCGTGACGTCCAGTCCCTTCTCCTTCGCCCACCTCACCGTGCGGGCCTCCGTGACGCCGGCCCCCAGCTTGATGTCGGTTCCACGGCCGGCCATGTTCGTCGCGATCGTGACGGTCCCCGGCCGGCCGGCCTCAACCACGATCTCGGCCTCCCGACGGTGCTGCTTGGCGTTCAGCACGTTATGGGAGATCCCTCGGCGCTTGAGCATCCGTGAGAGCGTCTCGGACACTTCGACGTTCGTGGTCCCAACCAGCACGGGCAGCTCCATCTTCGAGAGCCGCTCGATCTCGTCCATCAGCGCGTTGTATTTCTCGCGCTTGGTCTTGAAGATCAGGTCGTTCCGGTCGTCCCGGATCACGGGCTGGTTCGTCGAGATGACGAGCACGCTCAGCTTGTAGATCTGATGGAACTCGTTCTCCTCGGTCTCCGCGGTCCCCGTCATCCCGGCGAGCTTGTCGTAGAGGCGGAAGTAGTTCTGGATTGTGATCGTGGCGAGGGTCTGGGTCTCTCCCTTCACGTCGACCCCCTCCTTGGCCTCGACGGCCTGGTGGAGCCCGTCGCTCCACCGCCGACCCGCCATCTGGCGCCCCGTGAACTCGTCCACGATGACGATCTGGCCGTCCTCCCCGATGATGTACTGCTCGTCCTTCTGGAAGAGAGCGTACGCCTTGAGGAGCTGGTGGATCACGTGCATCCGCTCGCTCTTCCGGGCGTACTCGGTCTCGAGCTGCTCCACCTTCTCCCGCTTGTGGTCCGCGGAGAGAGACTCGTCCTCCTGGATCTCCCCGATCATCTCGGAGAGATCGGGCACGAGGAACGCGTCGGGGTCGTCCGGGCTCAGCTGATCCATCCCGCGGTCCGAGAGGTGGACGTTGTGCCCCTTCTCGTCCATCGCGAAGAGGAGGCTCTCGTCCAGCTCGTGGAGCCGCTTCTCCCGCATGAGGTCGGCCTCGGCCTTCTGGACCGCCTTCTGTACCGAGGGATCGTCCGCGAAGAGCTTGAGGAGGCGCTTGTGCCGCGGGGTTCCCCGCTTGAGCGCGAGGAGGTTTCGAGCCGCGACCCAGTTGGCGTCCTCTCCCCCCCCGTTCCCGCTCTCGTCGCCTTCCCCCTCCCCTGCCAGCGCTTTCTCCGCCTCCGCGATGAGGTTGCTCGCGATCTGCATCTGCTCCCGGTAGAGCTTCGCTACGAGGGGCTGGTACTGCTTGTAGCTCTGGTCCGTGGTGCGGCTCACGGGTCCTGAGATGATGAGCGGGGTTCGCGCCTCGTCGATCAGGATCGAGTCCACCTCGTCGATGATCGCGTAGTAGTGGCGCGGCTGAACCCGACCCTCCAGGGAGTGCACCATGTTGTCCCGGAGATAGTCGAACCCGAACTCGTTGTTGGTCCCGTACGTGATGTCCGCCCGGTACGCGGCCCGCCGCTCGGGGCTCCCCGGCTGGTGGAGGTCGATGACTCCGGCCTCCATCCCGAGGAAGCTGTAAATGGCCCCCATCCACTGCGCGTCCCGCTCGGCCAGGTAGGAGTTGACGGTGACGAGGTGGGCGCCCCGTCCGGCCAGCGCGTTCAGGTAAAGCGGCATCGTGGCGGCCAGGGTCTTCCCCTCCCCGGTTGCCATCTCGCACGCGGAGCCGCGGTGGAGGGCGATGGCCCCGACGATCTGGACGTCGTAGGGAACCATGTCCCACACGAGCTTCTGGTTCGTGACCGAGATCTCCTTCCCGAGGAGACGCCGGCAGGTGTCCTTCACGGCCGCGTATGCTTCGGGAAGCAATTCATCCAGCGCGGCCTCGATCTCCCGGCTCAGCTCGTCCTCGAGGTCCTGGATCTGGAGGGCGAGGGCCTCACGGGAGGCGCCGTCCGAGGTTCTCGCCTTCTCTGCCTTGGCCTCGGCGATCCGCTCCTCGAAGGGGTTCGTCTGCTCGGCGATGTACGCCCGGAACTCGTCCGTCTTTGCCCGGAGCTCCTCGTCGGAGAGCTTCGAGAATTCGTCCGCCAGCTCGTTGATCTCCTCGACCAGGGGGCGGAGCGTCTTGATCTCCCGCTCGTGCTGGGAGCCCAGGACCTTCTTCATGAGGTCTTTGACTTTCATGGCCCTTAAAGATACAGCTGGTAGGCCTCGATGATCCGCCGGACGGCCTCCGGAACGAGGTGCCGTATCGATCGTCCTTCCCGCACGCGTCGGCGAACGTCGCTCGAGGAGACATCCAGCCGGGTCACGGGAACTTCCGTGACCGCGGGAGGCGGGCCGTCCGCGAAGCCGGGGTCCACGTCCCGTGGGCGCTCTCCGCTCCGGGTGAGCACCGCGATCCTCGCGAGCCGTGCGATCTCCCTCGGACAGCGCCAGCGCCCGAGGCTCGCCCACTGATCCACCCCAAGGAGCAGGACGAGCCGGGCTCCCGCCAGCGCACCTTCGAGCTCCGTGAGCGTGTCGATCGCATACGAGGGTGCCGGGCGTCGGAGCTCGATGTCAGAGGCCTCGAAGCGGGGATCACCCGCTACGGCCTCCCGGAGCATCCGGAGCCGCTCGGGGCCCGGAGCCTCCGGCGGAGAGTCCTTGTGGGGTGACCGCTGGGCCGGGATCAGGAGCACCCGGTCGAGCCCCAGCGCCTCCACGGCGTCCTGAGCGACGGCCAGGTGGCCCAGGTGGGGGGGATCGAAGGTGCCCCCCAACACACCGACCTTCGTCACCCCGGGCATCGGGGCCCCACTCCTATCCGCCGTTGTCCGCCGACGCCGCCTCGAGCTCGGCCGCCCACTGGGACTCCGGAAAGTTGAAGAGGAGCCGGTCCCGGGTCTCGTCCGCCTCCTCCTCCCACCCGAGCTCCTGATACGCCCGGTACATGGCGAGCAGGGCCCTGGGCGCCCAATCCGTCGTCGGGTACTGGAGGACGACGCCCTCCTCGAAGTATCCGACCGCGCAGGGCAGGCATCCTCGCCACCGGTAGAAGTCCGCGTGCTCGAAAGCGGCCTGGGCTAGCTTGTCGACCATCCGCCCGCTGATCTCCGCGGCCTCCTCGGCCACGGTGAGCCCTCCGAACTCCGCCACGGTGCGGGCACACGCGTCCCTCGCCGTCCGGGTCGGAACCTGGTCCCGCTGCGTGATGGGCGAGAGATCGGCGTACGCCTGACAGATTCCTAGGGAAGCCTCCGGGGCCAGCTCGTGGTTGTAGTGGAGCTGGAGGAAGCGCTCATACTCGGAGGCGGCCGTGAGGAACTCGTCCCGCTCCTCATGCGCCCGGGCGAGAAGGATCCGCACTTCCGGAGCCCGCACATGTCCGGGGCTCTGGCTGGTCAGCCGCTGAAAGGCCAGTATCGCCTCGTCCCAGTCCTCGTCCTCGAACGCGACCGAGCCCACCTCCCACAGCTGGTCTACGTCGTAACCCGCGAAGGGATCCTGGGACGCGCAGGCGAGCGCGAGGAGCGGAGCCGCGAGCCCGACGAGCGAGACCTTCCTCAAGCGTAGAACTCCTGAATCGCGTCCACGACCATGCGCACCCTCTCCTCCCCCAACTCGGGAAAGATGGGGAGGGACAGGACCTCCCCACAAAGGCCCTCCGAGACCAGCAGGTCTCCCGGGCGCCCCCCCAGCTCCCGGAAGCAGGGTTGGAGGTGGAGAGGAACCGGGTAGTAGAGGCCCGAGCCGATGCCTCGTTCCTGGAGGCGCTCGCGGAGGCGGTCTCGGGCCCTCACCCTTAGGGTGTACTGATTGTAGACGTGGTCGTTCCCCTCGGCCGTCCCCGGAAGGATGACCTCGTCCAGATCCCCGAGCCCTTCCGCGTACCGCGCGGCGTTCCGCCTCCGTCCCTCGGCCCAGGCTGAGAGGTGGGGAAGCTTCGCTCGGAGAACCCCCGCCTGGAGGGCATCCAGCCGCGAGTTCGTGCCCACCATCTCGTGGTGGTACGTCTGGCGACCTCCGTGCACCCGGAGCTTAGTCACGCGATCGGCCAGCTCCGGATCGGCGGTGGACACGAGACCCCCGTCCCCGAACCCACCCAGGTTCTTGGACGGGAAGAACGAGAACGCGCCCGCATCCCCGGCCGCGCCAGCCATCACCCAGCCGTCCCGGGCCGTCGACCCCGAGCCTCGCTGACGGGCCCCGATGGCCTGGGCCGCGTCTTCGAGCACGAACGCGCCCCTCTCGCGGGCGAGCTCGACGATCGGCCCCATGGGGGCCATCTGGCCGAAGAGGTGCACGGGGATCACGGCCCGCGTGCGGTCCGTCCAGGCGGCCTCGAGGCTCTCCGCCGTGACATTGAACGTAACCGGATCCACGTCCGCGAAAGCGGGGCGGAATCCCGCGTTCCAGGCCGCGCCGGCCGTGGCGAAGAAGGTGAAGGCCGGGAGGATCGCCTCGTCTCCCGGTCTTGGACCCAGCGCGCGGAGCGGCAGAAGAAGCGCGTCCGTGCCCGAGGCGCAGCCGACCGCGTGAGGAACGTTCAGGTAAGCGGCGAGCTCCCGCTCGAGCCCCTCGACCTCGGGGCCCAGGATGAATCCCTGCCGGTCCACGACCCGAGCGACCGCGCGGCTCACTTCGTCCCGGATCCGCTCGTACTGGGGCTTCAGGTCCAGAAAGGGGACGAGCATTCAGCAGGGGCCGTCCGCACCACGCTGGGGGAAGCGGAGCTCCTCGATTCGTTCCTCGGCACGGGCGCGGAGGCCGGGCGCGGGATCCGCCAGGAGGACCTCCTCGAAGGCCTGGAGGGCCACCGTGCACTCCTCCCTCAGGATCAGGATCTCGCCCCTCTGGAACCAGGCATCCGGGATCTGTCCGCGCGGCTCACCGAGCTTGATGGTGGTATCGAAGTAGCCGAGCGCGACTTCCAGGTCGCCCTCCTCGAGCACTCGGGCTCCGAGCTGCATGGAGCAGCTTCCCGTCCGCCAGTCCGCGTCCGCCCGCTGGGCGACCGTGAGGCGCCCCCAGGCTCGATCGAACAGCACGAGGGCGTTCTCGCAGAGCCCCGCTTCGTCATACGCGAGCGCCTGTTCGTACAGGACCTCCGCGCTGTCGTTCGTCTCCCGGGCCGCCTGCACGAAGAAGGGGAGGGCCCGGTCGTGCCGGCCGGTCCGGACGAGGTGCCGGGCCAGGGGGAGCGCGATCCCCTCCGTGCCCACGCCGCGCCGGAGCACCATGGCAGCCGAAACGGCCTCGGTGGCCTGAAGCCCGTCTCCCTCCCGGATGGCCTCCCGGGCGAACTTGAGGAGGTCCGAGGCCGCCAGGTCGGCGAGCTCGGGGTCGAGCGCGACGGCCTCGCGGTAGTGCTCGACCGCCTCCGAGATGCGTCCGGTCGCCGTGTACGCGTGCGCCGCCCGGGCGAGGATCGGGGCGCTGGGATCTCCTTGGCTGAGCGCCAGGCGATACTCCGCGAGAGCCTCCGCAATCTCCCCTCGTGCAAACGCCTCGTCGCCCCGGATCATGGTGCCCGCCTCCGATCCACCGGTGCAGCCGGCGAGGACGATCGGCACGGTAAGAGCACACACGACGGCGAAGTGGATCCGAGCCTCCATGCGCCCTGTAACACCGACTTCCCACGGATAGGTCCGGGGAAGCGGCCGGGGCTCGGTGAGGGGCTTCACCGAGCGCCTCGGAACCATTCCACCGTCCTTCGTAACCCCTCCTCGAGGGTCACATCGCCCCGGTAGCCCAGCGCCTCCCGAGCGGCTCCGAGATCCGCGAGCGAGTCGCGGACGTCGCCCGGTCGGGGCGGGCCGTGGCGGGCCTCGACGGTGGCGCCCGTCAGGGAGCGGATCTCCCTCCAGAGCGTGTTCACCGAGATCCGATCCCCGCACCCCACGTTGAACACCCGCCCCGACACGTTCCCGGCCGGGGCCTCGGCCGCGAGCAGGTTCGCCTCCACGACGTTGTCCACGTACGTGAAATCCCGTGTCTGCTCGCCGTCTCCATGGATCGTGGGCGCCTCGTTGGCAAGAGCCCTCGTGATGAACGTGGGAACCGCCGCGGCGTAGAGGGAGGCCGGATCCTGGGACGGGCCGAAGACATTGAAGTATCGGAGCACCACCGTCTCCAGCTCGTGGAGGCGGGCGTACACCCTGCAGTACTGCTCTCCCGCGAGCTTGCTCACGGCGTAAGGCGAGAGCGGCTCGGGCATCTGGCTCTCCCGCTTGGGAAGCTCGGGCGTGTCCCCGTACGCAGAGCTCGACCCCGCGTAGACGACGCGGCCAACCCCAGCCTTTCTCGCCTCCTCGAGGAGGACGAGCGTGCCCGTCACGTTGGCGCGATGCGTGCCCACGGGATCGGCTACGCTCCGGGTCACGGAAGGGATCGCAGCCTGGTGGAAGATCGTACCGACGCCGCGGCAGACCTCCGCGGAGACATCCGGCTCGGCGATCGAGCCCTCGACGAACTCGATCTGGTCGAGGAAGGGGGCGAGCCGCGCCCGGTCTCCGGTCGAAAGGTCGTCCACGACCCGAACGGTCCGGCCACCCTGGAGGAGCCGCCGAACGATGTGATGGCCGATGAACCCCGCCCCGCCCGTCACCAGGACGGGGGCGTCGAGCGCCGTCACTCCCCTCCCCTCACGATGAGCCGCGCCCACAGGATCCCCAGGTACTCGTGGACGGCGCGGTCCACCTTCAGGTAGTTCGCCGGAAGGGGAGGAAGTCACGGAACCCCAGGCCCGGGGCACCCAGAGAATAGAAGTAGGCGGGGGCGGGGATCGGGCGCAGGCGCTCGGCCTCGAAGAAGAGCATCGCGCGGTCCAGGTGCGCGGCGCCGGTCACCAGGAAGAACGGCTCCCCTGCAGGGATCCGCGCCGCGGCGGCTCTAGCTTCTTCCTGAGTGTCGCGGGGTCCCGGAGCCAGAGCCAGCGCCTCGGCGGGTACGCCCAGAGAGCGCGCCGCATCCGCAGCCACCCCCGCCCAGGAAGCCGTGTCGGCCCCGGCCCATCCCGACACGTGGAGCCGAGCGCCCGGAAGGGATCGCCAGATCCGGATCCCCTCGGCGAGCCGGTAGAGGCCCTCGCCGGTGAGCCGTGCCGGAAGCGCCGCGCGCGGGTCGGAAACGTGCCCCGCCCCGAGCACGACGACCCAACGGATCTCCGTCCCCAGCGAGTCCGCGACGGCGCCGGGGTCCTCGACGCCGACATAGCCGGCCTCCAGGGGTCGGATAATCAGGTTCGCCACAGGGGTCGTGCCGAGGAGATAGCCGACCAGGACCAGGAGGACGAGGATCGCGACCGCGAACCGCCTCGTGCGGGCACGCACGAACATCACGAGGGCTCCGACGCCCACCAGCCCCGCGACCACGAGGGGCGACAGCAAGGTTCCCAGGATTTCCTTGATCGCGTACACGTTGCCTCGTCGGTCAGGTCAAGGACCTCGACCTCGCGTCCGCCTTCTCGACCCGCTCGCGGAAGTACGGGACGGTACGCCGGATCCCCTCCTCGAGCTCGACTTTGGGCTCCCACCCGAGGAGCCGCTTCGCGAGCGCAATGTCGGGCCGGCGGACCTTGGGGTCGTCGGTTGGGAGAGGACGATGGACGATTTCGGACGGGCTCCCGACCTCGTCCAGCACGATCCGCGTCAGCTGGAGGACCGAGAACTCGTGAGGGTTTCCGAGGTTCACGGGGCCCGCATAGTCCGAGCTGTATAGCCGGAAGATCCCCTCGATCAGGTCGTCCACGAAGCAAAACGAGCGCGTCTGATCACCACTCCCGTACACCGTGAGCGGCTCCCCCCGGATCGCCTGCACGATGAAGTTCGAGACCACTCGGCCGTCGCCGGGCCGCATGCCGGGCCCGAACGTGTTGAAGATCCGGGCAATCCGGACCGGCACGTCGTGGACCCGGTGATAGGCCATCGAGAGCGCCTCCGCAAAGCGCTTGGCCTCGTCGTAGACGCCCCTCGGTCCGATGGGGTTCACGTGGCCCCAGTAGTTCTCGCGCTGCGGGTGGACTTCGGGGTCCCCGTACACCTCGGAGGTCGAGGCGAGGAGGAAGCGCGCTCCCTTTGCCTTTGCGAGCCCTAGCGTGTTGTGGGTTCCGAGGCTCCCCACCTTCAAAGTCTGGATGGGCAGCTCCAGGTAATCCACCGGGCTCGCGGCAGACGCAAAGTGGAGGACCCCGTCCACGGTCCCCTCCACATAGAGAGGCGTCGAGACGTCGTGCCGAAGAAAGGAGAACCCGTCCCGCTCCTCTAGGCGGGCCACGTCATCCGATGAACCCGTGATCAGGTTGTCCACCCCGACGACCTCGAAACCCTCGTCCAGGAACCGGGCCACCAGGTGTCTCCCGAGAAAACCCGCCGCTCCGGTCAGGACGATTCGCATGGGACTGGCATCCGCGTGGATCGGGGCCGAGGATCGACCGGTTGCGCGGGGAACCAGAGGGCGCGACCGGGTAGCACGGGACCCCGGAAGGTGGGGGGCGGGCCGACCACCATCAAGGAGTCACGAGCGAGGTGGCACGGGCGCCTGCTGTCGCCCCAGGGCCTGTATCACAGGACGCCTCGTGTCTCGGGCGCCTCCGCTTGCCCGCGCCCGTCGGCGTCCTCTAGCTTCGGGCTTCGTGGCGTCCGTAGCACCGCCGTTCGGTACCCACCTCGTTCAGGAGCCGCTCATGCCGGGGAGGGCCGCCTTCCTGCCGAGGCTTGGTTTCGTCTCGCTGTTCGTCCTCACGGTGGCGGGCTGCTCGAGTGGCAGCTCGACCGACCCGGACGGCCGCGGGAGCGCGGACACCCGCGCGGCGACGGTCACGATCCTCACGGCGCCGGACCCGATTGTCGAGGTGGCCGCAGCTTTCATACGGCAGCCGGTCGTCCGAGTCACCGACGAAGGCGGAAACCCGGTAGCCGTCGGGACCGCGGTGAGCGCGGCGGTCACCGTGGGGAACGGAATCGTCCTGAGCGGCGGCGCGGCTTCCACCAACGCGGACGGAACGGCAGCCTTCGCCGGGCTCACTCTGGGCGCTCTGAACGGCGCCGCTGGGGAAATCCGTCTCGAGTTCCGGGCTTCGGGCGGAGCCTCCGCCTCCGTGGACATGCAGCTCTGGTGCGTCCTCCGCCTGCTCGAGCTGGATGTCCCAGAGGCCGGGAGCCTCCGTGTGGGCGACTGCGCGTTCGAGGACGGAGCGCTCTTCCACAACTACGTCCTCGAGGGCACCGCGCCCTTGAACCCGGTGCGCCTCACCCTCGAGGCGATCTATCCCTCGCCGGGGCTCTACTACCTCTCACCGAGAGCCCGTCCAGATGGCTCGCTGTGTGACAGAGGAGCTCTCCCGCCCTCTTGGTGACCGCGTACGGCGAGATCGGCCGGTCCACGGGATCGGTCTCCGACGCGGAACGGGACCTTCTCGTTGTTCCCGTAGACCGAGGAGGAGGACGCGAACACGAACGGTCGGATCTCGCGGTCCTTCGCGAAGGCCAGAAGCTCGGCCGTCCCGCGGACGTTCACGTCCGTGTACAGGAGAGGTGATCGTGCGGGACTCCCCCAGGTTCACGATCTCGTAGCGGCCCGAGCCGTCCGGGCTCTCGGCCGTCCGGGAGCTGCGCCCGTCCCTGACGCGGCGGTGCCGCACCCGCCCACGCCCCGGCCCACGCGAGCGCGGCCCCCATCCCCTGTAGGATGTCCTCGCAGAACGTGTATCCCGGGCCGTCGTTCCGTCTCCGAACCGCGGCAGCGGTCGCCCGCAAGGAGGAGCCGAGAGAACTTCCGGATTGCGAGGGGACGCTCCTGGGCCCGTAGACGGTGAAGAGGCTCACCGAGAGCCCGTCCAGATGGCTCGCTGTGTGACAGAGGAGCTCTCCCGCCCTCTTGGTGACCGCGTACGGCGAGATCGGCCGGTCCACGGGATCGGTCTCCGAGAACGGGACCTTCTCGTTGTTCCCGTAGACCGAGGAGGAGGACGCGAACACGAACGGTCGGATCTCGCGGTCCTTCGCGAAGGCCAGAAGCTCGGCCGTCCCGCGGACGTTCACGTCCGTGTACAGGAGAGGCCGCTCGATCGAGGGGCGCACCCCCGCCCGGGCCGCCAGGTGGACGATTGCGTCGATCGAGCCCGGCAGGGATCGGAGGAGCTCGCCGTCCCTCACGTCGCCGCGGACCAGCGCGAACGCGTCGTGGTCCCGCGCCTGCCGGAGGTTCTCCTCCTTCAGGCGGGGCGAGTAGAAGTCGTCGAACAGGTCGAGCGCCACCACCTCCTCCCCATTCTCGAGGAGGCGGTCGGCCACGTGGGAGCCGATGAAGCCGGCGGCGCCGGTCAGGAGGACGGACATGCCGGATCGGCGATCGCCGTCATGATTCGATGAGCGGCGTCAAGACCGGTCGACGGTGGCTGGGTTCTTGTGGTCGGTCGGCACCCTCGGTCTCCCCACCGACACGTACTCGAAGCCCAGCGCCCGCATGGCCTCGGGCCGGTAGAGGTTCCGCCCGTCCACGATCACCTTCTCCCTGAGGGCGGCGGCAATCCGCGCGAAGTCCGGACGCCGATACGGGTGCCACTCCGTGTGGATCAGGAGGGCGGAAGCGCCGCTCAGCGCGTCGTAGTTCACTCTGGCGTACTCGATCCGGTCTCCCAGAATCCTTCGCGCCTCGTCCGTGGCAGCCGGGTCGTGGGCCACCACCCTGCCTCCGCGCCGGAGGAGCCCGTCGATCGTCACCAGGCTCGGGGCCTCCCGCATGTCGTCCGTGTTCGGCTTGAACGAGAGGCCCCACACGGCGAAGGTCCACCCGCTCAAATCCTCGCCGAATCGCTCGACGACTCGGTCGAGAATGAAGCGCTTCTGGATTTCGTTCACCTCCTCCACGGCCTCGAAGATGGACGGCGAGACTCCCAGGTCCCGGCTCGTCTTGATCAGGGCCCTCACGTCCTTCGGGAAGCAGGACCCGCCGTACCCCACGCCGGGGAAGAGGAAGGTGCCTCCGATCCTCGAGTCTGACCCGATTCCCGGCCGCACCAGGTCCACGTCGGCCCCAGCCGCCTCGCAAAGGCGCGCGACGAGGTTCATGAACGAGATCCGGGTCGCGAGCATCGCATTGGCCGCATACTTGGTGATCTCGGCCGACGCGATGTCCATGACCAGGATGTCGTTCCCGGTGCGAACGAACGGCGCGAAGAGGTCGGTGAGGACGCGGGCGGCGTGCTCGCTGTCCACACCGATCACCACCCGGTCCGGCTTCATGAAGTCCTCGATCGCCGCCCCCTCCTTCAGGAACTCCGGATTCGAGCACACGTGGACCGGGTGATCCGTGACGGCCTCGATCGCCTCCCGCACCCGACGCGCGGTCCCGACCGGGACCGTGCTCTTGGTCACGACGATCGTCTCCCTCTCCATCGCGCGCCCGATGGTCTCCGCGGCGGCGAGCACGTGCTGAAGATCGGCCGAGCCGTCCTCGCCTGGCGGCGTTCCCACCGCGATGAAGACGATGTCCGACACCCGCACGGCTGAGGGAACGTCGGTTGTGAACGTGAGGCGCCCCTCGGCCAGGTTCTCCTTCACGAGCGGCTCTAGGCCGGGTTCGTAGATCGGAATTTCGCCTCGCTTCAGGCGAACGACTTTCCCCTCGTCGATGTCGGCGCACTGGACGTCGTGCCCCGAGTGCGCGAGGCCGGCGCCCATGACGAGGCCGACGTATCCGGTTCCGATGACGGCGATGCGCATGGGCCCTTAAGACCGGGCAGGGGGTGGACGTAATGGGCGCACCGATCTTCGCGCGCGGGCGGATCCCGCGCAACGCGGGGCGCCTTGTATCAGGCTGACACGGGGGGTTTCCGGGGCAACGGTCGCCCTCCGCGAATCCCCGGGTTGACACTGATCCGTCCTCACGGATAGGATGTGCGCCGTCGCTGCACCCCGACCCCCTCCCAGGACGGATCCCGCCCGCATGAGAGGCGTCCTCCCGCGATTCATGGCCCTGGCGGCAGGTGCTTCCCTCGTCGCGGCGTGCGACCTGGCGCTCCCGACCTCCGCTCCCGTAGTGGAGCAGCGTTGGATCATCCCCGGGGACGAGACCACGGTTGACGTGGCCGAGCTCCTCCCCACGGGCGTGACCGTGAGGGCACCAGCTTCGCCGTCTCGATGGACCCGTTCGAGACAGACCAGTCCCTGGGTGAATACTGCTCGGCGTGCGCGCTCCTGAACGGCTCAATCGCGTCGGTCCCGGACTTCAGCAACAATTTCAGCGTGGACGGGGCTTTGCCGGCCGATGTGGACCAGGTCGAGCTCGCCTCGGGTCAAGTTCAGATCATAATCCAGAACGGCTTCAGCTTCGATCCCATCGCGGGCGGGGGCTCCGTCACGATCTCGGTGATGGACGGGACGGGTGGCGCCGAGATCGGACAGGTCTCCTGGAACGGGGCCACCGAAGCCATTCCGGGCGGGGCCACGGTGTCGAAAACGCTCGTGCTCGCACCCGCGACCGTGAACGGCAACATCACGGCCCGGGTCGACGTGGTTTCGGTCGGCGGCCAGACGACCCGGATCGACACGGGCGCCCGCCTCACGGCCACGGCCACGCCCACTGGAATCCTGGTCTCCTCCGCTACGGTGGCCGTGGCGAACCGGATCGTCGACTTCGAGCCCGTGGAACTCGAGCTCGAGGATCTGGACGAGAACGTGACGGACAACGTCGAGCGGGGGGCCATCGACCTCATGATCCAAAACCCGTTCGGGGTGTCCGTGACCGCCGTGCTCGACATCAACCACCCCGGAGGAGTCCTCCGCCGCACGCTCGAGATTCCTGCGGCGGAGAGCTCGTCCGTGACCCTCGAGTACACCGGGGACGAGATCCGCTCCTTCATTGGGAAGCCGAACGTAACGCTGTCCGGCTCCGGAACGGCGTCGGCCCCGGGAGGCACCGTCAGGATCGAGCCAACCGACGTGATGATCCTGGATGCGCGTCTCGACCTCACGCTCCGCGTCGGATGAGAACCGCCGCCTTCGCCAGCATAGGCCTCCTCGTCCCCGTGGCCGCCTCCGCCCAGCTCGGGAACCCGTCCACAGCAGCCTTCGGGGTCGGCGGGAACGTCACCGCGCACGCCCAGGAGCTGGCCGCGATCAGCGCCAACCCAGCGGGGTTGGCCATGCCCGGCTCCGGGTTCTCGTTCGCCCTCCTCCCCGTTCGGGTTCGCTCCGGGCTCGGCCCCATCACGCTGGCCGACCTGGTGGACTTCGAGGGTCGGCTCGTTCCGCCCGCGACCAAAGACGAGTGGCTGGCTCAGGTCCAGGCCTCCGGGGGCGAGAGCGGAGCGCTCGGCATCGAGCTGAATGAGCTCGCGCTCACGTTCTGGAACCTGGGCTTCCAGGTCACGACGCTGGTTTCGGCCTCCCTCAACCTCTCCCCGGACGTGGTTAAGGCGGTCCTCTACGGAAATGCGGGCCGGACGGGAACCCCGACGGATCTCTCCCTCGGTGGATCCCGAGGGGAGAGCTTCGCCACGACGACCGGGGCGGCGAGCCTGGCAGTCCCCCTCCCGGCGTTCGACGCGGACATGGCGATCGGCGCGACGTTCAAGTACTCGGTCGGTCATTTCGTGGCCGTGGCGGAAGAGTCCGGGGGGGTGGTCCAGAAGCGACCCGCTCCGGGTCGAGACGGACTTTCCCGTTCTCCACACGGACGACCAGCGGTTCGACGATGAAGAGGTGATCAACGGAAGCGGCTTCGGGATGGACCTCGGCGTCCAGTGGAGGCGCGGGCCGCTCGCGATCGGCGTGGCCGGCCTGAACGTGTTCAACTCATTCGAGTGGGACCAGGAGACGCTCGTCTTCCTACCGGGCACGGCTCTTTTGGAAGAAGGGTCGAGCGAGACCGACTTCGATCCGCAGCCCGGATCGGCCGCACCGGCCGGCGTCCGGGCGCTCGTGACCGAGATGAAGTTCAGGCCAACTGTCGCGGTGGGCGTAGCCTATGACGTAGGACAGGACTTAACGGTGTCCGCGGACGTGAAGAACCGCTTCGGGTGGCCTGAACGTGGGCCCCAAGCTCCATGCCGGGGTCGGGGCGGAATACCGCGGGCTCCGGATCCTGCACCTCAGGGGAGGAGCCGCCGTCGTGACGCGCGGATTCCAGTTCGGCGGGGGGCTCTCGCTCGAGCGCGGATCCCTCGAGGACGGAGCGATCGCCCAGGTGGGTCTGTCGTTCGGCGGGCGTTGACGGGGGCCCTCCAGCTGGAAGCCCTCCCTTGCGGTGTCCTCCAGCGCCATGCAGCTTGGTATGCATACGAATCAGATGCACGCTATGCATAGACGGAGCGTCCCCATGAGAACGACGCTGGATCTCGACCGTAAGCTCCTCGAGGAGGCGAAAGCGGCGCTCGGTGCCGCCACCTTCACCGAGGCCATAGAGACGGCGCTGCGCGAAGCAGTCGATCGTACCGAGACTCGGCGGGCCTGGCAGGATCTCGTCGGCTCGGGCCTCTCGTGGGAGAGCGTCGAGAACTTCCTGAGCTACCGTCGCGAGCACGGTGGCCGCGCTCTTTGACACGACGGTGGGAGTGCTCCTTCTTCGGAGGAGTCCGCCACCGGGAACCGGCAGCGTGATCCAGGCAGCGCACGGGGAGATCGCGAGCGGCACGGCACTCCTTCCCGCCGTCGCGGTCGCGGAGCTCATCACTGGAGAGAGCACGATCGAGGGAGCGGCCGAGCTGTCCCGGAAGCTCTCTCTGGTGCCGTCCGTTCTCCTTTCGGAGGAGGCCGCCGCTTCCGCCGGGTCCATGGGGGCGTTCCTGCGAGCCGCCGGCCGGCCGATCCCTTTTCCCGACCTCTTGATTGCGGCGACGGCGCTCTGGATCGACGTGCTGCTTCTGGCCTGGGACGGGGACTACGCGGGCTCCATCGAGACCGCTCGAAAGTCGGCCTCTTCCCATCCGGGGGCCGAGCTCTGGGGGCAACTCCAGCTACATCCGGCTTCGCTGGGCGCCTGAACGTCGGGGCCAGAACCTGGCACCTGAGTCACGAGGGTAGCCGGGCCTAAGCGATCCTCCGCTCGGCAAGCGGTACGACGCTTGCGATGGCCTCGAAATGCCGATCCTGGTGCCAGACCTCGCGCTCGGTGGCGATGGCAGCGGCGGCGATAAGCAGGTCGGTGGCCGGAGCCGTGACGCCCCGGTGCCGGAGGGCCATTCCAATCCTGGCGGCGCCCACGCCCACGCCCAGATCCACCTCGAGCAGATCCAGCGCGGAGAAGTCCTCGGCCAACGCCTCGAGCTCCCCTTCGTCCGGCGCTCCCCTGAGAACTTCGGTGGCGATGAGCGGGAGGATCGAGACCCGCCCGGAAACGAGGGCGTCCGAAACCGAATCCCTGAGCGAAGCCGTGCCGAACGGCCGGTAATAGTCGATCCAGACCGACGAGTCGATCAAGACCTTCACTCTTCCTCTCGGGATGACAAGAGGTCGTCCACCGAGATCACGAGCGGCACGGATCCCGCGCGACGGATCATGCGCTCGAGGCGCCGCCGTCGGACCATCTCATCGAGCGCCATCTCGATCGCCTCCCTCTGGGAGCCGGCTCCGGTGAGACGCACGGCTTCGTTCAGGAGCTCCGGGTCTACCGTCACGCTGAGCCGCTTCGTGGACATTGACCTGCTCACACACTAGAAGCACCGCACCATATACATCGAGACAATACACCAATCTATAACACCACTTCGTGGTGTGACAGAGGGTCTGACCCCGCACAAAGATGGGTCGGCCCCCAACCAAAAGGGCCCTCGCCCGAAGACGAGGGCCCCGCCCAAAGGAGCCGCGGCGTAGAAGCGAACCGCCTCAGTACCTCAAGAGGTACTGCGCCTTGAAGAAGATCGCCCGGTTCGTACGACGGAGCGAGTCGCCCTGGAACAGGTACTCGTCGTTCCCGTCTCCGTCCCGGTCGCCCTCGATCAGGTCGGCCTGCTGGTAGTGATCATCGTAGCCCAGGTAGAAGACCGTCCCGGCGTTCACCCGGTACTGGAAGAGGAGGTTGAAGTCGACGGTCTCATCCTGCGTGCTGAACTCGACGATGTTCCGGAGCCCGAGTCGCTCCGTGAACTGAATGCTCGAGTTGGACCGGATGATCTTGATGTTGTAGAGCTCTAGGTCCCCTCGGCTGGGGTCCGTGAGGCGACTGAAGGTGTAGTTCAGCCCGGTCGACATCCAGTCCCTTGGGCGAATCGATCCGTTCACGCCCCAGCGGAACTGGTCCCCAACAATCTCGTCCGCGTAAAAGATTTGCTCCCCCTTCGAAATGTTGGTCCCGAGGGAGTAAGACCGGGCGCCTACGTTCCCGCGGAGCGAGACCCCGCTCGTCTCGTAATTGGTCCCCGCGAACAGCTCCTTGTCGCGAGTCAGGTTGGCGCTGAAGCCGATGTTGCGGACGAACTGGAAGTTGATGCCCGCCCCCAGGTTCTCGTCCTGGAGGACCTCGTCGAAATCGTACAGCCGTCCGTAATTGACCGAGGGGCCCCAGTTCACGAGCACGCTCTCGGCGGGCCAGAACCGGACCGATGCGCTCCCCGACGCCTCCCGCTGATCCCGGCGGCGAACGAAGCCCACGTCCGTCCTGAAGTCGGGCGAGATCTGGTTGGCCTGGAGCGACACTCCCAGGGTACGGCCGCTATGGGAGAGGCGGCCCGAGAGCAGGTGCCCGTCCGTCGCCCCCTCGTCGCGCAGGGCCCGGCGCTGAGTCCTCACTGCCCGGAGATCGCCGGAAATCGTCGAGCTGAAGCGGATGTTCGAGTCGATCCCGTATAGGCGGCTGTAGCTGTCCATGAACTCGCGGTCCGTGAAGATCATCCCGACGTTCGATTCCGAGAACAGATCGTACTGCGCCCTCGCGATGAACGTCTGGGCCGTCCTGCCCTTCGCGGGATCGTCCGGGTCGTCCACGTTTCCGGGGGCCACGTCATTCGCCGTCAGGATGCCCAGCGTGAAGCGTCCGATCTGTCCCGAGAGCTTGGCGCCATAGCCCGGGTCCACGATCGTCCGCGTGTGCACAATGGTCACCGGCGCCCGGATGCTGAAGATCTCGCTCCCCTCCACGAAGAAGGGCCGGAGCTCCGGGAAGGAAATGGGGAAGCGCAGGTTCGTCTCGATCTGCCCCCGGTCCGACTCGATCTGGGAGAAGTCGGGATTCACCGTAAAGTCCGCCACGAGGTTCGACGTCACCCCGTACTTCACGTTCACCCCGAAGTCCGGATCCGTCTTGTCGTTCACGAAGCCGGGTCGGGTCGCGTCGATCTCACCATGCTGGATCGCTGTAAAGGTGGGAAGGACCTCGATGTTCCGGGTCTGCGAGATGTCCCTCATGCCCTCGAGGATGCCCATCTGGGTGAAGAAGCCCGATACGGCCCGGGACATGGGCGACCACACCATTTGCTCCGGGCCCTTGGACTTGACCTCGCGGACGATCTGGAACCCCCACCGATGGGGCTCGCCCTCAGGGAGGGCCGGATAGCGTAGGCTCTTGAAGGGGATCCGCATCTCGGCCACGAACCCGTCCTCCACCAGCCGACCCGCCGTATCGAACAGGGCATCCCAGGATCGGTCCGCGGGTGGAACGGCGGTACCGCCACCGCCCCCACGGCCACCGCCCCCGCGGCCCCCCACGGACATGAGGCCGTCACCCTGGACGCCGTAGCCGTTCACGTCGAAGTCGTAGCCCCGCTGCTGGTCCAGGAACGTGTCGAAGTAGACCGTCATGAGGTCGTCGCCCATGGCCCGGTCCCGCTGCACCCGATTGGCCCGCATGAGGCCCAGGTCCGAGAAATGGGCGTAGAACGCGAAGTAGATGTGGTCATCGTCGTACGCGATCCAGACCTCGGTCCGCTCGGTGGCCGGTGCGCCCTCGTTCGGGGCCTCCTGGGTGAACTCGTTGAGGTACGCGGCCCGGGCCCAGACCGGATCGTCCAGGTTGGCGTCGATCACGGGGGGCGTGTCCGTCCGGTACGGCGTGATCCGGGGACGCCCGGGCTCTAGGCCGTACTGAGTCGTGTTCAGGTCCACGCCCGAGGGCGTGTGCGGCGGCCTCATCTCGGGGCCGGCCGCGCGAGCGGCGGCCGCACGGCCCGGGGGCTCGGGGGGTCGCGTTACCTGGGCGGAGAGGTCGTCCGGGGGAGCGGTTAGAACGAAACCGGCGACGAGCGCTAACAGGACGCCGAGACGCATGATGTTCCCCCGCATAATGTTCCCCTGGGTTTTAGGTCAACCGCTAATGCTGGAACTGCTACGAAGTACTGTCAAGGCGCGGGTCACGCCGGTGGTGGTCCAACAAGCTATCACCCGCTAGCTAATCGTCGGCCCGCAATCAAAAGGGCCCTCGTCCGAAGACGAGGGCCCCATTCAAAGGACCTGCGGCGGAAAAACGAACTGGCCGGCTCAGTACCTCAAGAGATACTGCGCCTTGAAGAAGATCGCCCGGTTGGTGCGGCGGAGCGAGTCGCCCTGGAAGAGGTACTCGTCCACTCCGTCTCCATCCCGATCGCCCTCGATCAGGTCGGCCTGCTGGTAGTGGTCGTCGTAGCCCAGATAGAAGACTGTTCCCGCGTTTACCTGGTACTGGAAGAGAAGGTTGAAGTCGAGGGTCTCCTCCTGCGTGCTATACTCGACGATGTTCCGGAACCCCAGCCGCTCGGTGAACTGAACGCTCGTGTTGGACCGGATGATCTTCACGTCGACGAGCTCGAGGTCCCCCCTCTGGGGGTCCGTGAGGCGGCTCGAGGTGTAGTTCAGCCCGGTCTGCATCCGGTCACTCGGGCGAAATGATCCGTTCACGCTCCAACGGAACGAGTCTCCGACGATCTCCTCCGCGAAGAAGAGGGACTCTCCCTTCGAGAAGTTGGTCCCGAAGGAGTACTGCCGGGCGTTGACGTTCCCGCGGACCGAGAACCCGCTCATCTCGTATTCCGTCCCGCCGAACCGCTCCATATTGCGACTCAGGTTGGCGCCGACGCTGATGTTGCGGACGAACGAAAAGTTGATGCCCGCGCCCAGGTTCTCGTCCTGGAGGACCTCGCTGAAGTCGTACAGTCGTCCGTAATCGACCGAGGGCCCCCAGTTCACGAGCACGCTCCCGGCGGGCCAGAACCGGACCGACGCGTTCCCCGAAGCCTCCCGCTGATCCCGGCGGCGAACGAAGCCCACGTCCGTCCTGAAGTCGGGAGAGATCTGGTTGGCCTGGAACGTCAGTCCCAGGGTACGGCCGTTGTGGGAGAGGCGGGTCGAGAACATGTGTCCATCGGTCGCCTGCTCGTCGCCCAGGGCCCGGTGGTCCGACCTCACCAGCTTCATATCTCCGGAAATCGTCGAGCTGAACCGGATGTTCGAGTCGGCCCCGTAGAGACGGCTGTAGCTGGTCATGAACTCGCGGTCGGTGAAGATCATCCCGACGTTCGACTCCGGGAACAGATCGTACTGCGCCCTCGCGATGTACGTCTGGGCCGTCTGGCCCTTCGCGGGATCGTCGGGATCGTCCACGTTTCCGGGAGCTACGTCGTTCGCCGTGACGACGCCCAGCGTGAAGCGTCCGATCTGTCCCGAGAGTTTGGCGCCATAGTCCGGGTCCACGATCGTCCGCGTGTGTACGAAGGTCACCGGAGCGCGGATGCTGAAGATCTCGGCCCCTTCAACGAAGAAGGGCCGGAGCTCCGGGAAGGAAATGGGAAAGCGCAGGTTCGTCTCGATCTGTCCCCGGTCCGACTCGATCTGTGAGAAGTCCGGATTTACCGTGAAGTCGGCGACGAGGTTCGTCGTGACACCGTACTTCAGGTTCACCCCAAAGTCTGGATCCGCGCTCTCGTTCACGAAGCCAGGTCGGGTCGCGTCAATCTCCCCGTGCTGGATCGCCACCGCCGTCGGAAGAACCTCGATGTTTCGGGTCTGCGAGATGTCCGTCATCCCCTCGAGGATGCCCATCTGGGTGAAGAAGCCCGATACGGACCGGGACATGGGCGACCACACGATCTGCTCGGGGCCCTTGGACTTGATCTCGCGGACGATCTGGAACCCCCACCGGTGAGGCTCGCCGTCGGGAGGGCTCGGGAAGCGGAGGCTCTTGAAGGGGATGGCCATCTCGGCCACGTACCCGTCTTCTACCGGCTGCCCCGCCGTATCGAACAGGGCATCCCAAGAGCGGTCCGCGGGTGGGACCTGGGTACCGCCACCACCCCCGCGACCGCCCCCGCGCCGCGCCACGGACATGAGGCCGTCACCCTGGACGCCGTAGCCGTTTACGTCGAAGTCGTAGCCCCGCTGCTGGTCCAGGAACGTGTCGAAGTAGATCGTACAGAGGTCGTCGACATTGGCCCGGTCCCGCCGGAGCAGATTGGCCCGCATGAGGCCGAGGTCCGAATAATGGGCGTAACACGCGATGTAGATGTGATCCTCGTCGTACGCGATCCAGATCTCGGTTTCCTCCGTGGCCGGGGCGCCGTCGTTCGGGGACTCCTGGGTGAACTCATTGAGGTAGGCGGCGTTCGCCCAGACCGGGTCGTCCAGGTTGGCGTCGATCACGGGCGGCGTGTCCGTCCGGTACGGCGTGACCCGGGGACGCCCGGGCTCGAGCCCGTACTGAGTCGTGCTCATGTCCACGCCCGCGGGCGTGGACGGCGGCCTCATCTCGGGGCCCGCTGCGCGAGCCGCGGCCGCACGGCGCCCCTCGGCGGGTGGGGTTACCTGGGCGGAGAGGTCGGCCGGGGGAGCGGTCAGAACGAAACCCGTGACGAGCGCTAACAGGACGCCGAGACGCATGATGTTCCCCCGCATAAATGTTCCCCTGGGTTTTAGGTGAATCGCCTCGAGGGCCCCCAGGTGGATGGAAAGGTTCTCCTGGCGACCGTGGAACTCCTCGAGCCGGGTGGCCTGCGCGGCCATCGCGCTTTCCTGACCCGCCACCCTCGCGAGAAGGGCCTCGAGCTCCCCCTTCTCCTGGCGGACTTCCACAAGGATCTCGCGGAGCGCTTCGGGCAGCTCCTCAATCGTGGGCTTGTAGCTCTTCTTGAACCAGGTGGCCATGCCGCGACGCCTCTGAAGGAGGGTCGAGAAACCGGACAGGGAAGGTCGGGCGCGGGGGGGAAGGACGCAACTCCTTCGGGGCCCCGCAGGGGGGGCCGCCTCAGAGGGAGAGCGCCCTCCTCTCCTCCAGGGACCGCCGCGCTCGAAGCACGGCCCGGGAAGACGCCTCCAGCTCAGCCAGGGGAATTGGCGCGGGCCCCCTCTGGGCCACGGCATCGATGAACGCCGAGAGCTCCTCGCGGTGTCCCTTGGCCTGCCGCCCCTTCCATCTCCTCCGGGCCCGTCCGGGACCGAAGAGATCAGCGCGGCGGAAGTCGTCGATCACCCCGGTCGCCCCGCCCGCGAACACCTCGATCCGCTCCTTCCCGGCCCGCGGATGTCCTTTGGACGTACAGACGATGGACCCGATCGATCCGTCCGCGCAGCGGAGCGTGACCTGAGCGCTGTCCCGAAGGCTCGCGTCGGGGTCGTCTCCGCGGAGGGCCGTCGCGTGGACCTCGACGGGAAGCGAGCCCGCCAGATGGAGGACCAGATCCACGAAGTGGCACCCCTCCCCGACGAGGCGCCCGCCGCCCTCGAACGGATCGTGGATCCAGTGGCCGGGCTCGATGCTCCCCGCGTTCACTCTGGCGTGCACCACCCGGCCCCCGGTGACCCCACGGAGGCCCTGGACGAGGAGCTGGGTCGCCGGAGCGAAGCGGCGGTTGAAGCCCACCATGAGGAGCGGCCCCGACCCGGCGGCGTCGATCACATCGTCTAGGGAGGGCTCGTCCAGGGCGAGTGGCTTCTCGACCAGGACGGCCTTGCCCGCCCGGAGCGCTTTGGCAGCGAGGGTCGCGTGAGCGCGATGGCGCGTCGCGACGCGTCGCGACGATCTCCGGATCCCCGAAGAGCTCCTCGGGATCGGACGCCATGTAGCGGAACCCGAACCGCTCGGCCGTCGCGCGGGCGCTGGTCCCGCTCTGGGTCACGACGCCCCGGAGGTCGATCCCGCGCCCACGAAGCAGGGGAAGGAGGGTGCCCCGGGCGAAGCTTCCGGCTCCGATCAGCCCGATCCGGACCGGATCGCCGACGCTGCCCGCGGCCGGGGCACGCACAGCGCGGCGCGCCGAGGTAGCATCCGCCCGGACCTGGATCCGCCGCGGCTCCTCCCTACCCTCCGTGGGATATTCCAGCACCACGCCCAGGCCCTCGGTCGGGCCACCCCTCATGATCAGCTCGTAGGCGTCCTCGGCCCGCGCAAACGGAAACCTGTGTGTCACCAGGGGCTCGACCCGGACGGCTCCGCTCGCCAGGAGGTCGAGGAACGCAGCCAGGTTCCGACCTTCGGTCCAGCGCACGTAGCCGAGCGGGTAGTCGACCCCGCCCTCCTCGTACGACCGGTCGTAACGTCCTGGGCCGTACGAGCGGGAGAGCCTGAGCTCGAGCTCCTTCTCGTAGTAGAGGGCCCGAGGGATCTCGATCGGGAACGCGCCGAGCGCCACGACGCGCGCCCGGTCCCTGGCCAGCGTCCCCGCGAGCTCGACGGGATCGGCGCTCACCACCGCGGCCGCGAGAAGGACGGCGTCGAGCCCCCGGCCCTCGGTGAGCTGCCGCACGGCGACGTCCAGCGGGTCCGTTCGGGGGAACGCGTGGGCGCCCCCGTCCCGACCGATACGGACCCTCACCGGGTCGAGGTCCACCCCGACGACGTTCACCCCCGCCGCCCGAAGAATGCGGACGGCAAGCTGACCCAGGAGCCCCAGCCCGATGACCCCGACCCACTCACCGATTCCCGGCTCGGCCTGACGCACCCCGTGGAGCGCGATCGAGCCCAGTGTCGAGAACGCCGCATGCTCGTCCGAGACCCCATCGGGAATCCGTGCCGTGAGGTTCTTCGGAACCCAGTTCCACTCGGCGTGGGAGGCGTACTCGGCCCCGGCGCACGCCACCCGGTCGCCAATCGAGAGCTCCTCGACCCCGGGCCCCACCGCCTCCACGATGCCGGCAGCGCTGTACCCGAGGGGGCGAGCTTCACTCAGGCGGCTCCGGACTTTCGCGTACGCTCTGGCAATTCCTTCCTTCGCGGCCGTGTCCAGAGCCTTGCGCACGAGCTCGGGGCGGTGCAGCGCCTTAGCGGGAAGCGACTTCGCTCCCGTCTCGAGCGTCGCGTGCTCTGTGCCGACCGAGATCACGGAGTGCGTGGTCCGGACCAAGACCCCGCCGGGCCGAAGCTGCGGCACGGGCACGTCCGCGATGCGGAGCTTCCCCGACCCCATCTCGTGCACGATTCGCTTCATGATGGGCGGACGTTAACTCCCGCGTGGGCCTTCCTCAACGCGAGCGGGAAGCGCTTTGAACACGAACGCGGCCTGATCCCCGCGGCCGTCCCGATTCAGGATCCGCGCCTTCTTCCGCCATCGCCGGCGCTGCCGCCAGCCGTAGTGAGCGTACCACTCCCCCAAGGGTCGACCCTGCCGATACATCTCGCTCCCGAGAAGCTGGACCTCGGTCGAGTCGTCCCGGACGGATTCCAGCTCGAGCCCCACCCGGCGCGCCAGGGCGGGGAGCCCCGTGCGCGATAAGATCGTGGCGTGCCTCGGCGCGTCGATCTGCACCCACAGCACCCCGTACTCCTCCCAGGCGAAGCACGGCAGGATGGGGACGCGAACGAGCACTCTCCCCCCCGGGGCGAGGCGGTTCCTGGCCGCCTCGAGCTCCGCCTCCGGATCCGGGACGTGCTCGAGAGAATGATGGAACATGACGAGGTCGAAGCGGCCGGAGATTTCGGCCAGATGGCCCCGGACGAGACGCGGGAGCCTCGGACGGGAGGAGTCGAGCGAGTCCAGGCCCTCCGGCAGGAAGGGATCGACCCCCGTGATGCGCCGGTACCCGGCGTCCGCCATCCGGAACAGGAGCTCCGCGCTCCCCGTGCCCACGTCCAGGATCCGGACCTCCCCCCCTTGCTCGGGCCCCGCCCCGGCCGCCCGCAGGGTCTTCGGGAAACCCTCGAGGGGGGGCGGGAAGAGGCGCGAGAGGGCCCCACCCAGGATGCCCCGCCCCGCCACGGCGTGGAGGTTCCTCTTCCTCCGAAGCCAGGCCCTGGGCCCTCGTTCGTCCAGGTGGTGGTAACCCGGACCGTAGTGCTCGTCGGAGCTATCGGGAATCTGCTTGATGAAGAGCGATCGGAAGTCACCGCACTCGAGATAGGGGACCGAGGGCCCCGGACCGTGGCGGCAGGCGGGCACAGCGTGCGCCCGGAACGGGCCCTTGGATCGGCACGCGGGACACGGCCTCATGCGGCGATCGCGATCTCAGCCGCCGGTCGGGGGCGATAGTCGATCGGCCTCGGGAGGTCGGTCCGCCGGCGGCGGCGGCCGACCGGTTGGCGCTCGGTCATCGTCAGCCGGGCCCGCCAGCCGATCGCGCGCCACTGCCATCGCGACCGCGAACCCGACGAACTGCGTGAACGGAGCGTAGTAGTCGAGGGCGTTGTCCGTGATCGAGATCACGATCCAAACCACGAGCGCCGCAAGATCCGGAAACGCCCATTCCCCCCTTCCCCAGGCGGCCCGGATCCAGCTCCATCCTACGAGCAGCATGAGAGCGAGACCGAACCAGCCCAGGTCCGTACCGAGCCGCAGGTACTCGTTGTGGGCAACCGCCCCGTACTCAGGGGGAAGGACATCCTGGATGATGCCACTGGACGACCCGAGGCCGAGGCCGATCCACGGGCTTCCCCTCCACGCCAGGTAAAGGAGCCCCCAGTAGAGCTCCCGCCCCTGGAGGTTGATCGTTCCGTACAGCGTCACCGGATCCCGGGCGAACCCCCACAGCTCTCCGGGCGAAGGCACGTACCCGAACGTTCGCTCGAGAGCCACGGGCACGAACGCGACGGCCACGACGGCAACCGCGGTTAGGGCCACGACCACGAGCCGGACGTTGCGCCGCACGAAGGCGGCGTAGAGCGCAGCGGCGCCCAGCGCGACGAGGGCGGCGAGGAAGGTGATCCGCGTGAGGCTGAGCCCCATCCAGATGCCGGCCGCCGTCGCCAGGAGCAGGTAGCGGGCCTGCGCTCGTGCGGCAAATCGGGTGAGCGAGAGAATTACGACGAATAGGAGGTAGAACGAGAACGGGTTTTCGTGGAGCCCGACCCCTTGCACGCGGAGCCGTCCGTCCACGTCGAACTCGTATCCGCCCGCAGCCACGAAAAGCGGGTTCACGACGACGATGGCGGCCGCGCCAATCAGGACCCAGTCCGCCAGGCGATCGAGCTCCTCCCCCGTGCGGTCCGGATGGGAAACGACCAGAAACACGAGGAGCGGCCACGCCATCTTGAAGAGGAGGCGCGCTCCCTCGAGGGGAGCGACGGACACCGGTATCGTCGCCGCGGCCAGCAGGAGGAAGAGCACGTACCAGCGGACGGGAGGCGACCAGAGCCGCGGGCGCAGCCTGGGGTCGAGGATCGCCAGAAGCGCGAACGCCGATACCATCGCCACCAGGCGGATCCCGTTCATGTCCAGCCCGCCCAGCCCGGGGAGGAGCTCCTTGAATCCCCCCGTGAGGAACGAGAGATCCAGCGGCCCGAGCGTGAGGAAGATGCCCAGCATCGGGAGCGGCCACCGCACGGCGGCCACGAAGATGGCCGCGCCGAGCGCCACGCCCGCCACGTCCCAGGGGGCGAGTGCCAGCCCCACGCCGAGCGCCAGGGGCCCCCCGAGGGATGCGGCCCAAGCGGTCGCGCTGGACCAGGGAAGCCGACCGAACCCGATCCCCTCGAGCGGCCGACCGATCGTCCCCTGTCTGGAGAGCGCCTCTGATCCGCGGTTCACAGAGCTCGCTCCCGCTCCGCTACGTCACGGAACGCGCTCACCAGCCGTTCCGTGAGCCGGTCGTAGGTAAACCGCTCAAGGTAGCGTATCCGGGCCGCTCGGCCCATCCGTCGCCTTTCCTCCCCGCTCCGAGCGAGGGCCTGAAGGGCCTCCCGGAGAGCCGGTACGTTTCCCGGCTCGACCAGCACGCCGGTCTCTCCGTCCACAACTAGGTCCGGGACCCCACCCGCCCGCGTCGCGACCACGGGGAGATCGCCGGCCATGGCCTCGAGGATCGTGAGCGGCTGCCCCTCGGCCAGGGAGGGGAGGACGAACAGGTCTGTCGAGCCGAGCAGCCGCGCCTTTAATGCGTCGTCCGCGACCCCGTGTTCCTCCACGTCGACTCCCTCGGCCCGGAGCGTTCCGATGCAGGCCGCTGCCTCGATCTCCTGGGTTGGATCCAGCCAGCTCCCGGCCAGGTGAAGTCGCACGTGGGATCCATCAGTGTCCAGACTGGCGAGCGCATCGAAGAGGTCGAACACGCCCTTCTTTCTGGAAAGCTGTCCCAGATAGAGGACGCGGGTCGGCCCGGGCTCGGTAGCCCGTCCACCCCGCCCGACGGGGCGCTGCTCGCGCTCCGGCCCCACACACGGATCCCTCGTCCAGTCCCGGACGCCGTTCGGGACGACGCGGACACGTTCCGCGGGGAGGAGCGACGCGAACTGGGGCCGAAGCCCCTCGGCGAGCACCCACCCCTCCTCGATCCGCCGTGCCGTGCTCCGGACCACCGCCCGGAGCGGGGCCGCACACCTCTCGAGGAACCGGTCGAGCTCCCCGCCGTGGAGATGCACGACGACCTTCGACCCCCTCCCGGCCGCGATCCGGACGAGGAGCGCGTCGCGCAAGAATCCCAGCGCGTTCTGGGACAGCGGAACGTAGACCACCGAGGGACGGAAGCGTCGGCAGAGCGCCGCCAGCTCCAGGGCGTGGCGCACGGCGAGCGCCACGTTCCGCAGGTCGAAAGTGCCGAGGTTCGAGATCGTCCGCCGATCCGAGGTGTCGAGGTGCTCGACCTCGAGCGCGGCGCGGACGCGCGGGTGACCCAGCACGGTCGCGGTCCACACGGAGTTCCCGTGCGCCGGAGGGGGGGTCGGCCCGACCAGGAGGATCCGCGGGCCGCGATCCGGGCGGGACGGTGCGGTGGGAAGAGCGCGCCGGACGCGAGAGGGCCAGACACTCCAGAGAAGGAGGAGCGCGTGTCGGCGCGTCTGGAAGAGCCGTGGCCGCTCCTTCCTCATGGATTCGAGTCCGGGGACGGGCCAGAGGGCAAGGGCGATCCCGAGTCGCGTGAGCGAGCGAGCGCCCATGAGCACCCGCGACAGGAGGCCCCAGAGGGGACCCGACCGCTCACGGATGAGACGGACCCGCACCTCCCCCTCGAAGAGGTCTACGGGCGCAACATGCTGCCGGGTGGAAGCGCCCCCTTCGTGCACGGCCGTCAGGTCCCCAAGGCACTCGATCCGCCACCCGCGGCGCCGTAGCCGGACGCAGAGCGCGAGATCGTCGTAGTAGAGGAAGACATCTTCGGGAATCCCCCCGGCCATGCGAGCGGCCCGCGTGCGCACGAGAAGAAACGCGCCCGAGATGGCCTCCACCTCCCGGCGTCCCCGGTGATCCCAGTCACCCAGACGAGGTGTCTCAGCCGGTAGTCGCGCCGCCCACACTGGGCCTGGAGGACTCCATCGGGATACTCGATCCTCGGTCCCACCGCGCCCAGCGTCGGATCCCGATCGAGGGCCCCGACGAGGCCGGCGAGCGTCCGCGCGTCGCCTGGCCATGCGTCGGGGTTCAGGAGGAGAAGGTGACGCCCGCGGGCCGCATCGAGCCCCTGGTTGCACGCCCTCGCGAAGCCAACGTTCTCCCGGTTTGCGATCACGACGACTCCGGGATGGCGCGAGCGGATGGCCTCGACGGCGCCGTCATGGGACGCGTTGTCCACGACGATGACCTCGAGGTCGAGATCTCCGGCGCGCTCGAGCAGGAGATCGATAGACCGGAGCGCGACGTCCCGCACGTTCCAAGTCACCATGACCACGGTGACGTCAGGCGCGGGCGTCCTCCGCTCTTCGGTCACGTGATCTTTCCCCCGGCCGGGGCCGGCGACCTGCGGGTCTGGTACAGCGCCAGAAGCCACAGTCCCGCGGAGTCGACCCCGCAACGGATGCTCCACGCCATGGCCGCGCCCTGAACGCCGAACCGGGAGACCAGGAGCCAGGCGAGCCCCAACTGGAGTGGGACCTCGGCGATCTGGAGCATCGCAGGGAGCTCGGGGCGCCTTACCGCCTGGAGGAGCTCCAGAGCCACGAAGCCCAGGGCGTTCGCGACGACTCCGATTGAGAGGATCCGGAGCGCTGCCGCTCCGTCGGGATGAAACGCCTCCCCGAGCCAGAGGGAGAGGAGCGGCCCGGCCCATAGAGCGGCTGCCAGCGCGGGCACCCCCGTGAGGACCAGGATCGAGCCCGCGCTCCTGAGCGCGAGTCGTCGAACGCTCTCCGTGCTCCGGGCTTCCTCGAGCGCCGAGAACACGGGAACGAGAGCGGTCATAACGCTCGCGGGGACGAGCCCGAGCCGGACGATCGCCTCCCAGGGCGGCACGTACCTGCCCACTGCCGCCACTCCCAAGACCCCCGCGAGGATCACCCGGTCCATGTACCCAAGGATGGGGGAGAGGAGGGCGTTCAGGCTTACCCATCCGCCGAACCGGAGGAGCTCCGGAAGGGCCGGAGCGACGGCCGTGTCGGGTGCCGCAGAGGGGCTTTTGGCGGCGGTCGCGTCCACCCTCGGCACGGCCGCGTCGAACGCCCCAAAGAGCGCGAGCGCGACGCGCGAGGCCATGAGAAGCCCGACGACCCCGCCGACTCCCCACCCCAGCGCGAGCGCCACGAGGGGGAGGAGGAAGTTTGCGGTCCCGGCGGCTCCCCGGATCAGGTTCACGAGGTCGAAGCGCTGGACGCCCTCGAGCCCGCCCCTATGGGCTCCGGCGAGCAGGACGGCCGGGGCGCCGACCGCCATCCAGAGAAAAGCGGCACGACACTCGCCCTGGAGCTCCGACGGGATCCCGAGCGCCGGCCCGGCGAGCCAGAGCGTCGCCATAGCTAGGCAGGCGCCCAAAGCGACACCCAGGACAAGCTGGGCGCGGGCCCCGGCGCGGACGATCCCCCGCACCGCTTCGCCGGCCGAGGCGCGGGCAGCGGAGACGTAGCGTGTCACGGCACGCCCGAATCCCACCTCGCCCGCGAACGTCACGAACATCCAGGCGAGCCCGAGAATCCCGAACCGGGCCTCGCCCAGCCCGCCGAGGAGGAGGGGCACGGTCGCTAGGGCGACGGCCAGGGGCACGCCCTGGCCCAGCACGTTGTAGAGATAATCGCGGGCAACGGCCCGCTCGAGGGTGCCAGCCGTCCTCACGCCGGATCTCCGCACGCCGTCACACGGCCGCCGGCGCTGCGCCGTCCCCGTCGAGGAAGGTCGTCGCCCAGATCTCGAACGTCAGGAAGGCCCAGATCCGGAGAGCGTTGTCCTCCCGCCCCGCCCAGGTCGCGTCTACGATCCGGCCGACCTCTCCGGGCTCGAGCACCCCCCTTCGCTGGAGGCGCTCCTCGCTCAGGAGCTCCTGGATCATGGGACGTAGAGGCCCGTTCACCCACGCGCGGACCGGGGCCTGGAATCCCGCCTTCCTGCGATGCACGAGGTCCCTCGGCAGATAGCGCTCCGCGACAGCCTTCAGCACCCGCTTCGATCGGCTTCCCTCGAGCAGGTGATCGACGGGGAGCCTGCGTGACCACTCCACGATCCGGTGGTCTAGGTACGGAACGCGCACCTCGACGGACGCGGCCATGCTCGCGCGGTCTGTGTACGCCAGGTTGAGGGAGGGAAGGAAGGTGAGGAGATCGAGATGGGTCATCCGGCGGAGGGGGTGCTGGCCGCGCGTACGCTCGAGCACCGTCCGATGCCGGTCCCACGGGTCGATCCCGGCGGCCCCGGGCACGAGGGCCGCCGTCTCGGCTCCATCGAAGTAGCTGGAAAACGAGAGATAGCGCTCCTCGAACGGGAGCGAGGCTCCCCGGACGAACTTCCGAGCCTTACGGCTCGGGCCGAGGAGACGGCCGGGACGCCCGGCGGGAAGGCGCGCCGCCAGCGGCTCCACTACCTCGGCGCGGAGCCAGCGGGGGATCCGCTGGTAGTGCTCCCCGAGGAGTGCGGCCCGATGACGCGGGTAGCCCGCGAACAACTCCTCCGCGCCGATCCCCGAAAGGAGCACCGTGGTCGTCGGACGGGCCGCCTCGCAGATCACGAGCGTCGCGAGGGCCGCGGGATCGGCCACCGGATCGTCCAGATGCCACACGATCCGGGGAAGAAGCTCTGCGACCTGCGGATCGAGGACGTGCTCGTGCGCTTCCAGCCCGGGGAGGAGCTCCCGGGCTCGCCGCGCTCACGGCGCGTCGTCTTCCTCGATCCTCCACCCGCGGTCCTCTGCCGGGAAGACGGCAGTGTGCGTGCGAACCGGCGCATCGCCGAAGCCCCGCATGAGCGCGACGAGGAGCGTCGAGTCCACCCCATCCGAGAGGAACGCTCCAAGCGGCACGTCCCCGATGAGCTGGAGGCCGACTGCCTCGCGGAGCAGGTGGTCCAACTCCTCCGCCGCTTCTTCCAGGGTCGGAGGGTAACCCGATCCCGCTGGGCGACCCGTTGCCGCTGGGCGATCAGCCAGTGCTGGCCCGCCGGGCCGTCCCCGGTCGGAGTCTCGCAGGCGCGCGGGCGCCTCCGCGGCGACGGGAAGCTCCCACCACGTGCCCTGGCGGAGCCCGTCGGGCCCGACGCGGAGCCATCCTCCCGCGGGTACCGACCGGATCCCGCGGAGGAGCGTGGCCGAGGGGGGGACCCAGAGGAACGTGAAGAACCTGGCGGCCTCCGCCACATCGAGCTCCGGCCGCTCGTCCAGGAGGGGAAGGATCGCCTTCACCTCGGAGGCGAACGCGAATCGATCCGGGCCCTCGTGCACGTAAAGCGGCTTGATCCCCAAGTGGTCGCGAGCGAGGAAGAGCTCCCCTGCGACAGGGTCCGCCACGGCGAAGGCGAACATCCCGACGAGCCGGGGGAGGACCCCCTCAGCCCACTCGGTCTACCCGGCGAGTAGCACCTCCGTGTCCGTGGTGGTACGGAAACGATGCCCGCGGCTCTCGAGCTCCCGCCGAAGCGAGCGGACGTTGTAGATCTCGCCGTTGAACACGATCCGGCGGCGGCCCTGGGGATCCATCATCGGCTGATTGCCGCGCGGCGACGGATCCTGGATCGCGAGCCGCCGAAAGCCGAGCCAGATTTCCGCCGCCCCGGCCCCGCTCCGGTCGGCTCCCTCGTCGTCAGGCCCACGATGTCGTAGGCGACGGAGCGCCTCCGCGCACCTCTCCTCGGAGACTGGAGTCCCGTAGGTCCCCACGATCCCACACATCGCTTGGCTGCCGCCTCGCCGGCCGGAGGTCAGGCCCCCTGGCGGATCAGCGCGCCCACGGTGCCAAGAGCCGTTCCCACGAGGAGGCTGAGGGCAAGCGAGAGCCACGGCCGCGGGGTCACGGGCTCCAGAGGCAGCGGAGCGGCATCCACGACCTGCACGCTCATGTCCTCGACGACCGCCTGGATCTCGGCCTCGCGCTGCCGCACCTCGAGGACCGTGAGCACCTCGCTCAGAAGCTCGACCCGGCGCGTATGGCGGGCGAACTCCAGGTCGGCCGCCGGGATGCGGTCCAGCTCCGCCCCCGACGCCTCGAGCGTGACATCGAGCGAGGCGACCTGTCGCCCGAGGCCCGCGAGGTACGTCTCCGTCATGCTTCGGAGCTGACCCTCCAGGTCCCGGATCCGGCCGGAAAGCTGGACCGCGAGGGGATCCTCCGGCGCCCGGGTTTCGAGAAGGACCGCGCGGTCGTTCTCGAGCTCCCCGAGGAGGCGCAGGAACTCCGCCGTCGCGGCATTCCGGAGAAGGGTCGGAAAGGCGATGAGGCGCCGCCACGGCGACGCGCCCCCCGGCGACGCCGCGTCTTCCTGGACGATCTGCGCAAGCAGGCCCTCGAGCGCCCGCCGCTCGGCGTCGGTCACGTCCCTCTGCCCCCGCATCTCGGTGAGCCGTGTCACCTGGGCCTGCGCCTCCGCGAGGGGGGCGATCACCTGCTCCCTCTCGCGGAACCGACGGAGATCGTTTTCCGCCATGCCCAGCTCGTCCCTCACCCGCACGACCTGGTCGGCCAGGAAGGAGGCCGTGGACCGGGCCTCCCTCGCGCGGAGCGATTGGCGGTCCGCGATGTAACGGGCGGACAGCCGGTTGACCACATCCCGCGCGATACTCGGGTCGGGGCTTCGGAACCGCATCTCCACGAGCTCCGCCTCGCGCGCTGGACGCAGAACCGATAGGAAGCGGAGGTACTCGTCGTAAAACTCCTCGTCGGATCGGATCGCTACGCGGATCCGAGGCGCGAGATCGGGGGCCTCGTCGGTGAGCACCCCCCGCACTCCGGCCACGTCGAACGCCTCGCCGGGCCGGACCTCGGCGGTGCCCGCCTCCACCCAGGGGATCAGGCGGAACGGCCGCCATACCTCGGGAGGCTCCCGTCGTTCCGCCTCGACCCGGTAGGCCTCCCCCACCCACTCCAGCTCGATCTGGGTTTCGGGAATGGTGGGGTCCACCTGGAGCTCCCGGAACAGGAGGGAGCGCGGCGTGCCGATCGGTCGCTCGACCCGGGCGCGGATCGACAGCTCCTCGTCCACGAGGAGCGCGAGCGTGCGGCTTCTGAGGACCGCCATCTCCGTCTGGATGCCCGGCCCGGTCGTACCGGTCAGGACCTCGAGCGTCTCAAGGGCATCGAGCCCTCGGAACGGCGTCCCCTCGCGGTCGATGCGAACCGAGCCCACGGCCTCGAAGAGCGGGGTGACCCGGAAGAGGGCGAGAAACGTCACGAACCCCACGAGGGCCGTCACGCCCGCGACGACCCACCAGCTCTCGCGTACGGCCCCCGCGAGCCGTCGGGCGGGCGCGTCGCCGCCCGCGAGCGCCGGATCCGTCACCGAAGGGCGATCGCGACGAGGATGCCGAAGATGGCCACGCCCCCGCTGACGGTCGCCGCCACGTTGCGGTCCAGCCACGAGCGCCGGGGCACCATGAGCTCGTCACCGCTCCGGATAGTGAGCTCGGACAGGCGGATGTCCGTGCGGACGTCCGCCTCGATGACTCCGCCCGTGCGCCGAAGCGTCACGGCACCGTCGTGGGCCAGCGGAGTCCGGCCTCCCGCCGAGCTGCCCCGAGCGGTTGTCGCCCCAGCAAATAGCTCGTCCGGCCCCGTCCACCGCGCACGTATGACCCCCACCTGCGGACAGACGGACGAATCTGTCTCCGACGTCCGCACGCACGGGGTGGGACCTGTTCTGAGTCGTGCCATCCCCGAGTTGTCCGCGATCATTGAGCCCCCAGCACCAGGCCCCACCAGCCGTGTCCAGTGCGCATGTGTGTGCCTCACCTGCGTCGACATCCGTGTACGACCGCTCGCCCCGGACGAGCACGGGCCGGCTCACCCCACGCGCATCGCCACCCACACCCAGCTGCCCGGCGGAGTTCGAGCCCCAGCAGGCTACGCTTCCCGTCTCGCTCACGGCGCAGGTGTGCGCGCCACCGGCCGAGACGTGGATCCAGCGCGTCCCCTCCGTCGGAAACGTGAGGGCGTCCTTGCAAGACGTCAGGAGGATCACCGACACCGCGACGATCGGGACGGGGCGGCAGGGCTGGGTCCTGAGGAACGTCACGATCCAACCCGGATCAGATCCGTCTCACCCAGGACCCGCTGGGGTAGGGGAAAGACACCATGCTCCCCGTTCCCGATCTGGCCGAATCCGCCGAACCCCCAGCAGTAGGCTCGCAGGTCCTGACGGACCCCGCAGGAGTGAGAGGATCCCGCGTGGATGGAAATCCACCCCGTTCCCGTCACGGCGGTAGGGTTCCCCACCAGGACCGTGCCGCCGTTCCCGATCTGGCCCGACCGTCCCTCTCCCCAGCAGTACGCGGCCCCGCCGAACGCTACTGCGCACGTGTGCAGGGCGCCGGCCGAGATGTCTTGATAGCGGATGTCGAGTGAGACTCGCACCGGCGTTGCGAGGTCCTCGAGGTGTCCGTCCGCCCGTTGCGCCCGCTCGCCCGCTCCCCAGCACCACGCCAGCCCCTCGACGGTCAGCGCACACGTGTGGGCTAGCCCGGCGGAGATCCGCTGGAACCCGACGGACCCGGTCACGCGAGCCGGCAGGAGAGACGGCTCGCCATCAACACCTGTGCCGAGCTGGCCGGATTCGTTCTCCCCCCAGCACCATGCGGAGCCATCCTGCGCGACCGCGCAGGTGTGCCTCGCACCGGCCGCGATCGTGATGAATCGGAGAGTCGTCTCCACGGGGGCCGGAAGGAACTGCCCGACCGTGCTCGCGTTTCCGATCTGACCGTAGGCGTTCCAGCCCCAGCAGTAAGCTTCCCCTTCGCGCGAAAGCGCACACGTGTGACGTTCTCCAGCCACGATGCGCCGAAGGGGGACCGTGCTTTCCACGACCACCGGAGCGCTCGCCTCGTCGAGCGCTCCGTTTCCGAGCTGACCCTCGGCCCCTCTCCCCCAGCAGGCCGCCTGGCCTCCCTCCCGAATCGCGCACGTGTGCGCGCTCCCGACCGCCACATCGATGTGAGGAGGGGGGGCGTTCACTAGCACCGGCACCGCTGAGGACGCCACAGCCCCCGAGCCGAGCTCGCCCTCGGGCCCCCGTCCCCAGCACCAGATGTGTCCCGTGCCCGAGAGGGCGCATACGTGCTCGGGGAACGGCGAGGGGAGCGCTGGCTCCACGATGACCTTGGTCGAACCGATCACGCCCTCGACTGCCGCCGATACCTCAGCCTCGCCCGTTCTCACGCCTTGAAGGAGCCCGCCCGCATCTACGGTTGCCACCTCCAGGTCGGAGACCGACCACTCTGCCTCACGCAGCAGGGGGTGCCCCTGCCGGTTGTGGACGAGGGCCTGAGCTGGAGCGCCTGGCCCGGCGCGAGCCTGGGCTCGAGGGGCGAGATCGTGACGGTCCGCACCACTTCACCCCCCGGCGTGAGGACGCCCTGTTCGCATCCCGCAAGCGCAAAGACGAGTGCGGCGAGGGGGAGCCACGACGGGATCCACGAATGTGACGTCGAGCCGGGGGTGTGGCTCGGCCAGGGCCGCGGTAGACGCAAGTGCCCAGCGTTCACGCCGGTCCAGGGTTGCCAGCATCGGAGGGGTGCCCGACGATCCCCTTCCCCTCCAGCATCTCCAGCACCACCGCCACCACCTCGTCCACCCCCACGGACCCGGTGTCCAGGTCCAGCTCGGCGCTCGTCGGCCGCTCGTACGGAGCAGACACACCGGTGAGCGGCGCGACCTCCCCCCTCTCCTCCTTCCGGTAGAGCCCCTTCGGGTCCCGGCGCCGGAGCTCCTCCGCCGGCGCGTGCACGTGGATCTCCAGGAACCGGCCGTCCGGAACGAGCCGCCGCACGGCGTCCCGCCCTCTCGCGTAGGGGGAGACGAACGCGCAGAGGACGACGCTTCCCTGCTCGAAGAAGAGCTTCGCCACCTCCCCCACCCGACGGATGTTCTCGGTGCGCTCACCAGGGGTGAACCCGAGGTCGCCCGAGAGCCCGTGCCGGAGCTGGTCGCCATCCAGGAGCATAGTGCGTACGCCTCGTGCGAACAGACGTTGCTCCAAGGCCCTCGCGATCGTGGTCTTCCCCGCCCCCGGCAACCCGGTGAACCAGAGGACCGCGGCCCCGTGCCCCGTCTGCGCCTCCCGCTCCTCCCGGGGGATGTTCCAGCTCTCCCATACCACATCCCTCGAGACGGGCCGCTCCACCCCGGCGGCGCTCCGCGCGGCCTCGGCCTCGTCCGCAGCCGCCGGCTCCCCCCGGATCATGCCCGCAGCAACCGTCACGTTCGAGTGCAGATCCACAAGCACGAAGCTCCCGGTTCGCACATTCACGCGATACGAGTCGAAAAAGAGCGGCTTCGAGGTCGTGATCCCGACTCGCCCGATCTCGTTCAACTCGAGCGAGTCCGCCGACTGCCGGTGGAGCGTATCCACGTCCACTCGGTACTCGATCCGCTCCACGAGGGCCTGCACGCGATTGGTCGTGTGAAGAAGCGCGTACGGGCGGTCGATCTCGAGCGGCGTCTCGCTCATCCAGCAGAGGTAGGCCTCGAAGCGGTCGCCGACGATGGGAACGTTCCTTCGTCGCACGATCACGTCGCCCCGCGAGACGTCCACCTCGTCCTCGATCGTGAGGACCACCGCGTCTCCCGCACGGGCCTCGTCCCGGGAGCCGTCGAAGGTCTCCACCGAGCGGATTCGGGTGGTTCGCCTGGACGGCAGGACCAAGACCTCCTCTCCCGGTGAGACGGAGCCCGAGGCCACCGTGCCCGCGTAGCCCCGAAACGTCTGGTCGGGCCGGAGCACGTACTGCACGGGGAAGCGGAAGTCGATGTGGTTCCTCCTCGACCCCACGTTCACGGTCTCGAGCTTGTGGAGGAGAGAGCCGCCCTCGTACCAGGGCATGCGCTTGGACCACTCGACGACGTTGTCGCCCTTGAGGGCGCTGATCGGGATGAACGAGATGTCCGGTACGGTGAGCTTCCGCGAGAACTCGACGAAATCGTGCCGGACCCTCTCATACACCTCCTCCGCATAGTCCACGAGGTCCATCTTGTTCACCGCCACGATGAGGTGGGGAATCCCAAGCAGGGAGGCGATGAACGCGTGCCTCTTCGACTGCGTGAGCACCCCGCTCCTCGCATCCACGAGGACAATGGCTAGCTCGGCGGTGGAGGCGCCCGTGACCATGTTCCGCGTGTACTGAACGTGGCCCGGCGTGTCCGCGATGATGAACTTCCGCTTGGGGGTCGCGAAGTAGCGGTAGGCCACGTCGATCGTGATCTTCTGCTCTCGCTCGGCCCGCAGCCCATCCGTGATGAGCGCGAGGTTCACCTCCGACTCTCCGAGGCGGCGGCTCGCCCTCTCGATCTGCTCCATCTGGTCATCGAAGATGGACTTAGTGTCGTGGAGGAGCCGCCCGATGAGCGTACTCTTCCCGTCGTCCACGCTTCCGGCCGTGGTGAAACGGAGGAGATCCATCTCGCCGTAGACCTGGGGGGCTACGGTCGTGCCGGCCGCCGATGCTGCGCGCGCCTCGGAACCCCAAGCCATCAGAAGTAGCCCTCCTTCTTCCTGTCTTCCATCGACGTGTCCGAGCGCCGGTCGTCGCCGCGCCCTCCGCGCTCCGTGATCCGCGCCGCTGCGGTCTCCAGAATCACCGCCTCGATGGTCGTCGCCGTGGATTCGAAGGCGCCCGTGCACGTCGCGTCCCCGATCGTGCGGAAGCGAACGCTCCGCCGGAGTTCCTCGTCCCCGGGAATGATCTGGATGAAGTCGGTGCGGGCGAGCAAGATCCCGTCCCGGCGCACCACGTCCCGCTCGTGGGCAAGGTAGAGGCTGGGGATGGGGATGCCCTCGAGGTGGATGTACTGCCACACGTCCATCTCGGTCCAGTTGGAGAGGGGGAACACCCGGAAGTGCTCACCGGGGTCTTTCCGACCGTTGTACAGGTTCCAGAGCTCGGGGCGCTGGTTCTTCGGATCCCACTGGCCGTAACGGTCCCGGTGCGAGAAGAACCGCTCCTTCGCCCGCGCCTTCTCCTCGTCCCGCCGGGCCCCTCCGATGGCAGCGTCGGCCTGGAGCTCCTTCAGGGCATCCAGGAGAGTCACGATTTGGAGCGCGTTGCGACTCACCTCGGGGCCCATTTCCTCCTTCACCCGCCCCTGGTCGATCGACTCCTGGACGTACCGTACAACGAGCTCGCAGCTCAACTCCCTCGCGTAGCGGTCCCGGAACTCGAGGGTCTCGGGGAAGTTGTGCCCCGTGTCGATGTGGAGGAACGGGAAGGGCACCGGGCTCGGATGGAAGGCCTTCCTCGCCAGCCAGGCCAGGATGATCGAGTCCTTTCCACCGGAAAAGAGGAGGATCGGGCGCTCGAACTGGGCCGCGACTTCCCGGAGGACATAGACGGACTCGTGCTCGAGCATCTCCAGATGCCCGTGGATCTTCTTCTTCATTGGAACGAGCCCGTCATGCCTTCGGCTCCTCCGCGATCCCTTCCCGCCAGGCACCCGTCGGGTCGCCCACGGCCAGGAACGGAGGGTTCTCGAGCGAATCCTTGTTGTAGCGGAGCCGCGAGCCGTCGAAGCGTCCGGCCAGCGCCCCGGCTCCGTCCCGGGAAAGGCCGTACACCGCTCCACCCGCATGCTCGAGCACGCTCTGAGCGGCGGCCGTGTCCCACTCCAACGTCGGAAGGTCCCTCAGATAGAGATCGGCGCGCCCCTCTGCAACGAGACAGAACTTAAGGGAGCTTCCCATGCTCGTGAACTGGACGGCCGGTCCCAGGGCCGCGGCCAGGGCATCCACTCCGGGGCCCGAATGATCCCGACTCGCGACGAGCACCGGGGAATCCCTAGGAAACGTTCTCGACCGGATCGGGCGAAGCCCGTCCACGTCCGCCACCTGGGCCCCGAGCGCCGGGGACGCGCGGTAGCTCCTCCCCTGGGCGGGAACGTGCACCACACCTAGGAGCGGGAACCCCTCGTCGACGAGCGCGACGTTCACGGTGAACCGTACCCTTGAGGAACTCCTTCGTCCCGTCGAGCGGATCCACGATCCAGAGGCGGGGCCAGTCCCACCGGCCCCGGACCTCCCTCGCCTCCGACTCCTCCGAGAGGACGGGGACGCCGGGGAGGAGCCGCGGCAGCTCCCGAACGAGGAGGGCGTGCGAGGCCTGGTCGGCTTCCGTAAGGGGCGATCGATCTCCCTTCTCTTGCACTGGCCCGGGGTCGCCGTATCGCCGAAGGATCTCCCCGCCGGCGCGCTCGGTGACCTCGACCAAGCCATCCATGTCTACGGGATCCCGCGTCATCCCTTCACCCGGACGGCTCCGAGCCCGGCCCGCGGGCTCACAGGCTCCAGAAGAGCGGCACGAGCGCGCCCAGGACGAGGAGCACCGCCACGCTCAGCGGCACGCCAAGACGCAGGTAGTCCGTGAACCGGTACCCGCCCGGTCCGTAGACCATTGTGTTCGTCTGATAACCGATCGGGGTGAGGAACGAGGCCGACGCGGCGAAGGCGACGACGATCGCGAACGGGCGCGGGTCGAGGCTCGCCGCCGCCGCCGTGGAAACGGCCACCGGAAAGACCAGGACCGCCGCAGCGTTATTCGTGATCATCTCCGTCAGGAGCATCGTCACGACTCCCACGCCAAGCAGGATGCCGATCGGCCCGAACGCGGCGGACGCGGCGGCGATCACCCCGGCGAGCCCCGAGCTATCGATCGCGGCCCCGAGCCCGAACGACGCCGCGATGAGGACGATCACGTTCAGGTCCACCGAGCGGCGGGCCTCCGCAGGTGTGAGCGCTCGGCCCGCGACCATCAGGATCGCCGCGAGCAGCGCGGCGTTCAGCATCGACATGAGCCCCGATCCGGCAGCCGCGACCATGGCCAATGTCACGCCGGCGGCATAGAGGGCGCGGCGGGTGCCTGCGGGAGGCGAGCCGCCGAGGTGGGACACGAGGAGAAAGTCGGGGCGGTGGCGCCAGCGGTCGCGCCACCCCTCGTCGCTGAGGACGAGGAGCGTGTCACCGTGCCGGATCCGCACGTCTCCCAGCTTCGCCTGAATCCGGTCGCCCGAGCGGTGGATGGCCATGACCGCGCCCTGGTAGCGGCTTCGGAAGCCCACGTCCTTGAGCGTGCTTCCCGCAAGCGGGGAGGTCGCGCTCACCACCGCCTCGAAGAAGGTATGCCCCGGCTGGGTCAGGTCGAGGGCGTGCTCGGTCGAGCGGAGGCCCCGCATCTTCTGGAGGTCTACGACGTCGTCGGCGGCGCCGACGAACAGGAGCCGGTCCCCGCCCTTAAGCGTCGTATCGGGCCGCGCGGGAGCCAGGACCTCCCCCTCCCGCTCGATCTCCGCAAGGAAGACCCCCCGAAGGTGCCTCAGGCCGCCTTCCTCGACCGAGGTCCCGTCAAGCGGCCCTCCCTCCTTCACCTCCATGCGGAAGACGAAGTCCCGGGCCTCCGCCTCGAACTCCCTGCGCGCCCCGAGGCGGGTCGGAACGAGCCATGGCGCACACGCCACGATGAAGCCGATGCCCAGGATCGCGAGTGGGAGCCCCACGCGGGTCATCTCGAACATCCCGATGGGGGCCAGGCCAGCCTCCTGCATGAGCCCGGAGACGACGATGTTCGTGGAGGTGCCGACGAGGGTGATCGTGCCTCCCAGGATCGCGGCGAAGGAGAGCGGCATCAGGTACCACGAGGGTGGGTGACCGCGCTGATGCGCCCACTCCGAGACCTGGGGAGACAGCATGGCCACAATAGGCGTGTTGTTCAGGAACGCGGACGCCCCCGCGGCCGGGAGGAGAAGCCGGGCGAGCGCGCTCCGGGTGCCGCCACGGCCTCCGAGCATGCGGCGCACGAGCGGCTGTAACGCCCCGGCCCTCTCCACCGCCCCCGCCACGACGTAGAGCGCCGCGACCGTGATGGGCGCCGGGTTGGAGAAGCCCGCGAAGGCGTCGGCGGGCGTGATCACGCCCACCAGAAGGAGGAGCACCACGGCTCCGAGAATCGCCGCGGGCGGGGGGAGGAGGTCCCTCGCCGTCGCGATCAGCGTGCCCGCGATCACGGCGAGGGTGAAGAGCGCGGCGAGGGTCAAGCCGATGCTTCCTTCCTCTCCGCTCGCCCGCGCTCCTGCGCGTGCGTGATGGTCCGAACTGTCTCACTGGGCATGGCCGTGAGGATCGGACCCTCGCCCGGCGCCGAGGGCTCCGTGAGCCTCCGGTAGAAGCGGTCGAGCCGTTCGAGCCGCTGCTCCGCGCCGCCCGGCGCCCCGTCCCTCCACCACTCTTCCACCTCGAGAACGATCGCGGAGAGGATCGCCGCCGCGGACCGCCCGACGGATCCGTTCCGCGTGCTCACCAGCAGGACCTTCCCCACGGAGGTTCGCCTTGGTGTCCTCCTCCGGCGAGCAGAGCTCCTCGTGAAGCTTCTCGCCGGGGCGGAGCCCCGTGTACACGATGGGAACGTCCACGTCCGGCCGCTTTCCCGAGAGGCGGATCATGTTCCTGGCGAGGTCCACAATCCGGACCGGGGCGCCCATCTCGAGCATGGCAACCTTCCCGGCCGCGCCAGGCAGGAGCGAGGCCTGGAGCACCAGCTGGACCGCTTCCGGGATCGTCATGAAGTAGCGGGTCACCTCGGGATGGGTCACCGTGAGCGGCTTCCCCTCCCGGAGCTGCCGTTGGAAGATGGGCACGACGCTGCAGGCCGACCCAAGCACGTTCCCGAACCGCACGGCCATGAAATCAGTCCCCGAGAACTGCTCCTGGCACGACGTCACCACCAGCTCGGCCAGACGCTTCGTAATCCCCATGACGCTCGCCGGACGCACGGCCTTGTCGGTCGAGATGAGGACGAACTTCCCCGTGCCGTACCGTCCCGCCGCCTCCGCGACGCGCCAGGTGCCGAGCACGTTGTTCATGACGGCCGCGCGGACGTTCATCTGCATGAGCGGTACGTGCTTGAACGCGGCCGCGTGGTACACCCGCTGCACCCCGTGCGCGCCGAACAGCCCGTCCATGAGGGACCGATCGAGGATGTTCCCCACCAAGGCTCGTACCGCAAGGTTCGGATGCTCTTCCCGGATCTCCCGCTCGATGAAGAAGAGCGCGCTCTCCGCGACGTCGAGGAGGATGAGCTCCCCGGGGCGGTTCACGGCGATCTGCCGGGCCAGCTCGGAGCCGATCGAGCCCGCCGCGCCCGTCACCAGGACCGTCTTGCCCCCGAGGTCGGCCCCGAGCTCGGGGAGAGCCAGCGAGATCGGGTACCGGCCGAGAAGGTCCTCGATCCGGAGCTCCCGCACCCGTCCCGGACCCACGTCGCCCGCGAACACCTCCCCAATCCCCGGAAGCACCTTGAACGGCACGTAAATCCCCTGGCACCGCTCGACGATTCTCCGGAGGGCTTCCGGGCCCGCCGACGGGATCACGATGATGACCTCGTGTGCACCCAGGTGGCGCACGATCTCCGCGAGGTCGTCCGTGCTCCCCACGACCTCGATCCCCTGGATCCGCGTGCCCCACTTTAGGGGGTCGTCGTCCACGAAGCCCACAACCCGGTATCCGTGATCCCGGCGCACCATCTCCCGGGTCAGGAGGCTCCCGGCCTCCCCCGCCCCGACTATGATCACGCGCCGTGGCGCCGCGCCCCCGCGGCTCTGGTGCCGCCTCGAGGACTCGAAGCTCAAGCGATAGACGAGCCAGACGCCGGCGATGCCCAGGGTGGTGAGCGCGGCCTCGATCAGGAAGATCGACCGGGGTACCGCGGGCGCGAACGGAAGCGCGTAGACGGCGACCACGAAAGCCACCGACCCGGTGGCCACCGCCCCGCCCAGGCGCACGACCTCCGGCGTCCCGACGAAGCGCCAGCGCGCGCTCGAGAGCCCCCAGCGCCAGTTCGAGAAGAACCGGGCAACGAGCAGAAACGGGAGGGCGAGGAGCGCCCCATCGACCTGCCAGGGGGGGCCGCGAACTCGAAGCGAAGGAAGTAGGCGGCGAGCAGCGAGCAGGCCGCCAGCCCAGTGTAGATTGTGTGAGCCACCAGGAAGCGGTGGCGCTCGATGAAGGGACGGAAGAGGCCGCGTCCGCCCCGCCCGTAGGCTCCGTCGGTCCCGTTCCCGTTCATCATGGAGCGTTCCGCTCTGGCAGGGATCGCCACTCGGGGAAACCAGTGAATTGAAACGACGCGGAGTACGAAGACAAGGCCGTCACACCTCCGCCATCCGAAATCCAGGGGCGAGTCTCACGGCTCCGGCGAGGAGCGTGCAGAAGAAGAAGTCGAGGAGGAGGACCCCACGGGAGAGCCCGAACCCGGCCACGAGCAGGAGAACCGCCGCGGCCGCGAGGGACCCTACGGTGCTCGCCCGGAAGAGGAGGCGGGGATCGTCCAGGATGCCCTTCCGGTCGTAGAGACCCGCCAGACCGAACCCCAGGAGCTTGGCTCCCACGACCAGCGGGAGCGATCGCTGGAAGTACTCGAGCTCGGCCACGAGCTCCGGCGGCCGCCATCGGATCAGATATGCGGCGTAGTACGCCAGCACCACCACGAGCACGTCTAGCACGATGAGGAAGACCGGGCGCACCCGGCCCCAGAGGAGCGCCCGGCGGAACTGGGCCTCCGCGTCCGACCGTCCGATCAGGTGGTGCGGGAGCGTGACCTGGAGCAAGCGGGCCCCGACGAGCACGAGGACGACGAGGAACCCACCCCCGACGAGCAGCGTGACCGTGCGTCCCTCCCCCTGGAGGAAGAACGCGACGGCGCCCCCGAGAGCCGCGAGCGACCAGAGGAAGAGGACTGCGCGGGGCTCCGGAACCCCGAGCGCCACGAGCCGGTGGGACGTGTGGTCCCGCCCCCCTTGCGCCACGGAGCGGCCCTCGAGCACGCGAGCCGCCGTCACGAGCGTCGTGTCCAGGATCGGGATCGCAAGGAGGGACGCTGGAACGGCCAGGACCGCGAGCACCCCACGGCTCCCCCCGGGCACGGGCGAGAGCGCGAGTCCTGCGAGGACGACCCCGAGGAACAGGGCCCCGGAGTCCCCCATGAAGATCTTCGACGGCGGGAAGTTGTGGACCAGAAACCCGCCCGTCGCTCCCGCAAGCGCCAGCGCGAACAGGGCGAGATCGACCCGGCCGTCGGCCAGGAAGATCGCCCCCAGGAAAATGGCGCAGATGACCGCGATCCCGCCCGCCAGCCCATCCATGTTGTCGAGCAGGTTGAGCGCGTTCGTGATCCCGACGAACCAAAAGATCGAGAGCGTGACGTCCAGGGCGAACACGCCCGTCAGCCGGAGCATCACGCCGCTCGCGATCAGCACGACGGCGGCGACCAACTGGGGGAGAAGCTTCGCCGCCGGGGCGAGGGCGCGGCGGTCGTCCGCGAGCCCCGTGACGAACATGACGAATCCCGCGAGCACGATCGCCTCCTCGGCCGACCAACCGCCCCAGGGTGGGATGCCCTCGACCTCGAGGGCGACGGCGCCCCGCCTGAGCGCGATCCCGATCCCGGCCGCGACGGCGAAGCCCCCGAAGATCGCGAGCCCCCCGAGGCGAGGCGTGGGGCTCCGGCTCCAGCGATCGTCGCGTACGGGATCCACGACCGCCTGGCTCAACGCGAAGCCTCGGATGAGCGGGGTAAGGACGAACGCGACGACGAACGCCGCGGCTCCCAGGAGGAGCGTGAATAGAACGGGATTCCCCATTCAGCTGCTGCAGGTTGTTAGGCCCGGGTGCGCAGGTCCTCCGCGACCTGATCGATCATCTCGTCCACTCCTCGCTCGGGGGACCAATCCATGAGCCTCCCGAGCTTCTCTGTGTCAGGCTGGCGGCGCTCCATGTCCTCGAATCCCTCTCCGTATGCCTCGGCGTACTGGACGAGCCGGATCGGCGAGCTCGAGCCGGTCCGTTCGATCACGCGCTCGGCCAGCCCGAGGATGGAGAGCTCCTCTTCGCGTCCGATGTTGAAGACCTGTCCGAGGGCCTCCTCCTTCTCCATCAGCCCCTCGACGGCACGGACCGCGTCGGCCACGTGGATAAAGGAGCGTCGCTGCTGGCCCGTGCCGTACACGGTCACCGGCTCGCCCTTCAACGCCTGACCCACGAAGGTGGGGAGCACCATCCCCCAGCGGCCCCTCTGCCTCGGTCCCACGGTGTTGAAGAAACGACCGATCACCACCGGGAGCTCTCTCTCCTGGTGATAGGCGAGGGCGAGGAACTCGTCCAGCGCCTTCGTGCAGGCGTATGCCCAGCGGCGGAGCGTGGTGGAGCCCATGATGCGATCGTGGTCCTCGTGGAGCGCGACCCCGGCCTTGCCGTAGATCTCCGAGGTGGAGGCCACGAAGAGGGGCAGGTTCATGCGGTGACAGATGTCGAGGACGATCTCCGTGCCCCGCACGTTGGTCGTGATGGTCGCGACCGGCTCGTCCATGATCTTCCGCACTCCGACCGCCGCCGCCAAGTGGATCACGCGGTCCACCGAGGCCGCCACGTCGTGCATGACGGGCCAGTTCATGATCGAATCCACGATCACGTGCAGCCGGGGATGCGTCCGTACGGCCGCCAGATTATCGATCCGTCCCGTCGAGAGGTCGTCCAGGACGAATACGTCCTCTCCCTGCCGGAGGAGGGATTCGACGAGGTGGGAGCCGATGAAGCCGGCACCTCCCGTGACGAGCGTCGTCCGCGGCATGATCTCCCTGGGCGATGAGGATCTCGTATCCCGTGAACCTCGCTCCCGGAGGCGCGGGGCGTGTCTCCACGCCCGCGGCGCGTAAGGATGCGGACGCCCCCCCGGTGGGGCAAGCGCGGGAGAGGCGACACGGAACGCCTAGGACAGGGGCCGCTCCAGGAAGGCCGGGAGCGCCTCCGAGGCCCTCCCGGCTACCCGCCCGTCTCACCCCTCCGGCGGACCGTCTCGCCGCGGGGGCCCGCCGAGCGCGTCCCGCGTGGCCCGGAGGATCGCTTCGCGGCTCCGGTCCGGCACAAGCCGGTTCGTGCCGTGGGTCACGGTGACGGGCCGCTCGGTCGAGTCCCGAAGGGTGACGCACGGGACGCCCAGCACGGTCGTTTCCTCCTGGACGCCACCGGAATCGGTGAGCACTACCGCGGCACGGGCCTCGAGGGCCAGCATCTCCCGGTACCCCACGGGGTCGAGGGTTCGGACCCCCGTCACCTCGAGGCCCAACTCCGCCATCCGCGCTCTGGTTCGCGGATGGACGGGGAAGACCACCGGCAGCTCCCGCGCAAGCTCGACCAGCGCGGAGACGATCTCGCGGAGCACGTCCGGCTCGTCCACATTGGACGGCCGATGCAGGGTCACGAGCGCGTACCGGGCCTGAGGAGCCGCGGAGCCTTCGCCGACGGTCTTGGTGCCGGGCGGTACGCCCAGGATCCGGGAGAGATCGATCGCCCGCGCCCGATCGAGGTGCTCGTTCAGGGAGTCGATCATGATGTTCCCGACGAAGCGGATCCTCGATTCCGGGATCCCCTCGGCCCTGAGGTTCGCGTCTGCGTCGCGGCTCGGGGTGAGGAGGAGCGCGGCGACCTGGTCGGTCACGATCCGGTTGATCTCCTCCGGCATGGAGCGATCCCCGCTCCTGAGCCCCGCCTCCAAGTGCGCCACCGGAACGCCGAGCTTCACGGCCGTGAGGGCCCCCGCGAGCGTCGATTTCACGTCCCCCACGACGACGACGAGATCCGGGGAGCGCCCCTCGATCACCTCTTCCAGGCTGATGAGCGCGGCGGCCGTCTGCTGCGCATGGGTGCCGGAGCCCACCCCCAGGTTTACGTCCGGAGGCCTGAGCCCCAGATCCCGGAAGTGCGCCCCCGACATCCCGTCGTCGTAGTGCTGCCCCGTGTGCACCAGGACGTTTTCGGACCAGCCCTCCCGCTCCAGCGTCCTGAGGAGCGGAGCGATCTTCACGAGGTTCGGCCGGGCCCCCACCACGTGGAGGATCCGGGGCCGCCGCCCAGCGCCGGCGCCGCCAGGGGCCGTCACGCTCCGCCGCTCCTAACCATTGTCCATCCGTCGGCCTTATGTTCTCCACTCCATGAGCGGACCCGACCGAACCCCGGACTTCGCCGTCATCGGCGGCGGGATCCTCGGCCTGACGCTCGCCCTCGAGATCAAGCGGCGCCAGGGCTCCGCCCGCGTGCTCCTCCTCGAGAAGGAGCAGCGGCTGGGCCTCCACGCCTCAGGGCGCAACTCCGGCGTGCTCCACGCCGGCTTCTACTACTCGGCCGAGAGCTTGAAGGCCCGCTTCTGCCGGGACGGTAACCGGGAGCTCACGATCTACTGCCAGGATCGGGGGCTGGCAATCAACCGCTGCGGCAAGCTCGTGATCGCGCGGAACGACGCCGAGCTCGGAGCGCTGGACGAACTTCTTCAGCGCGGACGGGCCAACGGGGTCGAGGTGGAGATGGTCTCCGAGGCGGACGCCCGGCGCATCGAGCCCAGGGCCCGCACGCACGGGCGCGCCCTCTGGTCCCCCACGACCAGCTCGGTGGACGCCCCGGCCGTCGTGGCCGCCTTGGCCGAGGACGCGAAGGCGGCCGGGATCGCGGTCCAGACCGACACACGATACCTCGAACCGGCGAGGGGCGGCATCGCCACCTCACGCGGATGGATCTCACCAGGCTATGTGGTGAACGCCGCGGGGCTCTACGCCGACCGGGTCGCCCACGGCTTCGGGCACGGCCTGGACTACCGGCTCCTCCCCTTCAAGGGGCTGTACCTCCTGGGAGAGGAGGGCGAGCGGTTCCGCACCCACCTCTATCCCGTTCCGAACCTCCGCAACCCCTTCCTCGGCGTGCACATCACCGTGGCCGTGAACGGTCGAGCCAAGCTCGGTCCCACCGCCGTGCCGGCCTTCTGGCGGGAGCAGTACGGCGGCCTGGCTGGATTCCGCGCCGGGGAGTGCGGCGAGATCCTGTGGCGGGAAGCGGGCCTTCTCCTGAGCGACGCCTTCGGGTTCCGCCGGATCGCATGGGAGGAGATCCGGAAATACTCCCGGCGGCGACTGGTGTCCATGGCCGCCAATCTCGCCTCGGGGATCCACCGATCCCGCTACCGCCGCTGGGGCCGGGCCGGCATCCGGGCGCAGCTCTTGGACGTGCGGGCTCGCCGGCTCGACACGGACTTCCGGTGGGCGGGGGATGCCCGCTCCTTCCACGTGCTGAACGCCGTGTCTCCGGCCTTCACCTGCGCCTTTCCCCTGAGCCGGTTCCTCGTGGATCGCATCGAGGAGCTGTCCGGCTCGGGGGGGAGGCGGGAGCGGGCCGCCGTGGGGGGAGAGGCGTGACGATCGTGGCGACGGCCATCCCCGACGTGAAGCTGATCGTCCCCGAGAAGCACGCCGACCACCGCGGCTTCGTGTCGGAGACCTACAGCCGGGCGCGCTGGGCGGGCGAGGGCATCCACCTGGAGATCGTTCAGGAGAACCACACGCTGTCACCGACCCGGGGCACGATCCGGGGGCTCCACTACCAGATCGCTCCCGCCACACAGGCCAAGGTGGTCCGGGTCGTCCGGGGCGCGATCTACGACGTGGCGGTGGATCTCCGGCGCAGATCGCCGACGTTCGGTCGATGGGTGGGCGCGATCGTGAGCGCCGCGGAGTGGAACCAGGTCCTTGTGCCCATCGGGTTCGCCCACGGGTTCTGTACGCTGGAGCCGAACACCGAGGTCGTGTACACAAGCTCACCAGCCACTGGTCCCCGGAGCGCACGAGAGGGGGATCCGGTGGAACGATCCGGCCCTGGCGATCGACTGGCCCGAACCGGCCGCCGATCCCGTGCTCTCGGACCGGGATCGGCAGTGGCCGCTCCTGGCAGATCAGCCGGACCTGTTCGAGTGAACCCGGACAGCGCGAGGGACGGGGACGCCGGGGCGGAAGGGCGCCCGTGGGAGCGCGTCCTCGTAACGGGGGGCGGCGGGTACATCGGGACCACGCTGGTACCCCTCCTGCTCGAGCGCGGATACGCCGTCCGGGCGCTCGACCGCTTCTTCTTGGCCGTGATCTCCTCTCGCCTCACGAGCATCTGGAGGTGGTTCGCGAGGACACGCGCCGGATCAGACCCGAGCACCTGGCCGGGGTGGATCATGTGATCGACCTGGCGGCCCTCTCCAACGACCCCACAGGCGAGACCTTCGGCCCCACGACCTGGGCGGTCAACCACCGGGCCCGCGCACGCACCGCCCGGCTCGCAAAGGCGGCGGGGGCACGCCGCTACGTGCTCCCGTCATCGTGCAGCATCTACGGCTGGCAGGACCCCGACAGGATCGCGGACGAGACCAGCCCCACCCGACCCCTCACCACATACGCGCAGGCCAACCTGCGTGCGGAGGAGGAGGTCCGCGCCCTGGCGGACGACGGCTTCTGCGTGGTCGTGGTGCGCCAGGCCACGGTGTACGGATGCTCCCCGCGCATGCGATTCGACCTGGCGATCAACGGCATGACGTATGGGGCCTGGAAGACGGGGAGGCTCCCTGGGAGGCTCCCCCTCATGCGCGACGGGATGCAGTGGCGGCCGATGGTGCACGTGATGGACGCCGCCGATGGCCTTCATGCTGACCGCGCCGGTCGAACTGATCTCGGGGGAGATCTTCAACGTCGGGTCGGAGCAGAACAACTACCAGATCGGCCCGCTGGGGCGGATTGTGGACGACGTCTTGCCTCGGCCCGTCGAGATCGAGTGGTACGGCGATCCCGACGAGCGATCCTATCGCGTGGATTTCCGAAAGATCGAGGCCCTCGGCTGGCACGCACGCCGCGGGGCCGAGGACGGCGCCCGAGAGGTCTACGAGGCACTGGAGGCGGGTACGCTCGCGTGGACGCCCCGCACGATCACGCTCGAGTGGTACACGCGCCTGGTCGAGTGGCACCGCATCATTCGGGAGACGGAGTTGGACGGAGCCATGCTCGACCTGTGAAGGCGCTCGTGCTCGGAGCCCGCGGCCAGCTGGGCTCGGATCTCTTCGCCGAGAGTACCCTGCAGCCGGCCGGCCGGGAGCTGGTTCCCATCGGGCGGGACCGGCTGGACGTGGATCGCCCTGATACGATCGCGCCCGGGATCGAGGGGGAGCGGTTCGACGCTCTCGTAAACTGCGCGGGATACCACCGGACCGACGAGGCGGAGGGAAGCACCAAGCGCGCGTTCGCCGCGAACGGGCGCTCGGTGCAGGAGATGGCTCGCGTCTGCCGGAGCCGGGGCGCGCGGCTCCTCCACGTGAGCACGGATTACGTCTTCGGCGGCGAGCTCCGCCGACCGTACCGGGAGTCGGACGCCCCGAGGCCGCTGAACGTCTACGGCGCGTCCAAGCTCACAGGCGAAGCGCTGGCCTTCCATGAGCACTCGGACACGGTGGTCCTGCGCGTGGCGTCGCTCTTCGGGGTCGCGGGCTCGAGCAAGCCGGGCGGAAATTTCGTTGAAGTCGTGCTCCGGGCGGGCCGGGAGCAGGGAAAGCTCCAAGTCGTGAACGACATCACGATGTCGCCGACCGCCACCGCCGATGTCGCCCGCTGGATCTTCGCCGTTCTCCCGGAGGAGGTCCCGGCCGGCACCTACCACGCCGTGAACGCGGGATCGGCCACGTGGCACGAATTCGCGGTCGAGATCCTGCGCCAGGCCGGGGTGGCCGCGGAGGTGACCCCGGTGACCAGCGCCGAGTACCCGGCAGCCGCCGTCCGGCCGGCGTACAGCGTGCTGGACAACGGCCTCCTGGCCGGCATCGTCGGTCCGATTCCGCCGTGGCAGGACGCGCTCGCACGCTATCTCAGGGCGAAGGAAGAGCGGTCAGGCGACCCCGTCCCCCGCCACGAGGCGGGTGGCTCGATATAGCGATGGCACGGTTCCGGCATCGGTCCACCAGCCCGACACTAGGCCGTAGCTCATCTCCCCCCATTCGATGTAGCGGTTGTTCACGTCCGTGATCTCGAGCTCGCCGCGGAGCGAGGGCTCAAGCGTGCGGATGATGTCGAAGACCCGGGTGTCGTAGAAATAGCAGCCGGTCACCGCCAGACGGCTTAGCGGGCTCTTCGGCTTCTCCTCGACCCCGAGGACCCGGTCTCCTTCCACTTCCGCGACTCCGAATCGTTCTGGATCGTCCACTTCCTTTAGTAGGATGCGCGCACCCTTCCCTTGATCCCGGTACCGGTCCACCTCAGGCGCGATCGGGTGCTGGAAGATGTTGTCTCCGAGGATCACGCAGAGCGGCTCTCCGTCGGCGAAGAGCTCGGCCAGACCCAGCGCCGCCGCGATCCCGCCCTCGCCCGCCTGGTAGGTGAAGTCGAGATGCCGGACCCCGAATTCGTGCCCGTTGCCGAGAAGGCGAAGGAAATCGCCGGCGTGATCCTCGCCCGTGACGATCAGGATCCGCTCGATCCCCGCGTCCACCAGCTACCGCAGGGGATAGCAGATCATCGGGCGGTCGTATACCGGAAGGAGGTGCTTATTCGTCACCCGCGTCATGGGATCGAGGCGGGTTCCGCGTCCTCCGGCCAGCACGACCCCCTTCATCGGGCGTTCGCCGCCCCCCAGCCGACGAGACCAGTCCCTCCCGTCACGAGCACCTTCATCTGGGCGCCCCCCTCTTGCTCCGAAGGACGGATCGCTCGAGCTCCACCGACCGAGCCTGTCGAATGGCCGCGATCCGCACCGAGACGTGCGCCCGGCCCCGCACCTCCACGAGGACACCCTCCATCCCCTCGAACGGACCCGACGTGACGACCACAAGATCTCCCGTAGTCAGGTAGTCGGCCTCGCTGGGAAGCACGCCGGAAACGGACACGCCCTGTCCGAGAGGGCGAAGCGGGCGAAGATGTAACCCGGGAAGAGCGGCAGCCCCACGCGCCGGCGCCGGTCGCTCCAGGCCCGCTCCACGCTCGCCACGGCGGCGTACGACTCGACCCCCGCGGCGTGCAGCAGGCCATCGGAGCGCTTCTCCGCGCGAGAGCGGGTCCTGAGCGCGTACCAGTGGGGTGTGGAAAACAGGTCGTCCGGATAGCGTACGCCATTGGAATGCTCGAGAAGGGCCATGGCGAAGAAGGTGCCCCGAAGGTTATCTGGGGACAAGAATGCACGGGACCGGCTACCGCTTTCGGGTTGCGGGCGACTGCATGATGTGCGGCGCGCCCCCCCACCGCCAACTGGTCCTGGGTCGCCGCCTGGACCGCTCGCAGGGGTGGCGCCCCAGACGGGTTCGCGGGAAGGCGACGACCGTGGTCCGCTGCCGGGGATGCGGGCTCGTCTTCACCGATCCGCTGCCCCTCCCCATCGAGCTCGCCGACCATTACTCGATGGACCCGGTCGATTACTTCGGTGAGGAGCGCTCGAGCGCGGAGTCCGGAGGGTTCGAGACGGAGATCGAGGAGGCCAGGGAGCTTCTCGGTTACCGGGAGCGAGGCAGGGCGCTGGACGTCGGCGCGGGCACGGGACGGGTGATGGCCGCCCTCTCCGAGGCGGGCTTCGACACGTGGGGGATCGAGCCCTCCGCTTCCTTCCGGAGCTTCGGGATGGAGAAGTATTCACTCGACCCCGAGCGTATCTCGCTCGCCGGGATCGACGAGGCGCGCTTTCCCTCGAGCCACTTCGACTTCATCTCCTTCGGGGCGGTCCTGGAGCATCTCCCGGCGCCGGGCCTCGCGATCGAGAAGGCGCTGGAGTGGCTCCGACCCGACGGAGTGATTCACGCGGAGGTGCCGTCCAGCCGCTGGCTTGTGGGACGCCTCCTGAACGCGTACTTCCGGCTGAGCGGGAGCGGGCTCGTGACGAACCTGAGCCCGATGCACCCGCCCTACCACCTCTACGAGTTCACCGAAGAGTCCTTCCGCAGGCACGGCGAGCGCGTGGGTTACCGCGTGGCGAAGGTCCGTCGGATCGTCGGGGACGTTTACGCGCCGGCGGCCGTCGCCTGGCCTCTCGCTCGTCTCATGGAAGCCACGGGCACAGGAATGCAGCTCGTGGTCTGGCTGATGCCGCATCGCTGAGAGGCGGCCCCGCCTTCAGTACCGAACGCCCTCACCCGAGAGGAGGTCCCGGTAGAGGGAGCTCATCTCGCGGACCAGGCGATCCTCGCCGAAGCGCGCCCGCGTCCTGGCCGCGGCGGCCTCGCGCTCCTGGAGCGCGGGAGGATCCTCGAGGCATCGGGCGAGCGCCTCGGCAAACGCGAGCGGATCCTCGGTGGTCACGAGCCTGCCCCACCGGCCCCGCTCGAGGACACGAGGAATGCCTCCCACCGCACGGGCCACGACCGGGACCTCGGCCGCGAGCGCCTCGATCACGGCGACTGGAGTGCCCTCGTCGCGGGACGCAAGGGCGAGTACGTCGAGCGCGGAGTAGATCTCGGGGAGCTCCCGCCTCCATCCCATCCAGCGGATCCGCTCCGCGATGCCGAGCTCGGCAGCCTTCGCCCTAAGCTCCGCCTCCCGCTCACCTCCGCCCACGACCACGAGGTACGGGTCGCGAGGACCCGCGCGCACGGCGTCCCCGGTCCCCACCCTACCGGATGTCCCCTCACCCCGTACCCCCGCCCCCGACGCGGACCCGTCCGGTGTCGAGGCCCCCTCGGGGGAGCCGCGCTCCGAGCCGCCGGCGGTGAGGGTCCGGAAAGCTTCGAAGAGAAGCTCGTGGTTCTTCACCGGGACGAGGCGCCCGACAATGCCGATCACCCGCCCTCCGGCCGGAATCCCGAGCTCTCCCCGTACCTTCTCACGGAAGAGGGCCCGCACCGGCTCCGGAAGGTGGAAACGCTCGAGATCCAGACCCAGCGGGATCACGGCGAAGCGGTCCCGCTCGGCGATGCCCAGCTTCTCGGACATCTCGTCGGCCTGCGCGTCCGTGAGGGCAACGAGCGCGTGGGTCCGGCTGGCGAGGAAACGCTCGACCCGAAGGAAGACGGCGGTCGTCCACCGCGAGAAGTACTCCCCTCCAAGCACATGGCCGTGGTACGTGTGGACCCGGACGGGCACGCCCGCGAGGATCGCGGCCAGGCGGCCCACGGCCCCCGCCATGGCCGTATGGGTGTGGACGATGTCCGGTCGATCGCGGCGGAACGTGCGGTAGAGGAACCGGAACGCCCGGAACAGGGCGAGCGGGCGGAGCCGACGATCGAGCCCGGGAACGCGCAGGAGCTCCACGCCCCGGTCCCGCGCGTAGTACTCCATGTCTCCCTCGTCCTCGGTCACGCGTCCGGCGAGGAGGCGGGTCGCGAATCCCCTCCGGGGCAGGCCAGCCGTGAGGTTCACCACGTGGATGGCGGGCCCGCCCACGTTGAGCCGGGCGATCACGCGATGGACGAGAGCCCTCTCGCCTGACGACACGGGACGTTCAGGCGCCCTTCACGATCCAGTGGAGGGGCCGAGGGAGTCCCCTTTCCTTCGCGATCTTCCCCGTGGCGTTCCGTGAGTCGACGAGTATCCGTGCGCGACCGAATATCCGCTCCATGTCGAGCGACGCGTGGTCCGTCACGATGAGGACGGCGTCAGCGGACTCGAGCTCCTCGTCTGTCAGCTCGACCCCCGTACGGGTATGTCCGTATTCGACGAAGATCGGGACGTAGGGATCGTGGTAGACAACCTCGGCGCCCTCCCGCTCGAGGATCTTCATCACGTCCACGGCTGGCGACTCGCGCATGTCCTCGACGTCCCTCTTGTACGCGACGCCGAGCACCAGCACCCTCGATCCGTTCACCGCCTTCCGCGCGGCGTTCAGCGCCTGGCGGACCTTCCCCGCCACGAAACGCGGCATCTCCGCGTTCACTTCGGAGGCCAGCTCGATGAAGCGCGTCTTGTAGTTCAGGGTCCGCATCTTCCAAGAGAGGTAATGTGGATCCACCGGGATGCAGTGCCCGCCGAGCCCCGGTCCCGGCGTGAACTTCATGAACCCAAACGGCTTCGTGGCTGCGGCCTCGACCACCTCCCAGATGTCCACCCCCAGCCGGTCCGCAATCTGGGCGGTCTCGTTCACGAGCCCGATGTTCACGGCGCGGAAGGTGTTTTCTAGGAGCTTGACGGTCTCGGCCACCTCGGGTGAGGACACGGGCACAACGGTGTCGATGAAGCGGCTGTAAGCCTCCACCCCGGCATCGAGGCACGCGGGCGTGATCCCCCCGATCACCTTCGGGGTGTTGCGGGTCTTCCACACCTGGTTTCCGGGGTCCACTCGCTCGGGGGAGAAGCAAAGGAAGAAGTCCTTCCCGGCCCGAAGCCCCTTGGCCTCGAAGAGGGGGAGGAGCACGTCCCGCGTGGTTCCCGGATAGGTCGTGGACTCGAGGACCACGAGCTGTCCGGCCCGCAGCTCTGAGGCGACGGCCTCTCCCGAGGAGAGGATGAAGGAGATGTCGGGATCACGCGTCTTGGAGAGCGGGGTCGGCACGCAGATCGAGATCGTGTCGCACTCGGCGATTCGGGAGGTATCCCCCGTGGCCTCGAGGAGACCCTCTTCCCAGAGCGACCGGAGCTCATCCGACGAGACGTCCTGGATGTGGCTCGCCCCGGCATTCACCCCCTCGACGACGGCCGGGTTCACATCGAAGCCCAGCGTCCTCCCGCCGCTTCGGGCCACCTCCACGGCAAGAGGGAGGCCCACGTAGCCGAGACCGACGACGCCGAACGTGGGCGCGCTCTGTTGCGAACGGCTCATGGTCTGGGCCCAGATTCTAGTGAGCTCTAAGGTCGAGGACCGCGGGCGCTGGAAGCTACTTTCGTGCCCGGAGCGTCGCCAGACAGGACGCGCGCCGGAACAGGCCCCGGGCGCGGACGGAGGGGAAGAAAGGGTGTTTGTGGCCAGCCCCGCCGCACAGTATGGTTGGCGGATGAAGTGGGCCCCGAGCCACCCCTGATGCGGATCATCATCACTTCGCTGCTGAGCCCGTGGGACGACGGCACGGGGGAGGCCAGCTCTCGACTCACAACATGGCCGCCGCCCTCTGCCGGCGGGGTCACGCGGTCACCTTGATCTGCACGTCGGGGGGAGGGATCCGCCCGGACGGCGTTCCGGTGGACCTTCCCTACCGGGCCGAGTTCCTCCCGCACCGCGAGCGCCTGTACCTCATCCCTCTGGATTTCTCCCGGCGTCTGCGTGGAGCGAGCCGCTTCGCGGACGTGATCTACGCGAAGGAGCTCACAGGAGCGTTCCTGCCGAAGGGCTCGCGTGCCTCCCGGCTGATTCGGGTAGCCACGACGCACCACCCGGATCCCCCGGACCTGTCCCAGCCGCCCGGCTGGGCGCACCCCGCCGAGCGGGCGCGGTGGACGCGCCGGAACACCCTCGCCCTCCTCGGGCGGCGGACACTCCGGAGGGCTGACGTGGTGGTGTGCGTGAGCCACCATTCGGCCCGGGTGCTTGCAGAGCGCGGATACTTTAGGGGATTACATCCAATCGTAACCACGGCCCCGGTGCTACGGGGCCTGTTTCTTGTCCTGCTTCTGCACGAATTTCCACTCCCCGCGCTTCTTCGGCGGCGTCTTGATGAACGCCTTCATGATGTTCGCGGGCGTGTCAGGGATCGGCTCCGGTAGCGGGTACTTCACCGGACGGCCACGGGGCTGCTTCGTTCCGGTGGGCTTTGATGGCTTATCGTTGGGTGTCATGGGTTTCTCATCGCCTCCGGTGACGGTCCATAAGAAGCCACGGACTAAAGGTCGTTAGTGTTCTGGTATGTGACTCTGTAGATGGATTCACAGTAATACGTGATCCGAGTCGCGTCTGGCAGCCGCTGCAAAATCCCGAGACTTTCAAGTTTTTTCAAATCTGATCTCGCCGTCGGATAAGTCACGTTAAATGTTTCCTTCACTCTCACCACAGTCACGACTGGATTCTCGAACAGACCATCGATGAGTGTTGAGAGCCGCACGCTTCCGCCTTTGAGACGCGACTGGAAGCCGCGATGAAGGTCGAGTAGCTTATCGCAACGGCGTTCGGTGTCATTGGCTTGTTCGATAGCTCCCTCTAAGCAGAATTTAACCCAACGATCCCAGTCTCCGTGCGTGCTAACCAAGAGCATTAAGTCCATGTACTGCTTCTTGTAACGCTCGAAGTAGGCACTCATATAGAGCCACTGGCTTGACAAGCCGCACCATTCAGCGATGGTCAGCGCCAGCAGTAATCGACCGACACGCCCGTTACCATCTTGGAACGGGTGAATCGTTTCAAACTGGTAGTGAGTTAGGAAGGCGCGTACGAGCGGGTCAAGGTCGCCTGGGGTGTTCATGAACATTTCCAGGTCGTTCATGGCTGTTATGACGTTCTCTGGCGGCGGCGGAACAAACCTAGCCGGGTACCCAATCTGGTTTTGGATCGTCCGAAACTCTCCAGGCTGTTCTCCGTAGCCGCGGACACCATCCATCAGAACTTCGTGCAGATTTTGGATTAGGCGTTTCGACAGCGGGAGGCCACTCTGCTGTCGGAGTTGCAACGCTCGGCCGTAGTTGAATACTTCTCGGTAAGGATTCAGCGGATCGCCCACAGATGCCGGGTATCTCGGGTCAGCCTGAAAGAGTGCCTGCTTCTGTGGGTCCGTGAACGTCCCTTCGAGTTGAGACGACCGTTGCGCTTCTAGATGCTGGATCGGACGAAGCAATATCTTAGGATTAGGCAAATGCTTTCCAACCCCATCCAAGCCAGCGATGCTTGCCCTAGCTTCTACTAGCGTCTGCCAGATGTCATTCGGAAGCTTCCAGGCCCGCGGAGGTAAAGAGTCCGGAATAAAAGCGTGAGAAACGTCCGTCGACGTATTCGACAGAGGCACCAAAAGACCGGGCTTGTCGTCTGTAAACTCTGATGGGTTCAATACTTACCACCCCCTACGACGAAAGGCTTTACTCTTAAGCCGAAAAAGTATAATCATCAACTCATTATTTTAATACTTTGCTTACTGTTAAAATTTGGGGTTTCGGACGGGGCTGGTCGAAATCCTCAATTCGCCACCAGGTCCCGGTAGCGTAGCCGCTTGCCCTCCAGCCCCCGGACGATAGCCCGCATCTGCTGGATGGTGTCGAGCGGTCGGATATTATGGCGGCCGGAGAACTCGTTGACGTAGCGCTGGAGGTGCTTCGGGGACATCTTGTGGTAGGTGCCGTGGTAGCCGCGCTTGAGCATCGACCAGAAGGACTCCACGCCGTTCGTGTGGGCCTGGCCGTTCACGTACTCTGACACCGAGTGTTTCACGGTCTCCCGATTGGCGAGGCCATCATACGCCCTCGCTTCGTCCGTGTACACCCTGGCCCCATCCGCGACCTGGCCTCGCACGAAACCCTGGAGCGTCGGCCTGTCGGTAGCTTCGACCACGCGAGCAGCCACCCGATTCGTCTCCCGGTCCTTCGCACCGACGACGGCTGCCTTGCCCACCGGACCCCGGCCCAGGTTCGCCTTCTTGCCTGCGTGCTTGTTCTTCTCCAGCCCACCTACGTAGGTCTCATCAATCTCCACCGGACCCTCGAACGGAGCCTGCTGCGTCTCCCACGTCTCCCGGAGCCGGTGTGCTAGGAACCACGCGGCCTTCTGCCCGATCTCTAGATCCCGGTGCAGCTTCATGGAGGCTTGACCCTTCAGACCAGTCGCGAGCAGGTAGGAAGCGATCGCCCACACCTGATAGCCGAGATTGCTTCCGGCCATTGCGGTGCCCGTCTTCACGCTGAAGAACTTCCGGCAACCCTTCTCGCGGCAACGGTAAGGCTGGCTCGGATGCTTCGCGCCTACCTGTACGTTCTCGCCCCCACAGTGCGGGCAAGCGGGCTTGCCGTCCCACCGGCACTGAGCGATCCACCGCTCAGCCGTCGCGTCGTCTGGGAACATTCGCATAACCTGAATGAGTGAAAGCCCCTTCCTAAAGTTCTTGCCGGGTCCTGACTTAGCCATCGTTTCTCCTAGTCTGATTTACAGACTAATAGTAACATTCTGACTGGCCGAAGTCAAGCGATTTGGTTACGATTGGATGTAATCCCCATACTTTAACTCCACCACCAACGTGCGGGTCGTCCACAACGGGAGCCCGATGGAGGGCATCGAGCGCGTGGAGCGGGCGGCTGGCGTCGCGGATGGAGCCGACGGGGCGGCGACGACGGGTGCCGACGGCGGTTTGGCGGCCCGGTCGGGCGGCGAAACCCCCGAGGCCCGCTCCATCCTCTGCGTTGCCCGGCTGGACGAGCACAAGGGTATCGACGTGCTCTTTCGCGCGCTCGCGCGGCTCGGCGACCTCCCGGTCCGTCTCGACCTGGTCGGTGCCGGGAAGGCCGAGGGGGCACTCCGTGACGAGGCCGAGCGGCTGGGCCTAGCTCCGCGGATCCACTGGCACGGGTACGCCACCCGGGACGGCGTGCGTGACTTCCTGGGGCGGGCCGAGCTGCTCGTCCTTCCGTCCCGCTCCGAGAACTTTCCCCTCGTCATCCTTGAGGCCCTTCACGCCGGCCTCGCGATCGTGGCCACGACGGTGGGGAGAATCCCCGAGGCAGTGCGGGACGGGAAGGAGGCGCTTCTCGTTCCGCCCGAGGACGCCGAGGCGCTCGCGGGGGCGCTCCGGCGGATAATCCTGGACGACGGGCTCCGGCGAAAGCTCGCCGCCGCGGCAGGCGAGCGCGCGGCCGAGTTCACCTGGGACCGCGCCGCGGAGCGAATGGAACGGATCTACCTCGAGCTCCGTGGCTGAACGACCGTCGAACGCCGGCGTCGAAGGGGACCCGCTCGAGCGGAGAGCCGTTCCCGGCGAGGCCGACGGAACCCTCGAACCGAGCACACCTGCCGATCCGGGAGGGGCTGTCGATCCGACCGCAGCCGTCGGGCCGACAGGAGGCTCGCTGGCCCGCGCCGTCGCGAGCCTCGGGGGCGTGAACGTCCTGGCTTTCGGGGCGGGAATCATCCGTCAGAAGGCGTTTGCGGTCTTCCTCGGCGTCGGCGGGTACGGCGCGTACGCGCTCGTGTGGGCTCTCTTCGAGCTCCTCTCGTCCGTTGCCCGGCTGGGCATCCCTACGGGCGTCCTGAGAGAGATGAGCCGCTCGTTTGCCGCCGGAAACCCCGGCCGGGCCGCGATCACCCTTCGGGTCGCCTCAAGGCTCGCGATCGGCGTCTCACTCGCCCTTGCGATCGCCACCGCCTTCGTGAGCGTGGTCGCGGACGGGGTTCTTCCGGCCACGCTCCCCCGATGGGCGGTCTTCGCCGTGTTGGTGGCCGTGCCGCTCTCGATCTTCGCGCAGCTGGCCGACGCCGCGATCAACGCGTTGAACGACCTCCGGCGGCTGGTCCTGGGAAAGGTGCTGACCCTCGTCATGTCGCTCGTGGTCTCGGTGGCGCTCATTGCGGGGCTCGGTCTCCGGGGCGCGGTCCTCCAGATCGTCGCCGGGGCCGCCATCGGGATGAGCGTGAGCCGGGGAAGCCGCCCGGGGAACCCTCCCCGAGGCCGAGGCGGACGCCTTCCTCACGAGGAGGGCGCCCATGGAGGGAAAGATCGCTACCATCCCGCTGGCGAGCTTGCCGGCCTGCTCCCCGAGTAGCTCTCGGCCCAGATAGAACGTCAGGATCACGGTCCACACCCCGAAGAAGGTGTTGAGCACGGCTCCCGCGACGGCGACATCGTCCAGGAATAGGTAGAAGAACCCGTTCAGGTACGGGTAAGCGACCTGCCATTCCCCTTCGAGCGAGGACGGGTAGGGCGCCCCCCGCATCCAGAAATCTCTGAGCTCCTGCCCCATCATCTCATACGACAGGGCGTCGGGCGCGAAGAAGTACGGGTCCAGCGGTCCGTGCACGAATACCAGCGCGAGCCCCCTGAGAAGGAGCGCGCCGGCTGCGAGCTTCCAGACCCAGGAGCGAACGATCGGATCGCGCTCGAGCCGAAGCGCCACCGCCGTGACCAGAAGGAGCGTGGCCACCTCGACCGTACTCGGCACCACGATCTCCGGCGCGAAGACCAGCCCGGACCCCACGCCGGCGGCCACCGCGACCAGAAGGATTCCGATCATCGGACCGATATCGGGAATGCCGATCCGCTGCTTCATTTGTTCGCTTCCTCCCTCCGGTTTCGGGCGACCCGGGCCTCGAGCGGCCACCCGGGCTGGGAGTCTCCGCTACCCGTGGTCCTCGTGCTCGTTCATCTAGCCTCACCACCGCCCCTGGCCCACTGCTCGAGCGCCTCGACCAGCCCGGCCAGGGTATGCGGCTCCGCGATTCGATGCGCCGGGAGCCCGGCCTCCCGCAGGGCCTCCGCGGTCGCCGGACCAAGGGCCATGACTCCGAGCCCCTCGGGAAGGGGGCCCCGTCCCCCCCAGGCTTCCGCGAAGCTCCGGGCCGCGGACCCCGCGGTGAATGTGAGCGCGTCCACTCCGCCCGCGCCAACCAGCTCGGCGAGGCGAGCGCTCTCCTCCGGGTCGCCCACCATACGATAGGCGGGGACCACGTCCACCGTCGCTCCAGCCGCCGCCAGCTCCGCCGGGATCACGTCCCTCCCTTCCTCGGCGCGGGGGAAGAGGACCCGCCTACCCTCGACGCCTGCCCCCTCGAGCAGAGCACGAACAACGCCCCTGGAGTCGAAACGGTCGGGGACGATATCGGGCGACAGCCCCGCAACCGACAGAGCCTCTCCCGTCCTCGTCCCGACGGCGCAAAGGCAAACCCCGCCGGACCGCACGTCCTCGGGGGGCACACCGGCCCGGGAGAGGGCTTCCATCAGGGGAGGCACGGCGCGGGCCGACGTGACGATCAGCCAGTCGTAGTCCCCGATTCGCCGGGCCGCCTCCGCGAGGGGGTCCGGGTCGGAGGCGGGAGCCGCGCGCGTGGTGGCGAGGTGGATCGCGGTCGCGCCGCGTTCGCTCAGGAGAGCCGCGAGGCGATCCTCGCCCGGCCCGCTACGTGGCCGGGTCACGGCGATCCTGAGGCCGCTGAGGAGTTGCGAGGTGGCGATGCCGTATCCGCTGGTTCGGGAAGTGAGAACGCCCCTCGGAACATGTGCCGAGGGGCGCTCCTTTTTCAACGATAGGATTCGAGCGCTACGTCGAGTCACCACTGAGCGCGGGCGCCTTTCGGATCCTTCCGCCCGTGATGCACGAGGTGCAGACGCGGATCCTCCGGCGCTCGCCCCGATCGTCCAGCACCTTCACGGTCTGGAGGTTCGGCAGCCAGCGTCGCCGCGTCTTGTTGTTCGCGTGGCTCACCCGGTTCCCGCTTCCGGGTCCCTTTCCGCAAACCTCACAGCGTCGTGCCATCTCGATCGACCCTCAGCTTCCGTGTGGGCTCACCCGGTACGGTCCACGAGCTCGATCAGCGCCATCTCCGCAGCGTCTCCCTTCCGGTGTCCCAGCTTCAGGATTCGCGTATACCCGCCGGGCCTCTCCCGAAAGCGGGGACCGATGTCGTCGAAGAGCTTCCCGAGCACCGCGCTGTCCTGGATGCGGCGCGCGGCGAGACGCCGTGCGTGCAGGTCCCCGCGCCGAGCGAGCGTGATGAGCCTCTCCGCGAACGGGCGCAGCTCCTTGGCCTTGGCCGTCGTCGTCTTGACGCGGCCGTGGCGAAAGAGGCTCGTCGCCAGGTTCCTCAAGGTCGCCCGCCGGTGGGAGGACGTCCTCGTGAGCTTTCGACCCTTCGTTCGATGCCGTATGAGCGTTTCCTTCGCCCGCCCGATCCCGATCTACTCGTCCCCGGTCTCGGCGGGCTCAACCGCGCCCTCTTCCTCGAGGAAGTACAGCTGCCCGTCTCCCTGCTGGGCCACTCGCATCCCGAAGCGGAGGTTGTGCTGCGCGAGAAAGTCCTGGATCTCCTGTAGGGACTTCTTGCCGAAGTTCTCGATCTCCAGCATCTCCTCCTCGGAGCGCTGAACCAGCTCACCCAGCGTGCGGATGTTCTCCTTCTGGAGCGAGTTGCGCGAGCGGACCGAGAGCTCTGCCAGGTCCTCGATGGGCCGGTCGAAAAGGTCCTGCAACCCTGTCGGCACGGGACTCCGACCCTCCGCGGGGACGGTCGGCACACCGCCTGCCTTCAGGAACGACAAATACTCGAGATGCTTCCCGACTAGGGCGCCCGCTAAGCCCACGGCCCTCTCGGGCGATACGGTGCCGTCGGTCTCCACGAAGAGCGTGAGCTGGTCGAAGTCCGTTCGCTGCCCGACGCGGGTCTCCAGAACCTGGAAGTTCGCGCGGCGGACCGGATTGTAGATCGCATCCACGCGAACGAGGTCCACGGGGGTGCCCTTCTCCAGCGGATGCTGGTCCGCGGGCACGAATCCGCGTCCCTTGTTCACTCGGAGCTCCATGCGGAAGGCCCGCCTCTCCTGAAGCGTGAGGATGTGGTGATCGGGATCGAGGACTTGAACGCCCCCCTTCTCCTTGATGCTCGCCGCCGTCAGCGGGCCCACTTTCGACGCCTTGAGCTCGAGGGTCGCGTCTTCCACGTCGTCGTCCAGCACGAGAATCAGCGACTTCAGGTTCTGAATGATCTGGTGGACATCCTCCACCACCCCCGGAATCGTCTGGTGCTCGTGCACGACCCCCTCGACCCGAAACGCCCACACCGCCGCGCCTCGCAGGGAGGAGAGGAGCACCCGACGCACCGCGTTTCCGAGCGTGTGCCCGTAGCCCCGCTCGAGGGGCTCGATCACGAACTCACCCACGCGGCCGTCCTCGGACGTTCGTACCGCCTCGACCTTCTGGGGAAGAACCAGTCCGGTCAGATCGATCTCCACCCTATCCTCCGTGCCGCATGATGGTACGGCGTTGGGCTTACATGGTACGGCGTTGGGCTTACTTGGAGTAAAGCTCCACGATGAGCTGCTCCTGGATCTCGGCCGGGAGGTCCTTCCGGGTGGGAGCCCTCACCACGCGGGCTACCCGGTTCTTTTCGTCCAGGGAGAGCCACTCCGCCAGCTTCGGGCGACTGCGGGCCCCGAGGCTGGCCTCGACCAGGTCCAGGTTTCTGGACGGGAGACGGACCGCGATGTCGTCGCCCGCTTGTACCTGATAGCTCGGGATGTCCACCACGTGTCCGTTCACCTCCACGTGCCGATGCCGGGCCAGCTGCCGGGCCTGGCTCCGACTGGACGCGAAACCGAGCCGGAAAAGGACGTTGTCGAGCCGCGTCTCCAGGCTGACGAGCAGGGTCTCGCCGGTCACCCCACCGGACTGCACGGCCTTGCGGAACAGGTTCCGGAACTGGCGCTCCTGGAGCCCATACATGCGCTTCACCTTCTGCTTCTCGCGCAGCTGGATCGCGTAGTCCGATTGCTTGCGGCGGCGGGTGTGCGCCGGGCCGTGCTGCCCCGGCGGATAAGCGCGGCGCTCGACCGGGCACTTTTCCGTGTAGCACTTCTGCCCCTTCAGGAAGAGCTTCTGCCCCTCCCGGCGGCAGAGCTTGCAGACCGCTCCTGTGTAACGAGCCATCGACCCCCCCGAACCCGTCCTAGACCCGCCTCTTCTTGGGAGGCCGGCAACCGTTGTGGGGGAGTGGCGTCACGTCCTCGATCGACGTCACGTGGAGGCCGGCGGTCGCCAGCGCCGAGATGGCCGATTCGCGTCCCGAGCCGGGTCCCTGCACCCTCACGTGGACTCGGCGGACCCCCAGCGCATAGGCCTCCCGCCCCGCCTGTTCCGCTGCCATGGTCGCAGCGAAGGGAGTGGATTTCTTCGAGCCCTTGAACCCCGCCTTCCCCGCGCTCGACCAGGTGACGACCTCGCCCTTGGAGTCGGAGATCGTCACGATGGTGTTGTTGAACGTCGCCTTGATGTGGGCGACGCCCTCGGCCTCGGCCACGCGCTTTCCGCGCTTCGCCCGCCCGCCGGGTTTCTTCGGTCCCTGGGTCACCAAGCGTCCCCTCCTCCGGATCTAGCCCCTCGGCGTCCTACTTCTTCGGCGCCCTCTTCTTCCCAGCAATGGCGCGCCGCTTCCCCTTGTGCGTGCGCGCGTTCGTGCTCGTACGCTGCCCCCGAACCGGGAGCCCCCGGCGATGGCGCATCCCGCGGTAGGACCCGATGTCCATGAGCCGTTTGACGTTCATGGACACCTCCGTCCTGAGGGCCCCCTCGACCTTGTACTTGGTCTCGATCTCCCGCCGGAGCCGGTTCACGTCCTCGTCCGTGAGATCCTGGGTCCTCGTGTCGACTCTGACCCCCGCGTTCTCCAGAAGCTCCTGCGCCCTGGGGCGTCCGATCCCGTAGATGTACGTGAGCGCGATCTCGATCCGCTTGTTCCTGGGAAGGTCCACTCCCGCGATGCGCGCCATCCTAGCTTCCCGTTCCCGTCGTCACTCCACGCCGCGCCGATGCGTCAAATCGGTGGTGGGGCAAGGAAGGTGAGGCGACCGCAGCGCACTCCAGCACGCCGCAGGCCGAGTCCGAAGCCTGACGCACCACCGTATCGAGTTGACGCATAGGTCAGCCCTGCCGCTGCTTATGACGCGGATTGCGCTTGCAGATGATCCTGATCACGCCGCGGCGCCGGATCACCTTGCAGTGCTCGCAGATCGGCCTGACGCTCGAGCGTACCTTCATCGCTTCCTCCGGGCCCCCGCTTGCAGCCGTCCGCACGGCCCCACACAGCCGTTTGTTGTAGAGCTATTTAGTATAGCTTCGAGGCACCACGTCTTCAAGATGAGCCCGGTGGGATGCCCATCCCATCGTCCTCCACCAACTTCACCCCGTCCCAACCGGGGACTCTTCGGCCGTGAGGACCCGAGGACCTTCCGTGGTAAGCGCTACCGTGTGTTCGAAGTGGGCCGTCGCCGAACCGTCCGCGGTCACCATCGTCCAGTCGTCGGAGAGCGTCCGGATCCGGTAGCCCCCCGCCGCAATCATGGGCTCAATCGCGAGGACCATGCCCCCCTTCAGCTCGGGGCCCGTCCCCGGCTGGCCCCGGTTCGGGACCTGCGGCTCCTCGTGCACCTTCCGGCCGATCCCATGCCCCACCAGGTCCCGGATGATGCTGAAGCCGGTCCCTTCGACCACGGACTGGACGGCATGGCCGATGTCCCCTATGCGGGCGCCCGGGCCCGCCGCCTCGACGGCGCGATCGAGGGCTTCCCGAGTCACCTCGAGAAGGCGCTCCCGCTCGGGCGATATCTCTCCCACGGCAAACGTCCGCGCGGAGTCCGAACACCACCCGCCAAGCTTCACGCCCACGTCGATCGAGAGGAGGTCTCCCTCCTTCAGGATCCGCTCGTTGGAAGGGATGCCGTGGACGACTTCCTCATTGATCGACGTGCAGAGCGAGCCGGGGAATCCGTACAATCCCTTGAAGACCGGGACGGCTCCCCGGTGAGATCGGATGAAACCCTCCGCCATGCGGTCCAGCTGGAGCGTGGACGCCCCGGGGACGACCGATCCTTCCAACTCGCGAAACAGCGCCGCGATGATCGAGCCGCCCCGTGCGATCTCCTGGATCTCGCTTGCGGTCTTGAGCTCGATCATCCGACCTCCAGCTCGTCGACCAGCGTCTGCCAAACCGCCTCCCGCACGACCTCGAGCGGGAGATTCCCGTCCACGCGGAGGATGGGAGCCGCCCCTCCCTCGTAGTATGCGATGAGCGGCTCGGTCAGCTCCCGATACACCTCGAGGCGATGGCCCGCCGTCTCGGGCGTGTCGTCCTCGCGGTGATCCAGCCGCCCGCCGCACCCGTCACAGAGGTCCTCTACGCGCGGGGGGTCGAAGTGTATGTTGTAGACCCGCGCGCACTTGGGGCAGCTCCGCCGACCCGCGACCCGCTTCACGAGCACGTCGTCGGGCGCTTCGAGGACCAGCACGCCGTCCACGTCCCGTCCCGCGCCGGCAAGGGCAGCGGAGAGTGCTTCGGCCTGGGGGACCGTCCGGGGGAAGCCGTCGAAGACAACGCCCCGGTCGGTCGGGATACCTTGAAGCCTTTCCTGGACCAGCGCGACGATCAACTCGTCCGGGACGAGGTCTCCGGCGTCCATGTACGACGTCGCCTTCTTCCCCAGCTCCGTGCCCTGACGCCGCGCGGCACGCAGCAGGTCGCCCGTGACGAGGCGCTCCCACCCGAGCGCTTCGGCGAGGAGCTCCCCCTGCGCGCCCTTCCCCACTCCCGGAGGGCCCAGCAGGACCACGACCATCAGGCTCGACGGCTCCGGCCCGCTCCGCGCACCGGGCGTCGCCCGCAAGGCCCCGAGCAGGGCGTGGCCCGCCGCCTCAAACGTACCTCTGCCGCCCTCGCATCCGGACGCGGCCCTTCTTCATGAATCCATCGTAATGACGGAGCAGGAGGTGCTGCTGCGCCTGCTGGACGGTGTCCAGTCCCACGCCCACGCTTATCAGGAGCCCCGTCCCCCCGAAGAAAAAGGTCTGGATGTTGAAGATGTCGAAGATCCAGAACGGAACGAGCGCGACGACGGCCAGGTAGATGGACCCGGGCACCAGCACGCGCGTGAGCACACGGTCGATGTACTCGGCCGTGCGCGCCCCGGGCTTCACGCCGGGGATGAACGCCCCCTGCTTCTTCAGGTTCTCGGCGAGATCGACCGGGTTGAAGATGATCGCGGTATAGAAGTAGGTGAAGAAGACGACGAGGATCCCGTATGTCACATAATACCAGCCGCTTCCCGGCTGGAAGACATTCGCGATGTCACGGAAGATCTGCATCGTCGAGAACGCCGCGAGCGTGCCGGGTACGATGATGAACGACTGGGCGAAGATGATCGGCATCACCCCCGAGGCGTTCACGCGGATCGGCACGTACGACTTCTGCCCCTCCTGAACTCGCCCCCGACCCACCACCTTCCTGGGAATCTGCACCGGAATCTGGCGTGCGCCCATCGTCATTGAGACGACGGCCGCGGTAATCCCGACAAGCACGGCGAGAAGCGCCACCAGTGAGAAGAGTCCGATCTCACCCACCGACAGTGCTTCGTACGTCCTCAGGACCGCTGCGGGGAGACCCTCCACAATCCCGAAGAAGATGAGGAGCGACATCCCGTTCCCGACCCCGTGCTCCGTGATCTGCTCCCCCAGCCACATGATGAACATGCCCCCCACGGTGAGGGAAACCACGGTGCTGAAGGTGAAGGTGAACCCCGGGGTCACCACCGCCCCGGGAATCGCAGCCACGAAAGCCGAGTACCCGTAGGCCTGCATGATACAGAGCCCGAGAGTCGTGTACCGGGTCCACTGGGTGAGCTTCTTACGGCCCTCCTCTCCCTCCTTCTGAAGCTTCTCGATGGTCGGGAAGACCGCGGCGAGAAGCTGGAACATGATGGAGGCAGAGATATAGGGCATGATTCCGAGCGCGAAGATCGTCGCACGGGAGAGACCCCCGCCCACGAACATGTCGTAGACCCCGAACAGCGTCCCCTCCAGAGCCTGGAACTGGAGCTGGAGGGCCGTGAGGTTGATCCCCGGCGCCGTGATGTGGGCGCCGACGCGGTAGATCAGGAGGAGCAGGAGGGTGAAGAGGATCCGGTCCTTCAGCTCCGGGAACCGGAAGAGGTTCTGGATCGGATTCGCCATCTCAGATCACGGTGGCCGAGCCACCCGCCGCCTCGATCTTCTCTCGCGCGGAGACGCTGAACGCGTGGGCGGAGACCTTGATCTTGCGCGTGAGGGCACCGCTCCCGAGCACCTTCACCGGCTCGGACGCGGAGCGCACCAGGCCCTGCGCCTCGAGGACCTCGGGGGTGATTTCGTCCGCTTCGAGCGACTCGAGGGCCTCGACGTTCACGATCTGGCGCTCGACCCGGGCCAGAGGCGTGAAACCCCCCTTGGGAACACGCCGCTGGAGAGGCATCTGCCCGCCCTCGAACCCTCGACGTATCTTGCCGCCCGAGCGCGCCCTCTGGCCCTTGTGTCCCTTCCCGGCCGTCTTGCCGGTGCCCGAGCCGGGGCCTCGGCCCAGGCGCTTCCGGGCCCGGTGCGATCCGCGGGCTGGGCTCAGATCGTGCAGCTCGGCCATTCTTCCCTTACTCCTCCACGGGCGCGACGGAGACGAGATGCCTGACCTTCGCGATCATCCCCCGGATCGCCGGCGTGTCGTCGTGGACCAGCGTCTGCTGATGCCGGGTGAACCCGAGCGCTCGAAGCGTCAACCGATGCGGCTTCGGGCGTCCGATGCCGCTTCGCACCTGCGTAATCGCGATCTTGCCTGGAGCGGCCTTGGACTTCCTAGGCACCGCGGACCCCCAGGGCTCCGGGCGAGACGCCGCGCTCACGCGCGGCCTGCGCCGGAGTCACCAGGTGCGTTAGACCGTCCAAGGTGGCCCGCACCACGTTGATCGGGTTGTTCGTGCCGAGGCTCTTCGTGAGGATGTCCGTGACGCCGGCCGCGTCCATGACGGCGCGCACCGGGCCCCCCGCGATCACGCCGGTGCCGGGCGCGGCGGGGCGGAGAAGGACCCGCCCAGCCCCCCACTCCCCCACGATCTCGTGGGGGATCGTGCCGTTCACGATCTTCAGGTCGACCATGTGACGCTTGGCGTGCTCCATTCCCTTGCGGATCGCCTCGGCGACTTCATTGGCCTTGGCGAGATAGACGCCGACCCGTCCCTTCTTGTCCCCGACGACCACCAGGGCCGTAAACGAGAAGCGCCGGCCGCCCTTCACGACCTTGGATACCCGGTTGATGTGGATCACCGTTTCGATGACGTCGCTCTCGCGCTCCCGGTCGCGACCCCGGCTCCGCTCCCTGTTCTTCGCCATCAGAACTTGAGCCCTCCTTCACGCGCGCCGTCGGCGAAAGCCTTCACGCGGCCGTGATACCGATAACCCCCGCGATCGAAGACGACCGCCTCGATCCCCTTCTCGCGGGCCTTCTCGGCGAGGAGCTTTCCGGCGGCCTTGGCATGCGCAACCTTGGGATTCTTCTCTTCCCTGGGAAGGCTCCGGAGCTCCGGGGCGAGCGTCGAAAGGCCGAGAATCGTCCTCCCGGCTTCGTCGTCCACGAGCTGGCCCTCCGTGTTCCTGAGGGAACGGTATACGACGAGGCGGGGCCGCTCGGCGCTCCCCGCGACCTTGCTCCGGACCCGGAGATGCCGCCGGGCCCGCTGGAGGCTCCGGCTCTTTCTGACCTTCGAGTACTTGACCGTGCTCACGACGCTCTCCTACGGTTCTCGACCGCCCACCGTGTCCAGCCCTTCGTCGCCAGCTCCTACACGGTGGCCGTCTTTCCGGCCTTCCGGCGGACCTGCTCGCCCGCATAGCGGATCCCCTTCCCCTTGTACGGCTCCGGAGGGCGCACGCCCCGGATCTCGGCCGCCACCTGTCCCACCAGCGCCTTGTCCGGACCTCTCACGACGATCTCGGTCGGGCTCGGCGTCTCGAGCGAGATCCCGGAGGGAGCGGGATACGTCACCGTGTGCGAGTAGCCCACATGCAGTGTGATTCCGTTGCCCTTCTTCTCCGCGCGGTAACCGACGCCTTGGATCTCCAGCTTCCTCTCGAACCCCTTCGTGACCCCCGAGACCATGTTCGAGATCAGCGATCGCGTGAGACCGTGCAGCGCTTTGTGCCTCGGCTGGTCGGACGGACGGCTAACGATAACCTGCCCGTCCTCGACGGCCACCCGCACGTCGGAATGCGCCTCCATCGAGAGGGCACCCTTCGGGCCCTTCACGTAGACGGTTCGGCCCTCGAGGCGAACCTCGACTCCTTTGGGGACCTCGACCGGGCGCTGACCGACTCTCGACATCGCCGTCACCAGACCAGGGCCATGAGCTCGCCGCCCACACCCGCCTTCCGCGCGTCCCGGTCCGAGAGCACGCCCCGGGAGGTGGAGAGGATGGCCATTCCGAGGCCGTTTCGAACCCTGGGGATCTCGCCCGCCCCGACGTAACGACGCCGCCCCGGCGTGGACACCCTCTTGAGCTGGCGGATGATCGGCTGGCCTTCGTGGTATTTGAGGTAGACACGAAGCACCCCGTGACGGCCGTCGTCCAGTTGCTTGTAGTCGAAGACGAAGTGGTTCTCCTTGAGGATCCGGGCCACCTCGACCTTTTGCTTGGACACCGGCATGTCGGCCCAGCGGTGCCCCGCCTGCGCGGCGTTCCGGAGCCGCGTGAGCATGTCTGCGATCGGATCGGTCATCATGTCGCGCGTATCCCCTACCAGCTCGCCTTCCGGACCCCCGGGATCTCCCCCTTGAGCGCCAACTCTCGGAAGCAGATCCGGCAGAGCCCGAATTTACGCAGGAACCCACGGGGACGCCCGCATCGGTTGCAGCGGTGTCGCGCACGCACCCCGAACTTGGGCTTCCGCTTCGACTTTTCGATCAGGGCCTTTCTCGCCATCGAATCTTCCTTCCTTACGCCAGGATCGGGACCGGTGTCTCGCCCCGGAACGGAAAGCCGAGCTCGCGGAGGAGCGCGTACGCCTCGGCGTCTTGGTCCGTCGAGGTCACGACCGTGATGTCCATTCCGTGCACCTTCTCGACGGCGTCGTACTCGATCTCCGGGAAGATGATCTGCTCCTTCACGCCGAGCGTGTAGTTCCCGCGCCCGTCGAACGACCGCGTCGGCACGCCACGGAAGTCCCGGACGCGTGGGATGGCCGCGCTGATCAGGCGGTCCAGAAACTCGTACATGCGTCCCTTCCGGAGCGTGACCGACACGCCCACGGGCACGCCCTCGCGGAGCGAGAAGTTCGATATCGACTTCCGGGCCCGCGTGATCACCGGCTTCTGACCGCTTATCGACGCCAGCTCCGCCACCACGGAGTCCAGAAGCTTCTGGTTTCGACTGGCGTCCCCGATGCCGACGTTGACCACGACCTTGACCACGCGCGGCACCTGATGGTCGTTCTTGAACCGGAACTCCTCCAGGAGCTTGCGCTTCACCCGGTCCCGGTAGTGCTGTAGAAGCCTCGGCTCCGGGGCCTCATCCCGCGGCATGGCGCTCTGGGCTTCACCGCCTCTCTTGGCGGAGCCCTTGGCCGACCCGGACCCCTTCTTCTTGGAAGCTGTCCGCTTTTCGGCCTTGTCGCCCTTCTCGCTCGTCTTCTTCGCCATCCTCAGACCCCACCCTGCAGGCGCGGAACCGGGTTCCCCGACTTGACGGCGATCCGCTCCTTCGTGCCGTCTTTGTCCACCCGCGTGCGGAGCCGTGACGGCTCGGCCGAGGACGGATCGATCAGCATCACATTCGAGACGTGAATCGGCGCCTCGAACGACATGATCCCGCCCTCGGGATCCTTTGGCGACGGCCGCCGATGCCGCTTCCTCATATTCACGCCTTCCACCACGACCCGCTCCTCGTTGCGGTCAACGCGCAGGACCCGTCCCTCCATGTCGCGGAAGTTCCCGCGAATCACGCGAACGCGGTCGCCCCTCACGATCCGTGGCTTCTTCCTCTCGGAGGGGGCCTCCTTCTTCCGCATCACAGCACCTCGGGAGCCAGAGACACGATCTTCATGTACTTCTTGTCACGCAGCTCGCGGCCCACAGGGCCGAAGATCCGGGTCCCTCGAGGCTCACCCGTGTCGGTGATCAGCACGGCCGCGTTGTCGTCGAAGCGGATGTGAGAGCCGTCCTTGCGCCGGATCTCCTTCGCGGTCCGCACGATCACGGCGCGCGCGACCTCACCCTTCTTCACGCCGGCGTTGGGGATCGCGTCCTTGATCGTCACGATGATCACGTCCCCGACGCGCGCGTAGCGACGACGGGATCCTCCGAGAACGCGGATGCAGAGCGCCCGCTTGGCGCCAGTGTTGTCCGCGATCCGGAGGATCGACTCCTGCTGTATCATCGCTCGGGGCTCCTATCGCCTCAGCCGCCCACGCTTCGGTCCAGCGGTTACGCCCGGGCCGGCCGCTCGACCAGCTCGATCACGCACCAACGTTTCATCCTGGAGAGGGGGCGTGTCTCCTGGATCCTCACGACGTCTCCGACCCGGTATTCGTCCTTCTCGTCGTGGGCGTGATACTTCTTCGAGCGCACCAGGGACTTGTGGTAGAGCGGGTGCCGGATGCGACGGTCCACGCGGACAACAACGGTCTTCCGACCCTTGTCGCTGACCACCCTCCCCTGCCGCACCTTCCTCCCGCTCCCGCGGGCGGTCGCGGCCTCCGTGCCCGGAGCGGACCCTTCCCTCGCGACGTCGTCGCTCATCTCTTCTCCCGTTCGCCCGCTTGGCCTCCGAGCTCGCGCTGCCCAAGGATCGTCTTCATCCGCGCGATCTCTCGGCGCACCTGCCTCGGCAGGTGCGGGTTCTCGAGCGACATCATCGCGCTCCGCACACGCAGCCGGAACAGCTCCTCGCGGAGCTCGCCCATGCGCTCGCGGATCTGCTGATCCGTCATCTCCCGGATGTCCGCCGCGGTCAAGTCCTTACCCTCCCAGCTCCTCGTCCCGGATCACGAAACGCGTCTTGATCGGGAGCTTCGCGGCGGCCAGGCGCATCGCCTTCTCGGCGGTGGCCCGGTCGACGCCCTCCATCTCGAACATCATGCGGCCCGGTCTCACCACGGCCACCCAGCCCTCGGGGTTTCCCTTCCCTTTCCCCATCCGGGTCTCGGCGGGCTTCGACGTAGTCGGCTTGTCGGGGAAGATTCGGATCCAGATCTTGCCGCCCCGCTTGATGTGCCGGGTCATCGCGATACGGGCGGCTTCGATCTGCCGGCTCGAAATCCACGCCGCCTGGACAGCCTGGAGCCCATACTGGCCAAAGGAGACCCGATTCCCCCGCTGAGCGGCCCCACGCATCCGGCCCTTGTGCTGTTTCCGGAACTTGACGCGCTTCGGTGAGAACATGGTCGCGATCCCCGTTGACGATCAGACGTCGGTCGAGTACGTGCGGCCGCGCCGCTCGTCCACGACCTCGCCGAGGAAGATCCAGCACTTGACGCCCACGGTTCCGTAGGTCGTTTGCGCTTCAACGTTCGCGTAGTCGATGTCCGCCCGAAGCGTATGCAAGGGCACCCGCCCCTCGCTGTACCCCTCGGTCCGCGCGATCTCGGCCCCGCCCAGGCGCCCGGAGCACTTGATCCGGATGCCCTCGGCTCCCGCACGTTGCGCGGACTGGAGCGCTCGCTTCATCGCGCGGCGGAACGAGATCCGGTTCCGGATCTGGTGCGCCACGTTGTCCGCGACGAGCCTCGCATCGAGCTCCGGACGCTTCACTTCCTCGATGTTCACCGACACCTCGGCGTTCGTCAGGACACCCAGCTCGTCCCGGAGCTTGTCCACCTCCGCCCCACGCTTCCCGATCACCACCCCCGGGCGGGCCGTGTGAATCGTGACCACGATCTTGGACGGCTTCCGGTCGATGTAGATCGAGGAGAGCGCCGCGTGGACCAACCGCCGCTCGAGATAGCGCCGGATCGTCTCGTCCTCCCGGAGGAGCCCGGGGAAATCCTTCTCGGCATACCAGTTGGACCTCCACTCCTTCGTGATGCCCAGCCGGAACCCAATCGGGTGCGTCTTCTGTCCCATTCAGCTCACTCCCTCCGCACGACCGCGCTCATCACCCAGACCGGCCCTCGTGTCCACGACGACTGTGATGTGGCTCGTCCGCTTCCGGATCGGAGTCGCCCTCCCCATCGCCGCCGCGCGGTATCGCTTGAACGTCGGTCCTTCATTCACGTACGCCTCGCGCACCACCAGCTCGTCGGCATCCACCACGTTGCCCTGACTCTCTCCCCTGTACTGCGCGTTGGCGACCGCAGAGCGGAGAGCCTTCTCAACCGGGACGGCGGCCGCCTTCTTCGAGAACTGGAGGAGCGCGTACGCCTCGTTCAGGGGGACGCCCCGGATCTGATCCACCACGAGCCGCACCTTTCGGGGGCTCATGCGGATGTACTTCGAAACGGCCCTCGCGCGCATCGCCTTCTCCTCGTCCTCGCCTGTCCTTCGCGTCGCGCTTGTACGGCGCTTCGCTCGTTCCCGGACCGCCCGGCAGTCAGGCCGGCCCGGCCGGCTTCACCTTCTTGTCCGAGAGCCTTCCCCCGTGCCCGCGGAAGAGCCGCGTCGGGGAGAACTCACCCAGCTTGTGCCCCACCATGTTCTCGGTGATGTACACCGGGACGAACTTGTTCCCGTTGTGCACGGCGATCGTGTGCCCGACGAAGTCGGGAGAGATCGTGGACGAGCGCGACCATGTCTTGATCACGCGCTTCTCGTTCCGAGAGTTCATCACCTGCACCTTGAGGAGCAGCTTCTCGGCGATGTACGGTCCCTTCTTTACGCTACGTGGCATCGGCGCCTTCCGTGCTCGGGCGCAGCCGGTTCCGGCCTCGCGCCCGTCTCCTTACTGCGTCGCCTTCCCACGGCGACGTCCCCGAAGGATGTTCTTCGTGGAGTCCTTGTTCCCCTTCCGTGTCTTCACCCCCTCCGGCTTGCCCCAGGGGCTGCACGGAGGGCGGCCGCCCGACGAGCGACCCTCACCACCGCCCAGCGGATGGTCGACCGGGTTCATGGCCACCCCACGGACTTTGGGCCGGCGCCCTTGCCAGCGGTTGGCCCCAGCCTTGCCCAGCACCCGGAGCTCGTGGTCCACGTTCCCCACCTGACCAATCGTGGCGGTGCACTCGTTCCGGAGCCGCCTCACCTCGCTCGAGGGCAGGCGCACGGTGACGTAATCCCCCTCCTTGGCCACAACCGTCACTCCCGAGCCCGCGGAGCGGGCCAGCTGGCCGCCCTTTCCGGGCTTGAGCTCCACGTTGTGGACCACGGTGCCGAGCGGGATCCGCAACAACTTGTGCGAGTGCCCCACGACGATGTCCGCCGCCTGACCGGCGATCACCTGGTCCCCGACCTTAAGCCCGCGCGGCTGGAGGATGTAGCGCTTCTCTCCGTCGGCATACGAGACGAGGGCGATGAACGCCGTGCGGTTCGGATCGTACTCGATCTCGGTGACCCGTCCCGGAACCTCGAGCTTATCCCTCCGGAAGTCGATCTTCCGGTACAGGCGCTTGTGTCCCCCGCCGCGCCGCCGCGTGGTCATGCGGCCGTGGTGGTTCCGCCCGCCGCTTTGGGAGAGCCCCTCGGTGAGCGACCGTTCGGGTTCGTGCCGCGTGATCTCCGAGGTCTCGACCGTTGCCCGGAACCGGCTACCGGCCGTAACTGGCTTGAATTTCTTCAGCGGCATCGTCGTCTCCCGCGCTTTCTCACCCGACCTCGTAGAACTCGATGCTGTCGCCCTCGGTCAGGCGAACTCTCGCCTTCTTGTAGGCAGGCCTCCGCCCCACGGGAGCCTGTGCCGACATCCTTCCTAGCATGGCCCGGCGGGCTTTCCCCTGATATCTCGCGGTCCAAACCGCCTCGACCTCGACGTCCCACACGGCCTCGACCGCCTTGGCAATCTGATGCTTGTTCGCCTGGCGGTGGACGATGAACGTGTAGACGTTGCTCGCCGCCTGCTCCCCGGCGGCCTTCTCGGTCACGACCGGCGCCACGATCACGTCGTAGAGATCACGCATCGGCGGCCTCTCCGTCCTCATCCGTCTCGGCAGCCTCGGCGAGCCGTTCGACGGCCGTGCGCTCAATCACGACGGTTCCGGCCCACAGGATGTCGTAGGTGGACTCCTCCCCGAAGGGGAGCACCTTGAGCTCGCGCACGTTCCGGCCTGACCGCACGAGGTTCTGCTTCACACCGTCCGTGAGCAGGAGAACCTTTCCCAGCGCGTCGATCCCCTCGAGGTACCTCACGAGCTGCCCAGTCGCCGGCTTCTCGTAGTCGAGGGGATCCACCAGCACGACCCGATCCTCTCCCGCGCGGGCAGACATGGCGGAGCGCCGGGCGAGCGCCTTCACCTTCTTCGGGACCCGCTCGCGCCACGAGTGGCGTTGGGGCGGAAACGCTCGCCCCCCGCCCGGCCAGTGTGGCGCCCGGATGGTCCCCTGCCTCGCCCGACCCGTCCCCTTCTGCCTCCATGGCTTGTGGCTTCCGCCCCGCACCTCGCCCCGGGATTTCGCCGAGGCGGTTCCCTGACGCTGATTCGACTGATGAGCCTTCACGACCCGGTGCAGGACCGCCTCGTTCACCTCGTCGTCGAAGAGCTCCGAGGGGAGCTCCCGCGCCCGGCCCTTCTTCCCGTCAGCTTTGTAATAACGCGCTTTCGCCATGGGATTACTTGGTGATGAAGAGGTGGCCGTTCAGCGGGCCCGGAAGCCCTCCCCGCACGAAAAGGAGGTTCCGCTCGGTGTCTACCTTCACGACCAGAAGGTTCCTTACCGTCGTCCGGGTCCCGCCCATACGCCCCGGGAGCCGCTTCCCCTTGATCGTCCTCGAGGGGTCGGTCCCCGGGCCCATGGAGCCGGGGTTCCGGGACATCGGGTGCCCGTGCGAGGCGGGGCGCCCAGCGAACCCGTACCGCTTCACGACCCCCTGGAAGCCGCGTCCCTTGGACTTCCCCGTCACCTTCACCCGATCCCCGGGTGAGAACTGATCTACGGTGAGCTCCTGTCCGGACTCCGTGGACGCGTCCCCCGGGAAGCGGAACTCGCGGAGCACGAAGGGAGCGTAGTCCAGCCCCGCGCGCCGGGCGTGACCCGTCTCTGCCATGCTCGAGCGCGTTGCCTTCTTCCTCCCGAACCCGAGCTGGACCGCGCGATAGCCGGCGTCCTCCCTGTCCACGACGTGGACCACGGGGCACGGCCCGGCCTCGACGACTGTGCAAGGGACGGCCATTCCCTCGTCGTCGAACACCCGCATCATGCCGACCTTCCGCCCGATGATTCCCGCCATGGCTCCCTTCCCCTCGCCATTCCTGCAGGTGCCGCTCGGCATCGCCCTGCCTCAGTCCACCTTGATCTCGACGTCCACGCCGGCTGGAAGCTCGAGCTTCGTGAGCGCGTCTACCGTGGCCGTACGGCTGTCTATGATGTCGATCAGCCTCTTATGCGTCCGGAGCTCGAACTGCTCTCTCGACTTCTTGTCGATATGCGGCCCGCGGAGCACCGTCCAGCGCTCCCGCTTCGTGGGAAGCGGTATGGGCCCCTTCACCGTCGCGCCCGTCTTCTCGGCGGCCCGCACGATGTCCGACGCAGTCTGGTCCACGACCCAGTGGTCGAAGGCCTTCAGTCGAATACGGATCCGGCCGACCAAGGGTGGCTATTCCAGAATGTCCGTAACGACGCCGGCACCCACCGTGCGGCCGCCTTCGCGGATCGCGAAGCGCAACTCCTTCTCCATCGCGATCGGGCTGATCAGCTCCACCTCCAGCTGCACGTTGTCGCCCGGCATCACCATCTCCACCCCCTCCGCCAGGTTCGCCGATCCCGTCACGTCCGTCGTCCGGAAGTAGAACTGCGGTCGGTAGCCGTTGAAGAACGGCGTGTGCCGGCCTCCCTCTTCCTTCGTCAGCACGTACACCTCCGCCTTGAACTTCGTGTGCGGCGTGATCGACCCCGGCTTCGCCAACACCATCCCCCGCTCCACTTCCTCCTTCTTCACCCCCCTCAGCAGCAGCCCCGCGTTGTCTCCCGCCCGCCCCTCGTCCAGCATCTTCCGGAACATCTCCACCCCCGTCACCACCGTCTTCATCCCCTTCGGCGCGCTCAGCCCCACGATCTCCGCCTCGTCGCTCACCTTCACCACCCCCCGCTCGATCCGCCCCGTCGCCACCGTCCCCCGTCCCGTGATCGTGAACACGTCCTCCACCGGTATCAGGAACGGCTTTTCCGTGTCCCGCTCCGGCTCCGGAATGTAGGTGTCGATCGCGTCCAGCAGCTCCATGATCTTCTTCCCCCACTCGTCGTCCGCCTTCCCGCTCTCGAGCGCCTTCAAAGCGCTCCCCCGGATCACCGGGATGTCGTCACCCGGAAAGTCATATTCGCTCAGCAGCTCCCGGACCTCCAACTCTACCAGCTCCAGCAGCTCCTCGTCCTCCACCATGTCGCACTTGTTCAGAAACACCACGATGTACGGCACATTTACCTGCCGCGCGAGCAAAATGTGCTCTCGCGTCTGCGGCATCGGACCGTCCGCCGCGCTCACCACCACGATCGCCCCGTCCATCTGCGCCGCGCCCGTGATCATGTTCTTCACGTAGTCCGCGTGCCCCGGGCAGTCCACGTGCGCGTAATGCCGCTTGTCCGTCTCGTACTCCACATGCGCCGTCGCAATCGTGATCCCCCGCTCTCGCTCCTCCGGCGCCTTGTCGATCTGGTCGAACGTCACGTACTCGGAGAGCCCCTTCGTTGCCTGAATCTCCGTGATCGCCGCCGTTAACGTCGTCTTCCCGTGGTCCACGTGTCCGATCGTCCCCACGTTTACGTGCGGCTTCGTTCGCTCGAATTTCGCCTTGGCCATCGGTGTGGTCGCCTCTTGAAGTTCCGTCGATCAGTCCAGCGCGACGCCGGTCGTCGGGTCCTCGCCCCCGCCGGATCCTTCTCTCCGTGTCGTCGGATCCTCGCCCCCACAGGATCCCCGCCTCCCCACAGAGCTCCGGGAGGGAGTTGAACCCTCGACCCCTTCCTTACCAAGGAAGTGCTCTACCCCTGAGCTACCGGAGCCTTGCTGCCCGGTCCTCCAAGCTGGACCGGAGAGCGGGAGACGGGACTCGAACCCGCGACCCTCAGCTTGGAAGGCTGATGCTCTAGCCAACTGAGCTACTCCCGCATGGCGAGCGCTGTGTTTCTTTCCTCCCCTCCGGCGGGTGTCCTCGCGGCCTTCCCGGGGCGCCGGCTGAGCCATGGTGGGGGTAGGATTCGAACCTACGAAGGCTTGAGCCAGCAGATTTACAGTCTGCCCCGTTTGACCGCTTCGGTACCCCACCTCACAAGCGTTTCGCCGTGCGCACGACACGCGGGGCGTGGTCACTGAGCACGGCGAAGGAGCTGACGGCGGGACTCGAACCCACAACCTGCCGCTTACAAGGCGGCTGCTCTACCAATTGAGCTACGTCAGCGAGAACAGAGCTTTTCATTTTATAAGACCCTTTCAGGGGTGTCAACCGTTGTGTGGATTGACTTTCCAGCGTGTTCCGGCGGGCCCGTCCTCCAGCACGATCCCCCTGGCAAGGAGCTCCTGGCGGATGGCGTCGGCGGCCGCCCAATCCCTCTCGTCTCGGGCCCGGGCCCTCGCTTCGATACGCTCCTCGACCCACCCACGGAGCTGGGGGTCGACCGCGCGCTCGCGGCGCCCAACCTCAAGGAGCCCCAGGACCTCATCCAGGGAGACCAGGACCGACCGGGCCCGATCCCGCTCGACCGGCTGGATAGCCGGCGTCCCGTCCAGGAGCGTGTTCGTCCGATTGAGGAGCACGAAGAGGGCTCCGAACGCCCCCGAGACGTTCAGATCATCGTCCATGGCCTCGGTGAACGAGGCCATGGCCTCGTCCGCGAGGACCGGCAGGGACGTGGGCGCCGCATCGGAGCTCACCGGGTGCGCGCTCAGACGTTCCTCGAAATCGAGCAGCCGCCTCACCGCCTTCGTGGAGCCCTCAAGCCCCTCCCTCGTAAAGTTGAGGTCGCTCCGGTACTGGGCGGAGATGAGGAGGTGCCGGATCGCTGCCGGGAAGATCCCCTCATCCAGGAGATCCCGCACGGTAATGAAGTTCCCGGCCGATTTGGACATCTTCTTCCCTTCCACGCGCAGGTGCTTTACGTGCAGCCAGTACCGCGCGAACGGGAGGCCCGTCGCCCCCTCGCTCTGGGCGATCTCGTCCTCGTGGTGCGGGAAGACCAGGTCCTCGCCACCGAGGTGCAGGTCGATGGTCTGACCCAACTCGGAGAGCGCCATCGCGGAGCACTCGAGGTGCCAACCGGGGCGTCCTTTTCCCCATGGCGTGTCCCAGGCCGCACCCACCTCTTCGTCTCCAGGCTTCACCCCCTTCCATAGCGCGAAGTCCCGGACGTCGTCCTTCCCGTAATCGTCCTCCTGGACCCGTTCCCCGGGGCGGCCGGCCTCGAGGTCGGTCCCCGAAAGCTTCCCGTAGCCCGGAAACGCGGAGATGTCGTAAAACACCGAGCCGTCGTCGGTCCGGTACGCCAGGCCTCCCTCGAGAAGCCGATTCACCAGCCAGCCCATCTCCTCGATGTACATCGTGGCTCGCGGATATCGCTCGAGCCGGCGGATGCCGAGGGTGTCGGACTCCGCGATAACCGACTCGGCGAAGGGCTTCGTGTACTCGGTCAGCGTCTTCCCCGCCTCCCTCGCGGCCCGGATCGTCTTGTCGTCCACATCCGTCAGGTTCATGACGAAACGGACCCGGAGCCCCTTCCACGCTAGATAGCGATGCACGAGGTCGTAGAAGAGGAAGGTGCGGAAGTTTCCGATGTGCGCGTGGCCGTAAACGGTCGGCCCGCAGCCGTAGATCGTCGCCTTCCCCGGGGCTAGGGGCTCGAAGGTCTCCAGCCGGCGGGAGAGCGTGTTGTAGAGGCGCAGGTTCACGGGACGAATCGGATCTCGTCCACCCGCCACTCACCCGAGATCTCGACGAGCCCGACGAAAAGCACGCGCCGGAGCGCCTGCGACGTCCCCGCGACCCTCGCCGACCAGTGGACCTCGGCGAAGCCGCGGTCCGGTGACCCCGCGACCGGGGCAGCCCGGGTCACCGCCGTCTGCGCGCCCTCGTACTCACGCAGGAAGTCGCGGAGAGAGGCCACGGCCTGGCGGGACGAAAGGCCCGCGTGCGCGGCCGCGTCGAGCTGGAGTCGAATCCCGCCCGAGCCGAGGATACCGTCCACAGCGTCCCCGGACGGGTCGAGCAGAGCGCGCGCGAACGCGCGCGCCGCCCCCTCCAGGGGATTCGACGCGACCTCGATCGTGTCCGACGCCAGCGTGGGGCGGGGGGCCGGCAGAGCGCCGGGCCCGGCGGCCCGCGCCGGAAGCCACACCGCCGCCGTCACCGGAAGGGTCGGAGCCGGCCCTTCCGATCCCACGATCGTGACGGCCAGGAAGAGCGCGGCCGCGCCGCCCTGGGGGCTTCGAGCGCCCGGGGCCCTCATGTCTCCGACATCTCCGGCCGCATCGCGGACAGGAAGCGCCCGAGCGCGGCGGCGGGATCGGAGGCCCGGCTGATCGGCCGCCCGACTACGAGAAGGTCCGCTCCGGCGTGGATGGCTTCCGCGGGGCCGAAAACCCGCCTCTGGTCGTCAACCTCGTCGCCGGGAAGCCGTATTCCCGGGGCCGCCATGAGCGCGTCCGCCCCGACCACCGACCGAAGACCCGCGACTTCCCCCACCGAGGCCACGACGCCGTGCGCACCCGAGTCCACAGCGAGTCGGGCCAAGCGGGCCGCCTCCTCCATGGGATCCGGGGCACCTGTGCCCCGGATCTCGGCAAGGTCCTCGGCAGACAGAGAGGTCAGCACCGTCACCGCCAGCACTCGGGTCGCCGAGCCCTCCACCGCGCGCCGCGCCGCGGCGACCATCCTTCCGCCGCCCCCTGCGTGCACCGTCAAGTAGGTCGCGTCGAGCTCCGCGGCCGCGGCCGCCGCCCCGCCAACTGTGTTGGGAATGTCGTGGAGCTTGAGATCCAGGAACACGCGCCCGCCCCTCGACACGAGCTCCCGCACGACGGCCGGCCCCCCCGCAGTGAAGAGCTCGAGGCCGACCTTGAAGGAGCGGGGAACCGATCCGAGCCGCTCCACGAGGGCTAGCGCGGAAGCTGGACGCGGAAAGTCCAGCGCGACGACTAGCTCAGCCACGCGGGATCCCCCCATGTCCGTCGTGCGGGCAGCTTCCGTGTCGGGCGCGCGTGAGGTCTCCGTGTCCGGCGTGCGGGGGGACCCCGAGTCGGTCGTACCAGGTCGCCCGGACGCCGCCCCGCTCCGGTCCGGCGACCCGACCCGCTCGCTCCGGGTCCGCGCCGGGTCCGGACGACTACCCTCACCGGCCGGATCGGACGGTGGGCGGGCCGGCGGCAGGGCCCCCCCTACGATGTCGGCCATGTGACGGACTCCCTGGGAAGCTCCGAACCGCCGGAGCCCCTCCACTACTCGACCCGGGGCCCGGGGGTCCCAGAAGGACGCTGTGCCCACCTGTACGAGCGTGGCCCCGGCCAGGACGTACTCAGCCGCGTCTTCTCCCGTGGCGATCCCGCCAACCCCGAGGAGCGGGAGGCGCGTGAGGCGGGAGGCGGTCCAGACCGCATGCATCCCCAGAGCCCGGAGCGCAGGCCCGCTCACGCCGCCGGCCCCGGCCCCGAGAAGGGGCCGTCGGGTCCGGGGGTCCAGGAGAAGACCGGGGAGCGTGTTCACCATCGTGAGCGCATCGGCTCCGCCCTCCTCCGCCGCCTGGACCACCGGACCCCAATCCGCGGTGTTCGGGGCCAGCTTCGCCAGGAGCGGTCGCCGAGTCCGCTCCCTCACGCCGGACACGACCCGAAAGAGGGCGTCCGGGTCCAGGGCGAACGGAAGCCCGCTCCGCCGGGCGTCGTTTGGACAGGAGAGGTTCAGCTCGAAGCCCACGAACGCGGGACCCGGATCGAGCCTCTCGACCACTTCCCAATACTCGTCCGGTCGATGTCCGGCCACGCTGACGAAGACCGGGAGCCCGTCCAGGTGGTCCCGGATCCACGGGAGCTTCTCCTCCAAAACGGCGCGCGCCCCCGGGTTCGCGAGGCCCACGGAGTTCAGCATGCCGGCGCGGAACTCGGCGACCCGTGGCGGAGGGCTTCCCCACCGGGCGTCGAGCGTGACCGACTTCGTCACCAGGCCTCCGAGCGCCTGGAGGTCCACGACCGATTGGACCTCCTCCCCGAACCCGCACGTCCCGGCGGCGAGGAGGACAGGGTTCCTGAACCGGACGCCGAGGAGATCGACCGCGAGGTCCACCCGTCAGTCCGCTGGCCCGGGGGGGTAGCCCCCGAAGAACTCCCTGACCGCGCGAGCCAGGGCCTGAGCCGCGTCCCGGTGGAACTCCGGGCGAGAGAGCAGTCGCTCCTCCTCGAGGTTCGTGACGAACCCGATCTCGACGAGCACCGACGGCATCACGGCGCTTGTGATCACCGCAAACGGCCCCTGCTTCACGCCGCGATCGGTGCCCAGGTGGAAGCCGCCCAGCTCCTGCTGGACCCGTCGGGCCAGATCGGCGGACCAGCGCGGGTGATCGAACGCCGCCAGATCCATCAGGATCGATCCGAGCAGCGGATCCTGCGCGCCGGATCCGACGTCCATAGCGGAGGAGAGAGCGGCCAGGGGCGCGTTCTCCAGAGCGGCGACCCGCCGCTCGCTCTCGTCCCTCGCCTCAGAGAGGAAGTAGGTCTCGAACCCACGGACCCCCTCGCGATCTGTCAGCGCGTTCGCATGGAGGGAGATGAAGACGCCCGGCCGATCGCCCTTCCACTCCGTGGCCCACTCTCCACGGGTCAAGAGCGGGACGTCCACGTCACGGTCCCGGGTCAGCCGCACCTCGATATCGGAATCCTGGGCGAGCTCCCGCGCCAGCGCGAGGGCGATGGCGAGCGCAACGTCCTTCTCTCTCAGGCCCCCCTCCCCGACCGCGCCGGGGTCCGACCCGCCGTGCCCCGGGTCGACGATCACAACGCGCGGCGCTCTGGGGCCGTCCGGAACCGCCGGGGGGACAGGCGGGTTCGGCCCAGCCGCGGCGGCGCCGGGCGCGGGAGGCCCACCAGCCGGCTGGGCAGCCGGAGCGGGGCCCCCGAACGGACCCGCCACCTCGAGCACCCGATCTTCGGGGTCGAAGCTGTAGGTCTCCGGCATCCCGGCCGGGAAGATGTCCGCGAGCAGTTGGAGGGGGAGGTACAGCGTGTCCCCGAACCAGTAGGGCGAGTGCATGAGCTGGACGAGCTCGCCGCTCCACCGGATGAACGGGGAGCCCGCGGCGAGGGAGATTTCGACTCCGGCGGGGTGGCGGAGCACGGCTTCCACCCGGTCCGCCCCAAGCACGACGGTCCAACCCAGGGGGATAAGCGCCGCCGCCGGGACGGCCGGATAGTCCCGGTGCCGCACTACGGGGACGGAGGCCCGTATCCCGTCCGGTAGGTGAATCGGGAGCGACTCGAAGGACTGGCCGGCCGCCGGCTCGAACACGGCCGCAACGACAAACGCGGAGGCGAGGAGGGTGATCGGGGGGCGGACAGCCGGGGCTCTCATCCGGATCAATCGTCCTTCTCCTGGCGCCGGGCCTCGCGCTCCTGGATCCGGCGCTTCAGCGTCTCTCTCTTGTCGTACAAGCGCTTTCCTCGACCCAGCGCGAGCGTCGTCTTGGCATATCCGCCTCTGAAGTAGACGTCGAGGGGGATCAGGGACAAGCCGCGCTCCTCCACCCTACCGACCAGCTTTCGGATTTCGCGCCCGTGGAGCAAGAGCTTCCGCGGTCTCTCGGGGTCCAGGTTCCATCGGCTCGCGGGATCGTACGGCGAGATGTGCAGATTGTAGATCCAGACCTCGCCCCCGTCCACACGAGCGAACGTGTCCGTGAAGGACACGTGACCCGCGCGTATCGATTTCACCTCCGGGCCGGCGAGGACGAGACCCGCTTCCCAGGTATCGAGGATCTCGTACTCGTGACGAGCCTTGCGGTTCGTGGCGATGACCCGACGTCCGGAGGGCTCGTCCGCCATGCTCCTAGCTTGCTGCCGAGGACGCGCTCCTGATCTCGTAGACCCGCGCCACCTGGCCTCCCAGGATGAACACGACCGCGCTGTAATAGATCCAGAAGAAGAGGATGGCGGCCACCGCGAGGTTTCCGTACACGCTCGAATAGTCGGCCACCGAGGTCGCGAACCAGGCGAAGCCGCCCTTTCATCAGCTCGTATGCCACCGCGGTAAAGGTCGCGCCCACCGCGGCCGTGCGAAAGGGGATCCGACCGGCCGGAACCTTCCAGTAGACGAGGAAGAAGAGCACCCACGCCGAGGCCACCGAGAGGAACAGGCCCGTTGCGTTCTGGAGGAACGCCGCCGCGGTCCCCCCGATTCCCAGCACCACGATCCCCATGGCCTGGAGCGTCCGCGCCCCTACCGTGATCCCCACGTTCAGGAGCAGGAGCCCTCCCGCGACGATGACCGTGACGAGATCGAACGCCTTGCCGGCCAGGAGCCCACGATGGCGCTCCAGCTCGAAGACGTCCCGGAGCGCGATCCGGAGGCAGGCCACGAGGCGGGTCGATGTCCAGAGAAGGACGAGTGCTCCGAGCAGGGAGAAGCCGGCTCGCTCGGCTACGATTTCCTCAAGGAGCCGCCCCAGGGGCTCGACCAGGTCCGCGTCTCCCTGGAGCGCAGGAAGATATGAGAGGACGACATCCAGCAGCTGGTTCGGGCCCTCACCGATCCGGGCGGCCGCGAGGAAGCTCCCGATGCCGACGGCCACGAGAAGGAAGGGGACGATCGCCACCAGCACGTTGAACGTGATGGCGCCGGCCATGAAGAACAGATCGGACTCGATGGATCGGATCCGCAGCTCGCGCAGGAAGAGGGCCGACTCGGACCCGATGGATCCGACGACGCTCGGGCTGCCTTCCGTCCGCTCGTGTGGGAGCGGGGTCAGCTCTCCTCCGGCTCCTCCACGGAAGCCCCGCCGGCATCCTCCGTCCCCGCCCGATACGCGGCCTTGGACCGTTCGATCCGGCTCTCCAGCTCGGCCCTCGCGTCCTGTGCGGCCTCGCGTCCCGCCTCGACCGCCTCCCTGACCTGCTCCACCCGGCCTCTGACCTCCGCACGGGCATTCTCGAGCCGGCCCTCGAGCTGGCGCTGGACCTCTCGGACCTTTTCCTCCGCCGCATCGCGGATCTTCGCCGCCCCTTCCCGGATCTGCTGCTGGGTTTCCGCCCCGGATCGGGGCGCGAGAAGCAGGGCCACTCCCGCGCCGAGCAGCGCTCCCAGTATGAAGGCACCGACGCCTCCGCTGTGTTCCCTTTCCACCACGATGTACGGTGCGTCGTCGCGGTCGCGCATGGCTCGATCTCCAGAACTCGGCTTCGGACGGGTCGGCGGCCGGGGTCCCGGCGGCGGTGGTACTACCATGTCACGCGGACGGAGTTCCTTATCAGCCGGAGGGATCTCCTCCCCCCTCATGGGACTCGTGCTGGGGCCCCGCCGGCCAGTCGGCCGCCGCCGCGAGCATTCGATTCGTGATCGTCTTCCCCAGCTCGACCCCGGGCTGGTTCAGCGGGTCCACGCCGTAGAGCTCCCCCGCGTACGCGGTCGCGATCTCGAACAGCATGAAGAGGGCACCCAGCGATCGCGCATCGAGGCGCTCGACCTCGATCGAGAGGGAGGGCCGCCCCGCCTCCCGGAGAGCCTCGGCTGTGGCGCGTCGCTCGTTCTCGAGGAGGGCTTCCAAAGTGTGCCCGCCGAGGCGGGCCGGCACGGAAAGCTCTGAGTGGAGCCTGGGGATGTCCATCGGATGCTCCCGCTCGCGGACGCGGAAGAGGCACACGACTTTGTCCCGGGGTCCTTCCATCAGGAGCTGGAGGATGGAGTGCTGGTCCACAGCGCCCACGGCCGCGAGTGGCGTGGGGCCGGTCTCGACGAGCCGTCCCTCCCGGTCGTGAGCCTTCCCCAGCGACTCCGCCCAGAGCTGCCGGAGCCAGAGTGCGAAGGTTCGAAGCCGATCCGAGTAGGGCATCAACACGTGGATCGACTGCCCCCGCTCCACGTGAGCCACATGGAGGAGCGTCGCGAAGAGCCCCGCCGGATTCTCGCGAAGGGACGGCGCGCGACAGAGCGCCTCCATCTCCGCCGCCCCAGAGAGGAGGTCTCCGACATCGACTCCAACCACCGCCGCCGGAAGGAGCCCCACGCTAGAGAGTACGGAGTATCGGCCCCCCACCGTGGGAGGAATGGCCAGCGCGGGGACGCCCAGCTTTTGCGCGAGGTGGCGTAGAGCTCCATCCGACGCGTCGGTCGTGAAGAGGAGGTGCGCCCGGAGCCGATCGGCCTCCACGACCCGCCCCAGCGCCTCCTCGAGAATCAGGTATTGGGCCATCGTCTCGACCGTCGACCCGGACTTGCTCACCACGTTGAAGAGCGTCGTGCGCAGGTCCAGGTGGTCCAAGAGGGCGTGGAGCGTGTCGGGATCGGCGTTCTCGAGGAAATAGAGCCGCGGGAAGTGCTCTCGCCCCTCCGGGGAGCGCTCGTTCCACAGCGGCCCCCGCAGCGCATCGCCGATGGCCCGCGCGCCGAGGCTCGACCCCCCGATGCCGACAACCACGAACGACTGAAACCACTGCCCGAAGGAATCCGCGACCTCCTGGACTTGCGTCGCGGCATCACGGTCGTAGGGGAGGTCGTAGAACCCCATCGCGCCCGCACTGCGTCGGGTCGTGACCGCGGCGTGCGCCTCATCGAATCGGGCGGCCAGGTCGCCGTCCAGCCGCGTGTCCCGGGTCCCGGAGGAGCCGAGCGCCGATGCGAGCATGTTCGCGGGCTGGAGTCGAACGAGAGTCATGGCTCCCCTTCGGTCCCCGGCACTTCGACCGAGAGTCCGTCGTACGCGGGAGCGACCCCGGACGGGAGGTTCGCCTCAAGCTCGGCGTGCGCGACCCGGTGCGTGAGGTGGGTCAGGAACGTCTGTCGCGCTCCGATCAAACGCGCCGTGTCGAGCGCCTCCTCGACGTTAAAGTGCGTCGGGTGCGGATCTCCCCACCAGAGAGCATTCAGAACGAGAACACGGACTCCCCGGAGCGCGTCAACCGTCGCGGGCGGGAGCTTCTTCGCATCGGTCACGTACCCCAGCGCGCCGACCCGGAACCCCATCACCCGGATCGAGCCGTGCGGGACCTCGAGCGGCGTGAACGGTTCACCAGCCACGCGTTCGACTCGCCCTCGCTCGATCGTGTGGAGCGTGATCTGCGGCTTCGACGTGCCGCGTTCTGGAAGCTGCGCGAGATCAAAGATGTAGTCGTAACGGTGCTCCAAGACCCTCCGTGCCTCCATGGATGCGTGCGCGGGCACCGCGCGACCGGACCGGAGCGAGAAGATGCGAAGGTCATCGATCCCGTGCAGGTGATCGGCGTGGACGTGGGTGAACCATACGGCGTCGATCCGATCCACCGCCTCACGGAGGAGCTGGAGCCGGAGCTCGGGAGGCGTGTCGATCAGCACCCGCCGTCCGTCGCCGAACGAGAGGAGGGCCGCGTGCCGGGTGCGTCGATCACGAGGGTCGCCCGAGGAGCACACCCGGCAGCCGCACCCCACGACCGGGATCCCGAACGACGTACCGGTCCCGAGAAACGTGAGCCTCACCGGCCGTCGCCCTTCCGGGGGGTTCCCAGCACGATCGCGGCGGGCCGCGCTACGTCTGCCACGACGAGCGAGTCAGAGGAGCTCCACCCTCAGTGTGTTCGTGGTTCCCGGCTCATGGAACGGGTACCCTGACGTGAGCACAATCGAGTCGCCCTCTCGGCCCGTTCGCGCCTCCAGGATCGCCCGCTTCCCGAACGCGCTGAGCGATTCATAACTGACTTCCCGTTCCCGGGCCAGGAGAGGTCGTACGCCCCAGACGGCGGCGAGCTGTCGGTAGGTCTCCGGCTCGGTCGTGACCGCGAAGATGGGAGCGGGAGGCCGGTGGGACGACACGAGGCGGGCCGAGAAGCCGCTCCGAGTGATCACGAGCACCGCGGGCGCCTCCAGGTGACGAGCGGCGTCCACGGCCGCCAGCGCGACCGCGTGCTCGCGACGGGAAGCGCCGAGCCGCGCCTCGTGCCGAGGGTCGTCCAGATGCCTTGGCCCCCGCTCGAGGACGCCGCTCCGCTCGATCTCCCGCGCGATGCGAACGATGGCCTCGAGCGCGAGCAGGGGATAGCTGCCCACCGCCGTTTCACCCGACAGCATCACGGCGTCGGTGCCGTCCAGCACCGCGTTCGCGGCATCCGACGCCTCCGCCCGCGTGGGGCGCGCGTGCTCGATCATGGACTCGAGCATCTGCGTGGCCGTGATCACGGGACGGGCGTGCAGGTTCGCCTTCTGGATGATCCGCTTCTGCGCGAGCGGCACCTCCTCGAACGGGAGCTCGACCCCGAGATCTCCGCGGGCGACCATTACCAGATCTGAGGCCTCTAGGATCTCGTCGACGTGGGCGAGGGCCTGCGCGAGCTCGATCTTGGCCACGAGAAGGGCGCGGCCGCCCACGCGCTCGCGGAGCCCGCGCACGTCCGCGGCGCGCCGCACGAAGGAGAGCCCGACGTACTCCACCCCCTCCCCGAGCACAAAATCCAGATCGTCCTCGTCCTTCGCGGTGATGCTGGGGATGGAGAGCGCCCGTGCCGGGATGTTGATCCCCTTTCCGGACCTGAGAAGGCCCCCTCTCACAACCCTGAGCGTCACGCGCTCCCCCTCGGCCGCCTCGCACTCCAGGTCCAAGAGGCCGTCGTCCACGAGGATCCGGTCGCCGGCCCGCACATCCTCGGCGAGCCCAGCGTAGGTGGTGGGAATCTCGCCCTCTCCGGCCGCCGTCTCGGAGGCAAACGTGACTCGGGCGCCCGGTCGCCTCCGCGGCTTCCCGGACGGCCCGGATCACGCTCCGGTGATGCACGTGGTCCCCGTGAGACAGGTTCAGACGCGCGACGTCCATCCCGCCCTCCGCAAGGGCTAGGATCTCTGCGGGGCCGGTCGTCGCGGGCCCGATCGTGCAGACGACTTTCGTGCGGAGCATGGGGCACCGCCTCTGTCGGGGTCGTCCTGCAGGGGTTCGGCACCGGTCACCCTACCCATGTGGAGCTTCGCTCGGAGCCGGGCCGGTGACGAGCGCAGAGAAGGCGAAAGCGAAGTTGCGGCGCCTGGATGCCCCGATGCAACCCCACCCCGACCGCCCCGGTCATGGGTCGTTTTGACCCGCTACCGGCCGCATGGAGTGCCCGGCCGGACGCCCCTGATTGAGCGGAACAAAGGGCCCGGAAGTGTGTATCAATCATCGATTTCCCGGTCCCGCGCTCGGAGGTGGACGGTAGGGGATGGAGATCCGATATGTCGAGGGCCGCGAGGGGCTTAACTCCGTGGGCGCTGCCCTGTCCACCACGAACCGGATTGGGCTGGACTGCGAGGCCGCGGGCTACCATCGGTACTCCGACCGCCTTTGCCTTCTCCAGGTCACGGTCGGATCGCTGACCTTCCTCATCGATCCGCTCTCGGTAGACCCGGCGCCCCATTTGAAGGCGGCGCTTGAGGACCCCGGAGTCGAGCTGGTCATGCACGGGGCGGACTTCGACGTCCGACTGGTGCATCGGGATCTCGGGATCGGTGTGACCGGCCTCTTCGACACACAGATCGCCGCGTCGCTTGTCGGAGCCCAGGGCATCGGGCTCTCTCCCCTCCTCAGGGAGCGCCTGGGGGTCCAGGTGTCGAAGAAATACCAGAAAGCGGACTGGGCCGAACGCCCCATACCCGATCCCATGAGGGAGTACGCCGCACAAGACACCGCGTACCTCGTGGAGCTCCGGGAGCATCTTTTGCGTGAACTGGAGGAGAAGGGCCGCGTGGCGTGGGCCAAGGAGGAGTTCCGCGAACTCGAGAAGGTGCGCTTCGAGGAGGAGCCGAACGGCGATCCCGTGACCCGGGTCCGACCGGCCCGAGAGCTGGAGCCAAGACAGGTCGCGCGCCTTCGGGAGGCGCTCGAGTGGCGGAATCGCATCGCGAAGGAGCAGGATCGGGCGCTCTTCCGGGTGGCGGGAGACACGGTCCTTCTGGAAGTGGCGAAGCGGTCACCCGGCTCGATTCGCGAGCTCGAGAAGATTCCGGGCATGAGTGCCCGTCTGGCCCGTCGAAGCGGTGAGGAGCTCCTCGTTAGCCTGCGGAGCGTAGATCGAGCGCCGGACGTTGAGATTCGGGGCTATCCCCGGACGCCGCGCAGAGGGAACGGATCCGGGCGACGTCCCGCACCGGAGGTCGAGGCCCGCCTCGCCAGGCTCAAGGCGGTGAGGAACGCCAGCGCCTCGGAGCTGGGCATCGACAAGGGTACGCTCCTCGCGAACTCGGTGCTTCAGCTCCTGGCTGAGAGCCCGCCGTCATCGGCGGAGAGCTTGGGTCGCGTCCCCGGGATTCGGGCGTGGCAGGCCGGCTTGCTCGCGGCGGACCTCGCGGAGGTCCTGTAGTGACTCGGCGCCGGCGGCGCCGGGATCCCGGTTGACAATCACTGGAAGACAACCGGAGGTCCGATGGCTTCGGAAATGCTGGAGAGGGACGATCTGTCCGTGTACGTGGTGGCGGGGGTACCGAAGAGCTTCAAGAAGAAGCTGCAGAAGTTCGTTACGAAGGAGTCCAAGACCGAGGGAGACGTCTTGCTCCTCGATGAAGAGATGACGGATTGGGTGCTGGCCCGCGTTCGCGGAGAAAAGCGCCGGAGCCACGAGCAGACCCCGGCGTCATCCGCTTTGTGGCGCGCCTATCGGGCTCTGAGCGCCGCGCGGTACCACCTCCAGGATCAGCCCCTGGAGGCTAAGGTGCGGAGGGTCCGTGATCAGATCGAGGGCCTGTGGAGGGATGCGAGCCCTATTCACACGAGATCCAAGAAGGAGCTCGAGGAAGTGGGCTGAACCGTCACACGGACTCTTCTTCTCGAACCTTGCAGTCGATGCAGTAGCGCGCGTGCGGGAGGGCGTCCAGCCGCTCGAACCCCACGGGAGCGCCGCACGTGTGGCAGACGCCGAAGGTCTTGGGATCGTTGTACAGCCGACGCAGCGCTTCCTCGATCCGATACAGGTAGCGCCCCTCCTTGGTGGCGAAGAGCGCCGCCTTTTCCCGCTCCATCGCTTCGGTTCCCTGGTCGGCCATGTGGTCCGTGTAGGCGGCCAGATCAGAGTCGTGCGATTCGCGATCGGCCTTCGCCATCTGATCGAACAGGCCGAGGGAGCGGAGGGCCCTGGAGCGCTCCTCAAGGAGCCGCTTCTCCAGGTGGGTCAGCTGCCTTTCTCTCATCGACGTCGTCGACTTGGATCCAAGAAACCCCGAACACGTGGTCAGGTAAGCCCCAGGGCCAGCGATCGATGCCCCAGGGCCAGCAGGGGAAGATACCCGTTCGCGAGACGTGAGTCCACCGGAGGTGGGCCCCACTGCTTCTCCGAGGAGAGCCCGTTGGAGACCATTCACTGCAGACGCTGCCGAGAGGACCGGGCGGCCCTGGAAAAGCCGCCGTTCAAGGGGGAGCGAGGTGAGCAAATCCGCGCGCAAGTGTGCGCGGCCTGCTGGAAGGACTGGCTCCAGCACCAGACACTCTTGATCAACCATTACGGGCTCGATCCCCGTGACCCGAAGGCCCGTGAGTTTCTCTACCGGCAGGTGGACGAGGCCCTGCTCGGTGACGGGGACGCCGAGCAGGTCGACACGTCGAAGCGGGACCAGATCGAGTGGTGAGTTCGACCAATCGACCGGCGAGCGTGACGGACCAGCCGGGAGCGCGACCGATCAGCTGGCGAGCTCGACCCCCTCGCCGTGGAGAACCGGGCCGATCGCCTCGAGCGCCTCCTCGAGGACGGCCTTTTCGATCGTGAGAGGCGGCGCGAACCGAACCACCTGATCGTGCGTTTCCTTCGCTAGGATGCCGCGTTCCATCAGGGCCTCACAGAACGGGCGCGCCCGACCCGAGGAATCCTTGATCACCACACCGATCATGAGCCCCTTGCCGCGGACCTCGGCCACGTGCGGCGAACCGACGGCCCGCAGCCGGTCCATGAACCAGGAGCCGAGCTCGTACGCGCGGCGGGGGAGCTCCTCCTCCACGGTGACCCGAAGCGAAGCGAGCCCGACCGCAGCGCCAAGAGGGTTTCCCCCGAAGGTGGACCCGTGGTCCCCGGGGTGGAACACGTCCATGTACTCCGCGTCGGCCAGGACCGCAGACACGGGATAGACGCCGCCGCCCAGCGCCTTGCCGATAATCAGCACGTCGGGACGCACACCCTCCCAGTCGCAGCAGAAGAGCCGCCCGGTCCGCCCGAGCCCGGTCTGGATCTCGTCGGCCATGAGGGCCACCCCTTCCCGCTCGCAGATGTCTCGCACCTCCGCCAGATAGCCGTCCGGCGGCACGACGACGCCGCCCTCCCCTTGGATCGGCTCGACCAGGAAGCCGACTGTGCGGTCGCTGATGGCGCCGCGGAGCGCCCTCGCGTCCCCGTACGGGATCGTCCGGAACCCCGGCGTGAAGGGCCCGTATCCATTCCGGTACTGCGCCTCGGAGGAGAACGAAATGATCGTGATCGTACGTCCCGCGAAGTTCCCTTCGCAGACGACGATCTCGGCCTGGTCGGTCGGGACTCCCTTGACCTCGTGGCCCCACTTCCGGACCATCTTCAGGGCCGTCTCCACGGCCTCGGCCCCGGTGTTCATCGGGAGGGCCTTCTCGAATCCGGCGAGCCGGCAGAGCTCGCCCAGGAAGGGCCCCATCCGGTCGTTGTGGAACGCCCTCGATGTGATGGTCAGGCGATCCAGCTGCTCACGCGCTGCCTCGACGATGCGGGGGTGTCGGTGCCCCTGGTTCAGGGCGGAGTACGCGGCGAGCATGTCCAGGTAACGCCTTCCCTGGACGTCCCAGACCCAGACCCCTTCCCCCCGCTCGAGGACGACGGGCAGGGGCAAGTAGTTTCGCGCGCTCCAGCGCTCGGCCTCGTCGAGATACCGCTGGACTCCGCTGGCTACGTCCTCGGTCATGCGCGCACCGCCCCTCCATCGCCGTCTAACCTCACCCACACTCACTGTACCCGCACACGCGGCACTTCACGCACCCCTCCTCGTACGCCAGCTGACCCGTCCCGCATTCCGGGCAGCTCCCGAGAAACGATTGGTCCATCTGCGCAGGGGAGAGCGCCGTTCGCGCCTGCGGCCGGGTGGCGGGATGACCGCTCACCCGCACCGGGGGCGCGATGGGAAGCTCCTCCTGTACCCCCTCGCGTTCCGCAACATACCGGTCGATCGCCTGCGCCACCGCATCGGGTGCGGACAGAATCTTGGTCGGCCCCACGCCGACCGCCCGATCGCACGAGATCCCGCGGAGCTGATCCCGGACCGCCGTGATCGGGATCCCCGACCGGAGCGCTAGCGAGGCGAGACGGCCGATCGCCTCCGTGTCGGCCATGGCAGCGCCCCCAGCCTTGCCGAGCGTGCAGAACACCTCGAAGGCACGACCCTGCTCGTCCTCGTTGATCGTGACGTACAGGTCGCCGAGGGGTGAGTTCATCTTCACGGTCCGGCCCTTCAGGAGCTGGGGCCGTTGCCGCTTGTGCCGCCCGGCGCGGGCGTCCTCGTCGCGCTCCTCGATGGCTCGCTGGAGCCGCTCGATCTCGATGTGCAGCCGGTGATTCTCCTCGCGCGAGTCCGCGAGCTGCTGCTCGAGCCCGGCCTTCTCCTGGTCCGTCGCCTCGCTATTCTCCGTCCTCCCTGTCGAGAGCACCTGCATCGGCCTCGAGCCGTCCCGATACACGGTCACTCCTTTGCATCCGAGCTCGAAGGCCAGCTCGTAGATCTCGCACACGTCCTTCTCCGTGGCCTGGTGGGGGAAGTTGGTCGTCTTGGAGATGGCGCTGTGGGTATGGTCCTGAAAGGCCGCCTGCATCCTCACATGCCACTCCGGGCTGATGTCGTGCGAGGTCACAAACACGCGCTGCACGTCGGCCGGAACCTCGTCGAAGTGGATGTGCCCATCGGACGCGATCCGCTCCATGAGCGGCTCGGAGTACCACCCCTGCTCCTTCGCGATCCTGACGAAGTCCTCGTTCACGTCCGGCATCATGGCACCAGCCTGGTTCCGCATGAATGCCACCGCAAAGAGGGGCTCGATCCCCCCCGAGCATCCGGCGAAAATCGAGATCGTGCCCGTGGGCGCGACCGTCGTGATATTGCAGTTTCGGAGACGCCGCTCCGGGTGAACCCGGACTCCGTCCGGACGTCGGGCAGCCGTAGTGTCGGGTCCCCAGGTCGAGTGCTCCCACGCCGGGAACACACCGCGAACCGTGGCCAGCTTTTCGGAGGCCTGCTCTCCCTCCTCGTTCACGAACCGCATGACCTTTCGTCCGAGCTCGACCCCTTCCTCGGAGTCGTAGGGGACTCCCACCCGCCCGAGGAGGTCGGCCCACCCCATGACGCCGAGACCGATCCGGCGGATCTCCTGCGCGAGCTCCTCGATCGCGGGGAGCGGGTATCTGTTCGCGTCGATGACATTGTCCAGGAAGTGCGTGGAGAGGCGGACGGCGGCGGCCATCTCCTCCCAGTCGATCCGCTCGTCGGGGGTCGCGTCGGCCGGCGCGTCTGCCTTGACGAAGGCTCCGACGTTCAGGCTTCCGAGGTTGCAAACGTCGTAGGAAAGGAGCGGTTGCTCGCCGCACGGATTTGTCGCTTCGTAGCTCCCCAGGTCCGGAACCGGGTTGTACTCGTTCGCCCGATCGATGAAGAACACGCCCGGCTCGCCGGTCTTCCAGGCGCCGTGCACGATCATGTCGAAGATCTCGCGCGCGTTCTCGCGGCGGACAACTTCGCCCGTGCGCGGGTTCACGAGGTCGTACTCGGAGGCCGTGCGCACGGCCTCCATGAACCGGTCCGTGATGGCGACGGAGATGTTGAAGTTCGTGACCTGGGACGGGTCGTCCTTGCAGGTGATGAACTCGCGAATGTCGGGGTGGTCCACCCGGAGGATCCCCATGTTCGCACCGCGACGGGTGCCGCCTTGCTTCACGACCTCCGTGGACGCGTCGTAGAGGCGCATGAAGGAAACCGGCCCCGAAGCGACCCCCATCGTGGAGCGGACCGTGTCCCCCCTGGGCCGAATGCGCGAGAAGGCGAAGCCGGTGTTGTGGATGACGAGAAACTTCCCACTACCCCCCCCGGCCAGGTAGTTGTTGTGGTCTTCGACCGTGAAGTCGTAAAAGTCCCGGGGCTCGGACGCCGGCTCCACCGAGGCAACCGTCGCACGACCGCCCGCCACGGGCGCGAGCGCCTCGACGGCCGAATCCCCGAGCTCCGCGGCCCGGCGTAGGGTCTCGAGGGTCGAGTCCCCGAGGCCGGGGCCTGCGCTTCGGGCACGTCGCGAGCGCTCCCGGAGGACGTCGATCTTCCGGCCGTGCGACATATCGTGCACCCATCCCTCGATGAACGTGACGAGGTCGGCATTCCTCTCGGGGCTCGCGAGCCAGACCCGGTATTCCTTCAAGCCGTCCGCCCTGGACATCTTGCGGAGCGACGGGTCGAAGCCCAGGACGCTCAGGAGGGAGACGAGACGGCGTGCGAGCAGGCGGCTCGAAGCCGAGAGGACGACCCGCTCGCGCTCGGTGCTGATCGTGCACCCCGAGTCGACCAGCCCTCCGAGGAATGCGGCAACCACGGGGAGGGGGGATTTCCCGACCCACTCGGGCAAGGTCTTCTCGTCCTGGTGAGCCGGACGGGACTCGACGATCCCGGCGAACGCGGGAACGAAGGTGCGATGGGTCGTACGGACGGACCATCGACCCCGGCTCTCGATCCGGGGCGCGACCCTCGCGCCATGCCGGGCCAGCAGGACGGAAGCCCGATCGATGCTCTCCTTCCCTCCCTCGAGCCGGAGCCGGAGCGGCCCGCTCCCGTTCGTCCGTCGCCCGAAGCGGTCCAGTCTCCCCGAGCCCAGGAAGTGGCCGGCGAGCCAGGCGAGCCCCTCGTCCACCGGCAGCCCGGCGACCACCCTCCGTTCCCTGACCGGCCACGCGTTCCGGACGGAGGCGTTCGGGCCGACCAGGACGTTCCCGGGGCGAAGCGCGTCTGCCCGCTGGTCCTGGATCCCGTCGGGCGTGAGCACCAGGAACGGATGCCAGGCGCTCGTCGTCACCTCGCTCCCGTCCGTGCAGCGGATCCGCCACTGATGCTCGGCGGGGACCTCCCACCGCCAAAGGTGGGTGACCTGCTTGGGCTGGAAGCTCCCCGTCAGGGGGTCCAGCGCCATCGTGCGGATGTCCAGGGGCTGGACGTCCATGATGCGGTGATCCTCACCCACCATCTCCTCGACGCCCGACGAACGCACGCGACCGTAGAGCTGCTCGATGGTCTCCACGCCGCAGAACGTCGTGTGGACCTGCGCGTCCCCCGATACGCACCCCCCACCCGACTGATGAACGAGTGCCATCGCCTTCAGCGTGTCGTAGATCCCGCTCCGCCCGTTCGAAAGGGCGTCATCTACCGGCAAAACGAAGCAGGCCGAGAGCTGCCCCAGGGGGCGCCCGGCGTTCATGAGCGTGGGAGAGTTCGGCTCGAACTTGCCAGTCGCCATGAGGTCGTAGAACTGCCGGGCCAGCTCCTCGATCGCCGCATCCGACGCCCCGTACGCGCGGTCCGCCCCCGCGATGACCCGGGCTACCCTCCAGAACATCGTCTCGGGCTCTTCGATCGGATTCCCCTCTTCGTCCTTCGTCAGGTAGCGTTTGGCGAGCACGGTCCTCGCGTTCTCGCTGAGGGCGGCCGGGGGGAGGTCTTCGGGGACCCGCCCGTGGAGGGCCGAACTGTCGCTTCCGGCGGGGCGATCCTTGCTGGAGTGCATCGTGCGGTGCTCCGTGGTCGTGCGTCGGCTCAAAAGTGGCCAGCGAAAGGACTCCCCACCCGCTCGACGGCGTGGGAACGGCGTGGAAAGCCACGGGAGAGACGTGGAAAACCGGCCGATTCGCCCGCCCTCAGCCGGTCCTTGTGTGGAAAGCCGGCGGCCACGATACAAAATCTGGCGTGACCCCTAGAATAGGACACGACATATAGTGGGTCAAGGGAAAAGCTGACAGATCTCGCCATGCCTGGGAAAGGCCTGGGCTCAGAACGACCAACCGGAAGTTACGTACGCGGAAGCGTCGCTCGTTTCGGGGTTGAAGGCCACTCCGAAACGCACCCGCCCCGGCTCCTCGAACCAGAGCGAGTAGACAAGAGTGAGCTCCGCTCCGAAGGAGTCTAGGGCGTCCCATTCCGCCCGACCCCCAGCTCGGACGCGTCCTCCCGCCCAATCCCAGAAGACCGCGCCAGACAGGCGGTCCGCGTGGACGGGCCACGCTCCGAATCCCCGGTTTATCAGGGCCACGGGAAACCGCCATTCCGCGGAAGCGGACCAGGCAGTGGAGGCCGCGAGCGATCCGGGTGCAAAGCCTCGCACCGGAAGAAACCGGTCGGCTCCGCCCAGGAAGAAGTGCGAGTCCCCGGCTCCGGGCCCCCGCCCGATTCCGCCCGCGACCCGCACCGCGAGCACGTGGGGCGCGTATCCCGGCCCCCGAAAGCCCCGGTAGGCCCGAAACACCGCGGTCACCTCGTCGAACGACCCATCCACGCCCTCTTCGCCCGATCGTCCGGCCGAAACAGATCGGTCCCAGCGCCTCCGGGCCCCGATCCCGAGCGAGATCCCTTCCTGGGTGGAGACGGAAAACGGGAAGGAACGGATAGTGGAGAGACCCGCGGAGAGCCGTGCCTCGAGGAGGGACGGCGAGCGAACGACGAAAGGCATGAGGTCGCTCTCCTTCCCGTCCACCGTCTCGCGGTGCTGGCGGATCCAGCGCCCGCGCACGGACACGAACGTGGTCCCCCGAAGGCGCCTCCGAGTGAGCTCTGCCGCGGCTCCGACGAACCGCTCCCGCCGAAGGGAGACGAGGGTCATGGCAGGAGCGCCGTCTTCCCCGGGCGCGGCCACCCTGCCCCAGAACTCCCAGCTCTGACCCGTCTCAAAATGGAGCACGGGGTTTCCCAGCCCCGCCCAGGAATAGTGCGCGGCCCCCTCGGCACGGTCCGTCGGCTTCGAGAGGGGCACCCCCACCTCCAGGGTGAAGGCGTGCCGGCCGACGAGGTCGGATCCCGAGGTCCGAAGCCCCCACAGATCGGGCAGGACCCTCACACCGTCGGACACCTCTCCCTCCAGACGGATCGGCCGCCAGTACCGGGGGAGGAGCGTCAGCAGAGCCGAGTACGGGGCGATCGTGGCTCCCTCGAGTCCGGGTGGTGGAAGGCCCGCACCCGACGATCCCGGGTCCAGTGGACCGGAGGGCAGGAGCCCTTCGTAACGCTCCAGGAGCGGCGCGGGATCAGACCACGAGTCGGGGGCGTACGGAATCCGCGCGAGCTCCCACCCCGCGCTCCCCAGCACCGACAGGTAAATCCATTCTCCCCGGGGATCGACGGACGGGAAGATTCCCGCGGTGACCAGGTCTGTGATCTGACGCACCGGTCCCGGCGATCTGTCGCCGGGCTGGAACCGGACCCCATAGAGATTCGGCACGCCGCTCCGGTCCGAGCTCCAGACCAGAGACTCGCCTCCCGGTCCCCAGGAAGGAGCCGCGAGCACGCCCGGCTCCCTGGCAATCTCCTCGATCACGGCCCCCTCCGGGTCCAGCAGGAGGAGCGAGGCCCCTCCCCCCAGGGCCCTTCGCACGACCGCGAGGTGGGAGCCGTCCGGGGACCACGCGGGGAAGCTCCAGTGAACCCCCGGCTCCGCTTCCCGAATGACGCTCGCCAGGGTGCCGTCGGTGGCAAGGCGCGCGAGACGGTTCGTTCCCGCCTCGCCGAGCACGGCGGCGAAGCCCCCGCCCGCGGGGTGCGGGTCCGCGTGGACGACCCGGAGACCGCGCGTGAGCCGGGTCACGGACCCCTCGGGGGTGACGACGTAGAGGTCCCGGTGGAGCCGGTAGCTGTCCACGTAGTCGGCCTGGGGCACGACGAGATCCCCCTCCGGCGTCCACCGGGGAGGCGCGAGCACCGTGTTCCAGCGGCCGAGGGAGCGGTCTTCCCCGTCGGCGAGCAGGCGAAGCTGGATGTCGCTCTGCTCGTCGCTCCGGATGTAGGCGACTCGGCCCCCGAGACCGGCCGCAGCGTAGACTGCGAAGGCGCCCCCCGCCGTCAGGATCTGCGCCCGACTCGTCCCGCGAGGTCCGCGCTCGATCCGCGCCCGAAGGTCCTGTGTCTCTCTCGCCACCTCCCCCATCCACTCGTCCCAGAGCGCCTCGAGTGAGCTCCCGAAGGCCTCCCTGGCAGCCGCGTCTAGGCGATACGGAATCCACTGCTCCGCCGCCAGTCGGAGGAATCGGACGACCGCGTCCTGGCCGCGTGTATCGGCGAGGTGCTGGAAGAACAGTCCCCCATGCACATACCTCCGGTCCCGCCCGGGCCAGATCGGCGAGGCCCCGATCCCCTGGTCCACCGATTCCGCGATTCCGTCAGCCCAGCGGGTCCGCACGATCGCCTCGTTCAGGGTCCCCTCGAGCCGCCCGCTCCCGTGGCTATGGAATTCCTCGTGCACCGCGATCCCCTCGATCGCGAGAAGCGGGACCGTTTGCGCCGAGAAGTAGGGCCAGCGCTCCGGCACCCGTCTGAAAACACCACGGAGCAGGCGCCCTGGCGCTCCCGCGTAATCCAGGTGGAAGGCGTGGGCCACCTCGTGCGTCACCATGAGCGCGAGCCAGTCGTCGTAGTGCGAGAGCGCGAGCCCCTCCACGGGTGGCTGCGCCCAGATCGTGATTCGGAGTGTCGGGAAGACGCGCGCGAAGCCGATGGACAGGTCCGACCGGTCGGTGACTAAGAGATCGACCGTCCCGGGAGGCTCGAAGAAACCCGTGGAGAAGAGCTCGTACGCGGTTTCGGCGTGGCCCGCCGCCCGCCGGCCGAGCTCCTCCAGGTCCTCGGGAAAGGTCACCCTGAAGTGCGCCGTCCGGAGCGTGACGTACACGTCGTCGGGAGGGGGGATCTGGCCGGAGGCCAGGCCCGGCAGGGAAAACGCGGTGAGGAGGACCGCAAACGCCCGTCCCGCCACTGGGAGGGTGCGGCCCGCCTCAGCGGCCCGGCCCGCAGGTTTCCAACAACTTCGATCCCCACGATCTTTCAAGCCATTCCCTCCCCGAGGAGCCTCGCATGCCGCCGACGGACCGCTCGCTTTGGTACACGCTCGGGCGTGCCGTCGAAAGTGTCGCGTCGGCGTTTCCGGGACCCTCGGACCCGGAGCGCCCGCGCTCTCCCAGACCACCCAACGACTCCCGCGGACGGAGGGGCAGCGCCTCCGCACCGGGCGGTCCCGAGGGAACTACGTACCCGTTGGGCCTGCTCGCGGGGGGCTCCGCGGCGCTTCTCGGCGCAGTGCTCGCGAAGCGTCTCGTCACCCATCGGCCGTCGAGCTGGCGCCTCGCCCGCGGGGCTCTCGCCGGAGCCGCCGCCGCCGCGTTGGTCTTCGCCGCCCGTGAGCTGGGGGGCTCGCGGAGAGCCGACGAGCGGGAGGACGACCAGGACCCGCTCGACGAGCTCCTCGGCGGTGCCGGGCGGGGGCTGATTTATGCGGCGCTGATCGACCCGTACTTGCCGGGAGGCCCCCTCCTCAAGGGGGCGCTCACCGGAACCCTCGACTACGCGCTGGCTCCCGCGGGGGGCCTCTTTCGGTCCCTCGAGCCCCTCTCGCCGATCCGCCGCGTCCCGGTCGTATCGGCCCTCCTCGAGGTCGGGTCCTCCGAGGCCGACCCCTATCTGGCGCATCTCTGCAACGGACTGCTCCTGGGGCTCCTTTGCGGGCGCGCTCCGCGGGCCATCAGGGGCCGACGAGCAGGGGAATCCTGAGCCCCTCGCGCTCCCCACGCTCCCCAGTGGGGGCCGACGGATCCGCGCGGTACGAGTCCGGGCACGTCCCGATGTCAGCGAAGGTCCCCCCGTCCCCCCGCTCGTCGGGAGGCAGGATTCCCAACAGGTTCGTGCTGGGCCCCCCTCCTTGGGCTCCCCAACCGCCCATGTAGCAGAATGCGAGGGGCCGGGCCTCGATCGCGGCCGGGACGTAAACGGTGGCGAGCGCGTCCACCTGGTCGATAAGGACATATCGGGCGCCAGCGCGATCGGCCTCGTCCAGGAGGGCCGCCGGATCGGAGGTGAACGGGAAGACCCGCCCCGGCGTCCGACCCAGGAGGAAGAAGATACGTGGCTTCCGGTTCAGGACGACGGATCCGGCCGGGAGATTCGCTCCTGCCCAGGTCGCGGCTTCTCTGAACTCGCGAAAGCCCTGTGCATGACACTCGAAGACGTCGTCCGTGGTCTCCACCACACGGCGGCACACCCGAGCGTCGGCCGCTAAGCGGACGGCTCCGGGAAGCGCCGGAAGGGCCACGACGAGCCAGGAGGCGGCAGCCGCGGACGGCACCGCGAGCCGGCCGAGCCGACGCGCCGCCGGGACCAGCGCTTCGCCTGCGTAAAGGAAGAGGAGGGGGTAGAGGGGAAGGAGGAAGCGCTCCCCGGACCAGACCTCCGGCCACACCAGGATCATCCCCAGATAGAGGGGAGCGAACACCTCGGCTGCGCCCGCACCCTTTCGCCGCAACCTGAGGACCCAGCCGGTGACCGCCAGTGTTACCAGGGCGGCCCCGACCGACACGGCCACGCCGCCATCCAGGCTCGACCACCACTCCCGGGGAACGACCTCTCCGACGTAAAGGCGAAGATTCGCCCACGCTCGTGCGGGGAGGTCGGGCCAGCCCACCGTGCCCAGCCCGGGTTCGTACGGGTTCGCCATCCAGAACTCGTACTGGTACGCCCCCGGGCTCCCCCGGCTCCGAACGAGCCACCAGGCCGCCGGAGCGGCCAGGCTCGCAGAAACGACCGCGGCGCTCCGGAGCCGTGTCCCGAGCGTGAGCACGAGTACGAGGGCGACCGCCAGGGGCGCGCCCGCGGCTCGGGTCATGCACGTGAGTACCGTCGCCAACGTGGCGAGGGCGAGCCAGCCCGGCTTCGTGCGCTCTCCGGACCCCGACCCTTCGCCCCCACCCAGCCACGGGATGGGGAGGCGTGGTGGATCGAGGGCGTGGTCGGCGGCCCACAGCGCCAGGAACGCGAAGGCGAGAAAGACAGGCTCGGAGAGGGTCCAGCGGCTCGCGTCGAGCCAGCCGTGCGAGAGCAGCGCGAGGAGGGCAATGCCGCCGCCGGCGAGAGGCCCCACGCGCCGCCCCGCCCATAGGAACGCGAGCAGGGCGGCGCCCGCGAGAGAGACGGCCGACAGGGCCTTGAACGCCGTCCAGGCCGAGGCTCCCATCCCGATCAGCGCCCCGAGGAGAAGCGGGTAGACCGGTGGGTACTTCGTGTGCGGCGGGGACTCGGGGTCCCAAGCTTCCACGTACCGCTGCCCCTCCACCACGGAGTGAGCGAGCGCGAGATAGCCGGCGTTGTCCCCGCCCGTGTGCGGCGCTGGGGTCCACACGGCGGCAATCGCCGAGGTGGACAGCGCCAGGACGACGACGGCCGTCCCGATCCACGCGCGCCGACCCCGCGTCGCCGGCACCCCCGTGGCGGAGCCCGAGGTCGAGGCGTCCCTCTGCAGGGCCGACCGGCCCCGGCGGCCGGCACGGATCGATCGATCCGACCGGCTCACCGGCCCCTACGTCCAGGCGTGAGGGAGCCCAGCACGCGGGGCCCCGAGGCCCCGGTCACCCGAGGAAGGTTCGCCGGGATCCCGCGGAGGTGGGCCCAGGCCAGGAGCGCGAATGCGGCTGCCTCCCGGGCGTCCGGATCCATTCCAAGCGCCTCGGCACCTGTGCGGACCGGAACGGGAGCCAGGGCGGAGGCGAGGCCGCTCACGAGGGACGGGTTCTTTGCCCCACCTCCCGTCAGCACCACCTCGTCCGCACATCCGGAGGGGAGGAAGTCACGATAGGCCGCCGCGACCGACTGCGCGGTGAACGCGGACAGGGTGGCAAGGAGGTCGTCCCACTCCCCGGGGCCGGCGGGATCCGCCTTCGCCACGATCTCGCTCACTCTCTCGTCCCCGAACCGCTCGCGCCCCGTCGAGCGCGGCGGCGGGGTTCGGAGGAACGGATCCAGCATGAGCTGGTCCAGGAGCTCCGGCACGACGGTCCCGCGGGCCGCCCGGCGCCCGTCCACGTCCCAGGGATCGAGTCCACCCGAGGCGAGCCGCGCCACTCCGTCCAAAAGCGCGACCCCCGGGCCGGTGTCGAAGCCGATCACCCCCTCGGGGCCCCCCGTCGGTGGGAGGAACGTGACGTTCCCCATCCCACCGAGGTTCTGGAGGGCCAGACCGATCCCGGGGCGGCGAAGGAGGACCCAGTCGCACCAGGGCACGAGCGGGGCCCCCTGTCCGCCGGCAGCAACGTCTCGAGTCCGAAAGTCGCTCACGACGGGACACCCGAGCGCCTCCGCGAGCGTCGCGGGGTCGCCGATCTGGAGCGTCACGCCCCGGCCGCCCGCTTCGGGCGGCTCGTGCCAGACCGTCAGGCCGTGCGAGCCCACAGCGGCCACGTCACGCGCGTCCACCCCAACCGTCTCGAGCAGCCGACGAAACGCCTCGGCAAACTTCAACCCCAGATCCCCCCCGAGGAGGGCCACGTCCCGCACCTCGCCGTGGTCGATCGTTTCCGCGATCCGATCCTTCTCCTCCGCCGCGAAGGTCTCGGTAAGAAACCCCCGGATCTCCCACTCGACCGATGCGGGATCCGTGCCTCGGACGTACAGGAGGAGAGCGTCCACGCCGTCGAGAGAGGTCCCCGACATGAGGCCGCCGAGGAGAAGGCCGTCCGTGCTCATCTGGCTGCCCAGGTGTCGGGGCCCTTCGGCGCATTGTATGTTTCGCCCTGGAACCCGTTCTCCTGACGGGATCTCCGTCCGGTGGCCGAAGCTAAACGGCGGGCCCCGCGACCGCCAATTCCTCCCAACCCCAGATCCGCCCGTTCCGCGGACCCGCAAGCTTCATGACGGATCTCCTCCAGCTGGCGCGCGCCCTCGCACCCCGCCTCGTCGAGATCCGCCGCGACGTGCACCGACATCCGGAGCTCGGCTTCCAGGAGCAGAGGACGGCTGCGCTGGCCGCGCGTGAGACCGAAGGAGCGGGCTTCTCGGTTCGAACCGGGGTCGGGAAGACCGGGGTGGTCGCGGAGCTCGCGAGCGGGAGCGGTCCCACGGTGGCCATCCGGGCGGACATGGACGCCCTCCCGATCCAGGAACGGAACGAAACACCGTACGCGTCGGAGGTCCCGGGGGTCATGCACGCCTGCGGACACGACTTCCACACGGCCGGGCTCGTGGGAGCCTCCCTGCTGCTCGCCGAGCTGAGAGAGTCCGGCCAGCTTCCCGCAGGGACGATCCGGCTCCTCTTCCAGCCATCGGAAGAGGGGGTGGACGCGGAGGGGAAGAGCGGGGCCGTTAGAATGATCGAGGACGGGGCGATGGAGGGGGTGGACTCGGTCGTTGGTCTCCATGTTGGGGGGCACCTCCCCGCCGGGCGCGTCTTCCTCCGCGAAGGGCCGTTCTGGGCCGGCTCCGACGAGGTGGTCGTGACCGTCCGGGGGAAGGGGGCTCACGCGGCGCGCCCGGACGAGGGGGTGGACGCGGTCGCGCTGGCATCCCTCGGCGTCGTCGCGGCCCAGCAGGTCGTAAGCCGGGGCCTCTCGGCCTCGGATCAGGGCGTGCTCACGTTCGGGAGCATACGGGGTGGAACCGCTCCCAACGTCGTCGCGGATCGGGTGGACCTGCTGGGCACCCTCCGATACTTCGCGCCCGAGGTCCGCGCCAGGATACAGGACGGGGTGCGGCAGGCGTTTGCGGCCGTGGACGCCATGGGGGCCCGGACCGAGGTTTCGTTCCGAGGGGGATACCCCCCGGTCGTGAACGACCCGACCGTCTCGCGCTGGGTTGAAGAAGCCGTGGGTCCGCTCGTCGGAGTAGATGGGGTGGTCCGTCCCGAGCCAAACTTCGAGGCCGAGGACTTCGCGTTTCTGGCCCGGGAGGCGCCCGGCGCGTTCTTCTGGCTGGGCGCGGCCCTCCCCGAGCCCAGGAGACACCATCACCCGCGCTTCGACGTGGACGAGGCGATCCTGCCCCTCGCCTCCTCGATCCTGGCGGCGTCGGCAGCCCACCTGCTCGAGCGGCTGGGCGAGCCTACCGGAGCCTGACGTATGGGCGCAAGAGAGACGAACTCGCCGCGCCCGAGCCGTCGGCCACAGGTTACACGGCGGCTCCTCGCCGCGTGACCTAATAGGGAAGAGGCCGAAAGCACCAGGATCACGAGCGGAAACACGAGTGCCGGCGTCACGCGGGTGACGGGAGCTCGCCTGACCGGAACACGCTCGACCGGAACTTTCCACCGACCGTCCACCGTATACTCTCCCTGCCGCTCGAGGGCCTCGCTCCGTGAGCGAGGACCGCTCGGGTGACGAAGCCCACTCCGGCGTCCACGTCCGGGCCATCCGCTCATCTCGTCAGATACCGCGCCCGCCGATTCGAATGAGCCACCTGGCGACCATGCTTCCGTACTTCCGCCCGTACCGGCGCGGGCTGGCGTGGGGGATCCTCCTGGTCGTGATCGCGAACCTCTTCACCGTGGCCACGCCGTGGATCCTTAGGCTGGCCATCGACGCCCTCGAGTCCCCCTCCGTCACCCCGGCGAGCCTCCTCGGATACGCGGCGCTGATCCTCGGCACGGCCCTGCTGGCGGGCGCGGCCCGGTATGGAGTACGCGAGCTCATGAACGGGGTGAGCCGGCGCGTCGAGTGCGACCTTCGAGCCACGTTCTTTCGGCACCTCCTCCGCCTGGATGCTTCCTTCTTCGACGCGGAGCGAACCGGCGACATCATGAGCCGCGCTACGCACGACACGCTCGCCGTCCGCCAGGCGGTCGGCCCGGCCGTCATGTACTCGGTGAATACGGCCGTGACCTCCGTGCTGGCCATCTCCCTGATGACCTGGATCTCGCCGCGGCTGACCGCCCTGGTCCTGGTCCCGATGCTCGCGCTCCCACCCGTGGTGCTCTGGTTCGGTCGGGTGATCCACCGGCGGTTTCAGCTCATCCAGGAGCAGTTCGCGAACCTCTCCACCCGCGTCCAGGAGAGCCTGACGGGCGTTCGCCTCGTTCGGGCCTACGTACAGGAAGAGGACCAGGCACGACGCTTCGACGCCATGAACCGCGAGTACATGCGACGGAACCTGGGCCTCGTGAAGATCGAGGGACTCTTCCACCCAATCATCGGGCTTCTCATGGCTGCGGCCACCGTCGTGCTCCTCGCGCTCGGGGGAGCGCAGGTCATGGAGGGAAGCCTCTCGGTCGGCGAGCTGGTCGCGTTCTTCTTCTACGTGGCGCTCCTAGCGTGGCCGATGATCGCGCTGGGGTGGGTCGTGAACCTCTTCCAGCGGGGCGAGGCCTCCATGGGCCGCATCAACGCGATGCTCGAGAGGGAGCCTCGTATCCGGCCCGACCGGGGCCTCCGCCTATCGGTGGTCCGCGGCCGAATCGAGTTCCGCCACGTGGGATTCCGGTACCCGGGCACGGAGCGGGACGTACTGCACGGCCTCTCGTTCACGGTCGAGCCGGGCGAGACCGTAGCGATCGTGGGGCCGACGGGCTCGGGGAAGAGCACGCTGGTCTCCCTGATCCCGCGTATTCACGACCCGACAGAGGGCGAGGTCCTGCTCGACGGCGTCCCCCTTCGAGAGTACGACCCGGAGGGGCTCCGGCGCGTGATCGGCGCGGTGCCGCAGGACGCGTTCCTCTTCTCCGAGACGATCGCGTCGAACGTTGCTCTAGGAATTCCGCCGGAGGAGCTGGCCGACGACCGTGCGGGACGGGAGCGGACTCCGCAGCCCATGGATTCGGACGGCCAGATGGATCCTCGGATCCTCCGCGCTGCCCTCGTCGCGGACCTGCACGAGCAGGTCCGGGGGTTCCCCCACGGGTACCAGACCTGTCTGGGCGAGCGCGGCATCAACCTTTCTGGTGGGCAGAAGCAGCGGGCCACGCTTGCGCGGGCCCTCGCGAGGGACCCCGCCATCCTGATTCTAGACGACGCGCTCAGCGCGGTGGACACGCACACCGAGTCCCGAATCCTGGCCGAACTGAGGGAATCCCTCCGAGGCCGCACCGCTTTCGTGGTTTCCCACCGCGTCACAGCCGTCATGCACTCGGATCGGATCCTCGTGCTGGACGGGGGAAGGCTGGTCGAACAGGGTACCCATCCGGAGCTCCTCCAGCGGGGAGGCGTGTACGCGACCCTCCTCCGCCGGCAGCTGCTCGAGCAGGCGATCCAGTCCGACGACGTGACCGTCGCGAGTGCCCCGAGCGGGCTAGGTTCCGACTCGGGACGCTAGATCCGTTCAAACAGGAAGTCGGGGGTGAACGGCACGAGCCAGCTCGTAAGAGCAGTGAAGCTCCCGGTCACGAGAAGCAGGCCGAGGAAGACGAGGAGACCACCGGACGCGATCTCGACGGCCCCCAGATAGCGCTGGAAGCGCTGGAAGGCGCCGAGGAAGCGATCAACGGCCACGGCCGCCACGAGGAACGGGACCGATAAGCCGGCCGAGTAAACGGCCAGGAGACCCACGCCGCGCCAGAACGTTTCCTGGAGCCCGGCGAGCGTCAGGATGGCCGCGATCACCGGCCCAATACAGGGGGTCCACCCAGCCCCGAACGCCATCCCGACCCCGATGGCCCCGACGTAACCCGAGGGCCGCCCGGCCTCGAACACGCGCCTCTCTCGAAGGAGAGGGGTGATCCGAAAGAGGCCCGTGAGGTGCAGCCCGAGGACGATGATGAGCGCTCCGCCGACCCGGGCCACCCACACGTCGTAGTAGTTGAAGAAACGCCCGAGGAAGGAGATAGAAGCACCGAGCAGCACGAAGACGACGGAGAACCCCGAGACGAAGAGAAGCGCATACGTGAGGGTACGCGTCCGATCTTGGCCCTCCCGCATTTCCTCAAGGCTCATCCCGGTGACAAAGGTCAGGAACGAGGGAACGAGCGGGATGACGCACGGCGAGAGGAAGGACAGGATCCCCCCGCTCAGCGCGACGAACAGGCTCACGGGCTCGGTCACGGCTCCGCCTCCCCACCTCCCCACCTCGCCTTCCACACCTGGATGGCGCTCCGAATGGCGAGCACGAGCCCGACCCACCCGAGGAGCAGCGCCAGCGTCCATCCCACCACGCGGGGGAAGAACGCGGCCAGTAGGGCGAACAAGAGCAGGAAGATCGACGTCGTCGAGAGAACCGCCCGGTCCTCGCGCCCGACGACTCTCCGGCCCGCGATCGCGTCACCGAGCGCGGAGCCGGCCCGCACCACGTCGGCCAGGGTGAGCGTCTGGCCCGGACGCCCGACCCGGAAGAGGCGCCTTCGCTCCTGGATGGAGGGCGGCGGATCCAGGGTCGCGATGCCACGACCCGTCTCGGGCCTCAGTCCCAGAAGCGAGGGAGCGGCGCGACCCGGAAGTACGATCTCGACCGCAGAGGCCAGGTCCCCGAGGAACACCCCCTCCACTTGCTCGGCGAGGTTCGAGTCCAGGACACCCACGTCCAGCTCCCAGTTTCCGAGAAGGGACGCGGCGTTCAGGTTTGTGGACCCGATCCGGCACCAACGGCTGTCCACGACCGAGGTCTTGGCGTGGATCATCGGCCCCTGCCACTCAAAAATCCGAACGCCCGCCTCGAGGAGGCTGCGGTAACCGCCGCGCGACAGGCTACCGACCCAGGGCCAGTTGTTGTGGCCAGGCACGAGCACACGAACGTCCACTCCATCTCGCGAGGCCGCCATGAGGGCCTCGGAAACCGGCCGCGGGGCGAGAAAGTAGGGATCCGTGATCCACACCCGACGCCTCGCGACGGCGGCCATGAGCTGGGTGGCGCGATACACCCGGGAACGCCAGGGGACTCCCTCGATTAGCCAGACGACCGTGTCTCCCGTTCGCTCCGCCAAGGAGGGATCAGAGCGCGACTCGGGTGTGAGCCGGCCGCCGCAGTCGGACCACACCCGTTCGAACGTCATCGCGGCCGCCGCCGCCGCCGGCCCGCGGATCTCGACCCCCGTATCCCGCCACGGAGGCTGGTCGCGGGTGCCGGCCCACTCCTGTCCGACGCAAAAGCCCCCGATGAACGCCACCTCGCGGTCCACCACCACGAGTTTCCGGTGATCACGCTGCAAGAGTCCCAGCGGATCCGTGATCGAGGGCGGGTTGAAGGACCGCACTTCCACCCCAGACGCCCGGAGCGGCTTCCAGAACCCCGACGGGGTCGCCCAGCACCCGATCCAGTCGTAGAGGACCCGGACCTCGACCCCCGCCCGCGCTCGCTCCACTAAGGCGTCGCGAAACGCATGGCCCTGGGGATCGTCCCGGATGATGTAATTCTCGAAGTGTATGAAGCGACGGGCCGTCCGAATGGCCTCCAGCCAGGCATCGAATGTGGCTGGCCCGTCGAACTGGAGGGTGATCCGATTTCCCTCGATCCGGGACGAGGCCGTGGCACGACCCATCGCCCGCTCGGGAAAGGGCACCTCCGTCTGGTCGTCCCTCGGCGGGAGGGACGCCGACCTCAGACGCTCTCGATCGGACAGGTGAGTCCTTCGCTGGGAGCCTCGGCTCCACTTGCCACGCACGACGCGCAGAGGCCGTAGATCTCGAGCTTGTGACGGGTGGGACGGAATCCGAATCGGCCGGCGATGCGGTCCTGGATGGCCTGGACCTCCTCGCTCTTGAACTCGGTCACGCTTCCGCACTCCTGGCAAATCAGGTGTTCGTGCTCGGGCTGTCGGGAGAGCCGGTGTTCGTATCGCTTGAAGCCCTCGTTGAAGTCGTGCTCGGCCACGAGCTTGCTGCGGACCAGGAGGTCGAGCGTGCGGTAGACGGTCGCCTTGCCGATGCGGTCGCCCCCGTCGCGCAGCTTTCGCTCGATGTCGTCCACGGAGAGATGCTCCCGGGAGGAGAACACGACCTCGGCCACGGTCTGGCGCTGCGGGGTCACGGGGAGGCCGTGCTCCCGGAGGTAGCGTCCGAAGAGCCTCACGTACGGTGAGATGGTGGATGTGGCCGGCGGAATCATGTGGACGCCTCCATCACACGCCGGGTCCTCTTGCATAGGGTGGGCCTCGACCCCGCCCGAGCTCCTCGACGAGGGCCTCGAACGCGGCAGGGTCCCCGCTCAGCTCGGCCTCACGAGCCGAGCCGAGCTCCGCGTCGAATCGCTGGACGACCCCCTCCATCACCCGAGGAAGTCGGTCTCGGGGTGCCACACCTTCCTCCTGGAGCAGGGGGTGGAAGTCCACCCCGGCCCCGCTCTCCTGCGCCCGGTACGACAGAGTAACCAGGAGGCGTCGATCCCCCTCCAGGAAACATCCCGCCGCGACGAGCCCGCTCTCCGTTCTCCCGCGAGCGAGGGGCGGGAACAGCCAGAGGCGATCGAGTCGGGCGACGCCCAGCTCCTCACCTACCCTGCGCACGGCCTCGCCCAGCGCGCCCGGTACGCCGATGTCGGATTCGGACATAGAAGATCTACGCCCAATCATTCGCTACGGTTCCACCACTTCTGGAGCCGGTCGCGCCGCTCGGAGACGACTGTCCGCAGCGACCTCCGCGGCACGTCCGACGACCTGCTCCCGCACTTCCTCCACGCTGCCGGCCACCAGAGCCCCGGCTGCCCGAACGTGACCGCCCCCCCCGAACTCGCGGGCCAGGGCGTTCACGTCCACCCGCTGGTTCGAGCGGAGGGACACCTTCACGTGTCCCTCTTCGATCTCGCGAAAGAGGAGCCCCACCTCCACGCCCTCGACCCCTCGGGGGTAGTCCACGAACCCCTCCAGGTCGTCGGACCGGCAGTTGAGCTCCCGAAACACGTTCGCGGGAACCGTCATCCAGGCCACCTCCCCCCCGTCGGACACCTCGAGCGACCCGAGCACACGCTCCAGCATGTGCAGGCGGCGCACGGGCATTTGTCCGAACACCCGTCGGTACAGCCCGTCGGGCGAGGCCCCGCGACGCACCAGCTCGGCCGCGACCCGGTGGGCGCCGGGCGTCGCGTTCGAGAACCGGAACGATCCCGTGTCCGTCATGACGGCCACGTAGAGCCCATCGACGAGCTCGCCGGTCCACGGCCCACCCCGTGCCCAGACGAGATCGAATACGAGCTCCCCGGTGGCGGCCGCCGATGGATCCCTGAGCGAGACCCCCACGATTGAGTCCGGTCCGGAGGGGTGGTGATCGACGATCAGGAAGGGCAGATGCCCAACCATCGGGTTGACACGCCCGATGCGGGCCTTCTCCGCCGTGTCCACCACGATGCACAGATCAGCCTCCCGGCATCGCCGGGTCGCCTCCTCTCCTGATGCCTCGAGCACGCGCGCGTCGTCGTGCACCAGAAAGCGGTAGAGGTCGGGGTACGGCGTGGGGTTCACGACCCATCCCTCCACGCCCATGTCCCGGAGCACCGCCAGAAGTGCGGCCTCGGATCCGGCACCGTCCCCGTCCGCGTTCACGTGGGTCGTGAGGACGACCCGCTCCGCACTGGCCATGGCCTCGAGGGCCACGTCCACGGCGACCCGGCGGGAATCGGAGATCTCGTAGGTCATGGGTAGGCCGCCGAACGGTAGGCGCGCGCGGCGCGAAGGGTCAAGGCGACCTCCGAATAGGCCGGGGCCCGGAACGCTGCCCTCGAAGCCGCTTGTAAACCTTGGCGAGGTTCGAGCTGGCAAACGCGAGGGGACTCGCTCCGCCCCCTCCGACCACGCCCTGCCGGACGGCGTCGAGCAGGGCCCGCGGCCGGTTCGGGTGCCGGGGCAGCTCGACCCATGCGTTCCCGATTTCGCCTAGGGTGTGGGCGTCCGAGCCGGCGCCTCGCAGGAGGCTGTGCCTCTCCGCGAGATCCAGGCCCTGTCGGTTGCGCTCCTCGGAGCGCAGCCTCGCATTGAACACCTCGACGACATCGACCAGGGGCGCGAGGGCCTCGGCCAGCCGGCCGGACCCTCCCTTGCCCCTCGCGTACGGGTGAGGGAGGTACACGATCCCGCCCTGGCGGTGGACCTCGTTACACACCTCCTCCGCCGGAGTGCCCTTTGGGATCCGCTCCGACAGGTAGAGGGCAATCACGTCGATGCCCTCCCGGGTCCGCACTTCCTCTCCGGGAATGACCCGGTCCGGTTCCCGGTCCGCCCATTCGAGCGCCACTTCCAGAACGTTGTGGTCTGTGATCGCGATCCGGTGGAGCCCCTTCGCCCGCGCTCGGGCAAGGAGCCTCGCCGGATCGGAGAGGGAGTCCCAGGAGCCCCAGGTGTGCACGTGGAAGTCCACGCGGAACCGCCCCTCGCGACCAATCCCCGAGCCGTGGTCCCGACCGCTCCGGGCCCGCTCTTCCAGGGTGGCCAGTAGGGCGGTCGCCTTTCGCCCCAGCTCCTCGAGGCCGGCGTCGTTCCCGATCACGTAATCCGCCCGGGACAGCTTGGCGGCGGCGTCTCCCTGGGCCCCCATGATCTGACGGGCCTCGTCCGGAGTCATCCGCCTGTCTTTGACGAGCCGCCGCTCGCGCTCCTCTTCGGACGCGTGCACGACTACGACTAGGTCCACGGATCCCTCGAGGCCCACCTCGTAGAGAAGTGGGATCTCCGTCACGACGAGCGCGCACCCTTCCCCGCTCCGGGCCTCCAGCCACTCCTCACGGAGGCGTCCAATTCGAGGATGGAGGATGGCCTCCAGCCGGCCGCGGGCCTCGGCGTCCTGGAAGATGCGCCGCCGCATCCGATCCCGATCGAGCGTTCCATCGGGCCGGAGCACGTCCTCGCCGAACGCGGCGCGGATTTCCTCGAGAGCGGGCGAGCCCGGTGGGACGGCCTCCCGGGAGAGCTCGTCGGCGGAGAGGACGGGGACGCCCGTATCACGCCAAACCCGGGCAACCTCGGACTTGCCCGACGCGGCGTTCCCCGTGAGCGCTACGCTCAACACAGAGCTACGCCGGGCACGGAGGGGGAAGGGCCCGGAGCCGGGGTTTCCGGGGTGGTCAACGAGAGCGGGCGCGGGGCGCCAGCCTCCTGCTCTCGATCAGGTCGTCCGGGGTCCCCAGCTCCCCGTCCGGTCCAGCCGAGCTGACATAGAAGGAATCCCCCTGAACGCGGAGCGTGTAGCGACTTCCCCACGCGTCGAACCGCGACGGCTCCTGCCGGTACCGCCGGTCCAGCCACGGGTCGAACTCCCCCCGTCCCGACGGAAGCGTTCCCCGGGTCTCCTGCTCCCTCTCCAGGTCCTCGGCAACGAGCTCGAGCTCCTGACCGGTGGTCCAGCGACGCACGGGTGTCAGGAGGGGCTCGGCGTATCCTACAGATGACTTCGCGCGGGCCGGGAAAGTAAAGGCCGGCCCCGAGCGCCAGGAGCAGCATGATCAGGACCTTGCCCATCCTCGGCTCCTTTTCACCGCCCCTTCCGCATGCGCGCGGCCCAGCGGAGGTACCGGGCCGCCTCCTTCGCCGGGGGCTCGGCGTCGGGCTCCCCGTACGCCGTCTCCATCCTCCAGCGTAGGTAAGGAGCGGACGGCAGGGGGAGGAAGGGGGGTCGTCGGTACCACTCTCTTCCCCGGGCCACCCAGGCCAGCCCGACGAGGTCCGGGAGGAGCCACGGCCGGCGAGCGCCCAGCCGGATCATCGAGCGGTGAAGCCCCACCCTCGGGTCCTCCTCTCGCGGACTCCTCATCCGCGGTCGCGCGAGCGCTTGCCCCCCCTTGGCCCCCCGCGGCCCCGCCTCTTCTCGGCCCCACAACTGGCTAATCTAGCCCGAACCACCCGGTTGCCAGAAGGGTCGACCCGCGCGACCTTGAGAACTGATGCGAGACTTCAACGCGTTCGTGAGCCCAGAATATCCGGTGCTTCACTCGGTTGGGTGTGGCGGGGGTGACGGCGTTAACCTGCCAGGAGGGCAGATAGCCCTCTCGTTGGGGCTTCTCGTGAAGGGCATACCTTCCTTTCTCGCGACCATTTCCGTGGACGAGGACGAGCTGGCCGGGATCTCGGAGTCCCTCGGGAGCGGAAGTGTTCGCGTCGCGGTCGTAGGAATCTCGGTGAACGGAGCGGACCCCATGGAAGACGGCGCCTCCGAGCCGGAGCCGTGGCAACAGGCCGCCACCGGGACGAGGAGCCTGCCCGCCGCGTTCTTGAGCCTGGTCTGCGCGGACGGCCGCCGGATCGGGATAGCACGGATCGTGGCCCGGGAGGAGTCCGCGTCACCGGAGGACGTCGCCCGTTTCGTCCTCCACCAGATCGCGCAGGGGGTGCAGATCCCCGATCTCGCCTCTACGCGGTAGCAGGCCGCCGGGCTTCCTGCGGGACCCCCTTCACGGACGCTCCCCTTCGCTCCCCGGCCCACTTCAGGGATTGGAGAGCGCTCTCCGCATGGTGAAGATCCAGGTCCGTCCGCAGGGTTCACGAGTGAGGATCCAGCGGGGACGCCTACCGTTGGATCCGGCCGTCGAGGGGAAATCGGGAACCGTGGTTCATCTCCTCAAGGGGAGTGGGGACCGCTACGGCGTTCAGCTGGACGGAGAGGCGGGCATCTCCGTGTTCACCGAGGACGAGCTCGAGGCCCTCGCCCCCGCGAACCCCGCCGGTGGACCCGAGCCGAAGGGTGGGTCGACCAACTCCGGCGCCTCCGAGTGACCGCCGAGCCCCCATGGCCAACCGACTGGCCCGAGAGCAGAGCCTCTATCTCCGGCAACACGCCGACAACCCGGTAGACTGGTACCGCTGGGGTCCCGAGGCCCTCGAGCGCGCACGGGAGGAGGAGCGTCCGATCCTCCTCTCCATCGGGTATTCCGCCTGCCACTGGTGCCACGTCATGGAGCGCGAGTCGTTCGAGGATCCGGACACCGCCGCGGTCATGAACGAGGCCTTCGTGTGTGTGAAGGTCGACCGGGAGGAGCGCCCGGACGTGGACGGGATCTACATGAGGGCCGTTCAGGCGTTGACCGGCCGGGGAGGCTGGCCGCTGACGGTGTTCCTGACTCCGGACGCCCGTCCCTACTACGGCGGGACGTACTTCCCCCCCGAGCCGCGCCACGGGATGCCTTCGTTTCGCCAGGTCCTGTCGGCCACCCGCGCGGCGTGGGACCAACAACGGGGCCAGGTCGCGGACGCCGCGGAGAAGATCGCGAGCCTTCTTCGAAGGTCCACGCTCGGGCCGGACGGCGAGCCGACGGAGCCGGCGCCGGATCGGGTGGACATCTCCCTCGTGTCGAAGGCGGAGGAAGAGCTCCTGGAACGGTTCGACCCGACGTTCGGGGGGTTTGGTCAGGCGCCGAAGTTCCCCCAGCCAGTTCTCCTGGACTTTCTTCTCGCGGTCTTCGCGTTCTCGGGCCAGAAGCGGGCCCTCGACGCGGTCGTGCACACGCTTCGGCGGATGGGGCGGGGCGGGATCCGCGACCACCTGGCCGGCGGGTTCCATCGGTACTCGGTGGACCGGCAGTGGCTCGTTCCCCACTTCGAGAAGATGCTCTACGACAACGCGCTCCTCGCCGGAACCTACCTTCGGGGCTTCCAGCTGAGCGGCGACCTCGACCTCCTGGCGATCTGCAGAGCCGTCGTGGAGGATCTCCTGGAGAACTTCCGCGGCCCCGAAGGTGCGTTCTTCGCCGCGCTGGACGCGGATTCGGAGGGAGAGGAGGGGCGCTTTTACCTATGGGCACCCGAGGAGGTGGACGCCGCGCTCGGAGCCGAGGAGAGTCGTCTCTTCCAAAGGTGCTACGACGTCTCCAAGGCAGGGAACTTCGAGGGGCGGAACATCCTACACCTGCCTCACGACCTCGATGCCGTCGCGCGGGACGAAGGCGTGAGCCCTGCGGAGCTCGATCGGGCTCTCGCGGCCGCCCGAGCGCGGCTGAAGGACGCTCGTTCACGCCGGGTGCCACCGGCCTGGGACGAGAAGCTCCTGGCGGGGTGGAACGGCCTGGCCATCCGATCGCTTGCCGAAACGGGGGCCGCGTTGGACGAGCCTCGTTACGTCCGCGCCGCGACGGATGCCGCCGAATGGCTTCTCGGGGCCCTGTGCCCCGAGGGACGGCTCCTCCATCAGGTGCCCCCCCTCCTTCCCGACGAGTCGGACGCAGCCGCGGCGGCCGGCTCACGGATTCCCGCCTTCCTGGACGACATCGCGGCCCTCGGAAATGCTCTGCTCAGTGTGCACGAGGCGACCCTCGAGCCCCGCTGGCTGGATGGTGCGCTCGAGCTGGACGCCGAGGTCGAGGCTCGCTTTCGTGACGAGGCGACCGGTCTCCTCTACGACACGCCCGCGGACAGCGATCCCCTCGTGATACGGCCGCGCGAGATCATGGACATGCCCCTACCCTCCGGAACCTCGCAGGCCGCGGAGCTCAAGCTCCGGCTCGGTCGGCTGCTTGGCGACGACGTGCGGGTTCGGGCCGCGCGGGAAATCGTGGGTCGGGAGGTGGGCGGTATCGAGCAAATGCCGTCGGGCTTCGGGAGGCTCCTCACGGTCGCGCTGCGCCTCGCCTACCCACCGCTCGAGGTGGCGATCTTCGGAAGGCGCGGGGATCCTCAGACCCGGGCGCTTCTGTGCGAAACCCACCGCCGCTTCTTCCCGGGAGCGGTGATCACGGGCGTCCTGGACGGGGAGGGCCCGGGCGCGTCGAATCCCCTGGTCGAGGGACGAGCAATGCTGGACGGCGCCGCGACGGCGTTCGTATGCACCGACTTCGCGTGCCGCGCTCCCGTGACGGATCCGGAAGCGCTCGGGCGCGAGCTTTCGGAGCTCATGCCCGAAGGCCGGGAGTGACCCGATCCCGCGCGAGGTCGCCTACAGGAACTGCCTTCGGGGCTTCCTTGGCCCTCCCTCCGCCCCGATCTATCTTGGTCTGATGGCCACGAGGACTCCTGCGGAAACCGAGACGGCGCGTGACTTTCACGGGCTCGAGCGCGCCGATCTCCTCGACATGTACCGGATCATGCTCACCTCGCGCGCGCTGGACGATCGCGAGGAGAGCATGAAGCGTCAGAACACGGCGTTCTTCCAGGTCTCCGCAGCGGGGCACGAGGCGATTCAGGTCGCGACGGCCCGCCACCTTAGGCCGGGGTCGGACTGGATCTACTTCTACTACCGGGATCGCGCGTTCGCGCTCGCCATGGGCGTCCCCCCTCTCCAGCACTTTCTCCAGGCCGTCGCCGCGGATGCGGATCCGGCCTCGCGCGGACGCCAGATGCCCACCCACTTCAGCGATCCCGCGCTTCGGATCGTCACCGTCTCCTCGCCGACGGGAACCCAGTACCTCCAGGCCGTCGGCACTGCCGAAGGGACGTACCGCGCTCGGCTCATTCCCGAGGTCCGCCGGCTCGTGGAGGAACACGAGGACGACGAGGTCGTCCTCGTGTGCTCTGGAGACGGGACCACGTCCGAGGGAGAGTTCTGGGAGGCCCTGAACACCGCGTCGAACCTGAGGCTGCCGGTCGTCTTCCTGGTGGAGGACAACGAGTACGCGATCTCGGTGCCGGTCGAGGTGCAGACTGCCGGAGGGAGCGTGTCGCGGCTGGTACGGGGGGTTCCCGATCTCTACGTCATCGAGTGCGACGGGACCGATCTCCTAGACTCCTACGAGAAGAGCGGGGCGGCGATACGCTACTGCCGCGACGGGAGGGGACCCGCTCTCGTACACGCGCACACGGTGCGACTCTGCCCGCACTCGATGTCGGACGACCACCGCGCGTACCGCTCTTCGGCAGAGCGAAGCGAGGCCGCGCGGAAGGATCCCCTGGAGCGGACCCGCACGCTCCTCGTCGAGGAAGGCCTCGCCGACGAGGAGGAGCTGGCCGCCCTCGCGGCGGAGGTGACGGCGAGCATCGCGGAGATCGCAGACCAGTCCCTCGCGTACCCGCAGCCCGACGCCAGCACGGCGACCCGGTGGCTTTACTCGGAGGACGTGGATCCCACGTCAGAGGCGTTCGACACGGAAGATCGGCCCGAAGACGAGGGAGATCGTGAGCTCACGATGGTCGACCTGCTCAACGCCTGTCTGGCCGACGAGATGGAGCGCGATCCCCGGATCCTCTGTTTCGGTCAGGATGTCGCCGACGCCTCGCGCGTGGAGATCCTGGACGAGGTGCCCGGCAAGGGCGGGGTCTTCAAGATTACGCACGGGCTTCAGCGCCGCTTCGGGGAGTACCGCGTGTTCAACTCTCCGCTGGCGGAGGCCAACATCGTGGGGCGTGCGTACGGGCTGGCCATGCGGGGCTTCAAGCCCGTGGTCGAGATCCAGTTCTTCGACTACATCTGGCCCGGTTTCCACCAGATCCGAAACGAGATCGCCACTGTCCGCTACCGCTCTGGAAACGGTTGGTGCGCCCCGATCGTGATCCGAGTCCCGTACGGGGGCTACCTGAAGGGTGGCGCCATCTACCATTCACAGACCGGCGCGAGCATCTTCGCGCACACTCCGGGGCTCCGGGTGGTCCTCCCCTCCTCGGCCAGAGACGCGGTCGGGCTTCTCCGCACCGCCATCCGCTGCGAGGATCCCGTGATCTTTCTCGAGCCCAAGCACCTGTACCGGCAGGTCCACAACAAGGGACGTTATCCGGGGAAGGAGTTCATGATCCCGTTCGCGAAGGCCAGGATCGCGCGGGCGGGGACGGACTTGTCCGTGATAACGTGCGGGGCTCTTGTGAAGCGGTCGCTCGACGCGGCGCGGATCGCGTCGGAGCAGCACGGGATCGAGGTCGAGGTCCTGGACCTCCGGTCGATCAACCCCCTCGACATGGATCGGATCGCCGACTCGGTCCGGAAGACGGGGCGCGTGATCGTGGCGCACGAGGACGCGCTCTCTTGGGGGATCGGAGCGGAGGTCGCCGCACGGATCGCGGACGAACTGTTCGCGTGGCTGGACGGACCCGTGAAGCGGGTGGCGGCCAAGGACGTGTGGGTCGCGTATTCGCCGCAGCTGGAGGAAGCGATCCTTCCCCAGGTCGGGAACGTGCTGGACGCGATCCTGGAGCTCGCGGCGCACTGAACGCGCGTTTGCCGGTGAGGCGTTGACCGGGTAAGGGCGGAGGAAGGGGGGGACCCTCCTCTGTCACGCGCCGGACGCGGACCTTCGTCGGCATGCAGCGGACGGGTTCCGGCCGACGGCCTCGACACGGCCTTCGAGCTGCGCGACTCGCTCTTCCAGCTCGGGCTCCGGCATGCGGTAGCATACGGCACGTCGCCCCGCCTGACCAATGGTCTAATAGGACACCGCCCGCCGCGTCAGACGGTCGGCATCTCCGGAAGGTTCGAGGGACCTTCCGGAATCCCCCACTCCTCCCGCCGCCGGTCGAAGTACCTCCATCCCCAGCCGTCCAGCCGCTCGTCTACGATGATGACGGGATTCAGGCGCGTCCTCCAATCCTCCGCCGGAAAGCCCCGGGTCGGATCGTGGACCCAGAGAACCTCGACCACCCGCCCCTCGATGAAGTACTGATCCCTCCAGTACCCGTTTGCGAGAAGGGCCTCGTCACCCTCTCGACTGGCAATGATGCCCCCGGGCAGGAGCACGCTCAGCACCTCGGCCCTCGGGGCTCCGGCCTCGAGCGCCTCCAGCGCTTCGGAGCCGGGGAGGTCGGGGGCGCAAGAAGCGGTCGTAAGGAGCGTGAACGCGCACACGAGGAGGGTCCACGGAGGGACCCGCCGGAGACGAAGGCAGTAACGCATGAAAGCCACCCTAAGAAGCCCTGAGGGGCCCGGACACTCGGGCCGGACCCCTCGGGTTGCTGCGGTACTACAAGCCCGATTACTCGGGGTTAGTCAACCAGGTCAATGTTGGAGTTCACCAGCGTCACGAGTGCGTCGCCGTCGGCGTTCACGCCAATCGCGTAGATATCGATCGCCACACCCGCACCCGCGGCACCGCTGGTCCATCCGGTCTCGGTGACCGGTGACTCCTCGCCGGGCGTCCACTCGAACTCGTAGGTGTGAACGCGGCCGAACGCCGAGCCGTCGTCCACCGTGTCGTGCGTGGTCACCGACCCGATCTGCTCGAGCACGAGCCCGCCGTCGTCCGTGACGCAATTGTCGCCGGTCGTGTCGCCCAAGTCGACGCACGCATAGAAATCCACTCGCACGAAGGGCGAGTTGAACGTGGCCGTCGGGCCGGCCAGCTCTACCTCGATGTCGACGCTGAGGATGTCATCGTCATCTTCGATCGAAACCTCCTCGTTGGCGGCGCCCGGCTCCGTGATATCCCAGGAGTCCGGGAGCTGCTCCGCCGCGAGAGCGGTGTACGACACCCCGTCCTCGACGGATGCCGCGGCGATTGCCGTGATCACGGGGCTCACGGCGGTCCCCACGTCCGCCTGGTCGAGCATGATTCCCTGCAGCTCATCCAGCTTGAACGCGCCTCCGACCGCGAGGGCGCTGTTGGCGGTAACGTCCTCGATTTGACGGACGAAGTCCGCGATCGTGACATCGACGGGCACGTTCGAGCGCACGAAGTCCACCAACTGAGCCGACGCAGCCGCATCAGCTCCCGCTTCGGCATCCGGCATGTCGTTGATCTCCGTCGACGGATAGGCTAGCGAAGCCGCGAGACCACCCGCGTACTGAAGCTGGTAGCGGATCGTCTGAAGGTCGAGGTTGTCCGACGCATTGGCGTTGAACTCCGCCGTTCCACCCCCGAGCGGCGTATCGAAGAGCGCCGTGGTGAGCGACGGGTTGTTGGTCGCCAGATCGTACGCCACTACCGCAAAGATCGGGTCAGAGAGGTTCCCGGCAGCGTCCTGCGCCTGGCCCGAGAAGAAGTAGAATGCGGGCGTCGTCTCCGCCTCCAACGCCCAGTCCGTAGTGGTCGTGACGAGGGGGAACGCGGGAGCCGCTTCGATCGACACCGGCTCGCAGTCGTCAATGTCTGGCTCGACGGGAATGACGCACTCGGGATCGTCCCCCGGCAGAGCGACCGCGACGATTCCCATCACCGCGGCGTCGGAGAGCATCCCGGAGTTCCCGATGGATCCGACGTCCTGCACGTCCAGGACGAAGTTGCCGCCCAGCGTTGCCCCGGCGACCCGGTCGCCGTCGTCGAGGCTCCCGCCGTCGAAGTCGATCTCCGGCAGCGTCGTGTCTACCCCGAACCTCAAGTGGGTGTCCACGTCCTCGTCGATCGCGACGCGGTCATCGTCCGCGGCCCCGTCCAGGGCGGTCTCGGAGGCGACAATAGGCACGGTGCAGTCGATGTCGTCGTCCGGCAGCGCCGATTCGTTGCCCAGGTCGTCTCGGGCCGAGGCGATCGCGCAATACTCGTCGTTCCCCAGCGATGGATCCGGAAGCGCCGGGTCGTCCGACCAGGCCGCTTCCAAAGCCGCCTCGGTGGTTTCGGGGTCGCTCGAGTCCATCCGGAGCCCGACGGTGTAGCCGCCGATCCCCGTGTCATCGTCACCGTACTCGAGCCAGGCGTCGTCGCCTGGATCCTCCCACTGTCCGGCCAGGTCCACCGTGCCGTTCACCCACCCGTTCTGGCGGCTGTTCGGGTTCGCTATGAAGGCGGGCGGCTCGGCGGGCCCGGCGTAGTCCACCCGCACCGGGAAGGGGTGATCCGCGTTCAGGATCCCGCCCGGTCCCGGATTCTCACCCGCAACCGAAGTGATGACGGGCGTGATGCCGGCCGCAGCTGTCTCGGCATCCTCGCCCTCGCAGTCGAACTCGAAGGCGAAGGGCGCCTCGTCGTCCGTGTCGTCATCGCAGTCCAGGAAATCGACAGTCACCGACGTGACGACGGCCGCCCCGAACTGCACGGGGACTGCGGTGATGCCGAACTCGGTCGTTCCGGGGCCCCCGTACCAGATGAGGCCGTCGTCGTCCATCCCGCTCGCCAAAGTCCCGTCCGCGTTCTCAGGCAGCGCCGCGAGCACGTGGAACCCGCTCGGGTTGGCGAACGTGAGCGTCACTTCGTTGGAAGCGCGGAGCGACGTTGCCCCGCCGCTCACGGTCAACTGGGCAGAGACGCCGTGCGGTCCGTTAGCGTGTCTCACGAACGCGGTCCCGGCAACCTCGTCCACCGTGCCGCAGGGGGCGTCGGCTACGCCGCTCGTGTAGCACCCGGAGGGGAAGGAAAGCGTGATCTGCTGGATCGCCTGCGCGTCCGGACCGTCACCCACCTTGCGCGGCCGCGGCGACACTCAGCGTCTGCGACGCGACCACGCTGTTGTCGACCAAGAGAGAGAGGGTTTCTAAGATTTCCGTGCCGCGTTCGAGGTTCAGCACGACGTCCACCTGACCGATAATCGCGCCGAGCGGCGCCGGAACGCCTCCCTGATTGATGGCCGAGATCGTCACCGGGGCCGGGGTCGTCGCCACCTCCGTAACCGTCAGCGAAGCGGAAACGGTGAAAGTCTCCGATCCCTTCGTGACTACGGCCGTGACGAGGAAGCTGCCGGACTCGCTGCTGCTGGCGCTGCACCCGGCTGTCGTATTTGTCGCCGTGGCCGGCGCCGGGCTCGCGGAGCCGCGCCATCGCCGCCATCCCCCACCACGACCTCGTCTCCGCAGCCGGCCACCCCAAACGCCAGAAGCATGGCGGCCAAAGCTGTGCGATGAAGCTTGATCATGCATCCCCCTCAAAGTTGAACTGCTCTCAGTTGACCTGCCCTGGGTTGAACCGCCCTCGGCCGAACGGCGTCATTCCTGCAACCACTCGAGCCGTGTCGGACGGACACACCCCACCATCCGCACCGCTGACTTGCAACTCTGGTGCCACGAATCTCACGTTGACTAAGCCAGTGTCATACAACGACTTGATTAGATATCCACAGGCGGATCCCTGAGTCTTTCCTCAGGATTCCCTGCCCGGCAATCAGTTTTCCGAGGGCAGGCCGGCCGCGCGCCCGCTAATCCCGCGTAAGGTCCGGATTGGACCGATACTCATGCCACGCACCGGGACGCACGGGAACCCACAGGGTCGTGAACGGCGGGGGAGCGGCGCGGCGCACGAACAGGGAAACTCCCCGATGCTCGCCCACGCGAAGGATGTCGGCGCAGGTCAGCGCCGTCTCGGCCCCGGAGGGCCGGTACTCGCTCTCCTCGAAGGTCAAGGGTTCGCCCGAGGCGTACCAGTCTCGCTCCAGCGCGTAGCTCCCGGCGAACGTCACGGTCGGACGAAGGGAAGACACTGCGATCCTCCGGTCTCCAACGAGGGTGTCCCCGTCCGGGGAGAGGTAGACGGTCACGGCCTCCCCGGTCGCGAGGCAGAGCGTCTCCGGGGCACCCTGGGGGAGGGGGGCCTCCGCGGTTCGGCTCACGATCACCGTGTCGGGCGGGGGGGCCGGCAGGAGGACGAGCCGTTCTTCGGGCGCCCTGAAGGTGAGGCTCACGCCCAGCTCGACTCCCAGGTTCAAAGCCTGGGCCCGCGGAATGGGGAGCGCGTCCTCGTCTCCCGAGATCAGGTAGCCCCCACCCTGGAACCGAGTGGAGACGCGGTCGGAGAACCGGTAGCGGAGGCCGATCATCCCGGCCACGCCCCCTCCGCGGGCCGCGACGTCCCGCTCCCGTGTGTAGTGATCGTACGCGTATCCACCGCCCAGGAGCAGACCGGCACGGTCGCCCAGCCGGTGCGTGAAGACGATCCGCGCCTGGTAGAGACCGTGCGCAATGGACGTGGGTCCGTCGGGGTCGGTCGGGTCGGTTACGCCCGGCACGGCGTACGAGCCCTCGACCTCCAGCGCGAGATTGGACCGGATGAAGACCCCGAGGAGCGCACCGATCCCCGGCGAGCTATCGACGCCCACCTCGATGTCGTACACGTTGTGCCGCCCAATCAGGCCCACCTCGACGGCGCCGGGCTCCTGGGCCCGCCCGCTCGACGGGACGAGAGCCACGACAGGCCCGAGCACGAACATCCACGTGGCCCGCATTCGGTCCCTCCGACCACGGGGGAAGAAAGGGGGCGAATATACTTGCAACGGGTCCCCTAGGGGAGGGTCAGGGATCCTCCCCGTGAGGTGACGTAGAAGCGATCGGCCCGATTCATCAGGGTCTCGGCGAAGGCCTCGTCGCGCCCCATTCGGATCGCTCCCTCCGCGAGCTGCACGTACAGCACGTAGAAGTGGATCGGGATGTTCAGGGACGCCCGGTCCGTCCAGATCGCTCGATCCTCGAGCCCTCGGTACTGAAACACATCCTCGGCGAGGACGATGGATCGCTCGAAATCGAGCCACTCTCCGGCTGTGGTCTCGGACACCCGTACGAGCGACGGATCCTCCTCGAGGTCGTCGAGCCTGAGCTTCGAGGTGAGCCCCTGACGCACGGTAAGCCCTTCGAGCCCGAGCTCCTGCGCCATGCCGCCGGTGCTGGCGAAGTGAATCGGCCGCTCCGCGAGCGAGTCCCGGATGATCGCCAGGGCAATCTGACTCCCCCTCAGGAGCTGGCTACCCGCTGGATATTGGATCACCACCGAGTCTTCCGCCGTGGCCAGCTCCACGTTCTGCTCCTGCGCGATGATCACGGATTCGACACGATCGAGATCCTCGTCGGCCACCGCGGTGATCGGCCGAGTCGGCACGGACCGAGGCTCCGGGTATAGCCCGATCCCCTCCCGGTCCACGAAGGGCCGCTGGCGCCCTGGTGAGGTGTGGTACTTGAGCTGCTTCGGATACCAGTCTGTGTAGAGGTACTGGCCGACGATGACCGTCACGTCCTGTCTGATCGCCTCGACTTCCTGAAGGTACCAGAGCGGAAACGTGTCGTTGTCCCCGTTGGTAAAGAGAACGCCGTACGGCTCGACGCTCTGGAGCATGTTGAAGGCCCAGTCGCGCGCGGAGTGATCCCCGCGACGGGTGGCCCAGGACCAGTTGAGGACGAGGGGCACCAGGGCCACCAGCAGCACTGGCGAAGCGAGCGCGAGCCCCCTCGGCACGAAGTGGCCCCCGGCCGCCCACCTCCACCCCGCGAGGAGCCCCATTCCCGCGAGGAAGCCCCAGAGGTGGAACGAAGCCACGAAGAAGTAATCGCGTTCCCGGACCTCGCGCTCGGTGGGCTGGAGGCCATCCGGGCCGAGCGAAAACCCGTACCGGAAGTTCAGATAGACCACGAGCCCCGCCGTGACCGTGAGCGCGAGCACGCCGAGGTACGCCAGATGACCGGGCCTCGAGGTGCGAGCGATGACGACCCCCCAGACGCCGAGCCCCAGGAACAGGAAGGTGAAGGGCAGCCGGCGGTTCCCGGGAAGCTCCGAATCCGAGAGCCCACGGGCCCACTGCCAGTCGAAGTACTGGAAATAGTTGAGCAGCTGATGCGCGAAGAGCCGGAGCGGTCGCGGCGGGCGCTCCAAGCTGAGCGAGGTCGGCTCGACCGTCGGGTCGCTCCAGATCGGCGGCTTTCCGTACTGGTCGCGGGTCAGGTCCGCGGCCAGGGCGGGGCAGCCGGCGTTCCCCTGTGAGTAGACCGCGACCGCCGCGGAAGTCACCGAGTCGCAGACGGGCTCCCCCTCGTTGATCCGCGGTTGCTGGGCCGCCCGGACCGGGAGCGTGAAGTTGACCGAGACGCCGATCACGGCGGCCGTCACGCCGCGGAGGAGGAGGTTCCTGTTCAGCAAGATCCCTGGCTTCTCGACCAGCACGAGCGCGAGGAGCGCCGGCGCCGGCAGGAGGGACATGAGGTGGTTCGTGGAGCCGAGTACCATCAGGTACAGCGCCAGCACGAGCAGCCGCCAGCTGCCCGGCTCTTCCTTCCGATGGCACCAGAGCATCGCCAGCCACGACACGCACCCGATGACGAGCATGCTGACCGTGTAAACCTTCTCGTTCACGTTCGACTGATTCCAGACCGTGAATGCGGTCGCGCCAAGGACGGCCCCGCACCACGCGCCGACCAGGGCCAGGGCCCCGGGCCCCAGTGACCACGAGCTAGAGCCGGGCGCGCCCTCCCCCGCGCCGGTGCCGGGGCTCGGGCCGGCGCCCGCGCGAGCAAGCCAACCGAGCAGGACCCGGTGCGCCACCAGAAAGAAGAAGCCGGTCGCCGCAGCCGACGTGATCGCGGCCAGGAGATTCACGCGCACGGCGACGGAGAGACCCGTGGGCGCCAGGAGCAGAGTCCACACCTTCGCGAGGATCACGAACAGCGGGCTTCCGGGTGGGTGCGGGATCCCGAGGATGTACGCCGTGGCGATGTACTCGCTCGTGTCCCAGAACCAGGTGGTGGGCGCCAGCGTCGTGACGTACAGCGCGAATGCGCCGGTCGAGGCGGCCACAGCATGCCCGTAGGGCGGTCGCTGTTCGGTCATCAAGCTCCACGGTCGTGACACGGCGAGTTCAAGTGTCGGGACCCGCCATGGATATGCTCGCGTCTGTGGTCGCGGAAGGCCCTCGGGCGCACGGCGGCCTGGCTTCCTCCCACACCCGACTCCTAGACTCCCCCGGATGTGGACCGGACTCTCCCCCGCCCTCCGTTTCGCGCGGTCCTGGGTCTCCCCGCCTTCCCAACTGATTGATCGGGAGGTGCGCGTCCCGATCCCGCCGAGCGGTGCCCCCGTCCCCGGTACCATGGTTTCAGGCGGAGGGTCCCGCGAGCGGCGGGGCTGGATCGTCCTTCACGGCATGACCCGACCGGGACGCGCACACCCCGAGCTGGTGCGGTTCGTGCGCGCCGTCGCCTCGACGGGCGCACGAGTGCTCGTGCCGGAGGTTCGGGAATGGACCGAGCTTCGCTTCGCGCCCGAGCGCGCCCAGACCGTCGTGCGCGCCTCGATCACGTGGCTCTCCGAGCAGGAAGGATCCGCCCCCGGGGGGGTCGTGCTCGTGGGCTTTTCGTTCGGGGCCCCGCAGGCCCTCCTCAGCGCGTCGGATCCCGCTCTCGCGCGTAGCCTGCGTGGAGTCGTGGCCTGGGGAGGCTACGCGGACGTCGAGCGGACCTTCCGCTTCTCGCTCACGGGCGAGCACGAATGGGAGGGCACGCTCTACCGGGCGACACCCGATCCGTACGGCCGCTGGATCGTAGGCGCGAACTGCCTCGGGAGCGTGGGGTCCGGGAACAGCCATGCCGGAGTCGTCGAAGCGCTCCATGCGCTCGCGAGGGAGGCGGGAGACCGACGGATCCGGGCGGGCAATCCGGTCTTCGACCCCATGAAGGAAGAGCTCCGACGCGGCCTTCCCCCGGCCGAGCGCGAACTCTTCGACATCTTCGCCCCAGCGGCCGGCAAGGAGCCCGACCGGGCCGCCGCGGAGGCCGTGTTGGAGGAGATGGTGGCGGCCGTCCGCCTGGACACCCCGCTGATCGAGCCCCTGCCGCGGATCCGCGGGATCGGCGTGCCCGTGAGGCTCCTCCACGGCCGCGGAGACCGGCTCATCCCCTTCACCGAAACGCTCCGCGCCGGCCGGATGCTCGGGCCCGGGACCGCGGACCTGACCACCCGGGTCACCGCCCTCTTCGCTCACTCGGGGGGAGAAGCCGCGGGAGGACCGCTCTCCCGCGCCCGGGAAGGAGTACGCTTCGTCGAGGCCCTGCGGAAGATCTTCGAGATGGCCTAGGACGCGCCGCGGGGTCCGCTCCGCTAGGCCGACTCCTTCCCCGGGACACCCGTGGTCCGCGCCTCGACCCCGTCCTCAGCCTCGCCGTCGCTCCCGTCGTCGTCCCCGGCCTTGGTGGGCTCGCCGTGGTCCGCGGCGCCCGCCGACCCGACCCCGTCCCCGGCCTTGGTAGCCGCCTCGTCGTCCCCGGCCTTCGTGGACTCGCCGCCGTCCTCGGCCTTCGCAGGTGCCGTGGCCCGCGGGAAGCTCTTCAGCACTCCTTCCACCGCTTGGCGAACCTCGGAATCCTTGTCCTCAGCACCCGCCTCGAGGACGGAGCGTGCGTGGGGCGTTCCGATGGCCGCGAGGGCCCGGTACGCGGCGATTCGCACGGGGCGGGGCGGGCGCGAGAATAGGGTTCCGGTGGCTCGCTTCTCCAGCGCGGACACGGCCCCGGGGTCTCCGAGCTGCCCCAGGGCGAGGATCACCTGGACGAGTACCTCCTCGTTCTCCTCCTCGGCCAGGAGCTCCAGGAGCGGCTTCTCTCCCTTCATGACCTTGAGCTCTCCGATCCCCATGGCCGCCGCGGACCGCACGTCCGGGCTCGCGTCGCCCAGCATGCCCAGGATGAGGAGCCCGGCGTCCTCTCCCCCGAGCTTTGCGAGGGCGATCACCGTCTCGCGGCGCACGCGCGCATCTTCGTTGGCAAGAGGTGTCGTGAGGGCCTGCACGGTGTCGGCGTCCCCGATTTCGGCCAGGAGAATGACGCCATTCCTTACAGTGTACCAGCGGGGATCCTCGAGGAGCTCGAGTCCGGCGGTGTGCCCGTACTCGCCCATGTTCGCGATGACGTCCATCAGGGCCCTCCGTGCGCCGCGGTCCGGCGCCTCCGCCAGGATGCCGGTGAGCGCGGGCGCGAGGAGGGAGGGCAGCCGAAGGCACACGGCCATGAGGGGCTGCCGCACCTCGGGATTCTTCTCGATCCCCAGCCGGGCCGCAAAGCTTGTCGTCACCTGGGAGTCGAGAAGCTCGCTCGCCAGCGCGATCGCGGACGCGTTCTCGCCGTCCTCCTCGATCCGGACCAGGGCGATGACGGCGTCCCCCACGGCTCGGAGGTCGTCCGGGCCCCGGAGGAGCTTCGCGTCCTCCAGGATCCCCGGTACGAGCGACTGACGCTCCTCCTCCCCGGCGCGGAGGTAGCCTGACACACGGGTGGTGAACCGGTCCCGGGCCGCAGCCACTGCGGCCTGTCGTTCCGTCACGGGACTCTCGTCGAATAGCGAGCGGATGCTGGCCGCGAGCCCCGACGGCACGTACGTCCCCTGCCCCTCGGCCGGATCGCGGTCCGCGGGCGTCATCTCGGGCTCGGACATGCCGAGAACATAGACCCTCGCTTCATGAGCGGCCACCGCGCCCCACCCCTCGTCGTGGGTCATTCCGACCCACTATCCCGTCCCTCGCATCAGGGCCGGACGGACCCCTCTCGAGCCCCCGTATCCGACCGGAAGTCCCTTCCCCCGGCCCCCTGGTACCAGTACTCGAACGTGACGCATCCCGGCTGCGCGCCCGGGCAGTAATAGGACTCGAAGCGGAGCTTCGCGTAGCGTCCGTCCGCCGTCCGGATCAGGAAGGTTCGTGGACGCGCGCTGAGGAGGTGGGTCAGCATGGAGTAGTTGTACCAGTCGTCCAGCGAGGCCACGAGCGAGTCTCCCACAATCACCTCGGTCCCGAAGTAGCCGTCCTCGGGCACCAAGGCGACGGAGTCGAGCTCGGGGCCCTCCACGGCCATCACGCCCCCCATCCCCGGGAACTCCTCGCCGCCGTTCACGATGACCTCGAAGCGGCGGAAGGCCAGGTCCCAGTCGAAGGGTCGCGGGTCAACCACGACGGAGCCGTGTGAGAACGAGAAGAACTGCCAGGCGCTCGGGTCGCGCGCGTCTACGGTGTAAAGGATCGGGCCCACGAGCCGGCCTCCCGCAGGGCGGGGCTCGGGGCTGGACGGCGGATACGTGGGGGGCTCGGGGCGGCGGAGTGTGAGGGAGACGTACGCGACCGCCCCCGCGACGACGACCCCTGCGATGATGCCGATCAGCCACTTCGGGGCAGCCTCGGCAGGACCCGTCACTCCGCGCCCCGCTCGCGTGGGCGGCTCCGCCGGTCCTCCCGGGTCGGAGACGCGACGCCCGGCGCCCGCGACGTGCGCGCCCCCGGCTTGCCCGGCTCACGTCTGCCCGGGCCCTGCCATCCGCAGTCGGGGCACCACCTCCACTCGAACGAGGCGGGGAGCAGGAGCCGCCAGGGGACCCGGACGGGCACCGTCGGGAGGAAGCAGGCCGGGCAGGAGAGGACGGGGCGGATGACGGCGAACGCGACAACGACGACGGCCAGCGCGCGCAGGAAGATCAGGAAGGCAAACACCCCGACGAGCGCGAGCTCGAACGTCCCCACGATGGTGCACCTCCCGGCGTTGCGGAGCGCGGCGTCAGAACCTCCACTCCACGCCGGCGATCGGTAAGAAGGGGCGTGTGGTCACCGGCCTGAGCCCGTCGTCACGCCACCGGTCGAAATAGTAGAAGAGCGCATCGCGACGGTCCAGGGCGTTCAGGACCTTCACGTAGGGCCGGAGCTCGACAAGCCCGCCGCCGGGGAGCCCGAACCGGAAGAGCCAGCCCGCCTCGACGTCTAGCCGAAGGAAGTCGTCCTGGGGGGCCACCTCGAGGGGCGTATCCCCCCCGCCGTAACTCAGCCGCGTCTCCGTCGAGGGGGTGAGCCCCTGGGTGGTGGTCCCGCCCCCTGGACCATCCACGCCGGTAGCCGGGGCGCCCACGATCTCCACCGGGGAAAGCGGGATGCCGGCTCCGTACCCGACGACGCCTCTCAGCTCGATGCCCCGCAGCTTTCCGTCGATCCCCATGGAGACCAGGTGACGGCCGCGGAACCGCGTGGCGCCGTCGACCCCGTCGTCGGTCCAGAACCATGAGAGGGCGTAGCCGATCCAGGCCTCGACCCGCTCTCCTGCGTGGCTGACCCTGAGCTCGGTGCCCGACGAGCGGCCCCGACTCCCGTCGGGCCCCAGCCCCGAGAAGCTCTTCATGAAGCCGGACACGCCAAACCGGAATCCCCGATCCAGCTCCTGCTCGAGCCCGAGCAGGACGTGTGTCGCGGAGACCACGGGGAGGCCGGGCTCCCAGCCGAGCGCGGCGGGGAAGGCCTCCCCCTCCGACACCTCCTTTCGGAGCCCGGGAGCGGGCAGGACCTGATGGTAGCGCCCGGCCGATCCCACGAGCGCGGCCCGGTCGCTCAAGGCAAGTCGGAGCTGGACGCGGGGCCCCACACGCAAGTCGCCCTCGTGACCGAAAAGGTCCCCGCGAAGCCCCGCTCGCAGGTGGACGCTGCCCGAGAGCGAGCCCTCCCACTCGCCGAAGACGCCGGAGAGCGTCGTGGTGAGGTCCTCCTCGCCGGCCCCGACCGTCGTTGTGAGCGTCGCTCCGAGCGGCTCGAGTCGGTAGCCGAAACGGACCCGCTCCAACGACCCACCGATCCGGACGGTGCCCACGCCCGCGGGCGCCGCGATGTGTCCCCCGAAGCGCTCGCGCTCCGCCTCTCCGCGCGCCAAGACGGGATCTTCCCAGGATACCGGGAGGCTCGATCCGTAACGAGAGCTCGCTCCGACCGCCTCGAGCCCGATCCGGCCGATGGCCCCGGAGTAACCCACGGAGACGAGCCGATTGCCCCACCGGGCATCGCCCACGTCCCCTCCCGCGTCGCCGAGGTCCAGGCGCACGGCCTCGGAGTTCGTGAACGCCGTGGCCCGGAGGGCATGAGAACCGCCCCACCCGAAGCCCACCCGCACGAGCAGATCCTCGTAGTCGTACGGTAAGCCGGGGGCTCCACCAAGCCTCTCCTGGAGCCCGTGAAGGCTCCGGCCGCCCAGCAGGAGCCCGCCCCCCAATGGAAGTGGGAGCTCGGCGGATCCGCGGATGGAAACGCCGGCGCCGCTTGCGCGCACGCGGTCGGTGCGCGGCGCCCGCGTATCCATGTCCAGGAGATACGAGATGCCTCCCTCGTAAGGTGACGGCGCCCCGCCGAGGTAGAGGTTCGCGTTCCCCAGGAGCTCAGACTGGAAGGGCTCCACGAGCCCGGCCACGTGGAAGGGGGTGAGGATCGGGGCGTCGTCCAGGAGCACGAGCCTGGCGTCCACGGTCGAGCCCCTGAGATAGAGCACGCGCTCGGGCTCGCCGCCCTCGTCTCCCGGGAAGGCAGAGGCGAGCCCCGACTCCGTCATTCCGGACGAGACCTCGAGGGCCCGGATGGCGAGCGAGACCGTCCGCAAATCCGCGAGGGCCAGCAGCTCGACCGGTTCGTTCAGCACCGGCATGGCCCGCACCCGAACGCCAGGCACGTGAATGACCCTGAGACCCAGAAAGAGGTCGAGCGTGAGCTCGCCCCCGCTGGGGAGGAGGACCTCGGTGTCCAGCGGATGGGTCACGACGTGCAGAACGCGGAGGGACGCGCGCCCCGGCTGGAGGCCGGTGAGGCGGTAACGCCCGGCGGAGTCGACGACGGCGCGTTGGAAGCGGCCTCCCTGCCGGACCTCGACAATCGCTCCGACGAGCACGCCGTCCCCACGGTACCCCTCGGCTCGGACCGTCCCCTGGAGCGAGGCGAGCGCATCGGGAGACCCCGACGCGGTAGGAGCCACCTGGGCGTGGACCCGTGCCGGGAGGGACGCCGATACCGCGACGCACGCCGCCACTGCGAGGAGCCGCACGACGGCAGGCGAGAGGAAGAGGGCGCGCGATCCGGTCATCGGGCCTTGTCCTTACCCTCCGCCCCCGGACCCGGTCCCCGTCGGAGGGGCTGGAGAGCCCACGGGGACCAGAATCCGGAACGGCTGGCTCCCGTCCGCCGACAGCGACCGAGGCCCGGCGGGTCCCGTGGGAGCTCCCGTGGGCCCGGCGGTCGCGCTAGGCGGGTAAAGGGAGGTGCCGTTCACGAGCACCTCGCTGTCCCGGGCTTCGATGGGAAGCGCCACACGAATCGGGCCCGGCCTCGAGCCCACCAGCGCGCGCGCCCGGCCGGCCGTCGCCTCGACCGAGAACTCCGTTCCGGCCGGCGCCTCCGCAAAGGCCCGCTCGGCCACGACGAGCGTCACCTCGAGCAACGTGCCCGCCGGAACGTCCTCAAAGAGGATCTGGACCCGCCCATCGACCACAGGCACCCCCACTCCCGACGCCCCCGGTTGTGCCGTCACGGGGATCGGGTCCTCCACCTGGACGGCCGGGACGGGAGCGACGCGCTCCTGGCGGCGAAGCCCCTCCCACCAGCCTCGAAGGGGCGAGGCCGGAAGGGCCGACGCCGCACCGGCCCCCACGAGGAGGAGCACCGAGGCGGCGACCGCGACCCGTCCCCTTCGCTCCCCTCGAGCCCGATGGCGCCTCCGACTTCGCACGGCCCACCGCGCGCGCCCCAGGCTCCGGCCGGAGAGCTCGACCGGCGGTAGCGTCGCGGTCACCGCGTGTGCGAGCGCCCGAAGCCTCTCCTCGGTCGCGCGGCATTCGGCGCATTCCTCGACGTGGCGCGTCGCCGACGCGTGCGCGTCGGGCGCAAGCTCCCGGTCCAGGCGGGCCTGGAGAGTGCCGGGGTCAGGATGGCTGATCATGCCGCTCGCGATCCTCCTAGGCGCTCTGCCCTCGCGCGTCCATGGCTTCCATGAACCGGCCTCTCGCGCGGACCAAGAGCGTGCCGATGGAAGACGTCTGCACCCCGATCGCCTCCGCAAGCTCACGGTAGTCGAACCCCTCCTCCCGCATGAGGAGGAGCGTACGATCCCGCTCGTCCAAAGAGTCCAGCGCCGCGCGGACCTCGCTCCTGAGCTCCTCTCGTTCCACCACCCGGTCCGGCAGCTCGGCGGGCTCCGGATGAACTGGGGTCCGCTCCAGGAGCCGCTCTCTGTTCCGATTCACCTTGACCCGATCGCGAACCAGGTGCGTAGCGACCTTGAAGAGCCACGCCCGGAGTCCTGCCGGATCCCCTCGAACGTTCCGGTCCAGGAGCCGAACGAACGCCTCCTGAGCCACGTCTTCGGCTACGTCGCCGTCCCCGGTCAGCCGCACGCAGTACCGGAACAGCTCCGGATAGACGGCGTCGAACAGCTCGTCGAAGCTCACGTGCGATCGGCCGTCCGCGGTGGGATCGGGCCGTCCCCTCCCCCTCCCAACTGGAACGAACGAGCGGGAGGCGATGTGACGCGGACGGAGGCGGGACCCCGCGAGCGGCGGCCGCCCCGAGGATTGGAAGGCGTCCGCACGCTCAGAACGGAAAGAAGAGGGGGGTGACGAGGATCGTGAGCGCCAGCACCAGGGCCGTGACCGGGAGCCCGAGCTTGAGGAAGTCCCCGATGCGGTAGCCTGCGGGAGCCATGACCAGTGCGTGCACCGGGTGGGCGACCGGAGAAGCCAGCGTCGTCGCGGCGATGGCGACACTCATGACGAACGGCTGGGCGGACGCGCCCAGCTGTTCCGCCCCGTTGATCGCGATCGGGGCCATGAGGACCACAACCACTGTCGCGGGGATTAGCTGTCCGAGCACGGCGGTGAGAAGCACGAGCACGGCGAGCACGGCGTGGGGTCCGACTCCACCCACCGAATCGAGGAGCACCTCTCCGAGGAGATCCGCCCCTCCCGTTTCGCCGAGCGCAGCCCCTAGCGAGAGCATGCCCGCGACCAGGATGAGCGCGGGCCACTCGACGGAGCGGTACGCTTCGTCCGGCGTGAGACAGCGCGTGAGCACCATGAGGGCGGCGCCGCCGAGAACCCCGATCGCCACGGGCACCCAGCCCGCGATAACGGGAAGGAGCACGCCGGCAGTCACCAGGAGGGACAGGGGAGCCAGCCGCACGGAGGGCTCCTCCCCCTCGGGCGCCTGGAGCAGGATCAGATCCGGCTCCCGCGTCAGAGCGCGCTGGTGCCGGTTGGGCCCGTAGAGGAGGAGGGCGTCCCCGAAATGGAGCTCCTGGTCCCTCAGGTTCGCCCGCACCACTCCTCCCTCGCGCACGATCGCGACGACGTGGAGGCCGAATCGCCCCCGGAAGTTCACCTGGCGGAGCGTCTTCCCCACGAGCGAGCTCCGTGGGGCGAGGACGGCCTCGACGAACCCTGCGTCGCTCCCCTCGAGCAGCTCCGGATCGACGGCCGAGTCCAGGTCCAGCTCTAGCCGCTGGAGCCCACGCAGGACCACCATGTCCTCGGGGCGAGCCTTCACCATCAGATGGTCATCGGCCTGGAGCACGAAATCCGGACCCGGAAGGAGGCAAACCCCCCGATCTTCCGGGTCCGTGTCCCGCGCGACCGCGAGCACCCGGAATCCCACGGCGTCGCCGAGGCGCGTGTCACCGAGCGCCCGTCCGGCGAGCAGGGAGTCCGCCGTGACCCTGAGCGCCCAGAGACGATCGGCGAGACCGAACTCGCGCACCGATTCCTCGGCGCCGAGCGGAGCCACGTCGGCGAGCTCGGGCCCGGTCGTGAGCTCGGACAAACGGGAGCGGGGGCCCTGGAGGAGCAGCTCGTCACCCACGCGAAGCGGCGTGTCCACGAAGTGGGTTCGGCGCTGGAACTGTGTGCCCCGTCGGAGCGCCAGTACGAGCACGCCCTCCTGTGCTCTGAGGTCCAGGTCGGCCGCGGTCCTCCCCACGTAGCGCGAGCCGGGAGCCACGTTGGCCCGAACAAGCCCGATCTCCTCCGACTCGAGCCAGCGGGGAGACATGCCCGGCTGGTCGGGGGCAAGGTGCCTTCGCCCTCGGAGCTCCAGGAAGAAATCCGGGCGACCCTGCACGACGATGCGGTCGCCACCGCGGAGCACGGCTTCCGGTCCCGGCGCCCTCAGGGTCTCGCCGTCCCGCCGGATCGCGAGCACGTGAACGCCCAGAGCCGAGTCGATGAGGGAGTCGGCCAGCGTCCTTCCGTCCAGCGGAGAATGCGCTGGCACGACGAGATGAAAGAGACGCTCGCCGAGCTCGACGTCGCTCCGGATTCCAGAGCGGTCCACCTCGCTTCCAACGTCCTGAGGCTCCCGGTCAGGCAGGACGCGCGGCCCGATCAGGGCGATGAGGATCGTGCCCGCGCCCAGTAGGGCGAGACCGACGGGAGTGAAGGAGAAGAGCTCGAAGGACTCGAGGCCCGCCTGACGGAGCGCGTCGGCGGCGAGCAGGTTCGGGGACGTTCCCACGAGCGTGGTGACCCCCCCCAGCTGTGCCCCGAGCGCCATCGGGATGAGGAGCTTCGAGGGGGAAAGGCCGCTCCTTCGCGCGATCGTCACGACCACAGGGAGCATCATCGCCGCGACGCCCACGTTGTTCATGAACCCGGAGAGAACGCCCGAGACCACGGTCACGGCGACGATCAGCCGGACCTCGCCGCCCCCGGCCCTCTTGAGCATCCACGCCCCCAACCACTCCGCGACGCCCGTGCGGGAGAGCCCGGCCGACAGCACGAACATCCCGCCGAAGGTCAGCACCGCCGGATTGGCGAACCCGGCCAGGGCGCGGTCGGCGGGCACGAGCCCGAGAGTCGCGACGACGACGACGACGAGAAGCCCGACCACGTCGGCCCGGAGCAGGCCCGTAGCGAGCAGCGCGCTCGCCGCCAGGAGAACGGCCAGCGCCAGAACGATCTCGAGCGACATGGCGCTTTCAAGCTATCACCCCGGTGTAGAGACAGAAATTTCTTGACATCGAATCGGGGTGCCGATGATGGTCGTTACACTCCGGGTGCGGCCCGTCGAACGGGTGGCGATGGTCATCCTGAGACGGACTCGGAGGAGCAGCCGTTGGGCGGGACGCCGTCGCGGCGGAATCAGGAGGGATGCAGGAGTCCCGACTGAGAGTGGAGAGGTCGCTGGTCTCCACTGGCACCCCCGAGAGCTCGGGGGACCCGATCACGTGGACCGCGCGTAGAGAGGGAAAAGGAAGGGGAGAGCCGACCGCCCTCACGTGGGCGGCTCCTGAAAGAACCCGGTTCTACCCCGCCAGCGCACTGTGAGCCCTCCGGGTGGAACGTGAGCACCCGGAGGGCTCCTGCTTTCAGGATTGCTGCTTTGTCAGGGGAGCGCCGCCTTCAGAACATCTCCGACGCGTCGGGCGGGGTCGGTTCGTCACCGCCGGCGGACCGATCGGGAATGAAGTCTCCCGTGATCATGCCCTCGTACGACTGCCCCGGACCCACCATAGGGTAGACCCCGGCGTCGGGATCGATCATGACCTCCAGGAAGGCCGGACCCTCGAACTCGATGAACTCCCGCGTGAGGGACACCACTTCCTCCTTCCGCTCGAGCCTCCGGGCCCAGGGGAATCCGTCTGCCTCCGCGGCCCTGACGAAGTCCTTCTTGTGGAGTGACTTGTCGCTCGCCGAGAGCCGTCCCTTGAAAAAGAGCTTCTGCCACTGCTTCACCATCCCGTCCCCGAAGTTGTTCATCACGATGATCTTCACGGGAAGGTCGTAGGTGGTGACGGTCTCGAGCTCCCCAAGGTTCATGCGGATACTCGCGTCTCCGTCCATGTCGATGACGGTACGTTCGGGGTGCGCGCACTGGGCGCCGACCGCAGCGGGCAGGCCGAACCCCATCGTTCCCATGCTCCCGGAGGTGAGCCAGAGGCGGGGGGTTCGGAAGTCGAAGTACTGCGCCGCCCACATCTGGTGCTGGCCCACCCCGGTGCTGATGATTGCCTCCCCCTTCGTGATTCGATTGATCGCCTCGATCACGTACTGGGGTTGGACGAGAGGGCTCGCCCGGTCGTAGTTGAACGCGTACCTGGCCTTGAGCTCCTCGACCTCTCTCAACCACCCGTCGAAGTCGCCCCGGAAGCCACGCGCGCGACCGTACTCGGTGAGCCGACGGAGCGCCCGCGCCAGATCCCCGACAAAGTGCCAGTCTACCCGCTTGACCTTGTGGATCTCCGACGGATCCACGTCGAAGTGCGCGATGCGCTGCGCGTTCCTCGCGAACTTGTCGGGGACTCCGGCCACGCGGTCGTCGAAACGGGATCCGGCGGCAATCAGGAAGTCACAGTCGTCCACGGCGTAATTCGCGAACGCCGCCCCGTGCATCCCCAGCATGCGAAGGCAAAGGGGATCCGTCGTGTCGAAGCAGCCGATCCCCATGAGCGTCGTGACGACCGGGATTCGAAACGCCCGCGCCAGCTCCCCCAGCTCCTCCGCCGCTCCCGCGTTGATCACGCCCCCACCCGCATAGATCATCGGGCGCCGGCTGTTCTCGAGGAAGTCTAAGAGCTCGTCGCATTGCGCTTCCGTGAGCTCGCTCGTCTCGACGGCCGCCAACCGCCGCCGATATCCGGGAATGGGTAGCGCTCCCTCTCCCTGGAACACCCCCTCCCAGTTCTGGACGTCCTTGGGAACGTCCACGACCACCGGACCCGGCCGCCCGGTCCGCGCGATCTCGAACGCCGTGCGGACGGTCGTCTCCAGGCGGGTGGGGTCCGTCACCAGGAAGATGTGCTTGGCCACCCCCGCACCCATGATGGCCGAGACCGGCGCCTCTTGGAACGCGTCCGTGCCCACGGCAGCGGTCGGGACCTGGCCCGTTATCACGACGATGGGAACCGAATCGGCCAGGCAGTCACGAACGGGCGTCACCGTGTTCGTGGCCCCGGGCCCGGAGGTCACCATGACGACCCCGACCTTCCCGGAAGCCCTCGCGTAACCGGCGGCCATGAAGCCGGCCCCCTGCTCGTTCGCCGGAACGACCAGGCGGATGGACCACCTCCCCTCGCTCTCGCTGGCCGCGTTGTAGCGAAAGACCGCGTCGTACGTGGGGAGGATGGCGCCGCCCGAATACCCGAACATGACCTCGACCTCTTCGTCCACGAGGATCTGCACGATCATCTCGGCACCCGTCATGCGGGTGCCGGCGAGCCGGTGACGCCGGGCGGTGCTCACGGTTGCAGGGGCGGACATTCCCGGATAGTAACCCGAAACCGGGCCCGTCTGCGACCCGACGGGATGGACCGGAGGGGACGAGGGCCCGGCCCGGGCTGGGCTGGGTCGCCGTTGCGAGCGACCGACCGCCCAGCGACTATCCCGGCCATGCGACACATCCTCTCGATTCTTCTACAGAACGAAAGCGGAGCTCTCGCGAGAGTGGCTTCGATGTTCGCGAGCCGCGGGTTCAACATCGAGTCCCTGAGCGTCGCGCCCACGGACGATGAGACGGTCTCCCGGCTCACGCTGGTGACGAACGGCACGGAAGATGTGATCAGCCAGATGAGCAAGCAGCTCGCCAAGCTCATCGACGTGGTCGCCATCGCGGACCGAACGTCCACGGATCACGTCGAGAGGGAGTTGGGGCTGCTCAAGTTCCAGGTGAGCCCGGCCGCGATCGATGGATTCCGAGCGCTCATGAGGAATTTCGGGGCGACGATCCTAGACGACGATCCGTCCCAATTCACGCTCGAGGTCACGGGGACTGAGAGGCAGGTCGATGCCCTGATCGAGTCGGTTCCCCAGGGGGTCCTGCTCCTCTCCGTCGTCCGGAGCGGGCCGCTCGTGATATCGCGGGGCCCCCACGTCCTCCTCTAAACCGCGAGACGACTCAGCCCGTCGGCCGGGAGCCCGCCGGATGCCTCGCCCGCGTGAAGACACCGTGACCGGAGCCAAGCTCGCCACCCGCATGTCCCGCCTCGGAACGGAGACGGCGTTCGAGGCGCTCGCCAGGGCCAGGGCCCTAGAGGCGGAGGGGCGTTCGATCGTCTTCCTTGGCATTGGGGAGCCCGATTTCGACACGCCCCCGCATATCGTGGCGGGTGCCAAGAAAGCGCTGGACGAAGGGTTCACGCACTATACGCCGGCCCCTGGGCTCGCGGACGTGCGATCCGCGATCGCGTCCCACATGGGGGAGCGCCTCGGGTACCCCGTCCCGGAGAGTCGGGTAGTCGTCACGCCAGGCGCCAAGCCGGTCATGTTCTTCACGATTCTCGGGGTCTGCGAGGAGGGGGACGAGGTCGTCTATCCGGATCCCGGCTTTCCGATCTACGAGTCCATGATCCGGTTCTCCGGTGCCACGCCGGTGCCCATGCGTCTTCGCGAGGAGCTGGGATTCAATCCCGACCCCGACGACCTGGCTGGGCTCTTCACGCCGCGCACGCGGCTCGTGATCCTGAACTCTCCCAACAATCCGTGTGGAAGCGTTGTCCCCGACGAGACGCTCGAGCGGATCGCGAGGCTCGCGAGCGCGTCCGACGCGTTCGTCTTGAGCGACGAGATCTATAAGGACTTCCACTTCGAGGGCGCCCACACCTCGATCACGCGGTTCCCCGGAATGCCCGAGCGCACCGTCGTCTTGGACGGCCTCTCGAAGAGCTACGCGATGACGGGCTGGCGGGTCGGGTACGGGGTCTTCCCCGAGGTTCTGGTGGAGCCGGTCGTCCGGCTCGTGACGAACAGCGTCTCGTGCACGGCCGCGTTCAGTCAGCGCGCTACGGTCACGGCGCTCATGGGGTCGCAGGAACCCGTACGGGAGATGGTCGCTGAGTTCCGGGCGCGCCGGGACCTCCTGCTCGCCGGGCTCAACACCCTTCCAGGGATCTCGTGCCAGCCGCCCCGCGGGGCGTTTTACGCCTTTCCGAACATCAAGGGAACGGGTCTCACGAGCGAGGAGTTCGAAAGTCGCGTCCTCTACGAAGCCGGCGTGTCCCTCCTGGCCGGCACCTCGTTCGGGAAGGAGGGCCAGGGTTACGCTCGGATCTCGTTCGCGAACTCGAGGGAGAATCTGGCGGAGGCGCTCCGCCGCCTCGCCGATTTCTTGGCAAAGCTCTGACGGGTCGCCGACGACGCTGCCCGGCACGACCGACGGCGGCGCTACGGACAACGCGAGCTGAAAGCCGCCGTCAGAGTTCCAGAACGTCGAGCGCCGCTCCCACGATCGTGTCCGCGTCGATCGCGAAGTGACGATAGAGGTCGTCCAGATCGCCCGACTGACCGAAGCCGCTCACCCCGAGACAGGCGATCCGGGCGGGTCGCACCGCCGCCAGGAACGACAGGGTGTGCGGGTGGCCATCCAGCACCGTGATGAACGGCGAGCGGTGCTCCGGAGGGAACAGGGTGTCGAGGAACCCGTATTCGTGCCGCAGGAGCCCCTGCCGGGCCTGGATGGCGCGGAATACGAGGTCGGGCGAGGTGAGGCAGACCACCTCGGTTTGGACGCCGCCGGCCTCAAGCTCGTCCGCCGCGGCCAGCACCTCCGTCATCATCGCCCCCACGCCGACGAGGGTCACGTCCGGCTCGGGTGAGGCCTCGCGCAGCCGGTACCCTCCCTCCAGCACCCGCCGACGACGCTCGTCCCGACCCTCGGGTTCAGACGGGAGCGCCGCCAGATTCTGGTCGACGAGACGGGTCGAGAGGCGGAAGTACGCCGCTGTCCCACCCGGTCGTCCGAGCTGGCCCAGCGCGTGAAGGAAGCTCCACTCGAGGTCCTGGCAGAAGGCAGGCTCCCACGCGACGCACCCCGGCTGCTCGAGCCCGATCGAGGGCGTGATCACGGACTGGTGTGCCCCACCTTCGGGAGCGAGGGTGACCCCGGACGGCGTACCCACCAGGATAGACTGCCCCCCGGCATAGATCCCGAAGGCCCAGGGCTCGAGCGTACGGGTCACAAACGGATCGTAGAGGGTCCCGACGGGGAGGAGCGGCTGACCGTCCCGTGACCAGGTGAGGCCGAGCTCGCTCAGGAGCCCCGCCATGTTCGCCTCCGCGATCCCGAGCTCGATGTGCTGGCCGCGCTCACCTTCCCGCCAGCGCAGGACTCTCTCCGCGTCGTCCGCGAACCAGTCCCTTCGCTTGGCCACGTTCCAGATCCCGACCTTGTTGATCCACCCCCCCAGGTTCGTGGACGAGGCCACGTCGGGGCTTACCGTGACCACGTGCCTCGCCACCTCGGGGGCCTCCCGGCCGAGACCAGTGAGCAACCGGCCGAACGCCTGCTGCGTCGATTCCATCCCGCTGTGGCTCCCGCTCAGTTCCGTCGGGATCGCCGGGACCGGACGGAGCGGAACCTCTCCGCGCTCCAGCCGCTCCGTGGCCGCGAGGCACACCTTCTCCTCCTCCGAGCCCGGCTCGAACTTCCGCCACGGGTCCTGGGCGTCCGCTCCCAGCTCCACGGCCAGCTGCTCCCACTGTTGCGTTCGGAGCAGGGCGGAGTGGTTCCCCGGGTGGCCCTCAACCGGCAGCTTCCAGCCCTTGACCGTGTACGCGAAGATGACCGAGGGGCGATCGGTCACCGCGTCCGCCTCCCGATACGCGTCCAGGAGCATGCCCAGGTCATGACCGCCCAGGTCGCGAACAGCCGCGTGTAGCTCCCGATCGTCGAGATCGGCTAGGATCCGGCGAACGTCGCCGCGGTCGGACCCCTCCCTGGGGAGCCGGACCCGGAGCTCCTCGGGGTCGGCACGGAGGAGGCGCTGGTACTCCTCGTTCGACATGCGATCGATGCGCCTCCGGAGCACCTCCCCGCCCGGGCGGGAGAAGATCTCCCCGAGGCGCGAGCCGTACTTTACGGTGACGCTGTGCCACCCGGCCGACTCGAACATCCGCTCGATCCGACCAACCGCGATCTCGGGAACGACCCGGTCCAGGGACTGTCGATTCATGTCCACGACCCACATCACGTCGCCCATGTTCGGGACCATGGGGTCCACGATCGCCTCCCAGCACGCCCCTTCGTCCAGCTCGGCGTCGCCCACCAGGGCGATGTGCCGTCCGGACCTGGACACGTCGAAGTGATCGGAGACGTAGCGATGGGCGAGCGAGCTCCAGATCGTGGGCGTGGCTCCGATCCCCACGGAGCCCGTCGAAAAGTCCACCGGGAATGGGTCCTTGAGGCGGCTGGGGTAGCTCTGGAGCCCTCCGTACGACCTCAGCTCGGTGAGGTACTCGGCGTCCAGCCGGCCCAGGAGGTACTCGATCGCGTGGAGGACCGGGGCCGCGTGGGGCTTGACCGACACTCGATCCGCCGCGTCCAGATGCTGGAAGTAGAGGGCGGACATCATGCTGACCATCGACGCGGACGAGGCCTGATGCCCACCGACCTTCACTCCGGACCGGTTCGGGCGAACCTTGTTCGCGTGATGAACGATGCTGACCGCGAGCCAGAGGACCCGCCGCTGCACCGCATCCAGCGTCTCCAGAGAACCCGAAGTGCGTTCGCGCGCGGAGACCACGCTCGTGATGGCCGACATCTCGTCCCGACTTCTCGGTGCTCGTGGGGATCCCGTACCTTGAATTGGCGCAGACCGTTCCGGGCCGTCAAGGACGCGGCAGTCAGGTGGACCTCGAACCGGAGAGCGCATGAACCCCAGGCTGGTGCTGACGCGTCTTCTCCTCCTCCCGGCGGCGCTCATGGCCCTGGTCACGGGCCCGGTCTACGGCCCGGGCTCGCTCGCCGAAACGCTCGTGGTCTCGGCGGGGTTGATTCTTCTACTGGCTGCGGCCGGAGGCCGGATCTGGGCGAGCGCCTACGTGATCGGAAGGAAGAACGACGTTCTGGTCACGGCGGGCCCCTACGCCCTTGTCCGCAATCCCCTCTATCTGTTCAGCCTGCTGGGCTTCGCGGGCACGGGCCTCGCGTTCGGCTCGGTGACGCTCGCGGCCCTCTTCGCCCTCGTCTTCTTCACGACCCACTGGCCGGCCATTCGTCGCGAGGAGGCGGAGCTGGAGAGGCTGTTCGGCGAGGAGTACGCGCGATACCGGGAACGGGTCCCCCGATTCCTCCCGAAGCGTGGGCGAAGGCGAACCGACGCGGCCGCTTCATTCGAGGGCACCCGTTTCGAGGTCGCTCTGAGGGAGAGCATGGCGATCCCACTCGTCTTCGTCCTGGCCGAGCTCGTCCGGTGGGCCCGGGTGGTCGGGCATCTGCCGGCGTACTTCCTTCTGCCCTGAACCGGCCCGAGGGATCGGGGCGCCCACATTGTCCTGTCCGACCCGCCGGCCTCACGGAAGCCAGCGGGTCCGCTCCCGGGCCGGCGTCCGAGGCTTCTGCGGGCGCGAGTCCGCGGGCTCCCCCAGGTGGACCACGGCGACGATTCGCTCCCCGTCCTCCACACCTAGCACCCGCTGCGTTTGGGGAAGGTCGAGCTCCGCTCCCGTCTTCACGTGGCTGCCCAGCCCGAGTCCAGTGGCCGCGAGGAGGAGGTTCTGGATCCCCATGTAGACCGCCGCGAAGTCCTCCTCCCGCACGTCGGCTCGAGGGTCATTCCTCTGCGTGAAGGCGACAATCGCCGGGACGGCCTCGATCTCGGCCGCGACCTTTGCCGCGACCGCCTCCGCCGCCTCGGCGCCCTCCACCTTGGCCGACTTTCCGGCCCCGCGGATCCGCGCGTATTCGCGCTTCGTGTCCGGACCCAGAACCAGGAACCGCCAGGGCTCGGTCATGCGGTGGTTCGGGGCCAGAACCGCCGTCTCGAGAAGCGACTCGACGACCTCTCGAGGGATGGGGCGCGGGGTGAAGCTCTTGATGGACCTCCGGGCCCGGATGGCGTCCTCGACGTTCATCGAATCGGGGAGACCGGAGAAGGTGCGGGAAGCCGCGGCGCGGGTTCCGGGCCGGGCATCAGGACGGGCGGGGGAAGCGGAAGGGGTAGAGGAAGCTCGACCCTGGGGGCGCCTGCCTGGGGAGGCGCCAGCCGCTCGAGGATGAGTGCCTGCCGCCACCGCATCTGCGCCGGCGACAGTGCGGGGTTCGACGTGAGGGGATGAGGCAGCGTGGCGGCCAGGGCCGCCCCCTCCTCCAGGGTCAGGGCATCGGCTCCCTGTCCAAAGTAAGCGAGGGACGCGGCTTCCGCCCCGAAGATCCCGGGCCCCCATTCCGCCAGGTTCAGGTAGAGCTCAAGGATCCGGTCCTTCGTGAGCGCGCGCTCCAGGCGGCGGGCGGCTACGAGCTCGAGGCCCTTCCGCATGAACGAGCGCTCGGTCCCGAAGTAGAGGTTCTTGGCCAACTGCTGGGGGATCGTGCTCCGCCCGCGGATCTCGTCCCGATTCCGCCAGGAATATCCGACGGCTCGCCCGAGCGAGACGAGGTCGGCGGGACTCCACCACCTGAACCTGTCGCTACCATCCCACCGCACCTCTTCGGCGAGGGCCCGCCAGTCCACGCCGGCGTGCTCCCGGAAGCGGTGGTCCTCCGCCACGATGACCGCGCGGACGAGGTTCGGGGAGATGCGGTCCAGGGCTACCCACTGCTGCCGAATCGAGAGCATGCTGCCGCTCGCCGCGGCTTCGCGGACCCGCTGCTCCATGAGCGCGGTCGCCTCGGGATTTCGAGCGTCGAGGTCCCAGGGCCACGGGATGACGAAGAGCCAGAAGAGCGCGACCGCCACAGCCGTCGCCAGGGCACCCGCCCCCAGGGCAACCAGGACCGCCCTCATTCGCCCAGGGCTCGGGCGAGGAGCTTCTTCCCCCTCGCTCCCAGCTCCAGCCCACGGGCCTCCGTCCGCCCCCGCTCGCTCATCTTCGCCCAGGTCTTGCGAAGGATCTCGACCAGCTTATCGTCCTCGTGCTGGGCCGCGAATTCCTCAAAGTAATACTCCAGGAACACTAGACAGACCACGTCCTCCAGCGTCTGCACCTCCGGGTCTCGCTTGAGGCCCCGCTTCCTGAGGAGCTGGCCCACTCGCTCGACCGTCGGCTCCCCATAACCGACGTCTCTCAGGATGCCCGCGGCGAGCTCCGCGTGGTGGTCCATCAGGCGTGTCCTCCAGGCCTTGTACCCGCTTCGACCCGGGGGAAACTCGGAGCGCGGAATGCTCCACCTGGAGATGTGCTGCGCGCGGATGGCCAGGCGAAGCTCATCAGATGCCCCGGGAGCAAAGCGATCCAGCGTCACCGTCATGCGGCGGGCGTAGACCAGCTCCGTCGGCTCCTCCCGTTCGCCCACCGGGGTAGTCCGGGGGTCCCGGGCGTTCACCTCGTCGAAGCGTTCGATCGCGCGGGCTAGGAGCTGAGCGGCGTCGGTCATCTCGATCTCGGAGTCGTGCCCCGGGAACAACAGTAGCGTGAACGGCATCGAAGGGTGAGGGGGCCGTGGGGCGCTCACCGGCCCCGTCTGCAGCGGTGGCCCCCCGACGAGGCGCGTCCTAGTTTGACCCGCGTGAGGCACGATCCAAGTGGAGGCGACTCCGGTTCCGGGGGCCCCGAAGCCGGGGGTCCGAGCCGGGGCGCGGGCGAAGCGGTCTCCTTTCCTCTCCGGCGGACGGACTCGAGCTCCTTCACGGGCGAAGCCTACAGCAGCCTGCTCGCAGACAGCGCCCCGGAGCGGCCGACGCGGGTCTATTACGTGCGGTTCGCTGCCCGTGCACGCACCTACTGGCACGCCCATGCGGGAACGCAGATCCTGCTCGTCCAGGAGGGAACGTGTCTCCTCCAGCGAGAGGGCGGGCCAATCGAGCGACACCCGCAGGGGTCCGTGGTGCGCATTCCGCCCGGGAAGCGGCACTGGCACGGGGCGGACCCTGACCACGCGATGGTCCACGTGGCGCTGAACCTGGAAAGCGCGCACACCGATTGGCTCGGCGCCGTATCGGACACCGAATACGGAGGGGCCGAAACCTCAGCCTGATCGGGATGAGGCTCGGCTCCGGCCCCGTTCCTACCGATTCTCCGGAAGCACCATCGCCCGCTGGGCAGACTCCAGGACCGGTCGGTGGGTTCGCTTCGAACACTGGGCGACGGCCGAGCGGTTGCACGGAGCATGTTGACCCGGCGATTGCCCTTCGTGGACGTGCCCTTCTTTTGGACCCAACAGTAGGTCGCGCTGGCGATGGTGACCCGCGACTCCGAGAGCCTTTGGTTCGAGGCCGAGATGGAAGAGCGAGCCGGATCACGGCGCTGAGGTGTCGAGAGGCGGATTGACAGACCGAAACGGGTCGCTCTAAAGTCTGGCACGCCCACGTGCCGGTGGGCGGGGATCGGAGGGAGGTGTGATTCGCCGGGCGCAGAGGACCGAGGGAGCCGTGCACACGGTGAGGAGCTGGGCTCATGGGGATGCCAAGGAACGGATCCTGGCGGTCCGCGGTCGGGATGGGGCTGCTCGTCCCCGCGCTCGCCATGTCAGGCTCGTTCACGTTCGAGAACGGCGCCTCCGATGCTCGACGCGAGCCGGTCGCGGCGCTGGATCGGGCATCCCTCCCCGTCGTCCCCGCGCGGGCAAGTTCTCCCATCCAGGTTGATCGCAGCTCCCTCGACATCCCAGGCCCCGTCTCCCCAGCGGGAGCGGGGACGCCGGCCCTTGCGGCTGCCGTGGACCGGCGTGCGATGCCCCTTATCGGTCTCCAGGCCGGCCATTGGCGCTCGTCCGAAGCGCCGAGGGAGCTTCGTGACCTCCGGTACGGCGGTACGGTCGGCGGCGGCAAGGCCGAGTGGGAGGTGACACTCGAAGTCGCCCAACGCGCTGCGCGCCTCCTTGAGGAGCGGGGGTACGCGGTGGAGATCCTTCCAGCCACGGTTCCCCAGCGGTACTCGGCAGACCTCTTCATCTCCATTCACGCGGACGGCTACAACGATCCGGCGGTGTCCGGGTTCACCGTCGGGGCGCCGAGGAGGGACGCGACGAGACGGGCGTCGGAGTTCGTGGAGGTCCTGGCCGAAACGTACGCGGAGGCGACGAGCCTCAGGCGCCGGCCAAACGTGCCGAGGCGAATGCGGAACTACTACGCATTCAACTCACGCCGCTACGACCACGCGATCCATCCGATGACGGTCGGCGCGATCATCGAGACGGGATTCCTGACGAACCCGGCGGATCGCCGGGTCATCGTGGACAATCCGGATCTTGCGGCCCGCGGGATCGTGGATGCGGTGGTACGCTTCGTTCCCCTCCCCGAGGAGGCTCCTGCTCCCGGGGGCGGAGTCGCGCGCTAACTCTCCTTCCCGGCGAGTCACTCCCGCTCGTAGGCGCGGCCCAGTAGCCGCAGCCTAGAAGCCCTCGGCCTCACTCGACGATGATTCGCCCGCGCATGAAGTCGTGACCTCCGCCGCAGTACTCGTCGCAGTAGAAGTCGTGCACCCGAACGCTGTCGAAGACGTGGACCGCCTCCCGGTACTCCTCGGGCACGGGGCTCAGCTTCACGCCGGTCTCGTCGATGAAGAAGCCGTGGGGGATATCCACCGACAAGAGCCGAAAGGTGACCTGCGCTCCCACGGGGACGTGGATCTCCGAGGGGCTGTATCCGCCCTCAGACGCCTGTATGACCACCTCGTACTCGTTCGATCCGACCTGATGGACTCCGGGGGCGTTCCGACTGCGCGCGGGTTCTTCCACGGCAGGATCCGCGGCATTCGGCCCGCCTCCTCCGGCTGATCCATCACCCCCGCAGCCCGCGAGGAGCATGAGGAGGGCCGTCCCACCCGTTCGACCGGCCCGGTACGATCTGGGCTTCCCATACGGCATCGGTCCTCCTAATCCATCCGGTCCTCGGCATCTGGACTCGCCAGTGCGGCGTCTACGGCAGAGACCAGCGCCTCACGTTCGAGCGGCTTGGGAAGGGCCGCCACCACCCCCGCTTCCTTCGCGCGTTCAAACCCCTCCGGCGCCTTTCCGGAAATCGCGATGATGCTGGCCGGCGCGCCCATGGACTTGAGCTCCCTAATCAGGCTGAGACCATCCACGTTCGGCATCACCAGGTCCGTGATGACCAGCTCGGGCCGCACGCGATTGTACCTGAGGATCGCAGCCTCACCGTCCGGAGCGAACACCAGCGAGTGGCCCAGCTCATCTCCGAGCACCTTGTTAAGGAGGACCCGCGTATTGGGGTCGTCGTCCACGACCAGGATGGTGGCCAACGTCGGCGGCTCCTGCTCGAAGCGGATTGGCGCGGGCCAACCGCACGCTCGTTGGTGTCCGCGCCCGGTGCGATGCCTATAACCCTGAGAAAGCTACGGGTCCGAGCCTCGGCTGCGCCACCGTCCTTCGGCTCGTTGGGCTCCGGGACGCGTGGCTCTACCGCCGGCCTCGGGATATGTTTCGGGCCGATCGAGGCCGGCCGGGCAGACGCTGGGACCGGCCTCCGACCGCATCGGCATCATCGGGTTTCCTCTCGCCGCCCTGCCAAGGAGGTGAATGTGCGCTCCGGTCTCCGCTCCCTTCGGCTCGTGGCGACCTCCGGCCTGCTGGCGACCGGATGCGCGACCGGCACGGCCTCCCAGTTGCCGGCACCGGGACCGGTATTGGCACCGTTCGCCCCCGGCGCCGCCGCCGCTGAGAGACCCGGAGTTCGGTGGGCCGCCCGGCCCCTTCCGGTGAGCCGGGCATTTCAGGCTGCGATCGCCTCCGGAACCAGGACGGAGTCGGGGGCCCCCGGTCGCAACTACTGGACCCAAGAGGTCGACTACGACATCCGAGCCGAGCTCGATCCCGAGACGACAACGCTCCAGGGAAGCGAGACGATCACGTACCGGAATCGATCGCCGGAGCCCCTTGGCGTGCTGATCCTCCACCTTTACCAGAACCTCTTCTCCGAAGGGGCCGATCGAACTCGAACCGTGCCGATCACGGGCGGCATGACGATCGAGCGAGTGGAGCTCGGGGGACGGGAGCTGAGCCGGGTCCAAACGCCCCAGCGGGGTGGATACCTGGTCCTGGGCACGCTGATGGCCGTCTACCCGGATGCAGCCATTCCCGTCCAGGGCTCCGCCGAGCTCGATATCGACTGGAGCTTCGTCGTGCCCCCGGAGGGGGCCCCGCGCATGGGCCACATCGATCGCGAGCTCTTCAACGTGGGTCAGTGGTATCCGCAGGCTGCGGTTTACGACGACCTCGAGGGTTGGCACACGTGGCCCTACCTGGGGAATGGGGAGTTCTACCTCGAGTACGGCGATTTCGACGTGGCGATCACGGTGCCCGAGGGGTGGCTCGTGGGCGCGACGGGCTCGCTCCAAAACGGTGACGAAGTCTTTCCGGGCACGATTCTCGATCGATTGGATCGGGCGCTGGTCTCGGACGAGGTCGTCCAGGTGGTCGGAGAGTCGGAGCGGGGCGCCGGAACCGCCACGAGGACCGACCCAACGGGCACGCTCACGTGGCGCTTCCGCGCGGAGGGGGTCCGCGACTTCGCGTTCGCCACGTCGAGCGAGTACGTGTGGGACGCCACACGCGCCATCACACCCGACGCGAATGGCGACGGCCAGGACGAGGTCGTCGCCGTGCACGCCCTGTACCGCCCGACCGTGGACTCCTGGTCCGAGTCCGCCGAGTACGTCCGGCACGCCGTGACCTTCCACGCGGAGCGTTGGCACCCCTATCCCTGGCCGCAGATGACGGGAGCGGAGGGCCCGGTGGGCGGCATGGAGTATCCGATGCTCACGTTCGTGAGGGCGTTTCCGGAGGCACGCACGGTCTACGAGACGCTCAACCACGAGATCGGGCACATGTGGTACCCGATGATGATCGGGTCTAACGAGCCCTCGTACGCCTGGATGGACGAGGGTCTCACCACCTACATCGAGGGGTATGCCACCGGCGACTACTTCGACGAGCCGGAGTACTGGCGGACGGACCAGAACGCATACCTGAGCGTGGCGGGCGAGGACTTCGAAACCCCGTCGATGCGGCACGCAGATTTGCACGGTCCGAACGGGACGTACCCGTTCGCGTCGTATTGGAAGCCGGCCACGATGTTGAAAACGCTCGAGGCGCTAATCGGACAGGACACCGTCTGGGAGGCCCTTCGGGAGTACACCGACCGGTGGATGTACCGGCATCCCGACCCGCTTGACTTCTTCAACACCGTCGAGTCCGTCGCCGGCCGGGATCTGGACTGGTTCTGGCACCCCTTCTGGTACGAGACCGCTTACCTGGATCACGCGATCGAGGACGTTCAGATGGGTCAGGGAGCGGCGGGCGCTCCGGTCGCCCGCGTGACCGTGATGGACCTGGGGAGCGCGCCCTTGCCCGCGACCATCGAGCTCGAGCTCTCCGGGGGGCAAACGCTCGTGGAGACGATCCCGGTCGAGGTGTGGCTCGAGGGAGCCACGCGGCACACTCTCACAGTGTCGCTCCCAGCCGGCGCGACCGTGGAACGGGCCGAAATCGACCCCGACGAGCTCTTCCCCGACGTGGATCGCGACAACAACGCCTGGGAGGGCTAGGGGGAAGAGCGGGATCGGGCGCGGCGCCCCTGGGTCGAACGCCCCGGTTCCCGGCCCGTGGGAGCCACTTGCGGAACCCACGGGGGTGCGGGTCGGGTGCTCTTGAACCAGAAAGAGAAGAGCCGACCCATGAAGCCCCAGAGCTTGGCCCTGGGCTATCCGCGGCTGCGCGCCTCCGTCGCGTCCGGAGCCCGAGCCGGGCCGCCCTTGCCATCCGCCACGGGTCGCCCCAATTGATCCTATAGCAACCAGAGACGACCACCCCCACCCGGAGCACCGCCCATGACCCCCGGTTCCCCCGAAGTCGTCGACCGCCGAGACCAATCGCAGCCGCCGTCCCTCCGCGGCCGCGCGCTCTCCGCCTCCTGACCGTGAACGACATCGAGAAGAGCCTAGCCTGGTACCGCGACGTCGTGGGCTTCACGATCGCCGAGAGGCACGAGCGCGACGGCAAGCTCGGCGCCGTCAGCCTGGTTGCCGGGAGCGTTCGGCTCCTGCTCGCTCAGGACGACGGCGCGAAGGGATGGGACCGGGTCAAGGGCCAGGGCTTCTCGATGCAGTTGACTACGACCCAGGACGTGGACGAGATCGGGCGGGGCATCAAGGAGCGGGGCGGCACCCTGGAGTCCGAGCCGAAGGACATGCCTTGGGGGGCGCGTGTGTTCCGGCTCCAAGATCCAGATGGCTTCAAGCTGGTGGTCTCGTCCGTACGGGAGGGCTGATCCACAAAACGGCCGGGGGGCTCCCGTTGGGCGGAGCGCTCCGCGCCGCCGGCCCTGTGGGATCCGCGAGCACCCTCGGGCGGATAGGCGCCCGACGCGAAGCTACGGCAGCGCGAACGCGACCACCCGGTCCGTGGCAACGACGGCCACGTACTGCCTCCCGTCGCGTCCCTGGTACGTGATCGGATTCGCGTTTCCCCTCCGCTCGAACGTCGTCACCCAGAGCTCGCGTCCGGTCGCGACCTCGATCACGCGGAAGCGGCTGTCGTCGGTGGCAGCGATGAAGAGGAGCCCGCTCCCCGAGACGATCGCGGCGGCGCGTCCCGGCCGGCCGGTTTTGCGGCGGTCCGGGGGAAGCCCTTCGGTGATCCCCAGCGGCCGCTGCCAGACGACGTCTCCCGGGGAGCCGTCTTCGGCCCTCTCCATCCAACCCAGCCATCCGATATCCTGGCTGAACAGGAAGAGGTATCCCGAGCCCGGATCGAAGGCCACACCTCCCCAGTTCGGACCCCCGACGCTCCCCGGAAAGAGGAGCGTGGTTCGCTCGGGTCCACCCTCCGGGCGGTACACCCACGGTGTGAATGGTCCGGCGTTGTAGATCTCTCCCACGCTGGCCACGAGCGCGGCACAGGCGGCGCCGTGCTCTGGCGACGTGTCGTCCGCCGTCACCAAATCTCCCAGTCCGTAGCTCACGCGGGCCAGGGGCGGCGGCTTCACGGGGAAGGGCTGCGTGGGATAGGAGCGCTCACCGGGCACGTCGCTAGCGGGCACCGGCCGCTCCTCGACACCGTAGATTGGCTCCCCGCTCTCCCGATTCAAGATGTAGAGGTACCCGGACTTGGTGGTCACCCCGAGGGCCGGAACGGAGGAAGCGCCTCGAGGAATGTCGAACAGGACGGGTGGAGCCGGCGGATCCGCGTCCCACAGATCATGGTGGATGGTCTGGAAGTGCCAGACGTACTCCCCCGTCCGGATGCGCACGGCCACCACGGAGTTTCCGAACAGGTTCGCGCCGCCCCGGTCGCCCCCGTACGCTCCCGGAATGGGGGACGCGAGGGGCAGGTAGAGGAGCTCTCGCGCCTCGTCCATGGTGAAGTAGAACGGCCAGGCGTTCACCCCCAGGCGGCCCTGCCAGCTGTCGCCCTCCCACGTGTCGTTCCCCACCGAGCCGGGTTGGGGGACGGAGCTGAACTCCCAAAGCTTTTCGCCCGTCAGGGCGCTGAATGCCCGCGCGTTTCCGACACCTCCACCGGTCCCGGGGGGCGTGTTCGCTCCGACCACGACGATGTCGTCGTAGACGAACGGCACGGAGTTGTACGGGATCCCAAGGTCCACCACGCCCCCGACCCCGAAGGCGGGAACCGGCGTCCCCTCCTCCGCGTCCACCGCCAGAAGACGACTCCCCGACGTGAACAGAATGCGCGGCGGTGTTTCTCCGTCGCCCGGCCAATAGGCGACCCCTCGCCGGGACGGAGGGTCACCGGAGATCCGCCGGCGCCACACCTCCTGACCGGTCGTCGGATCGAGGGCTACGACGCCGTCTGCAGCGGGCACGTACATGCGGTCGCCGAGCACGATCGGGGTTGCCTGGGAGTTCGGCGCCCGCGCCAGTGTCTGGCCGTCGGCGTCGGCCGCGGCTTCGATGGAGTAGCTCCACGCTCGCGCCAGCGTCCCCACGTTCCCAGGCGTGATCTGGACGAGGGGAGAGTAGCCCGTCCCCGCCATGTCGCCACGGTACATCGGCCAGTCCGCGTCGGCGAGCTCCCCACCCCCCCTGCACCCCGCCCCGAGCAGGACGACGAGGAACGCACACACGACCGTGAACCTCAGAGCGGTGGAGCCCATGAGCCGACTCCCTTGCCGAATGTGGGCAGTCGAAAATGCGGGTGACTGGCAAGCTAGATCGGGGACCGCGCGACGGCAAAGACCGGGACGAGCGACGTCACGAGTCGAGCCCTCGCGCGCTTGAAACTCCGGCCCCAGGTCGATAGCGTGCCCACGGACGGATCGGTGGGCCCGGGCGTCGTGGTTGTCGCACGTCGGTCCCGCCAGGCGCGAAGCCGTACGGCTCGCGCGGACCGCCCGATCGAGGAGCCCTGATGCGATTTGGTTTCGCCCACCCCGATCTGCTCTACCTCCTGCTCTTGCTTCCCCTTTGGGCCACCTGGGTCTGGCCGTGGGCAGGTCGCGGGGTGCTGTTCTCGCTCGCCCGCGGGCGGTTCGTTCCTCGGCACTCTACGGCCGGATCGACGATCGCGCTCGGCGCACCCAGGCTCCTGCGCGCCGCGACGCTCGTCACGCTCGTCATCGCGCTCGCGGGGCCCGAGCGAATCTACGTCGAGGAACGCGTCTCGTCGGAGGGCATGGCAATCGCGCTGGCCATCGACCTCTCCACGTCCATGCTCGCGGAAGACATGACCGGCCGGAGCCGGCTCGAGGTGGCGCGGGAGGCTGCCGTCCGCTTCGCATCGAGCCGTCCCTCGGACGAGCTGGCGCTCGTCGGATTTGGAGGGCAAGCGTTCACGCGGATTCCTCCCACGACCGACGAAGCTCTCGTAGTGTCCGCCGTGGAGTCTCTCGCCGTCGACCTGGTCAGGAATGGAACCGACATCTCGGGAGCCGTCCTGACCTCCCTCGGGCGCGTGCTCGAGTCCGAGCGCGAGCCCAGGGTCATCGTGCTCCTCACGGACGGAGCGCACAACGCCGCGGGGGTTCTGCCCCTCGCGACCGCTCGCGCGGCGGCGGCGATGGACGTGCGGATTCACGCGATCGGCATCATCTCACCCGACCAGGAGGCCGGTGACGTCGGAGCCGTTCCCGGGTCCGACTCCGAGGAGGTTGTGACGGTGCTCCAGGGCGTCTCGTCCCTCACGGGAGGTCGCTACTTTCAGGCGACGAGCGCCGCGAGTCTGGACGCGATCTACCGGGAAATCGATCGGATCGAGGAGCCGGCGCCAGTCGTGACGGAAGTCGAGACGCGCCGCTCCGAGCGCCCCTGGTTCCTGGCGCTAGTGATGCTCCTGATCGGGTGCGACGCGGTGCTGAGAGGGTCCCGTTGGGGGGTCATCCCGTGATGCTCCTGCACCCGGAGCTCCTGGCGATGGGAGGGGCCGTGATGGCGCTCCTCTTCCTCGGGTTCCGGAGCCAGGGTCGGCGCCTCCGTCACCTGGCCGACCACCTGGGCGGCCCGCCAGCGGTGCTCCGCGTGGCCCGCTTCGACCTCTATTCGAGACGAAACGCGAGGATCGTCGCGCTCGCCCTCGCCACGCTGCTCGTGGCCCTCGCCGCCTCAGAGCCCCAGCGTCTCGAGGAGCCCGTGGACGGGGCGCCCGAAATGCCGAAGAGGGTGATCCTAGCCGTGGACGTCTCCACCTCCATGCAGGCCGGCGACCTGGAGCCGACCCGTCTGGCCACGGCCATGGAGGTCGCGCGCGAGCTGGTCGATCGCGCCGACGAGAGCCAGGTCGGCGTGCTCCTGTTCGCGGGAAAGAGCTACGTGCTGGCCCCGCTCACGAGCGACCTCCGTGCCGTCCGGTTTCTTCTGGACGGGGTGGCCCCGACACTGATGAGCCCGCAGGATCCGGGCTCCCTTCTCTCATCCGGCATCCGGGAGGGCGTCGCGCTCCTCGAGGGGAGCCCCGGAGAGGCCGAGCGCGTCCTCATCGTGATGTCCGACGGGGAGGCCGGCCAGCCGGAGTCCGAGGTCATCGGCGCCGTTCGAGACGCTCGAGCCCGCGGCATCGTCGTGCACGCGATCGGCGTCGGCACCGAGGAGGGCGACGAGGTAGCCTCCCGGCGGCGTTCGGGCGGGGCGGCCTCCGCCACCTTGTCCGGAGGGAACATCTCGCGGCTCCAAGAGCCCCTCCTCGAGCGGATCGCCAGCGCCGGGGGTGGAGAGTACGCCCGCGCTGGTGACGGGTTCGGGTTGGACCGGGTCGCGCGCGCCGTGGAGTCGCGCACGCCCACGGTGGGCGCGTCCGCGAACCTGGCCGGAGGCACCTTCGCCTCGGCGCTCGTCGCGGTCTCCCTCGTCCTCTTCCTTCTCGACAGCCTCATCGAGGAAGGGCGCGAGCGCCGGCCTCCCGTGCCCTCCGGAAGGAAGGGCTGAGATGCGCATCGACTGGGCCCGGCACAAGAGGAGGCGCCGGATCCGGAGGGCCGCGTGGACCTTCGGCGTCCTGGTCGCGATGGTGCTCGGGGTCGCCGTGTTCAAGGACTGGCGCAGCCTCGAGCGCGGGAACCGGCTCTTCCGTGGAGGCAGGGCCCGGGCGGCGGCGGAAGTCTACGCGTCGCGGTTGGACGACACTACGACCCTGGGCCTCCTGGTCTCATACAACCTGGGAACGGCCCTGCTCGGGACCGGCTCGGAGGAGGCCGAGCGCCACCTGCTCAGGGCGACCGAGGGACTGGAGCCCGAAGCGGTGTGGAGGGCGCACTACAACCTGGCCTACCGACTCATCGAGGGCCTCGACGTCGACTCGGACCCCTTCTCCGCCGTGCCGCTCCTCGTGAGCTCGATGGAGCACAGTCGGGCCGCCCTCCGCATCGGTCCCCAGGACGAGAACGCCCTCTGGAATCTCGCCCTCGCAGCGCGGATCTACGACGAGATGGCCCTCGTGTTCGAGGAAGGACCGGTGGAAGACGCCAGGGACGACGCCGAGGGTCCGGTGCAAAGGTCGGAGGAATCGGCCGACCCGGGAGGTGCTGGAGACGAGGCTGCGGACACTGCCCCCGAAGCGAACCCCGGTGAGCTCCAGGGACCGGAGGTGGGATCGCCCGAGACCCTCGCCCGGGGCGATCCGGGCACGCTCAGCGAGGACACGGTCAGGCGCATGCTCGAGGGACGCACGGACGACACCGTCCTTCTCGTGCAGGGCATTTTGTGGTCCCAGAGGCCGGAAATCTCCGGGCTGGCGGAGGGGGGATTCCCAGGGGGTGTGCGGTGAAGAGAGGCCACCGGCTGGTCAAACCCTCGGCCGTGCCCTACTGTTTTCGCACGAACGCCCATGGATCTCCCCAGGAGGAAACGCACATGCGAGGAGTCTCGAGAGGTCAGCGGGTCGTAGGGCCCTCCCTGTGGCTGGGCATCGCGCTCTCGTCGGGGGTGCTGCTCTCCGGGTGCGAGGCCGGAGACACTGCCGGAGGCGGCGCCGCGGGCGGCGCGCCCCAGGGGGTGCTGACCGGGATGCCCAACATGCCGCCGGACGCCTCGGGGCCGCAGGTGCCAGAGGGCGTGGCGCAGTTCGCGGTGGACCCCTTCTGGCCCCAACCGTTGCCCAACAACTGGATTATCGGCCAGGTTGCCGGGACCTCGGTAGACAGCAACGACAACCTCTGGATCATCCATCGGCCGCACACCGTCCAGGGCACGAACGGCGGATCGACACCCCCCCAGACGTCTCGGGACAACGTGTGGGGCAGCGATCCCCTCGTGTCCCTCTGCTGCACCACCGCGCCTCCCGTGATCGGGTTCGACCCCGAGGGGAACGTGATCCAGGCGTGGGGCGGCGACAGCCCGACCGGTGAGTACGTGTGGTTCAACAACGAGCACGGCATCCACGCGGATCACAACGGCTTCATCTGGGTCGCCGGGAACGGCGGTGACGACCACCACATGATGAAGTTCACCCAGGAAGGCGAGCTAGTGCTCCAGATCGGTGCCGTGGGAATGAACGAAGGGAGCAATGATACGGATTCCGTGAACCGGGCCTCGGTCATGGAGGTGGACCCGACGACGAACGAGATCTTCGTCGCGGACGGATACGGGAATCGTCGCCTTTCGGTCTGGAACGCGGATACGGGCGAGTACCTTCGGCACTGGGGCGCCTACGGTGAGGCGCCGGTGGACGAGAACCCCGGGCCGTACGACCCGAACGCGCCGCCGGCCCGGACGTGGCGGACGCCGGTTCACGGCGTGGCCATCTCGAACGACGGTCTCGTCTACGTGACGGACCGGCCGAGCAACCGGATCCAGGTCTTCCAGAAGGACGGCACGTTCGTCCAGGAGGGCGTTCTCGCGCCCGACACGTTCGGACCCGGGTCCACCTGGGAGGTGGAGTTCGATCCGCTGGACACCGAGCAGCGCTTCATCTACGTGCCGGACGGGACCAACAACAAGGTCTGGACGCTCGATCGTCAGACGCTCGAGGTCGTGTACTCGTGGGGCCGCGGCAGGATACAGGCCGGGCAGTTCGACTGGCTGCACTACATGGCCTTCGACTCCCAGGGCAACATGTACACGGGTGAGGTGTCGAGCGGCCACCGGGTGCAGAAGTTCATCCGTCTGAACGGCGGGACCTGATCCGACGTAGGAGCCATCCGAGGGCGGGGGCGGCCGGTCCTATTCGGGGCCGGCCGCCTTTTCTTCTGACATCATCTGATGACGTCCCGCGGACGAAAGTGCATCCGGAAGGAAAGCTCGAGCCCACGTTCCCGAGTTCCGCTTTTTCTCACTCGATCAACGAATCCGCGAGAAGGGCGAGCGGCTGGGTTTCGTCGTGGACCCTAGCCGCCTCCCGATCGACCCTTCAGTGCCCCCGCCAGGACTCGAACCTGGTGTCTACCGCTTAAAAGGCGGTTGCTTTACCAGTTAAGCTACGGAGGCTCGAACCCGTCCGATTCGCTCAGCCCAATCCCAGATCCAACTGCTCACGGAATGTCACCCGATGGTGGGGTGACAGGCCAAACTCGTCCAGGGCGCGAATGTGCTGCCGGGTCGCGTACCCCATGTTGGTCTCCCAGCCGTACTCCGGGTACCTGCGGGCGAGCAGGCACATAAGGCGATCGCGCAGCACCTTCGCCACGATCGAGGCGCAGGCGACCGAGTGAACGATCTCGTCGCCGCCCACCACCGCTTCGTGCTCCCAGCTCACGCCGCGCACGGGGAGGCCATCCACCACGATGTGCTCGGGAGCGCGCCGGAGGCCCCTCACGGCCCGATCCATGGCCCGGGACGTCGCCTTCAGGATGTTCATTCGATCGATCTCGCGGACCGAGGCGGCGCCCACGCCGACGGCGAGCGAGGCGGCCAGGATCCGGTGGTAGAAGTCCTCCCGGGCGGCGGCGGGAAGGGTCTTCGAGTCAGCGGCCCCCTCCACGTGGCTTCCCCGGGGAAGGACAACGGCCGCGGCCACCACCGGGCCCGCGAGCGGCCCGCGTCCCGCCTCGTCCACCCCCGCGAGCCAGGCCACGCCCCGGCCCCAGATCCCGCGCTCGTACTCGAGGGGATCGCGCGCCGGGGAACCGTCGCGCCCCGATGCCGGCTCGGCGCCGCGCCGCCTCGCAGGTCGCCACCCTCCGGGACCCGGATCCTCCCAACCTGACGAGACCCGACCCATGGTCGACGCCCCGGGCTCAGGCCTCGCGCTTTTCCTGGATGCGGGCTTTTCTTCCGCGTAGGCCGCGCAGGTAGTAGAGCTTCGCGCGCCGGACGCGCCCCCTGCGGACCACCTCGATCCCTTTCACGAACGGAGAATGGAGCGGGAAGATGCGCTCGACTCCGATCCCCGCCGAGACCTTCCGGACCATGAACGACTCGCCCATGCCGCCGCCTCGACGGCCCAGGCAGACGCCCTCGAACACCTGGATCCGCTCCTTATCCCCCTCGCGAACCCGATAGAGGACGCGCACGGTGTCACCCGGGGCGAATTCCGGCGTCTCTTCCCTCTGATGCTCCTCCTGCAACTGCCTGAGAAGGTCCGCCATGGTCGCCCCCATCGGTTTTCCGCGTACGCGCGGTTATGGAAGAAGACGATTATAACCCGGGCGCGGACGGCGGTGAAGGGCGGGCTTGCCCCGGCTGCGCCACGCGGTTCAGGCGTTCCGCCCCTTCCCGAACCGCTCCCACAGGTCCGGCCGTCTTCGCCGTGTGATCTCCTCGGCGAGCGCGCGGCGAAACGCCTCGACCTTCTGGTGGTCGCCCTCCCGGAGGACGTCCGGAACCGTGTGCCCCCGATACTCGGGGGGGCGTGTCCACGAGGGCACGCTGAGGAGCGGCTCGTCGTAGAACGAATCCGACGAGGCGGACTCGTGGTCGCCCAGCACCCCCGGGAGCAGTCGGACCACCGCGTCCGTGACGACCAGCGCGGCCGGCTCGCCCCCGGACAGGACGAAGTCGCCGATCGAGAGCTCCTCGGTCGCGAGGTGCTCCGCGACCCGCTGATCCACGTCCTTGTAGTGCCCGCAGAGAAGTGTCACTTCGGGCTCGAGCGAAAGCCAAACGGCCTCCTCGTGGCGGAACAACCTTCCCCTGGATGAAAGCAGCACGATCGGACCCTTCGGCTGGAGGTGGTCCACCGCCTCGAAGTACGGCTCTGGCTTCATGACCATCCCGGCGCCACCTCCGTACGGCACATCGTCCACCGTCCGGTGACGGTCGTGCGTGAAGTCCCGGAGATCGACGACCCGATACTCGACGGCGCCGGTGGCCTGGGCACGGCCCAGGATGCTCGTGGCCAGCGGCTCCCGGAAGTACTCGGGGAAGATCGTGACAACGTGGATTCGCACGGTGGGCCCTCGAGGGAAGGCGGCTCGGCGGGTCGGCGACCCCGCTAGAGATCCAGGAGCCCGGGAAGCGGATCGATCGTGAGCTTCCCCGCCCCAAGGTCCCACCCAACCACGATCTCCCGCGTGAACGGGATCAGGCGCTCGCCGTCAGGTCCGTGGATGTCCAGCAGAGCCGCGGGGCGGAGCGCGTAGACCTCTCGGATCGTCCCTACGTCCTCCCCTTCGCGGGTGACCACCGACATTCCGAGGAGCTGGTGATAGAAGAGCTCCCCCTCGCCGGGCGGCTCGACCTCCTCAAACGGGCGGAGCAGGTACCGGTCCCGGAGGAGGTCGGCGCCGTCGCGGTCACGGGTCCCGTCGAAGCGAACCAGGAACCCTCTTCGATAGGCCCGGACCTCGGCGATGCGGGCCTCGGGAAGCCCAGGGTCGGGGGTTCTCCCTTCGGCATCGGCGAAGTGGAGGCGGGTACCGGGCGCGTAGATGGCGTCCGGCTGTTCGGTGAGGGGCGAGACGAACACCTCTCCTTTCATTCCGTGCGGCTTGGCGACGTGCCCCACCACGAGGTACTCGGGATCGCCAGCGGCGGGAGGCATCGTTCGACCGGGGCGACCCGAACTAGGCCTCCTCCGACGCCTCTTCGCTGGAGTCGGCCTCCTCCTCGGCATCGCCCTCCCCCCCGCTCGCCTCGTCCGGACCCTCCTGAGCGGCGGTCTCCTGGGCCTCTGCCTCCTTCGCTTCCACCGCAGCGGTCTCCTCGTCCGTCGCCACCTCCGCTTCCGCCGCGGCGGTCTCCTCGGCCGCCTCCTCCTTCGCTTCCACCGCAGTGGTCTCCTCGGCCGCCTCCTCCTCCACTTCCACCGGGGCGGTCTCCTCGGCCGCCACCACCCTCGCCTCCACCGAGGCCGCCGCCTTCGCCGCCTCGGCCTCCCGTTTAGCGGCGAGTGCCTCCGTCTTCCTCGCTCGTTCCTCCTCGAGGTTTACGTCGCCGATGGCGAGGGAGTCGTCCCCTCCCTTGCGGGCCTTCTCGATCAGGGAGTGCACGGTCTCGGAGGGCACGGCGCCCTGCCCGATCCAATAGTCCACGCGCTCCAGGTCGAGCACGAGGCGAGCCGGGTTCATGAGAGGCCGGTAATGCCCCAGCGTCTCGATGAACCGCCCTTCCCTAGGCGCCGCACGGTCGGTCACGACGACCCGATAGTGGGGCTTCTTTTTCCGGCCCAGTCGCCGGAGTCGGATGCGGACTGCCATGGCTCGTTCTCTTCCTCTCAGTTGGGCGAGCGGCTCGTTCTGATGAGCGGCCCGCTCGGATGAGTCGCTCGCTAGTTACGCGGCCGACCGCTGTCAGCGAGGCAGGAGGCCCGGCATGCGCCGCACCCCCTGCATCCCCCTCATCTGCTTCATGACCTTCTGCAGTTCCCTGAACTGTTTGAGTAGGCGGTTCACCTCCGCAATCGACCGACCGCTCCCCCGGGCGATCCGGGCCCGCCTGGATCCGTTCAGGATCTCCGGCCGCCGCCTCTCCTTCCGCGTCATGGAGAGGATGATCGCCTCGACGTGTTTGATCCGGTTGGGATCGGCGTCCGTCGTCGGGCCCAGGAGCGCGACGCCGAGAATCAGCTTCATGAGCTCGCCGAGGGGGCCCATCTTCCTCACCTGTACGATGGCAGTTAGGAAGTCCTCGAGCGTGAACCTGCCACCACCGAGCACCCTTCCCTCGATCTTCTTCGCCTCCTCCGCGTCGAAGGCTCGTTCGGCCCGCTCCACGAGCCCCACGACATCCCCGCGCTGGAGAATCCGATCGGCCAACCTCTGGGGATCCGCCCGGTCCAGGTCGTCGAGCCCCTCGAGGGCCTGGTCGAACCCCCCGGCGATCCGGACCGCCTCCTGCCCCGTCATCGCGTCAGCGATGAGCAGGATCTCGTCGGGGTCGAGCGCCGCGCGGACGCTCCGGATCTCGTCCATCATCGGCTCGTCCACCTGGAGCCGACCCGCGGTATCCACCAGGAGCACCGCCTTTCTTCGCTCGCGCGCGAGACGGAGGGCGTCAGTCGCGACCTCGACGGGGTCGCCGCGCGGCTCGCCCCCGTGGAAGTCCACGCCGATCCGGCCAGCGAGGGTCCGGAGCTGCTCCACGGCGGCCGGTCTCTGGAGGTCGCACGCCGCGAGCATCGGCTCCCGCCCTTCGCTCTTGAACCTTCGCGCGAGCTTCCCGGCCGTCGTCGTCTTCCCCGACCCCTGGAGGCCCACCACGAGGATGACGGTGGGAGGCCGGCCAGCCCAGCGGATCCGGGGCGACTCGTCTCCGAGCAGGGCCGCGAGCTCGTCGCGGACGATCTTCACTATCTGCTGACCGGGGGAGACGGCCTTCAATACAGCTTCGCCGAGCGCTTTCTCCTGAACGCGGTCGAGGAACCCGCGCGTCACCGCGTAGTTCACGTCCGCCTCGAGGAGGACCCGGCGGATCTCGCGGAGGCCGTCCCGGATCATCGGCTCCGTGAGGACGCCGCGCTCCCGGAACCGTCCTAGAACGGAGTCGAGCTTCCCGCTCAGCTCATCGAACATGGATCGGAGAACCCAACGGAAGCCTCCCTTCGGGCGCGTTTCAGCACCCCTCGGCCCCTATCCACCGCGGAAACAGAGCGTTTCAAGGTAATGGGGGGCTTCCGGGAAGTGAAGCGGAGGAAGGCCATGGGGCTCCAGGCCACGGTCGCGCGCGCGGTCTGCGACAGGAGCTAGGTAGGCTTGGTGGCCTCCCATCCTTGCCGCCCCTCACCTGCCGTCCCATCCTCCGGCAACCACCGCCGCGTGGCGCGCCGCACCCCCCGCCTGGAGACCTCCCGTGGCGGAGGCCGGTCCCACGAGTAGCCGTCGGGGGCTCGCGGTCTGACGGCGACGTGAGTCTTCATCCCTTGCTGATGTGCGAAGACGGCCAGTAGCTTCATCTTACCAAAAACGGAGGGAGGAACATGATGAGATCAGCGTTTTCCATCGGCGCGCTCGTGCTGCTCGTGGGCTTGGGCGCCACCTCGGTGGTGGGGCAGCAGGCGCCGGGTGCAGCCGCGTTGCCGAATACCGTCGAGGGACTGCAGTCGGCCGCCAAGGCCGCAGCAGGCTTGGCCTTTCCGGGAACGTTCCTCCGCCTTTGCGTGCAGCCGCCTCCGAGGACTGGCGGTAGGGGCGGGGGTGGAGGGGGCCCGCCTCCCCGTGAGAACTGGTACGCCGAGCCGGCCCGGATCGGCGATAACTTCTACTTCCTCGGCACGAGGGCTCACAACTCGTTCGCGCTCGTCGCCAACACGGGCGAGATCATCATCATCGACACGCTTTACGAGTACGCGACGCCCGATGAGATCACTGGCGGGCTGAGCCGGCTCGGCCTCAATCCGAACAACATCCGCTACGTCCTGCTCGCTCACGCACACGGCGACCACGACGGGGGCGCGAGGTACCTGCAGGAGACGATTCCCGGCGTCACCATCGTGTACGGCGAGGGTGACTGGCCGGCAGTCGAAGCTCGCACATCTCCTCACGCGGTGCGTAGCGGCCCGGAGAACGACGGCACCGACGGCCGCGTGATCTCGGTCGGGGACGTTTCGGTGCAGATCGTCACCATGCCCGGACATACGCCGGGCACGATGTCATTCCTGTTCGAGTTCAGGGACAACGGGCAGCCCATCCGGGTCGCATATTCGGGGGGAACGGCGATCTCGTTCACGAATCCCGATCCGGCGTACTACGACCGGTACATCGCCTCCGCCACCAAAGTCCGGGACGCCGCAGCCGCTTACGGTGCGGTAGCGCTTATGTCGAACCATACCGAGTTCGACAACAGCTACTTCAGGGCCCATGCAGCCGCGGCACGCACGAGCGGCGACATTCGAAACCCGTATTTCCTCGGGACCGAGACCGTAGTCAACTACTTCAACGTTACCCGATACTGCGCCATGGCCGTCAAGCTCAGGGCAACCGGCGGGATCATGGAGTAGGACTTTCAGCACAGCTGGCTTTGGGGGGGGCGGCGGCGGCCGGCTGCTGCCCCCTTTCGCGCCCCACCCTCAACCCACGTGGATGATCTGGCTCCGGCGCGTCCCCACGGAGACCATCTCCACGCGGGCGCCCGCAATCTCCTCGATCCGATCGAGATAGCGGCGTGCGTTCTTAGGGAGGTCGTGGAGCGTCTTGGCTTCGCTCGTCCCCGCTTGCCATCCGGGCAGGAACTCGAGGACCGGATCCACGGTCTCGAGCCCGCACGTGTCGGAGGGAAAGTGCTCAGTCTCCCCGTCGCGGGTGCGATACGCGGTAGCAATCCCGATCTGGGGAAGAGTGTCCAGCACGTCCAGCTTCGTCACCGCGAGGCCGGTGAGCCCGTTCACACGCGCCGAATAGCGAGCCAGGACCGCGTCGAACCAGCCGCATCGGCGGGGGCGCCCCGTCGTCGCGCCGAACTCCCCGCCTAGCTCGCGCACATGGGCGTCCATCTCGGGAGGAAACGCGGTCGGAAGCGGGCCGTTCCCGACTCGCGTCGTGTAGGCCTTCACGACTCCGAGAACCGAGTCGATCCGGGTCGGCCCGACACCCACGCCCAACGCTGCCGCTCCAGCTGTCGTGTTCGACGAGGTCACGTAGGGATACGTGCCGTGGTCGAGATCCAGCGCCGTCCCCTGAGCACCCTCGAGCAGCACACGCTGGCCAGCGGAGAGCGACCTCTCGATCTCGAGGCCCGTGTCGGTGCCCAGGGGGAGCAGGCGCTCCCGGAGCTCGACGCACCGTTCGAGGTCGTCCCGCCACGCGCCGTCGTCCTGTCGGCCCATCTGGGAGAGAGCCGCGCCCGCCTGGTCGCTCCCCCTCAGGACGAGGTCTCGAAAGCGGGTCTCTTCGAACGCGTCCGCGACCCGGATCCCGCGGCGGGAAACCTTCTCCTGGTACGCGGGGCCGATCCCCCTCCCCGTCGTTCCGATCTTGGACTCGGCCGCGCGGTCCTCGGCCGCCTGATCCAGGACGCGATGGTACGGCAGGAGCAGGTGGGCACGCCAGCTCACGCCGACCCTGCCGTCCACGGCAATCCCGCGTGCCGCGAGCTCGTCGTGCTCCTGGAAGAACTGGATCAGGTCCAACACGACTCCGTTACCGAGGAGGCACCGCCTCTCGGGATGGAGGATCCCCGACGGGATCTGGTGGAGGATGAACTCCTCCTCCCCCACGTGCACGGTGTGGCCCGCGTTCGCCCCGCCCTGATAGCGCGCGACGACGTCCACGCTCTCGGCGAGGACGTCCACGATCTTCCCCTTGCCCTCGTCGCCCCACTGGCAGCCGACCACGACCACCAGGTGACCATCCGTCGCTCTCACGGGCTCCCTCGAATCGATCCTCATGGGCATGAAAAAAGCCCTCCCTGGGGGATGGGCTCAAGCCGGACGAGTCCGCTGTATCCTTTGGGAGAAGCTAGGTGGACGCGAGGCGAGGTGTCAACAGCGCAGCCCCACCCGTGCGGCTCGTCGGCGTTCCCGCTCCGGTCCACCCCCGTACCGGCCCTTAGAGGATGAGCATGCCCGGGCGAACTGGACCCGGTGCCAGTCCCGCGGTCTCGAGAGCCCGGCGAACCTGGCCAACCGCCTCCTCGTCCAGTGGCAGAAGGGGAGGGCGCGGCGCGCCCCCACGCATCCCCAGGAGATCCATGGCCGCCTTCACGCCGGGAACACCGAGTCTTCCCACTACGACCCGGACCAGCGGTCCGAGCCTCTCCTGGATCCGTTCGGCCTCCGCGCTCCGCCCTTCCCGAAAGGCCCGGTGGAGCTCGCACGCATCCGCAGGCGCAAGGTTTGCGACGGCCAGGATTCCCCCCGTCGCTCCGATCTCGAGGGCAGCGTAGAGCTTTCCCGCCTCTCCCACCAGCACCTGGAACCCTCTCACGACGTTGGTGACCCAAGCCGCGAGCCCTTCCAGGTCGCCTCGCGAGTCCTTGACCCCGATCACGTTCGGAAGCTCGGAGAGCTCAACCACGAGCGCCGTCCGAAGCTCGATGGTCGAAAGCCGTGGAGGGACCTGATAGAGGACAAGCGGCACCGGCGACGCCTCCGCGACGGCCCGGTAGTGACGCGAGAGGGCCGCGACGTCCATCGCAACCCGATAGAACGACGGGGGCTGGACGAGCACCGCGTCCGCGCCGGCACGCGCGGCAGCCTCGGTCAGGCGGATAGTCGCGCGCGTGGACTCGAGCCCCGTGCCCGCGAGCAGGATACGGTCCTCGGGCACGACGTCCCGGGCAGCGCGGACGAGAGCGAGCCGCTCTTCCGGAGCGAGCAGCACGCCCTCCCCGGTCGAGCCGGCCAACACGACGCCCCGGATCGGCTCCGCGAGGAGCGCTTCCAGGTTAGAAACCAGAGCGGGCGCATCCACGTCCCCTGTCTCGCGGTCGAACGGCGTGACCACAGGTACGAGGATTCCCGAGAGGTCGGGTCCGCCCCCCGATCTCGCTGTCGCTCGCGTCATCCGCGATCCGCGGGCTCCGCCGGAACCGGCCGGGCCCTCCAGCGGAAGCGCCGACCCGTCATCCGAACAAGTGGGACATGTCCTCGCCCGGGGCCTTCCCAGCGCCCTCTCCGCTCTCTCCCAGGAAGTTGACCTTCAGGTCGAAGTCCGACGGGTTCGTGGCGGCGGCCTTCGCCACCTTGAAGTCCACGAGGCCGTCGCGCACCAACTCGAGGAGGTGCTGATCGAAGCTCTGGGACCCGTAGTGCTGACGCCCCTCCTCAATCAGGTCCGGAATCTCGGCGGCCCGATCGGGATCCTTGATGCAGTCCCGTATCGTGCCCGTGACGACCATGACCTCGCACGCCACGATCCGGCCCTCGCCTTCGGCCCTGGGGAGCAGCCGCTGGGAGACCACCCCCTGGAGGCTCTCGGAGAGCCGGATCCTGAGCATCTCCTGCTCGGACTTGTCGAACACGGCAACCACGCGGGAGATCGTCTGGACCGCGTTCTGGGTGTGGACGGTCGAGATGACCAGGTGCCCGGTCTCCGCGGCCTTGAGCGCGATGTCGATCGTCTCGGTGTCCCGCATCTCCCCGATCAGGATCACGTCCGGGTCTTGGCGAAGGGCGGCCCGGAGCCCGGTGGCGAACGAGTCCGTGTCCGTTCCGATGTCCCTCTGCGTGATCGAGCTCTTCTTGTCCCGGTGCAGGAACTCGATCGGGTTCTCGAGGGTGACGATGTGCTTCTGCGTGTGCTCGTTGACGTGCTGCACCATGGCCGCCATCGTCGAGCTCTTCCCCGATCCGGTGGTCCCCGTCACGAGCACGAGCCCCCGCTCGTTCTCGGCCACCTTCTCCAGAACCTTGGGCATCCGGAGGTCCGCAAGGGAGGGCACGTCGATGGGGATGACGCGCATGACGATCATGAACGAGCCCCGTTGGCGGAGCAGGTTCACGCGGAAGCGGCCGAGGCCCGGAAGCCCCCACGAGCAGTCGTAATCCGCGTCGTCGTCGATGCGGGCGCGGTCTTTTTCCTGCGGCATCAGCTGGAGCGCGAGCGCCTTCACCTGCTCCTGCGTCATCCGCTGCTGTGTGAGCGGAAGGAGCCGTCCGTGGATCCGAGCCCGGATCACGTCCCCCGCCTTGATGTGGAGGTCGCTCGCGCCCCGCTGGATCGCCGCCTTGAAGATGTCCGTCATGCCCGTCTTCGGCTCACTCATGGGATTGGACCCCGTTGAAGGTTCACGCCCGACCCGAGGGAGCCGGAATTTGCTCCCGCCACGCCATCCCCATCCGATGCCGCACCTCGTCCATCGTAGCGCGCGCCTCGGCGCGGGCACGCTCGGCGCCCGCGTCGAGCACGTCCTGCACTCGTGAGGGCCACGCCGTCAGCTCAGCCGCTCGCTCCCTCGCCTCGGCAAAGTGGGACGCGATGTGGTCGGAGAGGATCCGCTTGCACTCGACGCACCCCCGGGTGGCCCCACGGCACTGGTCCGCGATATCGGGGAGGAGTGCCGGATCCGTGAAGTGTCCGTGCAACGCATACACGTTGCACACTTCCGGACGCCCCGGATCGCTCTTCCTCACGCGCTGCGGGTCCGTGACCGCGGTGCGGACCCGCGCGTGGACCTCCTCGGGATCGGCCAGAATGCCGACCGTGTTTCCCAGGGACTTGCTCATCTTCGCGCTCCCGTCCAGCCCCAGGATCCGCCCCGCCGGGCTCAGTATGGGCTTCGGCTCGGGGAAGAGCTCGCCGAAGCGGGCGTTCCACCGGCGGGCGATCTCGCGCGAGAACTCGAGGTGTTGGAGCTGGTCCTCACCCACTGGAACGAGGGCGGCCCGGTAGAGGAGGATGTCCGCGGCCTGGAGGATCGGGTAGTTCAGGAGCCCGGCCGGGATGGACTCGAGGCGGGCGGACTTGTCCTTGTACTGCGTCATCCGCTCCAGGTCCCCAACGGGCGCTACGGCGTTGAGGAGCCACGCCAGGGCCGCGTGCTCGGGCACGTCGGATTGGACGAAGATCGTGCTCCGCTCGGGATCGAGCCCCACGGCGAGGAAGCTCACCGCGAGGTCGAGCGTTCGCGCCGGGAGCTCCTCGGGGGTGAACTCTCCCGTGATCGCGTGCTCGTCCACAATACAGAAGAAGCACTCGTACTCCTCCTGTAGCTGGACCCACTGACGCAGCGCCCCCAGGTAATTCCCCAGGTGCGCCTCGCCACTGGGCTGCATCCCGCTGAAGACGCGCTCCTTCACGCCACGCCTCGCTTGGTCACGGAGTTGAAGAGCCGCTAAGTTAGCGCCCCCTCGAAACCAGGGCGACCCTCGGCCCACCCCCTCGATGAGCCCATTTCCCGACCTCCTCGACGCGGCCATGGAGGCCGCCGAAGCCGCGAGTGGCGTCCACCGGGAGCACCGCGGTCGCGTGCGCATATCCGACGCCGTGAGGAAGGGCCCGTCGGACTTCGTGTCGTTCGTGGACACGGAGGCAGAGCGAGCATCACTCACCGTGATCCGGGAGCGCTTTCCAGGTCACCGCATCCTGTCGGAGGAAGCCCATTCTCGGGAGGCGGATCCGCTTCCGGGCCCCCCCCCTGTCGCGACCAGGGACGGCGAGGCGCCGCTCTGGATCGTGGATCCGCTCGACGGAACCACCAACTACCTCCACGGGCACCCGATGTACGCCGCGTCCGTCGGCGTCGCGGTGGAGGGGGACCTGGTCGCGGGAGCCGTGGTGGCCTCGGCCACGGGTGAGAAGTGGTGGGCCGAACGGGCGGGTGGGGCGTTCCGGAACGGGCATCGAATCCGAACCTCGTCCGAGCACGGCCTCGGGGAAGCCTTGGTCGGGACCGGCTTTCCCTTTCGCCGCCCGGAAGAGCTACCGGCGTACCTGGAGGATTTTCGTCGGGTGTTCTCGGCGTGCTCGGGGATCCGAAGAGGGGGGTCGGCGGCCCTGGACCTCTGCTATCTGGCCCAGGGATCCCTGGATGCGTTCTGGGAAGGGAAGCTCGCCCCGTGGGACGTCGCGGCCGGCCGGGTCATTCTGGCCGAAGCCGGCGGGGTCGCCACGCGCCGGGAGGGAGCCCCCATCGAGACCACCGAATCGGGCACGATCGTGGCGGCCGGCTCGAAGGAGCTTCTGGAGAAGCTGCGGGCGGTGCTCGACCCCTGAAGCCGGAGTGTTCGCACGGAAGGCCAGACCACGAAACACGACCGCCCCCGCCGGGAGAGTCCAGCGGAGGCGGCGGGCCCGCGGCCGCCTGGCAATCAGGTTGCCGAGCGGATCTCGATCTTTCTGCCCTTGGACTCGGGAGCCTTGGGCACGCGGACGTGGAGCACTCCGTCCTGGAACGTCGCCGAGATCTTGTCGGCCAACACGGCCCGGGGAAGCGTGAAGGAGCGCTGGAACGAACCGTAACTGCGCTCCCAGAGGTGGAACCGCTGCTCCTCCTGGCCTTCCTCGCGGGTCTCCTCCTTCCGACCCCGAATGGTGAGGACGCTGTTCTCGAGCTGGATGTCCACGTCCTCCTCACGAAGGCCGGGCAGCTCGGCCGTCAGGACGAGCTCATCACTGGTCTCCTCCACGTTGACCGGGGGAAGCCAGGTTGCGCTCTCGCCGTCCGGCACCCACCGGTCCGAGAAGAGACGGTTAAAGCGGCTCGTCATCTGATCGAGCTCACGCCAGGGGGAAAGCCAGCTTCGGTCGCGATAATGAGTGATGGCCATGGTCATTCCTCCTTCCTTTCTCCTTCGGAGTTCAGGTGACACATTACGTCGGCCGGCGAGGTCGTTCTCTTCCGGGACGCCGCGTGACCACCGTTAGTGCAGGACACGTGCCAGCTCCGAGTGTGCCGGGTTCTGTCAAATCGTCCCGCTGCAACGACCTGCATGGCAGCCGCGCTGTCAGTTTGACCGACGTCACGCCTCCCGACAGGGCCGGGCCATGAAGGTTGCGCTCCTGGGATACGGTCGGATGGGCCGCGCGGTCCGAGAAGTCGCGACGGATCGAGGCCATGCCGTCACCGCCGTCCTGGACGAGCCGGAGAATCTGAATGGACGGGCCATCACGAGCGAAGCGCTCGCGGGAGCCCGCGTCGCGATCGACTTCTCCGTGGCCGGGGCCGTGCTTGCGAACGTGCGGCAGGCGGCGAAGCTGGGCGTCGGGATGGTCGTGGGAACGACCGGGTGGGAAGCGGATCGCCAGGCCGTCGAATCGATCGTGCGCGAAGCGGGTACGGCGATCGTACACTCACCCAACTTCTCGGTTGGGGTGCACCTGTTCACTCGGCTCGTCGAGCTGGCCGGCCGCCTGGTCGATAGGCTTCCGGAGTTCGACGTGCACCTCCGGGAGATCCATCACCGGCACAAGGCGGACCATCCGGGTGGGACGGCCCGCTCCCTCGCCGAGCTCTTGGTACGCGAGATCGATCGGAAGGACGGCTGGACCACGGAGCTCCAGTCCGGGGTCCCCGTCGATCCGACGATACTCAAGGTTTCGGTCGCTCGTGTGGGGGAGGTTCCGGGCGTTCACGAGGTGGCGCTGGAAGGACCGGACGACCGCGTTGAGCTCCGGCACGAGGCCCGGAGCCGGAAGGGCTTCGCGCTCGGCGCCGTCCTCGCGGCAGAATGGATCGAGGGTCGCTCGGGAGTCTTCACGATGACCGATCTGATGGACGACCTCCTCACTTGAAGCGCGTGCTCCCCCGCGGGCTCTCCGTGGCCGTGGTGACCCCCATGGCCGAGGACGGCTCCATCGACTTCGCGGCGCTCGACCACCACGCCGGCTGGCTGATCGAGCAGGGGGCGGACGTCCTCATGCCGTGCGGGACGACGGGGGAGAGTGCCACCCTGGACGCCGACGAGCAGCGGCGCGTGATCGCCGCGTGTGTCCAGGCCGCCGATGGGCGGGTTCCCGTCTTCGCGGGGGCAGGCACGAACAGCACGGAGCGCTCGAAGCGGCTCGCGGCCGCGGCGGTCGAAGAGGGTGCGAGCGGCCTCCTCCTCGTCACCCCTTACTACAACCGTCCTTCCCAGGAAGGGCTCTTCCGCCATTACGAGGAGGTCGCCCTCGCAGGCCAGGGTGTCCCGGTCGTGCTCTACAACGTGCCGGGTCGCACGGGGGTCAACCTCGAGCCCGAGACCGTGTTCCGGCTAGCCGAGCTGGATCCGGTCGTGGGCGTGAAGGAGGCGTCGGGAGACCTCGACCAGGTCATGACGCTCGTGCGGGACCGCGCGGAGGGGCTCCTCGTCCTCTCGGGCGACGACGCGACGGCCCTCGCGATCATGGCCCTGGGAGGAGACGGGTTGGTCTCGGTCGCGGCCAACGAGGCCCCTGCCCGGATGAAGGCGCTCGTCTCCGCGGCCCTGGCTGGCGATATCGGAGAGGCTCGCAGGGTGCACTACGAGCTCCTTCCCCTCATGCGCGTCAACTTCATCGAGACCAACCCGGTGCCGGTGAAGACGGCCCTCCATCTAATGGGGCGGATGGGCTCCGGGGTGCGCTCACCCCTCGCCCCTCTTTCCCAGGCGTCGCTCGAGGCGCTCCGGCGGGTGCTCCGCGAGACGGGGCTCCTTAGAACGAGCCCGTGAGCCCAGGCAACGGCGTGGGCGAGCTCGAGTCGGCCATCGGGACGCTCTCCGCCCAGTCGCCGCTCCGGGATCGTGACGCGGCGAGGGCGGCGGTCACCCGCCTCTTCCGCCTGCTCGAGACCGGTGAGGTGCGCGCGGCCCATCGCGGGCCCGAGGGCTGGGAGGCGGTGGAGTGGGTGAAGAGGGGCATCCTCCTCGCCTTCCGGGCTGGCGAAACGGTCGCGTTTCCCAAGGGGGACGCGGAGCGCACCCATCCGTTCCGCTACTTCGACCGCGACACGCTTCCCCTCCGCGAGACGCGGGGCGTGGAGGAGCGGGTGCGGATCGTCCCCGGGGGGAGCTCCGTTCGGGCCGGAGCTTATCTGGGGCCTAATGTCGTCGTGATGCCGCCCGCGTTCGTGAACGTCGGCGCGTGGGTGGGAGAGGGGACGATGATTGACTCACACGCGCTCGTGGGATCCTGCGCGCAGATTGGGAGCCGCGTTCATGTGAGCGCGGGCGCGCAGATCGGAGGGGTGCTCGAGCCCGTGGGGCTTCGGCCGGTCGTGATCGAGGACGAGGTGCTCGTCGGTGGAAACGCCGGTGTGTTCGAGGGGGTCGTCGTCGGGCGTCGGGCCGTCCTCGCGGCCGGGGTCCAGATCACGGGGGCCACGCCTCTGTTCGACCTCGTTCGGGGCGAGGTGGTGCGCGGAGGCGCGGCGAATCCCCTGACCGTGCCGTCCGGCGCCGTCGTGGTCCCGGGCTCCCGGCCCGCCTCGGGACCGTTCGTCGAGGAGCGCGGAATCCAGATCTACGCACCCGTGATCGTAAAGTACCGTGACGAGAAGACGGACGCGGCCACCGCTCTCGAGGACGTGCTCCGATGACTTCCGACTGCCGGCTCGACCCATGATCGACGACACCGATCGCCGGATCCTGCTCCTCCTGCAACAAAACGCGCGCATCCCCGCCGCGGAGATCGCGCGGACGATCGACCTCGCCCCCTCTGCCGTCCACTACCGGATCCGGAAGATGGAGGAGATCGGCATCATCCAGGGTTACGAGACGCGTATCGATCCGCGCCCCCTGGGCCGGGGGCTGGTCTCGTTCGTTCGGGTCCAGCCGGGCGAGGAGGCGCAGGCCCCCGAGATCACCGAGGCGCTCTGCTCACTCCCCGAGGTCCAGGAGGTCCACCGTGTGGTCGGCGAGGACTGCTTCTTCGTGAAGGTTCGCGTGAAGGACACTGAGGCGCTCGCCGATCTCCTTGATCACGACATCCAACGGATCCCGAACGTGGCCTCCACGCGAACCACGATCGTGCTGACCACAGCGAAGGAGACCCGGGAGATTCCCATCTCGGACGCGGAGTTGATAGACGGACATCCCCGAGGCAGCAACCGCGGTCGAGCCGGCGCAGTGTGAGCATTTAGGAGGATGCAATGAGCCACCCACGAGCTCCCCGACGACCCGCCCTGCCCCACCGCTCGGCTGCGACCGGCTCGCGCCTCGCGGCCGCCGTCGCTTCCCTCCTCGTCCTCTCCGCCCCCGCTCTCCACGCACAGGGCGTGGATGCCCGTACCCCGAACCTGTCCGGCGGATGGGTCGGCGAGCCGAGCAGCGCCCGCTTCAACTTCAACCATCGGTTCTGGCTCGTGGGAGATGACCCCGGGCCGCGGCAGGTCGAGAACTCGCCGACCCTGCTCCTCGGATTTCCGCTCCCGGGGCGTCTGCTCGTGGCCGGTCAGTACGCGTCGCACTCATACTTCTATCGCGACACCAACAACGAGTGGGAGGGGCTCCTGAGGTGGAAGCCGGCCCTGGCCGGACCGGTGGGAGCGGCTCTCACCGCGGCATACAACGGCGCCGGGAAGAGCCTGGACGGCGAGCTCTCGCTCCGGGTGGGCGTCGGTCTCCCGGACACGTTTCCGGGGGACTCGATCCAGGTCCTGGTCGAGTTTCGCGGGTTCCAGGACACGCTCGGGACCGGGGAGCCGGGCTGGTTCGCAGGCGTCGGCCTCCTCCTTCACCTGACCCCGAACGTCGCGCTCGCGGTGGATGCGGGAACGCTCGAGTCCGACGGGCTGGACGGGCTCACCGACATCGGCCTGGACCGAGATGTGTGGGGCGCCGAGCTCCAGCTTCGCATCCCGACCACGCCCCACACGCTCTCGCTCCGCGCGGCCAACACGAGGACCGGAACACTCCAGGGGTCGTCGGCGGGACTGCGGACGGTCTGGGGGTTCGAGTTTACCGTGCCGCTCACGTACGCGAGGTTCCTGCCGTGAGATAGCGCCGCGCGAGCCGGGTGCAGCCGGACCCGCGTGAGGGGGATCACGCGGGTCGCCCCCCTTCTTCGGCGACCTACTACAACTGAAGGGCCAGGCGCACGGCCCCCCGCGCCGGATAGACCAGCTGCTGGACCGGCTCGAAGCCTTCCTTCACGAGGCGTTCGGCCACCCGAGCCCGGAGCGGGCCACGCTCCTCGATCAGGCCGCCCACCAGTGCCACCCGCCGAGGCGCCGGAGTCCCGAGCTTCTTCGCGAGCGCCTGGGCGTGCCCGACGAGCCCCGCCACCGCCCAATCCACGATCTCTACCGCCACCGCGTCTCCCCGCTCCGCCTCCTGGATCACGAGCGGGGCCAGGGCCGCGATCCGGGATTTGCCCGCTCCCTGACCCCACTCGAGCACCCGGGCGACCGACTCGAGCCCGAGGGACCGGAACAGGGCGTCGCTCAGGCCGGTCGGCGGGCCACGGCGCTCCGCTCCCCGGATCGCCGCCTGGAGGCCATCCAGCCCGATCCGGTATCCGCTCCCCTCATCGCCGAGGAGCGCCCCCCATCCACCCACCCGCTCGAGCTCCCCACCGCCGGCCCTTCCGAGGCCGATCGAGCCGGTTCCCGCGATGAGGAGGATCCCAGCCGCCTCGCCGAAGGCGTCCACGAACGCGACCTCGGCATCCGGCACGATCCTCACCCGCCTGGAGACACCGAGCTGGCTCAGGCGGTCCTGCAGCCGCGCCCTGGCGTCCGGTCGCCCGGCGGCACCCGCAAGCCCGGCGCAGAGCGCGTCCACTGGGAGGCCAGTTCCCGCCCGAGAGGCGAGGGCCCCCACCTCGCGCACGAGGTCGTCGGCCACGTTTGGGTCCTCGCCGGCCCCGAGGAGGCTCCCCTTCCCCTCGCTACGGGCCAGGATCCCGCCCGTGGCGTCCGCCAGGAGGTAGCGCGTCCGGGTCGCGCCGCCGTCGATCCCCACGACCCGAACGGGGGCAGGCGTCACGCCGGGCGTTCCTGGCGCCGGATCCGGCTCAGGCTCGCCCCGAGCGAGATCGACACCAGGGCCCCGATCGGAACGAACCACGGCCAGCCCACCCGAGCCGCCGCCAGCAGCCAGATCGAGGTGACGACGACGATGCCCGCGGCCATCCCGACGATGACACCGCCTTGGCGGGCACGTGGATCCAGGGTGCCGAGGAGGAAGGCTCCGAGGAAGCTACCGTAGACCAGGGACGCGATCGTGAGCGCCACCTCCACCGCCGTGGATCCCTCGGCCAGGGGCACGTACGCGACTGCCGCCCCGATCAGGAGGCCTGCCCAGATCAGCGTGAACACCCGCCCCACGCGAAGCACCTGCACGTCGTCGCCCCTCCCGCCCGTCAGCGGGACCCAGAAGTCGTAAGTGGAGGCCGCCGCGAGCGAGTTGATCGAGGACGAGAGCGTGGACATGGCGGCCGCGAACACCGCAGCGATGAGCAGGCCCGTCACCCCAGGGGGGAGCTCCTCGATGATGAACGTGGCGAAGATCTCGTCCGATACCGCGAACGCTCGCCCCTCGTAGTACGCCCAGAGGCCGACGCCCACCATGAGGAAGAGGGCGAACTGGAAGACGACGGCGACCCCGCTCCCCACGAGCGCCTTCCGCGAGGCACTCAGGTCGCGGCAGGTCAGGAGCCGCTGAACGATCAGCTGATCGGTCCCGTGGGACGCCATGGAGAGGCATCCCCCTCCGATCACCCCCGCCCAGAACGTGTAGGCGACGGCCGGATTCACCGAGAGGTCCAGCCACGTCAGCTTTCCCGCCTCGCCGGCCCGAGCGAGAGCCTCGCCCCACCCTCCGGGGATCAGCGCCTGGAGTACGAGCACCGCGCTGAACGCACCGAGCAGGTAGAGGCCGATCTGGAGCGCGTCCACCCAGACCACGGCCCGGATTCCACCGAAGTACGTGTAGACGAGCGTGAGCACGCCGATGATCGTGATCGAGAGGGGGTACGGCCAGCCGGTGATCAGGGCCAGCGGGATGGCGGTCGCGAAAAGCCGCACAGAGTCCGCGAGGAGCCGCGTCACCATGAAGATCCCGGATGTGAAGCGCCTCGCCGCTATCCCGAACCTCTTCTCCAGGAGCGCGTAGGCGGTGTTCAGGTCGCCGCTGTAATAGGCCGGAAGGAAGAGCACCGAGACCACGAGGCGTCCCACCAGGTAGCCGAGCGTGAGCTGGAGGAAGGCGAGGTTCCCGAGGTAGGCGACTCCCGGGATCGAGAGGAAGGTCAGCGTGCTGGTCTCGGTAGCTACCACCGAGAGCAGGACCGCGCCCCAGGGGAGCTCCCGGTTTCCGAGGAAGTAGTCGGTACCCCCACGCTGTCGCCGCCCCAGCCACGCTCCCCAGATCGTGACTCCAAGCAGATAGGCGAGGAGGACGACGATGTCCAGCGAGGTAAACGCGCCCATGCGTCTCCCCAGGTAACTCGGCCGATCGGGTGGCGGGAGCCCGCAAGCTCGGTGAACCTAACAGGGGTACGACGGCCCGTGACAGGCGCTCGCCCGGATAGCCTTGCGAGCGGAATCGATTATGCTGAACGGCACCGGAACACGAACACGAAAGGAGTCCACGGATCCAGCAGATGACGAGCAACACGGTCCCGCGGATCGTTCTCAAGTTCGGCGGCACGAGCGTTTCGTCTCGGAAGGGATGGGACACGATCGCGGGCCTCGTCGAGGAGCGGCTCGCCCTCGGCCACCGGATTTTGATCGTGCACTCGGCGCTCGCCGGCATCACCGACATGCTCGAGCGGCTCCCGGACGAGGCGCTGGAAGGGCGTCACTCGTCCCTGCTCGACCGCCTGACCGAGCGGCACTTCGACCTCTGTGGACAGTTGGAGCTGGACGGCCCCACCCTTCTGGGCGAGGAGCTCGCGGAACTCCGGAAGGCGGCGGAGGGGGTGGCCCTCCTGGAGGAGTTCACCCCTCGCGTCCGGGCCCGCATCCTCGCGTTCGGTGAGAGTCTGTCCACGCGTATGGGGGCAGCCTTTCTGGTCTCGATGGGCCATCCAGTCGAGTGGCTCGACGCGGGCACGCTTCTGCGCGCGGTGGTGACCGACCGTCAGTCCGGAAGTGCGATCTGGCTGTCGGCCGAATGCGATCCCGACCTGGAGCCGGCGGTTCGGGATCGCCTCGACGCGCTGAGCGGCGTGGGGCTCACCCAGGGATTCACGGCCCGCACCGAGCCCGGCGAGCCGGTCGTCCTGGGGCGGGGCGGATCCGACACCGCCGCGGCGTACCTCGCCGGAAAGTGGGGCGCGGACCGGCTGGAGATCTGGTCGGACGTTCCCGGGATGTTCTCGGCGGATCCGAGGCTCGTGCCGTCCGCTCGCCTACTCAAGCGCCTGAACTACCACGAAGCCCAGGAGATCACGACGACGGGGAGCGGGGTCGTGCACCCGCGCGCGATCCGCGCGCTCCGCGACTCCGGGATTCCGATCCACCTGAAGAGCACGATGGATCTCGGATCACCGAGCACGGTGATCGAGCCCAACGGGACGACCGGTGCCCCCCAGGTGAAGGCGATCTCCTGGAAGGGGAAGGTGGTTCTCATCTCCATGGAGACGCTCGGAATGTGGCACGAGATAGGCTTCCTCGCGCGGGCTTTTGCCGTCTTCAAGGAACAGGGGATCTCGGTGGACCTCGTCTCAACGTCTGAAACGAATGTCACCGTCTCGCTCGACTCGAAGGCGACGCTCCTGGACAAGGAGAAGCTCGCGGCCGTAAGGGAGGGCCTCTCCCGGTTCTGCCGGGTGCAGGTCATCCGGCCGTGCACGGCCGTCAGCCTGGTCGGGAGCCGGATCCGGGAGCTGCTCCACCGGATGGGGCCCGTGATGGAGGTGTTCGAAGGACACCGGATCCACCTCGTGAGCCAGGCGGCGAGCGACCTGAACTTCACCGTCGTGGTGGACGAGGAGGGAACGGATCGGCTCGTGCGCCGGCTCCACGACCTGCTCATTCCCCGGTCGGCGGAGTCGGAGGTGTTCGGTCCGTCCTGGGAGGAGCTGTCGAGGGTGGGAGCGGGATAGCTGTCTCGCGAGAGAGAAGGGTTCCTCGCCTTTCCGCCATCCGCGCTAACGGGGCAGCTCAGTCCGCCGGCATCCGCTTCAGGTTCCGGGCGATCCAGCTGAACGAGAGCGCGGCAATCGCGAAGAATATGGCCGCGTTTCCCCACTCGCCGAAGATGAGCTTCCCCGTTCCGAAGAGCGCGGAGTAGACCGCCGCGATACCCGCCACCCAGTTCGTCCAGTTGAGAGCCCCGCCGTCCACTCCCTCCCGTCCGTACCCGAGCCGTTCGGCCACGGCGTACCACCCCGGCCCTCCTGGGCGGACCTGGCGATAGAAGCCCTCGAGCACGCCGTCGGTCTCGGGCCTGGTCAAGTACGTCACCGTGACCCACGTGACGGTCGAGATCCCCACCGTCGCCAGCATGATCATCGCCCACTGCCCCGGATCGTCCGGATCGAGCCCCGCGCCGAACCACAGCCATAGGCTCACGACGAGGGAGGCCAGCATGGCCGAGATCTCCGACCAGGCGTTGATCCTCCACCAATACCACCGGAGGATCAGGACGAGGCCGGTCCCCGCTCCGATGGCCAGGAGGAATCGCCAGGCGCCCTCGATCGATCCCATGAAATACGTGACCCCGAGCGACGCGAGCATGAGGGCCCCCGTAGCCGCGCGGGACACCCGGACCAGCTCGCGGTCATCCGCCGCCGGCCGGTAGAAGCGCGCGTACAAGTCGTTCACGAGGTAGCTCGCCCCCCAGTTCAGCTGGGTCGAGATCGTGGACATGTAGGCGGCGGCGAACCCGGCCATGACCAGCCCAGTGAGTCCCGCGGGAAGCAGATCGACGATGGCGAGGACGTACCCCTGGCGCGGGTTGTCTATGTCCGTATAGAGGATCGTCGAGGCGAGGGCGACGAGGATCCAGGGCCACGGCCGCAGCGCGTAGTGCGCGATGTTGAACCAGAGCGTCGCGAGGAGCCCGTCCCGCTCGGTCCGCGTGGAGAAGATTCGCTGGGCCACGTAGCCTCCCCCGCCCGGCTCCGCCCCGGGGTACCAGGAGGCCCACCAGTTCATTCCGAGGTACACGGCAAACGTGATCGTCGGCATCCAGGTGGCACCCTCGTTCGGGAGCAGCGCGATGGCGCCCTCCGCCGACCCGTACGCCGTCTCGAGCCCGGCCTCCAGTCCCGCGATCCCTCCCACGGCCTCCACGGCGAATATCGCCAGGATCACGGCGCCCCCGAAGGCGAGCACAAACTGGAACAGGTCGGTGACGACAACGCCCCAGAGCCCCGACACGATCGAGTAGAAGGCCGCGAGGAAGAAGCAAACGAGGAACGCGCCCGCCCGGGGAATGTCGAGCGCGACCGCCGCGATCTCGACCATTGCGAGGTTCACCCACCCCATCACGATGAGGTTGATGGGGAGCGCAAGGTACGCGGCCCGGAAGCCCCGGAGGATCGCGGCTGGCCGGCCGCCGTAGCGGAGCTCCGTGAACTCCACGTCGGTCATGACGCCCGCCCGCCGCCAGAGCCGGGCATAGAAGAACACGGTGAGCATCCCGCTCATCACCATGTTCCACCACAGCCAGTTCCCCGCCACCCCGTACTGAACGACGAGCTCGGTCACCGCGAGGGGGGTGTCCGCAGCGAACGTGGTCGCCACCATCGACGTGCCCGCCAGCCACCACGGGAGAGAGCGCCCGCCGACGAAGTAGTCCGCCACCGATCGACCGCCCCGCTTCGCCAGGGCGAGACCGATCGCGGCTGCGACCACGAAGTAGATCGCGACGATCGTCCAGTCGAGGCCGGTCACGGGGTGCCGCTCACGCGCGGGGGTACGGAGGGCCTCGGGGGTCGAGGCGGGATCGGGCCGACTTTAGACGCACGTGAACGAAGGCGAAAGGGGAGGCGGATTTCGGGGCCCCGTGGCTTCGATTGGCGCCATGCCCTCGGCCTCGCCGTAGGGGAGCGAGGACGAGGTGGAGCTCATCGCCGAACTCCAGTGGTACGTGCGGCCGAACGTGATCGTGAAGCTGATCAGCGCCATCGGCGCCTCGTCCAAAGCGACGGATTGGGCGCCGGAGGTGGGCGTCCTATTCACGTTCTGAGGAAGACCTGGCGGCGGGGGCGCCCGCCGCCGGGCTCTTGGCGAAGCCCCCCCGGCCTACTCGCCGCTCTCGAGCTCGGCGATGAACGCCCTCGTCTCCGTGATCACGTAGTCCGTGATCGACATGTGGCCGCGGTCCTGGTAGTGGACGAAGTCGTGGCGCACGCCGGCCGCGGTGAGCGCAGCAGCCATGTCCACAGCCTGCTCGACTGGCACCGACCGGTCATCGTCCGAGTGGATGATCAGCATGGGCTTCGTCGTCAACGTGATCTGGCGGATTGGCGACGCGAGGGTCAGGTCCGATTCGACCGTCGACCATAGGTTCCCCCAAGACAACGTGTTGAGATCGTAGGCCCCGGCCACACTGATAACGGCCCGGACGTCGCTTCGCGCGTCTTCCCAGTCACCCAGCTTCTCGTAGGGTCCGTCGCCGAGCGTGGCCGCGAGCGCCACCAGGTGCCCGCCGGACGAGTTCCCGATGAGGTAGATGCGATCGGGATCCACGTTGTACTCACCGGCGTGGGCGTGCAGCCAGCGGATGGCCGTGAGCATGTCCTGGTGGGGCGCCGGAGCGGGCGAGCCACCGACCAGGCGGTAGTCGATCGTCATGGCGAAAAACCCGAACCCCGCCCATTGCTCGACCTGGAGTGCGCTGCCGCCGTTCTTGCTGCCTCCTCGCCACCGTCCTCCGTGCACGTAGATGATCGCGGGAAGGTCCTGCCCGTTCCGCGGATACGCGATATCGGCCACGAGCGCGGAGCCGTGCGCACGTCCGTAGATCAGGTCAGCCTCGGTCGCAATCGACCCCTGAGCAGCGCCCACGCCGGGCAGGAGGAGAAGGATGAGAACCGCGAGGCCGCCTAGAGCCGGGAGTCGCGAGACCAGTCTGGACACGAGAGCCTCCCTGAGTGAGGGGTCACGCCGGGCGCTGGCAAGGGCGCGACTAGCGTTCGTCGCGCCGGCCCTCCAGGATGGCTCACGCGAGTGTCCAAAGCAACACTGCGATAGTCGCGACCCCAACGGCCCTGCCGAGCCGCCGCGTCGGGTCGGCGAGGCCGCTCTTGCCCACTCCGCACCGGACGACGTAGCGTAGCCGTCGGGGACTCGCGTTCGGTCCGAGGCTCGTCACGGACATCCCGGATCGGCGCCCAACGAGGGGACCGGCCATGACGAAGCGACTTCGGACGACCGCCGCGGCGCCCGCCGCTCGGCGAGCCCTCGCGGCGCTGGCGCTCGTGACCGGCGGCGTGCTCCTCGGCGCGGGAGAGGCCGCCGCGCAGCGCATCGTGCACCTCTTCCAGGAGCCACGCCACCGCACCGTGTTCGTGTACAACGAGGACGTGCGGGTGCTCGACGTCCAGATCAATCCTGGCGACACGAGCCTGGTGCATACCCACGACTCTGCCATACTCCTCAACTCCATTCACCGGAGTAGCGGCCCGGCGAACGGCTCGCTGTCGAGCAACACGAGCTACGCTGAGGAACCCTCCTCACACGCCGTGAGCAACCGGGGGCCGGGCCTCTTCCGCATCATCGCGATGCCGAACAGCAGCCAGGGCGTGGAAGATCTGTCAGCCGACCGGCCAGACGGGTTGGCCGGAGAGCCGGCCCTCGAGAATGCGTGGTTCCGGTCGTACCGAATCGATTTGGCCCCCGGAGAAGAGACGACCGTCCACCGCCATCGGAACCCAGTGCTCGTCGTCCAGGTCACCGAGGGGAAGACTCACGTGACACGGGAGGACGGGATTACCGCCGAGCTCACGGAAATGGGCCACTGGACGTGGCGGAGTCCGGAGTCCCCGTACCGTATTCAGAACGCCGGGAGCGTCCCTATCGGAGTGAACGTGAACGAGGCGCGCGGGCTGCGCTGAGCGCCACTCGATCGAGACGGGATCAGAACGCTCCCTCGAGGGCCCGGACCCGGTGGTTCTCGCTGTCCGTGACATACACGATCCGCTCGTGGACGAACACCCCGTGAGGTCGCGCGAGGCTGCACCGCAGCGGATCCCCGTCCGGTCCGTCCGCCACCTCGCCCGTCCCCAGCACGGTCTCGATCCGGCCCGTGCCGAGGTCGAGGCGTCGGATCGCGTGGTTCTCCGTATCCACGACGTAGAGGCTCCGATCCTCCGGCGAGTGGGCGATCCCCTTGGGGCCGTTGAACGTGGCGGCCAGCGCCTGCCCGCCGTCCCCCGTGAACCCCCGCTCACCAGTTCCGGCAATCCGCTCGAGCGTTCCCGCGGAGAGGTCGAGCCGAAAGACCGCGTTCCCCTCCCGGAGCACGAGGTACGCGTTCCCATCGTCGTCGGTGTCGATCGAGCGAGGGCCGAGTAGCGGCGTGCCCTCCAATGGCGCCCGATCCGGAGTGGGCGCTCGCTCGCCTGTGCCACCGATCGTTCGGATCGTACGCGTGCGCATGTCCACCTGGCGCACCCGCTGGTTCCCGATGTCGCAGATGAGGAGGTTGCCTTGGGCGTCGAACGCGATGCTGTGGGGCTGGCGGAGCTGCGCCTGGCTCGCGGGGCCGCCGTCTCCGGAGAACCCGGCCTCCCCGGTGCCCGCCAGGGTCGCTACAAGCCCGGATCCCGCCTCGATGCGTCGGACCACGTGGGCGTCGCGCTCCACGACGTACAGGTTCCCCTGCCCATCGAAGCGGATCTCGTGCGGAGCTGAAAACGAGGCCGCCGGAGCTGGACCACCGTCGCCCGAATACGCCGGCTCTCCCGTGCCCGCGACCGTCGTGAGTCGCGACGTTCCGAGATCCAGCCTCCGCGTCCGCCCGGTGTCGACCTCGCAGAAATAGAGCGCTCCGGCCGGGCCCACGACGACCCCGTACGGATTGTTCACCGGTGTCGTGGTCGCTACACGTCCATCGGCGCCCTCGGGCTCGTATCCCGCCGTCCCCGTCCCGGCGATCGTGCGCACGAGCGCCTGGACGCGGCGGGTCGGCGGCGTCCGGCGGCCCTCGATGGACGCTTCCGGGAGCGCCGCCAGACCGTCAGCGAGGCGGGGAACGGCCGCGGCTCCGGCCGCGGCCGCGAGGCTCTGAAGGAAGGCACGCCGGTTCGGGTGTCTCATTGGCTTTCTGGGGCTGACGAGGGAGGGCTCATGGCGATGGAGACAATTTAGGGGACGCGGCCCGTCCCGGACATTCTCTCTGCGAGCCCGCCCCGTCCCGGGGCCGGGGCACCCCCTGCGGGATCGAGGAAACCCCTGGACGGCCTTCCCCTCGCCTCCGCGAGATGGCTCCGGGAGCGCGGAAGGGACGTGACGCTCGCGACGTACGACGACCGAACGGCAAATGCCGTCGGGCGCTCTCGGAAGGAGAATCAGCCGACGCCCGCGATCCCCCTCAGGTGGTTCGGCCTCCCCCTCGGGTAGCTGGCCAGCCTGGACCAGCTCTGTCCCCCGTCCTCCGATCGATGGAGCCCCCGTTCGTCCGCCGCCCAGAGTTCCCCGGGCTGCGTGCCGGCCAGGAGCAGCGGCGCGATCGTGTTCGGAGGCTCGGCCCAGCCCGCGGCGATCCGCTCCCACGGGGAGTCGCCGACGGCACGCGCGTCCCGCCGGTACACGCGGCCGTCGGACCGCCCCGCCACGTAAGTCGTTCGCGGCCCGGTGGCCCCCGAGACCACGATGACATCCGGGCTACCCGGATCGATCGCGATGCTCCTCAGATAGCCGACCTCGAGCCCTCGGCGCGGGGTCGTCCAGGTACCGCCCCCATCCGGGCTCTCGAAGTACCCGTCCCCCGCCGCCACTCTGAGGGTGTCGGGTCGGGCAGGATGAATCGCCAGCTCATGGGTGTCCCAGGGGCCCCCCGCTACACGGTCCCGCCAGGACCGGCCCCCGTCGGGCGTGCTCACGAGGGCTCCTGCCTCGATGGCGAGCCAGAGGTGGCCGGGACGTTCCGGATGGCTGGCGATCCACCGCACGTGATGTGTGTCCGGCCTGGGGGGAAACGCCCACTCGGGTGAGGAGGGAAGCTCGAGCAGCCCCTCCGATCGCTCCCTCCCGCACGCTTACCGTGATGTTGGCGGGCCCCGGGGCCCGGAGATCTTCGTCGTCGGTGCGCTGGATCTGTAGGGTCAACTCGAAAGGCGATCCCGGATTGTTTCCCAAGTACAGAAAGCTCAGGCTCGAAAGGCCGAGAAACGCACCTTCGGGCAACACGTCCAGTTCGTTTCCCCCCAGACAACGTTCCCAGCCTGGAGAGCCGTTCGAACACGCGGGGCGGCAGGCTGGTCAGATGGTTACCGCTGAGATTTCAGGAAATCCAGGCTGGTGATGTTGCCGAGTTCGGGGGGAATTGGTCCCGAGAGTCGATTGCCGCCGAGATCCAGCGACGTCAGGTCGGCGAGGTCGTCGCCCACTGGCTCGGTTCCGTTCGGACTGCTGCGATAAGTGATGTAAACCGTTTATTACAAACGGGTTACATCTTTAGAGACGGTGCTCTGCCCCCCCATTATGTCCACCGGGGCGAAACGGATTTCCCATCCAGATCGAGTGGCGGGAGGACGGGCGCAGGTTGAGTAGATCGCTCGGGCATCAAGACTGGGCCCGGGCCAAGAGGCAGGCGGACGAAGTCGCTGCCGGCAGCACACCGTCGGAACTCCAGGACAAGGCGAATGCCGAGCCCAAGCCACTCACCCTGAAGACGCTTTTTGACATCTACGGTGAAGAGGTGACTCCCACCAAGAGCGAGCGGTCCCGAAGGTACGATCGGGCCGCGATGAGGATGTTCCTCAAGTTCTTCGGCAGGGACCGGAAACCAGCCACACTGTCCCAGCGTGACTGGGATCGGTTCATCCGGGCGCGGCGTGCGGGCAATGCCGGACCGAGCGGCAAGCCGGTGTCCGATCGAACCATCGAATACGACGTGAGGTTCCTGCTCGCGGTCTTCAACTGGGCCGTGAACTCGAGAGACGAGGAGGGCAGGCTCCTCCTCGATGCAAACCCTCTGAAAGGCCTGAAGCCACCCAGGGAAAAAAACCCGGTCCGGGTGCTGCTCACTGAGGCGGAATACGAGGCCCTGCTGGGAGTGTCGATAGCGATGGGCTGGCGCTTTCGCGTGGCTCTGGTGCTGGCGCACGAGACGGGACACCGCATCGGTGCGATCCGGCAGCTTGGATGGTCGGACATCGACCTGGAAGCCGGCGTGATCCGGTGGCGTGGGGAGCATGAGAAGACCGGGTACGAGCACCGGACCCCGGTGAGCACCGAAGCGCTTGGTGCCCTGGAAGAGGCACGGAGGGAGAACCCCGGGATCGGAGACGCTCCCCTACTGCCAGCGCCGAAGGACCCGTCGAAGTGCGTGAGCCGTTCGCTGGCGCGCGACTGGTGGGAGAAGGCGCAAGAGCTCGCCGGGCTCGCGCCGAAGCGTGGCCGCGGCTGGCACTCCCTGAGGCGGAAGTTCGCTTCGGACCTGATGAACCAGCCGCTCAAGGTGCTCTGCGAACTCGGCGGCTGGAAGACGGCCCAGACGGTGCTGCAGTGCTACCAGCGGGCCGACGAGGGGCAACTCCGGAAGGCCCTCGAGCGCCGGCGGAGAGCCCGCTCCTGAGCCCAATTAGCGGGAATAAATAGCGGGAATCCGACTAAGCATATCCCGTAACTTCAATGGAGCCAACGGGATTCGAACCCGTGACCTCCTGCTTGCAAAGCAGGCGCTCTCCCAACTGAGCTATGGCCCCCTAAGTCCCTTCTAGTTGGTGCTTTCCGTCCTTTGCGTCATCGGGCCCATACTCCAACTGTGCCAAAAACCACACGGGCGCGGGCCGTGGGTCGATCGGAGGGTTCGAACCGAGCGCCGCACGCGTTTGGCTCAGCGGTTGCGGGACAGCCGTCCGCTAGGCAGAACCTGCCCCGGCAACTCGACTCCTTCCGCGAAAGCCAAGATCTCGTCACAGAGGCGTGACCGCTCCGCTCGCAGGCGAGTCAACGCCCGACCGTGCCGCCCCCTGGTCAGGCGCACGCGCAAGGCGCGCAAGGTTCCGACGGCCAACTCCCAGTACAGGAGCATCACGACCGCGCTGGCCACACAGAGCGCCAGCATGACGGCGCCGCCGAGAATCGGTTGGGCTGGCACCCAGGGGGCGATCGTCTGCGCCTGGACGATCCCCCATCCCGCGAGCAACGCCCAGATGGCCCACGCCAGCGGATACGCAACCACGCCGCCGAGCAGCTTCAGCGACGCGATGTCCTTGGGCTCCTTTGCCGCCCGCCGCGCCCCCGCGATGACCAGCAACGCGGGTGGGAGGTTCACGAGCGCCCCGAACAGCAGGAAGGGCGGCAGCAGTACGACCACGGAGACCGCCTTAAGCATGAGACCAGCCAAGAGCCAGCCGCCGATCACGGGCGGGGGGTAGTCGATCTCGTGGTCCTCGATGGCGAGTGCTCTCAGCATCCTGTCGTATCTCTTGACTCGCTTCGTCAACTGCTCATCCCGCTCGGGATGCGAGCCGATAAGATGCTGACGGGCCGTCCACACGCGCGCGAATCCCAACACCTCCTCATCCATCGTGATCGCACCAGGGTTCGCCTCGGCGCGGTGGGCACGCTCCGCGCGGATGAGCTTCGCGGTGCGGTGGTGGAGGCTGTGAAGCTCCCAGCTTTCGGTCTCGAGGACTGCGGCCTTGAGAGAGCGCTCGACTTCCCGAGTCAGCTTGCGCGCCAACTCCCGAAGTTTCTCGGGATCCTCTTCGTCCGGCGGGGTGACATCGAGCTCCGCCAGGAGCGTGAGCGGCGGATGGAACACCACCAGAGCCTTGGACCGGAACAGGTGCTTTTTCGCGTAGTGGAGTCCGACGGGTATCAGTGCCGGCGGTGGTCGATGGCCCTCGGTGCGCATGCGGGCCTGGTAATACAAACGGGCGGCCCCGGTCTTGATATCCTGCAGAAAGGGGGCGTCGTGAGAGATGCCCTCGGGGAAGAGCGCAGAGAACGATCCGGCGGCGATTCGGTCGGCCAGCGCCGCGAGACTGTCAGAGTTCTTCCTCCTGGCGACCTCCGTGTCCCCTTCGGAGGTATCCTGACGACGGTAAATCGGGACGGTGCCGATGGCTCGCATGAGGTGGCCGATCAAAGGTAACTGAAAGAGGCCGTGCCGAGCCCCGAACACGACCTGCCCGGGGAAGGCGCTGAGAATCAGCGCTGGGTCGATGAGCGCGTTGGGGTGCCAAGCGACCAAGATGCCGCCCCGGTCGTTGGGGAGGTCCTCCAGACCCACCACCTCCACTCGACGAAAGAAAAGCCACATGAGAAAAGCCAGCCCCCGCCGGAGCCTCTGGTACGCAGTTGGTGCAGGACCGACTTCAGCCTGTGGGTTCATGCGAGCTAGCCCCAGGTGCAGGAGTGGAACGGTGGGCTCGGGAGTCAGTCGGCGTTGCGCGAATCGTAAGAAAGCTTCCGTGACGCTCGCGTCAGATCCAGAGAATTCTGGTCTTCCGCGCGTACCAGCTCGCGATCGACGGACCGTAGGTGTCGTCGATGACCACACGCTTCAGCTTCAGCGTCGGCGTCAGGAAGCCGTTCTCCACGGCCCACACGTCCGGCACGATCGAGAGAAAGCTGAGCTTCTCGTGGTGATCGAGCTCCGGATTGACTCTCTGCAGGTGCTCCGTCAGCGCGCGCTCGACCTCCTCCCGGCCAGATCCTTCGGCGCGGCTCCGAGCCTCGTCCGAGAGCATGACGATGGCATGTGGTTGGGGCTGGCCGTTACCGGCGACGCAGACCATCTCGATCGCCTCGTGGACGAGCAGCTTGCTCTCGATGGGTGCTGGCGCGACGTACTTGCCCTTGCTCGTCTTGAAGAGCTCCTTGACGCGCCCGGTGATCCGAAGCCGTCCTCGCTCGTCGATCTCGCCGCGGTCGCCGGTCTTGAGGAACCCGTCTTCCGTGAACGACGCCACGCTCTCCTCCGGCATTTTGTAGTAGCCCAGCATGCTGGCCGGGCTCTTGACCAGGACCTCGCCTTCGTCGCTGATCCTGCACTCGACGTCCTCGTACGCGCGCCCGACGTATCCCGGTCGCACCTCGTCCTGACGGCTTTGGTGAGAGTAGCAGAAGTTCTCGGTCATGCCGTAGCCCTCGATCAGCTCTAGGCCCAGGTCGCGGTACCACTCGATCAGCTCACCGGGAATCGGCGCCGATCCGGATCCGGCAACGCGTACGGCGTCCAGACCGAGACCCTCGAGCACCTTCCTGCGGACGATGCGTCCGACAATCGGGACCTTGAGCAGGCGGGCGAGCCGGTCCGGCTTCGTCTTCTTGAAGACGCCCGCCTGGAACTTCTGCCAGAGCCGCGGCACCGAGATAAAGAGGGTGGGGCGAGCGCGCCGGAGGTCTTGCACGAAGCTGTCCGGGCTGTCGGCGAAGAAGATCTGGAATCCTGCCAAGAGCGAGACCGTCTCGACGTGCCAGCGCTCGAACGCGTGTGCGAGCGGTAGGTAGGAGAGCATCCGGTCGTCGGACTTCACGCTCACGCTTGCGATGGCGCCGCGCGCCCCGACGCCCATGCTCCCGAAGGAGTGCATCACGCCCTTCGGGATGCCCGTGGTTCCCGAGGTGTAGATGATCGTTCCGAGCTCGTCCTCGCCTCGCCTGACGTCCTCCAGCAGCGGCTCGGTCCGCGCGACGACGTCCTCCCAGCGATCGCCGTGCGTCTCCGGCGCGCAGGGCGTCAGGATGCGCGGCAGGTCGGCCGGGATGCCGGGCTCCATCGAGGCGAAATCGTCGAGCTTGCCGATGAAGACGAGCCGGGCCTCCGAGTGCTCGAGGATCTGGCGAATCGTTTGCGGCGTCAGCGTTGGGTAGACCGGGACGGAGACGTGGCCGGCCATCCAGATCGCGAGGTCGGCCATGACCCACCACGCGGAGTTCTTGGAGAAGAGCGCCACGTGGCTCCCGGGAGAGAGATCGACGGAAAGGAGATGCGCCGCCATGCGCCGCGCCTCGTCCATCGCCGACCTCCAGGTGTACTCCTCGATACGTCCGCCGGGGGCAGGCTGCGTCAGCCAGATCCGGTCCGGCGTGGTCTTCTCCCAGTAGTAGGCCGCGTGAAGAGCGACGTCGTCGGTGTCGTAGGCCATCTCTTTTCTCTTACGGGGGAGGAGGTAACCACACGCTTATTCGCGGGTCTCAGGCCGATCCCTACGAACCCGCGTATCGTTCATAGAACTGAATAGCTCCGTCGGATCATAGAATCTCTTTCGCGAGAAGGCACTATCCGCCGTCGGGTATGCTCGCCGAAGCTGCGTCACTGTAGGGTAAAGTTGATACGTCAGGTAATACGTGCCCAAAAAATCGAGGGGACTCGTGACGAGATCCTGCGTGACTCGTTCGGTCCTCGCTTGATCCGAGGGGCTCAGTCCAACATTCGTCAGGTGGGCAACGGCAAACATTTCTTCGCGGGGAGCATAAGCCAGCATCGCGGTAGAGTCGGGCGTCACGAATCTCACGGTCGCGCTCAACAGATTGACGTCTCCCTCCTCGAAGATGCTTCGAGACCGATCCATGAACGCGACGAAGCTGTCCACGGGAACGAAGTACTCTTGCAGGATGTCGGTGTCCGACGGCGACTCGTAGTCGAGGAATGCCACGGGAGCGAGCGGCGGGCGCATCGCATTGTTCCGTGAGATCAGCTGAATCTCCGAGAGGGTGGGCTCCACCGCTTCTGCAGGTTCCATCGCAGAGACTTCGCCCAATCGAATCTCCGCGAAAGGCCGAAGAAGAATCGGTCGCGCAGAACTCGCTCTTCTTCGGTCAATTCAAACTCCCCATCGATGCCGGGGGCGTCGCGACGCCACGTCACGACCACCATCTCCCTCAAGAATTCGTCGGGATCTGGATCGATCGATGGGCGAGCAATCATCATGGCGATGCCTTGCGCTCGCTGGACTTCGTCCCACGTAGCTCCACTCTCTACAGTTATGGTCTGGCCCACCGGGTCAACCGCGAGGATGCGATTGAACCCACGCATGGACAGAACGACCCCGCCCTCCGCGTACGTTTGCCCCCCCTGGCTGTGTCGACTCCCCGCGATTGACACTTTGAGGCCCCGCTCTCTCGCGTCGGCGAGGGCAGCCCCAATCTCATCGACGTCTTGAACCTCGTATATCGCTTCAACGAGTGCCGGGGTAACCCGACCAACATCCGTCACTAGGAGAGGATCGGCATCGGCGAACAACGCGCCGTACGACAGGACGAATGTGCTGGCGTAGAGGCCCATAACGACGCCAAAGACTGCGCCCGCTACCGCGATCGACCGCAGGATCTTACGGAGGCGACTCTTGGCGCTCACGCTTTACCCGATCCCCGTCTTCTCCGTCACGAACAGGGCTTCAGTGCCATCGGAGTTGCTCTCCGATCCGCTTGCATCACCCCTGTAGGTCAAGGTACTGAAAACTGTGCCAAAAACTGCGCCAGCGCCCACCGACGCTGGCACACTCTGACCAACGCTCGATTCAACGATTCCAGCGCCTACGGACGCCCACCAACGCCAGAAAGGGGCTTGCAAAGCAGGCGCTCTCCCAACTAGCTATGGCCCCGTAAGTCCTTACTGCTTAGTATGTTACGTCCTTTGCGCGGTTCGGGCACGTGCTCACCCACGCGAGCAAGGCGCGTGCTAACAAGCGATTGCTGACGCGATAACTGCCTGAAGATGCTTTGTCAGTAGAAGGACGTAATCAAATCAATACCCGGTCGTAACCGATCACGCCACTCACGTTCGACTTCCGATTGTCCAGTCCGGATCCATTTGCTTCACGGTCTGGCACACGCTGTCTAGCCAGACTTCGTACAACTCCGGTCTAATGCTCAAGTTGCGTGCGTCCATGCGAATAGCCGATCCTCTCCAGCGTCTCTCGCGCTTGAACGTCGTCTACGCTCCGCGTGACCATGATGTACACAGTCGCTCGGAGCAGCTTTCGCTGGTTCTCGAAATCCGTCATCGCAAACAGCGGTCCGATCTCGGGTGATGAGTTGAGAAAGACAGCATAGAACTGCTCTGCGAAGTTCCCCGCGGCCTCGCACCGATCAAAACTACCACGCACTGGGTCTTTCCCTACCATAGGACATCTCCAAGGATGGTCTCAATCAGACCCTGACACCGCTTCGCTATCCGGCGACGGAGCCGGCCGGAGAGGTTCGGGAGGCCGTCGGAGCGGCGAGTTAGAGCGCGTCCTTCGTTCAGGACCCCCGTAGGGTCGAAGAAGTCATGACCAGGACGAGCACCACCCCCGAAGTGCATACGACCGCAGCACCGGTGGGCAGGTCCCACCAGTAGGACGCGCCCAGGCCCAGGACGCTCGCCGCGACCGCGATGCCCGAGCCCACGGCGAGCCGCCTGAGCCATCCGCCGACGAGAGTGACCGCGCAGACCGCTGGTACGATGAGATAGGCGAAGGTGACCAGGACCCCAGCCACCCGAACGAAGCTCACGACCACGAGGGAGAAGGCCGCGTAGAAGAGGAAGTCCCACAGGCGAACACGCGTTCCTCGGGCAAAGGCTTCCTCCGGATTGGTGGAGATGAGGGCGAAGCGCTCATGGAAGGCCGTGTAGAATCCTCCCAGTACTGCAAACAGGAGGGCCCGCTGCCCCACCTCCCCGGTCGTCACGTTCAGGATGTCGCCCGTGAGCAGGTGCTCGAGCTCTTCCCGCCCACCCGCCACCCTGCTGAGAAGGAGAATCACGCCCGCGGCCGCGACGACGAACGTGATCCCGATGATTGCCTCCTGGGGAACCGGTCCCTTCTCCCGGCCCCGGGTCCAGCTGAAGAGGGCGGCCCCCAGGAACGCAACACCCAGGGAGATCCAAAACGTGGGGCTGTCGCGGAAGTCGTATCCGATGAGCAGCGCGAGGCTTGTGCCCAGGGCCGCGACCTGCGCCAGCGCGAGGTCCACGAAGATCACCTCGCGTAGAACCACGTGCAGGCCGAGATAGACAAGCAGGGGGGGAAGCACGAGGAGGGCCACAAGCGGCCATTTCATAACGGCCCATGCAATCTCGAGGTCCAAGCTCACCCACCCTCACTCAGCCCGCCCGCGAGCGCGCCGACGAGGTAATCCATCAGATCGAAGTAGCCGTCCGTTCCGCGCAATACCCCCGGCTGCTGCGGCATGTCCAGGACCACCGCACCCGTTTGCCGGGCTACGGTCTCGGCGGTCCTACGGTTCTGGAACGGCTGCACGAGGATCGCGCGTACGCCTCCGGACCGCATCGTGGCGATCACGTCGGCAAGATGCGCGGGCGAGGGCGCGATCCCGGGCCTCTCCTCCAGAGTGGCCACGACGTTCAGGTTGAACCGATCTGCCAGATAGACGAAATCCCGGTGGTACGTGACGATCTCCGCGCCCGCAAGTGGAGCGAGCCGGCGTTGCCATTCCGCCAGCTTCGTGTCGAGCCGTGCGTTGAAGTCCTGAAGGTTGTTCCGGTACACCGATGCCGAGGGAGGGTCCACCTGCGCTAAACGGTCTGCTATCAGGGCTCCGATCAGGCGCACGTTCACCGGGTCGAGCATGAAGTGGGGGTTTCCGAGGGCATGGACGTCCCCGCGCGAGCGGTCCAGCGTGGCGGGCACCTCGAGCATGGTGACCACAGAGGAAGCGGGAATGCGCCCGGGGGCTCCGGCCGTTAGCTTGGCGTTTCTAGCACTCTGGAGAAGCGGGGGCAGCCAGCCGATCTCGAGGTCCGCGCCCCCCTCGACGAGGACGTCGGCCCGGTTGAGGGTCACGATGTAGCTGGGCCTCGCGTCCACGAAGTGTGGATCCTCGGTGGGCTTCGCCAGAGCCTGCACGTCGACTCGATTCCCACCGATCTCCCGGGCGAGCGCCGCGAGATCCGGCGTGGTCGCGATGACCCTCAGCTGGCCCGCGAGGGGCGCACCCATCCCGTACGCCGTTAGCCAGCCCACGACGCCGAGGATCCGAGCGACTCCGTTCATGGCCATCTCCTTCGGGCTAGAACTGATGGGCCGCGTGGGCCCCCAGAATGAACTCCGCCTGCATCCACACGGAATGATCCGTACCAAGCCCCTCCCGGTCATCCAGGTTGTACTGCAGGCGAACCTTCGAGAACTCGCTAGGATACCAGGTGACGCTCGGCGAAAGCCGGTACCGATCCTTGCGGAGATCGGACTCGAACGCGGCGTCCTCACCGCTCACCAGGTCTCCCCGCACGCCCGCGACCCAACGCGGCCGGATCCCCCAGAGGATCTCCGCGTACGTGCCCCAATCTCTCAGGGTCTCCGAAGGCAACGCCACATCGGGATCCTCCGGCGATTCGCGCTCCACGGCCTCGTACTGGCGGCCGAGCGCCTCGGCCTGGAACGACACGAAGGGAAACCCCTGGAAAGCGAACGCGGAGCGCCACCTCCAGAAGACGTCCACGCCGAAGACCCGTGTCCGGGCTCCCAGACCCGAGTTGTTCGGACCGAATGCGCCGGAGGCGCCCGCCAGCACGGTCTGAGTATCCGTCAGGTCGACGGACGTCGCGATCCGAGGGAGGAGGAGGAGTTCTCCTACCCCCTGCACGTCGCGCCCCGCGACCACGCCCCCGTGGATCTCGGACGACTCATCGGAGCGAAAGCTGAACGCGGCTTCCCCGGCGCTGTTCAGAACCGACAGCATCGTGTCGACGTACCAGGCTGTGGGCAGGAGCCAGGAGAGCCTCGCTCCCTGACTTCGAAGCCCGTCCGGGCCAAGCAGACGAGTGAGCACCAGGGGCTGGTCCACGAACGCCCACGAGTGGGGGTGCTGCGGGTTCTGCCGGCCGAATTCGGCAAAAAACTGGCCGCCCTTGAGCTGGAGGTTCCACGGTAATGACATCGTCAGGAAGTACATCTCCTCGAGCTCGACGCCGGTCTCCCCTTCCTCGTCCACCTGGTACACGAAGGCCGAGAATCCCTGAAAGAAGGGGTCCACCGCCCCATTCAGCGTCAGCTCGGCGTTGGGAATGGTGAAGCCCCGGACCTTGGGGTCGTGCGCGCCAAGCTGGAGCGAGGCCACGTCCGGCTCCGTGGACCACCCGAAATCCACCATCCCGACGAACCCGACGTTCATGAAGCCCTGCTGCTGCGGCGCTTGCCGGGGCGCCGGTACGGTCTCCACCGTCGTCTCCGTCCGGAAGGCAGACTGCGCCTGAACCGATGGGGCACGCCCGGCGGAGGCGGCGCAGACCGCCGCCAGACACACGTGCGAGAGCAGCCTTCGGTGCATGGCCGGATGATCCTCCCTTCGCTCCTCACTTGAGACCGTCCGACGCCCACGGCAGCTCCAGCGGGATGGTAACAGATAATCATTACTGCTCCGAATCGCCACAGGTGCCAGGGGTCTCCGCCATTCTGATTCAGTTCGCGCATCCGCTCGGTGCTTCAGGAGTTGGCGGGTCTCCCCATCCGACCACTTCATTCTTGACCAAGCGGCGCACCCAACCCCTACGGACACTCAATGGGTAGGCGCTCCGAGAAGGCGCCTGGGTTGTGGGATTTCAGCGGCGAGGGAAACACGCGGGAGACGGCTCGGCGCCGAGCCGCAGCAACTCTCAGGGCTCCTCTGGTGCTCTCAGAGGAGTGGAGCAATCGGCCATGCACCCCGAACGCTCAGCGTCAGTTCGTCCGATGATTCCTGGCGGACTCGCGCTGAGAAGACTGTGCCAAAAACTGCGCCAACGCCCACCGACGCTGGCCAGCGCTCACCAACGCTCGATTCAACGATTCCAGCGCTGACCGACGCCCACCAACGCCAGAAAGGGGCTTGCAAAGCAGGCGCTCTCCCAACTGAGCTATGGCCCCGCGTGGTGCTACTGATCTACCCCCCTAAAACGAGACCGAGTCCAGTTTTAGAATCTGGACGGGGTCAAGACACGAAAGGGGAGGGCACAATGGCCGCACCAAAGAGGCTGAGTCCGGCACAGATCATCAACCGGCTACGCAAGGCGGAGGTGGCCCTGGCGAACGGCAATACGACCAAAGAGGTGTGGCGAGACCTGGGGGTGAGCGAGCAAACGTACTACCGATGGCGGCGGGAGTACGGGGGAATGAAGCTGAGCCAGGCGAAGCGTCTCAAGGAGCTCGAGGGAAGGAGAACCAACAGCTGAAGCGGGCGGTGGCAGAGCTGACGCTGGACAAGCTGATCTTGAAGGAAGCCTCCGAGGGAAACTACTGAGCCCCGAGTGGCGCAGACGCTGCGTGGTGCAAGTACGCCAGCGGCTTGGGGTGAGTGAGCGCAAGGCGTGCCGGGTGTTGGGCCAGGCACGCTCGACGCAGCGTCGGATACCGAAGCGAAGCGAAGATGAGGAGGCGCTGAGAGAGGACGTGGTGAAGGTGGCTCGCAGGTTCGGGCGCTGCGGGTACCGGATGGTGACGGGGATGCTGAGGACGGAGGGCTGGGCCGTGAACCACAAGCGGGTGGAGCGGATCTGGAGACAGGAGGGGCTCAAGGTGCCAAGTAAGCAGCCGAAACGAGGAAGGCTGTGGCTGACCGACGGTTCTTGTATCCGACTGCGGCCCCTGTACCGACACCATGTATGGGCGTATGACTTCGTGGCGGACCGGACGCATGATGGACGGCCGGCAGTGGCTCGGTGAGCTAGGCGTGAAGACGCTGTTCATCGAGCCGGGCAGCCCGTGGGAGAACGGCTACAATGAGAGCTTTAACGGCACGCTCTGAAACGAGCTGCTGAAGCGCGAAATCTTCTATTCGCTGGAGGAGGCGAAGGTGCTGATCGAGCAGTGGCGGCGCGAATACAACACGCATCGACCGCACAGCTCTCTGGGTTATCGACCCCCGGCCCCCGAAGCGATCCGGCCAGACCCAAAGCTGCTCAACCTACCTCTGCTTCTTGGACCACCCCCCAGCCAAAAGGAGGTGCTTGGACTAACACTCTAGGTGGTACCGCTTTTGGGGGCAGGTCAGTCGTCCGGCAGTAGTGCGTGATCGTGCAGACCTTGGCCGTTCCGCCCAATGGTTCCGCCGCAAGCTTCGCAGCATAAGTCGTACTACCGCCTTCGCGTGTTATCTCCAGACTTTCGAGAACGGAGTTTCGCCGCTGCTTCGCGCTTCTTCTGTTCCTGATCAACTCGCTTATCCTCCCAATTCAATGGCATTCAACCTGGTCCTGCGGGCTCGCCGTTCAGCCGAAATGTCGGCGGATGACTGCTGGATCGTGATGGGAGCTAGAGCGCAAGCTGCGCCTGCGCAGTATCCGCTGACCTGAGGTTTCGGGCACATCGTTTCACCGGACCCGCTCGATGTCCAAGGCAAAGGGTCGTTGGTGGTCGGCGTCTCTTCCGCGTTGCCATCCTTGCCGTCGGTGGTCGAGCCTGATCCCAGCTTCCACCGGATCTCGCCCGGCTAGCCGATCGCGAAAGCTTGCGTGTCCGCGCCCGAGAGCGAGTAGGCGAGCACGCCGCGGTTGGCTGTCGGTCGCCGCGACGGTCCCCGCTGTTGCCCCTTTTCTCTACCTCGTTCGAGCCGATGTCCTCAGGTCAGTCGCCTCTCCAGATTCATCCAGAGCCTCTCCCCGCATCGGAACCAGCTCTTCCCCCAAACCATAACCAATTCCTCACCCTACGACGCCATTTCGCCCACCACGCCCCCCCCAACGCTCGGCTCAACTTTCGTTTCGTCGGCCTCCACCACTGGGAATGGAAAGCGATCCCCCATGCCCATGTGCTCGTAGTACAGGCACTCTGCAGTACACGCGGAACTTACATCGCTGTCCATCATCCCGGTTGCGAAATGATAGGTCTGGGTCCCCGGATTACCAATCCCGACAGGTCGCACGACCATGCTCAGAAACTGACAGATCATCATTCCGCTCGCAGACAGCGCGAACCCGAACACGTTCTCGTTCCGTCGCAGCACATGGTCTCCGGGAAGCCGCTCGATGTACGTCGGATCGTCAAGCAGACCTTGCCGCTCTAGCGTGACGTTCGCCGGATCGAACTGGCCGAGGCATTCCAGACACGCCCTGCCCGGTACCGCGACGTGTGCGCCCCACTCGGCCCATCGCATCGACCCGTCCGGCTTGACGCGGACGTGCACGCCTCCGTCTACGACCGGGATGTGGTGCGCGAACGCCACCATGTTCAGCACCTGTCTCGGCCAGGGCCGATCCACGCAACTGAACAGCACGTCGCAATCCAGCGCCGCCCTTAGGCCGCTCTCCCTTGTCACCGACTTCCTGTTCAGCCTCACGTCTACATCGTCGGCAGTCGCGTGCTTGCGCAGGTGCTCGCCCGCCACGTCCACCTTGCACCACCCGATGTCATCCACGCTCGCGTGGAGAAGCCGATCCAGGTTGTGTTCTTCCACCGTGTCGAAGTCGATCAGGCTGATGGTCTCAACACCCATCCGGGCCAGGCTCTCCGCTACGATCGCGCCCACGCTTCCGACCCCGACCACTCCGCAATGCAGCCGGGCGAGCGTGTGCTGCTTCTCCTCGCCCCAAGCCGAGTAGGTCCTCTTCAGCATTTCCTTGAACCTCGGCTTAGGTGCCAGCTTTTCCATGAACGTCACGTCAAAGTCGTCCCCGACCATGCGAACGCTCCCACACCACCGCCGTTCGTACTCCCGTCGCCCGACCCGTGTCCAGAAACGCGCGCTCAGTGCCCCATCGGTTCCCATGGTCAGACCGATCAGCGGCAGGCCCGTCTCCCCAAGTATCGAAGGCGCCGTGCTTCGCTCCGTGTCCACGTCCTCCCCGCTCATTCCCTGCCATCCCGGCGTGAAGTGGCTGTGTAGCAACGCGATGCCGGCTTTCCTCGACATCGCAGCCTCCGCCACCCGGTCCAGATAGTTAGGCAAAAAACTCGCGCCGCCATGCAGTTGTCTTTCGTTCGCGATCGGAAGAACGACCTCCGTCAACACCGCGGTCGTTCGCGTCTTGCCGGTGCTCGGCTTCCACAAGGCGAAACAGAGGTCCTCCTGCCGCTGCCCATTCCTGATGTGTTGCAGAAGATGTCCTCTCAACACGGCGGCGACTTCGGACGTCATCACCACGCTGTAGGCGACTGAACTCACAGCTACCTACCTCCACCCCGGTGAGACGATCCACCCACTCCTCGGGAACAAAAGTGACACCACGGGCTACAGCCCTGCGTGATGCCAGAATCGATGATCCCGATCAGAGCTCATACCGCAGAGACAGGTGCAGCCCGTGGCTCCGCAACTGGGCCTGTGTCGGCGCCAGATCGAGCACCACCGGGTCCCGGCTGCCGTCGCGCCATTCGACCCGGCCCTGGCCGGCGCCGGTCTCGATGACACCGGTATCCGTGTACCGCCACGCGAGATCGAGCGTCGCCCGCTCGCCCCACGACATCCCCAAGCCGGCCGTCAGCCTCCAGGTCAACCCCGTTCGGCGGGTGCCCGGCACGAGGGTCCGCGTCTTCGGAAACGTCATGCGCGTCTCACCGCTGGCCACGCGGGCCGCCCCGAGGCCACCGCCTACGAAGGGGCTGAACGGGCCGAGCGGGCGCACCCCCAAGCCTGGGAGATCCGCATACACGGCCAGGATCCCGGACAGCGAGGACAGATCCACGGACACGGATTGCTGACGGTCTGGCTCCAGGAAGTTGGCCTGGCCATCGAACGTGAATCGCGGCTGGTAAGTCAGGAGGGCCTCCAGTCGCACGGCGGGCGCCACGGTGTACCCGAGCCCAAGCTCAACGCCTGCAACCGTGCCGACGTCCCCCACCGATCGGAGCGGCGCGCCATCGCCGCCCAGGCCGCAGCCGTACAGCGCGGCCGGGACCATGCTCGCACAGTCTGCGTCGGTGAAGTGCGTGTCGGCCGGCCGGCTCAGGTCGATCCCGGCGCGCAAGTAGACGTCTTGCGCGACGGCCAGTCCGGGGAGCAGCATCGCCGTCGCCGCCATCAACGCCACGGCCGCGCCTGAAACCCCGTGGTGCCACCGCTGCTCTGCGACCCGCGTCAGGGAGTCAGTCCATTGCGCGAGCGCCTGCACACGGTGCGACGCGGCGTATGGCCCGGCAATAGGGGCATGCTGGGCAACGTCGTCATCAGGTTTCGCACAGCCGGGCCATCTCTCAAAAAGCTGGTCGAGCGCGCTCACGCTTCGACCGGCGTGAGCCGGTAGAGGCGGGTTGCGAGTTGGGCACCGCGCGTGATGTCGCCCGCGCGCAGCGCCTCCCTGACCGCATCGAGCTTACCTGCGTCCTCCAGAGAGAGGTACGGTGACCAGCCGCCCTCTTCCTCAATGAGGTATACGTCCACCTCGGCGACGAAGTCGCCTTCACGAACGAGTCGCTTGGTCAATTTCGTGGTCATGTCTGTCTCCTTCGCCACGTCTCGTCCCATCTCGTGGGGTCCGGTCGATAGGCTGTCACCACGACCGCCGGTGCGTCTTGACCCGCAGGGATACCCCGATAGTCAGTTACAAACGTACCGCAATCGTCAGTGCGATGATGACGGGCGAGCGCGTGGGGGTGGGCCACGATCCGAGCCGGGGTGCCGCCTACGTCGAGGGGTGGGTCGCCGCCCTCAAGGAAGATCCCCGCGAGATCCGCCGCGCCGCGGCCGACGCGCAGAAGATCTCCGACTTCGTGCTGACGCGGAGCCGCGAGCGCGAGGCCGAGCGCGAGCCCACTCCGGTGGCCGCCACCCGCGCTCCCATCCCGCAGCACACTGTAAGGCCGGAACTCCCGCTGCCGGTCCCGACCGGGAGCTTCGGTCCGGGCCGCTGACGCCGAGGAAGGAGCTGGAGAGATGTTCGACCGTGCGATCGAAGCGGACCCGCGTCCCACGCCGGAGACCCGTGCTCCCGGCCGCATGCGGGATGGCCATCGCCGGGAGTACGATGCACACAACGACCGCGAGTCAATCTCCTTTCCGGAACGGTGCGGCCGCGCCCTCGCCGATGTGGGCCTCTACCGGTGTGTCTCGTTCCGGGACCTGGCCGAGGTCTGATCTACCCCCCTAAAACGAGACCGAGTCCAGTTTTAGAATCTGGACGGGGTCAAGACACGAAAGGGGAGGGCACAATGGCCGCACCAAAGAGGCTGAGTCCGGCACAGATCATCAACCGGCTACGCAAGGCGGAGGTGGCCCTGGCGAACGGCAATACGACCAAAGAGGTGTGGCGAGACCTGGGGGTGAGCGAGCAAACGTACTACCGATGGCGGCGGGAGTACGGGGGAATGAAGCTGAGCCAGGCGAAGCGTCTCAAGGAGCTCGAGGGAAGGAGAACCAACAGCTGAAGCGGGCGGTGGCAGAGCTGACGCTGGACAAGCTGATCTTGAAGGAAGCCTCCGAGGGAAACTTCTAAGCCCCGAGCGGCGCAGACGCTGCGTGGTGCAAGTACGCCAGCGGCTTGGGGTGAGTGAGCGCAAGGCGTGCCGGGTGTTGGGCCAGGCACGCTCGACGCAGCGTCGGATACCGAAGCGAAGCGAAGATGAGGAGGTGCTGAGAGAGGACGTGGTGAAGGTGGCTCGCAGGTTCGGGCGCTGCGGGTACCGGATGGTGACGGGGATGCTGAGGACGGAGGGCTGGGCCGTGAACCACAAGCGGGTGGAGCGGATCTGGAGACAGGAGGGGCTCAAGGTGCCAAGTAAGCAGCCGAAACGAGGGAAGGCTGTGGCTGACCGACGGTTCTTGTATCCGACTGCGGCCCCTGTACCGACACCATGTATGGGCGTATGACTTCGTGGCGGACCGGACGCATGATGGACGGCCGCTCAAGATGCTGACGGTGCTGGATGAGTACAGCCGGGAGTGCCTGGCGATCGTGGTGACTCGCAGGCTTCAGGCGGACGATGTTCTGCAGACGCTGAGCGAGCTGTTTGCCGAGCACGGTCCACCGGCGAATCTTCGCTCCGACAACGGTCCGGAGTTCACGGCCCGAGTGGTTCGGCAGTGGCTCGGTGAGCTAGGCGTGAAGACGCTGTTCATCGAGCCGGGCAGCCCGTGGGAGAACGGCTACAATGAGAGCTTTAACGGCACGCTCCGAAACGAGCTGCTGAAGCGCGAAATCTTCCATTCGCTGGAGGAGGCGAAGGTGCTGATCGAGCAGTGGCGGCGCGAATACAACACGCATCGACCGCACAGCTCTCTGGGTTATCGACCCCCGGCCCCCGAAGCGATCCGGCCAGACCCAAAGCTGCTCAACCTACCTCTGCTTCTTGGACCACCCCCCAGCCAAAAGGAGGTGCTTGGACTAACACTCTAGGTGGTACCGCTTTTGGGGGCAGGTCAGACTGACCTTGACCCGGTAGCGTTGCCAAGACGCCAACGAGTTCGTAGACCCGGTCTACGTCTGAGTTCATTCCCCGATTAGCCCTAGGATCTTCAAACGCTGAAGTTGTCTCCCGAAGGAGAGGCCCTCCAACGGAATGGTGACAGAGAAACCACGGCCGCGGAGAAAGGTAACGAGGCTTTCCCGGTATTGACCTGACCCGCTGAAACGAGACCAGGCGTAATGTTAGGATCGGACCTGGTCGGAAGCGTTCAGCGAGGAGGTCAGGATGGGAAGGAAGCGACACACTCCGGAGCAGATCATCACTGCAGTGCGGGAGGCAGAGGTCGGTCTGGCCGGCGGCAAATCCGTGAAGCTGATCAGGGGGGAGCTCGGCATCACCGAGCAGACGTACTACCGGTGGAGGCGGGAGTACGGCGGGATGAAGGTGAGCCAGGCACGGCGCCTGAAGGAGCTCGAGCGCGAGAACGGGCGCCTGAAGCGAGCAGTGGCGGACTTGACACTGGACAAGCTGATCGTGGAGGAAGCGGCCAAGGGAAACTTCTGAGCCCCGAGGGCCGACGACGTTGTGTGGTGCGTGTACGTCAGCAGCTCGGGGCGTCGGAGAGGAGAGCGTGCCGGGTGCTCGGGCAGCCACGCACGACCCAGCGCCGGGCGAGGAAAGTGGCGAGTGACGAGGGGGCGCTCCGAGGTGATATCGTGCGACTCGCGAGTCGATTCGGCCGCTACGGCTAGCGACGCGTCACGGACACGCTCCGCATCGAGGGCTGGGGGGTGAAGCACAAGCGGGTGGAGCGGATCTGGAGGCAGGAGGGGCTGAAGGTCCCGGAGCGGCAGCCGAAGCGAGGTCGGCTGTGGCTCAACGACGGATCGTGCATCCGGCTGAGGCCGCTGTATCGGGGCCACGTCTGGTCGTACGACTTCGTGGCCTCGAGGACGCACGACGGGCGTGCGCTGAAGCTGCTGACAGTGCTGGACGAGCACACGAGGGAGTGCCTGGCGATCGTGGTGGCTCGCAAGATCCGCTCGCACGACGTGCTCGAGGTGCTGGACGATCTGTTCGTCCGACACGGGCCCTCCCGAGTATCTGAGGTCGGACAACGGACCGGAGTTCACCGCGAAGCCCGTGCGGCGGTGGTTGGGGCGCGTGGGCGTCGAGACGCTCTTTATCGAGCCGGGCAGCCCGTGGGAGAACGGCTACAACGAGAGCTTCAACGGCAAGCTCAGGGACGAGCTGTTGAACGGGGAGATCTTCTGCTCGTTGGCGGAGGCGGCCGTGCTGGTCGAGCAATGGAGGCGCGAGTACGATACCGTCCGACCCCACAGCGCCTGCGGCGGCTTTCCCCCGGCCCCTGAGGCGATTAAGCCGTCGCCCTGGTTCCTGAGGATGCCCGTCCTTCACCGCCCTCCACAGGTGCTGGGACTAACATAGGTTGTGGTACCGCTCTTCGGGGCAGGTCAGGGCCGAGCCCGTCTTTGAGCCTGCCCGCCCTTCCGGGCGGCTGGCATTACGAGGGGTGGGCCGTCATCGACGGGGTTCCGGTGACCACCGGACGTTTTACCTCGCCGTCGGGTGCCGACGAGGCGGCGCCCTTCTCGGGCCCCAACCCAGAACCGCATTTTCCGGGGGAGGACTTCCTGGGGAACGCCCCCATCGGGCTCGTATTTCCCACGAACCTCGCAGGCGGTACCGCCGTGATTTCGATTGAGCCCGAGCCCGATGATTCGCCAACTCCGTTTACCCTCAAGCCGCTCGTCGGCGCGATCCCGGGAGACGCCGTAGATCACGTTCTCTACGACTTGGACCGAAACCCCGCGAGCTTCCCCCTCGGGACCGCCGTAGTCAAATAGGTTCTCGCGGAGCGTTTTCCCTTGTATTGAGGTTCGGTGGGGGCGGTGCGCCGAGGGAGGTCCAAGCTCGCCTACGCGCTCCGCCGGAGGTGACGGGGTCGCCCGGCTACCCGGCGGAACGACGGGGTCGGGAGCGCGAGTGGCTCCTACCAGTCCTCCAAAGCGGGTTCGTCCGGGTCCGAGGAGAGGAACCGGATCAGCTCTGCGTTCACGATCTCGGGCACCTCTTCGTGCGGGTTGTGACCCACGTTCGGGATGAGCACGAGCTCGGCGTTCGGGAGCGACTCAGCCGCCCTCCGGGCATTCTCCGGGAAGTTCGGCCCATCTTCCGCCCCACCGAGCACCATGGCCTTCGTCTGGATGTGGGGCCAGTCGTTCACCACGCTGTCGATCGAGCGGAGGTTGCCTCCCAGAGAGCGAACGTACCGGAGCCGTGGCCACTCGCCACTCAAGGCCTGTCCATAGCGAATGCGGAGGTGTTCCATGAACTGCGGTCTCCAATTCACATAGCGGTTCAGATCGGTTCGCACGCCTGATTCGTAGACCTCCTGAGGATCCGCATCCACCTCGATCTCCCCGCTCATCGGGCGGAAGCCACGGCCCGCTCGGTTGTCGGTGAGACCGACGGCATTGACCAGGACGAGGTGCGTCGTCATCTCCGGGTAGAGAAAGGCGAAACGGGTGGCCATCTGCCCCCCGATCGAATGACCCACGACCGCCGCTTCGGAGATCCTCAGGTGCTCGAGGACCCGTGCCGTGTTCGAGGCGTGCAGGCTGATGCTGTAGGGAAGGATTGGCTTGGAGGACTTGCCCCACCCGAGCCGATCCTTCACGACGACACGGAAGCCCTCGTTACGGAGGGCCTCGATCTGTTCTTTCCAATACCAGCCGTAGTAGCTCCCACCGTGAAGGAACACCACGGTCCGGCCGTTGGGCGGCCCGACCGGCGGCACATCCATATACGCGATCCGGACGTCCTGCCCATACAGATTGAGGTTCAGGAGGTGCACGGGATGGGGATACTCGATCTCCTCCATGTTGATGGAGATCGGCCCCCAGTCGGCCGGCGGTTCGGCCGGTGGTTGATCCCCCTGCGCCCGCAGCTCGACGCTTGCGAAGCAAAGCACGAGCAAGCAGATCGGCGGGACGGCAAAGAAGTCGCGAAATGACGTGCGTGGAAGCGTCATCGGTTTCCCCTGGCGTGAATTCGAACTCGGAGTGTGAACGGCCGCCACCACGGCCATCAGAACCCATTCCTACGGATGAGGATCGGCAACATACCGGAGGACCGATGACCCAGGCAACTGAGTGAGGGCAGCCGGGTCGCGGCTGGAAGAGCGAATGTTTGCCGCTGCCTTCGGTACGCTCGGCCGGCGCCAGCATAGTGAAAGGGCCGTTTGGGTTCCCGGGTGGACGCCGATTTCATTTCGTTGATCCGAGTGGAAACGAGCTCGCCGTCTGGTCTCCCGAGTAGGGCTGCCCGGTGCAGGGGTCGAGAAGCTCCCCCCGCTCCCTTCCCAACCACCGCAGATATCGACTCGGCCCGGGTGACCTGCCCCCAAGAGCGGTACCACATCCTATGTTAGTCCCAGCACCTGTGGAGGGCCGTGAAGGACGGGCATCCTCAGGAACCAGGGTGACGGCTTAATCGCCTCAGGGGCCGGGGGAAAGCCGCCGCAGGCGCTGTGGGGTCGGACGGTATGGAGCTGTCCCGGTTTAGTGGACGGGTGAACACTGAGGTTTTCACTACATCCCTCGCCCGAGGGAGAGGGAAGCTTCCCCCGCGAAGCGGGGGAGTAAAGAACCGGGCGTAGGGGGCGCTCACGCGGCGGCCTCCCGGGCATGGCGGCGTTCGAAGTTGACCGGCGAGACTTGGCCGAGAGAGGAGTGACCGTCGGGCGAACAAGGAGGGTGGCACCAAGAGTGAGTCAGGTCATGGAGGGCGACGCATGGATGATCTACCCCCCTAAAACGAGACCGAGTCCAGTTTTAGAATCTGGACGGGGTCAAGACACGAAAGGGGAGGGCACACAATGGCCGCACCAAAGAGGCTGAGTCCGGCACAGATCATCAACCGGCTACGCAAGGCGGAGGTGGCCCTGGCGAACGGCAATACGACCAAAGAGGTGTGGCGAGACCTGGGGGTGAGCGAGCAAACGTACTACCGATGGCGGCGGGAGTACGGGGGAATGAAGCTGAGCCAGGCGAAGCGTCTCAAGGAGCTCGAGAAGGAGAACCAACAGCTGAAGCGGGCGGTGGCAGAGCTGACGCTGGACAAGCTGATCTTGAAGGAAGCCTCCGAGGGAAACTTCTAAGCCCCGAGCGGCGCAGACGCTGCGTGGTGCAAGTACGCCAGCGGCTTGGGGTGAGTGAGCGCAAGGCGTGCCGGGTGTTGGGCCAGGCACGCTCGACGCAGCGTCGGATACCGAAGCGAAGCGAAGATGAGGAGGCGCTGAGAGAGGACGTGGTGAAGGTGGCTCGCAGGTTCGGGCGCTGCGGGTACCGGATGGTGACCGGGATGCTGAGGACGGAGGGCTGGGCCGTGAACCACAAGCGGGTGGAGCGGATCTGGAGACAGGAGGGGCTCAAGGTGCCAAGCAAGCAGCCGAAACGAGGAAGGCTGTGGCTGAGAGGTAGGATCAAAAGGTGTGTAAAAAGAGAGGCGCCGTACCTTTCGGCTGACCGTCACAGCGAATCCCGGGATGGTGCCCGGGGAAAGGAACGACGCCTCATGAGAGAGGATATATCGCGGGAGTGGGGAGTGAGTCCAGCCGGCCGACGTGGGAGGAGCTGGAGGGTTGGGTACGGGAGCGGGCCCAGCAGTTCACGCTTTTCTGAACGGGAATCCACGCGACCCTAGCGGGGCACAGGAGGCGTACGGTCCATGGCGCTACGCGAAGTCCTGCGGATAGGCCATCCGCAGCTCAGGCGCAGGGCGAACGAGGTAGAGCGACTCGACGATGACACGCTCCCGGCCCTGGTCGAGGATATGCTCGAGACCATGAACGCCTGCGACGGAGTAGGGCTCGCCGCACCTCAGATCGATGTGCCGCTGTGCATCATCGTCTTCGGGGTCGACGAGAACCCCCGCTATCCGGACGCCGCTCCCGTCCCCCGGACCGTCCTCATGAATCCCGAGATCGCGCCTGCGGGCCAAGCCGTGCGTTCAGAGTGGGAGGGTTGTCTCAGCCTTCCGGGGATGCGCGGCCTGGTTCCGCGATACGAGCGGATCCACTACCGGGGGCTGGATGCCGACGGCCGGGAGGTCGAGGGAAAGGCGGAGGGGTTTCACGCGCGCATCATCCAGCATGAATGCGACCATCTCGACGGGATCCTCTATCCCGACCGGATCGAGGAGCGGGAGATGTTCGGCTTCATCGAGGAACTTCAGGCCGCGGGCCTGATCCCCGGCGCGCTCCCGCGGGAATCTCCGAGAAGACCCCGATAAGGCGGGCCAGCGAGAGCTCAGCAGTGGCGCCCTCCCTCCCCGCTCGCCAACCTTCGGCCCCTCCCGCGGCGCTTCGCCCTGTCGCCCGCGCCTTGCCGGCGTCCCGGCCTCGGATTCGAGGGACGAGCCGAATCAACGACCCTGCGCAGTCGGGTCGGTGAAGCTCGGTTCGCTCTACGACTCAGGGCTCCCGGGCGGTGGCTCGTCACGGACGGCGATGGCGACCGCCAGATCGAGGTACCCGTGGGACCCGAGGCTTCGGGTTCACTGGCCGGGCCGGCCTAGCCGCTAAACCGACCGCCCGTGCGGCCGTGCGCCGAACCCTTCGCAGGACAGCGTGTGCGGAACGAGGGGCCGTGGTCGGCCCGCGCCACGCTTTGCATACGGCGGTATCGAGGCCTGAGACGAAGCAGGCCCCCTACCTCTAGAATGTCCCTCGGACGAGTCCGACCGCCGCCGAACACCTCATCGCACTACCAACACGCACGCTATTCGCCACTCTTGGAGAGCTGTGGACGGAGCACGAGATGGACCGCGAGGACACCCACGAGCAGGACGCCCGCGATCACCGGCGCGCGCCAGTCGCCAGCCCCGACCCGGGCCGCGAACATCGCGAAGCAGACGACCGCGCCGAGCGCGGGCACGGTGATCGGCAGCTCGAAGGCGCCCTCGGGTTCATCAGGTCTGAGCTTCAGGATGACAAGCGCACTGTTTACGACCGAGAACACCAGGAGGAGGAGGAGCACCGTAGCCGAAGCCAGCTGCGAAATGTCCCCCGACAGGATCAGGAGCACGATCAGCACGAAGATGAGCGCCACAGCCACATGGGGTGTGCGGCGCGCCGGATGAACCTTGCCGAGAACTCGCGGCAGCTGGCCGTCCCGCGCCATACCATACAGGAGGCGTGATGCGGTGACATAGTTGATCAGCCCGGTATTCGCCACCGCGAAGATGGTAATCGCAATGAACATCCAGGCCGGGAACCAGGGTGCCGCGCGCGCCACGACTTCGACCAGCGGCGCATTGGCCTCCGCCAATTCCTGCCACGGCACCACCGAGGCTGCGCTGATCGCCACGCCCATGTAGATGAGGGTCTGGTGTCGGCCCTGGTGCTGACCGTCGAATCCGCAGCGCAACATGCCGCTCGGTCTTCAGTTCCTCGGCGACGTTGATCGCGTCTTCAAATCCGAGGAAGGAGTAGAAGGTGAGCACGACTCCCTGCACCAGGAATACGAGGGGAAGGCCCGCCTCTGTCTCCGGAAGGGATGGGAACTCAAGCAGGTTCGCCGAACCCCAAAAACGCAGGCACACCGCGATCACGAACAGCAGGCCCGCTGCCTCCACCAACGTGAAGACGACATTGGCCCACATGGATTCCCGGATACCGCGGTACACGAGGGCGCCCACGAAGACAAGATATATGAACGCCAACATGCCAGTCGGCAGGCCCTGGAGAGCGGGCAGGGCCTGCAGATTCTCACCCACGACGCGTGCGCCGGCGGCGATCGAAGTGAAGCCCGAGCAGGCCACGCTGAGGCCTACCACATTGAGTCAGCAGGGTGCGGCGATAGGCCCGGTGGGTGATGAAAGCGGCACCGCCTGCGCGCGGGTAGCGCGATCCGAGCGAGGCATAGGACAGCCCCGTCAGCCCCGCCGCGACCATGGACAGCGCAAAGGCCAGCCAGATTGCGGAGCCCATCTCGGCAGCAACTTGTCCCAGCAAGCCGTAGATCCCTGCACCAAGCATGCTGCCCGCCCCGTAGAGCGTCATCTGCCACAACCCGATGGTGCGCTGAAGGGTCGGTTCGCCGCTCACCGCTCCCGGCGACGTGCCAGGCTGTTCCATGAGCTCTCGTCCTTCTTTTAGGCCCGAAGGGCGTACCGCACGACCGCGAATTCAAAATGACCCACTACCGAACGGACGGGTGAGAGTGCGGCCCGACGGGCTACCTATTAGATTCGGCACCTCTCCACGCTCTAGTTGGTCGAATACGCGCAGTGCGTAGCGCTGAGTGCGGTACTCTCCGAATTGCTTCATCTCATGCTGCTTGAGCGACGGGAAGGAGGAACTCGGGTCCGGAGCATCCAAAATCCATGCGAGCCCGGTTCGCTCCAGCCGATACATGGAGTGCGAAATGGTGGCAAGCCGCTCGCCGGCCAGAGCTGACAGACAGTTCCGGGGTATTGTCAAGTTGAGGCCGACGACCGTTTTTGATGCCCAGCATGGCGGGTTCACGGCTGGCTCGAGCCCAGTATCTTGGCTGTCGAGCCAGCTTGAGTAGATCTTGATATCGAAATTGGAGGAGACATCGCAATGACGCACTATGGAGGCAAGGACCTGGCACGAAGCTTTCGCCAGGTTCGCGGCAACACCATTCAGACCGCCGAGGACATTCCAGGGGACAAGTACGGATTCCAGGCGAGTCCCGACACGCGCAGCATCGGTGCCACCCTGGTCCACATCGCGGTGAGCACCGGGTTTCAGGACTATATCCAGCGCAACAAGGTCACCGACCTCAAGGACGTGAACTTCATGGAGCTGTTCCAGAAGTTCAGCGCGGAAGAGGCCAAGCCGCGGACCAAAGCAGAAACGATCGCCTACCTCAAATCACAGGGAGAGGCTTTCGCGTCGTTCCTCGAGGGCCTGTCGGATGAGTTTCTTGCGGAACCCGTCGCGATGCCCCCCGGCGCGGAGCCGGCGACCAAAACGCGTTTCGAGATGCTCTTGTCGCCAAAGGAGCACGAGATGCACCACCGCGGTCAACTCATGCTGCTTCAGCGCATGATCGGTCTGGTGCCGCATCTCACCCGACAGATGCAGGAGCGCATGGCGCAGCAGGCGCCGGCGGAGACTACGTCGTAGATCGTTCGGGCCTGCGCGCCCGAACGTCAGCGCGCAACAGGCGCGCGGCTTGAGCGACCGCCACCGACGACTGCGTAGCGTAGCGAACCTCCCACCCCTTCGCTTGCGACAGGGGCCTGGGTCGGAAGGCTTTCCCCGTCAAGTGGACCACGCATAGTTGGACTCCGGCGCTAGTGTTTGCGCGCGCTTCCTTCGCTCCACGGGGACGCTCCGGCGATCGATCTCTGCGGATATCAGTCGCTCCGTGTTGAGACAAAGACGGCAGATCAACGGACCGGTCCGGCCTCCGGGTCGCGACTCTTGTCGTCCAGGTACGCCGCCCAATCGTTCATGAGCCGACGGCGCTGCTCGAACAGGTCCGTGCGCCGATAGGCCGCCTCGGCGGAGTGCCGGTGGCACGAATTACGGCAAAAACCGCACAAGTTCAACCAGGGCTGCACGATCTGCCGCACTTGCCGTCAGCCAATACGACAGCCTGCCGTGTCTCAACAGCGGGAATCTGGCACCGAACAGCGGGAACAACAGCGGGAATCGGCTCGCCGAAGCCCCCGAGAACCAGACTCCGTTTTCAGAAATACTTGCCGCTAACTGCTGTTAGCTCTCTCGACGCGATCCTCAAGCTCTCGCGCCAGTGACCTGCCCCGAAGAGCGGTACCACAACCTATGTTAGTCCCAGCACCTGTGGAGGGCGGTGAAGGACGGGCATCCTCAGGAACCAGGGCGACGGCTTAATCGCCTCAGGGGCCGGGGGAAAGCCGCCGCAGGCGCTGTGGGGTCGGACGGTATCGTACTCGCGCCTCCATTGCTCGACCAGCACGGCCGCCTCCGCCAACGAGCAGAAGATCTCCCCGTTCAACAGCTCGTCCCTGAGCTTGCCGTTGAAGCTCTCGTTGTAGCCGTTCTCCCACGGGCTGCCCGGCTCGATAAAGAGCGTCTCGACGCCCACGCGCCCCAACCACCGCCGCACGGGCTTCGCGGTGAACTCCGGTCCGTTGTCCGACCTCAGATACTCGGGAGGGCCCGTGTCGGACGAACAGATCGTCCAGCACCTCGAGCACGTCGTGCGAGCGGATCTTGCGAGCCACCACGATCGCCAGGCACTCCCTCGTGTGCTCGTCCAGCACTGTCAGCAGCTTCAGCGCACGCCCGTCGTGCGTCCTCGAGGCCACGAAGTCGTACGACCAGACGTGGCCCCGATACAGCCGGCCTCAGCCGGATGCACGATCCGTCGTTGAGCCACAGCCGACCTCGCTTCGGCTGCCGCTCCGGGACCTTCAGCCCCTCCTGCCTCCAGATCCGCTCCACCCGCTTGTGCTTCACCCCCCAGCCCTCGATGCGGAGCGTGTCCGTGACGCGTCGCTAGCCGTAGCGGCCGAATCGACTCGCGAGTCGCACGATATCACCTCGGAGCGCCCCCTCGTCACTCGCCACTTTCCTCGCCCCGCGCTGGGTCGTGCGTGGCTGCCCGAGCACCCGGCACGCTCTCCTCTCCGACGCCCCGAGCTGCTGACGTACACGCACCACACAACGTCGTCGGCCCTCGGGGCTCAGAAGTTTCCCTTGGCCGCTTCCTCCACGATCAGCTTGTCCAGTGTCAAGTCCGCCACTGCTCGCTTCAGGCGCCCGTTCTCGCGCTCGAGCTCCTTCAGGCGCCGTGCCTGGCTCACCTTCATCCCGCCGTACTCCCGCCTCCACCGGTAGTACGTCTGCTCGGTGATGCCGAGCTCCCCCCTGATCAGCTTCACGGATTTGCCGCCGGCCAGACCGACCTCTGCCTCCCGCACTGCAGTGATGATCTGCTCCGGAGTGTGTCGCTTCCTTCCCATCCTGACCTACCCTTCTGTCAAGTCAGGCGTATAATCCCCTTTCGCTTCCTTGGCGTTATTCTTCAACCATCACGTCGCCGAGGCTCCGCGCCCGTTTGTGGCCGTTTCGATGAGGAGAGAGCAATGATCCGTGCACCAGCCGTTTTTCTCGTCGCTATCCTGCTCGTTCTGAGCGCGAGTCCCACCCAGGCTCAGTTCGAGAACGTGGGCTCTTTCGAATTTCCCACGTCGGCATCGCCCGAAGCGCAGAACCACTTCCTGCGCGGGGCAGCTTTTCTGCACAGCTTCGGTTGGATACAGGCCCGCGAGGAGTTCCATGCCGCTCAGGAGATCGACCCGGACTTCGCCATGGCGTACTGGGGAGAGTCGCTCGCATACAACCACCCCCTAACTTCACAAATGGACGCGACCCTTCCGCACCAGACACTCATGCGGTTGGGATCGACGCCGGCAGAGCGACTGGCCAAAGCTCCCACCGAGCGCGAAAAGGGCTTTCTGAGCGCGGTCGAGATCCTTTGGGGAGAGGGGGATCACGTGGACCGCAGGGTCACCTACATGGAGGCGATGAGCCGGCTTTACGAGCAGTACGCCGACGATACCGAAGTAGCGGCGTTCTACGCGCTATCGGTGTTGAGCGCCTCCACCGCCACGCGCGATTTGACGCAGCGGCTCAACATACGGGCGGGCACCATCGCTTTGAATCTATTCGAGCACAATCCGGACCATCCCGGTGCCGCCCACTATACGATCCACGCGTTCGACAATCCCATCGTCGCTCCCCTCGCATTGGAGGCGGCGTACCGTTTTTCCGAGATCGCTCCTGCGGTGGCCCACGCGAGGCACATGCCGACGCACATCTTCATTCAACACGGCATGTGGGATCGGGTTTCGGGCAACAACGAGTCCGCCTACACGGCCGCGCGAGAGCTGTGGCGGCCGGACGACCCCATGGGAGACGCAGTCCACCCCCTGGATTGGGGTCAGTACGGTGACCTCCAGCTCGGGGACTACGCCAAGGCGAGATTGTGGATCGAGCGGCTCGAGAGTATGGCCTTCGAGGGCCGCTTCCTCGAGGGCGGCCCGCAGGGCGCGCCGGGCCAAGCTAGGGCTACCAATACGGTCCCGCTGATGAAGGCCCGTTACATCGTCGAAACGGAGGAGTGGGAGGTTCGGCCGATCATGGACGAGTCATCGATGCACGAGCTTCTCGCGACCGGGATGAGCGCAGCCCACACGGGTGATCAGGCAACGCTGGCTCAAGCCGAGGCGGCGCTCGTGGAGATGGCAGACAACGGGCCCGACGGAGACACGAATGCCAACATCATGGCAAAGCAGGTCGGCGCGCTACGCCATGCGGGTATGGGACATGTGAGCGTGGCAATCGGCCTCATGGACGAGGCGCAGGCGATCGTCGAAGCTGGGGCCGACCCGCGAGGCGCGGCCTCACCGGTGAAGCCCGTGCACGAGCTGTACGGTGAGATCCTGCTCGATCTGGACCGGCCCGCCGCCGCGATCGAGAAGTTCGAGACGTCGCTCCTGCGGATGCCGAACCGACCGCGATCTCTGCTCGGCCTCGCACGGGCGTATGCCGAGACCGGTGACCACGCGGGTGCCGCCAACGCGTATAGGCAGCTGACCGAGGTGTGGGCCGGCCGTGAGTCGTTCGACGGGTATCAGGAGGCACGTCGTTTCCTCGAGGCCACAGGGCAACAGTTAGCGGGCGATTCGACCCCGATCACGTCACGGCGATGATCCTCACCCCCAAGAACGAGACCGAGTCCAAAATTTGGAATTCTGGACGGGTCGGGACATGGGAAAGGAGGTCAGGGCGGCAGCGTCAAAGACCTTGAGGCGTGCGCTCGGAGCGCTGATCTCGGCCAACCGCCGCATGAGGCCTGGGCGCTCCTCTGGGAAGAGTCGGTCCAGGATGTTCCATGCGAACGCCAGATCGTAGGGATGCGCTGGCTAGGGTGGTAGGGTGCTGGGTCGTGCGGTCCCATGCGACCTGCCTTTACCGAGAAGGTCCGCGAATCGAACTCGTCGGGCGAAACGGCTGTACACGTGCAGATTGGAGTCGGCGGCTGCGCCTAGGTCCAGCACCACATGGCTCCGATGTTCACGAGCGCCATTGAGGAGAGCGGGGACTCCGGGTGTGAACCTTTCGACGGGCCCGGACGTTATCTCCTCCGATGCGCGGCCAGTCCACATCTACTCAGGGACCCTAGGCCAAGCAAGCTCCTCCGGCGTTCTGACCGTTCTGACCGAGGAGCGCATAAGCTTGGAACCGGTCCACGACATGGTCCAGCAGATCGATCTCGATCACCTGCAAGACTCTCCCATCCCGCTTCACCCCGGCACGGTACAATAGTGGATAAAGGGACGATGAACCGACAGGCTGTGATGGCGGAGGAAGAGGTGCTGCCTTGCCAGCGGGAGGCCTTCACCCTCCCCGAGGACGTCCACTACCTGAACTGCGCCTACTTCAGCCCCCTTCCAAAGGTCGTCGAAGCGGCCGGCATCGCCGGGATCCAACAGAAGCGGACGCCCACGGTCGTCCATCCTCCTGACTTCTTCGCGGAGAGCAACTGCGTGCGGGAGCATTTCGCCCGCCTCGTGGGGGTTCCCGAACCGAACCGCGTCGCCATCATCCCGGCGGCGCGTTCGGATCCCCTCATCCCCCTGGCCTTCGCCCGCAGATACCCCCTCGCACCCTGAACATCACAGCGCGCGCGGAGCCGGCACAACGGACAGGTCTGTCGATGCGCTCGTCCTCGCTGTCCTAGTGGGCCCCAGCCACGCCGAAGACCCCGGGCCGGCCGGCGGCTCGACAGGGCGGTCGCCCGCCGCTCGCTTATTCGGACGGTCCAGATCTTGTTCACCCCGTCGTCGGACAAGTCCTGCACGGGTCATGTGGCAGCATCGTTCGACCTCTGGACTGAGGAGGAGTGCGCAGGACCATTTCCCACGCTCGGCAGTGATCGAAGCCCGGAGGACAACGCACCCCACTACCCGGCTCCAGGGTTTCCGCCCCCGATTTCCTGTGGCCGGTAGTTTAGCGCCCATCCTGAAACCGCGTGATGAACACCTCCCTGTGGGCCGCGAACCTGGCTACGGGCACTATTGGAATCGGAGGAGACCAAGGAAGAGGAAGAGGAGTTTCGTGAATGATATCGGTGATTTCCCCGGTGACCCTGCTCTAGTTCCCGAGGGAAATAGACTACATCCTCCAGACTGGAACGATGGCCCAGGTTCCAATAACAAGAGTATCCACACTTGCAAGGACGGTCTTCTCCGGCTGCGGCGTGCGCTTGTCATCCAGCGAGTAGCCGTCCGCCTGCATGTCGTAGAACCAGACGTGGTCCGTGCCGCCGGAGTTGGTCTTGGTGAAGAGCAGGATGGCGGTGGAGACCCCGGCGTAGGGTTTGAAGACGCCAGAGGGCATGGAGACGATGGCGTCGAGCTTCTGCTCCTCGACCAAGATCGTGCGCAGGGTCCTGTGCGCCTTGGTCGATCCGAAGAGCACGCCGTCGGGCACGATGACGGCGGCGCGTTCTCCTGTCTGGATAAGGCGGAGGAAGAGGGCGAGGAACAGCAACTCTGTCTTCTTCGTCTTGACGATCTGCTGCAGATCCTTGGCGGTGGACTCGTAGTCGAGGCTTCCCGCAAATGGCGGATTGGCGAGGACCAGGGAGTACTTCTCCGCGTCATCGTCGTCGGTCTGGGCCAGCGAGTCCTTATAACGGATGTCTGGATTCTCCACGCCGTGCAGCAGCATGTTCATGCTGCCGATGCGCAGCATGGTGTTGTCGAAGTCGTAGCCGTTGAACGTGCCCTCGCTAAAGCGGTGGCGCGCCGCGGCGTCCTTGTAGATGGTGTCGCTGTGGTGCGCCACCAGGTGCTCAAACGCGGCAACGAGGAAGCCCGCCGTGCCGCAGGCCGGGTCGCAGATCACGTCCTTGGGCGTGGGGGCGGTCATGTCCACCATCAGACGGATGATGTGGCGCGGCGTGCGGAACTGGCCGTTCTGTCCGGCGGTGGCAATCTTGCTGAGCATGTACTCGTAGAGGTCGCCCTTGGTGTCGCTGTCGGCCATGTCGATGCCGTCGAGTTGGTCGACCACGTTGGCCAGCACACGAGCCGTGGGCATCATGAAGAGGGCATCCTTCATGTGGTGGCTGTACGTCGAGCCCCCCTCCCCGGCGTTGGCCTCGCCCTTCTGCCCGAGCGACTTGATAAAGGGGAACACCCCGTCTCGCACCGTCTCGAACAGCTGCTCGGGAGCGGCGTCCTTGAAACGCGACCAGCGCAGCCTGTCCTGGTCGGCGCCGAAGACCGGCTCCTCGATGGGTGTGCCGGTGCGCGCGGCCTTGCGCTCCTTAAGCGTATGTAGTTCGTCGAGCCGCTTGATGAAGAGCAGGTAGGTGAGCTGCTCGATGACCGAGAGCGGATTCGAGATGCCGCCAGATCACATCGTATTCCAGATGCTGTCGATTTTAGATTTGGAGTGCGCCTGTAATCATGAAAATCCCCTACTGTCTCGGTCTGGCCCAGCGTCGAATGCCATAGAACACCTCGATGATGAACCCGGCCAGGCCCTGCCATGTTCCTGGCACGGGAAGGTCCGGTCCATGACGTTGCGGATGCACTTTGCTTGGCCCGTTCAGTATGGGAAGCCGGTATACGTGATGTACATCGGGCAGAAGATCACGCGGAGGTAGGGATCGATCGTCCCGTGAGCCCGGTAGCCGACTTCCGTAACCTGCGAATCCGGTCGGCCATTACCAGCGCCCCCGATGACCGGCCAAGCTTCTCATCGGGGCTCGGCAGCATTCCCTCGGGGAGTCTTGGTCTCTGGTTCTTGCGTCGCTCCGGCCAGGTAGGCGCCCAGCCTTCCGTCGGGTGTGACCGATCCCTTCCGCGGTCGCCCGTTCGTTTTGTATACCCGAAGTGATCCATAGCGTATCGGTGAGCGGCTAACCACAAGCGTAGCAATGGGTTACTGAATAATTCGCCGGTTCAGGAAGGGACGGGCAGACCGCCTTACGTCGTACGGAGCTGATACTCCACGACCTCACCACGAGGCCGGTAGTGGCTCGGATGGCCGTATGTGTCTTCGACCCGTGAGACGGTTTTGTGGCCCAGCTCCTTGGCGACGGTCCAGAGTGAAATCTGCTTCCCGTTGTCGGTCGTCTGGAGCCGAGCCGTGGCGTAGGTGTGGCGAAAGATGGTGACGCCGGTGACCGCGATACCCGACGCTTCCGAAGTAGCCTTGAGCGCCTTCCGTAGGTCGTGAATCATCCCGCCAACCGGACCCTCGAAGAGCAACTCGTCCGGATCTCGACCTTGGAGCCACGGCACCAGGATCTCCCGCAGTTGCGGCCAAAGGGGTACGGTGCGCTCCGCCCAAGGCGTCTTGAGTGGCCGGAAGTCATTCGGACGGTACCGGACGATGCCTGCGTCCAGATCCACGTCGTCAACCACGAGCCCTAGTACCTCCGCTTTTCGCCCACCCGTCAACAGGAAGGTCGATAGGATCTCGTGGAGGCCGTCCAGGAGCCACCTGCGCTTAGATCGCGTCAGCGTCCGGGCCGCGTCTAGGAAACGCGCGGCCTCGTCGATCTCTAGGAACTGCGCCCGCTTGGTTTGAATGCGCCCGTTTGACGAAGACGGCTTCCGGTAGAGCATCGCGACGGGGTTGTATGACGGCGGGACCATCTCATTCTCGATGGCGAACCGATACAGGGAAGAAAGCACGTTCAGATGGTGCCGAACGGTACCAGAAGCCAATCCCAAGGACTCGAGACGCTCCCACCATGCGCGCACGTCTCTCGGCTTAATCGACGCAAGCGGACGCTGGTCACCAAACCACCGACGAGCGCGACCGAGCTTGTGCCGGTGCTCGCGCAGCCATCCCTCCGTCACACCTCCGGGATTGAGCCGGAGGAAGGCGTCAGCAGCCGCACCAAGCGTGTCCCCTGGGCGGTTGACCGGCGCGCCTTCACGCCTCAGACGCTCGATCAACTTACCCATCAGAACGAGGGCTTCGGCTTCGTCTTGTGTGGCTCGGGAAGACCCCGGTGGCTTCAGGGCGTGCTGACCCAGGCCGAGATATCTTAAGTCCGCATAAAACCTGGACTTACCCTTTGTGTAGAGCTTCGGCATACCTGAGCGCCCTGTTACTGTTATCCCGTTACTATTTTCGAAACTGAGGCTCAACAGAAAAGCCCCATGACTCCGTTTATACAGGAATCATAGGGCTTTTGTTCCACGCGCCCGACAGGATTCGAACCTGTGACCTTCGGCTCCGGAGGCCGACGCTCTATCCAACTGAGCTACGAGCGCAACCGCTCCCACGAAGCGGGAAGACGCGCGGAGTAAGCCGAGTTCTGTCCCGGCCGAGGCCGGGGAAGGTCATTTCTCTTGGGCCAGCATCGCTGCCGACCTCGTGCGGCCTACCCGGGACTCGAGCGGGGCGGGCCGCCCCTCGTCCCTGTTTGGCCTTGCTCCGGGTGGGGTTTGCCGTGCGACTCCCGTTACCGGGAGCCCGGTGCGCTCTTACCGCACCATTTCACCCTTGCCTGATCCCCTTCCGGGGCCATCGGCGGTGTGCTTTCTGTTGCACTTTCCATCGGCTTTCGCCGCCCGGGCGTTACCCGGCACCCTGCCCTATGGAGCTCGGACTTTCCTCCGACGGATCACGGCCGAACCGGACCGCCGGCGACCTTCACTCGCGCGTTCCCGCGTAGAGAACCTAAACGGGGCTTGGAAGTCTAGGCAAAGTGGACGAGACGATCTAGTCAGCCATCCCCGAGCACCAAAGGCCGCACGACCTCGACGACTCGGGATACCGAACATTTCCCGAAACTTCGGCTGGGACCCCGGGTAGGTGCTGTCATGAAACACTCCTTCCCCGTCCTGCGCGGTCGCGGCACCGACGAGGATCCGGCTAATCGGTTCGAGCGGCTCCACATCGAGCCCCTGCCGAAGGACGACGAGGACCCAGCCGCGAGAAGCACCCAATACTTCCGCGACGCGTCCCGCTCAGTCCTGACGAGGAACCTTAGCCCGGACGTGGGCTTCGACTGGAGCCTGAACCCCTACAGGGGATGTGAGCACGGGTGCAGCTACTGCTACGCCCGCCCCACCCACGAGTACCTCGGCCTCTCCGCGGGCCTCGACTTCGAGTCCAAGATCTTCGTGAAACCCGACGCGCCCGAGCTCCTGGAGTGGGAGCTCGCGAGCCCCCGCTGGAAGCCCGAGCACATTGCGATGAGCGGCGTCACGGACCCCTATCAGCCCGTCGAGCGACGCCTGGGCATCACCCGCGGCTGCATGGAGGTGCTGGTTCGTGCTCGCCATCCGGTCGCGGTCGTAACGAAGAGCCGGCTCGTCGAGCGGGACGCGGACCTCCTGGGTGAGCTCGCCCGCTACGACGCGGCGCACGTCGCGATCTCGATTACGACGCTCGACCGATCCCTCCAGCGAGCGATGGAACCGCGCGCGTCCCCGCCCGAGCACCGGCTCGAGGCGGTGCGGGCACTGGTCGCGGCCGGCGTGCCGGTCACCGTGTTCGTGGCCCCGGTGATTCCCGGCCTGACCGATCACGAAGTGGCTGCGATCATCGAGGCCGCGGCGGAAGCTGGGGCCACGGAAGTGGGGTACATGATCCTCCGGCTCCCCGGAGCAGTGCGGCAGATCTTCCTTTCGTGGATGGACGACCACTGCCCGGACCGGGCCGAGAAGGTGAAGTCACGTCTCAGGAACCTCCGCGGCGGGAAGCTGAACGAGTCTGCGTTCGGGAAGCGGATGCGGGGCGAAGGCCCGTTCGCGGATCAGATCCGGAGCCTCTTCCACGTGTCGCGCGAGAAGGCGGGGTTCCCGAGGCGGGTGCCCGCCCTTTCGACGGAGCACTTCCGGCGGCCGGGGCGGCCGCCGAGAGCTGCGGCTCCGGCGAAGCCGCAGCTCGACCTCTTTTAAAGCGGGTTCTGGAGCGTCTGGGGCGGCTTGCGGAGCGGGTCCCTCAATACGGTACGTCTACGGCCGCGCAGAGAAACCGCTGGAGCGGAGCCCCCGCGCGGCTCAGGGCCGCGAACTCGCTCATGAATCCGCTCCCGGTCACGGTCTTCTGGGAGAGGTACGTCAGACCGATGAAATCCTTCCGCTTGAGATCCTCCACCATGGGATGCTCGGGGTCGTACCCCCTCGGAGCCCGCGCCAGTGAGTCGCCCACGAGCTCGTAGCGGCTCCTGAACGACTTCAAGCTGATTGCCTTCTTCCAAGCGGCCGGATCGTCCACGATGGTGTCTCGGATCTTCTTCAGGGTCTTGGAATCCGGATGCCAGATGCCGACTCCCGCGAAGATCTCGCGCGGCTCCAGGTGCAGGTAGAAGCCGGGCGCGTGCACGTCCTTCGCGTGGAGATGCCGGAAATGGATCCCCAGGGAGGTCTTGAACGGGCTTTTGTCCTTCGAGAATCGGATGTCTCGGTAGATCCGGAAGAGAGAGCCGCCTACCGATCTCGGATCGGCTCGGAAGTGGGGGCTGATCTTCTCCAAGTAGGGCGCGAAGTCGGCAATGAACTGTAGGGCCGGATCCTTCACGTCATTCTCGTATCGATGCTTGTTCTTCTGGAACCAGGGGCGATTGTTGTTCTCGGCGAGATCCCTCAGGAACCGGAACATGGCCGACGTGGCGAACGGGAGCCACGTATCCTCCTCCTACCTTGGGGTGCGAGAGGCCCTCATCTTAGTGACGCACCCCGACCCGGACGAGCCCCGGAGGGCCGTCCCCCATCCCCCCAACAGGGTCGTACCCCACCCGTGACCACCCGCCCGGCTGCCATCACATCCGTCCTCACACCGGAGGCGCGCGTCTACCTCCAGGTGACGGTCGTCGTGGCGATCGGCATGGCGGCGGGCGCCGTGCTCGAGTGGGTGCCCACGGATCCGTCGCCCTGGCGCTGGCTCCCGCTCGCGGCCGCGTACCTGATCGGTGGGGCGCCGATCCTTTCCGATACGATCGCCGAGCTCCGGAAGGGGCGGCTCTCGATCGACTTCCTCATGGGAGCGGCGGCCCTGGGAGCCGCCTCCGTCGGCCAACCACTCGAGGGGGTCATCCTCATCTTCCTGTTCTCCCTCTCGAACACGCTCGAGGCGTACGCGATGGGACGCACCCGGAGGGCGATCGAAAAGTTGATGAAGATCCATCCCGAGGAAGCGACACTCCTGGACGCGGAGGGACGCGAAGCGGGGCAGGTTCCGGCGGCAAGCCTCGCGCCGGGCCAGCGCATCCTGGTCCGTCCCGGGGAGCGCATTGCCGCCGACGGGCAGGTCTCGAAGGGGAGGAGCGACGTGGACCAGTCCGCGATCACGGGCGAGGGCCAGCCAGTGACCCGGGGGACCGGCGACGAGGTGTTCGCCGGCTCGATCAACGGTGGGGGGGTCCTCACGGTGACTGTGACCCGTCCGGCCAGCGAGACGATGCTCGCCCGCATCGTTCGCATGGTCGAAGAGGCCAGGGAAAAAAGGGCGCCGGCCCAGGAGTTCATCGACCGGTTCGCGCACCCGTACACGATCCTCGTCCTCGTCGGGAGCGGGCTCACGATCCTCGGAGGGGTCGCGCTCGCCGGCGCCACTTGGGGAGAGGCCGTCTACCGCGGCATGACCCTTCTCGTCGTGGCGAGCCCGTGCGCGCTCGTCATCTCGACTCCGGCCGGCGTCCTCTCCGCCATCGCTAACGGGGCCCGGAACGGGATCCTCTTCAAGGGAGGTGCGGTCCTGGACCGCACCGGAGACGTGGATGTCGTAGCGTTCGACAAGACGGGGACCCTCACCATGGGTCAGCCTCGCCTCCTCGCGCTCAAGGCGGCAGGGATCTCCGAGGACGAGCTCCTGAGCATCGCGGCAGCGGTCGAGGCTGCCTCCGAACACCACATTGCCACCGCCGTGCTGTACGCTGCTCGGGAGCGGGGCCGGGAGCCGTCCCCCGTGGAGGAGTTCCGGGCCCTTCCGGGGGAAGGGGTGGAGGGACGGCAGAACGGGCGGCTTCTCTGGGTAGGGAACCGCGCGTTGGCCGCGCGCCGGAGCGCGGGACTGCCGGAAGCGCTCGACGCATGGACGATCGAGCAGGCCGGCCAGTCCCGCACGGTGGTACTGACCGGGGTAGACGACCGGGTCGTGGGCGCTATGGCGTTCGGCGACCGGGTCCGCCCGGGATCCCGTGAGACCATCCGCCGCTTGAAGGACGTCCAGGGGATCCGACGCGTCTTGATACTCTCGGGCGACCACCCGGACGCCGTTCGCGCCATTGCGGCCGAGCTCGGGGCGGACGAGGTACGCGCCGGGCTCCTTCCGCACGAGAAGGTCGAGGTGCTGCGCGCCATCTCGGGTGACGCCCGCGGCGTGGTGATGGTAGGGGACGGCGTGAACGACGCGCCCGCCATGGTCGAGGCTTCGGTCGGCGTGGCCATGGGCGCCGCCGGGACGGACGTGGCGATCGAGACGGCGGACGTGGTGCTCATGGGCGACGATCTCCCGAAGATCGAGTACCTGGTGGAGCTGGGGCGCCGCGCCCGCCGGATCGTGCGCCAGAACGTCTGGTTCAGCGTCGTCTGGATGGGGCTCCTCGTCGTCACCGCGTCCGTGGTCGGGCTCCCCCTCACGGTCGCCGTAGTGGCACACGAGGGCTCGACGCTCCTCGTCGTGCTGAATGGCCTCCGCCTGCTCGCTGGGCATCCTGTCACGCCGACGCCCGGCTAATCGTTCCTCTGGAGGAGACGAGAGCGGCGGCCCGTCAGGGCCGCCTCCCCCGAACACCCTTCGGCCCCCACTCCTGGACAGATGATGCACCGGCCCCTGCCCTCGATTCTCCCGATCGGCCTCGCGGCGATCGCGATCGCACTTACGGGCTGCTCGAGCTCCACCGGCCCCGACAGCGCGCCCGAAGCCGCCCTCATCACGGAGCTTCCAAGGGAGCTCACGGCGTCAGAGGTTGAGATCCTCCGGGCAAGCAACGAGTTCGGCTTCGATCTTCTCCGGCAGGTGCACGCCTCCGATCCCAGTGAGAACAGCTTCCTCTCCCCTCTCAGCGCCTCCATGGCCCTCGGGATGGCTCTGAACGGTTCGGCCGAGGAGACGTTCGACGCGATGCGTCTGACGCTGGGCTTCCAGGAGATGGAGCTAGACGACATCAACGCCTCGTACCGAAGCCTCATCGACCTGCTTCAGAGCCTCGACCCCAACGTGAAGTTCCAGATCGGAAACTCGGTGTGGTACCGTCACGGCTGGACGCCCGAAGCCGATTACCTGGAGAGAGTTACCGGTGTGTTCGACGCGCAGGTGGCCGGGCTCGACTTCTCGATCCCGACGGCCGCCGACGTAATGAACGACTGGGTGAGGGAGGCGACGAACGGCCGGATCGAGGACATCGTCGTGCCCCCGATCGATCCTCTCACGGTTGCCTTCCTCATCAACGCCATCGATTTCGAGGGGCTCTGGACGGGGGAGTTCGACCCGAACGAGACGCGGGACGCCGTCTTCCACAACCAGGACGGCACGACGGGCACGGTCCGGCTGATGGCCAGGGACGGCATCGTATCGTTCGCATCCGGCTCAGGCTACGAGGCGATCGATCTGCCCACGGGGGCGAGGCGTTCTCGATGACGATCGTCCTTCCCGGGCAGGGGCGCACTGTCGGCGATCTCGTGGACGACCTGGACGCGACCGAGTGGGGCGCGCTCACATCGTCGTTCGCTAGCCGGGACATCGAGATTCGGATCCCGCGGTTTCGCATGGAGTGGGAGTCGAGCCTGAACGACGTGCTGAAGGCGCTCGGCATGGCCGTGGCGTTCGACCCGAACGAGGCCGACTTCACTCGGATGTTCGCGGACGCACTCGAGAACCAGATCCACATCTCAAACGTGAAGCAAAAAACGTTCGTCGAGGTGGACGAGGCCGGGACGAGAGCCTCCGCAGCCACGAGCGTGGAGGTAGGGACGACCTCGTTCACCCCGCCCTTCACGGTCGATCGACCCTTCCTGTTTGCGATCCGGGAGCGCTTCTCGGGAACGGTTCTCTTCCTGGGGGCCGTGGTCCAGGCGCCGAGCTGAGGCCCTTTCTCCCGCCTCCCCGGAGGGTATCGGGAGGAGGTTCCGGCGTATGTGTATGCGCCGCCTAGGAATCGAACCTAGAACCTACGGATTAAGAGATCGATTCGGGACGGAGGCTCTGGATCCTTCTCCGGTCCTGTCAGTGCCGATAGCTGTTCTGCTTTAAGGATTTTCGTGTGCAGCCCCGTGTCGGCTCGCATCTTGTTGTGTCACCGCGTTCCGCCAAGTCGGCACACTTCTCGGCACACACCGCCGTCCTGGCCTGGCTTCCCTCCGGCGACGCTTGGCGACCGAGGTCGCCAGAGTCACGTCCTCAGGGCGTGAGCCCCGCCTCGAACTCCAGGGGAAGCCCGATTGTCCGGAACGGCAACTCCTCGAAGTAGGTGTTGAGTTGGGACAACATCGTGTGGCTGAACCGGGAGGTGCTTCTGCCTTAGGGCGGGGTTGCCGGCCGACTCACTCGAAGTTGCCTACCCGCATCCCGCGCCGCAGTCTCCTGTAGCATCCCACTCAGGCGGGCAGCAACCATGAACAGAAGAAGCCTGGCTGGCGGAGCAGCGGGGTTAGCCACGGTCTTAGTTATCGCGACCGTCGCTTTCTTGGGCACGTATGGTGCGTGCCCGGAGTGCAGCTCTCGACGCATGGCAGCGAGCGAAGTGCGAACAGCAGATTATTTCTCATCCAGCTACGAAGTCGCGAGGCAGAGGTTCCTTGACGCGGCCCAGGATGCGGGCGGAATCGTCGAGGGTTTTCAGAACCCACAGGTAGGGCCCCAGGGGGAATCGCTCTTCACCGATGTGGCCCTCTTTGGCCCCGAGGACGCGAAATCGATCCTTGTGTTGAGCTCGGGGACGCACGGCGTTGAGGGTTTTGCCGGATCAGGTATTCAAACTGGTCTTCCTGGCGAAGGAATCACCTCACGGCTTCCGACGGGCGTTCGCCTCATGATGATCCACGGGATCAATCCCTACGGCATGGCGCACCTGAAACGCTTCAACGAAGACAACGTTGATGTTAACCGGAACTTCCGGGACCATACGATTCCTCCTCCAGAAAACCCGGATTACGAAAATCTCGCCGATGTCATTGCACCTATGTCGATCTCGTTCGGGTCGGAAGTACGCTCGTGGGCGCGACTCCTGTGGTATCGCCTGACCGCGGGTATTGCGGCCGCTCAGGCGGCAGTACAGGGGGGGCAATACGCCCACGCGGACGGACTGTTCTACGGTGGCACTTCGGAGACGTGGTCCAACTCTACGCTCCGGTCGATTGCACAACGGTATCTGTCCGACGTGGAACGCGTGGTCTTGGTCGATATCCACACGGGCCTGGGAGCGTTCGGTAGCGGGGAGATCATCTTGAACGACTCAATGAGCGCACCCAACGTTCAGCGTGCAGTGGCGATATGGGGGGCCGACCGGGTGCGTTCGACTGTCACAGGTGGGTCCGTATCCACTCACTTGGATGCCTCTCTCAAGTTAGGGATCACCAGCATGCTTCCCGACGTTGAGGTCACCGCAGTGAGTCTTGAGTTCGGTACGCTACCGGTGATGGACGTATTCAAGGCGGTAAGGGCCGAGAACTGGCTCCACCACCATGGGGGCGCCGACCATCCGAAGGCGGAAGAGATAAAGACATGCATGCTACGTGCGTTTCATCCGGACTCGGAGGAGTGGGAAACATTGGTGTGGAATCAGGGCGTGGAAGTCGTTGAACAGGCGTTCAGGTGGCTTGCTCCGGGAGGTTGAACCTTGACCGCTCGATTCCCTTCACGAGGGCGTTGGTGTCCCGCCGATCGAGGCACTTACGACCCACTTTGCGCCGGGGATGACGCGGAGGGGCGGGTGCCTCACCGACTGCGCAGGTGGCCCTCATAGCCCGTTATCGAACGGTTCCCTGAGCAGCAGTGATACCCGCGACCCGAGTCTCCTCGCCGTGGGCCAACGCAGGCGAGGCAGCTCCTGACCGAGGCCCACCCGCTGGAGAAGCACAAGGATATGGCTCGTTCACGCTTTACGCTTCCATTCAGGTTGCCAGCGTCACCGTCCAGGCGAAGGGTAGGGGATGCTCGGAGCGGAAGATCTGAAGAGAATCGACCTGCGCCGCGGTTGGTCTCCCTAAGACCCGCTGGCGCAAGGAAGGACTGGTAGCTCGGTGGCCTCGCGAAGAGTCGCGTTTGGACCCGGAGTAACCGCGCTCGCAGCGAGCCTCCTGAGCGCAACCGCGATGCCCAGCGGCGCATTACCGAAGGGCGAGCGAGCACACACGAGCGAGTGCAAGCCAGTTGTTAGCAACTGTGTGCGAACTCAAGCTCTGAAGCGTGGGTGGGGTCCCAGGATACGCCGTCTCGAACCATAGCGTTGGCGATCACAAGCAACTTACGCATGCAGGCGGTGAGGGCGACTTTCGGAGGCTTGCCACGTTCTGTGAGCCGCTGGTAGAAGACGCGGATCGCGGGGGATTACGCTGACTAGCGGTCAGGGCCGCCATGTACAACGCCACGCGTACGGAACGACGGCCTCCCCAGACCATTCGCTTACCTCTCAACGTACCCGAGTCCCGGTTCAGAGGGGCGACGCCGGCAAGCGCAGCGATCTGTTGCCGGTTCAGCTGCCCGAGCTCGGGGAGCTCTCCGATCAGCGTGCGTGAGACGAGCGGACCGATCCCCGGTACGCTCCGCAGCAGATCCTCCTTCGCGCGCCACACCGGGCTCGCCTTGATACGACGCTCGAGTTCCGAGTCCACGGACTTCAGCTTGCGCTTGAGCCACTCGATGTGCTCGCCGATGTCCTTCGCCACCGTGGTGGACGCCATCTTCAGCCGGTTCTTCTCCGCGACCATCATCTCGAGCAGTTGACGACGACGGGCCAGAAGGGCCGTTAACTGCTGGGTGTCCTCGTCCGGCAGCACCCGCACCTCTGGCCGCACCCGCTCGCCGAACAGCGCCAATACCCTCGCGTCGATCCGGTCCGTCTTGGCGAGCTGGCCCGTTGCCCGTGCGAAGTCGCGCACCTGCCGCGGGTTCGCTACCACCACCGCACCCGCACCTCTGGCCGCACCCGCTCGCCGAACAGCGCCAATACCCTCGCGTCGATCCGGTCCGTCTTGGCGAGCTGGCCCGTTGCCCGTGCGAAGTCGCGCACCTGCCGCGGGTTCGCTACCACCACCGGGATCCCCGCTTCGGCGAGTGCCGCCGCCGCCGGCATCTCGTACCCGCCGGTCGCTTCCAGAACGACTAGCTCAACCGGACGGTCGCACAGCTGCTCAACAAGCACTTCGATCCCAGATTCGTCGTTCGAGACCGTCCACCCCTCGTCTTCTACCGCCACCTCGAGCTCCGCCTTTGAGACATCGATCCCTACGTACGCCTCGGCCTCAGACATCCCTCTCTCCAGACTCGGGAGGATGATCGTGCATCGTCCTACCTTGCAGATGGGGATTACATCCAATCGTAACCAAATCGCTTGACTTCGGCCAGTCAGAATGTTACTATTAGTCTGTAAATCAGACTAGGAGAAACGATGGCTAAGTCAGGACCCGGCAAGAACTTTAGGAAGGGGCTTTCACTCATTCAGGTTATGCGAATGTTCCCAGACGACGCGACGGCTGAGCGGTGGATCGCTCAGTGCCGGTGGGACGGCAAGCCCGCTTGCCCGCACTGTGGGGGCGAGAACGTACAGGTAGGCGCGAAGCATCCGAGCCAGCCTTACCGTTGCCGCGAGAAGGGTTGCCGGAAGTTCTTCAGCGTGAAGACGGGCACCGCAATGGCCGGAAGCAATCTCGGCTATCAGGTGTGGGCGATCGCTTCCTACCTGCTCGCGACTGGTCTGAAGGGTCAAGCCTCCATGAAGCTGCACCGGGATCTAGAGATCGGGCAGAAGGCCGCGTGGTTCCTAGCACACCGGCTCCGGGAGACGTGGGAGACGCAGCAGGCTCCGTTCGAGGGTCCGGTGGAGATTGATGAGACCTACGTAGGTGGGCTGGAGAAGAACAAGCACGCAGGCAAGAAGGCGAACCTGGGCCGGGGTCCGGTGGGCAAGGCAGCCGTCGTCGGTGCGAAGGACCGGGAGACGAATCGGGTGGCTGCTCGCGTGGTCGAAGCTACCGACAGGCCGACGCTCCAGGGTTTCGTGCGAGGCCAGGTCGCGGATGGGGCCAGGGTGTACACGGACGAAGCGAGGGCGTATGATGGCCTCGCCAATCGGGAGACCGTGAAACACTCGGTGTCAGAGTACGTGAACGGCCAGGCCCACACGAACGGCGTGGAGTCCTTCTGGTCGATGCTCAAGCGCGGCTACCACGGCACCTACCACAAGATGTCCCCGAAGCACCTCCAGCGCTACGTCAACGAGTTCTCCGGCCGCCATAATATCCGACCGCTCGACACCATCCAGCAGATGCGGGCTATCGTCCGGGGGCTGGAGGGCAAGCGGCTACGCTACCGGGACCTGGTGGCGAATTGAGGATTTCGACCAGCCCCGTCCGAAACCCCAAATTTTAACAGTAAGCAAAGTATTAAAATAATGAGTTGATGATTATACTTTTTCGGCTTAAGAGTAAAGCCTTTCGTCGTAGGGGGTGGTAAGTATTGAACCCATCAGAGTTTACAGACGACAAGCCCGGTCTTTTGGTGCCTCTGTCGAATACGTCGACGGACGTTTCTCACGCTTTTATTCCGGACTCTTTACCTCCGCGGGCCTGGAAGCTTCCGAATGACATCTGGCAGACGCTAGTAGAAGCTAGGGCAAGCATCGCTGGCTTGGATGGGGTTGGAAAGCATTTGCCTAATCCTAAGATATTGCTTCGTCCGATCCAGCATCTAGAAGCGCAACGGTCGTCTCAACTCGAAGGGACGTTCACGGACCCACAGAAGCAGGCACTCTTTCAGGCTGACCCGAGATACCCGGCATCTGTGGGCGATCCGCTGAATCCTTACCGAGAAGTATTCAACTACGGCCGAGCGTTGCAACTCCGACAGCAGAGCGGCCTCCCGCTGTCGAAACGCCTAATCCAAAATCTGCACGAAGTTCTGATGGATGGTGTCCGCGGCTACGGAGAACAGCCTGGAGAGTTTCGGACGATCCAAAACCAGATTGGGTACCCGGCTAGGTTTGTTCCGCCGCCGCCAGAGAACGTCATAACAGCCATGAACGACCTGGAAATGTTCATGAACACCCCAGGCGACCTTGACCCGCTCGTACGCGCCTTCCTAACTCACTACCAGTTTGAAACGATTCACCCGTTCCAAGATGGTAACGGGCGTGTCGGTCGATTACTGCTGGCGCTGACCATCGCTGAATGGTGCGGCTTGTCAAGCCAGTGGCTCTATATGAGTGCCTACTTCGAGCGTTACAAGAAGCAGTACATGGACTTAATGCTCTTGGTTAGCACGCACGGAGACTGGGATCGTTGGGTTAAATTCTGCTTAGAGGGAGCTATCGAACAAGCCAATGACACCGAACGCCGTTGCGATAAGCTACTCGACCTTCATCGCGGCTTCCAGTCGCGTCTCAAAGGCGGAAGCGTGCGGCTCTCAACACTCATCGATGGTCTGTTCGAGAATCCAGTCGTGACTGTGGTGAGAGTGAAGGAAACATTTAACGTGACTTATCCGACGGCGAGATCAGATTTGAAAAAACTTGAAAGTCTCGGGATTTTGCAGCGGCTGCCAGACGCGACTCGGATCACGTATTACTGTGAATCCATCTACAGAGTCACATACCAGAACACTAACGACCTTTAGTCCGTGGCTTCTTATGGACCGTCACCGGAGGCGATGAGAAACCCATGACACCCAACGATAAGCCATCAAAGCCCACCGGAACGAAGCAGCCCCGTGGCCGTCCGGTGAAGTACCCGCTACCGGAGCCGATCCCTGACACGCCCGCGAACATCATGAAGGCGTTCATCAAGACGCCGCCGAAGAAGCGCGGGGAGTGGAAATTCGTGCAGAAGCAGGACAAGAAACAGGCCCCGTAGCACCGGGGCCGTGGTTACGATTGGATGTAATCCCCTTCCGTAATCAGATTGGTGTACGTATCGCGGAATGCGGCGCTCTCCTCCGGCGTCGGCGCACGTCCTAAGCGCCGCGTACAGAGCTCCAACGCTAAGCCCGAGTCCGTGACATGAGCATATGAGCCCCAGTCCGGGCTAACATTCTGGAAATCGAACACCGCGGCGAGCGCTGCCAGGTAACACTCATCCTCCACCGTGTTCTTCCGGATCAGCGTTCCATCGACATCGAATACGGCCAGCTTCATCGGCGGCACCCAGAGGTCCAGCGAAGTTCACTCATCGAAGCGCGCAACGCTTTCCCATAACGGACCGATTCCCGCACGTATTCGCGCATGAGCCTGTACCCGCACACGCGCATCGTTGGGCGAGATTCACCGACGCGTCAAGCAACAAACGTTCCCCAACGTTGCGCTCGCGAGGGGAGAATTCGCTCGAAGGATCTCAACCGTACCGGATGGGACCATCCATCGCCGTCGAACGGGAGCGTCGGGGCAGAGCGAGTGGCTTACGCGGGGCTCCTCCCCGCCGTTCCTGGCCAGCCAGAGGTTGCGCCGTGATCCCGGGGGCGACGTAAGGGACCGGAGGTGGCTGGGGCCCCGGGGGGCGGAGTCTCGAGCTATTCCCGCTCCAGCCAGGCACACTGGCCGCACACAATTGCCTGACCCTACCTAAACCCTAGTCGAAGGGACGATGCCGCGATGCCTTGCCCCCTAAAGCGTACAGCTAAATGCGCCGCCTAGGAATCGAACCTAGAACCTACGGATTAAGAGTCCGTTGCTCTGCCAATTGAGCTAGCGGCGCGGACCCGAAAGCTTCGGCGCTTTCGGAGTGAAGGGAAATTACCGGGAGGCCAGGGCGCGTCAACCTCACTTCAGGTTCCTCACGACCCCGGCCGTGAACTCGCTCGTGCTCGCTGTTCCCCCCACGTCCCGGGTGCGCAGCTCGGGATCGGCGAGCGTCCGGACCACGGCCTCGCGAATGCGACCGGCCGGTTCCGGTTGATCGACGTGGTCCAGCATATCATGGCGGCTGCCAGCATGAGCGCGGTAGGGTTGGCCGCGCCCAGCCCCGTGAGATCAGGGGCGGAGCCGTGCACGGCCTCGAACATGGCCACGTCTTGTCCGATGTTCCCCGCCGGAGCCATCCCCAGGCCGCCAACCAGGCCCGCCATCAAGTCGCTCAGGATGTCCCCGAACATGTTCTCCATCACGAGCACGTCGAACTCGTAGGGGTTTCGGACCAGCTGTATGGCGGTCGCGTCGATGATCCGATGCTCGAACTCGACCTGCCCCTCGTACTCTCTCGCGATGTGCCGGCCCACGTCCAAGAAGAGACCCTGCGTGTACTTGAGGATGTTTGCCTTGTGCGCGAGGGTGACCTTCCGCCGCGCGTTTCGGACCGCGTACTCGAACGCGTACCGGACGATCCGCTCCGAGCCGAATCGGGTGATGATCATGACCGACTCGGCCGCCGCCCTAGGGTCGCCCTCGAGTCCGATGTAGTGCTCCACCCCAACGTAGAGGCCTTCTGTGTTCTCGCGGATCAGGACAAGATCGATGGCCTCGTAGCGCTGCCCCGGTATCAGCGTGACCGCGGGTCGCACGTTTGCGTAGAGGTCGAACTCCTTCCGGATGGCGACATTGACGGAGCGGAAGCCCGAGCCCGAGGGGGTCGTGAGCGGACCCTTGAGGGCAACGGCGGTGCGCCCGATCGAGTCGAGGGTCTGGGCCGGTAAGGGGTCCTTCAGCGCCTCGACCGCCGCGATCCCGCCCAGGCACTCGTCGAGCTCCAGCTCCGCCCCCGCCTCCTTCACGGCGACGAGAGCGGCCGCCATGACCTCAGGACCAATCCCATCGCCGGGAATTACCGTGACGGTTCTGGCCATGCGAAGCCCTCGTCGAGCCGCGGGCTCGGGGGACTCAGGGGACCATCACCCTTCTCGCGAGAGCATCCGCCGCGGTCGCGGCCAGGGAAAGTTCTCCCGGCGGGCCTCGCTGGCCCTCCACGATCCCGAACCAGACGACCACGCCGGTCCGGGTGTCTACGAGGGCGGCCGAGATCTGGACGGACTCCTCGCCGTCTCGCGCCAGCGCCCTGGCCTCCACGGGAAGCAGCGCCACGGGCGTGTCAGTCAGGGCCCCTAGCCGGTAGAGCGCACTGAACAGCGGGTCGCCGATCCGCTCCACTGCTCCGGCGAGAAACACGCCCACCGGCAGTTCGTCGATCTGCACCTCCAGTCCTGGGCTCCGGGCGATCGTCTCTCGGAGGGCCTCGGGACCGACCCACTCCACGGATCCACCCGGCCGGCCTAACGCGAACTCGATCTCGCGCCCCACGTCGGGGTGCACCCCCATAAGCGCTAACTTGTGTAGTTTATCGGGAAGTGGCGGTCCACCTGGTTGAGTCTCTGCCTTGGAGGTTCGGCCAGGGAAGCCGAGATCTTGCTCCACTCGCGGATCATCTTTTCGAGAGAGAACTCCGGTTCGATGGCCCGTGCGACTTGGTGGAGTGCGAACTTGAAGTCACGCCAAGGGCTGCGGGGCTGACGTTGTCGCGACGTCGTATCCCCAGGGGGAAATAGCCACGGCGTGGCGCACGACTTTCTCGACCAGCAGTGCCACGAGCAGTTTGCCGTACAGCCAGGCCTGCGCGCTTTCGTCATCATACTTCGGCAGATGTCCGAGGCGGGCCAGGGACTTGAAGCGCTTGAAGACCAGCTCGACCTGCCAGCGTAGGCGGTACCATTCCAGAACGTCGGCTGGCGAGAACTCCTCCGGGGGGTAGGTCGTGAAGACGATGACGTAGCGGGCAAAATGCAGGGTTTGCGGCCGGACCTGGCTTTGCTTGCGCTGGGCTGTCTTGCGGATCTTGGCGTGCGCGGCCGCGATCGCTTCGTCGGTCTTGCGCACGGCGCAGATTCGGCCTGCGACCGGGGGGCCGGCCTTGGCCGCCGTGCGCACCGCCCATGCGCCGACCGGTCCAGGCCGCTCGAGGGATTCCACGGCTGTCAGCAACTCGAACGGCTGACCGTCCGCGGTCTCCAGCGGCAGCGTCCCGGTGTTCACCCGCACCGTTACGTGACCGCCGGCCATCGCCACATGCTGGATCCCGGCCGCGTTCGAGTAGGCCCGGTCGGCCAGCACGTAGTCACCCGGACGGATCGGAAACTGTTTGAACGACTCGCCCGCCCCGGACCCTTCCGTCCCGGTCAGCTTGAAGAAGTCGCAGCCCAACGAAGGCAGGTTGACGCTGTAATGCAGCCTCCACAACGATCCGGTCCGGCCCGGCTCCTGCACGGTCGTGGCGTCCAAGACCCGCACTTGGAAGCCCCCGTCCGACGAGACCGCGATGCCGTGCTCCCGGAACAGTTCCACGCACAACGCATACAGCCAGTCCCGCGATTTCCGGAGCCGCTTCAGCAGCGCCACGTCCGACAGATCCGCCAAGCTCGCCTGCCGAGCCCGCACGACCGTTTCTCTCAGCGAATGCCCGCATCCGAGATGGATCAGCAGCGTCCGCAGCAGCTTCTCCGGCGACTTGTCCTTGCGCAACCCTCGCAGCGCTCCCGTCTCCGCTGCCAGCTCCTGCCAGTTGCTCGGGAAGAACGATACTAGCAGGTCCCAGTCCTCACTTGTCGGCGCCTCTGTCACGGTTCTGCTCATGCCCTCACTATACAACACCATGGCAATGCAAACAAGTTAGCGCTTATGGGGTGCACCCCCGTCCGGATCTGAAGGGGCAGGACCATCACCCGCGACCCCCTCAAGTCCGGAAGCCCGCCGCGCTCGTATCCCGGTCCAGGAGGGGGCGGCGTTCTCCCAAAGCACCCGGCAAGGAGCGCGACCGAAAAAAGGCCGAGACCGCCCAGGCGAGTGGCTTACCCATCTGTTCCTTCGTCCTTCATCGATTCCCCTTCCGGGGCCGGGTCCAGGCGCAGTGCCGCGGAGTTCATGCAGTAGCGTAGACCCGCGGGCTGAGGGCCGTCGGGGAACACGTGACCGAGGTGGGCGTCGCAGGATGCACACACCACCTCCGTGCGCCGCATGAACAGGGAGCGGTCCTCGACCTCCCGGACGTTCGCATCGTCGATCGGCTCCCAGAACGAGGGCCATCCCGTGCCCGAGTCGAACTTGGTGCCCGACGCGAAGAGGGGCGCCCCGCAGCAGACGCACATGTACGTGCCGGCCGCCTTAGAGTCCCAATACTCGCCCGTGAAGGCGCGCTCGGTACCGCTCTCTCTCGTCACCCGGTATTGCTCGGGGGTGAGCCTATTCCTCCACTCGTCCGGCGAGGGATTCGGCGCCCTCCTGTCTTCGGCCGGCTCGGGACCCTCACTCGGCACGACCGCTTCGTCCTTCACTCGGCCTCCTCGATGGACACTTTCTCCATCACCACCGACTGGAGCGGCGCGTCCGACCGGTCCGTGGCCGTCTTTCCGAGCTCGCGCACGACGTCCATCCCCTCGACCACCCGCCCGAACACGGCGTGCCGATCATCGAGCCAGGGTGTGGGGGCGAGCGTGATGAAGAACTGGGACCCGCCCGTGTCGGGCCCTGAGTTCGCCATCGACAGAACGCCCTCGCCCGTGTGCCTGAGCTCGGAGTGGAACTCGTCTGGGATCGCGTAGCCCGGACCCCCGCGCCCCGTCCCCTCGGGGCAGCCGCCCTGGATCATGAACCCCTCGATCACCCGATGGAAGGTCACACCATCGTAGAAGCGCTTCGTCACTAGCTCGACGAAGTTCGCCGTCGTGCGTGGAGCCCGGGTCTCGTAAAGCTCGACGCGGAACGTTCCGTTCGTGATCTGGAAAACGACGTGTCGATTGTCCATGCCGGCCCGATGCGGAGGGAAGTGGGAGGACCCGAAGTGGGCGGGCCCACCGAGATGCGCCTCGAAACGGGGGGCGCTCGTCGCCCCCGGAGCGGGATTAAATACCGAGCGAGGACCCGTGGGTTCCTGATCGCGCCCCGGGCGCCGAGCCGTCCACCCGGGGCAGGTTGAAGTGGATCGTGGTTCCGGATCCGAGCTGGCTTTCCGCCCGTACCTCGCCCTTCATGGACTGGACGAGGTGCCGGACGATCGCGAGGCCGAGGCCGGTCCCGCCTTCCTTTCGGTCCCTCAACGGAGTCGGCCCGGTAATAGCGCTCGAAGATCCTGGGGAGTGCCGCCGACGGGATGCCCACTCCCGTGTCGGTCACAGCCACCATGACCTCGGGGCCCGCCTCAACCATTTCGTCCCAGGCTTAGGACGTCGAGTCCAGCTCCGAATACGGCCCCAGATTCACCCGCCCGGTCACTCCCTGGACGTGGGAGTCCCCCCCCACGATCGAGCCGCGGAGGTGGCACCCCCGAACGACGGAGCGCTCACAGACGATTGTGTCCTCGAGGCTCGAGTCCTCCACGATCGCGCCCGTCTCGACCGTTACGTTCGGCCCCAGGGCAACGTTCACGAGCCGGGCTTCGGCCTCGACCCGAACCGGCGCCCGGACCTCGCATCGCTCGAGCGATGCCCTCGGGTCCACGCCACCGCGCGAGGTCTCTAGGAGGTGGCGGTTCGTCTCTATCAGGGTCTCGACGTTGCCGCAGTCGTACCATCCCCGCACGGGCGCGGTGCGAATCCTCGCCCCGTGATCGACCATGTACTGGAACGCGTCGGTCAGGTAGAACTCGCCCGCGGGCCCCGGGGGCAAGCGGAGCACGTGGTGGATGCCCTCGAAGAGGAGCGCGAAGTCGCGGATGTAGTACAGCCCGATGTTCGCGAGTCTCGAGACGGGCTCCCTCGGCTTCTCGACGATTCGGGTCATCGCGCCGTCCTCGTCCGTCACGATGACCCCAAAGCGCTGATAGTCCTCCACTTCCTTAGCCCAGACGATTCCCGCCCACTCGGAGGGGAGTGACTGGATCACCGAGAGATCGGCGTCGAAGAGCGTGTCCACAAAGACGATGAGGAGATCTTCGTCCGCCCACGGCTCAGCGAGGCCGACCGCCCCCGCCGTGCCGTCCTGTATGTCCTGAACCACGTAGTGCGCCGTGAAGCCCGAATACTCGCGCGAGACGTATTCCGCCACCGCCTCCCGCAAATATCCCACGACAAAGACGACCTCCTCGATCCCGAGATCCCTCAGGTCGTCCAGGACGTAGCTCATGACGGGGCGGCCCCCGACGGCTACCAGGGACTTCGGAATCGAGAGCGTGTGGGGACGGAGCCGCGTGCCCTTACCCGCGAGGGGGATGATCGCTTTCATCGAAGGCCCGCGGGGAGCCGAGGGGATCGAGGGAAGGCCCGCACTCGTGCAGCGGCCCGTCGGGCCGCCGACACCCTCCGCGCGGAGGCGCCCGAGAAGGATACCGGAGCCAAAGGGGCGGATCAACCGCACGGAACCCCCGACCTCGGGCGCAGCTATATTACGCATCGGTCCCGACTTCCGTTGCCGATCTCTATCGCCTCCCACCGCAATGGAGCCAACCATGCCATCGCCCGGTCGATTCGGTCCCGGCGCCCCCCCCCCGGGCTTCGCGGCGGCAGTCGCGCTGGCAGGCCTCCTCGCCCCGATCGGCTGCGCGGCCCGGCAGGCCGCCCAGGACCCGGCCCCTGCGGTCCCGGCGCCGGCCACGACCGGTCCGTCTGTGCGGGCAGCCTGGGAGGATGCGTACCTGGCCTTTTCGTCGATCCAGTCTGCGTTACAGGAGCCGGGGCCCGCGCTCACGGTGACGGGCGTGGGCGAGGTCGAGGCCGTCCCCAACCGGGCTCGCATCTCCTTTGCCGTGGAAACCGAGGGCGAGACGGCCCGGGAGGCTGGAGAGGCCAACGCCGAGCTCATGGAGAGCGTATCCGCTGCCCTCCGGACGGCCGGCACGGGACTTCCCGGCTTCCGGCTCGAGACGTCCGGTTACTCCCTGAACCCGCGTTACGCGCCCGCGACAGGCGATCGCACGATGCGGATCGTGGGCTACGCGGCCCGAAACACCGTCCGCATCACGGCGGATCAGGTCGAGGGTCTGGGCCCCCTCATCGACGAGGCCCTGGGCGCCGGCGCGAACCGCGTGTCGGGGCTCGTCTTCGAGCTGCGGGACCCCGAGCCCTACCGGCACGAGGCCATGCGCCTGGCTGTCGGGAAGGCCCGCGCCGAGGCGGCCGTGATCGCGGAGGCGCTAGGCATGCGGCTAGGGCCTCCGATCGACGTCCAGGGCGGAGCCGACTACGTGCCGCCCCCCATGCCGTACGGGGCCATGGGCCGGGGTCTGGAGCTCGCGGCCGCCCAGGCCGTCCCCACCCCGGTCGAGCCTGGCCTCCAGCGGGTCTCCGCTCGAGTTACGATCCGGTTCCGGTTGGACGAGAATCCGTGAGCGATTCCGGGCCTCTCTCGCCGTTCCTCAAGAAGATGGAGATGACGCGGCCCGAGCACTCTGACCCCACGCTCCGCGGCCGTCGGTACGCCATTCCCTTCGACGAGGTTTGGAACCGGGTGATCTGGTTGATCGTGAACGGCGGCTCGCTCTGGACCCTGATCGATGCGGACGATCAGCGGGGCATCGTACGCGCGGAGGTCCGGACGCGCGTCCTCGGGTTCGTGGATGACGTCCGGATCCGCGTCTGGCTCGACTCGGACGCGCAGACGCGGGTGGACCTGATGTCGCGGTCCCGGAACGGCCGCTCCGACCTGGGCGCGAACGCCCGGCGGATCCGACGCTTCCTTCGCAATCTGGACCGGGTCCTGAACGCGCCCCCCGCCGCCATCCTACCGCCCGAGGGCGGCCTGCCGCTGGCTCACGAGTACTCCCGCTGAAGCGCCGGGCGACCGTGCAACCCCCGGGCGGCCTGCCCACCCCACCCTTCCCCGTCGCCATCCTCCTGACGGCAGCGGGCCTTCTCACCGCGAGCGGATGTGATCGCGATCCTCCGCCCGAGAGGCCGGGGGCTCGCGGCACCGGAGCCGGCACGGGCACCCTCGTGACCACGCCGGCCCCCCGGGAGCTCGTCTTCGATCGCGAGTTCCTCTTTCTCTCGGTCTCGTCCGATCCGGCCATCGCCATCCCGTGGTTCTTCCGGTCGCGAGCTCAGGTGGGAGGAGTCCGGCGAGATCGCTCCGTGTGGCTCCAGCGGGGTGAGACTTGGGAAGCGCTCGTACAGGAGAGCACGCTCGGACCCACGTCCAGGACGCCCTGGCGCCTTCTTCCGGAAGGAACGGTTCGCCTGATCGTAGGGGAGGAGGACCGGGTCGAGGCACTCCTGCTCAGGAACGGCCCCGCGGAGTTGGAGACCCGGCTCGTCGAGTTCCTGACCGAGTGGACGCGGCCCACGGGAGACCCGGTCCGCCTCTTTCAGGCGAGAGCAGTCTTCCCGTCCGGGCCCGTGGAGGGATATGTCCTAGATCTTCCGCGGAGCTGGGAAGCGCCCGCGTCGGCGCCGGGAGACTGGATGTTCCTCGTGGAAGGGAACCGTCTCCAGCTCTTCCTCGAAGAGATCCCCTCTCCGCCCGAAGCTCGGATCCCGACCCGGTACCGGGGGTGGAGCCGCTCGGAGTCCGAGCCGGGCATGTGGTCCAGCGTGACCGTCCGCTGGGAGGACATGAGGCCCTTCGAGCTGGCTCGGCGAAACATCCCGGCGCGCTGGACGATCTCGGCGGCGGGCAGCCTCGCCGGGGAGCTGGTCTCGTCGAGCTCCCACCTCACGGCAGGCGAAGGCGACGGGCCGATCCTTCCCGTGTCGGGGCTCTTCGGGGTGTCGGGAACCTTACGCGTGGAGGGGCGAGAGGCCTTCGTGGTCGGGGTGGTCCGGCACGTACAGCGGTGACGGCGTGAACCCCGAGCTCGTCCGCGCGCTGGTCACGATCATGTTCGGCGCCCTGGCTGGCGGGCTAACGAATTCCGTTGCCGTGTGGATGCTTTTTCACCCGTACGTGCCGCCGCGGCTCGGGCGGCTGCGGCTCGCGTTCCTCCACGGCGCCATCCCCAAGAACCAGGAGCGGCTCGCGGCGGCCGTGGGACGAACGGTCGGGGACCGGCTCCTGACCCGGGACGATCTGACCACAATCCTCTCCGACCAGGAGTTCCGATCGGCGTTCGACGAGCGCCTCGAGGCGTTTCTCCGAGAGGTCCTGGAGCGGGAGCGCGGTCCCCTAAAGCAGATCCTGGGCCCGGACCTCGTGGCCCAGGCCGAGGCCCTCCTCCACGAGATCGGGGAGCACCTGATCGAGCGGCTGGATCGCTGGGTGGACTCCGACGGACTCGAGCGGGCCGTGAACGCGCGCGTCCGGGAATGGATGGCCCACGTCTCCGACCGGCCCGTCGCGGAGGTCCTGACCGAGAGCCACAGCCAGGCCATTTCGGGCTTCGTAGATCGCTGGATCGCACATGCGGTCGAGCGCGAGGGGTTCGAGCAGGCAGTCGAGGCGTACGTCGACCGTGTGTTCGCCGGCTTTCTCCGAGACGACCGCACCTTCGCCGACGTGCTGCCCGCGGGCCTCTCGGGCTCGCTCGAGCGGGCGCTGTCTGACTACCTGCCAATCGCCGTGCAGAGGCTAGGCGGCATCCTGGAGGATCCGGGCGCCCGGCAGCGCCTCCAGCGAGCCATGCAAGAGATCTTCCAACGGTTCCTCCGTGACCTTCGCTTCCACCAGCGCGTGGTGGCCCGGCTCGTCGTCACCGAGGAGGCGCTGGACCGCGTCCTCGCCACGATCGAGGAGGAGGGGGCCGAGCATCTCTCGGTTATGCTCCGGGATCCGGCGGTGCAGGATGCGACGGCCCGCCGGGTGAACGAGGCCGTCACCGATTTCCTTCACCGACCCGTGACGGCGGTTCTGGGACGGCACGGGGACGAGAGCGTGCTTCGCGCGCGGGATACGGTCGCCGGTTGGGTGGTCACGATGGCGCGGGACCAGGCCACGCGCGAGTTCATCGTCGAGAAGCTGGGGCAGGCAATGGGGAAGGCCGCCGAGGGCACGTGGGGCCAGCTATTGGACGAGGTGTCGCCGGACCGTGTCACCGAGGTCGTCGTCCTCGCGGCCCGGAGCGAGCCCGCGCGGCGAGCGTACCGGGAGGTGCTGGGCACCTCCGTGGCGAGCGTGCTCGACCGGCCGGTGGGAAGGCCCGCGGACATGCTCCCGGAGGGGGCCCTGGGGCGGGTTCAGGCCGCCCTGTCCGAGCCCCTCTGGGGGTGGCTCCAGGGTCAGAGCGCCCACGTGGTACAGATTTTGGACGTCGGGCGCCGCGTCGAGGAGAAGGTGCGAGGCTACCCGACGGCCAAGATGGAGGAGCTCGTGCGTCGGGTCACCGACAGGGAGCTGAGGCTCATCGTCCGGCTGGGGTACGTGCTGGGCGGAGCGATCGGGGTGGTGCTCGTCCTGATGGAGGCGCTCATTCCTTGAAGCGCGTACCGCGCCTCGGGCTCCCCGGGGCGGAAGCTGCGTTCCGCCGGGCCCTCAGCCCCACTTGAACGGGCGCCGCCGGTCCCTGAATCGGCGATCCGACGCCTTCTCACTCACTCGGTGAAGCAAATCCAGGAAGATTAGGTGCCGTTTGACCTTGCGGTGCGTACCGTCCACCTCGGAGAGCCTGCGTTCGATCTCCTCGGGCGACTGGTCGTAGGGCCTGGCACGCCCGAGCCAGAGCCCGAGGAGGAGAGCCATGACGAAGGAGAGACCGACGAGAAACGTCATGGGGCGACCGGCCGCGATTCAACCGTTCCTGATCGTTTCCAGGAGCAGGATCCCGATCCCCAGGCTCAGGGCGACGGGAAGCAGGTTCGTCCCCACAGCGACCAGGGAAACGACGGTCCAGAAGACGAGATGGATGAAGTCGTATCCGCCCGGGAGCATGCTCGTCTCGATCGACAGGTGAAGGACCGCGGCCTTCCGCAATATGCCGGCCGGATCTGGTCGTGTCGAGGTCGGCGGTTCGTCAAGCGCCCTATCCCGCGATCACCTCTCCGTCGCGGATCCTGGCCACGCCGGCTCGAAGCGAGAACGCGATGGCGGCGACGGTGAGGAGGCCGGCCCCTCCAAAGCCGACGATCACCGGGCCGAGCCCAGCCTCTCCGGGCGGCAAGCCCTGGAAGCGGGCAAAGAGGAACAGGTAGATCGGCCACGCCTCCGCCACGATCACGGCGGCCAGGTACACGACGGCGGTCATCATGAACACGAGCCCCCCGAAGGACGTCGGAATCTCGGCGGGGTTGTCGGTCTCGTAATTCGGGTACAGAGCTCCGAACGCCAGGGCGAGGGCGGCGCACGCGAGAGTCACCCCTATCATGGTCACGGTCGAGACCACGAGGAGGAACGTCGAGACGTTCAGGAGAAGGTTGGTGATCAGGATGAGCGGCAGCGCAACGAGCAGGAGGGGAACGGTACCGACCCAGTACTTCACCCAGAACAGTCGGCGGGAGTCGAGTGGAGAGGAACGGAGCAGCCAGGTCATCCGCCCCTCGAGTGACATGGCGGGGAAGACGAAGCGCGCCGCGATCGAGGCCACCACGAAGCCCGCCAGGCCCAGGTTCAGGAACGCGATCAGGTTCACGAGAAAGAACGAGATACCCTCGTTCGTGGACGCCGGGAGCACCCGAATGTTGTTGTAGACGTACACGGCCACGAGAACGCCCAGGAGAATGAGCTGTGACCACTGGGTGGCGTCCCGGAAGAAGACGCGCGAGCTGGTGGCGAAGGAGATCCGCGGGTGGTCACGTCCATCCCGGAGAGCAAGCGGTCCCACCCGCGGAAGCGCACCCGCCCCTCCCTTCGCTCCGCCCCTTCCTGCGCCCTCGAGAACCCCTGGTGGTAGTAGCGGGCGTGAAGCCACCCACCGAACACGAGGAACGCCGCGGCCGTGCTCAAGAGAAGGAGCAGGTAGAACGGGTCGAACACGCCGTTCAGCCACCCCACGAGCGCGGTCGCACCCCATTCGGACGGAAGCCAGACGGAGGTCGGGGTCCTGAGGGTGGCCATGAAGTCCACGACGCTGCGGAACTCCTCCGGGCGGATGAGACGTTCGGGGCGAACGAGCCGTAGCACGAGTACGACGCCGGCCGCGGCAAGCAGGCCGACGAGCGTGAGCGCGTCCCGGGCGCGCCGCGCCGGGAAGACGTTCACGAGCAGGAGGGTCACCCCCGTTCCCACCACGACGGGAAGCACTAGGAGCGCCAGGAGCACGACGGCCCCGAGCAGATAGAACGCCCACCCCGCCCCATACATGACGCCGTACGCCGCGAAGAGGGGCACCACCATGAGGACGACCATCCAGGATGAGTTCACACCGGTCTCGACGAGGCGGGCCCAATATAGGTGAATCGGGTCCACGGGAGCCGCCACCAGGAGCTCCAGGTCCTTCGCCAGGAAGAAAGTCGAGAGGGCGGCAATCACGTTCGACAGGAGCAGGATCATGAGAAACGTGAGCAGCGCGATCCCCAGGAGCTTCGCGGCGAGCAGGTCCCCGATCCCCTCCGCAGCCCGGAAGTAGATGAGCATCCGGTAAATCGCCGCGAAGATCAGCATCCAGAAGAAGAGGGCGGCCCCCCCGAGGATCAGGGCCTTTCCCAGCGGCCGCTCTCCCTGGCGGGCACGGTTCAGCTTTCCCGCAAGCTTCACGCGGAGCATGGACAGGGTGCCTGCCGAGTGCGGGGTCACGCGTTCAGGACTCCCCGGAGACTACGCGCGAGCTCACCGACCTCGTCCCCCCCGGTCACCTTGAGGAAGATTTCCTCCAAGTGGGCTCCGCCCGCATCGGCCTGCGCGCGGAGCTCGTCCATGGTGCTCAGAGAGCGATGATCTCGCCGTTCGAGATGATCGCGATCCGGTCGCAGACGGCCTCGGCGACCTCGAGGGTGTGGGTGGAGAGGAACACCGCGCCCCGTCGGTCCACGAAGGTACGGAGCAGGTCCTTCAGGATCCGCGCCGACTTGGGATCGAGCCCCACCATGGGCTCGTCAACCACGAAGAGCTCCGGATCATGAAGGAAGGCCGAGGAAATGAGGAGCTTCTGGCGCATGCCGTGCGAGTAGCTCTCGATGAGCTCGTCCTCCCAGTCCTCCAGGGAGAACAGCCGGAGAAAGCCCCGGGCCCGCTCCTCCACCCCCTTTCCGTCCAATCCCCAGAGGCCGGCCACGAAGCGGAGGAATTCCCCCCCTGAGAGCTTCTCATACAGGAAGGGACGATCGGGAACGTACCCGATCCTCCGTTTCACCCGCTGGGGACTCAGGGCGAGATCCTCGCCCCCGATGCGGATCGTTCCCTCTGACGGCTTGAGGACGCCGGCCACCATCCGGATCGTCGTGGTCTTGCCGGCGCCGTTCGGTCCCAGGAAACCGAAGATCTCCCCCGGCCGCACGGTCAGGTCGATTCCCTTGACCGCCGCGAAGTTGCCGTACCGTTTGACGAGGCCTTGGATGTCGAGGATCGCCGCGGGAGGAGGCGACGCGCCGTCGGCTCGAGCCGGACGCCCGAGAACCGCGCCGCTCTCGAGCCGGTTAGGCGCTACGGCGGGGTCGGTCTCGCGCTCATCTTGGCGCTCAAGCTCCCGCATCGAGGACCTCGATGCGCAGGGCCCCGATGAGCCGCGCCACCTCGAGTTGCTGAGCGAAGCCCCCGGTGATGAACCTCAGGTGCGCGGCGTCCGCCGGCACCTGTCCAAAGGTCGGATCCACGGCGACCCACTCGTCCAGCCAGACTTCCGGCCACGCGTGGTAGTAGAACGCTCCCTCCAGGTAGACGAGCCCCACCGCCACCCGGGCCGGAAGGCCCACGGCCCGAGCGAGCGCTACGTAGAGGACCGTGTGCTCGTTGCAGTCCCCGCCGAGCGTTCGGAGCACCTGGGTCGCCGACGGGATCGAGAACGAGACCTCCTTGTCCAGGAGCTCGTACACCCCGTCCGTGAGACGCCGCGCAACAGTTCTCGGATTCCCCTGTCCCCGGAACCCGGTGCGGGCGATGTAGCGCGCGACTTCCTGGATCCGTGGGTCTCCGCTCTGGATGAGGGGCTCCGGCTCGAGCGCCTCCCTCAGATCCATGCGCGGATAGGGCAGCCCGTAGTCGGCGGCCACGACGTTCCAGTCCTCGCGCCGAACGATGAGCGTATCGCCCCGGAGCTCCTGGCGACCTCCGTCCAGGTGGAAGCCCTGGAGGTCCATCCCCGAGAGCACGAAGCGAAGCTCGGACGCGGACGTCGGATCAGTGATGAGCCGGTTCGAGGCGATGGCCGTCGAGAAAATGACGTCGCTCGCCACCGCGCCGCCCCCGGCGAGGCGGCGCGTATCTTCCTGCTCCTGGAGCGCGAGCTCGTACGCCGTGCGCTCGATCGAGAACCCCATGTTGGAGGACGACTGGATCACCCGGCCGTCCTCGTCGATCCAGCTCTCGATACTCATCCCCCCGAAGCTCTCCCGGACCCTCCATGCTGGGAGCTGGCTCTCAGTCACCGCCACCCAGCGACCTGTCCCCGGATCGAGCGCCGCCGAGTCAGGAACCGTAAGGAGGCCCTGCTCAAGCACTTCGATCTCAACTGTTCTGAGCGACACCGCCGACGGGTCGAAGACCAGGAGACGAAGCGTTCTCCCGACGGCCAACTCCCCGCTCTTGGCCAGGCGTATCGGGAGAGCAGCGGTGAGGAGGGGCGCTTCCTGCACCCGGAAGCTCAGCTCCTCGACCCCTCCGCCTGTGTCCAGCTCGACCAGGATGATCGAGTCCCCCTCGATCGTGCCCTGGGCCGAAAACGTCCCCGCCTCGGAGTCGAGCGTGAACGAGAAGTCGGTCATGTCGAGCGTGGGGCCAAGCAGCACCTCTGTCCGGGCGACCGCGGCTCCCGGCTGGCCCATCGCCTGGAGCTCGAGGGTCATTACGTCCTCGAGGACAAATCCCTCCGGCACCGTGTCCAGGCGGGACGACGAGATCCCGATGACCTCCCTCCCCATGCGAAGGGCGTAGAAGTTCGTGCCGGGGTCGAGCGTGGCCATGCCCTCGGTGAGTCGGGCGAGCTCCGGCTGGAAGTGCTCCCGCCGGAAATGCCACCCGAGCAGACCGACCCAGATCGCGAGGATGCCCCACGCGGCGACGCTACGCGTCCTCACCGCCGCTCCTTTGAGTCCGCCTGCCGGACGGACGGCTCCTCGCGAGCGCTCCGAAGCTCCTCGGAGCGCGGGCTCCGGGCGATCTCACCCGCAAAGGCCTCCCCCTCGTAGGCGTTGGCCACGGCGATCACGACCTCCTCGGGGAACGGGAAGCGCGCGGAGTGGTCGCGGAGCACTGAGCACATCACGCGAGCGGAGACCTCGGCGTCCAGATTTCCTGCACCAATCCCCAGCGGGGGCATCGCCACCGAGGCCACCTGCCACTGGGCGGCCTGCCGGAGCCCGTTGCGAAGCGCCCGCGACACGCTGTCCTCCGAGATCGGCTCCTCCTCGGAACGAAGCACGACGTGGATGAGGTAGCTGTTCTTCAGCAGCCCGGCGGGAGTCACGATAGCGCCGCCGACGGGCACCTCGCCGGATCGCCGCACGCGTTCGAGCAACTCCTCGCCGGCTTCGAACCCGACCCGGGCGCAGATCGGTGTGCACGCCTCGAGGTCGGTACCCACCGAGCGGATGAGCGCGTCGGCCTCCAGGCTCACCAGATCCGCCAGCGCGATCCGGATCACTAAGAAGAACGCTCCTTCACGAAGACAGCGCCCTCGCGCGGCGGTACATCGCGACGGCCCGCTCGCGGAGGTGCTTCCGGTCGTACAGGATCCCCATGAGGTAATAGATCCGGGCGCTCTCGGGCGAGAGGACCCGGGCGCGCTCGAGCACCTCCAGGGCCTCGTCCACTCGACCGAGGCGGTTCAACGCCTCTCCCCGGTAGAAGTACGCCGCGGCGTGATCGGGGTCCTGGGCACACACCCACTCGAGCTCGTACTCGGCCTGCTGGTAGAGGCCGCGGCGGAAGAGGAGGATCCCCAGGCTCGCTCGGACGTCCGTTCGCGACGGGTCCATGCGATGCGCCCGCCTGAGTTGGGCCTCCGCCTCGTCGAAACGCGAAGCCGACGTGAGCGCGGCCCCGAGCCCGGCGAGGGCATCGGGATCACTCGGATCGATCTCGACGGCCGCGTGATAGTGCTCGACCGCGAGGTCGCGCAGCCCCACCCGGTCCAGGAGCGCGCCGAGCTCCGTTCGGACGGTCGAGTTCCGGGGCTCCATAGCCACCAGCCTCCGGTAGAGCCGGACGGCCGCGTCGTTCCTTCCGGATCCGGCGGCGGCGCGCGCCTGGTCGAGAAGCTCCTCACTGCTCGGCGCCTCGCCGTGGGGGGCCGAAGCCTCGTCGTCGGGGAGCGGCGCGCCCAAGGCACCCACCGGCTCGTCGGCCGACGAACCTTCCACGGGCGAACCCGCATCGCTCGACGAGGCTACAACTCGGGCTTCCCCCGCCTCGGCCCGGTCCTCGAACTCGAAGACCGCCGGCGCGCTCACTTCCGCCTCGTGGGTGGCCTCGTGGCCCGCCATCTCGAGGGCGAGCTCGGCCTGCCGCCTTCTCCGCTCGCGCGCCCGCCTGCGACTCATCCGCTCCGACCCTCCGTCCGCCCCGTCGTCTCGCGGGCCACCCACTCCAGGTACGGTACGTGCCCCGCCTCCACGGCGAGCACGAGTACCTCGGGAATCTCGTACGGATGCACGTCCGGAACCCGCCGCACCACCTCGGGCACCCGCGCCCGGTCCGTCTTCAACACGATAAGGGCCTCGCTCTCGTCGTGAACCTCACCCTCCCACCGGTAAACCGAGCGGACGCGAGGCACGATAGTCCCGCACGCCGCGAGCCCCTCTTCCACGAGGCCCCGGCAGATCCTTGCCGCCACCTCCTCGTCCGGCGCGGTCACGAGCACGACGCACGCACCCGTCACTCGAGCTCCCGCCCCCCCGGCGAGTGAGCGCACACTCAAACCTCCCAGGCCCTGAAGACGGACCGCTCGCGGTTCGAGTCGTCGTAGAGCGCCTCGATCACGTCATGGTACCGTGCCTCGACGACCTTGCGCTTCACCTTCTGGCTTGGCGTGAGCGTCTCGTTCTCGATCGTGAAGGGCTCATCCACGAGGACGATCTTCTTCGGAAGCTCGACGCGGGACACGCCCGCGAGCTCACGCGCGACCTCGCTCTCCAAGAACTTCTGAACCCCACCGTTGGAGAGAAGTTCGCGCCCGTCGCCGGGGGCGACCCCCCGCCTCCGTGCCCATTCGGCGACGTGATCGAAGTCCGGGACGAGCAGGAGCGAGAGGAACTTCCTCCGATCTCCGAGGAGCACGGCCTGATCCACGTATCGGTTCGCTCTGAGGCGGTTCTCGAGCGGCTGCGGTGCGACGTTCTTTCCGCCGGCGGTCACGATGATGTCCTTCTTCCGGTCCGTGATCCGGAGGAACCCGTCCCGGTCGAGCTCCCCAACGTCTCCGGTGCGGAAGAAGCCGTCCTCCGTCATGACCTCCCTCGTCGCCTCGGCGTTCTCGAGATATCCCTTCATCACCTGGGGGCCGCGCACCAGGATCTCCCCGTCCGGTGCGATCCGAATCTCGGTTCCCGGGATGGGCTTGCCCACCGTACCGATCCTGACGTTGGCGGGAAGGTCGATCGGGCTGTTCACGTTCGTGACCGGACTCGTCTCCGTGAGCCCGTATCCCTCGAGAATCATAATGCCCGCGGAGAAGAAGAACCGGTTGATCTCCGGAGAGAGCGGCGCCCCGCCGCTCACGAAGAAACGGATCCGACCCCCTAGCCCCCGCCGGATCTTCGCGAACACGAGCCGATCGGCCATCCGATACTGGAGCGCCGCGAGCGTCCCAAGCTTCTGGCCGGACAGCCGCGCGTCGGCCCATCGCTCGCCGATCCTGCGGGCCCATCGAACGAGCGCACCCTTCAGCCCCGTGGCATGTATCACCCTGGCGTAGACCTTCTCGTAGACGCGCGGAACGGAGACCACCACGGTCGGCCGTACGTCCCTCAGGTCCTCCGGGACGGTGTCGAGCGACCTCGCATAGGAGATCCGGCACCCGCGGCTGAACAGAAGGAAGTCCGCCATCCGCTGGAAGACATGTGAGAGCGGCAAAAAGGAGAGGGTGGAGTCCGTGTCGTCGACAGGTATGACGAGCCGGGTCGCGCGCACGTTCGAGTGCAGGTTGTCGTGCGAGAGAACGACCCCTTTCGGATCGCCGGTCGTCCCCGACGTATAGAGGATGGTCGCCGTCTCGTCCGGCCGGGCCGAGAGGGCTTCCTTTCGGAAATCACTGGAGTCACCGCCCCCTTCGACTCCCTTTCCGCGCGCCACGAAGTCCGCCCAGGAAAGGAGGCGCGCGCTCCCGCCCTGGCCCCGTTCGTCCAGGTCCGCAGGTGGGTCGAACACGACGACCCACTCGACGGACGGACACTCCTTCGCGATCTGCTCCACCTTCTGGAGCTGCTGCGAATCAGAGAGGAAGACGAGGCGCGCGCCCGAGTTTCCGAGGATGTAGGCGATCTGGGGCGCGGTCAGGGAAGGGTAGATCGGGATGTCGACGACCCCGGAGGCAAGGCACCCATAGTCGGCGATCGCCCACTCCGGGCGGTTCGCCGAGAGGATCGCGGCCCGGGCCCCTCGCTCGAGGCCCAGGTCCCTCAGAGCTGACGCTACCGCGGCCACCCGGGCCAGCGTCTCTCGGTACGAGATCTCCTCCCACCTGGCACCCGTTCTCACCCGGAGCGCCGGACGCTCGCCGAAGCGGTCCACGGCCTCGAACAGGAGTTCGACGATCGTTCCGGGAGGGATCTCACCGGGGGTGGAGGCGAACGCTGGACCCATCATCGCGAAGCTGCGGTCCGGAGGCGGAGCGGTCCGGCTCAGACGAGAGAGATGGTGAGCCGCACGTCCAAGTCGCGCCGGAGCGTGTGGAAGACGCTACAGTACTTCTCGTGAGAGAGCCGGGCGGCGCGCTCCACCTTGGGTCGATCCGCCTCGTCGGGGCCCGACACCCGGACGGAAATGCGGAGCGCCGTGAATCGCCTAGGGGGCTCCGCCGCTCGATCTCCGTCCACCTCAACCACGAGGTCGGAGATCGGCACTCGGCCTTTCTCGAGAATCTCCTGCACGTCGATGGCCATGCAGGCCGCCAGGCTCATGAGGAGCGTCTCGGTCGGAGAAGGTCCTTCGGCCGAATCACCATCCATTATGATCGGGAGCGCGTCGCCCCTCACCCCTTGGAAGACCTCTCCGTGGCCGCTCCACCTCACCCGCACGCTCCGCGTGTCTCTCGTCATCGCCCCGGGCATCATCGCTTGGGCGGGTAGGGGTCGGCCTCACTTCGGAGCTCTGTCAGGGTCGCGCGCGCGTGGGAGACGTGCTCCCCCGCCTCCGGTCCCCTGGGCGGGTTCGACAGGAAGGCCTCCAAGTGCTCGACGGCCTCGCCCTCCTCACCCCGCCGGAGCAGGAGGTAGGCGAGCCCGTAGTGGGCCCCCGCCGCGTCGGGATCCCTCTGGAGGACATGGCGATACGTCTTCGTGGCCTCTTCCGTCATCCCGATCCTCGTGTACGCGATCGCAATCTGCTGGAGCACTACAGCGTCCCCGGGAGACTCCTTCAGGGCGAGTCGGAAGGACGTGAGTGCGTCGTGGAACCTCCCCTCTTTCATCAGGGCGAGGCCCTCTTCGTAGTAATCGACCTTCTCGGATTCGTTGCCCCGTCCAAGGAGCTTCTTCCACCAGGCCATGGATTTCCGGACGGCGAGGGAAGGATTCCGCGGCGTGGTCGAAAGTACTAGCAGGTCGCCGAATAAGTACAGGGGGGTCGGGCGAAGGGGGGGGCGTGTCGAAGGGGATGCGATTACGGCGACTTCCGGGCCCCGACCAGCACGGAATCGGCTTCCATCAGGAGCTCGATCCCGGCCGCTTCCAGGCCCTCGATGGAGCCGGCCGGCGCATCCAGCCAGACCAGGCGGGCTCCGGGAGCGAGAACCCGGATCGCCTCTCGAACGCCGTCGGCTGGCCACGGGCCCTCCACCACCGCTCCCCGCAGGCTTCCCGAGAAGAAGGGCAGGCCCTTACCGCACACAATCCGGGACACGCCGGGCATCTCTTCGTCGCCGAAGAGGCCGGGGTGCACCGCCACCACCTCGATCCCCTCGACCAGCTCCGCCACGCCCAGGGCCTGCCGTACCGAAGAGCCGGTAAGCAGGAGGAGACCCGGCCCCTCTCTCACCCCGAGGAGCGCCGCGAGCCTGAGCGCCCCTTCCGGATCCGGCGGGCTCTCGAGCGGCTCGGACCCAAGGGCCCGTCTGGGCGCGGGCCTGAGGTCGCCGAACCCACCCTGGACCGGGTACCGGTCCCGGCAGTTCGAGCACCCGAGAAATCCCTCGAGCAGGCGACGGTCCCGGAGATCGTCCGCCACGAGCACCAGTCCGAACGTGGGGCCGCAGCGAACGCAGGTCAGACGGTCCGTGACCAGGAGGTGCATGGTCCAGGGGTCGCTCCACGTGACCGCCCCCGCCGTCTCAGGACGGCCCCGAAGCGCCGCCTTCAGGAGAGGGCGAGGCTGGAAGCGGGCTGTACTGCGCCCACTGGGTGGGGGTCTCCCAGACCCGGGTATACGCTAGCCCGCCGGCCAGATCCGGGGGGAGGAGAGCCTTCAGGGCATCGAAGAAGTAGCGGGCCTGATTCTCCGCGCTCGTTTCCTGACCCTCGAACTGCGAGAGGTCGTTGAGGTTCCGGTGGTCGAGCTCCTCCGCCAAAGCCCGCAGGTGGCGCTTCAACTCCACGAAGTCGATGGCGATGCCGGATTTGTTCAGTCGGGGCGTCCGGACGGCCGCTTCGACCACGTACCGGTGGCCGTGGAGGCGCTCACACTTTCCCTCGTAGTTGCGGAGGAAGTGCGCCGCGTCGTAGTGGGCCTGGACGCTCACCGTGTACATCGTCAGACCCTTTCGATCGAAAGGTAGGAGATCTGAACGCCGTCCGGACGCTCCGCCACGAAGAGTACCGCGTCCGCCACGTCCTCGGGCCGGAGCATCCGGGACCGGCCCGGCAGCTCGTCGTCCGAGTCCGGATCGATGGGATCCCAAAACGGCGTGTCCGTCGCCGCCGGCTCGAGGAGGGTGACCCGCACTCCGCTCCCCGTGAGCTCCAGCCGAAGGACCTCGTGGAACCCGCGGAGCCCGTGCTTCGACGCAGCGTAGGCCGCATTCCCGGGGAACGGCCGCCGTCCCGCCACCGACCCGACGTGGATCAGGATTCCACGCTGTGCCTTCCTCATCGCCGGCAGGACGGCGCGAGCGAAAAGGATGCTTCCCTCCAGGTTGACCGACAGGTTCCGGTGGAGCTCCACGGGCGTCAGCTCGTGGACGCCCTGGATCGAGAACGCGCCCGCCGCGCTCACGACCAGCTCCGGGGGACCGCCGGCCTCCTCCTCGAACCGGCCAACCGCAACGGCGACCTGATCCGGATCCGAGACGTCGCACGGAATCGGAATCCCTCCGAGCTCCTCCGCAAGCGCCAGGAGCGGCCCCTCGCGTCTCGCGACCAACCCAGTCCGATACCCGCGCCCAGCCAGGGCTCGGGCCACCGCGCCTCCGATCCCGCCCGTCGCTCCGGTGACGAGCGCCCGCCGCGCCCCGGGGGCGTGTGGCGCGGGAGCATCAGCCGACATGGAGCCACTAACCAAGAGGACGGCGCTCGCTCTGACAGAGCCTCAGGAACTCGTCGCGGGTGCGCGCATCCTCCAGAAACGCGCCCCGAACGGCCGACGTGATCGTGTAGGAGTTCTGCTTCTGTACGCCCCGCATCATCATGCAGAGGTGGTACGCCTCGACCACCACGCCGACACCCAGTGGCTCGACCACCTCCCAGAGGCTCTGGGCAACCTGCTCGGTGAGACGCTCCTGCACCTGCAGCCGACGGGCGAATACCTCCACGAGCCGGGCGATCTTGGACAGGCCCAGGATGCGGCCGTCGGGGATATACGCCACGTGCACCTTCCCGAAGAACGGCAGCAGATGATGCTCGCAGAGGGAGTACATCTCGATGTCCTTCACGATCACCATGTTGTGGTGGTGCTCCTCGAAAAGAGCATCCTGCACGATTTCCCGCGGAGACAGGCCGTACCCCTGCGTGAGGAAGGCGAGGGACTCCGCCACCCGCTCGGGCGTGCGGAGCAGCCCGGCTCTCGACGGGTCGTCGCCGAGGCGTCGAATCAGCTCTCGCACGAGCTGGGGCAAAGGGACATCCGCCAGGAAGGGCGTCTCCGGCTCCGGAACGGCGAGGCTCAGCGTGTCTTCACGTGCCTTCATATTCCACCGAGTTGCTGGAGGTCTCTCTGAGGACGAGGCGCTTGAGGCTGACCTCGGCTGGGAGCGCCGGCGCGAGCCGCTCCCAGATCGCCACGACCAGATTCTCCGTGGACGGGTTCACGCCAGCCATCCACGGGACCTCGACGTTCAGGTTCCTGTGGTCCAGATCGGAGACGATGCGGCTCTCCACCAGCTCCTTCAGCCGCTTCAGGTCGAAGACGTACCCCGTCTCCGCGTCCACCTCTCCTTCGACCGTCACGTCCAGCTCGTAGTTGTGGCCGTGCCAGTTCGGGTTGGAGCAGTTCCCGAACACCTCCCGGTTCCGGGCCTCGCTCCAGTGGGCGCGGTGCAGCCGGTGCGCGGCCGAGAACGTGAGTCGACGGGTCACCCGTACGCGTGGCATGGTTCTCCGGATCGAGCGGTCCCCTACCCCCGCCCGGTAGGATCGGTCCCGACCGTGGGATCCCCCCCGGGGGGGGCGCGTGCCTCGCCGCCGACCGCGCGTCAGGCGCGTGCACGACACCGCGCACACAACAAGAAGGGCCGGCACCCCGAGGGATGTCGGCCCCAAACGGGCGCACCGGAGGAAGAGATCGAAGCCCGGGTCGCAATTCTCTGGTGACTTCCCCGGAGCTTCCGAAGTCCCCGTCAGGGGCAGGACGTCCGTCCCAGGAGTCGGTCCCGGCTTCTCTTGTGTTGGCTCAATCCTGGAGCCTCCGGCACGACCGGACTGCCAATATAGAAACGCCCGTGCCGCAGACGCAAACGAAATCGGATTACGTCCGATAGCCCCTCAGTCGGTTCAGGTTCCGGAGGTCGGTCACGACCGGATCGTCACCCTTCGGGGTCTCGAGGAGCTTGGTGATCCCGTCGAAGTTTGCGTCGTTCATGATCCCACGGAACGGCTCGTCACCGAGCGTGCCCTCGCCGATGTGCTCGTGGCGGTCCTTGTGCGAGCCCAGGGGATGCTTCGAGTCGTTTAGGTGGAAGAGGCCGAGGCGCTCCATCCCGACGACGTCCCCAAAGCGCGTCCACACGCCGTCGTAGTCGCCGACCAGATCGTACCCCGCCGAGTAGGCGTGGCAGGTATCGAAGCAAATGCCCAGGCGATGCCGCTGGGCGGGGGAAATCCTCTCGATGATCTCCGTCAGGGCCTCGAAGCTCCCGCCCACCGACGTCCCGGACCCCGCCGTGATCTCGAGGAGGACGCGCGTAGGGCCTTCGACCTCCTCGAGCGAGCGGGCCACGCCCTCCGCATTCCGGGCCACGCCGCTCGGCAGGTCCCCGTCCGTGGCGTTCCCGGGGTGGGTTACGAGCACGTCCACCCCGAGCTGCACGCACCGGACGAGCTCGCGTCGAAACGCGCCCACGCTCCGCTTCCAGAGCTTCGGGTCCGGGCTCGCGAGGTTGATCAGGTAGGAGTCGTGGGACGCGACCGTGCGGATTCCCCATTCCCGCCTGGCCTCCCCTAAACGCTCGACTTCCTCCTCCGACACCTCGGGCTCCTGCCACCGGTTCGGCTGCTTCGTGAACATCTGGAAGTTCACCGACTCGATGGCCCGGGCGCGCTCCGGAGCGTTCCAGACCCCGCCCTCGACCGAGACGTGCGCGCCCAGCTCGTCGCTGCCGACCGGACCGCCGCCCTCCGCGGCCATGGCCCGACTCCCCGGTGGAGCTGCGCTCAGCTCCCACCCCCACCACCGTTCCCGACGCCGGGCTCGGTCATCCTTCGCACGTCCAGAGCCTCGTCCACGAGCGACGGATCCAGGATCCCAAGCTCGAGCACGATGTCACGGACGGAACGGCCCTCCTGAGCCGCCCGCTTAGCGACCTCGGCGGCCTTGTCGTAGCCGATGTGGAGATTCAGGGCCGTCGCGATGGCTGGGTTGCGCTCGAGGAGCTCACGCGCCCGAGGCTCGTTCGCCCGGATCCCCTTTACGCACTTTTCCGTGAACGCGCGCGCCGCCCTGGCGAGTAGCTCCGCGGACTCAAGGAAGGACTGGATCATGACCGGCATCATCACGTTCAGCTCGAAGTTTCCGCGCCCCCCCGCGATTGTGAGTGTCGTTTGGTTCCCGGCCACCCGCGCCGCAACCATCATGAGGGCCTCCGAGAGGACGGGGTTCACCTTTCCGGGCATGATCGAGCTTCCGGGCTGCACGGCGGGGAGGAAGATCTCCGAGAGCCCGGAGGTCGGCCCGGAGGCGAGCCAGCGGACGTCGTCCGCGATCTTCATGAGGCTCACCGCCACCGTGTTCAGCGCACCGTGGGCGTGCACGAGGGCGTCGCGTCCCCCCTGAGCCTCGAAGTGGTTCTCGGCCTCCCGGAACGAGAGGCCCGTCTGCTCCGAGATCAGCTGGATCGCCCCCCTAGCGAAGTCGGGATGCGTGTTGATCCCGGTGCCGGTGGCGGTTCCTCCGAGCGCCAGCTCGCCCAACTCGCCCGACGCGAGCCGCAGGCGACCCATCCCGTGGGCGACTTGGGCCGCATAACCACCGAACTCCTGCCCGAGCCGGACCGGCGTGGCATCCATGAGATGCGTGCGCCCCGACTTGACCACGTGATCGAGCTCGGCGGCCCTCTCCGCCAGCGCGTCGTGCAGCTCCCCCAGGGCGGGGAGGAGGTCCCGTTCTACGGTGAGCCGAGCGGCTATGTGGATCGCCGTCGGGATCACGTCGTTCGACGACTGCCCGAAGTTGACGTGATCGTTCGGGTGGACCTCTACGCCGAGCCCCTGCGTGGCGAGCCGGGCCATCACCTCGTTCGCGTTCATGTTGGACGAGGTGCCAGAGCCCGTCTGGTATACGTCGACGGGAAACTCGTCGTCCCAGTCGCCGCGGGCGACCTGCGCCGCAGCCTCGGCGATCACGTCCGCCACGCCCCGGTCTAGAAGCCCGAGCTCGGCGTTCGTGAGCGCGGCAGCCTGCTTCACGATTCCGAGCGCCTCGATCATCCGGCGCCCGAAGCGTCGGCCGCTGATCGGGAAGTTCTCGACGGCCCTCTGGGTCTGCGCTCCGTAGAGGGCCAGCTTAGGGACCTTCACCTCTCCCAGCGAGTCCCTCTCGATCCGGAATTCCTCGATCATCCGCTCGATCTCCGTGGTTGGATGGGCGGGCCCGGCCAAGCGATCCCCCCGGGGGTGCTCTGCATCCCCAGTGGCCCGCATCCGATGAACGGCCGGTTACACTCCACTAGGTCCTCTGCGGAGGCCGACTGGGTCGGATCTCGATCTTGCTGGGAAGGGCTCGGGGAGGGAAGGCCAGGAGGTCCACGACCACCCGCGCGACGTCCTCGGGCGCGAGCTTCCACGCGTCCGAAGAGTCCTCGCCCCCGGGGGAAAACCCCGTCCTCACGCTCCCAGGCATGACGCACGTCACGCGGATCCCGTCGTGGCGGAGATCCAGCATCATGGCCTCCGACAGGCCCAGAAGCCCCCACTTGCTGGCGTTGTAAGCCGCCCCGCCCGAGAAGGCGTTCCTCCCGGCGAGGGACCCGATGTTCACGATCCACCCGCCCCCACGCTCGATGAGATGGGGCACGGCCGCCTTCGAGCAGTGGAAGACGCCGTCCAGGTTCGTTCGGATCTGGGCGTCCCAATCCTCGAGCTTCATCTCGTGGACCTTCGCGAAGCGTCCGAGCCCGGCATTGTTCACGAGCACGTCCAGTCCGGAGAAGCACTCCACCACACCGGCGATGAGCTTCTGACACTGGACGGCGTTTCGAACGTCGCAGCCGATCCCTACAGCCTCCCCCGCACCCACGGCCGTGAGCTCCTTCGCCACCCTCTCCGCGTCCCTGGCCTTCCGCCCCGACACCACGACCCGATCCCCTCTCCGGACGAGAGTCTCCGCAATGGCCCGTCCGATCCCTCGGGTGCTTCCCGTGATGACGGCAATCGAAGGACCGTGCCGGCTCACGGGCGCCCTCCCTCGAGTCCAGGCCGCCGGATACCTTGAAGGCCCGCGGAGCCGCGGGAAGAGGGACACGGGGCGGCGTCAATGCGTCGTGGCCCCCCCCAATTGCACTGGAGGACCGACCGGGTGCAGAAGGTCGCTCTCATCACGGGCGGGGCCGTCCGCGTGGGTCGTGCCATCACGCTAGGCCTCGCCGAGGCCGGCTACGACGTGGTGATCGTCTACCACACGTCCGCCGCGGAGGCTCGGGCCGTAGCCGATAGCGTCCGGGAGCTCGGGCGTGTGGCGCTCGTGGTACGCGGCGACGTGGCCGTCGCGGAGGATATCGAGGCCATCTCCCAGCGTCTTCGCGACGAGCTCGGACGCCTCGACCTGCTTGTGAACAACGCCTCGCTCTTTCAGAGCGCCCCCTTATTGGACGTTCAGGAGCGTGAGTGGGACCGGGTAATGGCCGTGAACCTCAAGGGGCCGTTCCTCATGGTCAAGGCTATGGCGGATCTGCTCACCGAGGCGAACGGACGGGTTGTGAACCTCATCGACCTGTCCGCATTCCAGCCGTGGGTGGAGAATCCGCATCACGCGGTCTCCAAGGCCGGGCTCCTCCACCTCACCCGGGTCATGGCGCAGGCTCTCGCGCCCGCCGTGCGCGTGAACGCGGTCGCGCCTGGCGCGGTCCTCCTTCCGGAGAGCTACGACGAGGACGCGCATCGCGGGTCCAGGGAGCGAAGCGCCCTGGGAACGCTGGGATCTCCCGACGACGTCGTCCGCACGATCCTCTTCCTCGAGCGGTCGCCATTCATCACCGGAGAGGTGATCGTGGTAGACGGCGGGCGAATGCTCGGAAGCTGAACCACTTCCTGCGACCGCCTCGGGATCGACGGCCCCGAGGCCCGGCGACCCGTCAGGACCCTGCCACGGCCCGACCGGCAAGAGCCTCGTTCCTCTCTTCAGCGCCCGCCCCGTGCTCCAGCCAGCGCTCGGCCTCGAGCGCCGCCATGCAGCCGGTCCCGGCGGCCGTGACCGCCTGCCGGTAGAACGAGTCCATAACGTCGCCCGCCGCGAAGATCCCGGGGACGCTCGTCTCGGTGCGCCACGGCTTGGCGGTCAGGACGTACCCCGTCTCGTCCAACCTCACCACTCCGTCCAAGAAGGCCGTGTTCGGCGTGTGCCCGATCGCCATGAACAGGCCGCCGACCTCGAGCACCCGCTCCTCCCCGGTCTTCACGTTCTTCACCCGGACGCCGGTCACGAAGTCGTCCCCCAGCACGTCCGTCACGACCGTGTCCCACTCGACCCGGATCTTCTCGTTCCCGAGCACCCGCTCCTCCATGATGGAGCACGCCCGTAACGAATCGCGCCGATGGATAACCACCACCTCCCTGGCGAACTTCGCCAGGTAGGTGGCCTCCTCCATCGCGCTGTCTCCGCCCCCCACGACGGCGAGCACCTGATCCCGAAACGCCGGCAGAGCGCCGTCGCAGACGGCGCAGGCCGATACCCCACCGCCCGTCTGGGCGAGGCGCTGCTCGTTTTCGAGTCCCAGCCAGTTTGCTCGGGCCCCCGTCGCCACGATGACCGCCCGGGCCTGCACTTCCTCGCCCTCCGCAGAGCGGAGCACGAATGGACGCCGACTCGCGTCCAGCTCCACGATATCGTCGGTGATCGTGCGCGTCCCGAAGCGTTCGGCCTGGGCGCGCATGGATCGCATGAGCGACTGCCCGTCCACGCCGTCGGGGAAACCGGGATAGTTCTCGACCTCGGTCGTGAACATGAGCTGTCCGCCGGGAACCATCTCGCGAGAAGGGGCGCCCTCTAACACGAGGGGATCGAGCCGCGCCCGGGCTGCGTACGTCGCCGCCGTCCAAGCCGCGGGCCCGGATCCCACGATCACCACGTTCTCGATCGGTGTTTCCACTGTCGGTCGCGCCCGGTCACTTGTCCGAGAAGATCTTCATGTTCGCGGAGTGCCCCGGATTGACCCACGCCTTCGGGTCGACCCGGTGCACCGCGTTGTTCACCGCGACGGCGGCCCCGGCGAAGCCCGTCGCTCGACCTTTCCGCTCCCGCAGATCTCGGCGATCCCGCCCAAGATCGTAGTGTCCTTCGGGTCTCCGGACTCGCCGCTCACGGGGTAAGGATACACCCGCGCCGGCCCAACGTGTACCCCGCGCGGGCCCACCCCAAGGACCTACTAGGGAGAAGGGCCGTCGGCTCCCGAGGACCCCACCCGTTCCACCCCCTTCTCAAGGATGCTTCGAGCGTTGTCGTAATCCACGGTCCTCAGTGCTTCCTCCACGGGGAGCCACCGGCACTCAGTGATCCCCTCCGAGATCTCCGGGCGCACTTCACTCTTAGCCGAAGCCATCAGGAAGAACCGGCAGTGCTTGCGGACCCTCTTCCCTCGGCGACGGAAGGTCCAGTCGATCTCGCCCAGATCGGCGCCCAGCTCCAGGTCCTCGAGCCCGGTCTCCTCCCGCACCTCGCGGAGCGCCGCATCCGCCGCCCCCTCCCCGTCCTCCAGGTGACCCTTCGGTAGGCCCCACTTCCGATAGGGATCCCGGATGAGGAGAACGTGCACGCTCCCGTCGAGCGTGCGGATAACAACCCCGCCGGCGCTCCTCTCGACGACCGGCTCCCTGACCGGGCCCGGTAGCGAGTCCCGAACGGGCTTCGGTGGCCTCCTCGGACTCACGGGGTCAGAAGATGGAGAGGCGCAGGTAACGTCGCGGGTTCTCCCGAATGTCGGAGAGAAGCACCGTGAACTCGGTCACGACAGTCTGGAGCTCGTTCGCCATCTCGGCGTCCTCGAGCAGGCGCCCGAGGATCCCCTCCCCCTGAGTGATGCGCTTCATGATCGCATCCGCCCGGACAAAGGCCGAGTCCGCGCGGGCCGTCATCTGCCGGATCTCGACGTTGGTGCCCTGGAGATCGCCCGAAAGGTCGCGAAGGTTGGCCGAGATCACGGCCAGATCCTCAAGCGTCGAAGCCACCTCCTCGCGCGCCAGGATCTGGTCCACTCGTTCGAACGTGGACCGCGCCTGGTCGGCCGCCGTGCCAATGCCGTCCACGGCCCGCTGGACACCGTCCGTCACGTTCGTGAATGAGGTCGCCTGCTGGGCGACGAGGTCGGAGAGGCGCTCCGTCACACCCTCCACGTTGTCGATGAGAGAGGCGATGTTGCGTGCGGTCTCGTCGGAGAACGCGACCGCCAGTCGCTCCGTGAGCACGGACAGATTTTCCGCGATCTGGTCCGCCATGTGCGTGAGCTCGGAGATGTCCGGGAGCGCGTAACCGGGGAGGACGCCGGACTCCGACGATTCCGCGTACTGGACGGATGGATAGCGACTCCGCGGCATGATCTCCGCCTGCCAATCCCCGAACATCGATTCCGGGCTCAGGATGACCACCGCGTCCGCCGGCAACGCCAGGCTCTCGTCCATCCGGAAGCGGAGCCGCACCGCCTGACCGCCGGGATCCACTGCGATCTCCCGGACCCGTCCCACCTCGACGCCCCGGAGCTTGACGGCATTCCCGGGCCGGATGAGCCCGACCTCCCCGAACACGGCCTCGACGTCCCGCTGCGCTCGGCCGAAGGAGGTTCCCTCCAGCCAGAGCGTGCCCGCGACCGTCAGGACGATCGCCCCGACGATCACGACACCGACCAGTGCTTCGCGCCCTCGGCTCACGACCGCTCCTCCATCAGCTCGGGTCGCCCCTCCACGAACGCTCGCACGACTGGATCCCCGGCGGCCCTCAGCTCGTCGGCCGTTCCCACGAACCGCGTCTGACCCTCGTACAGCATCGCGATTCGATCGGCGACGCGGTAGGCGCTGGTCATGTCGTGCGTGATGACCACTCCCGTCACCCCGAGCTCTTCCTTCATGCGAAGGATCAACTGATCGATCACCGCCTTCGTCAGCGGGTCGAGTCCGGTCGTCGGCTCGTCATAGAGAAGATACTTGGGTTGCGTCGCGATCGCTCTCGCGATCCCCGCCCGCTTCTTCTGTCCGCCCGAGAGCTCGGCGGGATACCGCGCCCCGAGACCCTCCAACTCGACGAGCGAGAGGCATTCCTGGACGCGCTCGCCGATCTCCTCGTCGGTGAGCCCGCGCACGCGCCGGAGTCCCATTCCCACGTTCTCGGCTAGCGTCATCGAATCGAACAGCGCCGCAAACTGGAATACGTACCCGATTCTTCTCCGCAGCTCGAAGAGCTCCTCGCGTTCCATGGTCGCTAGGTTCCGCCCGTCCACCCAGACTTCTCCACGGTCCGGGGAGAGGAGCCCCACGATGTGCTTGAGCGCGACGGACTTGCCAGAGCCCGACGCTCCCAGGATCACCAGCGTCTCACCCTCGTGGACTTCCAATGTGAATCCCCGAAGCACCTCGTTGGATCCGAAGGCTTTCCCGAGGTCCTTGAGCACGATGCTCACAGGAGGACGACGGCCCAGAAGGCATCGAGCACGAGGATGACCATCGAGCTGGCCACCACGGCGCGGGTCGTGCTCCGTCCGACTCCCGCCGCCCCGCCCTGCGTCCGGAACCCGAAGAAGCAACCGATCGAAGTCACCACGAGCCCGAAACTCGTGGCCTTGATCAACGCGAAGGCCACGTCGAACGTCTCGAAGAAGAGCGTGAGCCCCCGGTAGAACTCGGGCGTGCTCATGTCCAGGAGTTGGAGGGAGGTTGCCCACCCGGACGCGATCCCCATGGCGACGGCGAAGACGGTGACGAGGGGGAACATGATGATACCGGCCAGCACACGTGGGGCGACCAGGTACGCGATGGGCGGGTAGGCCATCGTTTCGAGCGCGTCCACCTGCTCGGTGACCCTCATGGTTCCGATCTCGGCCGCGATGTTGGCGCCCACGCGGCCCGAGAGGGCGAGCCCCGTGAGCACGGGGCCCAGCTCGAGCATCATCGTTTTTCCGACGAGCACACCCACGAAGTACATCGGGACCGCCCCCGTGAACGTATACGAGGCCTGCAGCGCGAGGACGATCCCCGTGAACATCGCGATAAATAGGGCGATGGGAACGGAGTCGACACCGATCCTCGTGAGCTGCTCAAGAAGAAGGCGGGCCCACACGTCCACGTGCCGAAGCGACCGCACGGTCTGGCTCGCGAGGACGCCCCAGCGACCGATGCCGCTCGCCAGGTCGACCGCGCCGCGGCCGATGGTTGTGAAAGGTCCCACGAAGCGTTCGCTCATGTGGGGAAGCTCTGCACGGGGACGGCGCCCCGTTACGATGGCGATGGGCGCCCGGAGCGCCGGCGATTCCCGCTAGCGCGACCTTCTTCGTGGAGGAGGAAGCCCGTCCTCGAGCGTCAAGGTGACTTCCTCCTGCCCCTTTCCCCCCGACCGCGGAACGGCAACGGTGATGCTGACGCGACGAACCCCTTCCTCGGGTCCGCGTATAGCGAGCTCGACGTCCACGCCCTGCTCCTCGCACACCACCCGGGTACGGACGCGGCTCCCTAGGGCGTCCTCTCGGTGCCGCGTCGGGTTTCGGAACAGGGTCTTGGTCGATTGCCGTCCGGTGGGAAGAGCGCGGGTGACCTTGACATGGCGAAGCCAGTCGGGCTGGTAGCTGATGCGGTATTCGAACCCACGCTGGTCCTCCCCGGTCCCTTCGCGATTGTGCCGTGCCACCCGTACTCCCGAGTCGAGGTCCACACGCCGGGCGGAGGATCTTCCCCCGAAGGATCTCACGCGAATGTCCCGGGGGGCTCCCAGACTGTCAAGTCACGGGTCGGAAGCGGCCCCGAGCAGCGCGGCGGGCTCTGGCCGCCTAGGGCTTGACCTCATTTTTCGCCGTCGTTACTATGACCAAACATCCTCAGAAGAAACCCGACGGGACAGTTCGAGCCGCGCTCCGTCTTCCGAGTCGCCTCCCGAGCTACTGCCCCTCCGTGTTCCCGGCCTCCGGCCGAAGTTCATAACGCGAATCTCAAGCAACGGGCCGACGGCCTGACAGTCCCGCTGGACAGAACCCTTCGGAGCGATCCGACCTGGAGACCTCTGTGGACATCGCCGAGTTAAAGAAGAAAAACGTCCAGGAACTGCACGACCTGGCCGCCGAGCTCAACATCCAGAACTACTCGGGGCTTCGGAAGCAGGACCTGATCTTCCGAATCGAGCAGAACCTGCTCGACACCGATGTCGTGCTCAGGGGCGAGGGCGTCCTCGAGGTCCTGCCTGAAGGATACGGATTCCTGCGCTCGCCCGACTGGAACTACCTGTACGGTCCGGACGACATCTACGTTTCGCCCTCCCAGATCAAACGGTTCGATTTGAGGACCGGGGATACGATCCTCGGGCAGGTCCGTCCCCCCAAGAACGGGGAGCGCTACCTCGCCCTCCTCAAGGTCGAGCAGGTGAACCTGGGGGACCCCGAGAAGGCCAAGCACAGGATCGCCTTCGACAACCTGCGCCCCCGGTATCCGGAGGAGCGGATCCGACTCGAGAACGAGGCCGGCGACATCTCGATGCGTGTGATGGACCTGATCGCGCCGATCGGGAAGGGGCAGCGCGGTCTCATCGTCTCACCGCCGAAGGCGGGGAAGACGGTCCTCCTCCAAAAGGTCGCGAATTCCGTCCGCGGGAATCACCCCGACATCTTCCTCATCGTGCTCCTGATCGACGAGCGCCCCGAGGAGGTCACCGACATGGAGGAGCACGTGGACGCGGAAGTGATCTCGTCCACGTTCGACGAACCGGCCGAGCGGCACACGCAGGTCGCCGAGATGGTCCTGGAGAAGGCCAGGCGCCTGGTCGAGCACGGCACGGACGTCGTGATCCTCCTGGACTCGATCACCCGTCTCGCGCGTGCCTACAACGTGACCGTCCCGCACTCGGGGAAGATCCTCTCCGGGGGCGTGGACGCCAACGCGCTGCACAAGCCGAAGCGCTTCTTCGGAGCCGCGCGGAACATCGACGGAGGGGGATCTCTCACCATCATCGCGACCGCACTGGTCGAGACCGGAAGCCGCATGGACGAGGTCATCTTCGAGGAGTTCAAGGGCACCGGGAACATGGAGCTCATCCTGGACCGGCACATCGCCGACAAGAGGATCTTCCCCGCGATCGACCTGAACCGCTCGGGCACTCGGAAGGAAGAGCTGCTCCTGACCGAGACGGAGCTGAACCGCGTCTACCTGCTCCGGAACTTTCTGTCGGATATGCCCGCGGCCGAAGCCGTCGAGTTCCTCATGGACCGCATGACGCGGGTCGCCACGAACCAGGAGTTCCTGGACTCCATGCAGGCGAGCTGATCCCTCTGCACCTCCAATGATCGGGATCGTGGGCGGCGGGATCTCCGGGCTCTTCCTCCTCCATTTCCTCAGGGAGCGTGGCGTGGACGCCGTCCTCTTCGAGGCGTTGAGCGCACCGGGCGGCGTCATGCGGAGCGCCGTCGTAGAGGGCCCCTTCGGACCCGTGACGACGGATCTCGGACCTCAGCGCATGCGCCTCACCGGGGGCCTCCGAGCGGTCGTGGACGAAGTCGGGCTGGGGCCCTCGACGGTGCGTGCCCCCGCCGGGAAGCCGTTTACCGTCCTTCATCAGGGGCGTCTCCTGCCCGCGCCGCTCAGCCTCGGGCAGGCCGTCGCGACGCGGCTCATCTCCCCCGCCGGAAAGGTCCGGGCGCTGGGGGACCTGTTCCGCGAGGCACCCCGGCCGGAAGAGTCGGTGGCAGAGGCGCTCGAGCGGAAGCTCGGGGCCGAGGTCTCCAAGCGGCTCGCGGCACCTCTCCTCGGCGGTCTCTACGCATCGGATCCGGCCCGCATGGAGGCGAGGGACACGCTGCTGCCGGCCCTGGAGCGCGCGGGCGGCGGGCGGAGCCTCCTCCTCGCGCTCCTTCGCGCGGCCAAGTGGGAGCGCCTCCCGGTCGTTTCGTTCTCGGGTGGCATGGGCGCCCTCCCTCGGGCGCTTGCCGAGGTGCACCGCGCGCACGTCCGCCTCGGTCGTCCCGTTGCTGCGATCGAACCGCGGGGGGCAGGCGGCTTCGAGGTCGTCCACGGCGGCGTGGGCGATAGGGTTCCCGTCGAGGAGGTCGTCCTCACGCTCCCCGCGCCCGAGGCCTCCCCTCTGATCGAGCCCCTATCCCGCGACGCGGGGCGCCGGCTCGCTTCCCTCCGCTACAACCCGCTCGCCGTGGTGCCCCTGGTGGCCTCCGACAGAGGGGCGCTGCGGCAAATGGGCACGGGCTTCAAGGTCACTGAGGAAGATGGCTACGCGACGCGGGGCGTCACCGCGCACGAGGCGCTTTTCGATCGAAGGGGCCTCTTTACGGCCTTTCTGGGCGGAATGGGACGGGAAGCCGTGTGCGATCGGTCCGACGACGAGATCCTGGAAACCGCCCGGGCAGACTTTCAGAGGATCACGGGGACGGAGGCCACGCCTCTTCTCGTGCATCGCACCCGCATGCCCGCCTGGGACCGGAGCTGGCGCTCGATGGATGACCTCGTCCTACCGCGGGGCATCCACCTCTGCGCCGCCTACGCGGACCGTCCGGGCATCACGGGTCGCCTGGAGAGCGCACGCCGCACCGCGGACCGGCTCGCGTGACCACACATGCCTGAGGGCTCCAGACACCCGACCACGGCTCCAGGCACGCGCCCTGACGGTCCAGGCGGTCTCGACCGTCACCCTTGTTATTCGTCGAGGACGTCCGAATAGCGGGGGTTCACGACCCACTTCCCGTCCTCGAAGACCTTGCGGTCCCACGGGAAGATGACGGTCGCGTCGGTCTCGAGCGCGAAGTGGTCGGGGGTGTATCCGCGCGGCCGCACGAACACCGCGGCCGTCCGAATGTCGGCGGGCGCCGCATCCCTCAGGGCCGCGAGCCCGAGTCGGAACGTCTCCCCCGAGGTGGTGACCTCGTCCACGAGCACGACCCGCCGGCCCTTCACCTGTGGGGGCGCAGCGGAGAGGACCGCGGGTCGCTCCCGCACGCGCTCGCGGCCGTCCCACCGCGAGATCTTCATCGAGTAGAAGTCCGCGCGTAGGATGGACGCCAGCACCGCGGCCGGGATAACTCCGTCCCGAGCAATGCCAATCACGACCTCCGGCGCGTACGACTGTCCCACCCGCATGGCGAGAGCGCGACAGAGCTCCCCGAACATCTCCCAGGTGAGGTCCATGAATTCGTCGGCCCGCACGCGCGGATCCGGAGCGAACTCACCGAATGTCGTGTCCACAGGTCGCCTCGGCGGAGTGGCGCGATCCCGGCCGGTCGGTTGTCTGGGAACGCCTGAAGGGACCCTGAATGTCACCCCTGACGGCGCGCCCGGGAAGGAGTCGTGCATACGGAGCCTTCGGCTCGGAGCGGCGGCGTTGACCAGGCGGTGACGCGACAGCATCCTCGTTCGATGGATTCCGACCTCCAAGAGACGGCCGATCGCCGTCTGGCCGAAGTTCTCGAGCGGATGAGCGCGCGCGACCCGAGAGAGGGATATCGGGGGCTCCTGAGACAGCTCAGGGAGCGTGACGAGGAAGGGTACGAAGAGGCCGTTCGCGAGTACCGGAGCCTCGTGCTCGAGCCGATCGCGGAGGCCGGAGCCGACCCGATCGGCACCTGGCTCGAGTTCGGATGCCGCCTGGCCGAGCGGCTCCACCCTGGGAAAGCGGTGGTCCTGAGCGCCGACGGTCGCGCGACGCCTTACGAGCCCCCCCGGGGGCCGGACGCCCTCATCCTCCACATTCCCGAGGATCAAAGATCCCGGGCAGTGGTGGTGGGGGCACCCCGCGAGCTCACGGCGGCACAGGGTGCCGCCGTGGACCTCCTGGCTCACGGAAAGGTAAAGCTGACGTAACCGAACCCTCACGCATATTGTCGAGGTCGCGATGAACCCGAACGAGACGCGGGTACACTCCTCCAAGAACATGGTGTGGACTCCACGACCCGGGTGGGCCACCATCCGCCTCGTGGGCACGTGCGCCGACCGGTCGCTCCGGCGCGGCCAGGTGGCCATCCACTCTCCCGCCGAGGACCACCCGGTCCCTGGCCTCAGTCGCGAGCTCCCGCCGGGAACGGCAGTGATCGTAATGTCCGACGCCGCCCACCTCGTGGAGGACGACCTCCACCTGGTTCCCGAAACCGCAGTGGTGGCGGTGGGCGAGACGCTCCCCTGAAGGCGCTAGTTACGAGAGCGTATGCAAGGACCTCACGTTTCACGCCACGGAGGACGCGTTCTCCCGGTCCGAGGGCCATGAGATCGATCGCCCTCCGCCGAGAGCCCCCCAAGCCCACGATCGGTCGTAAATGGACGCATAGAGAGAGTACCTGAGCCGATTCCAGCGGCTCACTCCGCGCTCCCAGCCTCCTCGGGATGGGCCGAATAGAGCGACGTGCTCAGGTAGCGGGCCCCGGAGTCGGGAGAGATCGCGACGACCCGGTGACCCGGGCCCATCCGCCTCGCCACCTGTAAAGCGGCGAGCACGATCGCTCCCGAGCTCATGCCGAGGAACAGGCCTTCCTCTCGAACCAGGCGGCGGGCCAACGGAAACGCCTCTTCCTCCCACTGCGGGAGGACCTCGTCCACGACGCCGAGGTCGAGGTTCGCCGGGATGAACCCCGGACCCATGCCCTGGAACTCATGCTGCCCGCGCTCCTTGCCGGAGAGGACCGCCGAGCGCCAGGGTTCGACGGCCACGACGTGGATGTTCCGGTCGTGCTCCTTAAGGTAGCGACCCACACCCGTGATCGTGCCGCCCGTGCCCGAGCCGTAGACGAACGCGTCGATCCGTCCCTCCATATCACGCCAGATCTCGGGCGCTGTCGTGTCGTAGTGGATCTGGGGGTTGACGGGATTCGCGAACTGATTCGGGTAGAAGGCGCCGAGCTCCTTCTCGAGCTCCTCGGCCTTCTCGATAGCGGCGAGCATGCGTCGCTCCGGATCGGTTAGCACGAGCTCCGCGCCGAATGACGTGAGGGTGAGCTTCCGTTCCTCGCTCATCTGCGCGGGAAGGCACAGAACGAGCCGATACCCGCGCGCCGCGGCAATCTGGGCGAGTCCGATTCCCGTGTTTCCCGACGTCGGCTCGACGATCGTCCCGCCGGGCCGGAGGACCCCTCGTCTCTCCGCATCGTCGATCATCGCTTTGGCGGGGCGGTCCTTGATCGAGCCGGCGGGATTCATCCCCTCGAGCTTGACCCAGACCTCCGCCATGTCCGGCTCGACCACCCGGATCAGGCGGACCATCGGAGTGTTCCCGACGTGGTCGTCCACCCGAGGGCCCCCCGGGAACGCGTCTTTCGCCGAGCCGCCGGACCCATCGGCCTTTCCGGCCCCCCTGGCAGCCCTCCCGACGGTCCCCGGGGGGGCGTCAGCCCGGCCGGCTCGACCCTCTGCCCGGCCACCACCGGAGGCCCGCCCCTCCATGGGCTGGCTCTTTGCTCGGTCCCTGGTCACTCGAATACGCCCGGCACGGCTCGCTCCATCTCGGTGGCGACGGCCTCAGGGGCGCGCATCCGGGAGAGGTCCAGCTCGAAGTCAGGAAGCGTGCGCGGCTCGAGCTTCTCCAGGAGCTCCCGGACCTCCCGCTTCGAGAGACCCAGCTCGGAGAGCGCCGCGGCCCCCAGCTCCGCGACGCCGCTCCGCACCGCGATCCCATCTTCCCCCCGCGGCTCGATCAGCCCACGGAGCGCATCGAGCTCCCCGTGGCTCATGGCAGCGCCCCCGAGCTCGTAATCCACCCATGCCTCGAACGAGAGGGGGGCGACACGCTTCAGCATCCCCGCAATGACCTGTGCGTACTCGCGAATCTCCAACTGAGCGCGCGAGTCCGCCCGGAGAGAGAGGAAGTGGAAGAGGTTGTGGAGGTCGATCTTCCAGTACCACTGCGTATACGTCGAGAGCGGGAGGTCGATCCGGGCGAGCTCCCGAGCGACGTCCTCACCGAGGAGCCACTCGTACCCCGCCGACGCTTCAGACCGGATCCTTTCCCAACGCTCCACCGCCGCCTTCCACAGCTCCCTGGGGGCTGGCTCTCCTCGACCCTGTCGGTTCGACCGGCTCTGGAGCGCGAAGCTCTCCGCGCCCGGCTTGTAGAAGAGGAGCGGGAGGAGCGAGTACCTAGCGCTGTACTCGTTCACGGAGGCCGACCGATGTCGTATCCACTGCCGTGCCACGAACATCGGCATAGCGCAGTGGAACTTGAGCTCGACCATCTCCGACGGCGTTGTGTGTCGATGCCGGCGGAGATAGCGAACGAGCCCCCGGGTCTGGGAAAGCTTCCGGGTCCCGTACCCGTAGCTCACCCGCGCCGCCCGCTCGACGTCCTCGTCGGACCCCATGTAATCCACCAGGGAGACGAATCCGTGATCCAGAACCGGGAAGTATCCGCCCAGGATCTCCTCGGCCGCGGGGATGGTGGGTCGTTTGGTTTCCACGTAGGATGCGGGTTCGAGTCGAGAGGCTCGTGGACCAATTGAGACGCGAGGGCGGCCAAGGGCAATGCCATCCACCGCGGCTCTCCGCCGATTCTCGGGATCGACGCCTGCTTGAACGATCTCCTACTCCGCGCGCTCCGGCGCGAGCCCCTGGATCGTACCCCCGTCTGGTTCATGCGGCAGGCGGGGCGCTCCCTTCCGCGCTACCGTGAGCTCAAGCGAGATCGCGACCTGCTGGAGGTAACCCGCGATCCGGAGCTCGCCGCCCGCATCACCGCGCTCCCCCTCGAGTACTTTCCGGTCGACGCGGCCGTCCTCTTCGCTGACATCTCGACGATCTTCATCGGGGCCGGCCTCGAGGTCACGATCCACAAGGGGCTCGGCCCGCTTCTCCCCCAGCCGTTCGACACCGCAGAGCGGATTCGCTCGCTCGCGCCCTTCGACCCACGCGAGTCGCTCGACTTCGTCCTGGAAACGCTACGCATCCTGACCGAGCGGCTGGTAGTTCCCGTGGTCGGGTTCGTGGGAGCTCCCTTCACGCTCATGACGTACTTCGTCGAGTCCCCCCGCTCTCGGGAGCGGCAGGGCACGAAGGCCTTCATGTGGAGCGAGCCCGAGCTCTGGGACGAGCTCATGTCGTACTGGTCCGAGCACGTGCTCGCCTTCGCCAGAGCCCAGGCCGAAGCCGGGGCGGCGGCCATCCAGGTATTCGACTCGTGGGCGGGGTGTCTCGCACCCGAAGACTACGGGCGCTACGTGCTGCCCTATACCACCCGGGTCCTCGGAGGGCTGGCCGACTCCGCCGTCCCCTCCATCAACTTCGCCACGGGGAACCCCGCTCTGATCCCTCTCTTGGCGCTCGGAGGAGGCGACGCGATCAGCGTGGACTGGCGCGTGGCGATCGACGAGGCGTGGAAGACGATCGGATACGATCGCGCGATCCAGGGGAACCTGGACCCGGTGTCTCTGCTGGCGGGTAAGGAGGTCGCCGTCGCCCGGGCACACGAGATCGTCGAGCGGGTCAGCGGGCGTCCGGGACACATCTTCAACGTGGGTCATGGGATTCTTCCGGAAACGGATCCCGACGTCGTTCGAGCCGTCGTCGAGCATGTGCACTCCGTGGATCTCGCGGCCCTGAGGGAAGGAGACAGGCGCTCCCCCGAGCCCGCGAGCGGACCGAAGAGGCCATGAAGGACGCGGTCATCGTGCTGAACTTCGGGGAGCCACCCCGGCCCACCCTCGCCGAGGTGATCCCCTTCCTCGAGCGAATCTTCCACACGAACGCCGCGCTCGAGGAGCACGGGACGCCCGTGGCGAGACTCGAGCGGAGTCGTGAGCTCGCGGAGCGGCGAGCCCCGGGGCTGATCGAGGAATACGAGCACATCGGCGCTTCGCCGATGAACGAGCAGTCCGACGGCCAGGCGCGGGCGCTCGAGGCGGCGCTGGCCCGACGCGATCGACCCCTCCCGGTGTACTCTGCCTTCCAGTTCACGTCGCCTCTGGTCGCCGACGTCGTCGAGGTCGCGGTGAGCGAGGGCGCCACGCGCCTCCTAGGCCTCCCCATCTATCCCCTCTGCGGGCCGACCACGACGGTGGCGGCCCTGAACGATGTGGAGGCGGCGCTGGGAGACCACCGCGGCGACGTGGCCTTCGTCGGGATCACGGGGTGGCACCGCCATCCCGCGTACCTCGGGCTCCGGGCCGCAGCGATCCGCCGCTTCGCGGCCGAGCGGGGCCTCGACCTCGCGGACCCCGAAACGCTCCTGGTTTTCTCCGCGCACGGAACGCCGAAACGCTACCTGGAAGAGGGAAGCCGCTACGAGGACTACGTGGAGGAGCTGTGCGAGGAGATCGCGTCGCGACTGGGAGTGGACCGGTACGAGCTAGGATACCAAAACCACACAAGCCGGAACATCGAGTGGACGCAGCCGGCGATCGAGGACGTGGTCGAGCGAGCTCGCGCGAAGCGGATCGTGGTGGACGCCGTCTCGTTCATGCACGAGCAGTCCGAGACGCTCGCGGAGCTGGACCTGGAGCTGAAAGGGGAGGCGGAGGACGCCGGGCTGGATTTCCACCGCGTTCCGATCCCACACGACGACCCGAGCTTCGCCGAGATGCTGGCTGATCTGGTCGAGGGCGTGATCGACGGGAGGGCGACGATCTCACCGAGTGAGGGCGCGGCCCTTCCACTCTCGCTGTGCCACTGCCGTCCCACCCCGGGAACGTTCTGCCTGAACGCCTCCGCGCGAGCCGTCGAGGGCAGCCGAGGAACCTGATTGGCCCCGTCGGGCCGCTGGCCGCCGCCGGTGGACGGGGCGCCGAGCGCATCCGAGGCACCTCAGAACAGGGTGTCCTCACCCCGCGCTCGGGCCAGCGCGATGAAGACCCACGTGCTCCCCGCATAGCTCGCCACCCCTTCCTCGATTCCGTGGGAGCGGAGCATCGCGTCGTTCACTCGGCTGGCGACGGCCGCGACCGGGGTACGGGCGGGCTCCCAGTAGCGGCTCAGGGCCCGGAGATCGCGGTCCACCCCCGGGATGCGGGCGGCCACGGCGTCGCTCGCTCCAGAGGAGGAGACGCGCTGGAGCGCGCTCACGAGCTGGCGCTGCAGGAAGCTGTAGGCGGAGTAGCGGAGGATCGCATCGGGCGACTCCTTCGCCACGAGGAAGCCCAGGACGTTCGCGTCCGACTCCGACGCGAAACCGCGCTGATGGGCCATCTCGTGCCCCAGGTCCTTTCCGAGGAGCACGCCCGGCAGGTCCGAGAGGACCAGCGCCTCCCCCGTGTAGGGGAAGTGCATGCCTGCGAGTCCGAGTCGCTTGACAAGCGGGCTCGATACGAAGGTCTTGGGCGAACCGAAGCTCCGGTTCACTGCCGTGGGGAGATCGTACAGCGCCCCGACTTGCGCCCATCCCTCCTCCAGGGCGGACACCGACGGGCCAATGGCTGGCGTCGGCGTCGGCTCCCCCGCGTCGTCGGAGCCGTGAATCTCCCGGTAGAGCTCGTTTGTGATCTCAATCGAGCGAGCGGTCAGCCGTCCAAGCTCGTCGGCGCTCACCTCTCCGCCGGCCTCGATTCCCAGACGGGCCTCCAGGTCCGGCCGGGCGTACTGGAAGCCCCAGAGCAGGTAAAATAGGAACACGAGGATCCCTACGTCCCCGGCGAGATGCAGAGTTCCGCGTGCGAGGACCGCGAGGACGCCGGCCTCCCCGCCTCGGATCGCACGGACTCCGCGGAAGGAGCCGATCGCCTGACGGGCGATTACCCCAAGGACGACGACCTCGGCCAGCGAGAGTGGAACGAGCGACGTGGCCAGGGAGAGCTGGCGCCGGCCCCACGGGATGGGGCCAGAGCCCGCGATCGCTTCGGCGAGGGACGGGCGCGAGGAGAGAAGGAGGTAAGTGATCCACCCCGCCAACCCCAGGGCAGCCCCGAGCAGATTGCGGCGGACGGCGGGTGTCACGGCAACGCCCGGTACCACTCCACCCGGCCCGCGTCCCGGCTCCCCGGGCCGGTCCACGGCTCCGCCATCAGGGCTTCGATCTCGTCCAGCTCGCGCGGAGCGCGAGAGATCCACTCGACCCCCGACGACGTCACCACGTAGTCGTCCTCGATTCGGACCCCGATGTTCACGTACCCTGGGAACACCCGGGCCACGGTCTCACGGAGGGATCGATTCCCCAGGATGTCGGGGATGACCTCGGTGAGGAGATTAGGTCGCACGTAGATTCCGGGCTCGATCGTGAACGGGATCCCCGGCTCGAAAACCGACGGATAGGGGTCGTGGACGTCGAGCCCGATCCCGTGCCCGAGCGCGTGCATGTAGTAGAGGAAGTACTGCGGGAGCTCGCGCCCCATCTCGTCCACGAACGTGGCCCCCGGCGACTCGATCAGCCCAAGGCGGGCGAGGCCCTCGGCGATCACCCTCGCGGCGACCGCCGACATCTCCTGGACTCTGAGCCCGGGCCGTCCGACCCCTTCCGCGGCGGCCTGGGCATCCCGGACGACCTGGTAAATCTCCCGCTGCGGCTCACTGAACCGCCCATTCGCGGGGAGGGTCCTCGTTACGTCCGCGGCATATCCGCCGTAGCTCGCCCCGATGTCCACCACGACGACGTCACCGTCTTCCATGAAGCGGTCGTTCGCGTTGTAATGGAGGACGGTCGAGTTCGGGCCAGATCCCACGATGGACGAGAAGGCCGGACGCTCGGAGCCGTACCGGCGGAACGTGTACTCGAGGAGCGCCTGGAGCTCGAATTCGTTCATCCCGGGCGCCGCCGCGCCCATGATCTCGCGCTGGGCCTGGACCGTGATGTCCGCCGCCTTCCGGATCAGATCCAGCTCGGCTGGGGACTTGACGTACCGGAGTTGGTCGACCTGGCTAGCCACGGACCGCAAGGCGATCCCCGCCCTTCCCTCGACCAGGCCCCGGGTCCGCTGCGAGACGTCATCCAGGAGCTCGCCCGAGGGATCGTAGGCGGTCGCAACGCCGACCTCGGACCACCCCGAGGACACCAGGGAATCGAGGACGGCCGGAAGATCCTCGACGCTCCGGCCCTGGACTCCCGTAGCCGCTCGGGCCCCGGCCGCACCGACCCGGTACCCCTCCCACGTCTCGTCCGCCGGCGCCCGCGGGTTCACGAACAGGATCTCTCGCTGGACCTGCCCCCCGCGCACCAGCATGACGAGGGTCGCGTTCGGCTCGGTGAATCCGGTCAGGTAGCGAAGCGGAGAGTTCTGATAGAAGGCGATGTAATCCTCGGGGGGAGCCGCGCTTCCCACGGCGAGGAGGAGGCCGTCTCCGGTCCGCTCGGCCAATGCGCGCCTGCGTTCCGCGTGCTCTGCTCGGGTGATCTGCCCCTGGACCGAAAAGGGCAGCCAGGCCACGAGACCGGCCAGCACGAGGGCGCCGATTACCACCGTCCGCTCGAGTCGTCTCACGATCCGCCTCCCTCGGCCGTCCCGAAGCGCGTCGATGCCCCCAGAACCACTCGGTACCGTCAAGTGTAGGTGCAGGATCCCATGATGCGAGCCCCCGCCCTCCGCCCTGCCGTGCTCGGGATCCTGCTCGGCGTCACCGTCGGGACGTTGGCCCCCTTCGCACCGGATCTGGTGCCGGGCGCCGCGCTGGCCCTGGAGCGCCCGGTCGCCGCCGACACGCTGAGCGTGGAGGAACGATCTCGGCTGCTCATGGACCTCTCGATCCTGGCACACGACTCCATGGAGGGCCGGCGGACGGGGACCCCGGGGATCGAGCGGGCCCGCCACTTCCTCCTGGAAGCGTTCGAAGAGAGTGGGCTCCAGGCGATCGACGGGCGGAGGCTTCAGGAGTTCGAGCCTAGCGGCGGCTCGGGCGAACCCGGGAGCCGCGGAGCGAACATCCTGGGTGTCGTCCCGGGCCGCGCCTTCTCCGGCCGCTTCATCGTCGTATCGGCCCACTACGATCACCTCGGAATGCGAGGGAACCAGATCTACAACGGGGCGGACGATAACGCTTCCGGGACGGCCGCGCTCCTGGCCCTCGCCTCCCACTTCTCGGGCGACCCGACCGACCACTCGCTCCTCTTCGTTGCGTTCGACGCCGAGGAGATGGGCCTACTCGGCGCGCGGGCATTCGTGTCGAATCCCGCCGTCCCTCTCGATTCCGTCGTCCTGAACGTGAACCTGGACATGATCAGCAGGAGCGACGCGGGCGAGCTCTACGCCGCAGGGACCTATCACTACCCCTTCCTCGGAGAACTGGTGGCGGGTCGTAGCGGCGTCACGGTCCTCACCGGGCACGACCGGCCGAGCCTTCCGCCCGGGGACGACTGGACGTCGGCTTCCGATCACGGTCCTTTCCACGACGCGGGGATCCCGTTCCTCTACTTCGGCGTGGAGGACCACCCCGACTATCACAGACCGACGGACACCGTCGCTCGGATCACGCCGGAGTTCTACCTGGCCGCCGTGGAGACCGTGCTGGACTTCATCCGCGTGGCGGACGCGCGGGGAGCAAGCATCCTGGCACCACGTGCCCGAGGAGGAGGACGATGAGGCAGGGCCAGATTCCGGTTCCCCCGCCCCGGAACGAGCCGCCGAGAGAGTATCGCCCGGGCTCGACGGAGCGAGCCTCGCTCGAAGCTCGCATCCGGGAGATGAGCCGGCAGGAGGCGGAGCTTCCGCTCGTTATCGGCGGAGCCGAGGAGAAAGGCGAGACGACGTTCGTGCAGCGTGCGCCCCATCGCCACGACCTGGAGCTCGCGACGGTGCAGGCGGCCGGACCGAAGGAAGTGGAGCGGGCGATCGAGCGGGCGCTGCGGGCCGCGCGGGACTGGTCCGAGACCCCCTGGGAGGACCGTGCGGCCGTCTTCCTCCGCGCAGCCGACCTCCTGGCCGGCCCTATGCGCGACACGATCAATGCCGCCACGATCCTCGGACAGTCCAAGTCCGTCTACCAGTCCGAGATCGACGCCGTCTGCGAGCTGGTGGACTTCCTCCGCTTCAACATCCACTTCGCCGAGAGGATTTACGCCGAGCAGCCCATCTCGACACCCGGCACCTGGAACCAACTCGACTACCGGCCGCTCGAGGGATTCGTCCTCGCAATCACGCCGTTCAACTTCACGGCAATCGGCGGAAACCTCCCCACCGCGCCTGCGATGCTCGGGAACGTCGTCCTCTGGAAGCCGTCCGACAAGCAGGCGCTCTCGGCGCACTACACGATGGAAGCGCTACGGACAGCCGGCCTTCCCGCCGGTGTCGTGAACCTCCTCCACGGAAGCGGTCCCAACATCGCGGAGGTCGCGCTCGCCCATGAGTCGTTCGCGGGGCTCCACTTCACGGGATCCGAGGCCGCGCTCGCGAGTTTGTGGCAGACCACGGCCGAGAACCTCCAGTGGTACCGAGCCTTCCCACGAATCGTCGGGGAGAGCGGCGGGAAGGACTTCGTGCTCGCACACCCCTCCGCGTCCCTGGCACCGCTCGTGGTCGCCCTCGGAAGGGGCGCCTTCGAGTACCAGGGACAGAAGTGCTCGGCCGCGTCCCGCGCCTACGTTCCGCAGTCCCTCTGGCCCGAGGTCCGGGACGGGATCGTGGCCATGGTGAACGAGATCCGCATGGGAGACGTGGGCGAGGATCTCTCCATGTTCATGGGCGCCGTGATCGACGAGAAGGCGTTCAAGAAGCACAAGGGAGCCATCGAGAAGGCCCGCGCCGACGGGCTCGAGGTCGTCTTGGGGGGGGGGGCCGACAACGAGATCGGGTGGTTCGTCGAGCCCACTGTGCTCCGCACCGAGAACCCGACGTACGATACGATGACGCGCGAGCTCTTCGGCCCGATCCTCACGGTCTACGTCTACCCCGATTCGCGGTGGAGCGAGACGTTGGAGCTCCTCGACCAGACCAGTCCCTTCGCGCTCACCGGATCCGTGTTCTCCCAGGACGGTGCCGCAGTCCAGGACGCCACGAAGCGGCTCCGCCACGCCGCGGGCAACTTCTACGTGAATGACAAGCCGACCGGCGCGGTCGTCGGTCAGCAGCCCTTCGGTGGCGCCCGTCGCTCGGGAACAAACGACAAGGCCGGCTCGCTCCTGAACCTCATCCGCTGGCTCAGCCCGCGCACGATCAAGGAGACGTTCGTTCCGCCGACGGACTGGCGGTATCCCCACATGGGCTGATCACGTCGAGAGCAGCCGCGGCAGGTCGGCCACCGAGTCGATGACGAGATCCGGCTCGATTCCGGAGCGCGCCTGGTCATCGGACCGGTGCTTTCCCGTGCGCACTAGGATCCCGAGAGCGCCCGCGCCCTGGGCCCCCCCGACGTCGGCCTCGATGTCATCCCCCACCACCGCCACCTCGCCCGGCTCCAGGCCCATGGACGCCGACGCGGCCTGGAAGAATCCGGGCTCCGGCTTCCCCACGACCACGGCTTCGACGCCCGCGGCAAACTCGAGCGCCTGAACGAAGGGTCCGGCGTCGAGCACGAGCTCGTCCCCCCGGCGCCAGTAGCGGTTCCTCTGGAGGGCGACGAGGCGCGCGCCTCCAAGCAGCGACGAGAGCGCACGGTTCATGACCTCGAACGTCCACCCATCACCCAGGTCGCCCACGACGACCGCCTCGGGATCCGTGTCGTCGACCTCCAGATCAGCGAACTCACGTCGGCCCTCCTCGGGAACGAGAAGGGCTACGCGCCTCACCTCCCGACTTCGGAGCCACCGGAGCGCCGCGAGCGGTGCGGTGAAGATCTCGTGCCGTTCCGCCGGGATCCCAAGGCTCCCGAGCAGGTCCACGAGCCCGTCCCGGGACAGGCGCGTGGTGTTCGTGACGAATCGGTGCGGAATCCCACGCTCTCTCAGTACCTCCAGCGCCTCCACCGCGCCAGGTACGGCGCGGCGGTCCTGGTAGACCGTTCCATCCAGGTCCAGGAGGAGGCCCCTGACGATGTCGAGCCTCAGCGAATCGCTCATCTGCCCCTCGGGCTCTCCGACCCCGGATGACCGGAATCGGACGCCCCACCGCTTCCGTCAGACCTAATCACGCGCGGGCAGCCGTACAGCTTACGCATACGCGCGCGGGCCAGTGGCGCACAATACGAACCGGGGGGTACTACCTATTGTTACGTGGACGACGGCGTGGACCCGGCCGGATCCGGCCCGGCGAAGGTAAGCGGCCTCCTGCACAGCCGGTTCAGCCGCCACGGCTGGTATCGGGATTGAGGCTCCACGGCCCGGGTGGGCAACCGCCGCGGCCCACCACGGCCGGCCCGGCCCCGATCAGGCCAATACCGGGTCTCCCATGAGACCCGGTATCTTTTCTGCCGAGACCGGTCGCGAGAACAGGTAGCCCTGGGCGAGGTCGCACTCCATCTCCCGGAGCACGGCCAGCTGACCTTCCGTCTCGACTCCCTCGGCGATCACGGACATACCGAGGTTGTGAGCCAGGCGCACGATCGTGCGCACGACCTCGCGACTCTCTGGCGTATGGTGCATGTGGCTCACGAACGATCGATCGATCTTCAGGACGTCGATCGGGAAGCGGCACAGGTATGCGAGGGACGAATACCCGTTCCGAAGTCGTCTACCTGGACCGAGATGCCTCGCTCCTTGAGAGACGAGAGGACCCGCGCCGCCACCTCCACCCGCTCCATCAGGGACGTCTCCGTGATCTCGAGGTGGAGCTCGCTTCGTGGGACCTCGGCCCGGTCGAGCCTGTCGGCAATCCGCTCGGACAGATCGAGCTCGGTGAACTGTCGCCCCGAGACGTTGACGCTGAGGAAGAGCGGGACCTCGCCGCTCATGAGCTCCCGCCACGCCGCCAGCTGGGCGACGGCCCGGTCCAGCACCCAGGCGCCGATGCGGAGGATGAGGTTCCCCCCCTCCGCGATGGGGATGAACTCCTCGGCAGGGATCCAGCCGCGCTCCTTGTCCCTCCAGCGGATAAGGGTCTCGAATCCGGCGATCCGGCCCGTCTCCAGGCGCACGATGGGCTGATAGTGGAGCTCCATCGCGTCCTGCTCCAGCCCCGTCCGGATCCTGGTCTCGAGTTGGACCCGCGCTACGGCCTTCGCGTGCATCACGGGATCGTGCATACGGTACGTTCCCGGCCCCTCCGCCTTCGCCTCGTCCAGTGCGCCCTGCGCGTCCCTGACGCATCGCTTCGGCGCCCTCGTAGCCCCCCAGCGCTGAGCGCGATCCCGATGCAGGCGCTCGTCCGGATCCCTTCGTCCGCGAGCTCGAACGAGGCGGACAGGCCCTGGTGAATGCGTACGGCGATGCGCGACGGGTCGCTCACGTCGGCCAGCCCGTCCAGTAAGATCGCGAAGCGATCCGCGGTCACGCGACTCACGGAATCTACGGACCGCACCGCTTCTTCGAGTCTCTGAGCCACGCCCTTGAGGAGACTGTCTCCCACGGCGCGACCGTGATCGCGATTGATCTCGGCGAAGTCCCACAGGTCCACGACGAGCACGGCAAAACGGTACGACTCGTGCCGGAGGTTGGCCTCCCGCTCCTTGCGCCCCCTCATATCCCTTAGGCGCCGCTCCGCGATGGAAAGGCGAACCCGGAACTCCTCCGTGTCGACCGGCTTCGGAACGTAGTCGTTCGCGCCGGCTTCCAGCGCCTCCTCCAGGGCCTCTGCCCGCGACACGCCCGTGACGAACAGGATCACCGTCTCATCGTTCTCCGGCAAACGCCGGATCCTGCGGCACACCTCGAGCCCGTCGATTCCGGGCAGCTGCAGATCCAGGAGCACGAGCGCGTGACGCTCACGCTGGTAGGCCCTCCAGCCCGTCTCCCCATCCGCGCACGCCTCCACCTCGTGCCCTCGGCTCCGAAGGAGCTCCTGGAGGAGGCGACGGGTTCCCGGCTCGTCCTCGATGACCAGCACCTTAACGGGGCTCATAGGCTCCTTAGGGCGGACCGCTCTCGAACCCCCGCGATGGGCTCTCCAACGGGCCGGGGGGAGCGGAACTCGTGTGCTGATCGTAGAGCGCGCTCTGGGGGGCGGCAAGCGCCTTCGGCCGACGGGAGGGCTGCCCCCCAACTCCCCCGCGAGCGTGGCACAGACGACGGTGACCGCAATCACTCAAACGAGCACGCTCATACAGGTCAGTGCCGCCTCGGCCTTCTCCATCTCGGAGATGTCCACCACTACGGTCTCGTAGCCCTGCCCCCGCAGAAGCTGCTCCGTCTTCGGATGGCTCGCCGATACGAGCACCACGGCTGCGAGCCGCAGCACGTTTGCGCCACCCGGCTCAGACGCCGGCACGCGGAGCAGGGGATAGCCCTCGAAGGGCCTCGGATCCACCCACGGCTCGTGAATTAGCACATGCTCGCCCGCGAACGTGCACCCCGACTTGAGGTGCAGGCAGTCGCCCAGCTCCACGGCCCGTACCTCGTACCCTAGCGGAGAGGCGATCTTCCCGAGCTGCTCGATCCCTTCGTCGTTCGTCCGCGTGGAGCGACCCACGAACAAGGTGCGACCGATGCGGAGGACATCCCCACCGTCCAAAAGCCCGGGCAGCTCCGTCCGGCGAAGGGGCCGATGCTTCTCGACTTCGGCGGCCAGGGACGGGATCTCGGCTCGGCGCTTGACCGTCCCGAGCGTCACCACGACCGCGCACTCGTCGAGCACGACAATGGGGTCCTCCACGAAGACCGCGTCCGGCATGTCGTGCAGGGCGGGTAGCACGGCGACGCTGCAGCCGTGCTGCTCCAGGGCTCTCACGTACGCGGCGTGCTGCTGGCGGGCCAGGCCCACGTCGATGGGCTCCCGCCGGAGAAACGTGAGCTCGCACCGGGGGAGCGAATCGCTCACCTCTCTGCTGATGGCCCGTCGTGCCAACGTACCCGCACCTCCGATCCGGGTGTGAGCGGAGGCCGACCTTAATTCGGGTCCGGGATCTGAACCGTGTGGTGGCGGGTGTGGACCGCCTGGAACCGAGCATAATCCACGAGCGAGATCACGCCGAACGTATCGCTCTCTAGGCAATCCGCCGTGCTCTCGCTGCACGCGCGATCGAACGCGGCGGCCGCCACTTCGACCCGGGCCCGACCTTCCGCTGGCGTGTCCGGACCCCGCTCCGGGTCCATCGGTCTGTTGGTCCTGGCCTTCGGGAACCTACCGGTCCGGATTACCCGGTGTAAGAGGAGGCCGCGGGCGAGGGGTCGAAGGAGGAAAGGGTAGCTTGGGAAATTTGCTCGGCCGCCCCGCGACCAGGTTGGCGGACTCCTCGAGAGAGAGCGCCACATGCTCGGTGACCTGCGCGGGGGACCACTTTCCTTCCGCTCGTGGGACAGACCATCTGGCTCCGGAACGCTCCCCGGCAGCCACCAGGCCGCGAACGGCCTCCCGGTTCGCTTCCAGAGCCTCTTCCAGGGTGCTCATCGGGATCCCTCCATCTGCCCGGTAGCCCGCCAATCCCGGTAGACGACGGGGCCGGCAACGGTGAGCCGGTCGATCGTGGGCATGCCCATGGAAAAACCTGCTGACTCGCTCCGGCTCGCAATACATAGTACAACTATGTATAGTACCACTGGGTAACCAAGCTTCCGCTCCTCGCCAGCCGCGGGAGGCCCGCCAGGCATGCTCATCAGCAAGGATCTCGTCGCGGCCTCCGCCACGTCCGTCATCCTGGCCATCCTGAGCGACGGGGACAGTTACGGGTATGCGATCCTCAAGAAGGTGAGCGAGCTGTCCGGAGGAAAAATGGAGTGGACGGACGGTATGCTCTATCCGGTGCTCCACCGGCTCGAGCGGCAGGGCCACATCGTGGGGCGATGGGGGAAGTCGGAGAGCGGTCGCCGTCGGAAGTACTACCGCATTACCGCAAGAGGACGAGCCCAGCTGGCCCAGCAGCGGCGGCAGTGGGAGACCGTGGATGACACCCTTCGGAAGATCTGGGTGGCCGCGACCCTTCCCGCCGGGTTCGTGCCGGGCATAGTGCGGCCTGTCCCTTCACGGCCGCGCCTCCCGACGCCCGTCCGGCGGCTGCCGTTCCTCCCGTCGCCGATCCCGGCACCTTCGAGAGGCTGACGACGTGCCTAACGCATCGGATCCCCCGGACGCTCTGGAAGCGCGCATCGACGAGTGGCGAAGTTACGTCCGCCGTCGCCAGTCCATCCGGCCGGTGGACGTGGAGGAGCTCGAGGACCACTTGCGCGATCAGGTCGCGGCGCTCGTCCGCGGCGGTCTAACCTCGGACGAAGCCTTCCTCGTTGCGGTCAAGCGTATGGGCACGCTCGACGCGCTCTCTCACGAGTTTGCGCGCGAACACTCCGAGCGGCTCTGGAAGCAGCTGGTCCTGACGTCGAGCCCTACCGAGGACGGGCGTCGGGGCCGTGAGGACACGATCGTCGCCTTTGCCCTCGCCGTGGCAGCCGGCGTCGCTATCAAGGTCCCGGAGCTCTTCGGCCTCGAGCTCATGGGCGGCGGGGAGTCCTTCTACGCTCGGAACATGAGCCTCTTCGTCCTGCCGCTCCTCGCCGGCTACTTCGCCTGGAAGCGCGGGCTCTCCCCCCGGATACGCCTACGGCTCGCCGGAGCGTTCGCGCTCGCTGCCGTGTTCGCGAACACTTACCCGTTCGAGCCACTCGGCTCCACAGAGGTGCTCACCATCCTCCACCTACCGATCGCGCTCTGGCTCCCCGTCGGCGTGGCGTACGCCGGAGGCCGCTGGAACGAAGCCGGACGGCGAATGGACTTCGTGCGGTTTTCGGGCGAGCTCTTCATCTATTACGTGTTGATCGCGCTGGGCGGCGGCGTGCTCGCGGCGTTCATGGGCGGCATGTTCCAGGCGATCGGCGTGGACGTGGAGTGGCTGCTCGTATCGTGGATCCTGCCGTGCGGGGCGATGGGGGCCATTCTCATCGGGTCCTGGCTCGTGGAGGCGAAGCAGAGCGTCATCGAGAATATGGCGCCGGTGCTGACCCGAGTCTTCACACCCCTCTTCGCCTTGACCCTCCTGGCCTTCCTGGGGACGATGGCGTGGACGGGCCGGGGAATCGACATCGAGCGCGACGTGCTGATCGCGTTCGACCTCTTACTGGTCGTCGTTCTCGGGCTACTGCTCTACTCGGTCTCCGCCCGCGACCCCGACGCGCCGCCCGACGTATTCGACGGCGTGACGGTCCTGCTGGTCGTCAGCGCCCTCATCGCGGACGCGCATCTCGGAGTTCGGGTTCAGTCCGAACCGAACGGCGGCCCTAGGAGAGAACCTCATCCTGCTCGTGAACCTGGCCTGGTCGGCCAAGCTCTACGTGGGGTTCTTGCGAGGCCGGGAGTCGTTCGGCGCGCTTGAGCGCTGGCAGATGGCCTACCTTCCGATCCTCGCCCTCTGGGCCGTCATCGTGGTCATCGCGTTCCCGCCAATCTTCCGATACGTCTGATCGGCGCTCGCGTCGGCCGGTCGGCCGATCGCGTCAGCCACAGCACGCCGGCCCGCAGCACAGCTTCCCCGGAGGGTTCGCGCCGGCGGCCTCCGGTCCCGATTCGACGGTCGACCTCCCCTCATCCGGTTTGCGCCCGCGCACGAACGCGGACATGAGGCGCCCCTCCACGCTCCCGAGGAGAGCGTCCACGTTGAGCCCCGCATCCTCGAGGAAGACCCGGGCGTCCTCGGGGTCGTATACCCTCGTGGGCTCGAGGCTCGGTTCCTCGAACCCAACCTCCCGGAGGAGTGTCTCGAACTCCTCCTCCTCGAGCGCCCCCGCCACGCACCCGACCCAGAGCTCCAGGCTCCGGCGCATCTCGGCCGGGATCTCCCCGCGGACCACCACGTCCGACACCGCCAGCCGGCCCCGGGGCTTCAGGACCCGGAAGGCATCCTGGAGGACCTGGCGCTTGTCCGTGGCCAGGTTGATCACGCAGTTGCTTATGATCACGTCCACGCACTCGTCGGGAAGCGGGATGTTCTCGATGTCCCCCTTCAGGAACTCGACGTTCGTGGCGCCGGCGTCCGCCGCGTTCTTCCGGGCCAGTGCGAGCATTTCCTCTGTCATGTCGAGGCCGTAGGCCTTCCCGGTGGGGCCGACCCGCTTCGCGGAGAGGAGCACGTCGATTCCTCCCCCGCTCCCCAAATCGAGCACGACCTCACCCGGCCGGAGGTCGGAGAGCCCGCTGGGGTTCCCGCAGCCCAGGGAGGCGAGCACCGCCTCCTCGGGAAGCTCCGACGTGGTCGCCCTATCGTAGAGATCCCTGGTGATGGGATCCGTGGCATCCCCGCCGCAGCAGGAAGGACGGCAACAGGAGCCCCTCTCTCCCCTCGTGACCCGAAGCGCCGCCTCGCCGTACTTCTCTCGTACGACTTCCTTCATCTCGTAGCTCATCCAGCCTCCCGTATCAACGCATGTTGATGGATCGGCAGAAAAAAAAGGCGCGGCCGGGCATCGCCGGTCCTGCCTTATCGGCAACAGGACTTGACCTCGCCCAGAAACGCCCGCATCTCCTCGAGCGTCTCGGGCACGAGCGAGTAGTAGACCCACCGGCCGTCCCTCCGGTCGCTCACAACGCCCGCTTCTTTCAGCTTCCTCAGGTGGAAGGAGAGGCGCGACTGCCCGGCGTCCAGCTCGGCCTGGAGCTCGCACACGCAGCGCTCCCCGTCCGCGAGCAGCCGCACGATCTCGAGGCGCGTGTCCTCGGCCACCGCCTGAAAGCGCCGCAGCAGGGCGGGACTCGGAAGGGCGACGGTAGACATTTGAGAAACGATACATCAATATGAGTTGATGCGTCAAGGGCGACGCAAGCGTCGAAACCCGGAGCTCCACTCGTCCGAGCTCCCTCCATCTGTCAGTCCTTCTCAAGCCAGGCCACCGCCTCGCCGAGGGTGGCAAAGACACCCACGTGCTGCCCGCGATTGGCCTCTTGGGCGAAGTCCTGGAACCCTCGAGAGTGCTTTGGACGGACCCTGCACCATGAGGGCCAGGCAGACGCCGTAGGTGGAGAGCCGACGGAGCAGCCCTCCAAGGAGTCGGGTGCTCAGGTCGAACGTCTCTGGGGGGAGCCCGGCTCCGTCCAGGACGATCGCCCCTGCCCCGTTCTCGATACAACTCGCCGGGACGGCCGCTGGATCCGGGGTCGAGAGCGGGCCCACTCCAGGAAGCGGCCCACCCCGCACTCCTCAGACGTCCAAGTTCTTCACGTACCGAGCGTTCTTCTCGATGAACTCCCGCCGCGGCTCGACGTCGTCTCCCATGAGGCGGGAGAAGATTGAATCAGCGGCCGCGGCGCTCTCCATCGTGACCTGGAACAGGGTGCGGGCGGCGGGATCCATGGTGGTCCCCCAGAGCTGATCGGGGTTCATCTCGCCGAGCCCCTTGTACCGCTGGATCGAGATGCCCTTCGCGTCCTCGCTCTTCCCGTTCGTCAGCCGGTTCACAACCTCGTCCCGCTGCTCCTCGGAATAGACGTAGTGTTCTTGCTTTCCCTTGGCCACGCGGTAAAGCGGCGGCTGAGCGATGTAAATGTATCCGGCTTCAATGAGCTCCCGCATCTGACGGAAGAAGAACGTAAGCAATAACGTACGGATGTGAGCTCCATCTACGTCCGCGTCCGACAGAAGGATGATCTTGTGGTATCGCGCCTTATCGAGATCGAAGTCATCCCTGATCCCGGCGCCGATAGCAGTGATCATGGCGCGGATCTCTTCGTTCGACAGTATTCGGTCGATCCTGGCCCGCTCGACGTTCAGGATCTTCCCCTTGATTGGCAAGATGGCCTGGAAGGACCGGTCGCGGCCCTGCTTCGCGCTCCCCCCCGCGCTGTCGCCCTCCACGATGAAGATCTCCGTCATCGAGGGATCGCTCAGCGAGCAGTCGGCGAGCTTTCCGGGGAGGATCCCGCCCTCGAGCGCGTTCTTCTTACGGGCGAGGTCGCGGGCCTTACGTGCGGCTTCGCGCGCTCGGGCCGCCGAGAGCGACTTCTCCACGATTGTGCGAGCCGCCTTGGGACTCTCGTCTAGCCAGGTGGCGAGGTGCTCATTCACGGCGGTCTCGACCGCCCCCCGCACCTCGGAGTTTCCGAGCTTGGTCTTGGTCTGCCCCTCGAACTGGGGCTCCATGACCCGGACGGATAGAACGCACGTGAGCCCCTCCCGCACGTCGTCTCCCGAGAGCGTCTCGTCGGCCTTCTTCAGGAGCCCGTTCTTCTTCGCGTATTCGTTGATCGTTCGCGTGAGCGCGGCCTTCAGGCCCGTCAAGTGGGTCCCACCCTCGTGCGTGTTGATGTTGTTGACGAAGGTGTGGGTGTTTTCGGTGAACCCCACATCGTACTGGAGCGCGAGCTCGATCTCGGCCTCCGGGCGCTGGGCCTCGAAGTAGAAGGGCTTCTCGTGGAGGGGAGCTCGCGTCGCGCGGAGGTACTCGACGTATTCCACCAGCCCACCCTCGTAGCGGTAGGTCTCCTCGCTGATGAGCGCAGCGCGCTCGTCCCGGATGACGATCTCGAGCCCCTTGTTCAGGAACGCGAGCTCGCGCAGGCGGCTCGAGAGCGTCTCCACGTTGTACTCGATCTCCGTGAAGATCTGCGGGTCTGGCTTGAACGTCACGCGGGTCCCGCTTCCGTTGGACTTCCCGATCCTCTCCAGCTCCTTCTGCTTGATTCCGCGCGCGAAGGATTGGCGCCAACGCCCTCCGTCCCTCCATACCTCGACCTCGAGCGTCTCCGAGAGGGCGTTCACCACGCTCACGCCAACACCGTGAAGCCCGCCGGACACCTTGTAACTGTCCTTGTCGAACTTCCCCCCGGCATGGAGCGTGGTCATGGCGACCTCGACGCCCGAGACCTTCTCCGTGGGGTGCTTGTCCACAGGGATTCCGCGCCCGTTGTCCACCCCCGTCACGGAGTTGTCCGAGTGGATCGTGACCTCGACCTTCGTGCAGAAGCCGGCCATCGCCTCGTCGATCGAGTTGTCCACGACCTCGTATACGAGATGATGGAGCCCCCGGCTCGAGGTCGAGCCGACGTACATCCCGGGGCGCTTTCGAACGGCCTCGAGGCCTTTCAGAACCTGGATTTTGCCTGACGTGTACTCGGAGGCTTTCTTCTGCGGACGCTTGTCGGCCATGACCCCTGTAGTGGTGGACTCTGGAGGGGGTACGAGGGGCTCCGCACAGAGCCGCGGGCGACCGCTCGTAGGAGTTTGAAATTTACCGGATTCGGCGGGGTTTTTCCATTGCCGAAGGAGACGAAGGAGGTGTCGCCTCCAGCGGGCCGATCAGGGCTCTCGGGAGCCCGGGCTCGACCCCTCGGAGAGCGTGAAGACGATCCGTTCGATCCGCCCCTCCTTCTGGCCCGCGTTCAGGCGCCGGAGGATGTCATGCTTAATCAGGCTCAGCTCGCTGAGCCACGCGCTCGAGGTCACCTGGACGAAGAGGACGTCCGTCGACACCCCGACGGCCCGGGTCACCCCGGCAATGCGTTCCCCGACCACCTCCGGCCAGCGCACGATGGCGCCCTGACGGGCGAGGGCCTTGGCCAGCCCCAGGGATCGGAGGACACCGTCGAGCACGTCGCCGACGCGAGCCGGATCTCCAGCACGGGGCTCAGAAGGCGCGCGCTCTGCGGACGCATGCTCGGGAGCCGGGCCGCGGATCGGGCCTCGATCCCCCCCGGACGAGCCCGACCTCCCGGGTTTCACTTCCTCACGACCCCCTTCTCAATCCACCACCGCGAGAGCGCTTCGGTCCGGAATCGAACGTCACTCTCCTTCGGCGCCGTGAGGACGACCTGGCCGGGCACACGTCGGTCCAGGAGGTCGAGCACCCGCCGAGAGCGCTCCGCATCAAGCTCGGCAAAGAGGTCGTCCAGGAGGAGAATGGGCTCCCGCCGGCGCCCTTCGCGCACCGTGTCGGCCTCGAGGAGACGTAGGGCGAGGGCGATCGTCCGCTGTTCCCCGCCCGAGCCCATCTCGCGCGCATCCCGCTCTCCCTCGGGCGCCTCGATATAGAATCGCAGCTCGTCTCGGTGCGGCCCCACAAGGGTCGCGCGGAGCCGGCGCTCGCTCTCTCGCAAGTCTTCGAGGGCGGCGCCATAAGCCTCCGCGACGGTGTCGATCACACGCGGGTCACCGCCGACCGCATCGCCCCCCTCCGAGTAGTCATCGACCGAATCCGCTGTGTGCTCCGCGGTCACGCGAATGCCGGGTTCGTAGACCATCCGAGCGACCCGCTCTCCCGAGACCTCCCCATAGTACTCCGAAAACCTCGCTGCATGGCGCGCGATCCAGAGTGCTCGGCTCACGCTGACCTGCGCGCCCGAGCGGACGAGGACGTCGTCCCAGGCGGCCACCGAGGCCACCCCCTCGCCCCGACGAAGGGCTGCGTTCCGGCGCTGGAGGGCCTGCCGAAAGCGTCGAAGTGCTTCAAGGTACCCGGGGAGGTTCAGGGACAGGAGGATGTCGAGGTAGCGCCTCCGCTCCGATGGTCCCTCACTCACGACGCGCACGTCCTCCGGCGTGAAGAGGACCGAGCCGATGTTCGCGATGGCGTCCCCGAGCCGCCCGGGCACTTGGCCGTCGACGGACACGCGCTTCTGTCGAGTAGGGCCGTCGTAGGCCGCGGACACGACCCGGATGGGCTCGGCCGCCCGGCCGCGCATGACGTCGCGACGCCCGATCTCCGCCTCGACGCGGAAGAGCGTCTCCCCGATCCGCACGAGCTGCTCATCCCGTCTGCCACGGGGGGACCGGAACGTCTCCAGGTAATGCACGGCCTCGAGCAGGTTGGTCTTTCCCTGCGCGTTCGATCCCACGATGGCGACGCCCTCCTCGGGGACGTCGAGGACCTGATCCGCGAGGTTTCGAAACCCTTTGATCGAGAGTCGGAGAAGGCGCATCCGGATCGGGACGAAGGCAGGGCTGGGCGGCGCGAAGGCGCCCGGTTAACGGCCCTCGAACTCCGCCTTCCTCCGCTCCAGGAAGGCTCGCGTCCCCTCCTTCATGTCCTCCGTCGAAGCCAGGAGACCGAAGACGAACGACTCGAGGCGGAGCGCCTCGTCCGTCTGAAGCCCCTGGGCACCGTACGTTGCCTCGAGCGCCATCCTCACGGCGAGGGGTCCGTTCCGGAGGATGGCGTCGAGGCGCTCGCGGGCCTTCGCGAGAAGACCCTCCCTCGGAGCGACCGCGTTCACCAGGCCGATCTCGAGCGCGCGCTCCGCGCCCACAACCTCCCCCGTGAGGATCATTTCCAGCGCGCGCCCGAGCCCAATCAGGCGCGCGAGACGCACGGTTCCGCCGTACCCCGGGATGAGGCCGAGCCGCACCTCGGGAAGCCCCAGCGTCGCGTCATCCGAAGCCACACGCAGGTGGCAGGCCAGAGCGAGCTCGCACCCGCCCCCCAGAGCGTGACCGCCGACTGCCGCGACGACGGGCTTGGGGCAGCTCTCGATCCCAGCGAACACCTCCTGCCCTTGCCGACTCATCCTTCGGGCGGCCACAGGTGAGAGCTCGGCTAGCTCCGCTATGTCGGCGCCCGCTACGAACGCCTTTTCCCCCGCGCCGGTCACGATCACGCCGCGGACCTCTTCGTCCACGCGGAGCTCGTCGAAGACCTCGCCCAGCCTCCGCACAGCATGGGCGTTCAAAGCGTTGAGCCTTTCCGGGCGATTCACGGTGACCGTGGCGACGCCCTCGGAGCGCTCGACACGGATGGTGGACGGCTTGGCCATGGCAGACCCGGAAGCTAGTGTGGGCGCGAGTCGGGAGCCAAGGGAGGTCCCGGCGAGGGACGATCCGCGCCTCGCCGGGCACACGGCCGAGGCCATGGCTTCGCCCCAGCCCCCCGTTTACCTTCAACCTCCCTCGACGGCTGGCGCCCTCCAAGGAGCGAACTCGAATCATGGCGCGATCTCTGAACAAGGTGATGCTGATCGGAAATCTGGGCGCCGACCCCGACGTGAAGACCACCCCCTCGGGCACGAAGGTCGCAAAGGTTTCTCTCGCGACAAACCGTACGTGGAACGACAGGTCGGGGCAGCAGCAGGAGAAGACCGAGTGGCACAGGCTCACTTTCTGGGCCAAGCTAGCGGACATCGTCGAGCAGTATGTGACCAAGGGCGACCGGCTCTACGTCGAAGGTCGGATCGAGTACTCACAGACCCAGGACGAGAGTGGTAACGTGAAGTATTGGACCGACATCAACGTCCAGGAGATGGTCCTGCTCGGTGGCGGCGGCGCGGAAGGGGGCGGTGGGGGACGCGGAGGGTGGAGCGGCCCGTCCCGGCCCTCGTCCAGCGGCTCGTCGGACGCCGATCTCGCCCAGCCCGACGACGACCTCCCGTTCTGAATCGCGGGCCCGTCGCGGCTCGTCAGTCGATCGACCGATCCGATGTATTCAGGTCGGTCTCCCAGAGCCCGAGCATCTCCTTCTCGTAGCGTTGGGGGTCGCGCTCGTACGCTTCGACCCACGTGGAGAAGTCGGGCAGGGACAGCTTCCTGGAGATGCGGTTGGTAGCTAGCTGGACGATCTTCGTGTACGACAGCGGTTCCGCCTCCTCGGCCTCCAGCTCTTTTGCCGCGTCCTGAGCCAGGACGTACATCTCGTCCGCGGTGAGCTGAAGGAGCATCTCCGCAACGCGAGCCGAGCAGTAGTCGAGATACTTTGCGCGGAGGACCCGATCCGTCGGTCCCGCGCCCTGGCCGGGCGGCTCGGATTCCCTCTGCTCTTTCAAGTGCGCCTCCCCGGGTGCAGTCACACCCACCCCCCCGAGCGCGGCTTCGCGGCAAGGGGACCCCGGCTACCGATTAGCTAACTTACCCGTTGCCCGAGCGTCAGGGTCCTACGGGTGAACGGACGTTCCGGTTCGTCCGGAGGAGTGACCAGAGGAGAGTTGAGGGGAGCGCTTCAGAGCACCGCGTGGCTGCTCTCACTCGGCCGCTCGGGATCCGGGCCATCTTCCCTCAGATGCCTGAAGATCGATCGCCGAGTGAGGCCGTAGATCAGGACCCTGCTCAAGAACTCCGGGTCGGAGCGCTGAACCTCCTCGACCTGCTCTGCCATGTCCCGGGGAAGACGAACCTTGAGCTGGACGGAGCAGGTATCCCACATACGCTTTTCGTCACCAGAGGCGTTGGAGGTTGTCGGCCGCTTCGCTGGAGGGCGCCACCGGAGGAGCGTCGAGACACCGACCAGATCGGGTCGCCGATCCCCGTGTAGATCGGCACGATGATAGGTCGCATTTCAGCGACGCGCAAGTCTCTTCCGTAACTTGTTGTCGCACAACGGCCATACTGTAACTCGTTGCCCCCCCTTCAGTTGCGCGGCAGCTGAAAAACGTACTCCACCTGTTCCGACGCGTGGGGGGTCGGAGAGTTTTGCGAATTGTGTGAGACGGACGTCAGGCGTCCCAAAGCTTATGCCCGGACACTCGGGCGGAAAGCACAACGGTCGTCGCGGAGTTTTTTGTCGAAAACTGTAACCGGCGGACAACAACCGTGACGCGGACAGGAAACAGCTTCAGGGAGCGACCGAACGAAGGAAAGCTCGAAGAGTGTTCGTGTCGAAGGAAAGGAACCGAGTGCGGATCTCGTCGGCGTCGTCCCCAAGAAAGATGTCCGCGGTTCGATAGCTTCCAACCGTCCCATCGCGATGGAAGTGGAGGAACCCCCTCCACCGCTCCGGAGAGCCGGCGAGGCAGAGGGCGGCGTGCCATCCTTCACCGCACTCTCGCACCGCGACCAGGACCGGCTCGTCCCGAATCGGCGTCGACCCGACACCGAGTCGCTCGAGGAAGGCCTGGCGATTCGAGACATAGGCGTCGAGCCAAACCGGATACGGCGGAAGGGGGAGCACGGATCGAGCATAGCTTCGCACGGTCGCGAGCGGATCCGCTTCGTCCAGGCCGCCCCGCTCGGCCGCCCATCGGGCCGCCTTCCGATAAAACGCCCTCAGGTCTTCGCGCGGAATGAGCGACACCAGGCCCACGGCCTCGCTCTCGCAGTAACGTTCGTAAAGGCCACGCAGGCTCTCTTGAAACGTGCCATCGGGAGCCCTATTTTTCCTGAGTCCCCACCGGCGCCATGGATGGGCCCGAACCACGCATAACTTTAGGAGGGAGATTCGCTTGGAAGTAATCGTTCAGGACGGTGAGAGCCTCGAGCGCGCGCTCAGGAAGTTCAAGCGCAAGGTGCAACGCTCGGGCCTGTATTCGGAGCTCAGGAAGAGACGCTCTTACGAGAAGCCCAGCGCGCAGAAGAAGAGGAAGCGCGAGGCGGCGGTTCGCCGTGAGCGCAGAAGGCAGCGCCGGGAGCCCCGCCCACGGGGGTGACCGCCGGGCGGCCAATCGGCGGCCGCGACCGGGCGGCGATCAGACCGGCAGCGGGACCGGCACCTCACCCGAGTAATCGTAGAACCCTCGCCCGACTTTTCTTCCGAAGCGCCCCATCGAAACGACCCTTCGAAGAAGCGCGGGAGGCGCGTACCGGGGCTCCCGGTACTCGTCGTACAGGATCTCCGCGATCCGGCAGGCCGTGTCCGTCCCCACGAAGTCGATGAGCGTGATCGGCCCCATGGGGTGGCCGCATCCGAGAGACATCGCGCGATCCAGGTCTTCCATGGACGCCGCCCCCCGCTCGAGCTGACGCACCGCGTCCATCATGTAGGGGACGAGGAGGAGGTTCACGATGAACCCCGCCTGGTCCTTCGCGTGAACCGTCTCCTTCCCGAGGCTCCGGGCGAATTCCAGCACGGTGGCCAGGGTCTCCTCCGAAGTCGCGATCGTCCGCACGATCTCGACCAGTTTCATGATCGGGACCGGATTGAAGAAGTGGAGCCCCAGGAACCGGTCGGGTCGCTCCACGGCCGCCGCCATGTCCGTGATCGGGAGCGAAGACGTGTTGGAGGCGAAGATCGTGCGCTTGGGACAAAGCGCGTCCAACCGGGCGAAGAGGTCCCGCTTTATGCCCATATCCTCCACCACCGCCTCTACGATGAGGTCCCGGTCAGCCAGATCCGAGATCTCCTCCGTATAGGAGAGGAGCTTCCGTGCCTCCTCCCCTTCGGCCGCCGTCATCTTCCCCTTCTCGACGGCCCGGTCCATCGAGCGGGCGATCCGCTGCTTCCCGAGCTCAATCTCCTCGCCGCTCACTTCGCGGACGAGCACCTCGTATCCGGCGCGTGAGGCCGACTCCGCGATGCCGCTCCCCATGAGGCCGCAGCCCATGACGCCCACCTTTCGGATCGTCACGGCTTGCCGGCCCGGCTCCCAAACGCCTCGACGACCACCGCACCCCCCTGCCCACCGCCAATGCAAGCGGCTCCGAGCCCGAAGCGCTCTCCCCTCCGGCGAAGCTCGTGGAGGAGGTGAATCGTGATGCGGGCCCCCGAGGCAGCGAGCGGATGGGTAAGCGCGATGGCTCCCCCGTTCACGTTCGTCCGCTCGGGGTCGAGCCCAAGATCCTTCTCGACCGCCCGGTACTGAGGTGCGAAGGCCTCGTTGATCTCGACGATGGCCATGTCGTCGAGCGACAGGCCCGCCCGCTCAAGGGCGAGGCGCGCCGCCGGGGCCGGCCCGATCCCCATGACCCTTGGCTCGACCCCCACGTACCCCCACGAGACGAGACGGCCCAGTGGCTCCAGGCCATGGGAGTCGCCCCACGCCCTGGACGCGAGCACCGTGGACGCGGCTCCATCGCCGATCCCGGAAGCGTTTCCGGCCGTGACGCGACCGTCCACTCGAAAGTACGGCTTCAGTGCCGCGAGGCCTTCCATGGTCGTGTCGGGGCGCAGGTGCTCGTCCCGAACGACCTCGACGGTCCCCTTTCGGGAGGGGGCACTCACCGGAACGACCTCCGCATTGAAGCGTCCCGCCTCCCACGCCGCGAACGCTCGCTGCTGGCTCCGGACGGCCACCGCGTCGGACTCCTCGCGCGTGACCTGGTAGCGGTCCGCGAGCTCCTCGGCCGTCTCCGCCATCGTGAGCCCGCACGCCGAGTCCCTCAAGGCCGTCCAGAGCAGGTCCTCGAACGCGCCCCCCACTTCGCCGAGTCGAAGCTGACCCCAGCGTGCTCCCCGAACTACGTGAGGGGCCTGGCTCATGGACTCGGTCCCACCACAGAGCGCGACCTGGGCGTGTCCGATGAGGATCTCCTCAGCGCCCTGGGTGATGGCCTGAAAGCCCGACCCGCAGAGGCGATTCACAGTAACCGCCGGCACGGCGTCCGGGAGCCCCGCCCCGAGCCCCACGTGTCGGGCGAGGTAGATCGAGTCCGACGACGTCTGGAGCGCGTTTCCGTACACGACGTGCCCGACGGCGTCCTCCGGCACCCCAGCGGCGGACAGGGCCGCGCGGGCGGAGACGACGGCGAGCTCGGTGGCGGAGAGCCCCTTGAGGGATCCGCCGAACGAGCCGAACGGCGTCCGCTTTCCGGAGAGGAAGACGACTTCGGTACGATCGGCGTTCGGCATCGGCTGGACCTCGCTTCGCGCTCGCCACGAGGCGGCTCCGGAGGCGCGCCGGGGGAAGCCGACCGGCCACCCGGTGACGAGGATCCCTGGTGTCCAGGGTCCCGGGACCGGGAGAGTACCGAGTTTGCCGACAGGACGCCAGCGGCCCGAAACGCCGCCCCGCGCCCACTCGTGTCGTGCCTCCGCGACAGGTCGCTCGAGGCCGGGGCAAGCCTCCGCACCGTCGTTCGCCCGCGATTCGCTAGCGCGGGAGGACCCGAATCTCCCCGCGAAGCGGGGCGCCGTAACCCTCCACGACGAAGGCATAGGCGCCGATGGGAGCATCCTCGAACGTTAGCACCAACCGAGCCCCCTGCTCCACGAGGGGCGGAGGTCGGTCCTGCGCTGTATCCCGAAGGAACGCGAGCTGGGCCGGGCCGAGTCCTTCCTCGAGGAACCTCACCTGGTGAACCCGATGGTCGAGCACCACGAACTGGACGACGTCCCCGGGATGGATCACGAGGAAACGGGGAACCGCGCTCGTCCCGAGAGCGGGTCCTCCGAGGTCCACGCGGTGAATCGGGGTCTCGTCGGGAATTCCCAGCTCAGCGCGGAGCCCCGGATCGGATGGGGGTCGGGCCGGGGCCTCGCAAGCGACCGCGACCAGGGCCGAGGCGAGGCCGACGATCAGGTGCCGACGGACGTTCCGCACGCCACGCAATGCTTCCACCCGCGCTCGAGCAGCTCCCCGCACTTCGAGCACTTGAGGAGCCGCACGTCAATGCCGCACTCCGGGCAGAAGCGGAGGGATCTCCGCTCCGGGAGCCTAGTGTCGCACGCCGGGCATAGCTCGGGGACATCATCGGCGCCGGGCCGTGCGAGCCCGGGCCCTCCGCGCACGCGTTGGCCCAGGTCCGAAGGCGGAGAGGAGACGGAGCCCGACTCACCTCCTCGTTCCATCCGCGCCGTGCCCAGCAGGCCATCCCCCTCGGTCTCCTCCTTCGAAACCTTCTCCGGGTTGACCCGCACGTCCACCGCCGCGAAGTCGCGATAGAGACCGGTGTTGGGATTAGCGTGCTCGAGCTCGCGCCGGATGCGCAGCCTCGCCGGATCCGACTCCAGGATCAGGTAGCCTCCCTCCCCCGCCATCAGCCTCATCAAGGCATCCTCGTAGTCACCGTTCATCTCCACGCCCAGGAGGTCCCGGTGCGTGTGATAGGGGATGAGTGACTGGTAGATCTCCGCGACCGTGAACGGCACCTCCAGGAACTCGGGGGAGCTCCTTCGGATCTCCTCAACCAGGACGCGGAAGAAGCGATCGATCCGGGGCGTCTCGGTCTGCATGGCACCTCTCACGCGGGCGGTGCGCTCTTGGGCTCGTCCCCGGGAGCGTCGAAGAACTGGAGGAGCCCACACTCCGATGCCGAGCGCAGGAACCCGTCGGGGCTCCCCGAGCGGACCTCGATGCCATACTGCTCGTGCCAGCGCTCGGCCATGCGTTTCATGAACGCCGCGAGCGCCTCGTGCGAGAACCCCAGGTGGTCACGAAACTGCCTCACGACGTCCTGAGACGTTCCACGAAGCACCTGGCCTCCCGGAAGGCGCACGTGGAGAACGCGCTCGTCCCGGCCGCTGCCCTCTCCAGAGCCGAAGAGCTCGAGCTGGTTCTGATCCCGCAGGTCCCATCCACCCATGCCCGAGACTCTGGCTTCAATCTCCGCCAGGAGCTGGTCCACGGGATCCCACGCCTGTTCCTCGAGCTGAGCGAGTCGGTCATGCCAGGGCGCGAGCGCGGGATCTTCCTCCTCCAGTCGTCCCATGGCTCGCTTGAGCTCAATGACGCGCCACACGGCGAGCGAGTCCCAGTGCTCGGACGGTGGCACCCGCTCGAACTCCCGAAGAGCCCCGTCCCAGTCACCTCGGTCATAGAGGAGATGTCCCAGGTAGGTTCGGGCCTCATAGAGATCGGGGTCGATCCTCAGGGCGCGCCGGAGATGCCGGCACGCGTCCACATCGTCGCCCATCCGGTGGATCGAGTATCCCACTGCGGCCACGGCCTCGGCACAGTCGGGACGCACCGCCGCCAGACGGTTGAACACTCTCCTCGCCTGGACATAGAGCCCCTCCCGATAGAGCGCCCTCCCCATGGTGAGCATGAGCTCGACGTCGTCTTCGTACCCGAGCCCCTCCACGCGACGGAAGAGTTCCAGGCCGTCTCCGTGGTGCCCGAGCCGGAGGAGCACCTCGCCGAGCCCGACCATCGCATCCTCGTGCCCGGGGTCCAGCACGAGCGCGCGCTCGAAGGCGGTCCGAGCCCAGGCGAACTCCTCCCGCGCGAGGCGAGCGTGGCCGAGCCCCACGTACAGCTCGACGGCGTTCGGATATAGCGCGAGGCCCTCTTTCAACGTCTCAAGGGCCCCGTCGTAGTCACCTTCGTTGTAAAGATCGTGCGCTCTTTCGTCGTACTCCTCCGAGCTCCAGAAGCGATCAGCCATACCGGGCTCTGTCAGGGCGTGATCGGAGAACGACCCGGTCCTCGCCACCGCCACGCGCGGGCCGCAGGCGGACGCCCCGAATGTAAATCTCGATTATCGGGCGGTCCACCCCGACGGACGCCCCCGCGCCCTCACGCCGTCGAACCCTCCTCGGCACCCGCAGGCACCGGCGTCCGACCCGTCTTGTCCCCCGTTCCGTGCGGAATCGGTGGCCTGCAAAAACGAAGCCCCACGGTGTAGAGCTCCTTCAAGTCGCCCTCCGTGAGGTCCGGGTAACGCTCCCCGAGATATCCCATCGTCTCGTCCAGCCAGTGTTCCTGGTCCTTGTCCTCCGCCTGGAGGACTCCGCAGCGGTTGATGTGGCTGAACAGCTCATCCCTCGCGCGGTCGTTCAGTTTCTTTCTATCCGTCATGACTCCTCCGTCTTATCGTGACCCAGGTGGTCTGCCGGACCGGCGAGCTCGAAGGCTCTCCTGCCCCGCGGGCCTGGAGAAAGGGAAGGCTATAGGGTCATGAGAGGCGGCCTAAATTGCAACCCCGGAGAGGGGGCGACCGGTGAGGACCGTGGATCCTGAAGGCTCGGCCGCACCGGACGCCGCCGAGGTGGAGGTGTTTCGGCACCTCTTCACAGCGCTCGCCGAGGAGATGGGCTCCGCGCTTCGCCGCGCGGCCTCGTCCCCGAACATCAAGGAACGGAGAGACTACTCCTCCGCCGTCTTCTCGCCTGTCGGCGAGCCCGTGGCTCAGGGCGACCACCTTCCGGTGCACCTCGGGGCCATGCCGATGAGCGTTCAGGCCGCGCTCCGGGCGCTCCCACACCTCCAGCCGGGGGACGTGGCCATCCTGAACGATCCGTTCGAGGGCGGAACGCACCTACCGGACATTACGATGATCGCCCCGGTCCACGTGGAGGTGATCGAGGGTGAGGGGAACGCGCCCGGAGCCGCTGCTGGTGAACTCCTCCCGGAAGCTCCGCTGCTCGGCTATGTGGCCGTGCGGGCCCACCACGCCGACGTCGGTGGCATGACGCCGGGGTCGATGCCGATTGCCCGCGAGATCTTCCAGGAGGGCCTTCGGATTCCGCCCGTCCTCCTCGTTCGGCGTGGAGCGCGCGTCGCCGAAGTGTGGCGCCTCCTCCTCGCGAACGTCCGAACCCCGGAGGAACGGGAAGGTGATCTCGACGCGCAGCTCGGATCCATCCGGGTCGGTGTCCGCCGTCTCCGCGACATCGCGCGGCGTAAGGGAGTGAGCCCGACGCTCGCCGCTCAGCACGCCCTCCTGGACTATGCGGACTGCCTCCTTCGTCGCGGGATCGAGCGCATCCCGGACGGCGAGTGGAGCGCGCAGGACGATCTGGAGGGCGACGGTTTCGTCGACGAGCCGATCCGTATCCGGGCTCGGCTGGAAGTGCGGGGGGACCGGGTGAGGATCGACTTCACGGGTAGCGCCCCGCAGACCACGGGCGGCGTGAACGCGGTCGCCGCCGTGACCGCGTCCGCCGCTCGTTACGTGGTCCGGGTGGTCGTGGAGGACCTCCTCGGTGATTCCCTGCCGGCGGGGGGAGGCGCCATGGGCGCTATGGAGCTCCTCCTTCCCGAGCGTTCCGTGGTAAACGCGTCCCCTCCCGCGCCGGTCGCGGGCGGGAACGTCGAGACGAGCCAGCGGATTACCGACGTGCTTTTGAAGGCGTTTGCCGGCGCCCTCCCCGACCGGGTGCCGGCCCTCTCCCAGGGGACCATGAACAACGTAGCGATCGGAGGGACGGACCCCCGGACGGGCCGAGCCTTCGCCTACTACGAGACGGTAGGCGGAGGCATGGGCGCGGGGCCGTCCGGTCCGGGGCTGTCCGGGGTGCACACGCACATGTCGAACACGTTGAACACTCCGGTGGAAGCGCTGGAACACGCCTACCCCTTTCGGGTGCTCCGCTACGCCGTGCGCCGGGGCTCGGGCGGCCGCGGCGTGTACAGGGGCGGCGACGGGCTCGAGCGCGACATTCAGATCCTCGCTCCGGCTCGGGTGACGCTTCTCACGGAGCGCCGGAGGACGGGGCCCGCGGGACAGGGCGGAGGGGAGCCCGGAGCTCCCGGAGCCAACGCACTCCTTCGGGCCGGTCACGAGGAGGAGAGGAGCGCGGAGTCTCTTCCCAGCAAGGCCACGTTCGAGGTCCAACGGGGAGACATCGTCAGTATCCGCACGCCCGGCGGGGGCGGATGGGGCCCCCCGAGCGACTAGCAGGTTGCCCGCTCGTTCGGCCCTTTCCCGGCGACCTGCCAACTCACATTAGGAATCCCATGCACGTACAGCTCGCTCTCCTCTGCGAGGACGCCCACATGCGGCCCGATGGGAAGATGGACGTGGTGGGTGTGTTCAACGACCTCGCCGCGCCCGGGTTCCCGGCCCGGCAGGAGCGGATGGTGCTCGTGACGACAATCGAGTGGCAGCTCGGCGACGAGGGGAGGAACGCCTTTCGTGTCGACCTGATCGCACCGGACGGACGTCCTTCCCTCACTGTGGACGGACATACGGACGTCCAGCCGCATGAGCCGGGCCTCCCGCCTCCTCGCACGCGTCTCATCCTGCCGCTCGAGGGCATCGTGTTCCCGGAGCCTGGACGCTATAGCTTCGAGATCCGGATCAAGGGGAAGAAGCTGAGGGGCCCCTCGCTCTTCCTGTTGGAGGTGGAGCGAGACGGGGGCGCGGGCCCGTAAGCAAAGGTCCAGCCGGACCGGGCGCATCGAGGTGTCCTGACGGGCGCTCCGCGGGGCACGGCCTGGGTTGAGTGCCCCGGCCCTCGCGCACCCTGGTTACGCCCCCCGCTCGATGGGCGCCCCCACCAGATTCCCCCACTCGGTCCACGAGCCGTCGTAGTTCTTCACGTCCTCGTACCCGAGCAGATACCGGAGGACGAACCAGGAGTGGCTCGAGCGCTCTCCGATCCGGCAGTAGGCGATCACGGGCCTGTCTCCCGGCACCCCCTTTCCTGCGTACAGCTGCTTCAGCTCGTCGAAGGGCCTGAACGTGCCGTCCTCACTGCAGGCTTGGGACCAGGGGATGTTCGACGCCCCGGGGATATGCCCACCGCGCTGGCACGTCTCGGGCAGCCCGGGAGGAGCGAGGATCTTTCCGCTGAACTCGTCCGGACTCCGGACGTCCACGAACACGTGCGTGCGATTTTGGGAAGCGTCCATCGCCTCCGGCAGGAACGCGCGAATGGATAGGTCCGGCGCGGACGCCGTATACTCCGCCCGGGCCACCTTCGGCACATCGGTAGTGTGCGGCCGTCCCTCGGCCACCCACTTCTTGCGTCCCCCGTCCATGATCCGCACGTCTCGATGACCGTAGAGCTTCAGCTGCCACAGGGCCCAAGCCGCGAACCAGTTGTTGTTGTCGCCGTACAGGATCACGGTGGTATCGTTTTCGATACCCGACCGGGACATCAGAGCCTCGAAGCGGTCTCCCGGAACGACGTCCCGCTGCACCGTGTCACAGAGCTCTGTCGTCCAGTTCCAGGCGAGGGCGCCGGGAACATGTCCCTGCTCGTATGCCGACGTGTCGACATCCACTTCGACCACCCGCACACCAGCGTCCTCGGCGTGCTGGGAAACCCATTCCGTGTCGACGAGCGCTTCGGGATGTGCGTACGATGACATGGGCTCATCTCCTCCTTAGCTCGGCTGCGCGGGGGGCTGACTCGAAGGGCCGTTACACCCCCGGGGGGCGGTACATGGGAAGGCTGTCGTCCCCGCCTTCCTCGCCTTCCTCCGAGACCCGGATCTCCAGCCCCTTTTCTTCGGCTTCTCTCAGCTCCTCGGGGGTCAGCAGGGTCGCGAAGACGACCGGGTCCCACAGGTCGCCCGATCCGGACAGGGTCCCGAAGTCCCCACGCTCCACCTCCAGGGCCCCGTCCTCGTCCCCGACCGCCCTAAGCTTGAGCGCCAGGTGCGCGCGGATACCCGGATCCGTCGAGTACCGAGCCATGAGGAGGAGTTGCTGCGCCGCCAACTCCGACGTGCCCGCCTGACGAGCCGCCTCCACGTAGTCGTCGACGTGCCGCCGCGCGATGTCGAGATGGCCCTTCCTGAGGCTCAACCATGCCAGCGTGCATCGCGCCCGGACCACGCCCGGAAGGACACGGAGGAGCTTCCTGCACACGGCCGTCGCGGAATCGAACTGCCGAAGCTCTACGTAGACGTCGACGCTCTTGCCGTAGTACTGGACGGCATCCCTCTGGTTACCGGCCGACAGCTCCAGGTCCGCGAGCCGGTTGAAGAGCGGGGCCGCTTCGGGCGTGTCCTCGCCGCCGACTGCCAGGCGCTCCAGAATCGCCAGACGCCGCTCATCGGAGCCGCCGGTGGTCGGTCTTCCGGGCGCCCGGAACCATCGCTTCAGGAACTGGAGCATGCAGCCACCAGGAAAGCCGAATCTTCGGTGATCCCACCACGGCCCTCGCGGGACGGCTCCAGACGGCGACCACGGCCGGGACACCCACAGGGAACACAATGCGGATCCGCCCCACCCCGGCGAGATTCCACGCATGGAGGGTAGGAGCGGAGGCCCGTCGAGGCAAGCTGGAGAGCGCTCCATCGAGTCGCTCGAGAACGGCCGAACTATCGACGTCGCATGCTGTGTCGTCGGCGGGGGCCCGGCGGGAGTTATGCTCGGTTTTCTCCTCGCGCGGGCCGGGTTGCAGGTCGCCGTTCTCGAGCGGCATCGCGACTTCCTCAGAGACTTTCGTGGCGACACGATCCATCCCTCCACCCTCCAGATCATGGAGGAGCTCGGGATCCTCGAGGACGCTCTGTCCTGCCGGCACCAGCGTCTCTCGTTCCTGGAGGCTCAGGTCGCCGGCCAACGTATACGGATCGCGGACTTCACCCGCCTACCCACGCGGTGCCGGTTCATGGCGTTCATGCCGCAGTGGGACTTCCTTGAGTTCCTCTCGCGCCAGGGGCGACTCCACCCCGGGTTCCACCTCCTGATGGAGACCGAAGCGAGAGAGCTCCTCTTCGAGGACGACCGCGTGGTGGGTGTGCGCGCCCGCACGCCGCGCGGGTGGCTCGAAGCTCGGAGCCGGCTCGTCGTCGGCGCCGACGGACGTGGGTCTCTCGTTCGAAGAGAGGCACGGGTCCCGGTCCGGGAGCTGGGGGCACCCATGGATCTGCTTTGGATCCGGATTCCCAAGTCGGAGAGAGATCCCGAACGGATGGACGGCCTCGTCGCCGCTGGCCAGGTTCTCGTCATGATCGACCGGGGCGACTACTGGCAATGCGCGTACCTGATCCCGAAGGGGTCCTTCCCTCGTCTGAGGGAGCGCGGGATCCACGCGTTCCGCGAAGACCTGCTACGAATCGCTCCCTTCTTCGGGGACCGTGCCGCCGGGCTGGCGGGCTGGGAGGACGTGCACCTGCTAACGGTACGCGTGGATCGCGCCCGCACCTGGCATCGCCCCGGGCTGCTCCTGATCGGAGACGCGGCACACGCGATGTCACCGATCGGGGGCGTGGGCGTGAACCTCGCAATCCAGGACGCGGTCGCGGCCGCGAACCTCCTGGCGCCTGTGCTTCGTAGGGGCCCGGTGACCGACGCTGCGCTACGAGCCGTCGAGCGACGCCGCGAGCCCCCTGGAGCGACGCCTCAGGTCACCGCGGGGCCCGGCCAGGACGTCCGGCGCAGGCGAAAGAGCGCGCCGAGGCTCTGCACAGGACGAAAACGGGAAGGCCGGGTGCGGCGGGCCACCCAGACGCGGAACGGGCTCTCCTCGATGCGCCGCGCGTGGGGTGCGGCAAGCGCGAGGAGCTCCACGTTCGCGCCCCATCCGTCCGACTGGAACAGGGGCCGGCCTTCCTCCCGGTCCCGAAGCGCCCTCTTCAGCACGATGAGGCGATAGGCGCGGAAGCCCGAGAGGGGATCGCTCACGGGAGCGCGTCGCACCGCCCCGGCCACGAGGCGGGCGAGGCGCCGAGCCAGGCGTATCGGTCGCGGGAGCACGCGGTCTCCCTCCTCCATCGCCCCGGCAACGAGGTCGGCCCCGCCCTCGATCATCTTGACCATGGCGACCATGTCTTCGGGATCCTCCGTCAGATCCCCCTGGATCGTGACCACCACGTCCCGCTTCGGGTAGCGACTTCGCTCCACCACGTCCCGAATCACCCGCTCCAGCGCCACCCCATAGCCCATGCGGGCCTCAGTCCGGAGAACCCGTAGGGGGAGGAACGCTCTGTACCGCTTCAGCACGGCCGGTGTCCGATCGCCAGACGCGTCATCGACGACCACCACCTGATAATCTCGACCGAAACCCCTCATCACCTTCCGGATCTTCCACAGAAGGACCCCCAGCGTGCGGTCTTCGTTGTGGACTGGCACGGCGACGTGGATCACCTGTGGGCTCCCATCTCAGCTCGGCCGCGTCTTCCACCGTTTGTGAAGCCAGAAGTACTGCTCGGGGGCGGCGCGGATCCCGTCCTCCAGTAAGGCATGATACGCGCGCAGCAGACGCCGCGCATTCTCGTCCGGGTCGCTCGTCCGCTCGTAGCTCACAGGGACCCAGCGCATGGAGTACCTCGCTGCGGGACCGGGGAGGCGACGGCTTATCATCATCGCCACCTCCGCGCCGCCGCGTGCCGCGAGCACCGCGGGGCCCCGCGCCGTCGAGGCCTCCTCACCGAAGAACTCGACGAACAACCCTCCTGTCAGGACGTTCTGGTCCGCGACGAGGGCGACCACACGTCGCTCCCGAAGGGCGTGCAGCACCGAGTGGGGCGCTTCGGTCTGGTAAATGACCCGCATCCCGAGCCGTTCCCGGGTTTCGCGCACGTACGCGTCGAACAGAAGATTCGCTTGTCGCTTCGCCACCACGTCCACGGGGAAGCCGCTCGCCGCCGTGGCCGCGCCTGCCATCTCCCAGTTTCCGAGGTGCCCGGTGAGGGCCACGACGCCCCGGCCCTCCTCGATCGCGCGACGGAGGAGGTCCAGACCACCGACCTCGCACCGCTCCAGGATCTGGGCGGGGCCGAGGCGTCGCATTCGGAAGAGGGTAGCACCCTCGCGCCCAAAGTGGCGGTACGTATCCGTCGCGACCCGCCTCCGCCAGCTCGCGCTCTCCTCCGGAAACGCCCGCGTCAGATTCTCGAGCACGACCGAACGGCGGATCCTGAGGACCGACCCGGCGATCCACCCCACGAGCGCCCCGACCCCGAGCGCGGCCCGCTCCGGTAGCCGCTGAAGGACGACCGTCACCACGGTAAAGAGGAGGTACTCGAGCCGATGTCCGAGGGTGGGTCGCGTCACACTCTACGGGTGGCCGGCTCGGTCACCTCCCCCTCCCCCTGGAACTGCAGGCGGTGGAGGCGCCCGTACAGCCCGCCCTCGGCCAGTAGCGATTCGTGCGAGCCGGCCTGGACGATCCGCCCCTCGTCCATCACCAGGATCTGGTGAGCCCGCTGCACCGTGGAGAGCCGATGCGCGATGACGAACACGCTCCGCCCCTCGAAGAGGCGCTCCATGGCCGCCTGGACCAGCCGCTCGGACTCCGAGTCCAGCGCGGACGTGGCCTCGTCCAAGATGAGGATCGGGGGGTCCGTCAGGATCGCGCGGGCGATGGCAATCCTCTGGCGCTGGCCCCCCGAGAGATGTGTGCCCCGCTCCCCCACGATCGTGTCGTACCCGCTTGGAAGCCGGGAGATGAACTGGTCCGCATGCGCCGCGCGAGCCGCGGCTTCGATCGCCTCCTCACGCACGCCTTCCATGCCGTACGCGATGTTGGCCCGAACCGTATCGTGGAACAGGACGGTCTCCTGCGAGACCATTCCTAGGCACGCACGAAGCGATTGGATCGTGAAGCACCTGATGTCGTTCCCGTCCGCGAGAATCCGCCCCTCCGTCACGTCGTAGAAGCGGCCGAGGAGGTCCACGAGCGTGGACTTTCCAGCCCCCGACGGCCCGACCAGGGCGGTGACCGACCCGGCCGGCGCCCGAAAGCTGACGTCCGACAGCACGCGTTCCCCCGGGCGGTACTCGAAGCTCACCCGGTCGTAGACGATCTCCCTCTCCAGGCCTGGGAACGGCTGGGCCCCGGGCTGATCGCGGACTTCCACCGGCGCGTCCAGGAACTCGAATGCCCGCTCGGCGGCGACGATGCCGGGCAGGATGATCGCGGGAAGCTTGCCCAGGTACTTCACGGGCGCGTAGAGCTTCATCGAGAGGCCGAGAAAGCCCACGAACTCCGCGCCCGAGATCTCGCCACCGGAAAGGACCAGCCCGGTCCCGTACCAGAGGACGATCACCGTCCCCAGAGCGGCCACGGACTCTGTGATCGGGGACGAGAGAGCCCGGAACCGCTCCGTCCGGACGAATGACTTGAAGTAGTCCTGCGTCAGGCGACGGAATCGGCCCCGCTCGTGCTCCTCGGCGCTCGACGCCTTGACCAGGCGAATCCCCGCCATCGTTTCCTGGACGTGGCTATTCACGTCCCCAGCGAGGTCCAGCACCCGTCGGTCGCCGCGCCTGACGCGCCTGAGGAGGGGGCCCCAGATGATGGCGACGCCCGGAAGCACGACGAACGCCACGAGTGTGAGCTTCCACGAGATCACGACCATGAACGCGATCACCCAAGCCATCTCGAAGAACGAGGAGATGATCCTCGCGAGCTCCTTCGTGACCAGGGTCCGCACCTGCTCGACGTCGTGCGTTAGGCGGGACACGATCTGACCCACCCGTGTCCGCCCGAAGAAGATGAGGTCCAGCTCGACCAAGTGGCCGTACACGCCGTTTCGGATGTCCTTCGTAACGCCCTGCTCGGTGTACGCGACGAGGTAGATCCGCACGTAGTCGAAGACGTTCTTCACCAGGAACACGACGAGGAGAAAGACGATGATCCCCCGCATCGCCTGGTCCGGGGGGGCCGCCAGGTCGACGAATCGACCGAGCGTGATCTCCATGAGTCGGTCCAGGTCGAACGCACCGGCGCCCGTCGTCCCGGCCGCCGCAGGACCGTCGTCGGCGAAGAGCGTCTGGAGGAAGGGAATTAGCAGCGCCAGCGAAAAGGCATCCAGCGCCGCGTAAATCGAGGTGGCGAGGACCGAGAGCAGAAAGACCCAACGGTACGGCCCGAGGTACCCGAGTATGCGGAGGTAGAGGCTCAACGCGGGCGTGGGGTGAGCGTGGCCACGGGCACGATCATCTCCTCCGGCGAGACTCCGCCGTGCAGGAACTCGCCCCGATAGCGACTCTGGTACTCGCGCAGCTTGGTGGGATAGACGAGGAAGAAGTCCTCGAGCGCGAGCACGTACTTCGTGCCCATGCGTCCAGGCGGAAAGCGGACGTCGGCCGGATCCGCGGTCGCGAAGACGCAGTCCAGCTCCTGTGGCTGGAGATCCTGACCGAACTTGTAACGCAGGTTGGAGGACGCGTCCCGCCGCGCATAAATGGTGGTCGGCCGATTGCAGTGGATCGATCCGTGGTCCGTCGTGACGACGACCCTGTAACCTTGCCGAGCGACCTCGCCGAACAGCTGATACAGGGACGACCTCTCCATCCATGACCGCGTCAGGTCGCGGAGCGAGATCTCGTCCCTCGCCATCTCCAGGAAGACCGGAGACTCGCTTCTCGTATGGATCAGGAGGTCCATGAAGTTGAAGACGAGGGCGATGACCGCTCCCTCGGTCTTCAAGGCGGAGTTGACCCGCGTCCTCAACCGTTCGGCTTCCCGATCGGAGAATACCTTCTCGTAGTGGACGGGGACCTTGCGTCCCGTGAGGCGCTCGAGCTGAGCGGCCAGGAGTTCGTCCTCGAAGTCGTTCATGCCTCCCTCTTCCTCACGTCCGCCCCACCAGCTCGGATAGTCCCTCGAAATCCTGTCGGGGAACCAGCCAGAGAAGATCGCGTTGCGCGCGTACGGGGTGGCCGTGGGAAGGATCGAGTAGTGGGTCTCCTCAGCGATCTCGAAGAGGGGGCTCAAAAGCGGAAGGATCACCCGCCACTGGTCAAGCCGCATGCAGTCCAGGACGACCAGTACGACCGGATCCTCGCCGAGCAGGGGAACCACGTAGCGCTCCACGAGGTCCGTGGAGAGGACCGGAGGCTCACCTTCCCCACGCATCCAGCGAGGGTAGATTGCCTTGATCCACTGACCGAAATCCTTTCGGAGATCGTCCATCTGGGCGCTGACCGAGTCGAGAAGCCCCAGCTCCCCCGCAGCCGCGAGGCGGATGTGCCAGTCCGTGAGCTCGCTGAACAGCGCGGCAAACTCGGACGCGGTCCCGGCCGTCTCCCGGAGCGAGCTCAGGCGAGCGAAGCGGGCGGCGAAGTCCTGCGCCACCTGCTGCTGGCGGATCGAGGAGCCCTCGAGGACGCGCGTGACAACGGAAAGGACCTGTCGGGGGCTCGTCGGCTTCACCAGATAGTCGTCCACGCGCCGTCCGATCGCCTCAGTCATCGTGCGATCGTCCTCCGACTTCGTCACCATTACGACGCGCGCATGGGGATCCTCCCGACGGAGCACCTCCAGCACCTCGAGCCCGCGCCGCCCCGGCATCTGCTCGTCGAGAAGAACGAGATCGTACGGCTCCTCCCGGAGAAGCGTGAGCGCGTCGTCTCCGTTGGCGATCGCGTCCACGTGGTACCCCTTTTGCTGGAGGAACAAACAGTGTGGACGGAGAAGCTCGATCTCGTCGTCGACCCAGAGAATGCGCTTGGACGTGCGTGTGAAGACCATGGGGGCTAGCGCGTCGCTGAAGGAGCACGAGGGGCCGCATTACGTGCGCCACGGGGTCGGCTCCGAGCCGGCGCTCCGAAAGCATAGCCATGGGCTACGTCGAGGAGCACCAACGACGGAGACGACCCCGTGGCACCGTAACCCACAGGGCGCGAGGGAGTTGCGGGCAGAGACGTCGTTAGAACCGCTCTCCGATGCTGGGACATCGTCATCGTCGCTCTTCCTTGTCCGCGCCGGGCAAGCCCCTTGCGCGAGATCCCCCGTGCTCCTTCAGCGACGTGCTAAAAGTATCTCGGAGGGGTCGGCCGGGCCAAGGCAATCCTCGCCGCCGGGAGGGTCGGGACGTCGGGACCGCACGCGCGCCGGGGTCGGGTCGTGACTGGGCTGGTGGTGACCCGGCCTCCTGAGGGATTCGAGTCGATCGAGATCGGGTCGGCCGTGGCCTGGGTCAGGCCCCCCGCGCGAAAGTGGGTCCGGAGCGTGCTAGATCGGTCGGGCTCCCTCTACTCGGAGGCCAGAGCGGCAGCGGGCGGGCGGTCCACGCTCCACGGGCGCGCCGCGCTGTTCGAGGTTCCGACCGGCGCCGGCTCCTGGGTCGTGAAGCATTACGTTAGGGGCGGCGCCGTCGCCTCCCTCCTGGGAGATCGCTACCTCGCCTCGCGCCGCCCCCGCCCTTTCGTCGAGGTGGCGGCGAGCGAGTGGCTGCGCGAGCGGGCCATTGCGACCCCGAGCGTCGTGGCCGCCGTGGTCTACTGGGGGCGCCTGCTCTATCGCGGAGACCTCGCGATCGAGCGGCTGCCGGGTACCCGGGACCTGGGGGAGCTCCTCTTCGCCGAGGGCCCGGGGCCGTCCTCGCCCGAGCTCCGGGCCGGCGCCCTCGAGGCGGCGGGAAGCCTCGTTCGATCCCTCGCCAAAGCGGGCGTTCGTCACGGCGACCTGAACACGAAGAACATCCTCGTGGACGTAGAAGCAAGTCCGCCCGGGGTCCACGTTCTCGACCTAGATCGGTGCGCGCTCACCCGCTGGGGCCCGGGGGCCGAGCGGTGGATGCGCTACCGTTTGCTCCACTCCCTCGCGGCATGGGAGCGCTCGAGCGGACGGCCCCTCGCTCCCAAGGAGCGAGAGGCCCTGGCTAGGGGCCTGGCAGGTCGCTGAAGGAGGGGGTCCGGCCGTGCCGGAGGCGCACTCGAGCGAACGTGGTCGCAGATCGAGCGCCGCCTTATGTTTGGCCGTAAAGGACATTCGGCTGTAAAAGGAGACCGAGGGCTCGGGGGACGGGGCATGTCGCCCACCCGACCCGCACGAGTCGGGAGTGGAGCTTGCGAAAGACATACGCAAGATGGGCGGTCGCGGTGGCGCTGGCTGCCGGACTCGCCTCGGGGGGAGGGGAGCTCGGAGCGCAAGCGGTGAACGTGTCCGGGAGATGGATCTTCGACGTGACGACGGACGTGGGCACGGGAACACCGACCGTCACGCTCGAGCAGGTCGGCGACTCGATCTCCGGCCACTATTCGTCGGCGAACCTCGGAGAGGCGGACCTCCGGGGGACCGTCCAGGGGGATAAGATCGCCTTCACCTTCTCGATCGATGCCCTCGGCACCCCCTTGAACGTCACCTACCGGGGGCACCGTCGAGTCGGCGACCTCGATGCGTGGAACGATGGACATCGGCGGCCTGGCCGGCGGGACCTTTACGGCGACGAAGCAGCCGGCCGAGCCAGCCGCGCCAGGCTGATCCCGCCGCGTCTGCAGCGGGAGGGCCGGACCCACCTGCGGTTCATTACAGCCCGATCGTGTAGGGAAACCAGGCCGCGACCGGCTGCCCGTTCTCCCGAGCTGGCTCGAAGACCCACTGCGCGGCGTCTTGCTGGAGCTGCTCGTTGAACCCGCGGTCCGGGGTGGGGGGAACGAGCCGGGTCGAGTCCGGGACGACACGGCCCGCCTCGTCCACGAACACCCACACTTCGACCTCGCGTCCCCGTAGATCCCGGTTCGCCGGGGGCATGATCATCCCTCGGGGGGACGGGGGGGTCCTTCCGGTTGTTCCGATCGGAGCGGTTCCGGCCGCCCCCAGGCCCAACCCATCGACGATCCCGGCGAGCCCGAGGTCTTGGGCGTCCACACCGAAGGTGCTCCCAAACCCCGGGGTCTCTATCACCGGAAGGGTCAGATCGATGTCGGGCACCGGTACGGGCGTGAAGACCTCCGGCTCGAATTCCACGACGACGATGTCGGGCACGAGAGGTATGGCCGCCTCGGGAGGCGCGGACGTCAGCTGCAGAAGCTCGCTGATGCCCCGGGAAGCCGCTAAGTCTCCCTCGTTCGCGCCCGCGGCCACCACCAAGAGGACCTCTCCGGCGGGAAAGAACACCCACACCAGCGCGTGGACGACGAGCGACGCGAGAAAGCCGGCTCGCCAGACAGGGCGCTCCCTGGAGCGCCGAGCCCTCACGCCCAGACGCTGCGCATCGGTCTGAGACGTCTCCAGCGGCTTCGTAGACTTGGGCATCGCGTCTGGAGCTCCCTTGGGTCGCGGGAGCGGCTAGCGGCGGTGAACCGGGAGCACGCCCTCCCTTGTACTTCACGGAACGAGGTGGGGGTCCCCGACCCACCTGGCCGAGCTTGCGCCAACCCCGGGGTGGGAGCAAGTTCCTCTCCCCCGGAGACGATACTCCACCACATCCCCCCCCCGGCCAGCCGCTCGAGTCGGTGAGTCTACCCCCTTCAATCAGTCGGGAGCCGTCCGTCCGGGAGCGCGCCCCATCCCGGGCCCGCGCCTACTACGAGCTGACGAAGCCGGGGATCGCCGGCTTCGCCATGATTAACGCGGGGGTCGCGTACTACGTCGCCTCCGCCGGGAATGCGGGCATCGTTCCGGTCTCCCATACCCTCCTGGGCACGGTCCTCGCCACCGCCGGGGCCCTGGCGCTCAATCAGTACCTGGAACGCGAGGCCGATGCTCTTATGCAGCGCACTCGAGCCCGCCCGCTCCCGTCCGGCCGGCTCCGGCCGCGGGACGCGCTGCTCTTCGGGCTCCTCCTGGTCGTGGGGGGCGTCGCTCACCTCTGGGCTACCGTGGGCCAGCTCCCGGCGCTCCTGACCCTGCTCTCGGTGGCGGCGTACAACCTGGTCTACACGCCCCTCAAGCCCCGGTCGCACGCCGCGACCTTCGCCGGCGCAGTCCCGGGGGCGATGCCTGCTCTCATCGGGTGGAGCGCCGCCACGGGCGGGGTCGACGTCGGCTCGCTCGTGCTCTTCGGGATCGCCTTCCTCTGGCAGATCCCGCACGTGCTCTCTCTCGCCTGGCTCCTCCGGGAGGACTACGCCCGCGCGGGGTTTCTGATGATGCCGCCCGCGGATCCGGAGGGTCGCTTAATCGGGGGGCACATGGTCCTCTACACAGCGGCCCTGCTGCCCGTGAGTTTACTTCCCACGCCCCTCGGGCTCACTGGTGGGATCTACCTCGTCGGGGCGACGGTGCTCGGGGGAGGGTTCCTCTGGTGGTCCATCGCGGCGAGCCGGGCAATGGAACGTGCGGCCGTGCGGCGCGTCTTTCTCGCTTCCCTGGCCTACCAGCCGCTCCTGCTCGGATTGATGCTGATCGACACGGTCAGGGGCTAGCCCTACCCCTCCGGCCCGCACCGGCGTGCGGAGCCCCGGCCGCATCTTCCCCTTTCCAGTCGTTCTGCCATCGAGCGTACGGGACCGCCAGGATCCCGCCCTGCGCGAGCACGTCGAGGCCCGCCGGTTCGCGGTACGCCCGCCGGTAGTACAAGTGGCTCACCTGAGCCTGCACCATGAGCTTGGCGCACATGACGCACGGCGAGTCCGTCACGAAGATCACCTTGTCCCTGAGATGTCCGGGCGCCTTGACGAGCGCGTTCATCTCGGAGTGGATGCACCCGCACGCCCCCGGTGTCGGCGCGTCGCACCGATTCGGAAAGCCCCGCGCGTTGCCGTTGTATCCAATCGCCACGACGTTCTCAAGCGAAGGGTCGGTGATGACGGTTCCCACCGCGAGACGCCGGCACGTGCTTCGCTTGGCCAGCTCCTCCGCCATCCTCATGTAACCCTCGAAGAGCGGCGGCCGGTCGAGCTCGTAGGCCGCCAGGGCGGCCTCGTCCACCATCTCGACGACGTTCAGCGGGTGCGTGTTCTCGGGAATGAGGTCCTTGAAGAGGAGCGGCATCGATCAAGATCACGAGCTCTGGGACGCGAGCGCCCTCTGGGTCTTCCTCCGAGCGTTCGGATCGAGCTCCCGCTTCCGGAGCCGGAGAGCCGACGGCGTCACCTCGATCAGCTCGTCGCCCTCGATGAACTCGAGCGCCAGCTCGAGGGTCAGCTCGCGGGGCGGCTCGAGCCGGACAGCCTCGTCCGCTCCCGCGGCTCGCATGTTGGTGAGCTTCTTCTCGCGGCAGACGTTCACGTCAAGGTCCCCCGGGCGAACGTGCTCACCCACGATCATTCCGGCGTAGACGGGGTCGCCGGGACGGATGAACAAGGTCGACCGGTCCTGCAGGTTGAACATGGCGTAGGGGACTACCTCCCCCTCCCGGTCGGCGATGAGGACTCCCCGGCGGCGCCCCGAGATCGATCCCGCCCACGGGCCGTACTCGAAGAAGCGGTGATGGAGCTGCCCCATCCCACGGGTGTCGGTGAGGAAGTCGGAGCGGTACCCGAAGAGCCCGCGCGCCGGGGTACGGAAGCGGAGGCGCGTGGTCCCCTCTCCCGACGGCCTCATGTCCAGCATCTCTCCCCGCCTGGGCCCCATCTTTTCCATGACGACGCCGACCATCCCGTCGGGGATCTCGATCAGCACTTCCTCGTACGGTTCGAGGAGGTTCCCGCGCGCGTCCTTGCGGGTGAGGACCCGGGGCCTCGAGACCTGGAACTCGTAACGTTCCCGTCTCATGGTCTCCATGAGGATCGTGAGGTGGAGCTCGCCCCGGCCGGACACTTGAAGCACATCGGTCTGGCTCGTCTCCTCGATCCGGAGCGCCACGTTTTTCTCTAGCTCACGGAAGAGGCGCTCGCGGACCTGTCGGCTCGTCACGAACTTCCCGGAGAGCCCGGCGAAAGGAGAGTCGTTCACCGAGAAGTCCACTGCTAGGGTGGGCTCTTCCACCTCGATCCCGCTCAGGCGCTCCCGGTGCTCGGGATCGGTGAGGGTCTTCCCGATCTCAACTGCTTCCAGCCCGGCCAGCGCGACGATGTCTCCCGCCGTGGCCTCGGGCACCGCCACCCGCTCGATCCCCCGGAAGGAGAAGATCTTCAGGACCTTGGAGGTCACCGCTTCGAGCTCGGGAACCGGCCCGGGCTCCCCGAAGGGGAGGAGGGCGACCACGTCGCCCTTGCGAACGACGCCGCGCTCGATCCGCCCGATCGCGATCCTCCCCAGATAGGCCGAATGGTCAATGGTGGACACCAGCATCTGAAACGGTCCGTCCGGATCCCCGGAAGGAGCGGGCACCCGGGCGAGGATGGCCTCGAACAGCGGGGACAGGTCCTTCGCCTCGTCGCGCAGGCGGACCTTGGCCCAGCCCCGCAGCCCCGACGCGTAGACGAACGGCGCGTCCAGCTGACGGTCCGACGCCTCGAGCTCCATGAAGAGCCCGAGCACCTCGTCGTGGACCTGAGCGGGGCGGGCCGCGCTCCGATCCACCTTGCTGATGACCACGACCGGCATGTGGCCGAGCCCGAGCGCCTTGCTGGTGACGAACCGGGTCTGGGGCATCGGGCCCTCTACCGCGTCCACGAGCAGGAGAACGCCGTCCACCATGCGGAGGATGCGCTCGACCTCGCCTCCGAAATCGGCGTGGCCGGGGGTGTCAACGATGTTGATCTTGACGCCTCTCCACAGCATGGAGGCGTTCTTCGCCAGAATCGTGATTCCCCTCTCCCGCTCGAGCGGGTTCGAGTCCATCACGCGCTCCGGCATGTCCTGGTTGGCGCGGAACACCCCGGCCTGGCGGAGCATGTGATCGACCAGCGTCGTCTTTCCGTGATCGACGTGGGCGATGATGGCGACGTTCCGGATGGACATGGTGGCCTGCGAGCGAGCGACGGCGCCTCGGGACCGGGCGGACGGGGCCCGATCGGTAGCCGGAGAATCTTAACGGAACGGCGCTGGGGGGGCAGGATCGGGGCTAGTCCTGGATCGGAGCTCGTCGAGCGGACCGGACCCCCCGGTGGGTCCGCCGGCCCGGCAGGCGGTCGGCCGCCCTCCTGGCCGCTCGAGCCCGCTCGCGGCATATTCGGGGCGCCGACTTCCGGTACACGCTCGCTCTCTCCACGCTCCGTCCCGTCGATGGCCCAGAAGCTCCAGAGCAGCACCTCAGGACGCGGCCACCCGGCGATCCTGGCGGGCATCCTAGCCGCGGCGCTGTCGGCTCAGGGATGCGCCGCGGGCGGCCCGGTGTCGGCCGGGCGCGGAGCGGAGCGGATCCCGTACTCCTTCCTCTTCGTGTGTGTGCAGGACGATGCCCGTGTCGCGATCGTGGACATGGTCGAGCTGGAAGTGACGCAGACGATCTCCCTCGTCGAGCTGGGCTTCGGTGCCGGAGCCAGGCCGCACGACATCGCCGTGGATCCGGACGGCTCCCACTGGTACGTCTCGCTCGTCGGCGAGAACCGGGTTCTCCGCTTCGACGATCGAAGCCAGCTGGTCGGGACGGTCACGATGGAGACCCCAGGTATGGTCGAGGTTAGTCCTGGGAGTGGCGGCCTGCTGCTCGCTACGCGGTCGATGAGCGCGGTGAGCCCACCGCCCCGGATCGGCCTTGCGAGCGGGCTCCCCTGGGAGGTGGAGGAGCTCGACGTCTTTCTTCCACGGCCGCACGGAATCACGGTCGGGCGCGACGGTCGGTACGCCTACACGGCGAGCATCGCGCAGAACCGCATGGCGACCGTGGATCTCGAGTCGGGGCGGGTGGAGCTCACCGACGTGCCGGGGCCGGTGCACGCGCTGGTCCAGCTCGCGGTCTCACCCGACGGGCGCACGATGGTCGGCTCGGGCGAGGTCTCGGGCGAGCTCGTCGTGTTCAGCCTGGAGGATCCGGTCCACCCGCGGGTGCTCGTGTCCGTGGCCGTGGGCACCCAGCCCTTCGACCCCCTCTTCGCCCCGGACGGTGAAACCGTATGGGTTCCCGTGAAGGGATCGAACGAGGTTGTGGTCGTGAGCGCTCGGAGCTGGAGCGTGACGGACCGCATAACCGGGGAGGGAATCGTCCAGCCCCATGCGCTGACCTTCTCACCCGACGGTACGCGCGTGTTCGTCACGAACAACAACGCGATCGCTCAGGCCATGGACGACCCCGGCGTGGTCGCCCGGGCCGCGGCGTCTCTCGTCGTGATCGACGCGGATACGCACCAGGTGGAGACGACGCTGGTGTTGGGAACGAACCTCACCGGGCTCGGCCGCCGCCCCCTCCGCTGACGCCTCGCGTCGGCCGCTTACCTGACGCGAGGAGACCGGAAGAGGCGGCCGAGCCCGTCAGTCGCCGCCGCCGAGCGTTGCCCGGAGCCCGACCTGGAAGGACCTCGGAGGACCCGGCTCGTAGAACCGGCCCCCAAAGGCGTTCACCGCCACGGAGCCAATGTACTCCTCGTCGAGGAGGTTCGTCACCGCCACCCACGGTGTCAGCACGGCGCCTCCAACCGACACGCCGTCGAGGCCCGCCCGGAGATCGAAAATGGTGTATGAGGGCGCAGCTGTGCCCGCGTCGTTCTCGTCGTTGACCGGAACCTCGTCCATGTATGTTGCGACGACCTCCGCGAACGCTCCACCGAACAGCTGCTGGGGGCTCAACCTCGCCAGCGCCTGAAGACGATTCGGCGAAACCCCGGGGATCTTGTTTCCGCCGAGATCCTCGCCGTCCACGTCGTAGTCCTCGAACTCCGCGTTCGTGTGCGTAAACGTGACGTCGCCGCGGAAGAGCCCCGTCGGGTCCGCGACCGAGAACGTCCCCTCGAAGCCCCGGTGCTGCGATGTCCCCGCGTTCCGGGAGAACGTCTTCCCCGGCGAGCCCGCCACCTCGAAGGGGATGATCTCGTTATTCAGGTCGGTCTGGTAGATCGTCACCTCGACGGCAGCGCTCGACCCCAGATCCCCTCTCACGCCAAGCTCGTACGCCTTGCCGTCCATCGGATCCAGATTCGGGTTGAAGCCACCCGCCGCACTCGGTTGGTTAGCCAGCTCGGTCGTCGTGGGCGTCTCGAACAGGCTGCTGAACGAGCCGAAGAGATTCAGCGCGCCGCCAACCGGAACGTTCACTCCGATCGAAGGGCTGAACGCGGTCATCGTCCGGGACCCGGAGTCGTCCACGCCCCCGGAGAGCCGGTCGACGGCCTCGAAGCGGTGACTATCGTACCGGAGCCCCCCGAGGGCGTCGGCACCGCCCGGCAGCTCGAGGTTCACCTGAAGGAAGACTCCCAGACCGCGCACCTTTTCTTCCTGGTCCTGGAGTGCAGGCTCGCCCGGAGGAGGCGCCCCATCGTCGTTCCCCCACTCCTTGCGATCATCGCTCTGAAGGTCGAGGTCCACTCCCGCACGCCACTCCAACTCCCCCGCGCCGGTGGAGTAGGAGCGAGACAGGGCGGCTCGAGCCCCTCCCCCGTTTCTATCAAGATCGATGAGGTCGACGGGGATCGGGTTCCAAACCGCTCGATGGACCGCGTAGACGGAGAAGTCCCCCTCGAAGCCCCCGATCGCACCCGTCCACCGGGCCCCTCCCTGCTGCTGGTCGACTTCTTTCCTCGTGACAAAGACGAGGTAGGTGTTCCAGACCCCTCGGAAGGGATCGTTGTCCAGAGGATCGGCGCCGATCACCCGAGTGCCGAACGGCGCGCCCGCCGCAACGGACCCGGGGTTATCGGCCTGGAGATCCAGCACGTTCGCGGTCAGGGAGAGCTCGCCCCCGGCGAGCGGCCGCGTGACCCTGGCGTTGAATCCGACTCGCTCGTACTCACCGTACTCCGGAAAGTCACGGAAGAAGAACGAGGTCTCCGGCACCTCCCGGTACCCATCCGCCTGGAGCCTGTAGGCGGAGAAGAGATATCCGGTTCCGTTCACCGTCCCCGAGGCAGTGGCCTGGCCCCGAAAGAGACCATGGCTCCCGCCCACCCCTTCGACTTCGACCTCGAACGGGCCGGCGGCAGGCGCCCGCGTGCTGAACGACAATACACCGCCTCCCGCATTACCGAAGAGCGCCGATGACGGGCCCCGCATCACCTCCACCCTCCCGAGCGACCCAATGTCGAGGTGGTCGAGCGTTGTCTGACCGTCGGGGAGCGTAGCCGGAATCCCGTCTACCACCACCCGGAAGCCACGAAGGCCGAACTGGGATCGAGCCCCGAAGCCGCGGATCATCACTCGCTCGCCGACAGCGGGATTGAACCGGTTTTGCACCTGAACGCCGGGCATCCGCTGGAGCGCCTCTTCGATGAACACACCGCTCCTACCTCGCCGGAGGTCTTCTTGCGTTAGCACCGCAACAGCAAAGGGTGCCTGGTCGCTCAAGAACGGAGTCCGAAGAACCGTGACCTCGACGGGAGCAAGCAGCACGTCCGCCGCCTGCGGCTGCTGTACCGCCGCGGCAACTCCCGACGGGGCCGCCCCTACCAAACCGAAGCTCACGAGCGCCGCCGACACCCCCGCGGAGCAGCTCCTGCGTGATAAGTTGAACCGTACACCAGGCCTCGTGGACATAAATGGCTCCTGTAAATAGGGACGCCGCCACTTCCGTAGCTGCCGAGAAAATACGACCAAATTGTCACCGGAACCACCCGTTGTCGTGGGGCTCAGCGCCGTCATCGTGGCGGTGACCAGGGAGAGCCCGCGCATCCTCACGATTGCCGCTCCCGAGCGGACCGACACCGAGGGCGACGTGCTCCCATACGGGCCCCTCGACCCCGAGGCGGATCGGACGCTCGAGCTCACGCTCCGCAGCTGGGTTCGCGAGCGGACGGGGCTCGACCTCGGCTACGTGGAGCAGCTCTACACGTTCGGTGATGCCGATCGCGCGGCGCGACCCACCCCGAGCGGTCCCCGAGTTATCTCGGTGGCCTACCTTGCCCTGGTTCGGGAGGACCGGCCCACCGGGCCGGCCGAGCCGCGCTGGAGGGACTGGTACACGTTCTTCCCTTGGGAGGACTGGAGAGAGGGTCCTCCGGAGGTCATCCGGGAAGCCATCGCTCCGGCGCTCTCGGCCTGGACGGCAGAGGCTCCGCGAGGGCCCCTGAGAGAGGAGCGGCGTGAGCGGGCGGGAATCGCCTTCGGCCTCGAGGGCGCTGGCTGGGACGCGGACCGGGTGCTCGACCGGTACGAGATCCTCTACGAGGTGAAGTTGGTGGACGAGGCGCTGCGGGACCGTGCGCGCCCGGTTCCGACTGCCTCACCGGCTTCCCGGCTCGGCCGCGCGATGGGTATGGATCACCGGCGAATCCTCGCCACCGGACTGGGAAGGATCCGAGGGAAGCTGCGCTACCGTCCGGTGGCCTTCGAGCTCCTCTCCGAGACCTTTACGCTTCTCAACCTTCAGCGGGTCGTCGAGGCCCTGGTGGGTCTTAGGCTTCACAAGCAAAACTTCCGACGGCTCGTCGAGCGGGGGGGGCTCGTCGAGGGAACGGGCCGGCTGGATCCCAGCACAGGCGGGCGCCCCGCGGAGCTATTCCGGTTTCGCCGGGAGGTCCTTCGGGAGAGGCGAGCTCCCGGGGTCGGGCTTCCCGGGTCCAGGTGAGCGACCGGATAGCGTCCAGGACATGACGCTAATGGCCAATCGCGGTTGACTTCGCGACATCACCACCCTTAGCGTTCTTCCATCGAGCCCTTTTGGCGCTTTTTTTTCACCCTCATATACTCAGAGTGAGCATAACAGGTACCTCGATGGCACCCCGCACGGCTGTCCAGGAAACCGAGACTCTCGAGTACACGCCCCAGGTCGCGCGGGAGGCGGCTCCCATTTTCGAGCGGCTCCGGGGTGCGGTCCCGGAGGTCGAGTGGCCGGTTCACGCGCCCTACCTGGTTCGCATCCAGGAGCTGAAGGAGGAGCGAAAGGCCGTCATCCTCGCGCACAACTACCAGACCCCCGAGATCTTCCACGGGATCGCAGACATCCGGGGCGACTCCCTCGGCCTGGCTCGGGAGGCGGCCGTGACCGACGCCGAGATCATCGTTTTCTGCGGCGTCCACTTCATGGCCGAGACCGCGAAGATCATCAGTCCCCAGAAGACCGTGCTCATTCCCGATCTCCGGGCCGGGTGCTCCCTCGCGGAATCCATCACGGGCGCGGACGTCCGCGCGCTCCGAGAGCAGCATCCCGGCGTTCCAGTGGTCACGTACGTAAACACGTCGGCGGACGTGAAGGCGGAAAGCGACATCTGCTGCACCTCGTCGAACGCCGTTCAGGTCATCGAGTCCCTCGGCGTGGACCGGGTCATTTTCCTGCCGGACGAATACCTGGCCAGCTACGTCGCGACCCAGACGCCGGTCGAGATCGTCAGCTGGAAGGGACGCTGCGAGGTCCACGAGCGGTTCACCACCGAAGAAGTGCGGCGGTACCGTGCCCTGGCCGAAGACCTCGTTGTGCTCGCCCACCCCGAGTGCCCACCCGAGGTGCTCGCCGAGGCCGATTACGTGGGATCCACGTCGGGCATGGCGGGCTACGTGCGCGACCGCCAGCCGAAGAACGTCGCGATGATCACGGAATGCTCGATGAGCGACAACGTCGCCGCAGAGAATCCGGACGTGAACTTCATTCGGCCCTGCAATCTCTGCCCCCACATGAAGCGGATCACCCTCCCCGGGATCGTGCGCTCCCTCGAGCGGCTCGAGCACAGGATCGAGGTCGATCCCGCCGTGGCCGATCGGGCTAGGACTGCGGTCGAGCGCATGCTCGCCGTGGGCCGGGGAAGCGGGGGATGATCGGAGGGAAGAGCCCCGACAGCTCTTTGGCCGACCCGCTCGAGGCACCACACCACCCCCGCTCGTTCGACGTGATCGTGGTCGGCTCCGGCGTGGCCGGGCTCTCCGCGGCCCTCGAGCTCGGCCGCCTGACTCCCGACTATCACATCGCCATCCTCACCCGGGGAAGCACCGGCAGTCACGGCGCCTCTCCTCTTGCTCAGGGCGGGGTCGCGGCCGCCCTGGACCCGTCTGACTCCCCCGAGCTCCACGCCCATGACACGGAGATGGCCGCCGACGGCCTCGCTCGCTCCGAGCTCGTGGAGATCCTGACGCGCGACGGTCCCGACCGGGTGCAGGAGCTCGCCGAGCTCGGCGCTCGCTTCGACCGTGGTGAATCAGGAGGCCTGTCCCTCGGGCTCGAGGGAGCGCATTCGCGGCGCCGGATCCTCCACGCTCGAGGAGATCGCACCGGCGCGGAGGTCATGCGGGCCCTGAGGGAGGCCGTTCTATCCTCACCGAGAATCCAGGTGTTCGAGCACCTGGAGGCGGTCGACCTCCACCTCGAGGGAGAGGTCGTAAGAGGCGTCCTCACGCGCGACTCCCAGGGCTACCTCCGGATCTTTGACGCCTCCGCGACCCTGCTGACCACGGGGGGGCCGGGCCGCGTGTACCTCCGGACCACTGCACCGCCCGGACTGGATGGTGGCGGGCTCGCGATGGCCGCGAGGGCGGGCGCGACGCTCCGCGATCTGGAGTTCGTACAGTTCCACCCCACGGCCCTCGACGTGGACACCGACCCGCTGCCCCTCGTCACCGAGGCACTCCGGGGTGCGGGGGCGCGACTCGTGGACGAGATGGGGCGCGCGATTCACGACTCGGCTGCCGGCGGAGACCTGGCCGTCCGGGACCGGGGGGCGCGAGCTATCTGGCGCCGTATTCGTGAAGGCCGCAGGGTGTTTCTCGATTGTCGCGAGTCACCCGGCGAAGCCATCCCGGTAGACTTCCCGGGCGTGTACGCACTCTGTCTGAGACATGGCGTGGACCCCGTCCGAGAGCCGATCCCGGTTACACCGGCCGCCCACTACCACATGGGGGGCATCGCGGTGGATGCCGAGGGCCGGAGCTCCCTCACCGGGCTCTGGGCAGCCGGTGAAGTCGCGGCCTCGGGAGTCCACGGGGCGAACCGCCTGGCGAGCAACTCGCTGCTCGAGGGGCTCGTGTTCGGCCCACGGGCGGCGCGCTCGATTGCCAGCGCGCTCGCCGCGCGCTCGGACGCTCCGTCCCGACGGGCGCCAGGGTCGGGCTCCCCCGTGCCATCGTCCCCGGCCGCGTTCGATACGGCCCACGCCACGCCTCCCCCGGAGGTGATCCAGCGCATCCGGGTCCTCATGTGGGAGCGAGTGGGAATCGTGCGGAACGGGGCGGACCTCGCCGGCGCCGTCCGGGAACTGGACGCCATCGAGACCTCGTTCGCCTCCAGGACCGCTCCGCACGCGCGGAACGTCCTTCTCACGGCGCGTTTGATCGCCCACGCTGCCCTCGCACGAGAGGAGAGCCTGGGAAGCCATTTCCGCGACGACTTTCCGGGCCGTTCGAGCGGTCGTCCCCGCCACAGCACTCTGGCCCTCAGCCGCTCCGTCCCGGGCAGAATCCGGACTTCGATGGATGATGACGGGTCCCCGCGACCTCTACCCAGTCGCGGGGTGGGCTAGACCGAACAGATAGCGGCCCACCGCGATCACCCCGGCCATGTCGCCCACGTCCTCCTCCAACAGGGGCACCCGGACGCGCGGAATGGCAGCGAAGAGCTCGTCGATCTCCCGGAGGTAAGCCGCTTCCTGCTCCCTCCGGTGCTCCAGGAACTCCCCGAGCGCCATCTCGGGCAAGACCCGGTTGACCACGACGGCCGTGACCGGCACGCCGGCCTCTCCCAGCGCCTGGTAGGCGCGATAACCCTCGAGTATCGGAAGCTTCTCGGCCAGAACCACGAGAACAAAAGCGCACTGGTCCCGGTCGCGTAGCAGGCTGCGAGCACCGGTGAAACGCCGGCGGCGATCCGTGAGCACCTCTCGGATCCTTCGCGCTCGGGGGTCCTCCTTGGAATCCTCCCGAGGCGAGCCCCCGGCGTCCGGTGGCGAGAGACCCCTGAGGCTCTCGCGGAAGCTCTCCGCTCTATCCCGCCGCTCCAGGAGACCCTCCATCCAGGCCGTCATCACTTCGGGAAGCGCGAGAAGGCGAAGGGTGGATCCGGTGGGCGCCGTGTCGAAGACAACGCGGTCGTAGCTATCGGGCCCCTCGAGCATGATCCGGCTCACCCGCTCAAGGAGGGCAGCCTCATGCACTCCCGGCGACATCCGAGCCAGCTCGATCTGGCCATCGACGTCTCCGTACATCTCCGGACGCACTAGCTCGCGGAGGTTCCGCTTCACGGTTCGCAGATAGCTGTCCACCTCCCCATCCGGATCGATCTCCAGCGCCGTGACCCGGGGAGCGATCCCCACACCTTGGTCCCCAATGGTTCGATCGAAGAGATCTCCGAGGGAGTGGGCCGGATCGGTCGAGACCAGTAGAACCGTCTGGCCCGCCTCGGCTAAGTGAAGCGCCAGAGCGGAGGCAGTGGTCGTCTTCCCCACCCCACCCTTACCGCCGACGAAGATGATCCGCTGGTCCTGGACTGGGACCATGGTGGGGGTTAACAGCAGTTGATATGGCTCAGGGGCGAGTGCTCCATGCCCATCCGCCGATGCCACTCGTGGAAGCGATCGTGAAGGAGGGGAAGGATCTCCAGCATGTGGTAGGTCGCCGGGTTCGGAACGCCCATCATCTCCGAGTAGACGAGGAGCATGAACAGGTCATCCTCGTCGCGGGCCAGGCGAGCCAGCGTGCCCCGATACGGGGCAACGTAGAACTCTCGAAGCAGGCGGGCGGCCACATTCCACTTCGACATCGGGTCAGGCCTTGGTGCCTCCGGCTACGACCGACGGTGGGGGCGCACCGGTCCGTTCCTTTCTTGCCCTGTTCAGGGCCGCCATGGCTTCCAGAATCACCCAGATCGCCGCCCCGAGGATCACCAGATCCATGACGACCAGCAGGTAGTTCCCCTGACTATAGAACTGCCGCAGCTGGACGAGGAGCGCCCAGACGGTCATGAGCAAGAGGAACGTGAGGGGGAGCAGTGTATACCATATCGGGCGACCCAGCTTCAGGAGGAACAGTGTTATGACCGAGAGCGTGAGCCCTCCCAGGAGTTGGTTCGTGGTTCCGAAGAGGGGCCAGATGATGAGCCCGCCGGTTCCTCCACCCTCACCCGCCCCGAACGCGAGGATCACACAGCAGACCACCGCGATCGCGGTGGAAAGATAGCGTCCGGTCAGGAAATCCAGCTTGTAGATGTTTCCCCACTCCTGGATGATGTAGCGCTGAAGCCGCACGCCGGCGTCCATGGTCGTGGCCGCGAAGAGGATCGCCATCACGGACAGCAAGGTCTGGGAGAAGCCCAGCGGCAGTCCGAGGCTCTGGGCGATTTGGCCTCCGCCCTGGACCCACGCGTTCGTGCCCTGCGCAGCGAACGTCGAGTAGAACGCTTGCCACTCGGCCGTCGATGCGAAGCCCGCGGTGCACGCGATAATGGCGGCCAACGCGAGCGCCCCCTCGCCGACCGAGCCGAGATAGCCGACCATGCGCGCGTCGGTTTCCTTGTTCAGCTGCTTCGACGTGGTCCCGGACGCCACCAGTCCATGGAAGCCTGAGATCGCGCCGCAGGCGATCGTCACGAACAGGAGCGGTACAAGGGGAGGCACACCCGCCGGCAGGTTTGAATTGAACGCTGGGGCTACGATCGTGGGATTCCCAACGATCACGCCCAGATAGAGCACCCCAAGCCCCACCAAAAGCTGGACGCCGTTCAGGTAGTCCCGCGGCTGGAGCAATAGCCACACCGGAAGCACCGACGCGACCGCGGCGTAGGCGAACAGGATGAGGACCCACTGGGCTGCGGGGGCGAGGCCGAGTACCTGATCGGGGAGTGTGAGCGGAATCGCGTCACCCACGAAAATCGTTCCGTAGAGCGCGATCACGCCAATCGTCGTGACCCAGAACAGGGAAAGACCCTTCTTGTAGATCAGAACCCCGGCCACCATGGCCAGGCCGATGACCGACCAGGTCGGGATCACGCTGCCCGGCACGTCCACCATGAGGTTCCCGATGACGATGCCGAAGACCGCGTTCACCATGAGGAGAAGGAGGAAGATGACGATCATGAAGACGCTGCGGGCGCGCCCTCCCACGACCGTTTCCGTCAGGGAGCCGATCGACTGGCCCTTGTGCCTGACACTGGCCCATATGGCTCCGAAGTCGTGAACTCCGGCGAAGAAGATGGTTCCAAACACCACCCAGATAAATGCCGGGAGCCATCCCCAAATCACCGCGATCGCGGGCCCGATGATGGGGGCGGCGCCCGCCACCGCGGCGAAGTGGTGACCCCAGAGGACGAAGCGATTGGTCGGCACGAAGTCGACCCCGTCCTCCAGCTCGTGCGCGGGTGTCACGAAGTCCGCCTCAAGCTTGAACAGCCGGGTCGCGATGAATCTGGAGTAGAACACATACCCGAGACCGAACGCTCCGAGGCCTATGAGGGCCAGCGCGATGGCATTCATACCCCTCCTCTCCTCATGGTCATGCTGAACGGCTCGGGCAAACGGGTAGGGACCAATCCTTCATGTCAGGAACGGTTCGCGCAACCCCCCGAAGCGCCCCACAAACCCGAGGAGCCTGGCGAGGATGACTGCCGAAATCGGGTCCGATTACGGCGGGGACGACGGAGCTGGCTGGCACAAAAGGCCGAGGGCCCGGAGCTCAGGCTCCGGGCCCTCTCTCGAGCGAGAAGAAATGCGGGGTCGCGTCCGGAAGTCGTCCCCCCCCCGAAGGGTCAGGGCTGCTCGTCGCCCCGGGTCACCTGGATCTCACCCAACCCCCTGGCGTTGGCCGGAAGGGGCGTCGAGCCCGCAGGCACACCGTTCAGCTCGAGAATGTACGAGAGCACGTCCGCGTATTGCTCCCGGCTCAGGCTCGCGGGATTGTCGTAGGGCATCGTGAACATGAGATTATCATAGAAATCCAGAATCGGGCGCCCAGACCAGATCGGAATCATGACGGGCGTGACCCAGTCCCGCTGTCCGTGGCACGCGAAGCACACCTGGCGCGCTACGAGCTCCCCGCGGTCCGCCTGCTCGGAGGTGTACACGCCGTCCCAGATCGTGGTGGCAGCCACAGGTTCCGGAGGTGCCGGAGGTGCCGGCGCAACCGCAGCGACCGGAGTCGCCGCCGGGGCTTGCGCCTCACCCGGCGTGGTCGAGCAGCCCGCAGTGGCGAAGACCCCTACCCAAAAAATTCCAGTGGCAAGCTTCATCGCGATCCCGTGCGTTCTGATTCTCATGGACCTCGGGCCCCCCTTCCATCCTTCGAGCTCAACGCACCTCGACTCGCCGGGTGCGACACGTGGCGCTGCTGCCTCGGGCGCCCCGGAACGCCTACTGCCCGCCGGCAACCCGTGCCGACGGCCATGTGATGGGTGAGCCGAACCGGCCGGAGGTTACAACCGATTCCGCCGGCTTGTCAACTCGCTTTTTCGGCCGGGAGACTCCGGCCCGCGAGGTACAGCCAGGTCCCCACCACCGTGTCGGGGTTCAGGGAAACGCTGTCGATTCCCTGCTCGACCAGCGGCCGTACGTGGCCGTGATCAGGACCACGTCCGGGAACCCGGACTCGGTGTCCAGGGTGAACATCACGCCACTCGCCCCCAGGTCGGAGCGAACCATCCGCTGGACTCCGGCCGAGACGGCGACCTCGGCGTGCCGGAAACCGTGGTGCACGCGGTACGAGATAGCCCGATCCGTGAAGAGGGAGGAAGACACATTCTTCACCGACTGAAGGACCGCCTCGGCCCCCTGGACGTTCAGGAAGGTCTCCTGCTGACCCGCGAACGAGGCCTCCGGGAGGTCCTCGGCCGTCACGGACGAGCGGAACGCCTGCGCGGTGGTCGCGAAGCCGCCCGGCACTCGGACCCCGAGGTTCCCCAGCCGTCCGATCATTTCTCCGAGCGACGCGTTCTTCCCGCCGACCCTGTCCAGATCGCCCATCGAGAGCGACTCGAGACCGACCACGTATGAGCTCACCGCCTCGCCCATGACCGACGACAAAGACCGGCTCGCGCGAACCGTCTTCCTCCTGTCCGACCGGACCGGGATCACCGCCGAGACACTGGGACACAGCTTGCTGACCCAGTTCAATGGAATCGAGTTCCAGAGAATTACGGTGCCGTTCATCGACTCCCCGGACAAGGCAAGGGAAGCGGTGGATCGGATCAACGAAGCGACCCAACGAAGCGGCGTGCGGCCCCTGGTGTTCAGCACCCTGGTGGACGACGAGATCCGCAACATCATCCACACGGCAGAGGGGCTCTGCCTGGACTTCTTCGACGCGTTCATCGGCCCGCTCGAGCGGGAGCTCCAGACGCCATCCAGCCACGCGGCCGGCCGTGCCCACGGGGCCCACGATCTCAAGAACTACACCCGCCGTATCGACGCGATGAACTTCGCCCTGTCGAGCGACGACGGCGTCAATCCCAGGCATTACGGCGACGCGGACGTGATCCTGGTCGGCGTGTCGCGGACGGGAAAGACCCCGACCTGCCTCTACCTCGCGCTGCACTACGGGATCAACGCCGCGAACTGCCCGCTCACCGAAGACGACCTCGAGCACGGCCGGTTCTCCCCGACGCTCGATCCCCACCGAGAGAAGCTCTTCGGGCTCACGATCGAGCCTTCGCGGCTCCAGGGGATCCGTCAGGAGCGACGGCCGGACAGCCAGTATGCGTCAACGCGTCAGGTCCACTACGAGGTGAAGGAGGCCGAAGCGATGTTTCGGAAGCACCGAATCTCCTACGTGGACACGACCCACTACTCGGTGGAGGAGATCGCCACGACGGTCCTGCAGGAAGCGGGGCTCAGGCGGAGCCTCCATTAGTCGCACCACGCGTCAGACCAGCGACTCGATCTCCCGGAGGCGCTCGTCGGCCCCGCGCAAGGCCAGGTTGCTCACATAGACCTTCCGCACCCCCCTCGAGGCAAGCGCCTCGATCGTGCGGGCGCAGATCTCGACCGGGCGCGCCCCGCCGGCGAACTCCTTTGTGAGCGCCTCCCTCGGAACCGGCATGAACCGCTCGAGCTTGTCCATCGTCTTCGGGTTCGCGCTCCGGTAGTAGAACACCCCAAACATCCCCGGAACCCGGAGCCCGCGTCGCGCCGCTTCGTCCAGAAAGCGATCCACGGCCGCGAGGTCGTGGTGAGACACCACCTGACTCAGGAAGTAGTCGGCCTCGTGCTCGGGGTCCAGGAGGAGCCCCACCTGCCGCTCGGGATCCCCGTGCGGGCTCACCCAGGCGCCGAGCGGCAGCTCCGGCGCCTGCTCGCGGAGGAGCTCTCTCAGCGACCGGGACCTGGGGAGGCAGCGCGGAGGACCGACGACGCGGTCTCCTCCGGTGATGGTCAACGCGCCGAGCTCGTGCGACGACGCACGGCGAGCGAAGAGGACGCAGTAGTCCAGGCTGTGCTTCAGAGTGAGGAACGGAATCACGCGCGAGAGGTCGGCCTCCGGTCCGAGGTTCGTCGTGAGGTGCTGGAGACTCTCCTCTTCCCGATCACCCACAGCATCGTCCGTGACGAGAACGAACCGACCCTGCCGAAGGAGGGACCGGATCGTTCGATTCAGGTCAATCCAGGCATCCACGGAGCGCTCGCCCGGGATGCCGGCGCGCGGAGGCCGTAGCTCGACTGCGCGCAGCGCTTCGGGACCCCGGAGCGCCTCGAGGAGGCTCGATTCCACGCGGCCGGGTGCCGGATCGGGGGCTCTGAGGGCCCCGGAACGAGGCGGCTCAGCGGACACCGCCGGGCTCCCCGCTCCAGGCGCGAGCCAGACGCGCGATCTCGAGCTCCAGATTCACGTCTCCGCCGTGTCCATGGACGTGGATCCCCTGCACGAGGGGAAGGATCCGGTCGAGGGCCTCCCCCACGATCTCCGCCCCCTCCGCCGCGGCCGCCGCCGGCCCCCCCACTGCGGCCCTCTCCATCCGGGCCAGGATCTGTTGGGGCACGCGCACTCCGGGAACCTCCTGCGCCAGGTATTCCGCATCCCGCAGCGACGCGAGCGGCCACACTCCCGCGAGCATGGGTACCGGCCGTATGCCCGGCCCCTGGAGAAACGGAAGTAGGTCCTGGACGTCGAACACCGGCTGTGTCACCACGAAGTCGGCCCCCGCGTCGAGCTTCCACCGGAAACGGCCCAGCTCCCGATCCATGTCGGTCGCGCCCGCGTGGAGCGTCACCCCCACGACAAACTGCGTGGGAGGCGCCACGGCGTGTCCCCCGGGGTCCACGCCCCGATTGAGGTGGCCGAGCACGTTTGTGAGCCCGATCGAGTCGATGTCGAAGAGGGCCGTGGGCTCCGGGTACGGACCCGTGACGGGCGGCTCCCCGCTCAGCACGAGGACGTTCCGGATTCCGGATGCCGCGGCGCCCAGGAGGTCCGAGATCATGCGGTGCATCGTGCGGTCTCGGCACGTGTACTGGACGATCGCCTCCGTGTCGAGCTGGTGGAGGAGGAGCGTCGCGGCCGAGATTGCACCCATCCGGCCAGGGCCCCGCGCGGTGTCCGCCAAGCTCACAAAATCCACGCCGGCGTCGCGCGCCCTCCGAGCGTCCTCGAGGAGCGCCGAGGGCTCCCACCCCCTCGGGGGGAGGAGCTCGATCGAGGTCACGAACTCACCCGATGCGAGTCGTCGCCCGAGCTCCGAGCGCTCGGTCAGGGGGATGGCCTCGCCCGAGGACGCTCCCCCGGAGCCGCGGCCCGCCACTTCGATCTCTGATCGGCCCTCCCCGCTCATGACTGCGACCGGGCGTCCGGGCGCCGAGGGATCGGACGTCTTCCCGCGAAGCCGTTCCACGGCAGTCCTGATCTCCCGGATGTGCTGCGGGGTCGTGCCGCAGCACCCTCCGACGAAGCGCACGCCGGCCTCCACCATGCGGGCTGCGTACCGAGCCATGTAGGCGGGGCTCGCGAGGTAGATCTTCCGATCACCGACCAGGCGAGGCAGCCCGGCGTTCGGCAGGGCGGAAAGGGGCCGGTCGGTGACCCGGACCATCCGCTCCGCGGCGTCGAGGATCTCCGCGGGTCCTACCGAGCAGTTCACGCCAATTACGTCGGCGCCCCACTCATCGAGCGCGCGCGCAACGTCCTCCGCGTCGGTGCCATAGGAGGTGGCGCCGCCCTCGTCGATGGTGACTTGAGCGAAGAGAGTGCGGTCGCTCACCGATCGCACCGCGAGGATCGCCTGGTGGAGCTCGCTCAGGTCGGAGAACGTCTCCAGGAGGAAGCCGTCTACGTCTCCTTCGACGAGCCCCTGGGCCTGACGTCGGAAGTATCCCTCTGCCTCCTCCTCGGAGGTCGGCCCCCACGGCTCGATCCGGAGTCCCAGCGGGCCAATCGCGCCCACCACCAGAGCCCGGTTCCCCGCAGCCCGGCGCGTGAGCTCGGCCGCCGCCCGGTTGATTTCCTCCGTCTTTTCCTCGAGCCCGAAGCCGGAGAGCTTCACGGGGTTCGCGCCGAACGTATTGGTCTCGATGATCTCGGCCCCCGCGGCGACGTACTCCCGATGGATCTCTTCCACGAGTCCCGGTCGCGTGAGGTTCAGCTCGTCGTAGCACACGTTCACGAACACGCCGCGCTCGTAGAGGAGCGTGCCCATCGCCCCGTCCAGGATGTGCACCTCGCCGTCCTCGATCAGCGCCCGGAGCGTCTTCATGCGCTCCTCTCCTCTCCTTTCCGCTCGGACCGGCTCGGGCCTTCTTCGGACTCGTACTCCAGGTTGGGCCGGAGCCACCGTTCGGCTTCCTCGACCGACCAGCCTTTCCGCTTCGCGTAGTCCTCGACCTGATCCCGGCCCACGCGCCCAATCCCGAAGTAGAACCCATCCGGGTGCGAGAGATACCAGCCGGCTACGGCCGCGGTCGGCAGCATGGCGAAGCTTTCCGTGAGCGTCACCCCGACGATCGTCTCTGCGTCGAGGAGTCGGGCAAGCGTCCCCTTCTCCGCGTGATCCGGACAGGCCGGATAGCCGGGCGCCGGCCGGATCCCGCGGTACCGCTCCAGGATGCGCTCCTCGTGCGAGAGCTTCTCACCGGAGGCGTAACCCCAGATCTCCTGCCGCACTTCCTCGTGCAGCCACTCGGCAAAGGCCTCCGCGAGCCGGTCGGCCAGCGACTGGGCGAGAATGGCGCGGTAGTCATCGTGCGCCTCCCGGAAGCGGGCGACGAGTTTGTCCAGCCCCAGCCCGGCTGTCACCACGAACGCCCCTGCCCAGTCGGGCCGCCCGCTGCCCTTCGGGGCCACGAAGTCGGCGAGCGAAAGGTTCGCTCGCTCTCCGCCCTTCGAGAACTGTTGGCGGAGCGTGTGGATCCGCGCGACGGCCTGATCCCGCTCCTCCGACTCGTACAGCTCGACGTCATCGCCGACCGCCTGAGCCGGCCAGATGCGGGCGGCGCCCGCGGCTCGCAGGAGCTTCCCACCGACGATCTCGTCCAGGAGGACGCGCGCGTCCTCGAAGAGCCGGGTCGCCGCCTCCCCCCGGTCCGGGTGGGTGAGGATCTCCGGATACTTGCCCCTCAGCTCCCACGCGTGGAAGAAGGGGGTCCAGTCGATGTAGTCCAGGAGCTTCTCGAGCGGGTGATCCGTGAATGTATGGAGAGACGTGGACCGGGGCCGAGGCGGCACGTACGCCTCCCAGTCCACGGGGAATCGGTTCGCGCGCGCTTCGGCCAGGGGCAGCGTCGGGGAGCGGTCCCTCCGCCCGCGGTGCCGCGCGCGCAACTCCGCGTACTCCTCGCGGGTTCGGGCCAGGTATCCCACTCGCTCCTTGGGGTTCAGAAGCTTCGATACGACCCCCACCGCCCTCGACGCGTCGAGCACATGGACCGTGGGGCCCTTGTAGCGCTCCTCCACCTTGATGGCCGTGTGCGCACGGGAGGTCGTGGCACCCCCGATCAGGAGGGGCAGCTGGAACCCCTCCCGGTCCAACTCTTCCGCCACATGCACCATCTCGTCCAGCGACGGCGTGACGAGGCCCGACAGCCCAATGATGTCCACGCCCTTCTCACGAGCCGTCTCCAGAATCTTCTCCGACGGCACCATAACCCCGAGGTCCAGCACCTCGTATCCGTTACACTGGAGGACGACGCCGACGATGTTCTTCCCGATGTCGTGCACGTCCCCCTTTACAGTGGCGAGAAGGATGCGCCCCTTGGAGGACGGACCGTCTCCCTCGACCGTCTCCGCCTCAATGAACGGGAGCAGGTAGGCCACCGCCTTCTTCATGACCCGCGCGCTCTTCACGACCTGAGGAAGAAACATCTTCCCTGAGCCAAAGAGGTCCCCCACGACGTTCATCCCCTTCATGAGAGGCCCCTCAATCACGTCGAGCGACCGCGCGGCGCCCCCCCTTGCTTCCTCGGTGTCCTCCTCGATCCAGCGGTCGATCCCCTTTACCAGCGAATGGACGAGCCGCTCCTCTGGAGACACGTCCCTCCAGGACAGGTCCTCGTCCCTCTGCGTTCCCTCTCCACGGAGCCGCTCGGCCAGCGCGGTGAGCCGCTCCGTCGCGTCCGGCCGCCTCTGGAAGAGGACGTCCTCCACGGCCTCGCGGAGCTCAGCGGGCACCTCGTCGTAGACGGGAAGGGCCCCCGCGTTCACGATCCCCATGTCGAGCCCCGTCCGAATGGCGTGGTATAAGAAGATCGTGTGCATGGCTTCCCGGAGAAGCGGGTTCCCCCGGAACGAGAAGGACAGGTTGGAGATCCCGCCGCTCGTGAGGGCGTAGGGCAGCGAGTCCTTGATCTCCCGCACCGCCTCTATGAACGCGACCGCGTAGCCATCGTACTCTGGGATGCCCGTGGCGACCGCGAAGACGTTCGGGTCGAAGATGATGTCCTCCCGCGGAACGCCTACCTCTTCCGTGAGGATCCGGTACGCGCGCGTGCAGATCTGGACCTTGCGCTCGCGGGTGTCCGCCTGGCCTTCCTCGTCGAAGGCCATGACCACGATCGCAGCCCCGTATCGGAGAACCGCGCGAGCCCGCTCCCGGAACGCATCTTCCCCGTCCTTCAGGGAAATGGAGTTCACGATCCCCTTCCCCTGAAGACACCTGAGGCCCGCCTCGATGACCTCCCAGCGAGACGAATCCACCATGACCGGAATCCGCGAGATGTCCGGCTCGGACTGGATCAGGCGTAGGAAATGGACCATGGCCTCCATCGAGTCGAGCAGGCCCTCGTCCATGTTCACGTCCAGGATCTGCGCTCCCCCCTCAACCTGCCCACGCGCCACTTCGAGCGCCTCGTCCCAACGCTCCTCCTGGATGAAGGTCCGGAACCGCTTCGAGCCCGTGACGTTCGTCCGCTCCCCGATGTTCACGAAGTTGAGCTGGCGTCCCACGTTCAGCGGCTCGAGCCCCGAGAGACGGCAGAGCCTGGGTGGCCTCGGGACCTCCCGCGGCGGGTGCGGGGACACGGCCTCCACCACCGCGGCGACGTGGTTGGGCGTCGTGCCGCAGCACCCTCCCACGACGTTGACGAGCCCGCGCTTCGCGAAGTCCCCGATGATGGACGCCATCTCCTCGGGGGTCTGGTCGTATCCCCCGAACTCGTTCGGAAGCCCAGCGTTCGGGTGGCAGCTCGTACGGGTCTCGGCCGCACGGGACAGCTCCTCCAGGTAGGGCGTGAGCTGGCGGGCCCCGAGCGCGCAGTTGAGACCGACCGAAAACGGACGCGCGTGGCGCACCGAGTTAAGGAACGCTTCCGGCGTCTGTCCCGACAGCGTCCGGCCCGACAGGTCAGTGATCGTGCCCGAGATCATCAGAGGCAGCTCCCTCCCGACCTCCTCGAAGACCTGCTGGATCGCGTAGACGGCCGCCTTGGCGTTCAGGGTGTCGTAGACGGTCTCCACCATGAGGAGGTCCGAGCCGCCATCCACGAGGCCCCGCACGGCCTCGGCATAGACCGTGACCAAATCCTGGAACGTGACGTTGCGGAACGCGGGATCCTGCACCCGTGGCGAGATTGAGGCCGTGCGGTTCGTGGGTCCGAGGATCCCGCACACGAAGCGAGGTGGCCCGGGCTCGATGGCCCGGAAGCCCTCCACGGCCCGTCGTGCGATCCGGGCCGCTTCACGGTTCAGCTCCCCGACGACGCCCTCGAGCCCGTACTCGAGCTGCCCGATTCCGGTGGAGCTGAACGTGTTCGTCTCGATGATGTCGGCACCCGCCTCCAGATACTGCCGATGGAGGCCCTCGATCACGTCGGGTTGGGTCAGGACGAGGACGTCGTGATTCCCCTCGAGGCTCTTCCCGTGGTCCCGGAAGCGCTCCCCACGGTAGGCGTCCCCATCGAGCCCGAGCTGCTGGATCAGCGTCCCCATCGCTCCGTCGAGGACGAGGATCCGCTCGCCGGCCACCTCGTCGAGCGAGCGCGGAAGGGGCTCGGGTCGCTTCTCTACGGTGTCCAGGCTGGACCCGCGAAGGAAGTCGCCGGATTCGAACGTGGTCATAGGGGGACCTTCCCTCCGAGAGGGAGGCTCTCGCCCCGACGCGGGTGAATCCGACCCGTCGCCGTCTCAGCGAGGGGCGTTCGAGCGAGGGGGAGAAAACGAAGCCCCTCGCCACCATGAACGCGCCGAGGGGAGTAGCTTTTTAGCGGTTCGGTTGCCCGGGTCGCAATATGCTCCAAATCACCCTATCACCCTGAGCTCGGCTGGCTCAAGCTAATGTATAGCGGAGCCTCATGCCATTCGCCACCAGGGGACAGCCCAGACCCTGGGGGTGAGCCGGGCCGTCTCCTCTCCCGTGTGGAGGAGCAGGGCACCGCGAGCGTTCGGGCCCATCCTGTCCAGGAATGAAGCCAGGGCCCGCGCGTCTCCTCGGAGGGGTCGCTCGGAGAGCGTCACTCCCACCGGGAGGAAGCGGCCGTTCCGCTCGAGCACGAAGGGAACCTCTGCACCGCCTTGGGTGCCTCAGTGATAGAGCTGCAGAGGCCACGCGTCGGTGTTCCGCCACGTCGCGAGCTCGTTCATGATCAGGGCCTCCAGATGGCCCTTCTCCGGACTATCGGCCCCCGCCAGCTGGATGGCCAGGGCGGGCTCGACGACGTGAAGCCGCGCGGTCCTGAGCCCACGCTTCTCGTTCTTGATTCCATACGCCGGAAGGAATCGGAGAGCGTAGGCCCGCTCGAGCAGGTCCAGATGGCGGTGGGCGGTGGGACGCGGGATCCCGGCCGCCCTCGCCAACGCCGCCCGGTTGAGCAGGTTGCCGGTGTGCCGGGAGGCTGCCACGAGGAGGCTCAGCAGCTTCTCGGGAGCCTCCACCTCGGTGATGGCGGAAAGCTCCTCGATGAACGTCCGGCCCGAACGGAGCCGGGAGAGCCCATCCGTGGACGGCGAGAACCCGTCCGTGAGCCCGCTCACCCGTACCTCCGCCTCCCAGTCGGCTCGCCCGCCCGTTCCCCACTCCACGACGCTCCCCCACTTCTCGTCGCGGGTCTTGAAGAGCTCGCTCCACGGGCCGGGCGTCCCCTGCCCGGCGCGCTCGCGCCGGGTGAGGGGACCCAGCTGAAGGAACACCGCCCGTGACCCGAGGCGCTCGGCGCGGCCCAGATCGGCCTGGAGCTGAAGGGGGGACGTGAGCACCAGCTGCCCGGGGGCGCGCTCCCGCAGGTCCACCGCCTCTCGCACGTGGGTCCAGAGCTCGGGCCAGAGGTGGACGGCGTGGAGGATCCACCGGCCCGACGCGAGGAGCCCGCCGGGGTCGCGTATGATGCGGAAGCGGAAGGCGAGGTCCTCCAGGGAGCCTACGGACCAGGAGCGGAGCTCGGGAACGGACGACAGGAGGGTCTCCACGCCCGCGCCGTGAGGTCCTGTTATGACCACGACGGGAGCGGCCTGGAGCAGCCACCTGAAGCGGGGGGTGATGGCGCGGGGGAGGGCGCCCGGGAACGGAGCCGGTCCCCCGGGGTCTCCCGGTTCCGGCCCCCAGGCGTGTGACTCGGGGTCTGGGAGCTCCGTGCGAGCGCGTGGGGCAGCGTGACCGGAGAAGGGGTCGAAAGTCATGAATACGATGTTACCATGAACGAAATCCGTTCACCATCCCTGGCTCGGTACCGTGAGTTCGTGCCGGATTGGCCGGGCTTCCAGGCGGCCATCTCAACGCCCGAGCCCGTGGGCGTTCGCGTCCGACTTGGACTTACGACCCCCGAGGAGCTTCTTCGGCACCTCGGAGCCCAAGGTTTCGCCCTCGAGCCGGTCCCCGGGCTCGCGTCTCAGTACCGGCTGGTCGCTGGCCCGAGGTCCATCGCCCAAACCATCGAGCACTGGCTGGGACTTTTCCACATTCAGCAGACGGTGATGACGCTCCCCGTGCTGGCCCTGGCACCGACCCCCGGAGAACGGGTCCTCGACCTCTGTGCGGCGCCCGGGGGCAAAACGACGCATCTCGCCCAGCTCATGGAGGATCGTGGCTCCCTCGTCGCCGTCGACCCCAAGGAGAAGCGGCTCCGCGGCCTCCTCGCGAACGTGTTCCGCCTTGGACATACAAACGTTCTCGTGGTTGCTATGGACGGGCGGGCGGTTCCCGGCACGGCGCTGTTCGACCGGGTGCTTGTGGACGCCCCCTGCTCCGCCGAGGGAACCATTCGCCGGAAGGGCAGAAGCGAGACGCCCCGGAGCCCCAATTTCGTGTCGTACGTGACGTCCCTGCAGGAGGCTCTCCTTCGCCGCGCCATAGATCTCACCCGACCGGGAGGGACCATCGTTTACTCCACGTGCACGTTCGCGCCTGAGGAGAACGAGGGGGTCGTGAGCCGCGCCATGGAGGGCGCGCCGGTCCAGGTCGAGCCCATCTCCCTTCGGCTCCCGCACTCGCCGGGGCTCGACCGATGGCGGGATCAGACCTACCACCCCGACCTCCGCCACGCCTGGCGGGTCTATCCCCACCAACTGGACTCGGGCGGCCTCTTCATGGTCAAGCTCCGACGCTCCGGGCTCGGCTCCGAAGGGCAGCCCGCGGATGGGTGGAGCCGCGTTCCCGAGATCTTCGGAGACGATCCCGCAAGCTACGACAATACTTTCCGATACTCGTCTGGTACAGAACTAGAGCACTGGTTCGCTAATTCGGACGAGCTGGCGGGAGTCCAATGGATGGTCCGGGGTGACAGCGTCTGGGCGCACACCCTGGGATCGTGGCCGGTCCCGTCGTGGCCCCGCTCGGGGCGGGGCGGGGGCTGGCGCGTCGTATCCCTCGGAATCCGTGCGCTCCGAAAGGGAGCCGGGGGCGCCCCGACCCCATCGAACCACTTCCTCACACGCTGGGGGCGCCATCTGGCTCCGACCCGCCGGATCCAGCTCGATCGGATTCAACTGAGAACGCTTCTGGACGGCCGCCCGGTCGCCGTCCCCGGGCGGTCGCCCGGTCCCTACGCCCTGGAGTGGGAGCACATGGTGCTTGGCCGCGGGATCCTCGGGGGGAGGGGGCTCGTCCACGAGATCCCGAAGGCCCTGGCAGCTCGGCTCGCCGACGTGGTCGCGGCGGTCGGCTCCCCCCCTGATCGGCGCACGTGACACTTCCCTTTCAGGGTGTTTCATGAACAAATTGAGAGTTCGACCCCCCGACTCGCGCGTATACAGCGTCGGAAGGGTCGGATCGGCGTCGATGCTTCGGCGCTGACACCACCACAGCGAGGTGTCTCGCAAACCAAACGGGAGATTCACGATGATTCACTTCAGTTCGCGCAGGTCGACATACCTGTGTACCGCGCTTCTGGCCGTGTTGGCTACAGCCTGCGGCGGCAGCGACTCCCCGACGGACGGCGGGAATGGAGGGAGCGGGAACGGCGGGGGAGGCGGTGGGGGGGGGGAGGCGGCCCCACGGTGACGACCTCGGTCTCGGTCCAGGACAACTTCTTCAGCCCGGAGGACATCCAGGTGTCGCCCCAGGCGACGGTGACGTGGACCTGGGCGGGAAGCGCGGAGCACAGCGTCACGTGGACGGGGAGCAACGCCTCCGGGCTGACCGACTCGGCGACGCAGTCGAGTGGGGCCTTCCTGGCCACCATGCCCGCGACCACCGGCACGTACGCCTAGGTCGATTTACCTGTGCACGGCCCTCCTGGCCGTGCTGGCCACGGCGTGCGGCGGCAGCGACTCCCCGACCGACGGTGGGGGCGGCCCGGTGGCGACGACGTCGGTCTCGGTCCGGGACAACTTCTTCAGCCCAGAGGACATCCGGGTCTCGCCCGGAGCCATGGTGACGTGGACCTGGGCAGGGTCGGAGCCGCACGATGTCAACTGGAGGGGGAGCAACACCTCCGGGCTCGCCAACTCGGTGATTCAGTCGAGCGGGGCCTTCCAGTCCACGATGCCCACGACGCCCACGACGCCCGGCACGTACACCTACTTCTGCATAGTCCACGGCCTGATGATGAGCGGGAGCGTCCAGGTGGCGATGTGACGGGGCGGCCGGGGATTCGGCGCCCCGCGAGGGCTCAATCCCCCAGGACGTAGCCGAACACGAGGGGGGCCACGATCGTGGCGTCGGACTTGATCACGAACTTGGGGGTGTCGGCGGCCAGTTTCCCCCACGTGATCTTTTCGTTGGGGACCGCGCCCGAGTACCCTCCGTACGATACCTCGGCGTCCGAGATCTGACAGAAGTATCCCCAGAACGGGCTCTCGCGCCTCATGTCCTGAATGATGGACGGGACCGCACAGATCGCGAAGTCCCCAGCGATCCCCCCCCCTATCTGGAAGAAGCCCACGGACGGAAGGCCGTTCGCGGCCCCGTTGTTCGCGAGGTACCACTCGATCAGGTGCGCGAACTGCTCCGTTCCCGTCTTGACGCACTGGTGGTGTGGTACCTTTCCGAGCAAGACGTTGGCCGCCAACATGTTCCCCGTGGTCGAGTCCTCCCACCCGGGCGAATAGACCGGGAGCTCTTTCTCCATGGCCGCTAGAAACCAGGATTCCGACGGATCGAGCTGATACGCGCTCTCCAGCTCCCCACCCCTCAGGACGTCGAATAGGAATTCGGAGGGCAGCTTGCGTGTTCCACCTTCGCACGCTTCCCGCCACCGGTCGGTCAGCCGCTCTTCGAGGTGGCGCATGATGTCCTCCGGGATGCACGTATCCGTCACCCGGTTCATGCCCTTCCGATAGAGCGCGACCTCGTCCTCGGCTGAAAGGGCGCGCCAGTCTGGGATGACCTCGTACTCGTCGTGACCGAGCAGATTGAACACGTCCTCCTCGAGGTTTGCCCCGGTACAGGAGATCGCATGCACGTTGTCCGCCCGAATCATGCGCGAGAGGATGACGCCGAGCTCGGCCGTGGACATCGCGCCCGCGATGGCCACGAGCATCTTCCCGCCCGCCTCCAGGTGCTCCTCGTAGGCGCGCGCCGCCGCTACGGTCTCACGCGCGTTGAAGTGGCGGTAATGCGTGTCCATGAAGGATCGGAGCGAACCCATTCGGCGTCTCCCCAGACCCGAACGTGAGACAAACGCGCCGAGATAGAGCACGCGCGAAGACCCCTGGACGCGAAGAGCGTAAGGTAGAGAGTCGGTCGCCGGCCTTCCAGTCGTTCTTGTTTCCGCGGGAACCCCGAAGTTATTCTGGGCACGCAACGGAGCCGGGCCCGTCTCCAGCACGTCGGGCCTGCTTCGTCCGTGACCTCTCGGCTCGGCTGGGTGCCCGGAGACTGCCTTGCTTTCCTTCTGGACGCCGCTCGCGATCTCTTTCGGGGCTGCTCTGGCGATCGCGCTCTGGGCCCTGCGCAAGGTGCCGGCTCGTTGGGCCTGCCCGAACTGCCATCACGCCACCTCCCCCCTGAAAGACCCATGGATGGGGCTGCTCCGCCGCTGGATCGAGCGCCGCTGGTGTGCACGCTGTCACTGGTCTGGCATCAGCCGACGCCGGCGTTGGCTCGTCCCGACCGACCCTCCGTTCGAGTCGGAAGAGGAGCCGCCGCGGCCGAGCTTCGAGTGGGGCGTGGAGGGTCGGGGAAGCGGGGTGACGAAGCGACGCCCCCAGGACCCGATCCCTTCCGCCGGTGACCCTTTGGGCTTCATCTGGGGACCTGGACAAGCCGGGTCGCCATCCTTTCGTTGGGGGGAGCAGCCTCCGTCCACCCCCGAGGCCTCCTCCGAGGGGGAGCGTCAGGAGGGTGGACACTTTCAGTGGAGGCCGGAGGAGCGCGAGGGTGACGACCTGGGCTTTCACTGGGGAGGCTGAGACCCCTCCTCCGGCCGCTCCCGTCGGCCGAGTTCGGCACAGGCCCTGACGAGACCGTTCCGGCCCTGGTCCAAGGGTCGGACGTCGTGCCCGTAACGGGCGGGGGACTAGTGGCCCTCGTCCACCCTGGGCTGGGTCTCCGGGGCCTCTTCCGTGGGGAGGATCGGCTCACGGGGGAGCTCGCGCTGACGCTCGACGGTGTTCCGGTCGGGGGCTCCGAGAGAGGGCGGGCGGGAAGGGGCGCCTGGTCTAGGACGGTGCGCCTCGAGCACGGTGGAGCCCTCTTGGAGACCGGGCTCTTGTGCGACGCTCCGCAGGCTATGGTGCTCCAGTGGCTCTCCCGGCCGGCGGGGTCTCCATCAGCGCCCCCTTTGCCGCCCAGCTCCCGGCTCTTGGTGCGCATCCACATCGGCCATGGGGATCCCCCCGAAGCCGCGACACTCCCGCTCTCTCCCGGCGAGGCCGCGACCCTGGTCGTCCTCCCGGGCGATGCCCCGCCGGATCGATCGACGGACCTCCTCCGCTCACTGGACGCGCGCCGACGCATGCGCGCCCGGCGCTCTCTTTCCCACGGGAAGACCGGGCTTAGCGTGCTCGTAGACGGCTCCCCGGATCCGTCCGTCGAGCGGGCCCTCCTCAGCATCGACGACGCGCCGCTCGGGATGGGAGCCCAGGGGGAGCCGCTCGGGCCGTTCCTCGCCGGAGCGCGACCCGATCGGCCCTGGTATCTCCAGGGCGTCGAACTCGCCGAGCTGGGGACGGCAGCGCTCGAGAGCGGACGTCGAGCCCTCGCCCGGGCCATCCTGGAGACCGCACTGGACCACCGGGCGATTCCGCCGCTCCCCCTCCTCCACCTGGCCGCAGACTGGGTAGCGTGGACGGGTGACGCCCGTCCCCTGAGTGCACGACGATCCGCGCTCGAGCGGGTCGCGGCCAGCACGGGGGTTCCGGTCGCGCTGGACCTCTCGGGACTTCGGGAGGCGCTGCCGCCCCGAAGGACGCCGGAGGGTGCCTCCATGACCCCGGCTGGAGGGACCCCCGCTGCCGCGGCCGTGGTTCGCGACTGGGTCGAAGGCTGCCTTGGAGCGATTCCCGACGGCCCGTTCGGCCGCCTTCGCCTCGCGCCCCGGATCGCCGAGTCGGGTGCAGGGGAGGTCCGCGGACTCCGGGTCGGCGACGCCTCCGTCTCCGTCGTCTGGAGCCGGTCGGAGCACTCCGTGAGAGTCCACGTGTCCCAGAGCGAGGGCAGGGTCCCGCTGAACCTGGTCTTCGAGCCCCTCCTTCCCCAGTTTCGCCCGGGCGAGGTCCGGATTGGGGGTGAGCCTGCTCAAGTCGATGTCTCCCGGGAGGGTGATCAAGCTCGGGTGAGGTGCCAGTTTCCGCTTGACCCCGGGCGAGACATGGAGATCCTCGCGGCGCCGTGAGTTTGCCGGGCGGCCCGGCGCCGCCTACTCTCCCCTGGCCCGGCCCCACCTTCAACCAGCGAGCGATGTCCCTAGAGACCAACGCTCCGTGGTACCGTCGCCTCCACTGGCAGGTCCTAGTGGCTATGGCGCTCGGGATCGTCACAGGGGCCGTGTTCGGCGAGCCGGCTGCCAACGCGATCGGGTGGGTCGGCGACCTCTTCATCCGGCTGCTCCGCATGGTGATCGTGCCGTTGGTCGTGGCGTCGATCGTCTCCGGCGTGGCTTCGGTGGGGGCGGGCGCCACGATCGGTCGTCTCTTCAGCAAGACGCTCGGCTATTATGTCCTGTCCAGCCTGCTCGCGGTCCTCATCGCTGTCGCCGTGGTCAACGTCATCCGCCCCGGTGCGGGCTCTAACCTGTCCCAGGCGGCGACCCAGGATCTCCCCGAGCTGGCAACGCCCGGCTCTCCCATCGATCTGCTGGTCGCGATCGTGCCGGAGAACGTGCTCCAGGCGGCGGCGAGCGCGGACATGCTCGCGATCATCTTCTTTTCGATCGTGTTCGGGGCGTCGATTACCGTGCTGCCCGAGCCGAGCCGGGTCCGCCTCACGGAGCTGTTCAACGCTCTCTTCCACGCCATGATGAAGCTCACGACCGGAATCATCGCGTTCCTGCCGATCGGCGTGTTCGCCCTCATTACGACGATGGTCGGCACGACGGGGTTCGGAGGGTTCCGGGCGCTCGCCCTTTACATGCTGACGCTCGCCTCGGGACTGACGATCCACCTGTTCGTGACGCTCCCCCTGCTCCTCATCGCAATGGGGAGGATCTCACCCCGCATCCACTTCGCAAACATGAGGGACCCGCTCCTGGTGGCCTTCTCGACCAGCTCGTCCGCGGCCACGCTCCCGGTCACTCTGGCTCACGTCGAGGAGAAGGTCGGGGTCTCGAACCGGGTAGCTTCTTTCGTACTCCCGATGGGGGCCACGGTGAACATGGACGGGACGGCCCTCTTCGAGTGTGTCGGCGCCCTCTTCATCGCGCAGGTGATGGGATTCGAGCTCTCTTTCGTCCAGCAGGGGATCGTCGTGCTCACGGCGCTCTTGGCATCGATCGGGGCGGCGGCCATCCCGTCCGCGGGACTGGTCGTGATCTTCATCGTACTGGAAGCCATCAACCTGCGAGGGCCGGAGGTGAACCTGATCGTCGGCTCGATGCTCGCGATCGACCGTCCGCTCGACATGTACCGGACGGCCGTGAACGTCTTCAGCGATTCGTGCGGCGCCGCGATCATCGCCCGGTCGGAAGGGGAGACCGACGTCGATTCGCGGGTGAGGTAGGTTACTTCCTGGCCTTCCTCCTCCCCTTCCTCTTCTTATCCCCTTCGGGATCGGGCTTGAGATAGCCGCCCTCGACGAGCAGCTCACGGAGCCGCTGGCTCCGATCCGGCACGGGGGTGCGGCTCACGTCCCGGGCGAAGGCGATCCTCTGTTTCTCCCCTATCTTGTCCAGAACGCGGATCGGGACTCCATAGCGCAGAAGGATCCGCTTGGTATCCACCGTCACCGAATCGCTCAAGACGACCTCCGTGCACAGGGCGGGGTCATGTCAGCCCAAGGACCCGAAATGTACTACAATTACGAAGGTGCGGTAAACATATGATTACGCCGTGGCCCCACTCGACGACCTTCTACGCACGGAGTACATTCGACGCCGTCCCGATGGCCACCCAACCCCCGCGCTTCATGCCCGACGAGTTTCCCGTACTTTCGCGCTCAGTCGAGGATTACCTCAAGGTGATCTACGGCCTTTCCGAGAAGGGCGAAGCGGCCTCAACGAGCCAGATCGCCGTCAGTCTGGACGTCCAGCCGGCCTCCGTGAGCGGGATGATCAAGCGCCTGGCCGAGGAGGGCTACGTCGAGCACGCCCCCTACCGGGGGGTGCGCCTCAGCCTGGAGGGGACGCGTGAGGCCCTGCGCATAATCCGCAGGCATCGGATACTCGAGACCTACCTGAGTCAGCGCCTCGGCTACTCCTGGGGCGACGTCCACGAGGAGGCCGAGCGCCTCGAGCACGCCGCCTCGGACGACCTCATCGACCGAATGGCCCACGCCCTGGAGGACCCCCGCCACGACCCGCACGGGGCCCCGATCCCGACGAGGGAGGGGCGGGTGGAGACGACGGATCACCAGACGCTGGCCGACGCGAGCCCGGGGGAGCGGGTGCAGATCCGCGCGGTCGCCGACGACAATCCCGACCGGCTCCGCTACCTCGAGGCTCGGGGTCTGCTCCCCGGCGTGATCCTGTCAGTGGACGCGAGGGCTCCCTTCAACGGACCCATCACGATCCGGGTCGGCGGCTCGACCGGGGCGCTCCAGACGATCGGCTGTGAGCTGGCCACCCGGATCCGGGTGACCGGAAGCCAGGATCGGTAGCGGGATGTCGTACGCCGGCCTGCTCACCCGCATTCCGCTCTTTGCCGGGCTCACCGTGGAGGAGGTGGACCGCCTTCAGGGGCTCACCACGGAGGCGGGCTTTCCGGCAGGGCGCAACGTGGTCACGGTTGGAGAGCCCGGGGACTCCCTTTACATCGTCGTGAGCGGCAGCGTCCAGATCCTCTATCCGGGCCTGAACCAGGACTTCGAGCTGGCTCGACTGGGACCAGGCGACTTCTTTGGAGAGATGGCGCTCCTGAACGACGAACCCCGGAGTGCAACGGTGCATACCCTCGAGCCGACCACGACCCTCATGCTGGCCAAGGACGACTTCCGGCAGGTCGTCCAGTCGTCGTCCGGGCTCGCGTTCCGACTCCTGGAGGTGCTGTCGCGTCGCATACGGTCCGCCGACGCCCAAATGGGGGGCCTGAGCGAGCAGGCCCTGAAGGACCCCCTCACCGGACTCCTGAATCGCCGGGCGTTTCACGAGCGCCTGGCCGAGGAGGGCGACCGGGCGCGCCGCTACGGGGACCAGTTCTCCCTTATCCTGATGGACGTCGACCAGTTCAAGCTGGTGAACGATTCGCTCGGCCACGACGTGGGGGACGAGGTCCTGAAGTGGCTCGGGAGGATCCTCACCGAGCACACGCGTGCGGCGGACGCCCCGTTCCGGGTCGGGGGAGAGGAGTTCGCGATCCTGGCTCCGGCGGCCGGGCCGGAGGTGGCCCGCGCGGTCGGGTCGGAGCTGAAGCTCACCGTGTCTGGCGGATATGTGACGTGCCCGGATCATGGGCGGGACCCCAACTCCCTGTACCGCCTGGCCGACCAGGCTCTCCTCCGGGCCAAAGACCAGGGGCGGAACTGCATCGCGGACCCCGAGATTCCGGACGAGCCGCCGCCCTCCAGCGGCTGACGCAGGCCGCTAACTTTCACGTCGTTCGCCGAGGCGCCTCCCCCGGAAACGCCTTCCTCAAGCGTCTGACGCGAGCGAGCGGTGCAGATGCCGGATTCTCCACCCGTCCGGCAAAGCGAGCAGAAAGACCGTCTCGTGCACCCGGCCCAGCTCCTCCCTCGCGCCGCCCTCGGTCTCGCGGAGCACGGTGAAGCGGCTCACGACGAGCGCGCTCTCGCCCGAAATGATCGTGGCCGGAGGTCCAAGCGGGTCGAACACCAGCCCGGCCGCGTGCTGCCTTCGCAGCTCGAGCAGGAGTTCCCCGCGGGTCCGCGCCTCCGAGGCCTCGCCCACGAGCTCGTCCACGAGGGTGGCCTCACGGTCCAGCAGCGCCAGGGCGAGCGACAGGTCTCCTGCGGCCACCGATTCCCTGAACAACTCGACTGTCTCGAGGGGCGCGGCTCCGATCTCCGTGCCTGCGCCCTCCGGAGCGGGCCGGGTAGCCTCTTCCTCCGCCGGCGCGTCCTCGGGCTCTGGCTCCGCCCTTCTCTCGAACGTGCACCCGAGGACACCGGAGAGCACCAGGGCCCCGACGAGCCACCTTCTCGACGGTGAGCCGCGGCCGGCGTCTCGTCCCCGAGTGCGGTCGCCTCTCCTTCGACTCACGGTCCCCGCCGGCGATAGACGCCGATCCGGAGGGGCGGATCCACCGTCCAGTGGAAGTGGAGGCGGTTCTCCCCCTCCTTCATGATCCCCCGCTTGTGATCCTTCACCCTGGGGTAGTCCAAACCCCGCTCGTTCTCCACGAGCAGGATCTCGCCTTCGCCGAGGTCGGCGACGAGTCCGTCCAGCCGGGCTCGCAGGTCCTCCAGGAGACGGGCCTCCGCCTCGGTCTGCACCGGCCCGTCCGTTTCTCCCCTGAGGGCCACCTCACGGAGCTTCTCGTAGCCCACCGTAAGCTCGTCAGACGGAAACGAAGCGGCGCGGTCGCGTCGAAACGATATCTCGTTCATGGCGTTGGGGTCGAAGTCCGGATCCACCCTGTGGATGGACGAACCATACCGCCGAAAGAGCATGCGCTGTCCCCCCGTCTCACCGTCCCTTCAGGAGGGCGTCGAGCTCCTCCTCGGTCAGGTCGCTCGCCGACCGGGTGCCGATCCTCCGGCCGGACCGGGAATGTGGGTTCCGATCCCTGTCCTGTCGATCTCCAGACACCCCCGCGTAGTCCAACTCGGGCACGGACCGCCGCTCGAGGGAGCGCCCGAGCCTGTGCTCGATCGAGCGGAGGTGGCCCAGATCCGCACCGGTCACGAAGGTGATCGCCGTACCGACCGCGCCCGCCCGGCCCGTGCGACCGATGCGATGCACATAGTCCTCCGGATCGAGCGGGATGTCGTAGTTCACCACATGCGAGATGCCCTCCACGTCGAGCCCTCGCTGCGCGACGTCCGTCGCGACGAGCACGGTCACCTCGCCCGCCGCGAAACGCTCCAGGGCTCTCGTGCGCTCGCGCATGGGACGGTCCGCGTGGAGGCTGTCCACGCGGATCGCCTCCCTTTGGAGCCTCCCGCGGAGCACCTCGGCTCCCGCCTTGGTGCGCGTGAAGACGAGCACCTGATCCCAGCTGGGGTCGCGAAGAAGGCGCGCGAGCAGCTCGGGCTTGTTGTCCGGGCGGACGGTGTAGACCGCCTCCTCGATCCCCTCGGCGGTGGTGCCCGCCGGAGCCGCCTCCACCCAAACGGCATCCTTGCTAATCTGGAGCGCCAGCGCATGCACGCCGTGCGGCATGGTGGCAGAAAAGAGCATGATTTGGCGGGCGGCCGGCGACTTTTTCAGGACGCTCTCGATCTGCGGACGAAACCCCATATCCAGCATGCGGTCCGCTTCGTCCAGAACCAGGATCCGGAGCCGGGAGAGGTCGACGTTGCCGCGATCCAGGTGATCGTTGAAGCGGCCCGGCGTGGCCGTGAGGATCTCGTAACCCTTCCGGAGCGCCTCGATCTGCGGCCCGTACCCCACCCCACCGACGATCTCGCCTGTTCTGAGTCCAGTCCCGCGAGCCAGCTCCCTCGCGTCCTCGGCGACCTGTAACGCCAGCTCGCGGGTCGGGCAGAGGACCAGGACCTGAAGCCCCTCCTCCAGTCGAATGCGCTCCAAGGAGGGAAGGACGAACGCGCCGGTCTTCCCGGTCCCGGTCTGCGCGATGCCGACGATGTCGCGCCCCTCCAGCGCCGCGGGAATTGCCTTCCACTGGATCGGAGTGGGCGTGACCCATCCGAGCCCGTGAATCACGTCGTGGCGCTCCGGCGACAGCCCGAGGGCGTCGAAGCTCTTCCCTTCTTCCAAGGCCGGGATCTCCCCCTGAGCGGGGACACGTTGTCGCCCCACGGACGGTTTGAGGTGGCTGCTTCGCGGCGGATGTGGGGGCGGCTCCCCCGCGAGTGGGACTGCTGGCGGGCCAACCGCTCCGTATAGTTTAGCAGGTCGATTCCACCCACGCCCGACCGGAAGCGTAATGACGCCATCGGATCCCGGGGCTCGCCCCATCTCCGTGCTCTTCGTCTGCCTCGGCAACATCTGCCGCTCCCCCCTCGCGGAGGGCGTCTTCGCGCATCTCACCGGGGAGCGAGGGGCCGCTGGGCGATATCGCGCCGACTCGGCCGGAACCGGCGGCTGGCACGTGGGAGAGCCTCCGGACGCCCGGTCGGCGGTAGTGGCCCGGAGGCACGGTATCCGGCTCGGGGGATCCGCTCGCCAGGTGCGGGGCGAGGACTTCCGCGAGTTCGACCTCATCGTCGCGATGGATGGGGAGAACCTCCGGGCGCTTGTGGAGCTCCGCGGGGACGCCCTCGGTGGAGCGGAGCTGGCGCTCCTCAGGGACTACGACCCGGCGGCGGGCGGCGATCTGGACGTGCCGGACCCGTACTACGGAGGTCCGGACGGATTCGAGCGTGTGTTCGAGATGGTCCGGCGCTCCTGCGTCCGACTCCTCGACCTCCTGGAGGAGCGAGCGTCGCCGTGACCTCCGGGCGCGTCCCCAGCGGCGGCCACCGTTCGCGCGGGGTCCCCTCTGACGTCCTCCGCGACGTGGCGTCCGTCGTGGCCCCAGGCACGCGCCCCGTCGCCCTCACTGCCACGAGGATCGGGGGCGGGTGCATCAGCCCGGCGGCCCACCTGGACGTGCCCGACGGAGCGCCGGTGTTCCTCAAGTGGTCCCGAGAGCCGGGGCTCACCGGCTTCGGTGTGGAAGCCAGGGGGCTCGAGGCCCTCCGGTCGCGACGCGCCCTTCGCGTCCCTGAGGTCCTCGGCTTCGCGCAGGGGGAGCCGGGCCAGCGCGGATGGCTCGCGCTCGAGCTCATCGAGTCCGGACGAATCGGACCCACTACGGACGAGCGCTTGGGGCACGGGCTCGCCCGGCTCCATCGACCCATTCCGGGAGCGGAGCCCGGATGGGAGGAGGACGGATGGATCGGCTCGCTCCCCCAGCGGAATCGCCTGCCCGGGAGCGTCGGGCCGAGCTGGCCGACGTTCTGGCGAGATGCTCGGCTCCTCCCCCAGTGGCGTCTTGCCTCCGGACGGTTCGAGTCGCGGACGAAGCGGCTGTGGGATCGACTCCTCGACCGCCTGGACGACGCGCTCCGTGGTCGGGAAAACGACGGGCTCTCGATGCTCCACGGAGATCTGTGGAGCGGAAACGTCCTCGTGGACGTCTCTGGAGAGCCGGTTCTCCTCGACCCGGCCCTCTACAGGGGTCACCGGGAAGTCGACATTGCCATGATGGAGCTCTTCGGGGGGTTCTCCACCGCCGCGCTCGAGGCCTACCGGGAGCGGGCACCGCTCGGGTCCGGATACGCCAGCGTCAGGAGTGACGTCTACCAGCTCTACCCTCTCCTCGTGCACGTGAACCTGTTTGGGGAAGGATACGTGGCCGGGGTCCGGGTACGCGTCGAGAGGCTCCTGGCGGAAATGGGATGAGCGCGCGCTCCTACCGGCGCGGGTCGCGCGCTACCGTCTGAGCGCCACCAGGAGCCCGTCACCCGCGGGGACGATCGTGGTGTCGAAGTCGGGATCCGCGGCCAGCGCTTCGTGCGTGCGGCGGATCGCCCTAGTGGCCGCATCGTCGGCCGCCGGATCGATCACCCGGCCCTTCCAGAGCGCATTGTCCACGATGAGGAGACCGCCGGGACGGAGGAGGCGCCTCGCTTCGGCCACGTACCGGGTCAAGGACTCCTTATCCGCATCCAGAAAGACCGCGTCGAACGAGCCGTCCGGCCCGATCTCCGGCAGGACCGCTCCAGCCTCTCCCTCCCGGACCTCGACCAGCGCCGAGACGCCGGCCCCCTCGAGGAGATCCCGGGCCAACCGCGCGCGCTCCGCGTCCCGCTCCAGCGTGAGAAGGCCCTCTCCTCGCTTCAACCCGGGAGGAAGGGACCGGGCGATCCAGAGGGCAGAGTACCCGGCGAGCGTTCCGACCTCGAGGACTCGTCTGGCGCCGACAGCCCGGAGGAGGATCTGAAGTAGCCTGGCGCTGACCGGCGGAAGCTGAATGGCCGGGAGCCCCTCGCGCCCCATAGCATCCCGGATGGCACGGAGGTGAGCGTCCTCGCGGGCGAACCACCGCTCTACGTATCGCTCGAGCGGGCCCAGCGCTTCGCTCGTGGCCGTCAGAGGTTCCACAGGGTCCACGCCGGTTACGGCTGCGTGACGAGCCGACTCGCCAGTCGCCGAATCGCTTCCTCCAAGCGCTCGTCCGACGTGGCGTAGCTCATTCGAACGTAGCGATCGTCTCCGAACGCGGAGCCCGGCACGCAGGCGACCCCCGTCTCCTCGAGCACTTTAGCGCACCAGTCCTGAGACCCGCGGACGCCGCTCCCGTACTCCGCCTCCACCTTGAGGAACAGGTAGAACGCTCCTCGCGGCTCGACGAAGGACAGGTGCGGGAGTCGCTCGCGAACGCGGCTCACCACCAGGTCTCGGCGGCGCCGGAAGGCGGCGACCATTTCCGCGATAACGCTCTCCGCCCGATCGCCCTCGGTGAGCGCCTCGAGAGCCGCAATCTGTGAGGGGGTGGCCGCGTTCGACGTCGTGTGGCTCTGGAGGGCGCCGATCTGACCGGCGAGCCCCGCCTCCGAGACCGAGTATCCGACGCGCCATCCCGTCATGGCGAATGTCTTCGACACTCCGTCCACGAGGACGAACGGACCCACATCGCCCGGGTCGAGGTCGAGTAGGCCCGGGGCCGCGCCACTCTCGTCGGAGAAGTAGATCCATCGATAGATCTCGTCGCTGATCAGCCAGATGTCGTACTTCTTCGCCCACCCCGCGACCGCGCGAAGCTCATCGAGCGAATAGACGGCCCCGGAAGGATTCGATGGAGTGCAGAGAATCAGCCCTCGGGTCACCGGCGTCCGGACGCGGTCCAGCTCCGCGGGCGTGAGGCTGAACCCCCTCGCCTCGGATCCAGTGACGAACACCGGCTCTGCACGGGCGAGTGACACCATCTCGGGGTAGCTCGTCCAGTACGGAACCCCCACGAGAACCTCGTCCCCCGGTCCGAACACCGAGAAGCATGCGTTGAACAGCGCCTGCTTCGCCCCCGCGCTCACCACCACGTTCTCCGCGGCCAACTGCCACCCCGGCGCCGATCGCGCCACGAGGCTCTGGGCGACGGCCTTGCGCAGCTCCGGGAGCCCCGAGGCCGGCGTGTAACGCGTCTTACCACCCCGGATCCCCGCGATCGCCGCCTCAGAGATCCACGCGGGCGTGTCGAAGTCCGGCTCGCCCGCGCTCAAGTCGATGATGTCCCGTCCCTCGGCGGCGAGCTTCTTCGCGAGGGCGCTCACGGCCATGGTTGCCGACGGCTGTAGCCGCGCGATGTTCTCGCTGTAGGTCATGGGCGGAGCGGATCGCGTGGAAGAGGGAGCCGGCCGGGTCCGCGGCGCCAGCCCGGGCGCCGGAGCCCGGAATATCGAGACCCCCGAAAGGGGGAGCAACCCGAGCGAGGTTGATCTGTCTCGATCGAATCCACCAGATTACCAGCCGCCCCCCCCGGCGGGCGTCGAGGACCCGTTCCGGGTCGTCGCGGCGGCGGGAAGATGGGCGGCAACCGATGGGACACACCCGGATCGACTTCACATTCGACTACGTGGACCCGGGCTCGTACCTGGCGCACCGTTTGCTGGCTCGCTGGGTGGCCGACCGACCCGACCCGATCCACGTGAGGTGGGTGGCGCTCGAGCTTCGCGCGCCCCCGGCGTCCCAACTAGACCCCCCTGCCCCCGAGTGGTCGGCGCTCATAGCGGAGATGGAGCGGATCGCATCCGATGAGGGGATCCCGTTCGTGTGCCCCGAAGGGTTGCCCTGGACCCGGAAGGCGCACGAGCTCGCTCTCCACGCGAGGGAGAAGGGACGCTTCGATCGCATCCACACGGCTCTCTTCGAGGCGCACTTCGTTCATGCGATCGACATCGGTCGCGTGGACACGCTCGTGAGCCTCGCGGAAGCACAGGGTCTTTCCGGAGCGGAGGCCCGCACCGTTCTGGGGGTGGATCGGTTCGCCCCCGCGGTGGAGCGGGGCCGCGCCGAGGCGCTCGAGGCGGGGGTTCGCGGCGTGCCCACGCTCGAGACTGGGGGGCGCAGGCTGGAGGGGTTCACACGTGCCGCCGACGTCCTCGACTTTCTCGAACGGTTAGGAGGCAACGATGGTTAGGTATGGCCGGCTACTCGCGTAAGACCGTGGCGACGCCCAAGGAGGTCCTCGGGCTCGCGGACGAGGTGCTGCCCGAGCGCATCGGCGTTTCCAGGTCGCGGGACTCGTCTCACGGCGCGACGTACATCGGCGAGGAAGGGACGGTCACGATCGCGGCGCACCGGCACTCGCTCTACACCGAGGTGACGGCGCAAACCGACCGGCTTCGGACCTCCCGCATGGACTACGAGATCCAGAGCTTCCTGAACCGCCTTCCGTACGAAGTCGGCGACACCGGCGGGCCCGGGTCTGGGCTGTCCGGGTGACGGGGAGCTCTCGCCTCATGCCGTCATTCGAAGAGCTGGGTGTGAGCCCTCCGCTCGAGGAGGCGCTGGCAGCGGAGGGGATCGAGGTCCCTACGCCGCTCCAGGCACAGGCCGTCCCGCTCCTCCTGCGCGGGAACTCCGCCGTGCTGCGGGCCGGCCCCGGAAGCGGCATCCTCGTCGCGTACGGCGTCCCGCTCCTCGAGCGCCTCACTCCGGCAGGCTCCTACCCCCAGGCGCTCGTGATCACGCTCGGGCGGGAGCGGGCGGGGTCGCTAGCCACGTCGCTCGCCAGACTCGCCGTCACCAGCGGACACCGGGTCGGCGCCCTCGGAGTCCCGTGGGCGGTTCCCGAGCGTTCGGACGTCCTGTTTGCCACTCAGGAGGATCTGGAGCGATACGTCAGAACGGCCGCGGTCAAGGTCGACGAGGTGCGGGCTGTCGTGCTGGATCAGGCCGGCGCGCTGCTCGCGGATGGATCGGGCGCCCACCTGCCCATCCTTCTCGCGTCCATCGAGCGCCAGGATCTGCAGCTCATTGTCGTGAGCGACCCGATCGACTCGAGCGTGCGCGAGCTCGTGGAGCGCCATGCGCGGCGCGCGGTCTTCCTGCCGCCCGAAGCCGGATCGGATACGGTCCAGGCCCCGAGCGTTCCACGCGGCTCTGTGCGCGTTCATGCGTGGACGGGGGACGAGGACGACCTTCTGGCCGCGGTCGTCGAGGCGCTTCTCGACGAGGGGTTCGCCCACGTGATGACCTACGCCAGGTCCGAGGACCGCGCCGCCGACGTGGGAGACTTACTCGTGCTTCGGGGATTCGCTGGCGGCGCGCCCGGAGACAGGGAGACGCCGGTCTGGCTGGGTGTGGATGCGCTCGAGGCCAGGGCCGCCCTCGAGGCTTCGGGTGTGGACGGCGACCGAGTCGTGTCGCTCTCACTCGAGGTGCCGATCGACGCGGACGAGCTGGATCGGCGCCACGGTCGCTCGCCCGGAGGGGGCGTTGTGCTCGCGCATCCGAGGGAGCTTCCTCACCTCCGCCGGGCCGCCCGGGAGGCGGGGTATTCGCTGGAGGCTTGGACTCCCGGGGCGATCCCCGGGAGGGACCCGGCCTCGACCTTCCTCGAGGATCTGACGCGGGTGATCGACGAGGAGGACCTCCTGCCCCATCTCGTCCTTCTCGAGCCGATGTTCCGGGCCCGGGACCCGGCCGAGGTCGCCGCCGCGCTGGCGCTCCTCCTCCGTCGAGCAGTCCCACCCGCGGGCCGCGCGGCGGCGGGTGCGGGTCTGGATGTCGGCCGGGGCACCGCGGCGGCGGGCGCGCGCCCGCCCGCGTGGGTCCGTCTGTTCCTGAGCGTCGGCGATCGAGACGGAGTCGGCCCGGGTGACCTGCTAGGCGCCATCCTGGGGGAGGCCGGCGTCGAAAGGGAGCAGGTTGGACGCATCGATCTAAGAGACACGTTCTCCAAGGTGGAGGTGCACGAGGAGGTAGCGGATCGCGTCATCCGCGCGCTGAACGGAACCACTATCCGGGGAAGGAGCGTGCGGGCAGACTTCGATCGCAAGGACGCGCGTGCGGATGCCGCCAGGAGACACGCGCCCGCCGGCGATGCAGGGGAGAGGCGAAGCGGCCGGCCGCGACCACCGGGTGGACGCCCCGGAGCAGGAAAGGGGCCCGGGGGCGGAGGTGGGCGGAAGGCATGAGCGAGTGTCATGAGAGTGGCCAACACAAAGGAGATTTTCACCGTGGGACTCGATAGCATCTGGCCCTCCGGCGCACCCCGGACGGGCCAGCGGGCGGAGCGGACACGCAAGGTGTCCGAGCGCGATATCGAATTGTTCACGGCCATCTCCGGGGATCGGAACCCTCTTCACTACGACGAAGACCTTGTTCGGGGTACGACCTTCGGCGAGATCATCGTTCAAGGCGGGGTCACCAGCGCTATCCTGAACGCGGTTGTTGCCGAGCAGCTGCCGGGACCGGGAACCGTTTTTCTCCACGTTGATTGGAGTTTCAAGGCTCCGGTTCGGCCGGGCGATTCCATCACGGGCTCGGTAGAGGTGCTCGAAGTGCGCACCGACAAGCCCATCACGAAGCTGAGGACAACGGTGACTCGCGACGATAGCACCGTCGCCCTGGAAGGCACGGCCCTCTGCTACACCGTATCCCTTGGAGGTGAGCGCGGCTCGAGAAACGGGTGAGCCGGTCGGGCTTACCGCGACCCTCGTGGCATTCGCCATGGTGGCGTTCGCCGCGAACTCCCTTCTTTGCCGGATGGCCCTGGGTCGCCGGGCTGATCGACCTCTCTCCTTCACGACCGTCAGGTTGCTCAGCGGGACTCTCGTCCTGGTCTCCCTGCGGTATCTGAGCGGTGTCCGGAGGGTGAGTGCCTCACGGGGCTCTGAGGGATCGTGGCGATCGGCGCTAGCGCTCTTCGGCTACGCGGCGACCTTCTCGATGGCATACGTGTCCCTGGAGACTGGCACGGGTGCCCTCATCCTGTTCGGGGCGGTGCAGGCTACGATGATTGGGGCGGGGCTCCGGTCCGGCGAGCGCCTCCGAGCCGCGCAGTGGCTGGGATTCGTCCTGGCAGCCGGCGGTATGGCTTACCTGACAGTGCCAGGAGCCACGGCTCCCGATCCAGTCGGTGCGCTACTGATGCTGGCAGCCGGTGTCGCATGGGGAGTTTATTCCCTGTTTGGCAGAAGAGCCCAGGCTCCGGTCCGCGCCACCACGACAAGCTTCGTCCGAGCACTCCCGCTGGCCCTTCTCGCCAGTGTCGTCGGGTTCTCCTTCATTACGGTCGACTGGACGGGCCTACTGTTGGCCACGGCGTCGGGCGCAGTTGCATCCGGTCTCGGGTACGTCGTCTGGTACCGGGCGCTACGGGGCCTCACGCGCACCCTCGCAGCCGTCGTACAACTCCTGGTGCCCGTGCTCGCCTCGTTTGGCGGAGTCGTGTTTCTCGGAGAGCTCGTCTCGCTCAGGTTGGTCGTGGCGAGCGTTCTGATCTTGGGAGGCGTGGCAATGGCCGTGGTATCCCAGCGTCAGCCTCATTCAGCTACCTCCTGAGCCCGCATGCGTGACCGGCATGATCGTTTCGGACCCGAAGCGGTGCTTCCCGGAAGACGCGAGAGGCCGCGCCCTCGGGGCGAGAGCGCGGCCTCCCGGTCAGCTCCCGCGGGCGGCAACCGCCCCGGGGCCGTGTTCAGTCCATCAGCGGACAGCGTCCTTCAGCCCCTTCCCCGCGCGGAACCCTGGAGTCCTCGTCGCCGCGATCCGAATCGTCTCACCGGTGCGAGGATTCCTTCCGGTGCGCGCTTTCCGATTTTTGGTCTCGAACGTGCCGAAACCAGTGATCTGAACCCGATTCCCCTTTCTCAGCGCCTTCGCGATGACTCCCCCATCCGTGGAGAAGAGCGCATCGATCGCCCGCCCCGCATCGGATTTCGTCATGCCGGTGGCATTCGCGAGTGCGTCCACGAGTTCGGATTTGTTCATCAGGGTCACTCCTCGGAGCAAGATGGTGAGGTGAACTGAGCCAGCGACTCCTAGCGCGTCCCGACCCGCAAGCACCACAGGCCACGAGCGATGCCGTCCATATCCCCGGGAAGAAAGGCTACCTGAGGGACCCCCGCCCGGAAACCTTGTGAACGGTAAGCCGCGCCCACAGACGCGTCAAGGGAAAGGAGACCAGGAAAAGCCGCTTGAATACTGGCCTTCCGGCCAATCGACGTGGAAACGTTTGGCGCACATCGGAAGACCGCATGAGGCAATTCTTCGGAGGAGCCCGTGGTCACGACTCGAGTCTATTCGCGGCAAGAGGTAGAAGTCCTCAAGCGAGCGCACCGCGCGCGGAGGCGCCTCGAGTGCCCCCGGTGTGGGTCGAGCCTCACACTCGCCCGGAACATTACGCCCTCCGCCGAGGTGAGCTACGTACGCCGACGGGCATGGTGGACCTGTCCACGGTGCCGAAGGAGCGTGGTCCTGGACACCTGAGCGAGATCCGCGGGCGCGCGCTACCTTCCCCTCGCACGGGAGTTGCCTTGAGAAGGGACCCGTCCGACCGGACTCTCGATCGGCCAACCATGCTCGGGCCGCTAGACCGGTGTTGACTTCACCCAGGAACGGCAGGCGTGGCCTGTTCGCGGTAGGCGTCGCCGTTTCCGTTCTTTCGCCGCCGGCCGCCGCCGCGCTCCGTCAGCCTCCCTCCTCCCCGGGGACGGCTTCCCCGCAGGTCACGTTCGACTTCGTGTGGAATCGGATACGCGACACATACTACGACCCCGGCATGCGCGGCCTGGATTGGGATGCGGTGCGTGCGGAGCTCCGGCCGCGTGCGGTCGCGGCCGAGAGCCCGAGCGAGCTTCGGCGCGTGTTGTCCGAGATGCTCGGGCGGCTCGGAGAGTCGCACTTCACGATCATTCCCGGCTCGGCGGTGGGGCTGTTGGGCGTGGATCCGGTCGGTCCGCCGCAGGGCAACGCGAGCCCTGGCCTGGGCATCCGCTGGCTGGACGGCGCGGTCGTGGTCGCGCGAGTCCGAGAGGAAAGCCCCGCGGCCGTCGCAGGCATTCAACCCGGCTGGATCCTCGAGTCCATCGCAGGCCTTCCGGTAGACAGCCTGGTCCAGCGGATCCGGGCGGCCGTTCCCGATCGCACGGAGGAACGCGAGTTCGCGCTCTGGCTCCCGGAAGCCGTCGAGCGGCGGCTGCTCGGACCAGAGGGAACGCCGGTCCGGCTTGGGTTTCGGGACGGTTCCAGTGCGCCCATCGTTTTCGACGTCGACCGTGCTCCTCCGGCAGGGGAGGAGGTGCGCTTCGGAAATCTCCCGCCGCTTCGCGTGGACGCCGACTTCCGGGAGGAGATCCTGACCGGCGGCCAGCGGGTCGGAGTCGTCCGCTGGTCAGCCTGGTTCCCGGCGATCGTGCCCGCCGTCGCCGCGGCCGTGGACGAACTGCGCGATGCCCACGGCATCGTGCTGGATCTCCGGGGGAACCCCGGGAGGCTCGGCGCCCTCGCCATGGGGATCGGGGGGCACTTCCTCGACGAGCCCGTCAGCCTCGGCGCGATGCGTACCCGGGACACGGAGCTCCAGTTCGTCGTGAACCCTCAGCGCGTCGCTCCGGACGGGCGCCGCGTGGAGCCCTACGCGGGACCGGTGGCCATCCTCGTGGATCCGCTGACCGCCAGCACCTCGGAGTTCTTCGCGGCGGGCCTCCAAGCGCTCGGTCGCGCCCGGCTGTTCGGGGAGCCCACGGCCGGTCAGGCGCTTCCGGCAGTCGTCGTGGAACTGCCCAATGGGGACCGCATGATGCACGTGGTCGCCGACTTCACGGCACCGGACGGATCGCGGCTCGAGGGGTCGGGAGTGCAGCCCGATGTCCCGCGAGCACCGAGCCGTGAGTCCCTCCTCGCGGGGAGGGACGTCGCGCTCGCAGCTGCGTTGGACTGGCTGGGCTCGCTTCCGGGTGCGTCGGCCCCCGTATCGGGCCCCCGCTGACCGAGCCATATGGAGACACCGATAATGAGACAGCGTTCGATTCATACGGCCCTGGGCTTCGCCCTCCTTCTCCTCTCGCCTTCCCTCCGGGCCCAGGAGCTACCCGCGGCGGACGACCTGATCAGGAGGTACGTGGAAGCCATTGGGGGAAGCGACGCGCATCTGGCACCGTTGAGCATTCGCACCACCGGAACCGTGTCCATGGCCGGGCTTGGGATCGAGGGGGAGTTCGAGGTGATCCAGATTCTCCCGGACCAGAGCGTGTTTCGGGCCACTCTGCCTGGCATCGGAGAGCAGGTGCTCGGCTACGACGGCCGCGTGGGCTGGAGCATGAACTCGCTGCTCGGCCCCATGCTCCTCGAGGGAGCCGAGTTGGAGCAGGCCCGGGAGCGCGCGCACGTGCTGGGAGACCTCCGCGATCCTGAGATCGTGCCCGGACGCGAGACAGTGGAGCTGTCCGAGTTCGAAGGGGAAGCGTGCTGGAGGGTGCGACTCGAATGGGCCTCCGGGCGCGAAAGCCACGACTGCTTCTCGGCGGACAGCGGGCTCCTCATCGCATCCGAGGACGTCGAGCTCACGCCCATGGGGCCCCTCCCCGTCACAACGCTCCTTTCCGATTACCGCGAGCACGGCGGCATGCTCATTCCCATGCGGATGATTCAGCGCGTGATGGGCCAGGACCAAGAGGTCACGGTGACGAGCGTCGAGCTGAACGGGGTAACCGCCGCCGAGCTGGAGCTGCCGCCTCCCGTGCGAACCCTTCTCGAAGGCGCTCCGGTGGGGACTCCGTAGGCCCGGCCTGCCTGATTGACACCCCGGGAGCCCGGGCTGGGGCGTACGGATCGTTTCGGCCCGTCGTCCAGCCACTGGATCCACGAGGGCGCTGTTGGACCGGCGCCCTGCAGGAGTCTTGGCACTCTGGACCTGGGCCCTCTCGGGGTTTTAGCTTGAAACTCTATGAGCGGCACGGTCCAGACAGTGATCACGCTCACGGAGGCCGAATGCGAGCAGCCGAGCTCGGACGCGGTGCGCCAACGCGCGAAACGAACCCCACCGTCGCGAAGAGGCGCTGGAGGATTCCTCCTCCTCTGGTCCACGACGGGGACGGGCCCGGTCCGGAGGGACTCGTTGTCCTCGGAGAGATCGGAGGCGAGCTCGGGTGCGTCCTCTGGAAGTCCCTCCGATCCGTGATCCTTTGGGCCGATGTGGGCGCCGCTTCCCGCTGGAAACTGTTCGATGATGGTGCGGCCGATCGGCGGCAGCTGGAGATCCTCGCCACGGCGCCGGCCGACGAGCCCGCACTCACGGAAGCGCTCGAGGACCTGATCCCGGTCCTGTCGGAGCCCGAACGTGCCGACCCCGGGTTCGTCGCCGTCGCCTGCCGGCGAATTGCGACCTGGGCAGAGGGGCGCGGCCATCGCCGCACCGAGCTCGAATTCCTCCAAGCCGCTGCTCTTTCTTGCCCGGCGGATCCGGCGTTCGCCCTCGCCGTTGGCCGCACGTCGAGGGACCTGGCGCAATACGGCCGCGCGGAGGCATGGCTCTATCGGGCCGTCGGGCTCGCTCGCCAGGCGCGCGACTGGGAGGCGTATGTCCGCGCGTACCTCCAGCACGGCGTCATGATGCTTCGCCGTGGGGTGATCCCGGCCGCGCGTCGAAGCATTCTCAAGGCCCTTCGCCGCTCGAGGCGGCAGGGCCTCCGTGACGGCGAGGCCTGGTCCCTGCACGACCTTTTTACTCTGGAATGGCAGGCGGGTAACCCGGACCGGGCCTTCAGCTACGCCCGCGAGGCGGTCGCGGCCCACAGTCGCGGCCACTCGGGTCTCCCGCGGCTCGCGCACGACATCGCCTACTTCTGGCTCGAGAGCGGAGACTGCCGGCACGCCCTCCCGGTCTTTCTCGAGACCCTCGGGAGGGTCGGGCCCGTGGAGCGGCCGACCGTTCTCGGCTCCGTCGCGCGTGCGGCCGGGGGGCTCGGGGACACCGACGCGTTCGACTGGGCGCGCAACGAGCTCGGCCGGTGCGAGCCCGCTCCGGGAGTGTCCGAGTCCTGGGTGGAGGTGGCGCGGGGCGCCCTCATGCTGGGCCGCCACGACGAGGCCGGTGAAGCGGCTCACCTGGCCGAGTCCGTCGCCCGCGCTCGTCGGGAAGGGCGGGTGCGGCTGCTCGCGGAGTCCGTCATGGAAGAGATCCACGCTGACGTCAAGGCCGCGCGGGCACTCCGCACGGCGACCCCAGCAGCGTCGACCGATGAAGCGGACCGCCTGGCTCGCGACCTGCTTCGCTCGCTTCAGGTGGGCGTAGAGGCGCCGGGAGCCCCCGAGGGCTCATCGGTTGCAGAGGCGTCGGTCGCGAGCGACCGGTGAGTGCCGCGCAGATCGCAACAAAGAAGGGAAGGGGGGAGGCTCCGAGTCCACCGTTGCCTCCCCCCTTTCGACCCCTGCGCGGTGATTGCGTCAGCCTCCACCGCCGGAGCCGAGGAAGCCGTTGCCGCCGCCGCCGGAGCCGAGGAAGCCATTGCCACCACCACCGGAGCCGAGGAAGCCGTTGCCGCCACCGCCCGACCCGAGGAACCCGTTCTCGGCGTCGTTAGGTTCGGGGGCCGTAGGGCCGAAGTCACCGCAGGCGGCCGTCATGGTGAGGGCGATAGCCGCCGCGAGGAGCCGGAGCTTGCGTATGACCCAATCCTTTTCCTGGGGGCTTATATCTCAGGGTTGACAGACGGGCCGTAGACTGTTACCTTCAAGTGTACGGTAAGACGCGTACTGACAGGAGGTTACATGGCTATCACCAAGGCGCCCGGCAAGTCTCATCGGAAGGGGATCTCGATGTTGGAGTTGTCGGACCGCTTCGCGGACGAAGGCGAGGCCCGCCGGTGGTTCGAGTCGATTCTTTGGCCGGACGGGGAGCGGGCCTGTCTGCGTTGCGGAAGCCTGAACACGCACGAGTGCTCCCATCGGACGATGCCCTATCGGTGCCGCGACTGCCGGAAGTACTTCTCCCCAAAGACCGGCACGGTCATGGAGGGCTCGCCCCTTCCGCTTCGCAAGTGGGCCTATGCGATCTACCTGGACTGCACGAGTCTCAAGGGCGTGTCCTCGATGAAGCTGCACCGCGACATCTCAGTGACGCAGAAAACCGCGTGGTTCATGCAGCAGCGGATCCGGGAAGCCTTCGCCGACATCGGGCCGATGGTCTTCCAAGGACCGGTCGAAGTGGACGAAACCTACGTCGGCGGCCGGGAGAAGAACAAGCACTCGTCGAAGCGGCTCCGTGCTGGCCGCGGCTCGGTGGGCAAGACGGCGGTCGTGGGCATGAAGGACCGCTCTACCAAGCAAGTTGACGAGGCGTGGGACTTGATCGATTACCTGGAGTCCGGCCGAGCCCAGGCACCTGCCATGAATGATACCTACCGCAGGCGCACCTACCCGCACGCGACCTACCAGCCGTTCCCCGAGAACTGACGGCCCGATTGAAGGCACTAGCTATTCTTGTCGCGGATCTGGGCTCGATGATGCCGGTAAATCCGTAGTAGGCTGTCTTGTTCCCAGGCATCAACCGAATCTGTCACCACCGAGGTGAAGAAGCCATGACCATGAGGAAACCCGAGAAGAAGAAGAAGAAGCCGTTGAAAGCCGCGTACGGTGGCGCCACACCGAAGCAGGTGGCTGAGGCGGTCTTAAGATACCGCCCCGAGAAGCCAGCCCGTCACACGGGCAGCAAGGCTTAGCGGCGCGCAGCCCCGCCCGTCAACCCCGATATATAATCCCCTTTTCCTGAGGGTGTCGTTCATGTTCGACGAGGGAACACACGGGATCGAATTTGGGTTGGTCGGTGCCGGGCAGCACACTCCGATCCCGTCAGTTCCATAACGGATTACGTCAGTATATGAAGTTCGTCCCCCGCCCCCTCCTTCTCCTCCATCAGGACGGGGGCCTCCGTGAAAGGGTGTCGCGCGCTGCGCACGCCCGCTTCCGAGTCTCCATGGTGGACAGTTGGGAGGATCTGCGGGTCGCCGTGAGCGAGGCGCCGCCGGCCGCCGTCGTCCTCGTGGATCCGTTTCTCGGCCAGACGAACGGCGGGGGTCCCTCTCCAGCACTGTACGAGATCCTCACCGCCTTTCCCTCGTCTACGGTCATCGTGGCTCTGGATACGGCCCCGGCCCGCTACCGAGACATCTGGACTCTCGGAGAGTGGGGTATAGCCGAGATCCTCCAGAACGACGAGGATTCCAGCCAGGTGGCGCTCACGCGAAGGCTGGTCCGCGCTCGGGCGCAGCCGCTCAGACGCCTCCTTTCGCACGATTCGGGCGTTCCCCTGACCGGCCGGGCACGAACGCTCTTGGATGCCGCCGTCGAAACCGTCATGATCGGGGGCCATCCGAAGGACCTGGCCCGATCGCTGGGGTTCTCCCCTTCCACTCTCCTTAGGTGGTGCCACCGATCGCAACTGCCGAACCCCCGCCGGCTCCTCCTCTGGCTGCGCGTGTTGTTCGCGTCCGCCCTGCTCGACGACCCGGGGCACACCGTGTTCAGCGTCGGCCTGGCGTGCGGCTACTCCGGAGACCAGGCCCTTCGGCGCGCGATCCGCTCGGTGATCCCCGAGACTCCCCGGGGTCTCAGAGAGAGGGGGGCCTTCGACACGGTGTCTAGCGCGTTCCTGCGTCAGCTCGAAGAGTTCCGCGACGACGCGGCGGACAAGAGGTAGGACCGATGGCCGAGGCTCGTACGCGCTCGCGCGAGGATGGTACCCTGGACCGCGAGGAGCGACTCCGGCAGCTCGGAAGGGTCACGGGCGAGCTCCTCCACGACCTGGGGGGCCTCCTTTCGATTCTCGCGGGCCGCGTCTCGCTTGCCCGTGAAGAGGCCGCGCTCGGGCGCACACCGTCGGAAGAGCTCAGCCGCATCCAGTCGGACACGGAGGAGATTCGGCGGATGGTCGTCGAGGTCCTCGATGAGCTGCGGGGCTTCCGGACACCGATGGAGCTAACCTTTCCCGTCTAGGGGACCCTCGAGGAGGTGGTGAATCGGTGGCTCATGGGAGCCCCCGCCGTGACCACCACCCTGAATTCGTCGCTCCGCAAGGACGTTCAGGTCTCTGGGCCGCGGAGCTTCTTCTCCCGCGCGATCGGGAACCTCCTCCGAAACGCGGCCCGCCACGCCCGCTCCGAGATCCGCCTCTCCGTGAGGCTCACTGCGGACGGGGGGCAGGTGGAGATTCGCGTGGAAGACGATGGCGATGGGATGTCGCGCGAGCTCGCCGATCACCTGTTCGACCCGTTCGTGTCGGGAACGGGCCTGGGTGTCGGTCTGGGCCTCTCGTTCGCCCGCTGGGGCATCGAACGGCTGGGGGGGGCTCACGTTCGAGCCGGACCCCTCGATCCTCTGCGGAGCCACGTTCCGCGTCGTCCTCCCGCTTTCCACAATGGTTGGCAGGTACGGCTCTCGCCAGGCGGGCCCGGGAACCTGGCCCCGATCCGGGACCGCTCCCCCCTGGCCGGCCTCTGCGTGACGATCGTGGACGATGACAGCGCCGTCCGGCGAACCTTCGGCCGGTTGCTTCGCCGTTCCGGTGCCGAGGCATTGGAGATGGACCCGGTCGGGTGGTCGTCCGTCGCTCAAGCGGTCGGCAGCATACGGACCGAAACACCGGACGTCGTGCTCCTCGACCTGAACCTGAGGGATCTCTCGGCCAACGACATCTACCGAGGTTTGAGGGCGGAGGCTCCGGAGCTGGCCGACCGGGTCGTTTTCTTCACCGGGGGTGCCGTGCCACAGCAGGGGGTCGATCGCCCGGTCGTCAGCAAGATGCTGGCGTGGGACGATTTCATCCTGTGCGTTCTCCAGGCGGTTCGGCCGGAGGGCTGATGATCCGCACGTTCGGTTGACATCTGCGGGTCCCCGTGGAGGATTAGCGGGTCACTCCCGCGCGACGCCGACCTCACTCGAGAGCCGCTTCGTTGCTTCGAATCCTCCACAACATCGATCCGTTCATCATCCGGTTTGGCGGGGATTTCGGGGTGCGATGGTATTCCCTTCCCTACATGCTCGGCATGCTCTTCGTGTACCTGTCGCTGAGGAAGGCGGCTCGGCAGGAGCGCATCCCGAACCTCTCCGAGGAGACCGCCGAGAACTTCGTTCTGGCGGCGATCCTGGCCGCGCTCGTCGGAGCGCGGTTCTTCCACGTCTTCGTGTTCGAGTTCGATCGATACGGCATCGATCCCCTGGCCTGGATCTCCGTGTGGCGGGGCGGCCTCGCGTTTCACGGAGGGCTGACCGGCGTGCTGATCACCGCGGCATGGTTCACTCACCGCTACGGCATTCGGCTCTTCCACCTCTTGGACCGGATCGCGATTCCGGTCGCCGTCGCGCTGGCGCTCGGGCGGATCGCGAATTTCGTGAACGCGGAGATGTACGGCACTCCTTACGAGGGGCTCGTCTGCGTGGACTACTCCCAGAGCGAGTTCATGGCTCGCCCGCCCGAAGGCTGCCGACACCCCACGCAGCTGTACGAGTCGGCGAAGAACTTCGCGCTCGCCGGCTTCCTGCTCCTCGTGCGTGAAAGACTCCGCCCGCCGCGCGGAGTCATCAGCTGGAGCTTCATCGGCCTCTACGGCTGGATCCGCTTCGGCCTCATGTACCTCCGGGAGGAAGACATCGTCTGGGGGGGGCTCACCCTCTCGCAGATCTTTTCCGGGCTCATGGGCATCCTGGGCACCACGATGCTGGTCGTCATGCTCGTCCGCTCGTCCGCCGACCGGAGGAGCGCCGCTGCATGAGCGGGCCCCAGTTCATCTACGTGATGAAAGATCTTCGGAAGGTCGTTCCGCCCAAGCGCGAGATCCTCAAGGGGATCTGGCTGTCATTCTTTCCCGGCGCGAAGATCGGGGTCGTCGGACCGAACGGCGCCGGAAAGAGCACCCTCCTCCGCATCATGGCCGGCGTCGATCAGGACTTCCAAGGTGAGGCCTGGCCGGCTCGCGGCACCCGCGTGAGCTACCTCCCGCAGGAGCCCCGGCTGGACACCTCCATGAACGTTCGCGGCAATGTGGAAGAGGGTGTGAAGGAGACCCGCGCGCTACTCGCACGATTCGATGAGGTAAACCTCGCGTTCGGCGAGGTCACGTCGGACGAGGAGATGCAGGCCCTCCTCGAGGAGCAGGCCCGGCTCCAGGATCGAATCGACGCCACGGGCGCGTGGGATCTGGACCGGAAGATCGAGATCGCAATGGACGTGCTTCGCCTCCCCCCGTCCGACGTCGAGATCGAGACCCTTTCGGGTGGAGAGCGAAGGCGAGTCGCGCTCTGCAAGGTCCTGCTCGAGGAGCCGGACCTGCTCCTCCTCGACGAGCCGACGAACCACCTGGACGCAGAGTCAGTCGCCTGGCTCGAGCGTCATCTCGCGGACTTCAAGGGAACGATCGTGGCCGTCACCCACGACCGCTACTTCCTGGACAACGTGGCCGAATGGATCCTGGAGCTGGACCGCGGGGAGGGCCACCCGTATCACGGAAACTACTCTTCCTGGCTCGAGCAGAAGAGCGCTCGGCTAGCGCAGGAGGAGAAGCAGGCGAGCGCCCGCCGGAAGACGCTCGAGCGGGAACTCGAGTGGATCCGCATGAGCCCTCGGGCTCGGCAGGCGAAAGGAAAGGCCCGGATCACTGCCTACGAGGAAATGCTGGCGCAGGGCGAGGAGGAAAAGGTGGCGGGCGCCGAGATCCTGATCCCGCGCCCACCGCGTCTCGGAAACGATGTAGTGATCTTCGAGGGCGTGACGAAGGCGTTCGGCGACAACGTGCTGATGGAGAACGTGAGCTTCCGTCTGCCACGGGGGGGGATCGTGGGGATCATCGGGCCGAACGGGGCCGGGAAAACCACAACCTTCCGCATGATCGTCGGAACCGAATCACCGGACGAGGGGACGATGACCGTGGGCTCCACCGTGAAGCTCGCCCACGTGGATCAGTCCCGCGCCGACCTCCACCCAGACCATACAGTCTGGGAGGAGGTCTCGGGCGGGCACGAGGTCGTGGACTTCGGGTGGGCCGAGGTGAACTCGCGCGCCTACCTCTCGTGGTTCAACTTCCGCGGGGCGGAACAGCAGAAGAAGATGGGCGTGCTGTCGGGTGGAGAGAGGAACCGCCTGCACCTGGCCAAGCTCCTCAAGTCCGGAGGTAACGTGCTCCTCCTGGACGAGCCCACGAACGATCTGGACGTGGACACGCTTCGAGCCCTCGAGGATGCCCTGCTCTCCTTCCCCGGATGCGCCGCGGTGATCTCCCACGACCGCTGGTTCCTGGATCGGATCGCGACCCACATCCTGGCATTCGAGGGAGACTGCACCGTTTGTTGGTTCGAGGGGAACTATCAGGCCTACGAGGAGGACCGCGTCCGACGCCTTGGGGCGGGGGCGGCGCAGCCGCGCCGGATCCCGTACAAACCGCTGACACGCTAGTCTCCCGAAGCGCATCACTGCCAGCGGACCCTCTGACTCTGACTCGGGACGCTAGGGTCGTGCTGATTCCAGTGAGCCACGGTCACCTGGAGGCGAACCTGAGGCCCGCCGATCCCCCGGTGCGTGGTGCCGCAGTGCTCTGCCATGCTCACCCTCAGCATGGCGGCACGATGCACACGAAGGCCGTATACCGGGCCGCGCAGGCGCTCACGGACGTCGGCTTTCACGTGCTTCGCTTCAACTTCCGGGGCGTGGGCGCAAGCACCGGCACCTACGGGGGTGGAACGGGAGAGGAGGAGGACGCCTGGGTCGGGCTCGACTGGATCCAGGAGGCGCACCCCAGCCTTCCGGCGCTGGTGGGGGGGTTCTCCTTCGGGTCGCGAGTCGGGCTCAGGGTGGGCCTTCGCGACCCGCGGGTCGCGGGGCTCGTGGGACTCGGCATACCAGTGTCCCTGGACGACTTCTCTTTCCTGTCCGGGACCACAAAGCCTACCCTCGTCGTGCAGGGGGAGCAGGACGAGTACGGGTCCGGGGACGACGTCCAGCAGCTCGTCGATGGAATCCCGGGCTCCGTCACGCTGGTTCGGATCGCCGATTCCGATCACTACTTCCACGGCCATTCGAGGAACTCCAGGCGGCGGTCAGGGAGTATTTCCGCCACGGCCCGGGATCGTCTGCGTTCCCGGCCCGTTGACGTCCGGAAGCATCGACCCACAGACGGAACAGGCCTCCCATGCGCACCCGAGACCGCATCCTGTCGAGCCTCGAATCCGCCTATCATGAGGCCTTCGAGGGAGCGAAGAAGAGCGACGATCGGGAGGAGATGGCACGCCTCGACTTCCAGTTTCAGCGCGACCAGATCGGCCTGGAGGTCCTGCTGGACATGCGGGACCTCCTCGAGAAGCGGTCCCCCCCGGCCACCGCCCAGGACCCCGGCGAGCCGACCTCCCTCCTGGAAGAAGGATCGTCTCTCATTCAAAAGGCACAGGCCTTGAGGAGGATCACCAAGCTCCGCTGACGCGTCGGACGGCGGCCACCATGAGCACGCAGCGGAGCCCCAGCCCATGAAGATCTACACGCGCAAGGGAGACGGCGGCGAGACTACCCTATTCGGAGGGCAGCGCGTGCCCAAGGATCATCCGAGGGTGGAAGCGTACGGCACCGTGGACGAGTTGAACGCGTGCCTCGGACGGGTGGTCGGCGCTCTTGCCGTGGCGGTCTCCACGGAGAGGCTTTCCGCCGTCCAGCACGACCTGTTCTCCATCGGCGCACATCTCGCGACTCCGCCAGCACTGGAGGGACGAAGGGCTCCGGAACTCCCGCCCCTTCCAGAAGCGCGAATCGGCGAAATGGAGAGCTGGATGGACGAGGCGGAAGCACGCCTCATGCCGCTGCGATCCTTCATCCTTCCCTGCGGTAGGCGTGGCGCGGCCGAGCTGCACGTCTGCCGCACCGTCTGCCGGCGGGCCGAGAGGGCGATCGTCTCTCTTGGGGCGGAGGGCGACCCCGGTGCCGCGTTCGCGGCCCGCTACCTGAATCGCCTGTCTGACCTCCTCTTCGTCCTGGCCAGGGTGGAGAGCCTCGAGACCGGCACCGCGGACGTGGAGTGGCGGAAGGACGGCCCCAGTTGATCCTTCGGACCTTCGTCCTCCCGATCGAGCCAGGCCGCTCCGTCCGCGGCGATGTCCGGATCCCCGAGGGGCCACCGCCACGAAGCGCGGTGCTGGTCGTGCACGGCTTCAAGGGATTCAAGGATTGGGGCTTCTTTCCCCACGTCTCGGAGTCCCTAGCCGCCGAGGGACATGCGGTCGTCTCATTCAACTTCTCTCTGAACGGGATTTCAGACGACGGCGAGACCTTCGGGCGTCTTGACGACTTCGCGAGGAACACGTTCAGCGCCGAGCTCGGTGAGCTCCTACGCGTCATCGATGAGGTCCGCGAGGGATCCCTCCTGCCCCGGCCGGTTCGCCGAGTCGGCCTGCTGGGCCATTCGCGTGGCGGGGCCATTGCCGTCCTGGCGGCCCGGGAGCGGCTCCGTGCCCCGGAGGCCGTCCACGCGCTCGTCACCTGGGGCGCGCTCGCGAGCTTTGACCGATGGAGCGAGGAGACGCGCGCCGAGTGGCGAGCGAGCGGCCGAATACACGTGATGAACCAGCGAACCGGCCAGCACATGCCTCTCGACGTGAGCCTGCTGGAGGATTTCGAGACCCATCGAAGGCGGCTGGACGTCGAGCGCGCCTCCGCCCACGTGACGCTGCCGTGGCTCGTCGTGCACGGCGAAGCCGACACCACGGTTCCCGTGACGGAGGCCCATCGCCTCATTGGCGCGAACCCACGGGCGCGCTTGGAGATCATCCAGGACGCCGGGCACACGTTTGAGGCACGGCACCCGTTCGCAGGAACGACGCCAGCCCTGAACCAGGCCCTGCTCGCCACCCGGCGTCACTTCGAGAGGCACCTGAGCTCCCGAGTCGATTCGTGAACCGAGAAGACCCTGCGTCGGCCGGGGACGGGCCCTTTCCGCGACCCCGATGAACTGGGGCCCCGATCCAGACGAGGCTGGACGCGCTCAGCAAATGCTGAGCAGGGTCAGGCTCGCGGCACGGCGAGCGGGCGTGCCGGGTGAGCGAGTGCGGCTATTGGAAGGGGCGCTCCATACCGCCATGCGCCCTCGCGTGGCAGGCGCGTCCCCCCTTCCCTCGGAGCGTCACCCCGCATTCCTCCATCCGGGTCGCACCGTCCTCATCCTCCTAGAGGACCTGGCGGAGACCGACGCGCGGACCCTGGCGGTCGGGGCCCTGGCCGAGAGTCGGGACCTCCGGCTCAGAGTCGGGCGGGGGGCCGTCCGGGAGCTTCTCTTGGGATCGGCCTGGTCGGAGCCGTCCAATGAGGGCGGTCGCTCCCGGCGAAGCGGCGTCGAGGACGCTCCCGGCGGGAGCTGGACCCCCGACGCGGCCCTCGAGCTGTGGGACGCCCTACCCGAGCTGGACTGGTTCGGAACGGGAACGCCGGCGGACGGGGAGCTCCGGGAGCGGCTCGCCTCGGAGGCACCAGCGGTCCTCCGGCTGACGCTGGCCGAGGCCCTGGATCACCTCCGCCACGCGCACCTCTGGGAGTCACGCGCCGAGCGGGTGCGCGCCCGCCAACTCGCGGAGGACGTGCTCGCGCCGCTTGCTCCCCTCGCCCACCCGATCCTGGAGCGCCGCCTCTCGTGGTGGACCCGCCGCGTGGGGAGGGACCGGCGGCGGTTCGAGTGAGACCGCGGCACGAGACCCGTCGGCCCCCAGTCGACCAGTATCGTGGGGGAAGCCTACTGTAGGCCCTGCTCCCTGAGACGCTGCGGGAGGCTCTCCCACTCCGACGGCCGCGGAATCAACGTCTCGGTCAGAGACTTCCGCGGCTCGCTCCGCCCGATCTCGGGAACCGGCGAGCGAAGAAGGCGGACGAGAACCGCACCCGCGGTAAGCACGACGGCGCCTGCGACATACGCGAACAAGCTTGGACGCATCAACTCGCTCCTCGTGACGTGTCAGCGGGCCACCCGGCTCGGACCCGTGCCGAGCGACCGACTCTAATCGGTACCCCGATGCTGCACGTTTTGTACCATCGAGCGGAAAAGCGCGGGCGCCCGGGCTGCTCACGGTCGCGCCCTCTCGAGAGGGGGGCGTAAACGCCCCTTCCGGCTCACGATCAGGGGTCGGACCGGTGCTCCCGGGGTCGTCGCGCGGGCGCAGGTGAGCGTGAGCCGAGCGGTGCGGCACTCGGTTTTTCGAGCAGGACCGCGGAAAAGAGTGCAGCACGACAGGGAAAACCGTACACTCGATGCCACCGCCATGGCTGAGAACCGGGGGACCGGACCGCATCCGGTGCAGGGAGGAGGACCGACGCCGGCTCGTCGCCGCCGCGTAGTCGACGAGCTGTGTGAGGCCTTCGCTCAGGACAGGATCGGTCTGACCCAGCTCGAGGAAAGGCTCGACAGGGCGGCCCGGGCTCGGTCCGACGCGGACCTCGCGAGCCTTCTCGCCGGCTTGCCCGTGGCGCCGGATGCCGTCGGCGGCGGGGACACGGCAGGTCGTTTGACCGTGAGCGAGCCGGAGCTGTTCCCCCAACCCGGGAGCTCTTACGGCGTCGTCGATTCCTCTCGCGTTCCCGATCGCCAGTTCACCGTCGCCTTCTGCAGCGGGCGCTCGCGGAGGGGCCGGTGGATTCCGGCTCGAAGGATCACAGCCATCGCCTGTATGGGGGGAGTCGACCTGGACTTCCGCGAGGCGATGTTCGGCTCGGCGGTCACCGAGCTCCACGTGCTCGCCGTCATGGGGGGCGTGGGCATCCTGGTGCCCCCCGGGGTTCACGTGGAGACCTCGGGATTTGCAGTTATGGGAGGGTTCACGGACGACGCCGAGCCGATCGCACCTCCGGACGAAGGATCACCCGTGCTCAGGATCTCGGGTTTCGCGCTGATGGGTGGGGTGGACGTTCGAGTACGCCTACCCGGCGAGACAGATCACCAGGCACGCCAGCGAAAGCGCGGACAGCGGCGTGCACGAAGCCGCTAGGCTCCGGCGGAGGGTCCCTCCCTCGAGCTCCCCTCTCCCTCGCCCGAATCCCCCTCTCCCTCGCGCGGAGGCGGTGGGCCCTCGTGTCCGTCCAGACCGTCGGCCCCGCTACCGCTCCTCTCCCACGCATCGCGGACGTCGGTCCATATCTTTTCCGCTCCGGCCCTCACCTCCTCCCACCCTTCCTCGGAGGCCTCACGAACCTCCTTGAAGCGAGCTCGCGCCTCGTCAAGCTTGGCGCGGAGCTCGGACTCCTCTCCCTCGAACCGGCGACGGAGATCGGCCTCAGCTCGCCTGGCACGGGAGATGAGGTCCCGGATCCTCGCCTCCAGCTCCTCGATCACCGCCTGGAGGCGGTCCTGGTGGACTTTCTTCTCCTCGTCCATGCTCCCGCTCCTATTCCAAGAGTCGCCTCGAGACCGCTCCTCTGACCTACGATTCCCGTGCCCGAGGAGATTCGGTGACGCAGTGCGTCAGATACGCCCTCGAGAGCTGCTCCGCGATGACTTGGGGCGGGCGACCCTCGATCTCGTGGCGCTCCATCATCCACAGGACCTCTCCGTCCTTCAGGATGGCCACGCTCGGGGAGGACGGAGGGTACCCCGTGAAGTACTCACGCGCCCGAGCGGTGGCCTCGAGGTCCTGACCGGCAAAGACCGTCGTGAGCACCGGCGGGCCGGTCTCACCCATGAGGGACAGCGCCACGGCCGGGCGAAGCGAGCCCGCCGCGCAGCCGCACACCGAATTCACCACCACCAGGGCCGGGTCCGTGGATCCCTGGAGAACCTCGTCTACCTCCGCCGCCGTGCGAAGCTCGCGAAATCCTGTACGCACCAGCTCCTGCCGCATCGGGGCCACAAGTTGCTCTGGGTACGGCATCGTTCCTCCCAAGTGAGTAACCGAACAAGGAACTGAACACGTCAACTGAACGCCGCCGTACCCCGCAGCTCGACGGAAGTGCGAGGCTGCGGCGAGGTCTTCCGGGCAGGCCTTGCCCGCGCGCCCGCGTTTCATCCAACTTCGAGCCATGAGCGGACTTCGAGCCGTGATCCGACTTCGACCCGTGAGCCGATCGATGCGCGGAGCCCTCCGACTGGCTCTCCCGGCCGTCGTTCTCGGGTGGGCCCTCGCCGGTTGCGAGCCCCAGACTTCCCGCGAAGCGGGGAGCCCCGATCGGCCGGCCGCGCCTGGTCCCTCGCCCATTCCCGAGTACGTGACGGCCACGGATCTCGACGCGACCGAGACGGCCGGGTTCACATACGCGGGACCGGTTCTGGTGGACCTTCCACCGCTCGAGTCCGACGACGCCGACCGCCACGAGACGGAGCGCGACTGGGCCATCGCGCTCGGGACGGTGGAGTGGGCGAGGACCAGAGGCCTCGAGCGCCTCCCCATCGGCGACGTCATGGCTATGCTCGCCGCGACGTTCGTGGGCTCCCCCTACGTTCCCGGCTCCCTCGAGCTCCCGGGGCCGGAGCGCCTGGTAGTGAACCTGCGTGCCTTCGACTGCGTGACCCTTGTCGAGCACGTCCTGGTCCTCGCTCGCTTGACGCTCGCGGCACCGGCTCAGGCGATCGCGGACGCCGAGCGCTTCCGCGAGCTGTATCGGGCTGAGCTGACCCGAGTGCGGTACCGAGACGGCATCCTGTCGGGGTACCCGAGCCGGCTCCATTACTTCTCGGAGTGGATACGGAACGCGGAGGCCAAAGGACTCGCAGAGGACCTCACGAGAAGCCTCGGGGGAGCGCCGGACACGCGGTCGATCCGCTACATGAGCGCTCACCCCGACGCGTACCGTCAGCTGGGCGAGGACCCTGGCCACCTGGCCGCCATTCAAGTGGCAGAGGCCCGGCTCCGAGGCGAGCCGCGCTACGCGGTCCCCGCCGATCGCATCGCCGAGGTCGAGGACGAGATCCGGACGGGTGACATCATCGCGGCCGTGAGCACCGTGGACGGGCTGGACATCGCGCACACGGGGATCGCGATCCTCCACCAGGGCCGGATCCACCTGCTCCATGCCCCGCTCGTGGGCGACTCCGTCGAGATCTCGGTTCTGCCTCTGGCGGAGAGGATCCAGGGCATCGCTACCCAGAGCGGGATCATGGTGGCCCGTCCCCTTCCTCCCGCGAGCTGATCGGATCGGCTGATCGGCACTCCTGTGACCCCCCACCCGCCTCGAGGCCCACGCCCCCCGTCGGCCTCCGCCGCGACCTTTTCCGACCTCATCATGCCTCAGCACGTGAACCACTTGGGACACGTGTTCGGGGGCGTGATCCTCTCGATGGTCGACCGGGCGGCCGCCGTGGCGGCCATGCGGCACTCGGGCCACGCATGCGTGACCGTGTCGATCGATCGTGTGGATTTCCGGGAGCCGATCTACTCGGGCTGGCTCGTGACCTGTCGGGCCCAGGTAAACTACGTGGGCCGGACGTCCATGGAGGTGGGCGTGACGGTGGAATCCGAAAACCCCCTCACCGGCGTGAGCCATCTCACGAACACCTGTTACCTGACGTTCGTCGCCGTGGACGATGACGGCAGGCCGGTCGAGGTACCGCGGCTCGAGCTCCAGACGGAGGAGGAAGAGCGGCGCTTCCGTGAAGGGGCACGCCGAAGAGAGGTGAGGCAGGCCTTGGCGAAGGAGCTCGGGGAGGGGCGCTAGGGGACCTCACGCCGCCTGGAGGACCATGGCGAAGCCCATGCCGCCGGCAGCGCACACCGTGAGGAGCCCGAACTCGCCGTCTGTTCGACGAAGCTCCCGAGCCAGCGTGGTCGTGAGGCGGGCGCCCGTGGCGCCGAACGGGTGCCCCAGAGCGATGGAGCCTCCCATCACGTTGATACGATCCACGTCGGGGTGCCCGACCGCCCGGTCCCGGCCCAGCTTCCGCCGGGCGAACTCGTCGGACTCGAGGGCCTGGAGGTTCGACAGGACCTGGGCGGCGAAGGCCTCGTGCATCTCCATCAGGTCCACGTCCGACATGGTGATCCCCGCCCGGTCCAGGGCGATCGGTGCCGCGTACGCCGGGCCCTGGAGGAGTTGAGCACCCGGGTCGAGCGCCGTCGTGGCATAGCTCCGGATCCAGGCGAGGGGCTCGACCCCGTGCGCCTTGGCGGCACCCTCGGACATGAGGACGACCGCGGCACCGCCGTCCGTGAGCGGGGAGGCGTTTCCGGCCGTGATGGAGCCGTACCTCCGATCGAAGACGGGCCGGAGCTTCGCGAGCGCCTCGATGCTCGAGTCCCCGCGAACTCCGTTGTCCCGATCGACGACCGTCTCGAACGTGGGCGCCAGGTGGAGCGGAGCGATCTCCTCGGCCAGCCGGCCGTCCTCGAAGCCGCGGTGGGCGCGGGAGTGCGAACGGTGCGCCCACTCGTCCTGCACCGGGCGAGGGATACCGTTTTCCTTGGCCATCCGCTCCGCGGCTTCCCCCATCGTCTCGCCCGTAGTCGGCTCCTCGATCGCGGGCCGCACGGGCGCCAGATGGCGGAGCCGGACGCCCGAGAACGCGGCCACCCTCCGCGCCAGCGTCCGTGCCTTCGCCGCCTCCATGAGAGCCGCGGCCAGCGGGTCCGATACAGTGATCGGGATATGCGAGAGGGATTCGGCCCCTCCGGCCACGACCACGTCGGCCAGCCCGAGCTCGATCAGGTTCACCCCGTCCCCGATCGCCTGGTTCGCCGACGCGCACGCGTGGGAGACGGTCGAGGCCGGCACTTCTTTCGGAAGCACCGCGAGGCCGACCTCCCTGCCGATGTTTGGTGCTCTCGGGTTGTGGACGACGGTGCCGAACACGAGCTGATCGACCGCCTCGGGCGGGACGTCGGCGCGGGCGAGCACTTCCGGGACCGCGATCTTGCCGAGGTCGATCGCGCTCAGCTCTCGGAGCGAAGTCCCCGCCTTGGAGAAAGGCGTCCGGCAGCCGGCGATGAGCGCGGTCTTCATGCGGGGCTCGTACCCGTCCGCAGGACGGCCGTGCCCCTGGCTCGGGCCCGGACGGGCTGGTACGCTTCGCCGAATGCGAACCGACCCGGGGATCCGAATGAGGCCCGCGGAGGAGCGGGACGCGCGGCCGCTCGCGGAGCTTTGGGCCGAGGCGTTTCCGGGAGAGCGGAGGGCGGACGTTCGGCTCGAAGCCCTCCTCGAGGGCACGGAACCCTACGGGGGCCTCGAGACGTGCTGGGTCGCCGAAGACGGGTTGGCTCTCGTGGGCGGGCTCCGCTGCTACCCCCTCCGGATGCACCTCTGGGGTCGGGTCTTCTCCGTTCTGGGGATCGCCTCCGTGGCGGTGGTACCGAGCGCGCGCCGTCAAGGGATCGGCCTCTGCATGTGTGAGCGCGCGATCCGAAACGGCCTCGAGGGAGGGGCGGCCCTGAGCGCGCTCTATCCCTTCCGCGCGGGCTTCTACGGCCGGATGGGCTACGCGCTCGTCGGGGCACTCCACCGCTATCGATTCTCAGCCGCCGACCTTGCCCGGGTGCCCGGGTGCGAACGCGTGCGTCGATTGGGGCCGGAGGAGGCCGCCCGACACCTGCCGGGGCTTTATGAGGTTCTGCTTTCGCGCACGAACGGCCTCATCGAGCGCACGCCAGAAATGTGGAGGAGCCGGCTGGATGAGGGTGACCCGATCTACGGTCTCCTGGAGGAGGGAGGCGCGCTCCTCGGGTACGTCACCGTCCGCGGAAGGCGGTCGAAGATCCCCGAGCGAGCGACGCTCGCGGTGCGGGAGCTCCTGGCCACGGACGAGGCGGCGTACGGCGCCCTGTTGGGCTGGCTTTCGGCGCAGCGGGACCAGTGGCCGCGCGTTCGCTACGACGCTCTCCCCGGGGAGCGCTTCCACGTCCGCCTCCCTCACCCGCGGATCCCCGGCCACGGGCCCGCTCGAGGGCTGTGGTTTCCCTCGGCCACACTCCTGAGGGGACCCATGCTACGCATCCTGGACCTCCGGCGCGTCCTCGAGGCTGTCGGCTTCCGGGAGGAAGAGGGTCTCCCCGTCGTGGACAAGCAGATCTCCGAGAACGCGGGGACCTGGGTTGGAACGAGCGAGGGCCCGATCCGTGGCAAGGCGCCGGGTGACGCCGAGCGAACCCTGTCCATCGCGCGGGTCACGGAGCTGTTCGTCGCGGGGGCCCTCCCGGGGCAGGACGAGGGTCTCGCGGGGTGGAAGCCGGTCATGGGACTCGCGGACTTCCGGCTCCTGGACGTGTTCTGATGCGAGCCGTCCAGTTCAACGTGACGATCCCGGGGTTCCTCGTCGCGAGATCCGTGGGGCGCCTCGGCGAGCGGTTCCGCTTCAACGCGTGGACCGGGCTCCGGCTCCGCGATCTGGAGGACCCACCAGCGCCGCCCCCGGGGTGGGCCCGACTGGACGTTCTGGGTTGTGGCATCTGCGGAACAGACCTCGGGAACCTCTCCTACGAGGCCAGCCCGATCTTGGAGCCGTTCGGATCCTTCCCGGCCGTCCTCGGCCACGAGATCCTCGGGCGGATCGAGAGCGTGGGGCCTGGGGTCCGGCGCGTGGTCCCGGGCGACCGGGTCGCGGCCGACCCGCTGATCTCGTGCGCAGTACGCGGCTGGTCGGAGCCCGAGTGGTGCGCATCGTGCCGAGCCGGGCTCCATGGCACGTGCGAGATGGCCGGGGAGGAGGGAAGTACGATCATCGGAGGGCGACCGCTAAGCCGCGGGCTCATGATCGGCTACCACCGGGACCTCTCGGGCGGGTGGTGCGGACGGATGCTGGCGCACGAATCCCAGCTCTTCCCCCTCGACACGGCGATTCCAAACCGGGCCGGCGTGCTCGTCGAGCCGCTTTCCGTGTGCGTCCATGCGGTCCTGAACGCCCTTCCGCCCGCGGGGGAGGACGTCCTCGTGATCGGGAGCGGCCCCATCGCGCTCGGAACGGTCTGGGCGCTTCGGGCCGCCGGCTTCGGCGGAGCGATCGTGGCGCAGACGAAGCGGGCTCCCGAGGGGGAGCTGGCGGGCCTGCTGGGTGCGACCGACGTCGTGAGCCCCGGCGAGGTCGCTCGCGAAGCGCTTGTGGAGACGGGGGCCCGCGCGTACCAGCCTATCCTCGGGAACGAGGTCTTCTCGGGGGGTGGATTCCCGCACGTCTTCGATTGTGTGGGCTCGGCTGCCTCGCTCGCCCAGGCGCTGCGCTTCGCCGCGCCCAGAGGGCGGATCGTCATGCTGGGGTGCGCCGCGGAGCTCAGGCGCGTGGACCTTTCGCTTCTCTGGGCGCGAGAGCTCGAGATCCGAGGGTTCGTCGGGTACGGGCGGGAGCGGTGGCGCGGGGAGGAGCTCCATACCTTCGAGGTGACCGAGCGCCTCATCCTCGAGACGGGCGCGCCGCTCGACCGCATGGTGACACACGCGTTCCCACTGGAGCAGTACCGCTACGCGCTGTCGGCGGCAGCGAACCGGGGGAGGAGTGGGGCCCTGAAGGTGGTGCTCACGCCAGACGAGGGCGGCTTCTCGGCGGGTTAGGGCCCGCAACCGACGCGCTCCGCCGGGTCGCGGCCGTTCGCTACGGCGTCGCCGCCCGCGCCTCCGGGGAGCCGTCACCTCCGCGTTCGCGCTTCACGGCCTCCTGGAGGGCGTCGAAGCCGAGCAGAGCGCACTTCACCCTTACCGGAAACTTCGAGACGCCCTGAAACGCCCTCAGATCCTTCAGCGTCCTGTCCTTGGCCGCCTCGGGATCTCCGCGCATCATTTCGGTAAATCGTCCGGCGAGCCCCATCGCGTCCTCCAGCTCGCGCCCCTTCACCGCCGTTGTCATCATGGAGGCGGAGGCCTGGGAGATCGAGCAACCCTCTCCCACGAAGCGCACGTCCGCGATGACGCCGCCCTCGACCCTGAGCTGGAGGAGGATCTCGTCCCCGCAGGACGGGTTCCGCATGTGCACCTCGACCGTCCGATCCTTGAGATCGCCCCGGTTTCTGGGGCGCTTGTAATGCTCGAGAATCAGCTCCTGGTAGAGCGACGTAAGCTGCGGCTCGGGAATGGCGGGCATCGGCGAGGCCGTGGTCAATCCCCGAAGATCGATCGGACCGTCTCGAGTCCCCGGATCAGCCGGTCCACCTCGTCCGTCGTGTTGTAGAGGTAGAACGACGCGCGCGCGGTGGCAGCCACCCCGAATCGACGCATCACGAGCTGAGCGCAGTGGTGACCGGCCCGGATCGCGATCCCCTCGCTGTCGAGCACGGTCGAGACGTCGTGCGGGTGCGCCTCCGGCACCGTGAACGACACGACCCCGGCCCGCTCGGCAGGGTCCGACGGGCCGAAGAGCCGGACCCTCTCGACCTCGCCCAGCCTCTCCAGCGCGTATGCCACGAGCGACTGCTCGTGGGCCAGGATCGAGTCGGATCCGACCTCCTCGAGGTAGTCCACCGCGGCGTGTAGGCCGATGGCGCCCGAGATGTCCGGAGTGCCCGCCTCGAACTTGTGCGGCACGGCAGCCCACGTGGAGTGGTCGCGTTCCACAAGGTCGATCATCTCGCCCCCGCCCTGGTACGGCGGCATCGCCTCGAGGAGTTCCCTTCGGGCCCAGAGGACCCCGATCCCGGTCGGCCCACACATCTTGTGTCCCGAAAACGCATAGAAGTCCGCCCCGAGCCCGCCTACGTCCACCCCGTGGTGCGCCGCCCCCTGCGCTCCGTCCACGAGAAGCAGCGCCCCCGCCTCGTGCACGAGCCGCGAGATCTCCGCAATCGGGTTGATCGTCCCGAGCGCGTTCGACACGTGGCCGAGCGCGGTGATCCGGACGCGACCCCTGCCGAGGATCTCCGAAAGGGGATCCAGGTTCAGGCGCCCCTGGTCGTCTAGCTCGAGGAAGCGGAGCCTCGCCCCCGTGCGCGCGGCCACGAGCTGCCAGGGCACGAGGTTCGAGTGGTGTTCCATCTCGGAAACGAGGATCTCGTCTCCCGGCTTCAGGTTCGCCCCACCCCAACTCGCCGCCACGAGGTTGATGGATTCGGTGGTCCCGCGAGTCCAGACGACCTCCTCTGCGGAGGAGGCTCCGATCCACCGGGCCACTACGGCCCGCGCCGCCTCGTACGCATCCGTCGCCCGCCGGCTCAGCTCGTGGAGCCCGCGATGCACGTTCGCGTTGTCGTGCTCGTAGTAGTTCCGGAGCGCGTCCAGCACTCGCCTCGGCTTCTGGGACGTGGCCGCGTTGTCCAGGTACGCGAGCGGCCGGCCGCTCACCTCCTGGTCCAGCGCGGGGAAGTCCCGGCGGAGGCGCTCCGCGTCGAGCGCCTGCGACGGCGCAGGGGGCGGGGCCGGCGTGGACGTCTTCATCTGGACGGCCTCCTGGTGTATGGACGGCCTCCTAGCGCGGCTCGAGCCGAGCGAAGCAAACCGCTTCGATCGGAGGCCATCCGGTCACTCCACCTGGACGAACACCGCGCCGTCCCGGATCTCCACCGGGAACGTTCGGACGGGTTTGATAGCGGGAAGCTGCACCGCCCTCCCGGATCGGACGTCGAACTTCGCCCCGTGGAAGACGCATTCGATCCGGCCGTCTTGGAGCGCCCCCTCCGAAAGGGGGAAGTCCTGGTGCGAGCAGCAGTCCTCGAGAGCGAACAGCTCCCCGTCCCAGCGGGCCAGCACGATCGCCTCTCCGGTCCCGCTCACAGCCTTGAGACACCCGTCCTCCCCGCAGTCCGCGACATCCGCCACGCGGACCCATTCAGCCATGGGCAGGCTCGTCCAGCGTCCCACCGAGCCGTTCCGCGATGATCCCGTTCACCTTTTCGACGACCCCGCCCAGGGGAAGCCTGGAGAGGACCTCGCCCAGGAATCCGAGCACGACCAAGCGCTCGGCTCGCGAACGGGACAGCCCGCGGCTCATGAGGTAGAACACGTGCTCCTCCTCGAGCTGCCCAACCGTGGCCCCGTGGGAGCACCGCACGTCGTCCGCCTCGATCTCCAGGTTCGGAAGCGACTCCGCGCGGGCGTGCTCCGAGAGGAGCAGGTTCCGATTCGTCTGGTACGCGTCCGTCCGTTGCGCGCCCTTGTGGACCTTGATGATCCCCCGGAAGACGGAGCGGGCCTTCCCGTCGAGCGCTCCTTTGTACAGGAGGTCGCTCTTCGCGTTCGGCGATACGTGGTCCTGCCGCGTGTTGTGGTCGAAGTGCTGGTCCCCGTCCCCGAAGCAGAGGCCCAGCATGTCCGAGTTGGATCCCGGCCCGCGGAGCTCCGCGTTGAGATCAACGCGGGCCACCGAGGCGCCCAGGCTCACATTCAGGGTGTCGACGGTCGAGTCCCGGTCCGCCAGGGTGCGCTGCTGGGAGAGGTGGAAGACTCCGCGACCCATACTCTGGAGCGACACGTACTGGATCTGCGCGCCGTCCCGGGCGAAGACCTCTACCGCCGACGAGACGAGCGTCTGCTCCCCGAAGTCCGCCGAGTGCGCCGCGTCTACGAACGACACCTGGCTCGCCTCCTCGGCCACGATGAGCGTGCGGGAGAAGAGCGCGCGTCCCAGCTCCGAGGTCCACCGGGTGACCCGCACCGGCAGCTCGAGCCGCACCCCGCGGGGGACGTAGAGAAAGATGCCGTCCGTCCAAAGCGCAGCGTTCAGCGCCTGAAACTTCCCTAGCGTCGCTGGAACAGCTTCCGTGGCGAGGAGGGGCTCCACGATCGCGGGATGAGTCCGGACCGCCTCACGGAGCGAGGCGAGGACGACACCCTTGGCGCGGAGCTCGTCCAGGAGATCGACCCGCGCGACCGACCCGTCGAGCTCGATCAGATGGCCCGACGCGGCCCGGTCGGCCGCCATCGCGGCCACCAGCTCCTGGGGCGCTCCGCTCTCGTCGAACGATCGCTCCTCCCACGGAACGATCGTCAACCGATCCAGCGCGAGCTTCCGCTTGAGGTCGGTATAGCGCCACTCCTCGAGGCGGGTCGTCGGCATGGGGGTCCGTTCGTACACGTCCCACGCCTCGAGCCGGCGCTCGCGGAGCCAAGAGGGCTCGTCCGCCGCGAGAGCCAGGACGGCCTCGCGATGAATCGAAGGCGTGATCCCCTCGGGAACCGCTCGGGCCTGCGTGGCCGTCGAGCCCGAAGCCGGTCGTCTCACCTTTCCGGATCCCCCCTTAACGCCGGCCGCCGCGCCGGAGCCGGGGGCTCCGGTCTCACCCAACGGATCCCTCCATCTCGAGCTCGATCAGCCGGTTCAGCTCAACGGCATACTCGAGGGGGAGGAGCTTCGCGATCGGCTCGATGAACCCCCGCACGATCATGGCCATCGCCTCCTCCTCGGATATACCGCGGCTCTTCAAGTAGAAGAGCTGCTCCTCGCCGATCTTCGAGACCGAGGCCTCGTGCCCCACGTTCGACTGGTTCTCCTCGATCTCGATGTACGGATACGTGTCCGTCCGGGACGTCTCGTTGATGAGGAGCGCGTCGCACTCGACGTTCGAGCGGGCGTTGACCGACCCCTCGTGGACCTTGAGGAGCCCGCGGTAGGTGGCGCGGCCGTGCCCCTTCGAGATCGACTTGGACATGATCTGGGACGTCGTGTTCGAGGCCGCGTGGATCACCTTGCCGCCGGTGTCCTGATGCTGCCCGTCACCCGCGTACGCGATGGAGAGGACGGACCCGTGCGCACCCTCGCCGACCAGGTAGCAGCTCGGGTACTTCATCGTGAGCTTGGACCCTAGGTTTCCGTCCAGCCACTCCATGGTCGCGTTCTCGTGCACGAGCGCCCGCTGCGTCACGAGGTTGTACATGTTGTTTGACCAGTTCTGGATGGTCGTGTACCGGAAGTGCGCGCCCGGCTTCACGATGATCTCGATGACCCCGGAGTGGAACGAGTCCGTGGAGTAGACCGGCGCCGTGCACCCCTCGATGTAGTGTGCCTTCGAGCCCTCGTCCGCGATGATGAGCGTTCGCTCGAACTGGCCCATCTGCTCCTGGTTCACGCGGAAGTACGCCTGGAGCGGGGTGTCGAGCTCGACCCCCTTCGGGATGTAGACGAACGATCCGCCGGACCAGACGGCCGAGTTCATCGACGCGAACTTGTTGTCGGCCACCGGGATCACCGTAGCGAAGTGCTCACGGAAGAGCTCGGGGTGGTTCTTCAGCCCATCCTCGATCGAGTCGAAGATCACCCCCTTCTCGTCCCACTCCTTCTTCAGGGAGTGGTAGATCATCTCGGACTCGTACTGGGCTCCGACGCCGGCCAGGACCTTCTGCTCCGCCTCGGGGATGCCGAGCTTCTCGAACGTCTCCTTGATGTTCACGGGCACGTCGTCCCACGAGCGCTCCATCTTCTCCTGCGGGCGCACGTAGAAGTAGATCTGGTCCAGCACGTCGTTCAGCTTGGAGAGGTCGCCGCCCCACGTGGGCATCGGCTTCGAGTTGTAGATCTCGAGCGCCTTCAGCCGGAGCGCGAGCATCCAGTCGGGCTCCCCCTTTTGCGCCGAGATCTCCCGGACCACGTTCTCGTTCAGGCCGCGGCCCGAGCGGAAGACCGGCTCGTCCTCCGTGATGAAGTGGTACTTGTACTGGTCGAGGTCGAGGTCCTGGACGATCGGAGTGTCTGGCATGGTTGTCTACCCCTTCACCGCGGCCTTGTATTCCTCGTACCCCTTCGCCTCGAGCGCCTCCGCCACCTCGGGACCTCCGGACCGGACGATCCTCCCCCCCACCATCACGTGTACTCGGTCGGGCCGAATGTAATTCAGCACCCTCTGGTAATGCGTGATGATGAGGACCGACATGTCGGGGTCCTCCTCGTGCAGCTTCTTCACGCCCTTCGCCACGACCTGGAGCGCGTCGATGTCGAGACCCGAGTCCGTCTCGTCCATGATCGCGAGCGCAGGCCGGAGAACGGCCATCTGGAGGATCTCGCTCCGCTTCTTCTCCCCGCCCGAGAAGCCGTCGTTCACGGGGCGCTCCGCGAAGGACGGGTCCACCTCGAGGAGCTCCATCCGCTCGAGGAGCTGCTCCTGGAAGTCGAAGAGATCGAGCTCCTGGTCTTCCCCGAGCTTCGCCTGCAAGGCCGTGCGGAGGAAATTCGCGATCGACACCCCGGGGATCTCCACCGGATACTGGAACGCGAGGAACATTCCCTTTCGCGCGCGCTCGTCCGGTCCCAGCTCGAGCACGTCCTCGCCATCGTACTGAACCGTGCCCGCAGTCACCTCGTAACCGGGGTGGCCCACGAGAACCTTGGCAAGCGTGCTCTTTCCGGATCCGTTCGGACCCATGATCGCGTGGATCTCTCCCCGCGGCACCTCGAGGTCCACGCCGTGGAGGATCTCCGCCTCCGGCTCGGCGACCCTGGCGTAGAGATCGCGGATCAAGAGAATGGGTCCAGGAGCCATTCTCCGGGTCATCTCCGGGAGCGGTGAGCGAGAAGGCTATTGAGAATGATTCTGATTATCGCAATCTAGGCTTGAACCCGCGGGAGCGTCAAGAGGACTCCCTGCATAGTTTCCTTCCGATTCGGGGGCTTTCAGCCAGTCGCCGTTGGAGTGCAGCGGAGGTCATGATGCTCAAGCTCTGGAAGCGCGAGCGTGGGCGGGGCGAGCGTGGGCTCAAGCTCGGACAGGTGTCTCTCGGCGAGCTGCCGTGGCTCGTGCTCGGGGGTGGGGGCCTCCGGGGGCTCGCGCACCTCGGAGCCTGGGGAGTCCTGAGCAGGGCCGGGTTGGCTCCGACAGGGATTATCGGGACGAGCATCGGAGCCCTGATCGGAGCGTGCGTGGCCGGTGGCCGGGGCCTCGACGAGATGCTGGCCGATGCGAGGAGCCTCCGGCGGGGCGATATCGCTCGGATGCAGCGGCGAGCGGTCTGGATGCGCGGGATCCGGGCCCCGGCAGTCTTTCATGAGGAGACGCTCCGGCGATACCTCTCGAAGGTTCTCCCCGAAGAGGGCTGGGAGGGGCTCGAAGTTCGCTTCCAGGCGAACGCCGTCGAGCTCGGCACCGGGAGGACGGAGTGGTTCGGGATTGGGGCTCGGACGGACGTGTCGCTCGCCGACGCCGTGTACGCGTCCGCGGCGCTCCCCCTGTTCTATCCGCCCATCTCCCTCCCCGGCGGCGTTTACGTGGACGGCGGCTCGGAAGACGCGCTCCCCATCAGGAGAGCCGTGGAGCTGGGCGCCACGGGCATCGTGGCCATCGACGTGAGCGCAGCCGAGAGTGTGGAGCCGCGGGCCGTCGTGGCCCAGGGGATGCTCGCGATCCACGAGCGCGTGTTCTCGATCATGTCCGGAAACCGCCGGCGGAGGACGATCCAGGAGTGGGACGGACCGCCCCTCCTCTACATCCGTCCGGAGGTAGACCGCTTCGAAACGCTCGACTTCGAGCACATCGACGAGATGATCGAGTCCGGCCGAATCGCGGCGGAGCGCACGCTCGAAGCCACGCCCCTCAACCCTCGGGCCGTGCCACCTCCCTGACGAGCTCGTCGATTCGGTCGCGGACCGCGTCCGACGACAGGTTCGATCCGTTCGACAGGATGCTGAAGATCACCTCGCGCCCGTCACTGCGGATGAGGTATCCCGAGAGAGAGTTCACGTTCGTGATCGTCCCGGTCTTGGCGAAGAGACGCCCCTCCAGCCCGGCGAGCCGGTCTTCCAGCGTCGTGTCGGGCCCCCCGGGGCGCGCCATGGCGCCCGCGAACGAGTAGAACCAGGTCGAGCCCCGGGCGTGGGCCAGGATCGCGACCATGGCCCGCGGCGACAAGAGGTTCTTGGCCGAGAGACCCGAGCCGTCCTCCATGCGGAGCGCGAGGGAATCCACGCCGGCAGCCGCGCGGAGGTGCTCCTGGATCACGCGCAGACCCTCGGGCCAGCTCCCCTCCGACCCGACCTCGGCCCCGACCGTGCGGACGAGTTGCTCGGTCATCCAGTTCTGGCTGGGTCCCAGGATCGCTGCCACGACCTCGCCGAGCGGAAGCGATCGGAGCTCGGCGATCGCCACCAGGTCCGGACAGGCGTCGAGCTCTCCGGCGACGCAGGTGTCCCCGACCGGGGTGCCCCGGTCCCAGTGGATCCGCACCCCTCCTTCAGCGACGATCCCCGCGTCAGCCATGGCCCGCTCGAGGGCGTCCAGCGCGAGCCGCACGGGATCCCGCGCCGGCACCGTTCGCGTGGCCTCCCGCTCGGGGCCGATCGTACCGGTGACGGTCCAGCGTCTGGACTCGGGGTGGTAATCCACGGCGATGTCGGGTCCCACGTCCGGGGACTCGGTCGCAACGTTCGCTTCCACGAAGGTGCTCGCGCCCATCGGCGACCATTCCACCTGCGCCGGATCCCCCGGGGTGGGGGCCCCCGTCACCCGAATCTCGAGCTCGCCTCGCCACAGGACGAACGGCCCCCCGGTGGCGCCCGCGGTCGCGACCAGGTCCTCCACCATCCAGGACTCCGGCACCGAGGTGGAGTCCCAGCGGGAGGCGTCGAGAACGAGAGCGCCCGTCACCCGCTCAATCCCCGCATCCCGGAGCGCTTCGACGACGGCCTCGAGCGCATGTTCGGCGGACTCGAAGAACGGCTCTCCCAGGGTCGGGTCGCCGGAGCCCACGAGGACCAGATCCCCCTCCACCACACCGTCTTCCGGGAAGGTTCGGGCCATGAACGGTGTGTCCCAGCGGTACGCGGGTCCCAGGAGGTCCATCGCCGCCACGGTCACGGGAATCTTCTGATTGGACGCGGGAATGAAGCGGACAGCGGGGTTTCGCTCGTAGAGAAGCTCGCCGGTCTCGGCGTCGGTTGCGAGAACACCCCATTGGACGCCGTCGAAGGGCGGCTCAGCCAGGAGGGCGTCCACGCGCTCACGGAGGGGAGGAAGCCCGAGCACGCCGCCTGCGCCGGCCCACACCGCGCACCCCCCCACCCCCGACAAGAGCAGAGCCGCGACAGATCCGTGGACCACTCGGCGCCAGCGAGGCATGCGCGGAACATACGCCGCCGCCGCGCGGGGAAGCCAGAGCGCGGCGAGCGGGCCCGCCTCCCTTCCCAGGAGCCGGGTCCGGCTCGAAGATAAGGCGCATGACGGACGAGCTGCTCGACCTCGAGACCCCGCCCGCCGAGCTGCGGGCAGAGGCCGCCCGTAGCCTCGTGGCGGCGCTCCGATCAGAGATCCGTCGCCACGACTACCTGTATCACGTGGCGGGACGGCCCGAGATCTCCGACGCGAAGTACGACCGCCTGTTCCGCAGGCTCAAGCAGGTCGAGGAGACCTTTCCCGAGCTTCGGAGCGACGACTCGCCCACCCTCCGGGTGGCCGGCGAGCCCCGAGACGACCTCCCGACCGTCGCGCACGCGGCCCCGATGCTGTCGCTGGACTCGACCCAGGAACCGGACGAGGTGCGTCGCTTCCTGGAGAGAATCCTGAAGGCGGTGGAGGCGGACGAGGCCGAGTTCATGCTCGAGCCGAAGCTGGACGGCGTATCGCTCGAGCTCGTGTACGAGAGCGGAGTGCTGACGCGCGCAGTCACGCGCGGGAACGGCCGGGAGGGCGAGGCGGTCTCCGAGAACGCGCGTACGATTCCTTCAGTCCCGCTCCGCCTCCGGGAGGAGGACCGCGAGGCGCCTGCGTTCCTCTCCGTGCGGGGGGAGGTGCTCATGTCGCTCTCAGCGTTCGAGGGCCTGAACGAGGAACGGCTGAAGGCCGGGGAAGAGACGTACGCCAACCCCAGGAACGCCACCTCGGGCGCCCTCCGGCAGCTCGACCCGTCGATCACGGCGAGTCGGCCGCTCCAGTTGCTCGCCTACGACATCCTCGAGGTCAGAGGGACCGGCTTTCGAACGGACCTGGAACTGGTCGGCGCGCTCGACGAGTGGGGGTTTCCGACGCCCAAGCGGGTCCGGACCGCCCGCAGCGTGGAAGAGATCCTCGAGTATCACGCCGCCTTCGAGCGCGATCGCGACGCCCTCGACTACGAGATCGACGGGGTCGTTGTGAAGCTGAACAATCTCGACGAGCGCGCGGACCTGGGGACGACCGCCCACCACCCCCGGTGGGCGATCGCCTTCAAGTTCGAGCCCCGGAAGGAGGTGACGCGCGTCGAGCGGATCGCGGTACAGGTCGGCCGCACGGGCGTCCTGACGCCCGTCGCCCTCCTGCTCCCGGTGGAGGTGGGTGGCGTCACGGTCTCCCGGGCGTCCCTGCACAACCGGGAGGAGGTCGATCGGCGCGACGTGCGGGAGGGGGATCTCGTCCGGGTACAGCGCGCCGGCGACGTGATCCCCCAGGTCGTGGAGGTGATGGCGGAAGCGGGACGCCGACGCTCGGCCTTCTTCGTCATGCCGGAGCGGTGCCCGGCGTGTGGGACGCCCGTCCAGGTCAGAGGTCCCTTCACGTTCTGTCCGAACCGGCTCGGTTGCCCGGCCCAACTCAAGGGCCGGCTCACGCATTTCGCGTCGCGCGCGGGGCTGGACATCGAGGGACTCGGCCCGGAGAGGGCGTCCCTGCTGGTGGAGAGGGGCCTCGTGAGGGAGCTGGCCGACCTGTTCGACCTGTCCGAGACCGACCTTCTCACCCTGCCCCGTCTTGCCGAGAAGTCGGCGCAAAAGCTCGTCCGAGCCATCCGGTCCAGCCGAACCACCGAGCTTCACCGCTTCCTCTACGGTCTCGGAATCCCCGAAGTCGGCGCGGCGGTGGCCCGGGACCTGGCCTCGCACTTCCGGACGTTCGAGGCCCTTCGGGATGCCGACGAGCACGCGCTCCAGGAGGTCTCGGGAGTCGGTCCTCGCATGGCCGAGCAGATCCGAGGGTTCTTCGAGGAGCCCGCCAATCGCGGGGGCCTGGACGAGCTCCGCAGGCGGATGGATGCGCTCGTCGTCCCGGAGGCCCGGACGCCGGAGGGGCCGTTCCAGGGACGCCGGTTCGCGTTCACCGGGGCCCTCGCCTCCATGTCTCGGTCCCGCGCGAAGAAGCTGGTCGAGCAGGGAGGTGGCAGGGCGGTCTCGAGCGTGAGCGGGGAGACGGATTTTCTCGTCGCCGGGGAAGCCGGGGGCTCCAAGCTCGAGCGCGCCCACGAGCTCGGCGTGGAGGTGCTGGACGAGGACGGCTTTCTCGCGATGCTCGAGGGCGCGGGGATCGAGCCGTGAGGGAACAGGTCCGGTGACGCCCCGGTCGCCGCTCCCCCGGATCCCCGTCCCGCCGCCCGGGCCGGCCTCGCGCGAGCTGGCGGCGCGCCTGGCCGCCGTCGAGTCGCGAAATGTCACGTACCGCGCCGCCGACTTCCCGGTCTTCTGGAGGCGGGCCGAGGGCGCAACCGTGGAAGACGCGGACGGAAACGTCTTTCTCGATCTGACGGCGGCCTTCGGCGTCTCGCTCGCGGGGCACGGCCACCCGGCCGTGGTCGAGGCGATCCGAACGCAGGCAACGGTCCTCGTGCACGGGATGGGAGACGTCCATCCCCCGATCGGGAAGGTCGAGCTCCTCGAGCGTCTCTCGGCCCTGGCTCCCTGGAAAGAGGCGCGCTCGGTCCTGGCCTCCTCTGGGTCGGATGCTGTCGAGATCGCGCTCAAGACCGCCCTCCTCGCTACCGGCCGGAGCGCGATCGTAGCGTTCGAGGGCGCCTACCACGGGCTCACTGTGGGGGCTCTCGCGGTAACCTCAAGAGAGGACTTCCGGGCGCCCTTCGCGGAGCGCCTGTTTCCGACGGTGCGATTCATCCCGTTCCCGGACCACGCCTCACACGGGGATTCGGCGGGACCGCGCTCACTCGAGGCTCTCGACCGCGCGCTCTCCGAGCTCGCATCCGAGGGGACGCCGGCCGGGTGCGTGATCGTCGAACCGATTCAGGGTAGAGCCGGGGTCCGAGTGCCCCCGACGGGCTTTCTGGCCGAGGTCGCCGGGCGGGCGCGGCGCGAGGGAGCGCTCCTCGTCGTGGACGAGGTGCTCACGGGGCTCGGCCGAACCGGCCACCTCTTCGCGTTCGAGCGCGACGGGACCGCCCCGGACCTCCTCTGCCTCGGCAAGGGCCTCGGCGGAGGGCTCCCGCTCAGCGCGTGCGTGGGGCCACGGGAGGTCATGGACGCATGGCCAGCATCGAAGGGCGAAGCCCTGCACACGTCCACGTTTCTGGGTCACCCTCTCGCCTGCGCCGCTGCGTTGGCTCTCCTGGACGTCATCCGGACCGAGCGCCTGGTGGAGCGGGCCAGGGACGAGGGGGCGTGGCTTCTGGACCACCTCGAACGGACGCTCGGCGGGATTCCCGGCGTCCGGGACGTCCGGGGCCGCGGGCTCCTCGTAGGCATCGAGCTGGACGGGGCGGGCGCGGCTGCGGCGGCCGCAACCCGGGCCCTCCGGGCAGGGCTCCTCGTTCTCGCGGCGGGAGAGCGCTCCCACGTGGTCGAGCTCGCCCCGCCGCTCACGATCGATCGGGGTCAGCTCGAGTGGGCCAGCGATGCCTTACGGAAGGCCCTCACGCCGTGATCTCCTCCCCCCCGTCCACGTTGATCACGTTCCCCGTGATCCAGTGCGTGAGCGGAGAGCAGAGCGCCACGGTCGCGGACGCTACGTCTTCCGGCGTGGTGAGCCGCTTCGACGGATTCCTCGCCCGAGCTCCCGCGAGCAGCTCGTCGTGACCCGGGATCTTGCGTAACGCGGGGGTGTCCGTGACCCCTCCTCTCAGCGCGTTTACGGTGATCCCCCTCGGGGCGAGCTCGTACGCGAGCTGGCGGCAGTGCGCCTCGAGCGCCGCCTTCGCTCCGGACACCGGGCCGTAGGTCGGGATCACCCGGTTCGATCCCGAGGAAGTCATGGCGAAGATCCGCCCGTCCTCTCCCATGAGGTCACGCGCCAGGATCGCGCGCGTCCAGTCTACGAGCGAATGCGCCATCACCCGGAGCGTCATGTCCATCTGCGCCGGCGCGACGGCCTCGTCACCCACGTAGGGTCGAAGGGTCCCGAACGCGAGAGAGTGCATGAGCACCCCGATGTCCTCCCCCTCTCCCACGAGGGCGGCCATCTCGTCCAGGGCGGCCTCCATCCGCTCAGGGTCAGCCGCGTTGATGTTGAAGAAGTGCGCCTTCCGGCCGGACGCTCGGAGCTCCTCCTGTAGCTCCTCCACCTTCTTCAGCCCGGCGCGACGATCGAGGTGGACGCCGAAGACGTGATATCCGGCCTTCGCAAGCGCCCTCGCGCACGCCTCGCCGAACCCGCTCGACGCGCCGAGCACGAGCGCCCAGCGACCCTCCCCCGTGAGTGGGGTCATGTGGAACACTCCATCGATCCCCCCGAGTATATCTATGCCTGTCGATACCGTCCCCCCCGCGGCACCCGCGGGCAAGATAGGGGAGGACACCGTGAGACGAAATCGAGCGGGCCGGGCGGCGTTCCGCGCCGGCTTGGGGGCCCTCGCGACCTCCGCGGTCTTCCCCGTCTGCGGCGCCGGGGCCCAGCCGGGTGACGCGGTTCCGGACGCGACACCGACGGTGCGGACTACGCCGAGCGGCCCCGTCCCCATCCTCCTCGTGCCGGGTTGGGGGGACGACGCGGCGGACCTCGCCCTGCTCCACGATCGCTTCATGAACGCGGGATGGCCGTGGGAGGCGGTTTCCGCGCTCACCTTCATGGATCCCGTGGGGAGCAACGAGGTGAACGCCGGGCAGGTCGGGCGCGCCCTGGACGAGCTGGCCCGCTCGACGGGATCGGAGCACGTGGACGTCGTCGCGCACTCCATGGGCGGGCTCGCGGTTCGCCAGCTCCTCACGGATGGGACCCGCCCGCGCGTGGTCCGTCGGCTGGTGTTCCTCGGCACGCCCCATCGGGGCACCGTCACGGCCGCGGTCGCGTGGGGCGACGGGGGACGCGAGATGTTTCCCGGGAGCGAGTTTCTCGGGCGTCTGAACGCCGCGGAGCCCGTCGTGGGGATCGAGATGCTGTCAGTGAGGACCTCGATCGACACCCGCGTGATCCCGGGATCTTCGGCCATGCTTCCGGGCGCGTACAATGTCGAGGTCTGCTGCCCGACCCACCTGGGACTCGTGGGCGACGCCGAGGTCTTCGAGGAGCTTCGGCGCTTCCTCGTCGGCGGGCCAGATGCCGTGACCCTTCCCGACGCCACGATCCATGTCGAACCAGCGGCACTGAGCCCGTAGCGCGGGTGGTGGGATGCCCCTATAATCCCGGTTCTTTGAAACTGAGGGTCGCTCTTCGGCCCCCATCGTCTAGTGGCCTAGGACACCTGGTTCTCAGCCAGGAAACCGGGGTTCGATTCCCCGTGGGGGTATATTCCCATAGCGGTGCGTGCGCCTTCGTCCACGTCGGTCGGAGGGGCATGTCTCGAGGCCCGGTCGCTTAGCTCAGCTGGTAGAGCACCACGCTCACATCGTGGGGGTCGCTGGTTCGAGTCCAGCAGCGACCATTGAGAGAGGCGAAGCGCCGCAAGGCTTCCTGGCCTTGTGGCGCTTTGGTGTTTTCCGGGCCTGCATCCGGAACGCATCCCGGCCAGCCCTAATGGAGCGCGGCGATCCCCCTACCTTGCGTACTCCACGACCCGGAGCACGGTGGCCGGCTGGGGGTGATGGCTGATTCCCCCAGTTGCGCTACATCTTTCTTGCCGCCCCCCTGAACGCCCGGCATCTTTCCCGCGTCTTCACAGATGGGCGCAGTTCCCGTTTCTCTTCATGTGCGGGACTATGAGCGACCCCTCCGACAATCCTCTGAAGCGTCTGATCGCTGAGATCCACCGCCGTAGTCTGTGGCAGGTGCTTGGGATCTATGCGGTCGCGTCTTGGGCTGTCTTGGGAGGCGTGGGCACCCTGGGCGACGCGCTCGGCCTACCGGACTGGTTCCCCCGGTTTGCTCTGGGCCTCCTCATCGTCGGTCTCCCTCTCGTGCTGGCCACCGCCTTCGTGCAGCACGGTGGTCCGGGACACGAGGCCCAACCCGTGAAGAGCACAGCCGGTGCACAGGAAACGGGGGATCAAGTGGAGTCCACAGTCCCGTCTCTTCACTTGGCGGCATGCCTTCCTCGGAGGCGTAGCGGCCTTCGCGCTGCTTGGATTCGTGGGGACGGGTTGGGTGATCCTCGGGGGCGCGATCGGGACGGGATCCACGATCGCTGAGGCTCCGATGTCCATTGACCCGTCGGTCGCGGTGATGCCATGCACCGATGTGAGCGCGCCAGGAGATCAGACCCCTCTCACTCAAGGTTTCGCCGAAGGGATCATTGGTGGCCTGGCGCAGCTGCCCGGCCTCAAGGTCATCGGCATAACCTCAGTCATCGCGCTGCTTGAGTTGAACGCCGACATCGAGGAAATCGCGGAGACGTTGGATGTTGCAACAGTGCTGGAGTGCGACCTTCAGCAGGTGGGTGAGACGGTTCGTGTCCGGCCTCGGCTTGTAGAGGCTGCAACTGGGGCTGTTCTGTGGTCGGAGGCAATCGACGGCCCAGCTTCGAACGTCTTCGCGATTCAGGATGCATTAGCCCGAGCAGTTACGGACGAACTTCAGGTCGCGCTGGCCGGAGGGGCAGAGACGCCGCTCGTGGCACAGGGGACCACCGTTCCTGAGGCGTTCCAAGCGTATCAGCGAGGCCGTTTTTTCGTTAGCCAACGCACCGCGCAGCAACTTCTCGACGCGATCACCGAGTTCGAGCTTGCGATAGAGCTGGACTCGGAGTACGCAGAAGCGTACTCCGGGCTCGCGGACTCCTATTTTTTGGTGGCCTATTACGATGTGACCGCTACCCCCCAGGATCGGCGGATGAATGTTGACCAGGGACTCATCGCAGCCCGCAGAGCTGTACAACTAGACCCCTCCCTCGGCATGGCTCACACTTCTCTGGCCTTCGGGTTGTGGTACGGTGGCGAATGGGAAGGAGCTGAACAGGAGTTCGAGTCGGCGATCGATCTGAACCCAGGATATGCGGCCGCGCACCTCATGGTACGGGAATTTCTCTTTACAGTACTGGAAGCGCGATCGAGGGAGTAATTCATGCAGAGCGGGCTTTTGAACTCGATCCGGTCGCCCGGGTGAATTCGCTGGTTCTGGGTAGGGCCTTGTGGGGAGCTGGGCGTATTGACGAGGCGATCGAACAACACTGCGAAACCATAGCCTTGGCCCCAGAATGGCAGGGTGGCTGGTTTGATCTATCGGGGGCGCTGTTGGAGGTCGGCGAATACGAGGAGGGCCTGGCAGCATTTGGCAGGTATCTGGAACTCGCCAATGTTGACGTTCAAGCTGGGAGAGGGGCGTATGAAGCGGCGATACGCTACCACCAAACTGGTCAGCTGCAAAGGTTCTCCGACGTCGAATTGAATTGGCCGGGCCTGAGTTGGCTGTACACTGAGACCGGGCAATCTGAGCGCGCCCTCGCGCTGTTGGAAGAGATCGTTCGAGAGGGACTGCACGGAATCACGGCCCTTAACGACGCACAGTCGAACCATTCGGACCTCCTCCGCGACGACCCCCGATACCAGGCGTTACTCGAAGAGGCGGGGATTACGTGGTGAGGTGTCCATCTAGCGAAGTTGGCGTGCCGACCTTCTTTACTCCCTCGAGAAGCGTCGTCATCCCATTGTGCCGGTGATGCGAGCGCGGTCCGGATGGGCGCTCCTGGGGGGCCTCGGCGTACCTGCTGCTGGCCTCGGCCGCCAGCGCCCAGGTGCCCGTCGTCCTTCGCGGTCGCGTCGAGGACGCGGTCTCGGGGACCCCGATCGTCGGAGCCAGGGTCCTCACCGCCGACTCCTCCAGGGTGGTCGTGACGGATTCCCTCGGTGCGTTCGCTCTCCCGCTCGAGCCCGGAGCGCCCTTCACGATTTACGCCCGGCGCCTCGGCTACCTGCCAGAACGCTTCGATCTCGACGATGCCGCGCCTTCCAGGACCTCGGTCCTGCTCCTGGATCCCAATCCGATCCCGCTCGAGGGAATCGAGGCTCTCGTCGTGAATGAGGCGGACGCTGAGGCGCTCATCGAGCGGATGGAAGTGCTCGAGCAACGCATCGCGGCCAGGCGGAACGCGTTTCCGGAATCCGTGATCTCCGCAGACCGAATCGATCTGGACAGATTCGCCGTCGGGAGCGTGCTGGACTTCGTTCGCACGAGGAGCCCCATGATCGGGCCCTGTCGGGGGGACCCGTCCGAGCTCTGTGTACCGGCGCGCTTCCGTTCCTTCAGGACGGCCTCTGAGGGCCGTATCCTCGTTTGCGTGGATGAGCGAAAGTCCTACTTCGCTTACGGTGAGCTCGATTCGCTCCCGATCCAGTCCGTGGCGTCCGTCGAGGTTTACGGCGGGGTCTATGCCGGCGTGGTGAGGGTCTACACGAACGACTGGATGGTCCGCAGTGCTCGAACCGGGCGCACGGCGGTCACGCCCCTCAGATGGGGGTGTCTCTACGGCGGCTGGTGACTCGGGGAGGACCGACGTTCGCTCAGCGAGTAACTTGTGGTTTCTTCCGGACGATTACATATTATTACGCAATAAAATACAAAGAAATGGAATGGCAAAAGCAAAGCGCCGAGGTAGGCCGAAGCAGAAGGACACGGTGAAGGTTTCGGCCCTCCTTTACCCAGATCAGAAGCGGAGACTCGACTTCTTGCACGATCACCTTCCGGGGAACCCCCCCCTGGTAGGGCTGATTCGGGATGCGGTGGCGGATTACCTAGACATGCAGTTCAACGAATCTGTCCGGAAGACCTACAAGGAAGCACAGAAGAAGGATCTCCGCATCATAGGTTAGGTGGCTCGGATGACGGCACCGCGATCGGCAACGGACATTCGAGACCTTGGGGCGTACTCGTACGCCCAGGCCGCTCGTATTCTGGAGGTGGCCCAAAGCGATTACGGCATCGCCCGCCCGTTCTTGCATCAGGACTTCCGGCACGACGGCCGCGGATTCTTTCTGGACACGCTTGGACAACTGATGCCTCTTTCCAGGAGCCGTCAGCTGTACATAAGAGAGATACTCGCACAGTACCTGAAAGCGCATCGAGTACGGCCCCGACAAGCTTTCGGCGGCATTCTACCCCGTGATAGGCGAGCGCCCGAAGGGCCCGAAGCTCGTCCTTGTGAATCCCACGATTTCGTTTGGGCGACCCGTTATAGCGAGGACGGGAATCCGGACGTCTGCCATCATCTCCCGGGTAGATGCCGGAGAGACCCGCGGGCACGTCATCGAGGATTACGGCCTGACGGCACCCGAGTATGACGAAGCGTGGCGCCTCGAAGCCGCCTGAGCCGCTCACGTACCTTGTCGATCGGGACCTGGGGCCTAAGGAGAGTTGTGAGTTCATCCGAATCCTTCGTAGAGGCGGACTGGAAGTCGTACCGTTCGAGCCACGCTTTGGCGCCCGTACCCCGGATGAGGAGTGGCTCTCTGCTCTCACGGATAACGGTTGGGTTGGTCTGACGAAGAACGGGAATTCGCAAGAAAGAGATCGAAGTACGTGCTATCATTGATACTGAAGCGGCGGTGTTCTTTTGCGTTGGGAGACACTCCCACAAGGCGCTCGCAGAGAACGTCGTGCGGTCACGACACAAGCTGGAGCAGTTCGCCAAGCGACACACCGCTCCGTTCATGGCCCGCCTCTGCATGGCCCCAGAGCACAAGCGCCGCCTAAAGAGGGGTGGGGCCGGTGATGTGAAGCCGTGGCCCTTCCCCCAAAAGTGGATGCCATGACCCAGGCCCCCCCGCGGCTTCTCCAGACCCGGATCCCGATCCTTTGATGTCTCGCTTCCTCAGAAGCTCCGCGGTGACAATAGCGGTGACAAACCCCCCTGACGCTGGCGAACGCAACCCGAAAGGTCCGAAACGAGAAATGGCGCCGTTGCTGGACGTTCTCCGATCGCCTGACGCGGGCTGACGCTCGTCCGCGGCCTCCGGAGCCGAAGGTCACAGGTTCGAATCCTGTCGGGCGCGCTACGAAGTAAGAACAAGGCCCCCAACGGCTTAGGCCGAAGGGGGAGCAGGCCTACGGATTCAGCCAGTAGTTCACCTTGATGGCGAAGACGTTGTCTGGCTTGGTGGAGAACATGTCCTGGGTGTCTCGCGACAGGTCGAAGTCGCCGACCCACCCGTAATTCCCGGTGTCATCGGCGCCCGTGACCGAGTCGATCCGCCGCTGCTGCCACACCAGGTAGAGGGTGGAACCGGGGCGCCACTCCCAGCGGAGCACCGCGTTGCCGATGAGGCTTCGGTAGTTGAAGTCCCGGTTGGAGAAGCGGAAGTCGGCGGCCGGCCCCGCGCCGTCGGGGTCCACCTGGTAGGAACCGTCGTCGTTCCGCTCCAGCGTGCCGGCCTCGCCGCCGTAGTCGAAGAAGTCGTAGCTGTCCGGCTCGGCAAACTCCCGTAGCTGGCCGTAATCCCCGATGGAGATGAACGGCTGCTCCAGACAGAGCTGGAGCGAGAGGTCCGGGGTGAAGGTGACGTTGACCCGCGTGTCGAAGAAAAGCGTGGTCCGGTTCAGCCCGGCGAAGACGTAGCGGCGACCGTAGGGGCGGTGGCCGTGGGGTCCTCCACACTGGTCACATACTGGGCCTCCTCGTACGAGGTACGGAGGCCGGGCCCGACGCTGATGCTCAGGCTTTCCCGGGGCTGGGTGTCGAGGCTGAGCCCGTAATTCAAGCCCCACGATCCGGCCTCGTCGCCGCTCCAGTTCACCGACGCGCTGTACCTCGTGTTCAGACGGCTGTCGGACCGGATGCTGAAGTTGGCGACGTAGCTAGGAGGCCTTTCGGCCATGGGGCCGCCCCGGGTCAGGCGGTCGTCGTAATAGCGTGGCTCGTGCTCTAGACGAAGCGACGTGCTCCAGTAGTTTTCAGGTACTGGAAGTTCGAGCTGGCATTGAAGTTGGTGAAGACGCGCCGGCCGTCGTAGTTCCACTTCGCATCGGGTCCGCCGCCGATGCTCCAGGACCGGAGAAAGTCGCCCGGCAGGGGCTGGTTGTACTGGAAGTGGGTGTCGAAGATGATCCGGTCGGCCTCGGATTGGAATCCAAGGTCGTTGACCTCGTGGCCCGGGCTGACAGCCGCCAGCACGACCCGGGGCGAGAACGTGCCCGCCTGCCGCATCCATTCCACGAAGGCATAATAGCCCGTCAGGGTCGTGGCCGTGGGGTCCAGCTCCAGATGGTCCGCGTCGGGCCGGTGGTAGTAGCGGGACGAGGTGCGCTGGGTCCGGGCGATGGCCTCGGCGCTGCCCTGCACCCGGCTGCCCTCGAGGACGCCGCTCAGCCGCCACTCCCGGTTGCCCCACTCGTGCGCGAAGTCGATGCCGCCCGTGTACGCCGACTCGTGCAGCCGATCGACGAGCGGCGTGTCCGAGAGGCTCCGGTTCACGGCAGAGGCGATGAGGCCAAAGCGCGTGTCGCCCTCGCCGACGAGCTTCCGGAGGCGCCCCGCCACGTAGCTGGAAAGGGGCTCCCGGCCACCTCGCCCGGATTGCCGTCCGTCGTCCACATAGGCCGCCGTCTCTTCGGCGGTCACGGCCTCCAGCAGACCCAGGGACCAGCCCTCTCCCACCCGGCCCGAGATCTTTCCGGCCTGATAGATCGTTGTGCTCCCGGGAGCGTCCTCGAAGACGGCATGGGAGGGAGCCGATCCATGGGGGGGCCGCCCGATGCGCCGGGAGTAGAGAAGGGCGGGCGGGTTCCCGACGCTTCCCCTGGGGCCGCCCTCCCCGAACTGGAAGATGTCCGCGCCCTCCACGAAGAAGGGGCGCCGCTCCTGATAGCGGGTCTCGAAGGCCGTGAGGTTGATGACCGACGGATCCACCTCGACCTGACCGAAGTCGGGGTTCACCGTGGCGTCCAGGGTCAGATTCATGCCCAGCCGGTACTTGAAGTCGAGCCCCACATCGCCAAAGAGGTCGGAGCCGCTCCGGTACGGGTTGTCGAACCCGACCCCGTCTGGATCGGAGAGCTGGAGGTACTCGCCCCGGGCCGTCAGGTAGGGGAGGAGCTCCAGGCGCCTGCCCGTCTCCAGGTCGCCGAGCCCGTCCAGGTGCCCGTACCGGGAGATGCCGCCCCGCTCCAGGGACGGGACGAAGGGGTAGAGGACCCTCTCCTGGTTCCGCTGGATGGTCCTCTCCACCTGGATCCCCCACGTCTGCTCCACGGTGGGCTGGAAGCGGAGCTGGCTGAACGGGATCCGCATCTCCAGGCTCCACCCCCGGTCTGTGATCTCGGTGGCCACGTCCCAGACCGGATCCCATGACGAGTCCCCCCCGCCCCCGCCCCTGCCGCCGAAGCCTCCGCCCCCGCTCGAGATGACGGCATCGCTTCGGATCGCCGACGGGTTGGTGCCGAAGCGATACGCCGTCTCGTGCTCGTGATAGCTATCGAAGAGGATCTCGAAAGCGTCCGACGCAGAGAGCCCACCGTCCCGCCGCACGAGCTGGGTCGAGACAGGCTGCGAATCGCCCAGGTCCGCCCCCACGTAGATGGCCTCGTCATCGTACAGGATCCGGACCTCGGTCCGCTCGGATCCGGGCCGGCCTTCGAAGGGCACGATCTGGATGAAGTCGGTGATGGGCGGTGCGTTGGTCCACGCAGCCTCGTCGAGGATCCCGTCCAGGGAGATGCTCCCACCCTCGAGCCGCACTCCGATGGCCCGGGGCGCCTCGGCGTGGTTGTAGTCCTCGGTGGAAACGCCGGCGACAACCGCGTCCCCGGCACCGCCTCCCGCCTGGCCGTCCTGGGTGTCACTCACTGTGTCCTGGTCCGCCCCGGTCCCCGGGACATCCTGGGCCGCCAAGCCGGCGGGCACGGCCAGCGAGACTCCCAGGGCGGCAGCCAGGGAAACGGCGAGGGGGAAACCGAGCGACAACCGTATGTCCCGGCTCATGCGGAGGGTCGGTGACGTCATGAAAGCGGGCTCGATCGGAAGCGGCGCGTGTGTGCGGTATCGAGTGGACAAAGGTCTCCAGCGGGGGGGTCCCGGACAAGAGGTGACCCTCGGGGCTTCTCGTACGAACGAAGTCGAGCACGCAGCCCACTCTTCGTGCGAGCCGGTTGTTCCGCGCCGGCACTCGCGACGACAACTGTCGTCTCCGGATGCCTCGCCTCGCGGAAGGAGGGGCCCCCGACTCGCTTGCTGACCCTTTTCAGACGAGCTCCACGTTTCCTGCCCCACTCTCGGGTGTTGACGTGGGGGCCCGCACGTCGCCCCCCACCTACCAAGCCAGAACGTAGCGCGCGCCCACGAGAATCAGGGTGCAGACGCACCGACGGGAACCATCGTGCGCGCGCGGGCATTGTGCGGAAGTTGTGCCAGCGTGGGCGAGCGTCGGCAAGCGCCAGCCGGCGGGTTAGGGCCAAAACCTAGGCGGTAGGCGGCCCCTGTCGCAGCTTGATACGGCTTCGCGTCCTCCCGAGCCGAAGGTCACAGGTTCGAATCCTGTCGGGCGCGTGAGAAAGGGAGGAGGGGGCTTGTCTCCCCCCCCTCAGAACGTCGCGATCGGGTTGAGCGGAGACCCCATCCCCATCTCGATTCTGAGGGGCGCGGCCGTGAAGAGGAACTCGTAACGACCCAACTCCCTGGCCACCTGGGCTACGTGCTCGAAGTCGAGGTTGTCGAAGATCCCCACGCCGAGCGACACGAGCGCGAGCCGGTGGAGCGGGAGCCGCTCCTTGTCGGCGTGCGGGGAGACGTCGTTCCACATGTCGTGTCCGATGAAGGAGACGCCTCGCTCCTTTAAGAAGTACGCGACGTCGGCATGGTATCCCGCCACGCCCTCCGATGTCGGCCACGGCCCCAGCGCGGCGCGCCTCGCCCAACGCCCAGTGTAGAGCAGGATCACGTCTCCCGGCTCGGCCCTCACGCCCTCGATCTCCTCCAACGCGATCAAGTCGGCGGCGTGGATTGGGGTCCCGGGCTCCAGCCACCCCTCGGCGGTGGCCTTGCCCGGCAGCAGCGTCGCGTCGAAAAGGATGCCCCGCGTGACGATGCCGTCTTTGAGCGCGTTGATGCTGCCGCGTGGACACCCGTCGGCCGCCTCGATCTCCTCCGCTGACACCCCGTTGTAGCCCTGCCCCTCGAACATGATGTGGCAGTCGACGGCGTCGAGATGGCTGTGGATCGTTCCGTGATAGCTTCCCGTGTACTGATACTGGTCGGAGGCGCCGGTCGCGCTCACCCGAAGCACCTGTCGATCCAGAACCGTGCCCCCGTCGATCGCTTCCTCCTGCACGACGTCGTGCGCTAGCGAGACGCTCCGTCCTTCGGTTACGAGGGTGGCCGCAGCACGACGCTTCTCCGGGGTGATGAGGTTCGAAGCTCCGAGCTCGTCGTCCTCGCCCCAGCGGCCCCAGTTCGAGAGCTCCTCCATAGCGCGACGGTACTCCTCCACGGTCGTCATCGTCGGGTACGTCGTCGTCCGCACTGCCTCTTCATCACCGCTCTCGGCACCGCACGCCGCCAGGGCGGCGATCGCGAGCCACCCCGCAACCGCCCTCGGCCACTGACGCCCCATAGCTTTCATGGCTCCTCCTACGCGACCTTATCACCCGCGCGAACGCGCACGAGCCACATGTTAGGTCGGGACCCTGGGCTCGGCCAGCGGCGCCGACCAACCAATCCTTGCTCTATCGACAGGATCCACAGAGCTTTGCGGCTTCTCTGAGATTCGCTACCCCTGCCCCGTTTCTAATGAACCCTCTGCTACCGGCGCCGCCGTCGAGGCTCGGCCTGCTCTCGATCGCTACCCTCCTCGCGCTACATCCGCCGAACCTCCACGCGCAAGACGTCGTGGATGGACAGATGGGTGTGAGCGCGCAAGCTTCCGAAGCGGACTACGACCACGCGTTGGCGCGGCGAGCGCGAGCAATCCGCTTTGACGGGTCGATCTCGATTGACGGGGTGCTCGATGAGCAGGTTTGGTCAGAAGCCCCACCCATCACGGACTTCGTTCAGACCCTCCCCTTCGAGGGTTCCGCGGTGTCGGAGGGTACCGAGGTTCGCCTCGGATACGACGACGACGCGATCTACGTCGGAGCGGTCCTGGATGACCGGAATCCGGTAACGACCCGTCTCGCACGTAGGGACGCGGGTCTGGGTGACTCGGACGTATTCATCGTCCTGCTCGACAGCTATCACGATCACGAGACGGCCTACCGGTTCTGGACCAACCCTCCGGCGTGAAGGGCGACGCGATCGTAACGGGGAACGGTACCGGAAGCGGCGACGCCTCGTGGGAGCCGGTCTGGGACCTGGCCGCGGAGCTCACCCCGACCGGTTGGACGGTCGAGATGCGGATACCGTTCAGCCAGCTTCGCTTTAGTCCCCAGGAGCAGCAGGTGTGGGGGATCCAGATCGAGCGAAACATCTATAGAAACCAGGAGAACGCGACGTTTCCCTTCACACCCGTGTTGGAGCGAGCGGGAGTATCCCGCTTCGCCCACCTCGACGGGATCCAGGGGATCGAGCCCGGGCAGAGACTCGAGCTCCTCCCCTACGTGGCGGCCCGAGGGGAGTACTTGCAGCTCGAGGGCCCCTCCGGCGTCGACTTCGGAAACCCCTACCGGAGCGGGTCGGACCACTTCGCCGACATGGGCCTGGACCTCAAGTACCGGATCAGCTCCAACGTGACGTTGGATGCGGCGTTCAACCCCGACTTCGGCCAGGTGGAGGTGGACCCGTCGGTGATCAATCTCACGGCGTTCGAGACGAGGTATAGCGAGCGAAGGCCGTTTTTCGTCGAGGGTGCGGACATCTTCACCTTCGGTGAGCAAGGTCCCCGAGGAAGCGCCGGCACGGGGCCCGACCTCGTGTATTCCCGTCGAATCGGGAGGCCGCCCAGGGGCTCCCCCCCTTCCGACGCGGCCTTCGCGGACGTGCCGACCGCCACCACCATCGCGGCCGCCGCCAAGGTGACGGGGAGAGTCGGAGACGGCTGGTCCATCGGAATTCTGGAGGCGGTGACGGCGAAGGAGAGCGCGTCGTACATGGAGGGCGACGGCGTGGCTCGCGAGCTGACGGTCGAGCCCCCTACCAATTTCTTCGTTGCGCGTGTGCGCCGACAGATCCGGGGGGGACGAACTCGATTCGGCATGATCGCCACGGCCGTGAACCGTGACCCGTCCGGAACGATACTGGCCGGTCAGCTCCCCTCCGCGGCGTACGCGACGGGAGTCGATTTCGCGCGCGAGTCCGAGGACCGCGTCTGGCTCTTCACTAGCCTGCTCTCCGGAAGCTTGGTGAGGGGAGAATCGGCCGCGATCACTCGACTCCAGGAGGCGTCCAGCCGGTACTACCAGAGGCCGAACGCGGAGCACGTGGAGGTCGACCCAACCGCGACGTCCCTCAGCGGATACTACGCCATGGCGTACTTCGGCAAACAGGCCGGAAACTTCACGATGCGGAACGGCGTAGCCGTCGTGAGCCCCGGATACGATGTGAACGAGCTCGGGTTCCATTCGAACGCGGACCGCGTGCTCCTGGACACGCACTACCAGTACACGCAGCCGAACCCGGGGCGGTACCTGAGGTCGTGGAGCGCGATTCTGGGTGGGGGGAACGGGATCTGGAACCTCGCGGGCGACCGGCTCTTCGCGAATGTCAACGGGATCGGACGGGTCGAGTTTCTGAACTACTGGGGCACCTCTGCCCGCGTCGTCTACACGGCCCGATCGAGGGATGATCGTCTGACGAGAGGGGGTCCCATGGCCCGCACTCCGGGCGGGTGGTCCGGGTCGTTCAACCTGAACTCGGATACCCGACGGGCGGTCGTGGCCAGAGCCACGTATGGATGGGGCTCGGACGACGGAGGGGGGTGGACCCAAAACGTCCAGGTGAACCTGGGGGCCCGGTTCGAAGAGACGCTTCAGATTGACGTTTCCCCTTCGTACTCCTGGTCCCGCACCGCCGCCCAATACATTATTCGAGTGGACGATCCGCTGGCGGCGGCTACGTACGGCACCCGGTACGTATTCGCGGGGATCGACCGGAACAGGCTGTCCCTCGAGACCCGGGTGAACCTGACGTTCTCGCCAACTCTCTCGCTGCAGCTCTATCTGGAGCCGTTCGTATCGACCGGCGACTATGGTGCCCTGAAGGAGCTCAGGGCACCGAACACCTTCGAATTTATCGAGTACGGGGAAGACGTAGGTGCCGTGGGGTCTGGAGAAGAAGGGGGCTACGAGGTCGACCCCGACGGCAATGGACCTGCCGAGGCGTTTCTGGTGTCGAACCGAGATTTCAGCTACCGCAGCCTGGTGGGGAACGCGGTGCTTCGGTGGGAGTGGAGGCCGGGGTCCACTTTGTTCTTCGTGTGGCAGCAGCGGAGGATCAACTCGGTCAACGGCCCAGGAACCTCGGGAGGTCAGCCGTGGGCGGGGACGTTCGACCTTGGCCGAGACGCGGGCGACATGTTCCAGGTCGCGCCCGACAACATCTTCATGATCAAGGTGAACTACTGGCTGAACCCCTGACCGGGCCGGAGCCCATTCGGCGACTGAAAGGGCGGCACGGTCGAGCCACTCTGTCAGGGCTTTGGCGGCGGCCCGCTGGCCGGCGACGGGAAGCGGGAGCTCTGAGGAGCCGTCGAATGAAGCAGCCGCTCAACCTCTACTGTTCAATCGAGAGGTGACCCGGTCAGTTCATCCCGGGCATGACCATGTGGCCTCTCATCTCCATCTGCATTCTGGACCGGTTCCTCTCGGAATCGTCCAGCTCGCCGAGAGCGGGCCCACCCTGGTTGAAGATTCCATTCCGAAGGGCTGAGAGGACGTACTCCATCTGGTCTGCGGCGAGGTTCGACTCTGGGTCCGTGTACTCCGCGACGGCCCCGTCGATTGAGCCACTGCGATCCTGCACATCGGGATCCACGAGGACATCCGCGATCACCGTCTCGAGATGGTTCAGGTTGTCGATGATGATCGCGGCCTCGGGGTGGCGAGTATAGAGCACGGGAGAAATCGCCGGAGCCGCCGGAAACTCGGTCGGAAGCATCGACATCCCTTGCATTCCGTCGACCTTGCTCCAGAACCGTTCGATGGTCGTCTCGACTCCCGCCGCCACCGTACTCCCACTGCCTCCCAGCATCAGCGGCTCGAGGGCCGCGAGCTGAAGCCACTGAGAGGCCCAGATCAACCCACTCAGGCTGGGATATCCCGTTTGGAAGGCCGAGGCGAAGGGGTGACCGTAGAGGATCGAGGGACTCTTGGCCCAGGAGGGGACCGCGAGATCGGGCTCGCTCAGGTAGTCGGCGACGGCTGCGTCCACGGCCGCGTTCTTGTCGGTGATCCCATTGTCGGCGTAGATGTCGTAGATGCGGGCCTCGAAGTCACGACCACGCTGGATCACCGCGGCTGTGCGGGGGGTCAACGGCTCGCTGTTCGAGAACGCGTTGTCGGCCGCGGACGCCGTGTGCTCGGCGCGAGTATGCTCAGTCAGCTGCATCAGGGCGCCCATCTCGAGCTCGCCGAAGGGGCCCATCGCCATTCCGGGCATGTCCATGTCTCCCGCTCCCATTACCATCATCTGCTCCATAGTCATGTTCGCCTGCATCATGAGCATCTCTCGGAGCTGGTCCTGACCGTCCTGGGAGGCGGGCGAGGCTGTGATCTCGGCGAGCCGTTCGAACAGGGCCCCGTGCGTGACATCGAACGCGTCGAAGAGGGCCGCGAGCTGCGGGAAATCGCCGCGTAGGACGTCCCCGGGCGACTGGGCCGCCAGCGGTGCTGCAGTCAGTAGACCCAGGAGGACCGAGATGGACGAAACGAGGCGCATAGGGGACTCAAACATGGTGCGCGTGCCCATGATGTGCGCTCCCATACTGAGGATGAGAAAGACTCGGGACGACCGTCCGGCTTTTCAGGGGCCGGTCGCGTGGGTCGGCGTCTAGAGGTGTGGGTCGGAGTCTACGGGCGCCGGAACGTTCCGGCAACGCATTCCCCAGCGTACCCTGCACCTGACACCGAAACCAGCGTTGGGCGAGAGTCACCCTGAGGTTGGTCTGGGCTAGAGCATCTCCCTGCTCGGCCGCCAGTCGATACAAGCGTTTAGCTTCGGCTTCGTCCTCGAGGACGCCTTCACCCTGGCTATACATCACTACTCCTGCTGATGACCGAGTTGGTGATTCCGGGGGCGAACGCATCTTCAAGAACACCGTCCAGCGCGGCCGTAACACGTCGGTTTCGCCGGTGGAGATCGAGGAGATCGAACACAATCTCTGGGCCCTGGCGTCCTACGTGAGCCGGTCGCCGGAAGGCCTCGTGTGGAGGAGGGAGAGGCCGGCTCCCGGTTCAGCGGCGGCGGGCTCGGCGGTTCGGCGAGCCCAGCGATCGTCCCTGCCCGGTCACGGGCCTGCTGCCCTTCCTACGACCACCCACATACGTCTCGTCGGCCTCTACGGTGCCCTTGAGCAAACCAGCCAGTGGTTCGGCACGCATCGCCATTCTGATCCGGTGCGCCATGTGCCAAGCTGTCCGATAGGAACCAAGCGACAAGACAGGTTGAGATGGGCCGGATGCCGCCGTGGCACGCCGACCCCGTTCACGAGGGGACCTTCGTGGGCGAGATCTACCTCACGCCGGAAGAGAAGAACACCATCATCGCATGGGGCAAGGGTGGCGCTCCGGAGGGTGATCCGGCGAACGCGTCGGTCGACCTCGCCATGGTCGAGAAACAGGTGGCGGAGAGAGGTGAGTGGTGGATCGGCGAGCCGGACCTCGTGATGGGCTTCGCGGAGCCCTATTTCGTAGAGGACGACCTCACCGACCTGAACGTCGGCATCAACCTCGTGGTCCCCGAGGAACACACGGAGCCACGCTGGATCAAGGCGTCTGAGCTCCGGGCCGGGAGCGATCACGTCCACCACACCTGCGGCGAGCCCTTCGGCTGCATCGCACCCGGTTGGGATCCCTACGTCTATCCCGACGGCTTCGCTAAGCTCCTGCCTCCGGTGGACGGGGTCCGCCTGGGGATGCACTACAACAAGGAGCCCGGCCCGGGCACGGCGTTCCACGACGCGTCGAGGGGCGCCATCATCTTCTACGAGGAGGGAGACACGATCCAGCACTTCGTCCGCCGGTCCGTGCTCAGCGTCGGCAACGACTTCGTCATCCCCGCCGGCCATCCAGCGTACGAGCTGACGCGGGAGTTCGAGTTCGAGGAGGACACCTACATCCTCTCGCTCACGCCCCACATGCACTATCTGGGTAAGGAGGCGAAGTACGAGCTCGAGTATCCGGACGGCCGGAGGGAGCTCCTCCTCTACGTGCCCGAGTACCACTTCGAGTGGCAGCGGATGTACGTCTTCAAGGATCCCCCGGTCGCGCCCGCCGGCTCGAAGCTCCTCTGGACCCCAACGTGGGACAACTCCGAGTTCAATCCCGCCAATCCCGACCCTACGTCGGACACGCCATACGGGCTGCCCACCTACGCCGAGATGGGGAACGGCTGGCTCGACTACACCCCGGTGGAGCCGATGAACCACGTGGTCGGCCAGGATCCGATTCCAGAGGATCTCCTGAAAGAGGTGACGGAGCAACTGGAACAGTCGGCCAACCGCGGCGAGCGGCGCTTCGAGGAGGGAGAGCTGGTGGAGCCCGAGGGCGAGGAGGGGGAAGAGGCCGACGCTGCGTCGGACAGCAGTGATCTCTAGGATGTTGCGCGGGCGCGCCTCCGGGGACCCCCGGGAGTCATGGCTGTGGTCCGCACGGCTCTCACGATGACGAGGAATGGCGACCGGGGCTGACGGAGGTCGTCTCCCGAGCTTCGGGGAGCGGGCCGGCCGGCGTCTCCCCGGCGGAGCTTACACTGGCTTCGGGATGGCTCTCGTCGCCCTCGTCCTCTTCGTCGCTCTCCCCTGGCCGGGCACGTCCTCCCCGGCCATGCAGGTGGAGACAGCGGGCTTCCATCACCTGCACCTGAACGTCACCGATCGTCAGGCGACGATCGACTACTATGAGAAGTTCTTCGGCACCTACGAGGTGATGTACCGGGACCGATCCCCCGCCCTCTTCACCGAGCGCTCCTTCCTCCTCCTCGACGAGGTCGCCCAGTCACCCCGCACGCACCTGGGGACGGCGCTCTGGCACGTAGGCTGGGCCGGCGTGGACGGGGAGACCGAGTTCCAATGGCGGACCCGGGAGGGGATCGAGGTGGAGACCCCTATCTCGTCGCTGAGGGGAAGCGACGAGAACTACATGTACTTCTGGGGCCCCGACGGTGAGGTGATCGAGGTCTACACCGGGAGCCGCAACCACCGCTTCGAGCACATCCACCTCCTGGCCAACGACCCCCAGGCCACCGCCCGCTGGTTCGAGAGGCATCTTGGGATGGAGCCGCGGGGCTCGGCGAACCAGGTGCTCCGGGTGGACAACATCAACGTGATCATCTGGCAGGCCCAGGATCCGGACGAGGAGCGCCCGTACTGGTATCCGCCGAGCGTGGACCGGGACCTGGGCGTGACCGACGGCTCGGCCATCGACCACCTCGCCTTCTCCTACACCGACACCGATCCCGTATTCGAGCGGATGGAAGAGGCGGGGGCCGAGATCGTCCGGCCCATCCGCTTCAGCCAGGAGCACGGGCACCGGAGCTTCCGGAGCCGAAGGTCACAGGTTCGAATCCTGTCGGGCGCGCTACCGAAGTCGGACGAGTGTTGGGACTCTGGGACACGAGATGAGTGCCCGAAAGCTATGACGAAGTGGGTGCACCCCTGAGGAGGCACACGAAGCGGGCATTTTGGTGGGCGCTGCCAGTTCCCCGGCGCTTTTTGCCTATCATGGTTTGACAGACACTGACCCGCTCCGGGTGGGCGGTGGCGTTTGGCTCCTCGCCACTTACGCCAAAGATGTTGGCATTTTGGGGGCACTCTACAGCACTATTGTAGGTGTTCCATTAGTCTGGTTTCTGCGCCGTTCGTATCGAAAGTCTAGCAGCGTTGGGAAGGCCTCTTTGTGTTGACCTTCAGGCGCGGACTGGGATTCGCTGGAGTCGAGAATGCCGACTAGGCAGAGCCCATCTGGGCGCGAGGGGGAATCGCCTGGAGGGGAGACGGAGGCGCCCGGGACAAGGGACGCTGCCGCGGTGAAGGTGTTCCCGCCCGGGGTTCCGCTGGCCACGATCCTGCTGGGCGTTCTGCTCGACTACCTTTGGCCCCTCGACGTCGGGCTCGGGGTTTCCCCTTCGGTACGCTACTGGGTCGGAGGAATCGTGATATGTGGGTCGATCTTCGGGGTGGGCCTATGGTCCGTTCTGCTGTTTCGCAGGGCGGGTGAGAGCGAGAAGCCGTGGGACCCCACCAAGAGAATCATCGAGCACGGGCCTTATCGTTTCACACGCAACCCTATGTATCTGCAGATGATTCTCGCCTGCCTCGGCTTCGCGATTCTTCTCATGAACCCTTGGATCCTCCTGCTCACCCCGATTTGTTGGTGGGTCCTGCAGCAACTCGTGATCCTGCCTGAAGAGGAGTACCTGGAACGGAAGTTCGGCGAGGACTACCTGGCCTACAAGCGTCGGGTACGTCGCTGGCTCTGAGGCCATGCCGGCTCCTTTCGTCGTACTCGAATTCGCCCTCGCGCTGCCGTTCGTATTGCTCTGACAGGTGGTCACATCAGGTCGAACTCTGGTGGCAGGTGCCGCGGGTGCATTGGGTCAGTACGTCCTTCGGGCCCTGCTCGGTCGCGGACACGCAGTGACCGCCTTGGTCCATCGCTCGGACCTGCCTCAAGCTGTCATGGGCCACGTCGAGGTCTGCCACGGTGACGCCCTCGATCCGTCTGTGACCAACGAAGCATGCAGCGGGGTTGATGTCGTCTTTTCGTGCCTTGGCGCCAGCGTGTCCCCGAACATGGCCGCTGGTCGTCGCTCGTACGACCAAGTCGATACGCCTGCGAACTTCAACCTGATCGACTCGGCGGTTCGGGCGGGAGTGACCCGCTTCGTGTACGTCAGCGTTGCGGGCCATGAGGCACTGGGCCACCTCCGGTACATAGCAGCACATGAGGCCGTAGTGCGAAAACTCGCCGCAGCCAATATCGACCACTCCGTGGTGCGGCCCCCTGGGTTCCTCTCCGCCTTCGGGGAGTTCATGCAGTATGCTCGGAGGGGCCCGGTACCAATCATCGGGGATGGGGCTGCGAAGACGAACCCGATCGCCGATGTAGACCTTGCCGAGGTCTGTGTCTATGCGATCGAAGGAGCTGGACGTGAAGTGCTCGCAGGAGGCCCCGAAGTGCTAACGCGCCGGAGGATTGCTGAACTCGCGCTGGAGGCGCTTGGGCGACCTTTGAAAGTGCGCCGCATCCCACCAGGGCTGGTCAGACTCGGAGCCAGAATTATCAAACCGTTCAACCCCAGGGTGGGAGACATCACTGCGTTCTATGCCGATGTGTCCGTGCGTGACCTTGTTGTGCCAGCTCGAGGCACTCGGACGTTGTCAGACTACTTCGACGAGATGGTGACTTCTGCCTAGAGCGGTAACTCTCTCGAGGGCACGAGCCAACGGCCGATAACAACCGGTCGACGCGAGGGCGGCCGGATGACCGGGCCGGATCAGAGCGGCCAGTCGCGAAGGATTCGCTCCGTCTCCTCCGCATGGGCGCTCTCGTCCCGCACCATGTCCTCGAGCTGAACGACCAGGCCCTTGTCCCCGAACGCCTCCGCTTCCTTGGCGCGCTCGGTGTAATCGGCGACGGCTCTCCGCTCAGCCTCGAGCACGGCTTCCAGCATCTCCCGGTTCCTGGGCGCGGCCGGCACGCTCCTCGGCACTGTGGTCGGCTCCCCACCCAGCGCTACGATCTTGTTCGCGAGGAACTGGGCGTGACCCTGCTCGTCCGCGATCTCGGCAAGGAAGAACTGCGTGAGTTGCGGCCGGTACGGGCCCGTGGCCATCGCGGCGTAGGTCGAGTACTGGATGATCGCGCCGTACTCGCCGGCGAGATCCCCGTTAAGGCGCTCGATCAGCTTTTGTCTCTTCAACGAAACCCTCCTTTCCTCAGAAGAGCGCCCAGACCGGGGGGCCGTGCCCACCAGGCCGAGCGCGACGACCAGTTAGAGTGATGGTCGCGATCCGGCCCGCGTCAACCGGGCGGCCTCCTCGCTCACCCCCCCAACTCCATCGCCTCCAGCTCCCGCGCGACCTCGTCCGGGACGTACATCTGGAGGCCGATTGGCCGAAGCTCCGCCTTCCGGAACGTCTCCCGATACCACGAGGGCGACCGCCGGTAGAACTCGACCTCGTCCCCCTCGATCTCGTCGGCCGTGGTGAGCACCCTGAGGAACGCAACGCCTCCAATGTTCTCGACGAGTGCGTCCAGCCCGCTCCAGATCTGCTTCGGGGTTAGGTAGTGCAGGACGTCCGAGCAGACGACGAGGTCGAAGGGGCGATCGAACACATGAAGGTGGAGCTCTTCAAATGTGCCGAGGCGGAGGCTCCGGTGGGCCCCGAACCGCTCGACCGCGTACTCGCTAGAGTCGATGCCCAGGTATACGGCCCTAGGCCTCAGCCTCCGGAGCACCGGCTGCCATCGACCCTCCCCGCAGCCCACGTCGAGCACGCTCCTCAGAGGGCGGGCCAGCACGGACTCAGCCGCCGCCACGGCAAGCGCGACGCTTTGGCGGAGGGCCGCCTGAGTGCCGATCGAATACTCCGGACCACGGTACCAGCGGTCGAAATAGGCGCGATCGTAGCGCTTGGGAGCGGAGGACCGCGGAGGATTCAGAGCGTCCCTCCTGCTGCCGTGGAAGAGGTGGACTCACCACATGCCAAGCTATCTTGCAATCTGAGCGTTCGATCCTCAATTGGCATGCCCCCGTGAGCGCGCGTCCAAGGGCACGCCTCTTGCCTCAACCCGGGCCGGTGCACGGCCGAGAGAAGCGGGTACCCACTTCGGGAACGAACCACACATGTCGCGGAGCGGGAGACCCAGCTCCGGAAGGTCGGCGTGGCTGCGGACCTCGTGGCGGCTCTGGCCCATCACTCCCTGGTGCTGACGCACGGGAACGGCCCTCAGGTAGGCCGCCTCGCGCTTCAGGCAGAGGCGACGGGGAGCCGCTGGACGTGCTGGGCGCGGAGACGGAGGGGATGATCGGCTACCTGCTCGAGCGGGAGATTCGCTCACGGCTGCCGGGTCGTCCCTGTCGCGACGCTGCTCACCCGCGGAGGGGCTCGCTAGGCACCGGGGGCGCCCTGTCGCCAGGCCGCGTGCAGCAGGCCGAAGGCGTCCGGCCAAGGTACCGAAGCCCGCCCGGTCAGCTGCGGTTCTAGGCGGACCCGAGCCGGTGACCGAGAGCGAAGACCGCCACATCGACCACCGCGTTGAGGGGGATTTCCGGCCGCTGGGTCCGGAAGAGACGCTGACCCCTTTCGTCTCGCTCGACGACCTGCTCCGCCGCCTCGCAAAGGACGGCGGCCGCGAGGGAACGACCGAGCGGAATGTCCATCAGTCCGAGCGCGAGCCCGGCGGAGAGATGCACGGCCGTCCACGGATCCAATACTGCGGAGTTCGCGTCGCGACGAGTCGCAAGGGGATCCCTTTCTCCGATTCGGTGTTCGGGCGGGCGCGGGCGGTCTGGTGAGGCGGATCGGACGCTAGGGACTGGCTGTTGTCCGAGCAAGCGTCTCCGGAGCGGCGGGACTGCTCGAGCATCCTAAGAAGAGCTGGCTCGCGTTATCGAACGGCAGAGCGAAATCATTGGTTCCTGACTGGAAAGCCCCTCTCCCCCGAACCCTTACGGGAGGTGGTGGGAACCCGTAGGCGAGGATGCCTCGCAAGTTGTCGGCGCTGAGAATATCGCGCTTCATCAAGATACCTCAGCGCGGCATGACGTTCAGCGTGAAGCACTCTCGTCCGCCCGGCCTCGTCGACTTGGCCCGGGATCCTCGTCGAGACTACCTTCCCCTACATCATTCCTCGAACCGGTGCCGACTGACATGAACGTGCGCTCGACGCTGTCACGTCTCCCGTTGCTCTTGGCCCTGCTGATCCTCCCCGCGCCCGCTCTCGGGCAGGCCGCGGACGCGACCGAGCCGGCCGGCGGCGAGCGGGTGCCCGTGCAGGGCGGGGCCTACTGGAACATCACGGTCCCCCAGCTGCGGGAGATGCTGGCCGACAAGGACTTTCCTCTCGTGAACGTCCACATCCCCTTCCAGGGTGACCTCCCTGACACGGATCTCTCGATCCCGTTCGACCAGATAGCCGAGCAACTCGATCGGCTTCCGGCCGACAGGGACGCGCCCGTGGTCCTCTATTGTCGATCCGGGGGCATGAGCAGACAGGCTTCCACGGAGCTCGCGGAGCTCGGATACACCAGGATCTACAACCTGGTCGGTGGATTCAGGGCCTGGGGCGAAGCCGGCCTTCCGCTGATCAATCCCTGAACGGGCCGGGGTTTCGAGGCGGCTCGAAGCTCGCTGGAAGTAGAGAGAAGTAGAGAGTAGGGCTCAGGAGCCTGGCTCCTGAGCCCTACCTCTCATCTGCCCGTCTGACGGCCCGACTGCCTTGCCGGGTCCGGAAAGCCCGTCCCTGAGCCGGGCTCGGGGCTATCGCTGCGCCGGCCACCCCGTGTCGAGCGGCTGCGCCGGGTCCGCGGTAATCTGCATATCCGCGCAGTGGTGGTACGTGTACCCGCCCGGATTGTTGAAGGCGTGCTCGGCCATCCACTGCACGACCTGCAACGTGCACCTCTCGCAGTTGATGTTCGGGAGCCGCACGTCGGTCTCGAAGAGGTTCATCCCCTCGGCCGGCCGCTCGTAGTGCTCGAACAGGCCGTCGGCGAGGACCGGGGGCTGCGGCGAATCCTCAATGACGGCCGAGACCGACCAGGGTCCCCTCTCGCTGTCTCGCGTGGTGGTCTCCGGATCGGGCGGCAGCTCAGTGGGCGAGTTTACCGCGAGCGCCACTCTGTAGTGCCCCGGATGGTAGATGGTCTCCTCGACTCGGATCGTGAGCGTTTCCCCGCCGACCGCCTGATTGACGACGTAGGTCGGCTCGCCCCAGTCGGAATTGGAGCCACCGCACGGACCCGCCTTCTGGGGATCGCCGCGGGGGCTCTCGACGAGCCATGAGGTGGGCTCGAGGAGCCTGAAGTGCTCGGCGCTCGCATTCGGCGCCAGATGCGCCGAGGCGCTGAGCCTGGTTATGACCAGCAGCGTGATAAGGAACAGGAACCGAACGGGGCGTCTCATGGGAAGGCTCCTTTGACCGGGTATGACAAGCGCTCGACGGCTCGCGTCACAGTACCGCCTCTTTGGAAGCCTCTCAAGTCCCCTGGTTCCAGGGACGGGGATGACACCGGCCGCCGCGCTCCGCTCGGCGTCTCACGCCGGTGGGCCGCGACGCTCGATCCGGGATCGGGGGGGGGCTCCGACCAGTATCAGTACACGGGAAGCTATCACGGAGGGTCTGTGCCCACATCGCTGGGATCGGCCTCCCTGGCATCGAGATCCGGCATCGCCTAGATACCGGACGTGACCTGAATGTGACCCTGCCCCACGGACTTCGACCCGCGTATCAGGCGATGACTTCCTCCTATCGGCCGATGCCGCTCACGACGTACGTACGACTCGACGAGGCCGAGATGGTCGCGCGTGCGAAGGCGTTTCGTGATGACTTGCGCCGTCGGCGTACCGTTCGCCACTACTCCGACGAGCTGGTGCCGGCCCGGGTGATCGAGCTCTGCATCGAGGCCGCGGGCTCTGCCCCCAGCGGAGCGAACCGTCAGCCGTGGCACTTCGCGGTGGTGCGCGACCCGGGCGTCAAGCGGCGAATACGCCGGGCGGCCGAGAAGGAGGAGCGCGACTTCTACGAGAACCGGGCGCCCAAGGAGTGGCTGGAGGCGCTGGCTCCGCTGGGTACTCACGATGAGAAGGAGTTCCTGGAACGTGCCCCGCTCCTGATCGCGATCTTCGCCCAGGCCTACCAGCTCGAACAGGGGCGGAAGCTCAAGAGCTACTACGTGCGAGAGTCGGTGGGAATTGCCACGGGTGTTCTGATCACGGGGCTTCACCGGGCCGGTCTCGCTACGCTCACGCACACACCGAGCCCCATGGGTTTCCTGAACGAGATCTTGGACAGGCCAGAGAACGAGCGACCCTTCCTCCTCCTGGTCGTGGGCTACCCGGCCGAGGGTGCCGTCGTCCCGAGCATCACGAAGAAGACGCTCCAAGAGATCGCCTCGTTCCGGTGACCGCGTCCCCGGCGTCCGACGGGACCCGTTCGGGATCGTGTGGCGCACCGGAAGGCAGTATGATCGGAGTAACCTGGACTCGTCGTGCGCTCCAGTGCGGCGGTCCGAGCGATCCGCAGGCGTACGTGATCGGAGTGGATGCAGTGAGCCGGTTCTTTACCACGGCGGAAGAGTGCTCCATCGCCGCCCGGCTGGTGGAGCAGGGCGGGGCCTAGAGCGAGGGGCGCGGGGGGACGTCGCGACGTCGTGATGGAGATCTTCGGCTTCGAATGGACCCAGGCGGACGTGGCCGCCTTCTTCGAGCGAGCTAGGGCGTTTGCGCTTCCCCGGATCGGGGTGAGTGTCGGGATCCTCCTGCTGGCTGCCGTGACGCACAAGGGGGTGAGCTTCTTCGCCCGGCGCCTGGCGTCCGGATTCGTTCAGCGGACGGCCACGGAGGTGGACGACGCGATCCTCCAGGCCGTGCGTCGTGGTTTCCTGATCTCGATCTGGTTCTGGGCGGGCTGGCGGATCGCCATCGCGTGGGAGTTGCCTGGAGTTGCCCGAACCGTGGGGGCCGTCTGGATCGCGGCCCTATCGCTCCCGGTCGCGGGCCTGGTGTCCGCGGGGCTCGAATACATCGAGCGGAGGGTGGGCAGGGGCGTCATCACGCCGCTGGACGAAACGGCCTTGCCCCTGCTGAACCGGATCGTGCAGTTCGTGGTCCTGGCCGTCGGCGTGCTCGTGGCGCTGGACTTCCTGGGGATCAACATCACGCCACTCTTAGCGGGGGCGGGGGTGTTGGGTCTCGCCGTCTCCCTCGCCGCGCAGGACACCCTGTCGAATCTCATCGCCGGGGTCCTCCTCATCATGGACCGTCCTTTCCGGGTAGGTGACCGAATCGAGCTCTGGACCGCTCCGGGGGAGACCGGAAGCTGGGGTGACGTCATCGAGATAGGCCTGCGCGCCACGAAGATCCGGAACCCAGACAACATCGTGATCCTTATCCCCAACAACGAGATCATGCGCCGGGACATCGTGAACTACTCGGCGTCGGGGGCGCACATCCGTCTTCGCATCCCGTTCGGCATCGCGTACGACGCCAACGTGAGCCGCGCGAAGGCGCTCATCCTCGAGTCGGTCGAGGGCGTCGAGGGCGTCCAGTCCGACCCCGACCCCGTCGTGATCGTCCGAGCCTTCGGCGACTCCGCCGTGAACCTCGAGCTCCGGGTGTGGATTCGGGACGCGCGAGACCGGCGTATCGTGGCCGACCAAATCACGGAGCGGGTCAAGGGGACCTTCGATCGAGAGGGCATCGAGATCCCGTACCCGAAGAGAGATGTCTACCTGAAGGGCCTGGAGGGTGCGGGCCTGTCGCTGGCTCCGCGGCCACGTGGAATTGAGGCGGCCGGTCCACCGGCGCAGAATGATCCGCCTTCCTCCAGCCGTAGTACGGAGTCGGCGCCGTAGCACCGAATGGGTGCCCGTAGCACGGAGTTAGGTAACGAGGAATCGAGGTGGCCCCGGGCACCGAGTCTTCCCATGTTGCGTTGGCCCGGTCCTGAAGCTGGCGCGTGATCTTCGCCCCGTCACCGCTACCCACCTGCCCCCGGGCCCGGAGGAAGCAATGGCGCGCCCAAGGCTGCTTCGTGTTCCACTCGCCCTCGCGCTCGTTGCTTCGGCCGCCCTCGCCTGCGACGATGCCGGCACCGGAACCCAGGACGGCGGCATCACCGGGACGTACACGCTGGTAAGTGTCAACGGCTCCCCGATCCCCGCCGTCGTGTACGAGGAGCCGGGGTACACGGAGGAGGTACTCTCGGGCTCTCTCACGTTGCTCTCCGACAACACCTTTTCCGGCACCGTTCTGTATCGGACGAGCGAAGAGGGCAACGTGATGACGGAGACGGAGGGCGGCACGAGAACCTACACCGTCTCCGGAAACCAGATCACGTTCATTGAGGAAGACGAAACGACGATCGGTGTGATCGACGGGGAAAGGATCACGGTGACCGTGGAGGAATATGAGGAGGAGGGCCCGACGGTCCTCGTGTTCGAGAAGTAGGGGCCCGATCGCTTTGGGAGGGGCGTGGGGACGCCAAGTGGGATGGCGGAAGCTGCGGCCTCGCGATCTACGGCGTCGCGCCTTCGGGAGGGGGCGGGGCCGGCTTGGTGATCGTATAGAGATAGACGGCCTCGACCCCCCGATCGTTCGCGATGCGACCTAGGACGTAATCGTCGCCGATCTCGTGAACCTCCAGCTGCGAGGGGAGTTCGACGTCGCCCAGGAACCGTCCCGCGGGATCGAACACGGACCATCTCATGGGAGCACCGAAGTTGAACCACTGGTACGCCCTCATCCATACGTTCCCCAGGCGGTCCACGACCATGTCGGAATACGCCGGAAACGTCTCGGCGTAGCGGTAGGATTCGACGATGCGTTGGGCGATGCTGTCTTCCATGTTGTTGGACAACTGGCGGAACGCGGCCTGCCCGACGGTCGCGGTGTCCACCTGGACCACTTCTACGACGGGACTGTTCAGGCGGACGATCCGTCGGAGCGACGGTTCGGGGCTGGTCTCACGGATCTCGAAGCTCTCGCTCGTGCCGTGCCAGATCGTGGAGTCGCCCACGGCTTGCAAGCCCCTGGGCCCGAACATCAGCTCCTCGTCCCCCGGTATAATGGCAACGTCCTCGAAGAGCCCGAGCGATCCCAGCGGCGCGCCTCCCGAACTGTATCTGAGCAACTCTAGGTGGGTCCACGCGACGCCCGGACCCGTCGGGCTCTCGGGGGGGTGGCTGCGGATGATCATCGTGCCGTCTTCAAGGATCCCGGCGAGCTCGGGTGGCGGATCGGACATCACGTCCGTCGCTATCGGAGCGGACCTTCGTACGAGGCTCCCCTCGGCGTCGAACACCGAAAGGGTGCGGTCCGCGAGGAAAACCAGCAGAGTGTCGCCGGGCAGCTCGTGAAGGCGGAGTGGATTGACCGTGCCCTCCACCGTGATCGGCATCTGCAGGGTTCGAAGAAGGACGCCGCCTTCGTCGAAGATGCGCACATCGCCGAAGCCTGTGTTTGCCACCGCGATGGCCCCGCTCGCGAGCCGGATCGAATGCCCGACGCGATAGAGCAGATGGTCCGCATCTCCGGGGATGTTACCGAGCTGCAAGAGCGGCGTCTCGGCCACTTGCCACTCGGCGCCGCCCCAGGCCGGCTGCTCTGGGTCGCTTTCGACGATCTGGATGCCGAGACTGTCTCGAACGACGACGGCGGGGCCCCTCGGGCCTATTTCGCACGACGCGAGGCAGAACACCGCTACGCACTGCGATGCGAGCAGGAGCGGCCGGGACCGGCCGAAGATCGGCAAGGTCGCCTCGGGGGGTTCGGAAAAGCCTTTCGGGGTCTGTCGTGGAACGATACCCGATCGGGGAAAAGTCGTCAATCCCGCCCGCATCGGGGCGCTCATCGGGGCCCGAGGAATGGTTGCCTTGACCCACGGCGGGTCCTAACTTATTCATGTTCGCCCTCGTAGGATGGTGACTCCCGGAGCTCCGTCCTCTCGAGTTGCCTGCTCCGCGGTGGGGACGCATGAGCACATTCGCCCCTGTGGCGGAGCGCTCCCGGAGTGCGATCCGAGTCGGCGGAAGGCCGGCGTGCCCGGGCACCCACAGCCGACGGGAGGAGCAGGTGACTAACTCACGTAAGCAGGACGTGAAGAAGCGACCGGCAGTGGACGACGGGGCCGAAGTACCGATGTTCGGCAATCTCCTTGCCAGCCAGCCGAAACGCGGGCTGGCCAAATCTGTGCCGGGGACCCTCTTCTCCGCCGCCTTCCACGGCGCCGTCGGAGCCGGCCTGATCATGGCAACGATAAACTCAGGTACCGCGGAGGAAGAGGAGGAAGAGATCACGTTCATCGAGATTCCCGAATCTACGCCTCCCCCGCCCCCCCCCCCGCCGGAGGTGGACGTTCCCGCTCCTCCGCCGGTCGGGTTTACCGTGCTCACGGCCCCGACGATCGTGCCGCCCGACATCCCGCCGCCCAACTTCGAGTTCCGGCTCACGGACGCGGATTTCTCGGGGATCGGCGTCGCGCAGATGGCGACGCTCTCGGCGTCGGCTGACACCCTGACCCAGCGTGACATCGCTGCCGCCCCCACGTTCACTCCGTACGAGACCGCGCCCGAGCTGAGGAATCGGGCGGAGGTGGGCGCGGCCCTGATGCGGGAGTATCCCCAGCTCCTTCGGGATTCGGGGATCGGCGGGACGGTCATGATGTGGTTCTTCATCAACGATGAGGGCGTCACGGAGCAGGTGCAGGTCAACTCGAGCTCGGGTTACCCGCAGCTCGACGAGGCGGCCCTGAGGATTGCCGCCATTTTCGAGTTCACGCCCGCGTTGAACCGGGCAGAGCGGGTACCGGTGTGGATCGCGATTCCGATCACGTTCGAGACGGTCACGCAGTGAGCCGCGCGTCGGTTCGATGACTCCGGCGCAGGCGCACGCAGTGTAGAGACAGACCAACAGCCGACGAGGAGTACCGATGAATGTCTCGTTAATTGAGATGTGGGGACAGATGGGGTGGTTCGTGAGGGGAATCGTGTACGTCCTTATCTTCATGTCCCTCATGGTCATTGCTATCTCGATCCGGAAGATCCTCGAGTTTCGCACCTCGCGGAAGGCGACCGTCCGGTTCTCGGGGCCCTTCAGTGCCGCGTTGGCCAAGCCTGACTTTGTGGAGGCCGAGAATCTCCTCTCGGCGAAGCAGAACGCGAAGAGCCACGTGGCCGCGCTCTTCCGCCGCGTTCTCAAGACCCTCGATCTCGGGTCGCCCAACAAGAAGCTCACGATGGAGGATGTCGACACGGCTCAGCGCATTATCGAGCTGAACGGAATCGAGCAGATCGCCAACTTCCGGCGTGGGCTCGGAATTCTGGCCACGACGGGCGCGACCGCGCCGTTCGTGGGGCTGCTCGGAACGGTGCTCGGCGTCGTGAACGCCTTCACCGGAATCGCGGCTTCGGGCTCCGGCGGGCTCGCTGCGGTTTCGGCGGGTATCGCGGAGGCGCTGATCGTTACGGCCATCGGGCTTATCGTTGCGATTCCCGCGGTGTGGCTGTACAACTACTTCGTGAACCAGGTGGAGCGATTGTCCATGGAGGTCTCGTACACGACACGGGAGTTCCTGGACTATCTGCAGGCCTACGCGATGGGTGGGCATAGCGCGGCCGCGGCCGCGGCCAGTGGCTTGGGCGGAGGCGGACACGCCCCTGCTGGCGGAGAGGGTGCGGTTGCGATGGATCAGGCCAGATAGGAGACGTCCATGGCAAAGGAAAGGAAGAAGAAGAAGGCCCCCTGGGAGGAGGTGGGCACCATGGGGGAAATCAACGTCACGCCGATGGTGGACGTGATGCTGGTGCTGCTCATCATCTTCATGGTCGTAACGCCCACGCTCCTGGCGGGGTTTGAGGCGCAGCTTCCGGTGGGCCAGAACCTGAAGGAACGGCCGGACGACCAGGAGCGCACCGAGTTTGGGATCGACGTGAACGGGGACTATTACCTGAACAAGTCGCCCATGCTGAAGGAGGACGCGCTTCGGCTCCTTCAGGAGGAGTTCATGGTCCGGCATCCCGACGACAAGGTGCTGTTCCTCAAGGCCGATCGGAGGCTGCCGTACGGAGACATCGTGGAGCTCATGGAGATCGCGCGCGACGCGGGAGTGCGGGTGGTGGCCGCGGTCAGCGAGTCGCCCATGATCGAGCAGATCGAGTAGCCGGATCGGACAAGGCGACGAACCCGAATCAGGTGAGGGATTGAGCCATGTCAATGGCCGTAGGCAATTCCGGGCAACAGGACATGTACGAGATCAACGTGACCCCGATGATCGACGTGTTGCTCGTGCTTCTCGTGATCTTCCTCGTGATCCAGCCCTTGCTTCAGAAGAGCATCGACATCCAGGTGCCGATCGAGGAGGAACCCGAGGGAACGCCGCCGCCCATGATCATCCTGGAGATTGAGCCCGGGGGATTCGCGATCAACACCGCGCCCGTTCCGGCCGGGCAGCTCCAGGCCCGGTTGTTCGACATCTTCTCGAACCGGCCTGACAAGCTGCTGTTCGTGAAGGTCAATCCCTTGGTCCCCTACGGTACCGTGGTCGAGGCCGCCGACCAGGCGAAGGGGGCAGGGGTGGAAGTGCTCGGGGCCATGTTCTAGCGCGGCCAAATCGGGTGAGACGGCCGCCACACCTCCGCCCTGTTTACGCTCCTCCCGCCTCGATTGTCGCCTGGATCACCTGGTCGAGCTCCGGGAAGCTCTCGGCGAGGTATCCCTCCCCTTCGGCAATGATGCGACCCTGCTCGGGCCCCTCTCCTCCGGGTGGTCCGTCCCCGTACGCGTTGTACAGCTGATCGACGACATCCATGCCAGACACCACCTCTCCGAACGGCGAGAATCCCATCTCATCCAACCCCGAGTTGTTGACCAGGTTAATGAACACCTGGGTCGTCCTCGAGTCGGGAACGCTCGACTTCGCGAAGCTCAGTATTCCGCGGGTGTTGCTCTCGACGACGGGATCGTCCGGGATCATCGCGACTCTCCACTGGGCACTCACTGCCGGTTCGGCGTGGATCCCGAACTGCGCCATGAAACCGCTGATCACCCGGAAGAAACGAACACCGTCGTAGTAGCCGCCGTTTACCAGGTTGTAGAACCGGTCGGCGCCGTTGGGTGACCATTCCCGGTAGACCTCGACCACGAACTCGCCCGCCGTCGTCTCGAATCGCGCGCGGAACGTGCCGGGGGCAGTCTGCGTGAGATCGCCCGACCCTGGAAAGAGCAGCGGGTTGATCGGCATCGTATCAGCCGGCGCGATCGTATCCGGCGACGCGGCTTCCTCGCCCGTGTCTCCTCCGCAGCCTACCGCAGCGATCGCGGTAACCAGCAGCAAGGCAAAGGGTGTCCGCAACCGTTGGATTGTCATCTGCTTGCCTCCGTTCGCAACCGGTTTCTGCCTGGCTCGTGAGTGGGGGAATCTTATTGGGGTCCGCCGCTCCAGATCAAGTCGGCGGCTTCTCGGCCCGCCACGCCGGGACCCCGTGGGACGTGGGCTTCGCTACGTCGTCATGGCTCCGTGACGACAACGGGGCGCCGCGGAAGACCGCGGGGCGCCCCGTTGTTGCTATCCGTTTGGCGCCAGACGGCGCTGGGCGAGCCGCCAGGTCGGCTCAGCCGCGCTGCGCCTGCTCGCGAATCACGGCGCACATCTCCTGGAATGCTGCCGTGGCCAAGATCAGCTGCTCCACGTCCATCCCTTGCTGATCGCCGTAGAGCTGGCCCTGCGGGAACAGCTCGGCGGCCTCGTCCAGGGCCGCCTGGTGCTCGTCGCACGCCCTGACCGTCTGGTTCTCCCGAAGGAACTCGTTCGGCGGCGTGAACAGCGCCAGCGCGTGGAAGAGGTTGAGCTGCGACAGCACGGCGGGGGAGACGTCCGACAGTCCCTTTGCGGCTGTGAAGAGGCGGATCCCCATCGCGGAATTCCCTCTCTCGACCCCCTCGGTGTATCCGTGGAAGAACAGCGTCGTGGCCAGCTCATCGGCCGGGACCTCCTGCGCCTGGGCCGCCTGCTGGATCCATTGCACGGCGTCGTCTGGGCGGCCGGCCTCGAGCAGGTAGGTCGCCGTGCGGACCCGGGCCCTAGGCAGGTCGGGCTGGATCTCGAGAGCGCGGGTGATGGCGGCGACGGACTCGTCGAGCATCCCGGCGCGCTGGTAAGATACCGAAAGCTCGTTCAGGATCGCCGCGTTGTCGGGGAAGAGTATCAAGCCCCGCTCACCCAGGCCCGCCGCCTCGGTTGCGTCGTCAAGCTGGAGGTATCCCCGCATCATGTTGACCACGCCCTGGGGCTCCATGTCTACGCCGAGCGCAGCCAGGGCCACCTCCAAAGAGGCCAAAGCCTCCTGGAGGAGGTCGGCGACCTCAGGTGTCAGGGTCGTCGGGGGCTGGCCGGCGGCCGGCTGTGGCTGCCGCGCCTGGAGCTCCAAGGCGGCCCGGAACGCGTTGTTTCCGTGCTGGAGACGCAGCTCGATGTTGTCCGGGCTGTGCTCGAAGCCGGCGGCCATCAGGTCGACAGCCCCGCGGTCGTCCCCCTGCTCGACGAGGTCCGCGGCAATCTGGAGCCGCGCGGCCACGTCGCTCGGGTTCAGCTCGAGATACCGCCCGAGGTATTCTCGAGCCTTCTCCAGCTCTTGAAGCTGGAGCGCGACCAGACCCGCGGCCTGGAGCGCGGTGGAGCTGAATGGATCCTGCTCGACGAGAATCTCGAAGTGTAGGAGCGCCTGCGGATACTGCTCGAGCTCCAGGTGGGCTCCAGCCAGAGCCGTGCGCGACTCCCTGGAATCCGGGGCGAGCTCCACGGCTCGGGCGCAGTACTGGAGAACCCCCTCCCAGTTCTGGGAGGAAAAGTCCACCTGGCAGAACGAGAGCTGCTGAAGCCGATCTCTGGTGGCGTCGAAGAAGGCCGCGAACCCCTCGGCCGCCTGTTCAGGCTCGTTCTCCGGCGCCGTGGCGGGCTCCGGCGTGAATTGCTCTCCGCCCGGCACGGTGACGAACGACCCGCTGTAACGGATCAGGTCACCCTCCGTGCGATACGTCCCGCAGAACACGAGCTGAACCTCGATGAGGGTGGCCAGCTGTTGGGCCAGCAGGCAGTCCAGTCCGTCGAGCCGCAAGTCGAACTCGCGTGCGGCGTCGTCGGTATCCCGTCCGGACATGGCGACGTGGGTGTCCAGGTCGAGGAGGTCGCGGAGCTCGTCGGAGAGATCCTCACCGAAGTCCTCGTCGGTTTCGTCCTCCGGCTTGAGGTTTGCGACCAGGATCCTGATGCGCCCCCCCTGGGCCTCGGCCGTCGAGGGCATGAAGAGGGACGAGACGAGCAGGACCGCACACACGGCCAGGCCCGTTCTCAGATGCCTGATGTCGATCATTTTGCCGCTCTCCTGCAGTAGACCTGGAGACTGGGCCGGGAGGCTCTGCCTCGGCGGGGCCACTCCGATGACGGCCCGACAGCGCGGGCACCCGGCTCCGTAACATGATTGGCTACACCGCGACACCCGCACAGAGACACCCAAAAGAATAGATGTCCCTACCCGCGTCAACCACCCTCTTCCATGGGCTCCGACCGTGCGCTACGGCTCGCCGTTGACTGGTTTCCGTACCGGGGGGCCCAGACAAAAGATCCCCTGCCGAACGGCGACGCTGTCGTGCAAAGGCCCCTGGAGGTATAAGTTGTCCTGGTTGCATTTTTCCATCCGAAGACGAGGAGGAGCCATGACATTCCCGAGAGCGGTGACATTGTTCGGTTGCGCCGTGGGGGCGCTGCTAATCGGTGCCCCGGACGCTTCGGCCCAGCTGCCCCGCGATCCTGAGGGCTTCCTGATCGCGCGGCCCGAGGACACTCGGCCCACCGAAGACGGCGGTAGGTCGGTCCGCATCCTCGGGAATTCCCGTGAACCCGGGCTCTACGTGCTTCAGATCACGTGGCCGCCGGGAAGCGGGAGCCGTCCGCATTTCCACGATCAGGACCGGCACATCCACGTGATGAAGGGAACGTGGTGGGTGTCCACGGGCGCGGCGGCCGAGGTCTACGATCCGGACAGCACGATTCCGGTGGGGCCGGGAACCTTCATCTACGAGCCGGCCGGCGGGGTCCATTACGACATGGCCAAGGATGAAGAGGTGGTCGTCCAGATCTGGGGGTTCGGGCCGGTCAACACGACCTCCGTCCCTCAGCCGGACGCGCCGTCTGGAGGTGGAGGAGGGCGCTGAGGTCAGGTTTCTCGGCCCCGGCGGCCAGCGTAGCGCTCCAAGCCGCTTCCCTGCCGCCGGGGCCGTTCTCCTCCATCGGGGCGAACCACCCACCACGCCGAGCGTAGACGGCCGTCTTAGCAGGCCCCACCGCCCGTGACGCCGGAGAGGCACGATGCCGCGCTCGGGGATCTCCTCACGCGGTTTCACGCTGGAGACCGGTCCGCTCTCTCTCGCGCCATCTCGATCATCGAAGACGAGGCTCCGGGTGCTCGGGAATTGATGCAATCCCTGCTCCCGACCCGGCCGACCTGCCTCCGGGTCGGGCTGACCGGACCGCCGGGCGTGGGCAAGTCCACGCTCGTCCGCGCGCTCGCGGCGGCCTTCCGGGAACGGGGGGAGCGCGTGGGCATCGTAGCCGTGGATCCGACCTCGCCTTACTCCGGCGGCGCCCTTTTGGGCGACCGCGTCCGCATGGGCGAGCTCGCCACCGACCGGGATGTGTTCATCCGATCCATGGCCACGCGAAGCGCCCTCGGTGGGCTCGCGACGACCACGCTCGAGGTCGTGGACCTCCTGGAGGCGTTCGGGTTCGATCGGGTCGTGGTCGAAAGTGTGGGTGTCGGACAGACCGACATGGAGATCACAGGCGTCGCGGACACGGTGGTGGTAACGCTCTCCCCCGAATCCGGTGACGTGGTCCAGGCCATGAAGGCGGGGCTCATGGAGATTGCCGACGTCTTCGTCGTGAACAAGTCGGACCGCTCAGGGGCGGACGAGGTCGTTCGGGCTCTGGGGCAGGCGCTCGGCCTGCGCGGGTCGCGCGGAGCCGCCGCCGAGTGGAACCCTCCGGTCCTCCGCGTGGTCGCCACGTCGGGAGACGGCGTGGACGCCCTGCTCGAAGCCCTCGACTCTCACCGCACCTGGCTGGTAGAGAGCGGAGAGGCGCAGCACCGGCGGGAACGTCGGATCCGCGCCAGGATTCGCGACCTAGTGGAGCAGGAGTTCCGACGAAGGGTATGGAGTGACCGAGGGGTGCGGACCCTGATGGAATCGGGGGTCGAGGATGCCGTTCGAGGGCAGGGCACGCCCTACTCGGTGGCCATGCGTATCCTAGATGCCTGCCGCGATCAGCCATCCTGAAGGAGCCGGAGGATGTCCATCCGAGAGAGCCGGGCAGTCGAGGAGAGCCGAGTTGTGGAGGCGTCCGGCGGCCCGAACGCCGGACCTGCCCAGCCCGAGTCAGGACATGCCGAGCTCGTCGGCCGGCCGGCGGAGGCGGACGAGGAGATCCGCCGTCTTCGTGAAGAGCTCGCCCGCTGGCAGGAGCGAGCTCGGGGTGTGGCGCGGCGCGACGCAGCATTCACGACAGGCTCGGGCCGGGAGGTGAAGCCTCTCTACACGACGCTCGACCGCGCCGGGGCTCCCGGATACATGGAGGCCCTGGGGCTGCCGGGGGAGCCCCCGTACACCCGTGGCCCCTACCACACGATGTACCGCACCCGCCTCTGGACGCAGCGCCAGTTCTCGGGATTCGGGAGCGTCGAGGAGACGAACCGGCGCTACCATTACCTCCTCGGTCATGGTCAGACCGGCCTCTCCGTGGCGTTCGACGTGCCGACCCTCATGGGCTACGACGCCGACCATCCGCGCGCGGAGGGCGAGGTCGGGATCTGTGGCGTCGCCGTCTCGTCGGCGAGGGACATGGAGACGCTCTTCCAAGGCATTCCGCTGGACCGGGTTTCCGTGTCCATGACCGTGAACGGTCCTGCCATCATCCTCTTCGCGTTCTACGTGGCTGCGGCCGAGCGGCAGGGAGTGGACGTGGCGGAGCTGCGCGGCACGGTGCAGAACGACATCCTGAAGGAGTACCAGGCCCAGCACACCTGGATCTTTCCTCCCGAACCGGCGCTCCGGTGCATCGTGGACATGTTCGAGTGGTGCACCCGGAACATGCCCAGGTACAACCCGATCTCCATCTCCGGCTACCACATCCGCGAAGCCGGGGCCACTGCCGCGGAAGAGCTCGCCTTCACTCTCAGGAACGGGTTCGAGTATGTCGAGCGGGCTCTCGAGAGGGGGCTCGGAGTGGACGAGTTCGCGCCACGTCTCTCCTTCTTCTTCGACATCCACAACGACCTCTTCGAGGAGGTGGCCAAGCTCCGGGCGGCCCGAAGGATCTGGTCTCGCGTGATGGAGGAGCGATACGGGGCTCGCACGCCCGAGGCGCGGCGGCTTCGGATGCATGCCCAGACCGCCGGGGTGACGCTGACCGCGCAGCAGCCCGAGAACAACATCGTACGCGTTGCCTACCAGGCCCTGGCGGCGGTCCTCGGCGGAACCCAGTCGCTCCACACGAACTCGTTGGACGAGACGCTCGCCCTGCCGACGGAGAAGGCGGCCCGGATCGCTCTCAGAACCCAGCAGGTCCTGGCCTACGAGACGAGGGTGGCGAACGTCATCGATCCCTTGGCCGGTTCGTATTTCGTCGAGACCCTGACAGACGAGATCGAGTCGGAGGCCGAAGAGATCTTCCGCGAGATCGACGCGGTGGGTGGCGTGGTGCCCGGAATCGAGTCGGGGTGGTTCCAGAGGCGTATCGCTGAGTCCGCCGAGCGACATCAGGGGGAGATGGAGGCCGGCCGTTGGGTCGTCGTGGGCGTGAATCGCTTCACCGAGGGCTCGGAGCGACCGGAGATCGAGGTGCTCAGGATCGGTCCGGAGCAGGCGGAACAGCAGATACGGAGGCTGGCGCGGCTCCGGAGCGAGAGGGACGGGGACGAGGCTGCGCGAGCGGTGGCATCACTCGAGGCGGCCTGCCGCTCCGGCGAAAACCTGGTGCCGTCCGTGCTCGAGTGCGCCAGGGCCGACTGCACGCTCTTCGAGATCCGCGAGGCCATGGAGAGCGTGTTCGGCGCGTTCCGAGAGCCCGTCTTCTACTGATCATGTCGGAGAGCACAGGCCGAATCCGGGTGCTGGTCGCGAAGCCCGGGCTCGATGGTCACGACCGCGGTGCGAAGGTGATCGCCAGCGCCTTCCGGGACGCCGGCTTCGAGGTCATCTATACGGGGCTTCACCAGCGACCCGAGGCGATCGCACGCATCGCCGTCGAGGAGGACGTGGACGTCGTCGCCCTCTCGGTCCTGTCCGGGGCCCACCTCACCCTTTTCCCCCGGGTAAAGGAACTCCTCGAGGCGGAGGGAGCGCGCGACGTGCTCCTCACCGGCGGCGGCATCATTCCTGACGAGGATGCTGCGGAGCTCGGCCGACTGGGGATCGGCCGTCTCTTTGGGCCCGGCACGCCTACGAGCGAAGCGGTCGAGTACGTGCGGGCGTGGTACCGAGAGAACCGTGAGGCGTCACCGACCTGAGGGCTGTATGGCGGCCGGGGGGTTCACCCGCTCTAACGAGCCGGCGGTCGAGAGCAGCTGTGCCGGCGGTGGGTCCCGCTCATCTGGCCCACGTTCCTGGAGGCTACGCTGAGCAGCTCGAAGCACCACGATTACGAAGAAGGGCTCGGGGATCAGCGCGTACGGTAGCTTCACGATGGGCCTGATGGCGCTTGGGGTCGAGGTCGAGTCCGTTCGCGCGGGGCGCAACGGGAGGGCCATCGCCACCCGGGCGGGCATCATCAGTCGAGTCCGTTCGCGCGGGGCGCAACGGCCCTAATGCGTCATCACCCAGACGGTGACGTTCACGCCGATCGCGTAGGCATCGGGGGAGAACAGATAGAAGAACTGAGGATCCTCGGCCTCGCGCTCCCAGCCGTCCGAGATGTCGGTGTTGTGCGTGATCAGGACGAGGATCCGCCCTTGGTCATCCATGATGGCCCGCATGTGTGGAGTCTGGCTGTCGTAGCCCAGCTCCGACGTGCCGCCCCCGAGCCGACGCCAGGACCCGATCGAGGGGATCTGGGGCACCTCGGGGATCGTGTAAACGATGCTGAACAGCGGGTGGTCGAGCGGAAGGTCTACGATCGGGAACTCGGGCAGGACCTGCCCGATCTCCCTCGCGAAGTGATCCCACCCGGACGAGCCCCAGAAGTCGTCTACCCAGAGGAATCCACCCTTAAGGAAGTAATCCCTTAGCGCGTCCACCTCCGGCGGGTCGAGGCCCAGCTCCCCCACGTCGGTGGCCATGATAAACGCGCAACGATAGAGGTCCGGATCGGTCGCGTCGACGACGGCGTAGCCGGGCTCTCCGTGCGACCACTCCGAGACCGGGGTCGGCGTCAGCTGACCCAGCCGGGTTGGGAGATTCCGGTCGGCGTTCGGGAAGTCCGTGTCCCACCCGCCGCCCGAGCTGTCCCTCCGCGTCGAGAAGTAGGCCAGCCGGCAGAACGTGAACCCGCCCGGTCGGTCCGGAAGCCCGTCGCCGAGGCGGACCCTCGTGCGGCCGAACGATCGCTGCGCGTGAACGGGTGTCGGCGGCCAGATCGAGGCCAGGAAGACGGCCCCGAGAAGGGCGAGGAGCACACGCATTCCCGAAGCTAGGGGCCGTGGTCCATGCGTGGCAACTGTGGCGACGGGAGCCGGACCGACCGGGGCCGGCCCGACTCCGAGTCCACCATCAATGCCCGTGACTCGCGTACGCGGAGCCGTTCTCACCCTCCCGGGACCCTGCCATCAAAGCGATCGCATGATCGGCGGGCCGTCACCACCCGTCGAAGCCTTCCGTCAGCTCGATGTAAACGCCCGATGGGTCCGTCAGGAAAGCGATCTTGAGCCCCAGGGTCGTAACCTCCCTGGGCGCGCTGTCGAGTGTGATCCCCTTGGCCTCGAGCTGGCGCGCGAAGGTGTCGAGGTCGGCGACCTCGAACCCGATGTGATCGATCGCCCTGCCCCGTGTCGGCTCGCGCGGCGTGCCCGAGTTTCCGAAGCTCAGGTTCATCCCGGGGGCGTTCGCGGTGGTCGCGATTGTCCCCCGCTGGAAGCGCTCCACCCCGAACGTCGCGATGTACCAGTCGAGCAGCGACTCGTAATCCGGCGTGATGAAGTGGACGTGGTAGCCGATCACGTCCACGGTCATCTCGGGGTCCTCCTGGAGCTCGACTCGCACTCCGTCCGGGGCGAGCAGATAGGCGTTCTGGAATCCCTCGGCACCGTCGAACTCGCTCTGGACCGTGAGTCCCGCGGCACGCCATCTTTCGAGCACGGGCTCGATGTCACGCACCTTGAAGCCGAAGTGATCCATGACCGAGCCCTGCGACCCGCCAGTGGGGGCCCGGTTCGAGAGGACGAGGAGCATCCCCGGGTACTTGATCGCAACGAGCGAGCCTCGCTGGACGACCTCCCCGCCGAAGTGCTCCACCCAGAGCCTCTGATGGAGAGCGACGTCGCTCACGTTCAGGTGCACGGCCCCGTAGGTGAGCCCCTCCGCGTTCGGCGGAGCCAGCTGGGCGCGGACTGGAACGGCGAGGGAGAAGGCGAGAACCGGGACCACGAGACGCTTCATCGCTTCTGTCTCCGGAATGGCCGAGGTTAGGTCCTGGCTAGGTGAGGGTCGTGGCCGACGTGAGGTCCTGGCCGGCCGGGCGCCGGCCTGGTCAGTGGGTCATCAACCAGACCACGATGTTGATCCCGACCGCGTAGGAGTCGGGTGAGAAGAGGTAGAAGAACCTGGGGTCCTCGGCCTCCCGCTCCCAACCGTCCCCGATGTCCGTGTTGTGCGTCATGAGGACGAGGATGCGGTCCCTGTCGTCCATGATTGCACGGATGTGCGGCGTGGCGCTGTCGAAACCGAGCTCGGACGTCTCACCCCCGCTACTCCGCCAGTGCTGGATCGAGGGTACCTGCGGAAGCTCCGGCACCTCGTAGACGATGCTGAAGAGCGGGTGATCCAACGGGAGCTCCTCGATCAGATACTCCGGGACGGCTCGTTGAATCTCTCTCGCAAACTGATCCCAGGCTGCGGACCCCCAGTAATCGTCCACCCAAAGAAGGCCGCCCTTCAAGAGGTAGTCACGCATGGCGGCGACCTCTTCGGGATAGAACCCGAGCTCCCCCACATCCGTCGTGTACAGGAAGGGGCACTGTAGCGCCTCAGGATCCGTGATATGAACGGCCGCGTAGCCGGGCTCTCCGTGGGTCCATCTGGAGACCGGCGTCGGGGTCAGCTGGCCCAACCGCGTGGGGAGGTTCCGGTCCGCGTTCGGGAAATCGGTGTCCCAACCGCGTCCCGAGCCGTCCCTCCGAACGGACGAGTACACGAGACGGCAGAAGGTAAAGCCGCCCGGGATGTCCGGAAGCCCGTCGCCAGGCCTCACACGCGCATTGGACCGACGGCTCCAAAAACGCTGCGCTTCGGCCGGCGGCGAGAGCGAGAGGAGGGCCGTGATCGCCAGAATGACGAGGAGGGACAGGCGGCGCATCCCCCAACCTATGTTCAGGATCGCGCCAGTGGCAACGGGCCAGGCCTCCCGGAACCGGGCCCCCTCGCCAGAGCGGGGACGTCGGGTGATCTTGTGGGCGGCCAAAGCCGGCCGCTCCCCGCTGGCGGCCTCCGCTCTAGCGAAGGGGTGACGCGCATCGGGACTTGCGAGGCGGAATGACGCGCATCGGGATTCGCGAGACGGAGCGGCCGGCGCCGGACGCCGTGCTGACCGAGATCGCGGACTACGTCTCGGGCTTCGAGGCCACGGGTGCGGAAGCGCGCCGCATCGCGCGCTACTGTCTCATGGACGCTCTCGGGTGCGGGATCCTGGCTCTAGGCTATCCCGCGTGCGCGAAGCTGCTCGGGCCGGTCGTCCCCGGGGCGAGCCTCCCGGGCGGGGCGCGGGTCCCGGGAACGCGCTGGGAGCTGGATCCAGTGACAGCAGCGTTCAACCTGGGTGCCGCGGTCCGCTGGCTCGACTTCAACGACACGTGGCTCGCGGCCGAGTGGGGGCACCCCTCGGACAACCTGGGCGGTATCCTCCCCGTCTCGGATTACCTGAGCCGCACTCGCCGCCGAGCTGGCCAGGAGCCGCTCCACATGGCCGACGTGCTCACAGCCATGATCCAGGCGCACGAGATCCAGGGCGTGCTGGCCCTTAACCACAGCTTCAACTCGGTGGGCCTGGATCACGTGCTCCTCGTCCGGATTGCCACGACCGCGGTCGCGGCGCGCCTCCTCGGCGGCTCCCGCGAGCAGATCGTGAACGCGGCCTCGAACGCGTGGATCGACGGAGGCGCGCTCCGCACGTATCGTCACGCGCCCAACACGGGCTCGAGGAAGAGCTGGGCCGCAGGGGACGCCACGAGCCGCGGGGTTCGGCTCGCCCTGATCGCTATGACGGGCGAGATGGGATATCCGTCCGCGCTTACCGCGCCTGGCTGGGGATTCGAGCAGGTCCTCTTCAGGGGGAAGCCGATCCGGCTCGGGCGCCCGCTCGGCTCCTACATCATGGAGAACGTCCTGTTCAAGATCTCGTTTCCGGCCGAGTTTCATGCCCAAACCGCGGTGGAAGCGGCCCTCGCACTCCATCCAAAGGTCCGGGACCGCCTGGACGAGATCGAGCGGATCGAGATCGACACCCAGGAAGCGGGGGTCCGGATCATCGACAAGTCCGGCCCGCTCGCGAACCCCGCCGACCGGGACCACTGCCTCCAGTACATGGTGGCAGTGCCCCTCATCTTCGGGAGGCTGACCGCAGACGACTACGAGGACGGGGTCGCGGCGGATCCGCGCATCGACCGTCTTCGCCAGGCGATCGTCGTGCGGGAGAACCCCGAGTTCAGTCGGGACTACATGGACCCGGAGAAGCGGGCGATCGGAAACGCCCTCCAGGTGTTCTTCACTGACGGGTCGGCGACGGAGCGGGTGGTGGCGGAGTACCCGATCGGCCACCGCCGCCGGAGGGAGGAGGGCATTCCTCTCCTCGTCGAGAAGTTCGAGCGGGCCCTGGCCACCCGGCTCGGACCGGAGCAGGCCGGTCGGATCGTAGAAGCGTGCGGGGACCAGGCGCGGCTGGAGGAGACGCCGGTGGACGAGTTCGTGGACCTCTGGGTGGCGGACGAGGGCACGTGAGCACGCCGGGCCGCCGATTCCGGGACGCCGTTGGGCGTGATCCGCCCCTCCAGATTCCCGGGGCAATCAACGCGTACTCTGCCCTCCTGGCCGAGCGCGCTGGATTCGAGGCGCTCTATCTGTCGGGGGCGGGCGTCGCGAACGCCTCTGTCGGCGTCCCCGATCTCGCGATCACGACGCTCGACGACGTGCTGACCGACGTACGCCGCATTACCGCGGCGACCGCTCTGCCGCTCCTTGTGGACGTCGACACGGGCTTCGGGACCGCGTTCAACATCGCCCGGGCCACCCGCGAGCTGATCCGGAGCGGCGCGGCGGCCCTCCACATCGAGGATCAGGAGCAGGCCAAGCGCTGCGGTCACCGTCCGAACAAGGTAAACGTGGGCGTCGAAGAGATGTGCGACCGGATCAAGGCGGCCGTGGACGCACGGGACGACGACGCGTTCGTCATCATGGCGAGGACCGACGCGTTCGAGAGCGACGGCCTGGAAGCGTCGATCGACCGCGCGGCGGCGTACGTGGAGGCGGGCGCCGACATGATCTTTCCGGAGGCGCTCTGTACCCTGGACGACTTCCGTTCGTTCGCGGCCGCGGTTCGCGTGCCCGTGCTGGCGAACCTGACGGAGTTCGGGGTCACTCCGAGCCTCACGCTCGACGAATTGAGGACCGCCGGGGTGGCGATGGCGCTCTATCCGCTTTCGGCGTTTCGCGCGATGAGCCGGGCCGCCGAGTCCGTCTACCGAGCCATTCAGGAGCGCGGCACGCAGGCGTCGATGCTCTCGGCCATGCAGACCCGCGAGGAGCTCTACGAGGTGCTGGATTATTACGCGTACGAGCGCAAGCTCGACGAGCTGTTTTCGAGAGGTGACGGTGGAGCGGACGACAGGGCACAACGAGCCATGGGGGAGGGAAAAGAGTGAGCGCAGAAAAGGACACGCGTGGCCTCCGGGGCGTCTCGGCCGGTCAGACGGCCATCGCGACGGTCGGGAAGGAGGGATTCGGGCTGACGTACCGCGGCTACGACATCGCGGAGCTGGCCGAGCACTCGACATTTGAGGAAGTGGCGTACCTCCTGCTTCGGGGCGAGCTGCCGAAGGCGGCGGAGCTCGACGCCTACGGAAGGGAGCTAGCGGTCCTGCGCGAGGTTCCCGCGGCGCTCCGGGAGGTGCTCGAGCGAATTCCGGCAGGGGCGCACCCCATGGACGTTCTCCGGACCGGCTGCTCGATGCTCGGCACGATCGAGCCCGAAGGGGACTTCTCGCGGCAGCTGGAGGTGGCGAACCGACTGATCGCCGTGTTCCCCGGGATCCTGCTCTACTGGCACCGGTTCGCGACGAAGAGCGAGCGGATCGAGACCATCACCGACGAGCCCAACCTCGCCGCGCACTTCCTCCACCTCCTCCACGGAGAGTCTCCCTCGACCCTCCACGCACGTGCCCTCGACGCCGCGCTGATCCTGTACGCCGAGCACGAGCTCAACGCCTCGACGTTCACGGCGCGTGTGTGCGCGGCCACCCTCTCGGACTTTTATTCGGCGGTCACGGGCGCAATCGGAACCCTTCGCGGCCCCCTGCACGGAGGCGCGAACGAGGCGGCGATGGAGCTGATCGACCGCTTCGCGTCGGCCGACGAGGCGGCCGCCGAGGTTGGGAAGATGCTCGAGCGGAAGGAGAAGATCATGGGCTTCGGGCATGCCGTGTATCGCGTCAAGGATCCGCGGAACACGGTCATCAAGTCGTGGGCCGAGAAGCTCTCCAATGAAGCGGGCGACGAGCGCCTGTACCCGGTGTCGGTTGCGATCGACAACGTGATGCACGAGGAAAAGAAGCTCTTCCCGAACCTGGACTTCTACAGCGCCTCGGCGTTCCACTTCCTCGGGGTCCCGACGCCCCTCTTCACGCCGATCTTCGTCTGCTCCCGAATCTCGGGGTGGGCCTCGCACATCGTCGAGCAACGCGCGGACAACCGCCTCATCCGTCCGACCGCTGACTACATCGGGCCCGAGAACCGGCCGTACGTTCCTATCGGCGAGCGCGGCTAGCGGAAGTCCTCGACCGAAAACGACTCGGCGGCCCCGCCGAAGAAGGACCGAGCCGGGCCGGCGTGCTCGTGGCGCCCCGGGAGGAAGCGGCCCGGAGCGGCGTGAGGCGTCAGGGAGCCGCCAGCCGGGCCCACTCGGGCGTGACTCCGGGCTCGATCCCGAAGATCGCCGTGCCGAAGAAGTAGAAGACCACGGCAATCGCCGCGACCCCGATCAGGTTCAGCACGATCCCGATTCGGGCCATCTCCGGGATCGATACGCGATCGCTCCCGAACACGATCGCGTTCGGTGGGGTTGCCACAGGCATCATGAACGCGCAGGAAGCCGACAGCGTGGCAGGGATCATGAGGACGAGTGGGTGGACCCCGGTGGCCACGGCCACGGCCGCGAGGATCGGAAGGATCATCTCCGTCGTGGCGGTATTCGAGGTCAGCTCGGTCAGAAACGTGAGAGAGGCGCAGGCCACCAGGACGAGCACGAACGGCGGCACGCCCGCGAGTCCGGCGAACTGATTGCCGATCACCGCCGAGAGCCCCGTGGCCTGAAACCCGTACGCCAGCGCGAAGCCGCCCCCGAAGAGCAGCACGATGCTCCACGGGAGCCGCGGGATCAGATTGGGCCCCGCCAGAGTCGGGGAGTCGGCGCCGGGGCTCCGGGTCGGGATGAGGAAGAGGAGGGACGCCATCGTGATGGCCACCGTCCCGTCGTCGATCGAGGCCGCGAAGGGAACGAGCTCGGACCAGCCCGGCACGGTAAACGGGCCCACCTCGACCGGCACCCGGAAGACCCAGAGCACCGCGGTGGCCGCGAAGACCCCGAGCACCCACTTCTCCTCCCACGACATGGGCCCGAGCGCACGGGCCTGGTCCCGCACGAGATCCGGGTCGGGCTTCACGTGAGCTGGCACCCGGAAGAAGACGTGAGTGATCAACGCCCACGCCGTCGCGAGGAGCGCGAGTGAGATCGGTAAGGCCACGATGATCCACTGCCCGAAGGAAATGGGCGGCGCCTCGGGGAACGTGATCTGGAAGATCCTGACCAGGGACAGGTTCGGCGGCGTGCCCACCAGGGTAGCCATCCCACCCACCGAGGACGCATAGGCGATCCCGAGCATGACCCCCGTCGAGAACGGGCGCGTGGCCTCGGTTCCGAACGTGTCCTCCATCTCCAGGATGATCGCGAGCCCGATCGGTACCATCATCACGGCCGTGGCCGTGTTCGAGATCCACATGGAGAGAAACGCCGCCGCGGCCATGAAGCCGAGGACGATCCGGGCAGCTCCTCCGCCGATCATCCGAATGATGCCGAGCGCGATCCGCCGGTGCAGGTCCCACCGCTCCATGGTGAGAGCGATGACGAACCCGCCGAGGAAGAGGACGATCGTGCTGTTGAAGTAGATGGGCGCCGTGGCCGAGGTGCTCTCGATCCCGAGGACGGGAAAGAGGATGAGCGGAAGGAGCGCGGTGGCTGCCAGGGGAATGGCGTCCGTGATCCACCAGGTCGCCATGAGGAGGGCGACCGCGAGCATTCGCCCCGCAGCTGGATTCGCGGGGTCCACGGGAACGAGCAGACCGGCGAAGAAGAGGGTCGGCCCGAGGAAGAGGCCGACCCTCTGGGTCGTGCTCCGGGTGGCGGCCACCGCCTTCGCGATCGCCGTGCTACATCCCGGAGACGAGCTGGCGGATCACCCCGTCTCGCTTGTTGATCAGGTACAGCTGGTTGTCCGGGCCGGCGCCGAACCGCATGTCCGCCCGCGAGGCGGGCTCGCGGCCTTGCTCGACGTTCTTCTCCTGGATCAGCTGGAGAAATGTCTTCGTTTGCCCGCCATCGTCGAAGAGGATCCGCCGGATCGGATTCTGGCCTCCGTTCGGGAACGGGTTGGCGGAAACGTAGAAGAGCTGCCCCGTGGGGAGGTCGCCCCAGAGCACCGTATTCTGGAGCTCCGGGATCTCGTTTCCACGGAAGATGTGCACGCCGGTTGCCGCCGAGGAGCCGTCGATGGTCGGGTCGACCTGGTCGTACTCCGCGATTGGGTAAACGACGTTCGGGTCACCCCGGCGACCGTCCGTAAGAACCTCGCGATTCACGAAGCGGAAGCTTCCCTCCCAGAGGTTCCACCCGAGGTTTCCGCCCCGAGGAACGGGGTTCAGCGTCTCGACCACGTTCTGCCCGATGTCGGCCATGAGCATCGTGCCGGTCTGGGGATCCCACGCGAACCGCTGAGGGTTCCGCACCCCGTAGGCGTAGATCTCCTCCAGGGTGTTGGGGTTGTTGTCCCCCGCGAAGGGGTTGCCCGCCGGGATCCCGTACTGCCCGTTCTGGCTGTTCGTCCCCAGCGGATCGATGCGGAGGATCTTAGCGAAGCCGACGGCGAGGTTCTGCCCCACGTTCTGTGGATCGCCCCCGCTTCCCCCGTCTCCGACCCCGATGTAGAGGAGCCCGTAGTCGGCCGTCCCGGCCGCCGGGAGCGGATTGAATCCGATCATCCCCCCGTTGTGGTTGCCGTAAGGCTGGGCGAACCGCATGAGCGCCCGCGGCCCCGCGCCGTCGTACGTGGCGGCGCCCGGCGTCTGTGCCGTCCACTCGAAGAGGACCGTGTGGTGGCTCACGTTCTCCCCGGGGTGGCCGAAATCGGCCTGGGTAGAAGTGCTCTGCATATCCATCCACGTGTAGAGCTTCCCGAACCCCGGGCTCCCCGTCTGACCGAACTGCGGATGGAAGGCGAAGCTCTGCACACCCCGCTCGCCGCCCCCGGCCTCCATGCTGATCCCCCAACGCGCGTCGGTCAGGTCCAGGTACGGCCTGACCGTACGGGCATCGTAGCTGACGTTGTAGATCACGCCGTTCATGTCGCTCACGAAGAGGCGGCGGGTTCCCGGCTCCGTGAGCATGTGCATCATCCGCGGCGGCGCACCGTTGAAATCCGGGATCGTCGCGAACTCCGTGAGGCGGAGCACGGTCGGGCTCTGCCCGGCGGCGATGGGGGCTGGGAACGGATCGTTCGTCTGGGCGCATGCAGGACCTGCCACGCTCAGGGCCAGAACGAGCAACCGGATCGTTCGCATGACTACCGGCTCCTTTTCTTGATGTATCCAGTCTTGATGTGTAGGGATTCGCGCATCACGCTCGGTCGGTGCCCCTCCCAGGGCGCCGGCGTGTTTCCCTCGATATGAGGGTGCTCCGACGCGTCGCGCAACAGCGACGCTCTGCTTGACGCTGGAAGCCCGGCTCCGGTATCTGCCGTCGATGGGCGTTCCGACGGCGATCAGTGATCTGGACCGACAACCTGGCCTCGTGTGGAGCTTCTCGGCGAGGACCTGCGCGAGGAGCACGAGCGCATGGCCTCGAAAGACATCCTGTCCCCTCTGGAGTTTATCCGGGACGTCGGGCCGTATCAGCGGAAGTTCGACTTACTCTGGACGCGCGTGAAGACCGGCGCGGCCCCGTAGTCCTCAGTTCCCGTCCGTGTCCGCGGCGTCAGAGTCCGGAGGAGCGGAGGGATCCGGGTCCGGGGCGGGATCGAGGACGACGTAACGATACGCGGAGGCGAACCCCTCGAACGCGACCTCGAGCGCGACCGAGAAGGGAGAGCTCACTTCCGCGTCGGGGGCAACGAGCTGGACCAGCTCCTCGCCGACCTGCTGTCGGCCCGAGTAAAACAGGAAGCGGACGCGGATCGGCGTTCCCGCTGGGGCCGCGTGGCCAACGACGGTGCCGCGAACCCTCGTGTCCCCTTCGGTCCGCCCGAGCTGCAGGTCCTCGAAGAGGACCGGCAGGCTCTCGAGTCGCTCCAGGCCCGCCCGAGCGGCGGGCTCGTCCCCCACCTCGACGTGTGAGCGGGCGTTGATGAGCGCCGAGCTCTCGGAGAGGGGATCCAGCTCGACGAGGCGCGCCCCTGCTACCGTCAGCGTCTCCCACTCCCCCCGGGCGAGGAGCACGTTGGCGTAGTTGAACCACCCGTCCCGCCCGTCGGGCTCCAACTGCGTGACGCGCCAGAAGGCCTCGCCGGAGCCCACGAAGTCTTGGGCGTGGAAGAGGGAGGTGCCGATCTGCGTCAGCTGGTACGTCGTCAGGTTCTGCGAGGCCAGCAGCGTGCCATAGACGTCCGCGGCCTCCTGCTGCCTGCCCTGCCCGTTCAGGGCCGTGCCCAGGCTCACGGTCAGCTCCACGCTCCTGGGGTTGGCCTCGAGGCGCCTCCGCAGAAGGGTTTCCGCCTCGGAGAACTCATCCTGAACCAGGAGGAGCTGCGCCAGGTTCAGCTCCATGTCGGCCTGAGCGGAGCTTCGGGCCTGGATCTCCTCCACGTCCATCACGTACGTCGCCGGCGGTCGGGCGAGCCCCTGGAGCCCCTCGCGATAAGCCTGGATGGCTTGCCGGTACTCTCCCTCATCGGCCAGGACGGCCCCCAGGTTTAGGTGGACCTCCGGACGCCGGTCGTAGATGACCGTTGCCTTCTCCCACGCCGCAACGGCTTCGTCGATCTGCCCGTCGAGGTAGAGCTCGACCCCGTCGTTGAACGAGTCGGCCCACGCACTTTCCCGCAGCGGCTCGATGACCAGCTCGTACGCAGGGTAGAGCCGCTCGGCCTCCCTCCAGAACCGGTCCGTGGAGGCGTAATCTCCCAGCCCGACGTTCGAGGCTCCCGCAAGGTAATAGTGGACGGGATTCGTGGAGTCGGACGCGATGCCGAGGAGGGACTGCCCCAGGGCGCGTTCCCAGACCAGTCCTACGATGTAGAGCCTGGCCGTCTGCGAGAACCGGGTCTCTTCCGGCGGGATGCCCGGCTCATAGACGATGCCGGTGGGAGACACCACAGGGCCCGGGGGCGACGCCACAGTCGCGCAGCCACCTATGAGCAGGGCGGCGGCGAGAGAAACGCTGACCCTGGGTTTCGGCACGACTTCGATCCTCCGGAAGAGTCGGTGCGAAGTGCTGTCGTTTCCGACGCCGATCAGGCCACTAGAACGGGAAACGGATAGAAACGAGCAGCGCGAGCATACCCGACGCTCCCTGGCTCCGCACCGGCCGGAACTCGGCCACTCGGCTGAGCACGTCGAGGGCGATCTCGTCCAGACCCACGTCACCGCTCGACTCGTGGACCTCCGCCCATTCCACCGAGCCGTTCCGATCGATCCACATCGCCACCGTTACCAGCCCCTCCGGCGCGTCGGCGCGGCGAGCTCGATCGTAAGCGACCTGTCCGGACCGAATGAAGCGCACGACCTGGTTGGGGTTCCGAATGAGTGGCCAGCCTTGAACCGCGGTCCCCAGTGCCAGCTCGGGTGAAACGGTGGAGAGACGACTCAAGTCGAGCGGAAGGGACTCGAGCTGGTCGAGCTGGGATGTTATACCCCCCAAGGCGGAGTCGTAATCGGCGGTCGGTGTCCCGTCGCCCTCCTGCGCTGCCACGGGCGTGAAGCTCCCCGGCATCCGGTCCCGGAGGAGGTCGAGAAGGTCGGCCAGCCCCGTCCCCGTCTCCGTCCCCGACCCTCCTGCTCCCGCCTCCGGCTCGTCGCTCGCGGTCTCCGCGGGCGCCGCCGCCTCCGCTTCGACCTCCGCGGGCTCTTCCGGGGGCTCGACGGTCGGAAGCCGCTCGATCCTGAGCGGCTCCCGCGCGACGAGCACCACCCCCTGACCCCACTCCCACGCCGGGGTGAGGGTGATCACGAGGACGTGCCCGACCAGCGAGGCGAGCGTGCCGTACCAAAAGAGGGGCCGCCACCGGGTTCGCAGCAGATCGTTCGCGGTGGCAGGCCGGCGAGGAACCGACTGCCCCGCTTGCGACAACACAGGCATCGACGACCTCCGATGCGACCGAGAAGCCCGCGCAGAATCCGCAACGCGTCGGATTGGCATGTTAGGATGCGCCCGATGGTGAAGCAAGCTCGATCTGCGACAATGGCTCTCGACCCCCTACCGGGGCCCCGGATTCAGGTTCCGGGAGCTGGCGCGGAGGCTCCGGCACGAGCGGGGAGACCTGCCGGTCCTGCTCATGACCCCTCATCCGGACGAGGCAACCGATGCTGAGCGGGCCCCCTCGGAGGGTGAGATCCGCTTGGTGTCCAAGCCCTTCACGGCGGAGGGCATCGTCTCGGCGGTTCGAAGAGCCCTCGAGGGTTAGCCGCCCAGAGGGGGGGGCGCGACCGCGCTCCCGGTTTCAGCGTCCGCGAGGGCGGGCTCTGCCTTCGTCTAACGCCTTGCCTCCTACGCACGTCTCTCCAGAAACGGAATCCTTCGGGCGTCCGCCGCCGTAGTTGGGGGAGAGAGTCGGGTTCCGAGACCGTTAGGAGGGGGGATGATGGTGACGGCATTCAGCGTTGAAGAGAGGATTCGCTGGCTGCTCAGGCAGGCGCACGAAGCCGAGATCAGGGGAGAGGCCGAGCTCGCTCGGCGGCTCCGCGCGATGGCGCGCGACCTGGGACCGGCCCCGGCGGCGAGGTCGCCTGGATAGGGAGGTCGCCCGGATTTGCTCCGGGAGACCCTCCCGGACATCTTGAACGGCCGATCCAGTCGGGTCGGCTCTTCTTTTTTCCGTCGTACGATCGGCGGCTCGGCGATGGACTTCCACGAGACTCCAAGGCTTCCCGCGGGCTTTCGATGCGCGGCCCGGAACTGCGGCCTCAAGACCGCTGACCCCGACCTCTCGGTCTTCGTCTCGGACGTGCCAGCCCGAGCGGCCGCCCTGTTCACGCGAAATCACTTCCCCGGGGCGCCCGTTGTGGTTGGCCGGGAGCGGATCCGAAAAGGGGTTCTCCAGGCGATCGTCGTGAACTCGAAGGTGAGCAACGTGGCGACCGGTCCCGAGGGGGTGGAGGACGCTCTCTTGATGGGGCACCTCGCGGCCGGGGAGCTGGGGCTCCCGGACGAGCTCGTGCTCATGAGCTCGACCGGCGTGATCGGTCGCCGGCTCCCCATGGAGAAGATTCGCTCAGGCCTCGCGGGTGTCGCGAACGATCTGGGTCGCGACCCCTGGCCGGCGGCCCGCGGGATCATGACGACGGACACCGAGCCCAAGGTGCTGTCCCTCGCCTTGGGGGGGGGGACGCTCACTGCCGTGGGAAAGGGCGCCGGAATGATCGCGCCGAACCTGGCGACCATGCTCGTCTTCCTCTTCACGGACGCGGAGCTCGAGACCGCCGCCCTCGGACCCCACCTCTCGGCTGCCGCCGGGGAGAGCTTCCAGCGCCTGTCCGTGGACACGGACACGAGCACCTCCGACACAGTCGTTCTCATGGCGAACGGCCTGGCCGGCCCGGTCGCGGCCGAGTGGTTCCGGGAGGCCCTGACCGCGATCTGCCGGCGCATGGCGGAATGGATCGCGCGGGACGGTGAGGGGGCGACCAAGCTGATCCGCGTGACCGTGGACGGCGCGGCCAGCGACGAGGACGGGCGCCAGGTGGCACGGTCCGTCGTGGACTCTCCTCTCGTGAAGACCATGGCCTTCGGCCAGGACCCCAACGTAGGAAGGGTCCTCATGGCGATCGGGAAGTGCTTCGACTGCCGGATCACTCCCGACTGCGTGTCCGCCCGCATCCAGGGAGTGGAGGTGATCCGGGGTGGTCTGGGGGTCCCGTTCGTGGAAGTCGAGGTCCGGGAGCTTCTCGGTAAGGATCCTGTCGAGATCTCGATCTCGCTCGGGGTGGGCGACGGGCGGGGCATCGCCTTCGGCTGCGACCTGACCGAAGGCTACATCCGGGAGAACGCGGCCTACGCGTCGTCCTGACCCTCGGGAGCCGGGGAATCCCTACCCCCTGGCCCCTTTCCTTGGTATTTTCCTCGCTCCCACACCCACCCTAAAGTCGAGGACGCTACGAATCATGCGCATGAAAGCGGTGTTGGCAGCTCTTGCCATCGGAGTCGTCGCGTGCGGCGGCGGTGATACGGCCGACGAGGCTCCTCCGGCGGCTGCGGCGCCTCCTGCGGCGGCGCCGGCCGGTCCCACGATGCCCGTATGGATCCGGGCGGACAACACGGCAGGCACGGTCACGATCGATCTGACGGCCGGAGAAACGAACGCCAACAACTACTGGAACTACAACGGATTCGTCGGGGGAACGGGCGAGATCATCGTTCCCCAGGGATACGAGATCACGATCAACCTCACGAACCGGGACCCGGCAATGGCCCACTCGGTCGGCGTGTCCGAGCGGCAGGCGACCTATCCACCGATATTCGAGGAGGTTGTTCCGGCGTTCGAGGGAGCGGTCACGGCGGACCCCACTTCTATGACGGACTCGACCCTTCCGGGAGAGAGCGAGAGCATCACGTTCACGGCCAGCACGGCGGGCGAATACGTGCTCCTCTGTTATGTGACCGGGCACGCGGCCACCGGAATGTGGCTGACGTTCACGGTCGCCGGCGGTCAGGAGGTGGGGCTCCTGCAGTAGCGTTTCCTCCGCTCTACCGAGAAGTTGCTGGCGGAGCCGCCCGTCCCGACGGACCGGGCGGCTCGGTCGTTCTTCTCGGGGGACCTCTCTCCCGAGGGGTGCGTAGTTCGGCGCCGCTCCCTCGACGTCAGGCTGGGCGGGGGAGCCGGACCAGCGCATCGTGGACCGGGGGGTCGAGGTGCAGGTCGAGTTGCGGGTACGAGATGACGATCCCGCGTTCCTTCAGCGCCCACCAGAATCGCCTCTCTGAGGTTAGAGGCCAGTCGGTGCGCGCGCCACGCATCGTCGCACCATACCGAGACTTCCCAGTCCACGGAGGAGTTGCCGAAGCTGGTGAGTAGGATGACCGGCTCCGGTGAATCGACGCCCCACTTCATCTCCGACGCGACGCGCTCGAGCGTCTCGCGGACGTGTCGCATGTCCGAGTCGTAGGACACGCCGACGCCCGCCCGAATCCGGAAGAGTGGGTCGTCCAGCGTGAAGTTCTTCACCGCCGACTGCACCAGCACCGAGTTCGGGATCAGGATCGACTCGTCTTCGCGGGTCCGGGCCACCGTCGTCCGGATTCCCATCTTGAGCACCTTGAGCGACCGAGCCTCGACCTCGACGATGTCGCCCGGCTTGATCGTTCGCTCCAGAAGGAGAATCACGCCCGAAACGAAGTTCTGAGTGATGTTTTGCATGGCGAATCCGAGACTTACCGCGAAGATCGCGCCCGCCGCGAACAGGGCAGACAGGTCGATTCCGACGTGCTGGATCTCGATTGCGAAGCCGACCGCCATGATCCCGTAGTGCAGGAGGAGGCGCGTGACCGCGACGGTGCCCGCGTTGGTCACGCCGCGGCGGCGGAGCGTGCGCTCGGCCCCGCGCTGGAGCGCGAACGAGATCCACCAGGAAGCCACGAGCATCACGGCGACCACGAGGATCGTTACGACCGTGATCGCCTGATCTCCGACGGTGAACAGCGTGAAGTTCAGGATTTCCGTAGGCCGCGTCGAGGATCTCGGGGGGTGCGGGTACCTGGATCTGCCCGAGCTGGACGAGGACGTGCGGGAAGACGGGTGCGAACATGACGTGCTCCGGAGTGGTGGGTCGAGATCTCAGTACGGTGGTCCCGGACCGCTCCCTCCGTTAGACGCACCGGTTCTCCGGCCTCGGGGCCGTGAATATATTTCGCTTTCCATGGAGCCGATCCGCATCCCCGACGACCTCGTCCGCCGGGACGGAGGGGGAGGAAGAATCCTGCTCGTCGTCATCGACGGGCTAGGGGGGCTCCCTCATCCGGACGACGGCAAGACCGAGCTCGAGGCGGCGCGCACCCCGAACCTGGACGCGCTGGCTGCCCGGAGCTCGCTGGGGATGAGCGTTCCTGTGGCGCCGGGGGTCACGCCCGGGAGCGGTCCCGCCCACCTCGCGCTGTTCGGGTACGATCCCCTCCGGTACCTGATCGGGCGCGGGGTGCTCAGCGCGCTCGGCGTGGGCTTCGACCTCCTCCCCGGGGACGTGGCTGCGCGACTGAACCTCGCGACCCTGGATGCCGGAGGGCGGATCGTGGACCGTCGGGCCGGACGGCCATCCGACGCGGAGGGGCGCCGGATCGTGGAACGACTTCGGGCGGATGTGTCGCTGGACGGAGCGGCGGAGTTCTTTCTCATGCACGAGAAGGAGCATCGGGCCGTCCTGGTGCTCCGCGCTCCGGGGCTCGAGGCCGAGGTCTCCGACACGGATCCGCAGGAGACAGGGGTTCCCGCGCGAGCGCCGGAGGCGCTCTCAAAGGGCTCGGCTGCGACCGCGCGAATCGCGGGGCGGTTCCTGGTAGGGGCCCACGAGGCGCTTGTGGACGAGTCCCGCGTGAACGGGCTCCTCGCGCGGGGGTTCGCGCGCTACGATCCCCTACCCACGATCGCCGACCGCTTCGGTCTCGACGGGATGGCGTCGGCCACGTATCCGATGTATCGGGGGGTGGCCCGGCTGGTCGGCATGCGGGTGCCCGAGATCCCCCGCACGGATGATGAGGCCGTCGCCCTGCTCTCGACGCGCTTCGGCGAGGCCTCCTTTCACTTTCTTCACTTCAAGGCGCCGGACGCGCGAGGCGAGGACGGGAGCTTCGAGGCCAAGGTCGCCGCCATCGAGGCGGTGGACGCCCTGGTTCCGCGGCTCGTTGCGCTGGATCCGGAGGTCCTCGTCGTCACCGGCGACCACTCGACTCCCGCGAAGCTCCGAGGGCACTCCTGGCATTCCGTGCCGGTTCTTCTCGCTTCGGCCTGGGCGCGGCCTACGGCCCCCGAGTTCTCGGAATGCGGCTGTCGCGGGGGCGACCTGGGCACCATCGAGGCCCGCCACCTCATGAGCCTGGCGCTTGCCCACGCGGGACGCCTGTCCAAGCTCGGAGCGTAGTGGGCCGCGGTGCGGAGACTTCCCGGGAGCTTGGCCGGCACGTCGGGTCGCTCGGATCCTCCGGACTCCGTCCGGGACCTCCTCGCCCGCGCCCTCGAGCTGGCCGAGGAGGCCGAGTGGGCGCAACTCGCCACCCTCCTCCGCGAGGGGCTCGGGGAGCATCCGGGGGATCCCCACGTGCTCTGTTGGCTGGGCACCGCGGAGCGTGAGCTCGGGATGGAGGCCGCCGCGTACGAGCGGTTCAAGCAGGTCCTCGAGTTGTCGCCCCGGGATCCGGCCGTCCTGGCGACGGCCGGCGCCGCCGTCGCGGCCTTCGACGACCCCGCGGCGGAAGGAGCGCTGAGGATGGCGGCCCTCCTCGGCCCAGATCTGGCCCATGCGCGGCTCATGTACGGCGCCTACTTGGCGAGGGAGGGAATGATCGAAGAGGGGCTCCGCGAGCTGGAGGCGGCCGCCGAGCTTGCCCCCGATGATCCGCTCGCTCACGTGGAGCTCGGCGTTGCCCGGACCTTCGCCGGAGACCTCGAGGCCGCGGAAGTCTCGTTCGGGAGGGCCACCGATCTGGATCCGGAAGATGGCTGGGCGTGGATCCTCGGCGGGCTCGCGCACGTGGAGCTCGGGAACCCCGACGAGGCCGCCACCGCGCTCGAGCACGGAGCTCGGCTCCGGCCGGACGACGTCGTGGGACAGCTCCTCGCGGCTCTGGCCCTGACTGTGGTCGGGTCTGTGGAGCGCGGCCTTGAGTGGACGCCGGGGTGGCTTCGGAGGTTGAGGACCGCGTTCACGCGGGCCCCGAGGAAGCACGGGAGCTCCTGACGGATGCCCTCGGGCCCTCTTCCTTCCGCGAGCGGCTCGGAGAGCGACCGTGACCGCATGATGGCCTTCGACGTGGAGGTGAGGACGCTCGAGAACGGGCTCACTCTAGTGCTGGCTCCGGATCGCGCCACCCCTATCGCGGCCGTGAACCTCTGGTACGGCGTGGGGTCCCGGAACGAGGCTAGGGGTCGCACGGGGTTCGCCCACCTGTTCGAGCACATGATGTTCCAGGGGTCCAGGAACGTCCCCAAAGGCCGACACTTCGAGCTCGTCGAGCAGGCGGGTGGGAGCGCGAACGCGTCCACGTGGTACGACCGGACCAATTACTTCGAGACCCTTCCCGCGCACCAACTCGACCTCGCCCTGTGGCTGGAGTCCGACCGGATGGGCTGGCTCCTCTCCGCCATGGACCAGGAGAAGCTTGACAACCAGCGCGACGTGGTCCGGAACGAGCGGCGCCAGCGCTACGACAACCAGCCGTACGGAGACTGGGACGAGCGGCTTCAGGCGATGACGTTCCCGCCGGATCACCCGTACCACCACACCGTGATCGGGTCGATGGAGGATCTGGCGGCGGCTTCGCTGGAGGACGTGGGGGAGTTCTTCCGAACGTACTATCGCCCGAACAACGCAGTCCTCACGCTGGCCGGCGACTTCGATCCGGAGGACGCGTCCCGACGCGTAGCGCAATACTTCGGGGACCTGCCTCGGGGAGAAGAGATTCCGCCCCTTCCCGGGAATCCGGTAGTCGACGCCTGGATCGGAGGGGCCCAGGTCGAGCGGGTGTGCTCGAACGTTCCTCTCCCGCGCGCATACGTGAGCGCTCGAATGCCCGCCTTCACCGACCCTGAGTTCTATACGGTGGACGTGGCGTCGTCCCTGCTCGCGAATGGCCGCGCCTCCCGGCTGTACAGGAGGCTCGTGAGAGAGGAGCGTATCGCGCGGGACGTGGTCGCCTTCACGTTTCCGCTCGTCACGGGCCGAAGCGTCTTCGTCGCGTGGGCGACCGGTTTTCCCGGCTCGGACCCGGAGGTCCTGGAGCGCGCCCTCACGCGGGAGATCGATGGGCTCCAGGATGCGGATTCCGCGGAGGTTGAGCGGGCCGTCGCCCTGTCCGAGACGGCCCTCATCCGGGGTGTGGAGCAGCTGGCGTCCCGCGCCGACCTCCTCTCCATGCAGCAGATGCTTTTCGGGGACGCCTCCCGGCTGAACACCGAGGTGGATCGCCTCCGAGCCGTGACGGCGGAGGGTGTGCGTGCGCTTGCCCGCACCGTGTTCGTCCCGGAAAACCGGGCGATTCTCACCTACATCCCCGAGGACGGAGCATGACGGACGCCAGGGCGAATGCCGGGGTTGACCGATCCGTGCCCCCGTCGCCGAGGCCGCTCCGGCCGTTCCACCTTCCGGCCATGGGCGGGCATGAGCTGGCGAACGGCCTCCGGATCTGCTCCATGGAGCGCGGGCGGGTGCCCCTAGTGAGCGGCTGCCTGGTCGTGGACGCGGGCGAGGCGTCCCTGGGCTCCGACCGAGCCGGCCTCGCCGTCCTGACGGGAGACTCTCTCCAGGGAGGGACGGCGCGTAGGTCGGGAGCCGAGCTGGCCGAGGCCTTTGAGCGCCTTGGGAGCTCGCTCCGCGCGTCCGTGGGCTGGAGCTCGACCTCCGTCGAGTTCACGTGCGTGGCGGAGCGACTCGAGGCGATGCTCTCTCTCGTCACCGAGGTGGTGCGGCGGCCGAGCTTCCCGGACGAAGAGGTTGAGCGGGTCCGCCGACAGCGACTCGCGACGATAAGACAGCGGCGGATGGAGCCGGACGACCTGGCGGACGACGAGCTAGGTTGAGCCGTTTTCGCTCCCGAGCACCCCTACCACCTACCGCTGGCCGGTACGGAGGAGACGGTCGGCTCCCTGGGGCCGACCGACGTGCGGGAGTACGCCCCCCGTCGCTACGGACCCCAAGGCGGAGGGTTCGTGCTCGTCGGGGACGTCGCTCGGGACCGGGTCGTCGCCCTGGCCCAGGATCACTTCGGTGCCGGGAGGCCGGGGGCTCCGGGCCCTTGCCTGCCGCTCCCGCCCCTGGAAGGAGGAGGGACACCGTCGTGGTTGTGAACCGGGACGGAGCCGTCCAGTCCGAGATCCGGATCGGGCTCCCGGCTCCTCCTCGGGGGCATCCGGACGAGATCCCGCTCCGGGTCGCGAACCTGGCCCTGGGCGGCGCCTTCACGAGTCGCCTGAACCTGAGCCTCCGGGAGCGGCACGGATTCACCTACGGTGCGCGATCCGGATTTTCGTTCCGGAAGACGGGAGGACTTTTCGCGATCGCGACGGCCGTCCAGACGGAGGTGACCGCAGCCGCACTCGGCGAGGCCATGGAGGTCTTCCGCCGCTTCGCGGAGGAGGGCCCTACCGACGACGAGCTGGAGCGGTCGAGGGAATACCTGGCGGGCGTCTTCCCCCTCCGCATGGAGACGACAGCACAGCTTGCCGGGCGGCTCGTGGAGCTCGTGGTCTTCGGCCTTCCGGACGACTACCATCACCGATACCGCGACGAGATTCGCAACGTGGACGCCGAGGTGGCCCGCCGAGCGGTCCGCACCCACTTGGATCCCGAGCGTGCGGCCGTCGCTCTAGTCGCCGACGCCGAGTGGGTGGCGGTTGCCGTGGGGGAGCTCGGTTTGGGCGAGCTCCACGTGCCGGACCCATGACCACGCCGGCCGGAAGGAGTGGCGGCCACGGGACCGCGCGCATCGCGCGGGAGGAGATCTACGATGGCCGAGTGGTCCGGCTGAGCAAAGACACCGTGCGATTTCCGGACGGGAGCGTCGGCGCCCTGGAACTTGTCCGGCACCCGGGGGCGGCCGCCGTTCTCCCCTTCTTTGAATCCCCACTCGATCCCGATCCGCCGATCCTCCTCCTCCGCCAGTACCGGTACGCGGCCGGCGGCGTCCTGTACGAGGTCCCGGCCGGCGTTCCCGACTCTCGGGAGGAGCCGTGGGAGGAGTGCGCGTCTAGGGAGCTCTTGGAGGAGACGGGGTACGAGGCGGGGGAGCTCCGGTACCTCACGGCAATCTTCACGACCCCCGGCTTCACGGACGAGGTCGTCCATATCTTCGGGGCTGCAGAGCTCCGCCAACGGGTCGGGCGTCGGGATCCCGACGAGTTCATCGAGGTCGTGACCCTCCCCCTATCCGAGGCTCACCGTCGGGTGGGGGCCGGGGAGATCGTGGACGCGAAGAGCGTCGTCGCGCTCCTGTTCGCGGCCTGCTTCCTTGCGGCCGCATGGGAGGAGGGACGGCCCGTGCCGGCCCGATAGCGACGCAAATCCCGACCTGTCCCATGCCGCTCGCCCCCGGCGTCCTCCGGGGAGGACAGCGTACGCGCGAGGCACCCGAGAAGCCCGGAGGCACGGGGCTTCCCCCCCCAAATGTTTCTGGTATGCTTCCTGCACCGTACATTCGGAGCAAGGCGTACCCGTCTTCCGCTGAGTGAGGGGGCCAGCCTTCGCCGGGAGGAGGTGGACGATGCGGGCTCAGGAAAGGTACGAAGCGGACGTAGCGGTGGTGGGCACACCCGCTCACCAAACGCGCGAGGAGCTACGGTCCCTCACGGACAGTCAGGTGGTTCAGCGCTTCCTGGAGGGCGAGCAGCGCGCCTTCGGGGAACTGGTCGATCGCTACGATGCCCGCCTGGTCAACTTCGTATACCGTACGGTGGGCGATCGGGAGCGAGCGCAGGACCTGGTCCAGGAAACGTTCGTGCGGGTGTACCGGCACCTGCAGCGCTTCGACCAGAGCAAGAAATTTTCGACCTGGATCTATACGATCGCGAGCAACCTGGCGAAGAACGAGCTCAGGAACCGGTCGCGAAACCCCCTCGTCCTCTTCCAGACGCTGAAGAAGAACTGGGACGCCGACCACCGCCCGCTCGAATGGGAGGACGAGTCTCTGAAGCCGGACGATCTCTTCCGCAAGCGGCACCTGAAGGAGGTCGTGGACAGGGCCGTCCAGGATCTGCCGGAGCACCACCGGATCGTGTTCGTCCTGAGAGAGCTCGAAGGCCGCACCTACGAGGAGATCGCCGAGATCACCGACACGAATCTCGGAACGGTGAAGAGCCGTCTGAACCGGGCCCGGAACAACTTCGCGCGCATCGTAGCCCCCATGGTGGCCTGACTCCTCCGGAGGCGTTCGCCGTCTCCCGCCAACGCCTCGTCGTCGTTCCCGCGCTACTGCGCGGGCGCCACCTGCGCTGGCCGCCGTACCCGTGCTGAGCGTCCCTAGCACGCGGCGCCCGGTCAGGCTCCCGCGAGCCCGTTCTAGGCCGGAGCCTAGCTCCGTGGAACCCGACGCGGCGACCCTCAGTAGAACCTTGCACCCGTGCCCCCGGTGCCGACCTTGAGCTCGTGGGGCCCCCGTGACTTCAGCGCATTGGACATTCCGTGGAAGGTCGCGTGCCATGAAGTGCGCCGAGTTCCTCGCCCGGTTCTCAGAGTACCACGATACCGACCCGGCCCTAGAAGGCCGCGCGGCCTTCGAAGAGCACCTGGCGCGGTGCCGCTCCTGCGCCCGTTACCTCGCCGTGTTCTGTAGGGGAGTGGAGCTTCTCCGGAAGCTTCCGCCCTCCCGGCCGAGGGAGGACTTCCGGGAGCGGCTCCGCTATTCCATCTATCGGTTCGAGGACGAGGAAAGGCGGAAGCGGCATGCCCTGGGCGCCTCACCCATGATGCTCCTGGTGGCGGCTTGGACCGTGCTCGCGATCGTCCTCGGGGCCCAGTTGGTGTGGGATTTCGACCCGTCCGTCGAGCTGGCTCCCATCGTAGTCCAAGGGCCCGCAGAGGACGGGGATCCCGAGCCGTCGTTGCGGATCTCCGTGGTCGGCTCGGGGACTCCCCGCGCGGAACCGGCGTCCTGGCTCGAGAGCTTGGACCTCTGGGCCGGCTCGAACGTGCTGCTGTACGAGCACTCCCGCCTCTACCAGCGCAACAGGGAACCGGAGCTGGTGCGCACCGGGCTCCGCTGACCGAGGAATGATCCGGGCGGACCTCGAGGCGGTCCTGAAGGAAGAGCGAGGCGGCGTTTTCTATCTCCACGGTGCCGACGAATACGGGAAGGAGCGCTTCGCCGAGGCTCTGCGCGACGCATATCTGGAGCCAGCCGCCCGAGACTTCAACCTCGACGTCGTGCGGGGATCGGAGGCGCGCGTGGACGATCTCGCCTCCTTCGTCGCGACTCCCCCCATGATGGCAGCCTGGCGCGTCGTGCTCGTGCGCGAGACCCAGGCGCTCGCCTCGTCGCCGAAAGCTCGGGAGCTGCTCGTCGAGACGGTGAAGGCTCCTCCCCCAGGGCTCGTGCTGATCCTCCTGTGCACAGTGCCGGCGAGGTCCTCCGCGCGGTTCTATCGCGACCTCGAGCGGAGCGCGCGGGCGATCGAGTTCCCCGAGCCGGACCCCAACGACCTGCCCGGGTGGCTGATGGACTGGAGCCGCGAGTCGTTCGCGCGCGAGCTCGACGAGGAGGCGGCCCGTGCGCTCGCCCAGGCGGTAGGCAGCGACCTTCAGGTCCTGGCGCACGAGCTGGAGAAGCTGAGCACTCTGGTAGGGGAGGGCGGGCGGATCACTCGCGAGGTGGTCGAGGCGGCGGGGACGCGGATCCCGCGTCAGGATCGATGGAGGTGGTTCGATCTCGTCGGTGAGAAGCGGTTCCAGGAGGCGCTCAGTGGGCTGCCCGTCCTCCTCCAGCATGGCGAGACGGGCGTGGGCCTCGTGCTGGGGCTCGGGACTCACGTTCTACGGCTGGGCCTCGCCAGTGAGGGCGGAGCCGCGGCTCTCGGTCGTGCCCTGCCCCCCAGGCAGCGGTTCCTCGCTCGGCGCCTCCACCAGCAGGCGCAGCGCTGGACACGGGACGAGCTTCGGCGGGCCGTCGTGGGGCTCCTCCAGACGGACCGGCGGCTGAAGTCGGGCCAGGTCGCCGCTCTCGTCCTGCTCGAGGGGTGGCTCCTCGAGCGGATGGTGGAGAGGGAAGCGGCATGAGGTCGCTCGTCGTTCGGCCTGGGGCCGGAATGGTCAAGGGAGCTCACCGCGGCCTGGCCGCCATCGTGCTCGCAGCGCTCTGGACGGCCTCTCCCGGTCCCCTCCGGGCTCAGAACGGGGAGCTGGACGCGGTAGAGCGACTGGCCGACGAGGGCCGCTACGAGCCGGCGAGGGCCGCGCTTGTCCAGTGGATCGATGAGCAGTGGTCTTCGGCCTCCCGCGCCGATCGGGAGCGGGGCGTGTGGCTCCGTGCGCTCCTCACGGTGGACTCGGACGCCGCCGCCCTGGATTACCACCGGATCGTCGTGGAGTACCCGGGTGGAGCGCACGCCGATCACGCGCTGGTGCGGCTCGCCCACGTGGAGCAGGCGAGAGGCGACCCCGAGGCGGCCCGGCAGCACCTGAGCACCCTTTTCCGCGACTACCCCGAAAGCCCGCTTCGCGTCGAGGCACGTTCCCTGCTCGTGAGGCTCGAGGGGGCGGCGGAGCCTCCGCCGACCCCACCCGTGTCCCCGGATCCCCCGCCCGTCTCCCCTCCGGCGGACGACATCGGTTCTTCGGTCCCCCCCGATCGTACCGAAACCGATCCCTTCACCATACAATTAGGAGCGTTCGCCACTGAACAGCGCGCCCTGTCGGTCATGTTGGAGGCTCGCTCGGAGGGGCTGGAGCCTCGACTGGTGCAGGTCGAGGGAAGCGAGTTGCTTCGCGTCCGCCTCGAGCGGTTCGCCACCCGCGAGGAAGCGGAAGCGCGCGCGGCAGTCCTCAGGGAGTTGGGGTTCCAGGCCGTGGTATCGTCCGATGGGGCGCTCGAGGAGGAGGTGTGTCGTGAGCCGGGTTTCCGGGGGTAGGAAGACCTGGAGGGTGCTGATCGCCGACGACAACGACGACCATGCGCTCCTCATTCAGATGGCGCTCGAGCGGGCTACGGACGGACACGTGGTTCTGCGGAGGGCCCGGGACGGGGACGAGGCTGTCGCCATGGTGGCGGAGGAGCAGCCGGACTTGCTCCTCCTGGACCTTCACATGCCCGGTCGCTCCGGGCACGAGGTGCTCCAGCACCTGAAGGGGAGCCACGAGCACCGCCGTATCCCCGTCGCCGTGCTCACCTCGTCGGACCGGGACGAGGACATCGCCGAGAGCTACGGCCTGGGCGGAAACCACTTCATCACGAAGCCGGTGATCCGGCGGTGCTCGACCAGAAGCTCCGCACGCTCTTCAAAACCTCCGGGAGCTCGAAGTGATCAGGTCGCGGCGCTCGTGATTTCTCGGAGAAGGGCGCCGCGGCCGAGGGTCCGGCGAGCTACATCCTGAAGAAGGCGCTCCCCGTCATCGGTTTCGCCACGCTTTTGGCGATCCTGCTCTTCTGGGCCTGGGCGAGCGGCATCCTCTGACCGGCCCCGGAGGCGCCACGGAGAGCGCCCTTCGCGCTTCTCGGGCCGTCGGTCCCGTGCGGAGTTCCGGAACTTGAGCCCTGCTTTCGGGGATTCCTAGGCATCCCTAGGGCGTCACTCCCGAAGCTCGACTCGCCGCCCGGCGAAGTCCCACAGACGATGTCACCCAGCTCTCGAGCCACCGAATCCACGACACCTCCCGCGGTGCGGGAGGCGGATCTCGACCGCGCGGTCCTCCCCATCGAAGGGATGCACTGCGCCGCGTGCGTTTCGGCGGTCGAGCGGGCGCTCGGCTCCGTGGGCGGAGTCGTCGAGGCGTCGGTGAGCCTCGTGACCGAGGAGGCTCGCGTCCGTTTCGACCCGGCCCGCGTCGGTCAGAAGGAGATGGCGGCGGCCGTGGAGGGGGCGGGCTACGCCGTGCGCGAGCGAGCCCCCTCGGAGCACGACCACCACCAGGACCACGGCGCCGCAGGCACGAGCGCCGGGGAGTGGGAGGATCGGGCGCGCATCCTCTTCCGGCGCTTTCGGGTCGGCACGGTCCTCTCCGTTCCGGTGCTCCTCTTCGGCCACTACGAGTGGATTCCGGCGCTCCGGGGTCTCGATCCATCGGTGCTCCGCTCGCTCTGGATTCTGTCGGGGGTGCTCACCGTCCCCATCGTCGGATGGGTGGGCAGGAGCTTCTTCGAGGGAGCGTGGAAGGCGGCCCGGGTCAGGCAGGCCAACATGGACACGCTGGTCGCGCTCGGGACGGGCTCGGCCTTCCTCTATTCCGTCGCGGCAGTGGCCGTGCCGTCCGCTTTCCCGGTGGGAACGGCACACCCGTTCTTCGAGGCCGCGGCTGTCGTGATCACGCTCGTCGTCCTGGGACAGGCGCTCGAGGCACGAGCGCGCGGTACCACGGCCGGAGCGCTCCGGGCCCTCATGGACCTCCGGCCCCGCACCGCCCGTGTCATCCGGGAGGATCGAGAGGTCGAGATCCCCGCCGAGGAGATCGTGATCGGCGACGTGCTCGTCGCGCGACCGGGAGAGCGGGTCCCCGTGGACGGAACGGTGACGGACGGGTCGAGCGCGGTGGACGAATCCATGGTGACGGGCGAGAGCCTGCCCGTGGAGAAAGGGCCGGGTGACGACGTCGTGGGAGGAACGATCAACCGCTCCGGGAGCTTCCGCATGCGGGCGACCCGCGTGGGGAAGGACACGGTCCTGGCCCGCATCGTCGAGCTCGTGCGGGAGGCGCAGGGCTCGAAGCCCCCGATCCAGAAGCTCGTGGACCGCGTGTCGGGCGTGTTCGTTCCCACGGTCGTGGCCCTGTCGGCCGTCACGTTCGTGATCTGGTACCTCCTCGGGCCGGAGCCCCCGCTGAGCTATGCCGTGGTGGTCGCGATTTCGGTGCTGGTGATCTCGTGCCCGTGCGCCCTGGGGCTGGCCACGCCCATCTCCGTCATGATCGCGATCGGGAAGGCGGCCGAGAACGGGATCCTCGTCCGAAGCGGCGAAGCGCTCCAGAAGGCGCGCCGGCTCCGCGCCGCGATCCTGGACAAGACCGGGACGATCACGGTGGGCGAACCGTCCCTCACGGACGTGATCCCCCTCCCGCCCTTCACCGAGGACGAGCTCCTTCGCTTTGCGGCCGCGGCCGAGGCGGGATCCGAGCATCCGCTGGGCCGGGCTGTGACCGAGGCCGGGCGCTCCCGGGAGTCCGTTTCCGTCAGGCCGCCGCTGAGGGTCGAGGCCTTCGAGGCGCTGAGCGGCGGCGGCGTGAGAGCGATCGTGGACGGACGCACGGTCGTCGTCGGGAAGGCCGGCTTCCTCCGGGACCAGGGCGTGGATATCGAGGGGCTTCAGGGGGCGTGGGACGGGCTGGGGGCCGAGGGGAAGACACCTGCCCTGGTCTCGGTGGACGGCCGTGCGGCGGGCGTGCTCGGGCTGGCCGACCGCGAGAAGCCCGACTCGGGCGCCGCGGTCGCCCGACTGAAGTCGATGGGGCTCGAGGTCGTCATGCTCACGGGCGACAACGAGCGGACGGCCAGGGCGGTCGCCGACCGGGTGGGTATCTCCCGGGTGCTTGCGGGAGTCTGGCCGGACGAGAAGGGGCGTGCCATCGACGCTCTTCGGGCGGAGGTTGGCGGAGCCGTCGCGATGGTCGGGGACGGCGTGAACGATGCCCCCGCCCTGGCTCGGGCCGACGTGGGGATCGCGATCGGAAGCGGCACCGACGTGGCGATGGAGACCGCGGACATCGTGCTCATGGGCGGATCGCTTCACGGCGTCGCCGACGCGATCGAGCTCTCGCTCGCGGCCGTACGGAACATGAAGCAGAACCTCTTCGGGGCGTTCGTATACAACGCCGCGGCGATCCCGATCGCGGCCGGAGCGCTCTACCCCGCGTTCCGAGTCCTCCTCTCCCCGATGATCGCGGGGGCCGCGATGGCCTTCAGCTCGGTCACCGTCGTGGCGAACGCGAACCGGCTCCGGCGGTTCCGGGTCGGGCGGTGACCGACACCCCTCTGATGAGGCAGTGGCGGGAGGCCAAGGCGCGCCATCCCGACTCACTCCTCTTCTTCCGGGTGGGAGACTTCTTCGAGCTCTTCTACGAGGACGCCCGCGAGGGATCCCGGCTCCTGGGGCTCACCCTGACCTCCAGGAACAACGGCGCAGCGGCGGAGGTGCCGATGGCCGGGGTCCCGGCCAGGGCTCTGGACGAGTATCTCTCGAAGGTGATCCAGCAGGGGCGGCGCGCTGCGATCTGCGACCAACTGGAGGACCCCGCGGAGGCGCGGGGGATCGTTCGGCGCGAGGTCGTGGAGACGGTGACTCCGGGCACGGTGCTGTCCGACAATCTGCTCGAGGCCAAGCGGAACAACTTCCTGGTGGCGCTCGGGCCGATTCGCGGGGAGGCGCTGGGCCTGGCGGCCGCGGACCTGTCCACCGGGGAGCTCTTGGTGGAGTGCGTGAACGTCGAGTCCCTCGCCTCGGAGCTGGGTCGGATCAGCCCGTCGGAGCTTCTTCTCCCTCGCTCGTTCGAGGACGGTCCACTCCCGGGACTGGACGCGGAGGGTCCGCTTGGCCGCGCGGGTCGGACGTTCCGGGACGACTGGATCTTTGACGAGGCTATCGCGACGGAGGAGCTCAAGACGCGCTACGGCCTCTCCTCCCTCGACGCTCTCGGGTTCCAGAGGGAGGATGCCCCCCTCGTCGAGGCTGCCGGGGCCCTGGCCGCCTATGTGAAGGAGATGCGCCCCAGAGGGGCGCCGCCGCTCGGACGGCCGCGGATCCTCCGGCACGGCCGGGAGATGCTGCTCGACGAGATGACGCGCCGGAACCTGGAGCTCACCGAGCCGCTCCGGGGCGGCGAGGAAGGCGGGACCCTGGTCTCCGTCCTGGACGACACCGTTACCCCGATGGGGGGGCGCTGCCTCCGGCAGTGGATCCTCCGCCCCCTCCTCGTCATGGACGACATCCGCAGTCGGCAAGAGGCGGTGGACGAGCTCGTCCACCGCCGCGACCTGCGCGCCGGCCTCAGGGGCCATCTCGAGCCGGCGCACGACCTGGAGCGGCTCGCCGGGAAGGTGGGGGCCGGCCGCGTCACGCCCCGAGAGCTCTTGACGCTCGCGTCGTCCCTCTCGGTGGTCCCCCGCATCCGGATCGAGGCGGCGGGGGTGGAGGCGTCCCTCCTTCGCGAGGTGACCGTTGAGCTCGATCCCCTCGACGAGGCTCTGGCCACGATCGAGGCGGGCATTGCGGGCGACGCTCCCCCCACGCTCCAGGAGGGTGGCGTGGTTCGGGCCGGTTTATCGGAGGAGCTGGACGAGCTTCGCGCGGTCCGCGACGGGGCGCGCGACTTCATCGCGTCCCTCCAGGCCCGGGAGCGCGAGCGAACCGGAATCCAATCCCTGAAGGTCGGCTTCAACCGGGTCTTCGGATACTACCTAGAGGTGACCCGGGCGAACGCGAAGCGGGTCCCAGACGACTACGTGCGAAAGCAGACGCTGGCCAACGCGGAGCGCTACTTCACGCCGGAGCTCAAGGACTGGGAGGAGAAGGTCACGAGCGCGGAGGAGAAGATCCTCGCGTTGGAGTCCGAGCTCTTCCAGGAGATCCGCTCGAAGGTGGCCGTCCATGTGGCGAGCCTCCAAGAGCTGGGGCGCAAGGTGGCCGTGCTCGACGTGCTCGCCTGCCTGGCCGAGGGGGCGGAGCGTCGCGGCTACTCCCGGCCGGCGCTCCACGCCGGCTACGAGATCGAGATCGAGGCGGGACGACATCCCGTCGTGGAGACGATGATGCCCCGGGAGGAGTTCGTCCCGAACGACCTCCTGCTGGACGCGGGCGGGCCGATCGTTATCCTCACGGGCCCGAACATGGCCGGAAAGAGCACGATCCTGAGACAGGTCGGCCTGATCCAGCTGATGGCGCAGATGGGCTCGTTCGTCCCCGCTGCCCGCGCGCGACTCCCGGTCTGCGATCGGATCTTCACCCGCGTGGGAGCATCGGACGACCTGGCCCGAGGTCAGTCCACGTTCATGGTCGAGATGAACGAATCGGCGGCCATCCTCCATCAGGCCACCTCCAGGAGCCTCGTCCTCCTGGACGAGATCGGGCGCGGTACCTCAACCTATGACGGCGTGTCCATCGCGTGGGCGGTGACCGAGCACTTCCACGAGGAGATCGGGGCGAAGACCGTCTTCGCGACGCACTATCACGAGCTGACCCAGCTCGCGGATCTTCTCGCGGGCGTAAAGAATATGACCGTCTCGGTGAAGGAGGTGGGGGACCGGATCGTATTCCTCCGCCGACTCGAGGAGGGCGGCGCGGATCGTTCGTACGGGATCCATGTCGCTCGCCTGGCCGGGCTCCCCGACGCCATCATCCTTCGCGCGCGAGAGCTCCTGGCCGAACTGGAGGGAACGCACTCTAGTGGTGGGGAGGGGCTGGGTCGTTGGGGTGCTCATCGCCCGGGTTCCGTGCCTGCGCCGGACCAGCTCTCCCTCTTCGCGGGCGAAGACCCGCTGATCACGCGACTGAGGACGGTCGAGCCCGACCGGATGACCCCGCTGGAAGCGATGAGCGTTCTGTCCTCTCTGAGGGAGGAGCTCCGCCGCCGTGCTCTATCGAGCGACGACGCCCCCGGGCCCGCGGGAGGCGACGCACCCCGATGACGCGCCGCCGCTCCGTCCGTTGTCCGCCCGGGCGCCGGGCGGTTGGGCTCCGCTGGCTGGTTCCGCTAAGTCTGGCCGGCTGCTTCGGGCCAGACGAGATCCAGCAGCCCGTCCCCCTCTACGGCGAGGAGCCGATCGAGTATCCGCTCAGCATGTGGGACCAGGGGCTCGAGGGGGAAACGATCCTCCGGGTGCGCGTGACCGACGTAGGTACGGTGGACTCGGTCGAAGTCTCCGGGTCCTCGGGGCACGCGGCCCTGGACTCGGCAGCCGTGGCGGGCGTTCGGGATCTTCGATTTCAGCCGGGGCGAAGGAGCGGGGAGCGCGTTCGGATGTGGGCTACGCTTCCGGTGCTCTTTTCGCGCAACGTCGTCCCTTCCGGTATCAGCGGATCCGGTGGCCTCCCATGAGTCGGGCCGCCGGCTCGGTCGTAACGTGGCTCGCCCCCCTCTTTCTGCGACCTGCTAGATGACCGCGCGCAACACCGCTCCGTACGAGGACGTCCTCGATCTCGTGGGCTGGACGCCGCTCGTTCGCCTCAAGCGCGTGACCGAGGGGATCCGCACCCCTCTGTACGGGAAGTGCGAGTTCATGAATCCCGGCGGGTCGGTGAAGGACCGGATCGGGCGCGCTATTGTGGAGGACGCGGAGCGGACCGGGAAGCTCCGTCCCGGGGGGACCATCGTGGAGGCGACCTCCGGCAACACCGGGCTGGCGCTCGCGATGGCGGCGGTGGCGAAGGGATACCGCTGCATCTTCACGATGCCCGACAAGATGAGCCAGGAGAAGGTGAAGCTCCTCCGGGCCTTCGGGGCGGAGGTGGTGATCACGCCCACGGCCGTTCCCCCCGACCACCCCGACCACTACCTCCAAAAGGCCAGTAGCATCGTCCAGGAAACGCCCGGCGCCGTGCTAGCGGACCAGTTTTGCAGCCCGGCCAACCCCGAGGCCCACTACCGGACGACGGGCCCCGAGCTCTGGGAGCAGACGAACGGGAGGATCACTCACTTCATCGCGGCGGCGGGGACCGGCGGAACGATCACGGGGGTGGCGTGCTACCTCAAGGAGAGGAACCCCGGGGTGCGGATCGTCGCGGTGGACCCGAAGGGCTCCGTCCTGGCTCCGTACTTCCAGACGGGAGAGCTTCCGACCGGGGAGCCCTACCAGGTCGAGGGCGTAGGGAACGACAAGATCCCGGGGACGCTGGAGCTGAGCCTCGTGGACCAGTACGTCACTGTGATCGACCGGGATTCGTTCCTCATGGCGCGGAGCCTCGCGAGAGAAGAGGGGCTCTTCGTTGGCGGATCCAGCGGGCTCATCGTCCACGCGGCGCTCGGCGTCGCCCGGCAGCTCGACGATCCGGACGCGCTCGTCGTGGCCATGCTTTGCGACTGGGGCGAGCACTACCTGACCAAGCTCTATGACGACGAGTGGATGCGCGCGAACGGATTCCTCGTCGTGGAGCGGCGGAGCGTGGGTGAGCTCCTGGCCTCCAAGGGAAAGGACATACCGGCGATGGTCTCCGTGGCCCCATCCGCCGCGGTTCGCATGGCCCTCTCGTCGCTCACGAGCCACGACGTGTCGCAGCTGCCCGTGATCCTGGACGGGGAGTGCGTGGGCTCCGTTTCCGAGAGCGAGCTCATGGCCCGCGTGATCGAGGATCCCGACACCCTGGACGCCACGGTCGAGCAGGTCATGGAGCCACCGTTTCCGGTCGTGGAGGCTCACCTTCCAGTGGAGCAGCTCACGCCGATCCTCACGCGTTCGAACGCTGCGGTGCTGATCCGCTCGGGCGACCGGATCTCCGGAATCGTGACCCGTTACGATCTGGTCCGCACGCTGACGGGGGCCGCGTGAGCGGGCACGCGGCCTCGGGGCCGCCTCCGAAGTCGTCGGATGCTGCGCCCTCCAATGCGGCGGGCGTTACCGAGCCGGGAGAGCGGCTCCGCATCGCGGTCCTCATGGGCGGCACCTCGGAAGAGCGGGACGTTTCCCTCGCGTCGGGCTCCCAGGTGGCCCGCGCCCTCTCCTCTCGCGGTCACGACGTGTTTGCGTGGACACGGCGAGGGGCGTCCTTCCTCCCGCGGAGGTGAGCCGGCTCCTCGAGGAGGGCGTCGGCCCCGACCCTCCACCTCCCGGGAGCCTGGACCTCCTCGAGAGCGGCGACACGACCGCCCTTACACGTGCGCCCGAGCTTCGGGACACGCAGGTGGTCTTTCCGGCGCTCCACGGGGGCTCGGGAGAGGACGGGACGCTGCAGGCGCTCCTGGACCTCTCCAGCCTCCCCTACGCGGGGAGCCGTCGCCTGGGGTGCACGCTGGCCATGGACAAGGAGGTGACGAAGCGGCTCCTCCGGGGCGCGGGGATCCCCACGCCCGATTGGCTCGTGGGGCCTCTGGCGCTGGACCACGTCGTGGGCGAGCTCGGCCTCCCGGTCATTGTGAAGCCTCCCTCGGGCGGGTCCACGCTGGGGCTCACGCTCGCGCACGATCTGGCCGAGCTCGATGCCGGAGTGGAGGAATCGCTCCGCTACGAGGAGCGGGTCCTCTTCGAGCGCTACGTGCCGGGACGTGAGCTCACGGTCGCGATCGTGGGCGAAGACGCCCTCCCGGTGGGTGAGATCATCCCCGCGCACGAGCTCTTCGACTACGAGTGCAAGTACCAGCCGGGACTCGCGGAGAAAATCTTCCCTGCGGACATTCCGGACGAGACGGCGAGCCGGCTCCAGGCCCTCGCCCTGGAGGCCCATCGCGTCCTCTTCCTGCGCGACTTTTCCCGCGTGGATTTCGTCCTGGACGGCGAGGGCCGACCCTGGTGCCTCGAGGCCAATGCCCTCCCTGGTCTGACCGCCAACTCCCTCCTCCCCAGGGCCGCCGCCGCGGCCGGGATTCCGTTTGCCGAGCTGTGCGAGCGCATCGTCCAGCTCGCGCTGGAGCGCCACGAGCGGGCGGGAACAACGGTCCGGGGGGTCGGGTTGTATCCGTAACACGCGAGAGGTACAATGGTCGGTCGGCCCTCTCCGGTCTGCTCTGTCCTCCCACTCGGTGGTCCATGTCGTACGCGACGCAGCGCTTCGGCTTTGGATACAACGTGACCCTCTGGGTCAAGCGGCTGCTCATCGCGAACACGGCGGTCTTCCTGCTATCCGTGATCGTGGGCGGGACCTTCTTCTATGAGTGGTTCGGTTTCTCGCCTCAGCACGCGTTCACGCGGCCATGGGGCGCGATCACGTACATGTTCGTGCACGGAGACGTCTGGCATCTTCTGCTGAACATGTTGGTGCTCTTCTTCTTCGGCCCGCCGCTCGAGGGCCGCTGGGGCTCCTCCGAGTTCATCAAGTACTACCTGCTCTGCGGGATGGGCGGGGTGTTCTTGAGCTTCGTCTTCGCGCCGGGCGCGGCCATCATCGGGGCATCGGCGGCCGTCTACGGCATCATGCTGGCGTTCGCATGGTACTGGCCCGAGGCCCCCATTTATGTCTGGGGGATCTTCCCAGTGAAGGCGAAGTGGCTCGTGGGCTTCTTCTTCGTCTTGACCTTCCTGAGCGCGTTCGGAGGTGCGGGTGGAGGCATCGCCCACTTCGCCCATCTGGGAGGGTTGCTCACCGGAGTGGGTTACCTGAAGTTCGGCGACCGCCTCTCTGCCCGGATCGGAGAGGTACGTGCCTCCGCGGAGACTCGCCGGTTCGCGATCGTGCCGCGGAAGGAATCGAGGGAAGAGGTGGAGGGAAAGCAGTCCGGCGGTCGGCGGGATTCCGGCGCGCGCCGACGCGAGGAGGAGCTCCTGGACGAGGTGGACCGCATCCTCGACAAGATCTCCGCCAGGGGCATGGGCGCCCTCACCGACGAGGAGCGCAAGGTCCTTGACGAGGTGTCGAGAAGGCGCCGCTCGAACTAGCGACCTGCCAAGCTTCCCTCGGACCGGCCCGCTCGATCCCTTATATTTTCCCAATCTCGGCTCCACCTTCGGCTTCCGCCTTCGCGCGGCGGGATCGCAGCGTGCATGGTGAGCGGAGTATCACTGGAGAACCTGTGTCGGGTCACAGCAAGTGGGCGCAGATTAAGAGAAAGAAGGCCGTCGTCGACGCGAAGCGCGGCCAGGCCTTCACGCGCCTAATCCGTGAGATCACGGTTGCGGCCCGCGAGGGCGGGGGTGAACCGGACTTCAATCCGCGGCTCCGGCTCGCGGTCGATACGGCGAAGGCGGCGAACATGCCGCAGGAGAACATCGATCGCGCGATCAAGCGCGGGACGGGAGAGCTCGAGGGGGTCTCCTATGAGGAAGTCGTGTACGAGGCCTACGGCCCGGGGGGCGTCGCCCTCTACATTGAGGCCACGACGGACAACCTAAATCGCACGGTGGCCGAGATCCGGCACCGCCTTGAGCGCCACGGTGGGAACCTCGGGACGACCGGGTCAGTCGCCTGGCAGTTCGATCGGAAGGGACAGATCTACGTGGACGCGAAGCGCTACCACGAGGAAGCCGTTCTCGAGGCTGCGCTGGATGTGGGCGCGGAGGACGTGGAGTCGCTCTCCGGCGAGTTCGTCGTCACCACCGAGGTGAGTGCACTCCACGGCGTCCAGAACGCGCTCGGGAAGGCGGGCATCGAGTTCTCCCAGGCGGAGCTCGCGATGATCCCACAGAGCGAGGTCCCCGTGACGGGAGTGGAGGCGCAGCGGCTCCTGAAGCTTCTCGACGCTCTGGACAGCCACGACGACGTGCAGAGGGTCTCCTCGAACGCGAACATCGACGAGAAGATCCTCGTCGGGGCGATGTCGTGACGGAACGCCCGTGACCGGATCGGGCCCGGATCTACGTCTCACGGTGGTCGGGATCGACCCGGGCACCATGGTCACGGGCTACGGGGTCGTCGCCCGGGACGGCGGCCAGCGGCTCACCCTCCTCGAATGTGGGGTGCTCAGACCCACCCCGAGAGCGCCTCTCGCGGAGCGGATCCGCGAGATCTACGAGGAGGTGGAGGGGCTCCTCGACCGCTTCCGCCCCGGTGTCGTGTCGGTCGAGTCCGTCTTCCACGGGAGGAACGCGCGCAGCGCGCTGGTGCTCGGCCACGCGCGCGGGGCGATCCTCCTCGCCGCCGCGCTCCGGAGCCTCGACATTCGCGAGTACTCCCCGCGTGAGATCAAGAAGGCGGTCGTGGGGAACGGCGGTGCCTCCAAGGCGCAGGTGGGCTTCATGGTCAAGGAGCGCCTGCGGTTGAAGGAGCCGCCCGTCCCCTCGGATGCTGCGGATGGGGTGGCGGCCGCGCTCTGCCACTTCGTCCTGGGGGTCGACGGCGTCCCGAGCGGGGTCCTGCCGCACCGGTTCGCGCGGGGCTCTGGGTAGCGATCCTCCGATGATCGGCCGGATCCGCGGCACCCTGGTGGCCCGGGGCATGGAGGGCGTCGAGATCGCGACGCCGGGTGGCGTCGTGTACGAGGTCGCCGTTCCCCTGACGGTGGCCGAGCGGCTCCCGGCCCTCGGGAAGGAGATCGAGTTGCGCACCGTGCACGTGCTCCGGGAGGACCAGGCGGCGCTCTACGGGTTCCTCGACCCCGGGGAGCGGGCCCTCTTCCAGCGTTTGCTCGGGGCCTCCGGCGTTGGCGGCAAGATGGCGCTCGCGATGCTGTCCACGTTATCGGCGCCCCGCCTCGTCCGGGCCCTCGCCGAGAGGGACGTGGGCGCGCTCGTCCAGGTGCCCGGGATCGGGAAGAAGAAGGCGGAGAAGCTCGTGGTGGAGCTCGCGGATCGCGTGGGAGACCTCGCCGTGGACGGAGCGGAGCCCTCCGGCCAGGCGCAGCACGCGCAGGCGGCCGTGCGGGCCCTCGTCGCCCTCGGAATGTCGTACGGGGAGGCCGAGGTGGCGGTCCGTGACGCGCTGGAGGAGGATGGTGTGCCCGCGGACACGAACGAGCTGGTCCGAAGGGCGTTAGCAGGTCGATGAGCGCCGAGCACCAGGTCACGACACCGGAGGAGCTCGGCGAGGACCGCGTGGTCGAGAAGGATCTCCGCCCCCGCCGGCTCGGCGAGTTCATCGGGCAGGACAAGCTCCGGGACGCGCTCGGGATCGCGGTCGAGGCGGCGAGGCGGCGGCGCGAGCCGCTCGACCACGTTCTCTTCCACGGCCCGCCCGGGCTGGGAAAGACGACGCTCGCCGCGCTGCTCTCGACGGAGATGGGCGCTCAGATCAAGACCACGTCGGGGCCGGTCCTGGAGAAGCCCGCCGATCTCGTGGGGATCCTCACGAACCAGAAGCGGGGCGACGTTCTCTTCATCGACGAGATCCACCGGCTCCGCCCCATTATCGAGGAGTTCCTGTACCCGGCGATGGAGGACCACCGGGTGGAGATCCGGATCTCGGAAGGACCCAAGGCCCAGACGATGACGCTTGAGATTGCGCCCTTCACGCTGGTGGGCGCGACCACCCGGTTCGGCCTCCTCACCGCGCCCATGCGCGCGCGGTTCGGGATCGTGCAGCGGCTGAACTATTACCCGCCCTCCGATCTGGACAGGATCATCCGGCGGAGCGCGCGAATCCTCGGTATCGAGGTCACGGGGGAGGGGGCCGAAGAGCTGGCCCGTCGCTCGCGAGGCACCCCGCGGGTCGCGAATCGCCTCCTCCGGAGAGTCCGGGACTACGCGGAGGTCCGGGCGTCGGGGTCGATCGACAGCGAGGTGGCGAACGCCGCGCTGGAGCTACTGGACGTGGACGAGTACGGTCTGGACGAGATGGATGCCCGGATCCTCAAGACGATCCTGGAGAAGTTCGAGGGAGGACCTGTTGGGCTGGGCTCCCTCGGCGTCGCCGTGGGGGAGGACACGGGGACCCTCGAGGAGGTGTACGAGCCCTTCCTCATCCAGGAGGGGTTCCTGATGAGGACCCCGCGCGGTCGCATCGCCACACCCCGCGCCTATCGACGGTTCGGCTTCAGTCCCCCTGACGCGCTCCGGGACCAGGCGTCTCTCTTCCATACTCCCGACGAGTGACGCGCTCCGCTCCGCCCCCTCCGCCGGACTTGCTTCGGACGGACGCGTACGAGTACGTGCTCCCGCCCGGGCGCGTCGCGCGCTACCCGGCGGAGCGCCGAGACGGGAGCCGGCTGCTCGCCGTGGCCAGGGAGGGGCTTGAGGCCTCCCGGGACGTGCGCTCCGGCAGCGCGCATGGCGTAGATCCGGGTGTCGTCTCCGACACGTCCCCCTCCGGCTCGTTCCTGGACCTCACCTTTGCCGAACTTCCCTCGCTCCTTCGGGCCGGCGACCTCCTCGTCGTGAACGAGAGCCGAGTCCTCCCGGTGCGGCTCCTGGGCCGGAAGCCTACGGGAGCGGAGTGTGAGGTGCTCCTGCTCCGGCCCGTGGAGAAGGGCGGCGATCCGCTTGGCGCCGCCACGTGGGAGGCGCTCGTTCGACCTGGCTCGAAGCTCAAGCCGGGCCGGAGGGTCGTCGTCTCGCCCGAGCTGGAGGTCATCGTGGAGGAGGGGTTCGCAGACGGGTCCCGGGTGGTCCGCCTCGAGAGCTCGGTCCCCTTGAGGGAGGCGCTCGAGCGGAACGGTCGGATCCCCTTGCCCCCATACATCGATCGGGAGGACGAGCCGCTCGACCGCGAGCGCTACCAGACCGTCTACTCCGGCACCCCGGGATCGGTCGCGGCCCCTACGGCCGGGCTCCACTTCACGCGGGAGCTTCTGGAGCGGATCCGCGCCCGGGGCGTGGGGATGGCGAGCGTAACGCTCCATATAGGACCCGGGAGCTTCCGCCCGGTGTCGGCCGCTAGGATCGACGAGCATCGGATGGACCGTGAGCACTGGAGGGTGCCCAAGGAGGCGGCCCTGGCGGTCGCCGAGGCACGAGGGCACGCGGGGCGGGTCTGGGCCGTCGGGACGACGGTGGTCCGAACGCTCGAGAGCGCCGCGGACGGGGACGGCGGCGTCCGGGCCGGGGAGGGAGAGACCGACCTGTTCGTCGCTCCCGGATTCCGTTTCCGTGTCGTGGACGGGCTGGTCACGAACTTCCACCTGCCCAGGTCCACGCTCCTCATGCTCGTCGCAGCGTTTGCCGGATATCGGACAACGTTCGCGGCGTACGGGCACGCGGTCGCGTCCGGATACCGTTTTTACTCGTACGGCGACGCGATGGTCGTGACGCCGCCGGGGGACACCGGAGCCACGACCCCTTCGAGCCCGGGCGGGCGGTGACGTCCTCGCGCGAGCCTTTCTCATTCCAGCTGACGGCCACGGACGGGGCGGCCCGAGCCGGCACGTTCTGGACGCCCCACGGGCCGGTCGAGACACCCCAGTTCATGCCGGTGGGGACGCTCGGGGCCGTGAAGACCCTCTCTCCGGACGAAGTCGTTGCGGTGGGCGCCACGATGGTCCTCGCGAACACCTACCACCTGTACCTGAGACCCGGACACGAGGAGGTGGGAGAGCTCGGCGGTCTCCACGCGTTCATGCGGTGGAACGGGCCGATCCTTACCGATTCGGGTGGCTACCAGGTCTTCTCTCTGGCGAGCATCCGGGAGATTCGTGACGACGGGGTCGATTTCCAGAACCACTTGGACGGGTCCCGACACCTTTTCACGCCCGAAAAGGTTGTGGACATCCAGAGACGGCTCGGGGCCGACGTGATAATGGCGCTGGACGAGTGCCCGCCCGGCGGGTGCGCTGCCGACGTGGCTCGGGCCGCTAACGCCCGCACCCTCCGGTGGCTCGAGCGCTGCCTGAAGCGTTTCGAGGCGCTCTCCGAGCTCGACGGCCTGCCCCGGCAGAGCCTCATGCCCGTCCTTCAGGGTAACGTCTATCACGAGCTCCGACGGGAGCATGCGCGCTCCGTGCGGGCTGCCGGGGCGTGGCACGGGTACGGGATCGGGGGGCTTTCGGTAGGTGAGGAAAAGGATCGGATGTGGGAGATCCTCGAGCTCCTGGACGACGAGCTTCCGAGTGACGTCCCCCGATATCTGATGGGGGTGGGGTATCCGGACGACCTCCTCGAGGCCATCGCTCGAGGGTGCGATCTCTTCGACTGCGTCGCCCCCACTCGGAACGCTCGACACGGGACGGCCTGGGTCACCGAGGAGGGGCAGGTGAACCTCAAGTCCCAGCGCTTCCGACTCGACGGGGGGCCGTTGGACCCGCATTGCGACGCGGCTTGCTGCCGGACGTTTGACCGGGCTTACCTCCGACACCTGACCGTGGTGGGCGAAGCCTTCGCGCATCGGCTCCTCTCGATCCACAACCTTCGCTTCCTGCTCCGGCTCGCGGAGGAGTCCCGACGGAAGATTCGGGCGGGGGAGTTCAGGGCCTGGTCCGGCGAGTGGCTGGAACGGTACCGGGCCGGGCGGGGGTAATCACTCTCCCGGGCGGCCGCCGTGTGCCCAGGGGGAGTGTAGCGCGTCGGCCGTCACGCGAACGCGGAGGGAGCCGCAGGTGATGTACCTCTCGTATGGCCTCATGGTGGTCCAGGCGGATGGTGGGAATCCGCTTTCCTTCCTGCTGGTTCAGCTGCTCCTGATCGGCCTCATCTTCTACTGGCTCCTCATTCGGCCGCAGCGCAAGGAGCGCCAGCGGCAGGCCGCGATGATCGCGGCGCTGAAGAAGGGGGACGAGATCGCTACCGTGGGAGGGATCATCGGAACGATCGTGCACGTGGACGGAGATCGGCTGACCTTGAAGACGGCGGAAAACACCCGTGTCGTGATCGAGCGAGGCAAGGTGAGCCGTATGATGGTCGCGGACGATGTCGGTACGTGAGGTCGTCCTCCTTGGCGACCCGATCCTTCGGGAGCGGGCGGAGCCCGTGGAGCTCTTCGACGACGAGCTCCGAGACCTCGTCCGGGACATGTTTGACACCATGTACGTCGCCGAGGGAGCGGGACTCGCGGCTCCCCAGGTGGGCGTGCGCCGCCGCGTGATCGTCGTGGAGGTGGCGGAAGAGGAGGGCGCCACGCCGGTCCGGCTCGCGCTCGCGAACCCTGAGCTCGTCGAGCAGAGCGACGAAATCGATCGCGGATCGGAGGGCTGCTTGAGCGTTCCGGGCGTGAGCGAGATTGTCGCGCGCCCGGCACGCGTGACCATCGAGGGACTCGACCCGGACGGGAAGCCGGTGCAGGTAGAGGCCGAGGGGCTCCTCGCCCGGGTCCTCCAGCACGAGGTGGACCACGTGAACGGCGTCCTCTTCATCGATCGGCTCTCACCCCTCAAGCGAAGTATCCTGCTCCAGAAGTACCGGAATCTGGAGGCGAAGCGCTGAGGATTCTCTTCTGGGGCACTCCCAGCTTCGCGGTGCCGTCCCTGCTGGCGCTCGTCGGCGAGGGGCACGATGTGGTGGGCGTCGTGACCCGACCCGATCGCGAGGCGGGACGGGGTCGGAAGCCCAAGGCCTCGGAGGTGAAGACGGTCGCGCTCGAGGAAGAGCTCCCGGTGCTCACGCCCGAGCGTCCCAGGGCCGATGCCCGATTCGCGGACGAGATCCGGGCCCTAGAGCCCGAGGTGTCGGTGGTCGTTGCGTACGGCCACATTCTGCCGCTTGCGCTGCTGGAAGCGCCCGAGCGCGGCTCGCTGAACGTGCACGCCTCCCTCCTCCCCGAGCTTCGGGGCGCCGCGCCCGTCCACTGGGCGCTGGTGCGAGGCCTCGAGCGCACGGGCGTGACGGTCATGCAGATGACCGAGGGCATGGACGAGGGGCCAATCCTGCTCCAGCGAGAGCTCCCCATCCTGGAGAGCGACACCGCGTTGGGGCTCTACCTGAGGCTGGCCGAGCTAGGCGCGGAGGCCCTCGTCGAGGCGCTCGCGCTCCTGGAGTCGGGGGCGCTCGAACCTCGCCCCCAGAAAGACGCCCTGGCCACCTATGCCCCGAAAGTGAGCCGCGAGATTGCCCGGATCGACTGGTCGCGGCCACCGGTGGACGTGGCCAACCACGTCCGCGGGATGGACGCCGTTCCCGGGGCGTGGACGACGCTGGACGGCGAGCCCATTAAGCTCTTTTCCCCCGCCGTTCTGGACGGCACGACGGACGCGGCGCCAGGGACGCTCCTCGAGCCAGCCCCCGCCGGGGAGCTCCAGGTGGCGACCGGACAGGGTGGGAGGCTCCGCCTGGACGAGGTCCAGCCCGCGGGTCGGAGGCGAATGGGTTCGGCTGCCTGGCTGCGAGGGCGCGAGCCCCTCTCCGGCGCTCGCTTTACGTGACGTCGCGAGCGGCGGTTCCGCGCCTCCACGTCGTGACCGACGACCGGGTCCTCGCTGGGGATCGGTTCGGCGAGCGCGCCCGTGGGGTGATCGAGGCGGGACGAGGGCGCATCGCCTTCCACCTGAGGGGCCCCGGGGCGACCGGGCGGCGCCTCTGGGAGCTCGGGATGGGGCTCCTGCCTGCGGCCCGGGAGCACCAGGTCCCCCTTCTGGTGAACGACCGCATCGACCTGGCCCTGGCGCTCGGAGCTTCCGGCGTCCACCTGGGGAGCCGGAGCCTTCCGCCCGAGGCGACGCGCGCCATCCTGGGGCCCGGCTCCCTCCTCGGGCGCTCCGCGCACGACACGACTGAGGTGCGGGAGCTCGCGCCGGACGTGGACTACCTGCACGTTGGGACGGTCTTTCCGACCCCTTCCCACCCGGGGCAGTCGGGCCACGGGGTCTCGGGCTTCCGTGTCTTGCTGGAGGGGGCGGGAGAGACGCCCGTTCTCGCCATTGGAGGCGTCACCCCGGACACGGCTGGTGCGCTCGTCCGGACCGGGGCGCACGGGATCGCGGTGGTGAGGGCTGTGTGGGGGGTGAGCGAGCCGGTGCTGGCCGTCCGGGAGCTCCTGGCCGGCATCGAGGCGGCGGCCGAAGCGGGGGCAGCCGAGGGGGGGACGCGTGTCGGAAGGGAAGTGTGACGGCGGAACCCAGATCTGGCTCCAGGTGAACGGTAGGAAGCGGTGGGTTCGGGAGGGCACCACCATCACCGGTCTGCTTGAGCAGCTCGATCTCGAGCCGGCGCTCGTGGTCGTGGAGAGGAATCGAGAGATCGTCGAGCGGAAGAGCTACGAGCGGACGACCCTCGCGGACGGCGACAGCTTGGAGCTCGTGCACTTCGTGGGGGGAGGGACGCATCGATGACGACGAGAGCGCAGACGAGCGAGCGCGCGGCCGCAGCGGTCGAGGATCCGCGTGACCCAGGGCTCGTGATCGGAGGCCGGACGTTCGAGTCCCGGCTGATCCTCGGGACGGGCAAGTACCGGGACAACGAAACGATGGTGCGGGCGATCCGGGCGAGCGGAGCCGATGTGGTGACGGTCGCCGTCCGGCGGGTGGATTTGGACCGCTCGAAGGAGGAGTCGATCCTGCACCACCTGACCCCCGAGGAGTTCTTCCTGCTTCCGAACACAGCCGGGTGCTACACGGCCGAAGACGCGCTCCGCTACGCCCGGCTCGGCCGAGCGGCGGGGCTGAGCGACTGGGTGAAGCTCGAGGTCATCGGAGACGAGTCCACGCTCCTTCCGGACGTGCAGGCCACTCTCGACGCCGCGCGGACCCTCGTGGCGGAGGGGTTCAAGGTCCTCGCGTACACGAACGACGATCTCGTCACGGCGCTCCGCCTCGAGGACGCAGGGTGCGTGGCCGTGATGCCGCTCGCGAGCCCGATCGGGAGCGGGCTCGGGCTCATCAACCCGTATTACATCCGGGAGATCAAGGCCCGCCTCAGGGCGCCCGTGATTGTGGACGCCGGGGTAGGGACGGCCTCGGACGCCTGCGCCACGATGGAGCAGGGAGTGGACGGCGTCCTGATGAACACGGCGATCGCCGCCGCCGACGATCCGGTGGCGATGGCACACGCCATGCGTCTCGCCGTCCGCTCGGGGCGTCTGGCGTACCTCGCCGGCCGGATGCCGGCCCGTGAGGTGGCCGTCCCCAGCTCTCCCACCGGGGGGATGCTCGACTGACCGTCACCTCGGCGCGGAGGGTCGCGCTCTCCGTCGTGCGCGAGGTGGATCGAGGGCGCCGGCTCGACCTCGCCTGGGGGGCGGCCGCGCCGGAGCTTCCCCCCGTGGATCGGGCATGGGCGCACGAGCTGATCTACGGGGTCTTCCGGCTGAGGGGGCGCCTCGATTTTCTCCTGAGCCTCCACCTCCATCGCGAGTTGGAATCGCTGCCCGTTCCCCTTCTACAGGTCCTGAGGGTGGGGTCGTATCAGCTGCTCGCCATGGGGTCTGTCCCCACGTACGCCGCCGTCTCGCAGAGCGCGGCGCAGGCTCGAGACGTTGGAGGGGCGAAGGGGGCGGGAGTCGCAAACGCCGTGCTCCGTGTCCTCGCGGACGCCGGCGGCGGGCTAGAGCGGTTCCCCTCTCTCAGAGAAGACCCGGTCGCGCACCTGGCCACGTGGGGCTCCCACCCCCGGTGGCTGGTCGAGCGATGGGTGGAGCGACTCGGGGCGGCTCGCGCCCGGGACGTGGTCGAGGCGGGGAATCGCACTCCCGAGCTCTTCCTGAGACCGCTGGGCGTACCGCTGGCCGGTGCTCGCGAGCGCCTCGCCCTGGAGGGTCTCCCGGCCGAGGTAGGGCCATCCAGCTCGGCGACGCTCAAGCTGGCAGCCGGCAGCGACCCGGCTCGGGCCCTGAGCGCCGTTCCCGCCATCGTCCAGGATCCCGCCGCCTCCTGCGTTGTGGAGCACGCGGCCGTGCAGAGGGGAGAGAGCGTCCTCGACCTCTGCGCCGCGCCCGGTGGGAAGGGGATTGCCCTCATGGACCTCGGGGCCGAGGTATTTGCCATGGACCTCTCTCGCGCCCGACTCGTAAAGATGAGGGAGGCGCTTCGCCGGCTCGGCCTTCCCGAGCGACTGGTGGCCGGGCGGGCGGAGCTTCCCCCGTTCGCCGAGGTGGACGCGGTGCTGGTCGACGTACCGTGCACGGGGACGGCAACGTTCGCTCGCCACCCGGACGCGCGGTGGCGGCTCCGACCCGGCGACCCGGCTCGACTGGCGGAGGTGCAGGCGCACATCCTGGACGGGGCCGCCGGGGTCGTGCGCCCGGGCGGGGCCCTCATCTATGCGACGTGCACGCTCGAGACCGAGGAGAACGAGGGGGCTGTTGAAGCGTTCCTGGCCAGACGACTGGACTTTTCGCTCGAAGGAGAGACGGCGATACTTCGGGTAATCCCTGGCGAGCTGAGCACGGACGGGGCGTTCGCCGCCCGATTCAGGAGAAGCGAGTGAGACTGGGAGGGTCGCTCAGGCGAAACCGGTCGTCCACCGGCTCCCGCTTTGGCGCGCCGCCGGCTTCGAGGACGGGGAGGGGCCCGTGGCACGGGGGCGGGCGCCTCGTCCTCCTCTTAGGCGTCGTGCTCCTGGCCGGGTCCAGTGTCGGGTACGTCTATGCCACACACGTCACCTTCCCCCTCCCCGAGGGCCGGACCGAGGAGTATCGCGGTGTGCCCGATCTGAGGGGGATGACTCTCTCGGAGGCGGAGGCCGGGCTCCGCGAAGCGGGGCTCCTCCTGGGGATCGTCGATTCGGTCAGCCACCCGTGGCGCGTGCGCGGAGAGGTGGTGGGACAGGATCCCTTTCCGGGGCAGCTCGCCGTTCCCTCCGGGCGGGTGGAGGTCGCGCTGAGCACGGGTCCGGAGTACCGTTCGGTGCCCGACGTGCTGGGCATGCGACCCGATCGGGCCGTGGCGCTCCTCCAGACGTCGGGTTTCGACGTCGCGGTGGACTCGCTCGAGGCCGAGGTTCCCGAGGGACGGGTGGCCCTGACTTTCCCGGTGCCTGGCGCGGAGGTCGCTCTCCCGGCCCGCGTGCGGCTCACTGTGAGCCTTGGTCCGCCGGCGTTCCCGATGCCGTACCTCGTGGGGCTCGATGAGGAGGAGGCCCTGCTCGTCCTGGACTCCCTCGGGCTCGAGGTGGCGTACGTCGGCCGACGGTTGACGCTCATCCGTGGGGGAGAGGTACTCGAGCAGTACCCCCTCTCGGACGTGCTGGTGCCGCCGGGGGCGGCGGTGTGGATCGTGATCGGACGAGGATTCTGACGCATGACCAGGAAGCCCTCCAACCTACCTTACGTGATCGCGTCGAGCGTAGCGCTCGCGGTGATCGTGGCGGCGTGGGTCGCCCGCGACCGGATCCCGACTGTGACCGCGGGGGACGAGGCGCCGAACTTCGAGGCCCTGACGTTGGACGGGCGACCAGCATCGCTCGCCGACTTTGGGGGAAACGTCGTCCTCCTGAACGTCTGGGCCACTTGGTGCGTTCCCTGCGAGGAGGAGATGCCCTCCATGCAGCGGCTCTACGACCAGCTCCATGACGAGGGCTTCGAGGTCGTGGCCGTGAGCGTGGACGCCCGAATGGGCCAGACCGACGTGGCAGGACGGCCCGGGGGGAACATCGGCGCCTTCGCCAGAGAGTACGGGCTCACGTTCCCGATCCTGCACGACCCTCAGGGACAGATCCAGCGCACATACCAGACGACGGGCGTACCTGAGTCGTTCGTGATCGGTCGGGACGGGATCATCTACAGGAAGCAGGTCGGTGCGGTGGAGTGGGACCACCCCGCGAACGTCGCGTTCATTCGGCGGCTCGTGGGCGGCGGAGCCTAGCGAACCGTGGGCTCCCCTTCGGGCTTCCTGATCCGCAACTGGACGCTGAAGCTTTCGGCGTTCGGGTTTGCCCTCCTCCTCTGGGTCGCCGTTCGGGCCGAATCCCCCAACCGTCAGGAGATCAGCGGGGTCGCGGTGCAGGTGATGGTCGGCGACTCGGCCTGGGCGCTCGTGAGCGAGCCCATCCCCCCCTCGGTAACCGTGCGGTTCGGGGGTCCGTCCCGTCAGCTGATCAGCATGGCCTTCGACCGGCCCACGGTCCTGATCCCGCTGGAGGAGGTCGCCCAGGGCGACACCGTTGTCCAGCTCAGCACCGCGTGGGTGCAGATCGGGGATCGCCAGGGCGTCGTGGCGGAGGACATCCAGCCTTCGTCGGTGCGGCTCACGCTCGAGCCCGTCGAGCGGAGAACGTTAGCTCCCACCCTCGATCTCCGCGGCGAGCTGCCGGGGCGGCTGGCCCTCTCCGCTCCGCCGATCGTCGAGCCGGACGTGGTCGGGGTCATCGGGCCGAGGAGCCGGGTTGCCGCACTCACGTCCGTGCCGCTGGCTCCCCTGTACCTGTCCGGGATCTCGGAGGCGGGCTCCGTCCAGGTGCCCGTGGACTCCTCCGCCGTTCGGGGGCTCCAGGTGCTTCCGTGGGAGGTGCGCGTCCGGCTCGAGTTGGCCGAGCGGGTCGACTCCGAGGTGAGCGGCGTCCCTGTCCTCCTGCCCTCCGCGCTGCAGTCGAGCACCTGGCTCCAAGTCCAGCAGACGACCGGCACCGTAGTGCTGCGCGGGGCCCGTCCGCTCCTGGAAGGATCCGACGCCCTGAGCGGCCTTGCCCTCGTGGTGCAGATCGACTCCGATGAGATTCCGCCGGCCGGCACGGAGGGGGAATTCCCGCTCTCGCTCACCGGGGTTCCACCGCTCCTCACCGGCGCGCCGCGGCAGGGCATGGCCGTCGTGCGGAACGGTGGGGAACCGCCCCGGTGACGCCGGAGCTGATCCTCGGCATCGAGACGTCTTGCGACGAGACCGCCGCCGCCCTGCTTCGGGACGGCCGCGACCTTGTGGCGCACGTCATCCTCTCGCAGGACGTCCACGAGATCTACGGAGGAGTCGTACCCGAGCTCGCCGCGAGGGCGCACCTCGCAGTGCTGGACGACGTGGTCGCGGAGGCGCTGGGCAGGGCCGACGCTTCGCTGGACGACGTGACAGCGCTCGGCGTGACCGCCGGGCCCGGGCTGATCGGGGCGTTGCTTGTGGGCGTCTGCTGGGCGAAGGGAGCGGCCTTCGGGCTGGGGCGGCCCCTGGTTCCGGTGCATCACATGGAGGCCCACCTCTTCGCCCCGTCCCTCGAGGATCCCGAGGCCGAGCCGCCCTTCGTTGCCCTCCTCGTCTCGGGCGGGCACACGCTCCTCCTCCACGCCGAGGCGTGGGGGCGGTACAGCCTCCTGGGGCAGACCCGGGACGACGCGGCGGGCGAGGCCTTCGACAAGGCGGCCAGGATGCTCGATCTTCCGTACCCCGGGGGGCCCCGTATCGAGGCCTCGGCCCGGGACGGTGATCCGACTCGCTTCGACCTCCCGAGGCCCATGCTCAGGAGTGAAGACGAGCCGGGGGATCCGGACTACCTCGACTTCTCGTTCTCTGGCTTGAAGACCGCCGTGGGCGAGCGCGTGGCCGACGTGAAAGAGGCCGGGCGCCTCCCGGAGGAGCGCGCCGATCTGGCTGCCGCCTTCCAGGGGGCGGTCGTCGAGACGCTGTCGGCCAAGACCCTACGGGCCGTCGATCTCACGGGGTGCCGCCGCGTGCTGCTCGGTGGGGGCGTGTCCGCGAACCGGGCGCTCCGCGACGAGATCCGCGGTCGCCTGGGGCCGGACGGACGCCTCTTCCACTCGTCCCCTCGGCTCGCCCTCGACAACGGCGCCATGGTCGCCAGGGCCGCGGCCTTTCGACTTGCGAGGGGCGAGGTGGGAGATCCGGGCGTGAGCGCGGACGCGGGGCTGCCGTTTCCGGGCCTCTCTGCTTAGGCGGCACAGGGGCGGCACCCATGCTGACGATCATTCATGGCTCCGACCTCCACTTCGGTAAGCCCCACGACCCGGCCGTGGCGCTCACCTTCCTGATTGCAGCGCGCGACCTCCGTCCCGACCTCATCGTTCTGTCGGGTGACCTCACCCAGAGGGCCAAGGTCCGGGAGTACCGGGCGGCCAGTGACTATCTGAAGCGCTTCCCGGCCGTTCCTCTCGTCGTGACACCCGGAAACCACGACGTACCGCTCTACCGGGTGGTGGAGCGGCTCTTCGCACCCTATCGGAACTACCGGGCCTTCATCCGGGACGAGCTCGATACCGTTACGCGCCTTCCGGGTATCACCGTCGTGAGCCTCAATTCCGCGGAGCCGTACCGGTCGATCGTGAACGGCCGGATCGGGCCCGGTCAGCTCGCCTTCGCGCGCGCAGCGTTCGAATCCGCTCCCGCAGGGGATCTGAAGGCGCTTGTGGCTCACCATCACCTGGCGCCCGCCCCCGATTACGAGGGGGACAAGGCCCTCCCGCACGGGCGGGAGATCTTGGAGGCGCTCCAGGCGATGGGCGTCGAGCTCGTGATGGGGGGCCACGTCCACCGGGCGTACATCGGGAACTCGCTGGACGTGCATCCGGGCGCGAGCTCGGATCCGGGCATCGTAATCGTGCAAAGCGGTACGACGACCTCCAGACGCGGCCGCGCCCGGGAGCGGGCGAAGTGCTCCTTCAACAGGATCCGCGTGGACGGGCGTTCCGTCGAGGTGACCCACTTCATGCGCTTCGAGGAGGTAGGCGGGTTCGCTCCCTTGAGCGTTCACTCCTTCCCGCGCGCGCCACATCGTTGGTTCGGGGACGGCGTGCTCCCCGGGGCCGCCAAGGGTGGGGAGCAGCACGTGGAGCAGAGCGCGGGAAGCGGGGAGCGAGATGGACAGGCCACGAGGGAGGGGGTGCGATGAGGGGTCGGGCCGCGGCGGTCCTGCTCGTTCTCGCGGGCGTCGGGGAGCTGGCCGGACCTTGGGGAGCGGGCCGGGGACCTCTCGAAGCCCAGACTCCGACGCGCCCGGAGGTCCTGTCGCTCGCGTTCGAGGGCAACGAGGCGGTGGCTGACGAGGTTCTCGCCGCGGGGATCCTCACCCGCCCCACGACGTGCCGATTCGGCGCCCTCGTCCTCGTGCCGCTCCGATTCCTCTGCTGGACGGGGGCCGAGTTCGCGTTCGACCGGTCGTACCTGAACCCCCGGGAGTTCGAGGACGATTACCGGAGGCTTCTCGTCCTCTACGCACGGCGCGGCTTCCGTGAGGCTCAGGTCGACACGACGGTCGTACGGGAGGACGGGAATCGCGCGCGGATCACCTTCCGTATCGAGGAGGGGGAGCCCTACCGCATCGCCTCCCTCGACGTCTTCGGGCTCGAGGACATCGACGATCCTTCCCTGGCCGAGAACCTGCCGGTATCTGTCGGCGATCCCCTGAACCAGCTCCTCCTCGAGGTGGCGCGCGCCAGCCTCGGGCGGCGGCTCCGGAACCGGGGGTACGCGCACGTGGAGGTGCTCCGGAACCTCTTCATCCCTGCAGGATCGAGGGAGGCCGAGGTCGAGTTCAGCGTCTACACGGGCCCGCCGGCCCGCTTCGGGCAGATCGCCATCGTTCGCGGGCCGGACGACGGGGGCGGGGCACTAGACGACACCCTGATCCGGTGGATGCTCCCCTTTGCCGAAGGCACGCTCTACAACCGCGAACTCCTCTTCGAGGGACAGCGGAACCTCTACAGCCTGCAGATCCTCTCGCACGCATCGATCCTGGAGGACCTGGCGAACGAGCCCGACAGCGTCGTCCCGCTCACCGTCACGGTGAACGAGGGTGATCGCCACCAGGTGCGCGCCGGCGGCGCGTGGAGCACGGCCGAGTGCTTCAGCGCCGAGTCGCAGTGGTCCAGCTTCAACTTCTTCGGCGGGGCCCGGAACCTGGTCGTGCGCGGCCGGGTGTCGAACGTCCTGACCCACGCGCTCGAGGAGTCGGTTTGCGCGGGAGCCGGCACCGACGTGTACGGGGACCCGAACTGGGTCGTGTCGGCCGATTTCACGCAGCCGTTCGTCTTCACCCCGCGGCATTCCTTCTCCGCGTCCATATTCGCGGAACGACAGAGCCTCCAGGATGTGTTCGTTCGCGAGGCCCTTGGACTGAATCTGAACCTGATCCGAAGCCTCGGGAGGGCGAGTCCCCTCACCCTCTCGTACCGTCCCCAGCTGGCCCGGCTCGACGCGGCGGAGATCTTCTTCTGCACGAGCGTCCTCGTCTGCAACCCCCTCGACATCGACATCCTTCAGGCCTCGAACTGGCTCGTGCCCATGGGGCTCTCCTTCTTACGGGACCGTACGAACCGGGCCCTGGCGCCCACGGGAGGCTACACGTTCCTGGCCGATCTGGAGGTGGCGGCCTCCTGGAACGGCTCTGACTTCGCGTATCGGCGGGGGCTCACCGAGGCGACGGCTTTCTGGGGGCTCGGCGGCGAGGTCGTCCTGGCGGGCCGGCTCCGAGGGGGTTGGCTCGATGCCGGGGCCTTTGAGGGCCTGACCGGGGCCGACTTGAGCGGTGGCCGCGAGGTCGCTCACCCCCAGAAGCGGTTTTACGCGGGGGGCTCGAACTCGGTTCGCGCATATCCCCAGAACCAGCTCGGGCCGCAGGTGGCGTCGGTCCGGTTGGAGGACCTCCTCTTTCCCACCCTGGAGGGCGTGGAAGCCGCGTGTGATCCGGAGGAGGTCCTCGCGCTCACGTGTGACGCGTCACCACTCGTCGCCGGTGCCTTCGTCGCGCGGCCGACGGGTGGGAGCCGTCACGTGGAGGGAAGCGTTGAGCTGCGCTTCCCCATGTGGGGACCGCGAATCTCGGGTGCTGCGTTTCTGGACTTCGGACAGGTGTGGGACGGGGGCGGGCGCTTCACCTTCGATGGCCTCGTGCTGGGGCCGGGCGTCGGGCTCCGCTATGGCACGCCGGTCGGTCCGGTGAGGATCGACCTCGCCTACCGGGGGCGGGAGATCTCGAGGCGGCCGGTGGTGACCTCGCAGCTCTGTCCCTACGAGCCTGGACGTGACGCCCCGTCGGATCGGCTCCAGGGGCCCGACGGGAACGTGATCGACTGGGTGCGCCGAGAGGACCTCGCTCCGCTCGGGCCGCTCGTCGCGTTCGAGGAAGGGGGAGGATCGATCTGGAACCGCCTCCAGCTTCACGTCTCCATCGGCCAGGCTTTCTGAGCATGCGGCGGTTCGTGAGGGGCTTCGGCTGGCTGGTCGCCGCGGTCCTCGCCCCGGGCACGGTCCTGGCGGTCGGGATCCTCCTCCTCGTGCGCACGCAGCCCGGCCACGAGTACCTGTTGAGAGTGGCCGTCCGGCAACTTTCTGGGGAGGTGAACGGGCAGGTCGACGTCGGGGGAGTCCAGGCGGGAAGCATCTTGAGCGGATTCCGGCTCCACGGCCTGACCATCCGGGATGCCGGCGGACGCCCGGTCATCGAGGCTGACTCGCTCGACGTCAGATATTCGTTCCCGGACCTGATCCGAAGGAACATCGTTCTTGTACCGGCCCGCATCTGGGCTCCGCGCCTCACGATCGAGTGGGGCGAGCAGGGCGTCCCGAGCAACATTGAGACGTTGTTCAGGGCACGCGGTCCGGCGGGCGGGCCACCGGACGAGAGCTCCGGCTTCTCAGTCGTACTTCGGGACGTCGAGATCCACGAGGGCGAGGTCGTCGTGGGCCTCCCGGTCACCCAACCCGCCGGCCCGTCGCGAGCGGTGATCGAGACCCTTCCCGGGTGGGACCGTCCTGTGCGGGTCGTGCGTCTGGAGGGCATGGAGGGTCGGGTGTCGGAAGCCCTGCTCGTGGGCACACCGGGAGGGGGCCAGCGCGTATCGATCGAAGACCTCGTTCTTACTGCACACATCCTGGACGTGCCCTTTGACGTGACGGAGCTCCGCGGCACCGTGACGCGGGAGGGTTCCGAGGTGACCCTCGTCGCCGAGCGGGTGGGGTTGGGGGGGTCGCGGCTGGCGGGCCAGGGGGCTATCCGGTGGGGTGGCCCCGACGGCGAGACCACCGTCGAGGCCGAACTCGAGTCGGAAGAGCTTCGGCTCGCGGATCTGCGTTGGCTCGAGCCTCGCCTCCCGGACGGAGCGGGACCGGTAGTAGTCCGTGCGACGGGACCGCTCGGGGTGAGTGAGTGGCGCGTCTCGTCGAGCGGATTTCGGGTCGGGGCGAGTCGAGTGAGCGGGAGCGCGGGCCTTCGTCTCGGCGGCGCCGTCACGCTGCTCCCCTCGGAGGTGGAGTTACTTCCGCTCGACCTGGCCGACGTGGAGCCCTGGCTCCCCGAGTCCCTGTCGAGAGAAGGGCGGGTCCGCGGCCACGTTTCCGTGAGCGGTGAGCTCGGGAGCCTCCAGGCGAGCGGCGACGTGACGTACGAGGACCCGGAAGGGAGGTGGCCCGGTTGGGCCGCTCGATTCGACGGAGGGGTCGGACTCGATGACGGTATTCGAACGTCCGGGCTCTCTCTCACCTTGGACCCCTTCCGCTACGAGTCTCTCGCGCAGGTGTTCCCCGAGCTCGATCTGACGGGCGACGGACGCGCGGAGGCGACGCTGAGCGGAAGCCTCGGAACGGGCCTCGCGATCGATGGGGAGATCGAGCACTGGACGCCGGAGTCACCGCGCTCTCGGGTCGCGGTGCGCGGGACCCTGCGAGAAGAGGCGGATGATCTCGCGCTCGAGCTGGACGGGACCCTGGATCTGCTCTCGTTGGATGGCCTTGGGCAGGCACTCGCTCGGGACCTTCCCGTCTCGGGGATGATGTCGGGAGAAGTCCGTGCGGAGGGCAACCTCTCGGAGCTGTCGGTCTCCGGCCGCGTGGTCACTCCGGCCGGCTTTGTCGAGGCGTCGGGCCGGTTCGACGCCCGCGATCCGTCGAGGGCGTATGCCGTGGAGGGGTCGGTCGAGGAGTTCCGGTTGCACGCGCTCGTTCCGCGACTCCCGGACCCTACCGTGGTGACCGGCGACTTCCGGCTCCAGGGCGCCGGGCACGATATCGAGTCGCTCTCCGGGAACGGGTTCGTGAGCCTCCGGCAGTCTCGGATCGCCGGCGTCGAGCTGGAGCTGCTCGAGGGCCGGGTCGTGGCCTTGGAGGGGAGAATCACCCTCGACGCCCTCGATCTGCGCTCGCCCGTACTCGAGCTCTCGGGCTCAGGAAGCCTGCCGCTCCAGGAGGGAGCGCCGGACGGGGAGGTCTTCGTCCTCTTCTCGACGTCTTCGCTCGCCGCCCTCCGGCCCGCGCTGTTCGGGCCCGACCCCATCGCGGCGGACACGTTGTCCCAGCTAGAGCGCGATCTCCTGGTGCTCGAGGGGGTGGATCCGGACACCCTGTCGGCACTGAGCCGCATCGAGCTCGACGGGAGCGCGGAAGGTGAGATCCGACTCGTCGGCTCCGCGGCGAGCCTGTCCGCGGACGGGTTCGTCGAGGTGGCCGATCTGATTTACGGCGCGACGTCCGTGGGATCCGGTCGCGCCGATTTCCTCGGCAGCTGGCAGCGGGACGGGGATTGGAGCGCGGAGGGCGTCGTAGACATCGAGGCCTTCTCGGGCGATGGCTTCACGCTCGAGTCGGCGAGCGGGGAGCTCCAGTACGGGCCGGGCCGCGGGGCCTTTCGTGTGGATATCAGGAAGGACGGGAACGAAGCGTATCGCGCTCGCGGTTCCCTCACGCACGACTCGGTGGCGGTGGACGTGGCCCTCGAGACGTTGGTCCTCGACATCGACGCGTCGGAGTGGTCCCTCGCTGCGCCGACTCGGGTCATGGTCTCGGGATCCCTGGTGCGTGTGGACAGCTTTCGGGTGGCGCGACCGGAGGGCGGGGCCGGGAGGGCGGCGCGGATCGAGGCGAACGGCCTCCTGGACCTGGACGAGGAGTCGGACCTGAGCGTACGGCTCGAGGGCGTCAATATCGACCTCCTCGCCGGGATCCTCCAGACCGATCGGCTTCCGGCCGGAATCGTGGACCTCTCCCTCGACGTCACGGGCCCGGCGTCGTCGCCCCGAATGACTGCCGCCGTCGCGATCGACGACTTTTCGTCCGGTGGCGCGGGGCTCTCGCGGGTCGAAGGCACTGTGGAGTACGGGGATCAGCTCCTTCAAGGCCGGCTCGTCGGAATCCTGTCCGGGAGCACACGTCTGGACGTGGAAGGCCGCGTTCCGGCGGATCTGTCTCTCCGTGCCGTGGACCGACGGCTCCTCGACCGGGAGATGGACGTCACGATTTCCGTGGACTCCCTCCCCGCCGCGACGGCGCTGGCCTTTCTCGACGTTCTGGAGGAGGTCGAGGGGAACGTCAACGGGCAGATCCGGCTCCGAGGGACTCCGACGGACCTCCGTCCCAGCGGGGAGGTTCGGATGTCCGGCGGCCGCGTGCTCCTCTCGGAGCTGGGGATCCGCCCCGAGGACATCGTCATGAGTCTCACCCTCCGCGAGGAGGGCCTGGTGGACGTGGAGGGCGCCGTCACTTCAGTGGGAACGGCTCGGGTGTCGGGCACGATCGACGTAGCCGACGTCTCCGATCCGGTGTTCGAGTCCCTGATGGTGACGGCGGCGGGGTTTCAGACCGTGAGCCGCCGGGACATGGTGGTACGGCTGGGCGGCGACGTACGTCTCGCCGGGCGGTACTCCGCCCCGGAGGTCAGCGGGACCGTCCAGGTCGAGCAGGGAGAGCTCTTCCTCGATGAGTTCGCGCGGACGACCGAGGTGATCGATCTCACGGACCCCTCCCTCCTCGAGGTCCTGGACACGACCTTCGTGGGCGTGAGACCGGCGGTGGACGCCGCGCGCAACCCCTTCCTTCAGAACTTCCGGGTGCAGGTCGGTCTCGCCCTCCAGGGCGACTTCTGGCTCCGGAGCCGCGAGATGAACATCGAGATCGGGGGCAACCTGGACGTGGAGCACGCCCGGTCCGATCGGGAGGTCTTCCTCGTCGGCGATCTCGAACCGATCCGCGGCACTTACGACGTGGTCGGGAAACAGTTCCAGGTCACGTCCGGGACCGTCCAGTTCCTGGGCACCGCCGGGATCAACCCGACCCTGGCCATCCAGGCGGTGACCCGTCTCCGGCGCGAGGCTGGCGAGCTGCTCGACATCACGGCCAACGTCGAGGGCACGCTCGTGAGCCCACGGGTCACCCTTGCCTCGGACACCCAGCCCCCGATCGCCGAGTCCGACCTCGTCAGCTACCTCATCTTCGGGAGGCCCTCGTACGCGCTGGCCTCGGCGGAGACGAGCGTCCTCCGGCGGGCCGCCGGTGCCGGGGTGACCCTCGGGGTGGGTGCGGTGGCCTCGAGCCTCGGCCAGCTGGTCGGTCGCGAGGTCGGGTTCGACTACTTCTCGATCACGCAGCTGCAGGACGGCGCGGCAGTGGAATCGACGGCGGGCCTTTCCGGATCGCTTGCGTACACGCAGATCGAGGTCGGCCGCTACCTCGGCCAGGACCTCTTCCTCGCGCTCGTCGTGCGCCCTCTCTCAGGGTTTGGAGCCGTGAGCCAGACGTTCCCCGGTGCTCGGGTTGAGTGGAGGTTCACGGACACCTGGTCCGTGGAGGGCTTCGTCGAGGACCGCTTTGCGCGCGAGGCGACGACTGGGTTCGGAACGCTTGGGGTCAGGCTCTCGAAGGTGTTGGGCCTTTCCCTCTACCGGGAGTGGGGGTATTGACGGGTTGCCGACGAACCAAAAGGGGTTGCGGCCAGGCACCCCTCGAAGCGTGTCGCCGTCCGGCACCCCTCAGAGCACCGCGGGGTAGGAGCGTACTCGACCGCGGCCCGCGGGGCTCGCCCCGACCGGCGGCGATCGTGTCGAACGTTCAGCGGGCTCCGGGATCAGACGGTCACGCGACCGCCCCACGCCCGGCTACCTGAGGAGAGGAGCATGCAGCAACTGAAGGTCTTCTTGTTGATGGCGGGGCTCACCGCGCTGTTGGTGGTGCTCGGTGGCTACTTCGGTGGCCAGCAGGGCGCCATCCTTTTCTTCGCGCTGGCGGCCGTTATGAACTTCGGGATGTTCTGGTTCAGCGATAGGGCCGTCCTCCGGATGTACCGGGCCAGGATTATCGGGCCCGACGACGCGCCCGAGCTTTATCGCATGGTGGACGAGCTGCGGCAGCGAGCCGACCTCCCGATGCCGACCCTGGCCGTCGCGCCGTCCGAGCAGCCGAATGCCTTTGCGACGGGCCGGAACCACGAGAAGGCGGTCGTGTGTGTGACGGCCGGGCTCCTCAAGCTGGTGGATCGCGAGGAGCTGGAGGGCGTCATCGCCCACGAGCTCGCCCACATCAAGCACTACCACATGCTGGTGTCGACCGTGGCCGCCACCATGGCGGGCGCGATCGCCATGCTCGCGACGATCGCGCGCTGGGGCGCGATCTTCGGGTTCGGCGGGCGGGATGGCGATCGGAATCTGATGGGGCTCATCGTCATGTCGATCGTGGCGCCCCTGGCCGCGATGATCGTCCAGATGGGAATCAGCCGCGCAAACGAGTTCCAGGCCGACCGCACCGGGGCGCTCATCTCGGGATCCCCGCAGGGGCTGGCGAGCGCGCTCCGGCGGCTCGAGGCGTACTCCAAGAAGATCCCCATGCAGGTGAACCCGGCCGGCGCGCAGCTCGCGATCGTGAACCCACTGGCCGGGGTGCGCGGTGGGGCGTTCCTCGGCCTTTTCCGCACCCACCCTCCGACGGAGGAACGAATCGCGCGCCTCATGGCGCTATGAGCCGTGGTTCGCTGACGGTCCGAGGTGCCCGGGAGCACAATCTCCAGAACATCTCGCTGGAGATCCCCCGCGAGCGCCTCGTCGTCATTACGGGGGTGTCGGGCTCGGGGAAGAGCTCGCTCGCGTTCGACACGATTTACGCCGAGGGACAGCGCCGCTACGTCGAGTCCCTCTCCGCCTACGCCCGCCAGTTCGTGGGGCTCATGGAGAAGCCGGACGTCGATTCGATCGAGGGCCTCTCGCCCGCGATTTCGATCGAGCAGAAGACGATCTCCCGTAACCCACGCTCGACGGTCGGCACGGTCACCGAGATCTACGATTACATGCGCCTGCTGTGGGCGAGGCTCGGCACTCCCCACTGCCCGGAGTGCGGCCGCCCCGTGTTCCGCCAGTCGGCCACGCAGATCGTGGATCGCGTCCTCGAGCTGGGTGACGGCACCCGGATCCAGGTGCTTGCCCCCCTGGTGCGGGGGCGAAAGGGGGAGTTCAGGGAGCTGTTCGAGAAAGCGCGGAAGGAGGGGTTCGTCCGGGTGCGCGTGGACGGCGAGATGCATGACCTGGCAAGGCCTCCGGCCCTCAATCGGTACGAGAACCATGACGTCGCCGTGGTCGTGGACCGACTCATCGTGGCTAAGAAGGATCGAGACCGTCTCGCGGATTCGGTCGAGGTCGCGCTGAGGACGGCCGGCGGGATCGTCGAGGTGCTCGGGCATCGGGCGGGCGGTGGGGACCCCGAGTCGCATCTCTTCAGCGAGCAGTACGCCTGCGTCTATTGCGGCGTGAGCCTGGCGGAGCTTGAGCCTCGTCAGTTCTCGTTCAACTCGCCCCACGGGGCATGCTCCGAGTGCGACGGACTAGGGAGCCGGCACGAGGTGAGCCCTGAGCTCATGATCGGGGCTCCGGAGCTCTCCATCCTCGAGGGCGTGATCCTTCCGTGGGGAGAACTCCGCGGGCACCTGCGGCGCTCGGTGCTCCCCGGGCTGGCCGAAGCGTACGAGTTCGACCCCGCGGCTCCGTGGCGGGAGCTGTCCCAGGAGGCGCGGGACGCGGTGATGCTTGGATCCGGCAGGATGAAGATCCGTTTTCCCTACCGCAGAAGCGGCAGGGACCACAGCTACTCGGAGCCCTGGGCCGGTGTCGTGGAAGGGGTTCTCCGACGCTATCGGGAGACGTCGTCCGATTCCGTGCGGGAGCAGCTCTCCCAGTACATGACGGCGCGGCCGTGCGCGGCTTGTGAGGGGTCGCGCCTCAGGCCCGAGTCCCGTGCGGTAACGATCGGGGGGCGGGGGATCGCCGAGGTCGTGGCCATGTCCGTCGGTGAGGCGCGCACCTTCTTCGAGTCGCTCCCGATCGCCGGCGAGAGGGGCAAACGAGCCGCGTCCGCGAGGTCGGGACCCCCGGCGCTCCCGGCCGAGGTCGCGACGCCGATCCTGAAGGAGGTCCGCGAGCGGCTCGGATTCCTCGAGGACGTCGGGCTCCGGTACCTCACGCTCGGGAGGTCGGCGGATAGCCTGTCGGGTGGAGAGGGCCAACGGATCCGACTGGCCACGCAGATCGGCAGCCGTCTGGTCGGAGTGCTGTACGTGCTGGACGAGCCGTCGGTCGGGCTCCACCAACGAGACAATGCGCGGTTGCTCGACACGCTCGAGGCCCTCCGGGACCTGGGCAACACCGTCCTCGTCGTGGAGCACGATGAGGAGACAATGCGCCGAGCGGACTACCTCGTGGACCTAGGCCCCGGGGCGGGGCGTCGGGGAGGGCGCGTCGTGGGCTCCGGGACCCTCGAGGACGTAATGACGAGCCGGGAATCCCTCACCGGCGCGTACCTCCGAAGGGGACAGCGAATCGAGCTGCCCGAATCACGACGTGCCGCGGACACCGAGCGCATGCTCCAGCTGTATGGAGCGCGGGGCCACAACCTGGCCGGGATCGACGCATCGTTTCCGCTCGGGTGCTTCGTGGCCGTGACGGGCGTGTCCGGGTCCGGCAAGTCGACGCTCGTGAACGAGACGCTCTACCGGGCGCTGGCGAGGCACTTCCACGGCGCCAGGGAGCTGCCGCTCGCGCACAACGGGGTGGAAGGGCTTGAGCACGTGGACAAGGTGATCGAGGTGGATCCATCGCCCATCGGACGGACCCCACGATCGAACCCGGCCACGTACACCGGGGTGTTCACGCCCATCCGGAAGCTCTTCGCGGAGCTTCCCGAAGCGCAGATTAGGGGATACGACCCCGGGCGGTTCTCCTTCAACGTGAAGGGCGGACGATGCGAGGCCTGTACGGGGGACGGCATGGTCAAGATCGAGATGCATTTCCTCCCCGACGTATACGTGCCCTGCGACGTTTGCCGGGGGAAGCGATACAATCGGGAGACGCTGGAGGTCCACTATCGCGGTAGGACCATCGCGGACCTCCTGGAGATGACCGTGGACGAAGCCCTCGAGTTCTTCCAGGCGGTGCCGAAGATCCGCGGGAAGCTCCAGACGATCTCCGACGTGGGGTTGGGATACGTCCACCTGGGCCAGCCGGCGACGACGCTTTCCGGGGGTGAGGCGCAACGGATCAAGCTCTCCGCTGAGCTCTCGAAGCGGGCAACCGGGAAGACCCTCTACATCCTGGACGAGCCGACCACGGGGCTCCACTTCCATGACGTGAAGCTCCTTCTCAACGTGCTCCACCGGCTCGTGCACCTCGGGAACACTGTGATCGTGATCGAGCACAACCTCGAGGTCGTGAAGACGGCAGACTGGATCATCGATCTGGGACCCGAGGGTGGTAGCGGGGGCGGTCGCATCGTGGCGGAAGGAACCCCCGAGGCCGTCGCCGGGACGGAGGGATCGCCGACGGGCGAGTACCTGGCTCGCGCGCTGGTGGGGATGGGCGTGGAGGTGTAGGGGAGCGTCGGGCGGCGGTCTCCCTCCTCTGAGCGTGCCCATCATTGCTCCCGGTGGGGTGCCCCTCTAAGCTAGTGTCCTGTAACTGAGGAACGTCGAGCGCGCGTAACGCGACCGGGCGTGGGTTTCGCCTGTCCCCTGAATCTTTCCGTGAGGGCCGCCGTAAGGCTTTCCACACATGAGCGCTCCTCGAGGCTCTGGCTCCGGCGGACCCTCTGGGAGAGGCACCCGTATCAGAGAGAGGGCAGCCCTCCGGCCGCCCCACGCCGCAGCAACCTGCATGGAGGGAACATGGTGAGCCGCGAGGATCTGGAGAGCTACTTCATCCGGATGGATGCCGAGTACGAGGAGATCGCGGAAGGGATCTACCTCGTCCGCGGCAGATCCGAGGGCCTGACCGTCGTCGCGAACCACTCTTCCCCTCTGCTCGTGCTCCGCCTGAAGGTCATGGATCTGGAGCCGGGCACCGGCAGCCGAGAAGAGCTCTTCCGGACCTTGCTCGAGCTCAATGCCAACGACGTGATCCATGGCGCCTACGGCCTGGAAGAGAACGAGCTCGTTCTGACCGAGACGCTCCAGCTGGAAACCATGGACTTCGCCGAGCTGCAGGATGCGCTGGAGAGCATCATGCTGGCCGCTTCCAGTCACATGGAGCGGATCCGGGCGCTTGCGGCAGCGCCGGTGGAGGGCTGATCGCATGAGCATCTTTCAGAGGCTGTCGACCCTGTTCCGGTCCAACATCAACGACCTGATCGCCCGGGCCGAAGACCCGGAGAAGATGTTGAACCAGATTATCCACGACATGCGCGAGCAGCTGTCCAACGCCAAGCGGGAGGTGGCGGCCGCCATCGCCGACGAGCGCAAGCTCCGTGTCCAGGTCGAAGACGAGATGAGGCATGCGCGCGATTGGCAGAAGCGGGCCGTGCTCGCTGTCCAGGAGAGTCGGGACGACCTGGCCAAACAGGCCCTTCTCCGGCAAGGGGAATATGCCGAGCGGGCCGCGACGCTGAAGAACACGTGGGAAGCTCAGGCGGTCGAGACCGATAAGCTCAAGACGTCTCTCCGGCAGCTGAACGAGCGCATCGAGGAGGCGAAGCGGAAGAAGAACCTCCTCATCGCGAAGCAGAAGCGGGCCCAGGCGCAGAAACGGATCCACGAGACGCTAGCGGGCATCTCCGACACGTCCGCCTTCGACACGTTCAATCGGATGGCGGAGCGGATCGAGGAGGAGGAGCGGAGGAACATTGCGACCGCGGAGGTCACGGAGTCGCTGGCTGGAGACAGCCTCGAGAAAGAGTTCCATCTGCTCGAGAGCGTGGACGACGCGGACGAGCGACTCCTGGCGTTGAAGCGCGAGATGGGGCTCGTCGGGGCGGGGAGTGAGGAGAGGCGCCAGATCACGTCCGGAGACCAGAACGCGGAGGAGGAGGAAGAGGTCGAGGGCGACTCGAAGCCGGATGGGCAGATCCGAGAGGCCGAGCTCCTGGAGGAGTTCGACCGTCTCGAGCAGAATGACGCTCGTTCCTGAGGCCTCCTCCCAGGACCCCCCGTCGCCACCCGCCGGCCACGGAGCACCACCGGGGATGGACACTGTCTACCTGAACGGAGCATACCTGCCCAAGTCGGAAGCGCGTCTCTCGGTCGAGGAGCGGGGCTTCCTGTTCGGGGACGGCGTGTACGAGGTCGTTCCGGTGTACGGGGGAGCGCCCCTCCGACTCGCGGCGCACCAGCACCGACTTTCCCGTGGCCTCCGTGAGCTCGGGATCGACTTCGATCCGGAGGAGCTCGGGCCGATCCTCTCCGAGCTCGTGGAGCGGAACGGGCTCTCCGAGGCTCCCACCTCGATGGTCTACCTTCAGGTTACTCGGGGAGCCGCTCCCCGCATTCATCACTTCCCGCCGGAGGGGACCAGACCGACGGTCTACGCCTACGCGGTCTCCTGGGCGCGAGCGAGTTCCGTCGCGTGGAATGAGGGTTTCGGGGCCGTGAGCCTCCCCGACCGGCGGTGGGCGCGTGTGGACCTCAAGACCGTCCAGCTCCTTCCCAACGTGCTCGCGCAGGAAGCGGCGCGGGAGGCCGGGGTCACGGACTCGATCTTCGTCCGGGACGGGATAGCGATCGAAGCGGCGCACAGCAACCTCTTCGTCGTGTTCGGTCGGGGCATTCGCACGCACTCCGCCTCCCACCAGATCCTTTCGGGGATCACCCGGAGCGTGGTGCTGGAGCTGGCCCGGAACCTGGGTTACGACGTGGAGGAGCGGCCGACTTCGTCCGATGCCCTCAGGGCGGCGTCGGAGGTCTTCCTCACGGGGAGCCTGACCGAGGTGCGTCCCATTGTGCGCATTGACGGCCGCCCGGTCGGCGACGGGGCGGTAGGGCCCGTCACCCGAGACCTCCAGCGGGCGTTCCTGGAGGTCGTCGCCCGCGAATGCCCGGCACGCGTCCGGGCAGCTACGTAGCCGCCCCGGGCGTCCGCAGCGCCACCCCGCCGCGCCTGAAACCGCCCGCCCCCGTTCAGTCGTTCAGCGAACCGCCCGGCTCGACGCTCGTGAGATGGAGGGAAAGGTTTCCGAGGAGGGGGATGCCTCGGGTCACCATGCGGACGAGGAGGCGCTCCTCGTCGTCGGTGAAGTAGAGCTCGGCATTGCCTCCCTCACCGAAGAGCCCCCCGGACCGGATGATGGGCTGGATCACGATCGTGTCGAACGTTCCGGCGGGCACGTCGATCCGCTCCGTCCGGAGGACGTTCAGGATTACGGGATTCCGGTCCTCCCGGAAGTACTGGTGTAGGGTGTACGTACGACCCACCTCGAGGGTCGGAAGGGTCCGGACGTAGTAGATGAACGAGATGTCGTCCAGCGGCCGGTCTGTGGTAAACGTCTCGGCGTCGCCCGTCCCCAGGAGCTCCCAGCGCTTCTCCTCGGGATAGATTTCGTAGTGGCGGAGCCTCTCGTAGCGGACCTCGTCGATGTCCTGGATGAAGCGGCGGGTCGCCAGGGTCGTCACGTCCATCCAGGTCTGGAAGTGGTCGCGCACACGAAGGAGGGGCAGGCCGCCCTCGATGCGCCACGACACGTGATAGGAGGACCGGCCCCGTACGGCCTCCACGCCCAGGATCTCCATCGACCCGCGTCCGATGGACAGGCGCCCGAGCCTCACCTCGTACTGGGCGCTCTCGCCGGGCCCGAAGGGGACCGGCGCAACGGCGCTCTGGATCGCGACGGGTGTGGGGAGAGCCGGCGGCCCCGCCCTCGGCTGTCCGGCGAGAGCCGCGGGTATCACGCCGCCAACCGCGAGGCCGCCGAGGAGGATCCAGGTCCGCCCGCTGGCAAGCAGGTGGCCGCCGGGAAGGATCCGGGCCTGCCCGCCGCGCCGCGGCGGAGCGGATCTAGACGCACGAGACTGGGTCATGGCAGGTTCACCCGTTCCCGGTGACGGACTCACGGTCCGTACAGGACGCTTCTCTGGCGCCGGGCCTCGAAAGCCCGGAGCTCTCCCGCCCACCCCTGGGTCAGCTCCGGCACGTTCCTGCCCTCTTCGACCCCCAAGCGGACCCGATTGGTCCCAGCCAATCGGTCGAAGTGCTCCACGTTCCATCTCCACCGGTCTCCCGACATACGCCTCGCCTCGACCAGAAGAGCGATTCCGGCGTGGACCGGGTCGTAGAGATCGGGGTCGGTCACCTCCAGTCGGACGCCATGGACCTCCGCTCCGTCGAACTTCCCGTCGCCGGGTGCGCTCGGGGTGAAGACGGCGGGGTGGAAGGCAACGCCGGGAATCGACCGGGCCGTCATCCGGCGGGCCAGCTCATCCCCGTCCAACCACGGGGCGCCGACCCACTGGAAGGGTCGCTCCGTGCCCCGGCCCACGGAGAGGTCGGTGCCCTCGAAGAGACAGGTACCCGGATAGTGCAGCGCGCTCTCTAGGTCGGGCATGTTCGGAGACGGCGGGAGCCAGGGGAGACCCGTGTCGGTAAAGAGCATGCCCCGACGCCATCCGTCCATGGGGACCACGTGGAGCTCGACGCTCACCCCGAACTCGCCAGCGAAGAGACGGGCCAGCTCTCCGGGGGTCATGCCGTGCCGCGTCGGAATTGGGTAGCGCCCCACGAACGAAGCGAACGCCGGATCCAGCACGTTCCCCTGGACCTGCACTCCCCCGATCGGGTTTGGGCGGTCGAGGACCACGAACGGGATTCCCTGCTCTCCGGCGGCCTCCATCGCCAGGGCCATCGTAGAGATGTACGTGTAATAGCGCGTCCCGATGTCCTGGATGTCGAAGAGGAGGACCTCGACGTCCTGGAGCATCTGGGGCGTCGGCCTCAACGTCGCTCCGTAAAGGGAGTGGACCAGAAGGCCGGTGCCGGAATCGATCTCCTGGTCGACCGTCGCCCCGGCCCCGGCCGTGCCCCGAATACCGTGCTCCGGGGAGAAGAGCGCCACGAGATCGGCTTCCGAGTGTGTGTAGAGCCGATCGATCGACGAGTTCCCGGACGCATCGACCCCGGTGTGGTTCGTGATGAGGCCCACGCTCTGCCCGCGAACGAGGTGCAGGGAGTCCGAGAGGAGCACTTCGATCCCGGGGCGGACGCTCGGCACCGAGGGTGCGCCGGATCCCGCCAGGGCGTCGGCCCGTGCATCGGCGTCGGCCGAAGGGTCGGAGGCGTCGCCGGGCGCGCAGCCGACGACGATCAGACAGAGGGCCGCGGCGACCCCGCTAGGAGGCGCCCCGACGCGGCGTCCGGATGTCGGGAATCTCACGGTGTCCCCGGATTGTCGCGGTGTGGGGTTTCTCCTACCTTGGCCGTGTCCAGGCGGCGTCCAGCCAGGTGTCGCACGGGGTTCGGTCCCGAACATCGGCGATCGGGCGGACCAGGTCAACGCGGGCGCCCGTTCTCTTGATTCACCGGCTCGACTCCACGCCCGGGACCCGGCTCGATGGCCCCACTTCCTCCGATGGTCCGGCCCCACAAGAAGACCGTCCAGATCAGTGCGCTGAAGGCTGTCACGATCTTCGCGCTCGGCGGCCTGCTTCTCGTCGGCTGCTCTTCCCTGCGCCTCCCGTGGTGGCCCGACCCGGGCCCTGAACCCGGCCCCGTGGAGGAGTCGGGGGCGGTGGCCGCCGAAGGGCCGACCGACGATCCTGCCCGGAATCCAGCCCCCGGCGGGGCTGGCGGGGGGCTGGGTGGCCGCACAGGGAGCGACGCCCCGGCCGCCGCGAGCGACCGCGGGGCGGCCCCCGGTGCCGGCTCTGCCGACCTTCTCCTAGACTCCGATCTTCGCGCGCCTGTGGGGGCTCCCAACGAGTGGGCCGTGGACGAGGAGCGGCGAGCCTGGGTGCGGGAGACGCTCGAGAGCCTCACGCTCCGACAGAAGGTCGGTCAGATGCTCATGCCGCGGGTCCCCGGGGACTTCTCGCCCGAGGGGTCCGCGGGCTACGAGCTGGCCGTCCAGCGGATCGACGAGCAGCAGGTCGGAGGATTCATCGTGTCCGCGGGCACTCCCATGGATGTGGCGGCGAAGCTCAACGTGCTCCAGCGGAGCCCCCGGATCCCCCTGCTCGTGGCGGCGGACCTGGAGAGGGGGGCGGGCTTCCGGATGCGAGGGGCCACCTTCCTTCCCGGAGGAACCGATCTCGGTGGCGCGACCGAGTTCCCGTCGCTCATGGCGCTCGGAGCCGCCGGGGATCGCTTTCTGGCGTACGAGACCGGAAGGGTCACGGCGGAGGAAGCCCGCGCCGTGGGGATCCATGTCTCGTTCGCGCCGGTGCTGGACGTGAACAACAATCCAGACAACCCGATCATCAACACGCGTTCCTTCGGCGAGGATCCGCTGCTCGTGTCCGCGCTGGGGAGCTGCCTGGTCCGGGGCATCCAGGACTACGGAGCCGTAGCCACCGGGAAGCACTTCCCGGGGCACGGGAACACGAACACCGACTCGCACCTCTCGCTCCCGGTCATCCCGCTCACGATCGATCAGCTGGAGGAGACGGAGCTCGTGCCCTTCCGCGAGGTGGTGGCGGTGGGGATGGGAGCCGTGATGACCGCGCACGTGTCCATTCCGGAGCTCACGGGCGATCTGGGCGTTCCGGCCACGCTGTCATCCGCCGTGCTGACGGGGCTCCTCCGGAGCGACATCGGGTTCGATGGGCTCGTCTTCACGGACGCCATGGACATGGAAGCGATCGGTCGCTCGTTCACGAGAGAGGAGGCCGCGGCACGCGCAGTGGAGGCCGGAGCGGACGTTCTCCTCATGCCGCCGGACTTGGACGCCGCGATCCGGGGGGTCATGACGGCCGTGCTTTCCGGACGGATCCCCGAGGAGCGCATCGACGAGTCCGTCGGTCGGATCCTGGCGCTCAAGGCGGAGTTGGGTCTCCATCGTGAGCGGGCGGTGGACCTGGAGGGGGTCCTTCGACGGGTGGGGATTCCGGAGCACCTGGAGATCGCGCAGGAGGTCGCCGACAGGTCCCTGACGCTCCTTCGTAACGAGCGGGGCCTCCTTCCCCTCGCGGGGACCCGGACGGCAGACGTGATCTCCGTCACCTATCGACGGACCACCGATCTGCTCGCGGGGCGTGCCTTCAACGCGCGCCTCCGGGAGACCTACCCGCGGCTCCGGACGGCGACCGTCGAGCCCGACACCGGGACGGACGAGTACGAGCGGCTCCTCGAGCGCGCCCGCGGGATGGACCTAGTGGTGGTGTCGCTCCACATCACGGCCGTGTCGTCTGCGGGGACGGTCGCGGCGCCTCCCGAGCTCGTCGAGTTCCTCCAGACGCTGAGCGCCTCCGGGCGGCCCCATGTCGTCATCTCGTTCGGGAACCCCTACCTGCTGAGCGACTTTCCGGACGTTCAGGCGTATCTCCTGGCATGGAGCGGAGCCGAGGTGAGCCAGCGGGCGGCGGCACGGGCGCTCTTCGGAGACCTCCCGATCGTGGGCCGCACCCCCACCCGGATCCCGCCCGAGTACGGGATCGGGGACGGGATCCAGCTCCCGGCGAGGAACGGGGCCACACTGCCCGCGCGCGGGGCGTGCGGATGAGGGCGAGGCCGCTCGATCGGGCGGCCGTCGCGCTCGTCGTCGCGGCAGCGGTGGGCGGGCCGGGGGCGGGATGCGCGCCGGCCGGGTCCGCCGGCGCGTCCTCGGGCGGCGTGCCGCGCCCCTACTACGCCGACGTGCTGAACGACGAGGCCCGGGAGTGGATCGACGAGACGCTCGCGACGCTCTCCCTCGAGGAGGCGGTGGGCCAGCTCGTCTTTCCCTGGATGAGCGGCGGCTATACCTCGGAGGACGACCCGGAGTTCGTGGAGGCGCTGGAGTGGGTGGAGCGGAGGCGAATCGGCGGTCTCGCGATCTCGATCGGAACCCCTCACGGCTACGCGGCCAAGCTGAACGCGCTCCAGCTCCGGGCGGACGTCCCCCTCCTCGTCGCATCGGACTTCGAGAACGGCGGCCCGGGGATGCGGATCAACCACACGTATGCGCTCCCGTCCCTCCTTCCGCAGGGAGGTGGAACGAGCTTCCCGCCCACGATGGGGTTTGGGGCCATCGGCGACGAGGCGGAGGTCCGCGAGCTCGCGAGGATCACGGGCCTCGAGGCGCGAGCCGTCGGCGTCCACATGACGTTCGCGCCCGTCCTGGACGTGAACTCGAACCCCGAGAATCCTATCATCAATACGCGCTCGTTCGGCGAGGACCCGGCCGAGGTGGCGCGGCTCGGTAGGGCCTACTTAAGGGGCGCGCGGGCCGGAGGGCTGCTCACCACCGCGAAGCACTTCCCCGGGCACGGCGACACGGGCACGGACTCGCACCTGAACCTGCCGGAAGTGACGGCGGATCTCGAACGCCTGGATCGGATCGAGCTCGTTCCGTTTCGCGCGGCGGTGGAGGAAGGCGTGGACGCCGTGATGACGGCGCACGTGTCCGTGCCGTCGATCCTGGGTCCGGAGGGCCCCCCCGCGACCCTCGCTCCGGAGATCTTGACGCGGCTCCTTCGGGACGATCTCGGCTTCGAGGGGATCATCTTCACCGACGCGCTCAGCATGGGGGCGATCACCACGGGGTTCGGGGCCGGCGAGGCCGCGGTGCTCGCGCTCGAGGCGGGTGCCGATGTCCTTCTGATCCCCGCCTCCGTACCGGAGGCGATCGAAGCGGTCCTGTCGGCGGTGAGGGAAGGGCGGGTGTCCCGGGAGAGGATCGACGAGTCGGTGCGCCGTATCCTCCGGGCGAAGGCGAAGGTGGGCCTCCACCGCGGGCGCACCGTCTCGCTCGACGCCGTGACGGGGGTGGTGGGGACCGCCGAGCACCGGGCCGTTGCGGACCGGGTCGCGTCGCGCTCCATCACGCTCCCTCGAGATCGGGACGGCTTGATCCCGCTCGAGGCCGAGCGCGTGCGTCGCGTCCTGAGCGTGACGTACGGTGCCCTGGAGGACCTTCCAGCGGGGCGGGAGTTCGACGCGACCCTCCGCGGGCTCGTTCCGGAGGTCCGGAGCGCACGGATCGGACCCACGGCCCGTGAGGACGAGCTCGAGGAGATGCTGGAAGAGGCGCGAAGCTTCGACGTCGTGTTCGTGAGTGCCTACGTCCCGCCCCGGGCGGGGGCGGGCTCAGTCGCGCTCCCGGGACCGGTCGTCGAGTTCGTGCGGGCGGTCTCGGAGCGCCATCCGACCGCGCTCCTCTCGTTCGGGAATCCCTATCTCCTCGGGGTCGTCCCGGAAGTGGGCACGTATCTCGTAGCCTGGGGCGATCGGGAAGTCTCCCAGAGGGCAGCCGCTCGTGCGGTAGCTGGGGTCGAGGCGATTCAAGGGCGACTCCCGATCGGCCTTCCCGGACTCCACGAGCGTGGCGAGGGTCTCGAGCGCGCCCCGGGAGACCAGCCGGGGGGCCCGCTCGCGGGAATCCCGGCCCTGCCCGAGGGCGTCGCGGCTCCGCAGGCGTGGCGGAACCTTCGCATCTCGCCCCTGGAGGTGGATCCGGCCTCCACCGGGATGGATCCAGTCCAGCTCGAGGCTCTGGACGCGTACATCCTCCGGGCCCTCGAGGACTCCGTCTCCCCGGGGGCCGCACTCGCGGTGGGCCGGCGAGGCCAGCTGGTCCGTCTCCGGGGATACGGACGCCTGGACTGGGACCCGGCGAGCGAGGGCGTTACTCCGTTTTCCCTCTACGACCTGGCGTCACTCACCAAGGTGGTGGGGACGACGACGGCCGTGATGCTCCTGATCGAGGACGGACGACTGGGGCTCGACGATCCGGTCACGCGCCACCTCCCGGAGTTCGCACGTGGGGATCCGCGGAAGGCCGGGGTCACGGTTCGGGATCTGCTGCTCCACAGGAGCGGTCTCCCCGCGTTCCGACCGTTCTACAGTGAGCTCTCGGAACCCTCGTCGTTTCTTGAGGAGATCTCCGACCTTCTGCTGGAGGCCCCTCCCGGTGAGGCTACCGTCTATTCGGACCTGGGATTCATGACCCTAGGCTGGGTGGTGGAGGCCGTCACCGGCCAGACTCTGGACTCGTTCCTGGAACGTCGTGCCTTCCGTCCCCTGGGAATGGAGCACACCGGCTTCCTGCCCGACGCCGCGGATCGGGCGCGGATCGCCCCTACGGAGGTGGATCGGGCCTGGCGGGGATACCACGTTTGGGGCGAGGTGCACGACGAGAACGCGCACGCGATGGGGGGCGTGGCCGGGCACGCCGGTCTGTTCTCGTCCGCCCAGGACCTGGCCGTGTTCGCCGGCATGCTCGCGAGCGGGGGGATGGCGAGACCGTGCGATTTCCAGCCGGCGAGCGGCCTTCCGTGCGCAGCGCGGAGCGTGCCGATCGCGAACCGGCTCCTCCAGGACGCGACCGTGGATCTCTTCACCACCCGGGCGGAGACGGGCGTGAGCCGCGCCCTGGGGTGGGACACGCCCCAGGGCCGGTCGTCCGCGGGGGACCTGCTCTCGGCCGGGTCGTTCGGGCATACCGGCTTCACCGGCACGTCGATCTGGGTGGATCCGGAGCTCGATCTTTTCGTCGTGCTCCTCACCAACCGGGTGAACCCGTCGCGGGAAAACGACCGCGTCACGGCGTTCCGACGGGCGGTGCACGACGGGGTCGCATCGGCGATCGTGGACCGCCGGGTGACGCCTAGATCGCGGTGAGCCGTTCTTGAGAGGGGGGCGGCGCGACGGGCCTCCGGGCGCGCGCGCCGTCGGTGGGACGGGCCGAGGCCGACCCTCAGGCCGTTCGCTCGAACCCTCGAGTGGCGAGCTCCGTGCCGTCCTTCGTCACGATGAGCCCTTCGACCCCGTCCAGACCTTCCAGGAGTGCCAGCCCCTCCTCCGGCCCCATCACGAATGCGGACGTGGAGAGCGCGTCCGCGTCCATCGCAGTCCGGGCCACGACCGTCACCCCACTTGTGTGCTCCGGCGAGCTACCCGTCCTGGGATCCAGGATGTGGTGGAGCCGCCGGTCCTCGGTGAAGGCCTGAATGTAATCGCCCGAGCTCGCGACCCCCTCGCCCCTAAGGTGGAGGACACCCAGGGAACCGCGGGCATCGTGTGGATTCTGGATGGCCACCCGCCAGTCCTGCTCGTCTGCCCCGTTGCCTGCAGCGGCCAGGTCTCCCCCCGCCTCGACCAGAACACGCTCGGCTCCGGACGCCGCGAGCCGGGCGACGGCCCGGTCCACGACGTATCCCTTCGCGATTCCATCGAGCGTAATCGCCATGCCCGGGCGCTCTAGCGAGATCACGGTCCCCTCCATCCGTACCCTTCGATAGTCCACGAGGGAGAGTGCCGCTTCCACCTCGCCGGGCCGGAGGGACTCCCCGCTTCCCAGTCGACTCCGATAGACATCTAGGAGGGGGGCTACGGTGATGTCGAACGCTCCCCCAGTTAGGGCCGAGTACTCGAGTGCGCGCCTGAGCACGGCCGTGAGCTCCGGAGGGGCGTCGCGCACGATGCCTTCCCGGGACAGCCGGCCGACGGGGGTGTCGGCGCGGTGCCGGCTGAGGAGAGCCTCCAGCCGCTCGATCTCGAGGAACGCATCGGAGACCATGGCTCGGGCCCGGTCTGCGTCGGGATGGAGCACGGTCACGGTGACCAGCGTCCCCATCTGCGTTCGGGTCTCGCTGGCGCGATGGATGCGAGCCCGCCGCACCAGCTCGTAGGCGAGCCCGCCCCCCAGGGCCAGGGAGACACCGGCGGCCGCCGTGATCCGGAGCGCCTGTCGGCGAGAGATGCGATCGCTCACGCCGCGCTCCTGGAGCCGGCCGTCTTCAGCCGCACGAGCCGCGGCCGGATCACCTCCATGTCGTGCCCGCACACACCCGTCTTATGGATGAGCTGGATCTCACACTCGTTGCAGCGCACGCACTCCTTGAAGTCGATGTCGGGTCCGTTAATCGCTCCGGTGGGACACTTCTGCTCGCACACCTTGCAGACCGAGCACTGCTCGACCCGCCGGATCCGGAAGGGGGACAGGAGCGAGCCGATCGCGAGTGCCGCGCCGAGCGGGCACACATAGCGGCAGTAGAAGCGCGGAACGATCGCGGACGCCACCAGGAAGCCTCCCGTGATGGACCAGAGTAGCACCGAGGGGCTCCAGTAGAAGACCGTTCCGAACGGCTCGAAGAAGTGGTAGACCGTCATGGACAGGCCCAAGACCGCCGGCGCGAGGACTACGGCGAGGACCCCGTATTTCGCGAAGAGGGCCTTCTCGTGGACGTTTCGCGGGAGCTCTCGCTTGAAGCGCTTGGGAACGACCCGCTCGAGCACGTCCTGGAGCACGCCGAACGGGCACAGGAATCCGCAGAAGACCCGTCCCCAGAAGAACGTCGTGACGAGGGTGAAGGAGCCGAGGATCAGGAGCGACATGTCTCCCAGGTAGACCTCCGGCCCCGCCGAGATCCCCGAGAGAATGTGTGACACTGACAGGAAGCCCCGGTCCGCGAAGCCCAGGAATCCGAGCGTGCCCGCAAGGGCCGCCCAGCGGACGGCTGCAGCACGCTTGGCCACGAATGCCCACGTGACGAGGGCCAGGAGGGCGACGAGCCAGGCCACCCGAGCCCACGACGTCTGGGAGAGGGTCCGGGCGAGTGCGGATCCCTCTTCCAGCTCCTCCTCGAGGAGGAGCTCGGCCAGCTGCTCCTCGGTGAACTCGAGCTGAAACGCGGGCTCCGCGCCCGGATCGGACCCGGCCCCGCCGGCTCCCCCTCCGGCGGCTACCGCGCTCGCCACGGCCCCCGGGCTGTCGTAGGCCTGGTACTCGGCGGAAATGGTGCGGCCGTCCTCCAGGTCCACGAGGGTCGTGAACGGCCGTGTCGGGTCGAGGCGCTCGCGATCCACGGACAGCACGCCGGTACGGCGGAACTCCCCCATGGCCTTCCCGTCCGGAAGAAGGCCCGTGGCCTGGAAGTCCTCAGTGACCGTCCGGATCGTGTCGCCGGCCTGGGCGAACGAGATGGACCGCGTTCGGAAGAAGAGGATGTCGGGCCCATTCAAACCCAGAAAGATCATGTGCTCGTCCGGAGATCTCTCTCTGATCCGCGGCATGCCGTACGCAAAGCGAGTGGGCCCGATAATCGCTTCGGCCATGGCCTCGTCCCGCAGATAACCGACCGTGATGCGCAGGAGGTCCGAGCCCCCCTCGTCGGCCGTGATCTCCCGAACGAGGCCTAGGCTCATCATCTCCGGCCACGTGAGGCGGTCCAGCTCCTCGAGCGTGATGGTGCCGAGCCTGGGAACAGGCTCCGACGGCGCTCGACGCTGATCCATCATGTATGCCGCCGCGACGCGGCGAGCCGCGTTACGGATCCCGAGGGCCATCGCCTTCGCGGTCATCGTCGCGCCCGAGATCGTCTCGACGTCCTGGCGTACGCGAAACGGGTCAGTCAACATCTTTCCGGAGAACTGAGTAGAGACCCCCGAGCGCGAAATAAAGTCACCGCGGCTGCTCCGGAGGGACTCCCGGTACGAGGTCACGTGGACGCTCGTGATCGCCCCAGTGAGGTCCATGCCGAGCAGCACCCGGATCGGAGCCGAGTATCCATTCGTCTCGGGTGGGATGTCCGCGGTATGGAAGACGAAGCCGATCAACCGCTCGGTTCCGGTGGCCGGGTCCGTTCCGTACGCCCGATAGACCGGCGGATCACCCTCCCTCTCGCCGAACCGCTCGGTGTCCGGGAAGACGCGCTGGAGCAGATCGGGCGTGACCTCGTCGGGGGACTGGGCGGCCAGGGCCGGCGAGGAGAGCGCGACGGCCCCGAGGAGCGCCACGCGGCCGACGGCCGCGAGCCAACCAACACCTGGGTTCATGAACGTCGCGCGCAGGGGGCCCGTAGGGCCGTCAGGACGGAGAACTCGGACAATATCCGGACGCGCCGAATGATAGAGGGCCCGAGGCCGGACGGATCATCGGCTATATACGATGGTCCTGCGTCGTCGTAACTATATGACTCGTAGTAACTTATGGGGATTATATCCCGTTGGTTCCGGTTGTGAGGTCTCGGGCCACGCCCCATGTGGCGAGCACTTCTCCCATGACAGCCTGTTGCGGGTAGGCAACGTTGGCTCCTTCGTAGTCGGCCTTCCAGCACGCGCGTCCATGCCAAACCGTCAAGTAGGTCATCACGCGGCGATACTGTCCCACGGCAAGCTGAAGCATCAAGAAGTCATCTGCTTGGATAGCCTCAATCGACTCCGACACAGTGGCCATGGCTTCGCTGTAGAGTCCGGTAGCACGCTCGACGGCCTGCCTGTGGTCGCCGGGTGCGGGAAGGTCTTGAGCCGCCAATGGTGCCGCGAGCAGCACGGCCACGAGTAGGTGTAGGTACCTCATTAGTGGTCACCTTCTTGCAGCTGGTTGCCAACGGACGCTGATGTTCCAGGCCCAGTCTTGCGTTCTCGTGTGGACATAGCATCCCCCCGGGGGCGGCAACCGGACGCATCCGGGCAACTGTCTGACAGTTGTCGCAGTGCGGCTCTAGGTCAACAACAGCGATAGCAACTCCGGGCGCTCGTCACCTCCGAAATCGACATCTTCCCGATGGGAGCGAAGACGTAATGCTCCAGGCTGCTCAGCCAGAGCTGCATGGTCAGCATCATCGGCGCTGATATCTCGTCCCGTATCCAGACGTACGAAGGTGAATGAGCAATTGTCACGGGTCACGACAGCTCAGAGCATGAGAGAGGTCCCGTTGCATGGACCGATGCTCTGTGGTCACTTACGCCAATGGCCTCGGACCCACTCCCACCGGAGGTACGTATAGTCCCATCGCCAATGTGCCCGTACCCACTCGTTCGTACCGGGGAGGCGCGGCGTTTGAGGATTCTGAGGGCGGTCTGGCGGCTTGGGAGGGCGGGGAGGCCGTGGTGCTGATGATCTTCGGGGCATCATCTACTCCATTCGGAACGAGTAAGGCACGGTCAACAATAATCTCGGTGTCGGTAGCGCTACCTGACGCAGCTTTGCCAGACTATTTCCGTCCGTTGAGCGATGCGAACAGCACGATGTGTGGCGCTGGTTCGCTAACCGTGTTCGTTTTAGAACACCTGGCGCAACACTCGCCACGATCTCGCAGACCCGGGGCTCTTCTCCCCAACATCCGTTCCATCATATGGTTAGCGAGCCGCGTCCTGACGGGCCCAGCACCGCCTTGTTAATGCGGCGTGTCCACATCAGAGCGTCTCCCTACCAGTCCCTCAGGAGGTCGCGTCCGCTTAAATCGTCACGGCCGGGGGCGCACCACGGGGAAGTCGCGGTGTGGGAATCTTGACATCACGTAACGATCTAGCCTGTCACCTCCACGTCCGTCGCCGCCTTGCTATCCTCAAGGCTCTCCGATGTGACGAGCGCCGACGTGCTGGAGATCCTCACTCCGATCTGGTCACCGGGCACTAGAGAGTGGGGAATTTTTGAGTCGTCTGATCGTCTATCTTAACTTCGCGAACGAAGAAGGAATCACCAGCCCGTAAGCCGGACGGTGGGGAATATCTTGACTTCCCGGGCACAGAGCTCGTGCACCGCGTCTGATCGTGGCAGTAGAAGCAATGATCTTTGCCTTCGCGCCCGCAGGGACGGCGACTGTGACCAAGAACATCTTCTGGGTGCCGCCGAAGTCAGGCTGCGGGATGGCACTCAGCTTGGACCACGAACCCCATTGCACGCACAAGCTGCCTCCATTTTCCGGCGTCCAACTTGCCGAGCGGCGTTGGAGGTTCAACAAGGTCCGTCTTGCGGAGAACGGTGAGCGCGTCTGCCTGGGCGACGCATGATTTGGCAAGACCGAAGGAGCCACGTGAGAAGAACACACAGCTCCTGACATGCTGGCGCTCTTCCAAACGCGCAGTGGTGAATGGTGCGGCAAGGAAGTAGTCGCCCTTGTTGAGTTCGGGGCGAGACATCACCACGAATGGTCGAAGGCGCCCCACTCGGTCAAAGGCCTCGTAGATTTCGCCTGGAAAGAGATCAACCAACCAGAGTCCTCCCTAGTAGGGATTCTCTTCCGCCCACTGGGCTCTAGCAGCGGCGGCCAGATCAGCCCAGGCCTCGTCGTCGGGAATCTCCTGCCCAGCGGGCGAGACATTCGGCCGCGTGAATAGGCCGGGCTCCCACACTGGAACAGGATTATTCGCACTGTTGTCCAACTCCCCCGGCACCGATCCATATACCTGAGAACTAAGAGTGTAGGCTGTCGTAGTAGTCGTCGTCACGGTCGCTCCTTTGCTTCCCGGGAGCCGCTAGGTGGGCTGTGATCGGCTGAATAACGGTATGGCCACCTTCGTTAGGTACCCCATAGCCTCCTTGATATAGGCGCTTGGAGGCTCATCACCGAGTGGTCTGAGCTTGCTCACGTCGATCTCGATCGCCCCGCCACGCGTTCCCGAGGGCGCTAGCTGGGGCCATTGAGACATGAGTTCAAGATAGAGCACTCTCGGATCCTCACGAAGAGCCTCAATCGACATGTCCCTCTTGGGGTTCGATAGAGGGTTATCTGGGCTTGGATGTTCCGCCGGGATTTCATACTTGATGGCGAAGTAGTTTGGCTGAGCTTGCAGGACCTCGAAATCCCTGTCAGTGAGGTTCAGCACGTTCCGGGCAAGGTAGTCTGCTGCAGATCCGCCACGCGCTTCGACCTGCGCACGAATTCGAGCCTCGACGAGCACGCGGTTCATCCCGGAACCGATCGCATCAAAAGTTGCTTCCGAGGCGAGATCGATATCCTCGTACACATGCTCTCGGGAAGGAGGCCATGTATAGCTTACGTGAAGCCGGACGGGATCGTTGATGCTCTTGTTGTCGATCGTCACCGTGAGCCCACCGCGCCCCTGCGCTCGTCCCATTGCGATCGAGAATCCGCGGGAATTCTCGTCTCCCGTTGTTGAATAACGGAAAGAGACGTCGTCGACCCCGAGTCGCTCGCAGATCCGCGAGTGAACCTCCATCCCGTCTTGGCGACTGAGTGTACGGGGCGGTCCGAACAGGCAGGCGAAGACGACGCCCCGCTGAAGGATTGAGCTATCGATCATGGCTGATCACGGTGCCGTCAGATACGAGTGAATGAGCTATCGATCATGGCTGATCACGGTGCCGTCAGATATGAGTGAATGAAGGGAAACGCCCGAGCCGGGCCCGCGCAAGGGACTATCGTGGGCTCACAACGATACACCGAAGCAGGCTGCAGTGGCCCGAGTTGATTGGGACTCGAGCCACCACTGCCGCAGCGCGCTGAGGTGGAGCTCGCTAATGTGTTCACCTCCGACGTCACGCCTGCTGCTCGCTGTACATGGGTTGTGGACTCCAGCGAGCCACCGCCGGAAGTCGGTCGAGGCCTTGGCCGCAGAGACCTCTGCGGTCGATCTCGCGCCTGCCGCGCCGTCTAGGATCTCCTGTGTTTCCTTGACGTACTGGCCGGAAGACCAACGGGTCATGGTGGCTGCTCCAACAGGCCCGAAGAGGCGCAACGTCCACTCGTCCCCGCCCGCACCAACGCCACTATCTGATCCGCCAGCGGCAGGCAGGGCAGGAGCAGCAGGAGGAGACGATGCCGGGATAGAACACCGGACGTCGACTGTGTCAGTCTCAGCAGTGGCCTCTGCTGCTCGTCGGGGTTGTCGTATGACTTGAGCCGGCCTCCCGTCATCAGCCGTTCCGCTTCGTAGCTCAGGACAGCGCTGACCACGTCCGGCACCATGTTCCAAGCGGAGAACAACAGGCGCTTCGTCGCTTGTTCCTTGCCCTCGAACGGTCCTTCCAGCGGCCAGTACGGCAACGTGGGCGGCATCCACAGCAGGCGCCACAGCCCCTCGCCGATCAGCTCCCTCACCAGTTCCCTCAGCTTCGCGTGTCCGGGGTCGATGCTTCCCCACGACCGCAGCGTCGCCGCTTTCAGAAACGCCGAGTCATGTCGCTGGAGCGCGTCGACCATTCTGTCCGGCGTGCTCATCGCCTCGTCGACGAGCTTGTTGAACTTGTAGCCGTGCATGAAGTGCGCGAGGTACGGGGCCGACTTCCAGAACGGCATCGGATCGTGTCCATCGACCGCGCGGAACAGCGCATCGGCGGCCAGGTACTGGCGCACATCGCTGGAGGTGACGGTCGTTGTGCGCCGGTCCTCGGTCACCATCGCGTCCCGATCGTCACTGGCCGCAACACGCTCGGTGCGCGCCATCACGTCCCGAAGGGAGCCTTCGACCGCGCGCTTCGCCAGCTCTACGCGTTCCACCTGCGCCGGGTCTCCGGCGGCCACGCGCCTCAGTGCCGACCCGAAACGCGAGAGCTGGTACTTCACGGCTTCGACGCGGGCCTCATCGTCGCCGAGCAGGAACCGCGTGGTGCCTAGGAAATCCTTGTAGTGCTCCTCATGCTCGATCTCTGCGTCCGCGGTGTAGAGCTTGTACGGTGTTGCGGAAAGCAGGAGCGTGCGTACGCGTTTGCCGTCATGGGCCTCGGCCTGGAACAGCTCCTGCGCCAGATCCGCCGCGGGATCTCGTTCCGTTTCGCGCGTGTCGAGCAGCTTCTTGAAGCGCTGGAACTCGTCTAGGATGACCAGATCGGGCTCGAGCGCCTTGACGCACGCGCCGGCCAGCACGCGGCGCAACTCGGAGATGACCTGGTCGCGCTGCTGCCGGGCTTCGGCTGGCCACGACCGGTAGCGACGGAACCACGTGTCGAGGATCTCGCGCAGCCTGCCCTGCAGGTCCGGGCACTCATGGAACGCCGCCTCGAAGCTCTGCCGTATCGTGTCGTCGATAGGCCGGGGATTGTTCTCCAGCCGCCGTCGCCATTTCTCCTTCTTGGTGATCCATCCCTGCAGGAGATTCATGAGCGCTGTACGCGGACCCACCAACGGGTCGAGCAGTTGAAACAGCACCTCCCGCTCCCGGCCCTGGCCGGCCGAGTGCCCCATCTTGAACGATGTGCCCGGCGTGAAGCTGACGAAGTTCAGCTTGCTGCCGGCGAGCCCGGATTCGCCTTCGCGATGCGCCAGCTCCGTGGCCAGCATCGTGAGCCGGGTCGCCAACGCGAACGACCGTTGCTCTGCCCCGTCCACCTGCAGCTTGGGGAGATTGGCGCGCGCGATGCTGCCGTTGCTGCAGATGTAGACGATGTCGATCCGTTCGACGTCGTTCCAGAGGTGATCGATGGCGCGGGCGATGATGCCCCGGGCGACCAGCGTCTTGCCGAGGCCCACCTCGTCGGCCACCAGAAAGCGCCCTGTGCTGTCCTCCGCTGTGAACAGACGGTGGAAGGCGTGCTCCACCGTGCGGCGCTGAAAGGACTTGAGAGGCTTGAGGCTCGCGTCGACGGATGGTCGCTTTATGAACGTGGCTCCGGTGCGAGCGCCTCGTCGACAGCCATCCAGATAGCGAACAGCTCGTCCGGCACGATACGCCGCCCTTCATCCGTCTTCCGCAGGTCGTCGATCAGGCGGCGGACGGGCTCGAGGCGCTCCGGTTCTCTGGACGCGGTGCGGACAAGGTCGTCGAGCAGGGTCTCGCCGCCGCCGCCGACTCCCCAGTCGCCCTTGCCGTTCCCTTCTCCGACATCCTTTGCCCAGCCGAGCACGGCGTCGAGCCCGCCCAGCAACGCCCTCAGGAACCGCAGGAACTTCTCGGGGCTGTCCAGCAAGGTTCTGAGTAACTGATGTATCCGGTCCTCCGGCATTCCCTCGGCAGGAAGCCGCAGGGTCATGCGGATGTCGTCCACACCCCGTACCGGGACACTCATCCTGAAGGCGACGAACGCGGTCAGGCGCGCGACCGGCAGCCTCCAGCGCAACGGTTCCGGCAGCCGGCAGGCCTGGTCTTCCGGAACCGAGACGGGCCAGGCTGCAACCTCGACATCGTCGGCGGGCAGAGCGACGCTGTCGATCGTCAACGTCCAGAGATCACTCTCGGAAACGCAAGTCACTCGCAGAGCGGCGTCCACGAGGGCGTCGCGCGCCGCCTCGAGGCGCGCCCGTGCGTCGGTCACGCGCGGATCCACCGTCTCCGGTTCGACCCTCTGATACGGCACGCACAGCTTCTGGAATCCGCCGTCGAGGAAGCGATCTATGCCGTAACCGCTGGCGCCGTCCTTGCGCCCCTTCTTGCCTGTGACGGACGCCATCATCTCTACGTTGCTGCCGGCGAACGCCGCCGAGGTCAGGTTCGCGGAGCCGACAGACCACGTCACGTCCCAACCGTGCTCCACGGCGATCATCTTGGCGTGCAGCCCCGACGGGCGAGCGTCTGCACCCGTCCCGGAATCGTCCTCGTCCGTCTCGGCCGGACCATCCTCGGCTTCGCCCTGGGCGGTATCCGACAGGACGAATACCTCGTTCCATTCGGCGAGCACGTCTTTGGACAGCTTGTCGAGCTCCTCCTGCCGGCTCACCAGTATCCGGTCGTTTCCGCCCAGCCGGCTGACCGCGTCGAGCCCCGTCTGGTTGGCGAACGGGGCTACGGCGAGCGTGCGATAGCCACTCGACGGCGGGCTCCAGGTTCGACGCCCGCGTGTCAATCCGAGCGCATGGAACTCGATCGGCGAATCGAAGCCGTCGGGGGCCGGAAACGCGGTTCGCGTGACCTGATCGGCGAGCTCCTCGACACGCTCCACGATGCCCTCTGGGATGCGATTGGTGGCCAGTTGCGGCAGCGCCACGAGGAAGTCATGCAGCGGCCGGCTCGCGGCCACGCGCCGCCTGCTCCGAAGCAGGGCCTCGCTCGCCAGTGCGATGTCCCAGGAACGGTCGAAGGTCAGGTTCCGCGACAGGACCGCCACCCGCAGCAGGTCCTCCGCCGTTTCGTCCACCGCCATGAACCGGGCCACCCACACCTTGGGATGGAAGGCGCCGCGGTTCGGTGCGCGCACGGGATGCACGCTCGACTCGAGCATCGAGTACAGCGAGCGCGCGCCACGCGGAATCGCGATGCCCTTTTCGTCGACGAAGGCATGCACGCGATCGCCGGCGTCCCGGATCGCCTGATGCAGCCGAAGCGGATCTGCCAGCAGCTCCTCCAAGCCTCTGTCGGAGTGTACGAGCACCGACAAGGGCAGCACGAGCAGCGCTTCCAGATCGAGCGTGTAGGTGGTCAGCACGGCGAAGTCGAGGCGGTATCCGCTCGGCGGGCGGATCAGCTCGAAAGCGGTGGTGCGCGAGTCCGGCGGGAGCATCAGGCGGCAACCCCCCGGTGCAGGTCGATCATGAACTGCCGGACCCGAAACCAGCGGAAGTCCATCCGCCCGACACCGACCCCTGGCATCCAGTCCATCAGGCGGTTCCGGTTCGCCAGCCGTGCCCGTGCGCCCTTGAGGCAGAGCTCGCGTTCGGTGACCAACGTCCGCAACCGATTGTCATCGGCGACCCTGTCGGGACCCAGTTCGGCGATCCGTCGCGACCAGCTTTCGATGAAGACGCGTTGCGGATACGGGAGGCGTCCACCACGCTGGACGACCAGTTGCCAAAGCGCATCAGGCTCGAACGGGCGGTCCTCGTCGGCCTCCCCGGCTGCCCACTCGGCGAGGCCTGCCCGGAATTCGTCGATCGATTTGTCCTCGTCTGAGTCAAGGACGTCACGCCGGCGTTCCGCCACAAGCAGGTTGTAGAGCAGCGGCATGCCCTCGACGTGGAGCGAGAACCGCCGCGCCAGTTCCAAGATGTCTCGAATCCTCTCCGGGGCGCGCAGCGCATCGGGATCCTCCCAGACGTTCTCCGCCGGCGAATCCGATCCGTTCCGCACCAGCCATGCCAGCAGGGTGCCCGCGCACCGTTCCTCCATGCGGCCGCGCAAGAAGTCGGCCTCGTCATGGGTCAACGCGAATGACGCTTCCCAGGGGAACCCCGCTGGCGGCTCGGGCAGCCGCGGATGCCAATGCGCCTGCTGGCTCCAGATCACGCCCGGATCGTCCGCTCGCCCGACAACGCCGCGTCCATCCACGAGCGCATCGAAGCGTGAGTGGTACCAACCCAGGCTCTGCTGGGGCTGAAATATGCCCCACCGCGTGAGCGCGCTCCAATAGACGGAACTCGGCAACCGTACGAGCGAGCCCCGAGCCCTCTGGCCGATGATCCCCGCGTTGTCCGAGTTCCGTTCGAGCGGGCCGATGAGATCAACCTCGGCCTTCCGAGCGGCTCGCTCCACCTCGGCGGCCCGGACCTTTCGATCTTCCAACCGCCGATAGATCCACGGGATGAACAGCACGTACCGCAGTCGGGTCTGGATAGACGACGTGCCGGGAAACAGCGCGTCCGACAGCACGTCCCGCAGGCTCCCGATCCCCATCTCGTCGAGCGTGCCCTGCTCCTTGAACAGATCCAGCACGCGCCGCATCTTGTCCCGGTCGCTCGCCGTCAGGTCGAGCCACGTCAACATCGCCTGCATTCGGCTACCTTTCGCAATTCGGTGATCGATTTAATTGAATGGCACGCCGGCCGAACCCTTCAAGGATACCGATCGATATAGACTTGCCAGCTTCAGCGCCCGCTTGGGATGCGGTAAGGTAATTTCCGTCAGAGTCCTAAGCGACGCGCTTCGACGGCACGTCCACCCGGTCGCCGGTCCTGGGGTTGCGGCCTCTGTGCGGCCCACGGCGCCGGAGACGGAAACTGCCGAAGCCGCGGGGTTCGACCTTCTTCCCTTGGTGCAGCCGCCTCCGCGATGCTACGGAACATGGTTTCGACAATCACCTCGGTGCGCTTCTTCGTGAGACCGGCGACGTGGGCCACCTCCTCGACAAGCGCCGCCTTCGTCAGGCTGCCTTCGGCCACGGGTCGGTCGTTCGTCAGAAGGGCGCTGTAGCGGCTGTCAGGCGCGGGCGTCGACGCCCGGCGACAATCTGTGCGGAGCAATGATAGCAGCGGCAAGACCGTGAGCGCGCCGGCCACCGGGACGACCGCGCCACCGTCGGCCGGAAGCAACGTGTCCGGCCGGACTGCGGCCGCGCGCACGCGACGGGGGCACCTTGGCTGGTCGGCGGCGCTCCGCCGACGACACGCGGCTGACGGCTCTCGCCGGTGCGGCGCTCGCCCATCAGCGCGCACCGGCAAGGGGTGTCTGTCGGGGAGCTGAGCCGCCCGCCCGCCGGCACGACAGGGCCGCGCGCCGCCGGGGGTTCGAAGGGGGAGCGCCGTGCCCCCTCGCCAGAGCCCAATGTACGCACATTGGGTAAGCTAGCTCCCGTGCACCAAACAAACTCGTCGCCCGACGCGTGGAACCCTGGGCCGTAAAAATCTCCATACCCGTACATTGACGAGCCTGCTTCGTGCGGTGTCAACAACGGGCAAAGAGGCGATGTCCCTAGAGTTCCGGCTACGTACGAGAGGCGGATCGGGCTCCGCCAACGGATTCTTGAACCGCTCCTGGAGGACCGCTTGAACCAGAGGGTGGCCTCGGTCGCGATCGGTCGAAACGCAGCCCGTCTGTACCAGTTCATCTAACGCAGCAAAGGGGACGTAGCCGTGGCAGCCTGGTCCGGGATAGCATCGGTACTCCCTTTTGCTCCCTGAGACAAAATCGATGAGTCGTAACCGAGTTGTGACCCGAGTGTGCGCAGTGTTGGCCAGCGTAACCCTGGCATGGTGACCTGCCCCCAAAAGCGGTACCACCTAGAGTGTTAGTCCAAGCACCTCCTTTTGGCTGGGGGGTGGTCCAAGAAGCAGAGGTAGGTTGAGCAGCTTTGGGTCTGGCCGGATCGCTTCGGGGGCCGGGGGTCGATAACCCAGAGAGCTGTGCGGTCGATGCGTGTTGTATTCGCGCCGCCACTGCTCGATCAGCACCTTCGCCTCCTCCAGCGAACAGAAGATTTCGCGCTTCAGCAGCTCGTTTCGGAGCGTGCCGTTAAAGCTCTCATTGTAGCCGTTCTCCCACGGGCTGCCCGGCTCGATGAACAGCGTCTTCACGCCTAGCTCACCGAGCCACTGCCGAACCACTCGGGCCGTGAACTCCGGACCGTTGTCGGAGCGAAGATTCGCCGGTGGACCGTGCTCGGCAAACAGCTCGCTCAGCGTCTGCAGAACATCGTCCGCCTGAAGCCTGCGAGTCACCACGATCGCCAGGCACTCCCGGCTGTACTCATCCAGCACCGTCAGCATCTTGAGCGGCCGTCCATCATGCGTCCGGTCCGCCACGAAGTCATACGCCCATACATGGTGTCGGTACAGGGGCCGCAGTCGGATACAAGAACCGTCGGTCAGCCACAGCCTTCCCTCGTTTCGGCTGCTTACTTGGCACCTTGAGCCCCTCCTGTCTCCAGATCCGCTCCACCCGCTTGTGGTTCACGGCCCAGCCCTCCGTCCTCAGCATCCCCGTCACCATCCGGTACCCGTAGCGTCCAAACCGTCGGGCCACCTTCACCACGTCCTGTCTCAGCGCCTCCTCGTCCTCCCTCCGCTTCGGGATCCGACGCTGCGTCGAGCGCGCCTGGCCCAACACCCGGCACGCCTTCCTTTCGCTCACCCCAAGCCGCTGCCGCACGTGCACCACGCACCGCCTGCGCCACTCGGGGCTCAGTAGTTTCCCTCGGAGGCTTCCTTCAAAATCAGGTTGTCGACCGTCAGATCCGCCACCGCCTGCTTCAGGCGTTGGTTTTGCTTCTCGAGCTCCTTCAGACGCTTCGCCTGGCCCAGCTTCATTCCCCCGTACTCCCGCCGCCATCGGTAGTACGTCTGCTCGCTCACCCCCAGGTCTCGCCACACCTCTTTGGTCGTATTGCCGTTCGCCAGGGCCACCTCTGCCTTGCGTAGCCGGTTGATGATCTGTGCCGGACTCAGCCTCTTTGGTGCGGCCATTGTGCCCTCCCCTTTCGTGTCTTGACCCCGTCCAGATTCTAAAACTGGACTCGGTCTCGTTTTAGGGGGGTAGATCAACGGAGGGGTGATCGGAGCCGCGCAGGGTTGCTCCCTAACCCTGGACGTGGCTCATCACAACTCTTCCGGAACAAGCGCATCCGATCGAATGCGCCAACGCTCGCCATACACCGACGAGTACGTGACTTAGATCACCGCTTTCGGAGAGCCGAGGGCATCGACGTCCGCGTACCAGCTCCGTGGGACCTCAGCTACTTCGAACATGAGCAGGAGCTCTCCTAGGAAGCCGTCCCACGATGCTGAATCCTCCACCCCTAGCATTTGGACACGCCCTCCCGCAGGAATGAGCATCCCCGGGATGAGCCTGTTTACACTCAAAGCCATGCCGTTGGTCGGACGCTCATCAAGGTAGAAATCATATGGACCCATCTCGAGGTCCTGCCCCTCATGGAGGATTCGAACGTCCTCGATCAATGCAGGGCCGACGCCGTTATTCGTAGTACTGATGTGCACGCCCGTCTCGTTGGCGCTCAGTGAAACCATTAGGTAGGGCATCATCGACGCGCGCTGCGCCTGGCGAGTAAGGTGCGCTTGGTATGGCGATCGTGAAGAGACTGCCGACGCTGATAACGATTGCCGCGACGCTCAAGAGGCGGTCTGCGGTAACTCTCCATCGCGGTAGGAAATCCGAACCATCCGAGTCCACGAGCACCTCTCTCAGGTTCACGCGCCGTTTACTGCGTTACTCGAACCAGACCGGCGGTCTGCCGGGCTGGGTGCTAACGCCCTCAATCTATGCGCTGGCGCGGTTTCGGCTAACGGAGTCCGGCTCGCGATGCGCGCCGCGACCCATGTCGGGTTGGAGAGCCACCGTGCCCGTACCGTAGGTGGGCCCGCACGCCTAGGCCGGTGGGGCAACTTCGGCGTTCGCAGCAACCGGGTCGGCCCCGAAGGTCAGCCCAGGCCGAAGCAGTCGCAACCAACCGGCCCGCCCCGCCAGCACCGAGAAGAGGCGACCTCCTCCCCAGAGCGCAAGGACGGCGCCAGCGGCCAGGAAAGCATACTCCCGCTTCACCGCGTTCATGTTCGCGATTAGGGACCGGCCCGGGTCGAAGTTGCTGACCACGAACCAAGCCATGATCCCGACCGTCGCGACGCCGGCCAAGCGAGGTCCTACGTTCAAGATGAGGGCCAACGCCACCAAGGTCAGGACCCACGCGGGCATGCCGAAGGACTGAATGTTGCCGTAGCCGTGGAAGGCGCCGCCAACCAGGAGCGGGAGTGCCACCGAGAATCGCGCCAGTAGCCCGATCGCATCGAGGTTCACGGTCCGTCGGGTTGCGTCCGGGCCGATCCATCGCTCGTCCAAGCTGTACCTTCCCGCTCCGATCATGAACAGCGTGGCGAAGAGCCCCGACAGGCCAGCGTCGCGGATTAGGACGAGCAGAGCCGGCGTGCGATAGGTCGTCAGATCCGGATCCACGCCCACGGCGGTCGCGACGGGCAGGGCTGCCATGAAGCTCCAGAAGAGAACGGTCCAGACGAGGGCGAGCGGCCGGACCAAAGCGCCCGCCAAGAGTAGGCCGCCCGAGATGAACTCGAACGCGGACAGCGTTGTGAGGAACAGCCACGGGGTCAGGAAGTCGCCGAGCGCACCCGCGAACAGGTACTGGTCGAAGAAGGTGTTCACATAACCGCTGGCACCCCAGTACTGCTCGAGAATCGCCGCTTGGCGCTCCGGGTCCAGGAGCTGCGAGAGCTTGCTCGCCCCGCCGGAAAGCACGACCAGCCCCAGGCCGACGCGCAGGATCAGCGCGACCGTCTCGGGCCCGACGGAACCCGCCCACCGGAGCACCCCGCGTCCCCGGCGCTCGTTCTGATGGCCTGTGTGTGCGTGCTCATCATCCCTCCTTCTAGCGATCAGCTCTTCCAGAAGTAATCACCCGCTTCCTAAGACGACCACTGGCCCTCTTCCCAGAGTCGCAGAATTCCCCAATCATCACTTGTACGGAGAGCTTTCGTTCTGGCCGCGGTGTGTCCACCATATTCGGACAATGGGTTCCCACAATAGGGAAAGGAACCATGGCCTATAACGGGTCCATCTCCGAATTTCAGCGGGAAGGAAGCCTGCGCTGGCATGACTAACGCGGTCAGAAGTCGGTGGCTGGAGGAGCGAAGAGACGATCCGGCGGGTCTACGACAAGGTGGATCGCCAAACTATGTTAAGGGTCGTGGCGGAGCGGGGGAAGCTCCAATATTGGTGCCGGTAGTGTCCCGGGTTGCGAGGGTAGTTCCATGCCCAGGCGTTCTTAACGACTGTCGTTTCTTGGGCTTTTAGTCACCTCAGGGCTCTTGGCTCATGGCGGATGAGACGGTAGTAGTGGCTACGTTTAGGTACCGGCTTGAGGCGGAGTTTACGCTTGAAACGCTCCGCGCGGCCGGAATCGATGCGATGCTCCTTGCGGATGATGCAGGTGGGATGTATGCCGGCCTGTCTTTATCCGGGCAGGCCCGGATATTGGTCCATAGCAGCGAAGCAGAGCGGGCCAGGGCGCTGCTCGAAGACGCTGGGGATTCGGACGCGCCAGAGGATCCTTAGGACCTGGTAAGGACCATTCCGCCTGCTTTGCAAGCCCCTTTCTGGCGTCGGTGGGCGTCCGTAGGCGCTGGAATCGTTGAATCGAGCGTTGGTCAGAGTGTGCCAGCGTCGGTGGGCGTTGGCGCAGTTTTTGGCACAGTCTAAATCCGGGGCCGACACGGCCTCACCTAAGCTTTAGCGAGCGGCGGGACCCGCCAGCGCAGCCGGTAGGGCCGAGCTTGGCCCGGCGGTCGATCGTGGCATCGAAGCCATGCTCAGGAGACTCGGACGAGTCTGACGACTGGTAGTAAGACAGCTTGCGTTTCCGCTGCCCGTCACGGCCTATTCGATCGCTCCCTACACGAAGGCGGCCGAAGGAATGACGGCGCATCCCCGACTCGCTGCTCTCGTCGGCCAACCTGCCAAGTTCGTGCTCGTAGGCGCCGGCGGATACGTAGTGAATCTCGCCGCCTTCGCAGCGCTCTACGAGGCCGGCATGGCCTATATCGTCGCCTCCGTCGTGGCCTACTTCATCTCCAACGTCCTCATGTACCTGGGGAACCGCTACTTCACTTTCCGGCTCGGGCACGCAGGCTTTTGGAGCGCCTACCTACGCTACTTGATTGTAGGCCTGATCGTCTCCGTGCTAACCGTCGGGGTACTCGCGCTCCTCGTCGAGGTCGGAGGGCTGCACCCGACGCTCGGACAAGCACTCGCCCTGCTGATCGTGACCCCCGTCGCCTTCGTTCTCTTCAAGCGCTGGACGTTCCGCCTCGGACCGGGGTTATAGGCGGTCAGCGAACACCTCCCGGTAGTGCCGGTACCACGTGCTCTGGAAGAGCTCGGCGGGATCGTAGGCTCTCTTGAGCCGGAGCATGTCCGGGAAGCGCGGATAGCACGCTTCCACCTGCTCGCGAGTAGCCCAGCGATGGTAGGTCAGGAAGTAGCTCCCCCCGAGCTCGATCGCCCGGTCGATGAGGCGTCGGAAGTTCTCCGCCGCTCTTCGCATGCCCTCGTCCGTGTGGGTGACGTGAAGGTTGATTACGATGCACGCCCAGGACTCGGTCGCCCACGGCAGGAACGTTTCCTCATCCGGCTCGATCAGGCGGATGGTCCCGTACGTGACATCGACCTCGTGCTGAACGAGGTCCGCCCTGGCGGCTGCCAGGAAGGGGACGAGGTCCTCTCGCCGCACGTAGAGCTCACTGATCATCTCCGTCCCTTCCTGGACGTCGACGGCGCCGACGTACCCCTCGAAGACGCTGGAGAGCTGGTGCGTATCGGACCAGTACACTTGGCCGGACGAGCCCAGGTAGTACATCGAGTAGGCCTGGAACGCGCGAGCCTTGTCCTCCCGCACGAGTCGATACAGACCGGCCCAGTCTTCCGACGTGAGATGCGCGGTGGCCTCAGGGATCGGCGTGTCGATGTCGACCTCTTGGTAGCATGAAAAGACACCGGGGTGCGAGCCGGCTTCGACGCTGAGATCTACGGAGTACTGGCAATCGCCATAGAGGAAGCCCCGCTCGATGCGCTCGCCGACACGCTCTATCAGGTCCCGCACGGGAATGATCGACACGACTCTGCGCACCTTCTTTCGCGGCTCTAGGCGGAGCGTCACGCGCGTCATCACTCCGAAGAGCCCGTACCCTCCGATCGCGAGTGAGAACAACTCCGCGTTCTCGGTGCGGGAACAGTGCCGAGCTTCCCCTTGGGCGTCGATGAGTGCGAATGACTCGACGTCCGACACCAGCGGGGGGAGCGTGAGACCCCGGCCATGGCCGTTGGCGGCCAGGGAGCCCCCTACGGTGACATCGTCGACACCTGTCTGCTTCTGTCGGATCGCCCAGGGCGCGTCGTCAGACGACTGTTCGTCGTGCAGGTAGCCTATGAGGTCCGGCCACTGGATTCCGGCCTCGACCTCCATCAGGCCGCTCGATCGGTCGAGGGAGATCACACCGTTGAGCTCACGCATGTCCAGTAGGAGAGCACCCTCCGCGAATTGCTGCCCCCCCATGGAGTGCCTGCCGCCTGCTATGCATACGTGAGCCCCGTTCTGGCCCGCCTCCCTGACCAACTCAGCGACTCGCTCCGCGGACGTAGGAGCCTCGATGCGTCCCACTCTCGTCGGGTTAAGCCTGGACTGGAAGTCGTTGACGTCCAGCTCACTGGGTCCACTCACAGTCGCCTCCCTAATCGTGGGACTGCGGATAATCTCCTGCGGGCCTTGCTGGGCTCGAAACACGGCCCATTCGCGATCCGGCGCCTGCGGGTCTCAGGATGAGGGATCGCGGGGGGTGTCGCCAGTGCTCCGGCCCCTAGCCTCACAAACATCGCTCCGGCATTCTAGTCGCATGTTCGACCGCATCCCCTGCTGAAGGGTCGAGTGCCGTCGGCCGGTGCACTTCGACCGTGGCTTAGAGACAGCCTCGCCCGGACGGTGAACAGCGCTTCCTCCACTCGGGCCGACCTTCCGTCCATAGTAGTCGGGGCCGGGCCCGCGGGACTCGCGGTGTCCCGTGAGTTGAAGCTCAGAGGAGTCCAGCACGTCGTTCTCGAGAGGGACGCGGTCGGTGCCAGCTGGGCAGGCTACTACCGCAGCCTAATCCTGCACACAGGGAAGCACCTGTCCCACTTACCCGGGATGGTGATGCCCGAAGACATGCCGCTCTTTCCGCCACGGGACCACTTCGTCCGGTATCTCAAGACCTACGCCGCGCGTTTCGAGCTGCCGATCCGGCCCGGAACGAGCGTCGTCTCTGCCCGGCGCGGCGATTCAGGGTGGCTCGTCGACACGGGGGACGAGACGCTCTCGGCGCGCACCCTGGTGGTGGCCACGGGCATCGCCTCCAATCCCTGCCGGGCCCAGCTGGAGGGCGAGGACCACTTCGGGGGGACGATCCTGCACAGCTCGGAATACCGTGACCCCGCCCCCTTCGTCGGCCGGAAGGTTCTGGTCGTCGGGGTGGGCAACTCGGCCGGTGAGATCGCAGGCGAGCTCGGCGAGGCGCGGGCGGAGACGGCGGTGTCCGTACGGTCGGGAGCTCACGTCATGCCGCTGAAGATCCTCGGGGTGCCGTCGCAATACTGGTCTGTCCTGCTCGGCAAGCTACCGGACCCGCTGCCGGGCGTGATCGCCGGTGCTGCCAACCGAGCGCTGCGCCTGATTCGCGGCCGCCCGCCTGTCCCGGTGCCGGACTGGCCGGTTCTGGCGAAGCCACCACTCATCGGAGACAGTCTGCCGGCGGCGATCCGCTCCGGTACCGTCACGTTGAGAGGCGAAGTGGTGCGCGTCAGCGCCGGAGCAGTCCACTTCCGTGACGGAAGCGAGGAACGGTTCGACGTGGTGCTTTTGGCGACGGGCTACCGACCCGCGGTGGGCTTCCTCAAGGGACTCGTGCGACTCGACGCGGAGGGCTTTCCGCAGCGCGACGGAGTGCAAAGCCTCGATCAGCCCGACCTCTACTTCGTCGGGCACGTCTACGGGCCTACGGGCGCCATCCACACGATTCGTCGAGACGCGCCTCGAGCCGCCCGGGCCGTGGCCGAGTCGACGTGACGGAGGATTCCGCTCAGGGCATCCCATCCGCCAGGCGCAGTCCAGCGAGACCGTAGAGCAGCAGGAAGGTCGCGAGCACACAGTGGAAGAGGATGGGAATGAGGGTGTCGAACCAGCGTCGCGACGGATTCCTGAGCACTCTGAACACCCATCGATAGATCATGAACCCGTAGTACGGGACGCTGAACGACACGCAGAACGCCGAGAAGCCGGCCCCGGGTGAGCCGAACGGTCCCACGCCAGGGTGGAGCCCCAGGATCATCGCCGTCATGAGAGCCAGGAAGAGGACCTGGAAAAGAAGGAGATACGGATAGGCGACGAGGCCGGAGAACCACTGCTTCGGTGGGGGCAGCCAACGAGGCTCCCATAGCATCACGATGACCTGCCCGACGACGCGAAGGGCGAAAAGGCCGAGAAGGGCCCAGAGGAACAGGGCGGAAGTTGCCGAGGTCATGGCTTATCCACCCTCAGCCTGCGGATGATGTCCAGCAACTGCCAATACGGTGGCAGATATCGGTTCTTCTCCCTGAAGTCCTCGACGTCCTGGACAACAAGTCGCTTCACTGCTTCGTGCACCTCCCCGAAGCGCATATACAACAACGCCGTCCTCGCCGTCATGGCTTCGGGGACCGGGCCTTCCCTACCGAGCCCATTGAGGATGACACTGTAGCCCTTGATGAGCTTCATGAAGGGCAGCTTCCACAAGGCCAGCGTCAACGGTTCACCACGGTCCGCCTCGTCCAGTCGAACCTCGATGATCGCGTTGTCCATGTGATCGTGGAGCAAGCGATTCTGATCCCTCCATTCGGCCACCACCCGGAGCTGTGGATCGTATTCGAGGTCGGACGGCTCCTGCGTCTCGAAGTTCTCCACGCCCACGGCAGCGAGCCAACGACCGACCCCGGGCCGTGAGATATACGACATCCCTGTCCAGAGCCTGAGCCCGAGAGGCTTGTACGCGGCATAGGCAACCTGGGAGCAGAACATCCTCGAATGGTCCTCGCGGTCCATCGCCAAGTCATAGGGAATCCGTCGGGATCTGCTCAGACGGAGGGCCCAGGCGGCTGCTCGATGCGGCAGTAGCGGATCACGGCGGATTTCGCCGAGGTCGCTCCTCGGGCGCAGCACCATGATCCTCAGCTTGTCTTCTGCCACGTACTCATCCGGAGTTCGGGTTCGGACGCCACCCTTGATGTCCGCCTCGATGATCGAGGCTTTGCCGCGGGCTTCGTCCACGTGCACGACCGCCACGTGCGAGAAGTTGCCGGGGTAGTCGTGAGCGCGAGCGATGAACGCCGAGGCTGACGTCCCCCCTCTGGACAGAAGCAGGTCGCCACTGTGGAGACGAACGCCGTAGAGCACGGTCGACGGAGTCGACGACGGCTCATCGCGCACGAGGACCGTGGAGGCGAGGGCGTCCGTCGGAGATTGAAGGATGACCTCCTCCAGGCCCATGCGTCCTCCGTAGATGAGCCGGTACAGCGTCTGTCTAACCTCGAGCCGATCGAAGTCCCAGTGAACGGACTGGTCCTTCACCCACGAGCGGACGCGATTGTACAGGTCGACGTATTCCCCCACGCGATCCGGGCACGCCGCGATCTTGGGAGCGATCTCGAAGAAAGCGGTCTCTATCTCGCGGAACGCCGGGTCGGTTGGTGGACGCGAGGCGCGGAGCTCATCGAGACGCTCGCTGACGAAGGTCAGGGAACGATCGATACTGGCCGTGAGCGCCTCGCCACCTCGCCCCTTCGCCGCTACGAACTCCCGTTCGAGCGCCCCCCAGAGCTCGTTCTGATCCCAGATGAAGGGTTCCATTCGGCCGAAGGCGGAGGGCTGACTCATGCGCGCCGGGCGCTCGACTGGTTCTTGGGCTAGAGAGCTGTGGCCTGGGGTGCCACCTGATCCTCCGGTCCCCACTCACACTCCTCGTCCGACACGCCACGTAGGATCAGCCAGGAGATCACGATCGACAGCAAGAGACTTCCCATCGCCGCCCGTCTGCCCCAGCCCAGCGTCTCCGAGACGAGGGCGAACATCGCGGGACCGAGGATGGCAGCGACACGATGTTCATCGAGAAGATCGTGTTCGCCAGGTCGTACAGCGCCCACGAAAGGACGGGCTTGGTCAGTACGGTGCGCCAGAAGCCCACGCTTTCGGCCGTCTCCGAGGCGACCTGCACTTCCGGCGCCATCAATACAGATACCCTAGTCCTATGTACATCGGCATGCCGGCTTCCTCAGACCGGCCCATGTCGACCGCCACGATGAAGTTCTCTCCCATGCCGAACCGTACGCCGCCACCGAAGCCGCGGTGGAGGTCGGCCAGCAGCTCATCGAGTCGGACGTCACCGCCCCATACACGGCCCTGATCGACGAAGGCCGAGAGTACCATGTGGAACGACCTGCCAAAAAGAAGGAAGTCGGCTGCGTGCCAACGCAGTTCGGCATTCCAAACGAGCATGCTCCGCCCCACGAATCGGTTCTTGAAGATGCCCCTGACGGTCTTGGAGCCTCCGAGCCCCTCCTGCTGCTTGAACGAGGTCTGCACCTGAAAGAGGGTCGTGAACGGGCGCCCCATCGCCTACGCTCTGCAGCAGATAGCGGTGCGCGAAAACGACTCGCTCACCGAGGAAGAAATAGCGGCGATCCGTAAACGTCCACCGCGTATAGCTCGCGTCGGCGCCGAAGGTGTCGTCTACGCGTTGTACTAGTAGCTCGGTCCACGCGCCGCTGCGAGGTCCGGTCTCCCGGTCCCGTGAGTCCCACACGAGGCCAGCACGAACGTAGTTCGACCAGGCCGTCTGGTCCGTCGAGCTGACATCCATCCCATACAACGTGGTGCCGTCGTTCTCGGGGACAGGGAGGACGGAAGTGCGGACCAGGCCGGCGCCAACGAGCCACCTCATGGGAGTCCCGGCAACGTTCCGCTGCAGGTTGAACGTCGCGCTGCGCCGTGTGCGACCGAAGCGGTAGTAGAACGGGTCAGGGCCCTCGTCATCGTCGAGGGTCACGTCGTACGGCGTAGCGTTGCCCACTCCGTAGTACGGGGTCGCGATCTGCTTTTCACTGCTGAGGTAGGCATCAAGCCGCCACCCGGCCGCAAGCAAGTGCGGGGCATCGAAGAAGACCGTGAAGTCACGCCGCCCACCGGTCGTCAAGAGCACGGTGGGTTGGAGCGTAAACCGATAGGGGGCGTATCCCCCTTCACCATAGTTGTAGGCCTCGAAGAGGACCCCGTACCCGAAGCCCTCATCGGAGTCGTAATTGATCGCCGGAATCCCGGTCAGCTCCCAGCCCGTTGGATCCGGGGTCTGCTGAGCACCGATCGGGGCACTCTGAAGAGCCACGAGCGCGTCTGGATCGAGGAGGCCGCAGCCCAGTTGGAGAAGAAGCAGGCCCATTATGAGCGGTAACGCACGACGGTTCATACTCGCGGCAAACGGCCTAGAGGTTGGAAACAGTGTGCGGTTTTTCGCTCTAGTCTCCCTCAGCGCGGGGAGCAGCGTCAGGGGCCACGAAGACGCGACGAAACGCGAACGTCCCGAGGCACTTGTAGGCGCCCTCTCCAAAGAGCGCATCGACCATGTCCCGCAGATCAAGCCATGCGGCTTCTAGGTCGGCGGGATTGATTCGAAGCATCTCGTCTCCAGCCAGACGAGAGGAGGGAGCGAGCCCCGGAGGGGGACAGCCCCCGGGGGGTCCCGTGTAGGACACACCGCTCGGCCCCGATCTCCCGTGCCTCGATCCCATCCGCCGCGGATCTCCGCTTTGCAGACGATCCCGCCCTGGTGCGCGCGATGCTCACCTCGACCTTCGGGATCCTTATCGGGGCGTTCGCGGCACTCCTGTCGTTCGTGCTTCAGCTCCGATGGCAGCTCCTGCCGGCGGCCGAGCCCGAGGCGGTTGTCTGACCCTCGACCGCTGACGACGCGGCCGTCCACGACTCAGCCGCTACCAGACGTCAGCTGGCCACGCACGCCTGCCCCACCTCGTCCAGCTGTACGGCATCAGTAGTCAGAGCCTCCGCCTGGACCTCCGTATAGCCTGAAGGGTTGCCGATCAAGCCCAAGGGTACGCCGAACTCTATCACCGACTCGACAACGGCAACGAACGTGGGTCCTTCCAAGCCGTCCGGTACCTGTGAGCTCGCACCGTTGTGACCCACGCTCCACCCTCCGGCGTCTACGTCAAAAGCTATCCCGAGGTCGATCCTGGGGAAGGATCCGACGTTCTCGATCACGATGTTGTATCTGCCGTATTCTTCGTCGACAGGGCCGTTTCCGAAGTTGGTATTGACGGTCTCCCAGAGATCCACCCGCACGAATAGATCTTGGCTACTCTGCGCCACGTACACCGCCCGGAGATCATCTCCGGTAAACAAGGGCGAATCGTCCCCCTGTTCGTCGAGTGCCAAAGGATCCACTCCCGCCCAATCGTCGACCAGTCCATCGAGCGTAATGCTCGCGGCGGCAAACGGCGGTAGAAGGCACGTATTGTCGAAGGGCTCCCCGGCATCTTCGTCTCCGTCCGGTCCTGAGAGCGAATCACACCCGACGAAGAGAATCAGGATCGGAAAGACGAGGAGCCGGAGCCGGCCGATGGCGCCTCGAAAGGGCAGGCGACGTTGCCCCCGCCGCACTCTGAGCAGAAGAAACCGCTTCCCGGTCATCGACGGATCCGAAGGCGGTGGTATCGAGCGAAGTCTTTAACGGTTGCCATCATGCTAGAAATTTTCCGGGTTCCCCCGTGGTCCCTTACCCCCGCTGGGCGCCGTTGTCGTATCTCGGGCGCTGGAGCGGGCCACCTGACTGGCTGAGGTGACACGCGTTCGCCGACCACGTAAGGAGCCCTTAGGGCGTTCAACCGACGGTCTCCCGCAGCAGGGCCCTTGCCCGGATCCGGTATCCTTCGTCGACCTCCGGGTTGCCGGAGCCGGCGGCAGCTACGGCCGCCTCGAGGGCCCTTCGCATCTCATCAGGACGTTCTCGGTCTTTGTAAGCCCGTGCGAGCTCGAAGTGGTGCATCGGAGTCTCGGGCTCGAGTTCCGCGGCCTTCTCGAGGTGATGGATCGCAGCCTCCCAGGAGGTCTCGGCGATGGCATCGGCACCCAGGAGAACCCTCGCGAGGAAGCGGAGGAACGCGCTCGCTCGTTGCACCCCGGCGTTGATGCGACCCCGTACGAAGTGGGCGCCGACATGCAGCGAGTCGGCACGGAGCACCCACCCCGCCTCGTCCCACGACTCTTCCACGAGACGGATCTTGGTTCGTCCGCCCTCGATGTCGGCGAGCTGGCCGGAGGCCGCCGCCAGCCAATAGTGCGCTTCGATGCCAACGGGGTCCAGAAACGCCGCCGCTCGAGCGTGCTCCCGCGCACGGTATCCAAGCTCTCTGCGCCGCGCTTCGTCCGTCTCGAGCTCGAAGGCTCGCGAGTACTCGTGGGCAGCCTGCAAACGTAGGTCGTAGCGGGCCGGCTCGCCTTCGATCCATGTCTCGAGCAGGGCTGCGCGCTCGGAGGGGGCCTGAGGGCGCTCGATCCGTTCAGGGTCCGGCCCAACGCGCACGTCCTGACCCGAAGCGCTGGAGGAAGGCATCCACAGCGCTCCGACCCAGCACGCTACGTATAGGGTGAGGAGTCGTGACTTCATGGGCCCTTGGATGAGCTGGACCGGATCAGCTCGCCGTGAACACGTCCCTGTGCCAGCGATACCAGTCACTCTGGAAGAGCTCGCCGGGGTCGTACCTGCGCTTGGCCTCGAGAAATGCGCGCATCCGCGGAGGCCGCCGCTGCTTCCTAACGTCTCCTGCGAACTTCTGTTGCGCGGCGGGTGGGAAGCGCTAGACGGGCCTAAGACCTTGCAGTATAGGGGTTTCGTCCTCGTGCCCGGCGGCCCAACCCTCCACCTCACCTTCGGCGGACCTTGGCCCCAACCACACCGCACGATGAAACGCGGAGGTCAAGCGCCCGTTCGTGACAAGCGCGTCGTAACCTTCCGTGGCTCAGGATCCTTAGAGGACCGGTATTGAGTCAGGGGGTTACCCCCATTTCCTTCTTATAAACCCAGAAGATATCAGAGAGACCAAGAGTGTTATCCGTTCTGTTCGAGAACCAGGCCATGGTCTCACCATCCGGCGGAAGAGCAGGGCATATATCGGTGTCCGCGGTGTTTACTGACGGCCCAAGGTTCACTGCAGGACCCCAAGCATCAGCCCCCGTCCCACGCCCCAGATGCTCGGAAGCCCAGATGTCCATGCCGCCATATCCACCAGGTCTGCCTGAGGAAAAGTACACCCAGTCATCTTTGTCTTCCATGAAGTGGAATTCGGAAGCTGATGTATTAATGTTTGGGCCTTGATTCACGGTTCCTGCCAGTTCCCGTTTTCATCCTCCTGTGAACACCAGATATCAGAACCACCGTAGCCACCAGCCCTCGAAGAGGCGAAACAGAGGGTCTGGCCATCCTGGAGCAACATAGGGCAGTGCTCGTCTCCAGCGTCTGTGCTTATCGGATATGGAACTAACTCCGGCTCAGTCCATCCCCCCTCAACCTTATGGGTGACGAAAACATCGCTGGCGTTACGAGGAGTGGTAGTAGCAAGCCTGTCGGACTTGAAATAGATGGTATTCCCGTCTGGAGTAATCCATGGTTCCCTGTCATCGCCTCTTCGTAAAGGATCAATATTCGTAGCAGGCGCAGCATTCACCGGGATTCCCGAGTCAATCCCAAAGTTAGTTGAAACTGGAGCGGCCTCCGTCTCAGGCGACAGCATGTGAACGGCTCTCGGGAAGGGTGATCCCGAGGTCCTTCTGGATCGCGGCCCTGAGGAGCGGGAGGTGTCGGTACCCGAGCAACCTCCGGAGCCGTGACTAGATCTCCAGGAGCGTGGTCGCGAGCCATCGGTGCTTCTGGCTCGAGTTCTTCCAGTGGTCCACGCGTCCGCACCTCTGCTCGGCCAGGGCGTTCACGGACTCGAGCACGTTGGTGGTCTTGAGCGACTGGCCGACCAGGGGGAAGACTCCCAACCGGTGGAGGGTGAGGGTCTCCTCGAACCCCTCATCGAGACTGGCCGCCGCGGACTGGTTCACCCCCGCGAGCTCCTGGCGCAGGGCCTTGAGGTCCTTGACGGCCTCTTCGTACGTGGGCCGCTGGTAGGCGCGCTGCAGACGCTGGCGCCAGCCCTTCTGCTCCGCTCTCGGCAGATACGAGATCACGTTCTCCCGCTTGTGCCACTGGCACCGCTGGATGAGCACCTGTCCCTTGAAGACCGCCAGGACGCCGCTCCGGAGACCGCGGGCTCCATCGATCACCACGAGCGCTCCGGCCGACAGGTCGAGACCTCGGTCCTTCAGACTCCGAAGGAAGGATCGGATCACCACGGCGTTCTCCGTGTCGGTCTGGACGAACCCGAGGAAGACCTTGTCCCCCTTGGTCGTCACCCCGAGCGCGACGACCATCTCGTCCTCGGCAAAGCTCTTGCCGTCCAGGACGAGTGCCACCCCACGTCGTAACCCGAGAGGTCCCGCTCCTGAAACTCCTTCAGCTTCGCGGCCGTGGCCTTCTTGAACTCCCGCGAGACCGTCGACTTCGACAGCCCGATGGCTCCAGGCACCGCCTCGACCGCTGCCTCGTAGTCCCGGCACGAGATCCCGAGCAGCACCTTCCGAAACAGCCCCTCGTCCATCTCGCCGGGCGAGCCATGCAGCTGCTCATACGCCGCCAGCCTCGACTCTCCGGCCGGGCCTCGCACCCGCGGTACTCGCACCGGATGCCGCTGGCCGCCCAACCGCACCGACCCTGGGTTATGCCCATGCCGGCAATGTCGATCGTCCTCGGTCTTCCTGGCGTGACGTTGCCCCGCCAGTTGCTCCACTTCCTCCTCGAGCATCCGGCCCACCTCCGCCAGTCCCAGCGGAATCAGCTGCCGGATCAGCTCCACCCGAGGGTCCAGCTCCAGCGCCTCGATCTCCTCCCAACTCACCTCCCTCGGTTCCCCGAGCCGCCGGTCCTTCTTGCCCCGCTCGACGAGCCTTGGCATCCTTCCCATCGGTGGCCTCCTTCCTCTCTTGTGATCCCGTGGTGTGGTCGCACACCCACGTTACCTGAGGTTGGAGGCCGCTTCAATTTCAACTAAAGATGGGACTCACTCGAATTTCCATGTTCACAGGCGTATTCCACTGACCGGTTTCTTCGGGCCGCACCCGAGGTTCGCCTTCTTGCTGGCATGCTTGTTCTTCTCCTTGCCGCCGATGTACGTCTCGTCAACTTCGACCGGCCCGGTAAACACTTCCCGGCACTCCGCCGCTAGCCCCTCGCGGATTCGGTGCTTCATGAACCACGCGGACGACTGCGCGATTTTCAGGTCGCGGTGCAACTTCACGCTCGACACACCCTTCAGGCTCGTGATCTCCAGGTAGATCGCGTAGGCCCACTTCCGAAGCGGAAGGTTGCTGGCCTCCATCGCCGTGTTCGTCTTCAGCGAGAAGTACCGCTTGCAGTCCCGGCACCGATACGGCAGCGGACGACCGCTTTTCACACGGTAGGCGTTCAGGCTCCCGCACCTCATGCAAGCGATCTCGCCATCCGGCCAGTGCCACGCCTCGAACCACTTCACCGCCGCTTCCTCGGTCGGAAACATATCGGCCAGCTCCATCAGGCTGATCCCCTTCCGATAGCTTTTTCCGGGTGCCTGGCGAGTCATGTAACCTCCTGTCAGTGCTAATCTTATCGTACCTGAAAGTTAACATGATCTTGTGCGGAAATCAAGTATTCCCTATAATCACCTTTTAAACCGCTTCACTGTGATGCACGTTACGCGGTGATGCACGTTACGCGCCCGCTGTGACGCGAGTCACAGTCGCTCGGTAAGGAGACCCCATCACGACCAAAACTCCAAGTGATGGGCCCTGTGGCGCCATTTCAGATTGCGCCGCATAACCAGGACCCCCAAACAGGTCCGGAAGCTGACGGGGCCATAGCTCAGTTGGGAGAGCGCCTGCTTTGCAAGCCCCTTTCTGGTGTCGGTGGGGGTCGGAAAACGTTGGGGCTGCTGGATCGTGCGTCCGTCAGACTGTGCCATAGTCGGCCCCTGTCGGCGCAGTTTTTGGCACAGTCTCCGGGTAGGACTATCCCCCCCGCCCTCCGTTACCTCCTTGCGGGGCGGGCGCTCCCTAGCGCATAATGTCCTGATGTTGGCAGGTCTGTTCACCGTTCGCCCAAAGTGAGGAGTCTCGACTCATGAAAACGCGTTTACACTGGTGGACGGGAGCGCTCGCGCTCGCGGCGGCGGTCATGCTCGGAGGGAACCTCTCCGCGCAGATGACCGACGGGCAGGTCACGTTTGCGGAGGACGTCGCCTCCATCATCCAGGAGAACTGCCAGATCTGCCACCAGCCGGGTGGGATTGGGCCGATGGCGCTCAGGAGCTATGAGGAGATCCGTCCGTGGGCTCCGATGATCCGCGAGAGGGTCGCCAGCCACCAGATGCCTCCCTACGCGTATGACAGGGACGTAGGCATCCAGGATCTGCAGCAGGACTGGCGGCTTTCCGAGGAAGATATCGCGACGATCGTGGCCTGGGTCGATCAGGGCGCGGCGCTGGGCGATCCGGCGAACCTGCCTCCGCCGATCCAGCTTGCGAGCGCGGATGAGTGGAGGATGGCCGCCGAGTTCGGACCTCCGGACCTCGTGATCGGCACGCCGGGGATCGAGGTGCCGGCGGCCGGGAACGACATGTGGTATTCGCCGATGATGCCGACGAACCTCGCGGAGGAGCGCTGCATCAAGGCACTGCAGGTGAAGCCCGGGGTCGGCAACGCGAAGTCGGTCGTCCACCACGCCAACTCGACGTTCCAGCTCCTGCTGGAGGACGGCACGTACGAGAGCGCAGGTCGCTCGACCGAGTACGCGATGGGCAAGTTCGGTGAGATCCTTCCTGAGGGCACGTGCCGGACGATTCCCGCGGAGGCGTGGGTCTCCTGGGGCATCCACCTCTTCCCCGGTGGGGTCGGAGGAGGCGCGACGGGCGAGGCGATCGAGGGCAACGTCGTCGAGCTCGGCATCTGGCTGCACCCCGAGGATTACGAGTGGGAGTACGAGCAGACTCTGGCCTCCTACGGGGACAACGGACCTTCAGGGGAGCTGGTGATGGCTCCGCACGGTACGGCCATGACGATCGGGTATCACTCGTTCGACACCCCGGTGCGGATCGACCAGTTCCAGCCCCACGGGCACCTGAGGCTGCTCCACGCGTCGCTCGAGGTCTTCTATCCGGAGACCGGGGAGACCGAAGTGATCAGCATGATCACGAACTGGAGCGCCACGTGGCATCACAGCCACATTTATGGCGACGACTCGGCCCCGCTCATTCCGGCGGGCTCGGTTCTGATCGTGAAGCAGTGGTACGACAACACGGTCAATCACCCGAACAACCCCGACCCGGATCAGTGGGTCGCCGGGGGTAGCCGCACGGCCGACGAGATGTCGCACGCGTGGATCGGGCTTACCCACCTGGACGAGGAGGGCTACGAGAGACTTCTCGCCGAGCGTGAGGGACGCCAGGACACGGTCGCGCAGGCCGGGAACTGATCGACCGGAGGTCGTAGCGTAGTTGCTGGTAGTTGATAGAAGTCGGGAGTTGCACGATGGGGACCGGAGGAATCGCCTGAGCTGACTCGGGCGTCCGTCGGTCCCCATCGTTCTTTTTCAGGTGCGCACGCGAGGAGTCCGTTATTACCCGATTTCGCACCATCCGTGGCCTCGAGCTTGAGCGTGCGCGCCCGGCCCGGTAGCCCCTTTCTGGCGTCGGTGGGGGTCGGAAAACGTTGGGGCTGCTGGATTGTGCGTCCGTCAGACTGTGCCATAGTCGGCCCCTGTCGGCGCAGTTTTTGGCACAGTCTCCGGGTAGGACTATCCCCCCCGCCCTCCGTTACCCCCTAGCGGGTCCGCTTCCCCTTGCGGGGCGGGCGCTCCTCAGCGCATAATATTTTGATGGCGGCAGGTCTGTTCACCGTTCGCCCAAAGTGAGGAGTCTCGACTCATGAAAACGCGTTTACACTGGTGGACGGGAGCGCTCGCGCTCGCGGCGGCGGTCATGCTCGGAGGGAACCTCTCCGCGCAGATGACCGACGGGCAGGTCACGTTTGCGGAGGACGTCGCCTCCATCATCCAGGAGAACTGTCAGATCTGCCACCAGCCGGGTGGGATTGGGCCGATGGCGCTCAGGAGCTATGAGGAGATCCGTCCGTGGGCTCCGATGATCCGCGAGAGGGTCGCCCGCCACGAGATGCCTCCCTACGCGTATGACAGGGACGTAGGCATCCAGGATCTGCAGCAGGACTGGCGGCTTTCCGAGGAAGATATCGCGACGATCGTGGCCTGGGTCGATCAGGGCGCGGCGCTGGGCGATCCGGCGAACCTGCCTCCGCCGATCCAGCTTGCGAGCGCGGATGAGTGGAGGATGGCCGCCGAGTTCGGACCTCCGGACCTCGTGATCGGCACGCCGGGGATTATCGAGGTGCCGGCGGCCGGGAACGACATGTGGTATTCGCCGATGATGCCGACGAACCTCGCGGAGGAGCGCTGCATCAAGGCGCTGCAGGTGAAGCCCGGGGTCGGCAACGCGAAGTCGGTCGTCCACCACGCGAACTCGAGCTTCCAGCTCCTGCAGGAGGACGGCACGTACGAGCGGTTTGGTATGTCTACCGAGTACGCGATGGGCAAGTTCGGTGAGATCCTGCCCGAGGGCGTGTGCCGGACGATTCCCGCGGAGGCGTGGGTCTCCTGGGGGATCCACCTCTTCCCCGGTGGGGTCGGGGGGGCCGCGACGGGCGTGGCGATCGAGGGCAACATCGTCGAGCTCGGCATCTGGTTGTACCCCGCGGATTACGAGTGGGAGTACGAGCAGACTCTGTCGCTCTACGGGCTCCGGGAAGGGGAGCTCGTCATGCCTCCGCACGGCACGGCCATGACGACCGGGTTTCACTCGTTCGACACCCCGGTGCGGATCGACCAGTTCCAGCCCCACGGGCATCTGCGGCTGCTCCACGCGTCGCTCGAGGTCTTCTATCCGGAGACCGGGGAGACCGAAGTGATCAGCATGGTCACGAACTGGAGCGCCACGTGGCATCACAGCCACATTTATGGCGAGGACTCGGCCCCGCTCGTTCCGGCGGGCGCGGTTCTGATCGTCAAGCAGTGGTATGACAACACGGTCAATCACCCGAACAACCCCGACCCGGATCAGTGGGTCGCCGGGGGTAGCCGCACGGCCGACGAGATGTCGCACGCGTGGATCGGGATCACGCACCTGGACGAGGAGGGCTACGAGAGACTTCTCGCCGAGCGTGAGGGACGCCAGGACACGGTCGCGCAGGCCGGGAACTGATCGACCGGAGGTCGTAGCGTAGTTGCTGGTAGTTGATAGAAGTCGGGAGTTGCACGATGGGGACCGGAGGAATCGTCCCTGAGCTTGCCGTTGAAGCTCTCGTTGTAGCCGTTCTCCCACGGGCTGCCCGGCTCGATAAAGAGCGTCTCGACGCCCACGCGCCCCAACCACCACCGCACGGGCTTCGCGGTGAACTCCGGTCCGTTGTCCGACCTCAGATACTCGGGAGGGCCCGTGTCGGACGAACAGATCGTCCAGCACCTCGAGCACGTCGTGCGAGCGGATCTTGCGAGCCACCACGATCGCCAGGCACTCCCTCGTGTGCTCGTCCAGCACTGTCAGCAGCTTCAGCGCACGCCCGTCGTGCGTCCTCGAGGCCACGAAGTCGTACGACCAGACGTGGCCCCGATACAGCGGCCTCAGCCGGATGCACGATCCGTCGTTGAGCCACAGCCGACCTCGCTTCGGCTGCCGCTCCGGGACCTTCAGCCCCTCCTGCCTCCAGATCCGCTCCACCCGCTTGTGCTTCACCCCCCAGCCCTCGATGCGGAGCGTGTCCGTGACGCGTCGCTAGCCGTAGCGGCCGAATCGACTCGCGAGTCGCACGATATCACCTCGGAGCGCCCCCTCGTCACTCGCCACTTTCCTCGCCCGGCGCTGGGTCGTGCGTGGCTGCCCGAGCACCCGGCACGCTCTCCTCTCCGACGCCCCGAGCTGCTGACGTACATGCACCACCGCCCTGCGTCTTCGCTCGGGGCTCAGAAGTTTCCCTTCGCCGCTTCCTCCAGGATCAGCTTGTCCAGCGTCAGGTTCGCCACCGCTCGCTTCAGGCGCCCGTTCTCCTGCTCGAGCTCTTTCACGTGGCGTGCCTGGTCCACCTTCATCCCGCCGTACTCCCGCCTCCACCGGTAGTACGTCTGCTCGGTGATGCCGAGCTCCCCCCTGATCAGCTTCACGGATTTGCCGCCGGCCAGACCGACCTCTGCCTCCCGCACTGCAGTGATGATCTGCTCCGGAGTGTGTCGCTTCCTTCCCATCCTGACCTCCTCGCTGAAAAGCTTCGGACCAGCTCGATCCTAACATTGCACCTGGTCTCGTTTCAGCGGGTCAGGTCACTCTCGCGTCCGGGCGAGAGAAGACCGCTGACCCCGGGAAACTTCCCCCGCTACGCTGCCACGGGTCATCTGCTGTTCGGAACGCCAGACGGGACACTCATGGCGGCTCCCATCGACGAAGCGACGGCAGAGCTCACCGGACCTGCGGTGCCGGTGGTGGAAGGTCTCGCCGCCGACCCCGTGTTCGGCTTCCTGAATTACAGCGTGTACAGAGGAGGGCAGCCTCGTCTACCTGGCCGACTTGGGACTTGGAGGCGGGTTGCAACGGCTCGTGATCGTAGATCTGGAGGGCGACGAGGAACCTCTCGCCCTGGCTCCACGGCGTATCACCCCCCTAGGCCCAGGCCCGGGCTGGTCTCCCGACGGAGAGTCGGTTGTGTTTTCAAGTGAAGACCAGATCTACACCTACAACGTGACGCTCGGGACGACGCCAAGGCAGCTCACGTTCGAGGGCCTCAATACATTTCCGGTCTTCTCGCCCGACGGGAACCGCGTTGCGTTTAGTTCGAACCGACAAGGTACGGACGGCCAGGACCTGTTCGTGAAGGACCTGAACGACAACTCACCCCCGAGGTCTATCATCACGCTCGACGGGAATCAGCGCGTGATGCAGTGGCCGTCGGACACGCTGGTCGTTTTCGAACGGGGGCAGTTCGGGAGTCGGGATCTGTGGATGGTCAATATCTCGGATCCGGATAACCCGATTGCGGAAGCGTATCTCTCGTCGGAGACTGACCTTCAACGCATCTCGGTCTCACCAGACGGAACCCTAGCGGCTTACCGCTCGGACGAGTCGGGAATCGACGAGATCTATATCCGCAGCTTCCCCGATCCGGGCGAACGGACAGTGGTGTCGCAGGGCGGGGGTGGGGTCCCCTCTTGGTCACCAGATGGAAACACCCTCTACTACGCCACGGGCGACGGCCAACCGTTCATGGCTGCCCGCCTTCAGCGCGATCCTGTGCCGGTGGTCCTATCCACGGATACGTTGTTTTCGGCTTTTAGCGCCGAACCCTTCCCAGGCTCCGCCCTGCATCCCGACGGCGACCGATTCATTTTCGCACAGAGCGTCGGTACAGGCGCGGACGACGCTGGTGCGGAGCCAGCGCGACTCATCCTCGTCCAGAGCTTCTTCGAAGAGTTGAGGCAGGTGGTGCCGGACCAGTGACCGACCCCATCACCCGCCTGAACGCTGCCCTCAAAGGCCGTTACCGCATCGAGCGTGAGTTGGGCGAAGGCGGGATGGCCACAGTGTATCTTGCCGATGACCTGAGGCACGTCTGTCAGGAGGTTCAGGGGCTGGTCGCCTTGCAGAGCACGGCGCGGGTTGGCATGGTGAGGCAGAGCAGGACCGCAAAATCGTTAGGTGGCAGCCAACCCAACTTCAGTGGAGAGACACATGGCTGAAAACGTGTACAAAGTCATCGAGCTAGTGGGGACTTCCACCGATTCCTGGGAGAAGGCGGCAGCCGCGGCTGTCCAGCGTGCTTCTCAGTCTCTGCGGAACCTGCGCGTGGCTGAAGTCTCGGAGCTGGATATGCAGCTCAAGGACGGAGTGATTCAGAGCTACCGTGCAAAGGTCAAGGTCTCCTTCAAGTACGAAGCTGCCGATTAGAAGATCGCCATGGCTACCGAACGAGTTCCGGGTCGGCCAGAACTTCTTCGAGGAGTTGAGGCAGGTGGTGCCGGACCTGTGACCGACCCTACCACCCGACTGAACGCAGCCCTCGAAGGCCGCTACCGGTAAGGCTCCGGGCTCTGACAGCACCGGAGGAGTGGAGGGCAACCACCTAGGCCTCCGGACGAGAGGCCAGCGAGGTTAGGCCGTAGGGGAAATGCACGCTCTGTTTCTGAGCAGCCGTAGCCATGTGTTCACGCTTCATAGGACGGACGACTACATCAAGAAGCCCAAGAACACGGGCTATCGCAGTCTTCATCTCGTTTATAAGTACGACTCCCCACAGAAACCGGCCTGGCGCAACATGCGGGTGGAATTGCAGATACGATCGCAATACCAACATGCTTGGGCGACCGCTGTGGAAGCTGTTTCCTTTTTTACGGGGCAAGACTTAAAGGCCGCTGAGGGGGGCAAAGCATGGGTTGCGCTTCTTTCTATTGATGGCCAATTGGATCGCGTTCGAGGAACGTTGTTCGATAGTTCCGGGAATACCAATGGAACCCAAAGACTTCTTTGAAGAGCTTGAGGCCCTATACCACGAATTGCATGTTGACACGGCTTTGGCTGGATGGACGCAGTCCTTCTCCACAATCGAGAAGTGGTCTGCGGAAAGGGGCGACAAACGGCGTTTTCTTGTTCGTCTCGACACGGAGGAGCGGAGTATCTACACGGAGAGTTTCGCCGGAAACCAGGAAGCCGAAGCGTCTGAAGCACAATCCAACGATGAAGCGAAGTACGATTCTCCCCACCACCACGTCATCTTAGTGACGGTGGAGGACTTCAAGTCCTTGAAAAGTGCATATCCGGGATTTTTCGCGGACACAAGGGTCTTCCGTCAGTTGGTCGCTAAGGCGGTGGCCGGTGTCGAGGATTTTGATCCCGCTCCTTGGGTACCCGTATGATTCGTTTTGTCAGGTCCCGTAGGCGGTCCATACCCGAAGGCCCCTCAGTCACCACCGTCTCGGCGGTGACCCGGCATTGGTCCCCTTCGTTTGTAGGGGGCGGAACGCCCCTCGTCCCGCCCTTCTTGTCCGTCTTCACGTTTGACATTCCTCGGCTCCGGTCAACTGAGCGTAGGTGAGATGTTTATCCATGATGGCAGATACGGCGTTGATGAATCGGCCCCGGTCGGTGTCGCCCCGGTTGTTGAATCTGAATGTCTGCTCATCGAGGTAGCGGGTGACGTGGAACGGCTCAATGCTTACATAGGTCCCGCCGATGGTACGCTTGAGCAGGGACCAGAAGTTTTCGATCCCGTTGGTGTGGATGCGACCGCGCACGTACTCATGGACGTGGTCGATGATCTCGTGCATGTAGTCGGCAGAGAGCCCATAGTAGCCCCAATGCCTGTCGGTGAAGAGGTTGGCACCTTCCTCGACGTTGTCCCGCACATGGGCCTGCATGGTGCGCTGGGTCCCGTCATCGAGGACGGTAGTGCGGACCAAGGAGTGCGGGGCGTTACGCGGACGCTCAAGAAGCCCCATGACGGCGGTCTTGTCGTGTCCCCCGGTCCCCTTGATGATCCGCTTCCGGCGAGCCCGGTGCATGTTCTTGGCTTTGCCGCCGATGTAGGTCTCATCGACTTCAACGTCCCCGTCCATCTTGGTCCAGAACCCGCCGTCGTCCTTCATGGCGAGACGGATACGATGGAGCATAAACCAAGCGGTCTTCTGGGTGACGCCCAGAGCACGGCCCAGTTCGTAAGAACTGATCCCGTTCTTGCAGTTGGCGAGCATCCACATAGCCGGGAGCCACAGGGTCAGCGAGAGGGGCGAGCCCTCGAAGATGGTCCCTACCCTGATGGAGAATTGGTGCCTGCAATCGCGGCATTTCCAACGCTTCCGGGTCTTCATAAAGTAGTGCTTGGCGATGCTCCCGCACTTGCGGCAGGTCTGTTCTCCGTCGGGCCAACGCATGTCGGCGACGAAGGCCAGGGCCACGTCTTCGTCAGCGAAGTATTGGATGGCTTCGAGGAGGGTGTTCGGGGCGTCCATGGTCCTTTCCGTTTGTTGAATGTCGTCTCTCATACAACAAATATACCATGAAACATTGGGTACCGCAAGTATATTATTGCCCTAATCCGCGACTCTAAGTCGTTAAGTCAAGACTTTTTGTAAAGGGTCCTTGATTTTCTGTCGCCCCCGGCTTATATCAGTGTGTGTCAAGTTACCTTGACTTTTCCGGAGGAACTGATGCTTACGTCGAGCGACCCCGCTGCGCACCCCACCAAGAGCACGATCCGTCTCATCTCCTGGGTACTCGTCTGGGTCGGAACCCTGATCCTAGTCGACAAGGCCGTTCTGTACGGCTGGTACGCCTCTGACTTCATCTCGGTACTGGGAATCGTCATCAACGCAGGAATGGGTCTGGGAATGATCGTGACCTTCCTGCGGTTCCTGAGAGAGATTGACGAGATGCAGCGGAAGATCCAGCTGGACTCCCTGGCCCTCTCGATGGGGATCGGATTCGTCGGCAGTTTCAGCTATACGCTGCTCGTGACCACCGGCTTCGTGGCCGATCCGGAGGTCAGGGACATCATCCTGCTCATGGCCGGCACGTACATAGCCTCTCTGATCGTCGGCCAGTTCCGATACCGATGAAGAATCGTCTGAAGGTGCTTCGTGCAGAGAGGGACTGGACCCAAGCTGACCTGGCCACGGCGCTGGGGGTTTCCAGGCAGACGGTTAACGCGATCGAGAAGGGCAAATTCGATCCTAGCCTGCCCCTCGCGTTTCGAGCTGCTCGACTCTTCGGAATCTCGATTGAAGACATATTCCAGGACGAAGGGGCGTCCTGATCGGCGAGGAGCCGTACGAGGTAATACGACTACCGTGGCCTGGCCGTCATGCATGGGTCGCCCGGTGGAGAAGAGCGCGAGGAGAGGAGGCTATCAGCGCTGTCGTCGACACGCAGGAGATGCGATCTGAAACCGGCGCTGCTTCCGCTTCGTTATGGAAGGCGAAGCGCCATTCCGGTCCGGGCCTGGAGACCAGCTCCGGGTCGCCAAATCCTCGGCTTCGGCCGGATGAACACGGGAGGGCATCATGAAGGCGCACCAGGCGAATCTGATCGAGCGGGGATGGTGGACGTTCCAGTGGGTCGGCGTGATCGCGGCCTACGTAGCAATCGTGAGCTTCCTCGCCTACACCGTCAGCGACGCGGTGAGGCAGATCACATGATCGTAAGTTCAATGGGCGCTAGAGGATTAGAACCTCTGACCTCCTGCTTGTAAGGCCCGTCGAGAACGGCGAGAGCGAGCACAAGGTCGTCGTGCGCGCCTTAGCGTTTCTCTACGGCACTCTTGCGTACCTGGTCTTCCTGGTTGCCTTCCTCTATGCCATCGGCTTCACCGGCAACGTCTTCGTTCCGAAGGGTATCGACGACGGGCCGGTCGGGCCGGTCAGCCAGGCCATCCTGGTGAACGTCGGTCTGCTGCTGTTGTTCGCCATTCAACACAATGTCATGGCCCGCCCTGGCTTCAAGAGCTGGTGGACCAGGATCATCCCAAAGTCGATCGAGCGAAGCACGTACGTCCTCCTCGCTAGTCTGATCCTCCTGCTGCTCTATTGGCAGTGGCGTCCGATGACTGGGACAGTGTGGAGTGTCACGGGCTCAACTTCGAGCACGATCCTCTGGGTGGTGTTCGGCTTCGGCTGGCTCGTCGTGCTCTTGTCGACGTTCATGATTGGGCACTTCGACCGGTGACCTGCCCCCAAAAGCGGTACCACCTAGAGTGTTAGTCCAAGCACCTCCTTTTGGCTGGGGAGTGGTCCAAGAAGCAGAGGTAGGTTGAGCAGCTTTGGGTCTGGCCGGATCGCTTCGGGGGCCGGGGGTCGATAACCCAGAGAGCTGTGCGGTCGATGCGTGTTGTATTCGCGCCGCCACTGCTCGATCAGCACCTTCGCCTCCTCCAGCGAATGGAAGATTTCGCGCTTCAGCAGCTCGTTTCGGAGCGTGCCGTTAAAGCTCTCATTGTAGCCGTTCTCCCACGGGCTGCCCGGCTCGATGAACAGCGTCTTCACGCCTAGCTCACCGAGCCACTGCCGAACCACTCGGGCCGTGAACTCCGGACCGTTGTCGGAGCGAAGATTCGCCGGTGGACCGTGCTCGGCAAGGGGATGGACCGTATTGGGAGCTCGCCCGTCAGCCCCAGGTGCTGTTTCCCCCGCACACGCGGGGATGGACCAGGATCACCCGCTTGATGACTTCCAGGGCCATGGTTTCCCCCGCACACGCGGGGATGGACCCGATGACGTGACCGTGGCTTTCGAGGCTGACACGTTTCCCCCGCACACGCGTGTGCGGGGGAAACATCACGGCGGCGTCCAGCTCCGCCCGCGTCATGGGTCCATCCCCGCGTGTGCGGGGGAAACGCTGGAGCGGGTCGAAGTAATGCAGGCCGTACCGGTCCATCCCCGCGTGTGCGGGGGAAACCGCTCCAGAGCTCGGCGGGCCTAAGCGGCGGCTGGTCCATCCCCGCGTGTGCGGGGGAAACGCGCGCACGGAGTTCCTCACCTCGGCCGGCAACGGTCCATCCCCGCGTGTGCGGGGGAAACCGGGCGCTCATCGTCATCTGCACGTCCTTGAACGGTCCATCCCCGCGTGTGCGGGGGAAACTCGTCATGGACACCCCAGAAGTGCAGGTCCGAGGGTCCATCCCCGCGTGTGCGGGGGAAACTCGTCATGGACACCCCAGAAGTGCAGGTCCGAGGGTCCATCCCCGCGTGTGCGGGGGAAACGTAATACTTCTTTTTCTTGGACTACTCATCTTCGGTCCATCCCCGCGTGTGCGGGGGAAACATACTGGAATAATCGTAGGAGATAGGAAACGCTGGTCCATCCCCGCGTGTGCGGGGGAAACATACTGGAATAATCGTAGGAGATAGGAAACGCTGGTCCATCCCCGCGTGTGCGGGGGAAACTCATCGAGCGCCGTCGGGCTTCACGGCGCGGGTGGCACCGTCGTGGGGTGGTCAGGCGATGAGCGGTGCCGACGCGCTCTGGGGCCGCGATACGATGGAGGGGCTCGGGGCGGCAGGCCCGGGATCGGGCGACCGCATCGACGCCGAGCTCGGCTATGCGCTGCCGGTCGGGAGTCGGCTGGTGGGGACCCCGAGGTTCGGCGTCACGACTTCCGAGTACGGGCGCGACTACCGGCTGGGCTACAAGCTGACCCTGTTGCAGCGCGGCACCATGAACTTCGAGTTTGGCCTCGACGCCCAGCGCCGCGAGAGCCTGCTTCAGGAAAAGCCGGACCACAGCCTAATGGGCCGCGTCACAGCGACCTGGTAGGCGCGGACAGTTCGAGTAGAGTCCCCGGCGCGCCGGGTGTCCTTGCGAGCGTCGTACTCCGGGCGATGGCCGTCCCGCATGCGGTGGGCCAGCGCAGCTTTGTCGCGCGGCCGGCCGCAGGCCCGGTTCGATCCTGCGGTCGACACATCTCATGGCTCCCCTGTGGTGTCAGCTTCTAGTCGCGGCCGCCCGCACTGGCCGCCCTGCCGGCATCGATGTCAATGCACCGCACGGTGCAGTCCTTCGCCGCGATCCGTCGGCTGGCCTGCGACTCACTTAGTAGGAGCACCCTCCGAAGCGGCATTCGGCCGTGCTCGGCCAGCGTGGCAGTGCATGAGCGGGTCCCATATGCCCGGTCTCGACCCGAGCTGCCATGGAGACGCTGACGAAGCAGTTCGAGTCCCGGGTGGCAGGGTGTCTCAAGCGCATCGGACTGAAGCCGTCGATGGTTGCGGTCTACGGGCGATGGGCGATCCCAACCCGGTGCGTCGGCTCCTTCTTGGCCGCTCCGCGCAGGCTGGCGATGGCCTGTCAGGTCCCCGTGTTCATCGAAGCCTGCCGCCGGGCCCATGTGGCCCCTGTTCCCTCCCGGGGCAACGCGCCCCGGAATTCTTCACCGAACAGAACGGAGGCAGACCGATGACCAGAGCAGTGGAACAGAGTATGGACGCGCCCGCGCGCGTCCTGCGGTTACCTCGAGTGCAGGCCCGCACGGGGCTGGCGCGGAGCACGATCTACGTGCGGGTGGCCGACGGGAGCTTTCCCCAACCGATCCGGCTAGGCGCGCGCGCCGTCGGCTGGATCGAGTCCGAAGTGGATGCGTGGATCCGAGAACAGATCGCCGCGAGCCGCAGCAGTGCCGAGTGATCTGAGACGATAACCATCTGACAGTTCGCGATGAGAGAGAGGACAGGGGCCATCGACAACCCGCCCTCCGGCAAGCTTCGCTCCTCCGCCATCTCCCCGGCAGCTCCCTGATTTGCGTCGCCATCGGCGGAATGCGGACTCGTCCGACGGCCTACGCCGATCGGGGTGACATGGCGCTCAGTGAGGTTGGTTTGGTTGGTTTTGGTTCGCCGACAGCTCGTCCGCGAACCTCCGCTACAGTCTACTGGATTCCCGTTTTTAAAGAGGGGTGTAATGAGGGGATGGTAGTCTGATGTCACGTCATATATATCATAACAACAATGACTTATAATAAATAAGCCACGCACGACCCAGCGCCGGGCGAGGAAAGTGGCGAGTGACGAGGGGGCGCTCCGAGGTGATATCGTGCGACTCGCGAGTCGATTCGGCCGCTACGGCTAGCGACGCGTCACGGACACGCTCCGCATCGAGGGCTGGGGGGTGAAGCACAAGCGGGTGGAGCGGATCTGGAGGCAGGAGGGGCTGAAGGTCCCGGAGCGGCAGCCGAAGCGAGGTCGGCTGTGGCTCAACGACGGATCGTGCATCCGGCTGAGGCCGCTGTATCGGGGCCACGTCTGGTCGTACGACTTCGTGGCCTCGAGGACGCACGACGGGCGTGCGCTGAAGCTGCTGACAGTGCTGGACGAGCACACGAGGGAGTGCCTGGCGATCGTGGTGGCTCGCAAGATCCGCTCGCACGACGTGCTCGAGGTGCTGGACGATCTGTTCGTCCGACACGGGCCCTCCCGAGTATCTGAGGTCGGACAACGGACCGGAGTTCACCGCGAAGCCCGTGCGGCGGTGGTTGGGGCGCGTGGGCGTCGAGACGCTCTTTATCGAGCCGGGCAGCCCGTGGGAGAACGGCTACAATGAGAGCTTTAACGGCACGCTCCGAAACGATCTGCTAAAGCGCGAAATTTTCTATTCGCTGGAGGAGGCAAAGGTGCTGATCGAGCAGTGGCGGCGCGAATACAACACGCATCGACCGCACAGCTCTCTGGGTTATCGACCCCCGGCCCCCGAAGCGATCCGGACAGACCCAAAGCTGCTCAACCTACCTCTGCTTCTTGGACCACCCCCCAGCCAAAAGGAGGTGCTTGGACTAACACTCTAGGTGGTACCGCTTTTGGGGGCAGGTCAAAGGCCGCCCGTGCGCGGGTGCGGGTAACGTGATGCCTGTTCCAATGACCAGCCGTTTTGAACACGCCCTCGTGTTCGCTGCGCAACTCCACCGAGAGCAGCGGAGGAAGGGCTCTAGCATTCCTTATGTTTCACATCTGCTCGCCGTCGCGGCGCTCGTAATCGAACACGGAGGAGACGAGGACGAAGCCATCGCGGCACTACTGCACGATGCCATCGAGGACCAGGGCGGCGCGCAGACGCGGGAAAAGATTCTGTGTCGTTTCGGTGAGCGCGTGACCGGGATTGTCGAAGGCTGTACGGACTCCGAAACCATTCCGAGACCTCCGTGGGAAAACAGAAAGCGGGTCTACATCGAACGGCTCAACGAAGCGTCGGCGTCGGTCCGGCTCGTCTGCGCCGCCGACAAACTCCACAACGTGCGCAGCATCCTCAGCGACTACCACAACCTGGATGAGGAGATTTGGCAACGATTTGAGGGCCGGAAGGGACGCTATGGTACTACCGGTCGGTGGTGGGTACCCTCATCCGATCAGGTCGGACGCCGCTTGTCGACGAGTTGGATCGGGTTGTCAGCGAAATCGAACGGCTCGCGGGGGGCAGACGACCCGGCGGGAGGGTCAGCAAGATCTCGGTGATTCCAGCGGGGAAGATGCGCGAAGGGAAAAATTCACCGGAAGAGACCAAGGTGACGAACGGAGGTTCGAGCTGACTAAGAGCGTAGACGCCGCCCTAGAGCTGAGCACCAGCAAGGTAGTTTCGGGAGCGGGCTGGAAGGTTGGCGGCGTGACGGAGTTCTGCTCACCGGAGGAGAAATAACCGCCGCCGCAAACCTTGCCGTCACGTTTTTGCCCCTAGAAGCCTATAAGGCTTACAGCCTACCTAAGCGGGGCTCGGCCGCTGGAGTTCTCCCTCCCCTCCTCGGCTCCTTCCTTCCTCAAAAACCACACACTCCCGGCCCCCCGAATGGGGGCGCGAATCCTCCTGCCGGTCGCTCCGGCGGGCAAGACACTGGCCGGTCGCTCCGGCGAGACACCGACGGGGGCAAAAAGACATGACGCAACCAGTAGAAGATCGAGACCGTCTACGCGCGAGCCCGGTCGTGGAGCGAAGCGCGGGAGGGGTTGTGGTGCGCATGACGGAGCGGCGACCCCACATGCTGCTCATTCGAGACTCCTGCAAGAAGTGGGTGTTGCCTAAGGGGCACATCGAGGAAGGCGAAGGATCCGCGCAGGCAGCCTTGCGGGAGGTCAGAGAGGAGACGGGGCTCCAGGACCTATCTCTGGGCCCGGACCTCGGCGAGATCGACTGGTCCTTCTTGAAAGCAGGCCAGCGGATTCACAAGATCTCTCGGTTCTACCTCATGGCCTCCCTCGGCGGTGACCCGTTTCCGCAGCGATCGGAGGGGATTACCGAGTGTCGTTGGTTCCCGAGCGAGGACGCGAGTCGCACCATCTCGTACGACAACGCCCGAACGATCCTCTTGAGCGGAGTGGGCCACATCCACCCGGCGTGGGTGGACGCAGGGGCTTTCTGGCACGACAGGTGAGCCCCGAGGGCGAGGAGCGCCGCAGGGCTCTTCCCGGTCTACCTGGAAGATCGCGGGAGAGGCCCGGTTCGGCTTCGCCCGGAGCGGGTGGTGACGTGACGCCCTGAAACGAGACCAGGGCGGATGTTAGGATCCGGGCACCTGGTCCCAGCTACAGGGAGGTCAGCATGGGCAGGAGGAGGCATACCCCGGAGCAGATCATCACGGCACTTCGGGAGGCGGAAGTTGCACTGACGTGCCCCCAGTGGCGGTACCACTTCCTATGTTAGACCTGGGGCCATCGTGGGTCCGTGGAGCTGAGGCATCCGAAGGAACCAAGGCGATGGCTTGATCGCCTCCGGGGCGGGGGGTCGCCCACCCGAGGCGCTGTGGGGTCGGACAGTATTGTAGAGCCGCCTCCACTGCTCGACGAGGATGACGGCCTCGGGGAGTTGTGTAGAAGATCTCCCCGTTCAGGAACTCGTCCCTCAGCTTGCCGTTGAAGCTCTCGTTGTAGCCGTTCTCCCAGGGACTGCCGGGCTCGATGTAGAGCGTCTGGACGCCGAGCCTGGCTAGCCACTGCCGCACGAGCTTGGCCGTGAACTCCGGACCGTTGTCCGAACCGTAGATGCTCGGGCGGCCCGTGCCGTGCGAAGAGATCGGCCAGCACCTCGAGCACGTCATGGGCTCGGATCTTCCGAGCCACCTTGATCGCCATACACTGCCTCGTGGACTCGTCGAGTACGGTCAGCAGCTCCGAGCTCTTGGGCCTTCTCCCACCAGTCGCGCGCCAGCGAACGGCTCACACACTTCGATGGGTCCTTCGGCGCGGGCAGCAGGGGCGCGTCCCCGATTCCCGGGGTTTTTCCTCCGTGCCTCTTCCAGGGCAGCGAGCGCTTCGGCACTCACCGGGGTCCGGTGTTCGTACCTGGTCTTCTCATGTTCCCCACGCCACCGGATGATGCAACCTTCAAGGTCAATGTCCGACCATCGAAGCTGCCGATGGCACCGATGCGGTGTCCCATCTCGTGCGCGATGACCAAAGCCACACGAAAGCGCCAGTCCATCTCCAGCGACACTTCCAACAGGGCCTCGTATTCCAGCTCGGTGAGCAGCACCCGGGTCGGGTTCTTCTCCGTGGGCGTCTTCAGGCCTCTGAGCGGGTTCGACTCGAGGAGAAGCTGACCCTGCTCGTCCCTCGACTTCGCGGCCCAGTTGAGGATCGCGAGCAGGAACCTCAAGTCCCGTACAACGCGACCCGGCACACCCCCCGAAAAACACGTTTTCGTTGACGCAGCGGCCTCAGCGGCCGAGTTTGAACGTCCCCTCAACGTCCCGTTCCCCCAGCAGGATGGTCTCACATGGCCCCGGCCGTGGCCGGCCAGGTCGTCGCCGCCGTCCGGTTTTACGCGAAGCTCGGAGGCCAGTCGTCCCCAGTCGGGCCGGCCACCGCGCGGGTGCTGGCCGGGTTCCGGCGCGAAGGACGGGCCTGGGGCAGGTGGTGGGCGTCCGGTGGGAGCAGGCGGACGCCGCGGCCGCGGTGGCCGGAAGCAGTGGAGGATCCGTCCGGGGGCTCCGGGACGCCGCCCTTCTCGTCGTCATGTCGGACGGCCTCCTCCGGGTATCCGAAGCCGCCGCGCTCGAGGCAGCCGATCTCGAGGCCGAGGGCCCGAACACCCTGACGGTCCACCGCTCGAAGACCGATCAGGAAGGCGAGGGCGCGGTCCAGTACATCGGCAGTCCGACGGTGGCACGGGTCCGGGCGTGGCTGGACGCCGCCGAGATCGCCGGCGGGCCGATGTTCCAGCGCCTCGACAAGGCCGGCAGGCCACGCGGTCGTTTGAGCACCGTGTCCGTTCGGGCCATCATCCAACGACGTGCTACCGATGCCGGGATCGAGGGCCGTGTGTCCGGCCACTCGCTCCGGGTCGGAGGGGCGCAGTCTCTCGCCACGGCCGGGGCCTCGGTCGTCGAGATGCAGACCGCCGGCCGATGGCAATCCCCCTCGATGCCCGGCCGCTATGCCCGAGGCCAGCTCGCCGCACGGGGCGCGGTGGCCAGGCTCCGCTACGGCGCGTAGGGGCCGGGTGGGGGGTCCGGACCTGGCCCACACTCCGCGCCAAGAGTCGCAGACGGTGCTACCGAATCCCAAGCCGCTCAGCGGCTGGGGCCAGAGTCCCGCTCCGGCCGTTCGTGCGACGGCCGGGGCGGGATCGGCTGCGTCGAAGGGGCATCCGCGGCTGGCTTGCCCTCTCCCAGGCCCGCTTACGTTCCGCGTAAGCCTGCTCTCCGTAGACCTCCCGCACCTGCTGCAGCAGCTCCTGATCCGCGAAGCTCCGGAGTTCCCGGTAATCGATAGGGAGATCGTAGCGGACATGGCCGCCCCACCCGCCCGTCCTCGCCGCCACCTCGGGCCCGTTCCATGCCGCTTCGGTAGGCTTCTCCCGCCCCCACGGCTAGGCACCGATGAGCGGCGGACGCGCACGATCGGCGTGCGCGTCACGGAAGCCGAGGCGGCCGAACTCACGAAGCGAGCCGAGGCGGCGCGGCTGAGCATGGGTGCCTACATGCGGCGCTGGGGCAGCTGGTACGGACCCAGGCCGAGCGCCGACTAGGGGTGGCCGAGCTCCGGGAGCTCAACCATATCGGGGTGAATCTTAATCAGATGGCGCGGGTGCTTAACTCGGGGTCGGTACCGGCGCCGGCAGAGACGCTGGCGGCGGTGGAGCGGGTCGGTGAGCTCGTGGCGGCGCTCCTGGCCGGGGAGGCGGATTGATGGTCGTCAAGATGGCGGGACTCGGCCGCTCGTTTGTAGGAGTCGCCGCGTACTGCCTGCACGATCGGCGGGAGCCGGGGGAGGCCCGACCCGAGAGTTCGGAACGGGTGGCCCGACACCGAGACCCGCAACCTGCCGCCGAGCCGTGGAGAGCGGGCGGCGGCGATCATGGCGGCCACCGCGGACGCGGCTCCGGAGCTCAAACGCCTGGCTGGGAGGTCGGCACGTGGTCGGAAGCTGGAGAAGCCGGTGTGCCACTACTCGCTGAGCTGGGCCAAGGATGAGGTGCAGAATCGGCAGGAGATGAGCCGGGCGGCGGCGGAGAGCCTGAAGGCGTTGGGGTTGGAGAAGCACCAGGCGCTGATCGTGGCGCACCGGGACGGACACCCGCATGTGCATGTGATCGTGAACCGGGCCAAGCATTCCGCGTATGCGCTTTCTGATACTGGCGGCCGCGTTAGCCTTCACCGCCTCGCCCGCGCTCGGGCAAGTCCGGCAGGAACTCCGTGAACGGGGCAAGCTGGGGAACGCCTCGGTCCAAACCCGCCTCGAACTCATGTACGATCTCGGCCGTGACGGTACCGCGGAACGATGCGGAGGGCCGTGAGCTGGAAGCGGATCCTGATTGGCACCGGGATCGGATTCGCCGCTGGATTCGGGATCCTCGGCACCTGGAAGCTTCCCGCAAACGCCGAGAATCGGGTCAGTTTTCGGGTGTCGCGCCAGCGGCTCGTCCGTCTAATTCCCTAGGTGTAGCCCAGGCACGCGCCAGCGGTCTCGAAGCACCGGTCTACGTAGCGCTGGCAGTGAAACTCTTCTCGACCACGGCGGCGCCGATAGAATCGCCACAGACGTTCACCGCGGTCCTGAAGCGGTCCAGGAGCCAGTCGACAGACAGAATCAAGCCGATGTATTCCACGGGCAAACCGACCGCATTGAGGACGATCACCATGGTGACCAGGCCGGCTTCCGGGATCCCTGCCGCGCCGATCGCCGCCATTGTCGCCGTCACCGCTACCACCAGCTGGTCTGCGAGCGACAGCTCGAAACCGAGAGCCTGCGCGATGAAGATCGCCGCGGCCGCCTCGTACAGGGCGGTCCCGTCCATGTTGATCGTAGCGCCGAGTGGCAACACGAAATCCGCCGACTGCTTGGACACATCTGCGTTCTTGACCGCGCACTTCATCGTGATCGGAAGTGTTGCGCTCGAGCTGGCCGTCGAGAACGCCGTGAGTAGCGCCTCGGACATCCGGTACATGAACCGGAAGGGATTCCTGCGGGTGAACATCCAGTAGATAAGTGGGAGGGTTAGGAGCACATGGGTCCCCAGGCCAGCCAGGACAGTCACAAAGTAGGCCCCGGTCTGGCCCACGACATCGAGGAGAACGCCCTCCAGTTGGGCTTGTCCGAATCGCGCCGTGACGAGACAGAAAATCCCTAGTGGCGCGACCTTCATCAGCAGCAGGACGAAGGACAGCATTGCGTTGTTGATCTGGAGAATCATCCCCGTGAGCGCATGCACCTTGCTGCCCATTGTCGTCAGCATGCCGGCAAAGATGATGGAGAAGAAAATGAGCGGCAGCAGGCTACTCTCGGCGGCTGCGAGAAACAGATTGTCGGTAAACAGCATCAGCGCCAGGTTGCCCAGGATCGAGCCCAAGCCCTCGTCCTCGCGACCTGCCGTGATCTCCTGGCCTTGCGCCGCCATGGTCTCCAGCGTATCCGCATCGATCGCGCCGATGCCCGGTTGGATAACGTTGACCATGATCAGACCCACGATGACCGCCATCACCGTCGTGGTCAGGTAGTAGGCGATCGCAAACCCGCCCGGCCGCCCCAGTTTGCGGATGTCCCCGAGACCGATGATGCCGCTCATCACGCTCGCGACGACCAACGGAACGACCATCATCAGAAGCAGGCGCAGGAAGATCTCGCCGCCCAGTTCAAAGTGGACGGCGACCTGCGGAGCCGTAACCGCGAGCCCGACAGCGGCCACGATGGCAATGCCGATATACAGGGTCAGACGGCTTTTCTTACGCTTCGGTACCTGGTCATTCGGTGGTGCGCTGGGTGTGTCCGGCAGACTCATGTGTCTTTCCTTGGCACTTGCCGACAGCTACGAAACGATCGGAAAGCCCTAAGTGGTGGTGTCTTTCTAAGACCTCGGGGCCAATGTATGTGCCGAACCCTGGAGACGCACCGGAGCTTTCGGGCCTTTCCCGCGGGAATCGCCAACCTACAGTGAACGGGTAACCACAAATCCCATTTCGGCCGCATGGGTCGGCCTCGGGCTGCTCCCGCTTCGGCAGCCAGTCCAGCACGTTCCGCATCTTGTGATTCCAGTACCACTGCTCGGCCGACTCAGGCCACACCGCCCTCGCCGCTCACCAGATCGCCGCCTTGCCGCCGGCCATCAGCAGCCCGGGGACACCGGGTCCTCGAGCCTTCAGTTCCCACCGAGCGGGTGCCGAGACCTGGGCGACAATCTGTAGTAAAACCTCGTGATTCTCTTTCCGACACCGAAGATGCTTGCTTTCGTCCCCGGCTAGCCCGGTTCGGTGCCACCTCCGCCCGCTACAGACTCCCGCTCCAGAGACAGGGCACCGCCTGGCACACAAAGCAAAAGGGCCCGGCCTTTCGGCCGGACCATTCTAGTTCACTGCAATCTGAAAGCTCACGGTGGTCTAGGTTTATTGTCAATAAGCACCATCTGCGACGCCACCACGGCTACGCCGTCCTTGTTCACGCCGAATGCGCGTACCGTCTACACTCACCGTCATCATCATCGAACAGTGGATCTGCATCCCTGGTGTGCATATACAGGGCCTCCACGGATGCATTCAGTGTGTACGTCCACGTCCGGAGGCGATCTGCGTCGTCGGTCGCGCCGCGCTCGCCGGATGAATCCTACCCGATCAGCTACGAGGCGCCGTTGACGTCCTGCATCCAGAAGTCCACCCTCTCGAACGGCCTCGGAGAATGTACCGCTTGCATCGGCGTCGGAAGTCGCCACGAACTCAAGCTCCGTTTCAGTCTGTCGGTTATCCTCATCACACTGGGATAACCTCGCATTGCGGCAGACGGGATCAATTTCCGAGAACGCAACCTCGAAGCCAGCTTCGTTACCGTCACCGTTGAAATCGTCGTCGGTCGGGTCGCCCACGGTGATGGGAGCGGTCATCTCGCCGGTGACATTTCGTAGCCCTCTTCTGCCTGGTCACGAACGGCCACTGTGACACCCTCTATCGCCGCAGCGGGCTCGTCGGGGTCGGTCGTCACGCCCGCGTAGGTATCTACGGTGACAGTGATGCTCCTGTTTAGGTACGTCAGCGGCTTTGACGTGACGCCCTGAAACGAGACTAGGGCGGATGTTAGGATCCGGGCACCTGGTCCCAGCTAGAGGGAGGTCAGCATGGGCAGGAGGAGGCATACCCCGGAGCAGATCATCACGGCACTTCGGGAGGCGGAAGTTACACTAGCGAACGGGAAGACGGTGGGCGAGGTGGGACGCCAGCTGGGGATCAGCGAGCAGACGTACTAGACGTACTACCGGTGGCGGAAGGAGTTCGGGGGGATGAAGGTGGACCAGGCACGCCACGTGAAGGAGCTCGAGCAGGAGAATGCACGGCTGAAGCGAGCGGTGGCGAAGAGGAAGCGGCGAAGGGAAACTTCTGAGCCCCGAGCGAAGACGCAGGGCGGTGGTGCATGTGCGCCAGCGGCTCGGGGCGAGTGAGCGGCATGCGTGCCGGGTGCTGGGCCAGTCACGGTCGACGCAGCATCGTCGGCGCGGAAGGTGCAGGCCGACGAGGCGGCGCTTCGCTCGGACGTGGTGCGGTTAGCGAGCCGGTTCGGCCGCTACGGGTACCGCCAGATCACGAACCTGCTGCGGATCGAGGGCTGGCGGGTCAATCACAAGCGTGTGGAGCGGATCTGGCGCGAGGAGGGGCTAAAAGTGCCCAGAAGGCAGCCGAAACGGGGTCGGCTGTGGCTGAATGATGGCTCGTGCATCCGGCTGAGACCGCTGCATAAGAATCATGTCTGGTCCTACGACTTCGTGAACACGCGGACGCACGACGGTCGGCCTCTGAAGCTGCTGACCGTACTCGACGAGTCCACGAGGCAGTGTATGGCGATCAAGGTGGCTCGGAAGATCCGAGCCCATGACGTGCTCGAGGTGCTGGCCGATCTCTTCGCACGGCACGGGCCGCCCGAGCATCTACGTTCGGACAACGGTCCGGAGTTCACGGCCAAGCTCGTGCGGCAGTGGCTAGCCAGGCTCGGTGTCCAGACGCTCTACATCGAGCCCGGCAGTCCCTGGGAGAACGGCTACAACGAGAGCTTCAACGGCAAGCTGAGGGACGAGTTCCTGAACGGGGAGATCTTCTACACACTCCCCGAGGCCGTCATCCTCGTCGAGCAGTATGGAGGCGGCTGTACAATACTGTCCGACCCCACAGCGCCTCGGGTGGGCGACCCCCCGCCCCGGAGGCGATTAAGCCATCGCCTTGGTTCCTTCGGATGCCTCAGCTCCACGGACCCACGATGGCCCCAGGTCTAACATAGGAAGTGGTACCGCCACTGGGGGCACGTCAGATTGGCATTGAAAGCATCCATTGGCGTGGGAGGCACCATCCCCAAGCTAATGCCACCTGCGAAGTTGGCCGTCACATAGTAGTCCCGAGTAGTCCCGAAGCGACAGATAGTCGTTCAGGTAAGCAACGATTATCGAAGGGTTTACCTGCCTCGATATCCCCCGGCATGCCTGGCACACACAAGACAAAGGGGCGGTCCGGCACAGCCGGACCGCCCCTCACTCCTCGGAGACGGCGAAGCCGTACTCCGAATCCTACGGTCTACTCCTCAACTATCAACCCAAATGCATCCGAAGCCAAGGCCACGCCCTTGTTGTCCTTCACAGCGAAGGCAACGATCGCTCCCTCGTCCTCCTCAGTACCGTAATCGTCTTCTCCTCCGACGATTGCCAAGAATTCGGCCTCGCTCATCTCCAGGGAGTAGATGAATGAACGCGAGTCGTTGTCGGTGGTAGCAGCATTGCCATCTCTATTGCCATCGTAGTCTATTGCGCCGGCGGAAGCACCGCTCACCGAACCGATGAACTTGAGTGCTTCCCTGCCGTTTCCACCATCCGTGGCAACAGCAGCGTAGAAATCCACGCGCGAAATCGGGTTGTCCCTAAGCCCCTGCATGCCAGCCACTCCGACAACCGCTTCGTCTGCGTCGGTGGTAGGATCGTCTGCGACCGGTGAGATCGGTGCTAAGAATCCCAGAGGCCCCGTGGCCCATGCCTCGAGCGTGACCACTCCACCTGCCACTGAAGTAGAATCCGCAGTCAAGCTCGTGAAGATCTTGCTGTCGTCTGCTGATGCCGCACCAGGATCATCCTCGGTGCCCTCATCTATCGCATCAGCCGTGAGATCGAATCCAGCGGCGATCTCCAGGCCCGGGGCGACAGTGACCCCTGGTCCAGCAAGCAAGGCTCCCGCACTCACTCCGTCGGCGTTGTCACGAGCGAAGACCCCGATCGAAGAGAGGTTCGTAATGTTTGTCGCACTCGTCTGGATGGCTCGGTAGGTCTGCGCCGTGAAGGACGACGCGAGGGTAGCTTGCGTCAGCGTCGGCGCATTAAAGGCGTCGACTGCCACACCACCTTCCCTCGGCAGGAATAGGTTATTGGGAATCGTGAGATCACCAATCTGGAGGCCGGTAAATCGCATCTCCGCCCAGTACTCCTTGATCGAGAGATTGTCCGTCACCGTCGCGATGAGAGAATAGGTAGCGGTCTTATCATTATAGTCGCCAACGATTGTGTTCGTCACCGGTATCTCAGTGTCCCTGAGGGCCGTTCTCACGATCTCCTCAGAGCTATTGCCTGCCTTATCCACCGTCTTTGCCGCAAAGGTGTGGTAGCCCATGCCGCCAGTTTGAAAGCCCGTCGTGGTCGCCAGAGGCAGCGAGATGTCGAGACCCAGAGGGTCTATCTCGTCCGTTCCTTTCGCATCTCGAACCTCAGCCTCCGCGCTTACAGGCTCAAGATCCCGAATGCCGGAATCCTCGTCCGCCACATGTACCTGAAAATTCCGCACGGTAGTAGCATCTGCCTTCGGGCTAGTGGCCGTGAATCTGATTGTCGGCACCTTCGTATCCACTCCGGCCAGGAGTCCTGCTGCGTAGGTGGTCGCGCCGTCTTCATCCGTCTCAGAGTAGTCGGCAGCCTTCACGCAGTCAGCATCGGCCTTCGGGAGCTTGGACTCGTTTCCGAGGAGGTCCACGGCGGAAACCACGACGCAGAGCGCATCCTTCTTCGACGACGAACCGATCAAATCCGGCGGCAAAACCGGATTCTGCGAGGGAGGTACCGCGAGCGCCACGCCCACTTCCTTATCCGAATCGGCAAAGTTGAACCTCAGCTGGGGCGTATACCCTCCGACACCAGCGGAGGCATCTTCATCGTTGTAAACGAGCCACCCGTCTTTCTTGCTGCCGGACCCACTCTCGCCCACGAAGTCCACGGCCGCGTTGATCCAACCGTCCTCACGCTTGTTGGGGTTCACCTTGAAGTGCGGCGCGTCCGGGCCTGTATAGTCCAGACGAACCGGGAAGACGCTGCCTTCGTTCACGACCACGTCGATGCTCTGGCCGCCTGAAGACAGGCGGAAATTCGCGGCCATGACCGTGTCCTCTTCCTTGCAACCCGGCTTGAACTCGTAAGGGGCATCGCTGTCCGTCATGATGGCGGAGCCGCAGATCCCCGCCAGGAGCGTCACCGACTCGACGGCCCCTGGCGTATACTTGACCGGCACGGCCGTGATTGTGAGATCCGCGCCCGGGCCACCGTACCACAGCTGTCCGGTACTCGCGTTCATAGCCCCGCTACCCAAGCCGCTCAGAGCCACGTGAACGTTGGCTGGATTATTGAATTCCACAGTACGGCCGAACGACTCGATGGGCTCGTCCCTACCCGCAACCATGAGCTCTCCCGAGATCGTGTGCTCAACGTTCAGGTATTTCGGCTCACCTGTGACCGCATTGTACGCGTCCGATCTAAACGACAGGATGTGGGCGACGACGGCCTGCGCGGCCGGTCCGTCTTCCGGGGCCGCCACTGCCGAGGCGCCGCCCAAACGCTCGATATCGACCACCACCCCGTCCACGAGCAAGGACAACTGCATGAGCACCTGGTCGCCACGCTCGACATTGAGCGTGACGCTTACCCTGCCGCTCAGGTACTCGTCGTCCATGTCACCGTCCGTGATCGAGGAGAGGGACAGGGCGGCATCATCAGCCATGTCCTCGAGTACCGTGAGCCCAGCGCCCACGTTGAAGGTCTCTCCACCCTTCGTCACGGTGGCGGTAATCGTCACTCCGCCTGCCGCGACAGCCGTTACTGCGCAGCCCACTGGGGTGTTACTCACTGTCGCCTTGCTCGGATCCGACGAGGCACAGGTCCAGCTAGCCTCGCCCGCCGCCCCACCCGAAACGCTGACGACGAAGGCAACGGCACCTCCTACGGGGACTGTTTGTGAAGAAGGAGCCATCACGGCCGTGAGCGGGGGCGGCGGAGGCGGCCCAGACTCGATGACCTGTACATCGTCACCACACGCAGCCACCCCAATCGCCAGAAGCCCGACCATTAGGAAACGATTTCTCACTTTCGAGCCTCCTCCTTCAATTGGTAAAATGTGGAACGTCCCGGTCCCATCTGGAGGCGCCCCGAACTAATCCACTTCCACTCTATGCAATTCCTGTGCCAACTGTCCCATGCCCACCTATGCTCAAAAAACCCTTGTACGGATCCGATATTGGGCAAAATGAGCGCAGATTCTCGAGGCTGGCTCCTCAGATTACTGAGGCTGGTCGGGTGATATGTTCATAGGTTGGTGAGTCCAGCCACCGCGAGCGGTCACGGCCCTTTTGGGCCGCCGCCCGCCGGAGCGCGGCGGCCTCAGAGCGTCGTAGCATGACATCTCTTCATGACGGCTGCAAGCGCGAAGCCCACGGCTTCCCGGCGCTTCGCTTGAGCTTTGGATTCATTGGCGGCCTGCTGGCGGAACGAGGGCAGCGGTGGAACGCGCCGCCGAGGCGGACGGCATGGCGGCCCCGGATTGGCTCCGGGCAACCATTCGACGAACCCTGGAGGCTGCCCGTAAACGCCGGGATCGAACGCGTTTATCGCCTGCATAGGGGGGGTCCCAGAGAGATAAGGACGCGATGGTCCAAAAGCCGAAGGGAGAATTGGCTCTGGGGAGGTGCTGGCCTTGGGTCAGTAGGTGGCCGCCACTACGGAGACATCGTTCTTCCGGGGAAACGTAAGGGGATTATACAGAATTCTTGACGGGACCGTTGCCCTTCGGGGGCGGCTGCATCATCTGGCGCACCACGTCCTCCGGCGTCTTGTCCTGAACGATCCGGTGAACCTCATCCGCTAACGTCTCGGGATTCTCGGGTTTCTCGGTCATTAGGCTGGCCCTCCGGTATGGGGTCTGGGGGTCATATCACCTGCGGCCAATAGATCGGCTGGGGGAGCATCAAGCAAGTTTGACGCACGATCCCGCAGTACCTATCCCTCGGTCTACGCCAAAAACCACCCGGTCCGTCGTCCTTTGACGTCGGGTCACCCGCTGAATACAACACCCCTTGCCTTTGGGGAAATAGGCGGAACCGTCGCCAAACACCCGGTCCATGTTAGGCTGTCCCGGCGGCCTAGGGAAAAGTCGGGAAGAACCCTTAAAGAGGGGATCCGCCCGATGCGCCATCACCTGATCGTTGGACTCGTTTTACTGTCGATCGCCGCTTGCACCGGCGATACCGGACCCGTGGGTCCACAGGGACCGCAGGGACCGCAGGGATTGCAGGGGGTCGGAGGGCCTGAAGGTCCGGGAGGGCCACAGGGTCCCACGGGGCCGGATGGCCCACAGGGTCCAGGAGGCCCACAGGGACCTCAGGGCGATCCTCTGAACTGGGCGGATGTGATCGCCGAGGCGCGCATCGACGAGGCCACCTATGTCGTAGGATTATCGTATACCAGCCCACGCGATGAAAGACGGTACTACGTGTCGATCTGCACCGGATTCGCCGCCTATTACACTAATACTCTCTGGACGAACGCCCACTGCGTAGACGGCCTGGCAGAGGCTGTCGAGGATTTCGCTTCCCTGGATCCGGAGCCCAAGATCGTCCGGGCCGGCACGCCTCTGGGCGGACGCCACAGCTACGTCATTCTCGATCAGACCTGGATACATCCGGATTACGACGGAACGATTGATTCACCGGACATAGGGATCCTGGAGATAGACGGCACGCTTTCCGTCGGCCTGGACCTTCTGCCTCGACGAATGGCCGGGGCGCTTGTCGTGGGTCAGCCCATCGGCACCCTGGGCTTTCCGGGAGAGATGCGGTCCACGGGGGGTGACTCAAACAGGATAGCAACCCCGACCTTCAAGGACGGAGTTATCAGCGCCCTACGGTTGATCGACTCGGACGGCTCGCGGCACGTCGAGGTCCAGTACAACTTCGATACAACTGGGGGAACGAGCGGCAGCCCGGTCTTCGACCACGACGGCCGACTCGTCGCCATAAATCACGCGGGCATCAAAACCGAGGTGCGCAACGTCGATGGAAAATTGGTTAAGATTGGCCTGGGCAGTCTGAACTTCGGTGTCCGGGCCGACGAGATCTGGGATTTCATAGACTACCTGGAAGGCCCGAGCACCAGCGTGGCCAGGGCGCCTAGCAGGCGCGGCTTGCTTCCGGAGCGCCCCTACTCGCAGGATGAATACCAGCCGTTTCCCGATAACTGGAACGGCGAGACGATCCTCCCTCAAACTCCTTGACGGGGTAAAACGGGAGAAAGAGTCCGACGGCGCATCGAAGCTGTTTCGTGACCTGGAGGGAACCTGGCAGCGAAGCAGCGGTTGGGACGGTAGGTCTCATCTGAACCGGATGAAGCGACATGGAAGAGACAATGATAACCAGGGCTGTTCCGTTGCCCTCCTCCGGATCGGGCGATGCACGGATCGTGCGACGGGGTGCCTTGCGAATTGTCAGCCGCCGGAACTTTCTCCTCCAGGGTGGTGGCGCTCTGGCCGCTCTCTCCCTGGGATCCACTGGCTGCTCGGACAACGGGACGGGACCGAGCGACATTGGGGACGGCAGGAACGGCGCTGACGTCGAAGAGCAGTCAGTCGACGTGATCGTGGTGGGTGCCGGTCTGTCCGGGCTCGTCGCCGCATACGAGTTGGTCCGGGCGGGGTACAACGTCAGGGTCCTGGAAGCACGAAACGAAGCCGGTGGCCGGGCGCGGACACTTCGCGAACCCTTCGATGATGGGCTAATCGCCGAAACTGGCCCCGCCCGGATCCCACCCGACCACGATCGAACGCTCGGCTACATCGATCACTTCGGCATCAAGACGTCGCCGTTCTATCCCCAGGAAGGTGAGTACCTGATCGTTCTCGCGCAGGGTGACGATCCCCTCAGGGAGACTCCGGACATGTTCCTCAGAGAGGGGCGGGATACGTGGATCAAGATGCCGGAAGGGACCGATGTCCTGCCGATGGCGTTCGCCGAAGCGCTCGGAGACCGTGTGCGGTATGGCTCGCCAGTGACGAGGGTCGTCCAGGAGGACTCCGGGGTGCTGGTCACCAACGGAACGGGCGCCTCCACGGAGGAGCTGAAGGGCAGTTACCTCATCTGCACCGTCCCCCTCCCCGTGATCGACCAGATCGTGTTCGAACCCACCCTTTCGGAGGAGAAGCGAGCGGCCTTCGAAGCCCTTCCCTACGAGGACGTCACCCGGGTCTACGTTCAGTATGCGGACCGAATCTGGGAGGGCCACGGCCTGAACGGGTGGGGACTGTCGTTAGTGGAGGATTTCTGGGAGTTCTGGCATCCCACCTGGAACCAGGAGGGGCCTCGGGGACTTCTCATGTCCTACCTGTACGGAGACATGGCGCGCACGGTCGCGGCGATGGAGCCCGGCACCATCGTTCCCGAGTTCATCGATCGCTTCGACGGCTTCTTCCCGGGCTCGCGCGAAGTCGCGGAGGGCGGGACCTACTTCGCGTGGGAGCACCAGCCTTGGATTGGGGCGGCCTTCGCCTCTTACGATCCGCCGTTCGAGGAGCATCCGGAGCTGGCATCACCCGAGGGCCGCATTCACTTCGCTGGTGAGCACGCCTCGGGGGAGCGGGGGTGGATGCAGGGAGCCCTCCAGTCGGGCCTGCGGGCTGCCTCGGAGATCGATCCGGCGGTGACGGGAGAGAGCTCCGGCGCGGCCGTGGCGATCTCGCCGAGACGGATGGTGCGCCGTTTCGCGGCCGGCTCCGGCGTGCCGGGATGGTTGGCGGTGTGACTGCTCGTTGCCGACCTGCCGCTCGCGTCCTCACGGGCTCAACAGGCGGGTCGGCGAGGGCGGGAGCGCTCTCAGTTCCCTAGGCCTCTCGGCGGCACACGAGAACGAACTCCATGAGTCGTGACCGAGCCGTGATTCGGCTGTCGGGGGTGCTGGCCCCCTGGTGCGCCCGGTCCGCCACCTCGTAGGTTACCGTCATCATGGTGGCTCCGTGTTGGGGGTTTCTGCCTACCCGAGCCTAGCGGCTCGGGACCTCCGGAGCCACGACTTTTCTGTTGCTCCTCACGGACCTTCGGCTAGCATCGGGAGTGCTCTGTGATGCGCCGTGTCTGAGCTGGCCGTAGGCTAGCGAAGTTCTTGGGCCCCAACGACACCAGGAGGCACCCCCTCATGGCCATACCTCGACGTCTGCTCGGCGCTCCCATCTTAGTGCTAGCTGCCGTTGGGTGCGGTGGTGGCGACGGCGGTGTCGTAGGACCTGACGATGTCTCGCCCTCTTTCACGGCGGGCCATTCGCTGACGACCGACCCCGGAGAACAGTTCACCGTCGGCGAGGCAGTGAACGTAACCCTTCCGGCCGCGTCCGGGGGAAACCCGCCGCTGACCTACAGCGTCACGCCGGCGCTCCCGGGCGGGCTGACATTTAGCCCGACCACTCGCACGATCAGCGGTACGCCAACGGCTCCTCAACCGCGCGCCGAATACGCCTACACAGTAACCGATGCTGACGGCGACAGATCCACTATCCGCTTCGGGATCACGGTAGCTGCCGCAACTACGTCCGCCGGTGCGTGCGAGGTGGGACAGGTGCTGAGCCCAGGGGAGTCGTGCACCGTCGGCTCCGATCGTTTCGAGGTTCTGTCCACCGGCCAAGGTCGGCTTGGTTTTATCACGGCGGGGACGGGAATCACGATCAACAACTTCAGTGCCAGCCGGATTCCGGGGACCGATACCTGGCGCATCGACTCTGTTTGACCTGGAGGGAATCTGGCAGGATGTGACCTACGGCAACGAGCTCTCTGTCGGGCGTCCCCTTCGGACACTTGTTCACCAGGTGACACACATAGCCCGGCTTCGTGTGTATGTGGAGTAGCATGCAACGTCTGAGCCCGCTTGCCGTACGTCGGACCGTTCGAGTGTTGCCACGGTGAGTGTTTCCGGCAGCGATGTCACGGTAACCGGCGAGGCTCCGGTGACCTGCCCCGAAGAGCGGTACCACAACCTATGTTAGTCCCAGCACCTGTGGAGGGCCGTGAAGGACGGGCATCCTCAGGAACCAGGGCGACGGCTTAATCGCCTCAGGGGCCGGGGGAAAGCCGCCGCAGGCGCGCTGTGGGGTCGGACGGTATCGTACTCGCGCCTCCATTGCTCGACCAGCACGGCCGCCTCCGCCAACGAGCAGAAGATCTCCCCGTTCAACAGCTCGTCCCTGAGCTTGCCGTTGAAGCTCTCGTTGTAGCCGTTCTCCCACGGGCTGCCCGGCTCGATAAAGAGCGTCTCGACGCCCACGCGCCCCAACCACCGCCGCACGGGCTTCGCGGTGAACTCCGGTCCGTTGTCCGACCTCAGATACTCGGGAGGCCCGTGTCGGACGAACAGATCGGCCAGCACCTCGAGCACGTCGTGCGAGCGGATCTTGCGAGCCACCACGATCGCCAGGCACTCCCTCGTGTGCTCGTCCAGCACTGTCAGCAGCTTCAGCGCACGCCCGTCGTGCGTCCTCGAGGCCACGAAGTCGTACGACCAGACGTGGCCCCGATACAGCCGGCCTCAGCCGGATGCACGATCCGTCGTTGAGCCACAGCCGACCTCGCTTCGGCTGCCGCTCCGGGACCTTCAGCCCCTCCTGCCTCCAGATCCGCTCCACCCGCTTGTGCTTCACCCCCCAGCCCTCGATGCGGAGCGTGTCCGTGACGCGTCGCTAGCCGTAGCGGCCGAATCGACTCGCGAGTCGCACGATATCACCTCGGAGCGCCCCCTCGTCACTCGCCACTCTCCTCGCCCCGCGCTGGGTCGTGCGTGGCTGCCCGAGCACCCGGCACGCTCTCCTCTCCGACGCCCCGAGCTGCTGACGTACACGCACCACACAACGTCGTCGGCCCTCGGGGCTCAGAAGTTTCCCTTGGCCGCTTCCTCCACGATCAGCTTGTCCAGTGTCAAGTCCGCCACTGCTCGCTTCAGGCGCCCGTTCTCGCGCTCGAGCTCCTTCAGGCGCCGTGCCTGGCTCACCTTCATCCCGCCGTACTCCCGCCTCCACCGGTAGTACGTCTGCTCGGTGATGCCGAGCTCCCGGCTTTGATCAGCTTCACGGATTTGTCGCCGGCCAGACCGACCTCTGCCTCCCGCAGTGCAGTGATGATCTGCTCCCGAGTGTGTCGCTTCCTTCCCATCCTCACCTCCTCGCTGAAAAGCTTCGGACCAGCTCGATCCTAACATTGCACCGTTTCAGGGGGTCACGTCACCGGGGGCAGGTCGAGTCGTACATCCGTCTCATCGAAGCGTCCTCGAGAGTGATGCGGTATGCATTGTTCAGGAGCAGGTCGAGGATCGCGTCGCCAAAGGTCGGGTCTCCGATATCGAAGGGACTACACTGCAGTACGCGCGAGCTTGCAGGGCTGGCCGGTCAGGCAAACGCCCACAGTTTTGGATGTTTATGTGATTATTGAACTTACGGGCTTCGCTGGCCGGATTCCCGCCATCTGATTCCCGCTGATTGGGATCAGGCGCGAACTCTGCGGCGGCTTTCCAGAGCCGTCCTGAGTTGTGCCTCGTCGGCCCTCTGGTAGCACTGGAGCACCGTCTTGGCCGTCTTCCAGCCACCCAACTCGCAGAGCACCTTGAGTGGCTGGTTCATGAGGTCGGAGGCGAACTTTCGCCTCAGGGAATGCCAGCCTCTGCCGGGCTTAGGTTCAAGCCCCGCGAGCCCCTCCGCTTTTTGCCACCAGCCGCGCGCCTGACAGGAGCCCACGCACCTCGACGGATCCTGCGGCGAGGGCAGCACGAGAGTGTGTCCGGTCACGGGGTTCCTCTTTCGCGCCTCCTCCAAGGCGGCGAGCGCCTCGGCGGTGACCGGCGTCCGGTGCTCGTAGCCCGACTTCTCGTGCTCTGCGCGCCACCGCACCACTCCGCCTTCCATGTCGATGTCCGACCATCGAAGCTGGCGGATGGCGCCGATGCGGTGACCCGTCTCGTGCGCGAGCACGAGCGCGACACGAAACCGCCAGTCGACCGGGCGGGACACCTCAAGAAGCGCCTGGTATTCCTCCTCAGAAAGGACGACCCGGACCGGGTTCTTCTCCGTGGGCGTCTTCAGGCCCTTGAGCGGGTTCGAGCCGAGGAGCAGTTCGCCCCGCTCGTCCCTCGACTTCACGGCCCAGTTGAGGACCGCGAGCAGGAACTTCAAGTCGCGTTCGATCGTCCGGTCGGACACCGGGCTTCCGCTCGCGCCGGCTCTACCCGCGCGCCGCTCCCGGATGAACCGGTCCCAGTCGCGTTGGGAGAGCGTTGCGGGCTTCCGGTCCCTGCCGAAGCAACCGAGGAACATCCTCATCGCGGCCCTGTCGTGCAGCCGCGACTGCCCACGCTTGGTCGGGGTCACCTCTTCACCGTAGATGTCAAAAAGCGTCTCCAGGGTGAGCGGCTCGGACTCGGCTTCGGCCTTGCCCTCGATCTCCGGCCCGAGGTAGCCAGCGGCGAACTCGTCCGCCTGCCGCTTCGCCCGTCTCCAGTCGCGGTGCTTCAGCGACCTTGTGAGCCTGAGCCCGTTGTCGCGCCACTCGATCTGGAACAGGCCGGTCTTGGGATCGGGAAAGACCCGGACCCGGTTCCGGCCCCATTCGCCGGCGCCGTAGGAGCGCCGGATAGGTTTCGTGCGTGCCATCATTCGATTCCTCTCTCGATGATGGACTGCACGATCTGCGCGTTGGAAACTTCGCCTCGGCGATGCTTTTCCACCAGTAGCGGTGTGGCTGGCGCCTGGGTCTTCCGTGGCAGGTGCGAGCGGGCGATCCTGGGCGCGCCGGGCCTTCCGGTGTTGGGGATCTTGCCGTCGCGCACGAGGCGGCCGAGATGGTCAGCGGAGTAGCCGCTCTCCCTGGCTGCCTCCGTCAGCGAGAGGGTCGTCTCGTCCCTCTCCCGGAGCGTGGCCTCGAGCTCGGCCGCGCAGCTCTCGAGCGCGACGGCCGGAGTGTTGCCCCCGTACCGGCGGAGCGCCTTGGCCTGCGTCCGCCAGGTGGCTGGCAGGGTCTCGACGGACGCGCCGCGAGGTGTGCGCGCACGTTTGGGTCGATCTCGTCGGCCCGCCGCCCGCCCGGTCTCCGCGTTCATTCCCAGTCGCCCTCGGCGAGATCGACGCGCAGCCCGAGGTCGGTGAGTCCGGCTGCACGAGCGACGGCGTAGATGGCGGCCGCTCCCAGAGCGGTGCCGATGATGGCGAGCGTAGCCGGCCTCATCGGTCCAACACCCTTCCTGGAAGGATCGATGGCTCGGGAGCGACCCCAGGAGGGCGGGGGCAGGTGCGCAAACACACCTGCCCCCGAACCCGTACCAGGCCCTTGGACTGGGGGGCTCCCGTCCCGGTCAGTGCTGCCCGTGCGGCGCTGACCGACCCGGCCGCGAAGGCGCAAGACGTGGCCGTGTCGTGGCTTACTCCGTAGCGCGCGTGCGCATCGCCGGAGGGCCAAAGTGCGCATCGGACCCCCGCGTCGTTTGCGCACTCCAGTGCGGCCGTAAGTCGCGCGCCGGTCATCGCTCTGCTCCTCCTCGTTCTCCTCGCCCGTGACGAAGGCTTCCGGACGCCGGTGGCCTCGGGGCGGAGTCCGAGGGCCGCCCGAGTCCAGGTCGTAGTCGGCGATGAACGCCAGAATCCGGTCCGCCGTTCTCAGCGACGGCGAGCGTCCCCGCTCGATCTGGCGTAACAGGCTCGGGTCGCCCACCGCCTGCATGCCGAGCGTCGTCGGCCTCAGGCCCGTGCTGCCCAGAAACGCGTTCAGCCGTGTGTTGAATTGCTCCTCCAGGGTCTGCATGAGAGCCGTTCCAACCGTGTCATGGCCCGTAACGTTGAAGGGGCCTTTGCCAGGAAGTCAACTCTTAGGAAATCTCCTAAGTGTCCGTGGTGCACGTAGTTATCCGACGTTGTCCGGGAGGCTCTGGAGGCGGCCGCCAGTGCAGTGGCGCACGGCCCGTCAGCGGACGACCAGGGCGAGGGTCACTGAACCAAGCGGCTTGCTTTTTGGGCTCGCGCGCTACGCTTGCGGTCGGCACATTACTCGAGCAGCAGAATCGCAGATCCGTTAGACGGCCTTAGGACGGAGAGCCTCCATGGCAGCTAATGAAGACCTCCTGGGATTCATCCGAGAGGCCCTGAATCGGGGCCTGCCACGCGACGAAATCCGAGGTGTGCTGAGTCAGGCTGATTGGTCGGACGAAGAGGTGAAGGCAGCACTCCTATCGTTTGCGGCGGTCGACTTCCCCATTCCCGTACCACGACCGCGCCCGTCGCTCTCGGCTCGAGAGGCGTTCGAGTACCTGGTGCTCTTCGGCACACTCTACATGAGTGCCTTTAGCCTAGGAACCCTTCTCTTCCAATTCATCGACCTCGCTTTTCCCGATCCGCTCTGGTCCGAAAACCGATTCGAGGTCATAAGGGACACCATCCGGCAGTCGATTGCTGCGCTCGTGGTGGCCACGCCCATCTTCCTATATGCGGTGAGGACCAATAGCCGGGCGATGGCTCTCTCACCGCTGAAGCGAACCTCCCCGGTGCGCCAGTGGCTCACCTACCTGACACTAGCGATCTCAGCAGGGATCCTCATCGGTGATTCCACCACGCTGGTCTACAACGTCCTCGATGGAGAAGTAGCCGTCGGGTTTCTACTCAAAGTCCTGACAACTGGAGGCATCGCTGGCGCCATCTTCACCTACTATCTCGGCGATCTTAGGCGAGACCAGAAGGAGGTGGAAGGATGAAACCGTCTCTGGGCAAGACCATGTTGGCCGCCGCCACGACGCTGGTTGTGGGATCCATCATCGCTGGCGTGATCCTGGTCGGATCACCGAGCGAAGGTCGTTTCCAACGACTTGATTCGGGCCGGATCGAGGACTTCAAGCAGATCATGGCGGCCACGGACTCCTACTGGGACCGCAACGAGCGTCTCCCGACATCCCTCGACGAGCTTGCTGAAGATGCGCGAACGCAGGTGAACACGGTCGATCCCGGCTCGGCTCAGTCCTACGAGCATCGGGCTTTGGATGAGGATACATACGAGCTCTGTACGACCTTCGATCGCGAGTCGCTTGAGTCAGCGCGCCGGAGCTCGGCTGACTTCTGGAGGCACGGGGTAGGCAGGCAGTGTTTTGAGCTAGATGTTGATACGAGTGGTGAAGCAGCGGATAGGTAGGCCGTCGGCATTCCCATGAGTGAAAAAATCACAGCGGCCCCGATAGTGGCTGCCGAAGATGCCTCCTCCTGAGAAACTACCTGGATTATCACGGGGTTGTCGGGGGTGAGGAGCGGTGATTCGAGGATGAGACCAGAGTCGATTTGAACGAGGTCGAAGCCGAGGGACTGAGCACGTTTGCGCAGGCCGAGGAGGGCGCGCTTTCGGTGGCGCTCGTCATAGACCGCGGCGGGCTGATCGCGGTATGGCGAGCGGTCGCGGAGCATGCTTACGGGCGGTGGCAGTGATGGCCTTGGCTTTGCCGATGCGTCCAGCGAGGCGGCGGTAGAAGGCAGCGAGGGCGTGATCACTGCGGGTGAAGCTCATGACGGCGATGCGGAGGGTCTTGGCGGCGCGACTAGAGGAGGGTTGGGTGGCGGAACCGAGGAATTTGCCACCGGAGATTTTGTTGTGGGGCGCGAGGGTGAGCCAGGAAGCGAAGTGGTCGGGAGAGGGCCAACGACTCATGTCGAGTCCGGTCTCGGAGATGAGCTGTAGCGCACTGTGGGGCCCGATCCCGGGCACCTCGGTGATATCGACGCCGCCAGGTGGTACCGCTTTGGGGGGCAGGTCAATCACGGTGGACCTCCAGCTCGACGATTCTAAAATCAGAATCCTAATTCTGGACAATGGCCGGACCTTCAACCCTCTTGAGGATGCCAAGATACCCGACGTAAGCCTCCCGGCCGAGGACCGCCCTTCGGGGGCCTTGGCATCCATATCACGAAAGCATTTGTTCACACGCTGGTCTATGAGCGGGTGGACGGCTTCAACTGCCTGACGCTGCTGCAGCGAGTGAGTCCCATCTTTAGTTGAAATTGAAGCGGCCTCCAACCTCAGGTAACGTGGGTGTGCGACCACACCACGGGATCACAAGAGAGGAAGGAGGGCCACCGATGGGAAGGATGCCAAGGCTCGTCGAGCGGGGCAAGAAGGACCGGCGGCTCGGGGAACCGAGGGAGGTGAGTTGGGAGGAGATCGAGGCGCTGGAGCTGGACCCTCGGGTGGAGCTGATCCGGCAGCTGATTCCGCTGGGACTGGCGGAGGTGGGCCGGATGCTCGAGGAGGAAGTGGAGCAACTGGCGGGGCAACGTCACGCCAGGAAGACCGAGGACGATCGACATTGCCGGCATGGGCATAACCCAGGGTCGGTGCGGTTGGGCGGCCAGCGGCATCCGGTGCGAGTACCGCGGGTGCGAGGCCCGGCCGGAGAGTCGAGGCTGGCGGCGTATGAGCAGCTGCATGGCTCGCCCGGCGAGATGGACGAGGGGCTGTTTCGGAAGGTGCTGCTCGGGATCTCGTGCCGGGACTACGAGGCAGCGGTCGAGGCGGTGGCCGCTGAGGCGGATATGGGAGCGACCCCGCTCGCGGACGCCCTAGTGATGGCGTGGGGGCGTGCGTGTTTTCACACGCTCTGCCCCCCGGCGGGGTCGCTCCCGCCTCTCTAAAGCAGCTCTAAGTATTTGATTCTTATGGATCAGCGGCCGATGGGGTATCTGACAATGCCCCCAGAGTTGCCCCAAACCTGTGGTTGTATCCGCCAGACGGTGGACTGACTGACAAGTCGCCGAAGAGCCGAATGCGGGTAAGTGGTCCACACGGCAGTCCCTAGCCACGCGATCTGTTGGAGAACATCGGCTGCCCTCAGGAACGCAAGGGCCTACAGGGGATGGCGTAGGCCGGTCCCCTGATGCGCCTGATGGGGCTTCAGCGGCCTCACGGGCGCCGCGCACCAAGCGCTCCGCCCCAACCCGATCGTAGCCTGAAGCGCTCATCCGGTGGCGATCCGACGCCCAACGCAGCTTGAGCCTAGCATCAGGAACCCAGGTCCCGATTCCTAGCCGTCCCGATGCCTCCGGTCCGACGGGTCCGATCCCGCTTGCGGTAGTCCGAACGGCGTGTGCGCCCACGGAAGGGCCTCCTCTACGGTCCTACCAGCCGGAACCGCCGACGATGAGCGCGACGGCGACAAGCGCGCAGATCACGCCGCCGGTCCGCCAGCGACTCAGACGCTCACCAAGCGCCAGTCGCGCGAGGATCACGGTACTCACCGGGTAGAGTGACGACAGGGTGACGGCAACGCTGAGCGGCCCGTAGCGGGTGGCCAGCAAGTACAGGGCGTTGGCACCCATGTCGATCGCTCCCGCCGCCACGGCGATCGTGGCGACGGGAGCCGCCATCCGTAGCGGCCGCGCGCCGAGCAGGGCAGCCACAGCGAAGAAGGGTATCGAGACGACACGAGCCGCGAGCAGCGGCCACATCCCCGCACGGGCATCCGTTTCGGCGAGGACAAGAAAGAACAGACCGATTGCCACACCCGACGCGAGGGCGATCCCGACGCCAGGCGGAAGCCTCCCTGGGTACGGAGCCGCGGATGCAGCCGTGTCCTCCCGACTGACGAGCACGATGGCACCGATCGCCAGCGCGATACCGAGCATCGTCATCGGAGCGAGCCGTTCGCCGAGAAATGCGCCGGTCACGACGGGGATCATCACGGCACACACCGCCGTCGTCGGAGCGACGACCGCCATCCTCCCCACCGCGAGCGCCCGATACAGCAGCGCCACGCCGATACCGCCGGCCAGCCCAGCCGCCCCGCCCCAAAACAGATCCCTCGTCGAGGGTGCGGCCTCGGGCAACAGCGGCAGCATGAGGGCCACCAACAACAATCCGACACCCTGCGACGTCGTGACGACCGCAAGGGCGCTCGTTCGCCGAGACCCGAGGCCGCCAAGGAAATCGGCCGTGCCGTAGAGCGCCGCCGAACCGAGCGCGAGTAGGTAGACCATGGGTAGCGACGTGAGGCTTCACGACTTCGTCACTGGCTGCGGACAGTGACCTGCCCCCAAGAGCGGTACCACATCTTATGTTAGTCCCAGGACCTGGGGAGGGCCGTGAAGGACGGGCATCCTCAGGAACCAGGGCGACGGCTTAATCGCCTCAGGGGCAGGGGGGAGGCCGCCGCAGGCGCTGTGGGGTCGGACGGTATTGTACTCGCGCCTCCATTGCTCGACCAGCACGGCCGCCTCCGCCAACGAGCAGAAGATCTCCCCGTTCAACAGCTCGTCCCTGAGCTTGCCGTTGAAGCTCTCGTTATAGCCGTTCTCCCACGGACTTCCCGGCTCGATGAATAGTGTCTCGACGCCCACGCGCCCCAACCACCGCCTTGTATGACGACGAATAGGTAGTTTCTTGGGTACACAGGGTCGGTAGCCCGTCCCGCCTAGGGTCCTAGAGACCGATTGTTAGCGTGGGCGCCGTCCCTTCTAGATCGTGATGAGTCCGAACAGTTGTTGGGGCCGAGGGAGCCCGGATCTGCAAGGTAGGACGATGCACGATCATCCTCCCGAGTCTGGAGAGAGGGATGTCTGAGGCCGAGGCGTACGTAGGGATCGATGTCTCAAAGGCGGAGCTCGAGGTGGCGGTAGAAGACGAGGGGTGGACGGTCTCGAACGACGAATCTGGGATCGAAGTGCTTGTTGAGCAGCTGTGCGACCGTCCGGTTGAGCTAGTCGTTCTGGAAGCGACCGGCGGGTACGAGATGCCGGCGGCGGCGGCACTCGCCGAAGCGGGGATCCCGGTGGTGGTAGCGAACCCGCGGCAGGTGCGCGACTTCGCACGGGCAACGGGCCAGCTCGCCAAGACGGACCGGATCGACGCGAGGGTATTGGCGCTGTTCGGCGAGCGGGTGCGGCCAGAGGTGCGGGTGCTGCCGGACGAGGACACCCAGCAGTTAACGGCCCTTCTGGCCCGTCGTCGTCAACTGCTCGAGATGATGGTCGCGGAGAAGAACCGGCTGAAGATGGCGTCCACCACGGTGGCGAAGGACATCGGCGAGCACATCGAGTGGCTCAAGCGCAAGCTGAAGTCCGTGGACTCGGAACTCGAGCGTCGTATCAAGGCGAGCCCGGTGTGGCGCGCGAAGGAGGATCTGCTGCGGAGCGTACCGGGGATCGGTCCGCTCGTCTCACGCACGCTGATCGGAGAGCTCCCCGAGCGACCTCTGCCTCCCGCAGAGCCGTGATGATCTGCTCCGGAGTGTGTCGCTTCCTTCCCATCCTGACCTCCTCGCTGAACGCTTCCGACCAGGTCCGATCCTAACATTACGCTTGGTCTCGTTTCATAGCGAGCGATTACCTTCTCCCGGTATTCTGCAGACGACTCCACGGGGAGTACCTGTGTAGGGAGTTCTGGCTCAAGAAACGCCTTGGGACCAAAAAGCGAGTTCGTTACGAGCCCGAATGGGCCGAGGACCTGGACCGCGTCACCCTGACGGGCCCCGAGGGCTCGACGATCCTGGATCGGGACACCGGCGGGCGTGCGGCGCTGATCATCGATCGTGCATCGGGTCTAGTACGCACCATCGCGCGTGACTGGTCTGATGGAGACGGAGCGCTTCCGGCGGCGAACGCGCAAGTAGAGGTCATCCGGAGACTGCCGAGTAGGTGAGCATAGGCTTTCGCACTCCACCGCCCCCCTGTCTTCGTTCTGGCCGACGCGTCCGTGCACGGCCACGATTGGTCCATTGATATCCGATTCAGAACGGTGGGCTTAATGCGGGGAAGAGCAGACTCGGTGGCCCGGCGAGCCACTGTCTTGTGTGAAGAAGAATCCCCATGAGCCGTCGCCGCACCATCATCCGGCTGTCCACGGTATTGGGGAGCCTAGCCTTGGTGTGGGCCTGCGGCGGCGACAGCGCCACCACACCGGTGGAGCCCCCAGAGCCTGCCCGTCCGACGACGCTCACGGTGAGCCCGGCCACGGACGAGCTGACCGCGTTGGGCGCGACTGTGCAGCTGACGGCAACGGTGCATGACCAGAACGACAGGGTCATGGCGGGCGCGACTGTAACGTGGACGAGTAGCGCCATCTCGGTGGCGACGGTGGATGCGTCGGGCCTCGTTACAGCGGCGGGCAATGGGACGGCGACGATCACGGCGTCCGCCGGGTCGGCATCAGGCTCCGCGGTGGTGACGGTGACGCAGTCTGTGGCCTCGGTGGAGGTGTCGCCCTCTGCACAGACGATTGGGTTGGGCAGTACGCTACAGCTGACGGCGGAGGCGTTCGACGAGAACGGGGAGGCGGTGGCGGGAGTGGAGTTCTCGTGGGAGTCCAGTGACGCCGCGGTGGCGACGGTGGACGCTGGGGGTCTAGTGACGGGGGTCGCCGAAGGGGTGGCGACGATCACGGCGAGTGCGGGTAGCGGACAGGGAACGGCAAAAGTCACGGTCGCGGACCTGGACCGGGCAGCGCTGGAGGCACTGTACCATGCCACGGACGGGCCGAACTGGGTCAACTCCGGGAACTGGCTGACCGACGCACCGCTCGGGGACTGGTACGGGGTGAGTACGGATGCCTCGGGCCGAGTCGTCGGGCTGGATCTCTCCGGCACGTGGGACAGCGAGGCACAACGTCCCGTAGTTCATGGCCTTTCGGGCCCGATTCCACATGATCTTGGTAACCTCAGCAACCTGACAACGCTAGATCTCGGCTACAACCTCCTCAGTGGCCCGATCCTGGCGGAACTTGGCAACCTCGCCAATCTGACAACGCTGAATCTGCGGAGGAACCGACTGACGGGCCTGATCCTGCCCGAGCTCGGCGACCTCACCCGTCTGGAGACGCTGAATCTCTTCAGCAACGACCTTTCGGGCCCAATCCCGCCTGAGCTCGGCAAGCTCGCCAGGCTGAGGCGTCTGCTCCTCTCCACTAACAACCTGACGGGCCCAATTCCGCCGGAGTTGGGCAGCCTCGCCGACCTGGAGTCGCTGTATCTCCGGAATAACGACCTGACGGGTCCGATCCCCGAGAGCTTTCTGGAGCTCGATACGTTGGAGCGGTTCCGGTTCGAGAGGAACGCGGACCTATGCACCCCGGGCAGCGCCGATTTCGTCACTTGGCTGGAGCGCATTGAGACCGTCTCCGGACCTTACTGCAACGAGTCGGACATGAAGGTGCTGGACCGCCTATACCAAGCCTCAGAGGGGCCGAACTGGACGAATGCTAGTGGCTGGCTTGAGACTCCCGCACTGGAGGAATGGTACGGCGTGACGGCGAACGCCCTCGGGCGGGTCGTGACGCTCGATCTGACCCGAAACGGCTTGACGGGTGAGCTGCCGGCCAGCCTCGGGAGTTTGGCGCTGATGACCGCACTGCGGGTCGGTGGCAACGCGCTGTCCGGCCGTTTGCCGCTTTCCCTGGCCCACCTCTTACTTGTCGAACTCCAGTACCCTGACACCGGCCTATGTGTCCCGGCAGAGGCGTCGTTTCGGGCTTGGCTGAACGGGATTTCGTCCCACGAGGGCACAAGCATGGAGTGCGGCCTCCCGTCCGACCGTGAGGTCCTGGTGGCGCTGTATGACGTAACGGATGGGCCGAACTGGGTGAACACCGAGAACTGGCTGACCGACGCGCCGCTCGGGGACTGGTACGGAGTGTATACGGATGCTTCCGGCCGCCTCGTCGAACTGGATCTCTTCCGCAACAACCTCACGGGCCAAATCCCGCCCGAACTCGGCAACCTTGCTAGCCTAGAGTGGCTGAGTCTGGCGCGCAACGACCTTACGGGCCCGATCCCGCCCGAGCTCGGCAGCCTCACCAGCCTGGAAAGGCTGAGTCTCTCCGAAAATGACCTGAGAGGCCCGATTCCGCCCGAACTCGGCAGGCTGACGAGCCTGAGGTGGCTATATCTCTCCGACAACGACCTTGCGGGTCCGATCCCGCCTGAGCTCGTCAACCTCTCCAACTTGAGGACGCTGCGGCTCAACTCCAACGACCTTACGGGTCCGATCCCGCCCGAACTCGGCAGGCTCACCAGCCTGGGGCAGCTATATCTCTCCGGCAACGACCTTATGGGCCCGATCCCGCCCGAGCTTGGCAATCTCACAAGTATGAGGGGCCTGGATCTTGCCAGTAACAACCTTACGGGCGCGCTGCCGCCCGAGCTGTCCGGAATATCAACCCTACTGGAGCTGTCTCTAGGGAACAATTCTGGGCTGTCCGGGCCGCTCCCGGTCAGACTCACGGACCTCCGGCTCGAGACACTGCTTACCGGGGGCACGGATCTCTGCGCGCCGTCGGATCCTGGCTTCCAGGCCTGGCTGCAGACGGTCCACACCCGGCGGGTTGCCCCCTGTGGGAGCGTGGGCACATCGATGGCGTACCTCACCCAGGCGGTGCAGTCGAGGGAGTATCCGGTTCCGCTGGTTGCGGGCGAGAAGGCCCTGCTGCGAGTCTTCGTCACCACCGTGCACCCCACGATAGCCGGCATCCCCAAGGTCCGGGCACGGTTCTACCTGAACGGGACCGACAGGCATGTGACGGACATTCCGGCGAAGACGACATCCATCCCCACGGAGGTGCTCGAACACAGTCTGTCCGTCTCCGCCAATGCCGAGATCCCCGGCGAGATCGTGCAGCCGGGCCTCGAGATGGTCATCGAGATCGATCCGGAGGGGACGCTAGATGCCGGTCTCGGGGTGGTGAAGCGGATCCCGGCGACGGGACGCATGGCAGTCGACGTGCGCGAGATGCCCGTGTTCGACCTCACGGTGATTCCCTTCCTCTGGAGCGCCGACCCCAACAGGGCGGTCGTGGAAACAGCTGAGGCTATGGAGGCAAACCCTGAGGGCCACGAACTGCTTTGGGATACACGCACGCTGCTGCCAATCGGCGATCTCGACGTGAAGGCGCACGCGCCCGTGCTGAGTTCGAGCAATAGCAAATACGCGCTACTGGCCGAGACGCGGGCGATTCGAGCTATGGAGGACGGTACCGGCCACTACATGGGTATGATGTCGGGAACGGTCAGCCCTGGCGGGGGCGTGGCAGGCCGACCCGGCCGGGAGAGTTTTACGATACCGAACGCGTCCACTATGGCTCACGAACTCGGCCACAACCTGAGTCTCCGACATGCACCGTGCGGGGATCCCCTCAACGTGGACTTGTCGTTTCCCTATCCAGACGGATCCACGGGTGTCTGGGGGTACGACTTCCGCAATGGTGGCAGATTGGTGAGACCGGAATACAAGGATCTGATGTCCTATTGCGAACCGGAGTGGGTCAGCGACTACCACTTCACTAACGCGCTCCGCTTTCGCCTCTTCGACGAGGGCGCGTCCCTGTTGGCGGTCCTCGCCGCTCAAGGAGAGTCCCTCCTGCTATGGGGCGGCACGGATGCGGAGGGCGAACCGTTCCTCAACCCCGCCTTCGTGGTCGACTCCCCGCCCGTGCTCCCCGATGCCGCCGGTGAGCACCGGATCACCGGACGGACCGCTAGCGGCGACGAGCTCTTCTCCTTCGACTTTGCCATGCCAGAGGTGGCCGATGGCGATGGAAGCTCGTCTTTCGCTTTCGTTCTCCCGGGGGAACCCGACTGGGCCGGCAACCTGGCAAGCATCACGCTCTCCGGGCCCGGCGGTTCGATTACGCTGGACGGCGATACAGATCTTTCCATGACGATCCTGCTCGATCCGAGCACCGGACAGGTGCGGGGCATCCTGCGCGAGCTGCTGCAGGCGGATGTGGCGGCGGCTCTCGCTCCTCAAGCGGATCCCGAGAGTCTCGATGTGCTCTTCAGCCGCGGGATTCCCGATGCCGGAGCCTGGGGCCGGTGAAGACTTAGCGGTCGGGCGACCATCGTTTCGCTCGGCCGCTCGGCGCTTGGGCGCGTGGCCCGGGACTTCAGCCTCCTCGCCAACTATCAGGCGATCTGCCTGCCCTACGATGGCGTCAAATCCCTCCCGTGACCTGCCCCCAAAAGCGGTACCACCTAGAGTGTTAGTCCAAGCACCTCCTTTTGGCTGGGGGGTGGTCCAAGAAGCAGAGGTAGGTTGAGCAGCTTTGGGTCTGGCCGGATCGCTTCGGGGGCCGGGGGTCGATAACCCAGAGAGCTGTGCGGTCGATGCGTGTTGTATTCGCGCCGCCACTGCTCGATCAGCACCTTCGCCTCCTCCAGCGAATGGAAGATTTCGCGCTTCAGCAGCTCGTTTCGGAGCGTGCCGTTAAAGCTCTCATTGTAGCCGTTCTCCCACGGGCTGCCCGGCTCGATGAACAGCGTCTTCACGCCTAGCTCACCGAGCCACTGCCGAACCACTCGGGCCGTGAACTCCGGACCGTTGTCGGAGCGAAGATTCGCCGGTGGACCGTGCTCGGCAAACAGCTCGCTCAGCGTCTGCAGAACATCGTCCGCCTGAAGCCTGCGAGTCACCACGATCGCCAGGCACTCCCGGCTGTACTCATCCAGCACCGTCAGCATCTTGAGCGGCCGTCCATCATGCGTCCGGTCCGCCACGAAGTCATACGCCCATACATGGTGTCGGTACAGGGGCCGCAGTCGGATACAAGAACCGTCGGGAGGTAGGATCAAAGGGTGTGTAAAAAAGAGGCGACGCACCTTTCGGCTGACAGCTAACCAGCGAGCCCGGGTGACAGCCCGGGGAAAGGAACGTCGCCTCATGAGAGAGGATATCGCGGGACGGGAGTGTGCGTCCAGCAGGCCGATGTGGGAGGTGCTGGAGGGGATGGTACGGGAGAAGGCGCAGGAGTTCATCCAGGGCATCCTGGAGGAGGAGGTCACGGAGTTGCTTGGTCGGGAGAAGTCGGAGCGGCGGGCGGGGATCGATAGGCCGGAGGGCTACCGCAACGGATACGGCAAGCCAAGGCGGCTGGCGATGAGCTCGGGAACGATCACGCTTCGGCGTCCTCGGGTTCGCGGAGTGGAGGAGCGATTCGAGAGCCGGGTGCTGCCGTTGTTCGCGAGGCGGACGAAGGAGGTGGGCGCTCTTTTGCCGGAGCTGTATCTGCACGGGCTGGCTGAGGGAGACTTCGAGCTGGCGATGCGGGGACTGCTGGGGGAGGGGGCACCGTTATCGAAGTCATCGATCCGGCGGCTGCGGGCGGGATGGGCAGCGGAGTTCGAGGCTTGGTCGAAGCGTTCGCTGGCCGATCGAGAGGTCGTCTACGTGTGGGCGGACGGGATCTACGTGAAGGCTGGGCTGGAGCGGGACAAGGCAGCGCTGCTGGTGGTGCTGGGCGCGATGCGAGACGGGACGAAAGAGGTGTTGGCCGTGAGATCGGGCTACCGGGAGTCGGTCGAGTCGTGGTCTGAGGTGTTACGGGAGCTGAAGGCACGCGGCATCGAGGCGCCGAAGCTTCTGATGGCGGACGGCAACGCGGCGATCTGGGGGGCGGTGAGGCAGGTATGGCCTGAGGCCGGTGAGCAGCGGTGCTGGAACCACAAGATGCGCAACGTCCTGGACCGGCTGCCGAAGCGAGAGCAGCCGGACGGCAAGGAGCTGCTCAGGGCGGTGGTCTATGCTCCGACGCGGGCCGAGGCCGTGAAGGCCCGTCAGGCGTTTGAGAAGCGCTACGGGCCGTGGTACCCGAAAGCCGTGGCGGTGCTCGAGGACGACTGGGATCGGATGGTCACCTTCTACGACTTTCCCGAGGCACACTGGAAGCATCTGCGGACGACGAACGTGGTCGAGAGCCCGTTCGCCGCGGTACGGCTCAGGACCAGCGCAGCGAAGCGGTTCAAGCGGGTCGAGAGCGCCACGGCCCTGATCTGGAAGCTCCTGACAGTGGCCGAGAAGCGCTTCCGCAGACTCGACGCTCCCCAACCTGCTCAGCGACGTATTTGAAGGAAGAACGTTCGAAGACGGAAAGCCCGTCTCAACTCAACAGCGGAAGGCTGCCGCCTGACACGTTTACACACTTATTGACCCGACCTCACCGTCGGTCAGCCACAGCCTTCCTCGTTTCGGCTGCTTACTTGGCACCTTGAGCCCCTCCTGTCTCCAGATCCGCTCCACCCGCTTGTGGTTCACGGCCCAGCCCTCCGTCCTCAGCATCCCCGTCACCATCCGGTACCCGCAGCGCCCGAACCTGCGAGCCACCTTCACCACGTCCTCTCTCAGCGCCTCCTCATCTTCGCTTCGCTTCGGTATCCGACGCTGCGTCGAGCGTGCCTGGCCCAACACCCGGCACGCCTTGCGCTCACTCACCCCAAGCCGCTGGCGTACTTGCACCACGCAGCGTCTGCGCCGCTCGGGGCTTAGAAGTTTCCCTCGGAGGCTTCCTTCAAGATCAGCTTGTCCAGCGTCAGCTCTGCCACCGCCCGCTTCAGCTGTTGGTTCTCCTTCCCTCGAGCTCCTTGAGACGCTTCGCCTGGCTCAGCTTCATTCCCCCGTACTCCCGCCGCCATCGGTAGTACGTTTGCTCGCTCACCCCCAGGTCTCGCCACACCTCTTTGGTCGTATTGCCGTTCGCCAGGGCCACCTCCGCCTTGCGTAGCCGGTTGATGATCTGTGCCGGACTCAGCCTCTTTGGTGCGGCCATTGTGCCCTCCCCTTTCGTGTCTTGACCCCGTCCAGATTCTAAAACTGGACTCGGTCTCGTTTTAGGGGGGTAGATCACCAGAAAGCCCGTCGTTACGGGACGGAGGCGGAGGGACTCGAACCCCCAAGGGCTTGCACCCGCCGGAGCCCGACGGCAACCAGCTCCCGCCCGTACCCGGGGGGCCGGCGGCGGCTGGGAATCTGAGTAGGGTCCAGCGCGTGCTGTTCCCGTTTCGTTTGGGGGTTACTCATGGGCTCAGGTCGTCGACCCCAGGCTAGCGTCGGATGAAACGTTGGATTGAACGACTGCACTTAGGCCAAGTGATAATCCTTGGTCTCGGGGCTTCGCTCCTGGGTTCCGCCTTCTTTGCAGGTGGGGTGGTAGCTGGGGTGGGTTACCAAGACGCGGTACGAGTGCGCGAGGAGAGGTCGATGGAGCTGGCCGAGCCGGATCCTCTGGAGAATCTCCGGCCGCTCCAGGAGAGGTTCCTATTCCAAGAGACGCGGGAGAGGCCGCGCCAGGAGATCCGCAGCCAATACGTTGCCGCGGATCGTCGGACCCGACGACTTTCGATAGCGTCGGTGACCCTTTTTTCCGGTGTTTCCCTCATCTTCCTCGGTTACGTCGGCGTTCTTTGGGTGTGGTTCGGGGGACGGCGGAGAGAATCAGAGTGACCTCGGGGCCACCTCTTCCGAAAAGCCCCCAGATTGGCACAGATCGGGTACAATCCGGGCGCGCCGGTACGAAAGAGCCCCCGATCCCATCCGAGGGACCGAGGGCCGGTAACCCTGCTCACTACTGCCTTTTCCCGCAAGCGGAGCGCGAGGGATTCGAACCCCCAAGCCCTTTCGGGCGCTCGCTTTCGAGGCGAGTGCAATACCATTCTGCCAGCGCTCCAAACAGCCAGACGCGGACGTAGCCGGCGACCGCGAAGCCCACGCTCGTTGGAGCCGGCCTATCGTACTAGCAGGGATCGCGCGAGTTGAGTCAGAAGGCCAGAAGCCCGATACGACGCGGCCTCCCAGCATCTCACCAATCGGGGCGCCCGGATTCGAACCGGGGACCTCTGCGACCCGAACGCAGCGCTCTACCGGACTGAGCCACGCCCCGAACACCACTTAGCCCGCGGCGGTCCCGGTTAGCGCCGCCAATGCCACCCTTGGTTCCACGGACGGGGTGGGATTCGAACCCACGCGGGCTTTCACCCACACGATTTCCAATCGTGCGCCTTAAGCCACTCGGCCACCCGTCCCGGTCGCCGACGAATCCCACCCTCGACGTCTCTTTCCGAACTGTACGGAGGGGGTGGGATTCGAACCCACGCGGGCCTGAGCCCAACGCCTTAGCAGGGCGCCGCCTTAAGCCACTCGGCCACCCCTCCCGAATTGCCCCTCCTGGGTTCGAACCAGGACTCTCCTGATCCAGAGTCAGGCGTGTTGCCAATTACACCAAGGGGCAAGGTCCGAAAAGATCAATGTAGAAAGCGCGCGGGGAAGGTCAAACCGACAGCGATCGAAGGAGCAGGTCATGCGCCGAGAGCCACCAGTCGGACTCGAACCGACGACCCCGTCATTACGAATGACGTGCTCTACCATCTGAGCTATGGTGGCAGCCAGAGTGGAGCCGAGGGGAGTCGAACCCCTGACCTCTGCAGTGCGAGTGCAGCGCTCTCCCAACTGAGCTACGGCCCCCGACTTCATGGGCGCGAGAGGATTCGAACCTCTGACCTCTACGATGTCAACGTAGCGCTCTAACCAACTGAGCTACGCGCCCGTCGTCGCTCCTCGACCCTACCTCGCGCCCTCGAGGGGCCTCGAACCACGCGCCCGGAGGGACTCGAACCCCCAGCCTCTTGATCCGTAGTCAAGCGCTCTATCCAATTGAGCTACGGGCGCTCGCCATCCCAGACAGCTCGTTCCGAACACCCTCGACGAGTGCCCACGACAGGACTCGAACCTGTACGCCGTTTCCGGCACTGGTCCCTCAAACCAGCCTGTCTACCAGTTTCAGCACGTGGGCATTTCCAGCCGGGGTCCCGCCCTCACTCCGTCACCGAGGTCACTCCGCCCCACGATGCTCGGGGGGGGACTCGAACCCCCACAGGGTAACCCCCACAGGATCCTGAATCCTGCGCGTCTACCAATTCCGCCACCCGAGCTCCAAGAACCTGGAGTGGAGCCGAGGGGAATCGAACCCCTGACCTCCTGAATGCCATTCAGGCGCTCTCCCAACTGAGCTACGGCCCCGGCCCAAATCTCGACCCGATGATGTCAAACAGCACCCACGGGGCTGACGGGACTCGAACCCGCGGCCTCCGGTGTGACAGACCGGCACTCTAACCAACTGAGCTACAGCCCCTCACCCACCTCCTCTGCACCGACCTGCTACGCCCCCACGGGGAATCGAACCCCGATCGCCACCTTGAAAGAGTGGTGTCCTAGCCGTTAGACGATGAGGGCTCCGCTCCGCCAATCGCGGGGGGCCACAGTCACCCCACGCCCCCGACGAGCTTTAGGCCCGGTACCTCTCTCGACAGGCCCGGAGGGACTCGAACCCCCAACCGCCGGTTTTGGAGACCGGTGCTCTACCAGTTGAGCTACGGACCTCTGTCCGCCCCCGGAGGCCGGAAGGCTCCAACTCACCCATGGCCAGGGGCGGAATCGAACCGCCGACACCACGATTTTCAGTCGTGTGCTCTACCAACTGAGCTACCTGGCCGAAAAAAAAGGCCCGTGCCGGGAGGCGCGGGCGCTTAACCTTCCGAGAGAGTCCGGCTCGGCTCTATCGACGCGCCCTTCGCACCCGGGCGTTCGGTTCGGACCAGGTGTCAGCCGACAGCCACGTCGGAATGCGCTTCACCGCCGGCCTCCTCCTAACGTGCGAACGCCGCCCATGGCGGCGCTCCAAAATCTCCCCAAGAGTAGCGGGGGCGGGATTCGAACCCGCGACCTTCGGGTTATGAGCCCGACGAGCTACCAGACTGCTCCACCCCGCACCAAGGCGTGAAAGTATACCCGTGATCGAGTAGGGGGTCAAGCCTGCGAGAATGCCTGATGGGCGGCCAACTTGAGCCCCTTTCGGGCCCCGGTTACATTCTCCGCTTCGGGACGTGGCGCAGCCCGGTAGCGCACCTGAATGGGGTTCAGGGGGTCGCCGGTTCGAATCCGGCCGTCCCGACTTCTAAGTACCGACCCGCCTTGCAGTTAGGATGGTTGGTGCTCTTAGTTTCAGCTACAAGGCGATGCCCCAATCCGCAAGACTGCGCGACGGGCCCTCGCGCGACTGAGGTTCCAAGTCCGCCAATCGGTCGCTTCCTGGTGCGTCCAGCGATCGATGGCTTGCCGGAAGACGTCACATTGATCTTCGGTGAGCGACGCCGGGGCTCGCGCAACCAACTCCGGGATCGCATCCGCGGGCAACCGCCCGGCGTATTCCAGATCCAATTCCGCTCCGGCCTCGGCGCGCGCCAGATTGGTGCGCATGATAACCGCCTCCGGGTTCATGGTGTTGAGAACCGCTAGTGTCACGAAGCCCGTCGTCACCGCCCCGAACGCAAATCTGTTCCGCATCCCTCGCAGCACGGTGGCGCCGAAGAGTGCCAGTACCACGCCGATCCAGATCATGAAGGCCATGGCGTAGAAGCGGTCCTGCGTCATGCCGTACGCGTCCATGTAGAGCCGCATGCGCTGGACCGCCGACAACATCATCAAACCGATGAGCACCAGCAGCGTCAACGAAAGCATCCGGAAGCGCATCATGTTCCGCACGTTGCTGTTGTCTAGTAACCACTCTGTGCACAGGAGCACGGGTAACAGGAGCGTGGAGGCCGTGACTAGCTCGAAAAAACCGCCCCGGGCGTACTCGGCATAGGTGAGGCCCGCCGTTTCCAGAATCACGGCCTCGCCACCAAACAGGTAGCGGGCCTGCAGGCCGACGAAAACGAGGAAGATCACGCTCAACGCTCCCAGTGGGATTCCCAACTCGAGCATGCCCAGTGCCGGTTTACGGGGAGCTTTGGCGAGGGCCGCGTTTCCGAGTTTGAGGACCGGGTCCTTTGCCGTGGCGAGCGTGCGCAAGTAGCCGGCCGAGGTCCACGCGATGAATGCCGCTAGTGCAACATGTGATGCGATGGTGGAGAAGTCCCAGTCCACCAACGACCGTACCATCCGCTCGAACCCCGGATCTGCCGACATCAACAGCCCACCGAACACCATCAGCACGGGAACGGCCAGCGCCACACCGACTACGGCGGCTCTTGCTTGTCGGCCGTGGCTGGACATCACGTGCCAGTGGACATCGTCCGGCGTCAACATCAATGCTCCGGCGACGGCGTTCACGCCGCTGGCGGCGAACCCCATGGCGTAGTCGGTGATGCGCGCGAGGCGTAGTCGAATGCCGTGCGAATGCAGCGCAGGAAGGGAGAGGGCGCCGAGTATCGCTACGCCGTTCCAGAACCGCAGGAAACTCGAGTCCCGCCAAGCAAAGCAGAGGGCAAAAAACATTACGGCAAGAAGGGGCCACCCCGCGATGGGGTCACTCTGTCGGCCGGGGAGGAGGGCCCATCCGGCGGCTGCCGCCACCCCCATCCACAACGGGAGGTTGACGCCCCACGGTGTGGCCCTGAGAAGGGCATCGCCGAGGACTCCGAGGAGAGTTGCCAGCCCTAGAATGCCGAGGCCACGGTTGGTTGGGAGGTTCATGTACACCGCTCGGTTGGGGTTTCCGCCGACACTATAAAGGGCTTTGTGATTCAAAGTCAATGTCGTCTGACACACCGGGCCGAGTCGATATCTGCGGTGGTTGGGAGGGGAGCGGGGGGGGGCGTCGTTCCGTACCCACCTCGTCCGGCTCTCGAGCGATGGCCGCCGTTGCCTCAGGCCTGGCCTAGGTACTCGTGAACTTGGCGAATCGCCATGGCTCCTTCGCCCACGGCCGAGGCGATTCGACCGATCGCGCCGGAGCGCACGTCCCCCGAAGCAAACATTCCCGGAACGCTGGTTTCCAGGAGGAACGGCTCGCGCTGGAGCTTCCAGCGCGTCTGGAATCCCTTCACATTCACCAGATCGCGCCCTGTGATCACGAACCCTGCGGGGTCGAGCAGCACTGCGTCGGCGAGCCAGTCCGTGCTGGGGCGAGCGCCGATGTAGACGAAGAGCGCCCGGGCGGAAACCCGCGTCTCCTCCGAGCTGTTGTTGTTCTTGAGTGTGAGCGACTCGAGCGCACTGTCGCCGTGGAGGGCCTTCACCTCGGTGAAGGGGAGCACCCGGATGTTCGAGGTCTTCCTGATCTGCTCGACGAGGTAGGTGGACGCACTCTGAGAGAGGTCGGCCCCCCGGATGAGGATGTTCACTTCGCGGGCGTATCGGCTCAGGTACATGGCCGACTGACCGGCCGAGTTTCCTGCGCCCACGACGTACGCGATCTCGCCTTTCGTAGCATGGGCCTCTACAGCCGCGGCCCCGTAGTAGACGCCGGCCCCGGCGAACCGTTCGATCCCCGAGGCCTGCAACGTCCGATACGATACGCCCGTCGCGATCACGACGGCCCGAGCGTTCACCTCGGCCCCATCCGAGAGACGAATGACCTTGTACGGCCCTTTCACGCTCACGCCGCGGGCTTCCTGCGTCGTCAGCAGCTCGGTCCCAAAGCGGGTAGCCTGGGACAGGGCCAGCCGCGTCAGCTCGGAACCGGATACGCCTTTGGGAAAGCCGAGGTAGTTTTCGATCCGGGTGCTAGTTCCTGCCTGGCCTCCAGGGGAATGCCGCTCGACCAAGAGCGTCTTGAGCCCCTCGCTGGCTCCATACACGGCCGCGGCAAGTCCAGCCGGGCCCGCCCCGACGATGACGACGTCGTAGACTTCCGCGGAGGCCGTAATCTGAAGGCCGACCCGCTCGGCGATCTCCGACAGGGCGGGGTCTGCGGCTGGGCTTCCGTCCGCGTAGACCACGAGCGGGAGCTCGGACCGTGAGATCCCGGCGCTGTCGAGAAAGGGCGCTGCCTCCTCCCACTCCTCTTTGACGTCAATCCACGTGTATGGAACGAGGTTTCCGGAGAAGAACTCCTTGATCTGATGGCTCCTCGGGGACCATTGGAACCCGACGATCCGAATCCCCTCGAAGTCCGGGCGATGCTGCGCATGCCACTCGTCCAAGAGCTCCTCCACCACGGGAAAAGCTTCTCGTCGGGCGGGTGCCAGGGCTTCAGGAGGTAATAGTCTAGCTTCACCTCGTTGATGGCTCGGATGGCCGCTTCGATGTCGGAGTACGCCGTGAGGAGCACGCTTCGAGCCTGTGGGTGGAGTCCCCGGCTCCGGTCCAGAAAGGCCACCCCCTCCATCTGCGGCATACGCTGGTCCGAAACGATGACCGCGACGGAATCACCCAGGAGCTTGAGCTCCTGGAGGAGCTCCCAGCGCCTCCTCGGCCGACTCCGTACCCACCACGCGGTAGTCGTCCCGGTATCGACTCCGCATGTCTCGGGTGAGCGCGCGAAGGACCTGTGGATCGTCGTCTACGAGGAGGATCACGGGAGGTTTCATGAGCCGGCCCCGGGCTCCTCGTTCGTTCGGTCCGTCCGCTCGGGCGGGGTGATCGCAAGCGTGACCTGGAACCGCGTCTCACCGGGTCGCGAATGCACCTTGATCTCGCCGTGATGGCGGTTTACCGCCTGCATCACGATATCGAGCCCCATCCCCGTCCCCTCTCCCTGCCGCTTCGTCGTGAAGAATGGATCGAAGATCCATCCCTGGATCTCCGCGGGAATCCCGGACCCGTCGTCCTCCACGACGATCCGCACCCGATCGTCGTTCCGGCCGGCCCGAATGCTCAGCTTGCCGTCCCGATCGAGCGCATCGATCGCGTTGTCGATCAGGTTCGTCCACACCTGGTTCAACTCGCCCGCATGGACCAGGACTCTCGGGAGGTCTTCCTCGTATTCACGTGATACCTGGATGTTCTTGCTTCGAATCTTGTGGCCCAGGATCACGAGCGTGTTGTCGATGCCGCTGAGGATGTCGACCGGTTCCTTCGAGCTCGATCGATCCATGTGGACGTGGGATTTGATCGCACCGACGAGTGCGGAGATGCGCGAGGCGGCCTCCTCCAGTTCGCGAATCACCCGCGTGGACCGGAGGAGGTTGCAGAGCCAGCGGATGGCCGCGGTAAACGCTTGGCCCCCGACGATGGTCCGGATCTGTTCGAGCGCCTCGGCATCGACGCCGCTGGGTCGCCCGACAGCGCGCGGCTCGGCCGGAGAGACTGAAAACGTGCGGTTCAAGATATAACTCGCAGGCCCTGGACGCCCATCGAGGCCAGCCCGGGCCGTCCCCAAGAGGGGGGGGTGTTGGGGAATACTTTGCCGAATATCTTCATATTCTCACACCTTCTTGCCGCCTCCGCCGTCCGGATCCCCGAGGGAGGGCAGGCCCCTTCAGCCACTTCGGGGTGAATGTCAGGCAACCTGAGGGAGGGCAGGCCCCTTCAGCCACTTCGGGGTGAATGTCAGGCAACCTGGCCCTCCTCTCGCTCCTCGCCATCCTCCTGCCCGGAGCGGTCATGGCGCAGACCGAGCCGGGGATCGGCCCCGACGCCGACGTGGGGGCCGCCCTCTCCCTTCGCGGGGGAGCCACGTGGCTGGGTAGCCACGTGCTTCCCGTGGCCTCGTTGGCCGGAACGCTCCGCCTGACGCCCTACCTCGAGCTCGGGGCCGAAGGGGTCGTGACCCCGCGCCCGGCTACCATCTCCCCACCCGGTTCCCCGGACCGGCTGGAGCTTCGCATCGGGTACGGCGGAGTCCTCCTCCGCTGGAGGCCCGCGGGGGCGGCCCCGGGGCTCCATTGGGGGGGAAGCGTCCATGTAGGCGCCGGAACGGCCCGGATCCGGTCTCCGCTAGCGGACGCCGAGCTGGCCTCGGAGAACTTCTTCTTCCTCGAGCCCGGACTCCACGCGCTCGCTCGCCAGGACCGCGCGCTCCGACTGTCGCTGGACGCCGGCTATCGCGTCGTGGCGGGCGCCCGAACTCTTCCCGGCCTCGCGCGAGACGAGTTCCGCGGACCCACCCTGACCCTCACCGTCCAGGTCGTTCGCGATCCATGACTATATCATTTGACCACCTCCTCCATCTCGCACGTATATTCCATAGTTGACTATCCCATCCCCTCAGGGAGCTCCAGAGATGCAGCTGGATCCCGAAGAGATCATGGCGCTCGTCGAGGACGAGCTGGCCAGGAACCCCGACACTTCGACGCAGAATCTGTATGAACGGGCTAAGGCCCAACACCCCGCCGTTGCGAGCATAACTCTTCGGCAGTTCAACGCCCGCTTTCCGCTCCAGATCAAGAGACGCAAGACGCTCGCGCAGCCCCGCAGGAGGAGCCGGGCCACCGCGGTACGCCGCAAGATACAGGCCACCTATGGCCATGAGGGCGTACGGGGCGTCTTCCTCCGGTTCGCCGAGGATCTGACGAGCGCGCAGGAAAAGAAGGATCTCGTACGGGTCCTCGCGACCGTGGATCGCTACGTCGAGGACTCGATCGAGGCTTCCGAAATAGGAGCGTACGGCCCTCGGCGGAAGCAGGCGTCGGAAGACGGTGGCCAGGCGGATCTGATGGAGCTCGAGGGTTGATCGGTCCCTGAAGGCACTCCACGTCGTTTCGGCCGGCGCGGGCAACCCGCCGGTCGTGCTCATCCACGGCTTTGGCGCCTACGGTCACTTCTGGCGGAAGTGGGTCCCCCACCTGTCCGAGCGCCACCGGACCCTGTCCGTCGATCTCATGGGCTTCGGGCGGGCGGCAGCCCCGCGAGGTGGCGACTTCTCCCCGGAGGCCCAGTCCGAGCGGATCTCGGCCCTCGTTCGAGCCCTCGATGGCGGTCCCGTCGTCCTCGCGGGACATTCCCTGGGTGCGGGAATCGCGCTCCTGGCGGCGCTCGATCTGGCACCCGCAAGGGTGGCGGGGCTGGTCCTCGTGAGCGCAGCCGTCTATCGGCAGTCGCTGCCGCCCTATCTGACGCTTCTCCGCAACCGGGGAATCGGGGAGCTCTTCCTCCTGGCCCCGCCGCCCGCCTGGGCTATCGCTCGGGGCATCCGGGGAATCGTGGAGGACCGACGTACTGTGGACACGGGGCAGGTCGAAGGGTATCGAGCCCCGCTCCGGGACCGGGCCCGGCGACGGGCGATCCTCCGCGCGGCGCGGCAGGTGGACGTGGGCTCGGGCGACAGGCTGGCGAGCCGGCTCGGGGAGCTCGGGGTCCCGGCGCTCCTGATCTGGGGAGACCGAGACCGGGTCGTGCCGCCGGAGTTCGGGCGCAGGCTGGCGAGGGAGCTCGGAAACGCCGACCTGGTTCTCCTGGAGGGGGTCGGTCATCTCCCCCCGGAGGAGGCGCCCCGCCGGTCGGTCGAGCCCGTGCTCCGCTTCCTCCAGTCGCTCGGGCCGAGCCGCCGCGAGGCTCCTTCCGGATCGGCCTGAACGGCGCCTGCCTCGACATTCGCCTGGGCGTCCATTTTCGGTAGCTTCCCTTGTCCCCGGATCTCCGACGGGGACGAGGCAAGGGAACGGGAGATCCACCAGGCCCTCGGGGCCGATACGATGGCCGACACGAGCCTCTTCGACGGATACAACGCAGGGTACGCGCAGGAGCTCTACGAGCAGTACGTACGGAATCCCGAGTCCGTCCCCCCCGAGTGGCAAAGGATCTTTTCACGGAGCCTCGATGAGCTCGAGGCGGCCGGCCTCATCATCCCGGACGCGCTCCGGGAGAACGGCGGAATGCCGCGTCGCCCTCCCGGTCGCATTGCCCACCCGGCGGAGCCATCGCTCCTCATGGACTCGGACACGGGAGGCCCGTCGAAGCTCCTCGTCGAGTCCGAGCCCGAAGACACCTCCGATCGGCAGTTCCGCGTCGAAAGAGAAGAAACCTCCGACCGGCGGCTCCTCCCCCGTATCGCCCGGGCTGCATCTCTCATCCAGGCGTCTCGCGACCACGGCCATCAGATGGCGCGAATCGACCCGCTGGGCTCGGAACCCCCCGGCCATCCGCAGCTCGATCCGGCCTTCTTCGGAACCTCGATGGAGGATCTCCAAGCGATCCCGACTTCGCTCGTTCTCGAGGGAATGGGAGATCGCCCCCTGTCCGAGACGCTCCAGCGTCTGAGAACGATCTACTGCGGGTCAATCGGATACCAGTTCGAGCACCTCGAGGACCCCGGGAAGGTGAGGTGGCTCTGGAGCGAGGTCGAATCCGGTCGGCACGCGCGCCCCATGGAGGCGGACGAGAAGGTTCGCCTCCTCCGCAGGCTCTCACAGGTCGAGGGGCTCGAGCGCTTCCTCCATCGTGCGTACCTGGACCAGAAGCGATTCTCGATCGAAGGGACCGACATGCTGGTCCCGATGCTGGACGTGGCGATCGAGGGCGCCGCGGCCGCGGGAGGCAGGGAAGTCGTGATTGGGATGGCGCATCGGGGACGCCTGAACGTCCTCACGCACCTGATCGGGGTCGGGCTGAGCTCGATCCTCCGGGAGTTCGAGGGAATCGCGCGTGAGGGCGGCGCCCCGACGGCGGGCGTGCCCGGCACCGGAGACTTGAAGTACCACCGCGGAGCCGAGGGGGAGTACCGGCTCCGGGATGGCTCGACGATCCGTGTCGCTCTGGCGCCCAACCCCAGCCACCTCGAGTTCGTGAACCCGGTGGTCGGCGGGATGGCGCGCGTCCTCCAGTTCTCGGGCCTGGGAAGGGACGACGCGCGCGACGAATCATCGGTCGTCCCCGTGCTCATCCACGGGGACGCCGCCTTCGCGGCAGAGGGAATCGTGGCTGAGGCCCTGAACCTGGCGCGCCTGCGCGGTTACTCCGTAGGGGGGACCGTCCACCTCATTGTGAACAACCAGGTCGGGTTCACGACGAACCCTGCCGACGGCCGCTCGACGCGCTACGCGTCCGATCTCGCCAAGGGGTACGACATCCCCGCCCTGCACGTAAACGCCGACGACCCGGAGGCGTGCCTAGCCGCGACCAGGCTGGCCATGGCGTACCGCGCCAAGTTCCGTGACGACATCGTGATCGATCTCGTCGGGTATCGCCGTTACGGGCACGACGAGGGCGACGAGCCGTCGTACACGCAGCCGGTGCTCTATCGGAAGATCGACGGCCATCCGACGGTGCGCGCCCAGTGGGCGGCCCGCCTCGCGTCGGAAGGCGTGGCGACCGAGGAAGAGGCGCACCGCCTCGACGAGGCGGCGCTGGAGCCGCTCCGCCGTGCCCACGAGGAGGTGCAAAGGGAGACGGGCGAGGAGGGGCCATCGGGCACGGCGCCCGCCGGGCCGACCCCAGGCGCTGCTCCCCCATCCCCCACCCCAACGATCCCGCTGAACGAGCTCGTCGAGATCAATCTCCGGTCGCTCCGGGTCCCGGACGGCTTTTCCGTCCACCCGAAGCTTGACCGGCAACTCGAGCGCCGCCGCACTGAGTTCGGAGCGGACAAGAGGCTCGACTGGGCCCACGCGGAGACGCTCGCCCTGGGCTCGCTCCTCCGCGCCGGGATTCCGGTGCGGCTCACCGGACAGGACACCGAGCGGGGCACGTTCTCGCAGAGGCACCTGGTCCTGCACGACGCGGAGACGGGAAAGTCATTCGTGCCGCTGTCCCAGGCAGGCGAAGCGCGCTTCGAGGTGTACAACTCCCCGCTCTCGGAGGCCGCGGCGCTGGGGTTCGAGTACGGGTACTCGGTCGCCGCGGAAGAGGACTTCGTCCTCTGGGAAGCTCAGTTCGGTGACTTCGCGAACGCCGCGCAGGTCGTCGTGGATCAGTTCATCTCGGCCGGTCGCGCGAAGTGGGGGCAGCTCTCTCGCCTTACCCTTCTCCTCCCTCACGGCTACGAGGGGCAGGGCCCGGAGCACTCGTCCGCGCGGCTCGAGCGCTTCCTCCAGCTCGCGGCCGAGGACAACCTGCGCGTCGTGTACCCGTCCACGCCCGCTCAGTACTTCCATCTCCTTCGGCGGCAGGGACTCGCCGAGTCAGCCCGGCCTCTCGTGGTAATGACGCCGAAGAGCCTACTCCGGCTCCCCGACGCCAGCTCGCCGGTGAAGGATCTGACGGAAGGCGAGTTCCGAGCGGTCCTCGGCGAGGCATCGGCCTCGGCACCTCCGGACGAGGTTACCCGGCTGGTCTTGTGCTCGGGGAAGGTCTACTACGACCTGATCGGCGCCGAGGAGAGGGAGGGCCTCGGGCACGTGGCGGTCGGACGAATCGAGCAGCTCTACCCCTTCCCGGCCGTGGAGGTGACCGAGCTCGTGGCGGGGCTCCCTTCGGTCACGGAGGTGTTCTGGGTCCAGGAGGAGCCCCGAAACATGGGCGCTCTAACGTACATCGGGCCGCGCCTCCGCGCGGTCGTGCCCCGGGAGATCGCGCTCCAGCACGTGGCGCGGCCCGAACGGGTGAGCCCCGCGGAAGGGCGGACGCGGAGCCACCGCGTCTCTCAGGATCGCCTGGTTCGCGAGGGGCTCGGGCTCTGACGAGTCAGACGTCCCACGAGAGCAGGATCTTCCCGAAGCTCTCGTTCGCCTCCACGTAGCGGTGAGCCTCGCCGGCTTCCGTCGCGTCAAAGATTCGGTCCACCACCGGAGCGATCCGCCCCCGCTCGAACAACGGGACCACCGAGCGCTCGAACTCCCTCGCGAGGAGTGCTTTCTCCTCGTCCGGGCGAGCCCGGAGGACCGTTCCCCGGATCGTTCTTCGCTTGCTCATGAGCTTCCGCAGATCGAGCGTGCCCGCCCTCCCCGCGGGAAGGCCCACCACGATCCATCGTCCTCGCGTGGCCAGGATCTCAAGGTTCCCCTCGACATAGTCCCCACCCACGAGGTCGAGGACCACGTCGGCACCGGCTTCGCCGAGAATCCTGCGGGCCTCCGCCACCCACGCCTCCTGGCCCTCGCACGCGATTCCGTGTTCCAGGCCGAGGTCGAGCGCGCACCGGACCTTGGCGCGCGTTCGGGACGTGCCGACCGAGCGCGCACCCATCGCGCGGGCGAGCTGGAGCGCGACAGTCCCCACGCCGCTTCCGACAGCGTGGATGAGCACGGTCTCGCCCGGGCGGAGCTCCGCCTGGCCGAAGGCGTCCCACGCGGTGACGAACGCCTCGGGAATGGCCCCCGCTTCCTCGAGGGAGAGGCCGGTCGGGACGCGGATCGTCTCCCGCTCGGGCACCACCACCTCGTCGGCATACCCGGCCCCTCCCACGAGCCCCATCACGCGGTCCCCCACGGCCCTGAGCCGGCATGACGGACCCAGCTCTTCCGCCGTCCCGGCAAACTCGAGCCCAGGCACGTCGGCGGGGTATCCGGGAGGCGGCAGATAGCGGCCTCGTCGCTGCATCAGGTCCGCGCGGTTCACGCCCGAGGACCGCACCCGAACCCGAACGCAGTCGCCCGCGAGCGGGCGGCTGTCGCGCTCGGATACGCGGAGAACGTCCGGCCCTCCCGGCTTCCTGATCTCGACGACTCTCACTGCGTCCTCCGTGGGCCCGGTTCTCGTCCGGCGGGCCGACTCCCTTCCGTGGGCCCGCCTCGTTGGCTCCTCGGCAAGGCCCGCGTACGTTACCTCGACTTCGTCTTCGGATCCTCTCCCGCCACCCAACCCCGTGCCCGACCCCCTCCCTTTCCCCATTCCGCTCACGCGACCGCTCGCGTTCCTGGACATGGAGACCACGGGGCTCCGGATCGGCGCGGACCGGATCGTCGAGCTGGCCGTCATCCGGCTCGCACCGAGCGGGGATGTAGCGGAGCGGGTGCGCCGCTTCAACCCGGAGATCCCGATCCCCCCGGACGCCAGCCGCGTGCACGGCATCACGGACGCCGACGTGGCCGGCGAGCCCCCCTTCCGGGCACGCGCTCCGAGCCTGTCACGGTTTCTGGAGCAGTGCGATCTCGGGGGCTTCAACCTCCGGCGCTTCGACCTGCCGGTACTCCTGTCCGAGTTTCGCCGGGCGGGCGTTCCGTTCGACGTTCGCGGGCGCATGCTCGTGGACGTGCAGACCATCTTCCACCGGGAGGAGCCCCGCGACCTCGCGGCCGCCGTGCGACTCTATCTGAACCGTGAGCTGGAGGACGCGCACTCCGCGCTCGCGGACATTCGCGCCACGGCCGCGGTGCTGGCGGCCCAGTTGGACCGCTACCCGAATCTTCCGCGGGACCCCGCGGCGCTCCACGCGTACTGCGACGAGGTCCGGCCGTTCGAGACGGAGCTCGATCGCTGGTTCGCGGACGCCGAGGGGCAGGGGCTCGTGTTCCGACGCGGGAAGCAGCGGGACCGATCTCTCGCGGACGTCGCCCGGATCGATCCGGACTACCTCCACTGGATGCTCTCGACCGACGACATGGACGAGGAGGTGAAGGACGCCGTGCGCGGGGCACTGGACGACGCCATCGAGGAATACCGCCCGTGAGAGTGGGCCCCTGAGGATCGGCCTCAAAACAGCTCGGCCTCGACCCTCCGCCGGAGCCGATCCCGCATCTCTTCGACAAGTGGGCCGGGCTTCCCGGAGCCCACGGCGAGCCCCTCCACCCGCACGACAGGAACGATCTCGCGCACCGACGAGGTGAGGAGGATCTCCGAGACCTCCCCGAGCTCGTCCGGCTCGAGGCCTCGCTCCTCGATCAGCATGCCCATCGCCTCGGCTTCGCCGAGCACGATCGACCGCGTGATGCCGCCGAGCGCCCCGTCGGGCGGCCCTGGAGCGACGAGCCCGGACCCCAGAACGGCCGCCACGTTCGAAGCCGAAGCCTCGACCACCCGATCTCGTGAGTTTCGGAGCAGCGCTTCGTCCGCGCCCTGGGCCATGGCAAGACGAAGGGCCTGGATCCGCTCGAGGTACCCGATCGTCTTCAGGCCTGAAACGAGGGCGCACTCGTCCACACGGCCCCGGAGAAGCGCGTGGATTCCCGTGGATGCGGACTGACCCCCGTCCCCGCTCACCCCCAGGATCGCAACGAGGAGGCGGCTTCGACCGTCTCCCGGGGGAGCGAGGCCGGCGCCCGATCCCCGCGTGAGCGTGATGCGGAGCGAGCCGTCCCCCCCGGACCAGGAACGGATGGCCGCGTCCACGCGAAGCCGGAGGTCGGCCGGGACATCGATCCCGACGACCGCGGCCCCGCGCTTGAGCCGATCGAGGTGCTGCTCCAGCCGGAACGGCCGGCCCCGATACAGGCGAAGCGTGTCGAACAGCCCATCCCCCAGGAGGAGCCCTCGATCGTCGGCGGGAACCTCCGAGACGTCGCCGTGAGGCGGTGCCTCGGGAGGATGACGCTCCGCCGTCGTCATGGCCGGGCGGCGCCGGAGAGCTCGCGCGCGGCCGGAGCCGGGGCCTCGAACGCCAGGAACCTCCGGAAGATCTTCTCGCCCCCGGGCGTCAGGATGGACTCGGGGTGGAACTGCACTCCCCAGACCGGATGGCTCCGGTGTCGGAGCGCCATGATCTCGCCGTCGCCGGTCCACGCCTCCGGCACGAGCTCTGCTGGGAGCGATCGAACGCTCACCGAAAGGGAGTGGTAGAGCCCTCCGGGAAACGGCGACGGGAGCCCCGACAGGATTCCGGCTGATCGGTGATGAATGGCCGCGGCTCTCCCGTGTGCCGGGTCGGGAGACGGCACGATCTCGGCACCGTATGCCACGGCGATGGCCTGATGCCCCAGACAGATCCCGAGCACGGGGATCCGCCCCGCGAGCCGACGGACCAGCTGCATGCTGATCCCCGCCTCCGCCGGCGTGCACGGTCCCGGCGAAAGCACGACGTGAGACGGATCCAGGGATTCGGCCTCATCCACGCCCAGCGAATCGCTGCGGTGGACCTCTACACGTGCCCCGCTCTCACGAAGGACGTGGGCGACGTTGTGGACGAACGAGTCGTAGCTGTCGAGCAGGAGGATCATGCACTGACATTAGCGGCGGCGGCAGGGCCCGTGCAGGGCGGCGTGCCCGACCCGATCGCGTCCAGGAAGGCGCGAGCCTTGTCCTCCGTCTCCTGCCACTCCGCTTCCGGATCCGACCCGAGCGTGATCCCGGCGCCGGTTCCATAGCTCGCCACGCCGTCCCTCAGCACCGCCGTTCGGATCGCGATGGACAGATCCGCCGCCCCGTCGAACGAGATCCGCCCCAGCGCGCCCGTGTAGACGCCGCGCCGGACCGGCTCGAGCTCCCGGAGGATCTCGGTGGCCCGGATCTTGGGAGCGCCGGTCACGCTCCCGCCGGGAAACGCCGCTCGGAGCAGTCCCACCGGGCCCACGCCGCCCTCCAGCACCCCGGTCACCGAGGACACCAGGTGGTGCACTGTGGGCAGCGTCTCCAGGTCCGCCAGGCGGGGCACTCGCACGGAGCCGGGCTTGCAAACGCGAGATAGGTCGTTCCGGAGCAGATCCACGATCATGACGTTCTCCGCGCGGTCCTTGGCGCTCGCCGCGAGCGCCAGGGCGAGGGCCCGATCCTCCTCCTTGTTCGTCCCGCGAGGCGCGGTGCCCTTGATCGGGCCGGTGCGCACCTGCCCGTCATGGAGCTCCAGGAACAGCTCCGGGGAGATCGACGCGACCTCGCCCTCGCCCGTGTCCAGGTACGCGGAAAACTCCGCGGGGCTTTGGGCCAGGAGCCTCCGGTAGAGCTCGGGACCCGTGAGACGGGTCGGCGTCGTGATTCTCCGGGTGAGGTTCGCCTGGAAGACGTCTCCCGCCCGCACGTAACGGCGAATCCGCTCCACGCCCCGAACGAACTCGGGCCGGGAAAGGGACGAGGTCGGCGTGGTGGCCGTGGTCGTCGCCTCCGAAGATCCGTCGGAGCCCATCGGAAAGACGTCCGGGGGGCCGCTCCGCGAGACACCTGCGGCGGGTCCGGGCCCTCGAAGCCGCTGGACGAGCGACTCGAGGCGGCCGAGAGACCCGGCGTCACCCGGATTCAGGGCCGCGGCAAAGCAGCGTCCGGACATCCGGTCCCAGACAACCGAAGCGTCGTAGGCGCCGAACCACGCCTCCGGCAGCCCCAGGTCGTCCGAAGGCGGGGCAGGGAGGCGCTCCAGGTGGCGCCCGCACTCGTAGGAGACATATCCCACGAGCCCTCCCACGAACGGAAGCCCGCGCGCGGAGGTGTCGCGCCCCAACCGGCGGAGGAGCGCCTCGATCGCCGTAAAGGGATCGGCGAAGCCGAGCGCGTCCCCGCTCTCGGTGATCACCCGGGTCTCCCCCCCGTTCGCCACGAGGACCGCGCGAGGGGCGGCGGCGAGGAAGCTGAAGCGCCCGTGTGGTCCCGCGCTGTGGAGGAGGACCCGGCCTGGCAGCCCCGAGAGGAGCCCGATGGCGTCGGCGGGATCCGGAGCCCCGGGCAACTCCCGGAGCCCCACCTCGTGGACCCTCGAGTCGTTCACTGGAAGGTCAGCCGGAGACGGGCGCACAGTGGTCGATCGTACCGCGCCGCCGGGGGATGCAGCAAGGCGGTCCTCGCCGTATGCTTCACGTCGCTTTGCCGCCCCCACCCGAGGGAGACCATGCTCACCGGACTGCTGCAGGCCCATTCGGCGCTCCGCTACGTCGTCCTCCTCGCGGGCGTGATCTCGCTCGTGTACGCGGTCGTCGCCGTGGCGTCCCACCGCCCCTACGACCGCGGCATCCGGATCGCCGCCGCCTCGTTCGCGGGCCTTCTGCACCTCCAGGTGCTCCTCGGGTTCGTGCTCATCGTCTCGGGCCGATTCTACCCACAGCTCATCGGCCACCTGTTCATGATGATGGCTGCCGCCGCGGTCGTTCAGATTCCCATCTCCGTGATGAGGCGGCGGTCTCCCGAGGATCGGCGCCCGATGCCGCACCTGGTGGGAGCGCTGGTCGGGCTTCTCCTCATCTGGGCCGGCGTTGCCGCGATCGGGCGCGGGATCCTCGAGTACACGTTCCTCTGATCGACATCTCGGCAAGAACCCGAGCCTCGCCGGGGTATCCTTAGGAGGCGCCGGGAGGAGCAGGAGCGACCGCTGAGGCCGACGCGATGCCGCAGGACGCCAACGAAGCCCGTCATCCGCCGACGCTTCCCCATCCGGGCGCGGAGGCGCCGACCGCCGGACAGCCCGGCGGAGGCCCGCTCGCTCTTGTGATGGGGGGCGGGGGCGCGCGAGCTGCGTATCAGGTGGGGTTCCTCCGCGCGTTGGCTCGCGCCCAGCCCCGACTCGAGATCCCAATCATCACGGGAGTCTCGGCCGGTGCCATCAACGCGGTCCACCTCGCGGCCCACCCGGGCACGTTCGCGGAAGCGGTCGAGGATCTGGCCGAGCTCTGGAGCTCGCTCACGCTCGATCAGGTGCTCGAGGTCCATGGCCGCCCGTTGCTCCTGAACGTGCTGCGTTGGGGGCTCCAGCTGATCTCGGGGGGCCTGACGGGTACGCCGCGCATCCGAAGCCTCGTGGACACGACGCCGCTGCACCGCTTTCTCACTAGGACCCTCACCGACGGGACCGGGGCCATTCCCGGCATCCAGGACAACATCCGCTCCGGGCGCCTCAGGGCGGTGGCCGTGAGCACCTCCTCCTACTCGACCGGGCAGTCGATTACGTGGGTGCAGGGCGAGGGGGTCTCGGGATGGTCGCGACCGCGGCGACGCGGCCGGCTCACGACGATCCGGCTCGAGCACGTCATGGCCTCCGCCTCGATCCCTCTCTTCTTCCCCGCTGTGCGGATCGGGAACGAGTGGTACAGCGACGGTGGGCTCCGCCTGTCTGCCCCACTCGCTCCGGCCCTCAACCTGGGAGCCGAGCGCGTGTTGGCCATTTCGACGCGCTTCGATCCCCTATCCCGCGAGGCCGACCGACCGGTGATTCGGACCTATCCGCCCCCGGCGCAGGTGATCGGGGCGCTCATGAACTCGATCTTCCTCGACATGCTCGACCAGGACGCCTGGAGGGTGGAGACCGTGAACTCTCTCCTCCGGAAGATTCGGGTCGAGGACCGTGACAGGCTTCGGATCGTGCGCCTGCTCACGCTTCGCCCGTCCCGTGACCTGGGGCGTCTCACCAGGCAGTTCGAGGCGGGGCTTCCCCGCGTCTTTCGGTTCCTGATCCGCGGGCTCGGAACGAGAGAGACGGAGAGCCCGGATATCCTCTCGTTCCTCCTCTTTCATGAGGAGTACCTCCGCCTCCTGATGGAGATCGGCCAGCGGGACGGGGAGGCCCGTTTGGGTGAGTTCGAGGCGCTACTCAGCTCGCCGGCGGCCGCACCGCATACGTTGGCCACGCCACTCGGCGACGAAGAGTTGGAGGGTTCCCTTGACTGACCCGCGCGTCCGGACCCCGACGACCGCCCAGGACTCCCGGCAGGTGGCCGAAGCGGCCCGAGAGGAGGGGTGGGAGCGCGCGAGCTTCATGCGCGAGCTCTTCGACGGCCGCTTCCGTCTCGGGCTCGTTCATCCGCCTCCCGAGCAGGATCCGGACGAGGCAGCCCGTGCCCGAGACTTCCTCGGCCGCCTCGAGCGGTTCGCGAGCGAAAGGATCGACGGTAACGCGATCGATCGTGACGAATGGGTCCCGGACCACGTTCTCCGGGGTCTGGCGGAGCTCGGCGCCTTCGGGATCAAGATCCCGCGCGAGTACGGCGGGATGGGTCTCTCCCAGGTAACGTACGGCCGCACGCTCGGCATCGTCGCGGCGCGCTGCGCGTCCACGGGGGCGTTCCTCTCCGCACACCAGTCCATCGGGGTGCCCCAGCCGCTCAGCTTGTTCGGCACCGAGGAACAGAAGCGGAAGTACCTGCCCCGCCTCGCCCGCGGCGCTCTCTCCGCCTTCGCGCTCACCGAGCCCGAGGTCGGCTCCGACCCCGCGCACATGTCCACGACCGCGGAGCTCACGGAGGACGGATCCGCCTGGATCCTGAACGGGGAGAAGCTCTGGTGCACCAACGGTCCCAGGGCCGAGATCATGGTCGTCATGGCGAGGACGCCGCCGCGCGAAGGCGTCCGTTCACGGCGTCCCATCACCGCGTTTATCGTCGAAAGGGCCTGGGAGGGGGTGGAGGTCGTCCACCGCTGCAGCTTCATGGGACTTCGGGGGATCTCGAACGGTGTGATCCGGTTCCGCGACGTCCGTGTGCCGGCTGAGAACCTCGTCTGGCGCGAGGGCCAGGGGCTCAAGCTGGCCCTGATCACGCTGAACACCGGCCGCCTCGCTCTGCCGGCCTTCTGCGCCACCGCTGGGAAGGCCGCTCTCGAGTGGTCGAGACGATGGGGCGCGGAGCGGGTGCAGTGGGGTCAGCCGGTGGGTCGGCACGACGCCGTGGCCCAGAAGATCGCCCGGATGGCCACGGATACGTTCGCGATGGACGCCGCCGTCGAGCTCACCTCGGCGATGGCCGACGCGAAGACGTTCGACATCCGGCTCGAGGCTGCGCTGGCCAAGATGTGGCACTCGGAGACCGCGTTTGAGCTCATGAACGAAGCGCTCCAGGTCCGGGGCGGTCGGGGCTACGAGACCGCCCACTCGCTCGCCGCGCGAGGAGAGGTGGCGTACCCGATCGAGCGTGCCCTCCGCGATCTGAGGATCAACCTCATCTTCGAGAGCTCGTCCGAGATCATGCGGCTCTTCATCGCGAGGGAAGCCGTGGACCTGCACCTGAAGGTGGCCGGAGACCTCGTGGACCCGCGCGCGCCCATCGGGAGGCGCCTCGCCGCCGCCGCGAGGAGCGCGCTCCATTACCTCTGGTGGTACCCGAGCCGCTGGTGGGGATGGGGCTGGTGGCCGAAGTATCGGAAATTCGGACGTCTCGCGCGGCACCTGAGGTACGTGGAACGCTCGTCCCGGCGACTCGCCCGAGCCCTCTTCCACAGCATCGTTCGCTTCGGGCCCGGCCTGGAAAGGCGCCAGGCCGTCCTGGGAAGGCTCGTCGAGATCGGCGCGGAGTGTTTCATGATGACGGCCACGTGCATCCGCGCGGCCGGTCGGGTCCGGGAGATGCCTTCGGACCGGAGCCCGGAGGAGCTGGCCGACGGCTTCTGCCGCGCGTCGCGGCGACGGGTCGAAGCGCGTTTCCGGAGCCTCTTCCGGAACGATGACCGCGCTCTCTACGGGATCGCACGGGCAGCGATGAATGGACGGTACGCATGGCTGACGGAGGGAGTGGCCCACGCCCTCGACCTCCGTCCCCGGGGCCTCCCAAGCGAAGCCGAAGAACAGGGCGCGGAAGGCTAGCCCCCACCGCCGATTGTGGAGTTCCGCTACCTGGCCGTCCGGCGCGTCACCGCGCTCGCGGGAAAACGATCTCGACCTCGGCCCCGCCCTCCTCCCCGTTCTCGAGCCTGATCCTTCCGCCTTGTGACTCGACGACCCTCTGCGCGTGGGTCAGCCCCAGGCCCAGCGCATCCGAGTCCGAGCTCCAGAATGGCTCGAACGCTTGATCCAACGCCTCACGAGTGAACCCCGGACCGCGGTCTCGGACCCGAAGCCGGACGTCTCGCTCGTCGTCCTCGGCGATCACGTCGATCGTCTGCCCGCCGCCGAACCGTCCCGCATTCGCGAGAACGAGATAGACGGCGTCCTTGAAGCCCTCTGGACGCAGGCTGACGGGCACCGCCGCCGAGGGACCGGTGAACCGAACCGGAACTCCAGTGTCTACCGTGAACTCTCACGCGTGACCGACTGGACGAGGTCGGACAGGTTCGCAGTCCTCTCTTTCTCCGTCCGCTCGGCCCTAGCGAAGAAGGCGAGATCCCGGAGCGCGTTCGCCGCGTCCTCGACACGGGGTCGAAAGTCGCCGTCGGCCAGCGCCGAGCTCAGGGGCGGAAGGACCCTCTCCCCCACGAACCGAAAGAGCCCGTGGAGCGCCTGCTCGCCAGGATCGTCCCCTGATTGGGAGACCGGCCGCCACCCACGACCGAGCGCCAGCCGGAGGCTCAGCACCTCGGGCGGGTCTCCGGGTCCGGAGTCACCGAGCTTCACCCCTTCCTCGACCTCGGCGGTCAACCGCTCGATCGCCTCGGGATGGGGGTTTTTCCAACGGCGGAGCACCAGGTAGACCGCCAGACCGGCGAACGCGGCAGCCAGGAGCCAGGGAATGAAGGGAAGGATCTGAATCGCACCCCTCCTGGAAGCTCGCGCCGCGGCTCACGGCGCGAATACGGGTCCATCGGCCCGGTTTGCCGACTGTCAGCGCGAGTCCGTATCCTAACCCGATGTACGGGCTCGCCCACGTCACGCGTCTGCTCTCCCGGAGCGAGGACCCCGCCAATCCCTCCGCGGAGCGGATCGTCGAGGCCCTGGCCCGGGTCCGTAGAATCGCGGTCGTGGGTCTCTCCCGCGACCCCGCCAAAGCCGCGAGGCGCGTGCCGTCCTACCTCGCCGCCAAGGGCTACGACGTGATCCCCGTGAATCCCAACGCGGATCAGATCTTCGGGCGCCGGGCTCTGGCTCGATTGGACCTCGTGACGGATCCAGTGGACCTCGTGCTCGTCTTCCGGCCATCGGCCGAGGCGGGAGCCGTCGTGCGTGCCGCGGCCGCCCGCCCCGAGGCGCCGGTCATCTGGCTCCAAGAGGGAATTCGAGCCAACCGCGAGGCCGCGGAGGCCAGGTCTCTAAGGTCTGATGTCGTTCAGGACCTCTGCATCTTCAAGGCGCACCGTGCCGTCGAAGCCGAGCTCACAGCACCAGACGCACTACCGCACCGGAACCCACGATAGCGTTCAAACCCGCCATGGCGCCCGGAGCCGCCTTCGCACCCGGGATCAGCTTTAGCGCCCGGATCACTCATGGCTCCCGGATCCGCGATCCGGCCCGGATCACCCTAAAGCGCCCCCGGTCCCCTAAAGGGCCTGGATCACGTCGTCCGCGTGACCTCGGGCGCTGACCCGCCGCCACGCCCGCTCGATCACCCCCTCGCCGTCGATCAGGAACGTGCTTCGCTCGATCCCCCAGTATTTCCTCCCGAACATCGACTTCTCCTTCCACGCCCCGTACGCCTCGGCCACAGAGTGGTCCTCGTCGGCCAGGAGCGGAAAATTCAGATCGTACTTGCGCTTGAACCGCTCGTGCGAGCGAATCGGGTCCGGCGAGACGCCGAGCACCACGGCGCCCGCCTCCTCCACGCGGGAAATCGAGTCGCGAAAGTCACATGCCTCCGTCATGCACCCGGGCGTATCGTCCTTCGGATAGAAGTACAGGATCACTTTTCTTCCGCGAAGATCGACCAGGCGGACGCGCGATCCGTCGTCCGCCGGCAGGTTGAAGGCGGGGGCCTCATCGCCTTCGGTCAACATGGCCATTCTCCGTGGACGACGTCGTAACCGCGCCGGACGCGGCAGGAGCAGAGCCTTCACGGGCCTGCCAGACGCATCGGTGGTGGCCACGGGCACGGCATAAGGGATGCTCCACCACGACGCCCGGTCGGACCGACCGATCCAGAATCGCCTGAGAGATCCCCGTGACGAGGGCGCACGCCTCGCCTCCCGGATCGCCTTCGATGATCACGTTGTTCTTGGCCTCCAGCTCGAACGGAGCCCTCACGGAAGCCACAAAGGCCTGCCCGAAGAGCGTACGGAGCCGCTTCACGATCGCGCGGCGGCCGAGGGCGAACCCGGCGACCCGCGGAACCACACGCAATACGCCCGCCCCACCACCGCTCACCCCCAGAGAGCGTCCCACGCTATGGAAGAGGTCTTCCGAGTCCGGGCGGCGCGTAACGAGCCGGATGAGATCCCTAACCTCGGCCCCGGGCACCCTCCGACGGCGGCGCGCGTCCTGCTCGTATCGCCGGATCTGTGAGTCCACGACCTCGGAGAGCCCGAGGCGACGCGGCAGCGTGGCCGCCAGATCCTCGTCGTTCAGAACCTCGCCGGGCCGGTCGTTGTCCCTCACCGCCTGAAGCAGCGCCAGCGCCACTCGCGCTTGTACCGTGACGCCCAACCCGTGCGTCTCGACGCGCCGGGTGGAGCTGTTCTCAGATTGCATGGCGTAACCCGATGACGGATTCGGAATGCCTAATCTCGTGGCCTGGACGGACGCGGGCAACGACGTACCTCCTCTTCGCCGCCCGGTCCCGCGGGGGTGCCTTCTGGGGCGCCGGACCTTGAAGCGGAGGGCTATGTGTCCCATATTGGCATACGTTCGCTAGTCGGGTGTGTGACCCCTTAGCTGTTCGGGGTGACTAGTCGGAAGGGGCCCGTGACCAGAAAGGTACGGCGCCCCTTTTTGTCCCCTCGGACCCGTCCCGTTTACCCGGGCCAGGGAGCCACTTCGACATGGCCGACCGTTCCGCGGGCCCTCGGGAGCTATCTCTCTCGGACGAGTCTCGCGATCTCGAGGCAATGACCGATGAGGAGCTGGTCACGGCTCATCTGAGCGGCCGGGCCGGTGCCTTTCAAGAGCTGTTCAACCGCTACCGGGATCGGCTCGTCCATTTCATCACCCGGAAGACGGGCGACCCCGACCGGGCGCAGGATCTGGTGCAGGAGGCGTTCATCCGCGTGACGCGCCACCTTCACCGGTTCGACACGAGCAAGAAGTTCTCGACCTGGGTCTACACGATCGCGAGCAATCTCTCGAAGAACGAGCTGCGGAACCGATCCCGCAGCCCCCTCGTCCTGTTCCAGAAGCTGACCAGCAACTGGGATGAGGACCATCGGCCGCTGCAGTTCGAGGACGCGAGCATGCGGCCGGACGACCTGTATCGGAAGCGATTTCTCCAGCGCATCGTGGAGGACACGGTCGAGGAGCTCCCAGAGCACCATCGACTCGTCTTCCGCTTGCGGGAGCTCGAGGGGAAGAGCTACGAGGAGATCGCCGAGATCACGGGCGTGAACCTGGGGACGGTGAAGAGCCGGCTGCACCGGGCACGGAATTCGTTCGCCCAACGGATCGAACACGTCCTGAACTAGGGAACCAGGAGGCTTCTCCGTGCTCCGCCGGACCTCTCGCGAGGGGGCCATGCCGGGGGAGCCCAGCCACTTCTGATGTTCGGGTCGCTCGTTCGAGCCTTTCGGCAAGCCGTCGTGAACTTCCGGACCGAGCTCCAGTGTGGCGAGCCCGCGGAGCCGACGGATCCGGGACTCCGAGCCTTGGCACGAGAGATCGCGGGCGTCGCCGCCCGCGTGGCAGCCCTCGAGGCCGAACGGAGGGCGGTGGCTCTCGAGGCCGAGCGTGAGGCGCGCGAGGCAGACGTTTGCGCACGGCGCTTCGAGATGGCCCGCGGGATCGGAGACGGCGAGACCGCGCGGGTAGCCGCAGAGTTCCGCAGTCGCCACCTGCGGCGCCGGGATCTCTTCGTTGAGAAAGGCGAGCTTCTTGAGCGGGAGGTCGAGGAGCGGAAGCGGGACCTCGACGATATGCGGGCCGGCCTGGGCAAGGCGGTTCAGGGGTAGGGAACGTTCTGCGGGCGAACGGGCACTCTCGGGGGCCCTTTGGCAAGGTGGCCTAGCGCCCCGGGGGCGCCTAGATTTCGCGGGACCCGACCCCCTGGCAACCCTGGCCTTCGCGCGAGCATGGAAAACTGGATCGGCGTGGGGATCTGGATCGTGCTCGGCGCTTTCGTGGGCCTCACGATGAAGCTGATCGTTCGTCTGCCCGACGAGCAGCCGGGGCACGTCGTGCTGCTCGCGATCTTCGGTGCGTTCGGCGCCCTCATCGGGGGGATGCTGGGGGTGGGGTATTTCCACTTCGAAGACCCCCGATCGCTCAGCGCCGGAGGGATGGCGGGGGCCTTCGCCCTGAGCGCGCTCCTGTCATGGGTCTACCGCTGGGGGACGCGCGCCCTGATCTGACCGATGCGCGGCGCTCTGGCCGCCCGAAGCGCCAGGACTTCGCCGTGGCACGGACCCGAGATGGAGACAGCCGGATTTCCCGCGAGGGCGCGTCGCACCTCCGTGAGGAGCTCTACGAGTTCCTGCGAATCCCGTCCGTCAGCGCCCGCTCCGAGCTCGAGCCGGACACGCGGCGCGCGGGAGCGTGGGTCGTCGATGCCCTCCGGCGAGCGGGGCTCGACGCGGAGCTGATCGATACGGCCGGGCATCCGGTTGCCCTCGGCGAGTGGCGTGGAGCGGGACCGAATCGGCCGACCCTCCTCGTGTACGGTCATTACGACGTTCAGCCTCCGGAGCCCCTCGAGCTCTGGACCTCCCCGCCGTTCGAGCCCACCACAAGGGGGGGCCGCATTTACGCGCGCGGGGCCGCGGACGACAAGGGCCAGGTGTTCCTCCACCTGAAGGCCCTGGAGCGCATCCTTTGGGACGGCGGGTCCCTGCCGGTGAACGTCGTTGTCCTCGTGGAGGGCGAGGAGGAGATCGCTTCGCCGAACCTCCTCCCGTTCGTCGAGGAGTATCGGGAGCGTCTGGCCGCCGATGCGGTCCTCATCTCGGACTCCACGATGTTCGCCCCCGGACGGCCGTCCCTTTTGTACTCGCTCCGGGGGCTGGCATACTTCGAGCTCAGGGTTCGCGGGACCCGGGGGGACCTGCACTCCGGAGGCTACGGGGGAGCCGTCCCGAACGCCGCGGGGGAGCTGGCCGCTATCCTGGCCACGCTGCACGATGAGCGCCGGCGCGTGGCGATCGAGGGGTTCTACGACCGCGTCCGTGAGCTTGACGATGCGGGACGGCAGGCGGTGAGGAGCCTACCGTTCGACGACGGCGCGTTTCTCGAAGAGGCCGGGGCCCGGGAACTCCGCGGGGAGTCCGGCTATTCGACGTTCGAACGCCTCTGGAGCCGTCCCACGTGCGAGGTGAACGGGCTTCTCGCCGGCTACACGGGGGAGGGCGCGAAAACCGTGCTCCCCGCCGAGGCGATGGCGAAGGTGAGCTTCCGGCTGGTGCCCGACCAGGACCCGGACGAAGTCAGCGCCCTCTTCCGGGAGCATGTGCGCCGCGTAGCGATCCCGGCCGTCGAGGTCGAGGTGCTCGGGCTCCCCGGCGGAAGGCCGTGGCGGGCCGAGCCGGCGGGCCCGTTCTTCGAGGCCGCGCGCAGTGCGCTCAGCGAAGTGTTCCAAACGGAGCCCGTGCTCACCGGGGATGGAGGGTCCATCCCGATCGTCGCCGAGCTCGAGCGGCTCCTCGGGGCGCGAGCCATCCTGATGGGCTTCGCCCTGCCGGGCGCGAACATGCATGCGCCGGACGAGTGGTTCCCCGAAGATCATCTGGAGAGGGGGATCGACACGCTCGTGGCCTTCTACCGCCGACTGTGAGCGAGCCCGCATCCGCACTGGCCGTTCCCACCCATCCGTCGCCCTGGAGGTGGGGTACGAGTCGGCCTACTGATCGCCCGACCAGCTCCTTTCGAGGCCCGTCGTGGTGCTTCTGATCGACCGCTACGACCGGCGGCCCCACCTGTTCGTCCGAGTCAAATGCTACGTCTACGATCACGGCTTCGAGCCGCGGCCTCTTGAGCGACGGTCACGGCCCGTGCAAAGACGGAGCTATTGCAAAGGGGGGGTGCTCACGAGCGCGCCGCCGAGTGCGACTCGAGAAGCCGCTCCATGAAGTCGGCGCGCGCCTCGAGCTCGGCGACCCGCGTCTCAAGGAGCGAGATCGCCTCGTCCCGCGAAGCCAGCGCGGACTCGAACGCCCGGATCCGCGCGTCTGCGGCCCCAGCGCGGCCCACCCGCCTCGAGCGATGTGGGTGGTCCCAACCCCGGCGGTGGCGCAGCGCCACGAGCACGAAGCACGTGAGGACCGCGAGGCCGATCCAGGACATCACCGCCCTCGTCGGGCGCTGCGGTGGCCACCGTTCCCCTGGATCTCGGTCGCGGCCCGCTCGAGGACCTCCACGATCCGTCGGGTCTCGGGGTCGTTCGGGCCGTGTTGCCACGCCTGCCTGTAGCTGAGCCGGGCGAGTTTTGCGAACGCCTGAGTCAGATCCGCGATCGCGCCTCCCGCGAAATCCCTCATCGTGTCACGGAGCCGGTCGAAGATCTCGTCGATGGTGTCCCGGTGGTCCTCGAGGAACGCGAGCCCCTCCGGCGTGATCTCGCAGACCTTCTTCCCATCCGCCTCTACGGCTCGGACATGGCCCTGGTCCTCGAGCAGCTGGAGGGTCGGGTAGACGGTGCCGGGGGAGGGACTGTACCAGCCCTGGAAGCGTTCTTCGATCTCCTTGATGATCTCGTACCCGTGCCGCGGCTTCTCCCGGAGGAGCTCGAGCACCAGGTACTTGATCTCGCCCGACTCGAACAGCGACCCCCGACGACGACGCGGTCCCCATTCGCGATGCCATCGGCGGGCCCACCGATCGGGATCAAACCCACCGAAGAGGTCGCTGAACCAGTCGTCGCGTCGCGCGCGCATAGGCAGGTCTTGGGGTTTCGGCTCTTGCGCCGGCGTGCGCATCGGCCTCTGGATTCATCGTGCCAGCGTCACGCGGCTCGAGCGCGGCGTCCGGTCACGATATATCGTACGATAGGTCTCGCGATAGGTCAAGATATATCGCGCTCTGGGGCTGTTCGTGCGGTTCCAACGGCGACGAGGATCACGCTCGTACGACGTGGAGGACAGTAGGGGGCACGGGCCTCAGGGAGGACCCGTCATGACCCCGGCGCGAAGAAGCGCCCTCGCCTTGTTCAGGGTTTCCTCGTATTCCGCGCCGGGGTCCGAGTCCGCCACGATCCCGGCTCCGACCTGCATGAAGGCGCGGTCGCCGAGCACCAGCACGGTTCGGATCGCGATCGCGGTGTCCATCGACATCCCGCCGTATCCCAGGTACCCGACGGCCCCGGCGTAGGGCCCCCGCCGGGTGGGCTCCAGCTCCTCGATGATCTCCATCGCGCGAATCTTGGGTGCACCCGACACCGTCCCCGCAGGAAAGCAGGCCTGGAGCACGTCCATCGCGCCCAGGCCTCCCCGCAGCTCCCCCTCCACCTGGGAGCAGAGGTGCATCACGTGGGAGTATCGCTCCACGACCATGAGCTCGGGCACGTGCACGCTCCCGTACGTGGCCACCCGACCCACGTCGTTTCGCCCCAGGTCCACGAGCATGCGGTGCTCGGCGAGCTCCTTCTCGTCCGAGAGCAGGTCCTCCGCGAGCCGCCGGTCCTCGTCCTCGTTTCGACCCCTGGGCCGCGTGCCGGCGATCGGGCGGACCGTGACCGTCCCCTCCTCCAGCCGCGTCAGGACTTCGGGCGAGGAGCCCACCAGGGTTACCCCGTCCAGCTCGAGGAAGTACAGGTAAGGAGACGGGTTCAGGGACCGGATCGCCCGATAGAGATCGAAGGGCGAGCCCTCGAGGGAGATACCTAGCCGTTGGCTCAGAACCACCTGGAACGCATCTCCTGCTAGGATGTAGTCGCGAACGCGCCGGACCCCGTTCTCGTACTCCTCGCGCGACATGGTGCTCTTGAACGGCGGGTCCTCCGGAGGCTCGGCTCGAAGGGCCAGCGGGGGAAGTGCCGCCTCGGACTCCAGGCGAGACGTGAGGGCCCGGATGGCCGCGCCCGCGCCCTGGTAGCGCGCCTCGATCGCTTCCCGCGAGAGCCCCCGCTCCACAGGGACGGCCCGGATCGCCATCGCCCTGCCGAGCAAGTTGTCGATCGCGAGGACCACGTCGGTGAAGATGACGAGAGCGTCGGGGAGGCCCAGGTCGTCCCGGGCGATGTCGGGAAGCCGCTCGATCTGGCGCGCGACGTCGTATCCGAAGTACCCTACGGCCCCGCCCCAGAAGCGGGGCAACCCCGGAACCGGGGCGGGCGCCCAGGCACGCAGGCGCCGGTCCAGGTCGGCCAGCGGATCGTCGGTGGAGATAGGCTCCCAACCCCGTTCCGGTGACCACAGCGACACGGCTCCGCCGACGAGTCGCCAGGCCCCCCTGGGCTCGGTTCCGAGGAAGGTGTAGCGGGCCCATTTCTCGCCGCCCACCACCGACTCCAGAAGAAACCCGAACGGGGGACGACGGAGCTTCTGGTACGCGGTGACGGCCGTCTCGGTGTCGAAGAGGAACTCGGACCGGACGGGCACCACGCTCGCTCCCTCGGCGAGCTCCGCGAAGACCTCGAAGGAGGGGGTCAGTTCCATGGACCGTTCAGCGATCGGGAGCCGGGATGGGACGGGTGGATCGGAGCGCGGCAATGTCCCGGGGTGAGTCACGAAAGTCAACGCCGCTCCTGGCCGTGGACACGGGGGGCACATTCACCGATCTGGTGCTCCTCCGGGATGGCGAGCTCACCGCGCTCAAGGTGCCCTCGGACCCGCTCGATCCTGCCGGGCCCGTGCTGCGAGGGATCGCTCGGATCCTCGGGAGCGGGTCCTCCCCTGGGCTCGCGATCGTTCACGGCTCCACCGTGGCCACCAACACGATCCTCGAGCGGAAGGGGACACGGGTGTTCCTGATCACGAACGCGGGGTTCGAGGACGTGATCGAGATTGGCCGCCAGGACCGGCCCCAGCTCTACGCCCTCGTGGGCCACCGACCGCCGCCCCTCGTGGCCCGCTCCGACCGGCTCGGGATCCGCGGCCGCACGGGCCCGGACGGAGCCGATCTCGATCCGCTCGACCCGGCCGAGCTCCAGTCCCTCGCGGGGCGCGTCCGCGAGGCCGGCGCGGTGGCCGTGGTCCTCCTCCACAGCTACGCCGCGCCGGAGCACGAGGAAACCGTGGCGAAAGCCCTCGCCGGGACTTCCGTTCCCCTCTCGATCTCGAGCCGCCTCCTTCCAGAGTTCCGCGAGTTCGAGCGGACCTCGACCACGGTCGCGAACGCCTACGTCGCACCAGCGGTTTCCCGGTACCTGGGGGGCCTCGCGGCGGGTCTGGAAGTCAGTCAGGTCCGGGTGATGGGCTCGAGCGGGAGCGCGATCTCCCTCGAGCGCGCGATCGAGGAGCCGGTCCAGGCCGTGCTCTCGGGCCCCGCGGGGGGCGTCGTGGGTGCGCTCGAATGGGGCCGTCGCTCGGGCCTGGCCGATCTGCTCTCGCTCGACATGGGCGGAACCTCCACCGACGTCGCGCTCGTCTCGAGGGAGCTCCGCTACACGCGGGAGGGGAGGGTCGGCGACGTCCCCGTCGCCGTGCCGCTCCTCGACATCCACACGGTCGGGGCCGGAGGCGGCTCGATCGCGCGCGTCGATCCGGGGGGCGCGCTCCGGGTGGGGCCCGAGAGCGCCGGCGCGGTGCCGGGGCCCGTGGCGTACGGGAAGGGAGGGGGGGACGTGACCGTGACCGATGCCCACGTGTGGCTGGGCCGACTGCCCGAGACCGCCGTGCTGGGGGGTGAGCTGTGCCTGGATCGGGAGGCGATCCGGGGCCCGCTCGAGGCGCTCGCCGGAAGGGCCGGAACCTCGCCGGACCGTGCGGCGGAGGGGATTCTCAACATCGCGAACGCGGCCATGGAGCGGGCGCTTCGGGTGATGTCCGTGGAGCGCGGGATCGATCCGGCGGACCTCCACCTAGTCGCCTTCGGCGGCGCGGCCGGGCTCCACGCCGCCGAGCTCACTGAGAGGCTCCGGCTGGCCGGGGCATTGATCCCGCCCGACCCGGGGCTCCTCTCGGCCTTCGGAATGCTGGTTGCGCCCGTCGTGAGGAATCGCTCAAGAACTGTCTTCCTCTCCTCCGACGATCCGGAGCACCCCGACCGCATGTCAAGCGTCTTCGACGAACTCGAGTTTGTTGCCCGGGAGGAGATGGCGTCGGAGGGTGTGCAGAACGGGTCCGTCACGATCACCCGGTCGATCGACGCCAGGTACCGGGATCAGAGCTTTGAGCTGGTCGTGCCCGTGGACCGGTGGGTGGAGCGGTTCCACCGAGCCCACGAGGAGCGATTTGGTTACCGGCGCGGCGGCGTGCCGGTCGACGCCGTGACACTCAGGCTCCGAGCGGAAGCCCCGGGGGCGTCCTTACCGGCCGGACTCGCGGCCCGACCGCTCGACTCAGATCCCGGCGGCGCGCCCGCCCCTGGGAAGGATCGATCTCCGATGAGCTCCCGCGTGACGTGGCGGGGGCGAACCCTCGACGCCCGTGTTCTGTACCGCGAGGAGCTGGCCCCCGGCCCCCCGATCGACGGTCCTGCCGTGGTCGTCGAGTACAGCGCGACGACCTGGTGCCCCCCGGCATGGCGGATCGAGCGTGAGGAGAGCGGGGTCCTTCGGCTCACGCGGGCCGAATCGTGAGGGCCGGGGTTCCGGACTCGTAGCGCCTGAGGCCCGAGCGGCCGGCTTCCTCCTCCGTGAGCTCGAGCGCCACGCTGTAACCCTCGGGAACGCGCTCCAGGACAGCTGGAGGAACAACCGCGACCACGAGATCGTCTTCCGTCTCCAGGGCCCCGAGAATCTCTACGGCGTGAGTGGCCAGCTCCGCGGCACCCGCCGCGTGGAGCTCCCAGAGCAGGAGGCCCCGACCCGGGCCGAGTCGCTCCCGTTCCGCGATCCAGTGCGCCAAATGGAGCGCCCCCAGGATCGAGGCGCTCTCTCCACCCTCCGGCTCCCTCTCTTCCCCGGTCGGCCCGACGACTCGGAGCTCTTCCTTGGGTCCAACTCTCACGCCGAGTGTCCTTCCCTCGGTGATCAGGCCGACGAGGCTCCCGGTCCTCCGGAGCAGGTCCCTAGCAGGGCCCCATCGGTCCAGCCGACCCACGGCAGACCGGTCCCCGAGCAAGTCCCGCCGCTGGGAGGCTCCGTCGCCTGGGGGTCGGTGCCGCGCCCGTTCCCGGAGGCCTTCCAGGGCTTCCGCCTCCTCCTCCACACCGGCGTGCAGGCGGAGCGCGGTCTCCTCCATCCGCCGCAGCTCCTCCGGCTTCTCCTCGAGTTGCTCGCGACGACGCGCCCACCACTGTCCGTCTTGCACCACGGAGTCCCACTCCTCCCGGAGCGCCCGGAGGAGCTGCGGCAGGTCCGCCCCTAGGGTGCGACCGCACGTGGGACACGCCGACGCCTCACCTTGCTCCTCCAGGGTCCGGAGCCGCTTCCTCAGCTCGAGCGCGCGCGAGCGGTAGGCGTGCAGGTGGGACTCCGCGTCCTGGCGCTCCCGGGCCCACTCGAGCGCCTTGGCCTCGAGGTCGCCCGAGGCCTCCACGGCATCTGCCCTAAGACTCTGGAGGGCGACCTCCCGGGTCTCGATGCTGTCGCCGGCCACGGGACCATCGGCCACCCGTTCAGCGGCCTGGGTCGCAGCGCCTACCACCCCGGCCCGCCTTGCCTCGTCCAGCCAGTCCGCTATGAAGTCCCCCCAGTCGTCCCGTCCCATCCACGACAGGCCGCGGCCCGCCGGCGGCGGCGCGGCCAGGCGGATCCGCCACCGTGGATGCGGCGCCTCGCCGCTGGGAGTGGCACCGCTTTCTCGCAGATCCGCCGACACGCGCGCCCTCAGCTCGTCCGTCGCCGCGGTGACGAGGACGATCCCTCGCCCGAGGGGGTGGGTCGCCCGCACCTCTCCGCCGCGATCGAGCAGCTCGATTGCCGTGGGCAGCTCCTCGGGCCCCTCGGGTCGCCCCGCCGGATCGGCGCGGCCGCCGGACAGACGGATCTCGAGGTGGGTTGCGCGTCGCCGCACCGCGCCGAGAAGGCCGGGAGACACGCCCTCGTCCGGCGTGAGGACGTCCCCCTCGAAGCGCGCCCGCACGAGCTTCCCGTCTACCCCACCCGGAACGCCCTCCAGCAGCTCGCGGAAGCGCCGGGTGCCCGCCTCGCGGTCCTCGGGCGTGATGCGGATCGGTGCGAGATCCACCACGGGGCGACCCGCGACCGGATGGAGCTCGGCCTCCCCCGTCGCGAAGTCGAACGAGAGGAAGCCCCGCTCCTCCGTGGCGCGGGACCAGGGGTCTGGACCCGGACGCTCGAGCGAGCCAGGGGTCCGAACGTTCGGTCTCCAGGCGCGGCTCCGATGCGGGCCCCCCACGGCCACGTAGTCCCAGGCCGCGGGGTCCACCTCCATCCCGCGCCCGCCCGACTCCGGATCCCCTCGCACGAGGAGCACGTTCCACCGCGCGTTGGGATCGGGCCCGAGCTCGGGAAAGGGAGGCCTTACGGCGGCCCGGTGAGGCACGAGGAGCGCGTGGAGGCCCGTGTCGGCGAAGCGCACGGCTCGGGGAGCCCCGGCTGCCGCCTCGATTCCCGGGAGCGTATCGAGCACGGAGACCGGGCCGGGAATCCCCGGATTGCGAGGCGTGTCCCGCGCTCCCGCAATCACCAGCACCGGCGCCTGCGGCAGCTTCGAGCGAAGCAGACGTAGGCCGCGGAAGAGCGTCAGGACCGCTGAGCTCGGCGGATCCGGATAGTCGAAGACGTCTCCGGTGATGAGGATCAGCTCGGGCCCGAGGCGAACGATCTCACGGATCGCCAGGCGAAACGCCCGTGCGAGGTCCGACTCGCGGACGTTCGACGACTCCCGCTCGACGCCGGGGAACCCCCTGAACCCGAGGTGCAGATCGGTGAGGTGTACGAGCCGCAAATCGGCTCACTCCCGCGAGAGCGCGACCGTGCCGTACTCTCCCTTAAAGAAAACGAGCGGATCCCCGCTGGAGACGTGGCACTCCAGCACCTCCCCCACGACGATGCGATGGTCCCCGGCCTCGAACCCCCGCCACATCTTGCAGTCCACCCACGCGAGACACTCGGCGAGCACGGGCATGCCGGACGCCGCCGTCGTGAGCGTGAGGCCCCGGAAGCGCTCGGCGGGGCGGTCTTCCGAGAAGCGCCGCGCGAGCTCCTCGTCCCCTCGACGAAGGATAGAGAGTCCGAACCGGCCGGTGCGAAGCACTACGTCGAGAGAAGACGAGCGTCGCTCCATACACACTAGAAGAAGGGGGGGCTCGAGGGAGACGGACGCCACCGCGTTGGCCGTGAGCCCGACCGGTCCGCCCTCCGGCTCCACCCCCGTCACGATCGTCACGCCGGTCGCGAAGTGGGACATCACGCTGCGGAATCGGTCCTTGTCTTCGCTCATCAGCCTCCCGGCCCAGCACCGCGGGCCCCTTGGAGACGCGGAGCCCGACCTCCGTGGCGCTCCGGTTCTTCTTTGCGCTCTCGCCGGCCCCCGGATAGCTTGGATCTTTGGGCCGCCTCGGGCACGAATGGGCCCGAACGTGAGGCTGGGTGCCCTGCCCCAACCCCCCTGAACGCAATGCGCGAGAAGGGATTCCGCTCTCTCGTCGGGCTCGTGATGATAACCGCGGCCGCGGGGTGCGACAACGTGGCTTTCGGCGGGGTCCAAGTGGAGCTGATCCCTCCGTCCCTCCCGGCGGGGAGCCAGACCGTACAGCGGCAACCGCTCGCGGCCGAAGCGGCCCTGGTTCCTCTCGAGCTAGGCCCCGTCCTCTATCTGGTCGAACGCCTGGACGGGTCGGAGGCAAACATCGTCCCGGTGGCCGAGCTCGCCGACGGCGGATACCGCGCCCTCCCCGATTCCATCGAGGTGCCCGGGCTCCTCGAGCGCTTCCCGCTGGGACGGTGGGACCCGGGGGCGGAGTTCACCCTCTTCGCCCAGGGCGTCCGCACCGGGACGTTCGTTTCCGATGGAGGGCTCGACCCAGATGCCTCGACCTGCCGCACGCGCCCCAGCGCATCGGGACGGGTGGAGGTGCGTCCCGAGGTGATGGCGAACCGGTGGTTCCTCGCGCTGGGAGAGGCCGCGCCCGCCGCCGAGGGGTCCGGGGGCGGAGCGTTCTTGCCCCCTCCCGCGGACGCGCTGGTGTCCGGCCTCGGCGAGGACGCGGGGCTCCGGGATGCCGCCCTGAACCTCGCCCAGCGCCTGATCCCGGACATGGGCGTCCTCTGGCCCCCCGCCATCCCCGACACTCGTCGGGATCTCCAGGAAGTGGTCCTCCGGCGTGGTCGGGCCACGGGGCTGGCCGTGTCGTACGTCTACGGTGACAGCCTCGTAGTGGGACCGACCCGGCGGTCCCTCGCGTACAGCCTCTTCATTCTGGCGGAGGCCGCGGAACCCCAGTACGAGCCGGTCTTCGGATGGCACCAGCGCTACGACGGGGACGGCAAGGCGTTCCCAAGGTTCCTCGCCGTTCACGATGCCCACGGGATCGGAGCGCCCGACATCGTGGTCGAGGTGTTCGGCGAGTCCGCCCGCTGGCTGGCGATCGTCGGGCCGCGGGAGGGCCGCTGGGGCGTGCTCTACGAGGACGACTGCGGGATTCCCGCGGCGACCGCCGGTTTTCGCACGTTCCCCTGAAGGATCGTTGTCCATGCGCCGGGCGATCGGCCCGATCCGGTCCGTTCTGCTCGCCTGGATGCTCGGCTGGGTGCCGTGGGCGTGCGCTCCGTCTCCCCCTGACAACCCGGAGCGCGCGGCGGAGGGGGCGGCCGACGCCGAGCCGGGGCCCAACCCTAGGCCTGCCACGGGCTCCTTCGTCGCGCGCCCCGGCTTACCGGCGCTCGTGGAGGACGACGCTGGGCGCGTAGTCAGCCTCGAGCGTGCCCCGAGCCGCCTCCTCTCCCTCGTCCCGTCCGCGACCGACATCCTCCTCGAGCTGGGACAGGTGGATCGTCTGGTGGGGCGGACTGACTTCGACCAAGACCCGCGCGTGCAGGGGCTCCCGTCCGTCGGGGGCGGACTCCAGCCCTCGATGGAGCGAATCGTGGCCCTCCGGCCGGACCTCGTCGTCCGATTTCGGGCGGACTCGGACCTCGCCACGCCCAGGCAGCTCGACGAGGCAGGCATCCCGCACCTCGCGATTCGTCCGGACGGCACCCGGGACGTGGAGCGGATCATCCGGCTCCTCGGCCGGGCCGTAGGACGGCCCGACGCCGCCGACTCGATCGCGCAAGATTTGGCGACCCGCGTCGCGGAGGTGGAGCGGAGCGTAGCGGGACTCGAGCGGCCCCGGGTCGCGTACCTCCTCGGTGGTGACCCACCCCTCGTCGCCGGGGGCGGCACCTTCCTCCACGAGCTCATCGAGGTCGCCGGAGGCGACAACGTGTTCGCCGATCTCGGCACCCTTTACGCACCCGTGAACCTGGAAGAGGTGATCCGTCGCGCTCCGCGCTACCTGCTCGCGAGGGAAGGGGCTTCGATCCCCGGAGCCCTTTCGGGCCTGCCGCTCGTCCGCCTCCCGCCCGAGGTCGAAGTGCCGGGCCTCGGGCTTGCGGATTCGGCGCGCCAGATGGCGAGAGCCCTCCACCCGGACGGGTCCCTGTGACCGGTCGCGCGGGGGCGCGCGGACTCCTTCCCTTCATAGTCCTCACCGGCGTCACCCTGGGCGCTCTCTTTCTCGGCGTGCGTCTCGGCGCGGTCGAGCTGTCCGCCGCCCAGATCCTCCGGGTCCTGGGAGGCGGCGGGTCCGAGACCGAGCGATTCATCGTGCTGGACCTTCGGCTGCCCCGAGCGGCCATGGGGCTCCTCGTGGGGGGCGGACTCGCGGTCTCGGGGGCCGTGTTCCAGGCACTTCTCCGTAACCCGCTCGCGGAGCCCTACATCCTCGGGATCTCCGGGGGCGCCGCGGCGGGAGCGCTCCTCGCCCTGGCGCTCGGGTGGGTCGCGGAGACCTCCTGGGTGCTCCCCCTCGTCGCGTTCTCGGGCGCCGCCACGTCCATCCTCCTGGTCTTCGGCGTCGCGCTCTCGGCGAGCCGTCGAATGGACGTACGGGTTCTGCTCCTGTCCGGCGTCGTGGTCGGATCGTTCTTCACGGCTGCCGTCGCCCTCATCCTGGCCCTCTCCGACGCCCCGACCACCCGGTCCGCCCTACTCTGGATGATGGGCAGCCTCTCGGGCGCGTCGTGGAGAAGCGTCGGGGTCGTCGCCGCATACACGCTCCCCCTCGCGCTGACCCTCTTCGCGCTCTCCCGCCCGCTGAACCTGATGTCCATCGGCGAGGAGACCGCCGCCTACCTGGGAACGAACGTGGAGAGGGCGAAGCGAGTCGCCTACGGGACGGCGTCGTTCATCGCCGCGGCGGGCGTCGCCTTCGCGGGAGTCATCGGCTTCGTCGGCCTCATCGTCCCCCACGCTGTGCGGCTGGCCGTGGGCGCCGACAATCGGACCCTCCTCCCGCTCGCCTTTCTGGCGGGGGCGGGGTTCCTCACGCTCGCGGACGTAGTCGCTCGCACCGCGCTGGCCCCGACCGAGATTCCGATCGGAGTGGTGACCGCCTTCATCGGCGTCCCGATGTTCCTCGTCCTGCTCCGCCGGAACCTCCGGCCATGACGTTCGAGGCCCGGGACGTGGTCGTGCGCTACCGCCGGGGAGACGCTCCAGCCCTGAACGGAGTGTCCCTTCGGGTGCCCACGGGCTGCCTCTACGCAGTGCTGGGACCGAACGGGTCCGGAAAGTCCACGCTCATGCGTGCCCTCCTCGGAACGGTTCCCCTGGAGGCGGGCGTCACTTCCGTAGACGGGAGAGCGCTCCCCGACTGGCCGCGCTCCGAGCTGGCGCGCGCCGTCGGGGCCGTGCCTCAGACCGAGTCGACCCCGTTCCCCATCACGGTTCGAGAGATGGTCGGCATGGGCCGCTATCCGCACCTCGGACCGCTCCGCAGGGAAACGGCCGAGGACCGCCGCTCGGTCGTGGAGGCGCTCCGCGAGTGCGACGTCGAGTCGTTGGAGGAGCGGGACGTGGGAGCGCTCTCGGGCGGAGAGGCGCAGCGGGTCCGGATCGCGCGAGCCCTCGCCCAGGCGCCGCGGGCGCTGGTCCTGGACGAGCCCACGGCCAACCTCGATATCCGGCACGAGATGGAGATCCTCCGACTCCTACGGCACCGGGCGGACGGGGGTACCACCGTCGTGCTGATCACCCATCGCTTGAACGTCGCCGCGAGGTTCGCGGACCGGCTCCTGATCCTCGACGGAGGAGGCGTTGCCGCGGAAGGGGCCGTGCTCGACGTCTTCACCAGGGAGCTCCTGGAGCGCGTCTACCGATGGAAGCTCACGGTCGGACCGGATCCGCCGACCGGCCGCCCTCGGGTGTCCCTCCTCGACTCACCCGTGGGGTGACCCGTCGCGCCTGGCCCTCGCGGGGCGACCGCACGCGCACCGCCCGCTTAGCCGACGTCCACGCGCTCCCCTAGTCGTGCGGGGGCGCCCTTCTCTCGATCTCCTCCCACAACGTCCGGTAGCTCTCGTAGCGACTCCCGGGGATCCGCCCCTCCTCCAGCGCGGCGCGGACGCCGCAGGCCGGCTCGTGCAGGTGGCTACAGCCCGAGAACCGGCACGACTGCGCGGGCTCCAAGAACTCCGGGAAGGAGCCCGAGAGGCGCCGACGGTCGATCCCCCAGAGCGCAACGTCGGAGAACCCTGGCGTGTCCGCCACCCAGCCTCCAGACGCGAGCTGAACGAGCCGCGCACCCACTGTCGTCTGTCGCCCGCGGCCGCCCCGCCGGCTCACCGGCTGCGTGCGAAGGTCGTATCCCGGAGCGAGCACGTTCAGAAGCGACGACTTACCCACCCCGGAGGGTCCGACCATGGTGGACACGCCCGTCGCGAGGAACCGGGCGAGCTCGTCCGTGCCCTCTCCGGTGACGGCGGAAGTAGTGAGCACGGTGTACCCGATGCCCCGATAGACCGCGGCTTCCGCCCGGATCAGGTCACGGGCTCCTGGAAGGTCCACCTTGTTCAGAACCAGCAGAGGGGGGATGCCGCAGCTCTCAGCGAGCGCCAGAAAGCGGTCGGCGATCTCGCGCCGGAAGGGGGGCTCCAGGGCTGCCGTCACCACGACCGAGCGGTCCACGTTCGCCACGACCACCTTGGGCCGCCTGCCGCCCGGCCCGGCGCGGACGAGCTCGTTCTGGCGCGGGAAGACGTCCTCGATCGTGTGATCGCCGCGCTCACCGGAAGGAAAAACCAGCACCCGATCGCCGGTAACCACCCGGCTGCCGGTGCGGGCTTCTCGCTTGAGCCGGCCCCTCAGGACCGCTTCGACATCCCCGCCATTCTCCGCCCGAACGCGATAGATGCCGCCAGCGGTCTCCAGGACCGTCCCGGCGAAGCCCTCTCCGGAGGCCCGGAGATCAGGCTGCGAAGGACTCCAGGGCAGAGCCCTTTTCCCCTTCCCTGAGCCGGCGCAGAGCTCGGTCCCGGAGCTGGCGGATCCGCTCGCGCGTCACCCCCAGCATGTTGCCGATCTCCTCGAGTGTGTGCTCGCGCTCCCCGTCCAGGCCGAAGTAGAGCCTGAGCACCCTCCCATCCCGGGCCTCGAGGCAACACAGGGCTCCCGACACGGCCTCGGAGAGCAGGCGGGTCTCGACTTCCTGCTCGGGCTCCGCAGCCTCCTCGTTGATGAAGCGCTCCACGAGCTGCGAGTCCTCGCTGTCGCCGATGGGAGCGTCCAGCCGAATCTCCGCGGCGTTCAGGGTCTGGAGCGACTCGATCAGCTCCGACGTCAGCTCCGTGGCCGCGCTCAGCTCCTCCGGGTTGGGATCGCGACCCAGCTCCTGCTTGAGCCGCTCCTTCTCCCGAAAGATCCGAGCCAGGTCGGAGGCCCGATTGAGGGGCACCCGCACGGAGCGGCCGTGGTTGGCCAGCGCGGCGAGGATCGCCTGTCGGATCCACCACACCGCGTACGAGATGAACTTCACCCCCTGCTCGGGATCGAACTTCCGAGCCGCGGTAACGAGCCCGACGTTCCCCTCCTGAATGAGGTCGGTGAGCGACACGCCGCGGTTTTGGTACTTCTTGGCGACGCTGATCACAAACCGGAGGTTCGCACGAGCCAGCTCCTGGACCGCCTCCTCGTCCCCATTCTGCGCGAGCGCCCCCAACTCTTTTTCCCGAGCGGGAGTGATAAGCTCGTGACGGCTGACGTCGCGCAGGTACTGATCGAGAGCAGTCTGCTCGTCGAGCGCCGTATCGAATGCGCTCAGCGAGCCTCTGGATCTCCGCTTCTTGCGCGCTCCCCGGCCCTTGGTCGCGGTCGTAGCCATTCCGATCTATCTCCTTCGAATCCACGAGTCTCGTGGACTGGGCGGCTTCTCGCTCGGTCCTCCGACATCCAGGAGGCCTGATACCGGGGATCTACCCTCCCGAGGCCCCGGAAGGTCCATAGCCATACAAGGTACGAAAGACGGATCAGAATGTCTACGGGCGCGTCGCAACGGTGTGCGGCTGTGCTCCATGGCCGCCCCCGGTGCCCGGTGCCGGCCCCCCCGCGCCCAAGATGTGGGGCGGCTGGGGCCCTCTCGCTCGCCTGGAAGCTCGTAAACCCCGCCCGTTCTAGGGTTCCGGCCGGAGCTCGGGCGCATTCTGGCAATGGCGCGCCGGACGGGGCACCGCACCCACCCTGACGGGGCACTCGCACCCACCCTATAGATCCCGGAGATCCCGGTCCCGGAGGAACGCGATCGCGTCGTCGGGATCCAGCTCCCGTCTTTCCAGAGTGAAGATCCGGAGAACACGGGACGTCCGATAGAGTTCGTCGGCGAGGGTCGGAAGGTCGATCAGACCACGAAGGCCCCCCTCCTGCAGGCGCTCCACCGCGCCGCTCCGACGGAGCACGAGGAGGTTCAGATCGAGCATCCTCTCCTTCGTCGGATAGTCGATCATGACCTCTCCGGGCTCGAGCCCGAGCTCATCGGCCATGGCGTCTTCCGCGGCACGCCGGGCGGGTGAGTCGCGCGGGACCCAGGGCGGAAGGATGGCCTCCTCCAGCTCAGCGGCGGTGACCTCGCACGCCCTCTTGGGAAGACGTCGGTTCTTCAAGTTCGAAACCCAGCGCTCGCCGATCCGCCTCGCGTGAGGGTCGGCCGACGACCGGGCCTTTTCCTGGATTCGATAGAGGAGCTCCTCGTCGGTCGGGCCCACCAGCTCATCGGAGTGGAGGAGGCCCACCCGGACCGACTCGTCCACGATCCTGCGGTAGAGAGCGGTCGCCGAGCGCACCGCGTGATGCCAGTACACGTTTCTGAACATCTGGTACTTCGCGAAGAGAAGAGACTCCAGGGCGCTCACCGCCTTCTCCCGGACCCCCACCTCGGCCCTCCCGGTCTCGGGGTCCCCGAGAAGCACGAGCCCCTGGAGGAGGCGATCGACGTCCACCTCCCCGTACGGCACGCCGCAGAAGCGGGCGTCGCGGCGCAGGTACTCCATCTTGTCGAGGTCCAGGCTTCCGCTGACGAGCCCCCCGAGCGGTTCCGCGCTCTGGCCGCGGATGAGGGCATAGATCCTATCCGGCGCCCGGTCTCCGAGCGACTGGAGGATCCCGCCGAGCTCGTCGGACTCGAAGAAGCGAGAGGCGACGGCCTCGTGATCTCCGGGGAAGCGGTCCTCCTCGAGCTCCTCGAGGGCGTGCGAGAACGCGTAGTGGCCGATGTCGTGGAGGAGCGCCGCGTACGGGATCAGCTCCGCCCCCTCCCGGGATCCCGGGGCCGCATCGTCCTGTTCCTCCAGCAGCTGGAGAGCCTTTCCCGCGAGATGATAGACGCCTAGCGCGTGATCGAACCGCGTGTGCGTGGCGCCCGGATAGACGAGGTGCGCGAAGCCGAGCTGACGGATGTATCGGAGCCGCTGGAAGGCGGCGGTGTCCACGATTCCCGCCGCCACGGGATCGAGTCGGATCGTGTCCCAGAGCGGATCGCGAACCGTGCGATAGCGGGAGGGGCGGGGCATCGCCGGAGTGTACCCCTGGCCCGGGGGGGGAGCAATGCCGCGAAAAGACGACGCGGCCCCCGGGAATCCCAGGGGCCGCGTTTGCCCGCTACCGACGCGTCAGACCCGCGTCAGTTGGGAAGGGCGTACGCCACGAGCCCCCTCCCCGTCTGCACGACAACGTGCTGCCGGCCCTCGTGCACCCAACTCGACATTCCGTGGCTCAGGCGAGAAAGCTTATGTTGCCGCCCGCGCGCTTGGCAACAGCTTCGTACCTCCCCCAGGGGAAACAGGGATGGCGACCCCCGTGTACCTATGGGTCGATCGACGCAGCGCCAGACACCGCCGGGACGAGTTACCGTGAGCCTTCCGATTCCGTCTCCGAGGTTCGAGTTCGGTCGCGAGGCTTCGCGGCCGGAGGGGAGCCTGGACCTCGCCAGGGCCGCCCTACTGATCGCGCGGGAGGAGTACGTGCAGCTTCCCGTGGACCGATACCTGACGCGGCTCGATCAGCTCGCCGAGGAAGTCAGGAACCTTCTGGGTAGCGAGAACGCGCCGCTCGTGGTCCTCGAGGAGCTTCTGGCCACGGTCTGCGGTCGCAACGGATTCCGAGGGAATCGGGATGCGTACTACGACCCCCGAAACTCCTATCTGTCCGACGTTCTAGACCGTCGGACGGGCATCCCGCTCACGCTCGGGATCGTGCTCCTCGAAGTCGGTTGGCGGCTCGGGCTCTCCCTCGAGGGTGTGAGCTTCCCGGGGCATTTCCTCGTGCGTTTCGTGGGTGAGGAGGCCCGCCTTCTCGTGGATCCCTTCGACGGTGGAAGGATCCGATTCGAGGGCGACGCGCAAGAGCTGCTCGACCGCGTGTACGGGGGCATGGTGGGACTCCGGCCCTCTTTTCTCAGAGCCGCCGGAAAGCGGGACATTCTAGTACGGCTCCTCACTAACCTGAAGGGCATCTTCCTGAACGTGCACGATCACGCCCGAGCCCTCGCGGCCGTCGAGCGCATCCTGCTCATCCATCCCACGGCGGCCGGGGAGATCCGCGATCGGGGAACGCTACTCGCCAGGCTCGGCCGGGCTGAGGAGGCGATCCAGCAGCTCGAGTGGTACCTGGGCTACGCGCCCGAGGCACCGGACGCGGATCGGATCCGGACACTCGTAGCCACGCTCCGGGGCACCGAGGAGGATCGTGGCTCCTGACAGTTACGAAGCGGCAGCGGGAAGCGTCGCCCTGATCCGCCGTCCGGGGCTGCGCTTTTACGAGGTCGTGGGACGATCGCCAGAGGCGATGCTCACTGGAATCCTGTCGGGATCCATGCCCCCGGCCGGCCGCCCCACCCCGGGGGGCGGCCGACGTGGCCGCATGCCCTCGTCCGGGATCCTCACCCCGAAGGGCCGTTTCCTGAGTGATTCGAGAGTCGCCCGACTCGAGCAAACGGAGGAGGGAGCGCTTCTCCTCGAGTTGCCGGAGGCGGGGGCAGAGGCCGCGCTCGACCACTTCCGCCGATACCTCCCCCCCCGCCTCGCGAGGGTCGTCCCACCCGAGGAGCCTCTCGCCGCCGTCTCGGTCGTGGGCCCGGCCTCCGCCGAGCTTCTCGCCGCCACGCTGCCGTGGGCGACGGTTGCGGAACTCGACGACATGGAGGAGGGAGACGCCTTGTGGCATGGTGGAGACGGGCCCCCGGACCTCCTCGTCGTGCGAAGCGGAGAGGTCACGCCGCCGGCCTTCGATCTCATCGGCGGCGGGACCCGGCTCGCTTCTCTCGTGGCGACGGTCCGCGGCCTGGGAGTGCCCGAAGGCTCGGCCGACCTTTGGGAGATCCTCCGGGTCGAAAGAGGGAGACCCGCGTTCGGGGTGGAGATGGATGGAGACACGCTCCCGCGGGAGGCGGGGATCGAGGCCCGCACCGTCGACTACGAAAAGGGGTGCTTCACGGGCCAGGAAGTCCTCGTTCGCATCCGCGATCGCGGGCACGTGAACCGCCATCTACGGGGCCTCCTGTTCGGCGCCGGTCCGCCGCCCCCGCGGGGCACGCCGCTGTACCATCACGAAGGCGAGCAGCCGGCGGGGGAGGTCCGCTCGGCCGTCCGATCACCCGGGTTCGGCCAGGCGATCGGGCTTGGATACGTGCGGCGAGAGGTCGGGCCACGGGCCACGCTCCGCGCGGGGTCGCCGGGCGGCCCCGACGTGGGGCTCAGGGCGATCGACGGCTCCGGGTGGGTGCTGGTGGAGGGCGATCCGTCCTTCTATCCTTGACCCGTCCGTAGCACGCCGCCGCTTCTCAAGGCCCCTCCGCGGTCGTCGCCGCCCGACCACGCCGAGGCTTCCAGGCCACTCAGATGGCTCCGTCCGCCGCGACCCCAGATCTCCCAGAGGATCTCCGGGGCGCTCTCGGGAGCGCCGACCCCGTGGTTCTCGGAAGCCTGCTCCAGGACGTGCGCGCGCAGGAGCTCCTGGACGTCTGGTCGGAACTGCTCCTCGAGCAGAGGAAGGCCGTCTTCCGCGCCCTCAGTCCCGACAAGGCGGCCGAGGTCTTCTCGAACCTGTCCCCGGACGAGCAGCCGATCGTGGTCCAATCGCTTCCGGTGCCCCGGCTAGGCGACGTCCTCGAGGAGCTGAGCCCCGACGACCTCGCCGACGCGGTCCTGGACCCCGAGACGCTGGCCGTGGCCGCCTCGCTCTCCAGATACCACGGGAAGGAAGCGGGCGGAATCATGACGCCCGAGTTCATCTCCGTGAGAGCGTCCATGACGGCGGAGCAGGTGCTGGCCTTTCTCCGAAAAGCCGCCCCCGACGCAGAGACGATCTACTACCTGTACGTGGTGGACGTGTCGGATCGGCTGCGGGGGGTGATCTCGCTCCGGGAGCTCATCGTGTGCCCACCGGATGTGCGGGTGGAGGAGATCATGAATCCGGACGTCGTGAGCGTCAGCACCGACACGGATCAGGAGAAAGTCGCCCGCACGATGGCGGACTACGACTTCTCCGTGCTCCCCGTCCTCGGAGCGGAAGGGCAGCTCAAGGGGATCGTCACGGTAGACGACGTGCTGGACGTCGTGGAGGAGGAGGCCACGGAGGACATCCACCGCCTGGGCGCGGCCCCGGTGGACATCGATTACGTGCACGCGAATCCGTGGGTGCTCTTCCGCAAGCGCGCGTCCTGGCTCATCCTCCTGGTCGTCTCGATGACGCTCACCTACAACGTCATCTCCCGTTACGATCAGATCATCGAGGAGGTCGTGATTCTCGCGGCCTTCATCCCCCTCCTCATCGGAACCGGCGGGAACGTCGGAGCCCAGGTGGCGACGCTCGTCGTTCGCGCGCTCGCCACCCGGGAGCTGGAGCTGGCAGACTACGTCCGCGTGTTCTGGAAGGAGCTCCGCACGGGCATCCTGCTCGGCGCTGCGTTCGGAGCCTTCATCACGGCATACGTGCTCGTCTTCCACACCGAGGAGCCGCGCATCGCGGTGGCCCTCGGCGTCACCATGGTCCTCATTTCCCTCACCGCTAACCTGGTGGGGGCCAGCATGCCCTTCCTCCTCCGGAGGCTCGGCTTCGATCCGGCGCTCGCATCGTCTCCCGGGATCACGACTGTGATGGACGTGCTCGGGCTCATCATCTACTTCCAGGTCGTGATCTGGATCCTTGGTCCGCTCCTGGAGGGTCAGGGCGTCGCCCCACCCCTGCCCTGAGTGGAGCGCGCCCGGATCCGCTCCACGATTCTTCCCCCGTGGAACCGGCCGTTCTCGATGAAGATCTTGTTCGCGTCGTAGCCCGCCGCCAGCACGCCGGCAATGAAGATGCCCGGAACGGGCGTCTCCATCGTCTCGGGGTCGTGTTCTGGCACGCCGGTCTCAGGCTCCACCGGAACACCCGCGGAGAGGAGCAGGGAGTGGTCCGGCTTCCAGCCGGTCAGGGCCAGCACCCAGTCGTTCTGGATCTCGTCGGGCCCGGCCTCGCCCTCCTGCCGGAGGACCACCGACCCAGGGCGGATCTCGGCCACGCGCGTCCGCCATCGGACCGCGATCTCGCCGTTTTCGACTCGGTTCCGGATGTCGGGCAGGAGCCACGGCTTCACGCCGGCGTCCAGACCCTCCCCGAAGTGGACGAGCGTGACCCTCGCTCCGACCCGAAACAGCTCCAGGCCGGCCTCGACCGCGGAGTTGCCCCCGCCGACGATCACGACGTTCTCGTTCCAATAGGGGTGGGCTTCCCGGTAATAGTGCGAGACCTTGGGGAGGTCCTCGCCGGGCACACCCAGGAGGTTCGGCTCGTGGAATCCGCCCGTAGCCACGGCCACGGCCCGAGCCTCTCGCGTTGCTCGCGCACTAGCGTCCCGCTGCCGTGTGTGGATCGTGAACCCTCTCCCCTTCCGCTCCACCCGTTCAACCGCTTCGTATTGTCGCACGGACAGCTCGAAGTACCGCGCGACCCCGCGGTAATAGGTGAGCGCCTCCCTTCGCGTAGGGTTGTTCGCGTTGGAGACGAACGGAAGCCCCTCGACCTCGAGCTTTTCGGCGGTCGAGAAGAACGTCGTGAACGGAGGGTAACCGACCAGCGAGGCACAGAGCGGCCCTTTGTCGAAGAGGACGGCGCGGAGACCGGCCTTCCTGGCGGCCGCTCCGACGGCCAGTCCGCACGGACCGGCTCCCACGATCGCGATGTCGAGCGGCTCATCCGTGCCGGACACCGTCGAATCGGTTTCGGGAGTGGGATCGGACATGGGCTTTCCGTCACCCCGGACCGCACCACCGGTTCCCGCGGCCGGATCTGCGCGGGTCCAACCGATATGACCGCCCGACCGTGATCACCCACCCATTGCTCCGCACGTCCTGCCGCGGCACCCTTCCACGTAGTGCCGCAGCGGGCCCGGAGGACGCTCGACGCGCAGGCGGCGCCAAATGGAAACTCGACACAGACGCGCCCCAAGGGGACGAGCCCCAACCAAACGAGAGAGATTGAGCACCCCGGAATCCGAAGTGCGACGAGCGCTCGCCCGCCTCAGGCGAGCTCTCGAGAAGAGCGCACGCGAGCTCGAGCTCCTCGCTGGCGCGATCCGCCACGCCGAGGGAGGCGACTTTCCGGGCGACGAGTATGCCGCGTCGGAGGCGTTGCTCCAGGCGCTCATCGACTTCGCCGACTCTGAGGGACGCCGCCTCGAGGACAAGATCCTGACCGCCGGAGGGCTGGAGCCGGGACGGGTGCGTCGCTCCTCGTCGGGGTGACGGACCGCCCCCACCTCCGGGACGCTCTTCTCCGAGCGTTCCGGCTCGGAGCCGGACGGCGGTGGGAGGAAGGAGAGTTCAACCGTCTTGCCCTCGAGGTGTTCCGGTACCAAGAGCAAGCGAACCCGGTGTACAGCCGCTTCGTGCGGGGTCGAGGGCTCGATCCGGCGAACCTCCTCGACTGGCAGGACGTTCCGCCGGTGCCCGTACGCGCGTTCGAGGAGATGCCGGAGAACCTCGTCTCGCCGGGCCCCGTCGAGGCCGTGTTTCGAACGAGCGGCACGACTCGAGCCGACCGCCGGGGCGAGCTCCGCGTCCGCGACCTCTCCCTCTATCGCGCCTCCCTTCTTGCCACCGCAGCGTGGTACCTGAGACCCGAGCTCGACGCGGTGGAGGGTGGGGCGCCTCCCCCCCGTCGCGCGATCCGCGTGCTCGCCCTGCTGCCGTCTCCGGAGGAGCTTTCCGATTCGTCGCTCTGTCACATGGCCGGCGTGCTTATGGACAAGTGGGACGACGGATCGGGAGGGTTCTTCGCCGACGCGAGCTGGTCGGTTCGTACCGAGGCCTGGGTGCGCGCCCTCGTCGAGGCCTCGAGGGGGGACGCTCCGGTCCTCGTGCTCGCCACCGCCTTCTCCCTCCTCGAGTGGCTGGACCGGAATTCGGCTCCGACCCTCCCCCCTCTTCCCGAGGGCTCTCTCGTAATGGAGACGGGCGGGTACAAGGGGCGGATCCGATCGGTCGCGAAGGGAGAGCTCTATGCGGCCGTCGAGGCCGCAATCGGTGTGCCTTTACATCGGGTCGTGTCGGAGTACGGGATGACGGAAATGCTCTCCCAGTTCTACGAGGCAGTCCTGAGGGAAGGGGCGGCCGCCCCCCGGGCCGAGCCGGCTCCGGCACACGCGAACTCGGGCGTGGACCGGATCCCCGCCCCGCCCCGGGCCTTCCAGGGGCCCCCCTGGGTCCGCACCCGAGTGCTCGATCCGGTCACACTGGACGATGTCTCGGCCGGTGAGCCGGGCCTCCTCTGTCACATGGACCTCGCCAACCTGGATTCCGTGTCGGCGCTCCTCACCGAGGATGAGGGGATGGTCGTGCCGGGAGGCTTCCGCGTCCTGGGCCGCCTCCAGGGGGCAGAGCCGCGGGGCTGCTCCCTCGCTGTCGAGGAGCTCCTGACGGCCAGCGAGGCGGACTCCGGCGGGGTCCGGTGAGCGCTTTCCCGGCGTACCAGCTGCCGCCGGGCTTTGCCCCAGAGCGCACGTACGAGCACCCGGAGGCCGGGGTGAGCTCGGGCGTCGACGGCGATCGGCTTCAAATAGCGGACTTTTCCGCCGGACGTGCGGACGATCTGTTGCGATCCCTCAGGGCCGCGGCTCGGGGGCTGCGCTCGAGGCCGGTCCGGCAGCTGGTGGAGCTTCTCGGACGCGCCGGGGAGAGGTTTCTGGACGACGGCGATCCTCTGACCCGAGAGGCGAGGTCCAGGCTCCCGACGGAGGCGCGGCTCTCTGAGGCGATGGCCCACGAGGTGATCCGGGGGATGGCCCGGGATTGGACCCCCGGGCGGCTGGCCTCCCTCCTCACGGCCGATTTCCCGGATCCGGCCGTTCTCGACGGCTTCCGCCCAGCGCCGGCGGGCGGCCGCGTCCGCGCCGTAGGCTTCCGGCTGGCCTCTCACATCGGCGCGGGAAACGTGCCCGGGGTAGGCGCAACCTCTCTCCTCCGCTCCCTTCTCGTGAAGACCCCAGTGCTCCTCAAGCCGGGATTGGGTGACGTGGTCCTCTCGTGCCTCCTCGCGCGTGCGGTCGCAGAGGCAGACGAGACGCTCGCGGCCGCAGTGGCTGTGGTCTACTGGCCCGGAGGCGTCGGGTCAGCTCTTGAGGAGGCCGCACTTCGCGCGGCCGAGCAGGTCGTCGCGTACGGCGGGCCGGACGCTCTGGCCCGACTCCAGCAGTGTGTTCCAGCGGCCACACCGCTCCTGGTCTATCCTCACCGGATGTCCATGGGCGCCGTGGGTCGGGAGGCGCTCAGCACGGAGGCTGGAACGCTCCTCGTCGCGGAAGAAGCGGCCCGGGCCGTGGCCATGTTCGACCAGCGAGGCTGCGTGTCCCCGCAGGTCGTCTGGGTCGAGGAGGGGGGAAGCGTGACGCCACGGGCCTGGGCGAGGGCACTGGCGAAGGCGCTGGCGGAGCTCGAGCGGACCCTCCCGCAGGGGCCACCCGACCCGGCCATCGCCTCCCGAATCCATCAGCTCCGCGGAACCGCCGAGCTCCGGCGCGCCTCGGGAACAGAAGACGAGCTCATCACCGAGGACGGGGCCCGGTGCACGGTGCTCTTCGACACGGACCCCGGCCCTTTCCCCCCCTGCCTGGGCCGGACGGTTCGGGTGCGGCCGCTCTCGAGCCTGGAGCGGCTCGAACACATCCTCCCGGCCTTCCAGCCCCTGCTTCAGACCTTCGCCGTCGCAGGAGGAGAAAGAACTGTAGACCGGATAGCAGAAAGTCTTGTCGCATCGGGAGTTACGAGGATCACAACTTTCGTAGACCAGCCCTGGCCCCCGCCGTGGTGGCGCCACGACGGAACGGGCCCGCTCCTTTCCCTCGTTCGCTGGACCGGGATCGAATCGTAGGTCGTGGCGGGGGTCAGTCCTCGGGCTGCTGCTCGGAGCGCCACATCACCATTTGTCGGGTCCCCAGCGAGTTCTCCTCCACCCGTACGGTCAGGATGTCTCCTTCCTCGATCCCGAGGTCGTCCCTCATGTCCTGCGGGATGGTGATCCTTCCACCGACACCGACCGTTACGTCGCTGTAGTAGCGGGTCCGAAAGATGGCCATCCGGGCTCCTCTTCGGCTTGTTGTCGCAGGAGGTGGAACAGGGCGAGTGACGGCAAAAATAGGTGCGAACACATGAAACCCCCGAATCCGGTCGGGAGATCCCTCCCGGGGGCGAGACGGTCGGGGAGGAAGGTCAGGGGAGAAGGGACCGGAGGAAGGCTACCAACTGATGGTCCTCCATCTCCCGAGCCTTCCGGACCGCCTCTTCGTACGACGGCTCGACGATCACGGCAGTCGTGCGGAGCGGTGTCTCGCCGTCCGCTTGATCCGCCGGAGAGTACAAGAGAAACGCGCGGCCCGCGTCCGGTCGGCCGGGGTCGTCCTCGAACTCGAGGTACACGTCCCAGAACCGCCCGTCGTGACTGATCGTGGCCAGGTGCCGGCTGGGGGAGGGTCGAGCACCCCCGAGGGATGAGATCGGCTCGTCAAGCATGTCGGAATCTGCCCTCCCCGGCGGTCACCGGGCAACCGGAGCACTGTCCTGGACAGGCGGTCTGGCAGCTCGGATCGCGAACGTCGGAGCGCCCGCGAGCTCACGTTGACGCCCCGTTGAGGGCCCTCTAACTTCCGGCCGCTGTTTTGGTGCGGCGAGCCCCAGATCCCTCCCTTCCCGGTCACGCTCGAGTCGCGATGAAGATGCACTGGTTCGCTGCGATGGTCGCGGGGATTGCGCTCGCGTCGTCCCTCGCCTTCGCGCGGACTCAGGAACCTCAGACCCCCCCTGCCGAGAGCGCGACTACAGGACCGATCTTGTTTTCGGGCCAGCCGATCGCGTTTCCGCACAGCCGTCACGCGGGCGATCTCCAGATCGATTGCATGTACTGCCACTTCTCGGCGGAGCGTTCGCAGAATGCCGGGATCCCTCCCGTGGCTACCTGCATGGGTTGCCACGCGTTCGTGTCGGGCACGCAGAGCCCGGATCAGATCGAGATCCTGAGGGGCTACTCGACGCGTCAGGAGCCGATTCCCTGGAACCGGATCTATTGGGTTCCGGACCACGTTCAGTTTCCGCACATGAGGCACATCTCCGCGGGAGTCGACTGCGCGACGTGCCACGGGAACGTGGCGGAGATCGGAGTAATCCAGGAGGTGAACCAGCCGCTCACGATGGGCTGGTGCGTGGGGTGCCACCTGGAGCAGGAGGCCTCGAGAGACTGCACGGTCTGTCATTACTGATATGAGCGACGGGATCAGGCGACGGGACTTCCTGAAGGTCCTCGGCGTGACCGGAGCGGGCGCCGGGCTGGTGGGGTGCTCCACCGACCGGGTGGAACAGCTGATCCCTTACGTGGTGCCGCCCGAGGACGTCACGCCCGGGGTGGCGACCTGGTACGCGACGGCCTGCGGCGAATGCCCGGCCGGCTGTGGGGCCTGGGTAAAGACCCGCGAGGGGCGCGCGATCAAGCTCGAGGGGAACCCTACACACCCCGTCTCGGGCGGCGCGCTGTGCTCGCGCGGGCACTCGGCGCTCCAGGGTCTCTACGATCCGGACCGCCTCGCCACCCCCGTCCGCAGGAACGCTGACGGCAGCTTCGAACCCATGACCTGGGAGGAGGCCGAGACGACGTTCGCTGGTTTGCTCGGTGCGGCCGGCGGCAACGTGCTCCTCCTTAGCGGACGGCAGGGTCCGACCCTCACCGGTCTGGAAACCGAGTGGGCGGCTGCCTTCGGGGGCACGCGAGTCGAATACGAGCCGCTCTCGCACGCGCCGCTCCGCGAAGCCTGCCGCATGGCCTTCGGGACCGATCAGATCCCGACCTACGACTTCGAGGCGGCCAAGACCGTCTACTCGTTCGGCGCCGACTTCCTCGAGACCTGGCTATCTCCCGTCGAGCACGCGCGGGGCTTCGCGCGGATGAGCGGCGCGAGCGAAGCGCGCGAAAAGGGGCGGCTCGTAGTGATCGGGCCGCGGCTGTCCCTGACGGGACAGAATGCCGACGAGTGGATCCCGGTGGACGCGGGTTCCGAGGCGCTGGTTGCGCTCGCGATGGCAAACATCCTCGCCCGGGAGGGTGCGGACGCCGGCCCATACGCGGCGGTCCTCCAGGCCTATGACCCGGCCTCGGTGGCGGGACAGGTGGGCCTCTCCGTCGAGACGCTCAATGAGTTGGCTCTGCGATTCCGCGACGAGGGCCCGGGGCTCGCCGTCGGCCCCGGGATCGCGGGCCAGGGTCGTAACGCCACGGCGGCCAGCCTCGCGGTCCTCCTGTTGAACGCCGTCGGCGGGGCCGTGGGCGCCACCGTACACCCCGGCCGCGGACACCTGAGCGCAGCTTCCCAGCCGACGGGTGGGGTCGTCCCCGCCGTCGCCTCGCTCGGGGGTGGGGCGAGCCTGCTGGTGATCCACGGCGTGAACCCCGCCTACAGCCTCCCGCCCGGCTCGGGGTTCGTGGAGGCGATGGGGGGGGTCTCGACGACCGTCGCGATCAGCGACCGGCTGGACGAGACGGCGAGGCTCGCGGACTTCGTGCTGCCGGAGCGACACTGGCTGGAGGGCTGGGGCGACGCGAACCCGCGACCCGGGGTCTCCACAGTGCAGCAGCCCGCCATGCGCCCCGTCCCGCACTTCGACTCGCGGCCGGCCGGGGACATCCTTCTCGCCGCGGCGCGCGGCACTGGGCAGGATCTGGGAGCCGAGACCTTCTACGACTACCTGCGGGCCCGCTGGGGTGAGATGCACGCCGCCGCGGGGAGCCCCGGCGGTACGTTCGACGCGTTCTGGCGGGAGGCGCTGCGGACCGGGATCGCGGAGCTTCCCGTGCCGCCCGCGGAGGTACCCGCACTTCAGGCCCCCGACCGCGCGCTCGTCTTCGAGCCTCCCGCCCTGGATGGCGACGGCCTCGCGCTCATCGTCTATCCGTCCCCCCGGCTGGGCGACGGCCAGGCAGCGAACCGCCCGTGGCTCCAGGAGCTGCCGGACCCGGTGTCCAAGATCTCCTGGCACTCCTGGGTGGAAGTCCACCCCGAGACGGCCGCGGAGCTGGGCGTGCAGCGGGGCGACATCGTGCGGGTGGTCTCGCCGCACGGAGATGTCGAGGCCCCCGTCTATCCCTACGCGGGCATCCGCCGTAACACCGCCGCCCTGGCGATGGGCGGAGGACACGCCGGATTCGGTCGCTTCGCGGATGCGAGAGGCGCGAACCCGATGGTCCTCCTTCCCGGCGAGATCGAGCAGCCCTCGGGCACCCTAGTCCATCTGGCCACTCGGGTTACGATCGAGCCGACCGGGGAGTGGCGGCGCCTTGCCACAGTCGCGGGAAGTGAAGACCACCGCGACCGGCCGATCGCGCCGGCCGTGGAACTCGCGGTCCTCCAGTCCGGGGAGTTTGAGGCTCCCGAGCCCAGGGAGTTCCACGAGCTTCAGGCGGTCGGCGGGTTCGTCCCGACCGAGACGGATGGGGCGGCGGGGGAGTTCCCCCTGGAGGGCGCGCGCCACGGCGAGTACGACCCCGAGGCGTTCCCCCGCTGGGCCATGGCCATCGATCTGGACAAGTGCACGGGCTGCTCCGCGTGCGTGACGGCGTGCCAGTCCGAGAACAACGTGGCCTGGGTCGGCGAGAACATGATGACGATGGGCCGAGACCTTCAGTGGATCCGGCTCGAGCGGTACTACGGGGAGATCAACGCGGACGAGCCGGGACCGCTAGACGTCCGCTTCCTCCCGATGCTCTGCCAGCACTGTGGGAACGCCCCGTGCGAGCCGGTCTGCCCGGTCTACGCCGCGTACCACACCCCCGACGGCCTGAACGCTCAGGTCTACAACCGCTGCGTGGGCACCCGGTACTGCGCGAACAACTGCCCCTACAAGGTGCGGGTCTTCAACTGGTTCGAGTTCTCGGACATCCCCGAGCCCATGAACTGGGCCTACAACCCCGACGTCACCGTACGGGGTGAAGGCGTCATGGAGAAGTGCACCTTCTGCGTGCAGAGGATCCGGCAGGCCGAGCACAGGGCCGCTCTCGAGGGGAGGGGGGTCGCGGACGGAGATGTCGTTCCGGCGTGCCAGCAGAGCTGCCCTGCCGAGGCCATCGTCTTCGGGAACATCCGGGATCCCGGCTCCCAGGTGGCGCAGGTGACCGCGAACGAGCGGACCTATCGGGTGCTCGACGTCCTGATCAACACGCAGCCGGCCATCAGCTATCTCCGAAAGGTGACCTTCCACCCCGTGGAAGAGATCCATGTCTAGCGCCGGCGGTGAGGTGGGAAGTGGGCTGGCGGGGACCGTGACGGGATCGGCGACACTGGATCGGGAGCGTGCCCGGGGAGCGGTGACCCACCCGGACGTCGGCACGTACGGGGAAGTCAACGTCGACATCCTCAAGATCCTCTCACGTCCCGGGAAGGGGTGGTGGCTCCTCTTCGGGCTCGCGGTCGCGGGCGTGGGGGTCCTCGCCTTCTCCTGGGGAAACCAGATCATCAACGGGATCGGCCTCTCGGGCCTGAACTCACCCGTGGGATGGGGCGTGTACATCACCTCCTTCGTGTTCTGGGTCGGTATCGCCCACTCCGGCACGCTCATCTCGGCGATCCTGTTCCTGTTCCGGGCGCCGTGGCGCCAGTCGATCTATCGGGCCGCCGAGGCCATGACGGTGTTCGCGGTCATGACGGCCGGCCTCTTCCCGCTGATCCACCTCGGGCGGGTGTGGCACGCGTATTGGCTCTTCCCGTATCCCAACGAGCGGCTGCTCTGGCCGAACTTCCGCTCGCCCCTCGTCTGGGACGTGTTCGCGGTCTCGACCTACTTCACGGTGTCGTCGCTCTTCTTCCTGCTCGGGCTGATCCCGGACATTGCTGCCGCACGGGACCAGGCGGCTCCGGGCTTTCGGCAGCGCTTCTACAGACTCCTCTCCTTCGGCTGGAGAGGAACCGACCGGCAGTGGCACCACTTCGCAAAGGCCTACCTCTACCTGGCCGCCCTGGCCACGCCCCTCGTGCTCTCCGTGCACTCGGTCGTGTCCTGGGACTTCGCGATGGCGATCGTGCCGGGGTGGCACGCCACCATCTTCGCACCGTACTTCGTGGCCGGGGCGATCTTCTCGGGGGTGGCGATGGTAATCACCATCCTGGTCCCCATGCGGAAGGCGTTCGGGCTAGAAAAATACCTCACGGTCAAACACTTCGACGCGATGGCGAAGCTCTGCCTCGTGACGGGGCTCATTGTACTCTACGCGTACCTGACCGAGTTCTTCATGTCGTGGTATTCGGGTGAGGATCCCGAGCGGAACGCGTTCTGGAACCGGGCCTTCGGGAGCTACTGGTGGGCGGGGTGGACGATGCTCACCTGTAACGGCGTCATCCCGATCCTCCTCTGGTTCAAACGCGTGCGCCACTCTATTCCCGCGCTCTTCGTCATCTCGATCTTCATCAACATCGGAATGTGGTTCGAGCGCTTCGTGATCATCGTGGTGTCGCTTTCGCACGAGTTCGTCCCGTTCGCGTGGGGGAACTACCGGCCGTCCGTGACCGAGATGGGGATCGTCGCCGGGAGCTTCGCCTGGTTCTTCTTCTGGTTCCTCCTCTTTTCCCGCCTCCTGCCACCAATGGCAATCCAGGAGATCAAGGAGGTTCTCCCGGCACCGCTTCGGAGGAAGGCGCCCGCGGAGGGGCAGGGATGAGGCCCGCGGTCGGCCGCGGCTCGGCGGGCCCGGCGGAGGCCCGACCCGGCACACCGGAGGGCGCCCGATGAGCGGGTCGCACCAGGGGGTGCTCGCCTCCTACGACTTCCTCGACTCAACGGTCGAGGCCATCAAGGCGCTCCGAAAGGAGGGCTTCGAGGAGATCACGGCCTTCGCGCCGTTCCCCGAGCACCACATCGAGGACGCGCTCGGGTACGGGTCGAGCCCGGTACGACTCTTCACGCTGATCGGAGGGTTGACGGGCGCAGCCACGGGATTCGCCTTCACGGTGTTCTCGGCGGTGGACTGGCCGCTTGTCACCGGCGGAAAGCCGATCGTCTCAATCCCGGCCTACGTGGTGATCTCGTTCGAGCTCGCGATTCTCTTCGGGGTCTTCGCGACCGTGATCGGGGTGCTCTGGAACATGCGCATTCCCTCGCTCAAGTCGGACGTGGTGTACGATCCGGAGCTCTCCGCGGGGCGGTTCGGAGTTTACGTCACCGCCGGTCCCGATCGGATCGCGGCCGCGCGTCGGATCCTGGAGTCCAGTCGTCCGGCGAGGATGGAGGAGGACTCGGACGGGAGAGCCCATGGATAGGTGGGCGCCGGGACCGCGAGGCAGGGCACGATCGGTGGGCGGCGGACCGGCGCGCCGTGCGGCCCGACGCGCTCTCGTGGCCGCTGTGGCGCTCGGAGCCTCCGGGTGCACGCCCCTCGACAATGCCATGGTCGCGATCTTCGGCCGGAGCATGCGGGAGCAGCCCTCCATCGGCTCGTACGAGGACCCGCGGCTGCCCCCGGAAGGCTCCGTGCCGTTCGCGTCGGGCAACTTTCCGGCCGCCCCCGGGGTCGTGAACCTCGGCCAGCCGGAGGGAGCCCCGGTCCCGCCGCCAGTGACCGCCATCGAGGTGGCCCAAGCGCTCCTGAATCCAGACGACTTCCCCCAGATCAACGGCCTCGAGAATCCCGCGGAGGCCACGCCGGAGTCGCTGGCTCGCGGGGAGGAGGTCTTCAACCGGGCGTGCTCGCCGTGCCACAGCACGACGGGCGCGGGCGACGGTCCGGTCACCCAGGCCCCCGGCGGCGCGGCGTTCACGCGTCCGCTCCTCACCCCCGAAGCGCGGGGGCTCACGGACGGCTACATCTACTCGATCGTCCGGGTGGGCCGTGGCATCATGCCGCCCTACGGGCACCAGATCACGCACTTCGACCGGTGGCACGTCGTGAATTACGTGCGCCGGCTCCAGGGACTCTAGCGGGTCGCCAGGTCAGGCCAGGGACCATGCACGACATTCCGATTCCGGCGCGGGTCGAGGCCCGATACCTCGAACGTGGGAAGGGCGCCCCCCTCGTCTTGGGCGGGCTCGTGGCGGTCGGCGCGATCTCCTTCTTCACGCTCCTCGCCACGAACCCGGACCGGGCGTGGCAAGCGTATGTCTCGAACTGGCTCTTCTTCACGAGCATCGCGCTGGGCGCGATGATCCTCGCGGCGGCCACGACGATCACCAAGGCGAAGTGGAACTGGTCCGTGCGCCGAGTCTCGCTCGCCCTCGGTGCGTTCCTCCCACTTGCGTTCCTCCTCCTCCTCCCCATGCTGGGCCTTCGCGAGAACTACTTCCCGTGGATCGAGCTCATGGCCGAGGATGAGGTGGTCCAGAGAAAGGCCGCGTACTTGAACATCCCGTTCCTAATGGCCCGACAGGTGGGGGGCGCGCTCCTCCTCTTCACGATGAGCCTGATCTTCATCTACCTCTCGATGCGCCCCGACCTGGGCCCGGAGCGGGAGGCGGACGAGGGGGGGGACGCAGGCCGGGCACGCTGGAGGCTGCGGCTGTCGCAGGACTGGCTCGGCCAGGAGCGCGAAGAGGAGCGGAGCTGGGCCAGGCTCACTGTCCTGGCGCCAGCACTCGTCCTCGCTTACGCAGTCGTGATGAGCCTCTTCGCCATCGACTGGGCCATGAGCCTCGAGCCCCACTGGTTCTCGACCCTCTTCCCGGCCTGGTTCTTCATGGGGGCCTTTTGGGGAGGGATCGTGGCGACCGCGCTGGGGTCCGTGCTCCTCAAGCGGACCGAGCCGTATGCCGACGAGCACATCGGGGCGCAGCAGCTTCACGATCTCGGGAAGCTGTCCTTCGCCTTCTCGGTCTTCTGGACCTACTTGTTCTGGTCGCAGTACCTGGTCATCTGGTACGGCAAGCTTCCGTGGGAGCAGGAGTGGATCGTCCACCGCTCGGGACCGGAGTGGGGGCCGCTCTCGATCGCGGTGATCCTACTCTGCTTCGTGATCCCGTTCGCCTCCCTCCTCGGGGCGGCGCCCAAGATGCGTCCGGCCTGGCTGGGCTCGGTCTGCGCCCTCATCCTGGGCGGGCTCTGGCTCGAGCGCTTCCTCCTCGTGGCCCCGTCGCTCCACGTGGCCGGCGAGCCGACGATTACGTTCTGGGAGCCGCTCATCGGGCTGGGATTCCTGGGTCTGCTCGGGACCGCGGTGCGCTGGTTCCTCGTCACGTTCCCCTTCGTTCAGATCTGGCAACCGAGCGCACAGCCGGAGATGACCGAGGCCGAGCTGCCCGTGGGATCGCTCTGACCCCCAGGCGCGCACGTGCCTCGTCGGTTCAGTGAGGCGCGGCTGACCCGCCCGCGTTCAGGATCTCCAACACTCGGTCGTGGAAGCGGCCGTTGGTGGAGACGCCCGACGCACCGTCGGGCGTCTCCACGCCCCGGAGGTCGGTGAAGCGCCCTCCCGCCTCCGAGAGGATCGGGATCAGCGCGGCGGCGTCCCATGGAGACAGCACCGGGTCGACCATGATGTCCGCTCGCCCGGTGGCCACCAGCGCGTGCCCGTAAGCGTCGCCCCACCCTCGCACGACCCGCACGCGCCGGCAGAGGTCGGCCCACCCCTGACCGATCGCCGACGACAGGATCGACCCCGGATCCGATGTGAGCGCCAGCGCGGCGGTGAGGTCCGCGGTGTCCGACACCCGGGCGCTCATCAGCTCACCACCGTTCCCGCCCACCCAGCTGCAGCCGAGCCCCCTCCCCGCCGCGACTGTCTCCGCGAGCGCCGGAAAGTGGGCGACCCCGACCATCGGTACCCCCTCCACCTCAACCCCCACGAGCACGGCGTAGAGAGGCACGCCCTGCACGAACGACCTTGTGCCGTCGATCGGGTCCACGATCCACCGGATCGGCTCGGACCCCGGGTCTTCGCCGAACTCTTCGCCGAGGATCCCATGGCCGGGAAAGCGCTCTCGAATGCCCTCCCGGAGGAAGGCCTCGGTCTCGCGGTCCGCTACCGTGACGGGACTCCCGTCCGCCTTCGTGTCGGCGGAGCAGACCTTGCCGAAGTGGTCTAGCGTGAGCGCGCCGGCCCCAACCGCAATGTCGATGGCGATGGAGAGGAACGAGCGAGTTGCGTCGGCCGGATCGCCCGCCGACCCGAGGGCAGTCATGCCGGCGACTGTTTCTCCGCCTTCGAACGGTACATGTCCTCGTCGGCCGCCCTAAGCAAGTCCTTGACGGTGTGCTCGTTCTCGCTGTATTCCGCTACTCCTGCGCTCAGGCCGATGCCGTGGGGGCCCAGGGCCGGGTGCCGGGCGACCCGATCCGCGACGCGTCTGGCCTGCAGCCGGGCTCCCTCGAGCGGCGTGTCCGACAGGACGGCCACAAACTCATCGCCGCCGTACCTCGCGACCAGGTTCATGGCCCGGGTCTCCGCCGCCAGGACCTCGCCCATCGCCTCAAGCACCTCGTCCCCGGCCAGGTGTCCGAACGTGTCGTTGTACTGCTTGAAATTGTCCAGGTCGAAGAGCACGACCGAGAGCTTCCGCCCGCGCTGCGCGGCGGCGATCTCCCGCTCTAGGTGGACTTCGAGGTGGCGGCGGTTCGGGAGCCTGGTGAGCGGATCGGTGAGGGACGCCGCCTGGAGGCCCTCGTGCAGGCGCGCGTTCTGAAGGGCCACGGTCGCGTGCCCGGCCAGCCGCTCGAGCAGCTGCTCGTCCTCCCGACGGAACGGCCGGGCCCTCGCCATTTCGACCGAGAGCGCGCCGGTCGCCCGCTCCCCGTGAGCCAGGGGAACGAAGAGAGCGCACCGTGAGCGGAGCAGGGCCTGCTGCCCCTCGGTGAGGAGCCTCGAGCTGCGGACATCCTCGAGCACCATGGCCCGTCGCTCCTCCTGGAGCGCCTCGATGAGCCCTCCCTCCAGGGGAATGGCCGTCCCCACCTCGACGGCGATCGGTCCGCGGCTCGCGGCCGCGCGCGCGAGGTCGAGCTCGAAGAGCCACACGGTCGCACCGTCGGCCTCGAGCAGGTCCAGGGCCGCGTCCGCCACTCTCACGAGGACCTCCTCCATGTCCAGGGAGCTGACGAGCGCCCGGACGATCTCCTCCATGTTCTCGGCCTCCCTCCGCCTGCGGTCGAGCGCCTCCACGTGGGAAGTTCTGGCTGGCCACGGCGGCAAGCCCGGAGATCCCTTCCAGAAGCTCGAGGTCGGCCTGGGTGTACGCGTTCGCGCGGTAACTCTGAGCGCTGATTACCCCGAGGACCTGACCTCGCACGATCAGCGGCGCGGAGATTGAGGAGCGGGTGACGCGATCTCCCTCCTCTCCCAGGACCAACAGCGATTGATCCTTCAACCGATCCGACACCATCACGGGGAGGCCCGCGCGGATCACCTCACTCTCCGAGCCCGGATAGACGATCTGGGCGCGGCGCCCCTTTCCCGCGTCCGCCCAGAACACGACAGTCGCCTCGTCCGACCCGCTGTCGTAGAGGGAGATGTAGAAGCCGTCGGCCTCGATGACCCGGGCCGTCTCCCGATAGATGGAAGCGTAGAGCTCGTCGTCGTTCAGCACGCCCGTAAGCGTTCGCCCGATCTCGAGCAGAACCTGGTAGCGCTCGGACACGGACGCCGGCGCCGAAGCCTTCTCGACGGTAGACATCCCGGTCCCTCGAGCCGAAGGAACCCGCGAGCTGGCAGTTTCGCGTCGCATCCCCCCATCCCCTTACGGCGACCCGCCTGGCCGGTCCGACAAGATAGAGGTCCCCGGGCGACGGCTACAACCAGGCCTGCGGCCCCGGCTTAGTCGCCCGCCCCCTCCTCCCGACCACCTCGATCGATATAGTGGGCGATCTCGAACCCGAGTGCTTTTACGAGGCCCGCCTCCTGGCTGTCCGGATCCGCCCGGGCGAGGAGCGTCCGGAACGTGCGCATCACGGTCTCGGGGGAGCGAGACTTGAAGAAGTCGATGCGCCCGAGCCCCCCGGAGAGCGCCTGAAGCATCTCTTCCATCTCCCCACGAGTGGCGAGCCTGGTGGAACGCTTTCCTCTGGGGAGGGGTCGTGTACCGCCCTCCGCGGCCAGGAGGATCTCATAAGCCACCACGAGGCACGCGTGCGCGAGGTTCAGGCTCTGGTACCCCGGATCCGTGGGAATCACGATCGCGCCGTCGCATCGGTCCAACGCGGCGTTCGACAGGCCCTTGTCCTCCCTCCCGAAGACCACGGCCACTCGGCCCTGCCTCGCGCGCTCGACGATACGCCCAGCCCACTCCCTCGGACGCCCGTAGTTCCGCCGCGCCGTTCGGGCCCTGGCCGTGGTGCCCACGACGAGGACGCAGTCCTGGACGGCCTCCTCGAGACTGTCCGGGATTTCCGCGGATTCGACTACGTCCTCCGATCGATGCGCGATCCCCGTGATCCGCCAGCGGTCGAACTCGGCTGGCTCGACGAGTCGCAGCCGCCGAAGGCCCATGTTCTTCATGGCCCGGACGACCCCCGCGATGTTCACCAGATCCTGCGGCCGGTCCAGCACCACAACGACGTTCGCGAGCGCGCGGTAGTTCACGTCGGCCTTGTTTTCCCGACAGATCCCGCGGGCTCGATGGTCGCCGACGTGGACGCCGCGCCCGGCTGCCGGAGCGTCGCGCTCCAGATCGCAGCTGTCACCCCGATCCCGGCGGCGACGAAGTAAGGCCACTCGGCTCCCATCGCGTCCCAGACGACGCCGCCCAGGAGCGGCCCCAGGATCCGGGCGAGCGCTCCGGCGCTCTGGGCGATCCCGAGCGAGCTCCCCTGCAGCGTCTCGGGGGCGGAGCGCGAGAGGAGGCTTGTGAGCGACGGGAACGTGCCTCCGAAGCCCGCCGCCAGGAGCGCGAGGCCGACGAGAAGCACCGGCACGGAGGTGGCCAGCCCGATCGTGACAAAGCCCAAGACGAACGGAATCGCACAGATCCGGATGAGTGCGACCTCGCCGAGGCGAGCCGCGAGGACGCGGACCACGCCGCCCTGCATCACGGCCGACACCACCCCCATGAAGGCGAAGAGCGATCCCACGGCCGCCTCGGCCAAGCCGAAGCGCTCTACCGCATAGAGGGGAAACGTGGGGTGCATCGCCGAGAAGGCCGTGATGAAGAGGAACGAGAGCACGAGGACCCGGCGGAAGTCCGGGGCCTCGAGCACAGCCCGGAGGTCGCGGATCCCCCTGGCCGGAGCTCTCTCGGGCAGTCCCGGGGAAAGCGCGTCCACGTCTCTCATCCGCTCGGCCCTCCGCTTCCGCTCGTCCGGCGGCAACGACTCGGGAAGCAGGAACACGGCGAGCAGGGCGTTCCCCGCGCAGAGGGCAGCGGCCGCGAGGCCCGGAAGCTCTGGCGCGACCGGTGCCAGCACGCCCCCGATCGCGGGTCCGAAGATGAATCCGAGACCGAAGGCGGCGCCAATGAGCCCGAGGTTCCCCGCCCGGCGGTCCGGGGGCGTGACATCCGCTACATATGCCTGGGCGACAGGGATGTTCGCACCTCCCACCCCAGCCATGATGCGGGAAAGGAGGAGCATCGAGATGGACCCAGCGTACGCGAAGATCACATAGGAGGCTGCCGACCCGAGGAGCCCTACAATGAGGATCGGCCTCCGACCCAGGCGGTCGGAGAGGCGCCCCCACACAGGGGCCATGAGAAGTTGAGCGGCGGAGTACGAGAGGACCAGGACTCCGATCCAGGTCCCCGTCGCTCCGAATCGATCCGCGTAAAGGGGGAGGAGCGGAAGGACAATCCCGAACCCCACGAGGTCGACGAAGACAGTGAGGAATAGGACCGCGAGCCGTAGGCGGACCGGGACCGGGCGGCTCTCAGGCGTTCTGCCCGTCGTCCGGGCGCCCGGGGGCGTCCCCTTTCTCCAGGCGCTCAGGCTCCTTCACCCCCGCCTTGAAATTCCTGATCCCCTCGCCGAGCCCCCGTGCAATCTGAGGGATTCGCTTCGCTCCGAAGAACAATACCACGACCGCGAGAATCAGGACGATCTCCATTACACCCAGCCTCGGAAACATGGTTATCCTCCTTCCGATTGTGGCCCATCTGCCGGCGGGAGCTCCCTTTGGGTCGGCAGCGGCCGGCGAGGCCTAACCTGCCTCGGCAGGTCGCTCAAGGGTACCCTCCGGCGTGTCCGGCGCCAACCCCCGAGCGGGCTCCCGGGGCGCTCGCGTCGCGCGTCCCGGACGCGCTTGACGCCTCTATGGGTAGCTCATCTATTGGCGGGGCGTCGTTACGGTCACCCCACCTGGAGCCCTGTTGATGTCCGACACTCCCGCCGACCTCTACTACACCGAAGAGCACGAGTACGTGAGGCCCACGAACGAGTCGGGCGTGTTCACCATCGGGATCACGGACTATGCGCAGGGAGAGCTCGGGGACGTAGTGTTTCTGGAGCTTCCCGCCATCGGGGAGACCTTCAACGCGTCCGACGTCGTCGGCACGATCGAGGCCGTGAAGGCGGTAAGCGACATCTATTGCCCCGTCGGTGGCGAGATCGTGGCCGTGAACGTTTCGCTGGAAGACGATCCCGCCCTGGTGAACGCCGATCCGTACGGCGACGGGTGGATGGTGCGGCTCAAGGCCTCAGACCTGTCCGAGCTGGACGACCTGCTAGACGCGGAGGCGTATCGAACGCTCGTGGGAAAATGACTCGAACGCTGGAGCGCACCGACCGCTTCGTGGATCGGCATGTCGGGCCCGATTCCGAGGAGGCGGCTCGGATGCTCGCGCTCCTCGGATACGAGTCCATCGAAGGCCTGATCGCCGACGCGGTGCCACCGTCGATCCGAAACGAGGCGCTCCCGGGAATCGGCGAGGGGCTCACCGAAGTCGCCTTGCTCGAGAGGCTCAGGTCAGTGGCCGCGGAGAACCGCGTGTCCCGCTCCTACCTAGGCATGGCATACCAGGGCACGGTCACGCCCCCGGTCATCCTCCGCAACATCCTCGAGAACCCTGGCTGGTACACCCAGTACACGCCGTACCAGGCGGAGATCTCACAGGGTCGGTTGGAAGCGCTCCTGAACTTCCAGACCGTCGTGGCCGACCTCACGGGGCTCCCGGTCGCGAACGCATCCCTTCTTGACGAGAGTACGGCCGCGGCGGAGGCCATGTCGCTCTTCCTCTCGGAGTCGACGGGCGACCGCCGGCGCCTCTTGATGGACCGCGGATGTCACCCACAGACAATCGAGGTCGTGCGCACGCGCGCGCACCCGTTGGGAGTGGAGGTGGTGGTCGGCAGCCCCGACGACTGCGAAATCGATGACGCCTTCTTCGGAGCGCTCTTTGCGCTCCCGGCCACCGACGGCGAGGTGAGGGATCCGAGGGCGGCCATCCGCCGCACGCACGAAGCAGGAGCTCTGGCCGGCATCGTGGCGGATCTTCTCGCGCTGACGCTCGTGGCAGCCCCGGGCGAGCTCGGGGCAGACCTGTCGGTGGGAACCACCCAGCGTTTCGGGGTGCCGATGGGATACGGGGGGCCGCACGCGGCCTATATGGCGGTGACCGAGGCGCTGAAGCGCGCGCTCCCTGGCCGCATCGTCGGCGTGTCCCGAGACGTGCACGGGAATCCGGCGCTCCGCATGGCCCTCCAGACCCGCGAGCAGCACATCCGGCGGGAAAAGGCAACCTCGAACATCTGCACGGCACAGGTTCTCCTGGCGGTCATGGCGTCTATGTACGCCGTCTATCACGGCCCCGAGGGTCTCCGGCGCATCGCGCTCCGCATCCACGACCTGACGCGCGTGCTCGCCCACGGCCTCGAAAAGCTCGGGCACGTAGTCCTGAACGCCCACTACTTCGACACGCTCAGAGTGCGAGCTCGGGGCGCTCCGGCACCAATAATTCTGGCGGATGCGAGGGAGGCCGAGATCAACTTGAGGGACTTCGGGGACGGAACGATCGGCATAGCTCTGGACGAGACCGTCGAGACCGGGGACGTCCGGGATCTCCTCGCTGTTTTCGGGACCTCGGCGGGGGTCGGTGTCGCGACCGACCCCGGGGAACCGGCCGGGCCCGAGCTCCTCGTGCCCGATGCCAGAGACCTCTTCCTCGAGGTCTCGGAGGCCCAGGGCCCCGGTCCCGAAGCCCTCCCACCGTCCCTCAGGCGGACGACCCCGTATCTCGAGCACCCGGTATTCAACCGCTACCACTCCGAGACCGACCTTCTCCGGTACCTCCATCGGCTCGAGAGCCGCGACCTCTCGCTCACGACGAGCATGATACCGCTGGGCTCGTGCACGATGAAGCTGAACGCGGCGGCCGAAATGATCCCGCTCAGTTGGCCCGCGTTCTCGCGCATGCACCCGTTCGCGCCGGCCGACCAGGCCGCGGGATACCACTCGACCATCCGGGACCTGGAGCGCTGGCTCGCCGCGATCACTGGCCTTCCGGCCGTGTCGCTCCAGCCTAACTCGGGCGCACAGGGAGAGTACACGGGGCTCCTCGTGATCCGCGCCTATCACCGGGAGAGGGGCGAGAGCGCCCGAAACATCTGCCTCATCCCCTCGTCGGCCCACGGCACGAACCCGGCCTCGGCCATGATGGCCGGGATGCGGGTCGTCGTGGTCCGCTGCGACGCGAGCGGGAGCGTCGATCTGGAGGATCTCCGGGCCAAGGCGGACACACACGCAGGCGAGCTCGCCGCCCTCATGATCACCTATCCCTCGACCCACGGCGTCTTCGAAGAGGGGATCCGGAGAGTTGCGGAGATCGTGCACGAACGGGGGGGGCAGGTCTACCTGGACGGAGCGAACCTGAACGCCCAGGTGGGCATCTGCCGGCCGGGCGACTACGGCGCCGACGTCTGCCATATCAACCTGCACAAAACCTTCGCGATCCCGCACGGGGGGGGAGGGCCCGGAATGGGCCCGATCTGCGTGGCCGAGCACCTCGCTCCGTTCCTCCCCCACCACCCCGTGGTGGCGGTGGGCGGTGATCGTGGGATCGGAGCGGTGTCTGCCGCCCCGTGGGGAAGCGCGTCGGTGCTCGTCATCTCGTGGGCGTACATCGCGCTTCTCGGACGAGAGGGCCTCCGGAGGGCCACAGAGACGGCGATCCTGAACGCGAACTACATGGCCAAGCGACTGGAGGGGCACTTCCCCGTCCTCTATCGGGGAAAGGGAGGGTGGGTGGCACACGAGTTTATCCTTGACCTCCGTCCCTTCAAGAAATCGTCGGGGGTCACGGAGGAGGATGTCGCGAAGCGCCTCATGGATTACGGCTTCCACGCGCCGACGATGGCGTTTCCGGTACCAGGCACGATCATGGTGGAGCCCACCGAGTCCGAGTCGCTTGAAGAGCTGGACCGGTTCTGTGACGCACTCGTTGCCATTCGCGAGGAGATTCGCCAGATCGAGGCTGGCCTCATGGATCGCTCGGACAACCCGCTGAAGAACGCCCCGCACACGCTGGGGTCCCTCCTCGCCGAGACGTGGGGTCATCCGTACTCCCGTGAGCGGGCGGGCTTTCCCGCTCCCTGGACGCGGGACCACAAGTGCTGGCCCTCGGTAGGGAGGGTGGACAACGCGTACGGCGACCGGAACCTGGTCTGCACGTGCCCTCCCATCGAGTCCTACGCGGCGGCCCCCGGTGTCGTCGGCTGACGGAGGAAACTGTCGTGAAGCTTACGTACCATGGACACTCGACCTTCTCCTTCGTGACGTCGGACGGGGCGCGCATCGTGATCGACCCCTGGTTCGACGGGAACCCGCGAGCCGACGTGAAGAGCACGAGCTTCTCGAAGCTTGACTTCATCTTCTGCACGCACGGCCACGGAGATCACTTCGCGGACGCGCTCTCCCTGACCAAGCGCACGGGGGCGACGCTCGTCTCCTCGCACGAGATCGAGCAGTTCGCCGCCTCGAAGGGCATCCAGACCGCGCACGGGATGAGTATCGGCGGAGGCTTCGCGTTCCCGTTCGGACGGGTCAAGATGACGCCGGCGCTCCACGGCGGGATGGTGGACGGGGACGAGTCGGGGCGCTTCACGACGATTGCCGCCGGGTTCCTCTTCTCCCTCCCGGACTGCCGCCTCTACCACGCTGGCGACACGGCTCTCATCACGGACATGCAGCTCCTCGAGGGCCAGGTGGACGTGGCGCTCCTCCCCATCGGAGACAACTACACGATGGGCCCTGAGGACGCGGCCCGAGCGGTAAACTTCATCCGTCCGAAGGTCGTGGTCCCCATGCACTACAACACCTTCGACGTGATCCAACAGGACCCCGAGGCGTTCCGTGAGATGGTTGGCAGCCGAGCCCGGGTCGAGGCTCTCGAGCCCGGGGAGACCCTGGCGTACCCTTGAGGCGGGCCGACTTCCGCCGCTGGAGGATCCTTCGGGACCCGCCCGCGTCCGGTTCCTGGAACATGGCCCTGGACGTCGCGCTTGCCCGCGTGGCCAGGGACGGCGAAGGGGTCCTCCGGATCTATCGGTGGTCCCGGCCCACCCTCTCACTCGGACGGAACCAGCCCGCGCGGGATCGATACGATCCGATGGCCGCCTCTCGGCTCGGCGCCGAGATCGTGCGGCGACCCACCGGGGGCCGCGAAGTGATGCACGACCGTGAGCTCACCTATGCGGTAGTGGCTCCGCTGGCGGCGCTCGGCGGGCTCAGGGAGGCGTATCGAACGGTGAACGACGCACTCCTGGCCGCCCTCCGGTCGCTCGGGGTCGCGGCCGAGCGGGCTGGCCGGGGGGAGCGGCCCCCCGATCCCGGAGCCGGCCCCTGTTTCGGGTGTCCAGCGGAGGGAGAGGTGGTGGTGCGTGGGCGGAAGCTCGTGGGGAGCGCACAGGCCCGCTTCGGGAAGGTGCTCCTCCAACACGGCTCGCTTCTCCTCGGGCGCCCGTCGGTCCCGATGGCCGCGCTCGCCGGGGCCGCTCGCTGGGCGCCGGCGGTCGCAAACACGTCGGATGGAGCGATCACCCTCGCGGAGCTCCTCTCCTGCGAGCCCGGATTCCCCGTCGTGGCCGCGGCGGTCGAGGCCGGCTTAGCGGCGACCCTGGGCGGAGAGTGGGCTCGGGGGGAGGCGAGCGCACGCGAGCAGGAGGTGGCGGCGGCCCTCCTTCCCCACTATGAATCGGTGTCGTGGACCTGGCGCAAGTAGTCGCCCGCGCCTCGCACCGGAATTCCCTCGAGGAGAGGAGCTGACGGGATGAAGCCTCGCGGAAGCCTCGGAGCGATCGTTGGCCTGGTGGTCGTCGCCCTGGCGGGAGTCTTCCTGCTGCTGCGCTCTCCGAGCGGCGCGGGGCCCTCGGGCGCCGTCGTCCCCGAGGGCGGCAGCTACGTAACAGGGATCTTCGAGGACGTCACGGCTCGAAATCCGTGGGCGTACTACGGGCCCCAGACCACGATCTGGAACGCGTACGTCACCGCGCACATCCACCCTTCCCTCTATCGCTACACTGTCGAGCGGTACGACTGGGTGCCGATGCTGGCCGACGGGATGCCGACGCCCCTCGAGCCGGATGCGGAGCTCTGGCGTTCCACCGTGCGCGTCAGAGAGGGGTTTCTCTGGAGTGACGGTACTCCCGTGATGGCGCACGACGTGGCGTTCACGTTCCACGCCATCACGACGCTCGGAGCCAACGAGCTCGGGGGGAACTTCCCCTCGATCGCTCCCGAGGATCTGCTGGTGCGCGCCGAGGCCGTGGACGACTACACGGTAGAGTTCTACCTGACGCGCCCGGACGGCCGCTACAACTTCGGGATTCTCATGGCGCCGACCTTCCAGCGCGCCTTCTGGGAGCCGCACCTGGAAGCCGCCCTCGCGGCCGACGACCCCCTCGGAGCGATCTTCGACGTGGAGGTTACGAACGAGCCCGTGGCCGGCTCGTTCCTCTACGGGATTTGGGAGCGAGGCTCCTTCGTCAACCGGCCTGCCAATCCCGGATTCTCGTCCCGTGGGGAGCGGGAGGTGCTCTATCCGAACGGCGCGGTGCGGCTCTCCACAGAGGATCTCTACGATTGGACTGGTTACGGGGAGCCCGTCGGGGACCCCGAGCTCGAGGTTGTCACGGGCCCCTACGTCGACGACATCCACTACCGCGTTTTCGGAGCGCAGGCCACGGGAGTGCTGGCCCTTCAGGCCGGTGAAGCCGACTTCCTCTTTAACCCGCTAGGCCTCGAGCGCGGCTTCCAGGATCAGCTCAGGGACGTTCCCGGGGTGACGCTGATCGAGAACCCGAACAACGGCATCCGATATCTCTCGTTCAACCTCCGCCGCGAGCCAATGAACCTGCTCGCGTTTCGCCAGGCGGTGGCGGTGCTGATCGACCGGGAGTTCGTGACGGATCGGGTGCTACAGGGAGTCGCGTATCCTATTTACAGCATCGTCCCGCCCGCGAACGTCTTCTGGCACAGCCCCGAGGTCCAGGTCTACGGCACGGGGATGTCCCGTGCGGAACGGATCCGGGAAGCGGTGGGCCTTCTCGAGTCGGCGGGTTTCACCTGGGACGAGCAGCCGGTGCTGGACGCCGAGGGGAACCTGACCCAGCCAGGGAGCGGGCTCCGGCTCCCGAGCGGGGAGCCGATGGAAGAGCTGGAGCTCCTCGGCCCCGGCGAGGCGTACGATCCGCTTCGCGCGACGTTCGCGAACTGGATCGAGCGGTGGCTCACCGAGGTTGGGATCCCGGTCCGGCCGAATCTCACGGCATTCAATGTCGTTACGGAACGCGTCTTCGATCTCCAGGACTTCGACATGTGGATCCTGGGGTGGAGCCTCACGGTCTACCCTTCCTATTTGGAGGCCTTCTTCCACTCGCGGTACACGGAGCTTCGCGGCCTGAACGCCCAGGGCTACGAGAACCCTGAGTACGACCGGCTCGTGGACGAGTTTCTGCGCGAGGCCGACGACATGGACCGCGCGGCCCAGCTGGCAGGTCAGCTCCAGGCGTACCTGGCGCGCGACGTGCCCTACGTCGTCCTCTTCGATACACCGCTCGTCGAGGCGTATCGATCGGATCGAGTGACCTACCCGACCACGAGCGGGCTCGGAGGGCTCCAGGGGATCCGGAGCCGGGAGACCGCCGGCTTCATCCACGCCGTCCAGCTGCGGCGATGACCCGATACATCGTAAATCGCCTCGCCCAGAGCGCAGTTCTCCTTTTCTTCGTCGTCACCTCCGTCTTCTTCATGTTCCAGGTGATGCCGGGAGACATCACCGTCATCTTCATTCAGCCCAACATCCCCGCTGAGGCCAGGGAGGCGATGATCGCGCGCCTGGGCCTGGACCGCCCGGCGCACGAGCGCTACCTGGCCTACATGGCGGGGCTCGCCCGCGGAGATCTGGGCGCCGCCTTCCCAACCCCCAGCTTTCGCGGCGGGCGGCCGGTGACCGAGATCATTGCGGAGCGGCTGCCCCGCACGGTCCTCCTGTTCCTGGTCGTCGTCGTGACGAGCTACACGCTCGGCTTCACGCTGGGAAAGCTGATCGCATGGAGCCGGGGAAAATGGACCGAGTACGCGGGCACCGTGGCGGGCGTGGTGCTGCTCAACGTCTTCACTCCGGTCGCGGCGCTCTTCTTCCTCTGGCTCTTCGCCCTCCGGTTCGGCCTGTTCCCCTTCGGCGGCTGGCAGGACTTCGCGATCTGGAGGCCGCATATCGAGCTCGGGCTCACGTCGAACGATGTGCTCGTCCCGATGCTCGCGACGGGAATTCTCCTCGTCGCGTGGACCCTCCTGACCTTCGGTGCCACTCGGGGGATCGATCATCGCAGGGGCCGGACGGTCGCCCGTTTCGCCGGGGTAGGCGTTTACGCCGTGGGGGCCGCTCTCTGGTGGCAGCGGGCCGGGCTGGGCCGGTTGGCCGTGGACGTAGCGCACCACATGACGCTCCCCGTCCTGACGCTGGTCACGATCGGCTTCGCTGCGCCGATGCTCATCATGCGCGACTCGATGCTCGAGACAATGCGGGAGGACTTCGTGCTGACGGCCCGGGCAAAGGGCCTGGAGGAGCGTGACGTCCGGGATCGGCACGCGGCCCGAACGGCGCTCCTGCCGATCGCCACGTCGTTCGCGCTCGCAGTGGCCCTCGTGGTGGACGGTGCGCTCATCACCGAAACGATCTTCTCCTGGCCCGGGATGGGCCACGCCCTCCTTCGCTCCGTCCTAGAGCAGAACTTCCCCGTGACGATGGCCTCGGTGCTGGTCCTGGCCGTGTCGGTGCTCCTCGCCCACCTCGTGGTGGACGTGCTCTACGCGCTCCTGGACCCCCGGATCCGCCTTGCCTGAGGCGGATGCCCCGCCCGAGGCCTGACGCTCATGCCTGAGGCGGCGGCGGCGGAGCCGCGTCTCCCGCCTGCTCCCCGCGGCCGGTGGGACCGGCTCCGCCGCGAGTGGAGAACAAGCTGGCAGGTCTTCGTCGAGGGCCGGATCGGGCCGATCGGTCTCGGCATCATCACGGTCATCGGGTTGCTCGCGCTGGCGCACCCGGTCCTCCTCGCCACGGTCTGGGACCCTGAGGTCTACCACCCGATCCAGGGGTTCACCCGCCTCGAGTCGTTTCCCGTGCCTCCCAGCTGGGAGCACCCGCTCGGCGTGAGCCGCTTTGGACGGGATGTCCTGAGCCAGCTCATGTATTCGGTGCGAGTCGCCTTCGTCCTGGGGATCCTCGCGGCCACGGTGAGCGTGATCCTCGGAACCGTGGTCGGCTGCCTGGCCGCCTACTACCGGAACACGATCGTGGACACGCTCTTCATGCGGCTCGCGAACTTCCTCATGATCTTCCCTATCTTCACCCTCCTGGTCGCGCTCACGGGCGTGATGGTGCTCGACCTACCTAGGCTGGCGCTCATCATAGGGGTGTTCGTCGGGCTCGGGAGCATTACGGTCGTCCTCAAGTCCCGCGCGCTCGGCGTGGTCGTGAAGCCCTTCCTGGACGCTGCGCGGGTGGCCGGCGGATCCGACGTGCACATCATCCTCCGGCACGTCATCCCCAACGTCCTGCCCCTGAGCTTCCTCTACATGATGTTCACCGTCACGAGCGCGATCTTCGCGGAGGCGGCCCTGAGCTTCTTCGGCCTTCTCCCGCAGGTGCGGATGAGCCTAGGGCTCATGATCAACGAGGCGTACACGGCCGGGTACCTGGGCGGGCCGCTCCTGGCCAGCTACTGGTACCTCTGGGTCCCTCCCGGCCTCGCGATCACCCTTCTCTGCGCCGCCTTCTACCTGGTAGGGCGCGGCCTGGACGAGGTCGTGAACCCGCGGCTCCGCAGGCGGTAACTGGGGCCATGGACCTCCTGGACGTCCGCGATCTCGCGGTGCGCTACCCCACGCGCGGCGGAGCGGTGGGCGCCGTGGATCGGGTCTCCCTCACGCTCCAGAGCGGCGAGGTGCTCGGGGTCGTGGGGGAGTCGGGGTGCGGGAAGACGACGCTGGCCCTCGCGCTCATGGGCCTCCTTCCCGACACGGCGCAGGTCGAGGGGGAGATCCATTTCTCTGGACGAGATCTCGCTCGGCTCCCGGCGCGGGAGCTCCGGCGGGTCCGGTGGAGCGAGATCTCGATGATCTTCCAGGGGGCCATGAACGCCCTGAACCCCGTCTATACGGTGGGCGAGCAGATCGTCGAGGCGATCCTAACACATGAGCCGCACCTCCGGGAGCGGGACGCCCGGGCGCGGGTCGCGGAGCTGTACGAGGCGGTGGGTCTCGCTCCGGATCGACGAGACCAGTACCCCCACCAGTACAGCGGGGGGATGAAGCAGCGCGCCGTGATCGCGATGGCGCTGGCTTGTAATCCGAAGCTCGTGATCGCGGACGAGCCCACGACGGCGCTGGACGTCATCGTCCAGGACCGGATCCTTCGGGAGCTCAGGCGGATCCAGAGCGAGCGGCAGCTGAGCATGCTCTACATCTCCCACGACATGGCGGTCATCGCCGAGATGGCCGACGTGGTGGCCGTGATGTACGCCGGCCGGATCGTGGAGATGGGACCCACCGCGCAGATCTTCGCCGGTCCGGTCCATCCGTACACGGCAGCGCTGATGGCGTCGTCCCCGTCGCTCCGCGGGCTGCTCCGGAGGATCGAGTCGCTCCCGGGGGCCCCGCCCAACCTCGCCCGCCCGCCGGCCGGATGTCGATTCCACCCGCGCTGTCCCAGGGCTACGGCCGAGTGCGCCACGGACGATCCCACCTTCGAGCCACGTCGTGACGGTCTCGCCGCCGCTTGCTGGCATCAGCTCCCGTGGGACCACCTGTCGGAGGCGGCGGCCCGTGCCAGGGTGCCGGAGGGCCCCCCGGACACGGCGGGGACCCGGGGGGGCGGGGGCCCGGACGAACCGGGCGGGTCCCATCCGCCCCCGTCCAGGCCGACCCTCGTCCAGATTGACGAGGTGCGGAAGCACTTCCCCGTGGGTCAGACGCTCTTCTTCGCCCCCCGGGGCGTCGTCCGGGCCGTGGACGAGGTGAGCCTCGACATTCGCGAGGGCGAGACGTTCGGGCTCGTCGGAGAGTCGGGGTCGGGGAAAACGACGCTCGGGCGACTGCTCGTCCGGCTCGAAGAGCCGACCGAGGGAGGGATTCGGGTTCGGGTGAACGGCGCCCCCGTCGAGCTCGGCGCGATCGAACGGACAGAGCTTCGGCGAAACGTGCAAATGATCTTCCAGGATCCGTACGAGTCGCTCAACCCCCGAATGACAATTGGCCAGATCGTCGCGGAGCCCCTCAGGGTCCTCCGGCTGGAGGAGGGCGACGGGCGGGATCGGTGCGTGGCAGAGATCTTGGACCGGGTCGGGCTCGCTCCGGGGACTTTCCTCCCCCGGTACCCGCACGAGCTCTCCGGTGGGCAGCGCCAGCGGGTCGCGATCGCCAGGGCCATGATCGTTCGGCCGCGCTTCGTGGTGGCCGACGAGCCCACCTCGATGCTGGACGTCTCCGTCCGCGCGGGAATCCTGGAGCTCCTCGCGGAGCTGAAGCGGGACATGAACGTCACCTACCTGTACGTCACGCACGACCTGGCCGTCGCCCGGTACCTCTGCGATCGGATCGGGGTGATGTATCGGGGAAAGATCGTCGAGCTGGGCGGCACCGAGGAGGTCCTTCAGCGCCCGCTCCACCCGTACACGCGGGCGCTGATCGCGGCCGTGCCCGTCCCCGATCCCACCTACCGGAGGCCGGATCCTGCCATCGGATCGGGCGGGGCGGGCGGCTCGAGGGCCGAGCTCACGTGCCTCTTCCTCGACCGGTGTCCAGTGGCCACGGACTATTGCCGCAGCGCGGTCCACCCCCCGCTCGAGGAGCACCGGGAGGGGCACCGGGCGGCATGTTACGAGGTGCGGGAGGGGGAGCCCCCCACCGCAACTTGACACGCCTGGTGCCCGCGTCCATTATGGCATCTTCCAACCTTGCGGGGTTTCCGTCCCGAGTTCCCCGGCGGGCGGACTCCAGCCCCATCCACCACGCGGCGGGACGTTCTCTTGGGCGGGCCAACGCACCTCTACACGACGCTTCTTCAGCTTCCGGGCGTCCCGGTCGCCGACCTCACGCTTCGGGAGCAATTCGAATACGTATGGGTGAACGCCGGGGTGATGCAATGGCCGCTTGCCATCTGCACAGTCACGGGTCTGGTTGTCATCATCTGGAAGTTCGTAGAGCTCACGTCGAAGGGGTCCACGACCAAAAAGCTGCTTCGCGAGGTCAACGCTCTCCTCGGTGAGCATCGGATCGACGAGGCCATGAAGGTGTGCGAGGCCTCCTCGTCGCCCGGGGCCAATATCCTGTACGCGGGGCTCGAGCGCCGGCGAGAGGGCACGGAGCGCGTCACCAAGGCCATCGAGAACCAGGGGCTCCTGGAGCTCTCGAGGCTGGAGAGGGGGCTAGTGATCCTCGCGACGCTCACGACGATCGCGCCCCTCCTCGGATTCCTCGGGACGGTCATTGGGATGATCATCGCCTTCCAGACCATCGAGGCCGCGGGGGAGGTCGAGGCCATCCTGGTCGCCCGCGGGATCAGGGTCGCGTTAGTGACGACCGCCATGGGGCTAGTCATCGCGATCCCCGTGAGCATCATGAACAACTTCTTCGTGTCCCGGATCGACTCCCTGGTTGTGGACATGGAGGAGTCGGCCCAGAAAGTGATCGACACCCTCCATGCCGTGGAGGGCACGGAGGCCTGACGCCAGGCGGCTCAGGCCATGGCCCGCGTCCCTCCCAAGACGGCCGAGCGGCTCTTCCTGATCGACGCGTACGCGCTCATATACCGCTCGTACTTCGCGTTGGTGAATCGGCCGCTGACGAGCTCCCGGGGAGAGAATACGTCAGCCGCCTGGGGGTTCGTGAACTTCCTTCTCCGGATCCGGGAGGAGCACGCCCCCGACTACCTCGCCGTCGTCTTCGACGCGGGATCGAGCGACCGGGAGAAGGAGTTTCCCGAGTACAAGGGGACGCGCGAAAAGATGCCGGACGAGCTCACGGCATCGTTGCCGAGGATCCGGGAGCTGGTCGCAGCGTTCCACGACGAGGTCGTGGAGCTCGACGGCTACGAGGCGGACGACGTCATCGGGACGCTCGCTCGGCAAGCGAGCGACGCGGGGCTCGAAGCCGTGATCGTCTCGGGCGACAAGGATTTCCACCAGCTGGTCGGACCCCGCGTCCACCTTCTGAACCCCGGCCGCGGGGGACCCACCGGCGTTGCCGAAGAATGGTTGGACGAGTCGAACGCGTCGGAGCGGTTCGGGGTCCCGCCAGAGCAGGTCGTGGACTTCCTCGCCCTGGTGGGCGACGCGTCCGACAACATCCCGGGTGCTCCCGGGATCGGCGAGGGGTGGGCCCGGCGACTCCTCACCGAGGTTGGCTCCCTGGACGAGCTCCTTGCCGACCCCGAGCGAATCCCCTGGAACGGGAAGCGGGACGCTGTCGCCGGGCACGTGGAGCAGATCCGGCAGGCCAGACGGCTCGTCAAGATCAAGACGGACCTGCCCCTGACCCTCGATCTCGGGAGACTGCGCGTACGCGAGCCCGACCTGAAGCGCCTCTACCACATCTGCGTCGAGCTCGAGTTCCGAACCCTGATCGAGAAGCTCGGCGCGGCCGCGGGCGGCCCCTCCCGGCGTGAAGGGTCCGAGCCCCGGTACCGGGCGCTCATGGACCCGCCCGAGCTGGCGCGGCTAATCCGGGCCGCCCGCGAGTCGGAAGTCGTCGCCGTGGCCACCGAGGCGACGACCCCCGACCCAATGAGGGCCAGCCTCGTCGGCATCTCCCTGGCCTGGAAGGCCGACTCCGCGATCTACCTTCCCTTCGGCCACGAGTCGCCGCCCGCCTCGCTTCTCGAAGGAGAGGAGGGAAGCGGGCCCCCGGGGAACCTCCCCCCGCTCACGAGCGACGAGTTGAGCCCGCTCGTCGAGCTCCTCCAGGACCGGACCGTGCCCAAGGTCAGCCGGGACCTGAAGACCGACCTCCTGCTCCTGCGCCGGAGCGGCGTCGAGATCCGCGGCGGAAGCGCCGACACGATGGTGGCTTCCTACGTCCTCGATCCGGGACGCCGGTCGCACGCCCTAGAAACGCTTTCGGTCGACCTCCTCGGCCGCGCCCCCCGGTCACGGGAGGAGGCCACGGGAAAAGGGAAGAGCCAGATCCCCTTCTCCGCGCTCCCGATCGAAACTGCGGCTCCGTACGCCTGCGAGCGCGTCGACCTCGCGCTCCAGCTATGGAACCGCTTCCGTCCAGAGCTCGAGCAGCAGGGGCTCGAGGTCCTCTTCCGGGACATGGAGATGCCGCTGGTCCCAGTTCTGGCGGAGATGGAGTGGAACGGCGTCCGTATCGACCCGAACGTATTCGCGGAGATGAGCAAGAGGCTCGAGCGTGATCTGGACGCCATCCGGGAGGAGATCTACAAGCTTGCCGGAGGAGAGTTCAACGTGAACTCGAACCCCCAGCTCCGGGAGATCCTCTTCGACAGGCTTCGCCTCCCCGTGCTCCGCCGTACCAAGACCGGGCCCTCGACGGACGCTTCCGTGCTCGAGGAGCTCGCGGCTCAGGGGCACGATCTGCCGAAGCATCTCCTCGAGTACCGGCAGCTGGAGAAGCTCCGATCCACGTACGTGGACGCGCTCCCCCGGCTGGTGAATCGCAAGACCGGACGCATCCACGCCTCGTTCAATCAGACGGTGGCGGCCACGGGCCGTGTGTCCTCGTCCGATCCCAACCTGCAGAACATCCCCGTCCGGACCGAAGTCGGGCGGGAAATCCGGAAGGGGTTCGTCGTGGACCCCGGCCACGTCTTCCTGGCAGCCGACTACTCCCAGATCGAGCTCCGCATCCTGGCTCACTTCTCCGGAGACACGGCGTTCGTCAAGGCGTTCGAGAAGGACATCGACGTGCACCGGCAGACCGCGGCGGTGATCTTCGACGTGGACATCGAACGGGTGACCGACGATCAGCGCGCCCGCGCGAAGACCATCAACTTCGCGACCCTGTACGGGCAGGGCGAATTCTCGCTCGCACGCCAGCTGGGGATTTCCCACGAGGAGGCGGCCAGCTTCATCCGCCAGTACTTCGAGCGCTTCTCCGGGGTTAGGGCCTTCCTCGACGAGCAGGTGGCACACGCGAAGGAGAGGGGATACGTCGAGACCCTGAGCGGGAGGCGCCGCTACGTTCCGGAGCTCGAGTCCGACAACTGGAACGTGCGTCAGTTCGGTGAGCGGGTGGCGCAGAACACCCCGCTCCAGGGCACCGCGGCCGACCTGATCAAGCTCGCCATGATCCGCATCCACTCGGGGATCCGGGAGCGCTCCCTGGAGGCCCGTCTGATCGTCCAGGTGCACGACGAGCTGATCTTCGAGGCTCCCGAGGCCGAGGTCCCCGAGCTCCGCGAGCTCGTCGTCCGTGAGATGGAGGGCGCGATGCGACTGAACGTGCCCCTCAAGGTGCATGTCGGGGTCGGCCGTTCGTGGTTCGAGTGCAGCGGCTGATACGCCCCCTGCCCTCAGGGCTCACCCAGGCCCCCCACGCCATCGGACCGCCCCAGCCCGCCTCTTATCCTCCTTCCATCCACCGAGCTCGACGGGCCGTGCCGGTTCGATCGGGCCGAGTCGTTCCGCCAGATGGAGGGGATGGCCATGAGCCGGTCCGTGAACAAGATCCTCTTGATCGGAAACGTCGGGCGCGATCCCGAGCTCAAGGAGACGCAGAGCGGCGCCAAGGTCGCCCACCTCTCCCTCGCGACCAACTATCGGATGGGGGCGAATGGCGACGAGGAGCGCGAGAAGACGGACTGGCACCGGCTCACGCTCTGGAACCGCCTCGCGGTGTTCGCCTAGGATTACGTGAGGAAGGGAGATCGGGTGTTCGTGGAGGGACGCCTGAGCTACGACTCCTACGACCGGGACGGTGTGACGATCCCAACGGCCGAGATCACCGTCCGGGAGCTTGTGCTGCTCTCGCCACCGAAGGATTCCGCGACCGAAGCCGAAGACGAGCTCTGAGCGCGGCGGGGCGCCCCGCTCAGTTGGCGGTCCAGAAGCCCGAGAGGGACTCCCCGTGGGGGCTCTCCCGGAGCTTCTCGAAGGCGCGGTTCCGGATCTGACGGATCCGCTCCCGGGTCACGCCGAGAAGGGAGCCGATCTCCTCGAGCGTTCGCTCCTCACCGTCATCCAGCCCGTAGTACAGGTAGAGGATCTTCCGCTCGCGCTCCGTGAGGTAGCTCTCGAACATGCCCTCCAGGAAGTCCCGTCGGGCGGTGGCCTCCACGTCCTCCTCGATGTCGTTGGAGTCGACCCCCGCGAACCGCTCCCCGAAAGAAGCACTGTCTCGATCGCTCCGATCGATCGGCGCGTCGAGGGAGAGCTCGCTTGCAGCGACCCGGCGGAGGGCTCTCACGGTCTCGACGGGCTCCACCATGTCCTCGGCAATCTCCTGGTCCGTCGGCGGACGCCCCAGCTGTTGCGTCAAAGCCGTATTCGTCCGCGCGAGGCGGGCCAGGTTCGAGTTCTGGTTCAGAGGGATGCGGACCGAGCGGGTCTGCTCCGCGAGCGCCTGCAGAACGGTCTGTCGGATCCACCAAACCGCGTACGAGATGAACTTGACTCCCTTGTCGGGATCGAACTTCTTCACCGCCTTGAGAAGGCCTTCGTTCCCGATGCACACCAGCTCCGCCAGCCCCAGCCCCCGTCCCTGATACTTCTTCACGTACGAAATGACAAACCGAAGGTTGGCCGTAACCAGGCGTTCTGCGGCCTCCTTGTCGCCGGCTCGGGCCCGGCGAGCGAGGGCTCGCTCTTCCGCGGGGTCCTGGATGAGGGGGTATTTCTCGACGTCCTGCAGATACTGATCGAAGGAATCTAGGCCGCGAGAGGAGGTAAACATCCGTTCCACACTGCCTCTCAATGGGTTTCGGGAGCGACTGTGGACATGTTCTGGGCCGACAAACCCGCGGAGAGCCGGATCTCGAGGGCTCGTGACGCTTCCTGGCGGGACCCCGGAAATCCGTCCAACGAGAACCCTCAAAGCTATAAACAGGTGATTCCGGAGTCAAAGGTTTTTAGCGGATGGTGCGGCGGAGAAGATGCCCTCCAGCTCCTCAGGCCCCGGGCCGCCGATCGGGACAAGGAGAGCCAGCCGTCCGACCTCGTCCTCGAGCCCGATCTCCGTCATGTGAAAGCGCCGGGCACAGCTCTCCAGAGTCGCCCGCTCGAGTGAAATCTCCCACAGTCGATCCAGCGAGCGGAAGAGGAACGCCGGCCCGGTCGCGAACGACACCAGCCACCCGTACACGAGCGCGGGACGTGTGCCGGGGCGGACCAGCGCAGCCCGCGTCGCGCGCGCCGAATCCACTCCGACCTCGTCGTTGAACTCCCTCGCGCGCCTCACCCATCCGGGTGGAGCCGACCCCGTGCGCCATCCCGACCGGCCCGAGGCGGCGTGGAAGGCCCCGACCGCGACCGCCACGGCCAGCCGGCCGGCCTGGTGGAACGCGCGTCCCGCGACGGTAACGACGAACAGCGCCACGGCGGAAGCGACGACCCCCACGGCGGGGTGAAGGAGCGCCAGCCAGAGGAGCCCCAGCGCGATCGACTCGGCGCCGAGCCTCTGAATCCAGCGCCGTGCCGGGATCCAGCCCCCCCGGTGGTCGATGACGATCCAGCCGACCCGCTGGAGCTGCACGTACGCGGCAATACCTCCGGCGAGGAGCAGGAACGGAGCGGAGGCCAATGAACCCCCGCCGGAGAGGACGAGGAGCCCAAGGAGGGCGACGGCAATGAACCGGATACCCACGTTTCCCACTCCCCACAAGAGCTCGACGAGCGGGTGCCCCCTCACGGCCCAACCCACGAAGTAGAGGCCCATGGCCACCAGCGTGGTTTCCGGACCGACGAGGAGCTCCAGATCTCCGGGGAGGTCGGCGAACCCGGGAACGAGCGGCAGGACAGAGAGGCACAAGAGGCTGAGGTAGAGGCAGGCGCCGAGCGAGACGGACAGAGGGAGGAGCAGGGCCCACTCGGGGAGGAAGACGGGGAGCGACGCGACCTCTGTCAACGTCCCGGAGTTCCGTCCTCGGACCAATCGAGCCGAGGGGGCGGCTCCCCGTCGGGCCCCTCCGACGAATCGGCGGAAGAGAGCAGGAGGCAAGCGTTGATGCCGCCGAACCCAAAGGAGTTGCTCAAGGCGTGCCGCACAGGGGATGCTCGCCCTTCGCCCGAGACGTACGTCAGATCGCACCCCTCGCCCGGGTCGGACAGGTTGAGCGTGGGGGGGATCCATCCCTCGTGCACGGTCTTCGCGCAGATCGCGGCCTCGATGGCCCCCGACGCGCCCAGGGCATGCCCGTAGTAGGGCTTCGTGGCGCTCACGAGCAGGCTGTCGGCATGTTCACCGAACACGTATCGGATGGCCGAGGATTCGGTCGAGTCGTTCAGTGGCGTGGACGAGCCGTGGGCGTTCACGTAGTCCACCTCTGAGGGCGCCACCTCGGCGCTCCTCAAGGCCTCCAGCATGGCGCGGGCCGCCTGCGCCCCGTCCGGACGGGGCGCGGTCATGTGGTGCGCGTCGTTCGTCGTGCCGTACCCGGAGAGCATCGCGTACACACGGGCCCCCCTCGCCAGCGCTCGCCCCTCCTCCTCGAGCACCAGAACAGCCGCCCCCTCTCCCATGACGAATCCGTCCCTGCCACGGTCGAAGGGACGGCAGGCACCGGGTGGATCGTCGTTCCTGGAGCTCATCGCCCGGATGAGCGCGAAGGCTCCGAAGGTGAGGGGCGACAGGGGGGCCTCCACACCGCCGGTGATGGCCACGTCCACTACCCCCTCGCGAATAAGCCGAAACCCCTCCCCGATCCCGATCGTACCGGACGCGCAGCTCATCGCGTTCGTAGAGTTGGGGCCCTGGAATCCGAACGCGATGGCTATGTTGCAGCTCGCCGCCCCGCAGAAGACGCTCAGCGCCAGGCGCGGATCGACGGCCCGGATTCCACGATTCAGGAACGTCTGGAACTCCCCCTCCGCGTGCGCGATCCCGCCGAGGGCCGAGCCCATCTGCACCGCGGCCCGCTCTCCCGGAACGCTGGACACGTCCAAGCAGGCGTCCTCGACCGCGTGACGCGCCGACGCGATCGTGAGCTGGCCGAACCGATCCAGGCGCCTGGCCTCGGAGCGCCCCATGAACGCCTCGGGCTCGAACGTGCTCGCCTCCGCCGCGATCCGCGTCCGAAAGGGAGACGCGTCGAACCGCGTGACCTCCCTCACCGGTGACCGGTAGACCCGGAGGTTCCGCCAGAGCTCGTCGATCCCGATGCCCGCCGCCGTGATGACGCCGATCCCGGTAATCGCCACCCGGCGTGGCCGGGCTCCCTCTCGAATCATCCGGCGGCTCCGGCGCGCGACTCGGCCTCGCGTACGACGCCGCCGAGGGTGCGCCCGGCAATGGGCGAGATGAATCCGGGACCGATCACGAGCTGAGCCAGGGCGCCCCCGATCACGGGCCACCTCGGGCCGCCCCACTCGTGCACGATCCGAAGCCTCGTGCGCCCATCCGCCTCGGGTCGCACCTCCCAGACGACGTTCATTCCCTTCGTAATCCCCTCCACGTGGCGATAGCGAACGGTGCGGCCCGACGCGTCCGACTCCATTTCCGAAACCCACCACGTGGGCCATCGGAAGAGCGGGAAGGGCCTCCAGGCCGCCATCTCCACGACACCGCGACCGGGACCGTGCTTCGTCCGGAACCGCACCCAACGGTAATGGGGAAGGATCTCGGGCCAGCGCTCCACGTCGGAGGCGACGCGGAAGCAGATGTCGGCGGGCGCCAGGGCTGCGGCCTCGTCCACGCGCTTCAAGGTCTCGCCTCCGGTGAACGCTCCTCGACGACCCCCCGTTGCCTCACGCGAAGGGTCGGCGAGTCGGCACGTCCCCCACGATCCCCGCGAGGAACGAGCTCGCTCGCGGACTCCACCCGAGGAACGAGAGCGCCGGCTCCCGGAGCGTCGGGCGCGAGAGCACGCCCTCGATCATCCGCTGGACCCGCTCTCCGGCCGTGAAGGCTCCGCCCACCGTTTCCGCAAACGTAGAGAGCCCGCACTCCTCAAGCCCTCCGGCGGCGACCGGCCAGCGCGGCGGCGAGCCTCGATTCACGAGAGCCCCGTCGATGACGCCAGCCGCGAGCTCCGCCCCCCTGAGGGCCCGATAGATCCCCTGACCCGTCAGGGGATCGTAGTACCCTGCGGCGTCGCCCACCAGAACGACGCGATCCTTGCGCACCCGATCCGTGGACCAGTCGAACGGTCCACTGGCCCAGGGCCCGTCGCACGCCACAGGCCCTGACGCCCACGCGCCCGTGAGGAGCTGGAGTCCCCGAGTCAGGAGGTCCCACCCGCGTTGGGGCAGCTCCCGCCCAAGCCTAGGGGCATCCACCACGAGCGTCGCGTTCCATCGGTCTCGCTCGCCGCTGGGGCTCGGAACCGGGGCGAGTCCTACCGTGACCTCGCCCCCTAGGAGGAGGTGTCCGCGGTCGTCCGGGGGGCCGGTGCCGCGGATCCGCCACGTGAGCGAGACCTTGCGGAGCCGGGGCTGTCGCCGGAGCGCTCCAATCTCCCTCGCGACGACGGATCGGAGCCCGTCAGCCCCGACGAGCACCGAGCCGGTCAGGCACCACTCCTCACCCCCGGCCGCCACGCCCCAGGCCCGAGGGAGCTCCAAGGCGCACCCGGTGGCCACGCGGCGGACGTGCACCCCCTCAATCACCTTCGCACCGCGCCGTCGCGCCTCCCCGAGGAGAGCGGCATCGAACGTGCCCCGATCCACGCCCCATCCACGCTCGGACCGCGGAAACGCGGCCCAGGCGCGAGCGCCGGAAGGGGTGGAGAGGGACCAGCCGTCGAGAGGAACGGGCCCGGTCCCCTCGACGGCCCCGGACAGCCCGAGCCGCCGGAGGGCGCGGACCCCGCCCGGGCTCACGCACTCCCCGCAGGGCTTCGCCCGCGGAAAGAGGCGCCGGTCCACCAGAAGCACCTTCCTGCCGCGAGCGGCGAGCTCCCCGGCGAGCGCGCTGCCCGCGGGACCCGCGCCCACCACGACGACTTCCGCTCTCTCGACCCGCGGGGTCATCGCCGCCCCTCCAGGACCAGTCGGAAGGGGAAGTGCCGCCGCACGCGAACGGACGCGAACGGGGCCCGCCGTCCCAGCGCGAGCAGCTCACTCGCCGTGAACGAACGGCGAACCGAGAGCCCGGCGTCGTGTCGCGTCAAGCGATCCCTCCGCCAGAGCGTCATCGAGAGGAGCTGCGCGCCCAGATAGTTCACGAGCCCGCGCTCGAGGTCGCTCACGACGACCGCGAGCCGGCTCACGCGCGCCATCTCCGAGAGCGTCGCCACGCAGTCCGCATCGACCAGATGATGCATCGTGAGCGTTGCCGTGGACACGTCGAACGCGCCGTCCAAGAAGGGGAGACGCGTCGCCTCCCCCCGCACGAGGCCGCCGAGCCCGTCCGCACCCGCGAGCTCGGCCCTCGCGATTCTGAGCGCCACCGGATGCAGATCGAGTCCCACCCACCGGACTCGCACGCCGCGCCGGGCAAACGCCCGCGAGACATCGCGGCAGATCGCCCCGTTTCCGACCCCGACGTCGAGGAGCGAAAGCTCCGCCCTGCCGGCCGCGTAAGGGGCGAGGTGGCGAACGAGGGACCGAAGTCCCGCGAAGCGGTAGTTGGCTTCGGCCACGTGCTCGAGAGCGACCCGGAGCTCCTCCTCCGGCACGTCCGGCCGGTCCATGAGCTCCTCCCCGCGCGCCCGTCGAGCCAAGCCGAAGGTCACCAGCCCCCTCCCTCACGCGCCACCCCGTCGTACCCGATCCGCATTCCGCTCCGTACCCCCTCGGCCGAGTCCGCTCCTCCGACGTCGATCCGCTCGAATGAGATCCCGCCGCCCGCTACGTAGAGACGGCCCGGAGTCCCGAGGCGAAGGGCCGACGAGAGCTCGATTCGCTCGATCTCGAGCGGCAGGACCACGTGCGAGAACTCGTCGTCCTCCGGGAGCACATACGAGAGGAGATCCCTGCGCCGGTAGGACCACTCCCGAAAGGCCGGCCCGGTGCGCTCCCCGTGGAAGGGAACGAATAGCCCCTGCTCGACGGCATCCCCTCTGCGGGTTCGACTGACGCGGAGGAGGGCGTCCAACGACGTCCCCGCGATTCTCGGAGACTCGATGGCAAAACCGGTGTCGCGCCGCTCGTCACGATCGACGTGAAAGACTCCGACCGTGACACCCTGTCCCAGCAGGTTCTCCTCGAAGAGCGACACCCCCTCGAAGCGGACTCCCTCTTCGATCCTCAGCAGGGCTCTGACCCGAGTGGTCCACTCGTCCCTCGTCTCCACGACCACGCGGGGAGCACCGCCCGCTCCTTCGACGGCGGACACATCGGCGCTCGCGATGAAACGGTACTCGCGAAGCACCCGAACGCTCTCGCTCAGGGCGACCGGATCCAGGCAATCGCCCTCCCGGAAGAGGAGGGCACCCTCTATGAACGCCGCGGTCGTGCGGATGTGGAGCGCACTCGCGAGCCGGTACGTCCAGGCGAGCCCATCCTCCGGGGGGAGCGACTCCGGGCTGAAGATGGAGTGGTTACGGATCTCCACGGCGCCGATCATCCCGTCCGCGCAGGCCTCCTGCGCGGCCCCGGGGCTGGGCAGCGTGAGCAGAACTGCTGTCAGGAAGGGGACCGTTCTCAGCATTCGTCGGCGGGGGATCGTAGGCGGGAAGTGGTCATACCCTGGGTCGGATGAAGGCGGTCCGATTCAGAAAATCTCGGGCGTTCGGCGAACCGGTGGAGTGGCAAGCTTGCCGGCTCGGTAGACGGAGGCAAGCGCGCACGCCACGTTTGTGGGGTCACCGACGGCGACCTGTCAGGGGGGAGGGCCGATGCCTCAGGCTGGGGGATGGCTGACGAAGAGCGAGCCCGGGGATTACTCGATCGACGACCTGGCAAGGGACCGGCGCACACCCTGGACCGGCGTCCGGAACTACAAGGCGCGTAACTACATGCGGGACGAGATGAGGGTAGGGGACCCCATCCTCTTCTATCACTCGAACGCCGATCCGAGCGGCGTCGTCGGGGTGGCGCGCGTCGCGAGCCAGGCGTACCCGGATCCCCTGCAGTTCGACGCGAAGAGCCGCTATTACGACGAGAGAGCCACGAGGGACGAGCCCAGGTGGTGGCTGGTGGACGTCGGCTTCGTCGAGAAGCTTCCCCGGATCGTCTCGCTCGCAGAGATAAAGGAGAAGCCGGCCCTCCGGGAAATGGTGCTCGTGAAGCAGAGCCGGCTCTCGGTGCAGCCCGTGAGGAAGGCCGAGCTCGAGGCCATCCTCGAGCTCTCGCGGGGCTGAGTCACCCCACCTCGGTCCGCGTCCTCTTCCGCCGCTTCGGACCTGGGACCGGCGGCACGGTCTCGACGGGCCGCACGAATGCGGGGCCGAGCGCCACCTGGAGCACGTCGTCCAGATGGTGCACCAAGTGGATGGTAAGCGTCTCCCTGACCCACTCGGGAATATCTTCCAGGGCCGCCTCGTTCTCGGCCGGCAGGACGATCTCGTGGATCCCCGCCCGTACTGCACCGAGCACCTTCTCCTTCACTCCACCGATTGGAAGCACGCGCCCGGTCAGGGTCAGCTCGCCCGTCATCGCCACGTCCCTCCGGACCTTCTCTCCCGACAAGGCGGAAACGAGCCCCGTCGCCATCGTGATCCCCGCCGATGGTCCGTCCTTGGGGATGGCTCCCATGGGCACGTGGATGTGGACCTCCGTCCCCTTCAGGTACTTCTCGGGGATTCCATACTCCCGCCAATGGCTCTTCGCGAAGCTCCAGGCCGCGCGTCCGGACTCCTTCATGACGTCGCCCAGCTGCCCGGTGAGCACCAGCCCCCCTTCACCAGGCATCACGCTGGCTTCCACGAACATGATGTCGCCCCCCATGGGCGTATAGAACATCCCGGTCGCGACGCCCGCCGCGTCCTCCGTCCGCATCTTCTCGGGGTGCACCCTCGGGCGGCCGAGGAGCTCGCGGATCTGCGCCGGCGTGACCACGAACTCGTCCGCTTCACCGGCCGCGATCCGCCGAGCCACCTTCCGGGCAACCTTGCCCAGCGCCCGCTCCAGCTGCCGGACTCCTGCTTCCCGCGTGTACTGCGACGTGAGGGCCGCAATCGACTCGTCCGTCATCGCGAGCTCCTCCTCCTTCAGCCCCGCCTCGTCCCTCTGGCGGGGTAGGAGGTAGCGCTTCGCGATCTCCAGCTTCTCCTGCTCGGTGTATCCCGAGAAGTCCACCCGCTCCATCCGGTCGAGGAGCGGCCCCGGAATCCGGTCCACGTAATTCGCCGTGGCGATGAACAACACCTCGGAGAGGTCGAACGGGATCCCCAGGTAGTGGTCCGTGAACGAGGAGTTCTGGGCGGGGTCCAGGACCTCGAGCAGCGCCGCGGACGGATCGCCCTGGAAGGAGATCCCCAGCTTGTCCACCTCGTCCAGGAGGAACACGGGGTTCTTGGATTTGGCCTGCCTAATCCCCTGAAGGATCCGCCCGGGCATGGCGCCCACGTAAGTGCGGCGATGGCCGCGTATGTCGGCCTCGTCCCGCGCTCCGCCGAGGGAGATCCTCACGTATTTCCGCCCGAGCGCTCTCGCGATGGACTGGGCGATAGACGTCTTACCGACTCCCGGCGGACCCGTGAACAGGAGGATCGGTCCCTTCCCCACGAGCTCCCCGGTCGGTTGGCCCGTCCGTTCTGCGGGTCGCTCGGGGCCGGCCGGCTCCGCCGGCGACTCCGGTGTCACCAGTGGTTCTCCCTCCGAGGGGGTCCCCGCCTTCCCGTTTCCGGCCTGATCACCTTCGGCCTGGCCGTTCCCGACCCTGCGGCCTACAGCGCCGGCGCCCGCCGGCTCGAGCACCTCGTCCACCGGCAGGGTCTCCGCACCGCCGTTCGCACCCTCGTCCGGAGCCGGCTTGGGGCTCCGCTCCATCTGGAGCTTCCGGACGGCCAAGAACTCAAGGACCCGGTCCTTCACGTCCTCCAGCCCGTAATGGTCCTCGTGAAGGATCTCCTGCGCGATGTCGAGGTCGATCTTGTCCTCGGTCCGCTGGTTCCACGGCAACTCGGTCACCCATTCGAGGAACGTGCGGATCACCTGGTACTCGGCCGACTGTGGCGTCGTCCGCTCGAGGCGCCGGAGCTCGCGCTCCACCTCCACCCGTGCATCCTCGTCGAGGTCGAGGGCCTCGATCCTCGCCCCCAACTCCTCGACTTCCTGCTTCTCGTCCTCGTCACCGAGCTCGCGTTGAATCTGCTTCATCTGCTCGCGCAGGAGCATCTCCCGCTGGCGCTCTCCCAGCTCCTCTTGGACCCGCGCCTGGATCTCCTCCTGCGCCTCGATCCGGGCCAGCTCCCGCTCAACGCCGACGAGCGCGCGCCGCATGCGCTCCTCGTCGTCCAGCACCTCGAGGAGCTTCTGCTTGTCGGCTGCGGGGAGATCGAGATAGAAGGCCACGAGGTCCGCGAACGACCCGGGGTCGTCCACGCCCTGGATCAGCTGGTTCAGCGCCTCCGCCGGTAGGCCCCGCCGCGTCCCCAGCTCCGCGGAGCGGTCGCGCAGCTCCTTGTCCAACGCCTGGAAGGGGGGGTCCTCCAGGCTCCGGGGCGGGAAGCGGTTCAAGCCGATGAGCGTAGCGTGGAGCGTGTTCGTCCCAGCCGACTCGTAATGGATGGCCTCGGCCCGCTGGTCTCCCAGAACCAGAAGCTGGAGGCCTCCCCGGACCCGATGGGCCTGGATGACTCGCACGACGACGCCCACGGAGTACAGGACTTCGGCGGTGGCGTCCTCGGCATTCTCCTTCTGCGCGACCGCGAAGAGTCGGCGATCCCCTTCGAGCGCTTTTTGCACGGCTTCCACGGTCCCGGGCCGGCCGGCCGAGATCGGCACGGCTACGCCGGGGTATACGACCGTGTCCCTCAGAGGAAGGACGGGGAGTTTGAATCGCTCGGCCATCTCGGGTCAGCCCCTCTGGTTCTCGTACCACCACGCGCTTCAGGGACGGACGACCCGGAAGCGGTGCTTGACACGGCACGAACCCTGCCACGATCTGCGCCCTCGGAACGTGCCTCTCCGGCGGGGGTTCTGTCAAAATGACCCGGGAAACCGCTGATGAGCGTGCGTCGTAGCCTTCGAGAGCGTCCACACATGGCTCCTTCCGCCGAGACGACTGGTCCCCCAGGCCTCTCGGCCGCGGCGGTCGGATCGCGGCACGCGAGCGGTCGCGGGGCGCTCCGACTGGGGTCCGTACGTGGATTCGAGATCTCTCTCGACTATTCGTGGTTCATCATCTTCTTCGTGATCCTGGCCACCTTCACGGGCGCCGTGTTCCCGGGGGGGGTGCCGGGTCTCAGCCGCGTCGCGTATCTGGTGATGGGGGTGACGGGGACGCTCCTCTTCTTCACGTCGCTCCTGCTCCACGAGCTTGCCCACTCGTTCGTGGCGCGCGCGAAGGGAATTGAGGTGGAGGGCATCACGCTCTTCATCTTCGGCGGCATGGCCCGGACGGCGAGCGAGGCATCGTCCCCCGGAGACGAGTTCGTGATTGCCGGCGTCGGGCCGCTGGCCTCCTTCGCCCTCGCGGCCCTGTTCTACGGCGCGGCGGCCGGCTCCGGGGCTCTGGGGTTCGGGCTGGCCACCGCGGTCGTAGCGGAATACCTCGGTTTCCTTAATGTCACGCTCGCGGTCTTCAATCTGCTGCCCGGGTTCCCGCTGGACGGCGGTCGGCTCCTTCGGGCCACGCTCTGGAAGACGACCGGCTCCCTTCGGCGGGCGACCAGGATAGCGACGGGGGCCGGAAGGCTTCTGGGGTGGGGGATCATCGCGCTGGGGATCTACGCCTTTGTCGTGGCGGGCGGTTACATCGGTGGGCTGTGGCTCGTCTTCATCGGCTGGTTCCTCTCTAACGCGGCTCGAGCCAGCTATCAGCAGGTGCTCCTCCAGGAGCTCCTACGGCCCCTCACCGCGAGGGAGGCGATGTCTCCCGAGCCGGAGACGGTTTCCCCCGACCTATCGCTCGACGCCCTGGTCCACGAGTACTTTCTGCGCCGGCCGTACAACTCGTTCCCGGTCGCGAGCGGCGGCCTCCTGGTCGGGCTTATCACTCTCGGCCGGGTAAAGCAGGTTCCGCGCGAGGACTGGCAGACGAAGACGGTGGCGGACGTCATGGCACCGCTGGACGAGACCCTCGTGGTCGGGCCGGAGACGCCCATGACGACGGTGCTGGAGCGCATGCGCGAATCGGAGACCCACCGCGCGCTCGTCGCCCACGAGCGCGAGGTTCTTGGGATCATCTCGGGCACGGACATCACCCGGCGGCTCGACCGCGTGGGCCTGATGGAATCATGAGGATCTGGTCGAGGATCCCGGCCTGGTCGGGGCTCGTCCTCCTCCTCCAGGCGTCATGCACGGCCCCGATCGACCGCGGCGCCGTCGAGGCCCTGGCGGACGAGGTCGGCGAGCAGGATCCGCTCCCGTACTATCTCTCCCGCCCGGCCCTCGACGCCGGGGCCGAGACCGCGCTCCTCGAGCAGCTCGAGGAGGCCGTCGAAGACGTCAGGGAGGGCGAGGCGCCGGAGCGCGCCGCACTGGCCGCCTCCATCCTGGAGGATCTCGCCCCTATCGAGGACTGGAGCCCACTCCTCCGGGCGGAGGTCCACTCGCGGGCCGCGGATCCCGCGGGCACGCGGCAGGCCCTGGGCGACCTCGCGCCCGTGCCGGATCTCGACTCCCGCTGGGGCCGGCGGATCCTGATCGACGCCCACGAGCGAGCGGAGGACCTGGACGGGGCCCGCGAGGTCGCCGTGGACGGTGTGCGGGCCGGCCCCGAGGCCTCGGTCCAGGCGCGCCTGTGGCTCCAGGCGGGACAGCTGTCCCTTGCGGCCGGAGACACCGCGCAGACCAGGGAGGATTTGTGGGAGGCTCTGGCCCTCGGTGACCGCTACAGCGGGGCCCGGGACGCAGCGGCGCTGCTCGACGAGATCGAGGGTGAGTTGGACGAAGAACGGAATCTCGCGCTCGGCCGGGCCCTCCTCGCCGCGGGAGAGTGGGAGGAGGCCGTTCGACGGCTCGCGTCTCACCTGTCGGGTGACCGGTTCGCGTCCTCCGAGGGGGACGAGGTCCTGGCCGCCCTGGGCCGGGGGCTCGCCGAGATCCGCCGATACGCGGAGGCCACCCGAGTGCTGGCCCCCCTCGCCAGCGCGGATCCCCCGTCCGACTACACGCCGGCGGCGCTGTTCTGGACGGGACGCTCCGCCATGGCCCGCGGGGCCATGGACGAAGCCAGGACCGCGTTCCGCCGAATCGGTGAGGTGGATCCGGGGTCGTCGCTCGCCGCCGACGGCCTGACCCTCCTCCTCGAGCGAGAGCGGTCGACCGGCTTCGGACCCCGGGCTCGCGCGCTTCTGGACGATCTGCTTTCCGTTAGCGTGACGGGAGTCTCCGCCGAGAGCCTCGTGACCCAGCTCGGCGCCGATTCCTACCTGGCGGGGGAGTACGAGGCCGCCGCCAGCGTCTTCGAGCGCTACCGGGGCGCAGGCCGTGGCACGGCGGCGCGGCAGCAGGCCGCTTACTGGACGGCCCTCGTTCGGGAGCGAGCGGGGGACACACCCGCCGCCGAGACGGTCTGGGCCGAGACGCACGCGGAAGATCCGTTCTCCTACTACGGGCTCCGAGCGGGGGAGCGGCTCGCCATCCCTGTAATCCCTGCCGACCTGGGGGAGGGGCCTGACCCGGTGCCGGGCCTGGAGCTCGAGCTCAGAAACGCCCTCCTTCGCCTGAAGGTCCTCCGCATCCTAGACATCCCGGGAACCGTGGACTTCGAGGTGGACAGGCTCTCGGCGCACTTCCACGCCCGGGGCGACGGCGGCTACGACTTTGCGGAGGCGCTAATCCATGACGGGTTCCCTCTCGAAGGGATCGCGCTGGGTTGGGAGCTGTTTCGCCGGGAGGGAGAGTGGAACCTCCGCCTCCTTCGCATCGTCTATCCGTTCCCGTACCGGGATGCCGTGGCGCGCGAAGCCCAGGCTCGGGGGCTCGATCCCCATTTCGTGGCGGGAGTCATCCGTCAGGAGTCGCTCTTTCACGCTCCCATCATGAGCTCGTCGGGCGCCGTGGGGCTCATGCAGCTCATGCCTCCCACGGCTCGCGAGGTCGCGGGCTCCCTCGGCATCGTGTATTCCCCCGAGGTGCTCACGGACCCCGAGACGAACATCCGGCTCGGAACCACGTACCTGGCCCAGATGACCAGCCGGTTTGGCGCCCGTCCCGAAGCCGTCCTATCGGCCTACAACGCGGGCCCCGGCCGAACGAGGCAATGGCAGCAGATCGCGGCGTACCGGGACCCGGACGTCTTCCTGGAACACATCCCGTTCCCGGAGACCCGGAACTACGTGAGGCGGGTGCAGCAGTACGCCCGGGTGTACGCAGCCCTTTACAGCTGCGCGGAGTCAGTGACGTGCCAGTGACCAGGGGTCGCCCCTCGACCCTCGGAGCCCTAAGAGAAGCCGGGTATCGGTCCCGCCCCGTCAGGGACGAGGTGCGTGGAAACCTGGTCCGCACGATCCGGGAAGGCGGAGAGCTCTTGCCCGGCATTCGCGGATACGGCGACACGGTCATCCCGCAGATCGTGAACGCGCTCCTCGCGCGGCACGCCTTCGTCCTCCTTGGCCTCCGCGGACAGGCGAAGAGCCGGATCCTCCGGGAGCTCGTGCGCTTCCTCGACCCGGAGATCCCCGTGCTCCAGGGAAGCGAGGTCAACGACGACCCCTTCTCCCCCATCTCCAGGGAGGGGAGGCTGCTCCTCGAGGAAGCTGGGGACGACGCACCGATCGCGTGGGTTGAGCGCGACGCCCGCTACGTGGAGAAGCTGGCCACGCCCGACGTGACGGTGGCCGACCTCATTGGAGACGTTGACCCGATCAAGGCCGCCCGGGGAGGCCACCTCCTCTCGGACGAGCTAACGATCCACTACGGACTCCTCCCAAGAGCGAACCGGGGGATCTTCGCGATCAACGAGCTCCCCGACCTATCCGGGAAGATCCAGGTCGGCCTGTTCAACATCCTCCAGGAGGGAGACATCCAGATCAAGGGGTTCCCCATCCGGCTCCCCCTAGACGTCCTGATGGTCTTCACAGCCAACCCAGAGGACTATACGGCACGGGGCAAGATCATCACTCCTCTGAAGGACCGGATCGGCTCGGAGATCCGAACGCACTACCCGCACGACGTCGAGACCGGGACAACGATCACTCAGCAGGAGGCGTGGGTCGAGCGGGACGGGGTGCCGGTTGAGATCCCGGACTTCCTCTCGGAATTAATCGAGCGGATCGCTTTCCTCGCCCGGAGCGACAAGCGCATAGACCAGCGCTCCGGCGTGAGCCAGCGGCTGCCGATCTCGGTGCTCGAGGGAGCGGTCTCCAGCGCGGAGCGGCGGGCCCTCCGGCTCCAGGAGGATTGCGTGGTCCCGCGGATCGGAGACGTGGTCGCCGCGCTCCCGATGATCACCGGGAAGATGGAGCTCGAGTACGACGGCGAGCTACAGGGATCGGCGCGGATCGCTCGGGACCTTATTGCGGCCGCCGCGCGGGACGCCTTCGACGAGCGCGCCGGAGGCGCCGATGTCGAGGACATCGTGGATTACTTCGAGTCCGGGGGAGCGCTCCAGATCTCGGCAGACGCCGGTGCTCGAGCGTGCGTTCAGGGCTTCGAGCAGGTCACCGGCCTGCTCCAGCTCGTGGTCGCCACCGGACTCGCTTCGGCCAAGGCCAGCGACGGCGTCCGCGTTGCCGCCTGCGAGCTCGCGCTCGAGGCGCTCGTCGCGGAGCGGCGGATCTCCCGAACGGACGGCGGCTACGTGAGGGCACGGCACGGGAGCTGAGCCGTCACGTCCGTCTTCTACGGGCGAGCTCCGAAAGCTGGTCCCAGGCACGCCGGAGTAGCTCTCGCTGAGCCGAGGGAAGTGCGAGATCCGATTCCTCGCCTCGGTGGATCCACCGAGGCGCTCCCCCCACCGGTCGTCCAGACCCCGACCCACTCTCGCCCCCTCCGGTTCTCGGCATACCACTCTCGGGCCCCTCGTCGCGGCAAGCCCCATCCACCGAGACTAAGGAACGGCAAATACCGCACTCGCCGATGAGAGAAGGCGTGTTCGAGAGGGGGTAGCGCGACGGCCTCGCGACCGAAGAGCAGACCGGCCACCGCGTCCCCGGCATCGGGCGCAGACCAGACTCCGTTCTTCGGCCCCCGCTCCGCCCCCACCAGCTCCCACGCCAGGTCAGCGCCTCGGCCCGTGCGCTCCGCCTCGACCCCACGGGTCGGCCCGGGAACTCCCACAGCCCGGCCAGGAGCCCTTGCTCCGGTCGCTTCCTCAGCAGAATCCTCCAGTCCCCGTCAGCTAGGTCGACGAGGATCACGACGGCTTCTGTCAGAGTGGGGACGCCGCGCTTGGGGTTCCGACGCGGCCGCATCTCGACGGTGCCCGACTGGCGCGCTCGGCACCACCTGCCGGCCGGGCAGCTGCCACACACGGGGGCGCGGGCCGTGCACAACGTCGACCCAAGCTCCATCAGATCCTGGTTGAACGCACCGGGCCGGTCCGGATCCACGAGGCGTGACGCCCAGCGTTCGAGCCGGGCCAGGGGAGGCGCCGGGTCGTCGGCCAACCGGGCGAGGACGCGACGCACGTTCCCGTCCACCGCGGGGACCGGCACGTCGAACGCGATCGAGGCCACCGCCCCAGCCGTGTACGCGCCGATCCCCGGGAGGCCCCGGAGCTCGTCAGGGTCCCCGGGGATCCAGCCGTCGTAGCGGGCCTCGATCTCTCGCACGGCTCGGTGGAGGTTCCGCGCACGCGCGTAGTACCCGACTATTGGACGAACATCAAGTCTGCTCGTAACGGAGGTTCCGCGCACGCGCGTAGTACCCTAACCCCTCCCAGAGCTTGAGCACCTCGTCCGTCTCCGCTTCGGCCAGTGCGCCGATGCTGGGGAAGCGCGCGATCCACTTCTCGTAGTACGGAACCACCGTCTCGACGCGCGTCTGTTGGAGCATCACCTCCGAGACGAGGATCGCATACGGATCTTGGGTCTCCCGCCACGGCAGATCGCGCCCGCGCTCGTCGTAGAAGCGGAGGATGGAGCGCCGGAAGGCGCGCACCTGGCGCGGCGTCAGATCGTCGAGATCGAGGGGCCGGCTCACCAGGCGGGCCCCGGTCGGAGACGGTAATCGGGACCGTGGCTCGGAAGGGCCGGCCGTCGGCTCGGCGGGCGCACCGCGTGCCTGGCCGCCGAGACGTCCGCGCGCCAGCGCCGGACAAGGGTACTGCGCGTGAGAAGGTGCGAGTCGCGCGCGCCCTCCCGTGGCTGCCCGAGACGAGCGCGGCCATGGCACGGAGACCACCACGTGGTAGATGTCGGGGGCGAGGCGGCCGTCTGGTTCGACATAGTGCTCAAGGCGATACACCATGTGAATCGGTCCGGATGCGGGCCGATTCCTGAGGCCCCAAGTCCCCGCAACCGATCACGAGAACCACCGCGAAAGGAGCGACAATGCTCCGGCTTCTCATTTACGGTTTCCCCCCGACCAAGTCCTCGACTGGCTGCCCTGCTGTGTTTCTTTCAGTTACACCCCGGCATGGGGCGGCATGATGCGGTGGCGAAAAAACGGGCGGCCCCCCGGAACCGAACCCTCGACCTCCGGTATCAGAGGTCGGCTTCCCTCCGCCTCCTCCCTTGAGCTCCCCGCGATGCGCTTCACCACCTATATGAAGTACCGGGGCAGCTTCCTCGACGCTCTGAACCTCGAGGCGCTGCTCGATCGGCTTTCGGACTTTCTCCTGGACGGTGGGTTCGCGGGTGGACCTCACTTCCACCGGTTCTGGGGGTGGTCCGGAGACCAGGACCACTCGTCCACCGAAGCGCTGAAGCAAGCGCTCCTCCGGGCCCTGTTCGAGAGCGGGCAGCTCACGCAGGAGATGCTGGAGGAGCTGCGGGGGGAGGGGGAGGGGGACGACGCGCTGCGGGCGAGCATCGTGGAGCTGCTCGACGACCTGGTTCAGCGGCTCGTGGAGGAGGGGTACATCTCCACGGATTCTGCCGATAGCCTGGTCCCCCCGGGAGGTCAGCCAGCGGGCGAAGGGAACATCGACGAGGCGAGGCGAGCAGCGCTCGGCGTGGACTTCTCACTCACGCGAAAGGGACTCGACTTCCTCGGGTACCGGGCGCTCCGGGAACTGATGGCCGCGACCGGTCAATCCTCCATGGGCGCGCACGACACGCCCCAGCTTGCGACCGGCGTCGAATCGGGGGCCGCTAGCCGCCCTTATGAGTTCGGGGACACGATGAACCTCGACATCCCCGCCACGCTTCAACGCGCGATCCAACGGGAGGGACCCGGCGTCCCCCTTGCACTCGACTATGGGGACCTCATGGTCCACCAGGCGGAGTACCGATCCTCCTGCGCCACGGTGCTCCTGCTGGACGTCTCGCACTCGATGATCCTCTACGGAGAGGACCGCTTCTCGCCCGCGAAGCGGGTCGCGCTAGCGCTCTCCCACCTGATCCGAACCCAGTTCCCGGGGGACTCGCTTCGGGTGATCACGTTCGGGGACCGCGCGCAGGAGATTCCTCTCTCCCGGCTCGCGAAGGCCCAGGTCGGGCCCTACCACACGAACACGGCCGAAGGGCTTGAGCTCGCGCGAAGGACCCTCCTCTCCCAGAAGAAGGAAATGCGACAGATCGTCATGATCACGGACGGGAAGCCGTCAGCCATGACGCTCCCCGACGGGCGCATCTATACGAACTCGGGAGGGCTTGATCCAGCGATCCTGCGTCGCAGCTACCGTGAGGTGCTTGCCTGCCGGAAGGCGGGCATCTCGATCAACACCTTCATGCTCGCCCGCGACCCGTATCTGGTCCGCTTCGTCGAGCGGGTGAGCCAGATCGGTCGGGGAAAGGCGTACTTCGCCTCCACGCTCACGCTGGGGCAGTACGTGATGATGGACTTCCTGAGGGGGAAGCGGCGGCGCGCCGGGTGAGGGGTGACCTCGGCGACGGCTGCCGCCGATCAGAGCTCCACTACGACCGACATCTGGGACTTCCCGTCCTGGTTCGTCTTCGCCCCCCTTGCCACGGCTCGTGAATCGTACTCCAGCTTCGTGCTCATCCGCAGCCCGACGATCTCTGTGAGGTTGAACGTGACGGAAGCGTCGGCTTCCCAGGTGTAGTTCCCGGCGTCGTCGAAGACCGGCTGGTACTCCCCCTTAAGATCGATCCCGAGCCGATCGTCCTCGAAGAAGGTCTTTCGGATGCGTGCGGTGGACGACCAGCGCGCGCGGCTCCCCTCGTCGACCGGCTTGCTCGACGGGCGTGCGTCTGTCTTCTCGCCGAGGACGGCGATTGAAAACTCGATCCGGTTGTTCCGGTTCTCCTGGCGATCGTACTTGAGCCCCACGCCCGCCTGGTAACGGAATGCGATCTTCTTCTGGTAATTCGACTGGACCGCCCCCGACAGGAACGGCCGCCAGAGGGCTTCCGGCCTGAAGTCGAGCGTGTTGTCGACGTTCCAGTTGCGACGGCTGACGGTCGTCTCCCCCGACTTTTTATCCTCCGCAACGCCGTAGGTGAACTCGATCTCGGTGCCCACCTCGGCCCGCGCAAGGACACCTTCGATCTCAGTCTTGGACGTGAACTGCGACTGCACCTTGTTCCCGAAGAACAGGGTTCCCCCCAGCTCGGCCTCGATTGCCCAGAGGTCCTCGGCCTCCTCGGCCTCGTCCTGGGCGTGCGCGGACCCGGGAGCCCATACCAGCCCGGCGGACGCCACCAGGGCGAGGGCGAGCGCCGGACCCCAAACGGACATGCTCAAGAACGCCTCCCCTTGCCGTGGGGCGGAAACAGACGACAGCTTCCTAAAAGTTGCCCAAATGTCGGGCGCTCCGCCAGGAGTAACGTGATCTTGGCCCATTTCGAGCAGAAGCGGATCGGCGAGCTCACGATTCGTATCGACCGGCTCATTTGCGTTGGGTTCGGGGATTGCATCAAGGCGAGCCCGGAGGCCTTCGAGCTCGATGGAGAAGGAATCGCGGTGCTGCGCCCAGGGGCTTCTGCCGTCGAGCACGCCGAACTCGTCGCGGCGTGCCGAAGTTGCCCGGTGGACGCCATCCAAGTACATGACCCCGACGGGAAACAGATTGTTCCGTGAGAAAGTTCCGAACCTATCACGAGGTAGACCACGGCACGGGGTCCGAGCTCCTGGAGCAAGTCCTGGAACAAAGAGCTCGGCTCGCAGAGCGCCTGTCCGGCGTCGGTATGGTCCTGGCCGTCGCAAGCGGGAAGGGGGGAGTCGGGAAGAGCGCCGTCACCGCCAACCTCGCCGCGACGCTCGCGGCCCGCGGTCAGCATGTGGGTGTGGTGGACGCCGACCTGAACGGACCGTCCCTCGCGAGGATGCTCGGGGTTACCGGCCGAAGCCTAGAGGACGGCGAGGGGGGGGTCGTCCCCGTCTCCGGAGCCGGAGGTGTGCGCGTCATCTCGATGGAGCTCCTCCAGGATGCCCAGGACGCACCGCTCAGATGGAAGGAGCCCGCCTCCGATACCTTCCTCTGGCAGAGCAGCATGGAGGCGACGGCCCTCCGCGAGTTTCTCGGCGACGTGGCGTGGGGATCCCCAGACTTCCTCCTAGTGGACGTCCCGCCCGGAACAGACAAGATCCGGAGGCTCCTGGAGCTCGTGCCCGATCTGCCGACGGTCCTCGTGGTTTCGACACCCTCGGAGATGTCCCGCGCCGTCGTTTCGCGGTCCATCCGTCTGATCCGCGAGGCTGGCGTGCCCCAGATCGGGCTCGTAGCCAACATGACCGAGTACGTCTGTCCCGGTTGCGGTCGATCGGAGCCGATCTTCCGGGGTGACGGGATTGAGCGCCTCTCCTCGGAGAGCGGGGTGGCCGTGTGGGGGCAAATCCCCTTCGACCCCCGCCTGGCCGAGAGCACGGACCGGGGGCAACCCATTGTCCTCGAGGTCCCCGATGGGACCGTGGGCAGAGCCTTCCGCGCGCTTGCAGAGCGCGTCGAGCAGGCCGGCGCGAGCCGCCCGTCGAGCGCGTCCGGGGAAGGTCGCTCGTCGAAGCCGAAAGAGGTCCCATGAAGTTCCTCTGCGTCGAGTGCGATCAGGTCATGGAGTTCGTCGAGCGCCAGATCCCGGGCGACGGCACGCTCGCGGCGGTCTTCTCGTGCGGCAAGTGTCGGCGCGAGATGGCGCTCCTCACGAACCCCATGGAAACGCAGCTCGTGAGCTCGATGGGAGTGAGAATCGGGGGACGCGAGGTGCCCGCTCAACCGCTCGAGGTCACGCGCAGCACGCTCGAGGCGGGAAGCGAGTCGGCGTTTCAGCCGCCCGAGGCAGGAGGTGGGCCGGGACCCGTGGAGTGGAGCCCCGAAGCGGTCGAGCGTCTCCAGCGCGTTCCCGGTTTCGTTCGCGGGATGGTGAAGCGCATCTACACGGATTACGCGCGGGAGCGGGACATCCGCGTTCTGACCCCCGAGGTCATGGACACGGCCAGGTCGGAGCTCGGGCTCGAAGGCATGTGATGACTCCCGACGCCTCGGTGCCCGGGCTCGAGGGGACCCCCGAGGCCGCCTCACGGAGCCGGAAGTTCCGGCAGGCCGCGATGGTCTACCTGCACGTAGGCCTCCTCTATCTCTTCTCGGTCTGGGCCATGTCTCGGGCTGGAGTCCTCCCGGCGGAGCGCGGACCGGTGTGGCTCTGGCTCCTCCTCGGCACGGCGATCCTCGCCAGCGTGACGTGGGGGCTCTGGAGCTGGCAGAACCCGTGGCTGGCGAGGGTCATCTGGGCCCTTCACGGGCTTCGCCTCCCCGCCCTCATCCAGGGGGCGTTCTTCCCACTCCCCGGCTCGGAGCTTCCGTCCTCTTTCTATGTCACCGCGATGGTCATCGTGGTCGGAAACCTGTGGATGCTGGCACGGGCCGGCTGGGACCTCTGATCCTCGCGGAGGGGATGGGATACCGGTACCGGTCGGGGCGGACCGGTCTCGGTCCCGTGAGCTTCTCCGTGGGTCCGGGTGAGATCGTGACGGCCATCGGCCCGAACGGCTCCGGAAAGAGCACGCTGCTCAGGCTCCTGGCGACCGATCTCCGCCCGACCGTGGGCTCGCTTTCGCTCCTGAGCAAGCGCGTCCGCGGGTCCGTTCGCCGGCTCCGACCCGGGATTGGGTACGCACCCGACAGCCCCCGCCATTTCGCACACCTCACGGCGCGCGAGAGCGTCCGCTTCTTCACGGGGCTCCGGGGCGGCCGGGATGGCCGTGGAGGGGCCTGCGTCTCGGAGCTCTTCGCGGCCTTCGGCCTGGAGGAGGTCGGAGACGTGCCCGTGAGCGAGCTCTCGTTCGGGATGCGGCGGAAGCTCCTTCTCGTGGAGACCCTGGCCTTCCGACCCCCTCTCCTGCTCCTGGACGAACCCACGGTCGGGCTCGACCCCGCGGGGACCCGTGCGCTCGAGGAAGCCGTCCGCGAGCGCGCAGCCGCCGGAGGCGCCGCCGTGATTGCGACGAACGATACCCGGGCAGCCTCCCGGTGGGCTCATCGCATCCTCTTCCTCCATCGGGGATCGATCGCGATCGACGCCCCGCTCGCCGAGCTCCTCGATCGACTCGATGGGAAGACCACGATCGAGATCGAGCTCGTCGGCACCCTCCGGCCGGACCACGACCGTGAGCGCACAGGCTCGACCTGGGAGCTGGAGACGGTGCCGGGGGCGGAGTCGGTCCGGCGGGCGGTGTCGTCGGATGGCCGAGGGGAGGCCATCGTCGTTCAGAGCACCCGCGGATCCACTCCGCTCCCCGAGCTCCTTACCCGGCTTCTCGCAAAGGGCGTCTCGATCACGCGGGTCCGGGTTCGCGAGCCCGAGCTGGGCGACCTGTTCCACGCTGTCACGGGAGAGCCGCTCGAGCTCTCGGCCGATCTCCCGTCTCCGGAACGGCCGTGAGCCTCGACGTCTTCGCGGTCGAGTGGCGGATCGCGCTCCGGCGCAGGCGCCTCATGGCGTTCAACGTCGCGACGCCCGTGCTACTCGTCGCGCCGCTCGCGCTCGGGGGCGCGCCGGCGTACCACGCGTCCGCGACCTACGCGGTGCTCTTCGTCCTCTTTGGAACGTTCGGTTCCACGATCCCGCTCCTCCGGGAGGCCGACGGTGGACCACTTCGGAGAATCATCCTAAGCGGCTTCCCGGAGCCGAGGTTCGTGGTCGAGCGCATGATGGCGGGAACCGCCCTCGATCTCCTCCAGCTCCTCCCGGCCATGGCGCTCGTACTCGGAGCGGGCCGCGCCGGGGTCACGGTATGGACGGCCGTCGTCCCGGCCCTGTTCCTCGCCCTCCTCACCGCAAACCTCGTCGGGCTCTGGGTCGCGGCCTTCGCGGCCTCGATGGCCGAGGGCGCCCTTCTCGCCGCGGTCCTCTCCCTCTTCCTGCTCCACGGATCCGGAGTCTTCCGAACGCCGGCTCCAGGCAGCCTCGGGGCCCGGATCGAGATGATTCTTCCCTACCGTCCCCTTCACGAGGTCTTCCTGGCGGGAGCGCAGGGGGTTGCACCCCCGGGGGGCTGGGACATGCTACCGGCCGCAGCGGTTCTGGTCTTCTTTCTCCTGGCTTCGACGGCCCTGTCGAGCGCCCTCCTCAAACGGATCAGCGCTGCTCTCCGATAGCGTTTCACTCCCCGCACGGATGCGTCACGAAAGCGAGTTGACAGCCATATAGGGGCCAGATATACTGGCCACGCGGTGCGGTCTTGGAGGGCGCGGATCGTCCGAACGGACGGGCTATCCTCGGGCGCAGTCGGGGTTCGGCTCCCGTGTCCGACTGTGCCTGACCGGGTCCTCCCGCTATCGGTCTCGGTTTCGCAGAGAATCTCGTACAAGTGAGCCGTCCCAGAGCGCGGCCCCGAAGGGCTCGTGGGTTGGCTCCCCGACGGAGAGCCGGTGGCGAGTGCGGGCCATAGACCCGACCGATCCGCGGAGTGGGATCACTGGTGGTGGTGTGACCGGGGGAACGAAGGAAACTGCGGCTCCGAGTCAGAGGTTCGTAATGTACCGCGAGATCTTCGTTCCGGTCGATAACTCGTCCCATTCTCAGTGGGCCGTACAGAGAGCCGTCGAGATCACCAAGAGATCCGAGGGCCGTATCACCGGGAACCACGTCTACGCCGCCCGTCTCCACGACGTTCGGTTCCGGCAGCTCGAAACCGGCCTCCCCGCGCAGTTTCAGACTCCCGAAGAGATCAAGCGGCAGAGAAAGGTCCACGACAAGCTGATCGAGAAGGGCCTCCAGCTCATCTCGGACTCTTTCCTGGATCAGACCGAGCGGTACTGCCAGGAGTCCGGCGTTCCCCTCACCCGTCAGCTACTCGAGGGGATCAACTTCGAGGAGATCATCCGCGAGGCCGATCGAGGCGCGGGCCGGCTTCCGAGCCTCATCGGCTTCGACCCCAACATCGCGGACAAGTACGACGGGGGCTCAACCGTGCGAAGCGACGTCCGGCTCGACGAGGACGGCCGCATCGTGGCGGAGGACGAATCCCAGGACGAGAAGCTCGCTGGGGAGAGCGGCCGGCGTTACGACCTCGTCTGCATCGGAGCCCACGGGATCGGGCGACAGCCCTTCTCCCAGCTAGGCGGCGTGGTCTCGCGCGTGATCCGGAGGGTCGAGAAGGACACGCTGATCGTCCGGAATGACCGCCCGCTCGAGGGGGGTCGCTGGATGATCTGCGTGGACGGGTCGTCCTATTCCTACAAGGCGATGCGGGTCGCGCTCGAGCTGGCCCGGGAGTTCGGCGCAAAGCTGTACGCCTGCTCTGCCTTCGACGTGGAGTATCACCACGTCGTCTTCGGCAACATCAAGGACGTCCTCTCCGCGCAGGCCGCGAAGGTCTTCAAGTTCGAGGAGCAGGAGGAGCTCCACAACAACATAATCGACAAGGGGCTCCTGAAGCTCTGCCAGGCAAACCTGAAGCGCGCCGAGATCATGGCGAGCGAGTTCCCAGACGTGGAGCTGGAGACCCAGATCCTCATCGGAAAGCCCTTCCAGTGCATCTTGCAGTGGGCTGAGGAGATCGACCCCTCGCTCCTGATCGTCGCCCGTCACGGCGGCCACCGCGTGGAGGGCACGGACATGGGCTCGCAGGCCGAAAACCTCTGCCGGCTCGCGCCCACGAACGTTCTGCTGGTCGGGACGACCGACGTGCGCCCCGACGACATCCCGTGGATCGAGGAGGACGGCGAGAAGGGGCTCGAGTGGGCGCCCGACGCCGAAGTCCGGATCCTGAGGGTGCCGCCGTTTGCGCTGGGCATCGCGCGAAAAGCGGTGGAGGAGTTCGTCCTCGAGAATTACGGGGGCCGGACGGCCCGCTCGGACGGGAACGGGGCGCACGCGATGGATCTGCTTCCGACCGTTACGGGTGAGCGGCTTGACGAAGCGATCCAGAAGCTCCTCCCCACCCACATGCAGCTCATCATGGGAATCGGGACGGCCGAAGAACTGGCGCTGGCCGAGGTGAAGGCCGAGGAGGCGATGCGGCGCACGGTGGTCCAGGGGAGCGACGCGGACCCGGTACCGGAAGCTCCCACGATCGAGGTGACGTGCCCCTACACGGGACACCTCCAGACCCGCGAGCGGAACGCCCACGACCCGATCGTCTGGACGGAGGAGGCGTTCGAGCGGCTCCGCGCCGTCCCGCTCGTCGCCCGCCCTCTCGCTCGAAACACGGTGGAGCGCTTCGCGAAGGAGCACGCGGTGTGGCAGGTCACGACCCCGATCATGGATGAGAACAAACAGGCCATGATCGAGGCCGACGAGTTCGATATGGACACCATGCTCGTGATGTTCCGTGAGCTCCAGACCAAGCAGATCAGGGCGGCAGCCGAGGGCGTGGACGGGCTCACCCCCGAGATGAGAAAGTTCATCGAGGAGGCGAAGGCGCAGGGGATCACCCGCTGCCCTATCCGGGACGTGGAGAAGCAGGTCGAGAAGTGCCCGGTGGACCTGAAGATGGTCTCCCCGGAGGACGCCCGTGCCGCGGTCGAACGGTTCATGTCGGGGGCGGAGGACGCCGACGAGTGAGCTCTTCCCTCGATCGAACCTCTCTACCGGCGGGCTCCGGTGAGGGGCTCGGCGCCCTCCTGACGCCCCGGCCGGCTCCGTGGGGCCGCCGGGCCCTTGCCGAGCGCTTCGCCTCGCTCGGCTCGGAAGCGGAGACGTTCCTTCCACACGTGGTGGCGTGGAACCTCACTAAGCGTTGTAACCTCGCGTGCGCCCACTGCTACATCTCGGCCGGTTCCTGGCACGCGGCGGACGGCGAGCTGTCGACGGACGAGTGTCACCGAGTCCTGGACGAGCTCCTCGAGGTGAACCCGAGCCCCATGCTGATCCTGTCGGGGGGAGAGCCGCTCCTCCGCGAGGATCTGGAGGAGGTCGCCGAGCACGCGGCGGAGCGGGGGGCCACCGTGGTGGTCGGCACGAACGGCACCCGGCTGACGTCCGCGCGGATCGGGTCGCTCAAGGCAGCCGGAGTGACAGGCGTCGCCGTGAGCGTGGACTCGCTCGACCCCGAGTACCACGACCGCTTCCGCCACGGGAAGGGCGCCCTGACGGACACGCTGGCCGCCGTGGATCGCCTCGTCGAGCACGAGCTGGACTTCGTGATCCAGACGAGCCTCACCCGCGGAAACCGGCGCGAGTTGGTCCGCCTCGCGGCGTGGGCCGCGGACCGTGGAGCCGTCTCGTTCAACGTGTATTTCCTCGTGCCTACGGGCCGGGGGAAGCAGATGGAGGGCCTCTCAGCGGCGGAGAACGAAGACGTCCTTCGAGAGCTGATGACCCTCGAGGCCGATTATCGCGGGCGGATGATGGTCCGGTCGAAGTGCCAACCACAGCTGATGCGCCATGTCTCCCTGGGCGATCCCGACTCACCGCTCCTGAATTACGCGACCCGCTGCCCCTGCGGCCTCCACTACTGCCGCATCACGCCCGAAGGGAAGGTGACGCCGTGCCCGTATACGCCGGTCGTCGCGGGCGATCTCAGGGAGTCGTCCTTCCGCGAGATCTGGGATGGCTCTCCCGTCTTTCGCTCGCTTCGCGCCGGAACGCTCGGCGGCAAGTGCGGTCGCTGTGAGTTCCGGGAGGTGTGCGGGGGCTGCAGGGCGCGCGCGCACGCGGAAACAGGCGACCTCCTCGGCCCGGACGAGTCCTGCGCGTACGATCCGCCCGGCGGGCGGCCGGTCGTTCGGCCCCGGCCAGCCGTGACTTACAGCGCGAAGGCCGTGCGCACGCTCCGCTGGAGTGCCGAGGCTGAGGCCCGCATCGACCGGATCCCGAGCTTCGTACGTGGAGTCGTAGTGAACCGGGTGGAGGAGTTCGCGCGCCGGGAGGGACACGAGACCGTCGATCTCGATCTCATCGCGGAAGTTCGCCGGCGAATGCCCGTGGATTTCTCCCGCCGTCTTCCTTTCTTCCTTCGAAACGGAGGGAAGGGATGAAGCGGAGGATCCTGCCCGGGCTCCTGGCACTCGCCGCGACCGCCGTGGCGATCCCGCTCTTCGCTCAGGGCTATGCCCCGCCCGCGTACGGGGCCGACGTGCCGCTCATCGGGAGCCGGGCCGCCGTGTGGATCGTGGCCCAGGTACACCTCATGTTCGCCGCCTTCGTGCTCGGCGTGCCTATGTTCGCCGTGATCGCGGAGGCGATCGGGATTTTCGGGACCGACAAGCGCTACGACGGCCTCGCAAAGGAGTTCACGCGCCTCCTCCTCGTGGCATACAGCGCCACGGCGCTCCTCGGGGGGCTCTTCCTCTTCCTCCTCACGACGCAGTACCCGCAGCTCTGGAGCTACCTGAGCTCCGTGTTCCGGGTTTCCATGTGGGTCTACGCGGCGCTCTTCTTCCTCGAGTCGGCGACGCTCTACACGTACTACTACGGGTGGGAGCACTGGAAGAAGGGACGCGCGAAGCTCGTCCACTGGGGGCTGGGGCTGCTCCTGAACGTCTGGGGAACGGTCGTGATGTTCATCGCGAACGCGTGGATCACGTTCATGATGAGCCCTCCCGGGGAGCTCACGCCGGACGTCGCTCCCGAGACGGTCCAGTTCTGGAGCGCCTTCGCGAACGCCACCTGGATGCCCATCAACATCCACCGGCTCATCGCGAACGTGGTGTTCGGCGGGTCGATCGTGGCCGCGTACGCCGCGTACCGCTTCCTCAAGTCCGAGTCCGAGGAGGAGCGGGCGCACTACGACTGGATGGGCTACGTCGGGAACTTCATCGCGATCGGGACCTTCCTTCTCCTCCCCTTCGCCGGGTACTGGCTGGGCCGTGAGATCTACGAGTTCAACCAGCAGCTGGGCGTCACGATGATGGGCGGCTTCATGAGCTGGCTCTGGATCGTGCAGGCCTTCCTCATCGGCGTCCTCTTCCTGGCTGGGAACTACTATCTCTGGGTGGGCCTGGGACGGATCCCCGGGGGCGAGCGGTTCGCGCCCTACACGAAATGGATGCTCCTCGTTCTCGTGATTGGCGTGATCGTGTGGGCCACGCCCCATTCGATGATTGCCGACCGGGAGGAGCTGACCGCCATGGGCGGCACGTTCCACCCCTTCCTCGGCGCCCTCGGGGTCATGAGCGCGAAGAACACGGCTGTGAACCTGATGATCCTGACCACGTTCCTGTCGTTCCTCCTCTACCGTCGCGCGAACAAGATTCCCGCCGTGTCGTGGGCAAAGACGGGGACGATCACCCAGGGGATCGTGATCGGGGTGGCGGCACTCGTGGTCCTGTTCTACGGGATCTGGGGCTACTTCGTCCCGGCGATCGTGCGGATCGGCTTCTCGGTCTACCAGGTGCTCATCGTCATCTTCACGATCTTCGCCGTCCTCACGCTCGACATCCTGATCGCGCGCCGCGCCCAGTCGCGGGGCGAGATCCGCTGGGGGCAGATGCCCCCGCGGTCGCAATACGCCCTCTTCGTGCTGGTCGTGACCTTCACGTGGCTCATGGGCCTCATGGGATTCGCGAGAAGCGGGATCCGGCAGCACTGGCACGTCTACGAGGTCTTGCGCGACACTAGCGACTATGCGGCCACGCCAGCCCTCGGGTACGCAGCGCAGGTCATCAGCGGGTGCGTGCTCCTGTTCCTCGCCATGATCGCGTTCGTGTTCTGGATCGGGGGGATGATCGCGAAGCCGGAGATCGCCCCCGTGAAGGCCCGTGAGGCGACGCCGGCGCCCCGTCCGGCGATGGCTGGCGGCCCTGAAGAGGGGCGTGGACGAGACCTGGACACGGGGCTCCAACCCGCCCCGGGCCACTGAGGGGGTCGAGGGTCATGGGTTCGATAGATCTGAAGGTCGGTGGGGTGGTGCTCGCCACCATCGGGTTCTATACGCTGGTGGCCAACATCATTCCACAGGTCCAGTCCGAGGTGCCGGAAGTGCTGGCCTTCGGGGCCGACATCTCCCCAGAGGAGCTCGTCTCGGCCGGAGAGGCGCTCTTCACCGGCGCCGGAGGATGCACCGCCTGCCACGCCGAGTCTCCGGGTGCGCGCGCGCCGAACCTGCTCTCTGACTACGAGGGCCAGGGCACGATCGGCGCACGCTGCGGCACCCGTATCTCAGGCCTGTCCTGCAAGGAATACCTTCATCAATCCCTTGTGGCGCCCACCGATCACCTCGTGGACGACTTCCCGCCCATCATGCTGGCGCTAGACCGCACAATGAGCCAGGCCCAGATCTGGTCCATCGTGGCGTACCTGGAGTCGAACGGCGGCGAGGTCACGGTCACAGGGGCGGACATCCCGCCCGAGGCAGCGCCCGAAGGGGCCACTCCGGCCGGCGGGTTCGAGATCGCTTCCACCGATCCCGCCGTGATCACCCTGACCCTCTGCTTCCAGTGCCATCAGATCGGAGGTGAGGGCACTCCGGTGGGCCCCCCCCTGACCCAGGTGGGCGCCCGGCTCACGCCCGAGGAGATCCGCCGCGCGATCCTGGATCCGCAGGCGGAGGCGTCGGCAGGGTACGAGGAACTCGTGATGATGATGCCGCCCAATTTCGGGGATCGCCTGTCCGCCACCCAGCTCGAGGCGGTGGTCGGCTACCTCTCGGGAATGCAGTGATGAAACACTTCCTCGGGCACCCATTCTGGCAGTCGGTGCTCGTCGTCGTCCTGGCTTTCGTCGTGATCCGCTTCGGGATCCCCTATGTCCCGCCCGTCCTGGGTGTTGCCAGCGCGCCGGTTCCGTCGAGCGTCGTGTTCCAGTATACGGTGACCGTGCTGGTGGGGCTCCTGGTGTGGGTCAGCTCCGACGAGGAGAGATGGAGGACATTCCAGGGTCCGATCTGGAGCCTCCTCGTGAAGCCCGAGCGCCGGATCCTGAGGGCCACTTTCCTGGTGCTCGTCCCGGCGCTGGTCGCGGTCGTCACCTACGACACCGTGCGCCCGAAGTTCGCGGCCCCGCCCTCGCTCCGCTCCATCCATCCCGCGAACCCAACGCAGATCACGTTCCGGGGCGAGACGATGGTCCTGAACGGGCTCGAAAACCCGCTCCGGGAAGAGGGACGGGTGGAGGAGGCCTTCGAGGTCGGAAAGAGGGTCTACTACCAGAACTGCCTCGCGTGCCATGGAGACTACCTGGACGGGCTCGGGCACTTCGCCCTGGGGTTCAATCCCCAGCCTCTTACCCTCCGGGGCGGCGGCACTATCGCGCAGCTCACCGAGAGCTTTGTCTTCTGGCGAATCGCGAAGGGGGGACCCGGCCTTCCCAGCGAAGGGGCGCCCTGGAACTCCGCGATGCCGGCGTGGGAGGAGTTCCTGACCGCGGAAGAGATCTGGGCCGTCACCATCTTCCTCTACGAGCAGGCCGGGGTTGCACCTCGGACCTGGGAGGAGCTCGAGTGATGCGCCCAACCACGAGCATCCCCGCGGTAGTGACCGGCGCGATGGTTTCAATGCTCCTGACGAGCACGCTCGGCGCAGCAGGCACGCTCGTCCCCGCGCCCGCTCAGGCCCAGGACGTCGAGCCCGGTCGGGTCGTTTACGAGCAGTGGTGCTCCCAGTGCCATGGTCTCCAGGGCGACGGGATGGGCGTGGCCGCCGAGTACATGCTGCCTAGGCCGAGGGACTTCACGCGGGGGCTCTTCCAGATTCGGACGACCGCCGGTGGCGACATCCCGACGGACGACGACATCCTCGAGGTGATCAATCTGGGGATGCCGGGCACGACGATGCCCGGGTGGGAGGACCTCCTCCCGGAGAGCGATCGCCAGGCGCTCGTCCAGTACGTGAAGAGCTTCTATCCGCAGTTCGAGAGCCTGCCGGCTCCCACTCCGCTCAGCTTCTCCGGCGCGGGGAGCGCCTCTGAGGAGCGGCTCGAGGAGGGACGCCGCTTCTACGACGAGATCGAGTGCTGGCAGTGCCACGGCCAGACGGGGCGAGGCGACGGCCCGGGCTCGGCCGAGCTCGAGGACGACTGGGAGAACCCCATTCACGCGGCCGATCTCACGCAGAACTGGCGGTTCACGGGCGGCGGCAGCGTCGAGGACATCTCTCGGAGGCTCCGCACCGGGCTCGACGGGACCCCGATGCCGCAGTTCGCCGACCTGCTCGACGCGGGATTCATGACCGACGAGCAGATGTGGAGCCTGGCCCATTACGTGCGCAGCCTCTCTCCCGAGGATCCTCCGGAGGTCCGGGAGGTCATCGTGGTCGAGCGCGCCGAGGAGGGAACCGGGGTTCCGACAACGGCCTCGGACGAGCGCTGGAACGGCGTGGAGTCGTTCTACGTTCCCCTCGTCGGACAGATCATCACGGGCGACCGGGCGTTCGAACCGGCGGTGAGGTCCGTGTGGGTCCAGGGCATCCACGACAGCGCGGAGCTGGCGATCCGGGTGAGTTGGACCGACCGCTCCCAGAGCCCCGATCCCCAGTGGCTCGAGCTCTGGCAGCCCCGCGTGCTCGCCTCCCTCCAGCCGCAGGGAACGGGGCGGGAGCCCGGGGCGCGGCCCGACCGGCTCACGGTGCAGCTCCCGGTCGAGATCCCGGAAGCGATGGATAGGCCGTACTTTCTTATGGGGGATTCGCGCACGCCGGTCCATCTCTGGCAGTGGCAGGGCGACCAGGCGGGGGCCCAGCGGGCGACCGCCCGGGGGATCGGCGACATCCAGACGATGGGGGCGGGGGGCCTCACCTCCGACGCCCAGTGGATAGACGGACAGTGGCAAGTCGTGTTCCACCGCGCGTTCGAGCCGACCGATGGGGAGGGCGAGCTGCGTTTCGAGCTCGGCCGACCGGTCCCGGTCGCGTTCTTCGCCTGGGACGGAGACAGTGGTGAAGACGGAACGCGAGGTGCCATCAGCACCTGGTACTTCCTCACCCTCGAGGAGGAGACGCCTCCTTCCACCTATATCGCGCCGTTCGTCGCCTTCCTGCTCACCGGAGGCCTCGGGCTGCTCGCCGTTGGGCGCGCGAAGAAGCGGGAGCAGGAGGGGGGGTGGAAGCGGCCCCTGCGGTCGCAGGCGCTTCGACTTGATCCTGAACTTGAACTCACTCCGGAGGGATAGACCATGAGAAAGAAGCAGAGGCTGTTCAAGGCCCTGGCACCCGCGGTTCTCACGGTCGCGGCCGTGGGATGCGGAGGGGGAGACTCCGGTGGCGGCGGCGCCGCGGCCGCTCCGGCGGAGATGCCCTTCGACGTGGCAACGGCCGGACACGTGAGCGGGATAGTTATGTTCGAGGGAACGGCACCCGCCAACTCCCCGATCGACGTATCCTCGGAGGAGGCGTGTGCGGCCAAGCACCCGACGCCCCCCACGACCGAGGACTTCAAGGTCGCAGACGGGCACCTGGCCGACGTCTTCATCTACGTGAGGGAGGGGCTCGAGGGCATGACCTTCCCCGTGCCGGGCGCCGCGGTCGAGATCAACCAGGACGGCTGCCAATACATCCCTCACGTCGTCGGCGTGCAAGCGGACCAGACTCTCACGTTCCGTAACTCGGACGGCGTGCTCCACAACGTCAGCGGGTCGCCCTCCACGAACCGGCCCTTCAACTTCGGGATGCCAGGGGCGGTCCCGACGATGAATCGAACGCTCGCCTCTCCCGAGATCATGATTCCGATCGAGTGCGACGTGCACGGGTGGATGTACGCGTTCGTCGGGGTAACTTCGCACCCGTATCACGCGGCCTCGGACGCCGGGGGTACCTTCGATCTGAGAGATCTCCCGCCGGGTGAGTACGTAATCGAGGCCTGGCACTCGCAGCTCGGGACCCAGGAGCAGACGGTTACCGTGACGACCGGGCAGACGGCTGAGGTCACGTTCACGTTCAACGAGGGGATGATCGCGAACGCGGTCGTTCCGCTAGGGGAGCCGCTCGATCCGCACGACCACGGGCCGGTCGCCATGAGCGCCGCAGGTTTTTGATCAACCTCTGACCGAGTCCCGTCAGCGGCGGGATCAGGAGACGAGAGCGAATGAACTGGTTGCTCCCCGAGAGCGTGTCGACTTACGGCGCGGACATCGACCGCCTCTATTACGCCATCCTGATCGTCACGGGCGCGGTGTTCGTCCTCACCGAGGTCCTCCTGGTCTACTTCCTGTTCCGGTACCGGGCGAGAGAAGGTCAGAAGGCCGAATACACTCACGGGAGCACGAAGGCCGAGGTGATCTGGACCGTCGTGCCCTCCGTGATCGTGATCGGGCTGGCCTTCATGAGCAAAGGCGTGTGGGAAAGACTCAAGGACCCGAGCGCCTTCCCCACGAACGGCTACGAGATCGTCCTGACGGCGCGTCAGTTCGAGTGGGAGGCAGCTTATCCGGGCGCGGACGGCCAGCTCCGCACGGCCGATGACTTCACGCTCCTGAACCGCCTGAACATACCGGTGAACCGACCGGTGGTGATCCACCTCGAGTCCGAGGACGTGCTCCACTCCTTCTTCGTGTACCCGTTTCGCATCAAGCAGGACGCGATTCCCGGGCGGACGATCCCGATCTGGTTCGAGGTGACGACCACCGGAGAGTATACGCTGGGGTGCGCCGAACTCTGCGGGTTCGGTCATTACACGATGGACGGCACGGTCATCGTGCAGACCCAGGCCGAGTTCGAGGCGTGGGAGGCTGAGCAGATCGCGACGCGAGCCGCCCCAGGAGCCCAGAATCTGGCCGCCGCAGGAGGGAACGGTGGTGCGGCCAGCCAGAGCGGCGGAACCGGGGCGGACAATTGACCAGCATGCCTTAACCCACGAGGGCGCGGAAATGAGCGTGACGGCGACGAGAACGGATTACGACCTCCTCCCCTATGCCGAGGAGCACCACGAGGAGATCCCGTTCATCCGGAAGTACATCTTCTCGACGGACCACAAGACGATCGGGAAGCAGTTTCTGTTCATGAGCCTGATCTTCATGCTCTTGGGCGGGATCATGGCCCTGATGATGAGGTGGCAGCTGGGCTTTCCGGGACAGCCCATGCCGGGAGGGACGGTCCTCCCGGAAACGATGGCACCGGGGGGGATCATCCTACCCGAGTTCTACAACTCCCTGCTCACCATGCACGGCACGTTCATGATCTTCTTCGCGATCATGCCGCTCCTCGTGGGGGTCTTCGGGAATCTCCTGATCCCGCTTCAGATCGGGGCCCCAGACATGGCCTTCCCCAGGCTGAACATGCTCTCGTTCTGGCTCGCGGTACCCTCTGGTTTCCTGATGCTCGCGAGCTTCTTCACTGTGGGTGGAGCCGCGGGTTCGGGATGGACGGCTTACGCTCCGCTCTCGGCCGACGGCGATTTTACGGGGGTTTATTGGGGCCAGCGGCTCTGGCTCCTCTCCCTCTTCATCCTGGGCTTCTCGTCCATCACGGGAGCCGTGAACTACATCACGACCGTGATCAACATGCGGGCGCCGGGGCTGACCTGGTTCCGGCTCCCACTCAGCGTCTGGGCGCTCTTCATCACGGCGATCCTCGCGCTCCTGGCCATGCCGATCCTGGCAGGGGCGATCATCATGCTGTTCTTCGACCACGCGGTGGGGACGACGTTCTTCCTCCCGGCAAACCAGGGTGAGCCGCTACTCTGGCAGCACCTCTTCTGGTTCTTCGGGCATCCCGAGGTCTACATCCTCATTCTGCCGGGCATGGGGATCGTCTCGGAAGTCATCTCGAACGGCGCTCGGAAGCCGATCTTCGGATACCACGCGATGGTGCTCGCACTCTGTTCGATCGCGTTCCTCGGATGGATCGTGTGGGGCCACCACATGTTCATGAGCGGGATGAACCCGATGCTCGGCACCACCTTCATGTTCACGACGATCGTGATCGCGGTCCCATCGGCCATCAAGGTGTTCAACTGGCTGGGGACGCTCTGGAAGGGGAACATCGTCTTCCACGTGCCCTTCCTCCACGCGGTGGCCTTCGTGGCGCTCTTCATCATCGGCGGCCTCTCAGGCGTCTTCATGGCCGCGACACCGGTGGACATCCTGATCCACGACACCTACTTCATCGTGGCCCACCTCCACTACGTGCTCTTCGGGGGGAGCCTCTTCGCGATCTTCGCGGGGATCATCTACTGGTACCCGAAGATGTTCGGAACTCTTATGAACGATCTGTGGGGCAAGATCCACTTCTGGGGCACGTTCGTGTTCTACAACCTGGTCTTCTTCCCCATGCACGAGCTCGGCCTTCAGGGGATGATGCGCCGGCTCTACGACCCGAACCAGTACGCGTTCCTCCAGCAATTCCAGCCCCTGAACACCTTTATCTCGTACTCGGCGTTCGCGCTCTTCGCGTTCCAGATGATCTTCATGGTGAACTTCCTCTACTCGATCCGGTGGGGGAAGAAGGCGGATGAGAATCCGTGGAAGGCGACCACCCTCGAGTGGTCCGCCCCATCGCCGCCTCCGCACGGCAACTTCCGGGAGATCCCGAGGGTCTATCGTGGACCGCACGAGTACAGCGTCCCCGGGGCCCCCGAGGACTTCACCCCACAATGGGAACCCGGCGGCGCCGAGGTCCCCACCCCCGCCCACCACCCCGCCCGCTGAGGAGACGGACGATGACCAGTCACGCGGCGGCGGTGAGGAGCCAGACTCAGCTCGAGCGCACGTTCGAGTTCTACAACCTGAAGCTCGGGATGTGGATCTTCCTTTTGTCCGAGGTGATGTTCTTCACCTCCCTCATCGGGGCGTACATCATCCTGCGCTTCGCCCACCCGGATCAGTTCCCGGAGCCCGGGGCAGTCCTCTCCATCGAGCTCACGGCGTTCAACACCTTCATGCTGATTTGCTCCTCGGTGACGATGGTGAAGGCGTACGCCGCGATCCAGCAGGACGACCAGAAGGGGCTTCAGTTCTGGCTCCTGGCTACGATCATCATGGGCTCGGCCTTCGTGGGGATCCAGCTGTACGAGTACGTCGGCCTAGCACGCGAGGGCTTCGTTCCGGTCGTCGATCTATACGCGGCGGAGGGCGGGCCGTTGTACGGCTCCACGTTCTACCTCATGACGAGCTTCCACGGGACGCACGTGACGATCGGCGTGTTCGCGCTGACCGGGGTGCTGCTTCGCGCCCGGACGGGGGCATTCAGCTCGGGGAAGCTGGGCCCCGTGGAGATCGTGGGATTATATTGGCACTTCGTGGACTTGGTGTGGATCGTGCTCTTCACCATCGTCTACCTGATCTAGGAGGGGAGCTCACATGCAAACGGGTGAAAAGACGGTTCATCCGCCCTACATGCTCATCTTCGGGGTTCTGGCGGTCCTGATGGCGGGGAAGGTTGTGGTCTCTCTTGCGATCGGGCTCAAGTGGCTCGCCATCGTGCTGCTCGTGATCATCTCGATAACGAGCGCGCTCCTCGTCGCACTCTACTACATGCACTTGCGCTTCGAGCAGAAGCGACTCTGGCTCCTGGCTGCGGTCCCGATCCCCCTGATCGCGATCCTGATCCTCGTGGTCATGCAGGAGTTCCGCTGACCTTCCAGCGCTCAGGCGCGTATTGCGATGGTCGGCACGCCAGACGGGCCGGAGTCTGAGAGGACCAGTGGACCAGGCCGTGCAAGCGGACGCCGCGCTGATGACCGGCATGTTCTGGGGCGGTCTCCTGATGGCCGCCGTTCCGATCCTACTGTCGGTCGGGATCGGGATTTTCGTGCTGCGTCGCTATCTCAACGCCCGCCGTCAGGAGCCACGCGACCGAACAAGCTAGGAACCCCGGAGCCCCAGGTGCCGATCGCTTCGCAGCGCCCTGGGTGAGCGGGATCACCTCGGGCCGGTGGAGGTGCTCGCCGAAAACCTCATCGCCGGCCTGACCGTGATGGGCCCCCACCACCGATCCCTTCGACCGTACCGTTTGAGCGCTACCCCTCGTCCCGCGAGTCGTATCCCAGGAAGTACGTGAGACGCGCCAGATAGTACCCGAGCGCCCCACCGAGAATTGCGAAGATACACCCGATCACGAGCGGGAGCGCCCCGCCCCCCCGCGTAAACGACAGGATCTCCCAACCGGCGTAGCCGAAGCAGAAGACGATCGCCGTCGCGATGAGGCCGCGGTGAAAGACGATGAGAGACATCATAGGGGCGCCGGAGCTTCGGGGTCGGCCTTCCAGGATCGGTACGCGTCTTTCGTCCACCGGAAGAATACGACGGTCATGGCCATCCAGAAAACGAACGTACCGGGGATCCACATGATGAGGGCCCCGTTCCTGGAGCACCCGCCGATGGTGAGTGAGGAGAAGGATCGGAACCGACCATCGGCCCGCTGCCCTCCACGGCGAACGTTCCGCTGGGCGTGCCGGAACGTCGCGTGCTTCAGCAGGTAGCTAGACGAGGCCCTCGAGGGGCAGGGCCTGGTCGATGAGCATCACCGGGATCCCATCGATGATCGGGTAGAGAAGCTTGCGATCTTCGCGGACGAGGCCGCCATCGATCCGCTGCCCCACCTTGAGACCGCCTCGGTTCGTCAGGTTGCCTCCGTCGATCGCGCCGTTGACCCGCTCGACGAGAGCGTCGTCCGCCAGGTGCACCCGGGCCTTTGTTTCCGGGCAAACCAGGATTTCCAGGAGCTCCGGATCCAGCATCTTGAAGACCCCATTTCGCTGTCAACCGCCACGCGGTCACCTGGAGACCCGGGGGCGGATGGGCCCCAGAGCCGAGTTGCAGTACGGCCCGGCTAACTTAGCATTAACCCATGGAGGCTGCGACCGTGCCGATACGCTCCGTGCTCTTCACTCACCTGCTCTCGCTCACCGTCCTCGCCTGTGCCGGCGACGACGGGCCGTCCGGTACCGACGGCGCGGGCGCGTTCCCACCTCAGGGGTACGCCTGGGTCGCCTTCGGCGCGGACACCGTCACGGCTGAGGTGGCGGACACTGAGGACGCGAGGCAGCAGGGCCTCATGTACCGCGAGCAGTTGGCGGAAGGGGAGGGGATGCTCTTCGTCTGGACCGACGAGGCCATTCGCTCGTTCTGGATGAAGGACACGTTGATCCCGCTCGACGTGGCGTTCCTCGATCGGGCGTTCACGGTCATCAACATCAGCCAGATGGACCCGCAGTCGGAGTACTTCCACTTTTCCGATCGCCCCGCAATGTTCGCGTTGGAGGTCCCGCGGGCATGGTTTTCCTCAAGGGGAATCGGGGAGGGCAGCCGGGCGAGCCTGATCTTCGGCCCACGCTGATCCGCTCACCATGGGTGGCCCTGGCTCTTGGGCATCAGCGCCGGGATGACCAGGAACAACAGGGCCGCAGCACCCATGCCGCCGGGCTCTCGCGCAGCGCTCGAAAGCGCGGACCCGGAGCACCAGGATCTTGACGACCCGGACGGGAAGGGGCCGGTAGGCCCGACCACCCGTCGGCCGCGTCTCCGCCGGAAGACCCACTTCCCGCAGCTCCGAGTTGGCGGCCCCGTGGGCTCAGCAGGGGCACGGGCACGGCGCTCTTGGCCCCTCCCGCACGCGCGGTTATCCTCCACCACCCCACTCCCGTCCCTCATGCCCGCGTGGAGTCGTACATGAGCTTTCGCACGAACCCGGACCGCATTCTCGAGCACATCGACCGCCAGCGCAGCCGGGACGATGAGGGCCGAGACGACTTCGCGCGGGAGGCCGCGGCTCGCGAGCTCGGCACGGAGGTGCCGACGGGTGACGCCACGCCGGCCGAGCGCCTGCGCAGGATCTTCGGGCTCATCGAGAAGGCGTACGTGGCAACGGCGTCCGGTCTAGAGATGCGGCGCCTCGCACAGAGGTTCCAGACCGTTGGAGACATCTCGAGCCACCACGCTCGTGGAGACGTGAGCGTCACGGTCTCGTACCTGGACCATGATCGGCCCGACGACGTCGGGCTCAGCCCGTTCGAGATTCGGCCCGACCGTCTGGACGAAACCCGGAAGGTCTCGAAGACGAGCAGCCCGGACGCCAACGCTCTGCGTATCCTCCGGGGAGACCTCCGCTCCGGGGTGATGGGAGCATACAAGAAGATGGAGCAGCGACTTCGGGACGCGGTGAGGGAGCGCGCCGATGTCGGGCACATTACGGTCCGCGTTGCGATAGATCTGCGGCCGGCCAGCTAGCACCCTCGGACGGCCCCGCGAGCTCCACTCCAGGGCGGCGACGTCGGGACGGCGTTCTGGCGGAGATTGGACGGGCGTAGCCGGCTCGTCGCCCCCAGGGGACACCGCCGACCGGAGCGCCACCGACCCATCGACCCATCCTTCCGCTCCGGTGGCGTCCTTATCGTCCGGCGTGGCCCCCAGGACCGCCCTCCCCGACGCCGCCGACTCGAAAACGCGCGTGCTGGGCGCGCTCCTCGTCGAGGAGGGGACACTCCGGCCCCGCGACCTCGAGCGGGCGCTCGCGGCGCAACGCGAATCCGGAGAGCGGCTCGGCGCGGTGATTGCCCGGCTCGGGGTCGCTGGCGAGGACGAGGTCGCCAGCACCCTGGCCAGGCAGCTCGGGCTTCCGTTCGAGGCCGGGCCCCTCCGGCCCGGGGCCGAAGCCTTGAGGCTCGTCAACGCCGGGTTCGCGCGCAGGCGAAGGGTACTCCCCCTGCGCCTCACCGGGCGCTCGCTCCTCGTCGCCATGGAGGACCCGCTCGACCTCTCGACTGTGGACGACCTCCAGTTCCAGAGCGGCCGTAGGGTCGCAGCGGCCGTAGCTACGCCGTCGGCGCTCCAGGAGGGCCTCCGGGCAGCGTACACGAGGGGTTGCCTGTGCCCGGAGCTCCGCCTGTTCGGGGTCCCTGGCCTCACGCTCGAAGTCCTCCGTGCGGCCCTCGCGCTCGAAGTGGCGCAGCGTGGCCCGAGCGGTGCGAGCCTTCGCGAGCTCCCGGTAGAGGCGCTCGACGGACTCTGACGAGAGCCCGGGTGTGCGGATGGTGACGCCCCGGATCCCCGGATAGTCCGCAGCCTGCCTGGTCGGCCCGGGGGGCTTCCCCGTAGCGACGTCGACGCCCAGGTCCACCCCACGGCTTGCGAGGCGGCCGAGTCCTCCCGTCCACGAATAGAGGAGGTTGTCGATCGAGCGGGGAGAAATCCCCTCGGGGCCCGGCGACCACCGGGCCAGGAGCTTCGCGATCTCGGAAGTCCGCTCGTTCCCCTGCTCGCGGTCGCGGACGTTCTCCTCGCTCCGTGGCACGATCGGCCGCTGGAGGAAAAAGCTCCAGTTCGTGAGGTTCTCGATGAGCGGCATGACGGCCGTCGGCGCCGGCCCGATCGAGGTCAGCTCCTTCGAGAGCGTGTCCTCGAAGAACCTCCGGAGCTCCTCCGAACCGCCGGGAGTGTTCTCGATCGCCGAGAGCACGCGGACCGGGAGCGTCCCGAACAAGAGCCCCAGCTCGAACGGCTTCGGGATGCTGAGCCAGGTGTCGTTCACCTTCACCATGTCGAAGAGATCGCGCCGCCACTGCGGAATCTCCCAAAACTCCGGCTCGTCACGGTTGACGAAGTAGAGGAGCATGGAGGGGAGCGTCACCGCACCGAACGTCGTCGCCATGAACTTCACGGGACTCTTCTTCACCGCGCGCCCCAAACGGTCGTAGCCCTGCATCCGCGCGTTCCAGAAAGCCGCCATCCCCCTAAGCGCGGTCGTCTTAGCACCGTGCCTGGCGAAGTCGACTGACACCTCCCGGGCGGCCGCACCGCTCTTCTGGAGCGCCTCCCCCGATTCCCCGAGCTTCTCCCGGGCCCGCATGAACTCGCCCATCCGTGTGCCCGTCTCGGACAGCTCGGACAAGGCCCGCAGGATGTCGAGCGGATTCTTGAGGACGTTCGGCACACCGTCGCTCTTCAAGAGCTTCTGCAGGTTGCGCTGCTGCGAATCCCGGTCGAGACCGAGCATGGTCCCGCGGTGCGCGCCGGAAACCATGAACTGTTCGTACGTCTCGCCCTTCTTGACCGCCTCGAAGACCCCGAGCGCGAAATCCCAGACGGGTCGGTACCCGTGCTCGCTCTGGACGAACGCCATGCGCTGATCGCGTATGAAGTTACGGATCATGAAGGCGGGGTTGAGCGTGGCGCCGGCCCGAAGCCAGCGCGCCGGCGCGGACATCGCCCGCACCCAAGCGTCACGCTGTTCGGTGTTCAGGCCCTCGAGCGCCTTGTAGAGCTCGGGGTCGACCTCGAACCACTTCCGCTTCCCCTCCTCCAGGACGGAGATCGTGTTCTCCTTCCCGTGGTAGTCACCCGGCCGGAAGACGGCGAAGAGCTCCGAGCTCGGGTCGACGCCGGCCTTCTCGAGCTTCTCGAGGAGCTGCTCGTAGCCGGGAACGGATTCCTTCAGGTCCTTCTCGATCTCCCCGACGGTGAATTGTTGCCGCTTCATCGGCGTGAGGAGCTGCTCGAAGAGGTCGCCGACGCCCGGCTTCTCGGCCAGGCTCGCGAGGGCGGTCGAGACTCGCTGGTTCTGTGCGACCTGGACGTAGTTGTACGTGTTCTTGAGGATGCTCTCGAGCGGGTCGATGATGTCCCGGCCGCTGCCCTTGAACCGCTTGACCGGGCTCCAGAGCGTCCCGAACCCGGATCCGGCGCCGAGGGCTCCGCCTCCCCCTTCGCGGACCCGGTAGAACGGCACGTGATTCTGATTCACCTCGACGATCTGGTCGAAGGTCTCCTCTGAAATCACACCCGAGTCGACGAGGAACCGAAGCAGCGCCTTGTTGTACTCCTGAAGCTCGTCGAAGGCCGGCTTGAAGCTCTCGCCGTAGCGGTCCTCGAGGTGACGGATCGTCCACTTGACGTCCTCGTCCCGGATCCCGGTGAGGAGATCGCGTCCGTGGAGCTCCTGCGCGCGCCTGGCCACGATGTAATCGCGGAAGTCGTCGAGCTGGTCCTCCACGGGGTCTAGGATCTCGGTCAGGCTCTTCCGCCTCCGCTCGAGCGTCCCGAAGTCCACCTGACCGCCGATGAAGCGGTCGCCCTGCTTCTCGCCGATGAACATGTCGGCGATCCCGGACGCACCGCGCGACAGCCTGGCGAGCGTCTCCACGTCCTCCGCGATGGTGAGCTCGTCGCCGGTCCGCTCCCGCACATGGGCGACCACCTTCCGGATCGCCTCGAAGTCGTCCAGCACGTTCGTTCGGAACCGCATCCACTTACCGTCGATCGAGAGCGCGTCCGGATCGCCCTCTCCGACCGATATGTGGCTCCGGACCCTGGCCTGGGGCGAGGCGTCGCGGTGCAGCTTCCATTGCTCACGGGCGTCCGTCCATGCGTTCCTGACGGCCGGGTGGGTCTCGAGGAGGCCCTCGACGTGGTTGAGCACGTTGGGCGCCTCGGTCCCGAGGGTGTCGGGGTTGTCCAGGTAGATCCGCCAGAACTCGGCCCATCCCTCGGTGAGCGATTCGTTGCTGATCCCCTGGGCAAGGTCCTGGAGCTCGCCGCGCACGGCCCCCGGGAGGCGCGCGAGCGTGGCGTTGTCGATCCCCCCGGCCTCCGAGGCGCCCAGGAGGAGCTTCTGCATGAGGTGGCCGTACTCGTGGCCGATCGAGGCGACGTCGGAGAGGGAGACGGCGCGTACGACCTGGGCCCGGGGGTCCACCTGTGCGAGAGCCCGGCGGAAGATGCCCCGCTTCTGGAGCTTGCCCTCGGAGACCTTCAGGCCCTCGAGCTGCACGTGCAGGACCTTCTGGAGATCGCGCACGATGGCCGTGGCCTTGGGCGCCTCCATCGATGTGCCCTCGGCGAACGTGCCGGCGCTACGGAGCTGCTCGGATACCTCGGCGGTGGGGGCCAGCGGATGTACTGCGGACGGACCTACTGCTGTGCCGCCTTCTCCTTCGCCGCGTCGGCCCGGTCCGCCTTCCTCCCGAGCTCCGCGGCCGCGTCGGCCATACCCTCCAGGTCCAGGATCCCGTCCCTCTCGAAGTCCTCCCGCTTGAGGCCCTTCGCGAAAGAGAAGTCCATCGGATCGCGCTTGGCCATTCTTTCCTTCCTCTACAAGGCGGGGCGGTTGCCCCCTCTCCACATCGTTGTCAAACCAAGTAAATCTACTGACAGCCGGATCGCTCTTCAAGTCGACGAACGTCTGCTGGGGCTTCCGGCCGACATCCTCGATCCCATAGACCGGGTCGACGAACCGGCCACCCTCGTAGAAGCGTGTCAGCGCCCGACCGGCGGCCAGCATGGGGTCGAGATCGACCAGGTAGAGATCCGTGACGTACCCGGCTTCCCTGAGCTGGTCGAGGATGGGTTTCATGGAGGCGGTGTTCTTACCGATCTTCGACAGCACGATATTGTCGCCGGCCGCCAGTGCCTGGGACATCACGCGCTCCTCCGCAATCAGGGAAGACTCGACGTGGACGCCCTTGGCGTTGATGCCGCCCTCGTACTCCGGCAGGTGAGGCTTGGCCAGGTCGGCGTCGATCTCGAGGGCGCCATGCTCGTCGATGAGCCGGCCGGAGACGACCCGGGTCTTGCCGGCGCCGGCGGGCCCGATGACCACAAACGCCCGCTTCTCCCGCTTCCGCGCCGCGATGCGGGTGTTGTAGAGCAGGTCGGCGATCTTACGGCGCAGCGTGAGCCGCTCCGGAGTGTCTATCAGGTACGTGTCCTGCGGAGCGTTGGCGGCCCGCTCACGCGCAGCCCTGGTCTCTAGGAAATCGTAGGGGCTGCGCTGCTCCCGGCCGGCGGCCGCCGCGAGCTCCTCCTCGCTGAACTGCAGCTTCTGGTTCTCCCGCGCCTTGGCGATGAACGGGAACATCCGCTCTCTGGTGGCCGCATCCTCTTCGGACAGGCCCTCGCCGAGCCGTTCCCACTCCTGGCGTTCCCGTTCCTCCCGCCGGCCGAAGATCCGCTCGGGCTCGGCCGCCGACCCCTGGGAGGGCTCGCCCGGCAAGGAAAGCATCTGCCTGAGCGCCGTACGCGGATCGCCACGTGGCGCGAGCGCGGCCTTCCCGAAGATGGACTGAGACTCCTCGGGGCCCGCCGGCTCGAACCCGAAGAGATCGTCGGACGCGGTGCCCCGGGTGAACGCTTCCGCCTGGTTCGCGTAGGCCCGGAAGGCGTCGCGGACGTTGGCCTTCCCGCTCTCGAGGAACCGGGCCATCTCGACCACGTGCTCGTCGGGAGCCGGGCGGGTGAAGTCGCGCTGAGCGACCAGGTCGTCGAGATTCATGTCGCCCGCCCTCGCCCCCGCCAGAAGGTCGAGCGACTCCCTCACGAGCGGCCCGATCTCCCAGCCGCCACCGATCCGGTCCGCGCGGATGATCGCCGGTAGGGAGGTGTCCAGCTTGCGGAGCACGGCCGGCGGCGCGCGCGAGATCACATCCGGGTCCCCGATCGCCGCCACGTAGAACATCCGCTCGATGAGCTGGCGCCCCTCCTCGGTGGCCACCCCCGTCGTCGCGTCCGCGAATCGGGCCCGCTCCCCCTTGGAAATGACCCCGTCGTCGACGAGCTCGCCCAGGAAGTCGCGCCCCGACCCGGTCCCCAGGTAGGACCGGATCGTCGCGTCCGGATCGGCCGTGGCCGCGAAGTGGTCGAGAGCCCCCCGGGCTTCGCGGAACTGCGCCGCCTTCCCCTGCGCCTCCGAGAGCGGATCCTTCGTCTTCCCGATGGGCTGGTCCGAGCTCGCGTTGAGCTCGCGGAGCTGCTCGACGTTCGTGACGTCCACCTCGGGGTCCACGATCCGCCGGACGAGGACGGGCCGCTCCATACCGGCGACCTGGGCAGGATCGAGCCCGAAGTCCGCCGCCCGCTCCTGGAGCGCACCCTTCAGCTCGGTTCCCCTCTCGGGGGCGCTCTCGTAGAGGCGCTGCTGCGCGATAATCCGGCCGTTGCCTGCCACCGCGACCCCGGACGGCGTCACGATCGGCGGGCCCTCGGCAGCCGACGACGTCCGGTCCAGCGCCCGGTCCGGATCGAAGCCGGACACGATCTGCTCGGTGTGCTCGCGCGCCTGGCGGCCGCGCTGCCCGTGATAGGCACGGCCCTGGATCTCGGCCGGGAACTCCTCGGGCGCCCGCTGCGCGTAATTCGCCGTGTGACTGGCCTTGAGCCGGTCCGCCTCGACCACGGTGTACTCGGTCTCGACCTTCCGGTCGTCCCCGGGAAAGATCGAACGCTGTCGGCGCTCGGGGGGAGCCGGAGCCTGGTCCGGATCCTCGTCGACGATCGACTCCCGGGCCCACGTGGGCGTTTCAGAAACTGCAGGGCCTGTTTCTGTTTCAGATTCAGTTACAGGCGGAAGATTCTGTGCGGCCTCCTCTGGCATAAGCTCCGTTTCGGGAGCCGCCGGCGGAGCCACGACGTCGTCCTGTACGGCCTCCGGGACCGCCGGGGTGGCCGGGTAGGGAGTCCCACGGGTCCTCGTCTCTCTGGGGCGCGGTGGGGGCGGCCCCCGGGTCTGCTGACGGGTCGGCGGTATCGCGGGCAGGGAGCACGGATGCCGCCGCCTGGCCGCCGCCACCGAGGAAGACGCCCGCAGCGCCGCCGCGCACCGCTTCCTCACCGATCCGGCGGAGGTCGATCTCCTGGCCGGTGCCGACCGCGGCCGCGCCCTGCGATACGAGGGACTGCGCACCCTCCGCGAACGTCTCCTCGGCGCCGCCGCGCATCGCGGCGCGGAACATCGCCCCGAATCCACGTTTGGCCCCGCCGCTCGCCAGCGCGCGCCCGACACGGGCGGGCATGAGGATGTCGGCCGCCGCGTAGGGGACGGCTCCCCCCAGGGTGAGGGCACTCATGCCGGCGCCCTCTTCCATGCCCGCGTCCTCGAGCTCGCCCCGGATGTCGCCGACACCCATCAGGTAGGCGGGGATGGCGGCGCCGGCGATCGTGCCGGCCGGACCGAGCAAGGAGCCGACGGCTGCGCCGGCGATCGACGGGACCGTCGTGGGCAGTGCTTGTCCGAGGTTCTCGGCCAGCCACGAGACGGGGGCGTCACGGAACTGCGGGCTCTCCCACTGTTCGGCCAACCGTGACCCGCGCCGCTCGGCGCCCGCCTCTATGCGGCCACCGAGCTCCTCCGCTCCGAACTGCTCGAGCACGTTGCCCGCGAGCTCGGGCACCGTTGCGACACTACCGCGCCTGAGCCCTTCCCAGCCTGCTCTGAACGGCGCGGAGATCCGCGCGCCGATGGACATGCGGGGCTCTTCGGGCGCGGCCGGCGGCGGGGCGTAGGCGGGAGCTCCGAAGAGATCGTCCCAGGGGTCCGGAGAGCCGGCGGGAGGAGCGGTGGCCGTGGGAGCTCCGGGCTCGCCCAGCTCTCCCGCTCCGAAGAGCGCGTCCCAAGGGTCGTGCGAGGCCATCAGTACTGCCGGGTGAAGCGATCCCGAATCAGGTCCAGGTCGTCGTTCGTCACGCCGGGACGCCGGCGGAGCTCGTCGAGGACGGACTCGAGGCGCAGATAGTCGATCTCACCGTCTTCACCCTGCATCCGGGCGAGAGCTCCACCGATGAGGAGCTGATCCCGCGCGGGGTCCCGAGCTCCGGCCGGCGTCTGGCCGGGCAGGGACGACCGCCAGTTCATGTGGTCCTCGATGGTGGCGCGGCCCGCCGGGGTGGTCGGCGCCGTCATCCCTCCGACGGACATCGTCGGGCCTGCGGGCCCGGGCCTCGCGGCCGCGGTCGCCTCGATCTCTCGAAGCCGGCGTTGCAGGGCTGGGTCCTGGTCGGGGTTGTAGTCTCCGACCGTGAACCGGCGCGAGATTCGGTCGCCCACGCCCTGGCGGGGGGGGAGCTCGAACTTCATGCCTTCGCCCGCGGCCGCCGGCTCCGCAGCCGGTCCTCCCCCGGGGCCGACGATGGGACGCGGGGGGCCGATCGTCATGGAGGACGCCGGGGCGGGCGCCCCCTCGGGGTGATAGTCGAAATCCCAACCACCCGCTCGGAGAGCATGAGCGAAGCTCCGGTCCGCATCCCTCGTCCTCGCCTCGAGGGTGCGCTCCTGGAGATCGAGGGCCTCACGGCTGGCCGCGTCGCTGACCTGGTCACGATGCCGGCGGTACGCGGATTCGGAGGCCCTGAACTCCCGCTGCTCCTCCATGCCGCGGCGTTGCTGCTGAGAGCCCATCACCTGGAGGAGGGCGTTCGAGAACCGGCCGAGTCCCGGCCCGGCTCCCTCGGCCGCGCCGCCCAGCACCGCCCCGATACCCATCTCCTAGTAGCTCCTCGGCCGGCTGAGGACGGCTGATATGGACCGGCCAGCCCGGTCCTTTCGCTCGCGCTCCCGCTTCTCGTCTTTGCTTTGCTTCACGCGGTCGTAGATGCCGCCGCCGATGTCGGCTATGGTGCCCAGCCCCGCCGTGAGAAGGAATGCCTTCTCGAGCTCGTTCATCCCGTCGAAGAACCCGCCGCCCCCGGGACCCTCGGCCCGAACGCCGGCGCCGGGAAAGAGGTTCTCGGCGGTCGCGGTGTTCCCCACGATCGTCGGACTCACGACACCGGCGCCCATGCCGCCGCCACTCATGCCGCCACGAAACAGTTTCCCGAAGCGGCCAGGCGAGAGGGCTGCGGTCGGTGCCATCCCGGTCAGCGAGGTGACCGATCTAGCTCGCGCCCTTCCCTCCGGTCCCGACCGCACGGCCTCAGCGGCGAAGCCGGAGGCCCGTTACGACAACCCTACCGGCGCCCCTGTGGTTCGCGTCGTGGATCTCCTTCTCCGGCGCGCCGTGGACGCGGGCGCCAGCGACCTGCACGTCGAGCACGGCCCCGGAGAGCTCGTCGTGCGAGAGCGGATCGACGGCGTCCTCCAGAAGGTGGCCGACCTTCCCGTGGGGGCGCGAGCCTCCGTGCTCTCCCACATCAAGGTTCTGGCCGGGATGGACATCTCGGTCAAGCGACGCCCCCAGGACGGGGGGCTCCCGTTCGTTCACGGGGGGCGGTCCCTGAGCATCCGCGTCTCGACCCTCCCCGCCGAGGGAGGCGAGAAGGCGGTCCTACGCTTCCTCGACCCGCGCGCGGTTCCAGCGAACCTCTCCGACCTCGGGTTCTCCCCGGAGGACCTCTCCCGCGTACGCGCCCTGGTTGGCGGCGGACGGGGCGTTGTCCTCACCGCCGGCCCCACGGGAAGCGGGAAGAGCTCAACCCTATTCGGCGCCCTCGGCGAGGTCGACCGCGTGGCCTCGAACGTCGTCACGCTGGAGGACCCGGTCGAGTACCGCGTCCCCGGCGTGAACCAGGTGCAGATGAATCCGGCTTCGGGTCTGACGTTCGCCTCGGCGCTCCGCTCCGTGCTTCGGCAGGATCCGGACGTGATCATGATTGGGGAGATCCGCGATCGGGAGACCGCCGAGATCGCGATGGCCGCGGCCGTCACGGGCCACCTCGTGCTGTCGACCGTCCACACGATCGACGCTCCCTCGGGGATCACCCGCCTGCTCCAGATGGGGGTCTAGCCGCACCTCCTGGCCGGAGGGCTCTCGGGCATCGTCGCCCAACGGCTGATCCGGCGCAGCCGCCGCCGCTGCGACGGGCACCCCGCCGGGTGCCCCGCCTGTCATCATGGATATCGGGGCCGGATCGGGGTCTTCCAGGTGCTCACCATCACGGAGGGCATTCGGGACGCCATCGCGAGAGGCGCGGCCGGCGGGGAGCTTCGGCGCCTGGCCGAGGAAGCCGGAATGGCCACAATGGCCGAGAACGCCCGGCGGAAGGTGTCCGAGGGGGTCACGACGCTTCACGAGGTGGCACGCGTGCTCCGGGAGGATCCCGGCGAGTCGCTTCCCTGCGTACGCTGCGGAGGGAGCGTACCGAGAGACGGTCGGGGCTGCCCCTACTGCGGATGGTGCAGGGTGCAGGCGTGTATCTGCGGTCGGGTCCTGAGGCGCGGCTGGCGCTACTGCCCCGAATGCCTGCGGAGGGCTCCGCCCGATCCCTGAACCGGCTCCGTCACGCGCGCGGGAACCTCCCCCACGTCCCGTCGCGAAGCCGCCGCTCCACCGGGTTTCCTTCCCTCAGCCGGAGACGGCAGTCGGCCAGCCGGTTCAGCGCAACCCTCACCGAGGAGCAGTCCCGAGGCGTCGCGCTCCGCCGTCGTTTCGCTTTCTTGCCCGCTGCCGCAGGCGAGTCCTACCTTTCTTGCCCCGCCCGACGCCCCCGATTCCGGCGGATGTCTCATGCCAGGACCGTCGTCCTTCCGGCCCATCCCGCAGCCCCGAGAAGGACGGAGCAGCCCAGGATCTGATGCCCGATCCGGCGGCGCTCCGGTCCTGTCGCATTCCACCCGCTCCCGGGGGTTCCGGACGCAGACCTTCCTCGTCCTCCTGCTCGTCGCGCTCGTTCCGACGGTCCTCCTGCTCGGCGCGGGGGCGTTCGGCCTCCGCGAGGTGGTCCGGTCCACGGGAAGCGCCGGCGCCTGGGAGCAAGTCGGCCGCACGGGCCAGGCACTGCTCGACGGGCTCTCGGCTCTGGAGGACGTCCCGTCCGATCTCGTGGCGGTCGCTGAGCGTCACAGGGATGAGCTCGCCCAATCGGTGCAGTTCTCGAGGCTCTACGGCTTTCTGGGAGGACGGCTCCTGTCGCTGGTCCCGGTTCTGAGCGCGGGCCTCCTCCTCCTCGTTGCGGCCCTCGCCCTGGTTACCGCGACCTGGTTCTCGAAGAGGCTCTCTCGCCCGGTCGAGGAGATCGTCGGCTGGACCCGCGCGCTGGGGGCCGGTGAGCCGCTCCCTCTCCCTGATGAGGCAGCGGAGCGAAGGGAGATCCGGGAGTTTGGCGTCCTCAAGAGCGCGCTCCGCACCACAGCCGAGCGTCTCGCGGAGGCGCGGCTCCGCGAGGCCGATCGGATCCGTACGCGGAGCTGGGCGGAGATGGCCAGAGGAGTGGCCCACGAGCTCAAGAATCCGCTCACCCCCATGCGCCTCGCCGCCGAGCGGGTGGCTCGTTCGAGCGAGCCCCCGATCGCCGAGGCGGGGGATGTCCTTCGCGAGGAGATCGTGCGGTTGGAGACCCTAGCCCGAGCGTTCGCCCACTTCGGTCGCCCCGTCGAGGGGCCTCCGGCGCGCGTCGATCTGACCGAGCTCGTGACATCGCTAGCTCGGAAGCTCTCGACCCCCGAGGTGCCGATCGACCTGGACGCGCCGCAGGGTCCGGTGGAGGTGCTGGGATATCTTGACTCTCTCGAGCGCGTCGTGCGGAACCTCCTCGCCAACGCGCAGGAGGCCACCACAGAGAGCGGCGCCGGCCGTTCCGTTCGGCTGACGCTCCGGTCGCTCGAGGCGGGGGCCGAGATCCGCGTGCTCGACCGGGGCCCCGGCATGCAACCTCCGGTTCTCGATCGCATGTGGGAGCCCGAGTTCACCTCCAAGCGGCGGGGGACCGGGCTCGGCCTTCCGTTGGTGCGGAAGGCCGTTCAGGCGCATGGCGGCGTCGTCTGGGCGTTCAACAGGGACGGTGGGGGCTCGGGGTTCGTGGTTCGGCTTCCGTTCGACGCCCCCGGAGCGGGGGATAACGCGCCTCCGGAGAGCGGACGGTGGAAGGATGGCTCCCCTTCCGGCCGATCCCCGTCGTGAAGATTCTGGTCGTCGACGACGAGGCGAACCTCCGGCGGATGGTCCGGTCGCTCCTCGAGGAAAATGGGTTCGCGGTCGTCGAGGCGGGAAGCGCCGAGAAGGGCCTTAGCCTTCTCGCGGAGCATCGCCCCGAGGCGGTGCTGCTGGACCTGGTCCTCCCGGGAGCCTCGGGGCTCGAGAGCCTCCCCCGGTTCAGGGACGCGCTCCCGGGCACACCCATCGTGATGATGAGTGGCGAGGCCACCCTGGCCCACGCCGTCCGAGCCACCCGCGAGGGGGCGTTCCACTTCCTCGAGAAGCCCCTCTCGGCCGAAGCCCTCCTCGTGACCCTCCGGGGCGCCCTCGAGGTGAGCCGCGCCCGGGCCCTCTCCCGGGTCCTACGGGACGAGACCGCCCCCGGCGAGCTCCTGGTCGGGTCCAGCCCCGCCATGCGGAGCGTCCGCGACACGATCGCCAAGGTGGCTCCGACGGAGGCGCGCGTCCTGATCGTCGGCGAGAGCGGGACGGGAAAGGAGCTCGCCGCCACCGCGATACACGAGTTGTCGGCCAGGGCGGGCGGCCCGTTCGTGCGCGTGAACAGCGCGGCGATCCCGAGGGACCTGGTGGAGAGCGAGATGTTCGGGCACGAGCGGGGAGCCTTCACGGGGGCCACGTCGCGGCGCCTCGGGCGCTTCGAGCTGGCGCACCGGGGAACGCTGTTCCTAGACGAGGTGGGGGATCTCGGCGCGGAGGCCCAGGGAAAGCTCCTTCGCGTGCTCGAGAGCGGAGCGCTCGAGCGGCTCGGCGGACGAGATCCGATCCGGGTGGACGTGAGGGTGATCGCCGCCACGAACCGGGACCTCCCCGCCGACGTCGGGTCGGGGCGGTTCCGGGAGGACCTCCTCTTCCGACTCGACGTCGTTCCCCTTCGGATGCCGCCACTCAGGGAGCGGCCCGAGGACCTGCCGCTCCTCGTGGACCACATCGGGCAGCGGCTGCGACAAAGAGACGGCCTCACCCCCCCCGAGCTCACCGAGGCAGCGGTCGCGGAGCTCGCGGCTCACTCCTGGCCGGGAAACGTCCGCGAGCTCATCAACCTTCTCGAGCGCCTCTCGATCCTCCACGCAGGGCGCCCCGTGGAAGCCGGGGGCATCCGCCGCACCCTCGACACCACCAAGACGAGCGCCCCGCCAGCCCCGAGGCCCTCCAGGGAGACCGGGTCCCTGACCGACCGACTGGACGAATTCGAGGCCGGCCTGATCCGAGACGCCCTCGACGCCTCAAGCGGAAACGTGGCCGAGGCCGCCCGCAGGCTCCGGACCGACCGCGCCAACCTCTACCGCCGCCTGAGGCGGTTGGGGATCCGAGCGCGGGACTAGGTGGAGATCCTGTGAGGCCCGGAGCACCGTACACACGCAGCGCTTCCGTAGCTAATCTGGTACACTCGCTCACGCGTTAGCGCGCTCACCGCAGTCCGGAGGCCAGTCGTGTCCTCTCGCGCCGTCGCCGCCTCTCTCCTGCTCTTCCTCGCGGCCCGGCCCATCCAGGGGCAGGTTGCCGCCGTCGAGGGGCCGCTCCCCCCGCAGGTCCTCCAGGAAGTTCTGGACATCCTGAATGGGCCCGACGTGCTCCGCCTCTCGGGTGCCGCGAGGGTGCCGGCCGGATCCCGCATCGACGGCGACATCGCCGTGCTCGCGGGATCCATTCAGGTTGCCGGGACCGTCGCCGGCTCGCTCCTCGTCGTGAACGGTGACCTCGGGCTCTCGCCGAGCGCGCGGGTGGAGGGCAACGTGCTGGTGGTCGGAGGGGCGCTCTCCGGCGAGGACCAGGCCGCGGTGATCGGCGCCGTCCGCATGTACACCACGCCCCTGAGCTACCGCGTCCAGGAGGGCCGGATCGAGGCGCGCCCGGATGACGCCCTGCCGTCCGGATTCCTCTTGGCCGACCTGGGGTTCGGGCAGGCCCGACTGGGGCTCCGCGCGGCCGCCGCGTACAACCGGGTGGAAGGGCTGCCCGTGCACGTGGGTCCCATGATCCGCACAGGCGGATCGAATCCGCTCTCACTCGAGACGTTCGCGATCTGGCGATCCGTCTCCGGGCTGCACGTGAAGTCCGAGGAGCTGGGCTATTGGTTCCGACTGCGGCAAGCGGTCGGTGGCGGCGGCAACCTCTTCATCGGAGCCGAGGCCTGGGACGACACGAGCCCGATCGAGGACCAGGGGCTCGGCGACCTGGAGGCGTCGCTATCGACCTTCCTCCTCCGGCGGGACGTGCGGGACCACTACGACCGCAGGGGCTGGGCCGCCTTCTTCGAGGTCCGTCCCGCGCGGGCGCCTCTCCAGGCCATGTTCACGTACTCCTACGAGGAGCACGACACCGCCCCCGTTCGAGGCCCGTGGGCCCTTCGGGAGGGAGAGGAGGAGTGGAGTCCGATGCCGCTCGCGGCTACGGGACCGCTCCGAAGCGCCGGGGCCTCACTCTCATGGAACTCCCAGAACGATCCCGTCCAGCCGTCGGACGGCTGGCTGCTTTCCCTGGAGGTGACCCGCCAGGTCGGGGGCGAGCTCCGGCTCCCCCCCTCCGCCCCGGCACCCCCCGAAGGCGGGTCCTCCCCCCCGCTGGTCGAGGGAGATCCGATTCCCCGCTTCACCCACGGGGCCATCGACGTCCGCCGCTACGCCCGTGTCGGCCCCACCGTGCGCCTGATCCTGCGCGCCGCGGCCAGGGGAAACCTCTCCGACGGGCCGCTCCCCCCCCAGCTCCAGACCGCTTTGGGAGGCGAGGGAAGCCTCCCGGGCCATCGGAGGTACGCGATCGACTGCGGAGCGCGTGAGGGCCGTTACGTCGCGAGCTCCGCGGACGCGGATGGGGGCACCGGGCGGGTGGAGGTGCTCCCTGCCTATGGATGTGACCGTACGGTCCTCTTTCAGGCCGAGGTCCAGGGGTTCCTCCCGTTCTCCTGGCGCCCGTTGCCCGCGGAGTGGGAGGGCTCGGAGCTCGCTACCCTGCTCGATCTGCGGCCTGTCTGGTCCGTCTTCTTCGATGCGGGCCGGGGGTGGTCTCGAGGCTCGATCCTGAGCGGGCTCGCCCGAGTTGACAGCCCCACACGCGCCGACGTGGGGGTGGGGCTCTTCGTCGGGCCGCTCAGGCTCTACTGGTCGTATCCGCTGAACCAGCGCGATCGCGGCCTGAACTTCTTCGTCAGGCTCGAACAGCGGCTCTGATCGGATCCGTGAGGCACCGGCCCCCCCTCACGGGTCCTCTCGGGCTCGTGGCGCTCCTCCTGCTCCTGGCGACGCCGTGCTCGCTCCGCGCCCAAGGGGACGCGCCCCTTCGGATGACCGTGGGAAGCTCAGACGGGACAGCACAGGTGGACCTGGCGGGGATCCTCCTCGGCCCCCGGATTCGAGGCTCGCTCGAAACCGGGCTCCCGGTTCGGCTTCTCTTCGTCGCAGAGCTCTGGCGCGACCGCTTCTTCGACGCACAGGTGAGCCGGTACGAGTGGCGAGCCACGATCCGGCACGACCCCCTGGCCGACAGCTATCGGGTCGAGACCACGGAGGGGGCGATCGCCCAAGCCGCATCCCTGGAAGAGGCTGACGGGCTCCTCTCTCGATCCGTTCGCATTCCCCTGGCGCCCGTCGATCCCGGCCGGTACTACTACCTCGCCCGCTTGGAGGTGGAGACGCTCGCGCTCTCGGACCTGGAGGAGCTGGAGCGGTGGCTCCAAGGTGACCTCGCTCCATCGATGGACCGGGACGCGGAGGTAGGGAGCGCCCTGGGACGCGGGCTCAGGCGGATCTTCGTCCGGGTCCTGGGGCTGCCCATCCAGCGGTTCCAGGCGCGGACCCCCGCCTTCGACTGGGAGAGGTAAGGCGGCTCTCGTGCCGCCACGGAGCCTCGCCGGCTCCTCCGAGGTCCCGCATCCGGGGGTCAGTCCAGCGATCCGAAGCTCGCCGCACGAACCGTGAGCTCGAGGATCCGTTCCCGATCCGGATCGACCCCGATCCCCGGCGCGGACGTCGGCCCCATCCGGCCCTCCTCCATGCGGAGCTCCGGCGTCACGATGTCCCGCGTCCAATAGCGCCGCGATTCCGAGATGTCCCCGGGGAGCGTGAAGCCGGGAAGGGTAGCGAGCGCCAGGTTGTGCGCACGGCCGATTCCGGTCTCGAGCATTCCCCCGCACCAGACCGGAGCTCCGACGGCGCGGCACACCTCGTGGACCTGTCGTGCCAAGGCGTGCCCCCCAACTCTCCCCGGCTTCACGTTCACGATCCGGCAGGCGCCGAGCCCGAGCGCGAGCCCGGCGTCGCCCGGCGAGCGGATCGACTCGTCGAGGCACACAGGCGTGCGCACCCGCGACTGGAGCCGGGCGTGGTCGAGGAGGTCCTCCGAGCCGAGCGGCTGCTCAATCATGACCAAACCCAGCTCGTCCAGCTCGATGAAGACGGCCTCGTCCGCTAGCGAGTAGGCGGCGTTCCCGTCCACGGACAGAGCCGTCTCCGGAAACCGATCGCGCACGGCCCGAACCATCCCGACGTCACGCCCGGGGCCGATCTTGAGCTTGATTCGGGCATACCCGCTCGAGACGTAGCCCTCCACCCGGCAGAGGAGGGCGTCGTCGTCGGCCTCGAGCCCGACGACGACGCCGACGGGGACTGGCTCGCCCGAGCCGCCCAGGAGCTCCCAGAGCGGCACGCCCTGTGCCTTGGCCTCAAGATCCCAGGCCGCCATCTCGACGGCCGCCTTCGCCATCGGGTGACCGCGCACCCACCCTGAGGACGCGAGGATGTCCCCGGGAGCCGGGATCTCGTGCCCCGGAAGGTGGGGAAGAAGGAAGCGGGTCAGGATCTCCCAGGCCGTGTCCGTCGTCTCGTACGAATACGACGGGTCCTCTCCAGCCACACACTCTCCCCACCCCTCGAGCCCATCCTCCCCCACCACCCGCACCAGTAGGACTCGCCGCCCGCGCCGCGTCCCCGACCTGCTCGTGGTGAAGGCCTCCCTCAGCGGGAGCCGGATCTCGGAGAGCTCCGCCCCGCGGACTCTCATGCCATCCTCACTTCGACCGGAGGAGATGCATCAGACCGTCGCCTCCGACATCCTCCCACGATCCCGTCGCCACGAGCGGGGCAAACCGACTCCCCAGGGCACCGATGACAGGGTCGCCCTCGGCCAACTCCACGAGACGTCCGTTGGGCAGCTCGACTCCCCGCCCCCCGGGATCACCGATGACCTCGGCCAGCACGTAATCCCCGCTCGCCCATCCCTCCCCTCCGAGACGCTCCGCCGTGATCGCCGCTCCGCTGGGCCGCTGGGCCGCCAGATGCGCGTGAGTGAGCTTTCGATCCAGTTCTCGTTCGGTCCGAAGCGCCTAGGCTCACCGAGCGGAGCCGTGTCACACATCGTGTCCGGGCCCACCGAGGTCGTCCACCGGATCGGCGCCGTGCATCGGCGCAAGGAGAAGCAGGCCGGCGAGGAGCGCGCATCGATCGAGCGACCTGTCGATGTCGACGTACTCGTGCAACGCGTGGGCCCCGTCCCCGACGGCCCCCAGTCCGTCCAGCGTCGGGGTCCTGAGGCTCGTCGTGTTTCCGTCGGACGCGCCCCCCGACCGGCCCTCCTCCAGTTGGAGTCCCATCGCCAGCGCGACTCGACGAGCCTCTCTCCAGAGCCTGCGATTCCCCTGCGTTCGCTCGAGCGGCGGCTTTACCACTCCCCCACGGATCTCCAGCCGGCACCCCGGGACGCGGGGCTCGAGCCTTCGGATCCGCTCGGCAACCCAGAGCCCCTGCTCGACCGAGTCCACCCGGAAGTCCACCTCGGCTCGGGCCTCGTCCGCCACCACGTTCGGTCCGACACCGCCCTGGATCTCACCGACGTTCACAACGATCCCGCGCGCCGGATCGGTCATCTCGTGGAGGCTCTGAACCAGAAGGGCCAGCTCCTGAATGGCGCTCGCTCCCCTCTCCGGCTCCATTCCAGCGTGCGCGCTGCGACCGAGAATCCGGATGCTGAACCCACCCGTCCCCTTCCGGGCTGTCTTGATCTTTCCCTCGAGCCCCAGGGCCGGCTCGAGCACGAAGACCCGGGACGCCCGGCTCCCGATCCGCCTAATGTGCCGGGTCGAGTCCCGGCTTCCCGTCTCCTCGTCCGAGTTGAACAGCACCACGGGAGCCACTGCCGGCTCGAGGCCGAGGTCCCTGAGGACCCCGAGCGCAGTGACCACGTTCGCGAGCCCTGCCTTCATGTCGAAGACACCCGGGCCCCGGAGGATCGACCCCTCCACCTCGACCCGCATTGTCTCGAGAGTGCCGCGTGGCCACACGGTGTCGGTATGCCCCACGAGGAGCTGAAAGCAGGTTCGCGGCCGGCGGGTGGCGACCGCCACGATCATCCCCCCACTGGAGTTCCCCGCGATCCGGCGAACCTTGAAGTCCAGCTCCCTCAGGCGTCTGGAGAGGAGGTCCTGGAGGGGTCTCTGTGCAGCCGGCTCCCTTGTAGGAGACTCTAGAGCCGCGAGGCGTGTCAGGTAGCTCACCCACTCGCCCCGTCTCGCCCGGACCGCCTCCAGGATCCGGGTGGCCCGGCCAGCCTCCGCTCCTGCCGGTCCCCTCGTTTCCGTGCCGTGCGTCACCAAGGCTCGGTCACAAACGGAAATCCGCGGGAAAGGGGAAGGGCCTGGAGGCCGAGATCTCGGCGAACCGCCCAGGGTGCAGATACACGAGAGGGAAGCGTTCCAGCAGGCCGGCCTCGTCTGCTTCCGACTCACGGAGCGAACCGGCCCTCACCCGCGCGGCAATGACCGTACCTACGACTAGGCTGTCGACCCCGAATCCGTCGATGACCCGGTGCAGCTCGCACTCCATTTGTAGACTAGGCATCGCTGAGGAGGACCCCCTCGACAGCCCGCGCCGGCTCCGTGGGGAGAAACTCGAGCCCCGTTTTTCCGGATGGTCCCCTGGCCTTGGCAGCGAGGCTGGCTACGACCAGTTGGCTCGGCCGGGGGAAGCTCACGGCGAACGAGCCGTCGCGCTTCACGTTGTGATAGGTCCCATGCCGGGGCGTGCACACGAAGTCGAAGTGGTTCTCCCAACCGATCGGCATCGCCACGTGCTTCCGCGCGAGGTCGAAGCCCTCGCCCTCCTTCCTCCCGATCAGCACCAGTGGGAAGGGAAGAAAGAACCGCTCCCAGACGGGCCGATCGACCGCCAGCTCCACCCACGCTGCGCCCGGCTTCTCCCCCTCGTGGGGAGCGGGGGGATCCCGTCTTGGTCTCAGCTCACCGCCGGACGCGGCAGGCTCCCTTTCAGCTTCACTCCTCATATAACCCTCCCCTCCGGTAGCTCTCGTCCAGAATCTCCACGGGGTGGGCAACCTGCACTCGGGATCCTCTCATGCGAAGCCCCGCCCCGATCTGCATTGCGCAACCGGGGTTCCCCGTAGCCAGCACCTCGGCGCCCGTCTCGAGCACGGCCGTGACCTTGTCTCGGCCGATGCGGCCGCCCAGATCCGGATGGGTGATCCCGTAGATCCCCGCACCACCGCAGCACTCGTCCCCGTTTGGGACGGGGATCACGGTGAGCTCTGGAATGGAGGCCAGGAGCGCGAGCGGAGGCGTCCGCACCCGCTGGCCGTGGAGCAGGTGGCAGGGCGGATCGTACGCGACCCGAACGGGAAGCGGCCCACCGAGCCGCGCCGATCGCCCGTCGCCAGCTAAGATCTCCGAGACGTCCCGAACTCGCTCGGCGAACCATCGGGACGCCGCACCGTCCTCCCCCCGGACGCCGCCCGCCGGGTGCGATCCGCCGCCCTCGGCCGGAGCCTCGCCATCTTCGGCCCCCACGAGGTGACCGTACTCCCGCATGGTGGCTCCACACCCTGCGGCGTTCGCGACGACCCAGTCCACGCCCGAGGTACGAAAGGCTCTCACGTTCCGGCGAGCCATCTCGCCTGCCTCGGAAAGACGCCCACCGTGGGCATGCAGCGCGCCGCAGCATCCCTGGCCGGGGACGTGGACGACCTCCCAGCCGTTGATCGCAAGGACCCGGGCGGTGGCCTCGTTCACGCGCCGGAACAAGTGGGCCTGGACGCATCCGTCGAGGAACGCGACGCGGCCCCGCTCCTCGACCGTTGCGTCAGCGTCTGCCGGCCCGGCCGACATGGTCGTTGTCGTCCCGGTGGTGCGTCTCGCCTCCTTCGCGACCGCAACCGATCGGCCTCTCCCCCGTCCGTTCCCCGGGGGGCGCCACGGCCCCGATGCGCCGAGCATCGCCATGCCGAAGCGGAGCGTGGCCGCAGGACCCCTGATCGGCAACAGCCGGGCCAGGATCGAGGGAACGCGAGTCCACCGGAGGAAGCGGCTCGCTCCCATCCAGACCCGGAACAGGGCTGGCCGCGCGATGGCGCCGAGCAGGGCGCGGGCGAAGGCGGATGGCTCCCGGGCCGTCGCGGCCACCCCCCTCGCCCGCTCGAACAGGAACCCGTACTCGACGCCGGAGGGACAGACCGTCTCGCACGCGCGGCATCCCAGGCAGCGGTCAATGTGCCGCTGGAACGCGTCCGACGCGGGATCGAGTCTCCCCTCCACGACAGCGCCCATGAGATAGAGCCTCCCGCGGGGCGAGTCTGCCTCGTCGTGAAGCCGCACGTAGGTGGGACACGCAGGAAGGCAGAACCCACAGTGCACGCAGTTCGAGAGGCGGTCGTGATGAGCCGCCAGCGCAGTGCGGAGCCCTTCCCGAGCCGCGCTTCCCCCGCTCAATCCGCCTCCCGCGTCAGCGTCCCGCCCCCCCACCGGCCGGGCAGAGTGCCTGCGGGATCGAACCCGCGCACGATCCTCGAAGCGAGGCGTTTGGCGGCGGTGCGCTCGACCCCCGAGGCGAGCCCGGCCGCGTTCCGCAAGCGCAGGGTGCCGCCCGCGTGGTTCAAGGGCCCGCGCAGAGCCCGGATCGTGTCCTCTACCCAGCCGGCGTCGCCCGTGGATGACCGGCCCACCGATGCCGCGTCACCCGCCGACGACACGTCGGCGGCGGACGCGGTGTGGAGCGTCCCGCGAAACGTCCCGGAGCTCAGGTGGAGTGCCCACCTCTCGAGGGGCAGGCTGGCCAGGGGCTGGAGGAGCCCACGTCCCCGCGACGGGAGCGTGTGCGCGCGGAACGAGGCGGCAGCCATGCCGTCCCCCTCCGACAGCACCCGCGCGGCCGTCCGGGACGCATCTCCCTTGAGCTCCCGAAGGGGATGCCCCAACTCGTCCATGAAGACGTCGAAGATCCGCTCAACAGCCGTCTTAGACCCTGTGATCCGGATCATCACGCGGTACCCCGAGTCGTCCAGCGGCGGCGCCCAGATGCCGCCGACGAGCTCGGCCGCGGCGAGCGGCAGCGGGAGGTTCGCGAGCTTCCGTCCCATCGTCCAGGCTTCCTCGAGCTCCTCCCAAGACCAGACGAGGGTCCGGTCCTCTTCCGGCAGGGGGTACACCCGGAACGTCACCTCCGTGATCACCCCTATCGTCCCCCGGCTGCCCGTCGTGAGTCGAACGAGGTCGAACCCCGCCACGTTCTTGACGACCCGACCGCCCAGGCGGAGGATCCGGCCCTCCCCATCCACGAGAGTGATCCCCAGGAGCTGGTCTCGGGGGCGCCCGTACTGGAGCTGGAGGGGGCCCGCTGCCCCGGTGGCGACGATGCCTCCCAGTGTGATCCCCGGCCCGCCGGGCGGATCCAGGGCGAGCCACTGCCGCTCGGCGGCGAGGTCGTCCTGGAGGGCGGACAGCGTAAGGCCGGCCCGGCTTCGGCAGATCAGGTCGGCCGGCCCGTGCTCGAGGAGCCCCGACATCCCGAGGGTCGAGACGATCAGGTCCGGAGCACCCCCGAGCGTCTCCCAACCGATCCCCGCTCCCCGGGGAAGCACCCGCCACTGCCGCTCGCGGGCCGCGCGGAGTAGTGCGGCGGTTTCCTCGTCCGAGCGTGGAGTCGCGGTCACCGGGCCCCCCTCCACGACCGCCGCGCCCGCCCCCAGGACCTCGCGCACGCGCTCGAGAACTGAGCCGGGATCGGCGGGCTCCGGGGCCGGGTTCACCTCGTGCTCCGGGTCGCTTCCTGCCGTGCGGGCGTGTCGGTGGTGGCCACGGCGGGGGCCGGCCCCGGCCGGACGGGGCCATACCCGTCCGGCAGGACCTTCCCGGGGTTCGAGCGCCCGAGCGGATCGAACGCCTCCTTCACGCGGGCCATCGCCTCGAGCACCTCGGGCGAGCACACGAGAGGCATGTATCGCCGCTTGTCCACCCCCACGCCGTGCTCCCCGGTGATCGTCCCCCCCGCACGGACGCAGATTTCCATGATCTCCTTCGACGCGGCCTCGACCCGCTTCAGCTGCTCTGGATCCCGTCGATCGAAGAGGAAGTTAGGGTGGAGATTTCCGTCCCCGGCGTGGAAGACGTTCGCAACGAGGATCCCGTACCTCTCACCGATCTCGGCGACCTGCCCGAGCACCTCGGGAAGGCGGGTTCGAGGCACGGTCGCATCTTGGACCAGGAGGTCGGGGGCGAGCCTCCCCATCGCGCCGAACGCCTTCTTCCTCCCCCTCCAGAGAGCCAGGCGCTCCTCCGTGTTCGCGGCGATCCTGACCTCGCGCCCCCCGGCGGCGTGGCAGCAGGAATCGGCGATCCGGACCTCCTCGTCCAACGCCGCGTCCACGCCGTCCACCTCCACCACGAGGGCCGCGGCCGCGTCCGTCGGATATCCCGCAGCAAAGATCGACGCCTCGACCGCGCGGATCGTCGCGGCGTCCACGATCTCGAGGGCCGCGGGGAGGAGCCCCCGGGCCATGATGTCCGTCACGGCCCGCCCGGCCGCTTCCATCGAGTCGAAGATCCCGAGCAAGGTGCGGACCCCCTCCGCCTCCGGTATGAGCGCGAGCTCGATCTCCGCCGCCATCCCAAAGCACCCCTCCGAGCCCACGAAAGGGCCGACGAGGTCGAGCCCATCCTCTTCGCTCTCCAAACCCCCGAGCTCGACGACCTCCCCGTCGGGGAGCACGACAGTGAGGCCCGTCACGTACCGGCTCGTGACGCCGTACTTCAGGCAGTGTGGTCCGCCGGAGTTCTCGGCGACGTTCCCCCCCAGCGTGCAGGCGGTCTGGGACGAGGGATCCGGGGCGTAAATGAGCCCCTGGGGAAGCGTGGCCTGGGTGAGCTCCGAGTTTATGACGCCCGGCTGAACGCGCGCCCTCCGGTTCTCCGGGTCGATCTCGAGGATCCGGTTCATGCGCGCGGTCCCGACGAGCACCGCCCCCTCGATCGCGAGTGCTCCGCCACTCAGTCCCGTGCCCGACCCCCGCGCCACGAAGACCCGGCCCTCGGCATGGAGGAGAGCCAAGACGCGGCTCAGCTCGTCGGTCGTGCGGGGAAGTACCACCGCGGAAGGCGGGTGACGATACTGCGTGAGGCCATCCGACTCGTAGACCAGGAGCCGATCCCGGTCCACGAATACCCCCTCCCCCCCGACGACTGCGCGTAGCCGCCGGACGAGAGATGCGTCCAGGGTGTGTGCGGGTGCTGCGATGGGAGTCACCTGGGGTTGGACGGGAGGCCCGTCAGCGGCGCTCTGCGGCGAGCTGCTCGGCGAGCTTGTCCGCGACGGCCTGGAGCGCCGACTCGTCCTCGGCCTCAAAGGCCGCGAGATGCTCGCTGTTGACGTCGAGCTCGCCCAGAACGTCGTCACCGGCCCGGATGAGCACGACCAGCTCGGACTGAACGTCGGGGCTGCACGGGAGATAGTTCTCCACCACGGAGACGTCGGGCACGTTCTGGTTCTCACGCTCTTCGATCGCCGTCCCGCACACTCCCTGTCCCACTGATATCTCCGAGTGCTCGGCGGCGGGCCCGACGTAGTTGTGGAGCCAGAGCGACTGTCCGTCCTCGCGGAGCAGATACGCGCCAACCCAGTCGTAGCGATCGTCCGCCGCCGCGATCGTCGTGACCGCCTTGCGCAGGAGGGCGTCCGCGAGGTAGCCCTGGTCGCGCATCTCCTGAAGGTCCTTCACGAGCTCTTTGGCCTCGACCATTCGATGGATCCCGTTGCCGGTTTGCGGGGAGGCAGGCACCGCCGAGGACGGGCCAAGCGCCCCTACCCTCACCTGGTCGGGGACGCGCGGGAATCGTTAGTTTAACCGTCCCTTGGAGACAGCGTCAACGCGAGATCTTGCCCCCTTCCGGCGCTCGGGCGACCGGGGCTTCCCCCGTTTCGCCTGGGGCGTTCTGGCGTACTCCCTGGTCGTGATCCTGTGGGGGTATTTCCTACGCCTCTCAGAATCAGGGGACGGATGCGGCACGGACTGGCCGCTCTGCAACGGCGGAGCCCTTCCCTTGGGAGCGGCCTTTCCCACCTGGGTCGAGTTCGGACATCGCGTCTCCTCGGGGCTCGTTCTCGTCCTTGTCGCCGCCATGGCCGTGTGGGCCTTCCGCGTGCATCCGCGGGGGCATCTGGTTCGTCGCGCTGCCGGCTGGTCCTTACTCTTCACGCTAACGGAGTCCGCGTTCGGGGCGGTGCTCGTGGTCTTCGGCCTGGTCGCGGCGGATGTCTCGACCGCGAGGCTCATGATCCGCCCCTTCCACGTGACGAACACCTTCCTCTTGATGGCCGCCCTGGGGCTCACCGCCTGGTGGGCCCACCTCGGGGTCGCCCGGGCCATGTCGCTCTGGGAGCCCCGCGCCCGCCCGGTGGTCCTGGCCGGCCTCGCCGTGCTCGCGCTCGCCTGGAGCGGCACCTGGGTGGGGCTCGCCACGACTGCGTTCCCGGCCGAGAGCCTCTCGGAGGGTGCGGGGCAATACGTCGATCCGGAGCACGTGCTTATCTATCTAAGGATATTCCATCCCGCGGTGGCGATCGGGGCGGTCTACCTGCTGTTCCGACTCGCGGTCGCGGCCCGCCGAAGCGCTCCCGATCGGGCCACGTCGGCAATCGCCTCGGGCGTGAGCGCGCTCGCCGTGGCCCAGCTCGTGATCGGACCGCTCACGATCCTCCTGCTGCAGCCCGTGCAGCTCCGTCTTCTCCACCTCTTCCTGGCCGACCTCCTGTGGCTCGGTGTCATCTTCCTGGGCGCGTCGAGGCTCGTGGAGGCCTCCTCGCGCCCCGTCTCTCGTGGAGCGCTTGCCGAATAGAGACCCCGCCGAAGCATCCGGGTCGGCCGCCGGCAGCCCACTCCAGGTGCACGCCACGGGGCAGCGATCAGTCCTGAACGAAGCTGTGATCGGCCTTCAGGCTGCGAACGAATCCCGCGAGGAGAAGAGCCGCTCGCCGCAGATCCTCGATGGATACGACCTCGTTGGGCGAGTGCATGTAGCGGTTCGGAATGGAAACGAGCCCCGTGGGGACGCCGGCCCGGACGAGGAAGATCCCGTCGGCGTCCGTACGGCTGGCACGAGGCGCGGCCTGAATCGTGCACGGGATCTTCTCGCTCTCTCCCACCTCGATCAGCCGATCAAAGACCAACGGGTGAATGGCCGACCCCCGGCTGAGGACCGGGCCGCCCCCGACCGTGTGCTCTCCGTGCTCCTTTTTGCTCGCATCGGGTACGTCCGTGGAGAACGTGACGTCCACGACCACCGCCGCATCCGGCTCGAGCTGGAAGGCCGAGCTCCGCGCACCGCCGCCGGTGTAACCGATCTCTTCCTGAACCGTGGCGACGGCCACCGCGCCGGCGTGGGGCGCCGGATCCTCGGCCAGGAGCCTCAAGGCCTCGAGCACGACGTAAGCGCCGACCCGGTCGTCGATGGCCCGGGACGCGATGCGGTCACCATGGAGCCGCAGAAAGGGCGCGTCTAGGACCATCGGATCCCCCACCCGGACGCCGAGCGATGCCACTTCCTCCGCCGACGAAGCGCCCAGGTCCAGCCATACCTCCTGGATCTCGGTCACCTTCTTCCGGTCCTCGGGCTTGATCAGATGGATCGGCTTCTTGCCCACCACTGCCGGCACGTCTCCCTTCCGGCCCAGGATCCGCACGCGCTGACCTACTAGCACCTGGGGATCCCACCCCCCGATCGTGTCCAGGAACACGAATCCCTTCTCGTCCACGTGGGTCACCTGGAGACCGATCTCGTCCACGTGGCCGGCCAGCATGACCCTCGGCCTCCGCTCCCAGCCCACCGCCGCGAAGGAGTTGCCGTGCACATCGGCCCAGACGGGCTCGGCAAAGGAGGCGGCCTCCGTTCGCCAGACGCGGGCAGGGCGGGACTCGAAGCCCGAGGGTCCGGGTGCCTCGAGCAGCCTCTCCAGAAACTCCACCCGATCTCCCATCGCCGCCTCCCTCCATCGCTGATGAGCGTGGGCCCGCCGGCCCACCCGGAACCACTACTCCTGTATGATCTCCCCCTTCCTCGGGCCGGTCGCCGAATCGGGCGGCCCCGGATCGGCCCCGGAACGCCGCCCGCCCGGCTCCCACACGTTGACGCGGAGCGTCCCGCTCTCCAGGGCCCGCGCCATTCTCGACCGTACCCAGGAGGAAAACAAGCGCCGCGTCGGGGGCAGGAGAAGGCCCAGACCGGCCAGGTCCGTGACGATCCCGGGCGTGAGGAGCAGCGCACCCCCGACGAGGACGGCCGCCGCGTGCAGAAGCGACCGGGTGGGAAGCTTTCCGGAGGCGAGCTCGCCCTGGACTGCTCGGATCACCCGGAGCCCCTCCCGCCGTGCCAAGAAGGCCCCGACGAAACCTGTGCCGGCCACGAGCGCGACCGTCGGGAGGAGGCCCACGCCCTGGCCGATCCGAATCAGGATCACCAACTCCAGCAGCGGGATGAGAACGAACAGGCAGCCGAGGCGGAAAATCACCGGCCCCCCGAACGCTGGCGGAAGTAACGCGCGCCTGATGGGCGCTTGATGGTTCTCCCCCTATGTTTGGTCCTCGCCCCCATCCGGGCGAGTACCCCCGAAGGAGGCCGATGACCCCGCCGAGCACAGCGACGGATCTCTTCCGGGAGATCCTGACGAGCCGCGTCTACGAGGTCGCTCGAGAGACCCCTCTCGACGACGCGCCGCGTCTCTCCGCCTCGACCGGGAGCGCCGTTCTGCTCAAGCGGGAGGATCTCCAGCCCGTGTTCAGCTTCAAGCTCCGTGGGGCGTACAACCGGATGGCCAGGCTGGGGCCCGAAGAGCGAGCGCGGGGGGTCATCGCAGCGAGCGCTGGCAACCACGCGCAGGGTGTGGCCTACTCCGCGCGGCACCTGGGGATCGGGGCCACGATCGTGATGCCCGAGACCACGCCGCGGATCAAGGTCGAAGCCGTTCGGGAAATGAGGGCCGACGTTGTTCTGGCGGGAGACGCCTTTCCCGAGGCCAAGGCGAAGTGTGACGAGCTTCGGTCAGAGAGCGGCCTCACCTTCATCCACCCGTTCGACGACCCGCTCGTGATCGCGGGACAGGGCACGATCGCCATCGAGATCCTCCGCTACGGCGGCGACCTCCACGCGATCTTCGTTCCGGTCGGCGGGGGCGGGCTGATCGCCGGGATCGGGAGCTACTTCCAACACCTTGCGCCGTCCGTGAAGATCGTAGGCGTCCAGCCCTTCGAGGCGGACGCGCTCTATCGGTCCCTCGAGGCCGGAAGGCGCGTGAGACTCGACCACGTCGGCATCTTCGCCGACGGCGTCGCGGTGCAGGAGGTGGGCGAGCTCTGCTTCGAGATTGCCCAAGCCACCGTGCACGAGGTTGTTCGTGACCAACGACGAGATCTGCGCGGCCATCAGGGACGTGTTCCACCAGACGCGCTCGATCATGGAGCCCGCCGGAGCACTGGCGGTCGCGGGAATGAAGCGGTGGATCGAGGCGACAGGATCACGGGGAAAGCGTCTGGTCGCAATCCTCAGCGGCGCAAACATGAACTTCGACCGGCTCCGCTACGTCGTGGAGCGAGCGGAGCTGGGCGAGACTCGGGAGCGGCTCTTCGCGGTGACGATCCCGGAGCGGCCGGGAGCCTTCCGCGAGTTTTGCTCGAAAATCGGCCGCAAGGTGATCACGGAGTTCAACTATCGCCTCTCCAGCCGTGAAGCGGCGCAGGTGTTCGTGGGCCTGAACGTTGAGTCCCACCAGGACGCGGCGGACCTGAGTCGGCGGCTGAACGAAGCGGGCTACAGGGCCGAGGACCTCACCGAGAACGAGCTCGCGAAGCTCCACGTGCGGTACATGGTGGGCGGTCATGCCCCCCTAGACGTGACGAGCGAGATCGCGTGTCGCTTCGAGTTTCCGGAGCGGCCGGGCGCCCTCATGACCTTTCTCGACATGCTGAGCGGGCGATGGAACATCTCGCTCTTCCACTACCGGAACCATGGCGCGGATTGCGGGCGCGTGCTCGCCGCGTTCGAGGTGCCCGAGGAGGAGCGAGGGGAGTTCCGCACCTTTCTGGACACTCTTGGCCACCCCTACGTGATCGAGTCCGACAACGTCGCGTTCCTGAGGTTCCTGGGGGGCGGCTTGTCGTCCCGCGTTACGCCGCCGGCTGCTGCTGAGTGACGCAGTGCAGGGCCCCGAGTCCCCACACCAGATCCACGGAGTGGATCCCCACGACTGAGCGCTCCGGGAAGAGCTCCGAGAGCGTCGCGAGCGCGACGCGATCGGCCGGGTCGTCGAAGGTAGGGACCAGCACGAGCCCGTTCGCGACGTAGAAGTTGGCGTAGCTCGCCGGTAGCCGCTCCCCGTCCACGATCACGGGCTCGGGGAAGGGGAGCGTCACGACCTCGAGCCCCCCCGGCCACGTCCTCCCGGCCAGCTCCAGGCGCCGGAGGTTGTCGGCCGTCCGTCGGTGATTCTCGTCGGACGGATCGGCCTCGTGGGCCACGACCACCGTGTGGGACTCCACGAACCGGGCGACGTCGTCCACGTGACCGTGCGTGTCGTCGCCCACCGCCCCCTCGCCGAGCCAGATCGTGCGCTCCGTGCCCAGGTACTCCTGGAAGGCCGCTTCGTACGCTTCGCGAGTCATCCCCGGGTTTCGGACCTGCACGCTCGAGAGGAGCCACTCCTCCGTGACGAGGAGGCCGCCCCGACCGTCCGTCTCTATCCCGCCGCCCTCGAGCACGAGCGCGCCCCCGGTGTCGGGGCGCTCGGCGCGAACGAGCGGGCGGCCCGTCAGATCGGCGACGGCCACCGGAACGAGGGTATCTCGCTCGAAGTTCTCATACTTTGCCCAGGCGTTGAACGCCCAGCCGATCCACTCGACGCCGCCCGCCCCCAGCACTCCGGTCGGCGCCGAGTCCCTGAGCCAAGACCGATCAGTGGGCACCAGGTGGAACGAGCAGCGTCCAAGGTCCGTGCCGTGCGCAACGAGGGTCTCACGGGCCGAGGCCTCCGTCGCGCTGTCTGGGCTGAGGATCCGGACGGGCTCCCGCCGGTGGAGTGCTCGTACGATCTCGGCGTAGACCCAGGGGATCGTCTCGAACTTCCCGGGCCAGTCGGAGACGTGGTGGGGCCACGCGATCCACGTGGCCTCGTGCGGCTCCCACTCCGCCGGCCAGCGGCGCGTCATCGAGCTCACGGGCGGGCTCACGCTTGTTCCCGACGCTCGACGGACGCGCCGCTCCGTCGGCGAGCCCACTACGACGAGCCCATCAGGATAGGTAACGGCTCAATATTCCGCCGTACGCGTCGATTCGGCGGTCGCGGAGAAACGGCCAGTTCCGGCGGGTGTGCTCGATCAGCGCGGGATCGCACTCGGCCACCAGAACGGCCGGCTCCGTCCCGGCCTCGGCGATCACCCTGCCGAAGGGATCCGACACGAAGGAATGCCCGAAGAACTCGAGCCCGTCCGTCCCGGGCTCCGGCTCGTGTCCGATCCGGTTCGCCGCCGCCACGTAGACACCGTTGGCGATCGCGTGGCCCCGCTGGATCGTCCTCCAGGCGTCGGCTTGCGCCGTGCCCCACTCCGCCTTTTCGGACGGGTGCCATCCGATCGCAGTTGGATAAAAGAGCACCTGGGCTCCCATGAGAGCCGTGATCCGCGCGGCCTCCGGATACCACTGGTCCCAGCAGATGAGCACCCCGATCCGTGCGAAGCGCGTGTCGAATACGCGGAATCCGGCGGCGCCGCTGGGAGACGCTCCGTGGTGGTATATCTCCCCCGGAGTGAAGTAGTACTTCTCGTGGTAAAGCGGATCGTCCGGGATGTGCATCTTGCGATACACGCCGAGCAGGGACCCGTCGGCGTCCAGCACCGCCGCCGAGTTGTGGTAGACTCCGGCCCCCCTTCTCTCGAACATCGGTACGATGAGGGCGACCTCCAGGCCCGCGGCCAGCCGCTGCATCCGCTCGACGGTCGGCCCCGGGATGGGCTCGGCCAGGTCGAAGCGGTCGGCGTCCGTGACCTTGCAGAAGTAGGGGGCGTCGAAGAGCTCCTGGAGGCAAACGATGCGCGCTCCCTTCGCCGCGGCCTCACGGATGGCCTCTTCGTGCGCGCGGACCCCCACCTCCCGGTCCTCGCCCACAGGGAGCTGCACCAGCCCGATCTTGACCGACGGCTCGCTCATGACTCCGCGTTCCCCCGTGGCCCGACCCCTTCCGCCCCGCTGGTGGCGAGGCTACGAGTCCACGGTGATCGGCCGGCTCGCGATCACGGGCTCCCTGCCGGGGAGGTCCAGCCGAAGATGGAGCGTGTACTCGCCGGGGTCGAGATCGGGCAGCTCGATCGCCACCGCCCGGAACGCGGTTTGGACCCGGTCGGGACCCGCGTCCCCGAAGGTCACCTCGACCGGGCGATCGGGCTCCAGCACGCCGAGAAGCTCCCCGACCCGCTGGAGAAAGCCGGGCCGGCCGAGAGTGAACCCCAGGGTCACCTCTACCCGTTCCTGGATCTGGAGGCCGTAGACCTCCCACACCACCGTGAACCGCTCGTCGCCCCGGACCCGCACCCCCGTTCGCACGTTCGGGATCGCCTCGTCCAGGCTGGTGGGAAACGGAGCATCCTCCCTCAGGATCACCAGATCCGAGACGCTCACGACCCCCCGCACCACCGGGGCCTGCACCACCCCCTGGCGGGCCCTCCACGCCCTCGCCGCCGCGGGCTCGAGGACCTCTATGCTGCTCACGTACCGCCCGGGCGGAGCCAGGAGCGTGAACACCCCCTCGGCCTCGCTTCCCCGAATCTCGACGCTCTCCCCTCCGTCCTCGGGAACCAGGAACAGCCCGCTCTCGACCGATCCCCGGTTGGTGGTGGTCGTCGGGGCAGCCGCCGGAGCCGCTCGGCTCCGGCCGAACGGGTCGAAGGGGTCCGGCCGCGCGTTCTGGGCGGGCGGGGCAGCCCGGAGGCCCCCTAACCCCGCCGGGGCGGGTGAATAAGCCCCGACGACCAGCATCTCGTCCGTCCTCCGGAATCGTCCGACCTGCGTCTCGAGCCCGCCGAAATCAGGAGCGTACGGCGGGGCGTACCACGTCCTCGATTCGCGGGGTGCCGTGATCCAGCTCTCGGGAAGGATGTCGGCCGGAGCCGTGATGAACTCCTCCGGGAAGACGTACCCCCGGCTCCGCGGGTGATGGTGCCCGACCACCTGCCGATCGTCCCGGATCCCGCCCCCGCCAAACAGGTTCGAGGGCGTGGGGCGCGTGCGGCTCCACCCCATGATCCTCCCATAGCGGATCAGCGTTTCCTCCAGATCGTCGTCCCACCCGAGCCCCTGCGGATCCTCGGCATCCTCGGTGTTGCGCGCCTCGACCAGCCTCGCAAAATGGTCGGTGAGGCGGTCGTTTCCTTCGAGAAGGAAGAGCGGATCAGAGAAGCGCCAGAGGCGCTCCCAGAGCCGGGCTTGCTCGCTCGCGTCGGCACGCTCGAAGTCCTCCTCGCCGTCTTCCGTGAAGAGGCGACCCGGCGTCGTCCACCACTCTCGTTCGTCTTCCGGAAGCCCGGCAATCGCGGCTCGGAAGGCCGCCTCGGACTCGACGAACTCCCCCATCACGTGAAGCGTGTACCCGTGGAGCGCCCCACACCACCACGTCTCGACGAGACCGCACTCCGTTGCGACCTCGACCGCTCTCCCGTAATTGCCGGCCTCCGTCAGATAGCGGACGAGCTGCCCCAGGATCCACGGATCCCCGATCTGCGCGTCGGCCTGAAAAAGAGAGGCGATCAGCTCAAAGCGCGCCCGAGTCGTCTCCGGGGGCTCTGGCGGAAAATCCGTCTCGTCGTCGCCGCCGAACCAGATGCAGATCCGTCCGATCCGCTCGTCGCACCGGCCACCCGACCCGAGGCCCGTGACCGGAATCCGGCTTCCGCGGAACCGCTCGAAATCGCGCTGAAGGTCCTCCGCTTCATCCACCAACCGGGACGAGTCGGCGCGGGACACCGGCGGCGCCTGCGCCGCGGCCCCGTGCGGGGCGAAGCAGAGGACACAGGCCGAAGCCGCGAGAGCGGAAAGGAGGAGGGACGTAGAAACCGTCGATGGAGGAAACGCTGGGCGATTCGGTCGCATGGTTGCGCTCGAGGGGACGTGTCCCTGACAGAGGCCGGCGCCAGGCTAGCCCGGTCCCGCCGGCGGACGCGGAGGTGGAGACCGGTACACCGGGGGCGACGGGTCGGTCCCGAGGCGCGTTGGCCAACCCCGCGCGACCGCTCTACGATTGGCACATGGATTCCCCCACTGACTCCCCCATGCGAGCCATGGTCCTCGAGCGCTCGGGATCGGCCCTTGTGGGGAGGGACGTCCCTATGCCCCGGCCAGGCCCCCACGACGTCCTGGTCCGCGTCCTCGCGTGTAGTGCGCGGTCTGTCGCACCGACGTCCACATCGTGGACGGCGAGCTTCCGGATCCCCAGCTCCCGCTGACCCCGGGGCACGAAATCGTCGGGCGAGTGGAGGCGCTCGGGTCCGCCGTGGAAGGACGGGCCGTCGGGGAGCGCGTGAGGATCCCCTGGCTAGGATGGACGTGCAGCGCATGTGACTATTGCCGCGCCGGCAAGGAGAACCTCTGCGAACGGGCACGCTTCACCGGATACTCCCACGACGGCGGGTACGCCGAGTACGCGGTCGCCGACAGCCGATACGCGTTTCCGATCCCGGCGGTGTTCGGGGACGTGGAGGCGGCGCCCCTCCTCTGCGCAGGGCTCATCGGGTATAGAGCCTACCGGCACGCCGGCGAGGGGCCACGGATTGGGCTCTACGGCTTCGGCGCGGCGGCGCACCTCATTGCCCAAGTGGCGCGCTTCGAGGGTCGCGAGGTCTACGCCTTCACGAGGGCGGGGGACGAGGACGGCCAGGCCTTCGCCAGGTCGCTGGGAGCCGTGTGGGCGGGTGGGTCGGACTCGGCCCCTCCCGACCCCCTCGACGCGGCGATCATCTTCGCGCCGGTCGGAGCCCTCGTCCCCACCGCCCTCCGCGCCGTGCGGCCCGGGGGAACCGTCGTTTGTGCGGGTATCCACATGAGCGACGTTCCGGCATTCCCGTACGAGATCCTCTGGAAGGAGCGGGTAGTCCGCTCGGTGGCCAACCTCACCAGAAGGGACGCGGAGGAGTTCCTTGGACAGGGCCCCACAGGTACCGGTCCGGGCGGAGGCGCAGGCGCTTCCGCTGGAGGAGGCGAACGAGGCGCTCCGGAGGATCCGCGAGGGGGAGGCGCGGGGCGCGCTCGTCCTCGTGCCCTGACGGGGTTCCCTTCGGCCCCGTCCCGATTGGACCCCTCGCGCGGTTCGTGGCAGATTGTCCGTATGAGCATCGAGCAGACTTACTTCCGCCGGGGGTTCGGGCTCAAGGACGACGTGCGCCCCCTCATCGAGGCCGAGTACCACTCGGCCCTCGTCGAGCGGATCCGGGCGCGTGGGTACACGGAGACCTTCGGAGACGTCACCGTCCGGTTGGCTGAGGAGTTCGGCTTCTGCTACGGGGTGGACCGGGCGGTCGATTACGCGTACGAGACGCGGAAGAAGTTCCCCGACCGCACCGTATATCTCGTCGGGGAGATCATCCACAACCCCCATGTGAATAAGAGGATGCGGGAGATGGGGATCCGGTTCCTCTACCCCAACGAGACGGGGCGCTTCGACTTCTCGCTTGTCACGCCGGACGACGTCGTCATCCTCCCCGCTTTCGGCGTGACAATCCAAGCCTTCGCGGAGCTCCAGGCGATCGGTTGCGTGCTCGTGGACACGACGTGCGGCTCCGTCCTGCTCGTGTGGAAGCGGGTCGAGGGTTACGCGCAGGACGGGTTCACCTCCGTAATCCACGGGAAATACACGCACGAGGAGAGTCGCGCCACCGCCTCGCAGGTCCAGAAGCACCCGGGAGCCAAGTACTTGATCGTAAGGGACATGGAAGAGGCGCTGCTCGTGGCCGACTACATCGCGAAGCGTCCGGGACACCTCACCAAAGAGGCCCTCGCCGATCGGTTTCGCGACCGCGCTTCGGAGGGGTTCGACCCGGACGCCGACCTCCAGCGCCTCGGCGTTGCGAACCAAACGACGATGCTCGCGAAGGAGTCGCTGGCCATCGGGGTGCGGCTGGAGGAGGCGCTCGTCGAGGCGGGAGGGGCGACGTGCGCGAAGGAGAATTACAGGTCGTTCGGAACCATCTGCTCGGCCACGCAGGAGCGGCAGGACGCCGTCGAGATGATGATGGTGGCTCCCCCCGACGTCATGATCGTGATCGGCGGCTACAACTCGTCGAACACCAATCACCTGGCACGTCTGTGCCGGCAGTACACGACAACCTTCCACGTCGAGGACTCGTCGTGCATCGACGTGGAGGCCGGCTCCATCCGTCACAAGCCCGAGCCGGGCGTGCACGCCCAGGAGTGCACCGAGCGTGACTGGCTCCCCCGAGCCCCCTTCGAGCTGGGGATCACGGCGGGGGCGTCCACGCCCAACAACAAGATCGGGGACGCCGTCGTACGGGTGCTCCGCATCCGTGGACTCGCCCCCGAAGAGCTGCCGTCGACGAAGCCGGGCCGGAGGCTCCCGCTGGCCTGAGGGGCGCGCCGGAGGCCTCCGGTAGCCTCACCCCTCCGACAAGAGCAAACACGAATCCCCGAATTCGTGCCAGAGGTATCCGCTCGCCCGAGCTTCCCAATACGCCCGCTCCACGAGCTCCGGGCCGGCCACGGCCTCGAGCAGCCGGAGGTGCGACCCGCCGCCCGCGTGCCAGCCCGTCACGATCCCCAACGTCGCACGAGCGGGTCGATCAGGGCCGAGGACGAGATCCGTCCAGCCCTCCCGCGCCTCAAGCCTCCCAGATGAGCTCGCCACGCTCTCGATGGCCCGTGCCGCGGTCGTGCCCACCGCGACTACCCGATTGCCGCCGGCCCGCGTCCGGTTCATCTGATCCGCCGTGCCGCGCGATACCCGGAAACGCTCGGGGTACGGAGGCTCACCGGGCTCGAGCGACGACACCCCGGTGTGGAGCGTGATGGGCGCGAGCTTTACGCCGCGAGCCACGAGCTCCCGAACGAGTCGGCCGGTGAACGGGCGGCCGGCGCTCGGCATCTCGGCGCTTCCCGGATGGCGGGCGAACACGGTCTGATAGGCCGAGACCGGCCACCGTCCCTCCACGTACGCGTACCGTATCGGCCGGCCGTGTCGGCGGAGGATCTCTAGAAACTCCCCCCCCGGCGATCGTGGCTCTCCAGAGCCTCGCGGGTGCCGATGCGGAGGCCCGATACGGCCCCGCGACCACGGCCTCGGCCCCGGCTGGGAGCGCGATCCGCTCCCCCGGGGCAAGATCGCCGACCGTTCAGGGACATCCTATCCACTACTTTAGAAGTTAAAGCGTACTTTAAGTCAAGAGTCATCCATGGACCCGTCGGATCTCCTCACGATCGGCGAGGTCGCGACGCGCTTCGTCGGCTCGCGTTCATCCGGGCCGCGGTAAACGTCGGCGTTACTCTGGATGAGATCCGGAGCGAGCTAGAGAGGCTCCCGGGCGGGCGCACACCCACCCGCGCGGACTGGAGCAGGCTGTCCCGAGGATGGCGCGGCCGCCTGGAAGAGCAGATCGAGGCGCTCACGGCGCTCCGAGACGGGCTGGACGCCTGCATCGGGTGCGGATGCCTGTCACTCGACGGGTGTCGGGTCTCGAACCCGGGAGATCGAGCGGCTCGGATGGGGCCGGGGGCCCGCTACCTGCCTAGGAGCCTCAGGGAAGAGGCGAGCGAACGCACCTAGATGTGGATCGGCCGCCCAACCGACGCGAGCGCCGCCTCCGCCACCGTCTCGGACAGGGTCGGGTGCGGGTGCATGGCCTTCTCCATCTCCTCGGCCGTCGACTCGAGGTGCCTCCCGAGGACGAACTCGGCGATCAGCTCGGTCGCGTGTGGTCCGACGATATGGGCCCCCAGGACCTCCGAGTACTTCCTGTCCCGCACGACCTTCAGGAACCCCGCCGCGTCGCCCATGGCGACGGCGCGTCCGTTCCCGACGAACGGGAAGCGGCCGATCTCGACCTCGTAGCCGGCATCCCTGGCCTGCCGCTCGGTCATCCCGACGGATGCGACCTCGGGATGGCAGTATGTGCAGTTCGGGACGTTGCCATAGTCCACCGGGCCGTGCGCCTGCCCCGCAATATGCTCCACGCAGGCGATCCCCTCGTGCGAGGCCTTGTGGGCCAGGAGCGCGCCGCCGGCGCAGTCGCCGATCGCGTACACGCCGGGAACGCTCGTCCGCATCCACTCATCGACTTCGACGAAGCCGCCCTTGTCGGTCACGACGCCTGCCTCTTCGAGCCCCAGGTCGGAGGTGTTGGGTACCCGCCCGACAGCGGAGAGGATCTTCTCGACCGTGACCGAGTGATCCTTGCCTTCCCTGTCCTTGAACTTGACCGTGACCCCACCCTTCGCGGGCTCGGCCAGCTCCAGGCGAGCCCCGGTGTGGATCGTCATCCCCCGCTTCTTGTACGCCTTCTCAATGTGAGCGGAGATGTCCTCGTCCTCGATCGGGAGGAGCCGATCGAGCGCCTCGACAATCGTCACCTCGGACCCGTAGGCGTCGAACACGTCCGCGAACTCCATCCCGATCGCGCCCGCACCCACGATGAGGAGCGTCTTCGGGGCTCTCTTCTGGAAGAGGGCATGATCCGACGACCAGATGTGCTCCCCGTCGATCTCGAGGAACGGGAGGTTCCGGGGGCGGGATCCCGTCGCGAAGAGAATGTGAGGCGCCGAATAAGTCGTCGTCGCGCCGCCCCGGTCCTCGACCTCGACTCTCCCCTGTCCCACCAATCGACCGAAACCGTCGATGTGGGTCACCTTCTTCTCCTTGAAGAGGTACTCGACCCCCCTTGCCATCTGGTCCGCGACGGCGCGGCTCCGCTCCTGTGCAGGCCCGAGGTCCACGGCGATTTGCCCGGTCGAGATCCCGTGCTTCCCCGCCTCGCGCACCTCCTTCACCATCAGCGCGGACCTAAGGAGCGCCTTCGTCGGAATGCATCCGATGTTGAGGCAGACGCCTCCCAGACGGTCCGCCTCGATGCACGCCACGGACATCCCGAGCTGGCTCGCTCGAATGGCCGCGACGTACCCGCCGGGGCCGGCTCCGACCACGAGCAGATCGAAGCTGCTCTTGTCGTTTCCCACCACACTGGACTCCGGGTTCTCGATGGTTGGGGTCGCGCCCAGGGTCGGCGCGCGCAGCTGGCAGGGCGCTCGAAAAGCACGGAGGGGCGCGTCGCTGCGAGCGCTAAGTTAGAGGGGGGACCAGCCCGTTGCTACCCCGCTTCCGGCCCGCCCCGGGCCCGGGATCGGGGCTTTCGCCGGCTTTACATGCGAACGCGCAGGTCCCTATCATGGTTTCCGGTGAGGGCGGCTCCATCGATCCCGTCGCGGCGCCCCGCGACCCAGCTCGGGAGTGACCTCGACCATGTGGATTCTCCTGGTGGTACTGGCGGTTCTCGCTGGGGCCGTCGTGCTCTACAACCGGCTCGTGCAGATGCGGGAGCGAGTCGATGCCTTCTGGGCGGACATCGACGTGCAGTTGAAGCGCCGTCACGACCTCATCCCCAATCTCGTCGAGACGGTGAAGGGATACGCGACCCACGAGCGCGACACGCTCGAGCGTGTGATCCAGGCCAGGAACGCCGCGATGACCGCACGGGGACCGGACGAGCAGGGCCGGGCGGAGGGCGCCCTCGCGAACTCGCTCCGGTCCATCTTCGCCCTCTCCGAGGCGTACCCGGACCTGAAGGCGAATCAGAACTTCCGGCAGCTCCAGGACTCCCTCGCGAGCCTGGAGGACCACATCCAGCGAGCGCGCAGCACGTACAACACGTACGTGCGCGACTACAACACGAGCACCAGACAGGTCCCCACGAACCTGGTGGCGACCGCGTTCGGCTTCCGGGCCCGGGAGTTCTTCGAGATCGGCGAGGCCGAACGTGCGGCTCCACAGGTACGCTTCTCCGAGGGAGAGGCCACCCATTGAGCGAACGCCGGGGCCCCGTGAGCTCGGCCCCCCGGCCCGGCGTCCTCACGGTTCGAAGGGTGGAAAGCCGGAGGGATCTCACCCGGTTCATCGGGGTCCCCTGGTCGGTCTGCGACCGCACGCTCCACGCGCAGTGGATCCCACCGCTCAGGATCCAAGTCCGGGGCCTGCTGGACGGCTCGAACCCGATCTGGAAGCGCATGACGCGCGAGCTCCTCCTGGCGGAGCGCGATGGACACCCGGTCGGTCGGATTGCCGCGATCCAGAACCCGGCGCACAACGAGTTCCACGCTGACCGGGTCGGGTTCTTCGGATTCTTCGAGTGCCGCGAGGACCCCGAGACGGCTGAGGCACTCGTGGACGCGGCGCGCGAGTGGAGCGCGAGCAGGGGGCTGGAGCGCATCCGCGGACCCGTGAGCCCGTCCACAAACCACGAATGCGGGCTCCTCGTGAAGGGGTTCGGGCGCCATCCCCTGTTTCTGACGCCCTGGAACCCGCCCTATTACGCCGGCCTCTTGGAGGGGACCGGACTCCACGGCGTGAAAGAGCTCCTTGCCTATCCGATCCCCATGGGCTCGGGATTCGAGCTCCCCGCCTCCTTCTTCGAGCAGGCCGAGAGGGCACGCCGCACGAGCGGCCTCACCTTCCGTGACGTGAACCTGTCGGACGTCGATGGGGAGCTCGAGCGGATCTGGGAGATCTACCAGGCGGCGTGGGAACCCAACTGGGGCTTCGTGCCCATGACGCGAGAGGAGTTCTTCCACCTGGGCCGGGAGCTCAAGCCCCTGCTCATTCCCCAGTTCGCGTTCCTGGCCGAGGTCCGGGGGGAACCGGTGGGCGTCCTCCTCATCGTCCCCGACTTCAATCGGATCCTGAAGGAGATCCCGAGCGGCCGGCTCCTCCCCTTCGGCTTCCTGAAGCTGCTCCTGGGGAAGAGCCGGCTCCGGACGGGCCGGCTCATGGCGCTCGGGATCAAGAAGGAGCATCGTTCGCGGGGCATCTTCGCCCTGTTTGCCGCCGAGGCGTTTCGCCGGGGCCGCGCCTACGGGGCCGTCATGGCCGAAGCGTCCTGGATCGTCGAAGACAACGAGCCCATGACTCGGCCGCTCGAGCGATTGGGGCTGCGTCCTTACCGGCGCTGGCGGATCTACGAAGGCGCAGCATGACCGAGCTTCCACCCATCCTCCGGCGCACCCGCGAATACCGCGACCCCGAGGAGGCCGTCGAGCGGGGCGTGTATCCGTTCTTCCGAGTCATGGAGGAGGTCGGAGTCACGCGGGTGCTCGTGGACGGCCGGACGCGCATCATGGCGGGCTCGAACAACTATCTGGGTCTCACCCACCATCCCCGCGTCCTGGAGGCGAACCGGGAGGCGACCCGTCGTTTCGGCACGGGGCTCACCGGAAGCCGCCTGCTGAATGGGACGATGAGGCTCCACCTGGAGCTGGAGGAGCGCCTCGCTGACTTCTTCAGCAAAGAGGACGCGATCGTCTTTCCCGCCGGATACCTCGCCAACGTGGGGACGGTGCCGGCTCTCGCACGGCGCCGGGGAACCCGATCCACGGAGCCGTTTTCCGGCTCTTGAACCGCGTGTCCGCCCCCGGTGAGACCCTGCGCCTTGCCCTTTCCCTCAGGAAGCTCCCCGACGGGGAGGGAGGCCGGACACGCGTGGTCCCGCCGCTCCTTCGGCGAGCCGTGCTCGACGCCACGCCCGAGACCGGGGAGCACATCCTCGCTTACATCCTGCACCCGGGGTTCGCGGAGACGATCGCCCGGTGGCACGAGCGAAACCGGGACGTCGTCCTCCACTGCTTCTGGAGCCGTGAGGACGTGGCGGAGCGGGCGGAAGTCCACCCGAACCTGATCTTCCACCGGCTCTCGGACACGCGATTCCTCGATATGATGAGGACCTGCCGCGGGTTCGTGGGCACGGCCGGGTTCTAATCCGTGGCGGAGGCGCTCTGGCTCGGGAAGCCGGTCATGGTCGTCCCCACTCCGAGGCACGTGGAGCAGGCATGGAACGCCTCCGAGACCGAGGCGGCTGGGGCAGGTATATACCAGTCGGACTTCGACTTGGATCCGTTACTCCGGTACCTGCGCAGGCACCAGCCGCCCACGGACCAGTATCGGGAGTGGGTCAGGGAAGGGGGAGAGCAGATGATCGAGCTGATTGAGCACGCGGCGCGAGGCGACGGGCGCGGCCACCGGCTCTTCCAGGATGGCTTTCAATGTCTGGAGGAATCGGGACCCCTGGGCACCGTCGATCACCTGGTCCAGGCCATGTCGCTCACCCGTTTCCGTTGCCTGGCGGGCGCCCCACCTTGAGCTGCACGAGACGTAGGTCACCTCGCTCGGCCGGAGCGGGAACGTCCGCCTCCATCACCTCGCGGACCCTCCCCGCACCCCCGGCTTCGACCTCCCGGGCCTGCTCCTTGGCGTGGTAGGACGAGCGCACGAGGGGGCCCGATTCGACGTGTCGAAATCCGAGCTCCTGCTCCCCGACGCGCTTCCAGGCCCGGAACTCGTCCGGGGTCACCCACCGCGCCACCGGAATGTGGGCCTCGGACGGCCTCAGGTACTGTCCCAGCGTGAGGATGTCGACCGACGCATCGCGCAGGTCCACCATCGCCTCCCGGATCTCGTGCGCTCGCTCCCCCATCCCGAGGATGATCCCGGTCTTCGTCAGGATCGTCGGGTCGATCCGTTTCGCCGCCCCGAGGAACGAGATCGACCGCCAGTACCGCCCCCCCGGCCGTACCTGAGGGTGCAGGCGCGCGACCGTTTCCAGGTTGTGCCCGAGGATCGCCGGCCTCGCGTCCACCACGACCTGGAGCGCTTGCTCGTCACCCTTGAAGTCCGGAATCAGGACTTCTACCGAGCACTGCCGGAGCCGGGATCGGATCTTCCGGATCGACGCGGCATAGATCCCCGCCCCCCCGTCAGGGAGGTCGTCCCGATTCACGGACGTGATCACGACGTGCTCGAGCTCCATCGCCGCGACCGTATCCGCTAGCCTGCGAGGCTCGTCCCGGTCCAACTCCGTGGGCATCCCGTGTGCCACCGCGCAGTACTTGCAGGCGCGGGTGCACACGTCGCCCAGAATCATGAAGGTAGCGGTGCCGGCCTCCCAGCACTCCCCGATGTTGGGACACCCGGCCTCCTCGCACACGGTGTGGAGGCCCTGGGACCCCATCAGCCGCTGGAGGCTCCGGTAGTTCGGGCCGCCGGGGGAGCGCACCTTGAGCCACCCGGGCTTCCGATCCCGACCCGGGATGGTCTCCAGCCCCGCGTGGCTGGGGATCCTCGAGGTCCCCTTGGGCCTCACGACTCCGGTATCCTTCGGCCCCGGGTGGTAGCCTCCCGGGGCGACGGTCGCCGTCCCAGTCATCCCACCTCCTCTCACTGGCCCCACCCCCTTCCCCGACAGTCGCTCACGGGGGAATTAAAAAAAGGGGATTACATCCAATCGTAACCACGGCCCCGGTGCTACGGGGCCTGTTTCTTGTCCTGCTTCTGCACGAATTTCCACTCCCCGCGCTTCTTCGGCGGCGTCTTGATGAACGCCTTCATGATGTTCGCGGGCGTGTCAGGGATCGGCTCCGGTAGCGGGTACTTCACCGGACGGCCACGGGGCTGCTTCGTTCCGGTGGGCTTTGATGGCTTATCGTTGGGTGTCATGGGTTTCTCATCGCCTCCGGTGACGGTCCATAAGAAGCCACGGACTAAAGGTCGTTAGTGTTCTGGTATGTGACTCTGTAGATGGATTCACAGTAATACGTGATCCGAGTCGCGTCTGGCAGCCGCTGCAAAATCCCGAGACTTTCAAGTTTTTTCAAATCTGATCTCGCCGTCGGATAAGTCACGTTAAATGTTTCCTTCACTCTCACCACAGTCACGACTGGATTCTCGAACAGACCATCGATGAGTGTTGAGAGCCGCACGCTTCCGCCTTTGAGACGCGACTGGAAGCCGCGATGAAGGTCGAGTAGCTTATCGCAACGGCGTTCGGTGTCATTGGCTTGTTCGATAGCTCCCTCTAAGCAGAATTTAACCCAACGATCCCAGTCTCCGTGCGTGCTAACCAAGAGCATTAAGTCCATGTACTGCTTCTTGTAACGCTCGAAGTAGGCACTCATATAGAGCCACTGGCTTGACAAGCCGCACCATTCAGCGATGGTCAGCGCCAGCAGTAATCGACCGACACGCCCGTTACCATCTTGGAACGGGTGAATCGTTTCAAACTGGTAGTGAGTTAGGAAGGCGCGTACGAGCGGGTCAAGGTCGCCTGGGGTGTTCATGAACATTTCCAGGTCGTTCATGGCTGTTATGACGTTCTCTGGCGGCGGCGGAACAAACCTAGCCGGGTACCCAATCTGGTTTTGGATCGTCCGAAACTCTCCAGGCTGTTCTCCGTAGCCGCGGACACCATCCATCAGAACTTCGTGCAGATTTTGGATTAGGCGTTTCGACAGCGGGAGGCCGCTCTGCTGTCGGAGTTGCAACGCTCGGCCGTAGTTGAATACTTCTCGGTAAGGATTCAGCGGATCGCCCACAGATGCCGGGTATCTCGGGTCAGCCTGAAAGAGTGCCTGCTTCTGTGGGTCCGTGAACGTCCCTTCGAGTTGAGACGACCGTTGCGCTTCTAGATGCTGGATCGGACGAAGCAATATCTTAGGATTAGGCAAATGCTTTCCAACCCCATCCAAGCCAGCGATGCTTGCCCTAGCTTCTACTAGCGTCTGCCAGATGTCATTCGGAAGCTTCCAGGCCCGCGGAGGTAAAGAGTCCGGAATAAAAGCGTGAGAAACGTCCGTCGACGTATTCGACAGAGGCACCAAAAGACCGGGCTTGTCGTCTGTAAACTCTGATGGGTTCAATACTTACCACCCCCTACGACGAAAGGCTTTACTCTTAAGCCGAAAAAGTATAATCATCAACTCATTATTTTAATACTTTGCTTACTGTTAAAATTTGGGGTTTCGGACGGGGCTGGTCGAAATCCTCAATTCGCCACCAGGTCCCGGTAGCGTAGCCGCTTGCCCTCCAGCCCCCGGACGATAGCCCGCATCTGCTGGATGGTGTCGAGCGGTCGGATATTATGGCGGCCGGAGAACTCGTTGACGTAGCGCTGGAGGTGCTTCGGGGACATCTTGTGGTAGGTGCCGTGGTAGCCGCGCTTGAGCATCGACCAGAAGGACTCCACGCCGTTCGTGTGGGCCTGGCCGTTCACGTACTCTGACACCGAGTGTTTCACGGTCTCCCGATTGGCGAGGCCATCATACGCCCTCGCTTCGTCCGTGTACACCCTGGCCCCATCCGCGACCTGGCCTCGCACGAAACCCTGGAGCGTCGGCCTGTCGGTAGCTTCGACCACGCGAGCAGCCACCCGATTCGTCTCCCGGTCCTTCGCACCGACGACGGCTGCCTTGCCCACCGGACCCCGGCCCAGGTTCGCCTTCTTGCCTGCGTGCTTGTTCTTCTCCAGCCCACCTACGTAGGTCTCATCAATCTCCACCGGACCCTCGAACGGAGCCTGCTGCGTCTCCCACGTCTCCCGGAGCCGGTGTGCTAGGAACCACGCGGCCTTCTGCCCGATCTCTAGATCCCGGTGCAGCTTCATGGAGGCTTGACCCTTCAGACCAGTCGCGAGCAGGTAGGAAGCGATCGCCCACACCTGATAGCCGAGATTGCTTCCGGCCATTGCGGTGCCCGTCTTCACGCTGAAGAACTTCCGGCAACCCTTCTCGCGGCAACGGTAAGGCTGGCTCGGATGCTTCGCGCCTACCTGTACGTTCTCGCCCCCACAGTGCGGGCAAGCGGGCTTGCCGTCCCACCGGCACTGAGCGATCCACCGCTCAGCCGTCGCGTCGTCTGGGAACATTCGCATAACCTGAATGAGTGAAAGCCCCTTCCTAAAGTTCTTGCCGGGTCCTGACTTAGCCATCGTTTCTCCTAGTCTGATTTACAGACTAATAGTAACATTCTGACTGGCCGAAGTCAAGCGATTTGGTTACGATTGGATGTAATCCCCAATTAAAATGCTCCCTCGCTTCGTACGCGGGGAGCTCGGTACGGGCCATCCATCCCCGTCAGGATCCGGTCGCCGGTGAGCGTGTCCTCGATCCCGCTCGGTCAACTGACCATCGTAGCACGACGCAATCGGGGGTGGCAATCAGCGGGCGACCGTGACGGATCAACTGTAGCGACCGATCCGAGCTCTGCAAGTGGACGGGCCTGCGGTTCAGAGATTTCGCTAGCCGAATTGGTCTCCTCCCGAACGCGCATTAGGCCGCATCGTGTCCAGAGACCGACACTATACTGACACTACGTGGACGAGGACGTGCCGACCCTGCTCCATCCTCAGGTGATGCTCGCCTGGCTGAGGAGCGACGAGCCCATCCCGCAGGAGCACGGGGCGCCGCTCCGACTCATCGTACCCTTCCGCCACCGTGCGCGTCGGCCCAGGGCGGTCACGGAGATTGTGTTCGGAACGCCGGGCGGTCGCGACGCGCCTCCCAGGTGCCCGCGATCCACTCGGCCGTCCTTCGCAGAGCTTCCTCGCATGAAGCGGTCGGCGCCCATCCAAGCTCCTCCCTGATCCGCCGGGAGCGATACGGGTTGGGACGGACGGCCAAATGGGCCGCCCTCCGAAGGGGCAGCTCCTCGGCCCCGGGGATGCGGCCCCCCAGGGCCTCGCCGAGCGCGGCTCCGCCGAGCACGATCGAGCGCGGGATGGACACCGGTCGAAACGGGATCCGGAGCTCCGCCGCGAGGCCTGCGTAGAGCTCCCGCTGGGATAGCCCGTAATCCTCGGCGACGTTGTACGCCCTGGCCCCCGGGGGCCGGCCCCCGCCGAGGCCGGCCAGCACGGCCGACGCCACGTTGCCCGCGTACACGGCGGCCATGGCGGTCCGGCCGCCCCCGAGCATCGGATGTACCGGCAGCCGGAGGGCGGTCGCGATTTTCGGGGTGAAGAGCCGATCCCGCTCTCCGTAGATCGCGCACGGTCGGAGCACGGTCACAGACATGCCCGTCTGGGTCGCGATCTCTTGAACCACCCGCTCCCCTTCCCGCTTGGAGCGCGCGTATCTCTCCCAGGGGCGAAGGGGTCTGTCCAGCGGAGCGTCCTCGTCCACCATGTCGTACGGGTCCCCGTACGCAGCTACCGACGAGAGGAAAACCGCCGTGGCCACGCCCTCGCTCGCTGCTGCACGGAAGACGTTCCCGGTCCCCTGGACGTTCACCGCTCGGACCCGGGGCCACGGAAGATCGGTGTAGATCAGGGCCGCCGCGTGGACCAACGCGCTGCACCCCGCCATCGCCTCCCGGAGCGCCTGCTCGCCGCCCGGGAGCGAGAGCTCCACAAGCTCGCACTCGACGCTTCGGAGGTGGTCGAGGGGCGAGCCGCCCCGGTGGAGCGCGCGAACCGGTCGGCCCTGCCGGCGGAGGGCCTCGGCGACGTGGGAGCCCACGAGCCCCGTGCCGCCCGTGAGAAACACGACGCCCCGCGAGGGTGGTGGATTCGCTGCGCTCAGGGGCCCGCTCCGGAGAGGAATCCCTCCGCCTGGTCCCGCATCACAGGAAGCAGCTGCAAGTGCTCGTCGTATTCCGTCCGGCCCGCCACGACCTCGGTGGACCAGGCCGCGAGCATCCTCGCGTAATGCTCCCGAGCCGCCTCGACCTGTCCGGCTGCTTGGGCAGCCTGCGCCGCCGCGTAGAGATTGAGGAGGTGATCCGGGTTTCTCGCGAGGCCCTCCTCGGCGGTCGCGAGCGCGGCCTCCAGCTCACCGGCCGCCGCCTCGAGCAGAGAGCGGTGGAAGAGGCCGTCCTCGTCGAGGGACTCCGCGAGCCCATAGGCCTGAAGGGCCATGGGGAGGAAGCTCGTGGCCTGAAGCGTGTCGTTCCCCTCTAGCGCGCCCATCACGCGGTCGAAGAGCCGATCGGCGGCCTCGCGAGGGGTCATGGACGCCAGGTCCGGAGGCCCGGCTCCGGGCGTCGACGTGACCACGGTGGACGGGACAACGGGCGCGTCCGAGGCCGCGCGGGAAAACTCGGTGACGAGCACGACGGCTGCGACCACGGCGAGAAGCCCGCCGGAGACCCACCAGACCGAGTTCCGGGCGCGCTCGGAGACTGGCGCGGCCACCCGCGGTTCCGGGGCGGCACCCCGCCCCACCTTTGCCGCAGCCCCACCCCCCGTCGCGGTCCCGCACTGGGTGCAGAAGCGCGTCCCGGCCTCGAGTGAGGTTCCGCACTTCCTACAGGCCAGGGGCTTCAAGGGGGCCCCGCAGGACGCGCAGAATCGGCCCTCCCCTCGGGCCCCACACTGCTTGCAGCGAGCGCTCAATGGTCTCATCCTCCTAGGCGCACGAAACCTCCGGCCCCACCAACAACGACCGGCGAGGTAAAGGCTTAGTATAATGACGGTGTTTCGGGCTCCGCACCCCGTGCCGGCACCTCGTTCCACCGCCGGATCGGCTCCTTCAATGGAATCACGCGGCCCTTTCCGCGCCCTGCTTCCGATCCTGATCCTCGGTCTCTCGTGCGCGAGACCGTCTGCGGGTGAGGCCCGTCAGCAGCCCGTCGCTCCCGGCACCCGTCCTACGGAGGCACCTGCGGATGCGTACCAGGACCTCGCCGCCGAGCGGATCCTCGCCCTGGCGCGAGCAGCGCGAAGCCGGGTGGCGGAGGGGCTCCTGAGCTACGAGGGCCGCATGTGGGAGCACTTGTATCTGGGGGTCGCCGGCCCCGCCTTCCGAAGGGAGCGCGGCCTCCTCGAGGACGAGCGGGTCGCGCGGGTGCGCTGGGCCAGCGATGGAACCCGCATCGTGCGATGGGAGGGCGCACGTCGCGAGAGCGAGGCGCTCGGCATTTCGTCCACGACCGAAGCCGGGGTCGGCAGGGACGTGGCCGACCGCATCCGGCAGGATCTCTCCGGCGTGAGATCCGACACGACACTCGTGGATCCATACCTCCCGCCGCCGCTGTCGTTCGATCCCGCGAGCGACCGGATCGCATTCGGCGGCGACTGGGCGCTGAACCCGCTCGCGGACAGCGCCGTCTACCACTACCGGTACTCTAGCGGCGACACGCTCCGTATCACCCTGCCAGGCACGGACCGAGGGGTCGTGCTGGCGGAGGTTCGCGTCGAGCCTCGGCGCGCCGAGTTCCGGCTCGTGTCTGCCTCGCTCTGGTTCGACACGGCCGACGGATCGCTGGTTCGGGCCGGCTACCGGCCGGCCCGCCCCTTCGATATGGCAATCGACGGGGACGGCGACGTGCCCGAATTTCTGGGACCCATACGTGCCGAGATCCGTTATGTGTCGATCGACCACGGGCTGTACGACCTCCGGTGGTGGATCCCACGGCGATTCGCTTTCGACGGCGAGGCGACGGTCGGAACCAGGGCCGCATTCCCCATTCACATCGAGTGGACGTTGGACGACATGCGGGTGAACGAGGCGACGGCCCTCGTGCCCGAGGTCGCGCCGGACGGATGGATCCTCCGCGAGGTCAAGCTCGAGAGAGACGACCGGCCGCTACGGGTCACCGTCGTCGTCCCGCCTGCCACCCAACTGGCCACATCGCCCGAGCTGTCGAGCCGGGGGGGTACGGCTCCCTCTGCCTTTCGGGAGGAGGAGCTCGAAGATCTGCGGCGCACGCTCCTCCAGCTCTCCCCGGCCGCGAGGTTCCGGGTCACGTTCGGTCGCCGGTCCGGCGTCACCCGCTACAACCGGGTCGAGGGTCTGTCCACCGGGATTGGTGCTTGGCTCGCTCTCCCGTCCCTCTTTGCGCTTCATGGCGAGGCCCGGCTCGGCCTCTCCGACCGCGAGCCGCTCTGGAGGGGGAGGGCGCCAGCCGATCCACCGACTCCAGCCTGGTCACGTTCGCGGACTGGATGGCCGTCGGACCACGGGACCGACTCGGGGAGGTGGAAACACTCGTGGCGGTGGGCGCCGGTGTTTCGATCATGAAGGGGCTGATGCGGCTGGACGTCGCGCGGAACCTCAGGGGTGAGCGGGACTGGCGTCTCGACGCCTACCTGGACGGCCTCTTCTGAATCGGGGGGCGCGACCGCGACCCGGATCTTTAGAGGCCGGTGGGAAAATCCAGGAACTCCCAGGAGATCCCGAACTCTCCGGCAACCCGTTCGGCCAACGCCTTCACGCCCCAGGTTTCCGTAGCGTAGTGGCCGGCGTAGAGGACGTTCACTCCGAGCTCCATGGCGTCCAGGTAGGTGTGGTGCAAGCCCTCTCCCGTGAGCAGCGTATCGAGCCCCGCTTCCGCCGCCGCCCGAATGAACGAGCCGCCACTTCCCGTCACGACTCCTACGCGCTCGGCTCGTGCCGGCCCACCCGGGATCAGCCGAACGGGTCCGCCGACGACTTCAGCTACGGCGGCTCGCAACGCCTCCCGGTCGTGGTCGGCGTGCACCACGAAGCCCACCTCCGCCTCCCGGAACCGCCCAAAGCGCTCCCCGGGCTCGAGACCGAGCGCGCGGATGAGCCCCGTCGCGTTGCCGAGCTCCGGATGCGCGTCCAGCGGGAGGTGGGCCGCATAGAGGGCGATCCCGTTCCTCACGAGAGGAGCGACCCGCCGGTACAGGCGCCCCGTCAGGGGCTGGAGCCCGTCCCAGAACAGGCCGTGATGGACGAGCAGGAGGTCCACGTCGCGCTCCACCGAAGCCTCCGCGACCTCGACGCTCGCGTCCACGGCCGCCCCCAGGTGGCGTACCGGTCCGTCGGCCTCCAACTGGAGCCCGTTCAAGGCCCCGTCGTAGTCCGGAAACTCAGCGATCGACAGCGTTCGATCGAGGAACTGGAGGATGCGTTCTAATTCGACGGGGGACTGGGCCACGCTCACACCTGCTTCCACACCCGGGTGTAGAAAACCTCCAGAACGAGTGGGAGATGGAATGGTAAGATGTTGTAACACAACATGTTATGACGATACCCACTAAAGTGGAAAAGCACGTGTGCCGGTCACAGCAAGGCGGCGTCTGCCTCCTCCGGGACCGGATGCGGAACCTCGCCCGCGGGCTCCCCGTGCTCCGCCGAGGGCGGCGGACCCAGATCCACCTCTCCCATCCGGACCTCGCCGTTCAGGATGGCACCCTCCTCGAGCTGGAGTCTCCTCGTGTGCACCTCGCCCTCGATTCTGGCCGTCGCCTGGACCTCGAGGCGCGAAGCGGCCGTGACCGTGCCGGTTACCACGCCCGAGATCACCGCGTCCTGCGTCCGGACGTCCCCCACCACGACCCCCTCCGGTCCCACCACCACGGCTTTTCCACCGTACACGGTCCCCGTCACCGCCCCCTCGATCCGGATCGTGCCGTCCGCTACGCAATCCCCGTACACGTGCATTCCGGGACCGATGATCGAGATCATCGGCGGGGCCCCACTCTCTTCCTGCTCCCTTCCTCGAGCCATTCCGATGTCTCCCTGACCTAGTGGACTGTACGGCGTCCGACGGGCGCCGGCGGCGCCGCCGCTGCTCAGGGCGGCGCCACCATCGAGAGAGGGTCCACCGCCTCGCCATCTCGTTGGATCTCGAAGTGCAGGTGCGGGGCCGTCGAGCGCCCGCTCGATCCGCTGAGCGCGATGACCTCACTCCCGCGCACGGCGTCCCCCGCCTCCGCAAAGATCATCGAGGCGTGAGCGTACAGGGAACGGTATCCGTCCCCATGCTCCAGGACCAGATAGTTCCCGTAGACGGGGTCCTCCCCAGCCTCGAGCACGGTACCGCTCCCCGCGGCCCGGATGTACGAGCCGGCCGGAATCGCGATGTCGATTCCGGGGTGCGATGGCGCCTCAGCGGCGGTGGCCTCCAGGAGCATCTGCGTCACGAAGCCCCTTTCCGTGAGGGGCCAGCTCGCGGGAACGTTGTCCTGAGGGGTCGAGCTTCCCGGCCCGGCGAGTCGCCCGGTGGCCGGAGGAAGCCAGAGCTCGCTGGCCGCGCCGGCCGCTCCGCCGCCGAACAGCGACCGGATGGCCTCGTACCCGGCCTCTACCTCCTCTAAGGTGCGTGCGAGCTCCATCACCCGGGCCTCCCGGTCCAGGAGCTCCGCCACCTGCTCCTCCAGGGCCTGGGCCTGTCTCGCGCGGCCGACGAGGTACCACCAACTCCCGACGGCCACGCAGAGGAGGGCCAGAACTCCCACGGCGCCTACCACGAGCCAGCGAAGCCGCCGCACAGACAGCTTGATGCTCCGGGTACCCGAGGGGCCATCCGGAATGAAGAGCACAGTGACGTACCCGTGCCCGTGTCGGTCATGACTCTCCTTGCTCAATCCGCAATCTCCGAGTGGTCGCGTCGGGCCATGAGCTCGAAGACTCGCTCGAAGTCCGCCGCCGAAGCAAACGAGACCTCGATCGTCCCCGCTCCACCCTTCTTTTGCCGGAGGCGAACCCGGGTACCCAAGGCCTCGGCGAGCGCCTCCTGATAGGCCCGGGCGGCAGCCGAAAGCCGGGACGCCCGTGATGAAGAGGCTCTCCTCGGGGAGGCGTCACGATCGCCCTCTCCCCGGACGCGCGATTCGACCTCGCGCACCGACCATCCGTGCCGGGCGGCCTGCCTCGCAAGCTCGGCCAGGCGTCCCGAATCCTCCACGGCCAGAAGGGCCCTTGCGTGACCCATGGACAAGGCGCCCCTGGCCAACAGGGCCCGAACAGAGTCGGGCAGACGCAAGAGCCGTAGAATGTTCGCAACCGTGGCCCGATTCTTTCCGACCGACTCGGCGATCTCTCCCTGCGTGAGCCCGAACTCGTTGGCCAGGTGCTGGTAACCCTGCGCCTCCTCAAGCGGGCTGAGGGCCTCCCGCTGCAGGTTCTCGACGAGGGCGAGGACGAGCAGGGTGCGATCCTCCACCTTACGAACCTGGACGGCGACTTCCTGCCAGCCCAGCTCCCGTACGGCACGCAGTCGGCGCTCTCCGGCCACCAGCTGGTACCGATCCGTGGCAGGCCCCGGCGCGGGCCGCACGATCAGCGGCTGGAGGAGCCCGTTCTCGCTAATGGACTTCGCGAGCTCCCGCAGCTCCTCCTCGCGAAACTCCCTCCGAGGCTGGAAGGGGTTGGGATCGACTGTCGCCACCGGGAGGAGCGTGACCTCCTCTCCCCGGCTAGGGGGCCCGAAGTAGTCCTCCCCGAGAAGGGCTCCCAACCCCCGACCCAGGCGCTGCCGCCGCTCGCGATTCTCGGTCACCCTACCCCCTTATCCTGGTCTTTCCGGTCTTGCCGCTCCCCTTGAGGACCTCGCGGGCCAGAGCCAGGTAGCTCTGGGCGCCGGCCGAAAGCACGTCGTAGGTCGCGATGGGCTGCCCGAAGCTCGGGGCCTCGGCCAGTCGCACGTTCCTCGGGATCGTCGTCTCGAAGACCTTCCCGCCAAAATAGTCCCGAGCCTCCTCGGCAACCTGTCGCGAGAGGTTCAGCCTCCGGTCGTACATGGTGAGAAGTACTCCCTCGATCTCGAGGCGAGGATTCAGACCCCGTTGCACGAACCGCACCGTGTTCAGAAGCTGGGACAGGCCCTCGAGGGCATAGAACTCGCACTGAATCGGGATGAGCACGCTATCCGCGGCGGCGAGCGTGTTTAGGGTTAGGAGCCCCAGAGACGGCGGACAGTCCACGAGAACGTAGTCGTACGCACCTCGTACGTCCTTCAGCGCCTTGGCCAGGACCCGCTCGCGCTCCTGTCGGTCCACGAGCTCGATCTCGGCGCCGACCAGGTCCCGGTTCGAGGGCAGGAGATCGAGGAAGGGGAAATGTACGCCCCTCACAATGCACTCTGCCGGATCCCTCCCGTCGATCAGCACGTCGTAGATCGTTGGGAGGGAATCGCCCTTTTCGACGCCCAGCCCCGAGGTCGCGTTCCCCTGGGGGTCGATGTCGATAACCAACGTGTGCTGCTCGGCGACGGCGAGGGACGCGCCCAGACTAATGGCGGTCGTGGTCTTCCCCACTCCGCCCTTCTGGTTGGCGATGGCGACGACCCGGCCCATGAGCGGTCATGTTGGGGTGATTCAGGGACCCCCGGCGAGCCGCCAATATAAGGACTCTCGATGCGGGCGGGAAACGGGGCGGTTTGGGTCCAGTGTTCCACGTGGAACCACACCCGGCGGTGGGGGAGCCACGCTGCGCTCGGCCGGCCGGCGTTCCACGTGGAACGCCGGGAGCGTGAAGCGTAAGACTAAGTCGTACTACGAGTTACGCTAGATCGCAGCCGCCGGACCTCTAGAACGAGATTTTGGAGATCCGCGGGTGAAACGCCCGGGATGCGGCCCGCCTGGGCCAGATTTCCCGGCCGCACCCGCGTCAGCTGGTCACGTGCTTCCCGCGAAAGAGTGACGAAGTCGTTGTAGGGGAGGTCCTCGGGGAGAAGGAAGCCGGCCTGATCCCGGAGCCTGCGCGCCCGCTCCTCTTCACGGCGCACGTATCCCTCGTACTTCACCTCCAGCTCGACCGCTGCAATGAGCTCCCGGTCGACCTCGAAGGGCGCCGCACCTGCCCTCGCCAGGCGCAACCCTCGAACCCCCGGCCTCCGCAGGAGCTCCTCGGCCCGTACTGGCCGGTCCACCTCTGCGCTCCGGGCCTCCCGGAGAACCGGATTCGCAGCGCCCGGCTCTAGCACCTCGGAACGGAACCACTCCCGCACACGGAACCACTTCTTCCGGCGGGCTTCCAGGGCGGCGAGCTGATTCGGGTCGAGCAGCCCGAGTCCGGCCGAGACCGGACCGAGACGCTCTGGCGCGTTGTCTTGCCGGAGCAAGAGTCGGAACTCGGCCCGGGAGGTGAAGAGACGGTAGGGCTCGTCCACGCCCTTGGTCACGAGATCGTCCACCAGAACGCCGATGTACGCCTGGTCCCGCTCGAGCACGAGGGGCTCCCGACCCTGCACCTGGAGGGCCGCGTTCGCTCCTGCTACCAGGCCCTGGCCGGCGGCCTCCTCGTACCCGGTCGTGCCGTTGATCTGCCCCGCAAAGAAGAGCCCCGGGAGCGAGCGCACCTCGAGCGTGTGCCGGAGCTGATAAGGCGGAAAGTAGTCGTACTCGATCGCGTATCCGAGCTTCGTGATCCGGGCATCCTCGAGGCCCGTAACGGTGTGGACGAAGGCCTCCTGTACGTCGGCCGGGAGCGACGTCGAGAGCCCGTTCACGTACAGCTCCGTCGTCTCGAGCCCCTCCGGCTCCAGGAAGACCTGATGCCTCCGTGCTTCCGGAAATTTGACGATCTTGTCTTCGATCGAAGGACAGTAGCGGGGGCCCCTCCCCGAGATCGCGCCACCGTAGAGCGCGCTCCTACTCAGGTTCTTCTGAACGACCTTCTTCAGGCCGTCGCCCGTCCACGTGATCCAGCATACGCGCTGCTCCGGGATCGTCTCCTCCGTGTAGGCCGAGAACCGGTAGTCGTCTTCGTCTCCGGGCTGGACCTCGAGGCGTGAGAAATCCACGGTCCGGCCGTCCACGCGCGGCGGGGTGCCCGTCTTGAACCGGGCAATCTCGAGGCCGCGGGCTTCCAGGGCCTCCGCTAGCTCGATCGAGGGGGCCTCGCCCGCGCGCCCCGCGGGCACACCCCCGTCACCGCCCACATGAATGCGGCCTCGAAGGAACGTCCCGGCCGTCACAACGACCGCACCGGCTGCAAAGCGCACCCCACCCCTCGTGACTACCCCTCGCAAACCGTTATCCTCCAACCACATACCCGTGACCATATCCTGGAAGAGATCAAGGTTCTCCAACCCATCCAGAATGCGCCGCACCCCCCGCGGATAGAGCCCACGGTCGCACTGCGCTCGAGGGCTCCAGACGGCCGGCCCCTTCGATCGGTTGAGCATCCGGAAGTGGATCCGCGCCGCGTCCGTGGCGCGGCCCATCACGCCCCCGAGGGCGTCGATCTCACGCGCCACGACGCCCTTCGCCACCCCCCCGATAGCTGGGTTACAGCTCATCTGGCCAATCCGAGAGAGGTCGGGCGTGAGAAGCAGGGTCCCCGCGCCGAGCCGGGCCGAGGCAGCGGCGGCCTCGGCCCCGGCGTGCCCACCGCCGACGACCACCACGTCGTAGCTTCGCGTCATCGCCTTCCCTTCCCTGAAAGCCCAGCCCTCCCTCAGCGGATCTCGAACCCGCTCGGGGGCAGGTCGCCCGAGGCGGGAACGTCGGCCACTCCGTCCACCCGGCTACCGAACGGCCCGAGGCCGAGTTGCTCGCGCATGCGGGCCAGGGCCTCGGCTGACCCCGACGCGTGCGCCTCCACCGCACCGTCCGGCAGGTTCATCACCCATCCGCGGAGGCCGAGGAAGTGGGCCGTCCGAACGGTCCACCATCGGAACCCCACGCCCTGGACACGCCCCTCGATACGGAACCCTCGGGCTTCCTCAACAGGGCCCTGGTCCTGAGCCACACCTCCCCCTTGCGGGCGGCGCGCCCGCCTCACTTCCCGATACAGAACTCGCCGAACACCCGATCCATCACCTCATCCCCCGGGATCACGCCGATCAGCTCCTCGAGCGCGGTCTCCGCGGAGCGCAGGTGGGTCGAGGCCACCTCGGCGGCGATCCCCTCGGCGAGCGCATCGCGGAACTTGCCCACCTCTTCCCGGGCCCGGGCTACCGCGCTCCGCTGCCGACGCCTCGTGAGCACCGGGACCTCCCCTCCTACGGCGGCGAGACCCCGGAACACCAATCCGGGAAGGACGTTCCGGACTTCCTCCAGGCCGGCGCCGTCCTCCACCGAGACCTCGATCACCGCGGCGGCCCGAACCCCCCCGGGTAGGGGGAGCGGCTCGCCCCCGTTCCGCGCGGGCCGGTCCCGCATCGTCCGGAGCACGACGATCGGGGTGGACACTGGCGCCCCGGCCACGAACTCCGCTTCCGCCTCGCCCCACTCCTCGTCGCTCGGGACGCAAAGAACGAGAAGGCTCGCGTGACCCACGTACCGGCGCGCGACCTCGATCCCCAGCCTTTCGATCTCGCCAGGCCTCGGACGAAGCCCCGCCGTGTCCACCAGCCGAAACGGAAAGCCGCCCAGCGAGATGCGGGCCTCAATCGCGTCCCTGGTGGTTCCGGGCTCGGCGGTGACGATGGCTCGCGCCTCCCCGAGGAGCGCGTTGAAGAGGGACGACTTGCCGGAGTTCGGTCGCCCCGCCAGGACAGTGAGGGCCCCGTCCCGGAGGAGCTCCCCCTCCGGGGCCGTCGCCAGCAGCACCGAGAGCCGCTCCTCCAGCGCCCCCGCCTCCCGCACGATGCGATCCAGAGGGACCGGCGGCTCGTCCTCTTCGGGGAAGTCCACATGGTAGACCAGGAGCGCTTCCAGGCCGACGATTCCATCCCGCAGCTCGCCGATCCGTCTGGACAGGCCCCCCTCGGTCTGCGAGAGCGCCGCCCGTCGGGCCGCCTCGCTTCCCGCCTCCACCAGGTCACCGACGCCTTCCGCCTGCACCAGGTCAAGCTTCCCATGGAGGTACGCCCGCTCCGTGAACTCCCCGGGGCGCGCGAGCCGTGCGCCCGCGCGGAGCAGGGCGTCTAGCACCAGCGCGGGAACGAGTACTCCGCCGTGGACGGAGAGCTCGGCCGCGTCCTCGCCCGTGTACGAGGCCGGCCCCGGGTACCACGTCAGGAGCCCCCGGTCCAGGAGCTCGTCCGTGTCGGGGTCCTTCAGGGAGAGGAGGCGCGCGGTCCGAGGCTCGGGAAGACGCCCCCCGAGGAACGGGACCAGTCTGAGGATCAGGCCGCCCGTCGCCGGCCCGGAGACGCGGACGATTGCGAGGGCTCCCCGCCCGGGGGGCGTCGCGATCGCAGCGATCGTATCCAGAGTCTCCGCCCTCCTTCCCGGAGCCCCTCACCCCATGCGTCGCACGCCCCCTTGGACGGCGAGCGGCCAGGTTGGCCCCGGGCAGCCTTCAACGTTTCGCCGCCGGTGCCGGGGGCTGCTTGAGCTGGACCTTCTCCCGCTCCTTGGCGATCCACCACGACTGCGGCAGCGTCGCGACGTTCTGGCTCAGGTAGTAGAGGTTCAGCCCCGATGGAAAGTTCACGAAGATCACCACCATGAAGATGGGCATGAACCAGAGCATCATCTTCATCTGGGGATTCGTGTCCGCCACCGCGCGCATCGAGATCCACTGGATCACGAACATGGAGACCCCGAGCAGCAGGGGGAGCACGTAGATGGGGTCCTTCGCCGCAAGGTCCGGAAGCCAGGCGAAGGGGACGCCTCGGAGCTCGATCGTGTTCCGAAAGACGAAGAAGAGCGCGATGAGGATCGGCCACGGCAGGAGGATCGGCCAGCATCCCCCGAGCGGATTGAAGCCGTGCTCCTTGTAGAGCTTCATGAGCTCCGCTTGCATCCGCTCGGGCTGATCCTTGTACCTCGTCTGGATGTCCTTCAGGAGCGGCTGCACGGCCATGTTCTTGAGCTGCGCGCGCATGGCCTTGTGGTTCAGTGGGAAGAGCACGATCCGCATGAGCACGCCCATCAGGATCAGAACCCACCCGTAGCCGATCGCGAGGTTTTCGTGGAAGAACACGAGCACCCACATGATGGCCGCGACGATCGGCCGAAGGACCGGGCGGAGCCATTCCCAACCGACGGGGCTCACCTCCTGGAACTCGCTTCCCACGGCGGAGAGCAGGGCGTAGTCCTGCGGTCCGACATACAGCCGGAAGTCGAATCCCTGGTCCCCGACAGCCTGGGTCACCGCCACCCGTGCCCGATCCTCGCGCTCGGGAGCGGGCGTCGCCACCAGCCCTCCCAGGTACTCGCCGGCGCCGCCGGCCGGAGGGAGGAGCCCTACGACGAAGTACCGGCTCTTGCTCGCCGTCCACAGGAACGGACCGTCCTCCGCCCCGGGGGCCTCCACGTCCGAGAGCTGCGTCGCCTGGATCCCCTGCTGGAGGTGGTTCACCACGTAGGCCATCTCCCGGGCCTCCGTGGACTCGTCCACCTCGTTGTACGCGACCCCCCAACCCAGGTCCGTCATGAGGATGGCGCGGCCCGAACCCGTTAGGCTCCCGCTCACTTCCACGATGTATGTATCGGGGTCGAACGTGTACGCGACCTCGTAGCCAATTCCGCTCGACGGATCGGTGGCTCGCAACGAGAGGACCCCGGAGTCTCCACCCGCTTCGAGCCGTAGCCCCTCGGCCGGCGTGGCCTGCATGGCGATCGAACGCAGGTCCACCGTATCTGCTCCCACGACGAGCCGGGCGCCCAGAAGGCCCGGGTCTCCCTCCTCGATGAGCTCGACCGCCCCATCCCGGGTGAAGGACTCGAACCCGGGGAGGAGGACCGAAACGATCCGCCCACCCACGTTCGAGAAGGTCACCGTGTAAAGCGGCCCCTCCACCCGAATCTCGCTCTCGGGCTCCGCGGGGATCACTTCGGCAGGAGGCGCCAACGTGTCGGCGATCGAAGGGACGACGGCGCCCGGATCGGTTGGGCCCGGAGCGCCCGCGGTAGGTAGAGGAGCCGCATCGGCGGGCCCACCGGTTGCCCCGGCCCCGACACCCTCCGCGCCGGCCGCGCTCGCGCTGTCCCCCGGAGCCTCACCGGGCGCTCTCGAACCGCGCGGGAAGATGAGATTTCCTCCCACGAGGACCGCCATCATGAGCACGATGGCGAGGACGAAGCGAGCCTCTACGCTCACCGTTCAGGAGCTTTCCCGACCCCGGGCGGTACCGGGTCGTATCCGTACCGGCCGAGCGGGTGGCAACGCGACAAGCGCTTGGCGAAGAGCCATGCTCCGCGCGCGACGCCGTGTCGTTCCACGGCCTCGCGGGCGTACGCGGAGCAGCTCGGAACGAACCGGCACGACGGGGGAGCGAGCGGCGAGATCCCCTTCCGGTACAGGTCGATCAGGCGGAGGGCGAGCTGTCGGAACAAAGTCGCTCCGTGGATCGGATGAGCGCTTCCCTCAGGACGGAGAAGGTCGCGTCGTACGCCTCGGGGCGAGAGCGGACGAGCACGTCGGCATGGCACCCTTCCCTCCTCAGGTGTGGCAGGACATCGCGTCGCCCGATCTCGCGGAGTCGTCTTCGAAGCAGATTTCGCTCCACGATCGTCCGGCCGTGCCGGGGTACGATAACGCCGAGACGGGGCCGACCCACGACGGACGAACTCAAGCTGAACACCTCGAGCAGCGGATCCCTGTGGCGTGCGCCGTTGCGTAGGAGGCTCCGGATCTCGCCGCCCAACCGGATCCTGAGCGTTCTCGGGAGGCCTTCCCCGTCCGCAGGCCGGTCGTTCGTGGGTCGGGTCTCGTCCTCTTCCGAGCCGTGGGGATCGGTCGGGCGAGGCATCGCGATCGGGAAGTGTGGTATCATTGCCGGGGACCTCAGTGAAGCCAGGAGGTCCGAAACGAAGGAGCGCGCCGGGACCCGCGACGAGGCGCCCGGGTCCGCGCGCCGAACCCAACGGTTACTTCGATCCCAGCTTCACAGTAAGTCGGGCACGCCCGCGCCGGCGACGGCGAGAAAGAACCCTCCGCCCCCCGCGAGTCTTCATGCGGGCGCGGAAACCGTGCTTGTTGATGCGCTTGCGGTTCCGCGGCCTGTACGTCGGCTTCATCCCCTTCCCACCTCTCTCGTGGTCCGGCAGCAGGACGCCTTTCGGGCGGGAAAACCTACCCGGAGCCGCAGAGGAGAGTCAAGGTGACCTCGCGGAATTGACTTCTCCGCATCGTCGCGATTACGATGCCCCGTTCCGGGTGCGTACTCGCATCTTCCCAGCCGAATCGACCGTCATTTTCGCGACCGCCAGATGGAGTTCACTGCGTCCGAGCTCTGGTCCCGAGTCCTCGCATCCGTGAAGACGCGGGTTCCGGAGCAGAGCTTTCGGACCTGGTTGGCCGGTAGCCAAGCCGTAGGCCTCTCCGAAGACGAGTTGATCGTCGAGGCCCCGAGCGAGTTCCATGTGGAGTGGGTCGAGGATAAGTACGGCACTCTGCTCTCGGAGCTGGTCCGGGAGACGCTGGGCCGCCCTCTTCGGCTCGCGTTTCGCTGCTCGGCTCCCGTGGCGCAGCCGCGGATACCCTCGGCCGACATCGCGCCGCGAACCGAGCCGCAGGGCACCGTCCCGCTTCCCCACTTGGCCCGGTCGCGCGGAGAGCCGCCATTGGGTGGCGACCCCGGGCGCGGGGCCAACCTGAACGACCGCTACACCTTCGACCGCTTCGTCGTCGGCAGCAACAATCAGCTCGCGGTTGCCGCAGGACACGCGGTCGCCGAGCGCCCCGCGAAGATCTACAACCCGCTCTTCCTTTACGGCGGGGTCGGCCTCGGGAAGACGCACCTTATGCACGCACTTGGGCACGCGATCCTGGGGAGCCAGCAGAGTGTGAGTGTCGCGTACGTGACGACGGAGCGCTTCATGAATGAGCTCGTGAACGCCATCCAACGGGGGACCACTCCCGCGTTCCGGCGTCGCTTTCGCGAGATCGATGTGCTCCTGGTCGACGACGTGCAATTTCTCGAGCAGAAAGAGAGCACGCAGGAAGAGTTCTTCCACACCTTCAATGCTCTCTATGACGCGAGCAAACAGATCGTCGTCACAAGCGACCGGCCCCCGAAGGAGCTGCCGGGCGTGGAAGAGCGGCTTGTATCCCGGTTTGAGTGGGGGCTCGTGGCCGACATCAAGCCACCCGACTACGAGACGCGCGTGGCGATCATCCAGAAGAAGGCAAACGACGACGGCCTCGTGATCGACATGGAGACCATCGACTTCGTCGCGCGCTCATGCACGTCGTCTGTCCGGGAGATGGAGGGGGCCATCATCAAGCTCCTCGCATACTCGTCGCTCCGAAACGAGGAAATCACGCTCGAGCTTACCCGTACCGCGCTCCAGAGTGTCATCCGGGGGCGGGAGCACCGCGACCGGATATCACTCAGTGCAGAGCATATCCGGGATGAAGTTGCCCGAAGCTGGAATGTTAGACCGGATGGTCTCATTTCCAAGAAGCGCACACGCGACGTCACCGTACCACGGCAAGTCGCCATGTACTTGATCAAGGAGATCCTGGACGAACCCCTGGTTCGGATCGGGCAGACGTTCGGAGGTCGGGACCACTCGACAGTGATCCACTCGATCCGCAAGGTTCAGGCTCAGATAAACGGTGACCCAAGCTTTGCTTCACGCGTAAAGCTGATCCGCGAGAGACTGGACTTACCCCGCTGAGAGAGCGAGCCGCCTCGGTCTCGTGCTGTCCTTCCCATCGTACTCACCGCGAGACTGTACATTAGCTCGTATAGAGAGTGGAAAACTAGTCGGGAGCAGTGTGAGAGATGTGGGAAGGTGTTAACTATCACGTTCGAGAGTTGGAGGAAGTGGAAAGGTGATAGTGATCATCCACCTCAGTTCCACTCTCAAGCGCAATCTCCTATGGTGGTGTACGGCTCTAGATTCGGATATCCTGTAGCGTGAGAGTCCACAGATCCACGCATACTACTACTACTACTACTAGGTCTATATTAGAGACATAGTAGTAGTAGTTCCCGTGGAAGATCCTGGCCACCCGTTCGAGGACCGGATGAGATTCAAGATCACGCGTCAGAACCTGCATCAGGGGCTCAGTGCTGTTTCCGCCAGCCTCCCATCGAAGACAACTCTTCCGGTCCTGTCCAACATTCTAATCGAGACGACGGCTGATGGGGTGAGGTTTAGTGGAACGGATCTGGATGTCGCGGTTCGTATTCATGTGGCAGTCGATGTCGGAGAAGAGGGAGATCTGACGGCGCCTGGAAAGAAACTTCGGGAGATCACTCGGGAGCTTCCCGAAGAGCCCGTCGAGATCAGTACACGTGGCGAGCAGATCGAGCTGCGATGCGGTCGATCCTACTTCAAGCTGAATGGTCTCCCTACCAGTGACTTTCCTACTCTTCCCGATGTTGCATTTGATGGTGGATGGAGCGCATCAGGACGGGATCTCCTGTCACTCATCCGGCATACTGCCTTTGCGGTCTCAACCGAGGAGAGCCGGCCCGTCCTGAATGGAGTGCTATGGGAGCTACGTGATCATGAGATGCGGATGGTCGCGACGAACGGTCACCGGCTTGCCAGGATGACGATTCCCGCCGGACCATCTCTCCAGACAACGACGCAGCTCATCGTGCCGCAGGCAGCACTTCAGCATGTTCAGAGGCTCTTTGGTGAGGACGACACGGTGCAGGTAGCGCAGGGGGGTAACCACCTCGGGTTTTCGGCAGGGGGTACCGAGGTCTATACGAGGCTGATCGACGGAACTTATCCCAACTATGAGCAGGTCATTCCAAAGGACAACGATCGGTTTGCGGTTGTGGCGCTAAAGGAGTTTGAGTCGGCAGTGAGGCGAGTTGCCGCTGTCGCGTCAGAGCAGACACACAGGATCCGGATGAAGTTCGAGGACGGCCGAGTCGAGTTGAACGTGCTGACACCAGATCTGGGTGAGGCACACGATGAGCTGGAAATAAGCTACGAAGGGGAAGACATTCAAATTGGCTTCAACGCAAACTATCTCCTCGAGGTCCTCCGCTATGTAGGGACAGACGAGATCCGCTTGGGGTTCAAAGCTCCCGAGCGTGCCGCTACGATCGAGCCCGTTTCCGACGACGGGGAAGAAGCTCGGGACTACCTCTGTCTCGTGATGCCCCTTCGGCTTGTCGACTGAGTAACCTGGCGACGAGCTCTAACCGGCAGTGGCGAGTAGCTCCTGAGCAGTAAAAAGCGAGACGAGCGTGTGACCCGCTGCCCGGACCCGTTCGGCACCTCCCGCCCCGCGATCCACGAGCGCTAGGACGCCCACAATAACCCCAGCCTCCGCTTCTACCGCCTCGGCGGCTGAGAGAGAGCTGGCACCGGAGGTGAGCGTGTCTTCGACAATCACGACCCTCGCCCCCGGGGGAGGACCCCCTTCAATCCGACGTCCTGCGCCGTGCTCCTTTCCCGCCTTACGGACAGTGAATGCGCCCAGGGGCGCACCCTCGAGCCAGCTCCGGTGCGCAACCGCGTACGCTATAGGATCGGCGCCCAGCGTCAGTCCTCCGAGCCAGCGGGCGTCCGGCCAGTGCTTGCGCATCGCCTCGAATCCCACCGTGCCGACCAGGAACTGACCCTCGGCCGACATCGTCGTGAGGCGGCCATCGATGTAGTATGACGAACGGGCGCCGCTCGAGAGGGTAAAGTCTCCGATCGCCAATGAACGCTCGACCAGAAGGGAGCGGAGGCGGACGTGGTGATCCATCCCCATCAAGTTCCGAGCACGCGACGCCGCGTCAAGGCGAGGTCACGCCGCGGACGATCAGGGGCGTGGCTCGGACGGCTCGGCATGGTCGCGGTCCTATTCGGATGCGACGGTAAAACCACGGTGCTCGGGCCCACCCTATTTGGTGAGGTCGGATACATCCAGGTCGACGTCACCTCTCGCCTGAACGACGACCGTGGGGCCCTGACGGAGAGCCTCCGGTGGCAGTCCGGGGGCGCCTGGGTCCTGGCGGAGCGCCTGAGCTACCGCGGCATCCAGGGGAGCGAAACGATCCGACGGAGCCGCCTGAACCCCGGTGAGCTCGTGGCCGAGTACGCTTCCTTCGTCCAGCAGCTGAGCGAGGCTCCGGGGCATCGACTTTTCGGGGGAGCGGCCTCACAGGATCTGCTGCCAGACTGCGAACCCGCCGCCGGAGAGCTGCCTACCCGGGTCATGTTCACGATCCGCGACGAGATCCGGGGGGAGACTAGCCGGTGGGTCCGGTGTGCCGAGGGTTCGCTGCTCCACCCGGACAACGCCATCGCCCCCGGCGCCGCCGGACCCGATCCCCAGGCGGCGCGCGTGGTCACGGCCGCGCAGCTCGCGCGCTTCTTCACGCTGGGCGAGGGAGCGGAGTCCACCTATACGTCGACGATTCCGTTCGGCACGCTCGACCAGGGCGAGCACTCGGCGGCCCTCCCGTCCGGTTCGCGGGAGTTCGTGTCGCAGGACGGGCAGGCGCCTTCCGAGTTTCGCCAGTTCTGGGAGAGCCACGCCGGGACGAACGCGCCGCTTCCACAGGTGGAGTGGAACACCGAATACGTGCTCCTGGCCGCCGTCGGGGAGCGCGAGGAAGCCGGGGATGTAGTGGGGATCCGGCGGGTGCTCGGGATCGGCACGTTTACGAGGGTCGAGCTCGTCGAGCACCTCCCCGGGAACTTCTGCTCGCCCGCGGCCAAGCGGACTCACCCGTTCCATCTCGTGGTGGTGCCGGCGGTCCCCATCCCCGTGGAGTTCACGCCGCCCCAGATCGAGCGCATCCCATGTGGCGCGTGAGGTCCGAGGCGTGAGCGTCGGTCCCCGCGGCTCGGTGCGCCCCCGCGCATGAGCCTACGACGGAAGTACATTCTCCTCCTCGTCGGATGCTCCCTCCTGATCACCGTGGCGGGAGGGTGGTCAGCGTGGACGCTCGCCAGCCGCGCGATCGAACGGGAGCTGGACGAGAAGCTGGTCTGGGTGGCGGGCGCCGCGGCCGAAGTGGGGCTGGACGCCGAGTTCATGCTGGCGCTCCGGCCCGGCGACGAGGACCGCCCCTTCATCTACGACCCGTGGCGTGAGCGGCTGCTAGCGCTCCTCCCGTACGTGGACGCGGCGCACGTCGTTCGACGCGACCTCCAGTCGCTTTCCCTCCTCGTCAGCACCGATCCCCCCGAGGCCGCGCCGATCGGAAGCCCGGTCCGCTGGCTGGACGCGTATCCCGCGGAGCTGGACGTGGCGTGGAGCGAGGGCGACGCGGTAACGCCGCTGTTCGAGGGGGAGGACGCGCGCTCGTACAAGTACGGCTTCAAGCGTCTGGACATCGATGTGCCGGCCGACTCCTCGGCGGGCGCCTTCGTGCGGCGACCCAGCGACGCCATGCTGGTCGTCCTCATGCAGGCGGACTACCTCTCGTCCCTCGCCGAGTTCAGGCGGACGCTCGTTCTCGGATCCGCGGGTGCGGCCCTTCTGTTCGGGGTGCTCGCGGCCTCCCTGGCCACCGGGATCGTTCGCCCGCTCGAGCGTCTCTCCCGCGCCGCGCTGCGGATCCAGAGAGGACGCTGGGACGAGAGCGTGGCGGACGAACGGCGAGACGAGCTGGGCCGCCTATCCCGGGCCATGGAACGCATGCGGGTCGGCATCGTCCAGCGGGACGAGCAGCTCCGCCTCATGCTCGCGCAGGTGGCCCACGAGATCCGAAACCCGCTCGGAGGCCTCGAGCTCTTCGCCTCGGCCGCCTTCGAGAAGAGCGAGGATCCGGAGGAGCGTCAGCGGCTCTTCCACCGGGTTCAGGCGGAGGTGGAGGCGCTGAACGGCATCATCGACGAGTTCCTTACGTTCGCGCGACCGCTCCACCCCGAGCCCCGACTCCACGACGTGCGCGAGCCCCTTAGGGCTGCGGTCGAGCTGTTCGAGCCCCAGCTCCGGGAGCGCGGGGGAGCGCTCACGGTGCGGCTCCCTGACAGGCCGCTCCTTGCGAGGGCCGATCTGGATCACGTGAAACGGTCCGTCCTGAACCTGCTCCAGAACGCGGCCCAGGCCGGGACTAACGTCTGGCTGGACGCCTGGCTCCGGCGCGGGGAGGCCATCGTGTCGGTTCGGGACGACGGGCCCGGGGTCGCGCCCCACTTCGTGGAGCGCATCTTCGAGCCCTTCGTCTCGGACAAGGAGCAGGGCGCTGGGCTGGGGCTCGCCATCGTGAAGCGAGTGCTGGAGACGAACGGCGCGAGAGTGGTCCTCATGCCCCCAAAGGAGGAGCGGGAGCCCGACGACCCGGTGGTTCCCGTTGGGAGGGGCGCCGAGTTCCGCATATATTTCCAGGGATCGGAGGATCTGCCCGCCCGAGACTCCGAGGACTCCGAGATCTAGCCAACCGTCGGCCCTGATCCCCTATCCGGTGCATCCGACGCGGACCATGGCACAGATTGTCATCATCGACGACCACGACTCCATGCGGGAGGGGCTCGAGCTACTCCTCCGCCGCAGGGGCCACCGGACGCTCGCGGCCGAGAGCGGCGCCCGAGGCATGGAGCTCCTCGAGGAGGGTGGAGCCGATCTCGTCATCACCGACCTCAAGATGGCCAAGATGGACGGGATGGAGGTACTTCGCTCCGTCCGGGAGCGTTACCCGCACACCGAGGTCTTGGTCATTACCGGCTACGGGACGATCGAGAAGGCGGTGGACGCGATGAAGCTCGGGGCCGTGGACTTCATAACGAAGCCTTTTTCCCCCGAGGAGTTCGGCGTGAAGGTGGACCGGCTCGTGCAGACGATGGAAGAGCGGCGCCGCCTCCACATGGAGAACCGGTCGCTCCGGGTGGAGAACACCTACCTGAAAGAGGGGCTGGACCGGGAGCTCGAGCCTAGGTACGGTGCCATCATCGGGCAGTCCGAGGCCATGGAGGAGGTGTACCGCTGGATCGACCGCGTGGCCCGCAGCGAATCCACGGTCATGATCTACGGGGAGTCCGGCACGGGGAAGGAGCTCCTCGCCCGTGCGATTCACGCGGGGTCGTCCAGGGGCGAAGGCGCGTTCGTCCGAGTGAACTGCGGCGCGCTCTCGGAGAGCCTCCTCGACTCGGAGCTGTTCGGACACGAAAAGGGAGCGTTCACGGGTGCCGAGCGGCGGCGGCGCGGCCGCTTCGAGCTGGCCAACGGAGGGACCCTCTTCCTGGACGAGATCGCGAGCGTGGCGCCGCAGACCCAGGTTCGCCTCCTCCGCGTCCTGCAGGAGCGCGAGCTCGAGCGGGTCGGGGGCGAGGAAACGATCCCCGTCGACGTGCGCATCATCGCGGCCACCAACCAGCCGCGCGAACAGCTCCTCCAGGGGAACGGCTTTCGGGAGGACCTGTTCTATCGCCTTCACGTCGTCCCGATCACGCTGCCCCCTCTGCGCGAGCGACGGGACGACATCCCCGTCCTGGTCGCGCACTTTGTCGAGAAGCTGCGTGACCGCACGCGTTCGCCCGTGCGGGGAGTCGACCCGCGGACCCTCGAGAAGCTGGCCGCCTATGCCTGGCCCGGGAACGTCCGCGAGCTCGAGAACGTGCTCGAGCGGGCCCTCGTCCTCGCGGATGGGGAGACCCTCGAGCCGGACGACCTGCCCGCGTTCGATGGAGGTGAATCGAGCGACGAGGGAGACGCGGGGCCGGTCCTCACCACCGACGGCATGGACCTGAACCGGATCGTGGAGAGGATGGAGGAGCGGCTCCTCAGGCATGCGCTCGATCAGGCCGGAGGGGTGAAGGCGGAGGCGGCCCGTCTCCTCGGCCTGAAGCCGAGCGCTCTCTACTACAAGCTGGAAAAGTACGGGATCGGAGCATGAGCTGCGGTCGCCGGTCCCGCTGGGGCCGATCCCGGCCCGCTTTGGGCCTCTCGTTCGGTCTCCTGGTAATGGCCCTCGCCGTCACCGCCCGGCCCGGCTCGGCCCAGATCACCGTCGCCCAGGCCGAGGAGCAGCGCCAGAATGCCCAGGCCGTCCTTGATCAGCGGCTCGGGGAATACCGGAGTGCGTTCGAGGCATACGAGATCTCGCTGGACCAAGTAGAGGCATCCCGGGGCACGCCGGCGTACGAGGGCGCCCTGGCGCGCTTCACCACGCTGGCGGTCCAGGCGATGGACGCCCAAACCCAGGCGGATGCGGCTGCGGTGGGCCTGGAGGCAGCGCGCCGAACGCTCCTCGCGGTTCTGGATGCACGGGACGTGGAGATCCTGTCCGCTCTGGAGCTCGAGACGAATCCCGAGCGCCGGGCGCAACTCCTCGCCGAATGGGATCAGAACGGGGAGCGCGCCGACCAGCTCGAGGCCGCCGGCTCGCAGATCGAGGAGCAGATCGCCCTCCGGCCTGCGCCCGAACTCACCGTGACTCCCCGCGACACGCCTAGCGACCTGAGCTTCAAGGCCGCGTTTATGGAGGAGCGGGCGTCTCAGTACGACGTGGTCATCACGTGGATCGAGGGAGAGATCGCGCTCGTCGAGGCGAGGATCCTGCAGATGCAGAACGCGGTGGGCCTTCTCCAGGGCCTCCGGAGGTACGACTCTGATATCTCGCCCGGCGGCCAGCTGGGGACGGACGCGCGGCTCCCCTCTACCGAGCCCAACGGCTCCGCACCGTCGATCCTCGCGGGGCGCTCCCTTCCCGATCAGCTGGGCATCTTCCAGGCTCTGTTCGCCCAGACGATCCTGTACCGCGACCGGGCGCGCACACAGGCTCAGGTCTTCCGCGAGCTCGCGACCGTGGGGTCTCCGGGATGAGCGCGCGGAGCATCTGGACGCGCCCGGCGCCGGGGGCCCTTCGGGCGGCTTCGCTCCTCGTAGTCCTCGCCTGGCCCGCCGGGGCCGGCGCGCAGCTCACCCTGGGCGATCTGGTCGTGACGGCGGGCGCATCGGCCGAGGGTTACCAGGGGAACCTCCGCGCCGTGAGCGTCCCCGTCACCGACTCGACGGAGTTCGCCTCGGCCGTGGTCGGCGAGGTGGCCCTCCGGACCGACGTGATCTACGGCACCGAGGGACGCGGGAGCCTCGTCGTGTCGTTCGACGGCGGGCTCCGTCAGTTCTCAGCTCGGGGATTTGAGTTGAAGGACTACGCGCCCCGGGAATGGGTCGGGACGCTCGACGCGGGGCACCGCTACCCCCTGGGGGGCCGAGCCACGCTCGACCTCAGGGCTCGCGTCCGGGGGCGGCACGTGGAGGACCGGCCGCCCATGCCGCTCTTCCTCCAGCCGGGGTACCGCGCCGTCGAGGGCAGCGTGGGACTGGACGTTCTGGGGCCCCGAAGGGTCCTCTACGACCTCCGGGCCGGCGGCTCGAGGAGCGACTACTTCGCACCGCGGTTTGCCCCGCAGGTGCGACTCCTCGACCGGGATGGGCTCCGCGCGGAGCTGGGAGCGACGCTGCCCGGAAACGGCGCCACCACCCTTCGGCTGTTCGCTGCCGTGGAGGCGAGCCGCTACCCAAAGCAGGCCACCTTCGACGGCGCCGATCCGGTCCGAAGGGACCGCACGTATTTCGGAGGCGCTTCGTGGACCTACGAGGGGCCTCACGTCATCCAGATCGAGCTCGACGGACGGGCCAACCGCTCCAACTCGAACCGGCCCGAGTACGACGCCTTCACGCTCCGGGGCCTCTACTCGACGTCGCTCCCGGGAGGCGTAGCCCTGGCGGTGTACGGTGCCGTGACCGGAAAGCAGTACCTGCACCCCACGGGCTTCGCCCGTCTCCTTCCGGGCGAAGAGGCGGACAACGCCTCACTCGCCTACGTCTCGTTGTCCCGGGCCGTCGCGCGTAACCTCGCCGGAACCGTTCGCGTGGGTTGGACCCGCGCGGAGACCGAGATCGGCGGGGCCTACTTCCAGCGGTACGGCGGCTCGTTCCTCATGCAGTTTCGTCCGTCGCTGTAAACAGGATCGCCCAGGCGACGTAACGCCCGTGGTGTGAGAGCGAGAGGCTCACGTCGGGCCGCTCCCGTCCTCCGAGATGGACCCGTGGGAGCGATCCACGCGGGCCGACGCGTCGGGTCACGATCTCGACCGGCCACGGAGTAGTGCCCGAGGGTCCCACGGGCGGGGGGTCCCTGCGCAGCTCTGCCTCCAGGCGGGCGCGAGCGAGAAGGCGGACGCGCGCCGAGGCGACGGAGTTGACGCCCTCCCATTCCGCCGCGGTGAAGTGGGGGCGCATGGCCTCGAGCTTCGGGGCCGGGTCGTTGGCGGCAATCTGCTCGAGGCCAACCTCCAGGCGGCCGCGCCCCGAGCCCGCTGGCTCTTCGCACCATCCGACCACGTGCACGAACGAGCCCCCGGACGTCCCCTCGATCCGAACCTCCTCGTCAGCGTGGTCGCCCAGAGCCGACCCGACGATGCGGAGGGGTGGCCGAGCCGAGCCGGCTCCTCGCGGGGGCCCGAGGCTCTCGATTGGGTTCGGCCGTTCGCCCGGAGCCCACGGCTCTCCGTTCGAGGGGAGGATCTGAAGGTCGCAGGAGATCTGGGCGGGTCGAAAGACGCTCCTCCCGCGGCCCAGCTTGCTTAGCACCTTGAAGGCCGCCTCCTTGGCGGCCCAGAGCGTCCAGAGTCGAACCGCCCGGAGCTCCGGCGGGCCTCCGTCCTCGAGCCACCCCTCCTCGCCGGGAGCGAGGATGCGGGCCAGAAGCCGGTCCCCGGGCGGGCGGTCCCCGCACCTAGGATGCTCGAGATCCAGCACGTCGTTTCCGACAGATTGGGGAACGACGGCGCGCCCGGCGCTCGATCGGAACCGTGACTCTCCGGGCCGTGCAGAGTCGTGGCCATGAGGATCGATTCTCAATAGCGTTCCAGGCGATCGTGAGTAGGGCTTCGTGCGCGGACGGCCACCGTGTGGCTGGAATGCAGGCACCCGCCAGATCCACTCGCGTTCCACTGGCCGTCCCCGCCCGGGCGGTCGCCCTCCTGTTCCTTGCGGCGGTACCAACAGGCAGGTGGGGGTGGAGGCCCGTCGCGAACCGGTGCTTGAGACCCCGGCGAGCTACGTGCGCGCCGAGCACCGGCCCAGTGGCGACCCGCCTCCCCAGATCCCTCCGCTGTACGGGTCGTCTACGCGCCCGGCACGAGACACGGTCACATTTTTCGTTACTGTCGAGGCGAAGGGAGGCGCGGAGCAGGACCGCATCTCGCCATCGATGGGTACCACCTCATCGACATGGGTTTCGACCTCCGATAGTTCGAGGGGGAGCGTGCGTACTCACTCAGCTTGGGCGTCGAAAACGTCCTGGACACCGAGTGGCGGGGTCATCTGTCCCGCACGAAGGACGTGGGGCCGGAGCCCGGACGAAACGTCCGACTCGTCGATCGCGCGTCGTTCTGCGCCCGACCGGCGTTTGGAGCGGAGGCGTCGCAGCCGGAGGCATCGCCGGCCCCGTGAGTTCGCGTTCCCTCGGCTCGTGTGGGCGGTGCGTGCAGGCCTGCTCGCGACTCCAGCGAAGGAGGGGCCGCCTGGACGGACATGTATTCGCTCGAGATCCGCTCGGGCGGCCAAGTCGCGGCCACGTGGACGCTCTCGGGCGGATGGGACGTCGAGGCCCTGCCCCCCCTCTCCCCCGGCGAGCCCGGCACGTCGGCGACGTATACCGTGGCCGCCTACGACCTGCACGGCGAGACGATTCGCATCTCCGGCGAGGCCGCCCATTCCATCGGATACCGACTAGCCGACGGGGCCGACCAACGCATCCTGGACGTGGATCGTCCCGCCCAGGAGCTCTACGGGATTGGGGAGATCCACCTGTTCCGTGCCGCGGCCGGCGCCACGGAGATCGAGCTCACCCTGATCCAGGGGGGGCGGGTCCGGCAGTGGACGACGCCCATCGGTGCGACCGTTCTCGAGTAAGGGAGCCGCGGGCCGCATCACGCCACGCTCGCGAGGGCGCCGCCGGACCCACTCATCCCGCGAGAGCCCACCGTGCCTCTTCCGGAATCCGAACGGGTCGCCCGTCCTTCCCCACCCAGACGAGCACCACCTTGGCGGTGACGGCCGGATCCGCGTCGGGTCCGTCGTCCACTCGGCGGAGCTCGTGCGAGAGGGTTACCGAGGAGCTCCGGAGCTTGTCCACGCGCGTGAGGATGTGGAGCCGCTGACCCTGGCGACACTCTCTGCGGAAGCCCACCTCGATGCGGACCACGTGCACCCCCCAGCCCCGGTCCGTGAGCGCGGTGTGCGAGTAGCCCCCGGCCTCAAGCGCGTCCCAGCGAGCCTGCTCGAAGTAGTTCAGGTACACGGCGTGGTTCACGTGGCCGAGGGAGTCGAGCTCGTAGCTTCGGACCCTGACCTCGCTCTGGAACCGCATCATTCGTGACACCTCCGGAGCGGGCGACCGGTAGACCTCCCGGGACGCCAACGCCGGAGTGGCCTGACGAACGGTCCGCTCGTCTAGACGGGTCTGAGGCCGTGGTATAATATCGGGCGTGGCCGCGTGGGAGCCACTTCGGCCGGAGCCCGTTTGCTGGAAACCGCCATGGCAGTCGGAACGGAGACCGTCCTCCTGGTGGAGGACGATGCGGCGGTCCGTGCCGTGGCACGCAAGGCGCTTCTGCGATTCGGGTACACGGTCCTGTCGGCCGAGAGCGGAGAGGGACGCCCTTCGGCTCGCGCGCAACTTTCAGGGCCGGATCCACCTCCTTCTCACCGACATCATGATGCCCGGCATGAACGGCCTCGAGGTCGCGGCGAGCGTCACGCGCTTCCGCCCGGGAATTCGGGTGTTCTTCATGTCCGGATACGCGGACCAGGACCTCCTGCGACAGGGGCTCCTGGATCCCGACACCCCACTTCTCCATAAGCCGTTCAGTCCCCAGGAGCTCGGCGCCCGAGTGCGAGCCATCCTGGACCTCCCCTCCAAGAGCTGAGGCACCAGGGAGGGAGGGGGAACCTCGGCCTCCGCGCTCGAGGACCTTCCGGCACAGGCGCTATGCCACAAAGGTCCAGGTAGGGTATGTACTTAGCGAGGGATCTCTAAGGGAGCACGCGAGGGTTGCCCGTGGCCCGGCGCTTGAGCTCGCGCGTACGGCAGTGTGCTGCAGCTTGAGGGGCGGGATGTCGCGTAGGTGAGCTGAGCCTGGCCGACGTCCTCTGACTCGATCGATCTCGGTGAGCCTCGTGAAACGAGGACACACGAAGACGCTCCCCAGGCGTGTGCCTGGAGAGCGCTCATCGACTGCCCCGTTCCACTCCCGCGGCAGGACTCGAACCTGCGACCCGCCGGTTAACAGCCGGCTGCTCTACCAGCTGAGCTACGCGGGATCGACGTGCGCCGATCGGCGCATGGCACGAGATGAATACCCCGCGCTGGACGAAAGTGTCAACCCGCCTCCGGCCGTACGATGCCGCGGCCCAGTGCGTCCCCGAGAATCCCTTGGATCGGTCCGGCCAGGTCGTGGCCGCCGCGCCAGGTCTCGTCGAATCGTCGGAACGCCCGGAGGGCCGCCTCTCCGTGGAGCACGACGCCCAGCGCTGGGCCCGGGTGCGGGAACGGCCGCTCGAACCAGTGCGTCCCGACCATGAGCGTGGGCACCTTCAGTCGATGAGGGCTGGGAGTGGACGAGCCCCCTGACCCAGGAACCTCAGCGGTGTGCGACGAGTCCGGCGGAAGGAACACCGAGAAGTCCGGGATCCATCCCGCGAGTGGTGCGACGCGAACCTCGAGGCGGCCGTCCCGGAGAAGCGCCGCCAAGACCGAGAGGCGCGCTCGTCGCTCGGGGTCGGCTGCGAGCGTATCCGCCTCCGTGGAGAGCTCGAGTGCGTTCACCTCGCCCACCAGCAGCCGAAGACCTCGTAGGTGGCCGACCTCCCTGGCCTTCAGGTCGATACCGCCGAGCCGAACCCGCCGGACTGCGGCGTGGAGCGACCCTGCCCCGGACGCGTAGTGGCCGTAGAGATCACGGAAGTCGGGGCGGCTTCTCTCGTCGAGAAGAAGGCTGGCGCCGAAGCCCGTTTGTCCGAAGGGACCTGAGGTTGGCCGTTCATCCGGCCTGAAGAGAAAGCCCGCCGGGGGGGCGGGGCCATGCTCATTTGGGTCGAAGCGACTCGGGCGGGGACGGAGACCCTTCGGGCCCTATCGGGTGACCACCACGATGATCGCCGCGATGGAGCCAATAACGGTCAGCACGTTGGAAGCCAGGTCCAGGTTCTCGCGGAATCGGGCCCTTTCGCGGATCGGGACGAAAATCCAGTCGCCCGAGACGACCGGTTCGCGGGTCTCGGGGTTCGTGAGGAGCTCGGCCCGCATGTCCAGGATCCTGACGGTGTCGCCCCGAATGAGTCGCACCTGGCTCGGGTCCGACCCCCCCTGGCCACTAACGGAGGTGTCGAGCTCGGACGTGATGCCACCGGCGAGCGCCACTGCGTCCTGGATGGTCGCGCCCGGCACCACGAAGTAATGCCCGGGGGTTCTAACCGCCCCGGTCACGTTCACGCGGAACCGAGTAGTCACGTCCACGACAGGGTTGTCGTAGAACGAGGAGAAGCGACGCTCGAGGGCGGCGCGGATGCCGGCCGTGTCGAGCCCCCCCCACCTCGACGGATCCGACGAACGGCAGGAAGAGGTGTCCCTCGCGGTCCACGTACCGTACGCCCTACACCGCCTCGAGGGGCTCCCCGGACTGAGTGAAGATGCGGATCTCGATCTCGTCTCCTGGCTGGATCCCGAAGAGGGAGTCCTGCGCGGAGACCGGGTGGGGCGAAAGCCCGAAGAGTACCGATCCCAGGAGGAGGAGCGCGCCGACCCGAGGAAGGTCGGCCGAGGGACGCCGCCGCCGGTCCAGCGAACGCTGACGAGGCATGGTGCCGGTAGTCTACCCCCGCGTGAAGTGAGTGTCCAGGCTGGGTCCAGGCTGGGCTGGCCTGCGCGGTCCGTTACCGAGGGGCTTCCACTTGTGGAGCGTAACCGGGTCGAGCCGGTCGCACGTCTCCGAGCCCACCCCCCAAATCCTCACTCGGGTTCGGTCCGGACCCGCTGCGCGGAGCGGTCCGGATCCACCCGTTCCTGCTGCGTGATGGAAACATTTGACGCCCGTTACCCAACATGCTAGCGTGGCTCTTGGGCCTATATAGCAGGGCCCGAGGGGTGACCTGCGTTCTTGTGGTCCAGGAGAATTCCCGAGTCAATCCCAAAGTTAGTTGAAACTGGAGCGGCCTCCGTCTCAGGCGACAGCATGTGAACGGCTCTCGGGAAGGGTGATCCCGAGGTCCTTCTGGATCGCGGCCCTGAGGAGCGGGAGGTGTCGGTACCCGAGCAACCTCCGGAGCCGTGACTAGATCTCCAGGAGCGTGGTCGCGAGCCATCGGTGCTTCTGGCTCGAGTTCTTCCAGTGGTCCACGCGTCCGCACCTCTGCTCGGCCAGGGCGTTCACGGACTCGAGCACGTTGGTGGTCTTGAGCGACTGGCCGACCAGGGGGAAGACTCCCAACCGGTGGAGGGTGAGGGTCTCCTCGAACCCCTCATCGAGACTGGCCGCCGCGGACTGGTTCACCCCCGCGAGCTCCTGGCGCAGGGCCTTGAGGTCCTTGACGGCCTCTTCGTACGTGGGCCGCTGGTAGGCGCGCTGCAGACGCTGGCGCCAGCCCTTCTGCTCCGCTCTCGGCAGATACGAGATCACGTTCTCCCGCTTGTGCCACTGGCACCGCTGGATGAGCACCTGTCCCTTGAAGACCGCCAGGACGCCGCTCCGGAGACCGCGGGCTCCATCGATCACCACGAGCGCTCCGGCCGACAGGTCGAGACCTCGGTCCTTCAGACTCCGAAGGAAGGATCGGATCACCACGGCGTTCTCCGTGTCGGTCTGGACGAACCCGAGGAAGACCTTGTCCCCCTTGGTCGTCACCCCGAGCGCGACGACCATCTCGTCCTCGGCAAAGCTCTTGCCGTCCAGGACGAGTGCCACCCCACGTCGTAACCCGAGAGGTCCCGCTCCTGAAACTCCTTCAGCTTCGCGGCCGTGGCCTTCTTGAACTCCCGCGAGACCGTCGACTTCGACAGCCCGATGGCTCCAGGCACCGCCTCGACCGCTGCCTCGTAGTCCCGGCACGAGATCCCGAGCAGCACCTTCCGAAAACAGCCCCTCGTCCATCTCGCCGGGCGAGCCATGCAGCTGCTCATACGCCGCCAGCCTCGACTCTCCGGCCGGGCCTCGCACCCGCGGTACTCGCACCGGATGCCGCTGGCCGCCCAACCGCACCGACCCTGGGTTATGCCCATGCCGGCAATGTCGATCGTCCTCGGTCTTCCTGGCGTGACGTTGCCCCGCCAGTTGCTCCACTTCCTCCTCGAGCATCCGGCCCACCTCCGCCAGTCCCAGCGGAATCAGCTGCCGGATCAGCTCCACCCGAGGGTCCAGCTCCAGCGCCTCGATCTCCTCCCAACTCACCTCCCTCGGTTCCCCGAGCCGCCGGTCCTTCTTGCCCCCGCTCGACGAGCCTTGGCATCCTTCCCATCGGTGGCCTCCTTCCTCTCTTGTGATCCCGTGGTGTGGTCGCACACCCACGTTACCTGAGGTTGGAGGCCGCTTCAATTTCAACTAAAGATGGGACTCACTCGAATTTCCAGTTGCGGAGATCGCCGCCGGACCACGGGAGAGCATGAGTGCCGGCCAAGCCCGCGGAGAGAGGAGGGCCACACCTCTGGACGATCGAGGAGGCGGAGCGGCTGCTTTCGAGCCTGACAGGCGTGCTCTCCGCTCGGATCGTCGCGCGCCCCGGTGGTGACAGCGGCCGACACCCCGTCCTAAGGACAAGAGGAGGTGATCGGTTATGCGTGCTCTCGTTGACTTCTGCTGCAGCCTTATGGCGTTCGGGTTCCTACGCGGCTTCCTCACGTGGTAGGAACGGGTCCAGACGTGGTAGGAACGGGTCCAGAGAGGGGGGCGATCCATCGGCATGCCATTGAGAGCGATCCACGTTTACGTAGTTGCCACTGCGCTCCTCGCTTCGGGAGTGCTCGTGCTGGCTGACTGGGGCGCGCTCGTAAATCTCCCCCCATCCGCCGTCCTAGGCCTCCTTGCCCTCATAGCTCTTGGTGTCTTCTCCGAAGGCTCTGCTTTCTCGTCCAACATTGGGGTGTCCGGCGGGCGGTCGTCCCTTGTCTTCCTGCCCCTGGTTGCGGCAATTCTCCTGTTCGGACCAGTACCAGCCGTCTTCTTCATCGTCGTGACGGCGACGTCCGCGGAGTTCGTCATCCGAAGGAAGCCGCTGCTTCGGGCGCTCTTCAATACATCTCAGTACGTGGTGGCGACGTGGGCAGCCGGTGCTCTGTTCGGGGCCACGGGAGGATATCCCCTGGCTGTCGCGGGTTCGGAATTGGACGGCTTTAACCCTCAGGTGGGGCCGGTGTTGGCGTTTGGCGTCACCGCCCTGTTGATCAACCACGTTGCCGTAGCGGTTGCGATTGCGTTGAGCCAGAAGGACCAAGTCTGGACTGTGCTTCGTAAGGCCGCGTACCGGGTCGGCGGCACAGTGCTGAACGACCTGATGGTGCTTCCCGTCGCGATTCTTGTAGCATTCCTTTACTTCGAGCTGCACGTAATCGGCCTCTTCGTTTCGCTCCTTCCCCTCTTGTTCATTCGGTACTCGTACCTCGCGAAGTTCAGGTTAGAGGCGGCCAACAGGGACTTGCTGCGGGTGCTCGTGAAGGCGATTGAGACGAGGGACCCCAGGGGGGAGGTCGGCCGGACTTCGGCTGGCCTAAGTGCGAGCACCAGCACCAGTCCGCGCCCCGTCCACCGGCCGCGGAGATGCTCGAGGACCGAGAGCGACGTACGGTCGACCCAGTGAAAGTCGTCCAGAAAGACCACCAGCGGGTCGGTGTCGGCCAGCTGCGTGAACAGCCGCAGGAAGGCCTCGCGCGTAGCGCTCGGAACCTCCTCGGCCTGGCCCCGAAAGGCCGGTGACTCCGGGCGACCGGCTTGCCAGAGCTCCGGTAGCAGTGGAAGAAGGATCGAGTCCCACGGGTGGCCGACCTCGTGGATCGCGTGCCCCACCCAGTCCGGCGTGAGGGATCGGAGGATCGGGCTCAGAGGGATAGTTTGCTCGAAGTCCGAGCAGGTTCTCTGTAGCACCCGCAGTCCGTCGAACGGAGCGCGCGCGAGGGCCTCTCGAACCAGGCGTGTTTTTCCAATCCCGCCTCGGCGATCTCGCGGCTCGGCGAGCGTCCGCGGTCTCGATGGCCGAGGATCCCCCCCCTCGTAGGACGACGCGAAGACCTGCAGCAGGTCACGGAGCTTCTCCGAAATCCGGTCGACGGCGTCGTCACGACCATTCTGGTCACGGGCGAGAGGCGGTGCGTCCGACCGGTCAGGTCCCCGGGGCGGGACCGCAGCGCTGCCTTGCGAGCTTCCTCGATCTCCGGACTCGACCAGCCCGGGGAGCGGGACCTCGAGTCCGCTGCTCCTCCCCTCCAACTGGAGCCACGCCTCCACGACCCACTCCCATCCCAGTCTCTCACGGGCGAGCGATGGGCGTATGCCCACCAGGCGGTCCATCTGATTGCTCAGGGTGAAGCCGTCGGGATACCCGAGGGACCGAGCGACCTCGTGGAGGGGCGCGTCGCAGTTCTGGAGCTTGATGGCGGTGCGCAAGATCCTGCAGAACTGGAGCCAGTGCGACGGCACCGGGAGGCCTCGATCCCTGAATCGTCTTCCCAGAGCCCGGCGCGACAGATAGACGCCCCGGGCGAGCGCCGTCAGGGTTCGAACCTCCGCCGACAGGTCGGCGACGCGACGCACGATCCTCCGTGTCTCCTGATCCAGTCGAAGTCCGCGCCAGGTGGAGGAAATCCACGAGCTCTCCGGCCAGCCCCTCCGGTTCACGACGGAGAAGGTGACACATCTCCTCCGGATCGGGGACGGGGTGGTAGGGAAGGATTGACTGCGGCCGCGCCTCCTCGACGATCTCGAGCACGCGATTCTTCAGACGCCGCACGACGGCAGACGGCGGCAGGATGACCATCAGCGGAACCCCGGGCGGGCGCGTCGCTGCCCAAGCGAGCTCCTCGGTGCCGTGCCCCTGCTCCATGTACCAGAGCAGCGCCACCCCCCTCAGCACCTCCTGCCTGGACGCAAATCCCTCGGTCGGGTCCACCGGGAGGAACGCCGCATAGGGTGGCGGGAACAGCGAAAAGACCGGAAGCGAGAGGTGGCGAGGCATGTTGGGGACCTCCGATGTCGCGGGTTGCCGGACGCTACCCCCTGGACCTTACCGCGCATGCGACCCCGCGTCGCGTCGATCCCGAGACCCCCAGGCAGAGTTGACGCACGGCCCACATCCGCTTCTCAAAACCAGAATCCTTGTTTTAGTACAATCTCGGTCTTACCCTGTTCGTCGAGCCAGCACGGTTCCTATCAGCTCTCGGTGAACGTGCATAACGACCATGACCCGGCCCCGATTCGCGGTTCCGACGCCCCTGCGGAAGCGCTTGTCCGAGCGCCTCAGCAGGAGAGGAGCCGCCGGACGCTCGAGCGTCTCGCGAACGCCGGCGCCGCTTTGCTGCGGGCAGGCGGGCCCGACGCCCTGACGATCACGGGGGTCACGAGGCGGGCCCGCACCTCCGTCGGTTCCTTTTATGCGCGCTTTCAGGGGAAGGAGGACTTCCTCCGCTATCTAGGCGAGGGAGCGCTGGACGAGGCGATGGCGACGTGGAGGGTTGCGCGCGACGCCATGGGGGCGGGCGGAGCCGTCCGGAGACGGGTCGCCGCAGTCGTGAGCTCGATGGCGGAGCTCTACCTGGACGGGCCGGCGAGTCGGCTGGCCCTCCTGGATGGACTCGACGATCCCCCGCCCACGCGCCGGCGTCGCCTCGAGAGGTTCTTCGCGGGGGAGTTGGCGGATCTGCTGGCGATTGAGCTACCAAAGGCGGCGCTGGTCGCGCGCGTCCTTACCGGGGTCCTGGGCGACCCCTCGGCCACGGGCCTTGCGTCGCCGGGAGCGGGAGACGAGGCCCCGACTCTCACCCGCGAGACTCTCGTCGAAGAGCTCGTGCAGCTCCTGTCCGCCTATGTGGATCCGGGACTCCAGGGGCCCGATCCCTTCGACGTGTGGGGGTAGCCCTCAGGGGACCCCGATCAGGAGCCCCGCGCGGATCAAGGTCTGCCGGTCGGGGATCTGGACCAGCTCGTAGCGCACTTCCGCGAATCCGCGAAGCCGGCCGAGCGAAACGCTGACCCCGGCGCCCACGCTGGCTCCCGACGCGGTCTCCGCGTCGTCCCCCTCGAAGAGCTTCAAGCTCCGGCACGCCACGCCACCCGAGACATACGGAGTCACCACCGGGGAGATCATCTCCACGTTCGCGTCCAGCGCGGCGCCCCAGAACGCGCATCCCTCCTGCTCGTCCGTACAGCTCGGAAAGAAGTACTCGGCCGAGGCCAGGACGTCGAACGGAAGCAGCGGGAGGTCGAGTCCTGCCCGAAGCCCCGCCCCGGTGGATCCGCCGAGGGTGCTCGATGCCTCGACCGCATGAATGCCCAGAACGACCTGGCCTCGGGCCCAAGCAGGAGTGATGGCCACGAGCGAACCTGCGAGGCCTGCGGCGGCCAGGAAGGTGAGGCGGAGGCGCATGGGTCAGGCGTCGTCGCCTGCGGGCTCGGCGTCGTCCAGTAACGACCCGAGGTCGAGCGGCCCGGTTCCCATGCGGAGCTCGCCGTCCGCTTCCCGGGGCCAGTCCTCGGGCGGCCGGTCGCGGTAGAGCTCGATGCCGTTTCCGTCGGGGTCCCTCAGATACACGGCCTCACTCACACCGTGGTCGCTTGCGCCCTCGAGCTGGAGACCGGCATCGAGCACCCTCCGGACCGCGCGCGCGAGACTGGGCCGGTCCGGATAGAGAAGGGCGACGTGGTAGAGTCCGGTCGCGCTCCGGGGCGGGGGCGAGCCACCGAGGCTCTCCCACGTGTTCAACCCGATGTGGTGGTGATAGCCGCCCGCCGAGAGGAACGCGGCGCTTCTGCCGTAACGCTGGGTCAGGTCGAGTCCCAGCACACCTCGGTAGAAATCCAGGGCGCGCTCGAGATCCGAGCCCTTCAGGTGCACGTGCCCGATGCGGGTTCCGGCCGGGGCGACATAGCCGCCCGTGGGGCCCGCCGGCTCCTCACTCCCCATCCGAGTCCAGGACCCATCGAACCTCCCGGAGGAGGCGCTCCGTCCGGAACGGTTTCTCGAGGAACCCGCGCATGTCGTGAGGCATGGTGGGTCGCCATCCGGCACACGGTTGGTGCTGCGCCATAGCAGAATAGGTCGGGTCGCTCAACGGCCTTCCTCGGGTGTGCACCGGAGCGTCGAAAGCGTCCCTCTTCCGCCCAGCGGCCCGGCCTCGCTCGTCAGGACGACATTCGTTCCCGAGGCGAACGCGACCGCCTCACCCTGGACCTCGCCGACCACGCTGAGGTTCACCAGGCCGCCCGCAGGGGAACCACCGTTCCTCCGGGACCGGGACGGTAGAGCTGAAGGGTCGCGTACGTGCGGATGGCGATGAAGCGTCCATCCGGGGTGGCGCTCGCCCCCGTAACCCACTGAGGAAGAGGGGGTGCTTCGGAGGTGAGGGCCTGAACGCGCTCGAGCATGAGAGGCACGTCCGGCGGCACCGCTTCGAGCGTGGGGAGAGCCGGCACACGGTAGAGCTCCACCGGCTGGTTCCTGCCCTTCGTGACGAGGAAGAGGCGCTCTCCGGGAAGCAGGTAGAGGGCCTCTACGTCTCTCGGGCCGTCCGGGAAACGGAGCGCGAAGCGCTGGAGTGGTGCCGTCTCGGACGCTCCGGGAGGCGGCTCCGGGACTCGGTAGAGTGTGGGCTCGTCCCGGCGCTCGTCGTTGTCCCCGGTGTCGGCGAGGTACAGACAGATCGTCTCGCCGTTCGGTCCGCACCCACCGATCGCGAGGTCTTCCCAATCCTGAACGGACGCGCCGACCAGCCGAACGGACTCAAGCAATCCTCCGCCCGCATCGATCAGGTAGAGCGGTTCATACCCCGGCCCATCGTTGTGCGTCCAGAAGGCCCCCGGCCGGCTCCGGCTGGCCACGAGGCCGCTGCTCTCCGCGATCTCGGAGGGGAGGAAACGGGTGGGGGCAGCCAGGGTGCAGGGCGCGGAGAAGCCCACGAAGGCGGGGCCGCATGAGGCCGTGCCGGCTACCAGCACGAAGACGAGGATCGGCGCGACCCTGACGTACGACTCCCGCCTGGCCGATCCCCGCTGGGCAGGAGCAGGGCCGTCCCGCCGTCCGGTCAGGGGCTCGCCGCCGGGGGCGGGGCCGCGCCCCCACCGCTCTCCCGAGCGCGGGCCTCGGAGATCATCTCCCGAAGCGCCCCCTGGAAGTTTTCGAGGGGAGGGGCACCCTGAACCGGGCTCCCCGCGATGAGGAAGGTGGGGGTGCCGCGCACCCCGATCTGCCGGGCCATCCCGTTGTTCGCCTCGAGCCGGGCCATGGCCCGAGGCTCCAAGAGACAGGCCTGGAACTGGTCGGTATTCAGCCCGACGCTCGCCGCGTACTCCACGAAGAGGGCCGTCCCTCCACTGCTCACGACCCACTCGGTCTGGGTCTCGTAGAGGTGATCGCGCATTTCCGCGAACCGGCCCAGGTCGGCTGCGCAGATTCCGCTGAGCGCGGCCAACTCGGAGTTCGGGAATCCCGCGAGCGTCACGGGGACGTACTTCCAGAGCAGGTCCCCCGAGGCGATGAACTCGGCGTGCAGGGCCGCATAGCTGTCGTGATGGAAGTTGTAGCAGTGAATGCAGCCGAAGTCGGCGAACTCGATCACCCCGAAGGCCGCGGTGGCTTCGTTCCCCTCGTCGTGGCCGAGCCAGGACAGGTCGAGCGTCTGGGTCTCGGCCGGGGCCCCCGTGGCTTGCGCGGAGGCTTCGACCTGAGCGCCCTCGTCACCGCACCCGGCGGCGGCGAAGATAAGGAACGTCGAGGCGCCAACCGCCCGGAGGATGGGGGAAGGTCGGGTCGTGTAGGTCATGGTTGCTCCCGTGTGTCCCTGTTGGTCTCGGTCAGAGCTGAAAATGGCGAAAAAGTCGTTTTTCGCTATCCCCCGCTAGGGAGGCGTCGAGCTCCACGTATGGCTCCAACCCGCTTCCCTTGAGCTTGTTTCGAAACAGCTGGTCGAGCTGGAAGATACCGGCCGAGTTCGACAGCTCGATACCGATCCGGACGGGCTTGTGCTGACTCGGCGTGAGGTGCACCTGCTCCACGGCCGCGGCGGACACCGAATGGATGCTCACGGAGCCTGCCTCGAAGGGGATTATCGAGCGTCCCTTTGCCATGTCGAGCGCGTCGGCGATCCGCACGACTCCAGCCTCCAGGGTCTGGGGCGTCCCGTCGCTACGGTGTCCGATGATCGCGTGAAGGACCTCAGATCGGAGGACGGCAGCCGTCCGGGCGTCGTAAATCCTCGGGAGAAGCTCCCCGAGTAGGTCCTTCGACAGGAAGAGCGAGTAGCTTTCGTGGTCGTGGCGATGGATCGACATCCCGAGGTCGTGGAAGAGAGCGGCCAGTGCCACCACCACCTCTGCGTCCTCGCGCTCGAGGCCGAACGAGGTCACTACTGCCGGCTCAACACCGCCGTCCATCAGCAGCCGCAGGAGACGGACCGCGAGGTTCATCACGATCTTCACGTGCACCGGGCCGTGGTCGCTCATCCCCTGCCGCTCGATCGCGTTCACGTTCGCCGATACCCAATAGGCATAGAGCTCGTCGTTCGCGTTCACCCATTCCATTGTCTCGCGGAGCCGGGGATTGTGACGATCCGGGACCCGCATCTCGACCCGCCGGGCGAATCGCTCGGCGACGGTCCGGGACTGCGTGTCCGGGATAGCCTCGAGCTCGGCGGCCTGCGAGTCCTTCGCGGCCACGGGAGGCTCGGACGGCTCTCCCGCGGGGGAACCGCGGGATGGAGGGCTCACCGGCGGAGGTAGCGAACGAGGAGGAGGGCCGCGGCCACTCCAATCAAGAGGCCGCCCAGGACGCGGGCTGGGTCTCCGGAATCGGGAGCGCTCGGGCGACTCGGGTCGCCGGCGGTGTGGAGACCCCCCGGTGCCCCGCTCCTCTTGGCCGAGGCCAGCCCGGCGGCGGGCCGAGGCTCGCCCTCAGCCCCACGACAAAACGGACATGTGGGGAGGTCCCGCTCGCGTGCGGTTCGGGTGTCGTAGACGAGCTCCGTCCCGCACTCCGCGCAGAGCACCCCCACGGGCAACGGGTGCACCAACTCGTACAGGCGGCCTTTCGAGAGCCCGAGGTCGTCCGCGATCGAGTTTACGCTTTGGTCGGAGTTCCAGTAGAGCTCGTGCGCTCTCGTGGCCAGGCTCGGATCTGTTCCCTCCCCGTGCGCCATCGGATTCCCGCCTCGTGGGTTCGCTCCGGGAGGGCGGTGCCCGCGCCTCCGCGCGTCATTCGCAAGATAGCGGGGCCCCGGATGCCGAGCGAGAAAACGCGGCCGCTCGCGCGTCGGCAACTACGCGGCACCGCAAGCTGCCCCGGAGAGCTGATCAATCGTCTGCTACACATAGATTCCAATACAATCCATATGTGTCTGATAAGATTCTATAACTATAGCTATCACATTGAGTTATGTAGGACACTCCCGGTTGCACTGTCGCTGTGTGTCCACTATGTTCCCGTATATAACATACGATATTTTATACGGGGACTCCCGAATTGGATTTGCCCAAACACCGAGGCAGGCGCCCGCATAACGCACTCAGCGCGGCCTTCGTGCGCAGCGCCAAGCCCGGATACTACTGCGATGGGAACGGCCTCTATCTGCGCGTGGACCGATCGGGCGCGCGCCGATGGGAGCAGCGTCTGCGGATCCAGGGTCGAAACCGCACGCTGGGCCTGGGGGGCTACCAGCTGGTATCGCTGGCCGAGGCCCGCGAGAAGGCATTCATGAACCGCAAGATCGCGCGCTCGGGCGGTGATCCGCGTACCGAGCGGCACAAGGTCCGGGACATGCCCACGTTCGCCGAAGCGGCCGCCCGCGTTCTGGAACAGCTGCGGCCGGGCTGGCGCAGCGCCAGGCATGCAAAGGACTGGGTCTCCAGCCTGCGCGTCTATGCGTTCTCACAGCTGGGCCATCGACCGGTTGGGGAGATAACGACAGCCGACATCCTGGCGGTGCTGACACCGATCTGGCACGCCAAGCAGGTGACTGCCAGACGGGTGCGCCAGCGCATCGGGGCGGTGATGAAGTGGGCGGTGGCGATGGGGCTTCGGCCGGACAACCCCGCCAGCGATGTGCTCGGTCAAGCGCTTGGCCGACAGCAAGCCGTAGTCCGGCACATGCGCGCGTTGCCTCACTCGAAGGTCGCGGGCGCGATGGAGACGGTGCGGAAGTCGCACGCTTACCCGGCCACGAAACTCGCCTTCGAGTTCCTGGTGTTGACGGTGGCCCGCTCGGGAGAGGTTCGCTTGGCGCACTGGGATGAAATCGACCTGGAGGCTCGAGAGTGGACGGTTCCCGCCGAACGCACGAAGGCCCATCGCCCCCACAGGGTGCCGCTGTCCGGGCGCGCTGTGGAGGTACTGAGCGAGGCGCGGACGCTCGGCGGCGGCAGCGGTCTCGTTTTCCCGTCGCCGGAGGGCCGCGCATCTGCCCACAGCAGACTCTCCACGCTGCTTCGAGACCTGGGTATCGCGGCCGTGCCGCACGGCTTCCGGTCGAGCTTCAGGGACTGGTGCGGCGAGTGTTCCAACGCACCGCGTGAAGTCGCCGAGGCCGCGTTGGCGCATGCGGTTCGTAACAAGGTGGAAGCTGCCTATGCGCGTTCGGACCTCTTCGAGCGCAGGCGCGTCCTGATGGACAATTGGGCTGCGTATCTGGCGGGCGAGCGTCGGGACCCGGAGGCCCAGCGGGTCGGTTGATCCGCCGCGCTCGTAGCGCCGGCGGACGAGTCCGTCAGGGCGCTGAAGAGCGGGGGCGCGAAGGCGCGCTCCGCAGGGTTAACGCTGTCGGATCTGGTGCGCCGGTCGGTGGGCCGGGTGCGCCCCTGGACCGTGGCGCACGCCGGGGTGGAGCGAGAGCGGACCCGCGAGCTGGCGCGGATCGGGGCGAACCTGAACCAGATCGCCCGCTGGGCCAATACCTTCAAAGCGAACGCCGAGACCGTCGAGATCGTCGCCCACCTGGTCGCCATCGAGCGGGCGCTCGCAGCGTTGGCCCCCGTCGTCCGCCCCGACGCCGATGCACATTAAGTTCCTGGCCCGCGGAACCGGCTCGGCCCGGGAGGCGGCCGACTACCTCCTCGGGGCGCGGGACACGACAGGGCAACTGCGCGAGGGCGTGGAGGTCCTCCAGGGGGATCCCCATCAGGTGGCTGCGGTGGCCGACGCGCTGGCGTTCGAGCACAAGTACACGTCGGGCGTGATTGCCTGGGCACCGGACGACACTCCGACCGACGCGCAGATCGAAGCCGTACTCGACGAGTTCGAGAGGACGGCGTGGGCGGGGCTGGAGCCCGACCGCTACGCCTGGGCGGCCGTGGTGCACCGCGAGCGCGACGGCTGCGTTCACGTGCATGTCCTCGCCGCGCGATGCGACCTGGAGACCGGCCGGAGCCTCAACATCGCGCCGCCGGGCTGGCAGAAGACTTCGACCCGCTCCGCGATGCCTTCAACGCCGAGGAGGGCTGGAGCCGGCCGGATGACCCGGCGCTGGCGCGGGTGCAGCAACCCGGGCACCGCGCCTACGTCGAGGCGGCCTATCGGCGCACGGACCTGTTCGAGCGCCGCCGCCGGCTCATGGACGACTGGGCTGCCTACCTCGCCGACGAGCGCTGAGAACCTGGGCCCCTTCTGTTTATGCGCGCGTGGAAGCGCCGATTGGGCGGCTGAAACCCATGTCGTCCAGCAATAGCCCTAGCTGATTCTCAACGTCATCCGGATTGATCTGCATGATGAACTCCGCCTTTTCGCGGACCCGGCGGAAGGCTTCCTGACGAGAGGGCCAATGCGTTGCTATAGCTGCAGCTAGGTCATTCCATCCCCGATATTCTGGATATTCGTGACCAAGGACATACGCTGTCCCAGCAAGATGCTTCAGAGCTAGCTCTTCAGGTGCGGTCGTGAGCTCGTCTTGGTAGCGTTCCTGAAACTCGGTCCAGTGTGGCGTGTGGCAGAATGGCATTTCAGGATATCGCTCACCAAACTGCTTGATAGGAGGAACAACCGCCCGTTGTGCCGGATTGTTGGTGCTGGTCGCTCAGCGCTGAGTCGCAGTCCCGTCCAGCTGACGTGGCCCCCTGAAACGAGACCAGGGCTCTCGACCTCTCCACTCTCCGCCAGCCACCGTCGAGCCCTATTTCTGAACCCCAGCTGGTGGCGCTCGGTTCAAAACCTCATCCAGGCGCTGAACTATCTTGTTCAGTTCCAGGAGGATCGTTTGGAGTGAGTTCCTCAACTCTTCGATCTTCTCTGACGCTTCCATTTAGACCCGAGGGACTCACCCTTTAAGAACGATCAACTGGTTTTGGCCTTCGGTACTCGGCTTGTCAGATGGTCTCATCGGAAAGGTTCAGGGGTCGCACCCCTCTGGGGAAGAAAACCATGGGTGGGGAATACCTAATCATGTCTGCTCCACATCCTCGCCGCTGAGCCCACGGTAATTGAAGCCAACAAGAAATTTTACATTATGCCCTTGGCGTGCGGTGTAGAATCGCTGGATTTTTGGGTTGAACCACACCGGTGAAAAAACCGACAGCTCTTCACACTCGATTCCAAGGCGGGCGGGTCCGGTCCGTACGACGCGTCCAGTGAACTCAAGAGGATCCGCTAGTCCTCCCCTAACCCCTGCGTATTCTATCATTCCAAACTGCCTTTCATCTCCCTTCGCAATTTTCCTGAGTTGGCGAAAGTGCTCAAAAGAACCTGTGAATTTCTCTAAGTCGAAGGCTATGACCGCCGAGTTGTAAAGCACCCACGTGTCCTCGCGACCGCCCGGTAGCACCAGGCACTGTTCCAGGTATTCAAACTGTGTTACTCGGTCCTTAGGTTGGAGCCTCGCATAGCACTTCGCCCTCAGTTTCCATGCCTGGAATAGCGTCGGGTCTAACTCGCAGGCGCTCGTAGCGTGGGAGAGAGCTTTTTTGAAATGCTTCCCTTTGACGTTGGGAAGATCCATCAGGAGACGGCCAAGAATAATGTGGTAGAGGGCCCGATTCCGTAGGTTGCCCTTCTCGGCACGCGCGGCCAGATCTGCGATCGCCTCTTGAAAGTCCCCCAATTGATACAGGATCCTGGAGCGCAGCTCCACGAGACCTTTACGGTAATCTTCATTAACGCTGTCAATCCCGTCATCCACGATCGCTAGAGCTTCGCCCAAGGCAAGTGCCTGGTCCGGCGAACCCTGTGCAAAGCGGATCGCGGCACGATCCCGCAGGACGCGGGCGTGGGCATCGTATGCAGCAGCATTAGGGAACTGCCCTGCACGCGCATTCACAAAGTGCCGCTTCGCATCCTCATATAAGCCATCCGACTCTGGGAGCGACTTTCGTTTCAACGCCTCGAGAGCGAGCAGCCCACAAACGACCGCCAGTGAATTTTCAATATTTTGCGGCGCCTCTCTCTGGACGGTGTAATCCACAGGAATAAGCGCCGACATGGCGAGGGATTTTTCAAGGTGTTGCTTGGCAGAAAGTAGCCGGCCCGCCTCACGCTCCGCCAACCCACAGTGGTGTTCCAAGACGTCATCTTCTACTTGCTCCACTGCCTCACGGAACAGCTCGGCTGTCTCTTCAACCGAAAAGCGGTGATCGTAGCCGCTTGGCCCAAGAACATGAACGAGGAGATGCCGCAAGGCATCCAGTTCGTCGTTACCGAACATCTCGCTTGGCTCGGTGGCTCGAACGATCTCCTTGAATGTGTCCAGTTGCTCCTGTGGGTCAACCAATGCACGGCTGAACACGAGCTCACTGATCATGCGTGATCGCCCGCGAAAATAGAGATTGAGATCCGCTCCCTGGCTTTCCGAAAAGAGCACCGCTCTGGCATCACTCTTGATGATATCTTGTAGAAAATCTGTGAACGGGACGTCCAGCGCACGGCGAAGCACTTCCATTTTCAGTGGTATGCTGAACTGGTGAAGGGCAGCAATATATATGTACGCTCTCTGCGCGAGTGCACTGAGGTTCTCAAACTCGGACCAAACTCGTTTCCGCAGAGGTTCTCGAGTGGGCTCCACGAGCGAATAGACTGTGTCAAAGAATGTGTTATCAAATTCCTTGGCGACGTACTCCTTCCAAAACGCTTCTGTCGTGACCATGGGCCTATCCCATACGCCCAGCTTCTGGATGTGGGCGATTAGGCCCGCAACTTCACCTTCTTCAAGCTTCTCTGGTATCTCAAATTCTCGAGGATCTCCAAGATTCTTCTCTCCGGTGTTGTCCCGAAAGTACTCATTAGTCCGGGCTGTGAGCACAAAGAGAACTGATCGTCCCTTGCCTCGTAAGTATTTTGCGGCTCGATAGGGAAGGTTGTGTTCCAGGAGCTCTGCCTGATCGACAATGACTACGAGTGCCGGCAGGTTGCCATTCGAAGTTCGCGCCAGCTCGATTTCGTTGAGATACCTGTCGAGTAGGCGGATATCGGGACGGGAGATCCAGGACGCTCGCGCAAGCAACACGGGAATCTGAGCCTTTCGATACAAGTCGAAGGCTAGTTGTCTCACCATAACAGACTTCCCGAGGCCTGCAGGGCCATGGATCAGAATCACTTCATTAGCCGCTGGGTCCCCAAGCTCCGCGGTGGTTCGGACATTGCCGTAGATTTCATGATATGCCGGTCTGCAGTATGTCCACCCTTTCACATAGGGGAGCCATCCAAGAGTCATTCCCTCTAGGAAGCTCTTCGCCAATGACGATTCATCGGTGCTCTCAGATTCCGACCCACGGGGATCTATGATCTCCTCTTCTGAAAGGACTTGGAAGGACTCGTCAAAGACTGAGGCGACTTCATCATCAAGCCGAATCTCCTCATTATGGATGAACAGCGCTCGTCCTCCTCCTGGACTCTCAAGCTTGGGGGCATCTCCATGCCTAGGCTCCAGGCTTCCGTCTGCGATATCGCGAAGGAGTGCCGCGAGATCCTCAAAGGATCCGCGAATGGGCACCACCTTTCGAGCCTGTAATCGGTGTAGGTGGGTCCCAGTAGGTCCGTCGCCGGAACCCATCAAAGCGTAACCGTAGGGGGCTGCCTGCAGGCCAATCTTGGAGACCACAGCCTCCACTACCCTCAAAAGTATGAAGTCGTCGAAGCTGTATCCGACGTATATGATCTTTCCGCCCTGGAGGAGAATGGTTTCCACAAGCGCGAGCATCTTTTCACGATCACTTTGGGTCGAGTAAAAGTCGCTCCAAGTCAGGACCGGAGACGCGGACGAATCGAAGCGATTCCTCACAGATCCCATCAGGCAACAGCCAAGTACGTGTTTGGGACGCGCAGCAAGTACCAGAGCATCTGGGAGAAGGTGGACGGTGTCTAGGTTCTGTCGGCGGGAGGTGGATCGGTATGCTTGTTCAAGGAGGTCGTCGTAGTTAGTCGTGAAAATAGCTTGCCACTTCACTCGTGGGATTTGAGCGTAATCCTGAGACGGCACCAGGGAGCCCAAGCGCTCCTTCACGAATTCAACTAGTGGAGCCCGGCCATAGACAGGTGTTTCGCAAATAAGATCGCAGATCTCAAACGGATGCTGTGATGGACTGACCGGTGCTTTCGGAAACCTATCGCACAACTCTTTGACGAGTGGCCCCCAAAGCATACCCCCACTGCTCTCACTCGCGCCGGCGCCCAACACTAGCCCAGCGGTACCTGGAGAAATGATCTCGGCCAGGTCGTCGCGCACAGAACTGAATGAGGCAATCTGTGACATGAGCTGCTCCAAAGCTGCTTGCCAGAACTGAGGAGGTCGAACAATGCACCCTAATCACTCGACAGCAAAGGGTCGAGGGTGAATGGGTCCAGAGCCCCGGCAGCGGCGGGTATACGTTGCGTCAGGTGGAGAAGCCTTGCTAGACCGAGACCCTCTCTAAGAGTCCCTCCACCATCTGAGCTGGACTTCCCCCGATTCAGTGGACAGGTAAGTGTTTGAGTTTTGTTTCTGTACCCCACCCCCGATGGAGTCAGAAGCTTCCGCTGCGCCAGAGGCGCAGGGGAGTGGAAGGCAGCTAGAATCCGCCAAGGTTAGAAGAGCCTCGGCGCTCTGAAGGCCCAAGTGTTCACGCGGCCTCCGAGTGCTTCGCTTCGAAATTGACGGGCTACTTGTAGCCCAGCGCTGAGTGTCTGCGACGCGGGTTGTACCAGCCCTCGATGAAGCGGAACACCGCCATCTTGGCCTCCACACGATTCGCGAAGCGCCTGCGTTCGATCAGCTCGCACTCGAGCGTCGCGAAGAAGCTCTCGCACAGCGCGTTGTCGTACGCATCACCCACCGAGCCCATCGAGGGCCGAACACCCATATGCTTGCAGCGGAGCCCGAATGCGATCGACGTGTACTGGGTGAATTCAAGAGGTCGTCGCAACACCTCAGAGGGAGCTGCAGCGGGCCCTGACGATCCTCGAGAACTGGACCAACACATCTACAGCATCCGGCCCCTCCGCTGTTCCGGAACCCGACAGTGCGGCTCGCCGCGAGATCGCCCGAATCGAGCAGGCCATCCGCAAGAAGGATGACCGGGTGCTCAAAGAGTATGGCGACCTGCAGGCCTGCCTCAAGCGGATCGTCGAGCTGAACGACCTCCACCGATCCTCGAGTCCCGGAACGTTGATCCACGGCTTCGCGACATGGCGCTCGAGACGGCTCCCTGGAGGCCGATTTTGAACGCGGATCGGCGAGGGTCGGTGCTGATCGGCGAGTGCACATCAGGCACAGTACAGGTGACGTGATTACGGCAAGTAATCGTATAAGTACTAGGACTAGCTATGCCGATCATAAGATGTTGTTATACAACATGTTGTCGTTCGCAACAGTGGTCTCTGTATCACTTCAGATATACAAATATGAGGGAGAAGTCGTCGGACCGAGTGGGATGGCTGCGGACGAAGTTCTGGGCGAGGAAGGCGGAGAGACAAGTCGGACCGGGCGATCTCCCACTCCCCACGGGGCCGTATCCAGCGCAGATCAGCTTTGGGATAGGAGACGGTCGCGCGGCGGGATGAAACATGCCACGACTTGATAGGGGTCTACCCCGTGACGGTATCTCTCGATGTGCGACAAGATGTCTGGCCGTCGATCACGCACGGCAGCAAACACTGCCAAGGGGAACCCCCTGGCCCAACACGATGGGGTTCCTCGTCGGCAAGTTGTCTTGCAACCTCGGCGACGCCGTCCTTGACCCATTGCTTCATTGGCCGCTACCTCGATCGTTGACGCATCTCTCATGCTCTCCAAGTAGCACGGTCGCAGCCCACAAGTAGTCCCGCAAGGCCCGGAGAGTGTCGAAGCTCCCTGGCTTTCTTGTTGCAGGATTCGGAGTACACCGGAGTCAGAATCGGTACCGCGGCGAGGCGCCCTACCGGCGCAAGGACCTGTTTGGGCGGAGGCACTGACCCATGAGCGACTGGGCCTCGTATCTCGCCGGTGAGCGTCGAGACGCGGAGGTCGGTCACAAGCGGGTGGAGCGGATCTGGAGGCAGGAGGGGCTGAAGGTGCCGGAGCGGCAGCCGAAGCGAGGTCGGCTGTGGCTCAACGACGGATCGTGCATCCGGCTGAGGCCGCTCCGTCGCCCTGGTTCCTGAGGATGCCCGTCCTTCATGGCCCTCCACAGGTGCTGGGACTAACATAGGATGTGGTACCGCTCTTGGGGGCAGGTCAACGTGGGTCAGATAGGTAGCGGTCGTCATTTCAAGGCACTGTGGATTCCATTCAAAATGTCAGAGGCATGGGATCGTCGGAGATCCTACCATGGGCTCACTGCCTCGTCAGTAACAGCGTGTTCACACATGTGTATACGGGCGCCATGGCAGCGCCCTCGCTCGCGCTGTGACGTGCAGCTGTTCGAACCTTAATGTGATGTGGCATCGGTTGCTACGTAATCTGGTGCCAATCCGCATCCATATGACGGAGCCGCCACTCCTCGTAGGGGTCCGCGAGCATGCGCAGGTTACACGGCGCGAAGCCCCTCAGCCGTCCTAGAGCGGATTCGCGCGCCTCGTCGAGAGTGGGTGCTGACTCCATCGGCGCATCGACGCCCTGCCGCCGAAGGGACCATTCGCCGCCGACCGGCTCTACAAGGTAGACGCGGGCATCGAAGCTCAGTTTCCCGAGCTCGCCCGGGTAGGCTGCGCCGTCCTTGTTTCGCCAGCGGAGCTCAACGCTGATAGGGACATTCAGACGCTCGGCCAGCCGGTAGCTGCTTCGCCAACACTCGTTGGAGTCCTGGCCCTGAACGGACAGGTCGACTGCCGCGAGATGATAGTAACCTCCCTCGGTGAATTCACCGGCCCGGACGTTGGCCTCGGAAATCCGGATCACCTCGGGGCTGCCGAGTTCCTCGGCCGCCCGCATGTGGACTTCTCGAAGGAGCTGATTCCAGTTTGCCTTCGGGATGTCGCGGCCATCTATGGTCACTCTTCGTACCGAGGTATGCTTGAGTTCTCCGGGCGCTTCGGGATCGAGGGTCCTGACCGGAACGGGCGGGGCGGCGGCGTTGCGCCCGTTGTGACTCAGGGTCCGCTCCGACCTCAGCACGGCGTCTAGGAGACGCCCGACCACCGTGTTCGGAGTTTCCCCACCGAAGGGGTCATCGACAAGTAGCTTGAGCTTGTCGTAGTTCTCGTCGGATATCCGGATTACCGGCGGCATAGTCACCTCCTCGTTTTGCCATGCCATATATATGTAACACACATATTATAGCTGTGCAAGGACGCACCGCGGAGCCTGTGGCGGAGCGTTCAGAAGAGAGGGAATTGATCAAGAAGCCATGTGAACAAGTCGAACGAATGCAGCACGGTTTGAGTGCGGAGGCGGCTGTGGTCTTGCTCCCTCAGGGTGGTGTGCGCGGCGATGGCAGCCGCCGAGGGGAGACCGGCGTTCCCATGTTGCTAGGGGCCGGGTATCGGTACTCGGAACCCGCGGGCTGCAGCATTCGAATGGGCGGACAAGTAATGGTCGTCGCGCCGCCGTTGAGGCCATCGGGCGCGGCATCAACACGATCATCACGGTTCGTGACTACCGGACCGATGTAGCCATTGCCGTAGCTGTATGGAGTGAGGACGGAACCTGGTCTATGCGGCACATCGCAATGGCGCTCCAGCGTCCGGTATTCGCATTATATCTGGGGCGTAAATCATGCCCCCCGAGTGCCCCGCTCGACCCGCGCACCGTACAGGCTCCCGACCCTGTCGCCACGCTGCGTGCCATCTCTCCGCCGGATTGGTTGCATCGCATTGCCCCCGGCACGGTCACCTGCGACCCCTTTCCTGGCGGTGTGCCGGATGGGAATTATAGCGAATGGTGCCCAAGCCTCCCTTGCAAACCACCCCCCTGGGCACTATATTTATAGTGCCGGGTAGAAGCGATAACCGCAAGGGAGCTAATAGGATGGCGAGCGAGAAAGGGCCAGGGAAGAGCTACCGGAAGGGACTGTCGCTGATCGAGGCGTTCGACAGGTTCCCCGACGATGCGGCGGCCGAGCAGTGGTTCGCCAAGGCCCGCTGGGGCGATGAGCCCGCCTGCACGCACTGCGGAAGCGTGAACGTCCAGACCGGCGCGAAGCACAAGACCATGCCCTTGCGGTGCCGCGATTGCCGGAAGCGGTTCAGTGTCCGTATGGGTACCGCGATGCAGGACTCCAACATCCCACTTCGCAAGTGGGCGATCGCGGCCTACCTGATGACCACGAACCTGAAGGGCGTGTCTTCCATGAAGCTGCACCGGGATCTGGGAATCGCTCAAAGCTCCGCCTGGCATATGCTGCACCGGCTACGCGAGGCGTGGGCGCATGAGGGTGCGACCTTCGCCGGTCCCGTCGAGGTCGACGAGTGCTACATCGGCGGGCTCGAGAAGAACAAGCACGCCGTCAAGAGGGCGCGCCTGGGGCGCGGCCCGGTGACCAAGACCGCCGTCGTGGGCGCGAAGGACCGCGTCCGGTTGAAAGAGTCGGCCCACGGTGTTCCCCGCCTACGCGGGGATGATCCGGACGATCGCTTCCGCCTTGTGCGCGATCTCTCGTGTTCCCCGCCTACGCGGGGATGATCCGCACCAGTGGCGCCCGTGAGCGTGCTCTGGATCGTGTTCCCCGCCTACGCGGGGATGATCCGGCCATTCCGCCCTCCATGAGCACCAGCCCTACGTGTTCCCCGCCTACGCGGGGATGATCCGGCACAGCTCGCCGAACGGTACCATGGCATGGGGTGTTCCCCGCCTACGCGGGGATGATCCGCCATCTGCGGGGGCTGGGGGGTGTCTGGGAATGTGTTCCCCGCCTACGCGGGGATGATCCGAGATCAAGTCACTCGAGGGGATCGACATCTGCGTGTTCCCCGCCTACGCGGGGATGATCCGTTCCAGGAGGTACTTGCAGACCGTGCGCTTCAGTGTTCCCCGCCTACGCGGGGATGATCCGACCCCGGGGATCCCTCCTAGTGTGGCTGCCACGTGTTCCCCGCCTACGCGGGGATGATCCGCCACCGGATCGCTTATGGCCTACTCGGTCATCGTGTTCCCCGCCTACGCGGGGATGATCCGTCTCCGGAGGCGGCTCCGGACGGTAGGCGACAGTGTTCCCCGCCTACGCGGGGATGATCCGGCGGCAACAGTCCGGGCGATGTGCGGTGTGATGTGTTCCCCGCCTACGCGGGGATGATCCGTACCCGGCGATCGAGGCATACTTCGATCATGGGTGTTCCCCGCCTACGCGGGGATGATCCGCGTCAATGTTTACTAGAACGGCCGGCGCGAAAGTGTTCCCCGCCTACGCGGGGATGATCCGGTTACTGGTCAGGTGCGCGGCATGGCCGAGGAGTGTTCCCCGCCTACGCGGGGATGATCCGAAGGTGGTCGAGATCCCGGCCGCTCTCGACGAGTGTTCCCCGCCTACGCGGGGATGATCCGAGGCAGTATTACGAGAAGATAGATCGCGAGGTGTGTTCCCCGCCTACGCGGGGATGATCCGATGTCCTGACCGGACTCGCGGAACTGTACGCCGTGTTCCCCGCCTACGCGGGGATGATCCGGCGACGCACAAGACGGGTGTGGAGCAGTCCATGTGTTCCCCGCCTACGCGGGGATGATCCGGATACGATGGACCAGGTGGTGCTGGATGTATTGTGTTCCCCGCCTACGCGGGGATGATCCGGCTACGGAGTCGAACGGCGCGATCGCACTCACGTGTTCCCCGCCTACGCGGGGATGATCCGATAGGAGGTCCAGGTGGGTGGCATATTCGGCGGTGTTCCCCGCCTACGCGGGGATGATCCGGATACGTGGGGTGAGCTGTCCGACCCCCCCCAGTGTTCCCCGCCTACGCGGGGATGATCCGAAGTATCTACAGAAGAAGGCGAAGAGGGCGCAGTGTTCCCCGCCTACGCGGGGATGATCCGGCTGGTGTGAACTACTACACGAGATGCTCGATGAGCTTCTCCCTGAACGAGGAGTGGTGAGAGTGCTGGCTCTGCCAGTCGTTCGCACGCGCGGGACTCGGCACTTGCCCTCAGATCTCCACAAACTGACGCGATCCGCGCCGCACCCGCTCGACGAACGCCTCGGTTGTGAGCGTGCCGGCCAGCATCTGCTCATCGGCAGCGCCGTCGGCCGGCCGACCAACAGTGCTCACGCCGTCGGTCGACGGGACAAGTCCAATTCGCCCGACCTCCGCTCGGGGGCAAATTCATGCCCCGGTCGAGATGGCTCCATGAACGTGATGGCCTCGTAGAAGTCGTCCAGCGGCACAAAAACGCCATGCTCTTGCGCCCAGGAGCGCATCCGTTGATTGCATGAATGCGCCCACGAAAGGATCTCGATGCGCCAGCCGCGCTTGTGCATGCGTTCCAGGGTGCTATGGAATCCAGCGCCATCCATGTATCCAGCGCCGTCACCGGTCAGGAGCGCCACGATGCCAGGATCGCCATTGTAGTCGAGGGCATCTTCGAGCATGCGTAACTGCAGGACGTGGTCGGGCATGTTTTGCTCACCGCGACCGGGTTCGCCCCGATCAAACAACGTCACGTCCACTCCGAGCCCGTCCAGCCGGTTCCACAGGTGTCGCAGTTCCGGCGGGACGGAACCGGCCGCAAGCGCCCTCTCAAGCGGCCGGTCGGCGTGCGCTAGCCGCAGCATGTTCTCGAAGTTGATCCTCACCCGATAGCGGGCGTCGGGCCCTTCGTTGCGTTCGACAGCAAAGCGTTGCGCTTCGTGGAAAATGTTCGAGTTGTCCCAATAGACGAACACACTGCCCATGCGGAAACCTCTCTAGCCAGACCTGAAGCAAGCGTGAATGGGGTTGTAGGGTCTATCAGAAAGTATCGGAGTCGGCGTCCTCGGGAAGAGGTGCCGGGCCGAAGAGTCCGACCGGGGGCATGACGGGATCGAGCGCAGCGCCTCGACCTGGTTCCCGCGCTTCAACGCGAAGGCGCCGGAGAAGGGAGGCACCCGGAAGAGCCGGGCCGGGAGCGATCGGAGCTGGCTGGTTGGCGTCCGGGAACAGTCGGCTGGCCTAAAATCCACCTCTCTGAGCTCCGATCAGTCATCGCCGTCGCTCTGTGGCGAAGTAGCGGGTGACGTGCCGCGGGCGGCTCTATTTTCTTGTTCGATATGCACTTACCGAAACCAATCAGAGGGGGGCAGTCCCTCGCCGCATCCGATCAGCGGGACCGTCTGCCCCGGTCACGTAAGATCTGAATGGCGCGGTCGAAGTTGCTCTGTGTCATGGCCCAGTCGAGGGGCACCTGCTCACGGGTACGCTCCTTGAGCGCCTCGGTGAAGGCGGCCACGGCCTGCTTAAGGCGCTTTGTCCCAGGCTCCCGCTCGCCCAGGGCCGTAAGGGCAACACCGAGGTTGTTCTGCGTCGCGGCCCATTTGAGGGGCACCTGCTCACGGGTACGCTCCTTGAGTGCCTCGGTATAGGCGGCCACGGCCTGCTTAAGGCGCTCTGGCCCGGGCTCCCGCTCGCCTAGGGTCGTAAGGGCGGCGCCGAGGTTGCTCTGCGTCTCGGCCCAATTGAGGGGCACCTGCTCACGGGTACGCTCCTTGAGCGCCTCGGTATAGGCGGCCACGGCCTGCTTAAGGCGCTCTGGCCCGGGCTCCCGTTTGCCCAAGGTCGCCAGGGCGGCGCCGAGGTTGTTCTGCGTCCCGGCCCAGTCGAGGGGCACCTGCTCACGGGTACGCTCCTTGAGCGCCTCGGTATAGGCGGCCACGGCCTGCTTAAGGCGCTCTGGCCCGGGCTCCCGCTCGCCTAGGGCCGTAAGGGCGGCGCCGAGGTTGCTCTGCGTCGCGGCCCAGTTGAGGGGCACCTGCTCACGGGTACGCTCCTTGAGTGCCTCGGTGAAGGCGGCCACGGCCTGCTTAAGGCGCTCTGTCCCGGGCTCTCGCTCACCCAGGGTCGTAAGGGCGGCGCCGAGGTTGCTCTGCGTCCCGGCCCAGTCGAGGGGCACCTGCTCACGGGTACGCTCCTTGAGCGCCTCGGTATAGGCGGCCACGGCCTGCTTAAGGCGCTCTGTCCCGGGCTCCCGCTCACCCAAGGCCGTAAGGGCAACACCGAGGTTGCTCTGCGTCATAGCCCATTTGAGGGGCACCCGCACGCGCGTCCACTCCTTGAGCGCCCCAGTGTGGACAGCCACGGCCTGCTCAAGGCGCTCTGTCCCGGGCTCCCGCTCACCCAGGGTCGCCAGGGCGACGCCAAACGCCATATGCAGGGAGGCGCGACGCTCCGATTCGACCGTACCGCCTTCGAGCAGGGCGGCGATCTTCTTGATGACGCCGTTCAGACCCTTCTCCAGCACCCGGCCGCGTGCTTCCGTTCCCGGCGCGCCTGCTCGGCCTCACCCAGCCCGACGTGTCGTGGCTGCTCAGGGGCGACTTCCGCGAGTATTCCCTGGAGCGCCTGTTCCGCCTGCTGACCGCGCTCGGCCGCGATATCGACATCGTCATCCGCCAGCCGCGCTCGGCCACTGGCGGGAAGCTGCGCATCGCGGCAAGTGAGATCGACTGACGCCACCCTCGCGTCACCGGTCGCGCCGGCGGCGCTGCTGCGCAGCCGGCCCGCCATCCGCCGCCTTCATCCTCGCCGCGCGAGCTAGTACCATGCCACCCACACCGGCATGATGAGCACCACCGCTATAGACCGCGATCGCCACCGGGCCGAGCAGCCCCGCCACCAGAGACAACGCCACCGTAACCGCGCCGAGCCCAATCCCCGCCGTCCAGCCTACCGCTTTTACACAAATCCCGGGACACTACCTGAAGGAATTCGGAGAGTACCGCACGCAGCGCTATGTACGGCGCGCCTTCGACCAACTAGAACGCGGAGAGCTGCCGGGTCTCAATGGGTAGCCCGTCCGGCCGTGCTCTCAACCGCCCGTTACGCAGCCGACCGGCTCCGCAACGGGAGGGGCCGGGGGCGGAGCGTCTTTTGACACGCACCGACCACGCGTCTAACCTAAGGCCGTGAACGCTCGCTCTCACCATCCGCTCCGCCGTGTCCTGACGCCATGTCTGGCGACGTTCTCGCTCTGGGCGGGGCTCGCCGTGCCGATCATGGATGCCGACGGATGGAGCCACGGCGCGGTGGTGGAGAGCGCGCACGATCCCGGCGCGTGCGTGCGCGGCCACGACCACACAATCTGCACGCAGGTAGTGGTGTCGAGCGCCGCTCCCACCGATGGGTCCCGCTATCACCGGGATGGGCTGCTCGCGCCGAATCCCGACGCCTCCCCCGAGGCCTGGCCTCCTCATTTCACGCGCGTTTCCTCGCTCCGCTCGCGCGCACCCCCTGCGGCCTGACCCCAATCCCATCCGAGGATCGTCGAAGCCGTGCGCGCCGATCGCGCGCGGCGAGTCGGTGCATTCGAGCAGGAGGCCACGTGGTTCAGGGGACGGGATTCGCAGCCCGCATCGGGCTGGTTCTAGGGGCGGCGCTCGGGGCCGCATACGGGGCCGCACCGGCCGCCGCGCAGACGCCAGTCGGCGTACTGTCGGGCCGCGTCACCGACGAGCAGACCGGGGAGCCCCTCCCGCTCGCGCGGGTGGAGGTGGTCGAGGCGCATCGCGCCGAGCTGGCCGCGGAGGACGGCTCCTTCCGCTTCGTCCGTCTGCCCGCCGGCCGCTACACGGTCGAGATCGAGCAGCTCGGCTACGACCGGCACGTCCAGGAAGTGGAGGTGCGCGCCGACGCGACCACCGAGATCCTGACCGCCTTGCACGTTCGCGCCATCGAGCTCTCCGAGATCGTGGTGACCGGCGCGCTCACCCGGCGCGCCGGGCAGGACGTGATGAGCCCCGTCTCGGTGATGAGCGGGGCCGAGCTGGACCGGCGCCTCAGCACGACCGTGGCCGGCACCTTGGAGTCCGAGCCCGGGCTCGCGGTGAGCTCGATCGGGCCGGTGACGGGACGGCCCGTGCTGCGTGGGCTGGGAGGCGATCGGATCCTGATCCTGGAGGACGGGATGCGGCCGGGGGACATGTCGTCCACCTCGGGCGATCACGCGGTTGCCATCGACGCGGTGAACGCGAAGCGGTTCGAGATCGTGCGGGGGCCGATGTCGCTGCTCTACGGGAGCAGCGCGCTCGGTGGGGTGGTGAACGTCGTGAGCGAGGAGATTCCGACCTCGCGTACCGGGCAGGCGCACGGCACCCTCACGACGCAGGGCGAGACTTGGCAACGACAGCTTCACCGCCGGCGGGTTCGTCACCGCCGGACTCGGACCGCTCGCGCTGCGCGCGGAGGGGAGCGTGCGGCGGTCGGGCGACGTGGCTACGCCGGTGGGCGACCTGGTGAACACCGGGGCGCGCACGTTCTCGGGTGCGCTCGGCGGCGCGACGATCGGGCCTTGGGGCCACGCGGGAGCCGCGTACCGCTTCTTCGACACTCATTACGGGATTCCCGGCGGCTTCGTGGGCGGACACGAGCGCGGCGTCGACATCGAGATGCGGCGCCACTCGTTTCGCGGCGAGGCGGAGCGGCATTACGAGGAAGAGCGCTTCGTCAACACGCTTCGTGCGGCCGGCTCGTACACCTACTACAACCATGTCGAGCTGGAGCAGAGCGGCAACGTCGGCACCGAGTACACTCAGAACATGAGCAATCTGGACCTGCTCGCGCGCCACGGCGCGGCGGGTCCGTTGGCGCTCGGGGCGGTGGGCGCGCAGGCGCATTATCGCGACATCCAGACCGGGGGCTCGCTGCGCACGCCATCTACGTACGACTTGGCGCTGGCGGCGTTCTTGGTGGAGGAGATCGGGATCGGCCGGCTCCGGCTCCAGTTGGGCGCGCGCTACGACTGGGCCCACTACGTCCCGCGCGATACGACCGCGTTCATCTTCGCGGGCGGACAGCGGATTCCGGTGCGGCCGCGCACATTCGGCGCCGTGTCGGGCTCGGCGGGGCTGCTCTTCGCGGCCACTAACGCCGTGCGGCTCGGCACGAGCGTGAGCCGTGCGTACCGTACGCCCGACTTCAACGAGCTCTACTCGAACGGGCCGCACCTGGCGGCCAACTCGTACGACGTGGGCGATCCATCTCTGGGGCGGGAGACGGGGCTGGGGGTGGACGCGTTCGTGCGGGTGACGACCGAGGGATTCACGGCCGAGCTCGCCGGATTCAGCAACTGGCTGAACGACTACGTCTTCCCGTCCAGCCGGGGGCGGGCGGAGCTGGGCACTCAGGGGGGGCGCCCCCGCTTCCAGTACACGAACGAAAACACGCGCTTCGTGGGCGCCGAGGGGGAGGCTCAGGTGAGCCTCGGGGGTGCCTGGGTCGCGGAGGCCACCGCCTCTTACGTGCGCGCCCGCTTCACGTCGGAGCGCGCGTCGGTCCCGATCATCCAGGGGACCGACACGACGTTCGTGCCGGCCTCGCCGTATCCGTCGCTCATCCCGCCGCTCAATGGGCGGGTGGGGCTCCGCTACGAGAACCCGCGCGTGTTCGGGGGTGTGAGCATACGCTGGGCCGCGGCCCAGGAGCGGCTGGGCGACTTCGAGACGCGCACCCCGGAATACGTGACCGGAACGCTGGACGTAGGCGTGCGCAGGCTGATCGGCGGACGGTTCCACACGCTCACGTCGCGCGTGGAAAACGTCACCGACACGGAGTACCGCGACCACTTGTCTCGCATCAAGGACATCATGCCGCAGCCCGGGCGGAACTTTGTGCTCATGTACCGGCTGTCGTTCTAGACGTCCAACAACACACACACATCCCACACACACAGCCAGCGGAGAACTACCATGCAGACCAGAACCCGTTGGATCCGCGCGCTCGCTTTGGCTCCGCTCTTCGCTACCGTCGCGATGCTGGCCGCATGCGACGACGATCCGACAGAGGCGATCGACGATCCGGCAGAGGCGATCGCGACGATCCAGCTCACCGTGGGGGCGAGCACCGTGACGTTGAACACGAGCGGCACGGTCATCGCCGGCCCCAGCCCGATCGTGATCCCCACGGGCACGCAAAACGTCACCGCCACGTTCCTGAACGATGCGGGCGCCTCGGTGAATGCGGAACTGGGAGAGTTCGAGCTGCGTCTCACTCCCGCGAATGCCTCTCTGCTGACCTTCTCGCGCACAGGCGCGTTTACGGCCACCTTGACCGGGGTCACCGCGGGCAGCACGAGCCTCGATTTCGTGCTGTGGCACAACGTGGAGCAGCACGAGGATCTCGGACCATGGCCCGTGCTCGTCACCGTGCAGTGATTGGCGCGGCGGCAGCGCGATCATGCGGTGATGAACGGCACGGGTCCTGCTCCCTATATTTCGAACGTGCTTGGGGGGCTCGTTTATTGAGCCAACACAAGCGAAGCCGGGACCGAGCTCCCGAGGTGGACGTCACGCCTCCGTCGTGAGGAAGGCGGAAGCCGAGGGGAGGTCGCCAGACGTATCGACCCGGGCTTCAATAAAAAAACCCTCCAGGTACACCTGCGGGGTCGGCGCTTCAGGGCGCCGGCCCCGCTCCTTTTCGGGCCGATCCTGGCCGGCAAGCGGAAACGATCCCATCGGCCATGGGTATCGCCCGCGCACGGTCCGCCGCACGAGCGCGCGGCCCGGTAGGCGCCGGCGGTCCTCGGCCGCCTCGCCGCGCTCCCGCTCGATCCAACCCGGAGGCCACTGGATGCCCGAGGTCCGGGTCACCCGCCGGCTCCATTTCAGCGCCGCGCATCGGCTGTTCCGCAGCGAGTGGTCCGACGCGCACAACGCGGACGTGTTCGGGGACTGCTCAAGCCCGAACTGGCACGGCCACAACTACGAGCTCGAGGTGACCGTGCGCGGGCCGGTGGATCCGGAGACCGGATACGTCATCGACCTGAAAGAGCTGCGGGACCTGGTGCAGGCGCACGTGGTGGACGACGTCTACCACCGGAACCTCAACCTCGACGTCGCGTGGATGTGCCGCTCTCCCACGTGTTCCAGCGCATGGTGAATTATCTGCTGGTGGCGACCGGGTGCAGCTCGTACCCGCCGGTCTCCACGGTGACCACCTAGAGTGTTAGTCGAACCGCCTCATTTTGTCTGGGGTGAGGTCCGAGTAGCAAGGGCAGGTTGAGCAGCTTCGGGTCGGGTCGGATTGCTTCAGGAGCGGGCGGTAAATAGCCCAGAGAGCTGTGGGGTCGGACGGTGTTGTATTCGCGTCGCCACTGCTCGATCAGCACCTTCGCCTCCTGGAGCGAATAGAAAATCTCGCGCCTCAACAGCTCTTGCCTGAGCGTGCCGTTGAAGCTCTCGTTGTAGCCGTTTTTCCACGGGCTGCCGGGTTCGATGAACAGCGTCTTCACACCCAACCCTCCAAGCCACTGCCGAACCACCTGGGCCGTGAACTCCGGCCCGTTGTCCGAACGTAGGTTCGTCGGGGGACCATGCTCGGCAAACAGCTCACTCAGCGTCTGCAGGACATCGTCCGACTGAAGCCTGCGGGCCACCACGATCGCCAGGCACTCCCGGCTGTATTCGTCTAGGACCGTCAGCATCTTGAGCGGCCGTCCATCATGCGTCCGGTCGGACACGAAGTCATACGCCCATACGTGATGTCGGTACAGGGGCCGCAGTCGGATACACGAGCCGTCCGTCAACCACAGGCGGCCCTGTTTCGGCTGCTTACTTGGTACCTTGAGCCCCTCCAGCCTCCAGATCCGCTCCACCCGCTTGTGGTTCACACCCCAGCCCTGCGTCCTCAGCATCCCCGTCACCATCCGGTACCCGTAGCGTCCAAACCGTCGGGCCACCTTCACCACGCCCTGTCTCAGCGCCTCCTCGTCCTCCCTTCGCTTCGGGATCCGACGCTGCGTCGAGCGCGCCTGGCCCAACACCCGGCACGCCTTCCTTTCGCTCACCCCAAGCTCCCGGCACACTTGCTTGACCCTCTTCCCGTTCGCTAGGCCCACCTCCGCCTTGCGCAGCTGGTTGATGATCTGTCCCGCGCTTAGCTTCTTTGGCGCTGCCATTCTGACCTCCTTTCCCATGTCTCGACCCGTCTAGAATTCTAAAACTGGACTCGGTCTCGTTTTAGGGGGCAGATCATATCCCAAACCTCAATGGACGCGCATCTGCGGAGTGTTGGGAAAGGGCGGACATCACCCGCCACTTGAGCGGCTCGCCCCAAGCGCATCCCGAAGCTCTCGGCCGACCTCGAACGGCGTCGAAATCATCCGTCTGAACTCCCGCCGTTCACTCCTGCATTCCGGCCATTTTGAGACGACGGAATCGGATAGTCCTCCCATGGCAAGAGCGGCAGATCGTGCAGTCCTGATTGAACTTACGTGATTTCTTGCCGTGATTCAGGCCCCGAGTATTCCGCCTTGCGGGCGTTGTCCGCGCAGTACGAGCAGGCGCAGCAGCAGCACACCGCGCAGGTCGAGACCTTGCGGCGGCAGGTCGAGCAGCTCAGCGGGCAAGTGACGCACTTGGCCCGGGACTACGGGACGCTCGCCGAGACGTTGCGCGGGCGCTGGACCTGATGCGCCAGCGTGGGCGAGAGCGGGATTTTGGTCCGAGCCGCTAGTGGTTCTCGGCTGCGAATCGGCCGGCGCTCGAGGATCAGTGGAGGTCCTTTGGCGGATCAGCGCGGCCTCCTGGGGCCGGAGTCTCTCCGGCCAGGTAGGCGACCAGTCGTTTCATGAGCCGGCCTGGCGGCCCTTGGGCTTCGTCTTGCGGGGTGGCACGGTGCCACGACCCACCACGACCAAGCTGGTCGAGGTGCAACCAGCCAGTACGCGCTCAAGGGTATCGGCTTCGCGCCGGTCGATGGTGAGCCGGTACTTTTGACGAACCGCGATGACGCGACCAGCGAACCAACAAGTGTTCTGATCGGGAAGCCAATCGGTGGCGTCGCGGGCACCCTTCTGGCTACGGTTCACTCCGGGAGCCGCCAGCGTCAGGTTGAGCAGGTCGGTTGCGAAGCGACGCCGGGTCGCCTCGTCTGCTGTGCAGAGGCCACTGTCGTGCGCCTCTGAGCGCGCGACCATGTGCTCGATGTCGGTCTCGAACTGGCTGGCGAACCATCGGCCGGTGTAGGGACCATAGACACCGCCGAGTTCGGTGACGATCTGATCTTCTACAGACTGTGGGTACCGGTAGTCGTCCGCGTTGTAGGCAGAGCAGCGCTGCTCGGGCGCGACAACTAGGCCACGCCACAATGATCGTTGCTGTTGTGCCCGAGCCGATGGGGGCACACATAACACTGCCAGCGCAGCACTGAGTAGGCCAATGATCGCTCGTCGCATACGTGAGAGAGCTTTACTCTTTATGATGAGCTCTCCAGAAAGACGATGCGGCTGATCGCGCACCAACCGTCACCCGGGTTCACGGGCCACCTTCAATCGCAATCGGCGATCTGACCGAACCCGGGCCAAGCACCGAGTTCCCCAGCCACCCTGTCGAAGCAGTGTACTTCGCGCACGATGGAAGTCAACAAAACCTTACTTGAGGGAGGCTTTGACCCACCCCCAAGAGCGGTACCACTCTCGGGGGCAGGTCAGGATCCGTTGATCGGGGTCCTTGGGAGGCGGTATCCTCAAATGAAGGCCATCGGACTCCAACTGGAGGTGACTCAAATGCCTTTGTCCTGGCAGTTACATGCCTTCGGAGCCACGCTTGCGATCTGCACCCTGCTCGGCCGAGCGGAACAAGGTGCGGGTCAACAGCCGGGGTCTTACGGGTGGTACGTGAGCGCGAGCGGCGGGACGAACTGGAATCCCGTGATGAAGCAGGCGGGCCATAACCGGGACAATATCTGTTACCCGAATGACCTTTGCAGCGGCACGCCCGAGGGCTACCGCTGGTTTTACGACCTTCCCTCGGATCTGGGTACTGCTTTTGAAGTCGCCGTCGGTCGAAATTTCGGCGACGTGCGCGTGGAGGTGTCGGTCTCCCAGCGATCGAACAACATCGAGCAAGAATTCACCGACATTACCTTTCTCGATGGATCTCCGATCCTGCCTAACGAAGACAGCAACTATACGTCGACCAACACCACCAGGGTCGATGCCTTGGCCGCGCGCGCGCTGTTCCTGAACGCCTATCACGACTTCGCGTTCGCAGAAAGCCGGGTCATGCTTTACCTGGGCGCCGGGCTGGGCCTGTCCTTCGTCGAGCTGTCGGGGCTGTATTTCAGCAGCGAATACTCGTGCATTAGTCAGCCATGCGGCGGTCGTCCCGCGGCGGAGTACAACAGTCTGCAGGACGTTGATCTGTCCGACAGCGGTCTTTCCAAGCAGCTCTTTGCCGGCACCGACTATCGTCTGGGCGACAAGCTCCTACTCGGCCTGAAGGCGTCCTACAGCTGGGTCGACGACCTTGTGGACACGAGTCCTTACGAGGTGCATCCGTTTCCCATAATGAACGACACCGAAATCAGTCGCATCAATCCCTGGTCGATGATGCTCGGCTTCAAGTACCTGCTCGGCGAGTGAGGGGTCGTCCCGACGGATATTGACATGCGCCGCGTCGGTGCGGTCCGACCACTACGCGGCCAGCGCTTTGGGATCAACATTGCCTAGTTTTCCACGGTGAGCCTGCAGGGCTGTTCGGAGCGCAGACTTTGCTCGTGTGTCCTCGAGGGGTACCGGGTCTCCCGAGCTGACGTCCAGCATGCACTGGTGGATGCTGTCAGCGAGATCGGTGGCCCGTATCGATGCATCGACGATCCGGTGTGGCAACTCAGTGAGCGCAACCTGATGAGTGCCTGCCTTTACGACGTGCTGAGGAACGATGTCGGCGAGGTCGGTCGTGAAGGCCGCCTCCATCCGGTTTGCTTGCGACTGAACGGAATCGAGATCGCAGATCCGAGTACCGTCCTTAGTTTCGTTGACGGTATAGGGGGTTTCGAAGCGGTGCTGCCCTCGCTCTGGAGCTGGGTAGGTCGGAGGGAATACCGGCACATCGGGGCCTTCGATCGGCTCCAATCTTTGCCTGAACGTCAAAGCGAGGATCTCGGAGTTGGCTTGGCCCGTAGCCGCCAAAGGCGGCAACTGCACTCGACAGCGTAGACGGTTGGCGGCCGCCACGGCGACCGCACTCGCCATATAGGCTGTAACTGAAACGGCGCTCCGATCTACGGCCTTCGACGGGAAAGGCTTGGAGTCCGATCGAAGCTAGGAGTTCGACCCAGGGCCGACAAACCATCCTGGCCTCTTGATGTTCGTTCAAGCTCCAACCCATATGCAGAGCGTTCCAAGTCCCGTCGGTGTCGAGATTGAGTCGGCCGGTGGTCGGAGCCGCATGAGTGAGCCAGTCGGCCGGGCTTGATCCTTCTGCAGCACGGAGTAGGGACTCGTGAACCGTCAGCGCGGATTGCTGCCCCGCCCAGTTCTTGAGTCCGGGATTCAACCCCCATTCCCGCCACCAGTCGAGTTCGACGCCGGCGAAGCGGAGTCCGTCCTCTGTCCCTTCAAGAGATGCTTCCGCCAGACGGTCGAGCACCGCCGAGAGATCCGGAGTCACGAAGCGGAATCGATCGTTCGACTCGAAGCCGGTTTTTAGTTTCGGGTCTGCGCGCCAGGCGAGATGTGCGAATCCGGCACACGCGAATACTTCTCCGGGATTGCGGGGATCGATGTGCCACTCCATTACGCCCTCACTTCCCATTGCGACTCGACACGTAGACATCCGCAGCCTTCAGGAGAGCCTCCAACCATGCGAGTCGCCACGGCCCATACTCGGCCTGAAGGCTTGCAAAGCGGTTCGCCGCTTCGATGGCGAGCCGTCGGTTCAACGCGGAGGGAACATCCGGGTCCCACTGTCGAGACTGGGGAAAGCCTGGCCGTGCCCGCCCGTGGTGAGAGGCGATCAGGTGCAAGATGAGCTCGCGATTGGGAGATTTCACCGGGATTTCCCGCTCCGCTTCGGCGAGAGAGCCGAACTCATGGCGATAGCCACCGAGTAACGCCGGACGGAAACGCCCCTTCCTCGATTTCACGAGGAGGGGACCATTGGCGGGAACGCCGGCAGCCCGTTGCCACACCTTCCTCGCCTTGCCGCGGTCATGCCAGCGACCGGCTGCTTCCAACGCATCAACTTCATGATCGGGGAGTGAGAGTGCTGCGCCAATCCGCCGAGCGGCAGCGCCGACAAGAGCGCAGTGCTCATCCACAGTCTGGGTAGAGGCCCCGATCCAGGTCAGATTGCTCTCACCGGTTTGGAGCGCCGGATCGGAACGGCGTAGTGCGTAGACCAGAAAACGTTCCTCGTCGTCTTCATTGACGTCATGTAATGGGACTCGAAGCTCGATGGCCTGATCCAACCAAGCTGGAAGTGCCTGTTCACTCTCATCACCCTCGACATCCCCATCACCACTCGCGTCCACGTAACGAACCCGATCATCACTGTCACCGACGTCGGAAACCTCGTGTCTCGCCAATTTCGAGGGGAGACCAGAGGATTCCAAGCCTCCGGCAGTCGTTGGCAGAAAAACAGTCGCGTAGTCGAGCAAAGAGAGTTCGTCCTCGCTCATCAACAGGACAGCACGGACATCGCCCCCCGGTTCGACCACGATCACCCCCTCGCCCCTTGCCGTTCAAGAGCAGACAGGATCAAGTCCTGCGCCACCCGTGCTGGCACACGAGCGACCTCATCGGCGCTCGGCCGAAAGAAAGCGATTGCCTCTGCAGCCGCATCGTTTCCGAGCTGGACCAGGTGCGCCACGTCCCAGCGCCAAATCAGAAAGCTCTCGGGCGGATCGGGCTGATCCGACACTCCGTGCAGATAGATCGAGACATGAGGGAGCTGGAGCGTGGCGGACGTCGCCGCGAATGCCTCGACCACTTCCGCGTGCAGCCGAGCTGGGCGCGCTGGTGGTACACAGCACTCTTCGAGGACTTGCTTGTCCAGGCCTCGAAGAGTCGCAGGAGAGAGGTCGGGAAGCTGCCCAAGTACTTTCAGTGTCTTCGTACGAGCCGCAGCAAGTCTTTGGCTGTGCGTCTTCGGCTCTGCCGGTGACTCCACCGCCTCTTGCTCCGTGAAGACGATCGCAACGTCCGCCTCCGTCAGGCCCAGTCGGTTCACTCGGCCAACGCGCTGAATCATCGAATCGAGCGTGCTGAGATCCATGACACCGTGATCGGCATCCAGATCGACTCCGACTTCGCCGGCCGAGGTCATCACCAGGTAGACGGAGGGAGCACTCGCGTCACGGTCCCGATTCGGAAGGAAGCTCCGCCAGACCGTTCCATCTGCCAGCTCGGCGCGTTCTTTCCCGCAGAGCGTCCCCGTCAGTAGTGCAACGCGCTCGAAGCCATCGTCGAGTATGCTGATCAGCTTCGCCGCAATCTTCTCGGCATCCGCGACAGTTCGGGTAAACACCGCGACGGAGCCAGATTTATGAGCGGTGGCCACCTCACAAATGCGGCCGACCCGATCCACGGGTTTCCCGACCTGATGGAGACTCTGTGTCTTGACCGAATGAAGGCGGCTACGAACTGCGGGATTGGCCTCGTCCTCGGGAAGGAGTTGAAACACGCTTTCGGTATCGGTGCTCGTCGCCGACAGCGTCATGGTCTGGAACATCAGGTGGCTCTGGAGCTGATTGATGGTGTGGATGAGTACCGCCATCGCCGGCGATAAATGGGCCTCGTCCAGCATGACGATGCTGTCATGGCCCAAGAGTCCCGCATGCATCGGTCGGCGTGATCGCCCGTCTCCGTAACCTGAGAACATCATACGGGACCCGATCATATCGACAGTACCGACGACGACCGCCGGTCTGGCGGGATCGATTCGCCACTCGCCATCGTCCGCTAAGCCGCCTCGCAAAACGCCGAGTTGGACGGGAAGATCGGACGAGAACGCGGAAGTCGCGTCGAGCACTCCCGCGAACTCTGGCAACTCGGCAATGCGTTCGATCCATGTCCGGATTGCGGTCGCTGTCTGATCGACGATGGCGCGCCTGTCAACGATGTAGATGACCCGCGTGGGTAGTGCAGTATTCCGGATCCGTGCGAGTAGGAAAAGAAGCACGCAAAGGGTCTTGCCCAAGCCGGTCGGGATATCCAAGGCTTTGGGGACACTCCCTTCGACAAACCTTTTATACAAGCACCGCTGCCACGGGTAGGGATCGTGCCTGACGATCTCCCTGAAGTAAGGAATCGAGGTCTCGCCACTCTCCTGTGAGTCGCTCACGATGGCCTGCACTCAGTACGGAAATCTTCACTAGAATGCGTTCTCAGAACTACCTCCCCACGGTGGACTCTGACAGTGGCGCCGGCCGCTGGCTCGTGCTGGTTTGCTACCCCACCCGACGGCCTCGGACTCACGGACTCCCGGACTCCCGGACTCAACGCTAGAGCCCTTCCTCCGCTGCTCTCGGTGGAGTTGCGCGGTGAACACGAGGGCGTGTTCAAAACGGCTGGTCATTGGAGCAGGTATCCCATTCCCCTACAGCTAACCCGGTTGACAGTCACAGCCACTTGTCAGCTGGGCCGCCATTTCATTTCCTCGATGAGATGGGGAGGCTGACCGAACGGAACGTCCTGATCCAGCCAAGTAAATCTGGAGATGGCGCCCGATGGCCGTCGCCTTCGGGGCCTCGCGTGCCGTGCCTGCCTGGAATTTGCCCGCGCTGCAGAGCTGCTCTGAGACCCGGGCGGTCGGCGCGAGCGGGTGGACTCCTAGGGGAACTACTCCTCCGCCGCTTCCTCTACTCTATCGCCTCGAGATCCAGGGTGCGTCCGGCATCTTGAAGTCCCCCGTCCGGAGATCCTTCAGGTACGAAAAGTCAGCTGGGTCCCTCGGGGTTGTTTTCTCCCTCCTCTACCACGTTGGGTGGTTGACCGAACGGAACATCCTGATCCAACCAAGTAAATCTAGCAACTGCGGGGTGGCCTTTTAACTCCTCAAACGACTCACGTGGCTTCGTCCCGACCCTATTGAGTACATACGCTGGGTCGACGAACAGGCCCGTCTCGAAGAAGCGTGTCACGACGCGACCGGCTGCCAGCATGGGGGCGAGATCGACCAGGTAGAGCTCCGTTGTGTATCCGGCTTCCTTCAGCTTGTCTAGAAGCTCTTGGACGTAACCAGTCTCACTACCGACCCGCGGGAGGACAACGTTGTCACCGTTCTCCATGGCTCGCTTGAGCACCGCGTCGACGATGTCTACGGACTCAAGGTGGACCCCCTGCGCGTTGATGCCGTCCATGAACTCGGGAAGGCGCTCCGCCGCGAAATGCCAATTGATCTCGAGGCCTCCGTGTTCGGCAACGAGCCGGTTGGCGACGGCGCTGGACTTGCCGGCACCGGGGGGGCCGAGGATCACGTAAGCCTCCCGCTCCCGCTCGCGGTTCCCCATGCCGATGTTGTCTGGCTCCTCCTTGGCCGGCTGCCTGCGGGGCTGATAGTTCAGACCGGCAGCCTCCCGCGCCTTCCACACCGCGTACGCCGCCGCCTCAAAGTCGTAGACGCCGTTCTCGTCCGTGAAGTCCTCGCCCCGAAGGTGACTCAGGTGCGACGTGTCCCCCGGGTGTCTCTGCTGTGGTTTCCGCTCCGTCATTTGGTGCCCTGCTCGATGAGGCGGGGTGGCTGGCCGAACGGCACATCCTGGTCCAGCCAAGTAAATCTAGCGTCTCAGCCCCTCGCGACGCCCGCGGCGTCCAAGGTCGCACCTGTCACGGGTTCCGCCAACGTACCGTACGGTCCCATGTCATCGCGCTAAAAATATACGGGATCATATACGACAGAAACGAGGAGGACCCAAGCCTATCACGTCTATAACTAACTATGAGTCATATACTTATGACGACATAGGAACAGGATAGACAGTAGAGCAACCGTCATCCCCTGGTTCGCGTGCGTGTCCCATCCGCTGAACTCAACCGCGGCGAGGTTCGGGCCCGTCGGCTCCTTCAGGAATCGAGCGACCGCACCCATAATAGGCGCCATGCGGTTGCCCGCCGCCCGACCCGCCGGGCCGGCTGCGCCCATCGTGCCCTGTTCCTCCTGGAGGGTGCGGAGCTGGATCGCCGACTCGAAGTGGTCGTGAAGGACGGGGTCTCCCTGATAGAGGAAGCGCAGCCTCTCGAGGTACTCGTCCTCCACGATCCCGAGCTGCGCGGGTGACCAGGTCAGAACGGGGTGCGGCCCCGTGAGGGAGCGGGGCAGCCCGGCGGACACGGCAATCCCCGAGCGTTCCCCCTCCATGACCTGGAGAAGCCGGTTCAGCCAGCCGTCGGAGGAGCCGACGGGCTGGTCGAGCCCGGTCTCCAGCACGGCCTGTCCGTCAAAGTGGCTCCGCGTGCGGTACGGGATCGCGAGCGCGTGGATCGCCACCAACTCATCTGCGTCCCAGAGCTCCTTCAGTGGGGCGAGTCCCAGGGCGAGCGCGAAGGGGCCCGTCAGGGGCATTAGGTTGTCCGCGGTGAACGCCATGCTCCCGCGAAGTGCAGCGTACCCGGGGTCTCCGACCGGGACTACGGCGGCGAGCCCGTCGAAGCCTCCCCTGAGAAGCACGAAAACGAAGCGCCCGTGGGCCGGGACCTGCGCGAAGGTGACGAGCGGCGCCGCGAACGTCGCGAGCCCCCATAGCACATGCCGCGGATGAACACTCTCCTGTCCATCGTCACCTCCAGTGGAACGCCGGGCCCGCGATGGCGAGCGCGATCCGCTCGTCCGCCGGGATCGACGAGTCTGTCAGGGTGGAGCGAAGCGGGTCGTCGGGCGGCACGTCCACGACGTCCAGGAAACCGGCCGGGTCGAGTCCCGCTCGCCCGAGCCGCCGGACGAGGGTTCGGGACAGCTCGGCCCGATTCATGAGCCCGTCGGGATCCGTCCAGTCCCTCACTGTGTCCCCGTAGCCCTTGGGAGACGGGGGTGCCCAGAACGGGTGCCGGAGCGGCTCGAGCACCTGTGCGACCTGGGGCGCACGGACGCCGGTCGCCCGGAGCACGGCCGTGAGCCACTCCTGCGGCGTACGGAGTTTCTGCATCGTGGGCTCCCAGGCCTCTTCGAGCTCCACCAGGGCGGCCGCGACCTGTTTCAGGTTCCCGCCACTTCGGACGAACACCTCTTCGACGCGGTCGATGGCGGCGGGGGGAGGGACGTCCGCGACGAAGTGGCGTACCAGCTTGGTCGCGACGAACCGCGCGGTCGAGGGGTGCACGGCCAGAGCCCGGATCGCGGCTTCCCCCTCGGCCTCCCCTCCCTCCTGATACGTGACCCCGAGGAGTGTCTTCGAGCCCGGCTCGTGCAGAGCGGGATCGAACCGGAACCGGAGCGTCCCGGGAGCCCTCGGCCCGACGCCGATCAGGGTCCAGCCCGTCAGGATCCGGGCCAGCGCCTCGACGTCCGCCTGGGTGTACCCGCCGTCCACGCCGAGCGTGTGGAGCTCGAGGAGCTCCCGGGCATAGTTCTCGTTCAGTCCGCGCTCCCGCCCCTGCCGCCGAGCCGCGAGGCTCGCGCCCCGGGAGGTCGGGCCAATGGACTGGAAGTTGTCGAGATAGAAGAGCATGGCCGGGTGTCGCGCTGACGCGAGCACCATGTCCGTGAAGCTGCCGAGCACGTGCGGTCGGATGACCTCCCGTTCGTACAGTCCCGCGAGCACGACCAGAGGCTGCTTGCCGACGACGGACACGCACAGGTGGTTCGACCAGAAGGCCACGAGTCGCTCGACGAACGGCGTCTCCGTGGCGACCCTTTCACCGAGGGCGAAGGAGATCTCGGCCCGCCGGATGCCCTGGAAGGCCGCTCTGGCTTCCCGCGCTCTTTCCGGGTCCTCTCGCTGGGCCCGGCGGAGTTCCTGGAGAGCCTCGCCCGCCTCCGCGAGCGTGGTAAGGTCCGGGGCCACGGTGGAGCCGGGCCTCGCGTCGAGCTGTGCGAGGAGCCAGGAGCGGGGGTCCCCGATCGTCTCCCGCTCGCCGATCCTCGCCCCCAGCCCGAAGCGGTTCAGCGCTCTGAGTATCGTGTCCATCGGCGTCATCCTTTGACGGGTCGTTCTGCCACGTGGACGCGCGTGACGACCGGGTCGTTAGGTAAGCGGCTTCGTTGACACCGGGGTGCACTCGGTCCCGGCCTGCTCCCAGTCTCCGGGAGCGTTATCATCCGAGGCGGCTCTGATGACAGGCAACCGGAGGTGGCTGAGGGCGTGATCGATCTCCGAAGCGACACCGTAACGAAGCCGTCTCCGGCGATGCGCGAAGCCATGGCTCGCGCGGAGGTCGGAGACGACGTGCTGGGGGACGACCCGACCGTTATTCGGCTTCAGGAGCGAGCGGCGGAGCTCTTCGGCAAGGAGGCTGCGGTCTTCGTCCCCTCCGGGACGATGGCAAACCTGTGTGCGATCGCGGCCCAGACGTCGCCTGGGGACGAGATCATCGCCCACGAGGAGAGCCACTTCTACTTGAACGAGTCGGGCGCCTTCGCAGCGGTGGCGGGGTGCTCGGTCCGGCTCGCCCCAGGGCGGCGGGGGATCTTCGAGGCAGCCGAGGTCGACCGACTCTTCCGCCCGCGATCCATACACGTCCCGAGGAGTCGGCTCCTCGTCGTGGAGAATTCGCACAACCGGGGGGGAGGATCCGTCTGGCCGCTGTCCCAGATCGAGACCGTGACCGACCAGGCCCGGGCGCTCGGTCTCTGGTGTCATCTCGACGGGGCCCGGCTCCTGAACGCGTGCGCGGCCACGGGCCTCGAGGCCACCCTCTACACGCAGCACTTCGACACGGTCGCCATGTGCTTCTCGAAGGGCCTCGGGGCCCCTGTCGGATCCGTCGTGGCGGGTGATGGGGAGACCATCGAGCGGGCGCGAGCGCTCCGGAAGCGGTTCGGTGGGGCGATGCGTCAGTCGGGGATCGTGGCGGCGGCGGCGCTCTACGCGCTCGACCACAACGTGGAGCGGCTCGGGAAGGATCACCGAAACGCGCGCGCCTTCGCGGCGGGGATCGGGGGGATCGAGGGGATCCTGACCGACCCCGACGAGGTGGAGACGAACATGGTCTTCTTCGACGTCGTGCCCGGGATCGGAACTGCCCCAGAGCTCTGCCGCGCGCTCGAGGGGGAGGGCGTTCTTGTGCTACCGGTGAACAGGGACCGGGTGCGCACCGTCTTCCACCTCGACGTCACGGAGGCCGACACGCAGGAGGCGGTGGCGGCTGTTCGGAGAGCCGCTTCCCCTACCTCCTTGCGCACTCCGCTACGACGAAGTTCCGAAGGACGCCGGCCTCGGTCTCGATCTCCTCAATCCGGTGCTTGACGAGAGCCCTCGGCCCGGTGCTTGACGAGAGCCCTCGGCGCCACCGCGCCCACCGCGAGCGCGACGGGGGCGCGGTGGAGGTCCTTGCGTAGACTACAGGTTCACCGGCGGAATGTCGGCGCACGCAACGGGTTCGCCCGTTGGCGAATGGATCCACACGAAGTACGACGCGGTGGGGGAGAGCTCGGAGGCCGGGAACGTGGTCGTCGCCTCACCCTCTCCCAGCTCCTGCCCCTCGACCGACGTCAGTGCGACAACGACGCGGCCGCCTTCGGCGCACAAGCCCTCGTGGATGTGCATCGCGTAGTCGCCCTGATTCAGATGCGTCTCGACGAACGCCCGAGCCACGAGGTTATCCCCGTTGCGGGTGAGCGTTAGTGTTCCTTCGGCGATGTAGTCGGGAGTCGGCATGAGCTCGACATGAATCTCGCTGGGTGTCTCGGGCGCGCTGGCGGCGGTGCCGGGAGCGCCGGTTTCGGCTCCCGACTCTGCAGGGGGAGCGTCGCCGCCACACGCCGGCACGGAGAGGAGGAGGAACGTCGCCGCGACGAGGGAAAGGGGACGATGCGGTATCACTGGTGTCTCCGGGAAGGGTGGTGTCGAGTGCGGTGAGCCGGTACGCCCGGCGGGGTCACGAGTTCCACTTCAACGTATGGGAGTGAAGGAGGATCGGCATGCGGTCGGACTCGCGCCTCAGCGGTTTTATCGAGAGCAGCAGCAGTCAGTTCCGCGCGTACAAGAAGCTAGCCGACGGAGCGCTCGAACAGATCGACGACGCCTCGCTCTTCGAGAAGTTCAGCCCGGAGTCGAACTCGATCTCCGTCCTGATCCAGCACGTGAGTGGGAACTTGCGTTCCCGATGGACGGATTTCCTCACCGCGGACGGAGAGAAGGAGTGGAGGGACCGGGCCGGGGAGCTCGAGGAGAAGCACGTCTCCAGGGAGGAGCTCCTGGCCGCCTGGGAGAGCGGATGGGACATCCTGTTCAAGAGCCTGGGGGCTCTCTCGCCGGCGCACCTCGAGCGAACGGTGACGATCCGGGGCGAGAAGCTCTCGGTGATCCAGGCCATCCAGCGCTCGCTCACCCACACGGCGTACCACGTGGGCCAGATCGTGTATCTGTGCAAGGCGATGGCGGACAGCGAGTGGCGGAGCCTCTCCGTTCCCAGATCATCGAAGCTCAGTACGTCTTCTTCTTGAGCTTGTCGACCCGGAAGCGGGCCGTGTCCGCGACGGCCATCACGGCCATCACGCCGGCCTGGATCGGGTCGCTCACGATCAGGTCGGCCGCCTCGGGGACCGATCCGGCCATGTTCAGAGAGATCACGACGACCCCCTTCTCGCGGACCGTCCGGACGGCCTGCTCGATGTCTCCTCCCATGAGGGCACCGGCCAGCACGAGGGCCCGCGCGCGCGGGAGCCGAGCCACGGCCTCGACGGCCTCGGCGAGCGTCTTCTCGCCCACGAGTGGGATCGTGTCCACCGAGATCCGCTCACCCCTCAAGTTGTGACGGTCCGCCTCGGAGACCGCCCCTACGGCGACCTGACCGACCTGGGCGCCCCCGCCGATGATGATGACCCGCTTTCCGAAGACGCTCCCCATCGGCTGCTCCCGGGTGACGCTCGACACCACCGGGAGCGCCCGGAGCTCCTCCATGACCTCGTCGAGGTCCTCCAGGTCGCTGATCTCGAAGAAGATCGTCTCGATTGGCTTCTGGCTGTCTAGGATAACGACCCACGTGATGTTGCCTCCGCGCCGGGCGATCACGCCGCTAAGCTCGTGGAGCACTCCGGGGCCGGGCCGGCTCTCGATGACGAGCCCGTAGATGGACTTCCCCTCTCTGGCTGGGCCGGACGACATCACGATCTCCCGGGTGTAGTGGCCGCACAAGGGGGAAGGCGCCCCGAGCGAACGCCTCCGAGCGTGGGAGAGACCACGGTAGAAATGCGTCCGGGGGGAAGCAAGGGCGGGGCCGCAACTGAGGCTCGGACCGGCCTCTCTATGGCCGCGGCCCCGCCATCAGATCCCGGATGTAGGCAAGCTGTTCGGGGGGAGCGACCAGCATCTGGTCGGGAAACGTCCGGTACGAGATGATCTCCCGGTAGATTGAGTCCTGCTCGTAGCGGTTCACGCCAAGCCCCGCCAAGTACTGAAGCCGGAGGTTCCGGTCGCGCGTGACCTCGACTCCCGCGAGCCAGGGGGCGAGGTCCGCCGCGTCCGCCGCGTACGTGCCCAGGAGCGCGTCTACGGACCGGAAGCCGATCTCTGCGAGGGACTCGCGGATTGGAGCGTACTCGGGGCGGGCGAGCCTGGCGGCCAGCGCCGGCACGTCGATCTGGGTCGGCTCGGCCTGTCCCATGAGGACCAGGTCGTAGCCGAAGCCGTTTACCGTGTTGGCCCACACGATCGCGTTCGGGAACGCCTGGACGAACGTCGCGATCTCGGTCCTCACCGCCTCTCTTCCCGCCTCGTAGAGCTGCACGAACACGGTCACCACTCCACCGGGGTTCAAGCGGCTCTTCACCAACTCCCAGAACTCGATCGTGTACAGGTTGGCCGCGCCCTTCACCCACGGGTCCAGCGGGTCGGACGTGATCGCGTCGAAGGTCTCGTCCGTGGTGAGGAGGAAGTGGCGGCCGTCGTCGATCCGCAGCTCCACCTTGGGGTTCGCCACCACGGAGAAGTTGTGCTCGCTGAAGTACGCCGACACCACCTCCGGCACGAGCTCCTCGAGCTCGGCGATCGTGACCTGCTCGACCCGTGGGTCGATCGCAACGGCGCCGGCGGTGACTCCCGCACCGAGCCCGATGACCAGAACCGAGGCCGGGTCTTCGGGAACGATCGTGGTGAAGTGCCCGAGCATGCGCTGGAGCCGCATGTCCTGCGGCTCGCTCGAGGCTTGGACCTTCCCCGCGTTGTGGTAGTTCAGCGTTCCGTTGCGGAGCTGGGTCACGGCAAGGGAGGCGTGGGTGCCCTCGCCGGAATAGATCACCTCGCCCGCGCTCTCGAGCCAGGTCACTGCGTAGCGCCCGTACGCGACGAGGATCCCTGGGACCGGGGAGACCATCCTCATCAGGAGCGCCGCGGAGGCCAGTGCCGCCAGACCCCACCCCGCGGCCCTCGACACGGGAAGGCGGACCCGACCGCCCTCCTCTATGGCTGGGAGCAGGACAATGAGCGCGGAAACGGCTGCCAGCACGATGAGGAGCTGCTGCGCGGCCTGTGTGCCGATCGATCCGATGAAGAACAGGGAGACCGCGATGGAACCCAGGATCGCCCCCACCGTGTTCGCGGCGTACACCCGCCCCACTAGGTGCCCGGAGTCCTGCTCGGGGGTGGCGACAGCGGCCAGGGCGAGCGGGAAGCTGGCCCCCCAGAGGATCGCGCCCGGTAGGACGGTCCAGAGACAGCGCGCGAGGTCGATCTGAAAGTTGAACCACGGCGAAATCGCGAGGGCGGGGTTCGTGGGCCAGTACGGCAGAGAGCGCGAGAGCGCGACGGCGGCCCAGGCGAGCCCTGCCATGACAAGGAGCTGGCACCAGCCCAGCGCGACGCGGGGGCTCCGGATCGTCGACGCGAAGAACGAGCCCACCCCGCTTCCGATCCCGAGTCCAACGAGGAAGGCGGCCAGAATCAGCGAGAACGTGTAGACCGTGCCGCCCAGGATCAGCGAAAGGTTCCGCGTCCAGACAACCTCGGCGCCGAGCGCCGTAAACCCCGAGAGCGCGATCGTGACGAGCACCGTCCAAGCTGCAGGGGAGAGGGACGTAGAAGTGGCCGCCGGCTGGGGTGAGGCGGCGTGGCTCGCGCGAGTCGAGAGCAGAAATGCCGCGCCCGCGACGAGAAGGTTCAACGCGGCCGCCACGTACGTAGCGACCATGATGTCGTGGACTCGGAGGAGGTAGAAACCCGCCAGGAGGCACCCGAAGACGGCCCCGGCGATGTTACCCCCGTAGAAGAAGCCGAGCCACGATACGCCCCGCGGTGTGGCTCTCACCCAGCGCGCGATCGCGGGCAGCGTCGCGCCCATCAGGGCCGTCGGTGGAAGGAGGCAGACCGCGGAAAACGCGGCCCGTACGAGGAGCTCCCCGAACCCTCCCCCCCCGATCGCGACATAGAGGCCCCCCACCCATGGGAGCGCGAAGAGAACCACGAGGCCGAGGACCCCGATCGTCCCCTCGATCGTCGCATATACGCGGAGCGGGTGCCGATCGGCTGGCACGAGGTGGGGAAGGGCCAGGCTCCCCAGGCACATGCCTCCCATGAAGGTAGCGAGGAGGACCCCGAGCGAGATCGCCGAGGACCCGATGACCAGGGAGAGCATCTGGAACCACACGATCTCGTAGATCAGCGCCGCGGCACCGCTTCCAACGAAGAGCAGAACCAGGGGAAGCAGGCGGGCCGCGGACGCGCCGGATGGCTCGGCGCGCGGGGTCGTCTGTGGGCCCATCGAGGGGACGGCCTCCGGTTCACGGTCAGAAGACACGTGCGCAGCACGAAGTGGCCCTGGCCCCAGGGCCGCCCAGCCGCCTCGTCGAACGACCGGCCAGTGACGACGACCAGCCTACGACGAGGTGGAGAAGCTAGCTGTCCTCGGGGTTAACCGGGAGGCCCGCCACCTCGGGCTCCCCTTCCGCGTCCCCCGGCCGGCCGGGGCGAGCGACTCGAGGAAGAGATTGACCGCGGCCAGCTGCTCGGGGTCGAGAACCAAGCGTGCCGTCTCGATGGCCGCCTGGTTCGCCTGGAAGATCCCCTGGACGATCGGCATGATCGTCCCCGGGTCGGGCGCGCCTCCTCCCAGGGCCTCTTGGATCTGAGCCAGGCGCGGCGCGTTCTCCGTGTCGAGGTCGGTCCGGATCTGTTCCAGGCGCGACTGCTGCTCGGCCGTGAAGTCGAGCTGGAGGCTGTCCGCGGCGTTCAGGATGGCCTGAATGGGGTTCAGCTGCACCGCTCCGAACCCGCGTCCCCCGCGCCCCTGCGCCTCGAGGAGGGTGGGGGCAGCCACGAGGGCCAACGCGAGGGCGGGCACCATGAAGCGTTTCATGACATTGACTCGACTGTTGGGGTTCTAGGATCGCACTCTCGCCACGGTCGACCCGCGGCGCAGCCACAGAGTAAGATACCTACCGGGGATGGGGCGTTAACCCCACCCTCACTTTGACCCGGTTCCAGCGGGAGCCATATGTTCGCTCTTCCATAAGCCCTGCCGGACATTCGTCCAGAGCGGATGCGTCGCATTTCGCATCGGAGCGTCCATTGCGGCCGATGACACGAGCGGCTTTGCTGGGAGCCTCGCTCCTCCTTCCGACTCACGGATCGGGACTCGCCCAGCAGGAGCCTTTGGGCATCCTAGTGGAAAGCCCGACGATGGAGACGGGGGTGTTGATGCCGAGGGATTATTCCCCGGACGGCCGGAACGTCTCGCCTTCCCTCGTGTGGCGGAACCTTCCGGCCGGAACCCGCCAGCTGGTGGTCCTGTGCGAGGACCACGGTGCGGGAAGCCCGCCTCCCTGGGTTCACTGGCTCGTCTACAACATCCCGGTCAGCGCGGGCGGGCTCCCGGAGGGCATCCCCTTCGATTCGCGTGAGCCTATGCCGGCCGGGCTGGACGGGGTGCGCCAGGGTTTGAACGGTTGGGGGCTTCCCATGTATCGTGGTCCGGCACCCCCCTTGGGAACTGTGCACGAGTATCGGTTCGTGGTTTACGCGCTGGACACGGAGATGAACCTCCCGCCGGGCCTCGACAGGACGGAGGTGCTCGGGAGCATCGCCGGGCACGTGATCGGCCGGGGTGAGATGACACCGATCTACGAGCGGCAGCCGATGGGCCCGCCGCCGTGGGACTGAAAGCGCAGCGGAAGACCGGAGGAGACGGCGATGTCGGATGAACAGGCGAAGAGGATATCGAGGCGCGAGCTCCTGAAGAGCGCCGGCACGCTGGGCGCGGCGGTCGTACTTCCCGGATCCCTCTCGCGGGCTCCGGGGCCGGGCGAGGGCGCTGCCCTCAGAAGAGGCGACCAGGCAGGGGCGGCCCCCCGGAGCCCGGCGCTTCCCGTGGTCTCCCAAGCTCGGCCGCGGATCGCCAACCTCACCGTGGAGGAGGCCGAGATCCTGGACGCCATGATCGCGCGCCTGATCCCGGCGGACGACCTCGGCCCCGGTGCCAGGGAGGCCGGGGCCATCTATTACATCGACCGGGAGCTAGGCGGGGCCCTCGCGAGCACCAGGGAAGCCTATCGCGCGGGCCTCGCCGCGCTCGACCGCTACGCCCGCTACTCCCGGGGCGCGCGGTTTGCCGAGCTCGACGCCGTGGACCAAGACTCGGTGCTCGTCGACGTTCAGACAGGCACCGCCACCGGGGCCGGAGCCGGCTTCCAGGGGAGCTCCGCCGCGTTCTTCCGGATGGTGCGTTCGCACACCTGGCAGGGCACCTTTGGCGACCCACAGTACGGCGGCAACCAAGGCTTCGTCGGGTGGGACCTGATCCGCTATCCGGGAGTGCGCCGGGTGGTGAGCGCGAGGGATCAGCAGCTACTGGAGGCGGGTCAGCTTCCGCCGAACCACCTCTCCGCCTACGACCAGCCCTGATCCGTTGCCGGGGGGCGGAGGGGAGGGCCTCGACCGACCGGGAGTCTAACGATGGTGATCCGACAACAGCCGACGGACGTCGTGATCGTGGGAATGGGTGCGGCCGGTGGGGTGGCGGCCCTCCCCCTCGCGGAGGCCGGGCTCGAGGTCGTGGGCCTGGAGGCGGGGACGTGGCTCAGTCGAGACGACTTCGTCCCCGACGAGATCCGGAACAACTTTCGGGACTGGCCCATGATCGTCCACAAGACCTACGACGAGCGCCCGACCTCAAGGCCCGACCGGAACAGCGAGGCGACTCGGGGCGGCCACCCGATGATCAACGCCGTCGGAGGCACGACGCTCCACTACTGGGCCCAGAGCTGGCGGTTGAACCCGTGGGATTTCCAGGTGGTGAGCCAGACGACCCGCCGCTACGGCGCGTCCAGGATCCCTCCCGGATCCACCGTCGAGGACTGGCCGTTCGCATACGAGGAGCTCGAACCGTATTACGACGCGGTCGAAAGGGCCATCGGCGTGTCTGGGCAGGCGGGAAACGTCCAGGGCACGATCGACCCGCGCGGAAACCCTTTCGAGGGTCCACGGGCGCGGGAGTACCCCATGCCGCCACTCAGGTGGACGAGCTTCCTGGAGCGGATGGCCGAGGCCGCGCGCCGGCTGGGATGGTACCCGTTCCCCGGCCCAGCGGCGATCAACACCGTTCCCTACGACGGGCGGCCCGGGTGCACCTACCACGGCTTCTGCAGCTCAGGGGGGTGCCACGTGGACGCGAAGAGCTCGACACTCGTCACGACGATCGCCGTGGACGCCGACGGTCGCGTCACGGGCGTGAATTACGTGATCGGGAGCGACGAGTACTTCCAGCCGGCTCGGGCGGTTCTGATCGCGGGGTACACCTACGAGAACGCGAGACTTCTCCTCACGTCGACCTCACCCGCCTTCCCGAACGGGCTCTCCAACAACCTCGGGCAGGTGGGACGCCACTATTTCAGCCATCAGCAGGGAGCCGGCGTATCCGCCCTCTTCCCCATCGACACGAACGCGTGGTACGGGCTCCCGGCCCAAGGCGTGGCCGTGGACAATTGGGCGGACGACAACTTCGACCACGCGGACACGGCCTTCATCGGCGGCGGGAACCTCTGGGTCATGTCGGACCGGCGCCCGATCTCCGCGGCGAGCGGGAGCACGTGGGGCCGGGTCGCGCGCAATTGGGGATCGGACTGGAAGGCCTGGATCAGGGAGAACGCCGACCGAACGAGCTCCGCCTACATCCAGAAGACGACCCTGCCGCACGAAGAGAATTTCCTCGACCTGGATCCGACGGTGAGGGATCCGCTCGGCGTCCCGGTCATCCGGATCACCGGACAGTACCGGGAAAACGAGCAGGGGATCACGTCCTTCGTCCAGGACCGGATGGAGGAGTGGTACCTTGAGGCGGGCGCGATCGAGACGTCGAGAGGCGGCTCGGGCGGCGGTTCGATGGGGGCCTCGACCCACGCCTACGGGGGGACCCGCATGGGCTACAACCCGGAGACGAACGTCGTGAACCGGTGGGGCTTCTCGCACGAGATCCCGAACCTGGGGGTTCTCGGGGCGTCGGTGATGGGCACGAGCGGGGCGCGAAACCCCACCCTCACAGTGCAGGCCCTGGCGGGGCGGACCGCCGCGCACCTGGCCGAGAACCGGGCATCTATCGCCGGCTGAAGCGGCCGGGCGCTTGCTGCCCACGCGGGCTCGATCGACTCGCCCCTATCTCGGGGCCTCGGGCTCCCGCTTCCCACCGAGCCCCTCGAACCGGCCGAACACGTTGTACATCCCCCAGACGATCCCGACCAGGATCAGGATGGCGGTCAGCCACCGCGTGGCGGTGAGCAGGAAAACCAGGTTGAAGGCGGGCAGCTCGAGCGGGTAGGCACGGAACGTCTCCCACCGGGCGGTCGTCCAGTGCCACGCCGTATGGGCGACCAGGGCGGAGAGGAGGATGACCCCTATACGCTCCGCCATCACCCACCGGAACAGCACGGCCAGCGCTGGGATGATCAGAACGAGCACCGCCATCTGTCCGAACTCCACGCCCACGTTGAAGGAGAAGAGCGACGTGGTGAGGTGCGCGCCGGCCAGCTGGAGCGACTCACGGAGCGCGAACGAGAACCCGAAGCCGTGGACGAGCCCGAAGCCGAAGGCCACGAGCCATCGTCGCTGGAGCTCGGCTCCCACGATGTTCTCCAACGCCATGAAGAGAATCGAGACTGCGATCAGCGCTTCGACCAAGGGCGGGAACCAGAGCGTGTTCGGCGCATACCCGAACGCCGACGCGATCAGCGTGATCGAGTGCGCGATCGTGAAGGAGGTGATGATCGCGAGCAGTGGCACGATCCTGCGAAACGGGATCACCAGGCAGAAGATGAAGAGCAGGTGGTCGATCCCGTCCAGGATGTGTAGGAACCCCATCAGCACGAACCGAGCGGCCGCCTGGAACCAGCTGGGGTCGAGGCGAACGAGCCCAGGGACCCCCGTGAACTGGAAGAGGCGCTCCTCACTCCCCGGGAGCTGGAAGCGGAGGACCGTGGAGGTCGAGATCCCGAGGTGGGCCCACTCGGAGTCGATCGAGAAGCGGGAGTCGGCCGACTCGATCGGGTACTCGATCAGGACGTCCATCATAGCCTGCGTCCAGACGAGGTCGGTCTCCTGTGGGAGGGGTGGACCCAGGATGTGGGCGAGGGCCGTTTCGTACGATTCAAAGGACGGGTCCGACGGGAGCGAGGTCTGCGCGGCCACGACGGCTGGATCGGTGAGGAGCGTGTCTTCCTCGTAGAGCCGCACGTAATCCACCAGCCAGAGCCTGGCTGCGGCCAGGAGCATCGGCTGCGCCTCGGCAATGTTCAAAAAGAACGCCTCGCCTCGAGTCGGGAAGTTGAAGTCCCGCATAGAGTTCAAGGGCGCACGCACGAGCACTCGAAGCACGTCCCCCTCGGGCCGGAGGAACGCCTGGACCAGGACCGTCACCGGGATCTCGTGGGCGGCGGCGGTGGCCGCGCTAGCGGGGGCAGGCACCAGGGCCGGCGCCGGGTCGGACGAGGGGACGACTGCCGGCTCTGCGCTCACCTCCGCGTTCGCGGTGGGAACGATGGCGGCACGGTCGAGGCCGTGGAGCGCCCCGACCACGAAGAGGGACGGGACGGCCAGCTGGAGAAGCACGACACCCCTGGGCGCGCCCAGGGGTGTCGCGGTTGGACCCCGCCGCTTCGCGGCGGTGGAGCAAATCCTCCCGATCACCGGTCCGGAACGGCGAGGGAGCGGAAGTACTCGTTCACGGCGTCGCGGTAGGACTCCGGCACTGCCCCGGATCCGGACGTCACCGGGCCCTCGCGGCCCGCCGTCGTGAACTCTCTCCGGATCGCGAAGTCCAGCTCCCGGAGTGACTCCACGAGAAGCGTCTGGACCTCCGCCAGCTCTCTAGGCGTGGCGTACCACCGGCCACCCTCGAGCTCACGAAACGTCCGGACGATGTCGTCGAAACGGCCGCCCCACGCGTAATCGCGATAGTCGCCGCTGCCGAAGTCCCCGATCCGGTCGCGGAGCGCCTCGGCTTGGTCCGCGCGCCGGCCCGCTTCGGCCCGGAGCTGCCGGATCGTCTGGTCGTCGAGCTGGCCGCCTCCGCCCCCGCCCGGCTGCTGACCACCCTGCTGCTGGCCGGGCTGCTGGCCGCCCTGTTGTTGTCCCTGCTGGCCCTGGAGCGACCGCTCCTGCCCCTGCTGGATCCGCGCCTCCATCGACTCCGCACCGCGCAGCAGCTCCCGCGCCTGCTCGGCCAGCTCCTGGGCCTGATCCTGCTGCTGCCCGTTCAGCTGGGCGGAGGCCTGCTCCAACTGGCCCATCATCCGTTCCATGTCCTGCGTCAGGGCGGCCTCTGACTCCCGCGACTGCGACCGCATACCCTCGGACCGGATACTCTCCGCGAGCCTCCGGTTGTAGTCGGCCCGTAGCGGCAGCTGCCCTTCAGAGATCGTCGCCGCCGCCTCGCGGAACCCCCGCTCGGCCTGGGGATCCGTCTCCGCGGCCTGCCTCGAGAGCGCCCTCAGGTCCTCGGTCAGTCCCTCCAGCTCGCGAACGAGCTGCTCGCGGTCCGGGTTCAGCTCCCCCAGCGCGTCCCGGGCGGCGCTCGGCTCGGTCAACAGCTGGTCGAGGGCGCGTTCGGTGGCCTGCTGGATGCCGCGCTGCCGTTCGAGCGCCCGCTCCGCGTCTGCGATCGTGTTCTGGACGTCGTCTGCGATCTGCCTGTCCTGGTCCCGCTCGAGGAGCCGGCGGGCTTCGTCGAGGGCCTCCTGCGCGGCCATGGCCTGGCCCAGCCCCCTCTGGTCCCGAGCCGCTGCGGACTGCTGCATCGCCTGCTGCGCCTCCCTCAGGCGCTGGGCTGCCGCCTGCAGCTCCGGCGAGGAGGTCTCTCGCGCGAGCCGCTCGAGCTCCCGGGCCAGCTCTTCCGTCTGCTGGGCGAGGCGCTGCTGGCTCTGCCCGCCGGCGGACGATCCCTGCATCTGCTCCTGGGCAGCTCTCTGGAGTCGCTCGGCCTCCTGCTGCTGGCGTCGGGCCAGCTCGCGGAGCCGGTCCAGCGCGGCCTCCATCTGCTGCTGCTGTTGTTCCTGCTGGCCGCGCTGGAGCTCCTCGTACTGATTGCGCATCCGGTCCATCTCCAGGTCGAAGAAGTCGGCCAGATCGTCCCGCATCTCCTGCCCGCTCGCGCCGCCGCCGCCGCCGCCCTGCTGCTGCTGTTGCAGCTGGATCTCACGGAACACGGCCTCCGCGCGCAGCAGGTGCTGGAGGGCCGTCTGCTCGGGTGGGAGCGCTTCGACGGTCCTCTGCTCCCGGAGCTCCGCTGCGGCCGCGTCCATCGCGGCGACGGCCTGAGGGAGCTCCTCGGCGACCTGGCGCATGTCTTCCGGCGCCCTCGCCAGCCGGGGCCGGAGCTCGGCGAGGAACCCCTCGACCTCTTCCCTGAGCGCGACCTGCGCCTGCGCGATCGTCGCGACGTCCTCCGCTTGGAGTTCGGGGCTGACCGCTCGCCAATCGCGGCCCACGTTGAAGGTGGCGGCCACGATGTCCCGCTGGCGCTGGGAGAACTGTCCCTCCGCTCCGGCGGCTCCCATTCCGCCACCACCGCCGCCTTGGTCCGCCTGGCGGAAGTCCTGCTGGAAGGGTCGGATCGTGACGAAGTATATGTCCGTGAGTGTCTCCCGCTCCTCCGCGTTCGGGCCGTTGTCGAGCCCCCTGGCGTAGTACGCGATGAGGTCTCCGGGCTCGAGGCCGAACTCGTCTAGGAAGAGCGTGTGCCCGGCGGAGGCGTCCCGGAGAAGCTCCCCGGTCCCGTCCAGCAGGGCGATCGTCTGCTCCTCGCCCCCGTTCACCGCGTAGACGATCTCGAGCCGGGCAAGACCGAAGTCGTCGCTTGCCCGCGTCTCGATGTAGACCTCTTCGACCATCGTGGCCCTCGTGTCCCGCCCGGGCTCCCGGATCGCCACGATGGGCGGGAGGTCGTCGATCACGTCGATCAAGTGGTCTGGGCTCCCCTGGTGCGTGACCCCCTCGTCGTCCTCGAGCTCGATCCGGTAGAAACCGGGCTGCGTCACGCGGAACTCTCCCGTGAGCACCCCGTCCTCCCGAAGCGCGAGTGCCACGTTTCCCAACCCCTCCAAGACAATCTGTCCGGCGGGCACGGGGATCGTGGGATGGGCTCGGACCCGGACGGTGGTTCCCGGAAGGACGACGAGGTCCCCGCCGTTCTCCACGAGCTCGGGGTCTCTGCCGGTGTACGCCGGATAGTGGATCTCAAGCTCGAGCTGCGACACGTACGGAAGGTCCACCACGTCCACGCGGTACGTTCCCGAACGGATTCCGTCAGACTCGGCGAAGTACTCGATCGGCTCGTCGACGCGGAACACCAGGTAATCGAAAGTGGGCGGGCGGGCGGGCGCGCCCCCCTCCGCGTCGGGCGCGTCGGCGGGATCCTCGTCCACTCGCGCCATCATCGAACGGGTCCACTGGGTCTCGACCTCTCCCTTGAACGCGATCTCGACGGGCTCCACATCGAACCCGAAGAGCCGCGCTGTGACCCATATCTCGGAGCCCCGCGGCACCACGGTGTCTCCCGGGAGGACCTGGACCGCTAAGGGGGGGGCCGCCTGGACCTGGGTCCACGGACGGAGCGCTCCCGGCAAGGCGGTCCGGAGGCCGAATGGGTCGGCCAGGAAGAAGAAAGCTAGGACGAACGCGAGGGCCACAGACGACCACGACAGCCGCCGAAGCGGCCTCCGATCCACCCGGAGGCCGCCTTCCACGCTACGCGCTCGGCGCACCGCGGACCGGACCAGCCCCTGCAGGATCCCGTTCGCCTCGCGGGTGTCGAGCGTCCCCTGCCGCTCCGACTCGATCGCCCCGACGGCGGTGACGATCTCCATACGGAGCTCGGGCTCGTGCTCTTCCAGGTAGTGGGCGACCTGCTGGTCGGTCACGCGCTGGAAGAGCGGCCGCACGAGGAACCGGATCGCGACGAACGCCACCCCGAGATAGAGCAGGATCGTGAAGCCCGTGGCGGCCCCGGGCGAGCCAGTCCACCGGTTCAGGGCGAACACGACGACCGCGACGGCCAGGAGCGCCGAGCCCACCGTCAGAAGACCACCCCGGAGCACCTGACGCATCCGCCACCGCCAGCGGACGTTACGGACGACGTCCAAGAGCTCTCGTCTCTCGTTGCTGCCGATGCTACGCACCATGGCTGTTCTCCGCACAGATGAGCATTCCTGCTGTACCCTAGGCTTCCGTAGCCTGCTTGGCCAGGGGCTTCGACCGCGCCGCCACGAGCGTCTCGCAGAGGAGCAAGAGAATCGCGCCGAGGAGGAGGAACCGCCACGCCCCTTGTCGCCGCTCGGATTCCTGCTCGGGCGTCAGCTGGCCCGGGCCCTCCTCCGGGACCAGATCGCTGTCCCCCCCCTGGGCGGCGGCGGTGCCCGTGGTGCCGGAGACTGCCACCACCAGCTCCTCCGGATCCATCCTGGTCGGGTCCGCCTCGCGCAGCTCCGGGTTCGCCGCGACGGTCCGGACCACCGGTCCCGCGTCGTCTCCCAGCCGGACCTCGTAGAACCCGGGCGTCGGGAGCTGTACGAGCTGTCCCGCGCCCGTCCGCAGCTCGACCCCCGTCGCCCCCGGCCCGATCAGGAGCCCTTCCGACACCTCTCCGGCTCCGCCGCCGCCCGCCTCCTCGGCCGACGCCCCCGGGACCCCCGCCTGTCCCAGGAGGAACCTCACGTCGAGCGGCTGCCCCACCGCGAAGTAAGGCACTCTCTCCTCGCGCGAGGACGCGTACCGCGCCATCTCTCGCGTTACCGGAACGAATGCCGGATGGAGCGCGAAGTCGGTCCAGGTGTTGTCGAGCGTGGAGGTCCACACGAGAACTCGCCCGGATCCGACGGTCTGCTCCGCGAGAGCCGGAGTCCCATCGTCGAATCGCGCGATCACCTGCGGGCCGCGCGCCGCCGCGTCCTGGCCCTCGGGGCTCTCCGGGTCCGGTGGGAGGGGGACGGAGAGAGCGCGGTACCGGTAGAAGCGCGGCCCGCCTAGCCCTCCTCCCTCCGATCCGGCAAACGGCGAGAACACCGGGTGATCGCGATCGACTGCCGTGAGCGTACCACCCCGCGCGGGGTTCCGGTCCACGGCGTCGCCCAGGCGCCCGGGGAGGAAATCGGCCCAGGCGTTCTCCCACGATCCGGGCGCGCTCTCCGGACCCGCCACGATCACGACGCCGCCCCCGCCCAGGACGTACTCACGGAGAAGGTTCCCGGAGGCGCCCGACGACAGGGGCACGTCGTTCAGGATCACCACGTCTGCGGCCTCTAGCTCCGCCACCGTGAAGCCGTTCCCCGTCCGCGTCTCAACGGTGACCGGAGTTCCCCCCGTCACGGCCAGGGCGCTCCGGAGGTACGCCCCCTGGGCGGGGCCGCTCACGCTTCCCTCCGCGATCAGGATCGAGAGGACCTCGCGCGGAGAAAAGAAGAAGCGAAACGGTTCCTCCGGGGGCGCTCCCTCGGGAAAGAGGAGGATCGCGCCCCGAACCCCTTCCTCCGGGAGGGTGATGGGCTCGAAGGCGACGGGAACGGCACCCTCCGAGGGGATCTCGATCTCGTGGGTTTCGATCTCCCGTCCATCCATCTCGAGGACCACGCGGGCCTGGGTGGGTGCGCCCGCGCCCTGACGCACCACGCGAGCCTCGGGCCGGATCCGCTGCCTTCCCTCGAAGAACGTGTGCTCGAGCTCCACGTCGGCCACGATGAGCGTGCCGATCCCGTCGTCCCCCACGTCTACCGGGGTGAGCTGGGTGCCCGCCGGAAGGCGATCCCGGGGACCGTCCTCCCAGCCTCGCCGCTGGAAGTCGGAGATGAGGACCACCTCCTTCCGCGACCGCTCGGACGGCTCGACGAGGCCGCTCGCCGCCTGAATGCCGGCCCCGATCTGGGTCCGCCCCCACCCCGGGCTCAGGGTGTCCAGCGCCGCCCTGACCCGGCCGGGCTCGAGCGTTGGCTCGACCACCACCTGTCCCACCCCGTCAAAGACCACCAGGGACACGCGATCGGGGCTCACGAGGTCGGCCAGCACGGAGCGGGCTTCGTCCAACGCCCTCTCCCAGCGGTCCCCGCGCTCCATGCTCCACGAGCGGTCGAGAGCGATCACCACCTCGCGGAGCCCGTCCTCCACCACCTCGTCGGTCGCCCCGAGCCGAAGGACTGGACGCGCGAACGCCAAGACGATGAGCGCCAGGGCCAGCGCCCGGAGCATGAGTAGGAACCAGTCCCGGATGCGGAGCCGACGCACCGACCGGACCGGCATCTGCCGTAGGAACATGAGCGACGGGAAGTCGATCCGCTTCCCCTGGTGCCGGCGGATCAGGTGCACGATCACCGGGATCGCGAGCGCGAGCAGACCCGCGAGGAAGAGGGGAGCTATGAATGCGAGGCCCATCGTCCGCTCCGTTTGCGGTACTGCCTGGACAGTAGGTAGTGGAAGAGCGCCTGGTCGAGCGGCCGGGCCGTGTCCACGGGGATGTGGTCCGCTCCGGCACCCGAGATCGCGCGTCCCACCGATACGACGTGGGCATTTACCAGCCTGCGGTACTCCTCACGGAGCTGAGCGGGGGCCAGAGGCAGAACCTCGCCCGTTTCCATGTCCTCGAGCATGAACGGTCCCTCGTAGGGAATGTCCCGCTCCGTTGGGGAGAGGAGGTGGAAGACCATCACGTCGTTTCCCAGCTCCCGGAGCATCGAAATCGAGCTCCGGATGTCTTCCGGCGGGGCGTACAAGTCGCTCACGAGCGCGATGATCCCCTTTCGGGACTGCCGCACGGACACGTCGCGGAGCGCGGGGGAGAGCTCTCCCGACCGCTCCGCCTTGGACCGGTTGATCGTGTGGAGCACGAGTTCCAGGTGGCGCGCGGAGCACGGCACGACCTCCCGCACCTTCGAATCGAAGGTGAAGATTCCCACCCGATCGCCCTGGCGGCGCGACATGAAGGTGAGGCTCGCCGCGAGAAACCGGGCGTAGTCGAACTTCGTGATGGGCTCCCCGAAGTTCATGGAGCGGGAGCAGTCCAAGAGCATCGTGAAGTTCGTGTTGGTCTCGGCCTCGAACTCCTTCACGTAGTAACGCTCGGTCCGGGCGAGAACGCGCCAGTCCACGCGCCGGATGTCGTCCCCCACCGAGTACGGTCGATGCTCGGCGAAGTCCATGGAGTTGCCGAGATATGGGGACTTGTGGAGCCCCTGGAGGAATCCTTCCACCACGCTCCGCGCCACCAGCTCTAGGTTTCCGATGCGCTGGAGCACGAGGGGATCCAGGAACCGGGCTCCCGGCCCGGCCTGTCCGCGCCCCCAACCGTGTGCGATGGCCACCGGCTCTCTCTCCCCTACATTCCCGATTTTGGCTCGGGCACGGATTCGAGGAGCTGGTCCACGAGCTTGTCCGTGGTAACCCCTTCGGACTGCGCCTGGAAGTTCGTGAGGAGGCGGTGCCGGAGGACCGGATGGGCGAGGGCCCGGATGTCTTCGTACGTCACCGCGAAGCGGCCGCGGGTGAGCGCCCGCGCCTTCCCGCCGAGCACCAGGTACTGCGCGGCCCGGACGCTCGCGCCGTACGAGATGAAGTTCTGCACGAACTCGCGTTTCCCGTTTGGCTCCGGCCGACTGGCGCGCACGATCGAGAGGGCGTAGCGGGACACGGGATCCGACACGGGCACCCGGCGTACCAGGTGCTGGTAGTCGATCAGATCCTCCCTGGCGACGACCTGCGCCGGGGGCTCCCGCTCGATCCCGGTCGTGTGCGTGACGACGGTCAGCTCCAGCTCCTCCGGGAGGTGGTCGATGATGATCTCGAACATGAAGCGGTCCAGCTGCGCCTCGGGGAGGGGGTACGTGCCCTCGAGCTCGATCGGGTTCTGGGTAGCGAAGACGAAGAACGGCTCCTGGAGCACGTACGTCGTCCCCTGGACCGTGACCTGGTGCTCCTGCATGGCCTCGAGGAGCGCGGCCTGCGTCTTCGGAGGCGTCCGGTTGATCTCGTCCGCGAGCACGATGTTGGCGAAGATCGGCCCCTTCCGGAACACGAGCTCACGCTTGTGGGTCTGGGCGTCCTCCTGGAGGAGCTCGGTCCCCGTGATGTCCGAGGGCATGAGGTCCGGAGTGAACTGAATGCGCGAGAAGTTCAAATCCAGGACCTGGGCCATCACGTGGATGATCATGGTCTTCGCGAGCCCGGGAACGCCCAGGATCAGGCTGTTCCCTCCCACGAAGAGGGAGAGGAGGACCTCCTCGAGCACGCCTTCCTGACCGATGATCTGCTTTCCGACCTCCTCCAGGATCGACTTCCTGGCGGCCAGCATGCGATCCGCGAGCTCGATGTCGTCCTTGGTCTCGGGCTCGGTTCCCTGCGTCATCTGCGATTCCACGAATCCTCCTGGGTCATCCCTGGACCGATGTGCAAGGTCTCTTCACTGTCCGTCCGTTTCCCGTCCGTCCGTTCCCCCCGCGTCTCCGCCGCCGCTAAGGATCGTGAGAAGCAGGTCCTGCGCCTCCGGGAACAGCGGCGCCAGCTCGAGCGCCTGGAGCACGCTCGCTCTCGCTTCCTCGATCCGTCCGGCCCTGAGCTGCGCCTCGGCGAGGAGGTGGAGCGCTCCTGCCCGATCTGGTAGATCGAGGGCGAGGGCGACCCGCCGCTCCCGGACCTCGCCCTCCGGATTGCCGAGTTCCCGGTACAGCCGCGCGAGACGATCGTGGAGGGAGATCTCGAACGGGTAGACGGCGATCGCCTCCTCTAGCGTCTCGGCCGCCTCCGCCTGGCGTCCCGCCTCCTCGAGAAGCTCGGCCAGCTGGAGGTGCGCGGCGTAGTCGCCCCCGACCCGGGTCACGTGCTCCGCGAGCGCGGCCATCGCGAGCGCGTCGTTCCCGAGCTCGGTGTATACCCGGGCCAGAAGACGATTGGGGCCGGCCGGGTCCGGATTCTCGGGGAAGAGATCTCGCGCCTCCGTGAGCGGGCCGATCGCCGCGGCGAACTCCTCCTCGGAGATGAGCACCCTGGCCAGCGCGATGCGAGACTCGACGTCCAGGGGTGACTCGGCGACGCGGCTCTCCAGCCCCTCCCGGTCCCCGGCGCGCTCCTGGGGGGGAATGGCCCTGAGCTCGAGCGCGGCCTCGGCCGCCCGGATCGGGTCCGCGTAGCGCTCGCGGAACCACACGTCGAAGCTCCGATCCAGCTCCTCCAGATCAATCCCCAGGGCGCGACGCATGACGTCCTCCGGCCCGCGACCGTCGCGGTAACCCTCGAGCATGTCGAGGATCGCGTCGAAGCCCCGGGTCTCCTCGATCCACCCCGCCACGATGGATCCCAGGACGTACGCGTGTCCGACCTCCTCCGGACTGCGCGGCCGAACAAAGCTCTGGCTCAGCTGGCTGGGAGGCCGGACCCGGTCCTCGATGTAGGCGGCGAAGAACGCGAGCGAGGGGCGCATCCCCCACGACACGCCGGCCCGCCGCTCCTCATGCACGGCTAGCCCCTCCGTCAGCCACCGCGGCACGCGGTGCTCCGTCATACCCATGTGCACGACGTGTGTCAGCTCGTGCCAGAGGGTCGAGGCCCAGTCGAAGCCCTGAGGTCCCCTGGCGCTCGGCGAATCCATGGCCACGACCCGCCCGAACGCCACTCCGAGCGCCCCGATCCCAGCGAGCCCCATCGTGCGCACGGAGAAGTCGGCGCTGCGCCGGAACGCCTCGACCCGGATCGGTGTCTCCGGACGGTACCGGTACCGGGCGGAAAGGTCCTCAAGAGCGCGCTCCCCGACCTCCGTCATGTAGATCGCCAGGGCCTCACCGTCCTCTGGCTCCACGTACACGTTCAGGGAGGGCGACGAGAACTCTTCGAAGGTGTCCATGACGTCGAGGAGGTCGAGCGTGTTCTTGAACCATACGTTGTATGGATCACCCTCGAACGCGATCTCGAGGTTCCTTCGCCCGGCCGCGATCTCGCCCAGCCTCAGCTGGTTCAGTCCCTGCACCCCGTACGCGTCCCACGCGAGCGAGTCCAGCGCCGCGCCGCGGCCGGCCAGCGCCTCGGCCTCGGCGTAAAACCGCACGTTCGAGGCTAGCTCCGCGACCGTCACGAAGAACTGCGCGTCCCGGGGGTTTACGGCGAGGGCCCGGTCGCGCGTGCGCTCGTATTCGTCGGTCATTCCGCGGATCAGGTACATGCCCGCGAGTACAGCGAGGGCCTCGGCCGAACTCGGGTTCACTTGGAGGGCGGCTTCGAGGTCCGCTTCCGCAGCGTCGCCGTTCTCCTCGGCCAGGCTCCGGCTCGCCCGGAGCACTAGGGCGGGGACCAGATTCGAGTTTACCTCGAGGGCCGTGTCGAGCATCGGGCCGGCTTCGTCCGACCCCTCGAACTCCGCTGCCTCGGCGAGACCGAGGAGCGCGTGGGGGTGCCGTCCTCGCCTGGCGAGGACCTCCTGGAACGAGCTCCGGGCCTCGGGCGCGTCGAGGCGGGAGAGGAAGAGGGTCCCGGTGCCGACGTGTGCCTCCAGGTTGTCCGGATCTGCCGCCACGGCCTCGTCGTAGGCGCGGAGCGCGTCCTGGTATAGGGCGGGGTCGATCACCCCCATGTGCCGCACCGCCTGGGCCACGGCCTGGAGCTCCCGGCTGTCCAGGTCCGATCGCCCGTTGTAGACGTCGATGAACCGGTCGAAGACCTGGAGCGCGGCCTCCCTCTCGCCCCGCCGGAGTAGGATCTCGCCCTGGTGCACGAGCGCGAGGAGGGGCGCGCCCCCCCGCGTCCCCGCGATCGCCCCGAGCTCCTGGTCGGCCTCGTCCAGCCGCCCCCGCTTGAGGAGCGTCCTCCCGAGGATGAGGCGCAGCTCCACGTCTCCTCTCGAGCGCTCGATCTCCCGACGGAGCAGGGCTTCCACCTCGTCGAAGCGGCCGATCTCGAAGAGGATGGTCGCGAGCTGGGCCGCCGCCTGCGGCGTGCCCTGACGGGCGAGCCGATCCTCGAGGAGCGGAAGGGCCTCCGCGTAGCTTCCCTCACGGAGGAGGGATTCCGGCGACGCCGGATCCTGTGCCTCGGCCCCGTCGCTCCCCACGCACCCGACCAGGAAGAGCCCGGCGCCGAGCGCCAGGAATCGGCTCCGCATCAGGGCCCTCACCGCGCGTCCCCTTCCAGCGTCCGGATTTCCTGACCGACCTCTGCCAGCTCGATCAGGAGCGGGTCGAGGGCGGCCTGGTACGCGGCCGCGTCCATGGAGCCCCGCCGGGCGCTGAGCTCCGCCAGCTGGACTTCGAGCGCCTCCTGCCTGGCGTAGAGCTCCCGGAGCCGCGCGGCCACCGCCGGATCCGAGACCTCGACGACGGGGTCGGCCCCCTGGAGGAAGAAGCGGGCTGCCAGCCGCCCCACGTCCTCGTCTTCCATGGGAGTGTGCACGCCGCGGCCATCCGGCCGGTCCTCCAGGAGCGACGTCTCCGGGATGATGAGCCCGCGGTCCCGGTAGTAGCGCTCCGTCTCCTGGCGCGCGAACTCGAAGGCCTCGAGCACTGACACGCGGCCGTCCCGATCCAGGTCGGAGCCCTCGCCGACATACGCCTGCACGAAGAACTCCCCGAAGCGGGGCGCGTTTCGCTGGGCCGCGCTCCTGGTCGCCGTGACGACGATCCGTCCTTCCCCGGTGAGCTCCGTGATGAAGTCGCCGCTCGCGCTGGCCACGTTTACCACGGCGATGCCGCGCAGCGCGAGCTCCGAGAGGAGGAGCCCGTAGTCGGCCGCGTTGAGATCGGCTCCGGGGAGGCTCACGCGAGAGTCCCCGCGAGCCCCCTCCCCGTGCCCGATAAGGACCAGGAGCACTCGGTCCAGTGGCGACGCCTCGGACTGGATCCGACCAAACGCCGCCCGGATCTCCTCCGCCGTCGAGCGGCCGCGAATGAGCTCCGGCGCCGCCGCCGGGTCTTCCGCCAGGAACGTCACGTGCTCCTCCGTCACGCCGGCCGTGACGGCGGCGCGCGCGAGCCCGCTCCCCCACTCCACGAAGGTCTCGCGGAACTCGGCCTCGCCACCCAGCCCCGCGACGATCAGGACGTGCGTCTCCTGGGCGAAGACGGAACCCGACGCGAGAAGGGAGGAGAGCGCCAGTCCGAGGGCCCTTCCGATCATGCCAGCCCCATTCCCCTCCGGAAGAGCCATTCGGCCGAGAGGAGTCCTACGAGGAGGAAGAAGAAGACGGGAAGGTCCCAGAGGTCCCTCTCCTCCTGGACGACCGTGCCCCTCTCCGTGTACCGCAGATCCTCCGCGAGACCGTCCGTGCGGTCGAGCGGGTAGTACTGCCCGCCCGTTTCCGTAACAATCCGGCGGAGGAGGTTCCCCCGCATCGCTCCACTCCGGATCTCATCGTCCAGGACACCGGCCTGGATGTGAAGCGGGGGGGCGCTGAGCGTCCGCTCGCCGTCCACGGCCTCCACCTGCACCTCATACGGTCCGTCGGGGCCCGGGAGGAAGGATCCGCGGTACTCCCCATCCCGATCCAGATCCCAGGTCAGGGCGACTTCCTGCTCAGAGCCGAAGGGATCCGTCACGCGCGCCGTGACCACGGCGTTGTTCACCGGCAGGAACTCCTCGCTCATCACGCGAGCCGCGAGCTCCACGGCCTCGCCGGGCGCGACGCGCGTCCTAGTCGCGTTCGCCTGGAGGGGATCGGAAACGTCCTGGACGAGCCAGCGGAGGAGCTGTCTCCAGAAGAGCTCGTGCGTCTCGTCCTCGAGGGGGATGTCGGCGTGCATCTGCCAGAGCCAGGTGTCATGAACGCCGAGCACGGCGGACACGCCGGCTCCGTATCGCTGGAACGCCAGGACCGGCTGCTCGCCGCCCGGGAGATCGGAGCTTGACCCCGTGAGCAGGACGGACGCTCCACGTTTGGGCACGCCGAGCGCGTTCACCGTCGTGAGCTCCGGGAGCGCCTCCCAGCGCTCCATGCGCTCCGTGTCGCTCTCAGTGAGGGTCGTGTTGCTCGCCCCGTCGGTCGGGGGGCCCGCCAGGAGGAGCGCCGGATGCTGGAGCCCGCTCCGTGTCGGGGCGATCCGCATGGTCGCCCAGAAGTCCCCCACCTCCCCACGCGGGCGAGCCACCGCCGGATCCAGCTCGAGGGGGAAGATCGGATCCAGCGCGGTGCCGGCGTATCCGCCTTCCGCGAACGCACGCGGGCCGCCGAGCGCGAGGAGCCCCCCTCCCCGCCGATCGACGAAGTCCACGATCATCCGGATCTGGTCCGGGGAGAACGAGCTGGCCTCGACGCTCCCTAGGATGAGCCCGCGGTACTCGAACAGCTCCTCCCGGGAGCTGGGGAACCCGCCCGCGAGCTCGTCCCCCGAGTCCACGTCGAGCCGCACGTAGCGGTCCTCGCCAGTCCGCTGGAGGACGACGAGCTGGAGGTTCTGGTCGTCCCTGACGGCCCTCCGCATGAACGCCACCTCGTGGCGGGGCTGCCCCTCGTAGTAGAGGATCTTGTCCCGCCCGTCGCGCACCTGGATGTGCGCGTCCATGGCGTTGTTCTCCTGGAGGACCTCGCCCGTCTGGCCCGGGACCCGGGCGGTGAGCGATCGCACTCCCGGTGTCTCGAGCGTGATCGGAATCCTCACCGTCGTGCTTCCCGAGCCTCCCTCCAGGACGACCTCCTGGGAGGCCAGGATCCGGCCGTCCTCCTCGATATGCACCGGCACACGGGCCTCAATGAGGCCCGTGTGGGCCACGATCACCTGGGCCATGACCGCGCTTCCGCGCGCCACGGACCGGGGAAGCTCCACCCGCTCGATCACGATCTCGGGCGAGACCCGCTCCCGGCCAGCTCCGACCACGTGGACGGGGATTCCCTCTGCACGGATGGCCAGGAGAGCCTCCTCCATAGCCTCGGGCGCCTGATCCCCTCCGTCCGTGACGAGCACGATGGACGAGAGCGGGAGGCTCGCGAGCTCGCTACGGACGAAGTCGAGGGACGACCCGAGCAACGTCCGGGTTCCGTCGAAAGCGAGCTCCTCCGAGTCCCGGAGCCGCTCGGTTTGAGAGGAGAACCGGAAGTGCCGCAGCAGGAAACGCGCCTCGAGCTCCTCCAGGAGCGGGCTCTCTGGCGATGCGAAGAAGTCCTGGGCCACCACGCCCCGCTCCCGGTCCCCCTGGTCCGGGATCATCATGCTGCGGGAGTCGTCGATCACTATCGCGACCACGTTCTGCTGGGGGACCGCCGTTGAGAGGACCAGCGTCGGCCGAAGCAGGCAGATCGTCAGCACCGCGAGCCCCGTCGCCCGGATCAGCACGAGCGTCCAGGTCGCGAGCAGCGAGGCCTGGTTCCGGGTGGCGACGTAGCTCCAGACTACGAGCACCGCGCCGAAGCCCAGCAGGAGAAGGAGGACCAGCGGGGACCAGGCTCCCCCCCAGACGATCTCTCCACGCTCGTACGCGATCTGCGGATATTTGAAGAGATACTCGAAGACGCTGTCGAACATGCCTGCCATCACGGTTACCGGAGCCGACGAAGGTTATCGCAGTGGTACACGCCACGAGTGAATTCGTTTTTCTTGGAGCGCCTCCGATGGAAGCCGGGGGCTCGACCCCCGGGGGTGGAATCGGGACCCTTTCGGCCAGGGTGGGTAGACCTCGCGGGACCTCGTCGAGGTCGGTAGAAGTCCTTCCGGGACTTGGGCGAGCGTCAGCAAGGTACCATGCACGGATCTGACGAAGCAAGTTGAGATGCCACGGTCGCGTCGGGCCGTTTCCGGCCATGCCGGCAGCGGTCGGCGAGCAACGCGTTGCCAGGCCCAACGCCTTCCCGTTACACTGAGGTCCCATGTCCTGTCCGTCGTCAGGCGGGTCGCTCGATCTGCCGAGGCCTACGCCCCCCCCCCTTCCCCGGTCTGGTCGGGCCCGTTAGCCGGCGGCCTCCCCTGCTCGCTCGTTCCTCCGCACCGAACCGATGAAGCCCTCGGACGTCCGGGATCCGCAGTACTACCACAAGGTTGTGGACTGCCAGTGGGCGTGCCCGGCGCACACGAACGTGCCGGAATACATCCGCCTGATCGCGCAGGGCCGCTACACGGAATCCTACATGCTGAACCGGGAGTCGAATGTGTTCCCGGCGGTCCTGGGGCGCACGTGCGACCGCCCGTGCGAGCCCGCCTGCCGGCGGACCCGGCTGGACGGGGAGCCGGTCGCGATCTGCCGGCTGAAGCGGGTCGCGGCCGACCTGCGGGACGACATCACGGAACTGCTTCCCCGGATCCCGGAGAAGAAGAACGGGAAGCGGATCGCCTGCGTCGGAGCCGGACCGGCGTCGCTCACGGTCGCGAACGACCTCATGCCGCTGGGCTACGAGGTCACGATCTTCGAGAAGATGGATCGGCCGGGTGGGCTCATGTGGTCGAACATCCCGCAGTTCCGGCTTCCCCCGTCCGTGCTCTGGGAGGAGATCGACTACATCCTGGACATGGGCGTGGACCTTCGCCTGAACACGCCGGTCGAGAGCATGCGTGCGCTCCTGGACGGGAAAATGGGAGGGGAGTGGGACGCCGTGTTCATCGGCTCGGGGGCCCCGCGGGGTAAGAACCTGGAGATTCCGGGACGCTACGACACCGACCGGATCCACATCGGGATCGACTGGCTCGAGTCAGTGGCGTTCGAGCACATCGACTCGATCGGGGAGCGCGTGCTCGTGATCGGGGTGGGGAACACCGCGATGGACTGTTGCCGGACCTCGCTCCGGCTCGGGGGGAAGGACGTGAAGGTGATGGCCCGGCGCTCGCGCCGGTACTTCAAGGCGTCCCCGTGGGAGCTGGACGACGCGGAGGAGGAGGGGGTCGAGATCATCGAGAACTATTCGCCGTCTCGGTTCGTTCTCGAGGACGGGAAGCTCGTGGGGATGGAGTTCGAGATCGTGGAGTGGCACCACACGCCCGGGAGCCACGCGAAGATGGAGGTGAAGGACACCGAGATCCTCCCCTGCGACGACGTGATCCTCGCGATCGGGCAGGAGGCGGCCTTCCGCTGGATCGAAAGGGACATCGGGATCGACTTCGACGAGTGGGAGATGCCGGTCGTGGATCGGAAGACGTTTCAATCGACCCGCGACGGGGTGTTCTTCGGGGGGGACGCCGCGTGGGGCCCTGAGAACATCATCTGGGCCGTCGAGCACGGGCATCAGGCGGCCATCTCGATCCACCAACGCTGCCAGGGCGCTTCCCCCGCGGACCGCCCCGCCTACGGGATGAACCTCCTCAGCCGGAAGATGGGGCTCCACGAGTGGAGCTACTCGAACGACTACGACGTGGGTGCCCGGCAAGAGATGAGCCATGTGGAGCTGCAGCGCCGCCTCGAGACCGTGGCCGTCGAGGTCGAGGAGGGCTTCGACATCGAGCAAACCCTGAAGGAAGTCGAGCGGTGCCTGAACTGTGACGTCCAGACGCACTTCACCGGACCGCTCTGCATCGAGTGCGACGCGTGCGTGGACATCTGCCCCCTTTCCTGCATCACGATCGCGCCGAACGGGGAAGAAGAGGAGCTGAGGACTCGGCTCACCGCTCCTACCCTGAACCCGGAGCAGGACATCTTCGTGTCGGAGGCTCTTCCCCAGACCGGGCGGGTAATGGTGAAGGACGAGGACCTCTGCATCCACTGCGGGCTCTGCGCGGAGCGCTGCCCCACGGCCGCCTGGGACATGCGTGAGTTCGATCTCCTGATCCCGTACGTGGGGGTCGAGGCCGGAGGGCAGCACGAAACGGTCGGAGGGACGGTCCTGGAGGTCGGGCGATGAAGTCCGCGGAAGGCGTGGACCAGGACGTACCGGCCGGGGGGGCGGTCACCGCCCCCACACGCGGCGGCGTGAACGACTTCGCCCTGAAGATCGGGACGGTGAACGGCACCGGCTCGGCCAGCGCGAACGGGGTCCTCCGACAGGCGATTTTCCGCATGGGGGTCCCCGTGAGCGGGAAGAACCTGTTCCCGTCGAACATCCAGGGGCTTCCCACCTGGTACGAGATCCGGGTGAACAAGAGCGGCCACACGGCGCGCTCCCGGACCTTCGACATCGTCGCCGCCGTGAACCCGGCCACCTACGCGCAGGACGTGCGGGAGCTCCGCTCCGGCGGCTGGCTCGTGCACGACTCGTCCTGGCCGTTCCGCCGGGAGCTGCGGCGTGAGGACGTGACGTTCGTCGGCACCCCGCTCGCAGAGATGTGCGTCGAGCACTTCGAGGGCGACCGCGAGCGGATCCTGATGAAGAACATCGTCTACGTCGGTGTGCTCGCCGCGCTTCTCGATCTCGACATGGAGATCGTCCAGGCCCTCCTCCAGGAGTCCTTCGCGAAGAAGAAGAAGCTGCTCGACTCGAACTTCCTGGCCGTTCGCCTCGGATACGACTACGCGAAGGAACATTTCGACTGTCCCCTTCCGATCCGGCTCGAACAGCTGGACGAGAACCGGGACAAGATCTTGATCGACGGGAACACGGCAGCTGCGCTCGGCTGCGTGTACGCCGGGGCCACGGTCGCCGCTTGGTATCCGATCACGCCCTCCACCTCGCTCGTGGATGCGTTCTCGCACTTCTGCGAGCGCTTCCGGAAGGATCCGGAGACGAAGGAGAACCGCTTCATCGTCGTTCAGGCGGAGGACGAGCTCGCCGCTGCGGGAGTGGTCGTCGGGGCCGGTTGGGCGGGCGCCAGGTCCTTCACCGCCACGAGCGGGCCCGGGATCTCGCTCATGGGTGAGTTCGTCGGGCTCGCGTACTACGCGGAGATCCCGACGGTCATCTTCGACGTCCAGAGGGCCGGCCCTTCCACCGGGATGCCGACCCGAACCCAGCAGGGGGACATCCTCTCCGCCGTGTACGCCTCCCACGGTGACACGAAGCACGTGGTCCTCTTCCCATCCGATCCCGAGGAGTGCTTTCGCTTCGCCACAAAGGCGTTCGACCTGGCCGAGCGGTTCCAGACGCCCGTGTTCGTGCTCTCCGACCTGGACATCGGGATGAACGACTGGGTGGTGCCCAAGCTCACCTGGGACGACGCCTACCGCCCGGATCGGGGGAAGGTGCTGGAGCCGGAGGAGCTCGAGAAGATCGAGGACCGCTTCCACCGCTACATCGACGTGGACGGGGACGGGATCGCCTACCGGACGATTCCGGGCGTCCACCCCAAGGGCGCGTACTTTGCGCGAGGGTCGGGGCACGACAAGAACGGTCGCTACACGGAGGACGAAGCCGCGTACGCGGACGTGCTCTTGCGCATCGCGCGGAAGATCGAGGGGGCTGCCGTCCACCTGCCCGAACCCGTCGTGCGGCTCGCGGCAGCGGCCGCCGGCCGACCCACTCGCTTCAGTGTGGTGTCCGTGGGGGGGACGGACCGGGCGATCCGGGAGGCGCAGGATATCCTGGCGGCGGAAGGCGTCCACCTGGATTTCATGCGGATCCGGGGCTTCCCGTTCCACCCGACCGTGAAGGACTTCCTGGAGGCGCACGAGCGCAGTTTCGTGGTGGAGCAGAACCGGGACGGGCAGCTCGCGACGCTGCTGACGGCGGAGGCCGCCTTTCCCCGCAACCGGCTCGAATCCGTTCTCGCTTTCGGGGGCATGCCGCTCAGCGCCTCGGACGTGGTCGGCCCGGTCCGCGAGTACCTGAACGGAGGTCGCCCCGCCAAACGCCGGCTCTCGGAGAGCTTCGCATGACCTGGATCCTGAAGCCCCGTGTAGCGCACCCGGGCCTCAAGAAGAACTCTCTGGGTCTGACCCGGCGGGACTACGAGGGCACGACCTCTACGCTCTGCGCGGGGTGCGGGCACGACTCCGTCACGGCCGCGATCATCGAGGCGTTCTGGGCGCTCGAGATCCCACCCCATCGGGTCGCGAAGCTTTCAGGGATCGGGTGCTCGGCCAAGACGCCGACGTACTTCCTGTCCCAGTCCCACGGGTTCAACGGCGTGCACGGACGGATGCCGGCCATCGCCACGGGCGCGGTCGGAGCGAACCGGGACCTCGTCTACATGGGGGTGTCGGGCGACGGAGACTCGCTCTCGATCGGGCTGGGACAGCTGGCCCACGCGATCCGGAGGAACGTGAACCTCCTCTACGTGATCGAGAACAACGGAGTGTACGGCCTGACGAAGGGGCAATTCTCCGCGTCGGCGGACATCGGGTCCAAGCCCAAGCGCGGAGCTGAGAACCGACAGCCTCCGATCGACCCGGTTCTCCTCGCTCTCTCTCTGGGAGCGACGTTTGTCGCGAGGAGCTTTTCGGGAGACAAGGAGCAGCTGGTTCCCCTCCTCCAGGCGGGGGTGCGACACCAGGGGTTCGCGCTGATCGACGTGGTCTCGCCGTGCGTGACCTTCAACGATCACGACGGCTCGACCAAGAGCTACCGCTTCACCCGAGAGCACGCGACGGTCGTGACCGAGGCCGACTTCGTGGCCCCGACCCCGGAGATTGCGGTCTCGTACGAGCCGGGGAGCACGAAGGAAGTCCGCATGCAGGACGGGAGCGTCGTCCGGTTCCGGAAGGTGGCCGACGGGTTCGACGCGCTCGACCGCGACCAGGCGTACTCGTACATCCGCGAGCGGCAGGAGAAAGGGGAGGTCCTGACGGGGCTCCTCCACATCTCCCCCGACGCTCCCGAGATGCACGACGTGGCCGGCACGGTGGAGACGCCCCTGACCGAGCTTCCGTACGAGGCGCTCTGCCCGGGGTCGGACGCGCTGGAGAAGCTCCAGGCAGGGTTCCGGTAGGACCCGGGGCCGGGCCGACGAGGCCCCCCTTCTACGGCTCGCGCCCGCGCCCCACAGCGTGAACCGTCGGGGTCCCCTCGGTTCCCGCCGCCGTCACCCCTCCGGATCCAGGATCCGCTCAATCCGCGCGATCACGTCGTCCAGGTGGAGCCGCGTCACCTCGTCTGCGATCTCGGAGCGAGTGGCGGCCGCTTCGGCCTCGACCGCGCGGAGCTGCCCACGGACTAGCGGCGCGATGTCCGTCCGGACCGCGTCCTGGTTCTCGAGGATGTCTTCCATGCGGTCCAGGTACCCGCGCTGGAGGTTCCTCCGGAACGGATCGACGGCCCGCCTCTCTCCGAGCTCGGCCCAGATCGCGGCCCGCAGGTCCGTAAGCATCTCGTGGAGCGGGTACGATCCGTCCGGCCCCAGCGCCTCCTGCTCGATCACGCGCTTCATGCGAGCTACCTGGAGTACCTGTCCCAGCGCCGACACCTGCCGGTTGAGGATGCGATCCTGGATGCCGCTCCGCTCGATCCGGTAGAGGATCTCCGTGTCGATCATCCACCCGGGCGTCCGGAACACCTGACGATCCAGGTAGTCGATGGCCGTCCGCTGCCGCTCCCCGGGAACCGGTGAGTAGGGGCGCCCTTCCTGCCCTTGCGCCTTGCGGTCCCACTCGACCCCTCCGACGAGTAGGACGACGTGCCCGACGTAGAGGCTCCACTGGGCCACCACCTGCCCGTAAAGCTCGTCCAGCTGGTCGTAGCTCTCCCCCTCCTCGAAGCTCCATTCCCTGAGGTTGCTTATGATCCGCTTGAGGTTCTCGACGCCGTAGTCCGACGCCCGGACTGGATCGTCGCCCAGGGCCTCGCTCGTCGAGCCGGGATCGCTCGAGCTGGGATCACCGAAGCGATAGAGATCCTCTCCCGCGTGGTCGAGGATCCATTCGCGCAGCGTCTTCCGCTCCTCCTCGTACATCCGAGCTTCGGGCACGACCCGCCGGTACCCCCACTCGATCGCCCACTTATCATAGGGGCCGATCCGCGGGATGAAGCAGGTGTTGTCCCCGGGCTGCGCGACATAGTTGAAGCGCGCGTAATCCATGATCGAGGACGAGGTCCCGTTCTCGCACACCCACCGCGTTCGGAGGAGGTCCACGGACACCGAGGAGTGGCCCTTCATGTTGTGCGCGAGCCCGAGCGTGTGCCCGACCTCATGGGCGGCAACGTTCCTTAGCAGCCGGCCCATGACGTCGTCCTCGAACTGGACGCCCCGGGCCTCGGGGTTCGCGGCCGCGGTCTGCACGAAGTAGAGGTTTCGCATCAGGTTCATCACGTTGTGATGCCACTCGATGTGGGCACCGAGGATCTCGCCGGTTCGAGGATCGCGGAGGGAGGGCCCGCTCGCGTTCTGGACCGGGGACGCCAGGTATCGGATGATCGAGTACCGCGCGTCGGCCGGGTCGAACTCGGGGTCTTCCTCTGGCGTTGGCGCTTCGAGCGCGACGATCGCATTCCGGAACCCCGCGGCCTCGAACGCCTCCTGCCAGTCCTCGACCCCCTGTCGGAGGTAGGGCCGCCACTTCTCCGGGGTCGCCGGGTCGATGTAGAACACGATCGGCTCGACCGGATCCACGAGTTCCCCCCGGGCGTAAGCCGCGGGATCCGAGGGCTCGAGGCGCCAGCGCTGAATGAAGCGTCGCTCGAGGAGGCGCTGCGCGTCCGCCCCGAAGTCGTTTTGTCGGATGGAGAAGTAACCGACCCTCTCGTCCCACACCCGGGGCGTCATCGGATCGGCCGGGAGCAGGAGGAGCGAATGCCCGAGCTCCATCGAGAGCGTCCCGCCCACGGCGTTGGAGGGAGGGTCGCTGGCTCCGTAGGTGACGGTCCTCCGGATCTCGATGTTCTCAGGGAAGCTCCGGATCGACTCGACGAACGTCCGGTCCGAGGCGAGGCTTCGCACCCCGTAGTCATCCCTCCGCCTCCGGCTGAGCCCGATGATCGGCGCATCGGAGGTGAGGAAATCGGAGACGTCGAGCACGACGGCGGTCGAGTCGGGGGAGTAGGCCTCGATGTCGAACGCTTCCAGGATCGGTTCGAAGTTCGAGTTCCGGACGGCATCAAAAATGGGGAGGCTGTCCGCGGCCGTGTTCCGGTGCCCCACGAGTCGCAAGAGGATTTGCTCGCCCCGCCGCTCCCACCTGGTGACCGCGGTCGCTTCCTCCTCCCCGCCGTACCCGGCTCCTGTGGCCGTCCGCGTGACCCGCGTCTGGAGCAGAATCTCTCGCCCGAGGAGCGCGACTGGGATCTCGAAGAGCCAGTCCTCGTCGACGCTGTGGACTGTGAAGAGCCCGACGTCGCTCTCGGCGGTCTCGGGGATGACCTGGTCGTATGGTCTGGGCCCGCCGCGTCGACTCCCCTGCTGCGGGGTGGGGTCGGCGGCCGCGGCATCCGCGTCCACGGTGTCGGGCGTGGGGGGGACCGGAGCCTGGGCGAGCGCTTCCGGCGCGCTCGCCAGCACGGCCAGGAGGAGAAGACTTGGAATCGGCAGGCGGGACGACGTCGTCACGGGAATCCTCCGTGCTAGGGGAGGGGGCGGCCACGCCCTCGGCCGCCGTTGCTCTACGCTCGTGGAAAGGTATCGCAGGCGGCCAAACCTTGGGCAGCGACGAGAGCCGCGGCGCGGGTTGGGAGGCCACCTGCGGTGCCCCTCGCTAAACTCCCCAGAACGCCCAGATCCCCACGGTCGTCACGATGGCCAGAAGGATCTGGAGCAGCGCCCCCACCCGAAAGAAGTCCGTGAAGCGATATCCTCCCGGACCGTAGACCATCAGGTTCGTCTGATAGCCGATGGGACTGAGCATCGGGGTGCTGGCCGCGAACGTCACGGCCAGAAGGAAAGAGAACGGGTCGGCGCGGAGGATCTCGGCGGCGCTCACGGCCACGGGGATCATGAGCACCACGCCTGCGTTGTTGCTCACCGCCTGCGTCACGAGCGCCGTCACGAGATAGAAGAAGAGGAGAACGAAGAGTGGATGCCACCCGGACGCGTACTCGGTCACGAACCGGGCCAGGTACTCTGCTCCACCCGTCCGCTCGAGCGCCATCCCGAGCGGGATTACGCCTGCGAGGAGCACGATCACGTTCCAGTCCACGGCGCGATACAATTCTCCGGGCTTAAGGCACCGGGTGAGGACCATAGCGACGACCCCTGCCAAGGCCGAGACCGCGATGGGGAGAGCGCCTACGGCCGCCGTCACCACCACCAGGCTCAATATTCCGAGCGCGATCGGGAGCTTGGACCTCCGGAGCTCGGCCCGCTCCATCTCGTGCGTGACCATGAAGCTGCGGTCGCCGGCGAGTCGCCTGGCCGCGTCCTTTCCGCCGTGAACGAGGAGCGTGTCTCCTCCCTCGAGTACCACGTCCTTGAGCCTCTCGTGCAAGACGCCGCGGCCGCGCCGGATGGCCAGCACCGAGGCGCCGTACGTCTGACGAAAGCTCAGCGTCAGGAGCGTTTCCTCCACGACGGGAGTGTCCGAGAGAACCACCGCCTCGAAGAGCGTCGGCGCGGGCTCGTGCGGGTCTCCCGCCTCCCGGGCGGCCGTCTTCCCGGTCGCAAGGCCGATCCCGCGGAGCTTCATCAGATCGCTGACGGTGATCGGGTCCGTGCGGATGAGGAGGACGTCTCCCGCCTGGAGCTCCTTCACCCCGAGCGGGGGCCCGAACCACTCGTCCTTCCGCTTGAGCCGCACGATCTCGATGTCGAGCCCGAGCTCGCGGAGCGCCTGATCCACCCGCTTTCCCTCGAGCGGGGAGCCGGCGAGGAGCCTCAGCTCCGTGAGGTACTCGCGCATCTGGAACGTTTCCATCGGAGTCTCACGAGGCTTCACGCGCTCGGGCGTGAGGGCCCACCCGACGAGGAGCAGGTACGCGCTCCCGAAGACGAGGACGATGATCCCCAGGTGCGTGAACTCGAACATCGTGATGGGTCGCCCGAGGAGCCGTTCGGAGACGTCGCTCGCCAGCAGGTTCGTGGACGTGCCGATCAGCGTCAGCGTCCCCCCCATCATCGCCGCGTACGAGATCGGGATCAGGTACTTGGACGGCGAGGAGTTGGTGCGTTCGGCGATGTGGAGCGCCATGGGGATCATCATCGCGACGACCGGCGTGTTGTTGATGAAACCGGCCGTGGACCCGGAGAGGCCGACCAGAGCGGCCAGCTGCCTCCGTGGCTTCCCTCCGGTCAGGTGGATGATGCGGTCGCCGATGATCTGTAAAACGCCCGTCCGGCGGATTCCTTCGCTCAGGACGAACATCGCGAAGACGGTGATCGTGGCCTGGCTCGCGAAGCCGGAGAGCGCCTCGTCGGGCCCGATCCCGGTCCAGCGACCGAAGGCCACTACCAGCACCAGGAGCACGATCGCCGTCTGGTCCGGCGGGATCACCTCGGACACGAAAAGCACGAGGGCGAGGGCCAGGAGCCCTAACACCACCAGCAGGGCGGTGGAGCCGGCCGCCTGAACCGCGGCGGGCGGGGCGATGAGAAGCAGATGCGGGTCCACGGGCGGCAGACGGCTCGGTGCTCAAGGGAAAAGAAGGTCGCGGCGAGCGACCCCGGGGCCGCGGCGGCGGGACACCTGGCACCCGCCCCGTCACGCGCGGTATGATAACGTAGCGGGCGGCTCGGGAACCCGCCTCTCGCCACCTCCATCGTTCGATGCTTCCACAAGAGGAGTCGTAGCCCTCATGCCGTGTAAGCCGGCGTACGCCCGCCCGCTCGCCATCCTCGCCGCATGCCTCTTCCTGGCGGCCGGGACGCCCGCGTGCCAGAGGCAGGGAGCGATCGGGAGCTGGACGGGGCAGGGTACGCTCGTGATCGAGGGTCCGACGATCTTCACTTCGCCCGGCGTGGAGCCGATTCAGGATGGGATCGTCATCGTGATGGACGGGGTCGTCGAGGGTGTGGGCGCGCGGGGCGAGCTGCCCGTGCCGCCGGCCGACTTCTGGATCGACGGCTCCGGGCTCTCCCTCCTAGCCGGTTTCTGGAACGCGCACGTGCGCATGGACGCGGAGCTGCTCTACGCGGCGCAATCGGCGACGGGTCCCGAGCTCGAGGAGCTAGTTCGGGAGCGCTTCAACCGGTTCGGCTTCACGAGCGTGGTAGACACCAACACTCCACGGGACGCGCTCGCCCCGCTCATCGAGCGGATTCAATCGGGGGAGGTGATGGGCCCCCGGATCGTCTCGGTCCCGGGCGGAGCCGTGGGGGGCGTCATGTTCGTGAATCCCTCGGGTCCACCCTGGTCCAGCGGGGCCCTGGCCCGGTTCGCCGTTCAGGACCGCGCCGTCGTTCCCGCGCTCGGGCTCCACCTCAACGACACGGCGCCGGGCGCGGCGGGGTCCGAGGAGCAACTCTCCGCGCTCCGAGGCTTCGTCGATCGGGGGGGGAGCATGGTGTTCGGCACCGGCGCCGGGTACATTCCCAGGTACGACCCCATGCCCGACCATCTGCTCCTGGACGAGGGTGGGATCCCGTTCGCGGACCACCTCGCGTCGCTCACCACCGAGCCGGCGTTCCGCTTCGCGTATGATTACCTGGGTCAGGTGGCGCCCGGCATGGTCGCCGATCTCGTGCTCCTGGACGGCGACCCGGAGGTTGACGTCACCGCGTTCGGTCGGGTGCGGCTGGTCCTTCGCGAGGGGAGGGCGCTCTTCTGGTGACCGTGGAGGGCCTTCGTACCGCGTGGGCGCTTCTGTGGGAGTCCGACCCGGATCGGATCCGGGCCTGGCTCGTGGGATTCGGCGTCTGGGCGCCCCTCGCCTCGACGGCCCTTCAGACCGCTTCCTCCCTCATTCCGGTGCTTCCGGGGTTCGTCCTCGCCATCGCGAACGCGATGATCTACGGCGCTGTCCTGGGTGGCGCGCTCACCTTTTCCAGCGCTCTCCTGGCCGCCGCGTGTTGCTTCGGCCTCGCCCGGGCCCTGGGCCGTCCGGGCGTGGAGCGGATCGTGTCGACGGAGAGCCTCGCGCGCGTGGATGCGTTCATGGAGCAGCGAGGCATGCTCGCGGTCTTCGTCGGGCGCCTGATTCCCTTCATCAACCCGGACATCGTGAGCTATGCGGCCGGCGCGACTGCCATCCGATGGGGGCACTTTCTCGTTGCGGTGGGCGCGGGGGCGCTTCCGGCAACAGTGTTTTATTCCGTCGTGGGTGCTACGGCCTCGGAGCGGTCGGGCGCAGTCGTGCTCATGGTGACGCTCGCCGCCCTCGTTCCGCTCGGGATCCTGTGGCTGTTTCGACGCCGGATTCCATGGCTTGCGCGCCGGACGTCCCGAGCCGGAGACGCTCCTTCGGACTGCGGGTAGGAGCCGTCGGGAGGGTGCGGCGAACGCCAGACCGCGAGCCCTAGATGCCGGCGGCCCGCGCCGGCGTCACGGAACGGGGTTGGCGGGACGGTGGATCACGATCCCGGCCAGGGCCGCCTCGTCGGGCTCGAGCGCCCGCTCACCCGACGGGAATCCCTGCTGGCCCAACAGGTAGGCCACGAGCCGCGCCGCTTGAGCGGTGTCGAGGAAGCCTGGATCGTTCTCGGGCATCGTGTTCTTGATTCGCTCGTAGAGCTCCCAGAGGGTACGGCCGGTCCACTTCATGGAGAGGTTCGGGGAGAGAAGATCGAAGCCGCCGTGGCAGTCCGTGCAGATGGTCTCGAAGTCCCGGCCTCCCGCGTCGGCCTGCTCCTCCGTATAGATGCCCTGTTCGAGGCTCGGGGCGGAAGAGGACCCCGACGGGCCGGCCGGGGGCCCGGTCTGGGCGACACCCGATCGGGAAGAGACCAGAAGGAGCAGGAGCAGGGCCGGAATGCGTGCGAGCGCTGGCATGATCCTCCTCGTTGGACGACCTGAAGACGGAACGGCAGACATCCAGCTTTCCTGGGCCGTCAAGGGTTCAACCAATAGCTCACGGCCGTACAGGCGAGAAGCTAGCCTCCGGGCGACTGTCAGTTCTAGGTAAAGAGGCTCCGAGGGTGGAGGTTCCGGGGCGGGAGGCCACATATTGTCTCATGCGTGAGACGCCAGCCTCGAGACCAGGTGCCAGCCCGGACACCCCTCCGCCCGGCGGTTGGGAAGCGGGCCGAGCGGGAAGGGAAGCGAATGCGCGGGTGCGCCACATCGAGGCGATTCCCGTCGAGGCGGTAACGGGCGGGACCTCGACCGTCCGGCAGGTTATCACGGGTCCGGGCGAGGGCTCGGGCTTCCACATGCGCCGGTTCGTCATGGAGCCCGGGCGGCGGCATGCCTCGGCACCAGAACGTGGTCGAGCATCAGCAGTTTGTGCTTCGGGGCGCCGCCACCGTGGGGATCGGCGAGGAGGTCTATCATGTGCACGCGGGCGACGTGGTCCACATTCCGGGCGGAACGCCACACTGGTACCGAGCCGAGGGCGATGAGCCGTTCGAGTTCCTCTGCGTCGTGCCGGACGACGATGACCGGATTCAGATCCTGGGGGATGCGCCGACTCGCTGATCGGGCGGGGGCGCGTCCTCGTGTCCCCGGCTTCGCGGGTGCGGCCCTCGCCGCGGCGCTCGTCGCGGCGGTGTCGCCGACCGGTGGGGAGGCCCAGCCGGGTAACGGAACGGTCGTCGAGCGAGCGCGGGCGATCCACGAGCGGGCGCTCACGATGGACACGCACACCGACATCGAACCGGTCCACTTCACAGCCTCCGAGCCCAACTACGTGACCGGTCACCCGGACACGAAGGTCGATCTCCCGTCCATGGAGGAGGGGGGGCTCAGGGCGGTCTGGTTCTCCATGCACCAGGACCAGGAGCAGGACTTCACCGCCGAGGGCTATCTCCGACCCTACAACACGGCCATGGACAAAGTGCTCGCGATCCGGCGGCTCACGTCCGAGCTGGCCCCGGAACGCATCGGCCTCGCCCTGACGGCGGCGGACGTGCGCCGGATTGCGGCGGAGGGACGGCTCGTGGCCCTGATGGGGATGGAGAACGGCTATGCGCTGGGAGAGGACGTAGAGAACGTGAGGCGCTTCTACGAGCTGGGCGTCCGTTATCTCTCGCTCGCTCATTTTGGGGCCAACCAGCTGGCGGACTCCAGTACCGGAGAGCAGGACGGATACCGTTGGAACGGCCTCTCCCCCCTCGGACGCGAGGTCGTTGTCGAGGCGAACCGCTTGGGGATCATCCTCGATATCTCGCACCCGTCGAAGGAGGCGAACCTCCAGACGATGGCGCTATCGGGAGCGCCCGTGATGGCCTCCCACTCCTCCGTACGGGCGCTCACGAACCACTATCGGAATCTGGACGACGAGCAGCTCCTGGCGCTCCAGGCCAACGGCGGCGTGGTGCACGTGGTCGCGTACTCACCGTATCTGGTGCCCGGACGCACCGCCACGGTCGCCGATCTCGTGGATCACATCGACTACGTCGTGGACCTGATCGGCATCGACCACGTTGGGATCAGCTCCGACTTCGACGGGGGCGGCTGGATTGAGGGATGGAACGATGCCTCCGAGACCTTTAACGTGACGCTCGAGCTGGTACGGCGCGGGTACTCGGAGGAAGAGATCCGGAAGATCTGGAGCGGGAACCTGCTCCGTGTGATGGAGGCCGTGGAGCGGGTCGCGGCCGAGATGGCGACGGAGGCCATGCCGTGACCTCCACGGTGGCCCACTCGTCGGTGCTGGCCTGCTCTGGGGGGTCCGGACGCAGGATTCCGTCCAAACCCGCTCGCGAAGGCGGCGCCCGCCGCCGGCTACCGTCCCTGCCGCTGGCCGCCCTCGCGGGCGTCGTCCTCCTCGGATCGTGCACGTACGCGGGCCCGTCCACCATCCGGGTCGCACCTCGGATCGACGAGTCGGCGGTAGGGCGAACGGTTCGGACCCAGGGTGGCCTGGTGGTCTCCGCGAGCGAGATCGCGAGCCGGGTGGGCGCGTCCGTGCTCCGGGAGGGGGGGACGGCGGTCGATGCCGCCATTGCCACCGGATTCGCGCTGGCCGTCGTCTATCCGATGGCTGGGAACATCGGCGGCGGTGGGTTCATGGTCGTTCGCTTCCCCGACGGGCGCTCGACCTCCTTCGACTTCCGCGAGAAGGCTCCCCTGGCCTCCGGTCCCGAGATGTTCGTGGACGAGACCGGGGAGTATTCCCGGTCGGTCCAGGCGAACACCCACGTGGCGGTGGGCGTGCCGGGGACGGTCGCCGGCTTCGCGCTGGCCCACGAGCGCTACGGGAGCTACGACTGGGCCGGGCTCGTGGCTCCGGCCGTGGCACTGGCCGAGGACGGGATTGTCCTGAGCGAGGCGCTCGCTCGCTCGCTTGAGGGTCAGATCACGGGCTCGATGTCCCGCTATCCTGCGAGCGTTGGGGCGTTCTCGATGAATGGGACACCGTACGAAGCCGGCGACGTCTGGAGACAGCCCGACCTCGCCCGAACCCTCTCTCGCGTCATGCGGGACGGCCGGGACGGCTTCTACCAGGGGGAGACAGCGCGCCTCATCGCCGAAGAGATGCGGAGGGGCGGAGGGCTCATCACCGAGGAAGATCTCGCGCTCTACCGGGCGGTCGAGCGGGAGCCGATCCAGGCGACGTTCCGCGGTTACGAAGTCATCAGCATGCCCCCGCCCAGCAGCGGCGGTGTCGCGCTCGTCCAAATGCTGAACATCCTCGAGGGCTACGACCTGAGGGCGATGGGGCACGGGAGCGCGGCGCACTTCCATCACGTGACCGAGGCGCAGCGGATGGCCTACCGGGACCGTGCCCGCCACCTGGCGGACGTGGACTACTGGCCCGTCCCCGTCGAGAGGCTCACGAGCAAGGACTACGCGGCCGAGCTCCGCACCGAGATCGATCCGCGCCGCGCGGGCGTTTCGTCCACGGAGCAGATCGAGCCGGGAGTGGAGAGCATGGAGACCACCCACTATTCGGTGGTGGACGCGGACGGGACGGCAGTCTCCGTGACCTACACGCTCGAGGCCCTCTACGGATCCAAGATCACCGTGCCCGGAGGCGGCTTTCTCCTGAACAACGAGATGGGCGACTTCAACGGCTATCCCGGCGTGACGACCGAGTCCGGTCAGATTGGGAACGAGCCCAACCTGGCCCGGCCGGGACAGCGGATGCTCTCTAGCATGACGCCGACCATCCTGGCCCGGGATGGCGAGGCGGTCGCCGTGATCGGCAGCCCCGGAGGACGCACGATCATCAATACGGTGCTTCACGTCACGCTCAACATCGCCGAGTTCGGGATGGACCTGGAGGCGGCCCTCGCCTCGCCTCGCTCGCACCACCAGTGGCTTCCGGACCGGATCTCGATCGAGTCGAGGCTCCGGGACCCGGGGGTGGCGAGAGCCCTCGAGGCAATGGGGCACACGGTGAGGGTCGGAGGGAGTCAGGGACAGGCCCACTCCGTCATGCTCGATCCCGCGACGGGCATGCGGGTCGGGATTCCGGATCCGCGCTCGACCGACGCTGGCGCGGCCGTCCAGTAACCGGGTGTCCGCCATGGCCGAGCGCGCGAGCGTGATCTTCATCCGGGAGTGGGAGCAGCAAATGTCGGCCAGCGGCTGCTGCGGCCGACTCGAGGGCGACTTCCTGACTCGGGGTGGGGAGCCCGTCTTTCCCGAGAGAAGGGCGGTCATGGAGTCGCTCGGGCCCCTCTATTGCGACGTGCGAAGGCGCTACGGCGTCCGCGTGGAGGTTCAGGTCATCGACCCGCGGAACTTCGTGGCCCTACTTGCGCTCCTCGTGCGCGATTTCTGGGCCTATCGGGTAGGGGCCCGCGACCTGCTCCGAACCCTGACCCGCCTCCCCACCCACGGCGTGGTGGTGAACGGGAGGGTGTTCTCTAGAGGGTGGCCCGAGCGAGGAGACCTCCTAGCGGCCCTGGACGATGTGGTGGGGGTGCCTCCGGCTCGAGCGAGGGGCTGAGGACGGTCCGGGCTGGGGCGCCTCCGTGCGCGCGGCTCAAGCGCGGAGCGCGCGGAGCCCGTTCAGGATCACTGCCAGGCTCGAGCCCATGTCGGCCACGACCGCCATCCAGAGGCTCGCATACCCCGCTCCGCCGAGCGCCACGAAGGCAACCTTGACGAGAAGGGCGAAGGCGACGTTGGCGCGGATGATCCCCGCCGCTTTCCGGCCCATCCGAAAGACCTCGGGAATGCGCGAGAGGTCGTCTTCCATGAGGGCGATGTCGGACGTATCGAGCGCCAGGGCCGTTCCCCGTCTCGCCATGGCCATGCCCACGTCCGACACGGCCAGGGCCGGCGCATCGTTGACCCCGTCCCCGACCATGAGGACTGGGCCGTGCCGAGCCTTGAGCTCCTTTACCCACTCCACTTTCTCCTCGGGTAGGAGGTCGCCCCGCCACTCGTCGAACGCCTGGCCCCCGAGTGAAGCCGAACGGGCCGCGGCCTCGACCGCAGGCGCGCGGTCGCCGCTCATGAGCACGATCCGCTCGATCCCCTCATCGCGCAGGCTCGCGAGGAGCGGCTCGACGCTCTCACGCACCTCGTCAGCGAGGAGAAGGGCGCCTCTGAGCTCGGGTGGACTCCCCTCGCGGGCTCCCCACCCGACGAGGACGACGCTCCTCCCCTCCCTCGAGAGCTCGGAGATTGCCCGGTCCTCCTCTTCTCCGACGAGGCCCTCCTCATAGAACAGGCGGGGGCTCCCCAGGAGAACCGATCGGCCGCGGACCCGGGCGCGGGCCCCCCTACCCGGAAGCGCCGTCATCTCGACGCCGTCGTCCGGAACGACACCCAGCTTCTCCGCCTCCGCGAGGATGGCGCGCGCGATCGGGTGCTCGCTCCGGCTTTCCGCCGCCGCGGCCATGAGGACGAGCTCCGCCTCGCCCTCGGCGCTCCAGTTCACGACGCACGAGACCGTGGGCGTCCCCTCGGTCACGGTCCCCGTCTTGTCGAACGCGACCACGCGAGTCTTCCCCAGCACCTCGAGGTGGATTCCGCTCTTCACGAGGATCCCCCTCCGTACGGCACCCGTGAGAGCGCTCACGACCGTGACCGGCGTGGATATGACAAGCGCGCATGGACAGGCGACCACCACGAGGACGAGAGCCCGGTATCCCATGTCGGCCCACTGGCCGTAACCCAGGAGCAGCGGTCCGACGGCGATCGCCAGGGCGCCCAGGAGCACGAGCGGAGTGTAGGCACGCGCGAAGCGATCGACGAACGCCTCGGCTGCGCTCCTCCGGGACCGTGCGTCCTCGATGGTTCGGACGATCCGGCTCAGGGCCGACTCCTCGGCCGGGCGGTCGCAGCGGATTTCGAGCGCCCCGCTCCCGTTCACCGAGCCGCCGAGGACGCGATCGTTCGTGAGCTTCGGTACGGGCACCGATTCACCCGTAATGGCCGAGGCATCCACCTCGGAGGCCCCGCCCGTCACGGTGCCGTCCACCGGGACCCTCTCGCCGGGACGCACCAAGACGATTTCGCCCTCCCGGACTCCGTCAACCGGGACCCGCACCTGGTGGCCGTGCCGGAGAACCGTAGCCTCGACCGGCGTGAGGTCCATGAGCGAGCGCACCTCGGAGCGGGCCCGCCTAAGCGTCCGCTCCTCCAGTTCGCGGGCCACCGCGAAGAGGAAGAGGACAGCGCCGGCCTCCACGGACTCGCCGATCGCGAGAGCCCCGAGCGCCGCGATGGCCATGAGCACGTGCATGTCCAGCGCCCCGGACCGGGCGGCCGCCCATGCGCGGGGAGAAGACGCTCCATCCGGCCGTCGCCACGGTGGCCGCACCCAGGACAGCCACGGTCGCGGTCGAGGCTGCCACGAGGGTCGCCAAGATCGTGAGTGCCCAGAGCCCCCCGCCCAGCCACACGTAGGTCGGGGTGGACGCGAAAAGGGCGCGGAGGCCGGAATGCGGTACAGGCGCGGGGGCGGACGCCTCCGGCCGGGCGGCGTCCCCGTTCCCGCCCGTTCCGTATCCTAGGCGAGCCAGGTGTCGTCGGATCCGTGCCGGCTCGACGCGCCCGGAGTCGTACGTCACGCGGACTGTCTGCTGGATGACGTCAGGCTCGACTCTGAGGATGCCGTCCACCTGGAGGAGCGCCCGGCTGGTAGTGGCGGCACAGCTCGGGCAGTCCATCCCTTCGGAGGGGAACGTGCAGTCCACCGGGGCGTCGGAGGCGGAGGCGGGACGCACAGAAGCAGACGAGGGGCTCTGGGAGCGCCCTATGGGTCCCCTCCGTCACCCGATCTCGGAACGGCCCGACGAATCGGGGGGGAAGCGCTCCCTCCGGACGAGCCGGAGTCACGCGGAGACGTGCGGACCCCGCCTCCCGAGGCGCGGGAGCCGCCGCCCGAGACTCGTGCGTTGCCCCCCGAGGATCGCGAGCCACTCCCCGAGGGTCGCAAGGCGCGCCCCGAGGAGGCCGACGGACGCGAGACCCTTGCGCTCGGCGCGCGCGAGTCGGAGGCCGATCCCGCCGTCCCCGTCGATCCGCTGCCGCGCCTCACCAGCCCCCGGTCCGGGTCCAGGTAGAAGTCGTTCCGGTCCTCGATCACCGGCGGGGTGACCACGATGACGCGCGGGACCTGGTAATACGGAGAGCCAAACGAGCGGTACCCGTAGGGGCTATAGCCGTACTCGTAGGTTCCGTAGAAGAACGGGTCGAAGAAGAACGGATCGTAGTACCCGAAACGCCAGGGCGAGTAGCCCCGAGACGGCCGGGAACGCAGCGGCCAGGAGGAGACGGCCCGCCTGGCAGCTGGAGTCGAATCCATGACGTCGCGGATCTCGGGGAGGGGCCCTTTCGGACTGCCTCCGAGCTGGAACCGATCCGGGTAGCTCACTGCCACCATGACGTCCAGAACGTCTCCCGGCACGCCTCGCTCGGACAGCGATCGGAGGAGAGAGGCGTTCAGACCGACGCGCTGCCCGCGCTCCACGATCAGCGCGCTCGCCACCTCCGGCCCCGCCCCCTCGACGATCTCGACGAGGGCATCCGCCGTGAGCGCCCGACCGGCTCTCGTCCGGGCCGTCGAGACCGCCAGGTCGAGGCCGGCGGACGGATCCACGATCCCGAGCCCGGCCAGGGTCTCTCCGGAGGCACCGACGAACGTGCGGATGCCGAGCACGGGGTTCCCGGCTTCGACCCGGGCAGACTGGATCTCGATCCAACCCGCCCCGCCGGGAAGAACCGTGAGGACCCCCCTCGTCGTGCGGTCCGGCGGGGTCCCGCAATCGAGACTCGAAGAGAGGAAGACGCGGAGCCCGTCGTCGGACCAGCTCGCCGCGCGCTGCCCTACGCAACCACCTTCCTCGGCGGGTACCGGGACGCCGTTCGGCGTCAGGTCCTCCACCGCGACCAGCTCACCGGTATCCGAGTAAGTCAGGATCTCGACCCCGTCTCCGGAGGGAAGGGGACGGAAACACACCAGAACCCGGTCCGTTGCCGGAGCACCCACCTCGGTGGCTCCCTCCCAGCATCCCACCCAGGGAAGCCACCGAGCGTCGCCCTGGGCCGCCGCGTTCTGGGCGAGGGCCCCGGGAACGGCGGCGCCGCCGAGACCGGCCAGGGCAGCGAGCAGCGCGAGCGTCGAGCGCGTCATCTTCGGCTTCCTTATCAGTCCGCTAGAAGCGGTAGTAGAATCCGGCGGTCAGCCGCGCTCCCGAGAGGTCAAGCGGCTGAAAGGTGGGGCGTCCCCGATCGTCCTGGAAGTCCTGCCCGAGGTCGGTGTCTCCCCAATGGTACCGTCCCTCGAGCACGACGGCGACACGCGGCGTCATCGCGAGCTCGAATCCAGCCGAAAGGAAGGGGAGGAACGCGCCTCCGTCCGACTGGAGCTGGGCCGTCGAGATCGTGAGGTCCCGCTCGTCTACGAAATCGCCCTCGAGGGACACCTCATATGCCGAGAACGCCGCGCCCCCCCCGAGGAACGCGTTCCACCGCCGCGGGACCCAGATGAAGCACCCGAGCGCGTCGCCACGGGGCAGGACATACCAGCGGAGGCCGGCGGAGAAGGCCGGCCCGTGGGTGATGTTGGTCGTCTGCTGAATGGAATCCCCGTTGTCCTCGAGAAAGGCACGATACTCGGATCGGAGAGACACCCGGCTCCCGTCGAGCCCGAAGAGGAGCTCGGTTCGCTCGCCCAGCCACGCCGTGCCCTCGAGCCCCAGAGACGTGCCCCGGAAGTCGGAGCGGTCGACCGTGAGCTTCTCGGTTGTGAAATCGTAGAGGTCGCTTCCGGCACGGTGAACGAAGAGTCCCGCACGGAGCCCGAGGCTCACCGACGGTCGCTCGAAGAGGAACCCCCGATCCCCGCTCCCGCCCGGTCCCGGAAGGGGCGAGGACCCTTGAGCCAGGACCGCGCCTCCCGGAAGGAAGACGAGGAGGAGGAAAACGCCGAACCTCCACTCACGGATCGTCAGCGGAGCGAGCATGTAGGGTCGTACGCGGGGCCACGAGCTAAGGTTCCTGGGCCGGAACCCACTCGTTCTCAAACCAGTCCCGGAAGTCCTCCGCGGCCGCTTCGCTGTAGAGGATCGGGCGCCCGCCCCTGGCCGCGATCCATTCCCCGTCCTCGAGATTGAATCCGCGGACCAGGATCGGGACGCCCCGGGCAAAGCGGAGAAGCGGCACGTTGTCCTCACGTCGGGGCACGGTCGAGATCACGACGCGGGCCCGATCCGCTCCGACTTCCTCCAGGAGCCGGACGTCCGAGATGTCTCCTCGGAGGGCAGTGACGCCCGCCTTCCGGACGCGAGCGACGAGCGCCGGGTCGTCGTCCACGACCACGATCTCCGACCGGGTTACGATCAGCTCCTCCAGGAGGTGCTCTCCGTGCTGCCCACACCCGAGAAGGAGGACGTGCCCCTCGGGGGTGCGGGGCAGGAGGCGGGGGCCCCGCCGGAACGGGTGCATCCTCACGAGCGCCCAGGTGGTCCGATCCGAGGTGAGGAAGGGCGTCGCGATCATCGTGCCGACCGTGACGAGCGTGACGACTACGAAGACCCCCTCGTCAAGTTGGCCCAGGAGCAGACCTTGGAGCGCCACCACGAGCGAGAACTCGCTCGTCTGGGAGAGCAGGAGGCCGCTGGCCAGGGCGGGACGGGCCGAGAACCCCACGCGCTCGGCGAGAACGGCTACGAGTGGCGGCGTCACCCCCACGACGAGGATCCCCAGGACCATCGCCCGTCCCAGCTCTACCGCGCTCGGAAGCGGCAGGATTGCGCCGAGCGCGGCGAAGAAGAGCGGATGGAAGAAGTCGCCCAGCGAGCTCACCTGCCCACGCACGACGGCCGACGTGGGGAAGCCGGACAGGGAGACCCCCGCGAGGAACGCGCCCGAGACCGGAGGGAGCCCGAGCAGTAGGGCCGCGCCCATGAAACCGAAGAGCGTCGAGAGACCCAGGAGGAGGACGATCTCCTCCTCGAACGTGAAGCGACGGAGGAGCGCGGGGGCGCCCCATCTGAGGATTGCCCCCGTAACGGCCATGAGCCCGAGCGTTGCGCCGACGCCGGCCGCCGCCGCGCCCCAGCCTTCCTCCAGGCGCGCGACGACCGGGATGCAGAGGATGATCAGCAGGTCCTGGAAGAGGAGGACGCCCGTCACCAGGCGTCCAACCGGTTCGTACATGAGGCCCCGATCCTGGAGGATCTTCACGACGACGAGGGTGGACGACGCCGCGAGGGCGAGCGCCACGTACGCCGAGGCTCCCGCCTCGAGCCCGAGGAGGAGCGACGCGAGCATCCCGAGGGCGCCGAGGACCACGAACTGGACCAGCCCCACCCGGATTGCCGCGTTGCCCCGCCCCCAGAGCCTGGCCGGGTTCAACTCGATCCCGGCCACGAACACGAGCCCAATGACGCCCAGGGTCAGGGCGTCTCCGAGGAACTGGTCGTCCAGCGGAAAGGCGGCGGAACCCGCTACGCCAGCCAGGATCAGGACGGGGATGGGAGGGAGGCCCGTCCAGCGGGCGGCCCCGAACCCGAGCGCGGCGGAGGCGAGGAGGACCGTGAGCTCGATCATCCGCTCGCCCCCCGGTGCTCCGCGTACGTGCCGGACCTCGTCACCTCGATCCTCCGCCCAAGATCCCGGCCTCACAGAGCGCGCTCGTCATGCGCGCGACGCCGGCCTCACGGGAGTTCAGGAGATGAGCGACGTCCAGGGTCTCGAGCTCCCGCTCGGCGGCCAGGTCGGACGCGTGAACGACGCAGGGCACTCCTAGCCGGGAGGCCAGATAGGCCAGAAGCCGGTTCACCTCCTCGATGTGGAGCGCGGAGACGAGGAGCTGCGCGTCTCGAAGACCCGCCTCCTCGAGAACCGACAGGTACTGGGCGTCCCCGAGGAGCACGGGGCAGGAGAGGCCCCGAAGCTTCTCCAGATCTGTGTCCACGGCCAGGACCGGCTCGCCCCGCTCGCAGAGGAGCTGGACGATCCTTCGTCCCAGGGAGTTCATCCCGACGATCACCACGTGACCGGCGCGCGCCTCGGGGGGGCGGTCGGCCGAACCCGCCCGGTCACCGGGGGCCGGACGGACCGCTGGATCTGCCTTCCACCGCTCCAGACGGTCGGCGAGCCGCCCTCCCTGGGGGATCAGGAAGGTGGACGCGCCCATGGTCGCAACGCCGACCGCTCCCACGATCGAGAGCACCGTCTCTCCCACGAGTCCGTTCGCGAGGGCGAGCCCCGCCAGGATGAAGGAGAACTCGGACGTCTGAGCCAGGTACAGTCCAGTCCGGAGCGCGACCGGGCGGGCCTCGCCAAGCCGGCGGACGACCCATGCGACGAGGGGCGGCTTCAGGAGAAGCGTGACGGCGGCCAGGGCGACGACGAGGGGCCAGGCGCGAGCGGCGGTGGCCAGTTCCATCTGGGATCCGAGCGACACGAAGAAGACGGCCACGAAGAAGTTCATGAGCGGGTGCACCCTGCGCCGGAGCTCCCGGCTGTATGGAAGCTGGGCGAGGGCCACGCCCGCCAGGAACGCCCCGAGCTCCGGGGAGAGATGGAGCCCCTCCGCGGCCGACACCACCAGGAAGCACCACGCCAGGCTTCCGACGAGGAGCGCAGCTTGGGAGCGCGCGATCGATCCGAGGAGGAAGGGCAGAAGCTTCCAGGCCGCCACGGCGACGGCCGCGAAGAGGAGCGTCATCCCGGCAAACGCCGTGGCGATGTTCGCCGCGAGGCCGAGCGGATCGGGGGACTCTTCTCCCCCCATTCCGGCCACGAACGTCAGGACGAGCACGACGGCCAGGTCCTGCACCAGCAGCACGCCCACCGCCACGCGGCCGTGTCTCGAGTCCAGCTCCCGGAGCTGGTCCAGGACCTTCACCACGACCACGGTGGAGGAGAAGGTCAGCGCGATGCCTAGAAAGACCGCGTCCCGACCGTCGAGTCCGAACGCGGCCGCCGTCGCGCCCACCGCCAGCCCCGTGCCGAGCATCTGCAGGGCGCCCGCGCCCAGGGCAACCAGACCGACCTCCCGAATCTTCCCCAGGGACAGCTCGAGGCCGACGAGGAAAAGCAGGAGGATGATCCCGGCCTCCGAGATGAGCTCCGTGGTCGGCGTGACCTGCACCACGCCGAACGCCGGCCCCAGCCCGAGGCCCGCCACGATGTACGCGACGATCGTGGGGACGCGGAGCGCCCGCGCCAGGAGGGCGACAGCTGTCCCCGCGAGGAGGATGGCGCCCAGGTTCTGGAGGAGGGGCTGATCGGGCACGTGATGAGCATAGGGGGGGCGCTCCCTGGAAAGAAGGTGGCCGCCCGACGGGGAATGCTATATTCGGGGCCCGTCATACCAAGGTCCCCCAACTCTCCGCCGACTCCGCTATGACCCGTTCCTCCCCTGCCTCGAAGGAATCGCCCGGCCTCGCCGGCCTTCGGGGGCTCCCGGAGGGCGACCCGGTGGCGTTCCTCGATGCGTTCAGCGGGGAGCCCCGTGGGTTCTGGGGACGCGGGGAGCGGTGGGTCGCTTGGGGAGGAGAGCTGACCCGGATCGAGGTCCCTCCGGGAGGTGCGGCGTCGCGGTTCGACGTCGTCCGGCGTGAGGCCCGCAGCGCGCTCGGGCGACTCGAGCGATCGGAGCCCTCCCTGTGGAAGAGCCCGCGCTTCTTCGGGGGCTTCTCGTTCATCGACGTCGGTACGCCGAAGCGGGAGTGGAACGGTTTTGCTCCGGCCTGCTTCATCCTTCCTAGGGTCACGCTCACGAGCCGATACGGCGAGGTCCGACACCATGCGGCTGAGCCCGTCGCCGGCGGTCCGCCGGCAAGCGTCGCGGATGTCGCCGACGAGAGCACGGGTGAGACCGGGCGACCGGGTGGTGGAGACACCGGGACGGGAGACCGGAGCCGATGGCGAGACGCGATCCGAAGGACCCTGTCCGCGATCGAAGACGGGCGTGTTCAAAAGGTCGTTCTGGCGCGGATCCAGGACGCGCGGTTCGACAATCCGGTGGACCCGCTCGCCGTCCTCCGCTCGCTTCGCGCCGACAACGCGCGGGCACACGTCTTCCTGTTCGAGCCCCATCCTGGACGAGTCTTCGTGGGTGCCGCCCCCGAGATTCTTGCCCAACTCCGGGGCGGGCAGTTCGAGGCCACCGCGGTCGCGGGTTCCATGCCCCGCGCCGCAGATCCGGGCCGGGACGAAGAGCTCGCCCGGCGCCTCCTCGGGAGTGAGAAGAACCGGACCGAGCATCACCTGACCGTGGACGAGATGGTGGAGGTCCTCGAGCCCCGCCTGATCGGGATGGAGGTGGACCCCGAGCCACGGGTCCTCCGCCTGGCCGGGATCCAACACCTCGAGACGGTGATCCGGGGAGGCGCGGGTCCGGGCGAGGACATCCTGTCTCTCGTCGAGGCCGTGCACCCGACGCCGGCCGTCTGCGGGCGGCCGAGGGAGGAGGCCCTTCGGATTCTCCGAGGCGAGGAGCCGTTTGATCGCGGATGGTATTCGGGCCCCGTCGGATGGTTCGACGGGGAGGGGGAGGGGGACTTCGTCCCTGCGCTCCGGTCCGCAGTCGGGGCCGGCCGGGAGTGGCGGCTGTTCGCAGGGGCCGGGATCGTCTCCGGGTCGGACCCCGACGCAGAGTGGGACGAGATCGAGTTGAAGCTCGAGCCCGCTCTTCGGGCCCTTCGTACGGGGGCGGGCGCTCCGCTGTCGTGACGCCGGTCGCAGTCCACTACCTTGCTCCACCATGCCGGCCCGCAATCGAAACGAGCTCTGGGGGCGCGTCCTCGTGGACGAGCTGGCCCGGGTGGGGGTGAGGCACGTCGTCATCGCGCCCGGGTCCCGATCGGCTCCTCTCGTCCTCGCTGCCGCCTCGCACCCGGGCCTAGCGACCCACGTGCTCCTGGACGAGCGCTCCGCGGGGTTCCTCGCGCTCGGGATCGGGAAGGCGACCGGGGTCCCCGCGGCCGTGGTGACGACCTCTGGAACCGCCGTCGCGAACCTCCTCCCCGCTGCAGTCGAGGCTACGCGCTCCGAGGTCCCCCTCCTGCTCCTTACCGCGGACCGACCAGCGCGGCTCAGGGGGACTGACGCGAACCAGACGATCGACCAGGTCCGGATCTTCGGGGGCTACGCGCGGCTCTTCCTGGAGGTCTCGCCGGCCGAGGTCTCGGACGAGGCGCTCCGCCACCTCCGCTCGGCTGCCTGCCGAGCCGTATCGGCGGCGCTCGGAGAACCCGCGGGGCCCGTCCACGTGAACGTCGGCTTTGATCTGCCCCTCGAACCGTCGCCCGTTCCGGGCGACCTCCCGGAGGATGTCGCGGACGGCCGTGTGCCAGGGGCCGCCGGCCGCCCGGACGGGGCCCCCTGGACGCAGGTCCATCGGTCCAGCATCGCTCCCTCCGAGGACGCCGCGCGCGAGATGGCGGAGCGGCTTCGAGTCGCCCGGCGCGCGGTGCTCGTGGCGGGCATCCTCCCGAGGGCGTGGGAGACGGGGCCGGGCCTCCGAAATGCGGCCGCGGCCCTCGGGCTACCGCTCCTCGCCGACGCTCTCTCGGGGGCCCGCTTTCCCTGCGGTGGCGCGGGGCCCTCGAATGCGCCCTCGGCCCCGATCGTCGTGGGAGGCTACGACCTCGCCCTGCGGGACCGGCGGGCAGCGCGAGAGCTCGCACCCGACCTCGTCATACGGGTGGGCGTCGCGCCCACGTCGGCAACGCTCGGGGAATGGCTCTCGGGGCTCGAGGGGGTTTCCCAGATCGTCGTGGGCTCCGCCGGCGACTGGCCGGATCACGCCGGCGTGGCCACGCACATGATCCGCTCCGATCCGGGGGCGTGCCTCCGGCGCGTCCTCGAGCTCGGAGGCCCCCCCAGGCAGGAGCCGGGTTGGCTCGGGGCCTGGGAGAGGATCGAGGCGCGGGTGAGGACGGAGGTGGAGGCCCGGCGGACGGACGACTCCTTCGACGGTGCGCTCGTGGCCGAGGTGGGACGGCGGGTGGGAGCCGCGGACCTCCTCTTCGTCTCGGGCTCGCTCGCGGTGCGCGAGATCGACACGTTTCTCCCGTGCCGGAACGAGCCGCTCCTCGTGATCGGGAACCGCGGCGCGAGTGGGATCGACGGGATCGTGTCGGCGGCGGCGGGTGCGTCGCTCGGGACGGGGCGCCGCGTGGTGGCCGTCGTCGGTGACGTCGCGCTGCTCCACGACGCGAACGGGCTTACTGCGCTCCGCGAGCCGGGTGTACGGGTCGTGCTGGTCGTCGTGAACAACGATGGCGGTGGCATCTTCCACTTCCTTCCGATCGCCCAGCATGAGCCGGCGTTCACGCCGTATTTCGTGGCGCCGCACGGGCTGGATCTTTCGCACCTCGCCGCGCTCCACGGGCTTCGGTTCCTTCGCGCGCGCGGGCGCGCGGCCGATCCGGGACCGAAGGAGGGACGGAGCGCTGAAGGATTCGGCGCGAGCCTCGAGCGTGCGCTCGCCGAGGAGACGAGCGTGGTACTCGAGATCCAGACGGATCGAGAGGAGAATCGGCGTCGCCGGACGGAGGTCGTGGCCGAGATCGCGGCCGCGGCGGGCGACGCTCTGACCGGTGAGAGAGGATGAAGCCGAGCGAATGGCAGGTAGCGGGTGAGTACGAGGACATCACGTTCCACAAGCGTGATGGGGTCGCACGCATCGCGTTCAACCGCCCCGAGGTGAGGAACGCGTTCCGGCCCGAAACGGTGCGCGAACTCCAGGACGCGTTCCGAGACGCGGGGGAGGATACGTCCATCGGGGTCGTTCTCTTCACCGGAAACGGGCCCGCGAAGGACGGAAAGTACGCGTTCTCGGCGGGAGGGGATCAGCGGTACCGGGGCGACGCCGGATACGTGGGGAAGGACGGGATCCCCCGACTGAACGTCCTCGAGCTCCAGCGCTACATCCGGAGCATGCCCAAGCCGGTGATCGCGCTCGTGGCGGGCTACGCGATCGGGGGAGGGCACGTGCTCCACGTCGTCTGCGACCTCACGATCGCGGCGGACAACGCGATCTTCGGCCAGGTGGGTCCGCAGATGGGTAGCTTCGACGGGGGGTTCGGGACGTCCTACCTCGCGAGCGTCGTGGGCCAGAAGAAGGCCCGGGAGATCTGGTACCTCTGCCGGCAGTATTCGGCCGAGGACGCGCTCGCGATGGGGCTCGTGAATGCCGTCGTCCCCATCGCCGAGCTCGAGGCGGAGGGGTGGCGCTGGGCCCGGGAGATCCTAGACATGAGCCCCCTCACGATCCGGCTCCTGAAGAGCGCGTTCAACGCGGCCGTGGACGGGCAGGCCGGGATCCAGGAGCTCGCGGGAAACGCCACGATGCTGTTTTACATGTCCGAGGAGGCTCGGGTCGCGAGAGACGCCTTCGCGAAGAAGGAGAAGCCCGACTTCCGGAAGTTCCCCTGGCTGCCCTGGTGAGCACGGCCGGGCACCCCGCGGGAGAGGACGGGCGTGACTCCGACGAGACGGGGACGTTTCCCGCGAGCCCGGGCACGCTTGCCGTGTGGCTCATGGCGATCCGGCCGCGCACCCTCTCCGCGGCCGTGGCGCCGGTGGTCCTCGCGACCGCGATCGCGAGCACTCGGGGGGTCATGGCTGTGCTGCCGGCCACGGCGGCGCTCGTCGGCGCAGTCCTCATCCAGGTGGCTACGAACCTCGCAAACGACTACTTCGACTTCGTGAAGGGCGGGGACCACGCGGGCCGCCTCGGGCCCACCCGGGTCGTTCAGGCCGGGCTGCTCCCCCCGGAAACGGTGATGCGTGCCGTCGTGCTCGTCCTGGGGCTCGCGACCCTGGTGGGCGCCTACCTGGTCTGGGTGGGGGGGCTCCCCATCCTCGTCGTAGGCGTCCTCTCCCTGGTGTGCGCGATCGCCTATACGGGCGGTCCCTTCCCTTTGGGCTACCACGGCCTGGGAGATCTCTTCGTCTTCCTCTTTTTCGGACTCGTAGCCGTGGGGGGGACGTACTGGGTCCAAGCCCGCTCGCTTCCACTGGACCTCCTCTTGGCCGGAGCGGGGGTGGGTGCCGTCACAACCGCCATCCTGGTGGTGAACAACCTCCGGGACATCGTCACGGACGAGGAGGCGGGGAAGCGTACCCTGGCCGTCCGCTTAGGCCGACGGGGAACCCGAATCGAGTATCTCCTTCTTCTCGGGGGCGCGGCGATCGTGCCCGTCATTGGGGTGGCCGTAGCGGGGTGGCCCGCGTGGGTGCTGATCGGGATCGCCGGTCTCTGGCCCGCCGTCCGGGGCGCGGTGCCCGTGCTCACGTACCGGCACCCGACCGAGCTGAACGAGGCGCTCGCCGCCACGGCGCGCGGGGTGTCCGGGTACGCGGCGCTCCTGTCCGTGGGGTTTCTCCTCGGGTGAGGACCGTACGGCGGGACCGGCGCACCCCTGACGTGCAGTTCGCAGGAACAGAGTCGAGGACAAGGTGAGGAGAGAGTCGGCCGATCCGCTCCGAGCGGCTGCGGCCCGCTGGTCGGCGGGGCTCGCGGTCGCGGCACTCGACCCCCACACCGAGCGGGGCGTGCGTTGGACCTGGGCCGAGCTCGATCGAAGAGCGGACCAGGTGGCGCGCGGGCTTCGCCGTGCGGGGGTGAGCGCCCGATCGAGGGTGGCCATGCGGCTGCCGCCGTGCCCGGAGGCCGCGCTCCTCGTCCATGCGTGCCGCCGGATCGGAGCGGTCCTCGTTCCCCTGAACGCGGCGTGGACGGATCACGAATGCGAAGCCGCGCTGGCCGCTGCCGGGAACGCGCTCGTCGTGGCGGGCTCCGTGGAGGATGCGCGGGCCCTCGAGGCCGACGGAGGATCCCGCGGGGTGCCGTCCGAGAGCGTACCGGCCGATTTCTCGACTGGCGCTGCCGTCGGGGAGCCGGGCGCCGACGACGCTGCGTCCCACGATCCCGAGTCCGAAGCGGTCGTCATCTCGACCTCGGGGAGCTCGGGGCGGCCAGTCCCCGTGACGCTATCGGTCGGAAACCTGGAGGCGTCCGCCCGTGCCGTGATCGCTCGACTGGGGCTAACGGCCCGGGACCGGTGGCTCGCCGTGCTCTCTCCCGCCCACGTCAGCGGCTACGCGCTCTTCGATCGGAGCGCCCGCGTGGGATCGACCGTCGTCACGTGGGAGCGCTTTCACGCGCCCGAAGTGGCGGATCTCCTCGAGTCGGGGGAGGTTACGCACGCCTCGCTGGTCCCGGTCATGCTGGAGCGCCTTCTGGCTCATCGCGAGGACCGGAGAGCCCCACCGACCCTCGCGTGCCTGCTGGTCGGGGGAGCGGAGACCCACGCTCCCCTCCTCGAGCGGGCGCTCTCGCTCGGCTACCCCGTGGCTCTGACGTACGGCCTGACCGAGGCGACGTCCCAAGTCGCCACGGCCACGCCCGCGGAAGTTCGGCGGTGCCCGGGCTCCGTGGGGCGGCCGCTGCCCGGTGTCGAGCTCCGGATCGACGCCGGAGGCGAGATCCTCGTCCGCGGCCCTACGGTGGCGAGGCCGAGCCCACCCTCACGTGGTGTCTCCGCGGGCCGGGAGGAGCCGGGCTCCCGGGACGAGGACCGAAGCGTCGGTGTGGACGCGGCCGGGTGGCTCCACACCGGCGACGTGGGCCGACTGGACGAGGATGGGGCGCTCTGGGTCACGGGCCGCCTCTCCGACCGCATCGTGACGGGTGGTGTCACGGTTGAGCCGGTGGAGGTGGAGTCGGTCGTCCTGGGACTACCGGGCGTCCGGGAGGTCGCTGCGTTCGGCCTTCCCGACCCGGAGTGGGGGGAACGCCTGGCGGTAGCCGTCGTGCCTGAGGATCCGGCGTCTCCCCCCTCCCTCGCGGCGCTCCTGGCGTTCGCGAGGGATCGGCTCGCTCCGGCCAAGCGGCCTCGTGAGCTCCGGGTCGTCGGCTCGCTGCCCCGGAACGCGAACGGAAAGGTCGAGCGGGGCCGGCTCCGGTCCCGAGAGTCCCTAGGGATCTGAGGGGCAGAGACAACCTGGGCTGCTTTGGGTCGAGCGAGAGAGCGCCGGAAGCGGACCCCGGATTTTCCTCCGGTCTCCGTCCGCGTAAGTTCGGTGGCCGTCGGACGTGTGCCGTCGCGCGACCTTCCGATCGACCTCAGAGGCCATGACCGCCCGCTCTCCCCTCGACGAGTTCCGCTGGAGGGGCCTCCTCCACGACGCGACGGAGGGGGCGGAGGAGGCGCTCGCCGCCCAGGTGCACTCCGTCTACGCGGGGTTCGACCCCACGGCCCCGTCGCTCCAGATCGGAAACCTCATCCCGGTCATGGGGCTCGTTCACCTCCAGAGGGCCGGGCACCGACCCATCGTCCTCTTGGGGGCAGGCACCGGCCTCATTGGGGACCCCGGCGGCAAGCGAACGGAACGGGCGCTCCAGGATCGGGACGAGATCCTGGCCAACGCGGAGCGGTTCCGGGAGCAGCTCAGCGCGTTCCTCGGCTTCGAGGGGGTGTCGAACCCCGCGGTGATGTTGAACAACCTCGACTGGCTCGGCGAGCTTCGCGCGCTCGACTTCCTCCGAGATGTCGGGAGGCACTTCTCGGTCAACGCGATGCTGAAGAAGGAGTCGGTCCGATGGCGGATCGAGGAAGACGAGGCCGGGATCAACTACGCCGAGTTCTCGTACCTCCTGCTCCAGTCCTACGACTTCCTGCGTCTGTACCGGGATGTGGGGTGTCGCTTCCAGGTGGGCGGAAGCGACCAGTGGGGGAACATCACGGGGGGGATCGAGCTGATTCGCCGCGTCGCCGGCGAACGAGCTTACGGGGTCGTCTTCCCGCTCGTGATCGCGGCCTCCGGCACGAAGTTCGGAAAGACCGAGAAGGGGGCCGTCTGGCTCGATCCGGACCGGACGTCGCCCTACCGCTTCTACCAGTTCTGGCTGAACGCAGACGACGCCGACGTCGGACGCTTCCTACGGTTCTTCACCCTCCTCCCCAGGGACGAGATCGAAGCGCTTGAGTCCGAGGTCTCGGCCCGCCCCGAGGCGAGAGAGGCGCAGGCCCGGCTGGCGGCCGACGTGACGCTGAGGGTCCACGGGGAAGACGGCCTCTCACGGGCGAGAGGGGCGTCTGAGGCCCTCTTCGGCGGGGATCTCTCGGGACTCGAGCCGGAGGACATCGAGGAGATCTTCGGGGACATCCCCTCGAGCGAGCTCGCCGCCGATCGACTCTCGGGGGAGGGGCTCGAGCTCGCCATCCTGCTCGAGGAGGTGGGCGTGACGACGTCGCGGGGAGAGGCCCGCCGGGGCATCGAGCAGGGCGGCATCTATCTGAACGGGGAGCGGGTCACGGACTCCCGTCGGCGCGTCACGACCCGGGACGGGTTCTTCGGGCGGTTCCTCGTCTTACGGCGCGGGAAGAAGACCCATCACTTGGTGCGTGTACGGAGCTAGCAGATCGGTTCCAGGCCGATAGCGGGTCGGTCACGCCGGGAGCGACCCCGCCCGGCAAGCCTCAGAACATCACGCCCCAGGTGAACGCCAGGCCGTAGTTCGCCGCAATCTGGGGACCGTCCAGATCCTGGTGCATCGGAATCACGAACTCGGCCGAGATCCGGTTGGCGGCAAGCGGGCCCTCTGGAAAGAGGATGTTCACGCCGACCGGAACGTCGAGTCGCTGCCCTCCCTGTAGGAGGGGGTGCCCCATGGGCGAGCCGAACGGGTTCACGAGAACGTCGATGCCGTCCACGTTCCCGACGCTTCGGTAGTGCAGCCGCAACGAGCCACTCACCCAATCCGTGAACCGATACGCCATCCAGACGTTCGTACTGAACTCATTGCCCCGCGTCCAGTTTCTGCCGTTGTCTCCGATCGGGATCCGGGCGTCCCAGTGGAGGCCGACCGTGCCCGACTCGTTCTCCGCCACGAGCACGGCCCCCGGGAGCAGCGCGAACGTGCCGTCGCTGGGCTGCATCGTGTAGGGCAGGGTCACCTCGACCCCCGGCCGACCCGGTAGCTCCCCCTTGTGGTTCACCACGCCCGAGGGGATCACGACGCCCCCGATGAGGTGTGCCCGGTAGGGCCAAATGTCGTGAAGGCTGTAGAGCGCTCGAAGTTCGATGTCGCCCATTCCGAACGACGATGGGGTCCCCACGGCCTGGTCGGTCGCGAACTCCACCGAGGTGTGCTGGAGAGGGATCCGCACCGACGCGCCGAGCCAGTCGAGGATGCCGGCTCTAACCTCGATCTCGTGGCGCTGGAGGGTCATCCCGATGGGGACGTTGTCCCAGTCCAGAAGGATGAGAATGGGCGGAACCGCGTCCGTTCCGAACAGGATGTCCTCGTAGCTGGTCGTTCGAACGCTGTAGACGACCTCGAAGGTTCGCGGGGCCAGGAGGCCGTCGTCGCTGATCCCCGCCGGAGACCGGGCGTCCGGGCGCTGGGTCCAGTCTTGCACCGGTAGCTGCGCCCATCCCGGCCGCACCGGGGCGATGACGAGGGCCAGAAGGCATGCCGCTTTCAGGCAGGAACGAAGCATGAGCCCATCTCCTCGCGCGTCTTCGATCGGATCTCCAGTATTGGGCCGAACTGTCGGGGCCCAATCCCCCGGTTTCGGCACTCGGCAAAGCATAATCTATGCGAGCGCCACGGAAAGCGAAACATCCGTTTCTAACCTGGGAGGGTCGGCCCCACCCATGCCGCCGTGGGATCCGCTGACGGAACTTCCGGGCTCCGAGCTCGTACCAGCGGACACGCCCAACATTCCGAGAGGCCCCCGCGCCGGTCCCGGCCCGGGGCCCCCGAGCTCACTCCCCGAGAATCCGATGCGCAAACGTTCCCTCCTGGTTCTGAGCGGAGTCCTGACCCTGGCCGTGGCGATCACGACCGGCCTGTGGGTCGGAATCGGCGGCGAAGCTGCGGAGTCGGCGTTCCCGCCCCCGGGGGAAGCTCCCGCGGACGTCGCTCGCACTCCCGTGCCGCTCGCAGAAGGGGAGCCCATTCCAGTGACGGTCTATCTGGACCCGGCCTGCGGGTGCTGCAGCGCCTGGGTCGAGCACATGACCGCGCAGGGGTTCGAGGTAACGCGTGAGTACCGGGCCGACATGGTTGCCGTCAAGCAAGAGCTCGGCGTCCGCCCCGAGATCGCCTCGTGCCACACGGCGCTCGTGAATGGCTACGTGGTCGAGGGACACGTCCCCGGCGAGGTCGTCCGGCAGTTCCTGGCTGAAGCTCCCGCCGTCAGGGGGCTCACGGCTCCGGGCATGCCGGTTGGATCACCGGGGATGGAGATGGGGGGGCTCAGGGATCCGTACGACGTCCTCACGTTCACGTCGGAGGGAGTGACCGCCGTCTACTCCCGCGAAGGGCGGAACTAAGGGCGGAGCTGAAGGGCGTGGCTACGTGATAGCGTCCGGGGCAGCCAGGATCTCGTCGGGGATCCCGAACGCATCCACGAGCTGGACGGCGAACGGCCTCAGGTCGGCGCAGAGTGCGTTCACGAGGCCCCGGATCGCTTTTCCCTGGCCGCCCTCCATATAGCCGCTCTCCTGGAACCAGGCACGGTCCCGCTCCAGCCGGCTCAGCGCGTAGAGATCGGCCAGGAGCGAGAGGATGTCGGCAATCGGCGCCTCCTCGGAGGCCTTCGCCCGGTCCACCGCCGCTCGGAATCGCTCGAGGACGATTCGCTCCCCGTGGGCGCCGGCGAGGGCGAGCAGGTGATCCTGGCACTCGTTCATGGCCCGGAAGGAGTCCGTTCCCTCGTCAATTCGACTCTTCAGGCGCCACGCCACCGTGTGTCGCAGTCGCGATTCCCTGAACGTGAAGGCGTCCATCTGAGTCTCGGGATCACGGAGGAAGTCCTCCCCGGTGCGGCGGCTTCTCACGGGGTTCCTTCGCTGAGCCTCCTCTCCGGCCAGCTCCCCCAAGTGCTTCACGATGCCCAACAATCGGAGATCGCCGAGTTCGTTCCGGTATTCCGTGAGGAGGCCCTTTGCGACGAGCTGGAGGAGGACCACGTTCGCGCCCTCGAAGGTCGTGAAGATGTCGATGTCCTCCCGGAGGTAGCCGATCCGATTCGCCGCTAGGTAGCCGCGACCGCCCATCGCCTCCCGACACGTCTGCAGGGTCTCGAGCGCGTTCCTCGAGGCGAGGGCCTTGAGCGCCGCTGCGAGCAACTCGACGCTCGCGCGCTCCTCGTCGGTTCCTCCGTCGGCATAGCTTTGGGCCAGGTCGCGAACCGCGAAGTGGAGCCCGTATGTCGTGGCGAGGGCAGGGAAGAGGGCCCGCTGCTGCGCCAGATAGTCGAGGATCGGCACCTCGGGCTCGCCGGACGGCCCGAACTGCCGGCGGCGGTCGCCGTAGCGAATCGCGATCGCGAGCCCTGTCTTTGCGGCGGAAAGCGAACCTAGGGCAATCGAGATCCGCCCCGCCACGAGCGTTCCGAGCATAGTGAAGAAGCGGCGCCCCGGTGAAGCGATGGGGCTCCGGTAGCTTCCGTCGGCCGTAACCTTGCCGAAGCGATCGAGCAGGTTTTCGCGCGGGATCCGGACCGCGCGGAGCTCGAGACGGCCGTTGTCCACCCCGTGGAGCCCGACCTTCTCACCGCAGTCCTCGATCCCGATACCTGGGAGCGGGTGCCCCTCTTCATCTCGCACCGGGACGAGGAAGGCGTGGACCCCGTGTCTCTCCCCACCGACCTCCAGCTGCGCGAACACCGTCGCCATCCGTCCGTGCAGCGCGGCGTTCCCAAGCCAGTCCTTCCTGGCATCCGGGTGGGGCGTCGAGATCTCGAACTCGTCCGCGTCTGGCAGGTATCGGGCCAGGGTCTCGAGGTCCCAGACGTTCGAGCCGTGGTTCCGCTCGGTCATCGCGTAAATCCCCGGGATCTCGAGGGACGCGATGCGGCTAAGGTACTTCCGGTGGTGGGCCTCCGTTCCGAGCTGGGCCACGCTTCCGCCGAAGAGACCGAACTGGACGCCGTACTTGATTAGGACCGACAGGTTCCCGAAGCCGAGGGTCTCGAACACCACCAGTGACCCGAGAACGTCCCCGCCTCCGCCGACCTCTACGGGGTAGGCGATGCCGCCCAGGCCCTCGCGGGCGAGCCGCCGCACCGCGTGGAGGACCCGCTCTCTCGCCTCCGGTGTCGGCAGGCCATCGGGGACCCGCACCTCGGGATCACGGAGGAGGCCCATGACGCGCTGCCGGAGCTCCGGATGGGGTTCCTGGAGAAGGGACCTGAGTCGTGCCTCCGGGAGAGCGGGGGCCCTCGCCTCCGGCGCGGGACCCGCGGCGCCCTCGTCCGGGGCCGTGAGCTCCCGTGCGGCCTCCGCTCCAAGGATGCCGAGAAGCTCCTCGATCCCCTCGAGGGCCTTCATCCCGCGGGCTGTCCCCCACTCTCCACTCCCCCCTTCCTTGACCCGCGCCATGCCCACGCCGAGGGAGGTGAGGGACCGCCGCTCGTCGGGCGAGATCATGGGGGCGAGGCCGCGGATCACTTCCCGGAGCTCCGCGAGCGCCACGGGCGACGGCGGCGACTCGGCCTGGAGCCAGCTCTCCAGGACATCCCGCCGCTTGGGATCGAGGTCTTCTACGGTTCCGAGCTCCTCCCGGACACGGTCTAGCTCGCGCGCCGAGAGGATTCCGTCGGACCACGCGACGTAGACGAGGGGGAGGAAGGGCATAAGACGCGCGTCGCCCGCGGGCCAGGGCAGCGGGCTCACTCGTTCGACAGACCGGGGCCCCGCCTGGCCGGAGGGGGTGGGGGTCGAGCTCACGGCGAGGCGCTCCTGCGTGGCCGGGTCAGTGGCTGAAACGGAGACGGTCCTGGAGGCTTCCGGACCGCGCGTGGATCGAGGGATTACCGGCTAGGGAAGGGAAGGTTTCTCGCCCCACCGGCCTTGACCCCGCCGAGCCGGCCTCGCACCATGCAGGGCTCCGAGAGCCGGAGGGTCGCACCGTCAACCCGCGAACCGACCAGCGTATGCCTTCACCCCTGGTGGGCGTGATCATGGGCTCCCGCTCGGACTGGGAGACGATGTCCCACGCCGCTGAGACCCTCGAGGCGCTCGCGGTGCCGCACGAGGTGAAGGTGGTCTCGGCACATCGGACACCGGACGTCCTCTTTCAGTACGCTTCCTCCGCCGAGGAGCGGGGGCTCAAGGTGATCATCGCCGGCGCCGGAGGCGCCGCGCACCTGGCCGGCGTGACGGCCAGCAAGACCCTGATCCCCGTCCTTGGCGTCCCGGTCCAGTCGCGCGCGCTTCAGGGGCTGGACTCCCTCCTCTCCATCGTCCAGATGCCCGGAGGCGTTCCGGTGGGGACCCTCGCGATTGGACGGGCGGGTGCGATCAATGCCGCCCTCCTGGCCGCGGCGATCCTGGCCACCGGCGACTCGGGGCTCCGCGAGAGGCTCCGCCAGTACAGGAAGGACCAGGCCGAGTCCGTACTCCGCAATTCCGACCCGTCCGTCGGGCCGTCGTGAGCGGGGGTCCGGCGCAGAGGTTGGCCCGGACTCCGGCCGTCGGCGAACTCGCTGGGGCTAGCGAGATGAGGTCAGTGCGGCGGTCAGTCGGTCGCGAAGCTGAGATGGGGAAGGCCGACTCAGGCCGCGCAGGCGTCGCAGAGGCCGTAGAGCACCACCTCGTGATTCTCCAACTCGAAGCCTTCGGGAGCGGAGGCTCCGAGCTCCGGGATGCATCCCTCCACCTCGAGCACGCGATCGCAGCTCCGACAGTGGAAGTGATGATGATGACGCTTGCCCGCCAACTCGTATCGTGGCGGCTCGCCGGGAAGCTCCACAGGGGTGACGGATCCCTCGTCCTGGAGCGACTTCAGGTTCCGGTACACCGTCGCGATACCGAGTCCCTCGACGTGCTCCCGCGCGGCTTCGAAAAGCTCACGGGGGCTCAAGGGGTGCCCGACCTCCTCGAGCGTTCTCCTAATCGCGCGACGCTGGCGAGTGTCTCTCTGCATCGGGGCCCGTGAGGGAACAGATCGGGAGCGCACGATGTTCTTCGGGAGTCTCATTCGTAGGGTACCATCGGGACAGTCCGGACTCAACCTCGGGCGCGGCCTCTCCCGCCGGAAACGAGTGGGTTGTAGGTTGGTGACTTGCCGTAGAGCTTCCACCACTTCTTGAGATCGCAGACGACGGATCCCGAATGCTGGACGAGATCAAGGCGCGGATCGAGGCCGAGGTCGAGAGCCTCACGCACGAATTGCGCGTGATCCTGCCGGAGGCCATCGGCAAGGCGCTCGAGCTGGGCGACCTCCGCGAGAACTCGGAGCACAAATCCGCGATCGAGCGGAAGGAGTTCGTCGAGGCACGTATCGGGCACCTGTCGAGACGGCTGTCAGAGCTTTCTCGCATCGACGTGAAGGCCATGCCGGCCGACCGCGCCGGGTTCGGCTCCCGCGTCACGCTCCTCGAGCTGGAGGTGAGGGAGGAGATGACGGTCACGCTCGTGGCGGGAGATTACATGGACCTGGATGGTGGCCAGGTCTCGCTGGCGTCGCCCATCGGGCAGAGCCTGATCGGGTCCCGGCCGGGGGAAACGGTCACGATCCGGCTTCCGCGCGGGGAGCGGCGCTACCAAGTCAAGGCGCTGGTCACCCTCCCGCAACAGCTGGGACTCGTGGACTAGCGACCCACGTCCGGCTCCGGGCTCTGGGGCAAAGCCGAGCCTAGGCGGACCGTGAGGCAGACAACGAGTGGCGGCGTGGCGACAATCTTGGTGATCGACGACGACGGCGCGCTCCGGGGCGTGATGCGGAAGGTGCTGGAGCGGGCCGGGCACTCCGTCGTCGAGGCTGAAGACGGATCGGTGGGCCTCCCGTTGATCGAGACGACCCAACCCGACATCGTGGTGACGGATCTGTTGATGCCGGAGAAGGAGGGGATCGAAACGATCATGGAGCTCAGGGAGCGCTTCCCCGACCTGGCGATCGTTGCCGTCTCGGGTGCTGGCGGCGGAGAGGACGCGAGGCCGCTGGCGGACGCGCGCATGCTCGGGGCGTCGGCCACATTCCCGAAGCCGTTTTTGTTGGAAGACTTCCTGAGCACCATCGAACGGATCATCCCCCCCCGCTGAACGGCGTCTACCCGCGCGCTCATCCGAACGCAGGAGCTGGCTATGACTCGCGTCACCTCGACCATGCTTCCGCTCGGGACCCACGGACCCACGTTCTCGCTCCCCGACCCTCACGGTCGCGTGGTGTCCATGGCCGACTCTCGGGAGGCGCCGGGGCTCCTCGTGATGTTCCTCTGTCCCCACTGCCCGTTCGTGAAGCACGTGCGAAGCGGCGTCGCCGAGTTCGCCCGGGAATACCAGGCCCGCGGCCTCGCGATCGTGGCCATCAACTCGAATGATGCTCAGCAGTACCCCGATGATAGCCCGGAGGGGATGATGCAGGAGGCGGAGGAGGCCGATTACACGTTTCCGTACCTCGTGGACGAGAGCCAGGAGGTAGCCAGAGCGTACCGGGCCGCGTGCACGCCGGACTTCTTCCTCCTGGACGGGGACAGGAGAGTGGTGTACCGGGGCCAGTTCGACCCCAGCCGTCCGGGGAGCGAGATCTCCGTGACGGGAGAGGATCTGCGGGCGGCGGTCGACGCCCTCCTCGAGGGCCGGCCGATCCCGGAGGACCAGGTGCCGGGCCTGGGTTGCAATATCAAGTGGAAGCCGGGAAACGAGCCGGACTACTTCTCCGCCTGACGGCGCCTTGGTCTGGCTCGACGCCTTCGTCCGACACCCGAGAAAGGGCAGGGGCCGCCGACGTGCTACGTCGGCGACCCCTCCCGTAACGCCGTCCAGCCCAGCGCAGTCAGCGCGTTCGGCTTGAACAGCGAGCGATCTTTCGGCTGACTACAGGCCGAAACGGCGACCGCTTGCCCGTGCCAGGCTGGATGGACTACTGGGGCTAGACAAGGATCACCTCCTTTTTCGGGGTCTTCATCGGGCTCGGCTCCGGCGGGGTCTGTGCCCCGCGGTCCGGCGCGCCCGGACACCTGGGTCCGACATGCCCCGGCCCAGTCCCCCGAAGGGGACGGCCCGAACCTAGCACGCCGCAGAGGAAGAACAAGAGGGCATCACCCCTCGGCAGCCGGTCCTTCGTGAGGCATCACCGGGGGGCAGGGCGGCCCACGTCGCCCTGTCGACGGAGAGACCGGCGGCGCGTTACTCCGCCTGGAACGTGATGGGCACCAGGAGCCAGGCGGGAACCGCCTCCTCTCCGCTCACGACGGGCGTGAACTCGAACCGTTGAGCGACACGGAGCGCGGCGACGTCCAGCTGGGCGTACCCGGAGCTCCTCTCTACGAGGGTCTCCGACACGAATCCTCGCTCGTCGACGTGGAAGCGGATCAGCACCGTGCCGCCGACCCGCGCGTCGCGTAGTAGCGAAGGGTACTCGAGTGACAGCGCCCGCTGAACCTCGGTGCGGTTCCGCACGTCCGGCGGTGCCTCAAAGGAGGTGGGGACCGAGTAGGACGTGTAGAGGGGCTGGGCCTCGGCCGGGGGCTCAGGGTACGTGTCGTACGCCTCCGTTACCTCGGGTGCCGGCGGGTCGTCGGGGGCGACTTCCCGTTGCGGAGGAGGGGATACGCTCGGTAGGCCGAGCTCCGCGGCCTCGTCCATGATCCGAGCCCGAAGGCCCTCGAGGTCCGAAGCCTCGGGCTCCACGGCAGGCTGGTCCAAGGCGAACGTCGTTACGTCCTCGTCGCCCGTGGGCTCGATCGGTGCCTCGTCAACCGACGGTGGCTCGGTCGGCGCCTCTTCGCCCGGCTCCTCCGCCGGATCGGCGACCGATTCCACCACGGATGCCGTTTCCGGTTGCTCCGGTCCCACGTTCGCGGAGAGCACGCCCGGCTCGTCGGCCGGCGCCTCCGTGACCAGCGACCAAGCCGGAACCATCGGCCCCACCGTTTGGGCCGCCACCACGGGCTCCGCGGATCGAATGGGCATCGGGGTGTCCGCCTGAAGCGCGACCACGACCAGCGCAAGGGAACCGGCGCCCGCGGCGAGCGCCACCGGAATCCGCGCACGCGCCGGACGGCGTCTCATCGCTTCGAGGCGCTTGAGGAGCAGCGGGCGCGAGCCCGAGATGGCCGGTGACGGACACACCCGCGCATGCCCGCGATTTCCCACGCGAACCAGGAGCTGCCCGTAGCTGCTGGGCGTGGCGCCGCGGCGCAGCACCCGGCGATCGCAGTCCACCTCGACGGCCTCCCTCAACTTCCCAAGCTTCCACCACACGGCCGGGTTCCAGGGACAGGCGAGGAGGGGGACGAGGGAGGCCGCCAGGAGGAGCGGGTCCCGGGCCCTCAGGTGTTCCTCCTCGTGGGCCAGGATCAGCTCGAGGTCCTTGGGCGGGAGGGTGACGGCCCAGGTCGGGATGACGATCTCCGGACGGAGCACGCCCACCACGGCCGGGCCCATCTCCGGAGCCACACGGACCTGCCGGTTTCGTAGTTCCCAGCGGGGCCACCGCCGCTTCCGCGCGGACATCCGACCCGTGGCCACGAGGAGGAAGACCGCGAGGAAGCCGGAGCCCGACAGCCAGACGCCGATGGTCCAGCGCTCCACCGCCGGGCCGGCGGGGATCGCCCCCGCTCCGCGGTCCAGCACGCGGCTCACCCAGCGGGCGGCCGTGCGAGTGGTGCCGACCGGCCACTCGACGAGCACGCGACCCACGATTCCCGTTTGCCTCGGCGCGGGGGTCGCGACTCCGCTTCCACCCGACGTACCGACGGCGGAGATTCCTGGCACGCCCTGGTCCACGCCCCGGCCCGGAAGGAATGCCGCAAGGGGAATCGCTACCGACACGAAGAGAGCCGCACCCCACATCCAGCGAGTGGGGAGGCGAGCACGCGCCAGCCCTCGCTCCAGGAACCAGGCGGCGCCCGTGACCAGGAGGCTGACCGCCAAGGCGTAAAGAACCCAACCGGTGACCATCATCTCACATCGCTCTGGGAAGACCGGCTCAACACCGGAGGGTCAAGCCTCGGCTTACTCACCCTCGGGGTCCTGCTCGGCCAGCTCCTCCAGAATCTTCAGCATCCGATGCAGCTCGTCCTTCGGGATCGTCCGCTCCTCGACGAGACGCGCAAGCGTCAGCTCTGCGGACCCGTGGAAGATCTTGTTCACGATCCTTCCGAGCGCCGTGCGACCCGCGTCCTCCTGCGCAACGGTCGGGAAGTACCGGTAGGCCCGACCCTCCTGCTCGTGCCGAACGTGTCCCTTCTCCTCGAGAATCTGGAGGAACTTGAGCACCGATGTGTAACCGGGCCGGAAGGGGAGCTGCTCACGAACCTCGGCAACCGTGCCCGACCCTAGCTTCCACAGGACGCTCATCATGTCCAGCTCCCGCACGGTGAAGACCACTTCGTCGCTCATATGATCTCCTCAGCGTCGCACTCTTTCAGCGGTTCATTCCGGATCGACCTGGGTCCTCCATCCACACTTGCGCACGATCCGCTCGGGAGCGCTCGAGCGCAAGGTGGACGGCCGACGGGCGGCTCGCGGACGGCTCACACGGCCGGCCGGCGGACCGGTCCACGGACGGCCCAGGCGGGGAGCCCAAGCCGCTCACGCCGAACGATAGGCGCGAAGGAGCAGCACCGCCGAGACGGAGGCTGCGACGGTGATCCAGAGGATGCCCCAGGCCAGTGTGGGGACGCCGGTGAGCTCGGCTAGCATGCGGGCGTCCGATTGGAGCTCGGGGCGATCCAGGATGTCGGACTTGATGTCCAGCACCGCGTACAGGCAGCTGGTCAGCCCGAGCCCTGTGAGGATGATCCGGTTCACGGTCGTGGAGAGGTGGCGGGCCGCGAGGATCAGACCGATCCCGAAGAGAATGCCGAATGCGAACCCGAACGCTCCTCGAACGAAGAGGAGGGTCGAGAGGACGACGCCCGCTCCGAGCAATCGGACCACCCACGCCACCTTCGACCCGGAAAGCTTGATCGCCTCGAGGATTGCGGCTCCCCAACCGAGGCTTCCCAGATAACCCGCGCTGAGCGTGACGAAGGCGTTTCCTCCCGGACAGTAGCAGCTGCCTCCGAGTCGAGGGCTCAAGGTGATTCGCTGGATCGACCCGCCCGTGAACACGGCCGCGATCCCGTGGCTCACCTCGTGGAGGAAGACCACGAACACCTTGAGCGGATACACCAGGAAGCTCTCCCACGCGTACCAGAGCGCCCCGAAATAGATCAGAAACCCCAGAACGAAGAGGAAGCGGCGGCGGGGGGGGCTCGGCAAGGGGCGGGCGAGCTCGGGGAGTGGAGACCATGCTTCGGGGTACCGCCGACCCACACTAGATCGGACGCGTCCGGCCAGGCAAGGAAGAGTTTCCCTTGAAGCTTCCCATTCGGGTCCTTGTCCTCTGCACGGGCAACTCTGCCAGAAGCCAGATTGCCGAGGCGCTCTTCCGGCACCGGGGAGTGGGCCGGGTCGAGCCCGAGAGCGCGGGGTCCGACCCGACCGGCCGGGTGCACCAGGGCGCGTTCGCGGTGCTTCGCCGTCACGGGGTCCCTTCCGACGGTCTCCGCTCCAAGGGGATGGAGGAGGTCATCGGAGACGCCTGGGATCTCGTAATCACCGTCTGTGACCACGCACGGGACGTCTGCCCGGTCTCCCTCGGGGAGGGAAGGAAGGCTCACTGGGGTGTCGCGGACCCCGTCGGAGCTGGGAGCGAGGCGGAGGCGTTCGAGCGAGCGCACGACCTCCTCCGGGAGAAGGTCGACCGGCTTCTCGCCCTGGACCTCGGCGCGATCGGTCCGGAGGAGCTGGAGCGGAAGGCGAACCGAATCGGCTCGGGCCTCTAGGGCTCCGGGATGCGCTTGAACGGCTGCTGAAGGTCCTTCGACTTCCAGGTCAGCACCTGCTCCACGAGGAGCTCCTGCTCCATCCGGTGAACCCTCAAGTGCCCGGTCGCGGGAGACGCGGACGCCGGCAAACCCACGAACAGGGGGCGTTTGGATGGCCGACTTCCCCCGGCCTCGTCGTCCAGGATGTACTCGATGCGCCGCATCACGAAATTCCACGCCCCCATGTTGGCCGGTTCCTCCTGACACCATACCACCTCGGCGCGGGGATAGCGGGAGAGCTCCCGGGCGATTCCATCACGCGGCCAGGGGTAGAGCTGCTCCACCCGGATGAGCGCCACGTCCCCCAGCTCGAGCTCCCGCCGGCGCTCCAGAAGGTCGAAGTACACCTTGCCGGAGCACAGGACCGCGCGCCGGACCGTGGCGTCGTCTTCGAAGGCGTCCACTTCCCCCATGACCCTGCGGAAGCGAGTGCCCGGCCCCAGATCCCCGAGCCGGGACACCACGAGCTTGTGCCGGAGCAGCGACTTGGGTGCCATGAGGACGAGCGGTTTCCGGTAGTTCCTCCTGACCTGGCGCCGAAGCACGTGGAAGAGGTTCGCCGGGGTCGTGCAGCTCACGACCTGCCAGTTGTCCTGAGCGCATCCCTGGAGCCAGCGCTCGAGCCGGGCCGAGGAGTGCTCCGGCCCCTGCCCCTCGTGTCCATGGGGCAGAAGGACGACGAGGCCCGACATCCGGAGCCACTTGGACTCGCCCGAGGAGAGGAACTGGTCGAAGATGACCTGAGCCCCATTGGCGAAATCTCCGAACTGGGCCTCCCACACCACCAGGGCACGCGGGTCCGCCAGCGAGTACCCGTACTCGAACCCTAGCACACCGAACTCGGAGAGCGGGCTGTCCATGACCTCGATGGCGGCCTGCTTTCCGGGGGCGATCTCCGAGAGGGGGTAGTAGCGGCGCTCGTCCTCCTGGTCGACCAGGACTGCGTGGCGTTGCGAGAAGGTGCCCCGGCCCGAGTCCTGGCCTGAGAGGCGGACGTGCGTACCCTCCATCAGGAGGGTGCCGAACGCCAGCGCCTCGGCGGTCGCCCAATCGATTCCGTCTCCCTCCTCCACCGTCTGTCCGCGGGCTTCGAGCACCCGAGCGAGCTTGGGGTGCACGTGGACGTCGTCCGGGATCCTCGCCAGGGCTCGGCCGACGGTCTTCAGAATCGACAGATCCACGGACGTGTCGTGGTCCTGGCGCTCCTCCTCCCCCTCGAGACGCGAAAGCCCCTCCCACTGACCTTCGAACCAATCCAGCTCCTTCAGCCGGTAGTCCGCGGCCGCATCGAACTCCGCTTCGAGATGGGCGCGGAAGTCGGCGTCGATCGCATCCGCCTCCTTCGCGGTGAGCACGCTCTCTCCAATTAACCGCTCCCGATAGATCTCCCGGGTCGTCCGGTGGCCCGAGATCTTCCGGTACAGGAGGGGCTGCGTGAAACTGGGCTCGTCGGCCTCGTTGTGCCCATGCCGCCGGTAGCAGAACACGTCGATCACGACGTCCCGCTTGAAGCAATGCCGGAACTCCGCGGCCAGGTGGGCGACCCGGGCGACCGCCTCAGGATCGTCGCCGTTCACGTGGAAGATCGGGACGTGGAGCCCCTTCGCGATATCGGTCGGGTAGGGGGTCGAGCGGGAGGCTACTGGGTTCGTGGTGAAGCCGATCTGGTTGTTCACGATCACGTGGATCGTTCCGCCCGTTCTGTAGCCGCGGAGCTGGGAGAGATCGAGGGTCTCCGGAACGATGCCCTGCCCCGCGAATGCAGCGTCCCCGTGAATGAGGAGGCCCATCACCTTCTCCCGCGCTTCGTCGCCACGTAACGCCTGCTTGGCTCGGACCTTCCCCAGCGCGACCGGGTTCACGGCCTCGAGATGGGAGGGGTTTGCGGTGAGCGTGAGGTGCATGCGCCGCCCCCCGATGTCCCGATCGGCCGAAGCGCCGAGGTGGTACTTTACGTCCCCCGATCCGTGAACGTCTTCGGGACTCGGCGGCGCGGCCTGGAACTCGGAGAAGATCGCGACACACGGCTTCACGAGCGTCCGGGCCAGCACGTTCAGCCGTCCCCGGTGCGGCATCCCGATCACGACCTCTTCGACGCCCAAGGCGGAAGACGTGACGAGGAGCTGCTCGATACAGGGAATGGTGCTCTCTCCGCCGTCCAGGCCGAACCGCTTGGTGCCCGTGAACTTCACCTGGAGAAAGCTCTCGAGCCCTTCCGCATAGGCGAGGTCCCGATAGATCGCCTTCATCAGCTCTGGACCCATCAGGGAGCGCCAGTTCACCTCCTCGAAGCGACGCTGGATCCACGCCCGCTCCTCGACCTCCTGCATGTGCATGTATTCGACGCCGATCGTCGAGCAGTACGCCTGGCGCACGATCGTCAGGATTTCGCGGAGCGTCGCCCTTTCCCGCCCCGCGAGCCCGAGATGGGAGTCGAGGAAGATCGGGGTGTCTAGGTCCTCACTCGTGAACCCGTACGTGCGGTAGTCCAGGTCGCGATGTTGCTGGCGCTCCTTCAACCGGAGGGGGTCGAAGTCGGCCTCGAGGTGGCCCAGCATCCGGTAGGAGCGAATGAGGATTCGGGCCCGGACGGATCGGGACGCGGCGGCCCGGATCGCTTCCGTCGAGTCCGCGGGGGCAGCCGGCGCCTCCGGGACACCCGGGTGCGGTCCGCCGTTCGAGGAGCGGGGCTTTGCCGGAGAGGCCCCGTCGGGCCCTGCTGCTCCATCGGGTTCCGCCGGTGGCGTCCCTGTGGCGGTGCGCCCGTCGCCGGTCCCTAGGTCGTCGGGGAGGTCCTCGAAGAGGGCCCGCCATCCTTCGTGCACGGACGATGGGTCCCGAAGGAACCGCTCGTAGAGCTCCGCGACGAATCCGGCGTTCACACCGGAGAGCAGCGAATCGACCGACTCGGGCATTTGTCCCTACGATAGACCCCGACGATCGGTGCGGCAAAGGCGCCGGGCCGCGCCGGGGCGGTCCGATGGTTCCGAACGTGGAGCCGATGCTCATCACCTGGAAGTTGTTCGATGACGGGACCCCTGTGCCGGTGCATGTGGCCCGGGACTCACCATCGATGTAGAGCGACAGTGTGCCGTCGGCTGTCCGGGAAGCCGCGACGTGGTGCCAGATGTCGTCCGCGACCGACAGATCACCGAACGTGCAGGAGCCGCGCGGTACGCAGTCGTTGAGCGGGTAGCAGAAGTTGTTCTCCCTCGAGTCTTCGAGCATGATCTCGAGATTCCCGCTGGGAGCCACGTACAACTGCCAGCTTAGATTGAACGAGTTGTCGTCCTCGCCGCGAGCGATGACCGCCGCCCGCCTCGCCGCTGCCGTCAGCTTGATCTCGGCCGCGATCGTGAACACATCGGTCGGGAACGACGCATCGTATGGCACGGTCACGCGGTCGTCCAACCCATCGAACCGAAGCAAATTTGTCAGACCAGGGGATACCTCCGGGTCGGGCTGGTCCTCGGGGTCTGGGCTGATCAGAGTGCCACCGCACCCCAACAAGACTACGGCTAGGATCACATTCGAAACCGCGCGTGATCGGTTCATGGTCTTGTTGGACCTCGTTCTTGATCCTGGTCGGAGAACCCGCCCTCCGATCTGCGGGCTCGGGTGACCTGCCCCCAAAAGCGGTACCACCTAGAGTGTTAGTCCAAGCACCTCCTTTTGGCTGGGGGGTGGTCCAAGAAGCAGAGGTAGGTTGAGCAGCTTTGGGTCTGGCCGGATCGCTTCGGGGGCCGGGGGTCGATAACCCAGAGAGCTGTGCGGTCGATGCGTGTTGTATTCGCGCCGCCACTGCTCGATCAGCACCTTCGCCTCCTCCAGCGAATGGAAGATTTCGCGCTTCAGCAGCTCGTTTCGGAGCGTGCCGTTAAAGCTCTCATTGTAGCCGTTCTCCCACGGGCTGCCCGGCTCGATGAACAGCGTCTTCACGCCTAGCTCACCGAGCCACTGCCGAACCACTCGGGCCGTGAACTCCGGACCGTTGTCGGAGCGAAGATTCGCCGGTGGACCGTGCTCGGCAAACAGCTCGCTCAGCGTCTGCAGAACATCGTCCGCCTGAAGCCTGCGAGTCACCACGATCGCCAGGCACTCCCGGCTGTACTCATCCAGCACCGTCAGCATCTTGAGCGGCCGTCCATCATGCGTCCGGTCCGCCACGAAGTCATACGCCCATACATGGTGTCGGTACAGGGGCCGCAGTCGGATACAAGAACCGTCGGTCAGCCACAGCCTTCCCTCGTTTCGGCTGCTTACTTGGCACCTTGAGCCCCTCCTGTCTCCAGATCCGCTCCACCCGCTTGTGGTTCACGGCCCAGCCCTCCGTCCTCAGCATCCCCGTCACCATCCGGTACCCGCAGCGCCCGAACCTGCGAGCCACCTTCACCACGTCCTCTCTCAGCGCCTCCTCATCTTCGCTTCGCTTCGGTATCCGACGCTGCGTCGAGCGTGCCTGGCCCAACACCCGGCACGCCTTGCGCTCACTCACCCCAAGCCGCTGGCGTACTTGCACCACGCAGCGTCTGCGCCACTCGGGGCTCAGTAGTTTCCCTCGGAGGCTTCCTTCAAGATCAGCTTGTCCAGCGTCAGCTCTGCCACCGCCCGCTTCAGCTGTTGGTTCTCCTTCCCTCGAGCTCCTTGAGACGCTTCGCCTGGCTCAGCTTCATTCCCCCGTACTCCCGCCGCCATCGGTAGTACGTTTGCTCGCTCACCCCCAGGTCTCGCCACACCTCTTTGGTCGTATTGCCGTTCGCCAGGGCCACCTCCGCCTTGCGTAGCCGGTTGATGATCTGTGCCGGACTCAGCCTCTTTGGTGCGGCCATTGTGCCCTCCCCTTTCGTGTCTTGACCCCGTCCAGATTCTAAAACTGGACTCGGTCTCGTTTTAGGGGGGTAGATCAGTGCTCTGGACGAAGACCGCAGCGCATGCGGACGCGACGTCGCTGTCTTGTACCGTGTGTGAGCTGCAAACAGGTTACATGGGCGCCGCGCTCTGTAATCCTCCTCGAAATGAGCGGAGAGATTCGGAATGCTTGGGATCGGTGAGCTCGTGCTGCTCCTCTTGGTCTTCTTGTTCACTGGGGGGGCCCTCTCCCGCTTGGCGCGGTGGGTGCTCCTCCGACGGGCTCCCGGTTCGAAGCAAGTTCTGTGGGCACTGACCGATTGGATGAAGGCCCGCAGGGCGGCGGACCCTTCGGCCTCAGCGGCCATCGAAACGCCGTCAGTGTCTCAGAAGGACAACCGTGGTCCACCTCCTCCTTCCGAGGCCAGAGCGAACGAAGAAACACCGCCACCGGCCACGGGCTTCCCGGGACCCTGAGGTGGGGACCGAAGCATATCGGTTTACAGTACAGTGTCAGGAGATGCCTCTTTTGTAGCGAACGTGATGCTGGCCGAGCCCAATACCGCCGTTCCGGGATCAAGGGGGGCCGGTCACCTCGGCCGCGCCGGGCTTCACGCCCTACGAGGTCGCGCCCGAGCTACGGAACCGGGCCGAGGTCGGCGACGCGCTGGAGAGGGAGTACCCCCCGCTACTCCGGGACGCCGGCATCGAGGGTACGGTCCTCCTCTGGTTCTACATCGACGAGCAGGGGGCGGTGGAGAATGTGTTGGTCAATAACAGCTCGGGGATCCCGCAACTGGACGATGCCGGCCTCCGGGTCGCGCGAACGTTCCAGTTCACGCCCGCGCTGAACCAGGGCGCGCCGACGGCTGTCTGGGTCGCGATCCCGATGACGTTCGAGTCGATGGCGGGTCGGCCACGGCCTTAGCCACGTGACCTGCCCCCAAAAGCGGTACCACCTAGAGTGTTAGTCCAAGCACCTCCTTTTGGCTGGGGGGTGGTCCAAGAAGCAGAGGTAGGTTGAGCAGCTTTGGGTCTGGCCGGATCGCTTCGGGGGCCGGGGGTCGATAACCCAGAGAGCTGTGCGGTCGATGCGTGTTGTATTCGCGCCGCCACTGCTCGATCAGCACCTTCGCCTCCTCCAGCGAATGGAAGATTTCGCGCTTCAGCAGCTCGTTTCGGAGCGTGCCGTTAAAGCTCTCATTGTAGCCGTTCTCCCACGGGCTGCCCGGCTCGATGAACAGCGTCTTCACGCCTAGCTCACCGAGCCACTGCCGAACCACTCGGGCCGTGAACTCCGGACCGTTGTCGGAGCGAAGATTCGCCGGTGGACCGTGCTCGGCAAACAGCTCGCTCAGCGTCTGCAGAACATCGTCCGCCTGAAGCCTGCGAGTCACCACGATCGCCAGGCACTCCCGGCTGTACTCATCCAGCACCGTCAGCATCTTGAGCGGCCGTCCATCATGCGTCCGGTCCGCCACGAAGTCATACGCCCATACATGGTGTCGGTACAGGGGCCGCAGTCGGATACAAGAACCGTCGGTCAGCCACAGCCTTCCCTCGTTTCGGCTGCTTACTTGGCACCTTGAGCCCCTCCTGTCTCCAGATCCGCTCCACCCGCTTGTGGTTCACGGCCCAGCCCTCCGTCCTCAGCATCCCCGTCACCATCCGGTACCCGCAGCGCCCGAACCTGCGAGCCACCTTCACCACGTCCTCTCTCAGCACCTCCTCATCTTCGCTTCGCTTCGGTATCCGACGCTGCGTCGAGCGTGCCTGGCCCAACACCCGGCACGCCTTGCGCTCACTCACCCCAAGCCGCTGGCGTACTTGCACCACGCAGCGTCTGCGCCGCTCGGGGCTTAGAAGTTTCCCTCGGAGGCTTCCTTCAAGATCAGCTTGTCCAGCGTCAGCTCTGCCACCGCCCGCTTCAGCTGTTGGTTCTCCTTCCCTCGAGCTCCTTGAGACGCTTCGCCTGGCTCAGCTTCATTCCCCCGTACTCCCGCCGCCATCGGTAGTACGTTTGCTCGCTCACCCCCAGGTCTCGCCACACCTCTTTGGTCGTATTGCCGTTCGCCAGGGCCACCTCCGCCTTGCGTAGCCGGTTGATGATCTGTGCCGGACTCAGCCTCTTTGGTGCGGCCATTGTGCCCTCCCCTTTCGTGTCTTGACCCCGTCCAGATTCTAAAACTGGACTCGGTCTCGTTTTAGGGGGGTAGATCACTTGACCTCGAGCTCCCGACAGATCATCGCCGGCTTCGCGACGTGGGCTCGAGCTGGCTCGCCGGAGGATGGTCTTGAAGGCCAACCGATGAAGGTCCGTGCCGATCGCGGGATGTGAAAACGACGCCGGGGGTCGATTCACACTTTGCCCCGGCAGCGATTCACACGGGGCCTCCTGGTTATCCGCTGGCGCGGTCGCACCTTACGCTTCCGCGTTCAGGCCGGTCAGCACCGCACGGGCGGCACCGACCGTGGCGGGAGCGACCCCACCGCGTAACGCCCTAATAATGGCGTGGGCCGGTGCGGGTTTTCACAAACCTCGCACCACCCCCAGGGGGTCGCTCCCGGCCTCTCTAAAGCGACTCTAAGTGATTGGTATTACTGGCTCAGTCATCGATGGTGGAATACCGATCCGCGACTATCAGTACACAGGGCTTGGATCCATTTATTTTTTTTTTCGACTTTATCCTACTGTACAAACTTATCGGTTTGCGGCGGTTTCTTAGCGTCGAGTACCAGATACGGATGGGACCGATCGGCGATGTCATACCTGATCTCGATTCGAATCTTTCGCCATCTCCTCTGGCTCGATTATGACGACCGACTGACAAATGATATGCTCCTCGACGCCAGCGCTGCGGCCAATCACCTGAGCCTGGGTTCATTAATGCTGGTGACGGTGGACGTGGAGCCGCCACGTGGCGCGGAGACCCCCGAGGTGCGCGCGGAGTATGTGCGGGAGGAAGCGGGCGCGTTTCTGCCGTTTGATTTCAGTATAGAGTGGTGTATTGGGTCTCGGTACCCAGCAACGAACCTAGAGATCATTGCGAATGCAATCGCTACGGGGGCTTGCGGCTCGCGGTGCCAGATTCCTCCCCCTGTTCAAAGTTTGTTTATGCCGACGGACACGAGATGGTTACCTTGGGCGGGATGATCGGAGACCATGATCTGGAACGGCGGATAGACGATTGCGACTGGTCGGAGGCGTGGTACCTTCGACGCGGTGTTCAACAGGACCCGTATCGGATTCGAGTACCACGGCTGACACGTCGAGAGCGTTTGTTGCTCGACCAACACATGCCGGGGAATCCAAGTTGGCGCCCGACAGCGTTTGAGCTATCCAAAGAAGAGCTCGCGGATTACCGCGAGATCCACAGGTTCTACCCGCTCTATGGCGAGCTTCTCGCATAGTTTCGTCGATCATCCCTCAACTCGGCGTGGCGGAATGAGGCGGCTGGCGACGCGAATCGGCCGCTGATTTCCCCTTGTTGACACGGCAAAAAGCAGCCTCCTCAATGTGCGGGTATGGAGATCTTGACGGCCCACGGCTCCAAGCGTCGGTGGACGAGTTTGTCCGGTACACGGGAGGCACGTAACGTACGTAAGCCAGCCCACGCAACAGACGCTCGCAGATTCACATCTTATTGTGACCGTTTAGCTTACGGGATTCTGCGGGCGGATTCCCGCTGTTTGACTCCCGCCGATTGGATCAGGCGCGCGAACCTTGCGCCGGCTCTCCAGAGCCTTCCTGAGTTGTACCTCGTCGGCCTGCTGGTAGCACCGGAGCACGGTCTGGGCCTCCTTCCAGCCGCCGAGTTCGCAGAGCACCTTGAAGCGGCAGGTCCATGAGATCGGAAGCAAACTTCCGCCTGAGCGAGTGCCAGCCTCTTCCTCGCATGCGCTTCAGTCCCGCGAGCCGCTCGGCCCTGTTCCACCAGACATAGGCCCGCGCGCGGCTGAAGCTCGTCGAGGGATCCCAAGGCGCGGGCAGGACCGGCGCGTCCCCGTTCCCGGGGTTGATTTGCCGTGCCTCTTCCAACACGGCGACCGCCTCGGCGGTCACCGGCGTCCGGTGTTCGAACCCGGTCTTCTCGTGCTCGGCGCGCCACAGCACCACTCTTTCTTCGAAGTCGATGTCGGACCACCGAAGCTGGCGGATGGCGCCGATGCGGTGCCCCGTCTCGTGCGCGAGCACAAGCGCGACCTGGAACCGCCAGTCGACTCGTCGGGACACTTGGAGTAGTGCCCGGTATTCCTCGTCGGAAAGGACGACCCGGGTTGGGTTCTTCTCCTTGGGTGTCTTCAGGCCTCTCAAGGGATTCGCTGCCAAGAGCGGGCGGCCTTGCTCGTCCTTGGACTTGACGGCCCAGTTGAGGACCGCGAGCAGGAACTTCAAGTCGCATTCGATGGTCCGGTTGGACACCGGCTTGCCGCTCGGTCCGACCCTGCCCGACCGCCGCTCCCGGATGAAGCGGTCCCAGTCGCGCTGAGAGAGCGTTTCCGGTCTTCGGTCCCGGCCGAGGAAGTCGAGAAACATCCTCGTCGCGGTCCTGTCCCGGTGCCGGACCCGCTCCACCTTGGTCGGCGTCACCTCTTCACCTAGATGTCAAAAAGCGTCTCCAGGGTGAGCGGCTCGGACTCGGCTTCCGCCTTGCCCTCGATCTCCGGCCCGGCGAAGCCAGCGGCGAACTCGTCCGCCTGCCGCTTCGCCCGTCTCCAGTCGCGGTGCTTCAGCGACCTTGTGAGCCTGCGACCGTGATGGACTGCACGATCTGCGCGAAAGAAAAGTTCGCGCGGACGGGGGTTCTCCGCCCGGCCTGTTCCAGATCGAGTGGCGCGAGAACCAGTCGCGGCCTCGGCTGGTGCTTGTGCCTTCGATGGCAGGTCCGTGCAGGCGATCTGTTGATCCCTCGCGGTCGCCCGTGTTGGGGAAAGCGTTCCGGTTCTCACGCCCCGAGTCACCGTCGATGGCATTGGCAAGCATGGCGTTGCGAGCGGCTCCCCGAAACGGATCTTGAACACGGATTCGGCCGGGTCCGGGGCCGTGCCAGAGGTGCCCATCCGACATCGGGGGTGGGGGGACACGGAATCGCCCTTCCAGTGGACACGCCCACGATTCCGCATGTCGCTGGCTGCGTTTCGGTTGCGCCATGGCCATCGGAGCAGCCGTGGCGCGCCAGAGCTTGCGGCCGTGACCGTAGCGACCCACCTCTTTCGATGCCTGGCGCGGCACCGGGTAGATTCGGCATGAGACATCCATGCCGACCTCCCCGGCGGGTCGCTACGGGTCCATCGGTCCTTTGCAGGAAGGCGGCCGCGAGGGACGTGACAGGCGCGTCCCGATCCTTGCAGGCGCGGCTGCGGCCCACGGTCATCGGGGTCTTGGTCTTTCACGGCGATGCCGAGCAGCCGGACCGACGGGCCGTCGATGACCAAGTGCTCCGCCGCCTCGAAGCGGCGCTGAAACCGCCTTCCCGCGCAGGGATAATTGGCCGGTAGCGACCCCTTGGCGGGCGGGGGCGGGGTGTGAATCCACACCTCGCCCCGAGCCCGTACCAGGCCCTCGGACTGGGGGGGCTACCGCCACGACCGGTGCCGCCCGCGCGGCGCCGGACGGCCTGGTCCCCGGACGCGTAAGACACTGCCGCGCCAGCGGATACGCGGGAAGCTCCGTGTGAATAGCTGGAGGGCCAAAGTGTGAATCGTACCCCCGCGTCGTTTGCGCACTCCAGTGCGGCCGTAAGTCGCGCGCCGCTCATCGGTAGCGAGCCCCGGCGAGGCGCGCGGTCCGCCATGTGCTGCACCGCGGCGGATCGACGCGCGACCGGCCTGCCGTCGGACCTGCTTCTCCAGCGCCACGCTGCGCTTCATGGCGGCCTGCAGACCGCCGTACTCCTCGAGGATCGGAACCGCGCCCGAGAGAATGGCCTCCTCGATCCGGGCGAGTTCCTTGCGAGCCTGGGGGTCGAGTTCGGCTGGGCCGGAGGGCTCGGCCCAGTGGCGCATGACTCGGCGCGCCCGCTCAAGCTCTCTCGAAGTGCGACCGACCGCGACAACCTCGACGGATCGACGTAGACGAAGACGGCGCGCTCGGCGTCCAGCGCGATGGGTAGATTGACGGGGAAGTAGCGCCGGGTGGTGCCGGCGGCTGCCCAGTACAGCCTGACGGGCAGCAGCCCGCGTTCGATGCCGAGGGCCTCGAGCGCGGCGACCTTCTCGGCTTCGGTGGCAAGCCACTGCAAGCCGGGATGCTCGATCACGTAGTCGAGCGAGAGCAGGCGCCGCATCAGCACCTCTGGAGAGGCGTCGCGGCGGTGGCGGATGTGCTCGGCTCCGAGCGCCCGGTAGATCCGCCGGGAGAAGATGCGGCACACGCGGCCGATCCCTCGGATGCCGGGCACGGTCTCCTCGGCGGCCAGACCCTGGGCAATCAGAGCGTGGACGACGCGCCGCACCTGTTCGGGGTGCGCTTCAAGGAACCGCGCGCACTGGGCGTGGGTGAACGCGCCGCTGTGGAGGCAGACGAACGCGATCCACCCGGCCTTTTCTCCCGTCCAGCCGAATGGCGCGAGCGCCTGTTCGCGTCCCTGGAGGTGGACGATCGCATCGCTCACCGCCGAGTTGAACTGCTGCTTCCGCGTCTCCATGGCCACAACGGTGAAGACCCGCATGCAAGGAAGTCAACTCATAGGAAATCTCCTAAATGATTGTAGTGTCTAGAGATATCCAGTAACAAGAGCGTGCGGCTGGATGGCTTCGCCAGTGGCATGGCAGACACCCTCCGCACAGCGCTCGCTAGAGGTTCCCGTCAAGGGTCTTAGAGCTCGATCGGGACGTCGGCCCGGGCACGGCCGACTTGGCGTCGCTCACACGGAAGTGACAGGTTTCACATGCCGGGGCGCGGGGCGGTCGCCGAGCGGCGTGCCGTGCCTGCCGCGGCAACGGATCAAGGGCTTCGAGCGTCGCTCCGAACAGGACGACTCCTGACGGTTTTGATAGGGACGGCTGTAAGGTAGATGTGTGGGTTAGCAAGTGGTCTGACCATAGCCGAGCAGGATGGGACCTCGCGCATGAGTGCGTCCATCTGCTAGATCCTATCATGGAGAAGTACGCCACATATCTTGAGGAGGGACTAGCGACATGGTATCAGGATAGTCCACAGCTCCAATCCCGACTACCAGAACATCCGCAGCCTGGTTCAGGGGCATATCAACGGACACCCAGAAGGAATGCGACATAAGGACCCGAAATACCGCGGGGCGAAAGAGAGCTCGTGCAGAAGTGCATGCCCGAGATCAAATCTGCTGTGCGAAGTATCCGAAAGAAAGGCGCGAAACAACCCATGTGTGGAATCGTCAGGAGTCGCCCTTGACAATCGGCTTCCGCGCGACTGATGCTTGGGCCATGCCAATATGTCCGAGGCGATGAACTCTTCGCGGCTGGACCGCTATGTCGCCGCCGTGCTCTGCTACCGCTGGCCGGTTGTGGCGCTTACTACGGCTCTCATGTTGGCGGCGACTGCCGGTGTTGCCTCCATTACCATCACGAATGACTATCGGATTCTGTTTAGTGAGGACAATCCGCAACTTCTCGCTTTCGACGCCCTAGAGAACACCTACGCCGTCTCCAACCGCGCCCTGATCGCCGTGGCACCAAGGGAGGGCACCGTGTTCACGCGCGAGGCGCTCGGCGCGATCGTGGAGCTAACCGACGCAGCTTGGCAGGCGCCGTACTCCAGCCGTGTCAACTCGCTCACCAACTACAGCCACAGCGAGGCTTTCGGTGAGGACGACCTTATCGTCGCCCCGCTCGTCGAAGATGCCGACGGCCTGAGTGATGCCGACCTCGCTCGGATTGAGACGATTGCGCGGAACGCCATAGATATTGCCGGCCGTCTGATCTCCTACGACGGGCGCGTGGCAGGCGTCGCGATCAACTTCGTCCTCCCCGAGAATCCCGATCAGGCGGTGACCGAAATCACCGACTATCTGAATGCGGTCGTGGACGAAGCCCGCGCAAGCCACCCCGAAATCGACTACTTCACGACCGGCGACGTCGTGATGAACCGAACGTTTTCGGACGCTACGCGCGACGATATTCGGACGTTGACGCCGATCGTGTTCCTCGTCATCGTCGTCGCCACGGTTCTCCTGCTGCGCTCGGCGTTCGCCACGTTGGCGGTCGTCGCCATACTCCTATTCGTTGTCAGCACGACCATGGGGTTTGCCGGATGGCGGGGCGTGGTGTTCAGCCCTACCAACGTCGGCGTGCCAATCATCGTCATGGTTATAGCGGTTGCGGATTCGATCCACGTCATCTCGACTGTCTTACTGGGGATGCGGCGCGGACTGGACAAATTCACTGCGATTATCGAGTCGTTCAAGATCAATACCTACCCGATCTTCATTACCTCCGTTACGACCGCGATTGGATTCCTCAGCCTCAATGCCTCCGACTCACCGCCATTCCATGTCCTAGGAAATTACGTGGCGTTTGGGGTGCTCTGCGCCCTTGCATACACGATGACGTTTCTGCCCGCGTTGCTCGCTTGCCTGCCGCTGCGCTCCGCGCGCGTTCCGGCCGGCGAGCCGGTGCTCTTCGAACGCTTCTTCGATCGTTTAGCCGATATCGTCGTGGCCCGGCGCACGCTTCTGCTTGGGTCCACAACACTGGCAGTGGTCGTTCTGGCGACCGGCGTCGCGCGCATCGAACTTAGCGACAACATGACGCAGTACTTCGACGACCGGTATCAGTTTCGGCGCGATTCGGATTTCATCGCCGCAAATCTGACAGGACTCGACAGGCTGGAATATTCGCTGGACGCGGGAGAGGAAGGCGGTATTACGGATCCCGAGTATCTTCGGCAGGTCGATGCATTCGCGGAATGGTACCGAGAACAGCCTGAGGTGTCGTTTGTCCAGTCGTTCACGGACATCATGAAGCGCCTCAACAGGAACATGAACGGTGACGATCCGGCATTCTACCGCCTGCCCGAGAGCGGAGATCTGGCGGCGCAGTACCTGCTGCTCTATGAGCTGTCCATGCCATTCGGAAGTGATCTCAATGATCGCATCGATGTCGGCAAGTCGGCCACGCGTATGGTCGTCGCCATGGGCAACGCATGGTCTCGGGAGGTACGGGAGCTCGACGCGCGCGCCCAGGACTGGCTGCAAGCCAACGCGCCGGAATTAGCGAATGAGGCCTCGGGCATCAGCGTCATGTTCGCTCACTTGTCACAGCGCAATATCAACAGCATGCTCAGCGGCACGATTGCCGCTATGGCGCTCATTTCGTTCATCCTGATCTTCATATTCAGAAGCGTTTGGACTGGCCTGATCAGCCTCCTTCCGAATTTCATACCGGCCATCATGAGTTTCGGGCTATGGGGTTATCTTGTGGGCCATGTGGGTATTGCGTCCTCGGTGGTCATCGCCGTCGTCTTCGGCATCGTCGTGGACGACACCGTCCATTTCTTGAGCAAGTACACCAAGGGGCGGCGCGAAGGGCTTCCCCCGCCGGAGGCCGTGCGCTTCGCCTTCCGAACTGTGGGGCATGCATTGTTTACGACGACCGCCGTCATTTCGGCCGGTTTTTTGGTGTTCGCCTCGTCTGGGTTCGAGGTGAGCTGGGCGCTCGGAACTCTGGTGGCAATGACGATCATCCTGGCGCTAGCCACCGACTTCTTGCTGCTGCCTACGCTCTTGCTCACCTTCGATCGACGGGAGCCATGAAGGACTTCCTGGCTCCCGTCGTCTAGGTGATGTAGGCAACCCTGCCGGGGTCGGGGACCTACAAGGCTTCAGCCACGATTGCAGCGTCCCGGGCGTCCTGTTTGACCTTCACCCCGGCTTCTCTAGAAGTTGTAGGTAAGGCTAAGGTCGAGGAAACTGTCGTTTCGCATCAGGTAGTGGAGATCCGCCGGGTCGACGCTAAGGAGTGTGACGACCTCCGCACGCAGGGACCACTCGCCGAGAAGACGCCGATCAAATTCGAGCGCTAGCGTACGGGTGGCCCGGCTCACGTCCGTGAAAAAGCCGGCAGTAATCGCGGTGCTGTGGACATCGTTGAGTGCGAGGCGCGCGGCAAAGAAGAGATCGTTTTCGAGCGTGTCGGGCGAACGGCTCGGCGTCGCGCTATGGCCCCGCCCGTCGTAGTTCCATTCGCCGAGCAGGCTCAGATCGGCCGCGGAGCCGGAGACCGAATAGAACGCGTACTCGCCACCCACGACGGCAGCGAAATAGTCTTCCTGTACACCGGAGAGATTTCGAGCACCGGCACGCTGAATTGCCTCCAGCTTCAGCATCCAGGAGCCAAACGTCACCTGGGCGTCGAGCCCGAACTGGCGGATCTGCTCGTAGTGCTGGAGCAGGGCTAGTACTCCGTCCGGATTTCCCACCGGCACCAGAAAGGGCTCCCGACTCAGGCCGTCAAATACGCTCAGACCCAGATCGAGCAACCCAAGGCTATGGCTGTAGCGAGCGGCCAGATCCAGGTGCCACGGCCCGGCCCCTCTCTCGTACTCGATACGTTCCTCATCCACGACAAACTGCAGTCGCAGCCGGCCCTCACGCCCTTGAAACGTCCGCGCGCGGTGATATGGCATCCCGAATACTTCGAACGCGCCCCAGTCGCCGAACCACGTGGCGTGCACCATCGGTTGCCCCAGCTTGGCTTCTCCGGTCGGATGCTCGACGAAGTCGATTTGGTTGACGATGTCGACCAGACGCTGCGATTCGGTGACGCCCCAGAACACCTGGTCGGCACCGATGCGCAGCTCCCAGCCGCTTGCACCGACGTCGCCGAACATCAGCAGATACGCTTCGTGCAGATCGAAGTGCGTTCGGTGTGGATCGGAGTGGTCGTAGCGGAAGAAAGGGGCGACCGCGACACTCTGGCCAACGACGTTCTCTAAATCGAGCCTCAGCGCCGTGACAAAGCCCGCGGCGAGTGACTTCTGGCCATCGAAGGCCCCCTCCTGGGGGAACCAACGGCCTTCAGCGCTCACGCGCCCCGAGATCTCGTACTCGATCGGCGGCGCATCGGCTTCTTGGGCCTGCAGGCCGGCGGCGGCATGGGCGTGGACGACAAACACGGCGAACAAGGAAGCCAGAGCCCAGGCGGCGCTGGCCGGGAGACTCCCGGAGAGAGCCTCTTGGACGTGCGTCACCTCGCTCGTCTCAGTCCCGTCTGTGTGAAATCGCTGTCGTCGAGATCCGCCTGGAACTCATAATCTGTCCAGGTCAATAGTGTGCTTTTGCCGGTCAGGTGATTCACCATTTCCATTTCGCTGGCCCGCCAGTAGCGACCCAGGTACTGCGTGTAGTCGCGCATGGTGAGCGTCTTCAGGTGGTCATCCTTGCGGTCGTAGTATTCCATCTTCCAGACGCGAAGCTCGTCCGTGTCGCGCCAAACCACCTGGCGTCGGTAGCTTGACCCGGTGTCCATAGGTGTGCGCTCCGTGACCGTGCAGGTCAGGTCGCCGCAGGGCTCGTCGCGCAGATGGCGGTACGTGAACCTCTCCACTTCCTGCGGGGTCAGGTCTTCGTAGGCAAACTCGCTGCCCATGAAGGAGCCGGATTGGTTCGCCGAGCTGATACGTTTGACGCGCCTCAATGCGGGAAGGTAGAGCCACTGATCGTCCGCGCCTTCACGCTGGGCATGCACCAGAAACGCCGTTCCCTGTACGTCCCGCGGCTCATCGAATACGAAGAGGCTCCTATTGCCCCCGTCCGGCACTTCAAGAACCTGCACCCGGAGCCGACGCCGGCTCTCCTGCCCCTGCCTGTTCCGCAACACCATCACCTGCTGCGCCGCAAAGTTGCCGAATCCTTCCTCGCGCACGCGCGCGCCCTGCGCGATCTGCAGCCCGATTTCCTCAGGTGTCTGATTCTGGGCACGGACCGGAGCCGGCGTGCCGACCCCTACTGCGAGGACAAGAGACATTCCGCAGAGCAGGAGCATCGGTCGTGCGTCGATGTATGTGGGCGCCATGGCTCCCTCCTTGACAGTACTAGGCAACTCGGCCCAGGCGGCAGTTAGCCCCCAGCCTCACGGCAGAGGATGCCCCGATGGCTCACCTGTGTCAAGATTAGGAGGGCTAGTGCCATACTGGGCTACGGAACCCTCTGGATCCGCTGGCCGTCGCAGCTGGCGTCTGGCCGCGGAGTCCGTAGCCGCGATGTGTCCGCTCATATGCTGTACGAGATTACGCAACGACTGGTTATAGGCTTGACAGTGGGAACCATACTGGCCTAACCTATGATTTTTAGTCTGCCGCGGGCAGCCCCTTGACATCAGTTGCCCGTGCCCCCGTCCTTTAGCATCTGGGCTTCAGGCGTGGGGTCCATCGTCGCAACTAGGTTGCCACAGGAGGGTTCCTCGTGAATCCTGTTGTTTCCTCATCGGTCACCGGCAACGTCACGCCAAAGATGCCCACCGCGTACGTCGAAGGCTACGAAAAGGCCCGTCTCTACGATCAGGCCTTGGCCGATAACTACCTCAAGCACGTCACCATCGGTGACCCCGAGCTCGACCCGCTCATGGAGGAGCTCTCGGCGGAGTTGTCTCCAGGCGACCTGCACCGGTTCATCGGGGCCGGCATAGAGCAGAACGAGGAAGCTCTGCGTCTCGCGCCGCGTGCCGTGCGTGATTTCTTCAAGAACTTCCGGGAGCCTCCGTGGCTCTACTACGAAGGTTTTCGTCCCGGGGTCCGTGCCTTCCACGAAAACGTGGACCTGATGCTCGCCGCGTTCGTCACGGGAGTGCTGGTGGAAGGCTTTTCAACTCTCATCGCCAAGTCCTTCAGCATTACCGGGCGAGTGGCGAGCACCAGAAGGCGTCTCCAGCAGAACAACCGCCACATGCTGGAGATCTTCTTTCCTGCCGGCCTGCAGAGAAGCAGCGAGGGGTGGAAGCTGTCCACGCGCATTCGGTTCGTTCATACCCGTATACGGGGCCTGCTGGCGAAGTCGGATGAATGGAATCACGAAGCCTGGGGGACGCCGTTGAGCGCGGCGCACCTGGGTTTCGCAATCTCCGTCTTTTCGAAGCGGCTGCTGGAGTACTCGATGTTGCTGGGCGCCAAATTCAGCAAGGATGAAAGGAAGAGCGTTCTCGCCGTCTGGCGCTACGCCGGCTACCTCATGGGGATACCAGAAACCATCCTCTATACGAACGCCGAGGAAGCGGAAAAGATGTACAAGATCGGCTACCTGTGCGAGCCGCCCGCGGATGCCGATTCCGTAGCCGTCGCCAACTTGTTGATCCAGTCCATTCCAAAGGTTGCGGGCATACAGGACCCGGCTGAACGGGAGAGATTGGTGGGCTTGGCCTACCGTCTGTCGCGCGGCCTCATCGGCACCGAGCTCGCCGACAGCTTCGACTTTCCACGGGACCCCAAATTCGCGACCCTGTTCAAGTACCGGATGCAGCAGCGCTTTCTGCGATTGTTGCGGACCAACAAGATGGTCAGATCGGATAATTTCACCCAGCTTCTCCAGATATCGGTGTTCGACGGTGAGGGGCTGAGCTACAAGATGCCCGACCACGTCCACACGTCGCAATCAAACCCGTGGTGACGATCGACTAGCTCCTCGCTCCCGATCCGAGATAGTCGAAGCGACGACTCTTTCCCTGCTGGACCGCTACGTCGTCGCCACCGTGCGCCACCACTGGATGGTTGCTGCGTTCACTGCCTCGCTCATGACGGCCCGTGACGACCGGCGCCCTCTTCATAGTCGTTACGAGCGATTGCCTCGTCCTCTTCAGGCACGACAATCCGCAACTCCTCGCGTTCCAGGCCCTGGAGAATACCTACTCCGCCACCGCGACCGCGCGGTGATTGCCGTTGCACCCTCCGAGAGGGATCGGTGTTGACCGACGCCGTGTGGGTGGCACTCTATTCCACCCGGGTTGACTCCCTCACCAACTATTGCCATACTGAGGCGCCCCTCCGCGTTCTACGGCACCGATAGCCGGGATCTTCCGGGTTGCACGCTCTCTCGGGCTGGGCTTGTCGTCGTCACGGCGGGTTCCTTTGCGGGGGTTCCCGCCGATGCAGGTTTCATCCGTCTTGACGATTCCTTGGAGCAAGTGCACGTCGTTGCTGGCCGTGGCCGCCCGAATACGTTGCCGCATGTACAAGGACGTCTGCTGCGTCATATGCAGCTCATGGGCTACACATAATGGATTGACCTGCCCTGCCTCGAGTACCGTGGGTTACACTCGAGGTCAGAGCCACCTTTGAAGCGATTGGCTATGGGCGGTCTCGTCTGATCGGCAAGCTGAGCCCACACGGGGAGGTGTTGAGCTTCTGCCACGAAGCCAGCACGTGCGGCTACGGGGTGTATCGGGAGATCATCACGACCGGGCACCACTGCGCGATGGTGGCGCCGAGCCTGATCCCGAGCAAGCCGGGGGGATAGGATGAAGACGGATCGGCGCGACGCGCTGAGTCTGGCGCGTCTTCACCGCGCCGGGGAGTTGAGCGCGGTGTGGGTGCCGGTTAGGACGCGCCGGAGAGGGCCGCTTTGCGAGACTCCTTGATGGGAATGATCTGGCCGAAGCCGCTGATCTGGAAGACTTCCTCGATGTGGTCCTTCATGGAGCAGAGAACGAGCGTTCCGTCCGCCACCCTCAGCACCTTGGCGGCGATGAGGAGCACCCGCAAGCCCGAGCTGCTGATGAAGTCGAGGCGACTGAAGTCGACGATCAGGCGCCGCTCTCCGCTTTTGACGCGATCCATGATGACGGATTCGAACGAGCTGGCGTTTCCGCTGTCCAGTCGTCCAATGGGCACCAGCACCAACACCTCGCCACTGCGTTCCTCGCCGACTTCGATATCCATTCGATGCACCCCTCGTTGCTACGCTGGCCTCGTCACGCAGCCTGTGGCGCGAGATCGTGTTCCAGCGTCAGCCGGTTCTTGCCCTCCACGTACTCGTATTTCATGCGGTCGGCAAACGTCTTGATCAGATACAGCCCTAAGCCGCCGATCGGCCGATCGTCCACCGCCGATGACAGGTCGGGACTCGTGTCTTGCGTCGGATCAAACTGTTGGCCGTTGTCCGCCACTGTCAGCACCAGGACGGTACCGTTGACCTGCACGGTGATCTCGATCTTTGGTTGGGCCACGCCTCGAAGGCCGTAGCTCACCGTATTGGTGATCAATTCGTCGAGGGCCAGGTTGATCATGTAGATCTTCTGATCCGGCAGATCGTTGGCGTCCCCGAATTCCTCTACCATCCGCGCCAGGCCGCGTACCGCGGGCAGCCTGGGTGCCAACGAGACGCGCAGTTCATCCATCATTGCGAACGATCCCTTCCCGTGCAGGCAACCACGCAACTCTAGTCACTGCCTGGTCGCGGTACAAGGCCCGGCCCCTTGACGGTGAACTCGTAGGAAATGCGCTCCGCGAGGCCCTCCACTACGTGCAACCCCGAACCACTGAGGGACCGTCCCTCCAGCGATGACGTGGTGTCAGGATTCATGTCTCTGCGGCGGATCCAACGGCTGACCGGTGTCCTCCTTCATCAGGGTCGGCGTGCCGCAGTCGCTCCGCATCGTGATCTAGATCTCGGTTCGGCTTCACCCTCAGGGGCCGTGGCTCACCCCATGGGTGATCAGAGCCTCAAGTGCGACTCGGGCGGGGCGGCGTTACCGGCGGCGCAGAACTAGACAGGTCATGTCGTCGGCGGCGGGAGCTCCCGCGGAATAGGCTCCGATCTCCCTCCAGACGTGGCCCACGATCTCTTCGGGCGAGCGCGCGGATGCACCGTCGAGCGTCTCCTCTAGCCGCTCCTTCCCGAAGAGCTCGCCGCTCATGTTCACCGCGTCCGTGAGTCCGTCCGTGTAGAGGAAGAGCGAGTCACCGGGGCGCAACTCTTCCTGGCGGCTCTCGTACTCGAAGTCGTCCAACACGCCCATCGGCAGCCCGCGAGTCATCGGGAGAACTCGCCGGGAGTCGTCGGTGCTCACCAGGAAAGCAGGCTCATGCCCAGCGCAGACGTATTCCATGACGGCCCGCTCGAGGTCGACGACGGCGAGCATGCCGGTCACAAAGAGCCCCATCGGGTTCTCGCTGCAGAGCAGACGGTTGGCTTCGGTGGCGATTGCGCTGACGCCGCCGTTCTGGCTCTTGGTGGCCGCAGCGTTGATCGTGCCCTGCGACGCTGCCATGAACAGGGCCGCTGCCACCCCCTTGCCAGAGACGTCGCAAACGCTGAAGAACAGCTGGCCCTCGGACGACTCGAACACGTCGACGAAGTCGCCGCCCACCTGCTGCGCCGGGGTCATCCGCGCGTAGGCCGCGAAGCCGGCCAAATCCACGTTGCCTTCACGCACTAGTGCGGATTGCACCACCCTCGCCATCTCCAGGTCCTGCTCCAGTGCCCGCTGGGCACGGCGCAGGTTGCGGTTGCTCTGCTGGAGCTCCTCGGTCCGCGCCGAGACCATCGTCTCGAGCTGCTCCTCCCGGTCGAAGACCTGGATCGTCATGGCGTCAAACACCCGTGCTAGGCTCCCCAGCTCGTCGGTCCGTTCCATCACTGGCTCAATCAAGCCATCGTCCGGCTGCCTGCCCGCTTCCACCTGGCGGGCTGCCGTGGCGATGGCCTCGATGGGCTGCGTCAGCCACCGCGTTCCCCAGAGCGCAGCGGCGCCGGTAAGAGCGAAGAGGACGAAAGCGATCAGGGTCGTGTTCCGTGCTTCGCCCCGAACCGTGTCGGCGATGTCGTCTAGGCTGACCGCGAGCGCGAGACCTCCGATCGGGATCCCTCCTGTATTGATGATCGGTGAGGCGACCCAAATGCCGCGGGCGGCGGGCGCCAGCAGGCTCAGGCTAGCCTCGCTCACCACCTGACCCTGGTCCATGGCCTGCTCCACGACCGATTCAGCCCGGCGCGAGAAGACGCTGGCTGCGCCCACCGTCTCGGTGCCCGACTGTCCGGCCCGCGGCGCGGATGCAGCTAAGTCGCGGTCAAGATTGACGACCCAGAGCGCCTCCAAATTACGCGATCGGACGAGCAGGTCCGCCTCCCGCTGGTACACGGCATAGAGCAGGTTGCCCGAGCTACCCTCGATGGGTACGCCAACTTGCACGACCCGCGGCGAGCCGGCACTGGCAGCCGCCACGTACTTGTAGACCTCGCCGTCCGAGGCGCGCGGGGCCGTCGCAAATTCCACGCTGCCCTCGGAACCCTCCAGGAGCGGCGTGATCTCCTCCACACGAGGTACGGGTACGTCTGCCCCGCCTTCTAGCGGCGGAAGCAGACTGGAGTAGGCAACCGAGCCGTCCAGGTCGAGGACCCGGATTTCACCGATGACCGTCGCTCCGGCGATACGTCGCAGTCGGCTGTTGATCTCCTCCGCCGTCCAGCCGGCCTCCTCAGCCGCAACGATGAAGTGGCCCGCTATGGTCGCCTGCGCCAGCATGTGCTGACCGATGATCCCCTCGACCACGGCGGAAACGTCCGCCCGCTCCGTGGCGTAGACGTTCGTCAAAATCTCCTGCTCACCAAAGTCGAGTGCATTGCCGATCTGCACGATCCGCTCCTGATCGACGCCGCCGACTCCGACGTACTTGTAGACTTCTTGATCGATCTCCCGGACTTGCGCTGGCTGTGTGATGAAATCGTCGTCGTCGATATCCGATTCGAGGAGCACGTAGAACTTCGACGCCTGTGGCTGCACCGCCGGATCAGCCTCGAATCGGAAGGGCACGAGCTCCCCGTTCTCATCGCGGACGTTAGTGAGATAGGAAAAGCCCACATTGTCCGTGATCCAGAACTCGTCCAGCACCGTGCTCGCCAAGATCGCGTCTAGGGTCTCGATGATGCGCCCGGGATCTTGCCCTGCTTCCTCGGCCGCCGCCACGAGGTGTGCCGCGATGCGGGCCTGTGCGATCATCTGGTCGTCGAGCGTTGCATCGAGCGTACGGGCAACATTGGCCAGCGAGATCTCACCCATGTCGGCGAAGCTTGCCGCCAGAAGTTCCGCTAGGTGCGTGGCGGCCCCCTCCGCCCCGTCACGAAGCGCGGTGGCGGAGTTGTAGAGCATGGTGGCAGAGGTCGCGGTGATCGTGACGGTGAGCAGCGCGGCAAGCGCGAGGAAGCCTCGCGCCGCAAGACGCAGTCCCCTCTTTGTCGACCGGATCTCTGTGGTCGGCGCGTCCTGTGCGTCCGTCGCGTTCTGGTTCACCTCACTCTCCTGTGCGGCAGCGCCCAGACATCACAGACGCCACATCACCCACAACTGTGGGACGTTGTCGTCGTTGTTCTCACCCAGCTTGTTCCACCAGTACTGGTACTCGACGCCGACAAAGAGCTGATTGGCACTGTCCGTCAGTGCCTTTCCAATATCCCAACCAAGCTGCGGCTGCGCGAGGATCCACCCCTCTACGGCATCACCGAGTTCGTTGGTCGTCCCACCAATGTACTCCGCGTGGCCAGTGAACCAGAACGACTGGCTACCGAGATCGAAGGCGGCGCCCCAGCTTACATCGAACATGAAGCTGTCATTCGTCCTCGGCGCACTTCCCTGGTCCACACCGCTGCTGGCATCGATGAAGGCAGTTACGTCGGTGTTGAAGAAGATGAAGCCAGGGATGTCCCAGGAGAGTCGCGCACCGGGCAACCACTTGAAGACGTCGGCGTCGCTGTCGAAGTTAATGCCCCCGATCAGCGCGATATCCCTCACCGGTCCTGCGCCCACCGTCCGGTCCGCGAGCCTACCCAGGCTCAGGGTGGGATACCATTCGCCGTAGACCTCCATGTCGTTGAATCCGTCCGTGACGCCGTCGTCGAGCAAGTCGATGAAGAAGAAGCTGTCGCCGAGCGACCAGCTCGATGCCTGCTGGAAGGTCAGGATGTGCGTGTAGTGCTGCGCTCCGTCAAAGGGGTTGGTGAGCTTGCCGTACTGATAGTGAAACTCCGTCTGTGCGGCCGTCCCGACCGGTGCAGCCGCAAGAACCGCCACAGCGACAAGCCAGCCCCGGAGCGAACCAGTCTGGGTAAGATTCTTCATGACGAAATGTTACCTACACGGCGATGAGTTGTCGTGCTTGACGGGCTGAAGGTGACTATGCCTTCCTTGTAGGTTAAACTCGCCACATGGCCGCCCGCGACCGCCGGATTTCGAAATTTGCTTGGCCGGGGCTGTGCCGATTTTATCCGTCCGCGAGAGAATGCACAATGAAACCACCGCTTTACCTGAAGGGGCCCACTAGGGCACACGATCCGTGGTAGCACTAGGGGTTCCTTCTCGATGGTCTGGCAGCGTACTGATGCCGGAGCGCGACTAGGAAAACTTACAGAATGCCGAACGCGAGAGCATCGGCGGTGGGCGAGAACCCCGCAGAACCCGATGGGCCGCCCAGCGGAAAAAACATCTGCGTCTACCTGGGCGGCAACCTAGGACGCGAGCAGCGCTACATCGACGAGGCCGAGGCCCTAGGGCGACTGATGGCGGCCGAGGGCATCGGGCTGGTTTACGGTGGCGGTAGCGTCGGACTGATGGGTGTGCTGGCAAATGCTGTGCTGGAGGGCGGCGGCTTCGTGACCGGTGTGGTTCCCCGGCAGCTGTCGTACCAGGAACTCGCCCACGAGGGACTCAGCCGTCTCCTCGAAGTCGCCACGATGCACGAGCGCAAACACCTGATGCAGCGGTTGGCGCAGGGCTGCATCGCTCTACCCGGCGGGTTCGGCACGCTGGAGGAGATCTTCGAAGTCCTGTGCTGGTCACAACGACCGCTGGAGCTGCACGAAAAGCCGTGCTGCTTCGCCAACATTGACGGCTACTACGACCACCTGTTCGCCTTCCTCGATCGTGCGACCGCACAGGGTCTCTTGCTGCCGCAGAACCGCGCGCTCGCCAGCCAGGTGCCGAACGCCCCGGCGGCGCTGCGGACGATTCAGACCGCGTGGGACGACGCGGAACAGGCCATGCTTGACGTGATCAAGACATATGAACGGTAAACTATTGCCGTCGGCAGCACGGGTCCGCTGGCGTGGGACGCGGGTCTGATTCGCTCGTACGGTCGAACATCTCTTGGTTCCTCTGTGGCGTCAGTCTTTCGTTCCGTCCTCCCGGAACTGGCCGCCCTGCCGACATCGATGTCATGCACCGCGGTATAGCCCGTCGCCGCGACCCGTCGGCCGACCTCCGCCTCACTTAGAAGCACCCTCCGAGGCGGCATCCGGTCGTGCTCGGCCGCGCGCCCCGCAGTGCATAAGCGGGTCCTCATATGCCGGGTCTAGACCCTAACTGCCATGGAGACGCTAACGAAGCACTTCGAATCGCGAGTGGCCGGGTTTCTCGAGCGCACGCGCCTGAAGCCGTCAACGTTCGGTCTGCGGGCGACGGGCGATCCGAACCTTGATCCGACAGCTACGCCTGGGCCGCTCACCGACGCCTGCGACGGCTGACCGGATCCTGGAGTTCATCGAAACCTACGACGGGGACCAGGCGGATCGCGTTCCATCCCGGAGCGATCCGTTACCGGATGCTTCCATTAGAGAAAGAAGAGAACGGACGACGGAAGCAATCCCACGCGAAATGGACATACCCGCCCGCATCCTGGGCCTACCGGGCGTCGAGGCCCGCACGGGGCTGTCGCAGAGCAAGATCTACCTGCAGGTGGCCGAGGGAAGCTTCCCCGAGCCGGTGCGTGCTGTCGTATGGATCGAGGAGGACGTGGATGCGTGGATCCGGAAAGAGATCGAGGCAAGCCGTGGCAGAGCTTAGGGTCCGGTGCGCCCGCCAGCATCCTGACGATGACGTGCCCGACTATCCGCGAAAGCATTGGTTTCCCGCCTATACCGTAGGCGTCTCACAGCCGGCGTCCGGCCCAGACGGCTCGGCCGACGACGCGGATCTCCTCGGCGAGGCGCTCGTGGCTGGCGTACTCCGGGTTGACCGACATGATCATCACCCTCGGCGGCTCGGAGTGGCGCACATGCTCGATCCGCCTGGCGACCAGCCCCATCACGTCCCAGACCACGAAGGTGCCCGGCGGGATCGGGACCTGCTGGGTCGCGTCGATCAGGACGCGATCGCCGCTCGAAAGGAGCGGCTCCATCGCGTCCCCGTCTACGGTGGATCATCCGCAGATCTTCAGGCTTTGCCCGAAGCTCATGCCGAATGAGGGGATCGGGGAGAAGCCACGGCTCCTTGGTTTCCTCTGGCTCTTTCTTCCAGCCCCCCGGACCCGCCGCCGTACGGGCGTCGATCTCGGCCACTGCGACGAAGCCCTTCGGCGCGGCCCATCGGCGGTCTTCCGTCCCCGTGAAGGCACCCGAGGCGGAATTACGTCGTGTTTCAGCTCTTCGGGTCTGCAGCGCAGATGCTCCGCCAAGGCTTCGCGGTCGTGCTCGGCGAGGACGCGAGGCGTGCCACGGTGGACGAACTGGTACATATAGGCTCGGTCTCGCCCGATCGCGAGCGAAGACTGAACTGCCCCCTAGAAACGAGACCGAGTCCAGTTTTAGGATCCGGACGGGTCGAGACATGGAGAGGGAGGGCACAAATGGCCGCACGAAAGAGGCTGAGTCCCGCACAGGTCATCAACCGGCTGCGGAAGGCGGAGCCTGGTCGACCCAACCAGTCGCTCTCTTGCTGATTTTTGAAAGTTGCAACACATCCCTCCAGAGGGTTCTGGTGCAGATAGGATTATCGGGACGATAAGACCAGGAGTGCACCGCGGCGATGCGGCCTATGCTGCCATGACGTGACGCCAGATCACCGCGGGATTCGATTGCCATGGGATCGGAATTGCGAACTGGCGTTTGTGAATCTTCTGCGCCAGCTCAATGCCGATAATGACGCGTCGCGCATTGTAGAATGTCTTGAATCCCAACAGTTGCAATCGCCCCTTCACCCAGCGGTGGTCCTGCTCCACAAGGTTGTTCAGGTATTGACAGCAACGAATCCTCATCGGGTTCGGGCCCCGGAAGTTGAACTCCCCGTTCATCCCCATGCGTCGCAGGGCGCTATGGCTCGGCTGGTGGCCATCCAGGGTGATGCTGTGTGGCTCCCGATGATGCTTCAGTGCCTTGCGAAAGAAGGCCTTCGCCGCCGCAATGCCGCGTGTTCGACTGAGAAAGAACTCTACGGTGTTGCCTTGTCCATCCACGGCTCGATACAGGTACATCACCTGGCCTCGCACCTTGATGAACGTTTCATCAACTCGCCAACTTCCACCCACCGGCCGCTCGAATCGGCTCCACCGCTTTTCGCAAATTTCGGCATAGCGAATGACCCAACGCAAGATCGTGGTGTGCGAAATCGATAAACCCCGCTCACCTAAGATCGCGACCAGGTCCCGGTAACTCAGTTTGAAGCTGCGGAATCGTGAGAGCGAAGGTGCGGGATACGCGCTGCAGGAGTTCTGCCTGGTAGGCGAGATCGCTGTCTGATATCCCATCGGAGCACATTAGCGGTAACAGGCCCTGGCATGACGGCGGCCTCCGAGGATGAGTGCGAAGAGGATGAATCCGAGGAAGACCACGTCAAGCTTGTCGAAGAAGATTCGGCGGAGAGCGTCGCGGGTCAGGTGCGAAAGCGCGGTAGCTTTGGCGAGTTCCATCCGCGGATGGTAACAAAACCATGCCCGTCAGTGTTAAGACTCCCACACGCCGCCCCTGGTGGCTCGGTGTGTGTGGCCAGTGGGCATATATGTGGACTGGTTGAGGGTCCCTAGTCAAGCCGAACGCTTTCTGTCTCGGCGGGGACCGCGCCGCTATCCGCATGCTCCGGCTCAAGTGCGCAAGCATCTACGCGCTACCAGGCCGGTGGGCCGGTACTCTTTGACCGCCTGCCGTCGCGGTCCAGTGTATCGAGATCTCGGCCGCGGGTGTCGTGGCAATCGGTGTGACACCTTCCCGCTATTGGGTAACGGCGGCTTGGCTCAGTTTTGGAAGTAGGCTGAAGCGAATGTTCTCGACGATGCCATCCATCGTCGAGAGTTCGACGTCAACGTATTCCCGCATCTTCGCGATGAGGTCCTGCACCAGTTCCTCGGGGGTCGAGGCACCGGCGGTAATGCCGGCGCTCTTCTTGCCGTGGAGCCAAACCGGATCGAGCGCCGACGGATCCTCGATCAGATAGCTCGGCACGCCACTGTCGTTACTGACCTCGCACAAGCGGTTTGAATTGGAGCTGTTCTGGGCACCGACCACGAACACCAGGTCCACGAAGGAGGCGAGCGTTCTTACGGCGGCCTGACGGTTCTGGGTCGCGTAGCAAATGTCCTTGACCCCCGGGCCGACAATCTTGGGGAATCGATTGCGCAGGGCTGAGATCACGTCCCGGGTGTCGTCGACCGACAGAGTCGTCTGTGTGATATAGGCAACTCTGTCGGGGTCGCGGACCTGGAGCATTTCCACATCGGCCACGTCGCCCACCAGCAGTACCCGCCCCGGGATCTGACCCACGGTGCCCTCGACCTCCGGATGGTTTTCATGACCGATCAGAATGATGGTGTAGCCCTTGGCGGCGTAGCGGCGCCCCTCGATGTGTACCTTGGAGACCAGCGGGCAAGTAGCATCCAGCGTCCGCAAGCGGCGCACCGATGCGTCCTGCTCGACCTTTGCCGACACGCCGTGGGCACTGAATATCGTGAGGGCCCCGCTGGGAATCTGCTCGACTCGGTCGACGAAACGCACGCCCTTCGCCTTCAGATCCTCCACGACGCGCCGGTTATGGACGATTTCGTGGCGCACGTAAACCGGGGGGCCGTATTGATGCAGGGCCGTTTCGACGATTTCGATGGCGCGGTCGACACCGGCGCAAAAACCGCGCGGTTGTGCCAAGATGACTTGCATCGTGCTTCTTCTGATAGGCCGCATAGCGCGCAATTTTGATTACGGGGAATGACCCACCGGCTGACCGATGTCAAGGGCGGTCGTCCGGATCGTTGCACTGCTCGGTTCTAATGCGGGCTTTTCCCACGGATTCCTCACCTGACACTTAACTCCTTTCGATCTGTGGTACAAGCTTGAAAGCGATGGATTTAGTTGAGGGCAGCGAGACGACGGAGTCGGAACTGCACTTCGAAGGGTTGTGTTGCAACTTTGGCGGACAGCGGCTGGTAACCTGAAGAGTTCATGAAAAAGACAATCCGACCGGCGATCTTCAAGTGGCGACAAACCGAGCCCGAGCTGATTCTTTGCGCCGTGCGCTGGTACCTTCGGTACTCGCTCTCGTTCCGCGATGTCGAAGAGCTGTTCAGCGAGCGCGGCCTGGAGGCGGACCACACGACAATCTGGCGCTGGGTCCAGCTCTCTACGGTCCCGAACTGGAGGCGCGGCTGCGCCGTCATCTCAAGCCAACCAACAGGTCCTGACGCGTCGATGAGACCTACGTTCGTGTCAAGGGCCGTTAGTGCTACCTCTACCGAGCCATCGATTCCACCGGCGCCACGATCGACTTCGTGCTCTCGATGTTGCGCGATGCCGCTACGGCCAAACGCCTGTTCCGCAAGGCGCTGACGAATCCGTCGCATCGGCAGCCCCGGGTTATCAATACGGACCAAAGCACGCCTCTATGGCACGGCGATTTCAGGAGTGAAGCAGGAAGGAATCCTGCGACACCGTTGCCGTCACCGGCCGATCCAATACTTGAACAACATCCTGGAGCAGGATCATCGAGCGATCAAACGACGCGTGAAGGCCAAGCAGGGCTTTCGTGAATTTCACGCGGCACGGCGAACGATCCAAGGATATGAGGCAATTCACATGATCCGGAAGGGTCAGGCGAGGTGGGTGAGCGGTTCGGATGTTCGGCAACAGATTCAGTTCATCAACAAGCTGTTCGAAGTGGCTGCATAAGACGGAGCCTGGTCGACCCAACCAGTCGCTCTCTTGCTGATTCTTGAAAGTTGCAACACATCCGAATGGACCGGTGCTGACCCCAAACAACTGGTCCTTGATCCGGGTTCGAGATGCCTGCCAGTCATACCCGATGGAGTGGACGCCCCCTCCCGGCGGCATCGCAATGTGCCAAGATGGTACTGAGCGATATCGACCATCTGAGGGAGGAGGGCATCCAATGGAGGAGGTTAGCATCATCGGGATCGATCTGGCAAAGCGCAGCTTTCAGGTACACGGGGAGAAGGCGAACGGGTCGGTAGCGTACCGCAGGAAGCTGAGCCGCGGGAAGCTGCTGAGTTTTCTCGCCGCGCAGCCGCCTTGCACGGTGGCGATGGAGGCGTGCGCCGGCGCCCACTACTGGGGCCGGGAGATCGTGGCCCTCGGTCACGAGGTGAAGCTGGTTCCCCCGATCTACGTGAAGCCCTTCGTCAAGAGGCAGAAGAACGACGCGGCGGACGCGGAGGCGATCACGGAAGCAGCGCAGCGTCCGACCATGCACTTCGTGGCGGTCAAGACCGAAGCGCAGCAGGCGCAGGGGATGCTCTTCCGCACGCGTGACCTGCTGGTGCGCCAGCGCACGCAGACCATCAATGCGCTTCGGGGTCACCTGGCCGAGTACGGCGTGGTTGCTCCGCAGGGCAGGGCCCGGATCGGGCAACTGGCCTGGGTGCTCGAGGACGGGGACTGTGGTCTGCCGGAGGCGGTCGTCGAGCTGGGCTGGCTGCTGCTCGGGCGTATAGACGAGTGACCTGACTCACTCTTGGTGCCACCCTCCTTGTTCGCCCGACGGTGAAATGGTCCACCGACTTTCAAGTCGCGTTGCAGCGGTCCGGAGTCCCGAAACGACAGGCAGATACGATGTGCTCCCCGTATGCATCTGACGGACTCTCGGAGAATACCGAATGCCACGTCAAACCGGCTCGACAGCCTATCCCTGCCGCGAGGATGGTCCACGTTCGATCGCACGGGCGTGCTCCAGTCGATCTCGCGTGCGGCTGGCGCGCTGACCGAAGGCGTGGGCTCGGGCCGCCGCGAGTCGATCCTCACGACGTGGGCAGAGCGCAGAGGCCGAGGCTCCCCCGGCTTCCAAACGACGTTCACCCTGCAGAACGACGGGAAGAGACGGCGGTCGATCCGTGGATGGCCGATCTCCCAGGTCGTCGAGGCCCCGTTCTGGATGCCGACGGTCAGGGCTCTTTCGTCATGGGCCCTGACGTTGGAAGCCGGCAGGCTCGAAGAATCCGTATTGCGTCCGCATGAAGCGGCGAATGACCCGCGCCAGCTTTGCCGCGTATGCGCGTCGATTCGCCTTCGTATCCCGGAGGCCCGGAGAATGGTGTTCGATCTGAACCCCGCTGATGATTTCCCCGCTGGATCTGGAGCCGTACTCGCGCGTGTTGTATCCACCTCGGAAGTATGCGGTGGCGCCCGGTGAGGGATCGCTGGGGCTCGGTACAGAACGAACGCCCTCGTCCTGAAGCAGCCCCCCGAGCGATGGGCCGTCCCGGAGCAGCTCCGGGAACGAGAGTGCCGACCCTTGGGCCAGCTCCCGGATGCTCGATCGTGCAATCAACTGGGGCGCATCGAGCAGGGCATCGGACCTGTCCAGCGCCCCTGAGGCGATTAAGCCGTCGCCCTGGTTCCTGAGGATGCCCGTCCTTCACGGCCCTCCACAGGTAGCTGGGACTAACATAGGATATGGTACCGCTCTTGGGGGCAGGTCAGGCAGGTCAGGGACGGAGACCGGGGCTTCCGCGGTCTCGAAATCCGGCAGAACCAGCCGTGATGACATAGTCGCCCGCCGCCAGCCCGGCGGCCGTATAGGCGCCGTCCACACCGGTCACGTGCTCCTGCCGCACGGCGGGGCCGGCCACCGTCACCACCACACCGGGCAGCGGGTTGCCGTTTGCGTCGACGACGGCACTGTCGATCGAGCCAGTTGTCTGGGCTGTCGTCGTTACTGCGACCGACAACGACAACAGCACGACAGCGATGGCGCGCCGGCCATAGTTACAGGCGTCCAATGTTATGGCTTTCATGCGAGCGGTCTCCTCTCCGAGCCTTCTACGAGCCAGACGACCGGCGCCGTCCGGCAGTGTTCGAATCTTCGCAACGGCATGCAGGGCTTCCGGCCCGACCGCAGACGCCGCGCCGCCCGCACAGTCGAAACCGGATCCTTTCGAGGCGGCTTCACGGCGGTCCTGATTGTGCCCGACACCCCCTTGCGCCCGTCTCGCGGCCGCGTACCACGCCCCCGGTGAACACCGCAACGTCTCGACAACCGGCGACCCCGTGTGCTCCTTGAGTGTCGCCCGCACCACGAACCCGATCGCGTCGACAACAATATCTCCATTGGAGCGGTGCAAAAACTGACTAACTCCCGGATCAGCTGCACTAACCCACATCGTCAAATGACGATATCTTGGGGCCAGCGCACGACACCATCGGGTTCGCTCTACCCCGCCAGTCCAGCTACCACCTCCACGATCGCCTCTGTGACACATGCCAGGTCGTCAGGACTAATGACAAAAGGCGGCATTACGTAGACAAGATTCTTGAACGGCCTGACCCAGACACCGCGCCCGACGAACTCGTGCAGCATGACCTGCATGTCCACAGGTTCTTCGAGTTCGACGACGCCGATCGCACCCAACACGCGAACGTCGGCGACTTGTTCGAAGTCGCGGCAGGATTCGAGTCCGGAGGCCAGTTGTTGCTCGATTCGGGCGACGGTGGATCCCCAGTCCGACGACAAGAGTAACTCAATGCTCGCGCCCGCTACGGCGCAGGCCAACGGATTGGCCATGAACGTCGGGCCATGCATGAACGCACCGTCGCCTTCGGAGATCGCTTCACTCAAGGCCGTCGTGGCGAGAGTCCCCGCCAGAGTCATGTATCCTCCCGTCAACGCCTTTCCAAGGCAGAGGATGTCGGGACTGATACCGGCATGCTCACACGCGAAGAGCTTGCCGCTACGGCCGAATCCAGTGGCAATTTCATCCGCGATCAGCAGTACGTCATGTGTGTCGCAAAGCCGACGTACCGCGCGTAGGTACTCGGGATGGTAAAACCACATTCCACCCGCCCCCTGGACAACAGGCTCCAGTATCACGGCGGCAATCTCGCCAGAATGGCTCTCCAATACCTCCGCAAGCGGGGTCACGTCATCGGACTGCCACTCTTCGCCGAAGCGAACGCGCGGACGTTCAGCAAAGAAGTGCGGCGTGAGGACACCGGTGAAGAGTTGGTGCATGCTCGTCACGGGATCGCACACCGCCATGGCGCCCAGCGTATCGCCGTGATACGCACCGCGTAGGGCTACCATCTTCTGTTTGCCAGGTTTTCCACGCGCGGCTTGATACTGGATCGCCATTTTCATAGCAACTTCGACAGCCACCGAACCGGAATCCGAAAAGAAGACGGCATTGAGCCCTGGGGGTGTTATCTGGATGAGTCTTTCGGCCAGCCGGATCCCGGGTTCGTGTGTGAGCCCGCCGAACATGACGTGGGACATGTAGACAAGTTGGTCTTCGATGACTCGATTCAGGACAGGATGATTGTAGCCATGGATGGCGCACCACCAGGACGACATGCCGTCGATGAGTTCTTTTCCGTCGGCGAGGCGCAGCCGAACGCCTTCGGCGGAAACAATAGGAAACACAGGGGTTTTCCCCGGCATCGCCGAGTAGGGATGCCAGACCTGCGCGCGGTCTGCAGCCAGCAGTTCCTTCCAATGCGTATCCGGTATGTTCCTCATGCGACTTTCTGAAATCTTTAAGAAAATCCGGGGTCATTTCCCACGCGATCGTTGTGGCTGCCTGTGGCGGGTGAACTGGCCCGGCCTGTTTGTGTCGCGCGTAGCCCCTTCCAGGTGCTGTAGCACAGGGCGATCAGCATCAGCGCGAAAGGCAATCCGGCGGCGGTTATGGCCGCCTGTGCGGCCACGAGGCCGCCGCCGAGCAGCAGTGCGACGGTGACCAGCCCCTCCAAGACGCACCAGAACACGCGCTGGGCGACCGGCGCGTCCAGCTTGCCGCCGGCCGTGATAGTGTCGATAACCAGCGATCCGGAGTCGGAGGAGGTGACGAAGAACACCACGATAAGCACGAGGCCGATGAACGACGTGACGTTCGCAAGCGGCAGCGTCTCCAGCAGCGCGAACAGGGCGATCTCCGGTTGCTGCGCCTGCACGGCCGCGATCACGTCGAGATGACCGCGGTCGACGTATTGCGATACCGCAGTCCCGCCGAAGGCGTTCATCCAGATCGCGATAGTCAGCGTCGGGATGATCAGCATGCAGGCGATCAGCTCGCGCACTGTCCGGCCGCGCGAGACTCGGGCGATGAACAAGCCAACGAAAGGGGACCACGAAATCCACCAGGCCCAGTAGAAGATCGTCCAGCCGTGCATAAAGTGGAGGTCCTCGCGGCCCAGCCAGTTGCTGAGCGGTCCGATTGCTGCGAGATATTGGCCGAGGCTGGTCACGGTGCGAGTGGCGATGTCGAGCGTCGGGCCGACCGTCAGCACGAACGCCAGCAGCAGTACGGCGATCCACAGGTTGGCTTGGCTCAGCCGCTTGACCCCCTTCTCCATCCCGCTGATGACCGACGTCAACGCCAAGCACGTGATGCCGGCGATCAGCAGGACCTGGGCGATGTCGGTCGTCGGCGTGCCCCACAGGTGGGCCAGCCCCGCCGCCAATTGTTGAGCGCCCAGGCCGAGCGAGGTGGCCAGCCCGAAGAGCGTGGCGAAGACGGCGAGAATGTCGATGGCGTGGCCGAACCGGCCCCACACCGCCTCCCCCAGGAGCGGATAGAACGCTGACCGGAGCGTCATCGGCAGCCCAAGGTTGTACGACGCGAAGGCGATTGACAGCGCTGCCACCGCGTAGATGGCCCACCCATGGATGCCCCAGTGGTAGATTGCGCTGGCCATGCCGAGGCGCGCTGCCACCGTGTCGACTGCCTCGAGCCCGAGCGGCGGTTGCAGAAAATGCTCCACCGGCTCCGACACCCCAAAGAACATCAGGCCGATGCCCACCCCGGCGGCGAACAGCATCGCGAACCAAGTCGATCGAGAATAGTCCGGCCGGGCATCCACGCCGCCCAGGCGAACGCGGCCAAGCGGCGTCGCCACCAGAAGCAGACAGAAGAGTACGAATAAATTGCCCGCGCCCATGAACACCCAGTCGAACGTCGGCAGGAGCCACGCGCGCAGCGCTCCAAATGCCGTCGTCGCCCCAGCCTGGAATGCCAGTACCCCAGCGACGAACGCGATGATGGCGAGGCTGGAGACGACGAAGACCGGATTGTGGATGTCGAGGCCAAGAACCTGGACGTTGTCCTGACCCAGCTTGTAGTCGGTCTTCGCGATCTCGGTCACAGGGTTTCGTCAGCGGGCCGCCGCCTCGTAGGCGCCAGCATATGCAAGTCGCTCAAGACTCCACGGCAGGGCAGGTCCCGCGCCCTTCCAGCGCAGGGCTTGGTTGAGCGATCGAATCGGGAGACCGTATCCGTTGGCGCGTGCCCACCGCCATCGCTCTGCCAGCGCCCACGCCGGGCAACGGCTGAAAACCATCACGGGAAGGGGGCGTCCTTGTGGTCCGTCAGAAGGAGACGGTCGCGGTCATGGATATCGTCCGGGGTGCGCCCAGCCAGGCCGCGTTCTCGGTGATCGCGGACAGATAGGGGCTGTCGAGTACGTTGTTCGCCACGATCGAGAACTCCGTCGCCCGGAACAGATCGCTCAACGCTTCGCCGCTGAAGCTGACGTAGGCGTCTACCACCCAGTAGGCGTCGGTGTACCAGTCCGCCGTCAGACTGACGCGGCGCGATGCCGTGTGTTTCGCAGACAGCCCGCCACCCAGGGGTCCGGTGCGGTCGAGGGACACCACCCACAGCCGAGGCGGCACGCCCGTAACGTCGGTACCCGGGACAATGCCCTGGCTGGCGTCAACGAGCGGATCGTCGGTCCCGACGTATTTAGAGTCGTTGAGCGTGAGAGCGGTGTAGAGCGATGTCCGACCCGGCATCGCCACCGTGGCGGCCAACTCGACACCACTCGTTTCGATGCCGCCCGCGTTGAAGTAGGCCCCTCCTCCGGGGATGAGGTAGTTGGGTCCTGCGGACGTCTGCGGGCCAAGGTAGAAGATCCGGTTGTCAAAATCGATGGAATACAGGGTGGCGCTCAAGGTGAGCCGCTCGCCGGAGTATTGAACCCCGACATCGATGTTCGACGCGGTCTCGGGCTCGAGAAGGTCCAAACTGCGGCTCGGGGCCTCGAGCAACGTGCTGCTGATCGCCCTGAAGTTCTCGGCGTAGCCCGCGAACAGGTCGAGGCCCTCGACCGGCGTCTCGTAGGTGACGCCGCCGGAGAAGAGCAGCTCCGAATCGGAATCGACACCAAGGTCCCGATCAATGCCGAACTGGTCCTCGCGCGACACGGAGACAAGGTACTGCTTGACGCCGCCGGCCAATTCGAACGGGCCGAAGTACAGCGTCTCCTCCACGTACCACTTAAAGACGTCCTGCGGAAAGTCCCACTCGTACTGGTGCCAATAGGCCTGCTCGTCCCACTTGAAGTTGAGCGCAGGGTCCAGCATCCGGTGCCAGTCCCGGCCGAGGTCGCGCCGCGAGTCCTCGTACCAGATGCCCGCGCGCAGTGCGCTGCCCCCTCCCCCGCCGAACGGAACGGACCACTCTGCGTCGATGTTCGCGCCGAGGCGATTCTTCCCGTAATGGCTGTGACGGTACGACTGAACCGCGGTCGCCCCGGGGTGGCACGCCGGGTCGACCTCCGGGTCGCCCGACCCGTAGTAGTTGAAGATGTAGGACGACGTGCATCCCGGCACCGGTCCGACGGCGACGCCATTGCCGTCCACGAAGCGGACTACCCCGAGCTGCGTGCCGCCCCGCACCGGCGCGAGGCCCGCTAGCTCCGACTCCGGCCGATTCCCGTCGTCCACCACGTCCACGATGTAGGGGGGCAACCAGTCGCCACGGCCCCGGTTGTCATGATGGTACGCGCCCGCGCTCAGGGAGATCAACTCGCTGAGGGACCAATCGGCCTTGATGTAGGCGAGCGTGTTCTTGCGCCGTGTCTGCCAGCCGGGGCGGTAGAACTGGTTCAGGTAGGGCACGCCGGGCCAGTGGCCGATCAGCCGGTCCCAGCGCGGGTCGGCCCTGAAGTCCGCCTCGCCGTTGAGCCTTTGGTAGACATCCTCGTGGATGTCGTCGTGCGAGATGTAGCCGGTGAGATCGAGAGGTCCGTGCGAAAACACGATCTTGGCGGCGAGGTGCTCCCGCTCGTTCCTTGCGGAGCCCTCCATCCAGTCGGTCGCCTCCTGCCGGATCGCGGCTACCCAGGCCCGCGTCGTGCCGCCGAACAACGATCCGGTCTCGACCCGCGCGGCGAAGCGCTGGCCCTCGTTCTCGCCGATCGTGACGGACGCCGTGTGGCTCCGCTCGACCGCCGGGTCGGCCGTCAGGAAATTGAACGTGCCGCCCAGCGCCTCGACCGACCGGGAGGCGATGTCGGCGGTCCCCTGCGAAACCTCGACGCCTCCGAGGTTCATCGGGTCGACGAACCGGTTCGCCTTCGCGCCGCTCCAGTAATCCGACGTGCCGTTGGGGAATCCGTCGATGGTGGTGCCGATCTGTACGTCGTTGATGGTCGACTGGAACCCGCGCATGGCGACGTTGCTCGACCAGTCGTCAAAGGCATACGCGTCCCCCTCCTGGACGGACACGCCGGGAAGGTTGTCGATCACCGACGTCACAGAGGTCATGTTCGACTGCTGCCTGATCATCGGCTCCGCGACGAAATTGCGCGCGAAGACCGTGGGCTCCTCCGCCACCACGCTGATTGGATCGAGCTGGAAAGCGGGCTCCAGAACGATCGGGACCGTTTCGACTGCACCCGCGCGGACGGTGACCCGAAGCTCCCGGGGCGCATAGCCGAACAGGGTGGCGGTTACGACATAGTCGCCGGCGGCGAGAGCGGGGAATTCGTAGGCGCCTTCAGCATCCGTGACGACTTCCTCGCCCACGCCGGAACCGGTTGCGGTCACCAAGACATCGGGCAAGGCGTTGCCGGACACGTCCACTACCGTGCCCCTGATGGTTCCCGTCGACTGGGCGGTCGCCGGCGGTGCGGCTAGCAGTAACAGCAGCGCGGAGCAGCCACAGACAGCAGCGATGAGGCAAAGGCCCCTTGACGAAGTAGGCATGGAGACGACTCTCCCCTCGGCTGTAGGATCCCATCTTGGACGGTCGGTTGTACGTCTCCTGACCTGCCCCGAAGAGCGGTACCACAACCTATGTTAGTCCCAGCACCTGTGGAGGGCGGTGAAGGACGGGCATCCTCAGGAACCAGGGCGACGGCTTAATCGCCTCAGGGGCCGGGGGAAAGCCGCCGCAGGCGCTGTGGGGTCGGACGGTATTGTACTCGCGCCTCCATTGCTCGACCAGCACGGCCGCCTCCGCCAACGAGCAGAAGATCTCCCCGTTCAACAGCTCGTCCCTGAGCTTGCCGTTGAAGCTCTCGTTGTAGCCGTTCTCCCACGGGCTGCCCGGCTCGATAAAGAGCGTCTCGACGCCCACGCGCCCCAACCACCGCCGCACGGGCTTCGCGGTGAACTCCGGTCCGTTGTCCGACCTCAGATACTCGGGAGGCCCGTGTCGGACGAACAGATCGTCCAGCACCTCGAGCACGTCGTGCGAGCGGATCTTGCGAGCCACCACGATCGCCAGGCACTCCCTCGTGTGCTCGTCCAGCACTGTCAGCAGCTTCAGCGCACGCCCGTCGTGCGTCCTCGAGGCCACGAAGTCGTACGACCAGACGTGGCCCCGATACAGCGGCCTCAGCCGGATGCACGATCCGTCGTTGAGCCACAGCCGACCTCGCTTCGGCTGCCGCTCCGGGACCTTCAGCCCCTCCTGCCTCCAGATCCGCTCCACCCGCTTGTGCTTCACCCCCCAGCCCTCGATGCGGAGCGTGTCCGTGACGCGTCGCTAGCCGTAGCGGCCGAATCGACTCGCGAGTCGCACGATATCACCTCGGAGCGTGGTGCCATCTTCGATGGGTGTGCACACTTGCAAGCATGTACGCGTGCAAGCGTGTCACATCTAGGCTCCAGAAGCAACAGAAATTTCTTGGAGGGAAAGGGAAGGGTGCTTCTAGCCCCGTTAGGCCTCGAGGATCACTGACAGCGAATCCCCTCGTCAGTAGCTAACCCGGAACGTGGGGCTGTCCTCGGGCCGGCGCGCGCGGCGGTCATAGAGCCGGGTTGTGCTCACATTGGCGTGGCCGAGCCAGTCCTGGACGCGTGCGATGTCGGCCTCGTGCTCGAGGGCGTTGGTAGCGGCCGTGGCCCGGAGGGCGTGGACGATGCGCTCCATGGGGATGGCGGCGAGGGAGGCGTACTTCCGCACGAGTTTGTAGATGCCGTCGCCTGTGAGCGGCTGTCCGGCCCAGCGGGCCTGGGTAGGCTGGAACAGGGGTGCGTTCCGGTCGCGACGGTGCCCGGCGAGCTCAAGGTAATCGCCCAGGGTCCGAGGCTCTGATGAGTCTACGGGGCGGGCGAGCGCTGAGAATCCTCGGCCGTTGCTTCAAGCGGCGCTCCGAGAGCAGCTTCGAGGGCGTCCGCTGGCGCGGCTTGGTGCACCTTTCGTAGTGAGAGCCAGCCCCGGAGGTCCCGGCCCCCGGCGGAGCGCGTCCTGATCGCCACACGGTCTCTACGCCCGCCATTGTCCGACGACCCTGGTAGTTGGTACGCTGGCACGATCTTGGCTCTTCATCAGGCCCACAGTCCTACAGGGGCATCTCTGTGCGCAAGTTCGCCGTGCTACTCGCAGTGCTCTTCACCTTTGGTTGCGGCAGTGACACAAGCGATGGCAGCCCCACGGCCCCACAGGCCCCTAGCTTTATCGGAACCTACCGGCTGGTCAGCGTCATCGGTCTTGCACTTCCCATGACGCTAATAGACGTGACCACCGGAATAACCCTCCTCACCGTTCATGATGGCCGTCTAGAGATCCGCCAGGACCAAAATTGGTCCGGCTACTTCGATGTCACCCCTGCCCAGACCAGGGTGCCTAGCCGGATCCCGGTTTCCGGCACTTGGACAGCATCCGGCGACAGGCTGCGCCTGAGTCCGGGCGACGGAAGCTGCACCGATGAGGCCATCGTCGAAGGCCGTCGCCTCAGGATCCCCACCGATTGCGAGTTAGGGGTCGAGGTGATCTGGGAACGGTAGGCTCGTTGACTGTGTTCGGAGTCGGCCCACACTCTGTTTGATCGCAAATCAAATTGATCCCGGCCTTCGGGTGTCCGGTCCGAAGACGAATCTATGGCGGCCGAGATTCAGGCTTTCATCAAGACGCGTACCGCCATCCTCGCTGGCACTGGAGCGCATCGGTTGGAGCAACGCAGTATCACTGGATGCGTCTTCAGGCGGCCTATGACTTGGCGCAGGAGAGGCGCAAGCAGGCGGCTGCGTGAACTATTTCTAGGAACCGCTGAACGTGGGGGAAGGCGTCCGAAGCCGATCCGTCTAGTCCCCGCTTCTGGCTCTCGCCTTCCTCCAGAGCTTCTCCGCTGCCTCCGAATATGATCCAGCCTCTTGAATCTACTAACAACCCCCAGGATCTGTGCCCCAAAAGTGAGGGGTGAACACCCGTACACACGGCCCGTGGACACGTCCGTATTTCCGACCATCCCGTGTGCGTCCCAAGTCGTCCTCCACATTGGAGATACGAGGTCACGCACGATCCCCCCCTGCGTCCATGTCCATCTCCTTGCTACGGTACTGGTACGTACTCTTGTAGACGCTTTTGACGACGGCATCGCGGAGGTCGAGCGAACGCGGCAGTCTGGGCGAATGCGCCGGCGACGCCTACCGAGCCGCTGCCCTGCTAAAGGTCCTACGGGTCAGCCGCCGTCGAGAAGTCTGTGCTGAGGGCCTCCTGGCCGGCTCTCCGGCCGGTCGAAGGCGCGAAATCAAGGGATCGGCCCGAGCTGACGGCAGGTGAGAACTCACGGCCTGGACGGGTCCGGCCGATTTCCCGCGCCACTTCTATAAGCCCGTGCCCAATGCGGATGCTCGCGGAGACCCGCACCCGCCATCTTCGAGGCGGAGGCCGGCGAGGGGGGCGACGACGCTGGGATCGTGGAGAGAAAAGGTCACGTTATTGATCTGTTCCCCGTGTGGGATACATTATCAGCAAACAAGACGGGGGAGGTTCCCAAAATGGCCAAGACCGAAATGATCCGGGCCCGCGTTGAACCGGAGTTGAAGAGCCAGGCCGAAGAGATCTTCTCGGGGCTCGGTTTGTCGCCAACCGTGGCGATCACGCTGTTCTATCGACAGGTAACGCTGCATCACGGCTTGCCGTTCGCTGTGAAGGTTCCCAATGCCGAGACCATCGCAGCGTTGCGGCAGGCCCGCACCGGAGAGGGACTCACCGAATACACCAGCCTGGAGGATCTCAAAGCCCGGCACGGTTGATCCCAATGCGCCTGCTTACCACGAAGCGATTCGAGAAGGATCTCAAGCGTGGCAGAAAGCGCGGCAAGGATCTCGACAAGCTCTGGAGTGTCGTGGAGCGACTTCTGTCGAATCAGCCTCTCGACCCACGACATCGGAAGCATCGGTTGACCGGGGACTGGTCGCCTTGCTGGGAATGTCACATCGAGCCGGACTGGCTGTTGGTCTGGGACCAGGAGGACGATGCTCTCATCCTGGTTCGGACTGGAACCCATACCGATTTGTTCGATTGATCTGGCGCCCTTCAGCGGCTGGGGTGTCCACTGGCGCAGCTGCGGGTTAGCTATCCCGGGTTGTGCAGGTCAAGCCGGAAGCCCGGCCGTTCGCGATCCGCCCTGCAGGACGGGCGGCGGCGATCGCCGCGCTGACGAGTTCTCTGGAGGCCTCCAGGGGGAGCGGCTTACAGCTGGGCATGCTCACCCTCGAAGGCGACGACCGAGGACGCCTCGAAAGGGGCGGGGGCGCACCCCCCTGGGGGGCAACCCGCCCCCCCACCCCCCCCTCCCTTTAGGTCGGGGTCGGTGTGGGTTTCGATCAATCTCTTTCCCTCCTGTGGTTTGGTCTCCGCAACCTCCGAAGCGCTGTTCAGGAGCTGGGCGGAAGAACTGCTGTTGACAGAGAGAGGGAGTGGCGGCGGCGCTCCTCAGAAGCGGCGCCGACCGGTGCTCCCTCTTCCCTCCCTCCCCCTGTCGGAGTCGGGGGCGGGGCGGGAACTTGTGGTGCCCTGTCACGACTTACGAGAACGCCGTTCTATGGTTAGCACCCAACAGCTTGGCACCCGGAACGTCTCGCTGCACCTGGCGTAGAATGTCACGGTAGGGTTGCACAAGGTCGGAGGCGGCTCTCTTGAGCGCCTCGACGTCACTGCTCTGCTGAACGACCTCCCACCCTTTGGGAGACTTGGTGATGGGCGAACTTAAGGTGCTAGGCGGTCCCTCCCGCGACGGCGGCGTGGTCGGTCGCTGGGTAGAGGACGTGGATTCCGGCGAGCTCCGGGTCGAGACCTGGCGCGGCCCCGAGAGGGGTTGGGTCGAGGGAGGCATGGATGCCGGCACCGTCCTGGGGTCCCCCCAGCTCTCCCCAAAGGCGCTCGAGCGACTCGGAGTCCCTCCCGAAGACTTCTGAGGAACCAGCCCGAAGATGCTCTGCTGCGTTCATCGCCGCTTTAGAGCGGCTGCGAGGAACCACCATCAGCACGAACATCCGCACGGGTGATGAGGAGCAAATCGATACGTTTGGGCTTATCGATGCTTCCTCAATACGTCGCGAAAAAGGTCTGGATGGCCGCTTGCTGTGGGTCGAGGTCACCCTATCTGATTGGGTATTCCGTGCGATTCGCGCGGGCGAGGTTCTGACCCTTAACCGAGACTACTTCCGTCTTGGAAAGCCGTACGAGCGCCGTGCCTATGAGATTGCCCGGAAGCATTGCGGCCGAAAGGCCGACTGGCGCATCGGCCTAGAGCTCCTCCGCAAAAAGATGGGCGCACGGAGCCCGCTGAAGAAGTTTCGCTTCTTCACCAAGCAGTTGGCAGAAAGCAACCATTTGCCGGACTACACGGTCGAGTTCGACGAAGAAGCTGACCAGGTGGTGTTTCGCAACCGCGGTGCGTGGTGGGAGAGCCACCGTCAGGACGACCCCCCACCCTTCCGCTCGTTGGACACGTACGAGCGCGCGAAACGCTACACGTTGGGTGAGGACCGTCTATACCTGGGAAAGCGACTGGAAGGAGTTCTGGCGTCAGTCCGGATGCCCCACCCTGAAGAGTACGGATGCAGCCTTCCTAGGCTTCTGCAAGGCCCGCTACGCGCGGCGACACTAAGGCGTAGTGTGCATATGTGCACAATTGCAGGTGTTTACCTGTTTGCAATCATTGGCATCTTGCGACTCTGAAAGAGCATGTCGAGCGCTTCGGCCAAGAGTTTCTGGTTGGACGTGTCTTCGACTGCTGCGATCGTGCGTAGCTGCCTAGATACTTCTGGCGAGAAGTAGCCGCCGATGTGCTTGGTGCCTTGCCTCGACGGATTCATCGGTGCCTTGCCTCTTTCAGTGCGTTTCTGAGGTGGATCGGACTCCGGAGTCGCCGGTTTCTTAAGCGCGCTTGCGAAGTCTGTCATGGGCTCGGTCCCTTTCGATGTTTAGGTGTGCACACTTGCAAGCATGTACGCGTGCAAGTGTGTCACATCTAGGCTCCAGAAGCAACAGAAATTTCTTGGAGGGAAAGGGAAGGGTGCTTCTAGCCCCGTTAGGCCTCGAGGATCACTGACAGCGAATCCCCTCGTCAGTAGCTGACGCGGAACGTGGGGCTGTCCTCGGGGCGTCGCGCACGCCGGTCGTAGATCCGGGTGGTGCTGACGTTGGCGTGGCCGAGCCAATCCTGGACGCGTGCGATGTCGGCCTCGTGCTCGAGGGCGTTGGTGGGCGCCTCCTCGTCCTCCCTCCGCTTCGGGATCCGACGCTGCGTCGAGCGCGCGGCAGCGGAAGACACCTTGATGAAGACCCGTCTTGTCATGCGCGGCGCGGCGATTCTCCGGGCTGCGAAAGACGGGGCGCGCCCGAAGGGCACACGTTCCAAGGACCCGAAGGAATGTCCGGCCAGGTTCAGCCCGTCCGACTGGAGAGCTCACCGCCGGATTCGGGATGCCTTTCGGGCGATCGAGCTAACGGCTCAAGACGGGAAGGAACGGGGTTCAGGGTTGGTGGAATGCCCCATGGCGCGGTATTGCGGGCAGGTGAATTCAGGAGCTTGGCCCCCATGCGCTCCACCTGCCCCCGGAAGACGTGCGGAAGCTAGCAGCGCGAGGCCCCTAACGGCTCCGGAGCCTCCGAGGCTGCACCCCCCCGTTGTCCAATTCCATCTCCTCCCTTGGCGGTGACAGATCAGAAAGAGAACCCGGCGGGGTTCTCCGCGCGGGGCACGTAGCCGTGACTAGTTCGTGATCTCAATCACCACGACACGGCGATTCTGCTGTCGCCCGGCCGCCGTGTCGTTGTCGGCAACGGGCTGTGACTCCCCGAAGGCGCGCGTGGTCATGCGCGACGCCGCGATGCCTCGCGAGATCAGATGGTCCCGGACGGCGTTCGCCCTCCGGAGCGAGAGACCTTCGTTGTACGCGTCCGTGCCGATCGGGTCCGTGTGACCCTGGATCTCGACCCGGATTCCGGCCTCGGCATTCAGCAGCGACATCGCCGAATCGAGGAGGGCGCGCCCTTCAGGTCGAAGCGTCGCGCGGTCGAAGTCGAAGAGGACACCGTTGAGCCGGAACATCTCCCGGGGCGGCTGGGCGGGAGCAGGCGAAGCCGCGACTGGCCGAGGCGGCGCGGCAGGTTGAGGTGGTGGTGCAGCGGCCGGAGCCGGGGCAGCGGCTGGAGCCGGGGCAGCGGCTTGGGTCGGCGCGGGCGCAAACGACGCTCCCGAGCACGTCTCGAGTCCCCGCCGGAAGAAGCGGCTCACCCCGATTCGGAAACCGAGGTAATTCGAGTTCCCACCGACCGATTGGAAGTTGGGATACGGATTGTGGTCGACAATGACCTCAGGGCGTATCGACCACCCGCGGCCGAAACAAACGCGTAACCCACCGAGAACGGTTGCTCCTCCCTCGAACTCGTTGTAGGTCGCGTCGTCCTTCCAGATCTCCCCCTTGTATCCGGCGCCAGCCAAGAGTGTCACGTGACGCGTCACCGGGAGGTTCAAGACGGCCAGCGCGCGGAATGGGTGCCACGACCCTGCATTGCGCCCCATGTCCTCGAGCGTGCCTGGGCTATACTCGCCCTCGAGCGCGAGCCACCGCACAGGGAAGAACCCAACGCGCCCGCCGACACCGAACGAGGTGTCTCCCAGCCCTACATCTTTGTCGAGGTTACTGAAGTGGCCCAGCGCCCCGAGCTCGATGGTCCCCCGCTCCTGTGCGGCGGTCGCATGCCATGGGGTCGCGACGAGCACGAGCACCAACAGAGCACTGCACACCGTACGCATGATGGATCTCCTATTTGAACGTCTTGAACGTCTTGGGTTGCCTGCGTTTGTGTCTCGAGGGGGCGGACTCGCGTGCCCGGCTACGGCGCGTGCCCCCGTCAAGCATGCTATGAACGCTAGCGCGTACCGTACCGCTCGATCAGCAGGTCCGCCGCTTCCTCCCCGAAGGACTGGAGACTCCGGTCGTTGAGCGCCGCGATCGCCTTCAGGCGCCGGGCCGTGGTCGGGTCCAGGTAGACCACCCAGGCGCGTTTCCCGCGCCGCGAGGGCGTTCCCTTCGCCGCCGGTTTCGGTTCGGCCGCCGCCTGCATGGCGTCGGCAAGGGTTTTCGTCATGTCACCGCCTCCATGCAGAATCGGTAAAGGGCCTCAATCTCACGGGCCGCCGGGGAATCCTGCTCCGCTTCCTGGGCCGTGCGCCCGAGGGTGAACGCCTTCGCGTGTGCCACTCGCACCCCCGAGGGTGACGGGGCACAGCGCCAAGCCGAAGCCGCGCACCGCCTCGGCCGTCCACGAGCCGCGAGGGGGACAGGCGTTCAGCACCGCCGCCTGTCCGCCCGCCCGCTCATGCGCCGCCGCGAGGGCAAGCGCCAGGGTCGTCTTTCCGCTCCTGCCCTTCTGGGAGATCAGCGCCAGCGTGTTTATCATGCTATGCACGCTAGTAGGATCAGGTCGCTACGGCTACGGCCCCCACCGCGCCCGCCGTCAGGTCGCGAGGACGTCATCCGCGAGCCGATCGGCAGGGGGCTTGCCCTATTGACCTGCCCCCCAAAGTGGTACCACCTAGAGTGTTAGTCGAACCGCCTCATGTTGTCTGGGGTGAGGTCCGAGTAGCAAGGGCAGGTTGAGCAGCTTCGGGTCGGGTCGGATAGCTTCAGGAGCGGGCGGTAGATAGCCCAGAGAGCTGTGGGGTCGGACGGTGTTGTATTCGCGCCGCCACTGCTCGATCAGCACCTTCGCCTCCTGCAGCGAACAGAAGATCTCGCGCTTTAGCAGCTCGTTTCGGAGCGTGCCGTTAAAGCTCTCATTGTAGCCGTTCTCCCACGGGCTGCCCGGCTCGATGAACAGCGTCTTCACGCCTAGCTCACCGAGCCACTGCCGAACCACTCGGGCCGTGAACTCCGGACCGTTGTCGGAGCGAAGATTCGCCGGTGGACCGTGCTCGGCAAACAGCTCGCTCAGCGTCTGCAGAACATCGTCCGCCTGAAGCCTGCGAGTCACCACGATCGCCAGGCACTCCCGGCTGTACTCATCCAGCACCGTCAGCATCTTGAGCGGCCGTCCATCATGCGTCCGGTCCGCCACGAAGTCATACGCCCATACATGGTGTCGGTACAGGGGCCGCAGTCGGATACAAGAACCGTCGGTCAGCCACAGCCTTCCCTCGTTTCGGCTGCTTACTTGGCACCTTGAGCCCCTCCTGTCTCCAGATCCGCTCCACCCGCTTGTGGTTCACGGCCCAGCCCTCCGTCCTCAGCATCCCCGTCACCATCCGGTACCCGTAGCGTCCAAACCGTCGGGCCACCTTCACCACGTCCTGTCTCAGCGCCTCCTCGTCCTCCCTCCGCTTCGGGATCCGACGCTGCGTCGAGCGCGCCTGGCCCAACACCCGGCACGCCTTCCTTTCGCTCACCCCAAGCCGCTGCCGCACGTGCACCACGCACCGCCTGCGCCACTCGGGGCTCAGTAGTTTCCCTTGGAGGCTTCCTTCAAAATCAGGTTGTCGACCGTCAGATCCGCCACCGCCTGCTTCAGGCGTTGGTTTTGCTTCTCGAGCTCCTTCAGACGCTTCGCCTGGCCCACCTTCATTCCCCCGTACTCCTTACGCCATCGGTAGTACGTCTGCTCGCTCACCCCCAGCTCACGGCACACTTGCTTGACCCTCTTCCCGTTCGCCAGGGCCACCTCCGCCTTGCGTAGCTGGTTGATGATCTGTCCCGCGCTCAGGTTCTTTGGCGCTGCCATCCTGACCTCCTTTCCCTCGTCTCGACCCGTCCAGAATTCTAAAACTGGACTTGGTCTCGTTTTAGGGGGTCAGATCATCCTTGTAAGTGCCTCCGTAGCCCTCGTGCTGGACTGTTTGGTGGATCTGCTTTAGGATGGGCGATCGCCTGAATATTTCCTCTTTGACGTGGCTCCTCAACAGGCTGCCAACCTTCCTCTTGATGTTTGGAAAATCTGGCAACATACCATGTCCTTGAACGAGGGAGGTAGGATCAAAAGGTGTGTAAAAAGAGAGGATATCGCGGGAGTGGGGAGTGAGTCCAGCCGGCCGACGTGGGAGGAGCTGGAGGGTTGGGTACGGGAGCGGGCCCAGGAGTTCATTCAGGGCATCTTGGAGGAGGAGGTTACGGAAGCCTGCTGGGCCGTGAGAAGTCGGAGCGTAGGCGGGCTGTGGACGCGGTTGCTGGCTATCGGAACGGATACGGCAAGCCGCGGCGGCTGGCGATGAGCTCGGGGACGATCACGGTGAGGCGTCCGAGGGTTCGGGGACTCGAGGAGCGGTTCGAGAGCCGGGTGCTGCCGCTGTTCTTGCGGAGGACCAAAGAGGTGGGTGCGCTGCTCCCGGAGCTGTACCTGCACGGTCTGGCGGAAGGGAACTTCGAGCTTGCGATGAGAGGCCTGCTGGGCGAGGGGGCTCCGTTGTCGAAGTCCTCGATTCGGCGTCTGAGGAGGTGCTGGAGGAGGAGTTGAAAGCGATGGTCGGAGCGCGTCGTTTCGAGCGGGTCGGCAGCCGGAAGGACCACAGGAACGGCACGTACCTCAGGCGCCTGCTCACGAGCTTGGGTCAGATCGACGTGATGGTGCCGCGCAGCCGGGAAGGCGGCTCGCCCGCCGACGTGATGGGCCGCTACCGGCGCAGGAGTGAAGAAGTGGACGAGATGATGGTGGAGGCCTACGTGAGCGGTGTGTCACGAAGCGGCTCGATGGGGCTGTAGAAGCGCTGCGGAGCGCACCCATCGAGGGGCCTCACCCCTATCTGTATCTGGACGCGACGTTCCTCGATGCGCGCTGGGCCAGGAAGGTCGAGAACGTGAGCGCGCTCGTGGCCTACGCGGTGGATCCGGACGGTCACCGCCGGCTCCTGGCCATCACGCTAGGCCCTGAGGAGTCAGAGGACAGTTGGTCCGAGCTCCTCGAGCAGCTCCTGGAGCGAGGTCTCAGCGGCGTCGAACTGGTGATCGCCGACGAGCACGCGGGCCTGGCAGCTGCGCTGCGCCGCTTCCTGCCTGAGGTGCGCCGCCAGCGCTGCACCGTGCACCTGCAACGCAACGTGCTGGCCAAGGTCCCGCATCGCCTGCGCAAGCGTGTGGCGCGCGAGGTTGCCGCCGTCTTCCGGGCCCCCGGGCTCGCTGAGGCGAAGAAGCGCCTGGCCGAGATCACGACGCGCTGGCAAGAGGAGCTCCCCGAGGCAATGAAGGTGCTCGAGCGGGGCTTCACGGCCGCCACCCAGTTCTACGCGTTCCCCGAGCCCCACTGGGCCAGGCTACGCACCACGAACAGCCTCGAGCGCCTGCACACCGAGATCAAGCGTCGGATCCGGAGCGCCGGCGCCTTCCCCGACCGAGCCAGTGCGCTCCGCCTCATCACCGCGGTTGCTCTGAGGACTACTGCGGTCTGGAGCGAACGCCGCTACCTCGATCTCACGCTTCTCGAACCGAAGGAGGTCGCCAACGCAGCCTAACCGAAGCATCGAGGAGCTTCCCCTCACTTTTACACACAACTCGGGACTTGACCGTTCGGGTTCTGGGTGTGGTCATGGATCGATGCCCCGCTTGCTGCGAACGCGATCAACCGCAGGATCGATGCGGGCCAGGTGGCACTGGAGATCGGACCACAGTTGATCTTGCCTCAAATTCGATCCGCGGCGATGGGCGGCCTCAACGCCGTAAACGGGAGCACTACCCTTTTGAACAGTTGGCAGAGAAGCTCCTGCCGGGAGAGGATGAGGATGACTGAGAGGCCCGCGTTGGATTCCAGAACCAGTGGAGATGCTGGCGCGCTACGTGCCACAAAAAGTTTCGTGGACGACTTCTTCTGGTCGCGGTGCTGCTTCGAGATCAGCATATTCGACCTGGTCAGCGTAGGGCGCTGCTAGCGCATCGACGAGACGGTGGAACGGCGCGAAGTCACCATCGTAGGCGCTCTGGATGGCTTGCTCGACGCGGTGATTGCGCGGGATGAGGATGGGGTTGGCAGCGCGCATGTGAGCGAGGTGCTTGGCTGGGTCGGCTTCGCTACGCCATGTGGCGAACCATTTTTGAAAAGGCTCACTGCTGGAAAACATCGCCGCAAGCGTTTTCGAGTCCTCTCCGCCGGCGACACGTGTGAGGTGACGGAAGAAGAGTGTGAAGTCGACCGCTTGGGCGCCCAGTAGATCGAGACACTCCTTGATGAGCCCGACTGGTGCCTCAGGTGGGAGGCCGAGTTTGGCGCGGAAGCAGGCGAGGTATTGGCCGCCGAATCGCTTCGGATATCCGGAGAGAGTGGCCTCGGCGATCTTCGTCGCTTTACCAAAATCCTCAGACAACAATGGCAGCAGGGTTTCCGCGAAACGGGTGAGGTTCCAGAGCCCGATGTCGGGCTGGTTGCCCCAGGAATAGCGCGCACCGGAGTCGATGGAGCTGAAGACGCACTGTGCGTGGAAGACGTCCATGAACGCGCACGGGCCGTAGTCGATCGTCTCCCCGGAAATGGCGGTATTGTCCGTGTTCATCACACCGTGGATGAAGCCGAGAGACATCCACTGGGCGATGAGATCCGCTTGGGCATCCGCGACCGACTCTAGCAAAGCCACATAAGAATCTGTCGCTTCGGCGGCCTCCGAGTAGTGCCGGGCAATGGCATGATCGGCGAGCAGTTGCAAGGCATCGATATCGTTGCGTGCGCGAAAATATTCGAAAGTCCCGACGCGAATGTGACTTGCGGCAACGCGGGTGAACACAGCGCCGAGGAGCGGTCCTTCTGGGCGTATGACGCTTTCGCCGGTGGTAACAGCGCCGAGCGCCCGGGTTGTGGGAACCCCAAGCGCGGCCATGGCTTCGCTGACGATGTATTCGCGGATCACCGGGCCGAGCGCAGATTTGCCATCGCCGCCGCGCGAGAATGGCGTGCGCCCTGAGCCCTTCAACTGCAGATCGTGACGCGCGCCGTCCGCGTCGATGACTTCGCCGAGAAGGATGGCGCGGCCGTCGCCGAGTTGTGGCGAGAATCCACCGAACTGGTGGCCAGCGTAGGCTTGTGCAATCGGCTCGGCACCCTCGGGAATCGCATTGCCCGCGAGCGTCGCGACGCCGTCGGCTGATTCCAGCCAGTCGGTGTCGATCGAGAGCTTCGCCGCTAGTTCGCGGTTGAAGCGGATGAGCTTCGGTTCCGGAACACGGGCGGGTTCCTGTTTGACGAAAAAACGTTCTGGCAGCTGGGCGTAGGTGTTGTCGAAGGGAATGTTCATCGAAGCGGGTTCTCAAGGTCCAGACGACGCCGGGGCTGAATGCTCCCGGAAGCTAACGCGTCCCAACCGCTAGGAACCACCGGCCTCATCGGAAGCTCCGACAAGCACTGCGTCCTCACCTTCGTCGATCGTAAGACGGGCTACGTGATTGACCTGAGCCCCTGAAACGAGACCAGGTGCAATGTTAGGATCGAGCTGGTCCGAAGCTTTTCAGCGAGGAGGTCAGGATGGGAAGGAAGCGACACACTCCGGAGCAGATCATCACTGCAGTGCGGGAGGCAGAGGTCGGTCTGGCCGGCGGCAAATCCGTGAAGCTGATCAGGGGGGAGCTCGGCATCACCGAGCAGACGTACTACCGGTGGAGGCGGGAGTACGGCGGGATGAAGGTGAGCCAGGCACGGCGCCTGAAGGAGCTCGAGCGCGAGAACGGGCGCCTGAAGCGAGCAGTGGCGGACTTGACACTGGACAAGCTGATCGTGGAGGAAGCGGCCAAGGGAAACTTCTGAGCCCCGAGGGCCGACGACGTTGTGTGGTGCGTGTACGTCAGCAGCTCGGGGCGTCGGAGAGGAGAGCGTGCCGGGTGCTCGGGCAGCCACGCACGACCCAGGAATGGGCAGACTATCTGGACCGGTGTGCAGTATCGTCCAGTTAAGTCCATAACTAGCTTCTATAACAACGAGTTACTGACCTAGCCTAGCGGATTCTTCCGACTTAGCATCCATTGATATCCGCTTGCATCCCCTATATTATGCGGGGATGGTTACTGTAACGAACAAGGCCACTCCGCCGCGGAAAACCAAGCCCAAGGGCCGCCATCCAGACAAGGCCCTGTCGGCCGCCTTCGTGCGCACGGCCCCGCCTGGAAGACACGCGGACGGCAACGGGTTGTACCTCTTCGTCCAGCCGAGCGGAACCCGAAGCTGGATTCAGCGCCTGCTCATCCGGGGTCGGCGCCGCGAGCTCGGGCTCGGCAGCGTCGCGCTGGTCTCCCTCGCCGAGGCCCGGGAAAAGGCGCTGGCCAACCGTAAGCTGGCCCGCGAGGGTGGCGACCCGCTTGCCGAGAAGCGTCGTGCGGAGGGTGTGCCGAGCTTCGCCGAAGCCACCGCGCGTGTGGTAGAACAGAAGCAAGCCGGCTGGCGAAATCGGGCGCACGGCCGCGAGTGGATCTTGACCTTCGAGCGGTACGCCTTCCCGCGCATCGGGAAGATGCCGGTCTCGGAGGTCACTAGCGCCGACGTGCTGGAGATCCTCGCTCCCATCTGGCACACGAAGGCGGACACCGCCCGGCGGTTGCGGCAGCGCATCCGCGCGGTGTTGGAGTGGGCGGTGGCGATGGAGTTCCGGATCGACAACCCCTGTGACCGGATCGACCCGGTCCTGGGTCCACAGCGTGACGTCGTGCAGCACATGCGGGCGCTGCCGCATCGCGAGGTGGCCGCGGCCATCCAGACTGCGCGGGCATCAACGGTGCCGCTGGCCGTCCGGCTGGCGTTCGAGTTCCTGGTGCTGACGGCGGCACGATGGGGTGAGGTGCGGTGGGCCGAATGGACCGAGATTGATCGGGACGAGGGTGTGTGGACTGTCCCGGCCAGGCGGACGAAGGCGAACCGCGAGCACCGGGTACCGCTGTGTGGTCGTGCACTGGAGATTCTGGACGGGGCACGGACGCTGGTGAAGGGAACCAGTCCGTATCTGTTTCCCAATCGGCTCGGCAAGCAGCTCGAGGAGAAGCAACTGCGCCGGATGCTCGGGAAGCACGGGATCGCGGCCGTGCCGCACGGGTTTCGCTCCAGCTTCCGCGATTGGGCAGCCGAGGAGACGGACCACCCGCGCGAGGTCATCGAGGCAGCCTTGGCGCATGTCGTCCAGAACAGGGTCGAGGCGGCCTATCGGCGCACTGACCTGTTCGAGCGCCGACGTCGGCTCATGGACGATTGGGCTGCGTACCTGGCCGACAAGAGTCGCGACCCGGAGGCCGAACCGGTCCGTTGATCTGCCGTCTTTGTCTCAACACGGCGCGACTAATATCCGCAGAGATCAATCGCCCGAGCGTCCCCGTGGAGCGAAGAAAGCGCGCGCGAACACTAGCGCCGGAGTCCAACTATGCGTGGTCCGCTTGACGGGGAAGCCTTCCGACCCAGGCCCCGTCGAAAGGATCTGAACCTGAGGAGCCCCGGTGTCACCTTTACTTCCCGACCGCTGAATCTGAGCCGGAGCGGTCCTGCATGTAACTTGAGATCGCCGAGTGCGACCCTTAGCTGATCGGCGGCATGGCAGACCATCTCTCTCGCAGCCATGGTTCCCCATCGCCGGATGCTCTCTGGCGAAAGTAGGTCGATTCGTGCGTGGATCGATCCGCGATTTTCTCGTCTCGTGTTCGGATTCGTTGTCGGTCCATGGCGTGATCGTGCCCGAGCTCATCGCCAACCGCCTCGGCTTGCCATATCCGTTGCGGTAGCCCTCGGCCGAGTCCACCGTACTCCTGCGCTCTGACTTCTCCCGGCCTAACAACTCCGTCACTTCCTCCTCCATGATCTGTTGGATGAACTCCTGCGCCTTCTCCCGAACCATCCCCTCGAGCGTCTCCCACATCGGCCTGCTGGACGCACCCTGGGCTCCCGCGATATCCTCTCTCATGAGGCGACGTTCCTTTCCCCGGGCTGTCACCCGGGCTCGCTGCTTTAAATCTCAGCGCAAAGGTACGTCGCCTCTCTTTTTACACACCCTTTGATCCTAGCTCGAGACCCATCCGACTTGGTGATAAATGCGGCAGCGCTTGAGGAACTTAGATCGGAGCTCTTCGCGAGAGGGCGTTCCTCTCGCTTCGAAGTAAGTCCGATTCGGCGAACCGTGATAGTGCCAGATCGGGACCCGACAGTGACGGCTATCGCAGTTCTGCTCCCGCGCGAGGCGGCGCGAAGACCCGTGGTGAATGGCAACCCGCCTAGCCTCGCCGAAGTCCGCTTATCGGTGATCGGAGACTCCGTTGTTGATGTCTTCTCGCTTGGTGCCGACCCCGAACTGGTCGGTACCGAGCAATTGGACCTGCGGCTAAACGCTGGCTTCACCATGGGCGGAGAATCGTATCCCAGTCCCAGCAGAGCCGCCGACGCGCTGATCGAGCGTCTGGAGAGCGTGTTCCCAGATAGACGTTTCTGGCCCAGCCGCAGGTGAGCGAGAATCCCTGTGGGATCAGCGCGCACTTTTTCGGTGCGGTTGGCTATCAGGTGGCGCCGTCCGATAACAATGCGGTTGCCGCCTTCGCTCACTACGTTCGCTCCGGTGAAGCGCGGACGGAGCCGCGCTGGCAACCTCTGAACGTTAGAAGACATGCCTTGAACGGCACAATCTTAAGTTAGGAGTCCCATGAAGACGGTTGGAGCCGCATGGCATCGCTGAGGTTTCGGGAAAAGAATGTCCTCGAAGAGTTTCTCGAGATGGGTGGCGGCTACGTCTTGAACTTCAGTGACCGGACGTTTGCTGACTTTTTCCGGGACTTCGACGTCGACATCGACGGTGCTCCGTATCTTGAGGGGCATAGCGGCTCGAAGGCCAACCGGATGCGAAGCTTCTGGGATCGTGCGCCAGATCAGCTAGTGGGGGAGATCCTCCGTGAACTGGTCGAGTACGCTGAGTCCTACAGGCCGGGGCACACTGGGGCCGAGCGCTGCAGGGCTATCGCGACCCGATTGCTAGCGCTCGATCCGCCGCCGTCGGAGCGCCAACTGGCGGCGTCTCCTCCTCAGCGCGGTGCCCCTCAGCCGCCCATTGCGGCACGCCCCATCGAGATCTTCTTCTCCTACACGCATGAAGATGAAGCGCTAATGGACGTGGTCCGGCTGCAACTCGTAGTGCGCGAACGCCTTGGTGAGATCGTGAAATGGCACGACCGGATGATTCCTGCGGGCGACGAATGGCGAACCGAGGTCGACGAGAGGATCGAGCAGGCTCACGTTATCCTACTTTTCATGAGTCCTGACTTTCTGGCATCTCGATATTGCTACGAAGTCGAAGGTGAGATCGCTCTTCGCCGACACAGGGATGGCACGGCTCGAGTTATTCCTGTGGTCCTGCGCGCTTGTGATTGGAACGTCACGCCTTTCGGCGAGCTGCAAGGGCTACCAGAGGATGGTATCCCGATCACACAGTGGCCTGACAGGGACCAGGCGTCTCTCGACATTGCTCGCGGGATCATGGATAGCATCCTGTAGTCGCCGGCAGGACTCTTGAGATCAAGTTTGAAGTGCAACAATCGGACACGTCTGCCAAGATCCGTTAGCGGACATGCCTGGCCGGCACAGTGGCGCGTTACCTGTGGTCTGAATTAAGGGCTCGCATGACAAGTAAAGATGATCTCCAAAGCTTCTACGCCAACACCGACTACTGGCCTGCAAAAAAGCTGCCGAGACGCCCAAGTGAACTGAACCTGGCGAGGGCGACACGAGATGCGTTACGCCTCGATGACACGCCATCGAGCAACGGGCGGATCGAGCTTTCGCTCGAAGGGGATGAGCTCGTCGCGGTTCGTCCGATCATCCTCCATGAGGCGCTGTTCCACTTCTACAAGGGGTTCTACAACTACATAGCAGCCCGCAACTTGATGGAAGGCGGCCTGCTTCATTGGCTCAACATCACGACGTATTACGCGAAGTTCTACCTGGCTCGGTCAGTCACGACGCTACTGGGAAAGCAGTCATACCAACTCCATGAACGAAGTCCCCATTTCAATGAAGAGCTAGCTCGACGTCTCCACGAAAATGCGCAGTCGTATCGAATGCGCCTCGATCTTGACCTTCCGGGGGCATGCGCGACGCTTCAATTCGATCGAAAGCCGGTCAGGGCCCACCGAGACGTGTGGGAGGACTACCGGAGTCTACCCAAGTCCCTTGAACTCACCTTTTTCGTATTCCCAGAGCCCCTTCTCGACGACGACAGCCCGTGGGGCATCCCTCGCGACCATCTAACTCGGGATCGCAACGAAGAGAATTACTCGTTCGACGGCTACTTTCAACTCGACTTCAACCTGGCCTTGCCCCAGTTCAAGCAGTACTTCGAGCGAGACTACCTTAAGGAGCAGGCCGCGATCCTCTTCGACTGGCACACCTCTGAAGTGCTCAAGGCTCTCTCCGTCCTTTGGCACACTTTCCGAGACCTTTCTGTCGAGCACTTGCCTGTCGAGCGGGAGAAGCTCGAGCATGTAGTCAACTACTCTATGAGCGAAGGCGAAGCCAAGACCAAGTTACTTGGGCTACTCCAGTCCGGATTCGAAGTGTTCAAGCTCTCCTCGTACGATGGCGATACGTTCTTCGACCAGGAGAACCGCTCGCTCTAGGGCCACCGCTCAGGATCAGCTTTGGATTGCAACCTCTTTTGTATTCTCATCAGCTAGTAATGCCTCTCTTACGCATACAGTCTAGCTCTTCCACGACTAGGTCCATTGGGAGCTGAAAGAAACTGAATAACTCGTATAGTGGCGACAAAATTCTATGAACTATTTGAGGCAGACTGGTACTGATAGTCGTTGAGTCTATAGTCACAGTTTTTGGGGTGATTGCTTCTTGACGGGAGATCAATCCTCTCATTATATGCCTTCCTCCATTTATTCTCACCAATGATCGTCCCTTGAGCCCAGTGTACTTAGCAGAGAATCGAATTGTTGTAGGGCCTTCGAACAGATTCTCTGCTAGGCGTTGGGCCTGCAGGAGTGTCTCGCCAACGCGCCATACCGGCTTTGTGACACTGAAAACCGTTCCGGGCTCCGCGGTTCCTTGCCCTGCGAACTGCAGATCACCTTGATCCTCGCGATAGCCTCTTAACAAAAAGGCATATCCATCCAGACTGATCCTCCAAAAATCCGAATCATCCGGAGCATGTGCCCCCGGCTCTGCATCGGTGTCTCCGCCTATCCAGCATTCCACGGCACCATCCGCAGGGTATGGTGCGATTCCCTTTCGTGTTGGAAACCAAAACGGTGGCCATCCTGTAAGGTGGACAACGCTTCGTTGCAAGACATGCGGTAGCTGGGCAAGCGTAGTCTCCCGCGCATCGCCCACGATCTCATACGCGAAGTTGTAACAGCCGTATGAAAACCTAGGCCCTATGGCTTCTGGCGGTAACTGATCGATCAGTGAAGACCAACGATCGAAGCATGTGGTAATCCACTCATCAAGGCGCTCGTTGTCGGATGCAAGCCGTTCTTGCGACGCGGCCCCGCTCACTATGCGTTGAATATGGCCAAGCAGTTCATCACTTCGGTTGCTCAGGCACCGAGCTAGGAGACGGTCCCATTCCTGTCCGCTTTGCGGTGGCTCGCTACGAGGGCCCGGCTTGCGAATATAGATGGCATTCATCTGAAGAATCTTCTCATCGGCCCCTGCCCGTCGGGCACGCACAGGAACGTCATGCCCACCCGGTACCTCCACCACCGGAAAAATCTTGCCTCCATGCGGAACCAGGTGCACCGTGCAATGAAACTCTGGCTCGCAATACCGTCGAACGATTCCGTTGATCAGATCCTGGTTATATGGGTTGAGCGTGGCTGGATAGTCTTCAGCCTCCACCATGGTCCCATCAACCTCCTTGAATCCCAACACAACCCAGCCACCACCATGATTCGCCAACGCAAGAGTTGCCTTCGCGAGACGTGCCTTGTGCTGGTTGTTGTTCTCCAGGTCGAGCCAGCCCTTGACTTCTACTTCAGGGGACTCACGGAGGTTGGCCAGTAGATCGGAGAGGCGGGAATTCACATCGTTCGACATTTGCTGAGCATCCCTGGTGGATGTCTGAACTGCATCGCTAGCTCTACAGCGTGGGACACGTACAGTTCCCAGACCGGCACCCCGTTCGACGGACCGCTCACCCAGCCTTTCGTTACGCGTAGCTTGGCCCCCGCTCTTCTCCAACTGTTCTCCTAGGGATCATCAACCCGTCCATATTCCAGGAGAAGATCTCCCAGCAAGCCTCCGCACCGATCTGCCCCGCTCTGCCAGCCCCTTCGCCACCCTCACCTGCTCCTTGCTCAGCTTCATCTCACCTGGCCTCCGGATCGCGAGTCGATCCGGAGCGGAGGCCGCTCAACTCAAATCGGCCCCGTCAACTCACCAGGTGCGTAACCTGGATGTCTCCGGAGCTGCAAGGTCGGGTGATCACCTATCCTCACCGGCTGATCGGGAGTGGCACGATATGGCGCTCCGCGCTACGCGCCGTGCTACCTTCCAACCAGGGGCAATGGCGGCGAAGCCCTTCGACAGACCCGGCCGCAGACGAATGGTCGGTAGAGAGGGAGTCCGATGACCGGCCCGAAGTATCAAGTAGCGCTGTCTTTTGCCGGGGAACAGCGGGATTATGTGGAAGAGGTCGCACGGCATCTCCAGAGCCGATCCATCGACGTCTTCTACGACGGCTTCGAAAAGGTCGGTCTTTGGGGCCGGCGCGGCGCGGAAGCATTCCATGAAGCATTCGCCGAAAAGAGCGCCTACGTCGTAATGTTCATTTCCGAAGCCTATGTGTCAAAGGCTTGGCCCAATCATGAAAGGCGGTCGGCCCTTAGCCGCATGATCGAGGAGAAGGACGAGTACATCCTTCCCGTTCGCTTCGATGACACGCGGGTGCCCGGTCTGCCGACGGACGTCATCTACGAATGCGCCCGGAAGCACACGCCCGCGCAACTCGCGACAATGATCGCCAACAAACTGGGCGTCCAGCCCTTCGCCGGCAAAGCGTCCCAGGTACCGCCGCCAAGAATGACATCGCCGACCGGCGAAGTCGTATTCGACTACAGCAGCTACAACGGGCGCTACGTCATCGGCTTTGGAGTGCTGGAATTCGAAACTAAGTGGTCTAGTGCGAGTGACACTAGGATTCATGTTTACAACGATCCCCCGTCCATCAACGGCGTCGGGCTGGCCTGCGGATGCAGGTCGATCTCGCAGGTGGAGTGTGCCGCGTCGCTGGACTACACGTCTCGCTCTCGGAAACCATCCCTCGGCCAAATCGTCGTACTGCGCAACACGGGGGGCTTCTACGCAGCCATTCAAGTGCTCGCAATCAAGAATGCCAGGCGTCGCGACGACAGAGATGAACTCCGATTCCGGTATGCGATCCAGTCCGATGGTACGGACGACTTTACGGAGTTCGTCAACCTGCAACCGGTCTGATGGACCATGATGTCGAGTCGCAGAACCGCCGAAGGACCGAGCCTCGAGGGTCAAGTCCAAAAGTGAGAGGAAGCTCCTCGATGCTTCGGTTAGGCTGCCTTGGCGACCTCCTTGGGCTCGAGGAGTGAGAGGTCCAGGTAACGGCGCTCGCTCCAGACCGCAGTAGTCCTCAGAGCAACCGCGGTGATGAGGCGGAGTGCACTGGCTCAGTCAGGGAAGGCGCCGGCGCTCCGGATTCGACGCTTGATCTCGGTGTGCAGGCGCTCGAGGCTGTTCGTGGTGCGTAGCCTGGCCCAGTGGGGCTCGGGAAACGCGTAGAACTGGATGGCGGCCGTGAAGCCCCGCTCGAGCACCCTCATTGCCTCGGGGAGTTCGTTGTGCCAGCGCGCCGTGATCTCGGCCAGGCGCTTCTTCGCCTTAGCGAGCCCGGGGGCCCGGAAGACGGCGGCAACCTCGCGCGCCACACGCTTGCGCAGGCGATGCGGGACCTTGGCCAGGATGCGAAGAGCAAGAATAAATCTCTCTGGAAAGATGCGGTTTCATATAAGCCGGTTCGAAATGTGATTGGGCACACAGGATTGTTGACCACCACGGCAAATCCGGTTCGCCTGCTCGACGGCCTGACAGGCGAGTACTCGGCCCACGGAGGCGTTCATCTGGCCCTGCGGCAGGGCGGCAGTGAGGGCTCGGTAACGCATGCCGGTCTCTTGTCGTCCCATGGCCTGTCCCGGGCCCAGGGATCAGAACATCGGAGGTATGCCCGGTGCGAAGGCGGCGGCCTGCGCGGATCGTGATTCGAGGCAGCCGGTGCAGGGCCGTCAGGGTGTCCATACCAGCTACATTGAGGAGCCGGTTCCGTGCAGTGTCAAGCACGGCAAGAGAGGGGAGATTCCAGGAGGTCAACCACGTCCCACAGCCGGATCGGGCTCCGCCAGCGCCCGATCGAGCTTCTCCCGGAGGGCCTGAGGAAAGCCTCGATCACGGTCGATCGAAGTGCGTTCGATCCGGGACAGTTCGGTAACCGAGGCACTCCCCGAATCCTGGCCGAGCATGAACGCAAAGCCATGGCCTGACTCACGCCTGCCGCTGACATGGACTCTCTTCCAACCTGATTCGGGTTGGACGATGCGGGTCGGTTCAGAGAGACGCTTCGGCTGCGTTGTCGGATCGGAACGATCAGTGATCTGCCGTAGGCCGTTTTGTCTGTTTCTCCGCGCACTACTAATCCATTTACTATAAAGGCTTTACGGATTTAGGAGTGGCGCTGTTCCCACCATTATTTCCACCGGAGCGAAACGGATTCCCTGGGCTCTCCCTAGCCGCGAACGGATGAACGGATGCCGAGATAACGTGACGACGGGAAGATTGGCCCGGGGACCGCGACGCGACCGGAGGCCACTCACCACGTCCCCGCAGCCTCGGCCGAGCGGCGCGGCTTGGGCCGAGTGACTCGTGTGCGAGTCGTGCGCCGATCTTGTGATCCGCCACGGGGACGCGGCTAGCCGGTCAGGCAGGAGCTATTAGGCCACGTCAGCTAGAGCTCTTCGCGCAGCCCACCGATTCCGGGACACGCCCCGAGGGGAGCTCCAAGCGGCGGCCCCACCGAGTCTGTTCGACTAGCGATCCCGTAGGGCGGGGGAAGCGTGTCGAACGCTGCCGCGTCCCGTCTTACTTGCCCTGCCTTGCCCTGCCGAGCCACGCCAGGCCATGCCAGGGCTTCGATGATCGCAGACCCCGAGGGGACACCGGTCCCCTTCGGGTTTGTGCTCTTTTCTAGGGTCGGAGAGAGCGCCAGCCAACCCGAGGTCGGACATCGGCTATTTCTACAGCCCGCATTCCTGATAGCCCGAGTCCAGACATCGACGGGCAAGCTCCAGAGCGCGTTCGAGTTCGTCGGCTGTCAGGGACAGCTCGATGTCGGTCCTGTCGTCGAATGCAAAATCGCTTCCGTTGACCGAGGCCAGGTTAAACCACATGTGCGCGAGTACAAAGTCCCTCTCACCCACGCCACCTGTCCCGGTGGCGTATCTAAGCGCGATGGAGCGTTGAGCAGGGGCGAACCCTTGTGCAGCTGACAAGGATATTAGGCGCAATGCCTCGGCGTCGTCTTCCAGGACGCCGATACCGGCATCATACCTGTACCCGAGAGCGTACTGCGCCTCTGCATTCTCTTGATCGGCCAGCTCGCGAAACAGGCGCGCGGCTTCGGCGAAATCTCCTTGCTCTTCGAGGTCCAGTGCGGCCTGTATCTCGCGGTCGTCACCGCGAGTACAGCCATGGACTACGAGCAAGCCGAACAGTACAATGAGAACCATACCGGCCGCTCGTTGCGCTCGTTCCTCCTGGAGCTTCTTACTGCGGCGAGCCTTCTTCATCGGTTCCATCTCCGTGTGTGAGCCTCCGGTTTTGCTTACGATAAGTATATTTTAATCAATCGTTTATAATGATATTGGCGCAGCTGATCCAAGAATGGGCGGACTATCTGGACCGACTTAGGGCCGGAGAAGAGGCCCTCGACACTTCGGACTCCTCCCTACCCTAGCCTCCTCGCGGGCCACGGCGGGCGGGTCTTAGGTTTCTAGCCTTATGGGGCCTAGCAGGAGCAAGACATTCACGCCTAGGGGGGCTCAAGGAGGCCGGATGACACACACGTACCGGGCCGTCGCGCTTATCTTCCTTACCGTCGCGCTCGGAAGCTGTGCGCCGGCAACTCCTGAGGCAGAGCAACCGGAAGTGGGCAATCCGGACCTAGCGGAGGAGATCCGAGGCGATCAGGCTGAACGCAGCTACGCAGAGGCCGTCGTCCGGCACGATTCCCTGTACTCCCGCCGGGTGTTCAACGATTCCATACGGGAGGCTTTCTGGGAGGGTTTCCGGGAGGCTGATACCGACGTCGTGATCGACGATCTAGACAACTTTCGGGCTTTCCGAGACGAAGTTGCCCGTCGTGTCGCTACAGGATCGGAGCAGATGCGCGGGGCGCTCGCGCGAGCCGACTCAATGTTAGCGAGGATATACGCTCTGGAAGCTGCATCGGCCGAACTCGACTCGCTTGCCACCCTCGCGGATGAACGGTTCGCGCTCTTCACCGAATGCGCGCCGGTGAAGTTGAATGCCGTCTACATCGGCCCGACCGATCCGAGTGGGGAGTTGCTCAGGGAGAACCGGAGAATGGCCGAGAATCGCCTGCGGTCCGCAGGAATTTGGAATGGTGATGATTGGGAGAACGGCGATCCCCTCGCACTGGGAATTGCCTGGGACGGGAGCCGGGCATGGTTCCCGAAGGAGGTTTGGGACCCCTTGTCGGGTGAGTTCAAGGTCGTTGAGACGTGGGAGCGTATGTCATGGGAACTCGACGGGAGATCATCCGTAATCGTTGCAGACGAACCGGGCCAACGGGTGGCCGTCCGTGAGCTGGTGAGCGCATACCTAGACGCCTTCATCCTCGACTACCTGCGTGTCAACGAGGGGTACTGCCAGTGAGCCAGCCGGGCTGCTCGATGAAACGGGATACCAAATCCCCCTAATAGGCGTCTTGCAGGAGAGAGAGCGACCCTGGCAGGCCGGAACGCCCCCTGCACCAGGCTCTCATCCGCCAAAGGCGTGCGCGAATTAGTGGTCATTCGGCGCCCTAGCGCCGCAGCCTTCCCGCAGGGATCGATGGTCGGGACGATGCGATCTTGACCTCGCCCCCGATCGTCACCGAGCCCCCCCTCGCCGCGTTCCGACGCCGGATCGCACGGTGACATCGCTGTGAGCAGACCGTGCCTGTTGGCACTCCTCCGCAAGTGGGCCGCGATCGAGATGATCACTTCGGCTCTTCGGACATCGACACGGAAGCAGATCCTAAACATCGTGACGAAACGCACGCGCCAAATCACGCAACTGTAGGCAACTTGAAGCCGATGGGGTTTGCGTCGATCAAATCAACGACCTGCCGCATCCCAAGCGCGACAACAATGCCAGCGTTCTCCGTTACCCTACCCAACCGGTTCCCGCTGTCGTCATGAACCGTTCGGGCATGTTGAAGGTACCCGGTGACGACCCCTGCCACTCGAAGCTCATTCGCCTCCTTCGGCTTGTCTTGAGGATGGAACACGACCGGGCCACCGCTGAACCCTTCGTTTGCGTGCGTGTCGATGTAGATCCTGTTGACATCGCCGAACTCCATGGCACTGACAATCCCCGACTTCACGAATGGAATGGGTAAGCCACGGTTTATTTCCGTACCGCCACCGTCGCGGCCGTACGGAAACCCAAGGAGATACACCGGCTGACTGTAGGTCACCCCTCCGGCGCTTGCTTCCAGTGGATGCGTAGGTGAAACCTGGATCGAGGCGGTCAGTACGGTGATATCCAATTCTCCTTCACCAATTCCCACGATGTGGACATCCAGAGCCTTCCATCTCTCGTCGTGCCATATATCAATCGTCTCTCCCGGCACGATGCCTTCGACAACGTGACGGGCAGTGACGACGTATTGCCGACCGCCGCGGTCCGTGGTAAAGGCTGTACCTGATGACTCACCTCGTCGAATCTTGAAGATACGCTGTATGACGTTGCTTGTTACCATTGTTCCTACCCCCGTGGGGTGTCAGCTTGCAGGTGAGACTTATGGTTCGAACGGAACCCGTGCAGTACGCCTCGCCGCCGAACCGCCACTGCAGCAGGCCGCTGAAAGCAAGATCGCTTGGCTGCCGTCCCCTGACGAACGTGGCCGGCTCGCTCTCTAGGGTCAGCAAGAACACATCGTTCTCGGGCTGAACGATCCATGACATCCAGAACAACCTTGCGGACCCACGCCGCCGCCCCATCTACCGCCTCTGGTCGGATTCGCCGCGGTGGGACGCCCCGGATCCCCACCGGCGTCCCTCCGATCAAGCCTGACACGGTCTCCGCCTTGTCCGCCTCCACTTGCTAAACGGCCCGTGGACCATCCCGGCCACGTGGACGAAGACGACCGGATTCCGCTGCGCCGCCGCACTAGGCACGTCCTCGACACGGCACCGAAGCTCGGCGACGAGAACCCGCTGGTGTTCCCGAGTGTGCGCGGAAAGCGTGTCGAACGGGGCTGGCACTGTCGGGGCTGCTCGAGGACTTAGAGCTGCCGGCCGTGCCGCACGGTTTTGCGTTCCAGCTTGATGGACTGGGCGGCCGAGCAGACGAACCATCCACGCGAGGTCTTTGAGGCCGCGCTGGCGTCTATAGGTGCCCCCGTCGACGGTTCGGCACATGGTGGTCAAGTGCTGTCGTCTATCCGGCCTGTCCGATGCTTCCATCGCCAATCGGCCCCGCCATGAGGCACTCGATTTCAATTATCGCGCTCTAGAGCCCCTCGGCCCGGCCCTTGGCTCGTATAGACGCACCCTTCAGAGCAGTATGCCGGGTGTACTGCCGGAGAATGAACCGCCCCCGGGTCGGCCGTGTCTCGCCCGATCCCGATTGACGTTTTTCCCCACCCTCGGAGCGCCTCTCCCCGACCCGCTCGACGCCCCGCTGGCGGAGCGGTCGGAGAGGCCGCTGTTCCACTTCAATTCCAATAGATCCACTAAGAACGTCGGTTAAATCCTACGGATTGACGTAGTTGCGCAAGTGCCTTCATCGTCCCTCGCATGGAGACGCTGAAGGGGCTTTTCATGGCGCGAGTGGAGGCGTTCCTCGAGCGCACGGGAGTGGGGCCGGCGACGCTTGGCCGCCAGGCGGTTGGCGATCCGAACCTGGTGCGTGAGCTACGCCATGGCCGCTCCCCGACGCTCGCGACGGTCGATCAGCTCCTGGCGTTCATGGAAGGCTTCGACGAGGCCGGTGTGGACCCTGTTTCCTCCCGGAGCGACCGGCTCCGGGATTCATCCCAGAGAGAACGGAGAGGCAGAGAGATGACGAGAACCATGGTGCAGGAAATGGAGGTGCCGATCCGCATCGTGCGGCTCCCGGCCGTGCAAGCTCGCACGGGGCTCGGGCGGAGCACGATCTACGTGCGGCTGGCCGAGGGGTCCTTCCCCAGACCCGTCCAGCTAGGCGCGCGCGCTGTCGGCTGGATCGAGGAGGAGGTGGACGAGTGGATCCGCAAGCAGATCGCGTTGAGCCGCGGCAAAGCCGAGTGATCGGCGCATCCCAGCGAGAGACCAAGGAGCAGACGATGCAACCTTTCATTAGGACGGTACGAGCGGCGGCCTGGGCCACGGTAGCGCTGTGGTTGCTGTCCCCCGGGGTGCTGTGGGCGCAGGGGACGAGCCCGTGGGTGGAGGCGGTGAACGAGCTGCAGGCGCAGTTCACGGGTCCGATCGCGCGCGGGCTATCTCTGATCGCGATCGTGGTGGGCGGGCTGATGTTCGCGTTCGGCGAGGGCGGGAGCAAGCGGACGCTGGCCGGGATCATCTTCGGTCTCGGGATGGCGATGGGCGCGGCGAACTTCCTGGCCTGGCTCTTCTGATGAGGGGTCTGAGGCGCTGGGCCGGTTATGCGGCGCTGAACCGTCCGCTCACGATCCTGGGCGTGGAGCGTAGGGGGTTTCTCCTCGTCGCCACGCTCGGGCTCGCGATGTGGAACGCGACGGCTTCGCTCGTGACGGGCGGCGTGGTGTTCGCGGTCGGCTTTGGGGCCGGATGGCTGGCCGGCCGCAAGGACCCGGACATGCTTGGCGTGCTCCGCGCCGGGACGCGCTACCCGTCGCGTTTCGACCCGGGCAAGTGGGCCGAAGAGCCGTGGCATCTCGTGATCCGGAGCGGGCGGTGAGGATCGCCGCTGAGCTCAGAGACCACGAGGCGGCCGGCTCGCTGGCCGAGGAGCTGCCCTACTGGGGTTGGCTCGAGGACGGCCGCACGTGCCTGACCCGGTCCGGCGAGTTGATCGCGGCCGGACGGCTGGAGCCTGCGGTGGTCGATGGGCGTTCGCCCGAGCAGATCGACCGCGTGCTGGGCCGCTGGCAGCGTCTGCTTTCGGGGTTGGACGCCGACACGCGCCTCTACTTCTATCTACTCCGGCGCCCGGCCTCGCCCGAGGCCGCGGACGACGAGGGTTCCGGCATCGTAGCGGTCTCGCAGCGTAAGCGGAGTGCGTTTCTGGCCGGGCGGGTGCAGCAGCTCGGGGCCTACCTGGTCTGGTCGCACGATCCCCGTCTCCGGACGGTGGCAGACGGGCCCACATCGGGTAGCGCCTCCCGGCTCACGCAGTGGTGGAAGCGCCGCCGAGGGGGCGCGCCCACCTACCTGCGGTCCGAGATCGAGGCCGCCGCTGCCCGCTTTCGCTCGACGGTGGACGCGGGCCGGGCGCTCGTGGAGGAGCACACGCCGATCGAGATGCTCGAGCCCGCCGAAGCTTCCCGTCTCCTCTCCGAGCTGATCAACCGTCTGCTACACATAGATTCCAATACGATCCATACATGTCTAGTAATATCATATAACTAGAGTTACCACAGTGAGTTATGTAGGATACTCCCGGTTGCAGTGTCGCTGTGTGTCCACTATGTTCCCGTATACAACATACGATACTTTATACGGGGACTCCCGAATTGGATTTGCCCAAACACCGAGGCAGGCGGCCGCACAACGCACTCAGCGCGGCCTTCGTGCGCAGCGCCAAGCCCGGATACTACTGCGATGGGAACGGCCTCTATCTGCGCGTGGACCGATCCGGCGCGCGCCGATGGGAGCAGCGTCTGCGGATCCAGGGTCGAAACCGCACGCTGGGGCTCGGGGGCTACCAGCTGGTATCGCTGGCCGAGGCGCGCGAGAAGGCATTCATGAACCGCAAGATCGCGCGCTCGGGCGGCGATCCGCGTACCGAGCGATACAAGGTCCGGGACATGCCCACGTTCGCCGAGGCGGCCGCCCGTGTTCTGGAACAGCTTCGGCCGGGCTGGCGCAGCCCCAGGCATGCGCAGGACTGGGTCTCGAGCCTGCGCGTCTATGCATTCCCACAGCTGGGCAATCGACCGGTCGGCGAGATAACGACAGCCGACGTTCTGGCGGTTCTGACACCGATCTGGCACGACAAGCAGGTGACGGCCCGGCGGGTGCGCCAGCGCATCGGGGCGGTGATGAAGTGGGCGGTGGCGATGGGGCTTCGGCCGGACAACCCCGCCAGCGATGTGCTCGGTCAAGCGCTTGGCCGACAGCAAGCCGTAATCCGGCACATGCGCGCGTTGCCTCACTCGAAGGTCGCGGGCGCGATGGAGATGGTGCGGAAGTCGCACGCTTACCCGGCCACGAAACTCGCCTTCGAGTTCCTGGTGTTGACGGCGGCCCGCTCGGGAGAGGTTCGCTTGGCACAGTGGGATGAAATCGACCTGGAGGCTCGGGAGTGGACGGTTCCCGCCGAACGCACGAAAGCCCATCGCCCGCACAGGGTGCCGCTGTCCGGGCGCGCCATGGAGATCCTCGAGGAGGCGCGGACGCTCGGCGGCAGCAGCGGTCTGGTTTTCCCGTCGTCGGAGGGCCGCGCATTTCCCGGCAGCAGACTCTCCACGCTACTTCGAGACCTGGGTATCGCGGCTGTGCCGCACGGCTTTCGTTCGAGCTTCAGGGACTGGTGCGGCGAGTGTTCCAACGCACCGCGTGAGGTCGCCGAGGCCGCGTTGGCCCATGCGGTTCGCAACAAGGTGGAAGCGGCCTATGCGCGTTCGGACCTCTTCGAGCGCAGGCGCCGGCTGATGGACGATTGGGCGGCCTATCTCGCGGGCGAGAGATAGACCTTGGCCCGCTGCTCCGGGCGGTGCCCGGAGAGGCGTTTCGGAGGCGTCCGCAGAGCTGGCTGAGAACACCTTACGGTGCCTAAGCGGTGCCTAAGCCAGCCTACCCTTTGTGGCCACGCTTCGCGGGTCCCCGGCAGGGGCTGGCGAGGGTGGCTCCGCCCCCTTCGATCCCCTGGACGCCCGCGCTCCGGCAGGCCATGGCGCGCACGCGGACCTGGACTGCCCCGGCGGCCGCTTTGCGTGCGAGCGCGGCCGGCAGGTCGCGCGCATCGGCGGCAACCTCAACCACCTCGGGGCAGTTTCGGGCTTGGTCGAGCGCCGACGCCGACCTCACTGGGACGACTTGCCGAGCCACCTAGCTGGTGAAAAGCCGCGACCGGCGGCCGGATTCGTTGATACGCCGCGCTCGCAGCGGCGCTTGATGGCCTTCCCGCTAGGGATTGCTGGAGGGGAGCGACCCCCGGCGGAGGGTGGCATGGGTGTGCACATGCCAACCCTCCGCGATGCCGATCGAGGCATCGAATCCGGGGGTCGCTCCCCTTAACCCGCGCGCTGTCCCGTTCGCGGTCTCCGGGCGGGCGCCGCCGCGCGCAACTGCCGCAGCCCCAATAGGATAGCGAGCCCTGCTTCTGCACATCACGACTGGGGCCATATGTGCATCAACCCCTGATGTGTCTTGCACATCCCAGTGGTGGCGTGAGGGGTCGGCTTCTCATCGGAAGCGCACCTGGGCGAGTCGTGCGGTTTGCCAGGCCGTGCCACGGGCGATCAGCCCTCGGCCAGCCATCGAGCAAACCTACCATAGACACTCCACACACTCGTGTTGTCAACGCCGGGGTCCACCGCATCCCTGCATTCTCCTGCCGTGTGTGTTGGTGCCGCCGGATAGCGGTGGCCCGCGCTCGTGGGGAGCGGAGTTAGGGAGCCACCGAAGTCCAACAATTTGATGGTGTTAACGGTTACTTACCGACTACCATAAGTAGCCGTTTCCGATATTGACACGCGCTCAGTGGCTCGCAAGTTATGCAGTCATAAGAGGCAGTTAAGGGGGTTATGCGGACGGGAGAACGGGTCATGGCGACAAACGGCCCGGCACTACCACGTCCCGGGTGTCAAGGCCCCAAATGCCAAATGGGGAGTGCTCAATGAAAACGGGACGGAAGTGGCTCATCTCAATCGTCGTGGCCCTAGTCGCGCCTCATTCGTAAGCTCGACCGTCAGCTCGCCCGTTCGACACGGCGTGGTTGTGTTTCGAACTCGGTTGCTATCCTATGGGGAACGTGATGCCCGCTAGGATCGAGAACGCGCGATTCTTCACATCGTCCGACTCGGAGATGGACGCCAGACCAAAGTTGTAGAGGACATCCAACGACACGGACAGGGAACCCGGCGTTGCGATGTCTAGACCGGCACCGGCCACTGCCCCAAAGTCAATCGTCTTCAAGCTCAAGTCCGCAAATTCTGCATCATCGCAGTCAACTGAAATCTCAAAGCCCTCTGCCTTTCCGCTCACGTTGCAGGCCACCCGAAAGGAGAGTGTCGGGCCGATGGTGAAGTGCGGCGATAGGGTGCCCGCGACGGCAGGGCTGAGCCTCAGAAGCAGGGGTATCTCCAGGTAGTCGAGATCAAACGCCAAATCCACACCATCTTCCTGCTCGGTCGCGCCCTTTGCTGCATAGGCAGCCCCAAGCTGCAAACCAAGGCTGGTCGTAAGTGGCAGGATAGCCGATGCCCGAACTTTGATGCCGGTTCGAGAATCAGCGCTGTCTACGTCGCTCCCTCCGAGGGTCGCGAGGCTGGCGCCGGCCTGGAGTGACAGGCTCGTCTGCCCTTGGACACTTCCCGGGACGAGTAGGCTGACGGAAAGCGCAAGTGCGAAAAGTGGAGAAACCTGCTGGAGGAGATGAGGTGCGAGACGCATCGTGTAGCCTTCTTCCGTAGGTTGGAGGACGCTAGACCTGGGTGCGGGAACTACTGTCTGCGACGTGGCTCACCGGTCCGCAGCTGCCCGTGTGGTAAAAGTAGCTGGGTCTCGTCGCATCATCAACATTGAGGAGCTTAGCGAAGAACTTCGCGATAACAAGTTATGGGCTTTGCAGCCCGGAGTCAGGGCTTAGCATGGGGTCCACTCCTGGGTGTCGAGTCCGCAGCTCCAGACTCGGTTAGGTGCTCCTCCGTGATAAATTCCTTCCAGCGCTCGGGGTTCGCCCGGGCGAGCCTCAGCGCGAGGGTCTCCCTGGTGTCGTCAACGTAGATGGGGACCTCGAGTTCCTTCGCAAGCGCCCGCATCAGCTCGGCCACGCTGCCTTTCGCTGGGTGGGTGTCTCCCGGTTGCGTGACCCAATAGCGAGACCGGTCCGCCTTAGTCCATCAATCTTGAGCACTTGCTGTGCCTTTCCGTCTGCGATCCCGAAGACGGTCTGAGACGATCCACGGCCCACGACGCTAGGCGTGTCGAACCGCCTCCCGTCTAGGATCTCTTGAACGGTCAGCATTTGCATTCTCGGGTATGGCCGTCCGTGGACCTCTAGATCGCCCACGCTGGCTCTGAATCGTCCGAAGCTGGCGGCTTGGCGGTCTCCTGGGGGGTGCTCCATGGGTCCTCATGCTAACTGGCCTTCCGGTGACGTGCACGGGGTATACAATCGCCCCCTCTTTGCCATCGACGTCGCGATTCTCATGGTCTTACTGGCGGGCGGGCTCTGGTCCATTGCGGATCTGGCCGCCGCTCAGGGGGGCATCGTCATCTGCGTGGTCTTTCTCAGCCCCGCGCGACGCCGAAGGTCGAACCCGTCACGGGGTCCGCGAACGTACCGTAGGTTCCCGTGTAATCGCACGCCAATTATACGGGATCACATACGATATAAACGAGTCGGACCAAAAACTACTACATCCATAAATAACTATAAGTCATATACTTATGACGAAATAGCAACAGGATAGACAGTAGATCAACCGTCCGGGCACGGTGTGGGACGGCGCGACGGGGAGCGGTATGAACTGGCGGCTCGCCCTCTCGGAACTCGAGGCGGAGCGAGGGCACCTGCGCCTCGACGGCCAGCCGGTGATCCTGTACTCGCTTCTGTCCCCGCCTGGGCAGGCCCGGGCCAACCTGCTCCAGGAGCTCTACTGCCTGGACGCGGCGATGACGGTCTCGCTCGAGTGGCGGCCGTGGGCGATGGAGGCGGCGAGGCGCCGGATCCGTGGCGCGCAGCGCCACTACTTCGCCAGGCGCTACTCGATGATGGCGCATGTGCAGGAGACCGAGGGCACGGCGGCCGCCATGGTCGACTCGGCCGCGGCGACCGAGTCCGACCGGCTGGGCGAGGCGCTGGTCGAGCTGGAAGCGGACGGGGTGAGCTACGGCGAGGCCACGCTGACCGTGGCCCTCCACGGCGAGCTGGGAAGCATCGAACGCGTGGACGGCGACCTGCGTCGGCTGTTCGCCGCGCACGCCGCGAAGGTGATCCGTGAGGGCTACGGCCAGCTGCCGGCCTGGTTCGCGCGGCTGCCGGCCCAGCCGCGTGGGCGGCAGGTGCGGAAGGTGTTCGTGTCGGCCGGTGTGGCGGCGAGCCTGGCGCCGCTCTTCGGGCCGCCCCGGGGCACGGCAAAGAGCAAGCATCTCGGTCGCGAGTCGCTCGCGGTCTTGGAGACCCCGTGGCGTACGGCGTACCACTACGACCTGTTTGCCGGCGACGTAGGCCACACGCTGATGCTCGGCGCGACCGGCTCGGGGAAGAGCTTCACGCTCAACTTCCTGCTGGTCGAAGCTCTCAGGTACGACCCGCGCGTCCTGATCCTGGACCTGGGCGGCTCCTACCGCTGGCTGACCCGGTTCCTCGGGGGCCGCTACCTGGAGCTCTCGCCCGGGGAGGCGGAGCCGACGCTCCGGCTTCAGCCGTTCGCCCTGCCGGCGGGCACGCGGACGTTCCAGTTCCTGACCGGCTGGGTGCTCCGGCTCCTGAAGCTCGGCGGTTGGGAAGCGAGCGGGGCGGATACGAGCGAGATCCGGGCGCGGATCGAGGACCTCTACGCGTTCGAGCCGGAGCGGCGCACGCTGAGCGTCTTGGCAAGCTCGCTTCCGTCCGCGACGTGGCCGGCATGGAGCCGCTGGACCCAAGGCGGCGCGTGGGGCGCCTACTTCGACAACCCGGCGGGCGGGGCGCCGGACCTCGAGTTCGCCGACTGGCAGGTGATCGATCTGGCGGGTGCGGTCGAGCATCCGGATCTCTGCGACGCGGCACTCTCCTATCTGCTCGAGCGGATGCGGCTCGAGGTGGAGGATCCGTCCGAGGCGACGCGGCTGAAGCTGATGGTGGTGGACGAAGCCTGGCGCTACCTGCAGGACCCGGCGGTGCTTAGCTACCTGGCCGAGGCGGCGAAGACGTGGCGGAAGAAGAACGCCGCGCTGATCCTCGCCACCCAGTCCGCGGTGGACGTCACGGCCACGCCGGGCGCGGCGGCGCTCCTCGAGTCGATCCCGACCAAGCTGTTCCTCGCGAACCCGGAGCTCCCCGACGAGGTCGGAGCGCTGTTCCGGCTGAACGAGTCGGAGCTGGCCCAGGTCCGGGGCCTGATCCCCAAACGCGAGCTCTACCTGCGCCGCCCGGACGGGGCGGCGGTGCTCCGGCTCGAGGTCGATCCGGAGAGCTACTGGCTCTACACCTCGTCCGCATTGGACGCCGAGGAGCGGGCCCGGGCCGTCGAGCGTCACGGACTCAGCCGGGCGCTCGAGGTGCTCGCGAGCCGAGACGATCCCACCCCCACCCCCACCCCCAACGCAAGGAGCTGACACGCCATGCGACCACCAATGGCACCCCTCGTTCTAACCGCCCTTCTCTTGGCTGCCCTCCCCGCCGGGGCTACCGCCCAGCAGGAGGACGACCAAGCGTTCCTCCGGGTGCCGGTCCCGGAGGAGGGCGAGGACCGCATCCACCGGCTGCGGACGCAGGTCCGTCACACGACGGTGATCGTGCTCCCCGCCGATGAGAACATCCTGGATTTCGTGGTCGGCGACTCGGAGTACTGGCATCTGGCGGGCGCCGCGAACGTCGCGTTCCTGAAACCCCTGCGGCCGGACGCGGCGACGAACATCGCGCTCGTCTGCGAGTCGGGGCGGATCTACTCGTTCCTGGTGGCCGAGCACAGCGACGGGCCGCCTCATCTGGTCGTTCGCGTAGAGTCCGGAGCAGAGGCGGCGCGGCTCTCTGGAGGCAGCGGCCGTCCCGCGTTCGTCGCGCGGAGCGAGGTCGCGGCCTACCAACAGATGGCCGCCGAGGCGGCCGAGGCCGCGCGGAGTGCCCGGGAGGCGGCCGAGGCCAGCATCCTGGAGGCCCGGACTCAGGCTGAGTCGGCGATCGAGGAGTTCCGTGCCGCCTATCCGGAGCGTCTCGCGTTCGAGTACCGGCTCGACGGGGACGCGGCCGACCGACCGTTCCTGGTCGAGGCGATGTGGCACGACGGGCAGTTCACCTATCTGAGGTCCCACGCACAGGAGTCGCCCGCGCTCTATGAGCTCCGGGACGGGGAACCGGCGCTCGTGGCCTACGATCTGACGGATGACGGGCTGTACGTCGCCCGCCACGTACTGGCCGACGGGTGGCTGCAGATCGGCGACAAGCGGGCTGCCTGGCGGTTCACGCCGCGGAAGCGCTCCGATGAGCCGCTGGAAGCAGTGGGTCCGGCCCCCGGAAGGCGCGCTGCCGGGCGGCATCGTGACGAAGGCGGGCGTGGTGTTGATCGCCGTGCTCGTCGGTGGACTGCTTTTCTCCTGGGCGATGACGGGTCCCCAGGAAGCCGACACTCTCGTAGCCCTGCCCGAGGCGCAGGCTGTCGACGACGGGATGGGGAGGTCGCTCCAGGCGCGCATTCGGCAAGAGGCCGAGCGGCAGACTCTGGAGGCCGCCGCACGGGCGCGCGCCGAGCTCGAGCGCCGGCAGGCCGCTGCCGCCGAGGAGATGGCCCGGATCCAGGCCGAGTCCCAGGCGCCGAACACCGCTGCCCTCGGCATCGGAGCGGTGGAGTCGGAGCTTCGGGAGGCGCTTCGGCTGGAGGAGCTGGAGCGAAGAACACGCTCGCTCCGCACCCTTCCCGTGGCCCAGTCGTACCGCGATCCAAACGCGACTCTGGAGTCGTCCGAGGCTGGCGGCCCGCGCACCGGCGATGCGGCCGACGCGGATGTGGCGTTCCTCGAGAACACGGTCCAAGCGGCGCTCGCCTCCTTCGAGCAGTCCGTCGCGACGCTTGAGGACGAATTGGCAGCCGAAGAGCGGCTGCTCGGAGCTCTGGGGTTGGCTGCACCGGCCCCGGAGCCGGCAAGCGCGATGCCGCAGCAAGCCTCCCGTCGGACGCCGAGCCCCATTCAGCTCGGCCGGAGCGTCCGGCCCGAAGACCCGCCGGGCTGGGAGCGGATCCACGAGGGCTCGTTCCTCGAGGCGGTGCTTCTCACGCAGCTCACGGGCGATTTCCCCGGACCGGTGCTCGCCATGGTCTCGGTGCCGTTCTATTCGGCCGACCGCCAACGGGTTCTGATCCCGCGCGGCACGCGCGTCGTCGGCACGGCCCAGGCCGTTCAGGACCAGGACCAGAGCCGGCTGGCCGTCGGCTTCCACCGGCTCCTCCTGCCCGGCGGGAGCTGGATCGGCCTCGAGTTCACCGGCCTGAACCAGGCGGGCGAGGGTGCGCTTCGGGACGAGGTCGATCGCCACTACTTCAGCACGTTCGCGGCCGCCGGAGCCGTGGGCGTCCTGAGCGGACTCACGCTGGCCGGTGGTTCGCCGTTCGGCCTGAGGGCTGGCATCGGCCAGGGCCTCGGCCAGAGCGCCACCTCGGTCCTCGACCGGTTCCTGAACCGGCTTCCCACGATCACGATCCGCGCGGGCCACCGCCTGCGCATCTGGTTCACCTCCGATGTCCTGGTCCCCAGGCCCGGGACACGGCAATGAGACGAAAGGAGCCTCTAATGCGTCACCGAACCCTTACCGCCGTCCTCCTGGTCCCGATCCTGATCCTGACCAGCGCGGCGCCGGCCGAAGCCTTCTTGGGCGCCATCAGCGGCGCGATTCAGCGTGCCCAGATGATCGTGAACCAGGCGACCCAGATCGCGAACCAGATCCGCCAGATGCGGACGATGACCCGCCAGCTCACCGAGCTCGAGGAGCAGCTCGACTACATGAAGGAGGTTGCGCGGGGCGAGGTGGATGGGCTGATCGAGCCGTTCGCGGAGCTGGCGGCCGGGTCCATCGGCCTCGTCGGCGACGGCCTCGACTGGGGTTCCGACTTCACCGGCGCAGCCGGCGAGCTGGTCGACGCGGTGCGTGACATGGGGAGCGGCGACTCGTTCACCGACGTCTGGCGGAGCGCCCAAGGGGTGGCCGACCAGGTGAGCGAGGCGGACATCCTCGAGCTGTTCCGCAACCGCCCGGCCGAGGCGTCGTCGCGCGCGGTTGAGGACTACCGCCAGGCCCGTGAGGCCGCCGACCGCCAGCGCGTGCTCGACTACGCGATGATGGACGCCGCGGCCTCGCTCGCCTCGACCGTCGAGAGCGCACAGGGCTCGTTCGACGACCTGACCGCGAACGGCAATCTGTCCAACACGGCGCTCCAGCAGGCGCAAGTGGCTGCCGCGCTGACGCAGGGCCGGATCAACGCCGCCGTGGCGCAGGTGCTCGCCTATCAGGCCGTCGAGCAGGCGAACCAGATGCAGCAGGCCGAGATCGACCGGCTCGAGCGGCTCGCCGAGTGGAGGGACGCACGCCTCCGTACGAACGCGATGTACGAGCAGATGCGGGCGGCCGCGCTCCAGAATCGCGACCGGCTCCGGGAGGGGCTCCTCTTCAAGGTCCCGTCGTTCTACATGGGCGGCCAAGCCTAGGCCCCGGGGAGCGACCGTCATGCAACTTCCTCCCCCTCAGTCGATCGATCCGAACGTCCCGGCCCAGATCCCCGCGGATCAGCTCCAGGACTTCAAGGGGTTCCTGGACGTCGTGCTCGATACGGTGATCGGCGGCGCCGCGCCCGACGTGCTGACGCTCGGCCACCAACTCTGGGGCGGTCTCGCGGCGATCGTCGTCGCCTGGACCGGCCTCAAGATCGCCTACAGCGGCACGCTCGAGCCTTGGGCGCTCGTGCGGGTCGTCCTCGGGATCGCGATCCCCCGGACGCTACTCCACTACTACAGCGTCCCGATCCCGGGCGTGGGGTTCACGTTCCCGGCCACGGTGGCGGCCGGAGGGATTTGGCTCCAGAACCTGTTCATCTCCGACGTCGTGTCGGTCGGCTACACGGAGATGACCGCGCTGGTGCAGGCGTTCGCCGCACGGCTCGGCGCGGCATGGTCGGGCGGGAGCCTGATGACCCTCGTGACCGAGGGCGTGAGCGTGTTCTTCTCCGCCCTCGTCGCGCTGATGATGGGCGTGCCGCTCGTGCTCGGCCTAGTCGCGCTCTTCTGCCTGACCTACGCGCAGGTGATCTGGGCGCAGGTGGCGCTCGCGATCGTGATCCTCTTGGGCCCCGTGTTCATCCCCTGGCTGCTGTTCGAGCCGCTCGCGTTCCTGTTCTGGGGATGGTTCCGCACGCTCATGGTCTACACGCTCTACGGCGTCGTGGCGGGAGCCATCCTCCGTGTGTTCATGGGCGTGGGCATGGGCTACGTCACCACCTATACCGGTGCCCTGATGGGCACCGGCTCCTCCGACCCCGCCGAGCTGGGGCTGTGGGTCGTCGTTCTCCTCCCGCTCGTCGTCTCCGGCCTGATGGCCGGCATGAAGGTGGGCGAGCTCGCCGCGATGCTCGTCTCCGGATCCGGGTCCGTCGGGTCGGGCATGATGGCGCTCGTGGTGCGCGGCGGCGGGCGCCTCACGGCTGCCGCGAACCCGCCCCGCCCCCCAGTCCCCGGAGGCTGAAGGAGACATCCATGAACCGAGAACACGATGCCGGCCGCGAGTACGCGGAGATCTGGGGCGAGACCGTCGAGGCGAACCGAAAGCTCCGGACTCTTGCAATCATCCTAGCAGGGGGATGCCTCGCGCTCGCCGTCCTGCTCCTTCGCATCGCGACCGTCGAGCCGCCCAGGCCCATCGTGGTGCGGGTCGACGAGGTCGGCCGCGCCGAGGCCGTGGCCTACGAGGCCGCGACAGAAAGATTATAAGATACTGATATATAATAACTTACTGCTGACCAACTCTCTCCGATCCCCTCATTAGATCCCTCTTTCCGTACGGGAATCCGTTCGACCCCAGTGGACGTTCGCGGAAGGGAACCTTGCAGAACCCGTCGGTTAGACAGTGGGGATTGAAGGTCCGCGCCGACGCAACGGAGGACGAGCAATGACCGGACCAACCGTCCCTTGGCGCACGCTTGGAGGCGGACAAGAGCCCCGCCGAATGTCCCGGCGGCGAACGCTGTACCCCGAACAAGTCTTGATCCGACTCCGCGCGGGCTCCCTCGCCGCCATCGAGCGGACGGCGTGGGCATCGTGCTCGCGGTCGCCATCCGCCGCGACGTCGCGGACCTGCGGGAACGCGTGGCGCGGATCGAGGGGCTGATCGACGGCTGGCGCGGCTCCGGGCTGCGCCCCCCCGAGCCCGGCCCGGCCCCGTGAGCGCCCACCGTGTCTGCCAGCTCGCTCTGGCGGGCCTCGCGCTCGCCGTGCCGCTCGCGTGCCAGGTTGACGACTTCGACAGGGCGGAGCCCGCCCCGGAGCAGGACCCGTCAGGCGCTCCGCCGGTGTCCGCCGACCCGGACCAGGCACTGCCGCCGTGCAACGTGTTCGCGGAGATTTTGGACGGGACGTACGTTGACCGCTTCGGGCTATTCACCGAGTGCGCGCCGGTGTATGCCGTCGGTCTAGTCTCAGGCGACGAGGCGGAGGAAATGGGGCTCACCAAGGAGCGCGTTTGGACGATGGTGGAGAGCCGGTTGCGGGCCGCTAGGCTGTACGATTCGGGCGGCGGCCAGATGCTGGAGCTGAATATCAGGACGTTCAGCCCGGCGTTCGATATCAGCCTAGAGCTCTTTAAGTCCGTCCAAGACCCCAGAAGCGGAGAATCGGGGGTGGCCACCACATGGGAAAGGGACACCATCGGCACACACGGCGGGAGCGCGAGCTTCATCATGCAAACGGTGTCCGAGTACCTGGACGGGTTCATCCTCGACTACCTCCGCGTGAATGAGGAAGCCTGCGGCTGACGCATGGATCCGGACAGAATCGAGTACACCCGGTCCGATAAGCTGACCAGTGAAGAGCTGAGGAGAGTAATCAGCTCACCTGCGCCAGCATGGCATCATCTGCCTACATTGCCGGAACCAAGAAACTCTGGAACCCGGCAGTAGGCTATGGTTCCTCCAGGGGCAGTCCGAGGAAGATGAGTTGTTCCCCGTAATTCCTCTCGTATGCCACACGTGCCGCATGGTCGCATTCTACACACCGGTTTCTCTTGGACCGTCGGACTAACGGCACCACCCGGTGCACCTTTCCCAGTAGGTCCGGAGGCAGCCATGTGCGCGCCTGGCAGGCTTGCGATCCGATCCGCCCCGGCGGGCTCGCTCCCGGATGCGATCCCCTAAGATTGGCCTCTCGCTACATCCTACGGGTGAGGAGGCGTTTGTCGTGAAAGCGAACCGGTTCGTGCCAGACATGCGGTTCCTAGGATCCACTCTGGCCATTGTGTTTGGCGCCATCTACTTCCTCGGAGCTCCCGCCCGGTTGGCGGCCGGGGACGACACGGCAGGATTCATTGCCGGACCAATTATGATTCTTGGCGCTCTCGCCTACCGGTCTCGAAAGAGGAGACTCCTAGGCTTGAGAAAGGAGACGATGCTTCGGAGGTCCGTAGAAGCCTTGGCTCTGGTGTCTATAGTGCTGTTGATTATTCTGCGAAATGACATTGCCTTCGAGATCGCAACCGACCCGTTTCCGTACTTGGTCATACCGGCGTGGGCGATCATCGCTTATTTCTGCGCAGGAATTCGTATCAAGAAAGGAGACCCAGCCTAAGCGTCTTCGTTACAGGAAGATCAGACCACTACTTCCTTCAGACCGCCCCTGCCTAGCGCCAGCGCTTGCGATGCGATCCCCCCGGCGGTGAAGCTCCCCGGAGGCCCCGTGTGCCCCGCCGATCCGATCCCCGCACGTGCGAACCTGGCGGGCTTGCGCGCCGGATCGCTTCACCCCCCCGCACCGTGACCGGCTCCGGAGGTGAGCCCACGAGAGCTTCACCAGCAACTCAGAGGGGACGCGCAAGCCGGGGGCCAACACCCCCCCGGCGGGTGCGTTTCCGACCGCCGTCGCGCCACCTTAGACGGACACTAAGGTGCTTAAGCCAGCCCACGCAATGTCAAACATTGCGGTCTGGCCAAGGGGACGCTGCGCCCCCCTTGAACCCCCAACTTACCGGGCCGCTGCCGGGGCAGCGAGCGGCCGCCCGGCTCGCTCGCCCGCCTGCCGTGCTGTTGGCCTTACTGAACGCCGGTACTCGCTCGTCACAAAGTGACCGACCCGAGCCCGAGTCAGGGATCTCACTCCGGCTCAACCCGGCGGCGCCCACACAGGACCTCCTAGGCTCCGGGAGTGTTATCACGGCACATCCGGACACGGTCGGGGCGTGCCGAAGAGAAGGGCTCGCCGGTGGTTGCGGAACGGGTGATCCCGCTCACGCCCGCTCAGGCGACCGGCCGGGATCGATTCGCGAGTTGGCGCTCCCGAATCAGAAATTGCCACAACAGAGGACGTGACTTATGCGCCGAATTCGAGCAGGGGTGATTCTGAGTGTCGGACTAGCCGTGGCTTCTTGCGGCGGTGGCAGCTCGACGGAGCCCGAAGACTCGCTGACCCCGGCGGAGGCTCTCGCGCTCCTCGAGGTAACGATGAACCCCGGCCTCCAGCTGCTGAGCGGCGACGAAATCAACGAGATCGTGACCCCTGGCGGCGCCAGCCTACAGTTCACGGGCCAATGCACGATAGGTGGAACGGTGGCAGTGGACGCACAGGTCACGCCTTCCCTAGGACCGGGCGACGACGGCGCCGGCGTGGGCGTGTCGGCGACCCTTGTTCACGCGGATTGCATGGAGAGGCACACGGGGACCGGGATCACCTTTACCGTGGACGGCGCGCCCGAGGTGGAGATGAGCATCGAGCTGTCAATCTCGACAGAGTTCATGTTCGAGATCAGCGGCACCGTGGCCGGGACGGTTCAGTGGGCCACGGGCGACGGTCGGAGTGGGTCATGCCGGATGGATGTGGATTTGGAGTCGGTGGATGATCCGGACGCGTTGCTCGGGTTCAGCATCACAGTCGCCGGGCAGGCGTGCGGCGCTCAGATCAACGAGTCGTTCTCGGGGGCCGCGACGTTCAGTTGAATTAGCCCGTGGCATCGGAACCGGGGGGCCACTCCTTCCCTCCCGGGGCCAGGCGCCTTCCCCGGGACTCCGGCCCTTCGGCCAACCCCTCGAGCGGTGTCCGCCGAGCGTGGGCGCGAGCTGCGCCGGTGACGCTGAGGCGGTCGCTGCGGAGCCGCCTGGCCAGGCTCCATCGGGCGCGACCGGACACGGCTCGCACGCTGGGCGAGCACGGCACACCGCAGCAGAGCGCGGGCATCCTTCGGGATCGAAGGGGCGGAGCCCCTCGCCAGCCCCTTTGTGGGTACAAAGGGTAGGCTGGCTCTTGACCCTTAAGGGGTCATGAGCCAGCCGTGGATCGGCCTCGGATCGGGCCTCAACGGCTCGCGCCTCAGCGGCTGGGACCGGCCTCCGGGTCTCGACGCTCGCGGGCCAGATACCCGGCCCAATCGTTCATCAGCAGGCGGCGGCGCTCGAACAGGTCCGTGCGCCGATACGCGGCCTCGACCTTGTTCTGGACCACGTGCGCCAGCGCCGCCTCGATCACCTCGCGCGGATGGTCCGTTTCCTCGGCCGCCCAGTCCCTGAAGCTGGACCGGAAGCCGTGCGGCACGGCCGAGATCCCGTGCTTTCGGAGCAGCCGCCGCAGCCGCTTGCCGTTGAGCTGCCTGCCTGCCCCGTCGGTGAACACCAGCGGACTGCCGTCGTCGAGCGTCCGCGCCTCCTCGAGGATCTCCATGGCGCGGCGGCACAGCGGCACCCGGTGCTCGCGCTTCGCCTTCATCCGTGTGGCTGGAACCGTCCACACACCCTCCCTCCGATCGATCTCGGCCCATTCGGCCCCCCGTACCTCGCCCCACCTCGCCGCCGTCAGCACCAGGAACTCGAACACCAGCTTGACGACGGGCATCCTCTCCGATGCCCGCACCGTCTCGAGGGCCGATGCCACCTCGCGATGCGGCAAGGCCCGCATGTGTTGCACCACGGCGTCTTGCGCTCCGAGCACCGGCCCGAGGCGGTCGCACGGGTTGTCGGTCCTGAACTCCATCGCCACGGCCCACTCCAACACCGTGCGGATGCGCTGGCGCAACTTCCGGGCGGTGGTCGCCTTCGTGTGCCAGATCGGAGCAAGGATCTCCAGCACGTCGGCGCTCGTCACCTGCGACACCGGTATCTCGCCGATGCGCGCGAAGGCGAATCGCCTCAGGCTCGACATCCAGTCGCGGCAATGCTTCGGATTGCGCCAACCGGCCTGCTTCTGCTGCACCACGCGCGCAGCGGCTTCGGCGAAGCTGGGCACGCCTTGGGCGCGGCGCTTCTCCGCCAGCGGGTCGCCGCCCTCGCGGGCCAGCTTGCGGTTGGCCCGCGCCTTCTCTCGAGCCTCGGCGAGCGAGACCAGCGCGACGCTGCCGAGTCCGCAGTCACGGCGACGGCCGCGGATGACCAGCCGTTGAATCCAGCTCCGGGCTCCGCTCGGCTGAACGAAGAGGTAGAGCCCATTGCCGTCGCAATATCTGCCCGGCGGGGCCGTGCGCACGAAGGCGGCGGACAGGGCTTTGTCGGGGTGACGGCCCTTGGGCTTGGTCTTCCGGGGCGGATCGGCGGTGTTCTCTACGGCATTCATACCCTCATAATATAGGGGATGGAGATGGATATCAAGGGATGTAGCGAGCCGCGCAAGATGCCGGATAAGGTAGATAAAGCCCTTTAACTACAGTAATTTAGCAATCTATCTGGATGGCACTGGACACCGGTAGATTCTGGATGTCCGTGGCCTACGAGGCCGCAACGGCGCAGGCGGATCCGCTCGATCCCACGACCAAGTATTTCCTGAACCGGTTCATCGCCGACTTCTACTCCAGGCGCCAGGCGACGGTCGAGGAGCACTGGACCCGGAGCCTACGCTTCCTCTCGACCGAGCTGGCGAACGCCGCGTTCACGAGGGACGGCGCCGAGGTCGCCGCCATGGCGGCCGGCACCGCCGACACCGAGCTCCAGGTCGAGCAGGCCGTGCTCCGCATCCACCCCGCACCGGAGGCACCCCACGGCGCGACCGCCGACTTCGACCTAGTCCACCTCCGGCAGGGGCAGGAGACCCTGAGGGAGCGGTGGTCGATCACGCTCCGGTTCACGTTCCTCACCGTCATTCCCTCCGAGTTCGTCGTCTACAACCCGATGGGCATCCTCATCACCTACCTCCAGGCCGACCGTGCCCTGGTCACGGAGCAGCCCAGGTGATCGCCCATCTGCGGGGACGGGAAGCGGCCCTTGAGCCGTTCGGTTGGACGGGACGCCAGGCCCCGAATGGATCGCGCTGGCTTGTCTCCACAGCGGCGTGTTCATCCGCGCCCAGTGGTCCCGGTTCCTCGATGCGCATCCCGAACAGGTGCGGCGCGGCGTCCACGCCCTGATCGCGCAAGGCGCGGCCACCGAAGAGACCGTGCCCGGCATCAATGGCATCGGCCGCGTGTGCAGGATTTTCAGCCGGCGCATCTACCGAGCGCTCGGCGCCGAGGACATCCGCCACCGCCGGGCCGCTTCCGAGGCGGTGCTCATGCGTCGCCTGCTCTCGCTCGACTACGTGCTCGAGCATCCCGACTTGCCGTGGCTGCCGACCGAGTCCGAGAAGGTCGGCGCATTCGAGGCGCTCGGCATCGAACGCCGGATCCTGCCCTCGCGGCTCTACCGCGGAGCGGCCGGTAACACGCGGCGTTACTTCCCAGTCAAGCTGCCGGTCGCGCTCGAAGCCGAGCGCGCCGTGTTCGTCTACGTCGATCCCGGACACGATACCACGACCGCGCTCCGCTCCTGGGGCGAAGCGCACCGCGGCCTTTGGAAAGCGCTCAGCGAGCGCGGCCGATCCGTCGAGGTCGTGGCCGTCGTCCGCACCCTCGAGGAGTTTGCTCGGGCCCGGGCGATACTCGGCGGCTGGGCAGAAGCCTCCGGCCCGGCCGAACCGGACGCCGGGATCCGTGAAGAGATCGACCGCATCGAGCGCGCCATCCTTCAAGGTGCGATCCAGATCCTCGACGAGTTCGGAGGCCTGCAAGCCGCCCTGAAACGCAGCGTCACGCTGACGAAGCAGGCACGTCGGCAGCGCGGCCGAGGGCCGATCCACACCGGCCGCACCTGGCAAACGGTGCGCCTCTCCGGGGCGCACTTCCGATGACCGGCCTGCGTGTCATGCCACCACTAGGACGTGAAAACGACGCGGGGGGTCGATTCACAGAATGGCCCGGCCCTGATTCACACGCGGCCCACCGCATATGCGCCGACGCCACTGCGTCTTACGCCTCAGCTGCCCGGCCGGACGTGGCCAGACGGGCCGATGAGGCGGATATGGGAGCGACCCCGCCCGCGGACGCCCTAGTGATGGCGTGGGGGCGTGCGTGTTTTCACACGCTCTGCCCCCGGCGGGGTCGCTCCCGGCCATGTATCCCTCCGGGAAGGGTGCCAGCGCGATGCTGAAGCCCGCGACGCTCGTACTCGTGGGCCTCGCTTCGGCGGCCGCCATCGCTCACGCGTTCCGGGCGCCGTTCCCCGGCCCCGGCGGCAACCCCGTGCTGGACTTGATCGCCTACCACGATCCGGGCTTCCACACGGTGATCCGCGTCTGGTACTACGTGGCGCCCGCCGTCGCCGTGGTGCTCTTCGGCAGCCTCGGCCTCTCGGTCTGGAGAGTCTGGCTCCAGCCACGAGCGGGAGGAGGGCGCCGGGGCACGTTGCCACCCTGGCCCGCCTCGCCCGAGGACGAGACACCATCGCTCGTGATCGGCGAGCTCCACCATCCCGTCGTCCCGCGCGAGAGCGAGCGGCCCTCCTGGCTCGTGATCCCCGAGACGGGGCTGTATACGGGCGTGCTCATCGTCGGGGCGGTCGGCTCCGGCAAGACCTCAGCCTGCATGTATCCGTTCGCCCAGCAGCTCCTCTCCTGGCAGGCCGACCGGCCCGCACGACGGGCCAGCGCCCTGGTGCTAGAGGTCAAGGGCGACTTCTGTCATAGCGTGCGCCGGATCCTCGAAGGCGCCGGGCGCGGGGACGACTACCTGGAGATCGGCCTCGGCGGCGCCTGGCAGTGGAACCCACTCGACGATCCGCTGCTCGACACCTATTCGCTCGCCTACAGCGTCGCCTCCCTGATCAACCAGCTCTTCGGCAAGAGTCGCGAACCGTTCTGGCAGCAAGCCTACACGAACCTCGTGCGCTGGATCATCGAACTGCACCGGCTCTTGCCGGGGGGCTGGGTCACGCTCCAGGACATCTACCGCTGCACGATCGACGCGGAGCTGTTCGCGCGAAAGATCGGCGCGGCCCGGGATCTGGTCGCCCGCCTCTGCCCGGTCCGGGTCACCGTCGCCGGCAGCGATCTGTTCACGCACAAGGAGTCTCTCGAGGACTGGGCCTGGGAGCCGGTGGCCGGCACCGATAAGGCCACCTGCCAGCTCGATCCCGGGTTGAGCGATCGGCTCGCCGAGCTCGAGATCCCGTTCGAGACCGAGGAGAGCGAGGGCGGCGCGGGCAGCGAGCTCAGGGAGCAGGTGGAGGCGATCGAGCGCTGGTACCTGAACGACTGGATGGCGCTCGACCCCAAGCTCCGCACCTCCATCGTCGAGGGCATCTCGGTCTTCCTGTCCCTCTTCGACCAGCCGCAGGTCGCGAGCATGTTCTGTCCGCCTCCTCCGGAGCCGGATGAATCCATACATATGTATAGTGCTGCGCCGGACGAAGACCCCGAGGCCGTCCGGCCCATGCCGGGGCTCCGCCGCCGGCTGCCACCGCTCGCCGAGCTGATCGAAGAGGGCCGGGTCCTCGCCCTCAACATGCCCGCGGGCGCCAACCCGGCGCTCGGACGCGCTATCGGCGTGCTGCTGAAGAATGCCTGGATACAGGCGTTGCTCCGGCGGCCTGCCGAGGCCGCCCGCCAGCCCGGCCGCTACCTCCGGCCCGCAGTGTTCATCTGCGACGAGTACCAGGCGTTCGCCACCGTGGGCCAGGACGATCCGTCCGGAGACGAGAAGGCGTTCGCGCTGACGCGGCAGTGCCGCTGCATCCCGATCGTGGCCACGCAGTCGATCTCCTCGCTCCGCTCCGTGCTGTCGGGCACGGAGGCCTGGCGCACCCTGGTCCAGACGCTCCGCACCCGGATCTTCCTGTCCTTGAGCGACGAGTCGTCGGCCCGGATCGCGTCCGAGATGTGCGGGAGCGTCATGAAGACGCAGCCCTCCTACACGTTCACCGAGACCACGGGCCGCCCGGAGTTCTCGCTGCTGTCGGGACGCGCCGGAGGGGGCCGCGGCACGATCGGCGCGAGCAAGTCGTTCCGGCAGCAGAGGGAGCCCGTGTTCACGCCGCGCGAGTTCGCGCTGTTGGCCAACTACCAGGCGATCTGTCTGCCCTACGACGGCACGAAGTCGCTCCCTGCCCGGCGCGTCTACCTGAAGCCCCACTACTTGCCGAGGGACGTGGGCTACTGGCGGCTCCGCGAGGAGGGCCGGATATGAAGCGCGCAAGCGGAATCGGCCACCTGAAGCCGTTCCTGCCGGGCCTCGAGGGCGTGCTCGAGGACCTGGAGGTCTCCGAGCTGATGATCAACGGCCCCGGCAACGTCTGGGTCGAGCGCGGCGGAGAGCTCGAGCCCCTCGAGGCACCGGCGCTCACCGCCGCCGCGCTCTACCGGGCGGCCATCCACATCGCGCGGCCGCTCGGGCTCGATCCGGCCGCGCGCCCCATCCTCGACGCGCGGCTCGACGACGGCTCGCGGGTCGCCATATGCACGCCGCCCGCGAGCCCCCACGTGGCCATGACGATCCGCCGGTTTGGGGGCCGCGCGTTCTCGGCCGAAGACCTCGTGCGGCAGGGCGCCCTGCCGGAAAAGGTGTTCCTCGTCGCCCGCGACACTCTCACTTCGCGGCGCAACATCTTGGTCTCCGGAGGCACCGGCTCGGGCAAGACCACGCTCTTGAACGCACTGATCGAGCTGCTCCCAGAGGAGGAGCGCATCGTCGCCATCGAGGACACGCTCGAGCTCAGGATCGAGCGCGCGAACTGCCTGCGCTTCGAGGCCGGAGCGGCGGGTTCCGAGGCGCCCGTGTCGATCCGCGACCTGGTCCGCCACGCTCTCCGCCATCGGCCCGACCACATCGTCGTCGGCGAGGTCAGGGGCGGCGAGGCCGCCGATCTGCTGCAGGCGCTGAACACCGGCCACGGCGGATCGCTCACCACCGTCCACGCCAACAATGCCCGCTCCGCGCTATCGCGCCTGGCGAGTTGCGCCATGCAGGCAGGAGGGGCGCTCCCCTGGGAGGTCACCTGCAGGGGCGTGGTCGACGGCATCCATCTCGTCGTTCACATGACCCGGCGAGGGGGCCGACGCTTCGTCGAGGAGGCGATCAGGGTCCGGAGCTACGACTCGGCTGCCAACCGCTGGCTCACCGACACCGTCTGGAGGAAGCACGATGAAGAACCAACAGCCAAGGAGTGAACCCATGGAAAGCGACGAGAAGATCGTCCGCGTCGAGACGCTCGACGACTTCGACCGCGAGCTCGCATGGGACGGCGGCGAGGCCCTCGAGGTGCCGGCATCGCTGGCCCAGCAGTACGGCCTCTTCCCCGAGGACGTGGGCACCGAGGACGAGATCCGAGACGCCTCGGAGGATCCGCACGGCCCCGAGGAGGAAGACCGATGAAACACGACGAATATCACCGCCAGTTCGCCGACCGGGTCATCGAGCAGATCCGCCAGGGCACTGCGCCCTGGCAGAAGCCCTGGGGGCCGGGCGAGCGTGTGCTTCCCGCCAACGTCGATACTGGACGCTCCTACTCGGGAGGGAACAGCCTGCATCTCGCGGCCGTCGCACAGTCACGCGGCTACGCCGACGTCCGCTGGGGAACCTACCGTCAGATCCAGGCCCGGGGCGGCCAAGTCAGAAAAGGCGAGCAGGGCACCCGCATCCTCTCCTTCCAGGACCACCGGAAGATCTCTGTGACCGACGAGCGCGGGCGGCCGGTCAGGGACAACGAAGGCAAGCGCATCTACCGCCACGAGCGCCTGCCCACGCCCGTCGTCCGGCAGTACAACGTCTTCAACGCCGGGCAGGCCGACGGGCTGCCGGCCCGGCCCACACCAACGGCCGAGCCGCTCTGGAAGGTGCACCAGCAGGCCGAACGCGTCCTCGAGGACAGCGGGGTCACCGTCCGTCACGTGGCGGGGGACCGGGCGTTCTACAACCTGAACCACGACGAGATCGTGCTCCCCGAGCGGGTGCAGTTCCCCTCGGCCAACCACTACTACCAGACCGCGCTCCACGAGCTGGGGCACAGCACCGGCCATCCCGAGCGGATGAACCGCGCAACGCTGATCGAAGGGATCGGCGAAGGGTTCGGCTCACCGGCCTATGCGAAGGAGGAGCTCCGCGCGGAGATCAGCGCAATGATGACGGGCGAGCGCGTGGGCGTCGGCCACGACCCGAGCCGGGGGGCCGCTTATGTCGAGGGGTGGGTCGCGGCGCTCGAGGAGGACCCAAGGGAGATCCGCCGCGCCGCGGCCGACGCACAGAAGATCTCCGACTTCGTGCTGGCCCGAAACCGCGATCGACAGGCCGAACGGGAGCCGGTGGCCGTGGCCGCCACCCGCGCTCCCGACCCGCTGCACGCCGCAAGGCCGGAGCTCCCGCTGCCGGTCCCGAAACGGAGCTTCAGCCCCAGCCGCTGAGGTCAAGGAAGGAGCCCTAGGAGATGTTCGACCGCACGATCGGATTGGACCCGCGTCCCGCCGCGCCGCAAAGCCGCGCTATCTACCGCATGCGGGACGGCCATCGCCGAGAATACGACGCGAGCCGGGACCGCGGGTCCATCTCCTTCCGCGAACGGTGCCGTGGGGCGCTCGCCGACATCGGCATCTACGGCGCCGTCTCGTACCGCGATCTCGCCGAGGCTCACTTCGGCGGCCATCCCTACACCACGCGGCGGGCCGTGAACGCCTGGATCCGCGAGGGGCTCGCCCAAGAAACCCGAGCCACTGGACCCAACGGCAACCCGTTCAAGGTGCTGACCCTCACGCGGAAAGGCGTGGCCGAGGCCCGGAAGCTGGCCGCCGAGCGGGGAATCGATCCCGGCCAGGAGATCGGGTTCGCACGTACCCGGCCCGCCGAAGCCGCGCACGACACCGCCATCTATCGGGCCTGCCGCCAGGAGCACCAACGCCTGATCGAGCAGGGGGCCACCGTCCGCCGTGTGCGGCTCGACGGCGAGTTCAAGAGCGCCGTAGCACGCAAGAGCGAGTTCGCGCGGGCGAAAGACGGCCGGCGGGCCGCAGACGCCGAGCGGCACCGCGTGGCCGAGGAGCTCGGCTTGCCGATCGATGCGCGGGGACGCGTGCTCTACCCGGATGCGCAGATCGAGTACACCGACTCCGAGGGGCGCACCGGACGCGTCAACATTGAGGTCGCATCGGGCAACTACCGGGCTCGCTCCATACGTGCCAAGGTGGCCGCCGGGTTCCGGATGCACGCCAACGGACCGGCCGCCGCGCGCCTGCTTCGCTCACTCGGCGTGGGCGACGGCGGAGATCGCTCCTCCCTGCGAGGGCCGACCGACCGGGATCCCGCCGCGCTTGAACTCTAGCCCGCCCCCATGCAACCCTGGAAGATCAGCGCGGGACTCACCGCCGCGATCGCGGGGTCTGCCGTGCTGCTCGCCGGTCCGCGCCTCGAATTCCTCGCGCCGTTCTGGACGGTGATCCTCGCCAACCACGGCATCTTGATCGCAGTACACGCCGGGCTGGCACTCGCAGCCGTTGCGGCCGCCATCTACGCCGTCGCGCGAGCTGCCGGGCTCTCCGACCTGGGACGCCGCGTCGATCTCGTCGAACGCTCAGTCCGGCGCGGCGAGGGCGATCCCGAGCTCGCCCGCGCTCTCAAGAGAGATGCCGAGGGCGAGTGGGAGTGAACGCGGAGACCTGGCCGGACGCAGGCCGCCAGGATCCGGAGATGCGCACATGACTGGCCGCGCATCCGTCGAGACCTTGCCCGGCGCCTGGCGGACGCAGGCCAAGACGCTCCGCCAATACGGGGGCGAGACACCGGCCGTGGCCCTCGAGGCGTGCGCGGCACAGCTCGAGGCCACGCTCAGGGAGAGGGACGAGACCACCCTCTCGCTGACCGACGCCGCCAGGGAGAGCGGCTACTCCGCGGACCATCTCGGCCGCCTCGTGCGCGACGGCAGGATCCCGAACGCCGGAAGGCCCGGCGCGCCCAGGATCGCCCTGAGGCACCTCCCCCGTAAGACCGGAGCGGCTACCCCGCGTCTGGCGGCGAAGCCCTCGCTTCGCGAGGTTTCCACCGCGCAGATCGTGCAGTCCGTCATCGAGCAAGGAGCCTGATGATGGCACGCACGAAACGAAGTCGGCGCAGCTACAGCGCCGGCGAATGGGGCCGGAACCGGGTACGGGTATTCCCCGATCCCAAGACCGGTCTGTTCCAGATCCAGTGGCGCGAGGGCGGACGTAAGCTGAGCAGGTCGCTCAAGCATCGCGACTGGGCGCGGGCGAAGAAGCAGGCGGACGAAGTCGCCGCAGGCTACGTCGGGCCGGAGATCGAAGACGGAGCGGACGCCGCGCCCGAGCCACTCACACTGGATACGCTTTTTGACATCTACGGTAATGAGGTGACGCCCACCAAGGCTCGACAGTCCCAGAGGTATGATGGGGCCACAATGGAGATGTTCCTCGGGGTCTTCGGCCCGGATCGCGACCCCGCAACACTGTCCAAGAGAGACTGGGATCGGTTCATCCGGGAACGGCGGTCGGGCAAGGTCGGCCCGAGCGGCAAACCCGTGTCCGATCGAATGATCGAATGCGACTTGAAGTTCCTGCTCGCGGTCCTCAACTGGGCCGCGCAATCGAGGGACGAGCAGGGTGAGCTGCTCCTCGACGCAAACCCGCTGAGGGGCCTGAAGACACCCACGGAAAAAAACCCGACGCGGGTGGTGCTTACCGAGGCGGAATACCAAGCCCTGCTCCAAGTATATCTGGAGCTGGACTGGCGCTTTCACGTCGCTCTGGTCCTCGCCCACGATACGGGACACCGCATCGGTGCGATCCGACAGCTTCGATGGTCGGACATCGACTTGGAAGGCGGAGTGATCCGATGGCGTGGGGAACACGAGAAGACAGGCTACGAACACCGGACGCCGGCAACCGCCGAGGCGATCGCCGTCTTGGAAGAGGCGCGAAAGACGAACCCCGGGATCGGGGACACTCCCGTACTACCCGCTCCGAAGGACCCCTCAAAGAGCGTTAGCCGTTCACTGGCGCGTGACTGGTGGAAGAAGGCCCAGAAACTCGCGGGACTGGAGCCCGTGCGTGGCAGAGGCTGGCACTCCCTGAGGCGGAAGTTCGCCTCCGACCTCATGGACCAGCCGCTCAAGGTGCTCTGCGAACTCGGCGGCTGGAAGACCACGCAGACGGTCCTCCAGTGCTACCAGCGGGCTGACGAGGAGCAACTCAGGAACGCCCTTGAGCAGCGCCGGAGGGTTCGCTCCTGAGATCAATTGGAGGGAATCAAATGGAGGGAATCCGGCCCGCGATTACCGTAAGTTCAATGGGCCTGGGTAGACTCGAACTACCGACCTCACGCTTATCAGGCGTGCGCTCTAACCACCTGAGCTACAGGCCCCAAGAACCTGCAAGTCTAACCAGGGACTTCTCCTGCCTCAACGTTCGCCTCAGCGCTGCGAATCCCGAACGAACGGAACGAACCGGACCGGCAAGACGGCCTCCGCCCGAAAGGACCCGTCTTCCTCCTTCCTCAGGAGGACCAATTGCTGCGCCCCGTTGGCCGGTCCCACCGGAATGATCATTCGTCCCAACGGACGGAGCTGATCGATCAACGGCTGGGGGATGTCGTTCGGCGCCGCCGTGACGACAACGGCGTCGAAAGGTGCTTCCTCGGGCCAGCCCAGATAGCCGTCCCCATGCCGTACGGTCACATCGTACCCCAGGCGGGCGAGCCGGGCCTCGGCAGAGCGGGCCAGGCTCTCCACAATCTCAATCGTGAACACCTCGACGCCTAGGGCGGCCAGCACCGCGGCCTGATACCCGGACCCGGTGCCCACTTCCAGGACCCTGTCGCCCGGGCCGAGCGCCAGCTGCTCGGTCATGAAAGCGACGATGTAGGGCTGGGAGATCGTCTGCCCCTCGCCGATCGGCAGCGGACGATCGGAGTACGCCTGCTCTACGAGCGCGGGCGGCACGAACTCGTGCCGGGGAACGGAGCGCATCGCGCCGAGCGTACCCGGATCCTCCACTCCCCTGGCCTCGATCTGGGTTCGCACCATCTCGAGACGGCGGTCTCGATGCTCGTCCCCCTGGGCACATGCGGGTGCCGAGGCCGCCAGCGAGACAAACGCCGCGGTGCTGAAGAGCCTTCCGAGAGCCCGATGTGCCCCCGTGGGGACACGGGCTCCTCTCCGACGAGGGGTCACGCGCTGTCCCTACCCGCGAGCTGGCCGCGAGTGCGGCCCCAGGGTCCCTTCAGGCGGACTCGACGACCCGGCCCCTGCCGGAGGTGAACGTCGCCACACCTGCCCGCAGCTCCTCCAGCGCCCGTTCGGGAATCCTGGCCCTAACGACGACTCCCGATCCGTAGCTCTCCGTCCGGTCCCGCGCTCCCAGCTCCTCCAGGAGCCGAAAGAGGGCGTCGGCCGACGCGAAGGGAACTTCGACCGTTACGTCGATCAGCCGGGCTCGCTCGGCCGTCGGGAGTGCCTCGAGGCCGCGGCTGACCACCCCGGCGTACGCGCGGCTGAGGCCGCCCGTCCCGAGCTTCACGCCCCCGAAGTAGCGCGTGACCACGGCCACGACGTCACCAATTCCCGAGTGCAGGAGGACGTTCAGAATCGGGCGCCCGGCGGTTCCGTGCGGCTCCCCGTCGTCGCTCATGCCCACCTGGGCGGTGCTCGCCGGCGGCCCAACCACGTACGCCCAGGCGTGATGCGTCGCATCTGGAAAGGACTGTCGCACGGAACGGATGAAGGCCTGAGCCTCCTCGGGGTCTGGGGCGGGGCCGAGCGAGGCGATGAACCGGCTTCGGCGGACGACTTCCGCCACGCGGTATAGCGGACCCTCGGGGACGCGATAGGGATAAGTCAGGGTCGGACAAGACCGGAGAAAGGCTCGGAGGGGGGCGCGCCTGGGTCAGGCAACGCGCAGATTCCACAGAATGCGACCGCCTCCACCCTCGTCCGTGCCCTCGTCGTCGTCGTCCCCCCAATCGTCCCAATCGTCGTCCTCGTCCTCCCAGTCCTCGTCCTCTTCATCTTCGTCGTCCCACCCCTCGTCGTCTTCCCAATCCTCGTCCTCGACGTCGTCGCCCTCGTCTTGGGTAAAGAGCTCGGGCTCCGCCCAGGACTCTTCTAAGAGCCAGACCCCACGGTCCGTCATGGACTTTCCTCCTCCACTGATTCCGTGCGCGCGGAATCCGGGAAGACGCGCTCCCAGTTCGGGGCAATTCTAGAGGTGGGTGGGGGAAAGTCAAGAACGGTTTCCGCTGGCGGAAGAGGGCGCCCGTAAAGACCTTCCAGGGGGGCCGACCCACGCCCCAACCGTCGCTTCCAGGGGGGAACGCATGGGGCCGTCCGGGGCTATCCGATACTTCGAACCCCCAAGCCTCCGCGGTCCCGCTCACGGCACGATCGTGTCCCGACGCCTGATCACCTTCCTGCTCGGCTCGAGTGCCGTCCTGCTCGCTTCCGCGTGCGCACCCCCGATGGCCCAAGGAGACGCGAACGCCCTGATCGTGGCCGCGGATCCCGCGCTCTGGGCCGACGTCGAGCCGCGCTTTCGCGACGCGATGGCGCCGACGATTCAGGCCGTGACGAACGAGCGGCCGTTTCGCATCACGCACCAGGATCCCATGGAGCCGGGCGGCTGGAGCAGTCTCCGCCGCTTCCGTCAGGTGCTCGTGCTGGGAAGCGCGGGCGACCCGTGGGTAGACGAAGTGCTCGCGGCTCTCGAGGAGGAGGTCGTGCCGACTCCCGCGGACATCGTGCAGACGCATGATGTCTGGGCGAGCGGCCAGCTGGTCTCGCTCCTCCTCCTTCCCCGAACGGGCCAGGCCGATGCCGTCGCCTCGCTCGTAGACGAGCTCCACGACCTCTTGGATTCCCAGTTCCGCCAGTATGCGCGCGACCGTATGTTCGTTTCCGGCGAGAACGTGGCGCTCGCGGATTCGCTCGCTCGGACCGCGGGGTTCTCTCTGCGGCTGCCCGCGGTGTACCGGTACTTGGTTCGCGACTCCGTCTATCGCTTCCGGAACGATAACCCCAGCCCCTCGGAGCTCATTCGACAGCTCGGCCTCACTTGGACCTCGCCGATTCCGGACGAGCTCCCTACCCGGAGCGACCTCGCCGACTGGCGCCGGTCGTTCACGGAAGCGTACTACATCGATCCCCAGCGGCTCGACACCGCGATCGTCTCGTACGGGCCCGTCGCCGTCGGAGACCTCCGGGGGGTGGAATACCAGTCCGCGTGGGCGAGCCTTCCGGGAGCGTGGCCCGGAGGCGGTCCCTTCATCGCTCGCGCGCTGCCCTGCCCCGAGCAGGATCGGCTCTATCTGATGGACGCCTGGCTCTACGCGCCGAACCGGGATAAATACGAGTACATGATCCAGCTCCAGACCATCCTGGACTCGTTCCGCTGCGTGTCGTAGCGAACCGCCCCTGCCCGTGTCCTTCGCCCACCTACACACACATTCCGAGTACTCTCTGCTGGATGGCGCCAACCGCCTGACCGATCTGGTGAAGCGCTCCGTCGAGCTCGAGATGCCGGCGCTGGCGCTCACGGACCACGGCTGTCTGTTCGGAGCGTGGGAGTTCCAGAAGCTCGCGAAGAGCGGCGGGCTCAAGCCGATCATCGGGATGGAGGGTTACGTGGCTCCCGGGGATCGGCGGGACCGGACGCGCGCAGGGGCATCGGACCGAGCGTATTACCATCTCCTGCTCCTGGCGCGGGACCAGGAGGGGTATCGAAACCTGGTGAAGCTCTCCTCGCTCGCGTTCACCGAGGGGTTCTACCACCGCCCCCGCATGGACCGCGAGCTACTCGCCGGGCACTCCGGGGGGCTCATCGTGGCCTCGGCGTGCCTGGCGGGAGAGGTCGCGAGACACCTGCTCGAGGGTCGCCCCGAGGCCGCGCGCGAAACCGCGTCCTGGTACGCAAACCTGTTTCCTGACCGCTACTACCTGGAGGTCCAGGCCCACGGCACCGAGGGACAGGCCGAGTTGAACGAGAAAATCTTCGCGCTCGCCCGGGAGCTCGGCCTTCCCGTGGTAGCCACGAACGACGCGCACTTCCTCCGCCGAAGCGACCACGAGGCCCACGACACCCTCCTCTGCATCGGGCTCGGCAAAGACAAGGACGATCCGGCCCGCATGCGATATGACGACGGGCTCTATCTCAAGTCCCCCGCGGAGATGCGGGAGGCCTTCGCGGACCGTCCCGACGTCATCGAGAACACGCTCCGGATCGCAGACGAGGTCGCGCTCGATTTCGAGAAGAGCTACCACGTGCCCGCGTTCTCCCTGCCGGAGGGATACGCAACGGAGGGGGACTACCTAGTCCACCTCGCGAACGTGGGCGCGAGGGAGCGCTACGGCGACCCACCTCCGCCCGAGGTCCAGAAGCGGCTCGACTTTGAGCTCGACGTGATCCTGAAGACCGGGTACGCGGGCTACTTCCTCATCACCTGGGACTTCATCCGCTGGGCCCGGGAGCAGGGAATCCCGATCGGTCCCGGTCGGGGATCCGCGGCCGGCTCGGTCGTGAGCTACTCGCTCCACATCACGAACCTCGATCCGCTCCAGTTCGATCTCCTCTTCGAGCGCTTCCTGAATCCTGAGCGCGTGTCCATGCCCGACATCGACGTGGATTTCTGCTTCGAGCGCCGGGGCGAGGTGATCGACTACGTGCGGGAGAAGTACGGGAGGGACGCGGTCGGGCAGATCATCACGTTCGGGACGCTGAAGTCACGTGCCGTCATCCGAGATGTGGGGCGCACCCTGGGTTTCGAGCCCTCCGAGACGGATCGCATCGCGAAGCTGATCCCGAACCAGCCGGGACAGAGCTACACGGTGCGCGAAGCCATCCGAAGGCTCCCCGAGGTCCGCGATCTCTACGAGAGCGACGAGCGTCACGGCAAGCTGTTCGATTATTCGATGACCCTGGAGGGACTGTCTCGCCACGCGTCCGTGCACGCGGCCGGGATCGTGATCGCGCCGGGGCCGCTCGACGACTACGTGCCGGTGTGCCTGCAGCAGACCCGAGGAGGGGGGGGGGACGGAGAGGGCGAGAGCGTCGTGGTCACGCAGTTCGACATGAACGCGCTCGAGGACACCGGGATGCTCAAGATGGACTTCCTGGGGCTCAAGACCCTTACGGTCATCCAGGAAGCGGTCGAGATGGTGCGGGAACGTGTGGGAGCGCTGAGGCATCCCGGGACCGGGGAGACATACGAGACGATGGACGACGTCCCGCTCGACGATCCGGACGTGTACCGGATGCTCGCGAAGGGTGGGACGTCGGGCGTGTTCCAGTTCGAGTCGGCGCTCGCGTCGGACAAGCTCCGCGCCGTGCGGTGCGACCGGTTCGAGGACCTGGTCGCCGTGAACGCGCTCATCCGCCCGGGAACGCTCGACTCGGGAATGACAGACGTCTACATCCGGCGGAAGCTGGGCCAGGAGCCGGTCCGCTACCTGCATCCGGCCCTGGAGAAGGCGCTTGCCCCCACGTTCGGGGTCATCGTCTATCAGGAACAGGTGATGGCGATCGCCCACATTCTAGCCGGCTACACGCTGGGCGAGGCGGACGTGCTCCGGAAGGCCGTGGGGAAGAAGGACGCCGCGCTGATCGTCCGGGAGCTGAAGGCGTTCGTCGAGCGGGCCGTCGAGCGCGGGGTGGGCCGGCGCGTGGCGCAGGAGCTGGCCGGGCTTATCGAGAAGTTCGGCCGCTACGGGTTCGTGAAGGCGCACTCCGTCGGGTACTCCATCCTCTCCTACCAGACCGCGTGGCTCAAGGCGCACTACCCGGCCGAGTACATGGCCGCGCTCCTCTCCACGGTCCTGGACCGGACGGACGATGTCGTGAAGTACATCGGGGACTGCCGGGAGCTGGGAAGGGTGCTGCCGGAGCTCCGGGACGGGATCGAGGTCCTCCCCCCCGACGTGAACGAATCCCGCTGGAAGTTCCGGGTCGTGGACGACCATCGGATCCGATTCGGGCTCGGGGCGGTGCGGGGAGTGGGGGCCGGAGCCGTCTCCTCGATTCTGGCCGGCCGCGACCAGGGCGGCCCCTTCCAGAGCCTCTTCGACTCCCTCGAGCGAGTCGACCTCAGGGCCCTCAACAAGCGAGCGTGCGAGGCCCTGATCGCAGCCGGCGCCCTCGATTCGTTCGGGCACCGCGCGCAGCTTCTCGCCGGGCTCGACGCCGCGTACGGCGAGGTGCAGGCCCGCGAAGCGGAGGCCGCCGCGGGACAGGCCTCGCTCTTCGACGCCGGGGATGTCGCGATGGAGCGGATCGCCTCCGAGCTTCCCGACGTCCCCGAGTGGGACGAGCACGAACGGCTCGCGAGAGAGAAGGAGGCTCTCGGCTTCTTCATCTCGGGGCACCCACTCGACCGGTTCAGCGACCTGTCTCACGCGTTCGGGCCGGCGAACACGGCGAGCCTGGCGGAGTTTGCCGGGCAGGACATCGAGCTCGCGTGCGTCGTGACGAAGGTTCAGCGGCAGGTGCTCCGCCGCGATAGCTCCGAGTGGGGGAAGATCACGATAGAGGACTTCCACGGAACGACAACCGTGCTGGCCTTCGGCGAAGCGTGGCAGCGCGCGAAGGGCGTGCTCGTCCAGGACGCGGCGGTGCTGCTCCGGGGCACGGTGTCGAATCGGGAGCGGGACGAGGAGGACCCGCCGATCTTCCTGGACACCGCGGAATCGCTCGGGGCCGTGGGTGAGAGCGGGAAGATCGCCCTCGCGATCGAGCTCCTGCCGGGAACCGAGGTCGAGCGCCAGGTGTTTGGACGCGCCCGCGAGATCCTCTCGGCCCACCCGGGGCCCGCGCCCGTGGAGATCTGGATCGGGAACGGGGCGGGGGATCGCGAGGAGGGAGCCGGGGAGCCGCCCCGGCTCCGCTCGCGGACGCTCCGGGTGGCTCCGGAGCGCGAAGCGCTGTCTCAGCTACGCGAGCTCTTCGGCCCGGCGCATGTGCGGCTCGTCCGGGTGGAGTCGTGACACGCGGCCTCGAGTGGGGAAAACGCGATGACGGCAGGCAAGCGAGACACGGCCGTGCTGGGAGGCGGGTGCTTCTGGTGCCTGGAGGCGGTCTTCCAGAGCCTGAAGGGCGTGGAGGCAGTCGTGTCGGGCTACGCCGGAGGGACCCATCCCTCGCCCACCTACCGGGAGGTCTGCTCGGGGGCGACCGGGCACGCAGAGGTAGTCCGGGTCACGTTCGACCCCGACGCGATCTCGTACGCGACGCTGCTCGACATCTTTTTCGCGGTCCATGACCCGACGACCTTGAACCACCAGGGCGCCGACGTCGGCACGCAGTATCGCTCCATCGTTCTCTACGATGGCCCCGAGCAGGAGCGGATTTCCCAGGCCGCAGTCCGTGCGCTCAAGGCCGAGGGACGTTGGGACGCCCCCGTGGTGACGGAGATCCAGCCGCTCGAGACCTTCTTTCCCGCGGAGAGGGAGCACCACGACTATTACCGGCGAAATCCGTCCCAGCCGTACTGCTCGGCGGTGATCACGCCCAAGGTGGCCAAGGCACGGCTTGCCTTCCAGGAGCTCTATACGTGACTGAAGCGAATCCGGGCCCGAGCGCGGCAGCCGAGCCCGACATCCCGAATCCCATGCTCGACGTCGGCTTCCGAATTCCCTTCCACCGGATCTGGCCCGAGCACGTCGTGCCGGGCGTGAGGCAGTCGATCGAGGAGGCTCGCGTCGAGGTCGCCCAGCTCGCCTCGAGCACGAAGTCCCTCACGTGGGCGACCACGATCGAGCCGCTCGACAACCTGATGGAGCGGCTCCGGCGGCGGACGAACGCGGCGCATCACCTCCTGGGCGTGGCCGAGACGCCCGAGCTCAGGGAGGCCTGGGCGGAAGTGCTCCCGGACGTCTCGCGCTTCTGGTCCACGCTCTTTCTGGACGAGGGGCTCTGGCGTCGGGTGCGTAGCTACGGGGAGTCCAGTGAGGCCGCGGGTCTCGAGGGACTCGAGAGGCGGCACCTCGACCACACGCTCCGGGACTTCCGGCGCGCCGGAGCCGATCTGGATCCGGAGGGGCGTGGGCGGCTCGAGGCGATCGACGTGGAGCTGGCCCAGCTCCAGCGCTCCTTCTCGGAGCACGTGCTGGACGCCACGGCGGCGTACGAGCTCCACGTCACGGATGCCGAGCGGCTCGCCGGCATCCCGGACGACGCGATGGAGCGGTTCCGCGCCAAGGCCGAGAGCTCGGAGAAGGAGGGCTGGGTCCTTACGCTCGACCATCCCTCGTTCGAGGCCGTCATAAAGAGCTGCGATGACCAGGACCTCCGTGCCGAGATCCACCAGGCGTTCTTCGCGCGGGGGAGGGAGGCCCCGTGGAACAACCGTCCCCTCATCCCGAAGATCCTGGAGCTCCGGCGCGAAAAGGCCGAGCTCCTGGGATACCCCGACTTTCCCGACTACCGGTTAGAGGAGCAGATGGCCGGTTCGGGAAAACAAGCGCGCGATTTCGTGGCCGAGGTCGTCGAACGGACCCGCCCCTTCTGGGAGCGGGACTTCGGGGCGCTCGAGAGCCACGCCCGCACGCTGGGGATCGAGCCCCTCGAGCCGTGGGACGTGGCGTTCGTAGCCGAGCACCTCCAGCGGGAGCGCTACGAGCTGGACGACGAGGAGCTCCGCCCCTACTTCCCGCTGGATTCGGTCCTGGAAGGCCTCTTCGAGACCGGACGGCGATTGTTCGGGCTCACTGTCGTCGAGCAGAACGTCGAGGAGACGTGGCATCCGGACGTTCGCTACTTCGAGATGACCGACGAAAACGGGGTGTTTCTCGGGGGCTTCTACATCGATCTCTTCCCTCGCCCGAACAAGCAGCAGGGCGGCTGGATGAACGACCTGAGCTATGGCACGCCCGAGCCCGACGGCCGGGTGCCACCGCACCTCGGGGTGATCTGTGCGAACTTCCCGCCAGCGTCGAAGGAGCGTCCGGCGCTCCTCACGCATCGGGACGTCCAAACCCTTTTCCACGAGTACGGGCACCTCCTTCATCACCTCAGCTCACGCGTTCCGATCCCGAGGCGGGGGGGCGTGAGCGTCGCGTGGGATTGGGTCGAGCTCCCCTCCCAGCTTCTCGAGAACTGGACCTGGGAGAGGGAGTCCCTCGACCTCTTCGCGCGCCACTGGCAAACCGAGGAACGGCTTCCCGATGAGCTCTTCCAACGCATGCAGCGGGCGCGCCGGTTCCTGGGAGGCTGGCGCCAGATGCGTCAGCTCGGATTCGGGACGCTGGACCTGGCACTCCACACCAAGTATCGGCCGGATCGGCACGGGGACGTGGTCGCGTGGGTGACCGAGCAGCTCCAGGCCTTTTCGCCCGGACCGAGCTTCGCCGCCGCGAATCCACTCCCCTCGTTCCTCCACATCTTCTCGGGGGGGTACGCGGCCTCGTACTACTCGTATATGTGGAGCGAGGTGCTCGAGGCCGATCTCTTCACGGTCTTTCAGGAACAGGGGATCTTCGAGCGAGAGACGGGCCGCCGCTACCTGGAGACGATCCTCTCGGCGGGGGACCGGGAGGATCCGGCGCTGCTCTTCCGGGAGTTCATGGGCCGAGGGCCCGACCCGGACGCCCTGATCCGAAGGAATCTCGGGGAGGCGGCGTAGCCTCGTGACCTCCAGTGATGGAGGACCCCCCGCTGGATCGGACCGCCGATGTCGCTGCTCCTCCTCTCGAGGAACCTCGAGAGGATCGCGGACCTCGCAACGAACATCGCGGAGGACGTGGTCTTCATGGTCGAGGGGGTGGTCATCAAGCACCCCGTGAGGGGACCCAGGGAAAGCCCCACTGAAGCCCCCACCTGACCCCGTCCCCCACCGGATCCCTCCCCGGCGCACCGTCGCCCGCGTGACCACCCCACCGGAGCTCCCCCCGATCGCACCACCGGAGTCTGGGCCGGGCAGCCTCATCGGCGGCCTGGACCGGATCCTGTCCCGCCTTTCTCCCGCCGCGTTCGAGCGCATCGTCGTCGTCGTGATCCTGGCGCTGGGGATCGTAGACCTCTCGCTCCAGTTCGATTTTCGCTTCTCGGCCTTCTACCTCCTCCCGATCGCCGTCACCTCTTGGTACGGGGCCGAGCGGGCCGGATACTTCGCCTGCGTTCTGTCGGCCATCGTCTGGCTCGCCGCCGACCACTTCTCGCACGCCGATCCCCTCCCGATCTGGACGAACGCGTGGAACACGGGAGTGCGGCTCACGACCTTCCTCGTGGTGGTGGCCCTCACCGTTCGCCTCAAGGAGTCCCTCGCCGCGCAGAAGCAGCTCGCGCTCTCGGATCACCTGACCGGGCTCGCGAACACCCGCGCCTTCTTCGATAGCATGTCGGCCGAGATTGACCGGGCCCTCCGCTACGGAACGATCTTCACGCTCGCGTACATGGACCTCGATCACTTCAAGGAGGTGAACGACACCCTCGGTCACGCGGAGGGTGACGAGGTGCTCAGGAGGGTCGCGGAAACCATGCGGAGCACGATGCGGACCACGGACCTCTCGGCCCGTTTGGGCGGGGACGAGTTCGGCATTCTCCTCCCGGAGACACCGTTCGGCAGGGCTGAAGGGGCGTTAGAAAAGCTGCGCCAGGAGATCGGAGAGGCGATGGGCGAGGGCGGCTGGCCCGTGAGCGTCTCGATGGGGGCCGTGACATTCGAGGCCCCGGTGGACACCGCAGACGACGCGATCCGCGTCGCGGACGGCCTCATGTACGAGGCCAAGGAGGGGGGTGGGGACGGGATCCGCCACCTGCTCTGGACGGGGGAGCCGGGAGACGGGCCCTCGCTCGAGGACCAGCGGAAGTAGCCCCCACCCTCCACTCGACCCGGCTTGCGCGGAGCGTCCCTAGGGCAGGAGGAACGTCGGAAGCGGCGTCGGCTCCATGATCTTGTAGATCGGGAAGATCGGGGCTGGCCGCGGCCCGCGCGGTAAGCGTCCACGTCCGCCTTCGGGATCCAGGCGTCCATCCGGTTCCAGTAGACGACTCCGTCCCGCGTCTCGGGCTCGAGGAGGTGAGCCGCTACCCGGCCCTGCATCTGACCGGTGCGGACGATGTACGTGCCCTCGGGAAGGGTGACCGTGCGAGTGACGCTCCCCACCACCTCCAGCCTGGTCGCCGCACTGTGACTGTGCGAGTCCTCGTACGTCACGTTTCCGATCGTGTAAGCGTCCACTGTCATCTGGACGGGCTCCCGGAGCTCCTCGACCTGCACGGCGTGGCGGCCCAGGAGCTCTACGGCGGCCGCTGCGTCCCTGGGCAGCACGTAGGCCCACGGTCGTCGGCGGGCAAGCGCGGCGACGGGTCGCTTCATGAGCGAGTCACTCACGATCTCCCGGATCTGGCGGGCGCCGGGCGGCCCGCTCGCGAGCAAATACTCGACCCGGTAGGGCTCCGGCTCGTACTCCACCTCGATAGCCACGTCGCCCGTAGGACCTTCTCCCAGGGCAATCGCCTCCCGCCGGGCCTCGCGGACCGTGCTGAGCAGGAGGGCCGGATTCTCCATCGCCCACTCGATGACCGCCTGGTAGCCGAGGAGCCCGCTTCGGACCGCGTCCGTGGCCCGCTGCCCGTCCGGGGACTCGAACAGGATCGCGATCGTGTTCGCGAAGCCGCCGTAGTTTCTCCCGACCCGTGGCTCCGGGCCGCCCACGTCCCAGCGGGTCTCGTTCCCCCGGAAGTAGTACCAGGCAGCGTAACCCTCCGACGCGAGCCGCCTCTGGACGGCCGGGAAGATGCGCTCGTCGCACAGCGTCGTGATCCGCGGGTCGGGGGTAGAGTGCGACGGGCACTGGTAGTTCAGGTTGTACGGCTGGGCCCCTCCGCTGTGACCGTCCACGACGAGGTGAGACGCCCACGCGAGAAGGATGTCCTGGACGTAGGCCTGGATCTCGGGCTGCTCGAGCTTCATGTAGTCCCGGTTCAGATCGACCCCCCAGAGGTTCCCCCGAGTCGGCACCGGGAGCGCCGAGAAGCCGTCCGGATTGATCTGGGGAACGACCAGGATCGTGAGCTCGTCGAGCGCGTCGTTCATCAACGTCCCCGGGGTCGAGAGCTCACGAGCCAGGATGAGGACGGACTCCCGAAGGACCCGCTCCCCCCCGTGAACGTTTGTGGCAAGCACGAGGATGGGCTTCCCCAGCGCCCACGCCTCCCAGGGTCGCGTGGCGGCCGGGCGTGAGAAGATCGCCACCGGCAGGGCTCTCCCCTCGCGGCTCTGCCCGTAGATTCCGAGGCGCATCTCCGTGCTCGCTCCCTGGAGACGGCCCAGGTATTCCATCATGCCGTCGTAGCTCGTGTCTTCCGCGAAACGCGAGAGGCTCCGCCTGGGTGCGGATCGTCGCCTGCCCCGCCGCCACCGGAGCGGTGCCCAGGAGGGCGACGGTGCTGAGAGCGAGGGCCGCGAGCGGCGCGACGGTCGGCTCCTTCCTTGCAGTTCGCATGGCGTTCCTCGTGAGTGCTGGGGTCCTAACCCAAGCTGGACGCCCCTCCCGAGGCGGGCAAGCACGAACGCCTGAATGTTGCCGGCCGCAGGACCCCGCGTATACTTCCCCCCCCGGTCATGGCCACCTCGTCCCCGTGAACGTTTCCCGCCCCCGTCCCTGGATGGTGGTCTTCGCCCTCTGGCTTCTGGTGTTCTCGGCCAGCAGCCAGACCATGGTCATCGCCCCGATCCTCCCGTTGATCGGTGACGCGCTCGGTATCCGCGACGCGCTACTAGGCACTCTCGTCTCGGCGTACTCGGCCATGGTCGGGCTCTTCGCCGTGATCGCGGGCCCCTTCTCGGACCGGATCGGCCGGCGGCGCATCCTACTCATCGGCTCGGGGCTCATGACCGCGGCACTCGCCCTGCACGGCCTCGTGGTAGGCTACGCCTCCTTCATCGCGGTGCGGATCGCGGCCGGCATCGCGGGCGGCGTGCTCAGCGGAGCCGCCGTGTCGTACGTCGGCGACTACTTCCCGTACGAGCGGCGAGGATGGGCGACCGGCTGGATCATGAGCGGCGCGGCGGCCGGGCAGATCTTGGGGATTCCACTCGGGATCGTGCTCGCGGGAGGCCTGGGCTTCCGGACCCCCTTCTACCTGTACAGCGCCGCCATGGGTGCCACCTTCGTACTGGTGCTTCTGCGCCTCCCCCAGCCGGATGTGGAGCGGAGCGCGGAGCGGGTAACGGTGCGGGGGGCGCTGCGCTCCTACCTCGGAATGCTTCGGCGGCCCGAGGTCTCAGCGGCGGCGTTCGCGTTCTTTCTCATGTTTCTCGGCATCTCGCTCTACGTGGTCTACCTCCCCACGTGGCTTGAGCGGGACATCGGTGCGACAGCGAACCAGATCGCGTCACTCTTCCTCGTCGGCGGAGTTGCGAACGTTCTCGTGGGACCCCAGGCGGGCCGCATCTCGGACCGGGTGGGACGAAAGGGGATCATCCTCTGGTCCTGCGCGTGCCTCTCGATTGTGATGGCGCTCACCACCGTGGTCATTCGCGACTTCTGGGTGGCCTACCCCTACTTCTTCCTGATCATGGGTCTCGTCGCGATGCGGATCGGCCCCTTCTCCGCTCTCCTCACCGCGCTCGTGAGCGAGAAACAGCGTGGGATCCTCCTCTCGCTAACGGTAGCTCTCGGTCAGGTGGGGTTCGCGGTCGGCGGCGGCGGATCGGGCCTCCTGTACGCGGGAGGAGGGTACGCGTCCACCACCCTGCTCGCAGGGGCTTCCGTGCTGGGAATGGGGCTTCTCGTCTGGTTCCTCGTCCCGGAGCCCGCGCTGCGACGGCGTGTCTCCGAGCCGGAAGCGCCCGACGCCACCCCTCCCCCCGACGGCGCCCTCGGGCTGGCGGGTGGCCCCGAAAGCCGGATGGAGTGACCGCCGGCGCGACTCCCGGTAGATTAGTCCCCCCGGGTTACCGGTCGACGGGCTGAGCCTCCAGCGCGCGGGACATATGCAGCAGGGTCGCACCTCGAATCAATGCCAGAGGGTCCTCCTCGTGGAGGACGACCTCGATCAGGCCCACCTGTCAAGTTCCTCCTTGAGGACCAGGGACGCTATGCGGTCACCCTCGCCCAGGACGGGCTCCGTGGCTCCCTCCTGGTGCGGGATTCGGACTGGGATCTGGTGATCACCGACCTGAATCTTCCCGGCGTGGACGGGATGGCGGTCGTCGAGGCCGCTCGCACCACCCAGCCCGACACGCCCATTCTCGCCACGACGGGGTACTCGGGTCCGCAGTACGCGGAGGAAGCGCTCCGGAAGGGAGCCACGGACGTCCTGATCAAGCCCCTGGAGAAGGACGAGCTCCTCGCGAAGGTCGAGGCCCTCGTGAGGCGTCGCGGGCCTCTCCCAGACGGATCGGGACCTCCGGCCCCCCCGGTCACGCCCATCCCGACGTCCCCGCGGGCGAGCCGTTCACCTCCTGAGGAGCGTAGCGCCGACCAGGGTCCCCGGCAGCTCCGCGTCCTGGCGGTGAGCGTGAGACCGGGAGACGCGGAAGCCGGCTGCGGGGGGACGCTCCTCCGCCACCGCGACCGGGGAGACCGCGTGATCCTTCTCACCCTCACGCACGGGCACCCGGCGCCGCCCGGCGTGAGTCGGAGGGACCATTCCAAGGCCGCTGGACGCGCGATGGGGATCCGCTTCTTCGTGGGGAACGCAGGATCGGGAGATGAACCCCTCGAGGACGATCTCCGGCGCCTGGTGAGGGGGGCGCTGACCGAGATCCGGCCCGACCTGGTCTACGTTCCCACGCTCAATCACCCCGAGCCTTCGCTCCAGCTGATCCAGGAAGACGTGATGTCGGAGGCAACGGGGGCGCCCGCAGTCTACGCGTACGACCCGGGGGACTCGACCCCGGACTTTCACCCGACGGCTTTCGTGCGGATCGCGACGACGCTGGATCAGAAGCTCGAGGCCCTGGATTCGTTCGACGCGTCCGGGGGAGCGCATCTCTCGGCCGACCGGGTGGCCCTGGGCGCCCGGTTCTGGGGAAGGTTCGAGGACGGGAGCCCCGCCGAGCCGTTCGAGGTCATCCGCGGGGATCCACCCTCGTGGCTGGGGGCCGTTTCCCTTCTCCCGGCCGAGGAGAGCAAGTTAGTATAGCGATTCCCGGAAACCGTGGAGGCGCGTTGCCCGGCACCCCCTACCTCGAGTTCGAGCGCGACATCGTCGAAGTCCAGGACAAGATCGAGCACCTACTCGATCTCGCCGAGAAGAAGGGAGTCGACGTGTCGGCCGAGCTCAGAGACCTGCGCTCCAGGCTGGCGAGGCTCCAGGAGGACACCTTCCGGAACCTCTCCGCGATCGAGCAGGTTCAGGTTGCCAGGCACCCTCGTCGGCCCTACACCCTGGACTACGTCGTCCGAACGTTCACGGACTGGATCGAGCTCCACGGGGACCGCTCCTTCAGGGACGACGCCGCGATCGTAGGCGGGTGGGCACGCCTGGAGGGGAGCCCTGTCATGGTGATCGGGCACCAGAAGGGCCGGGACATGAAGGAGAACCTCCATCGGAACTTCGGGATGCCCCACCCCGAGGGATACCGGAAGGCGCTCCGTCTGATGCGAACCGCCGAGAAGTTCGGCCGTCCCGTGGTGACGCTCATCGACACGCCGGGCGCCTACCCCGGGATCGGGGCCGAGAAGCGGGGACAGGCGGAGGCCATTGCCACGAACCTCCGGGAGATGGCCCGACTTCGGGTCCCAACCATCTCGGTCGTGATCGGGGAAGGGGGCTCAGGGGGGGCCCTGGCGCTCGGCGTGACCGACCGGATCCTCATGCTCGAGCATTCCATCTACTCCGTGATCTCCCCGGAGGGGTGCGCCGCGATTCTGTGGCGGTCGGCGGAGTACCGCGATCAGGCGGCCGAGGCCCTGAAGCTCACGTCCGGCGACCTGCTCCGCCTCGGGGTCGTGGATGAGGTGATCGACGAGCCCCCCGGGGGCGCTCACACCGACTGGGCAGGTACGGCGGCGTCCGTCAGGGTGGCGCTTGCCCCGCACCTAGAGCAGCTGAAGGGTATGGAGGCGCAGGACCGGAGGCAGAAGCGCTGGCGCAAGTTCGAGGCCCTGGGCGCGTGGACGGACGGGGGCGGCGGGCGGTCTCAGTAGAGATGCCTTGCACCAATACGGCGGCGCGCGCGTTCAGCGCCCGGCCGCAGCGGAGATATCGAGATGCGCACCTTTGCCGAAGTCGGGTTCAAGGGGACACGCAAGGAGTGTTTCACGGCGACGGACCTGGATCTCCGGGTGGGGGAGCACGTGATCGTGGGAGTGGAGCGCGGCGAGGATCTCGGCGAGGTCCTCGCCCTGGGCCAGGTGGCGGAGCGCAAGTGCGCCTCATCCAGCAGGTGCTCGACACCGGTCCCCGCCCAGCAGATCCTCCGCACGGCGCGGGCCGAGGAGGTGCGCCAGATCGAGAGCCTCCGCAGGGACGAGCAGTGCGTCCGCACCGAGACCCGCGCGCACGTCCAAAAGCTCCAGCTCAACATGAAGGTCACCGAGGCGGAGTGGCAGTTCGATCGGAAGAAGCTCACGATCTACTTCACGGCGGATCGCAGGGTGGATTTCCGGGAGCTCGTGAGGCAGCTGGCGAAGGCCTTCCGGACCCGGATCGAGCTGCGGCAGATCGGCGCCCGGGAGGAGGCCGCGCTCCTGGGAGGGGTGGGGCGGTGTGGCCGGGAGCTCTGCTGCTCGACCTGGCTTCCTGAGCTCAAGCCCGTCTCCCTCCAGCTCGCAAAGGACCAGAAGCTTTCCCTGAACCCGGCGCAGATCTCGGGCTGCTGCGGGCGCCTCATGTGCTGCCTGATGTACGAGCACGAAACCTACGTACAGGCCCGGAGGCGCTTCCCCAGGGAGGGGAAGACACTCCGAACGGGGCGAGGGGAGGAGAACGTGGTCTTGGTGGACATCTGGGGCGAGACCGTCACCCTGCGAGGAGGGGACGGGGAGCGCCGCACCGTGCCGCTCGACGAGCTTACGGCGGAGGTGAAGGCCGGATCGTGATCCCACCGGATCGGAGGTACATCACCACCCCCATCTACTACGCGAACGGCGAGCCCCACATCGGGCACGCGTATACGACCCTCCTCGCGGATGCTGTCGCCCGATACCATCGACAGGCCGGAGCCGACGTCCTCCTCCTGACCGGCACGGACGAGCACGGTCAGAAGATCCAGGAGGAGGCGGAGAAGAGGGGGCTTACCCCCATCCAGCTCTGCGACGAGATGGCCGCCCGCTTCCGGAGCGCCTGGGAGCGGCTGGACATAGGGTACGATCGCTTCATCCGGACCACCGACGCCGATCACCGCGCCGTTGTCGCCGCGTTCCTCGACCGCCTGAACGAGCGCGGGCACGTGTACGCGGACACGTACCGGGGGTGGTACTGCGTCCACGAGGAGCGGTTCTGGACCGAGAAGGACCTGGGTCCGGACGGCACCTGCTCGAGCTGCGGGCGGGCGGTTCGCGAGATCGAGGAGAAGAACTACTTCTTCCGCATGAGCCGATTCCAGGACGACCTCGTCCGGCACATAGAGGCGAACCCGGATTGGATCGTCCCGCAGTCGCGGAGGAACGAGATCCTGGGCTTCCTCCAGAAGCCCCTCTCGGACCTGTCGATCTCCCGTCCGCGGGCGCGCGTGAGCTGGGGGATCCCGCTTCCGTTCGACCCGGACCAGACGATCTACGTCTGGGTGGAGGCCCTCATCAACTACGTAACGGCTTCGGGGGCGATCCACCCGGAGGCCCCGCCAGACGACCGGGGGTTCGACGACGTATCGGGCTCTCGCTGGCCGGCAGACCTGCACATCGTGGGAAAGGACATCGTCACTTTTCACGCCGCGAATTGGCCCACCCTCCTGATGGGCGCGGGGCTTCCCCTCCCGCGGAGGATCCTGGCGCACGGGTGGTGGGTCGTGGGGCGGGACAAGATGTCTAAGTCGCTCGGCAACGTGGTGGACCCGCTCGACCTTCGGGAGGAATACGGGACCGACGCGCTCCGCTGGTATCTCTTGAGGGAGATGCCCACGGGCTCGGACGCGTCGTATACTCCGGAGCGCTTCCTGGCCCGCTACGATGAGCTCGCCAACGTGCTGGGAAACCTGGCGAGCCGGGTGCTGTCGATGGTCGTCCGGTACCGGGACGGAGTGGTGCCGAACGGCGATCCGACCGGCCTCGACGGACCGATCCGCTCCGCGCTCGAGCGGTTCCACAGGGCCATGTCCGGCCTCCGCGTCCACGAAGCTCTGGATGCGGCCATGGACCTGGCGCGCCTGGTGAACGGGTACGTGGAGACGAGCGAGCCGTGGGCCCTTGCGAAGGATCCGGCTCGGGCGGGGGAGCTGGACGGGGTCCTGGCCTCGCTCACTCGCGCCCTCGCGGTCCTCTCGGCCCTGTTCTTTCCCGCGATGCCACGGAAGATGGACGAGCTGTCCGTGGGCCTGGGGCTCCAGGGCGCCCTCCCGCTCGCCGAGGCCACCGGGCTCGCTCCGGCGGGGCGCCGAGTGCAGAAAATGCCGCCCCTGTTCCCGAAATCCCGGCAGGGCACCGAAGAGACGTGACGAGACTCGGGGCCCCGGCAAGTGGACCTCGCTACCCGAGCCTCGTGCCGCGGTTGACACCTGATCCCGCGCCTCGGTAGCTTCTCAACCTCCGAGCGGCGGGGCGTGTCGCTAGTAGGTCGGGAAACGCGCCGACGCTGGGGTTTGCCCGTTCACCGCACAGCGGCTGGATCCATGCTTCGAGACAAGTGGACGCTTCTCCTGGTTTCGGAGAGAGGAGACGACCTCCGCCGGCTTACGTTCCGGACCCGCACCGCACGCATCGCCGTTGCAGCTGTCGGTCTCGCGTGCCTCGGGCTCCTCACCGGCATCGGCCTGATTGGGTTCCACGGGAGCCGCACGCTTCGAAGCGCGCAGCTGGAACGAGAGAACTCTGTCCTCATCGAGGAGCTCGGGCTGATCCAGGGTCGGGTCGAACAGCTCGAGGGGCAGCTTCGGCTCGTGGCGGAGCGGGACGCCGAGACTCGAACCCTGGCTGGTCTGGAGAGGATCGATGAGGAGGTCCTCCAGGTGGGGATCGGTGGACCGGGATCCCCGATCCTGGACGAGCATCCCCTCTACAGGCTAAACCCCGAGCTGGGGGCTCGAGCGTTCGCGATCACTTACGACCTGAACGCGCTGGAGCGCCGCTCGCGTCTCCTGAGCGAGAGCCTTAGCGAGGCGTCGGACTCGCTGGCGGCGCACCGCGACTTGCTGGAATCGACCCCCTCGATCCTCCCGACGGACGGCCTCCTCACCTCCGGTTTCTCGAACGCCCGCCTGCACCCGATCCATCACGAGCTTTTGCCGCACGAGGGGATCGACGTCTCCGCGCCCATGGGGACGCCCATCCTTGCCGCGGCCAAGGGGCGGGTGAGCTTCGTCGGGCCGCGGGTGGGTTACGGGCTCACCGTGCAGATCGATCACGGGTACGGCTACATGACGCTCTACGGGCACGCGTCCCGGTCCCTCGTCTCACGCGGCCAGGTGGTAAACCGCGGCGACGCGATCGCCCAGGTCGGAAACACCGGCATCGCGACCTCCCCCCACCTCCACTACGAGGTGCGGGTGAACGACCGCCCGGTGAACCCAGAGCCGTTCGTGCTCACGGGGGCCCTTCCCTGACCTTGCTGCCCCCCGGGAGCGTTCCCACTCCCGGATCCTCTCCTCGCCTCTCGATCGACACCGACGGGCTGGCGACCGTCCTCTTTAACGCCCCAGACCGTTCCGTAAACGTCCTGGACGAGCCGGCGATGGCTCGCCTGGCGGAGCTGGTCCATGAGCTCGACGCCCGGGCGCGAGAGGGCTCCATCCGAGGAGTCCTCATCGCGAGCGGCAAGCCCGCCTCCTTCATCGTGGGCGCCGACATCGACGCGATTGCCGCGATCGAGAGCCCGGACGAGGGCGCCGAAGCCGCGCGCCTGGGCCAGGCGATATATCTCGAGCTCGAGAGGCTGCCCATCCCCACGGTGGCGGCGATTCACGGGCCGTGCCTCGGGGGAGGCACCGAGCTGGCGCTCGCGTGCCGCTACCGGGTGGCATCGGATCACGAGTCGACGCGGATCGGCCTTCCCGAGGTTCAGCTGGGCATCCTTCCCGCGTGGGGCGGCACGACCCGGCTTCCCCGCATCGTCGGGCTCAGGGCGGCGCTCGAGATGCTCCTGACGGGCGACCCGGTCCGGCCCCGGAAGGCTCGCCGGGTCGGGTTGACCGACGACGTCCTGCCCTACGGCGGCTTTCACGCTACAGCGATGACCTTCCTCCGGAGGGCGGTGGAGAGCGCCCCCAACGGACGGCCCCGGGGAGGCATCGGCGGCCTCCTTCTTGAGAAGACTCCACCGGGACGGAGCGTGCTCCTCAGAGGAGCGCGCCGGCGGGTCCTCCAGCGCACCGGCGGGCACTACCCCGCCCCCCTTCGCATCCTCGAGGTCCTCCGGAGCTCTCGCGGTGGCAGCGTGGAGCAGGCCCTCGAGATCGAGGCCACGGCTGCCGGTGAGCTGATCGTCTCGAGGGTGTCGAAGAACCTGGTCCACGTGTTCCGCCTGAGGGAAGCGGCAAAGAAGGGACCGTTCCGCGGGAGCGGGATCCGGCCCTCCGAGCTCGCGGCCGTGGGCGTCGTCGGCGCAGGGGTGATGGGGGGTGGAATTGCGCAGCTCGCCGCGTACAGCGGGATACGCGCCCGAGTGAAGGACGTGCGTCACGAGGCAATCGGGATGGCGCTTCGGCACGCATCGGGGCTGTTCGAGTCCGCGGTGAAGCGGAGGAGGCTTTCCCGGCGGGCGGCCGCCCAGGCCATGGATCGCATCTCGGGCGGGCTGGATTACTCGGGGTTCGGCGCCGTCGGGCTCGTGGTAGAGGCCGTCGTCGAGCGCCTCGACGTGAAGATGTCCGTGCTCCACGAGCTCGAAGCCGTCGTATCGGACGAGTGCATCCTCGCGACGAACACGTCGAGCCTCGCCGTGGACGCCCTGGCCGGGGAGCTCGGGCATCCCGAACGATTCCTCGGCATGCACTTCTTCAACCCGGTCCACCGCATGCCGCTGGTGGAGATCGTCCGCGGACGGGCGACCTCGGACACGGCCGTGGCCACCGTCCACGCGCTCGCCTTGCGGCTGGGGAAGGTCCCCGTCGTGGTCCGGGACGGGCCCGGTTTCCTCGTGAATCGGATTCTCGGTCCGTACCTGAACGAGGCCGGCCACCTCCTGGACGGTGGGGCGGCCATCGAAGACGTGGACCGCGTGGCCGTCGCCTTCGGGATGCCCATGGGCCCGCTCCGGCTCGTGGACGAGATCGGGATCGACGTCGCGCAGCACGCGGGAGCGGCCCTTCACGGGGCGTTCGGCGACCGGCTCCAGCCGGCCCGCTCGCTCGTCGCGATCGGGGAGGCTGGGAGGCTGGGCCGCAAGGGGGCGTCGGGATTCTACCGGTACGAAGACGACCACGAGGCCGGAGTGGACCCCTCCGTGTACGCCGCCCTCGGACTGGGCGGCGCAAGGGAGCGGGGGCCGGAGCCCTCCGCGGAGGCGATTCGCGACCGGCTGATCCTCTCCATGATCAACGAGGCCGCACGGGCGCTCCAGGAGGGAATCGCCGCCTCCGCCGCCGACGTGGATCTCGCCATGGTCATGGGCACGGGGTTCCCACCGTTCCGCGGCGGCCTCCTCAAGCTCGCGGACGAGGAGCACCCCCGCGCGCTCATCGAGCGGCTGCGGAAGTACGAGCAAGAGGCCGGCCCCCGATTCTCTCCCGCTCCCCTGCTGGACGAGCTCGCCCGCTCGGAGCGCGGATTCTACGACGCGTTCCCCGAAGGAAGCTCACGCCCGCTTGGCCCGGGCGGCCGCTAGGAACAGGGGTCCGGACGATGCCCAGCCTTCCCGGCGGGGGCCCTCCGACCGTGCAAATCCATTACTTGCGTCCGCCGAACCGGACGGACGTGTATGTCCAGGATCTGGTCTACGACCCGGGCGACGTGAAGGTGACCTTCGCCCGCGCCGTGCGTCTGGATCGGCCGCTGCGCGTGGGCGACCAGATCATCCTGGAGTCGGGCTCGGACGCCGTCTGGTTCACCTTTCCCGGAGCCTGGCACGACATCGGAAGGTTTCACCTCGCGGACGGCACGTTCACGGGGATCTACGCCAACGTGCTCGTCCCCTGCGTCTTCGAGCCGGGCGGCGTGTGGCACACGACGGACCTCTTCTTGGACCTATGGCTGCCCGGCGAGGAGTGGACGGCCGGAGTCGCGTCGAGGCCGCTCCTCCTGGACGAGGACGAGCTGATTTACGCCGAGCACCGGGGGTGGGTGGATCCGGCGCTGGCATCGTGTGGGAGGGACGAGGCTCGAAGACTGATCGAGGAGGCGCGGGCTGGCCGGTGGCCCCCTCCGGTGGTCGGCGAGTGGACCCGGGAGCGTGCCCTCGGAGCGGTGAGTGCGTGACGTACCACCCGGACGCCACCCCCTCCTCGCCGACCCGCTATCCCTCCACCAACTGGGCCGTGCAGAGACGCCCGAAGTCGATGTACGTCGTCTTCAGCACCTCCGGCTCCTCCTGGAGGAGATCGATCAGACGCTCATAACGGTCCAACGCCGCCGCCGGAACCTGGATCTCTACGGTCCGATACTCACCGTCGTCCACGAGGAGGAGCCGAACGCCGACCGTGCCGCCCGTCACGGCGTGGGCGCCTCCGGCTCAGCGGGCACCTCAGGGCCGAGCGCTTCGTCCACGACGGCCCGAATGCTCTCGATCGACCAGTCCGAGAGCGTGATCGCGCGGCCCTCTCCGCTGTCGATCATGACCGTGGGAGTTCCCTGCACCCCGAGCTCGACTCCGAGCTGCATGTTCGCGCTAACCACGTCGGCGTGCCGATCACCCGCCAGACACGACCGGAACCCGCCGCCGTCAAGGCCGATCTCCTCCGCGTATCCCTCGAACTCGCCGCTTGGATCCGCCATCAACGCCCACTCGTTCTGCATCTGGAAAAGCCGGTCGTGGAAGTTCCAGTACGCGCCCTGATCCCCGGCGCAACGAGCCGCGCGCGCAGCGAGGAAGGCGTTCGGGTGGGCATCGAGGAGCGGAAAGTCGTGGAAGACGAACCGGATCTGGTTCTCCTCGATGTACGTCAGGTCCAGGAAAGGCTTCGTCATCTGAAAGAAGTTCCGGCAGCTCGGGCACTGGTAATCGCCGAACTCAAAGATCGTGACGGCGGCGTCCGGGTTCCCTGCCTCGACTCCCTGAGCCAGCTCGAGAAGCTCCTGCGGGCTCCCGTACGCCACCGGGACCGGAGCCCGGACAGTGTCGTCCAGGATCGAGGACACCAGATTCCAGGCGACGATGAGGACCCCGGCCACAACCACGCCGCCCACGATCCATGGGGCCCGGCTCATCGGGGTCTCCGACGTCTCTCTCCGTTGCTCTCTCCGTCGTTCTGCTCTCTTGGTCACGCTCCGCACTCCTGTTGGGCTTCTCGAACCGCTAGGGCACCGGGAGTCCCGCCGGCGGAACGGCGGACTCAGAACCGCTAGTTCACAATCGCCTCGAGCACGCGGCCCGTGTCACGGAAGTCGGGAAGCACATGGTCGGGACCCGCCCTCTCCAGAACCTCTGTGTCGAACCGCCCGGTGGCAACCGCGATCGTTCGCGCGCCAGCCGGCCGCACGCTACGTCCCTGGGCGTGTCCCCGATCACGACCATGCTCGCCGCCGGGAACTCGATGCCCCAGTGGTCCCGGGCCCTCCGGAGGGCAATGGGCGGAAGCTCGTTCCGGCTCTCGTGATCCGATCCGTACGCGCCGACCGCGAACCAGGAGTGAAGTCCCGCCGCCGTCAGCTTGAGCCGGGCACCCTCTCGAACGTTCCCGGTCAGGAGGCCGAGCGGTGTCTCCTCAACCTCGCCGAGGTGCGAGAGGAGGGCCACCACGCCAGGGTGCGCCCTGGGCGGCAGGCTGGGAAGGCGCGTCTCGAGCTCATACACATATTGGGACCACAGGCTGAGAAGCCCAGAGTCGATCCGGTGGCACTCGAGACCGGCCTCGGTGAGGAGCTCACGCGCGATCTGCGGATCCGTCTTTCCGGAGAAGTCCCACTTGTCGATCGGCCCCGCCGTCCCGAACACCTCCAGGAGCGCCAGGTGGAACGCTTCCTTCGCGGGCCCTCCGGTTAGGAGCGTCCCGTCGATGTCGAAGAGGACAAGCCGTTTCACGAGCAGCCCTACCCCTCCCCTCCCTCACCGGCTGCCGGCTCCTCCTCACCGTTCTCCTGGACGATCCGCGCGACGTCCATGATCGCGTCCCCCTCGTCCAGGCTGACGAGTCTCACGCCTTGCGTGGCCCGCCCGATCAAGCGGATCGCGTCCGCTCCCTGCCGATTCACGACCCCGTTTCGCGTGATCAGCATGAGCTCCTCGCCCGGCACGACGGACTTGATGGTGACGACCCGACCCGTGCGCTTCGATAGCTTCATGTTGATGACGCCCATCCCGCCCCGCTTCTGGAGCCGGTAGGCATCCACTTCCGTACGCTTTCCCATCCCTCCCTCGGTAACCACGAGGAGGGTCGAGCCCGGTCGCACGACGACCATGCCGACGACCTCGTCGGCCTTCCTGAGCGTGATCCCCTTCACGCCCTCGGTGGCCCGACCTAGGGGGCGGCAGTCCGCCTCGGAGAAGCGAATGGCCGTCCCCGCGCTGGTCGCGAGGATCACTTCGTCGTCACCCCCGGTGATCTGAACGTCGATCAGCTCGTCCCCCGCCCGCACGTTGATCGCGTTGAGCCCCACGGAGCGCACGTTCCCATAGGCCGACAGCGCGGTCTTTTTCACAACGCCCCGTCGGGTGCAGAAGAGGAGGTAGCGGTCCTCTCTGAACTCCCGCACGGGCACGACCGAGGCAATCCGCGATTCGGAGGCGATGCTCAGGAGGTTCACTACGGGCTTCCCCTTGGCCTGCCGGCTTCCTTGCGGGATCTGCCACACCTTGAGCCAGTGGCACTGCCCGTCCCGCGTGAAGATCATGAGGACGTCGTGCGTGGCCGCGACGAAAAGGTGCTCGACCCAGTCCTCCTCCTTCGTCTCCATCCCCCGGAGCCCCCGGCCCCCGCGGCGCTGGGAGCGATAGGTCGCGATCGGGATCCGTTTCACGTAGCCCTGATGGCTCACCGTGATGACCATCTCCTCGTCCGCGATCAGATCCTCCATCTGGAGGTCGAACTCGTGCTCTAGGACGTTCGTCCGGCGATCGTCTCCGTACTTCCGGGCCAGCTCCCCGAGCTCGTCCTTGATGACCGTCATGCGGAGCGAGCGGTCCCCGAGGAGCTTCTCCAGCTCGGCGATGGCGGTCCGCACCTGTGCGAGCTCCTCATTGAGCTTCTCCATCTCGAGCCCCGTGAGCCGGGCGAGCCGCATATTCAGGATCGCGTCCGCCTGCCGATCCGAGAGGGAGAACGACTCCTGCAGCGCCGCCGCGGCCGTGGGTGTGTCCTTCGAGCCCCGGATGATCTTGATCACCTCGTCGATGTCGTCGACGGCGACCTTGAGCCCTTCCAGGATGTGCTCCCGCTCCCGTGCCTGCCGGAGATCGAACTCGCTCCGCCGCACGACCACCTCGTGCCGGTGGTCGATGAAGTGGAGGAGCATCTCCCGGAGCGACATCACGCGGGGCACGCCGTCCACGAGAGCGAGGAGGATCGTGCCGAACGTGGACTGCATCTGCGTGTGCTTGTAGAGCTGGTTCAGCACCACCTGGGTAATCGCATCCCTCTTCAGCTCGACGACGATCCGCATCCCGTCTCGATCGGACTCGTCCCTCAAGGCCGAGATCTCGGGTACCTTCCTGTCCCGGGCGAGCTGGGCGATCTGCTCGAGCAGTCGCGCCTTGTTCACCATGAACGGGATCTCACGCACGACGATGCGCGGCGCGCCGTTCGCCGTTTCCTCCTCCTCGACCTTCGCCCGCATCACGATCCGCCCCCGCCCGGTGCGGTACGCATCCCGGATCCCGGACCACCCGCAGATGAACCCGCCCGTGGGGAAGTCCGGCCCCAGGACCAGCGCCTCGAGCCTCTCCTGAGCGAGCTCCCGATCGTCGATCAGTGCCGTGAGCGCGGCCGCGACCTCACGCAAGTTGTGGGGTGGGATGTTCGTCGCCATCCCGACCGCGATCCCGGAGGACCCGTTCACCAGCAGGTTCGGGAACTTGGACGGGAGCACCGTGGGCTCGTCGATCCGTCCGTCGAAGTTCGGGACGAATGAGACCGTCTCCTTGTCAATGTCCTCAAGCGACTCGACGGCAATCGAGGTGAGCCGGGCCTCCGTGTACCGGTAAGCGGCTGCCGAGTCCCCGTCGATCGAGCCGAAATTCCCCTGCCCGTCCACGAGCGGATAGCGGAGCGAGAAGCCCTGGACCATGCGGACCATGGAGTCGTAGACGGCGGCGTCCCCATGCGGGTGGAATTTGCCGAGGACCTCTCCGACCACGGTCGCGCTCTTCTTGTACGCCCGTCCGGGAGTGAGCCCGAGCCCGTTCATCGCGTAGAGGATGCGCCGGTGCACGGGCTTGAGGCCGTCCCGGACGTCGGGCAGGGCGCGCTGGACGATCACGCTCATCGAATAGTCGATGAACGACTCCCGCATCTCGTCTTCGAGCAGGCGGGAAAGGATCTTCTGCCCGTTTTCCGATTCCATGAAGTCAGCTCGATTGGATAAAGTGGGCCCCCGCGGGGATCCCCGTGGCCGGGTCGGGGACGATCAGTCCTGCGAGAGTGAGAAACCCTCGATAACCCTTGAAAAATAACGAAAAACGGAGGATCGCGGCAACGGTCCGGAGGGCCCGTGGCGCCCCCGTCCTGAGGGAGCACCTTCGGAAGTCAAGTATTAGACTGAATACTTGTCAACAGGATTGACATTACAAAAAATCATCTTAGTATTGGCCCCCATGTCCCTGGCCACGATCAAGCTGTTTTGTGACGTCGCCCAGAACGGGAACTTCTCGAAGGGGGCGGAGCTGCACGGGATCACCCAATCTGCGGCGTCCCAGAGGATCCGCGGCCTGGAGGACGATCTCGGGGTGGAGCTCATCGACCGCTCCACGCGGCCCTGCGGTCTCACGCACGTGGGGAAGGTCTATTACGAGGGCTGCCGCGAGATCCTGGACCGCTACGACCGTCTCCAGCGGGAGGTGGTGGGGAGCGTCGGGCCGTTCCGCGGCACCGTGAACGTCGCGTCGATCTACTCAGCCGACGTCGCGCACCTGAACGAGATCCGCGAAGGGTTCCAGGAGCTGAATCCCGAGGTGAAGATCCAGATCCAGTATCTCCAGCCGCAGGGCGTCCAGGAGTCCGTGCGTCAGGGGAAGAGCGACTTCGGCATTCTGTCGTATCCCGACCGCTGGCCCGACCTGGCCCACATCCCGCTCCGGGACGAGCGGATGGTGGCGGTCTTTCGTGTGGGGCATCGGCTGCACGGCCGGACGCGGCACCGTCCCGCGGACCTCGCCGACGAGCGGCTCATCGGCTTCGACGCAAGCCTTCGCATTTCACGGGAGATTCGATCGTACTTGAGGCGTCACGGTGTGCAGCCCACCGTGGAGAGCTCTTTCGACAACATCGACACGATCAAGGCCGCCGTTTCGGAGACGGACGGCGTCGGGATCCTTCCACGGCGGACTGTCCGGGTCGAGGTCGCGCGGGGCGTGCTCGCCACCGCGGATCTGCAGCCCACCCTGATCCGGCCGCTCGCGATCGTGCACCGGCGGGACCGTGCGCTTCCGCCCGTCGTGGACGCATTCGTGCATTACCTGAGGGACCACGACCTCCCCGAAGAGGGGAGTCGGATGACCGCACCGGCCGCCTAGCGAAGCTCGGGCCGAAGTCCGGCGCTCTTAACGACAGAGGGGTACCCGAATGGCCTCGTCCCGCTTTACGGAGGCCGGGGCCTCTATGGCCCTTTGAACGAGGGACCCCGTGGCGACATCGAGGGGACCGTCGATGTCCGCACGCGGCGAGGCCCGATCGAGTGAGAATGGAGGGGAGATGAAGGAGCAGGCATTGAAGGCATACGCCGGACAGCGTCCGGCCGAGGGACTCTACGACCCGCGTCACGAACGCGATGCCTGCGGCATCGGGTTCGTGGTCCATGTGAAGGGCCAGCCCTCGCACGACATCGTCCGAAAGGCGCTCGAGGTTCTCCTGAACCTCCGCCACCGGGGAGCCTGCGGCTCCGAGCCAAACACGGGGGACGGCGCCGGCATTCTGCTCCAGCTTCCAGATCGCTTCCTGCGCAAGGCGTGCGACGGGCTGGGCATCGCGCTTCCTCCTCCAGGCGCGTACGGCGCCGGCCTCGTCTTCCTCCCCCACGAACCATCCGAGCGGGCGACGATCGAGAAGCTGATCGAGACGGTGGTCGCCGAGGAAGGCCAGCGGCTCCTCGGCTGGCGAGAACTTCCGACGGACCACGGCCCCCTCGGGGAGTCCGCCGTCTCCACCATGCCGCGCTTCAGGCAGGTGTTCATCGGACGCGGCGAGGCGGTCCGGGACCAGGCGCATCTCGAGCGCAAGCTCTACGTGATCCGGAAGCGGATCGAGCACGCGGTGGACGCGCTCGAGATGGACGGAAAGCGCTTCTTCTACTTCCCGAGCCTGTCCTCCAAAACGATCATCTACAAGGGCATGCTCTCGGCCGATCAGATCCAGACGATGTTCCCAGACCTCGTCGATCCGGACGTCGAGTCGGCCCTCGCACTCGTGCACCAGCGCTTCTCGACGAACACGTTCCCCTCGTGGCCGCTCGCGCACCCGTACCGCTACCTCGTGCACAACGGCGAGATCAACACGCTCCGGGGCAACATCAACTGGATGCGAGCGAGGGAAGCGCTGTTCGAGTCCGAGCTGTTCGGGGAGGACTTCGCGAAGGTGCGCCCGGTCGTTCGCGAAGGCGGGAGCGACTCGGCGATCTTCGACAACGTCCTCGAGTTCCTGGTCATGAACGGACGGTCGCTGCCCCACGCCATCCTCATGATGATTCCGGAACCGTGGCACGGGCACGAGTCGATGAGCCCGGAGCGGAAGGCGTTCTACGAGTACCACGCCTCGCTCATGGAGCCGTGGGACGGGCCGGCCTCCATCGCGTTCACGGACGGCACGGTCGTCGGGGCCGTGCTCGACCGAAACGGCCTGCGCCCGTCCCGGTACTGCGTCACGAACGACGACCTCGTGGTCATGGCCTCCGAGGTGGGCGTTCTCGACATCCCGCCGGAGAACATCCTCCGCAAGGGTCGGCTCCAGCCGGGGCGGATCTTCCTCGTGGATACCGCCCAGGGCCGGATCATCGACGATGAGGAGATCAAGACGCAGCTGGCGTCCGAGCACCCCTACGCCGAGTGGCTCGCCCGGAACCTCGTCCGCCTCGATGACCTTCCGCCCGCGCCCGAGCCGGAACCGGACAGGGAGGCCCTGCCGAGGCACCAGATCGCCTTCGGGTATACGCACGAGGACGTCCGGATCCTCCTAGCGCCAATGGCTAAGGACGGCGTGGAACCCTTGGGCTCCATGGGGACGGACACGGCGCTCGCCGTTCTATCCGATCGCCCGCGCATGCTCTACGACTACTTCAAGCAGCTCTTCGCTCAGGTTACGAACCCGCCTCTCGACGCGATCCGCGAGGAGCTGGTGACCTCCATGGAGGGTACGATCGGGCCCGAGCGGAACCTGCTCGTGCCGGAGCCCGAATCCTGCCGGCAGATCAACGTTCAGTATCCCGTGATCGACAACGCAGACCTCGAGAAGCTCCGCCATCTCTCCATCCAGGGGTTCAAGTCGACGACGCTTTCGACACTCTACCGGGTCGAGGAAGGTGGCGAGGGGCTCGCCAGGGCGGTCGGGGATCTGAAGCGGCGAGCGAGCGAGGCCGTCGCGGCGGGTTACGATGTGGTCATCCTGTCCGACCGCGATATCGATCGGGAGCACGCAGCGATCCCGAGCCTGCTTGCAACCGCGGCCGTGCACCATCACCTCGTGCAGGAGGGCACGCGCACGAAGTGCGGCCTCGTGGTGGAGACCGGTGACGCCCGCGAGGCTCATCATGTGTGCCTGCTCACCGGATACGGCGCGAGCGCGGTGAACCCCTGGGTCGCGTTCGAGACGCTGGACGACATGATCCACCAGGGGATCCTTGAGGGGCTCGATCACGAGCAAGCAGTGGAGAATTACATCCGGGCGCTGAACAAGGGGATCCTGAAGGTCATGTCGAAGATGGGGATCTCCACGTTCGCGAGTTACTGCGGCGCCCAGATCTTCGAGGCCGTCGGCCTCGACAAGTCTTTCGTGGACCAGTACTTCACGTGGACCACGTCCAGGCTCGGGGGAGCGGGTCTCGCCGTCGTCGCCGAGGAAGTCAGGCGGCGCCACGAGCGCGCCTTCCCCTCCCGACCGGTCGGGCCTCTCGAACTCGATTGGGGCGGCGAGTACCAGTGGCGCCGGGACGGCGAGTACCACCTGTTCAACCCGACCACCGTGTTCAAGCTGCAGCACGCGACCAAGTCGGGGCAGTATTCGATCTTCAAGGAATACACGCGGCTGGTCGACGACCAGAACGAGCGTCGCGCGACCCTGCGCGGGCTCTTTGCCCTGAAGCCTGCTGACCAGCCGGTGCCGCTAGACGAGGTCGAGCCGGTCGAGGCGATCCTCAAGCGCTTCGCCACGGGGGCGATGTCCTACGGATCCATCAGCCAGGAATCACACGAGACCCTGGCCATCGCCATGAACCGCCTCGGCGGGAAGTCGAACACCGGTGAAGGGGGCGAGGACCCCGCGCGCTATGCGCTCGACCCGAACGGAGACTCGCGCCGGAGCGCGGTCAAGCAGGTCGCCTCGGGTCGCTTCGGCGTGACCAGCGAGTACCTGGTCAATGCCGACGGCCTCCAGATCAAGATGGCGCAGGGGGCGAAGCCCGGTGAGGGCGGCCAGCTTCCGGGCCCCAAGGTCTACCCGTGGATCGCGGAGGTGCGCCTGTCCACCCCCGGGGTCGGGCTCATCTCGCCCCCACCACACCACGACATCTACTCGATCGAGGACCTGGCCCAGCTGATTCACGATCTGAAGAACTCGAACCCGAAGGCCCGCATCCACGTGAAGCTGGTGGCCGAGGTCGGGGTCGGGACGGTTGCCGCCGGCGTGTCGAAGGCCCATGCCGACGTGGTGCTAATCTCGGGACACGACGGGGGAACGGGGGCCTCTCCGCTCACGTCCATCAAGCACGGAGGCACGCCCTGGGAGCTCGGCCTCGCCGAGACCCAGCAGGTGCTGGTCCTGAACAAGCTGCGCGACCGGATCTCCGTCCAGGTGGACGGTCAGATGAAGACCGGGAGGGACGTCGTCATTGCCGCCCTCCTGGGAGCGGAAGAGTACGGCTTCTCCACCGCGCCGCTCGTGGTAATGGGCTGCATCATGATGCGGGTGTGCCACCTGAATACCTGCCCGGTCGGAATCGCCACCCAGGATCCCGAGCTCCGGAAGAAGTTCACCGGGAAGCCCGAGCTTGTAGAGAACTTCTTCCGGTTCATCGCCAAGGAGGTCAGGGAGTACATGGCGGAGATGGGCTTCCGCACGATGGACGAGATGATCGGGAGAGTGGACCGCCTCGACTTCGCTCCCGCCGTCGATCACTGGAAGGCCCAGGGGCTCGACTATTCCTCCATCCTCCACCAACCGGACATGCCACCCTCCGTGGCACGGCGCTGCGTGGTTTCGCAGGACCACGGGCTCGCTCAGGCGCTCGACAACGTGCTCATCGCCGAGGCGACCGATGCGCTCGAGCACGGGAGGCGGGTCGACATCCAGCTCCCGATCCGGAACGTCAACCGCACGGTCGGAACGACGCTTGGCTACGAGGTGACCTCGCGCTGGGGTGGCGTCGGGCTTCCCGACGATACGATCAACGTCAACTTCACGGGGTCCGCCGGTCAGAGCTTCGGGGCCTTCGTGCCTCGCGGCATCACCCTCACGCTCGAGGGCGACGCGAACGACTACTGGGGCAAGGGACTCTCGGGCGGAAAGCTCGTGGTGTTCCCGCCCGGTGGCGCGAAGTTCGTGCCCGAAGAGAACATCATCATCGGGAACGTGACACTGTACGGTGCGACGAGCGGGGAAGCGTACGTGCACGGGATCGCGGGCGAGCGCTTCGCGGTGCGTAACAGCGGTGCGCGCGCCGTGGTCGAGGGCATCGGCGACCACGGGTGCGAATACATGACGGGCGGACGGGTCGTCGTCCTGGGCCCGACCGGCCGGAACTTCGGCGCGGGCATGTCCGGCGGTATCGCGTACGTGCTGGACGAGGCCGGGGACTTCGAGCGCCGGTGCAACCTCGAAATGGTTACGCTCGAGCCCGTGGAGTCGGAGGAGGACATCGAGCTCGTGCGCGGGCTGATCGAGCGGCACGTCGAGCACACGGGGTCGGAGTACGCTGAGCGCTTGCTATCCGATTGGCCCGCGCTCCAGAGGAAGCTCGTGAAGGTCATGCCCCGCGACTATCAGCGCGTGCTGGACGCCATGGCGAACGCGCGCGCGGAGGGAAGAGAGCCCTCCTTCGCCGAGCTTGTGGGTGCCACGAGTGGGTAAGGTCACCGGCTTCATAGAGATCAAGTACAGGAAGTGGCCTACCCGGCCGGTCGCCGAGCGCATCCGCGACTGGAAGGAAGCCTATCTACCCTATCCGGAGCCGGAGCTCAAGAAGCAGGCGGCGCGCTGCATGGACTGCGGCATCCCGTTCTGCCACGAGGGCTGCCCACTCGGGAACCTGATCCCGGACTGGAACGACCTCGTCTACCGGGATCACTGGAAGGAAGCGATCGAGCGGCTTCACGCGACGAACAACTTCCCCGAGTTCACGGGGACCCTCTGTCCGGCTCCCTGCGAGGGGTCGTGCGTGCTCGGGATCAACGACGATCCGGTCACGATCAAGGCGGTGGAAATCTCCGTCATCGACCGCGCCTTCGAGGAGGGCTGGGTCAGCGCCCAGCCGCCCGGGGAACGCACAGGCAAGAGGGTCGCGGTCGTCGGCTCGGGACCGGCCGGTCTGGCCGCCGCCGAGCAGCTGAACCGGTCGGGCCACCTCGTCACCGTCTTCGAGCGCGACGACCGCATCGGCGGCCTGCTTCGCTATGGCATCCCCGAGTTCAAGATGGAGAAGCGCGTGCTCGATCGCCGGCTCGCGCTCATGGAGGAGGACGGAGTGGTGTTCCGCGCCAACGCGGATGTCGGGGGAGACGTGCCCGTGCGCGAGCTTCAGGACGGCTTCGACGCGATCGTCCTGGCGGGGGGAGCATTAGAGCCCCGCGACCTGAAGACTCCCAGCCGGGAGCTCGACGGAATTCACTTCGCGATGGAGTACTTGAAGCTCCAGAACCGCCGGTGCGAGGGCGACGTCATACCCAACGCGGAGTTCGTCAGCGCCGAGGGCCGGCACGTGGTGATCATCGGCGGGGGAGACACCGGCGCCGACTGCCTGGGCACCGCCCACCGTCAGGGAGCCCTTTCGGTTCACCAACTGGAGCTCCTCCCACGGCCGCCCGAGGAGCGTGCCGCCGACAACCCGTGGCCCGAGTGGCCGAACGTCTTCCGGACCTCCCCGGCGCACGAGGAGGGAGGCGATCGAGTCTACTCCGTCTCGACCCAGCGCTTCGTCGGCGATGAGAAGGGGCGCGTGAGAGCGCTCGAGGCCGTCGAGGTGCAGAGAGTGATCGAGGGAGGGCGCGTTTCGTTCGAGCCGATCCCGGGCGGTGAGCTCGTCCTGGACACCGACCTGGTTCTCCTCGCCATGGGGTTTGTGGGGCCCGAGCGCCCGGGGCTCCTCACCGATCTGGGCGTCAGGCTCACTGAGCGGGGCAACGTGTGGCGGGACGAGCGCTGGATGACGAGCGTGCCCGCGGTATTCGTTTGCGGCGACATGCAGCGCGGGCAGTCCCTGATCGTTTGGGCGATCGCCGAGGGTCGCTCCGCAGCTCGAGGCGTGGACGAGTTCCTGATGAGTGAGTCCGCGCTTCCGGCGCCGGTGCCCTGAGCTAGGAGATCACTGGGCCGGCGCGGTTCAGCGCAGAGAGCATCCCTAGCTCTCCCCCGTCACCCGTTCCCTGGTCGGGGTGATCCGATCGGCCTGGAACTGCGTGAGCTCGAGGATCCCGTCCACACCCGGCGTTCGGGTGGGGATCTGCCCGCCCGTGGAACCCTCCCCCATCTCGATGGCCGCCAGCGTGTCGCCCTCGGCCCCGATCGCCACGACTCTCCGCGTCACCGTGTCGAGCGTCACCGAGTCGGGCGCGAAGCCGATGGCGATCAGGCTCGAGAGCCCGCCGAGGAGATCGCGCACCGGAAGCGCGACGGCCGGCGCCCCGTCGACGGTCCAGACGCTGTCGGCCCGTACCATCTCCGTCAACGCTCCCTCCCGCTCGACTGCGAGCCTCGCCACTGCGGCGGTGTCCACGCGCGCCACCGTGCGGTCGCGCCACGAGCCCACGCCGCCCCGCGCCGCCGCGGTCCGAAGCCCCGTCCGAAGGAGGAACACGTCGTTTGAGTCGGGAAGGCGCACGTAGGTGGACGACGTCCCAGGACCGGCATCCCCGACCGTGAGCGTCACGTCCGCCCCGCCCGTCCTCGTGACGCTGAGCTGGAGGGCAGCCTCACCGATCACACCCAGGCGGTCGTGGTTCTCGGGGTTGGACGAGATGAGGGAGCCGATCGAGCCGACCGCGAGCGCGTCGAGGACCCTCCAGATGGCGAGCGTGTCCGCGGGGAAGCCGCTTACCGTCCAACCCTCCGGCGCCCGACGGATCGTGACCAGCTCCTCGCCCCCCACGATCTCGATGACCTCGACGCTGTCCCGGCCGACGGCCGCGAGGGCCCCGGCGAGCGCGGTCTCGGCTTCGGACGCCGGCGCCTCCATGGACCCCGCCAGGAGCATGAGCCCGTAGACGAGGACGAGCCCCCCGAGCGTGCCAAGCACGACCTGGAGGGCGCGGGTGCTCACTTGAGGACCTCTCGCCAGCGGCGTTCGGCGCGGCGGCGCCGGCCACCCACGCGGATCAGGCCGAGGAGGACGAGCAGGAACGGCACCCCCAGCAGGCTCCCCCACCGCACGGAGGCGCGCAGGCCATCTGAGGGGAAGATGAGGGGCGGGGGCACCCGGTTCTTGGACCGGATGGAGATCAACGCCTCGTCCTGGGCGAGCCAGTCCACCGCGTTCGCGGCGAAGAAGAGGTTCTGGGGGCTCGCTCCGACGAAGCTGTCGTTCAGGAAGTCCACGTCCCCCACCACCACGATACGACTGGGGGGGCTCCCCGACGAAGCCGCCGAGGGTGCGGCGCCGCCTTCGTCCGCCTCGGCCGCGAGCTCCGGGCCCACCGCGGCCGCCACGATCCGCACTCCCAGGTCATCCTCGCTGAACTGCGCATCGGGTCCAGGTGCGACCGGCGTGCCGGATGGCTGGAGCCCGGCGGCGTCCGTCGTTATCCAGAGCGCCGCCGCCGGCGCCCCCTCCACGATCTCCACGGGGTTGGCCCAGCCCAGGCTCATGCGCTGCAGCTCCCGGTTCGTCGCGTGGACGTCCCCCGGGAAGACGATGGGCCAGTATGGATAGGCCTGGACGAGCTGGAAGACACCCTGCTGGCCCGCGTTGATCCGCTCGCTCGACCGGAGGTCGTAGATGATGCCGGACACGAGCCGCACTCCGTGCTCCTCGAGCACCGGCTCGAGCCCGGTGGTGACTTCCTGGGCGATGAGCATCTCCCCCTGGACCTGGTTTCGGTCCAGGAGGAAGAGACCGGCTCCCCCCTCGCTCAGGTAGTTGCGGACCAGCTCGACCGCGGCCGTGTCGAGCGTGAGACTCGGGGCCGCGACCACGATGACGCCGGTCGAATCCGGCGAGAGCCGCTCGGGAACGGAGTCCCCTTCCAGCTGGATGACCCCGACATCGTACCGCTCCAGGAGCATGCCGTAGAAGTTCACAAACGACGACGGCTCCCGCGCCCCGAACCCGGTCAGGAACGTCACAGTCGGACTGGCCTCGGTGGTCATCCTGGAGATCGCCGACAGTAGCCGGAACTCCAGATCGTCCGTGCGGTCGATCACCGGGATGCGCTCGCTCTGGTCGGCGTACAGGAGCGCCAGGCCGAACCACCCGCGGCGCACCTGGAACTCGTCGTTCCGGAGCACGTTGAAGTCGATGTCGCTGACGCCCAGATCCAGGGCCTCTTCGGCCGTATCCGGATCGTCGTCCGGATTCACCTGCTCCACCCGGACGAATCCGTCCGACGCTCGCTCGATGTCGGCGAGCAGATCCTGAACGTCCCGCACCGAGACCTGAACCTCGGGAGGAAGCTCGCTCGAAAGGAAGAAGCGGATCGACACGACGTCGTCCAGCTCCCCCAAGATCTGCCTAGTGCCCTCCGCGAGCGTGTAGACGCTTCCGCGCGTCAGGTCCAGTCGACCGCGGATGTAGCCCCCGACGAGGTTCAGCATGACCACCGCTGCCGCCATCGCCACGACACCGACGCGCAGACGCCGGTACGCCGGCCTCGCGCCGCTCAGTCGCTCGCGGACCACCGCGACGTACGCGAGGAACGCGAACAGGGCCATCGCCGACACGAAGTACAGCACGTCCCGGAGATCGATGACTCCCCGGGTCACATTGGCGAAGTGGCCGAGGAGGGAGAGTCGAGTCGCTGCACCCGACAGGACACCCGGGAGCCCGAGGGTCACAACGGGCGTGCCGAGCAGCAGGAGGAAGAGGCCCACGCTGACGCCGAGGATGAACGCGGTGATCTGGTTTCGGGTCACGCTCGAGGCCCACAGCCCGATGGCCGAGAGCTGACCGGCCAGGAGCGCGGCGCCGGTGTACTGACCCACCATGATCCCGGGATCCGCCTCCGTCATGAACGCTAGGGCCAGGGCCGTGGGGACGGTTCCGGCCAGGGCGATGAGCACCATGAGCCAGTTCCCGAGGAGCTTGCCCAGGACGAGCTCACCCTCGCCAAGCGGCTGGGCGAGGAGCCACTCCAGGGTGCGTCCGCGGCGCTCCTCGGCGAGGGATCGCATGGTCACCGCCGGCACGAACACCGTGAACAGCCAGGGAAGCAAATCGAAGAGGGGTCTCAGAGTCGCGAGCCCCGACAGGTACATCTGCCGGATTGAGAGGAAGAGCGCGAGCCCCAGAAACGCGACGACGAGCACATACGCCGTGGGGTGGTCCAGGTACCCCCGCAGCTCGGCCCGAAGCACGGTGCCCGTGGGCCTCATCGGTCCTCCTCCACCTCGGAGCCTGCGTTCCCGTCGCCGCCCCCCTCAGCCGTGATCTCGTGGAAGAGCTGCTCCAGGCTGGCTCGCTCACGGTGGAGCTCCCACAGGATCCAGCCGCGCTCGGAGGCGAGGCGAAATATGCGGGGCCGGAGCTCCTCATCCCCGGAAACCATCACGCGAATTCGGCTACGGCCCTCGACCCTCTCCTCCTCGTAGGACTCCACGCCCGGGAGCTCGGCGAGGGCCGGCGCGACGTCCTGTCCCTCGGCCTCGACGACGTACGCCGCAAAGCCCTTCCTGGTGGCCAGGAGGTCGCCCACGCTGCCATCGGCCACGAGCCGGCCGCGGTGGATGATCAGAAGCCGGCTGCACGTCGCCTCGACCTCCTGCATGACGTGGGTGCTGAGAAGGACCGTCCGTTCGCGACCCAGGGAGCTCACCAACCGCCGGATCTCAACCCGCTGGTTCGGATCCAGCCCCTCGGTGGGCTCGTCCAGCACGAGTATCTCCGGACGGTGCAGGATCGCGGCCGCCAGCCCGACGCGCTGCCGGTACCCTTTGGAGATCTCCGAGATGGGGCGGAAGAACACCTCGCCGATGCCGGTCTCGTCCACCGCGTCGCGGAGGCGGTCCTGGAGGGCGCTACCCCTTAGGTCGCGAAGCCTACCCGCGAACTCGATGTACTCTGAGACGAGCATTTCCTCGTAGAGAGGATTCGCCTCCGGCAGGTAGCCCACCCGCTGTTTGGACTCGATGAGCGCGTCATCGATCGAGCTGCCGTCGTAGAGGATGCTCCCTTCATCCGGCTGAAGAGTTCCGGTGAGCATCCTCATCGTCGTGGTCTTCCCCGCCCCGTTCGGGCCCAGGAATCCCACCACCTCGCCGCTTCCGATCTCGAAGCTGACGTTCTCGACGGCTACGAGGCCGTTGAACCGCTTGGTGACCCCTTCGACAGCAATCATCAGTCGGTGCGCGACCCCCTGTGCCTCTTCAGCGACCTGCCAAGCCCCGAAGCAAAAAGACCGCATCGGGACGGATCACCCGACGCAGTCGCGGCCAGCCCGCCAGCCTCCGCGCCGGGAGGCCGAGCCCTAGAGTGATCGATCCACGTACCGCCGGAGCCCGATCGGGCCCCCGAACGCTGCGTATTCTATTCGGCCCCTCGGGGACTGTCCACCCCCGTCTTTGCCCGGTCCCGCTCACACGCCGACCGCAGCGGGGAGGACCTCCCGGAGAAAGCGGCCGGTCACCGATCCCGGGGTCGTAGAGACCGCCTCGGGGGGACCCGCGGCCACGATCCGGCCCCCCCGGCTCCCCGCTCCAGGCCCCATGTCCACCACCCAATCCGCGCACTTCACGACGTCGAGGTTGTGCTCGATCACGAGGACGGTGTTGCCCACGCTCACGAGCTGCTGGAGCACGTCCAGGAGCCGTCCGACGTCCGCACCCGCCAATCCGGTGGTGGGCTCATCCAGGATGTACATACGGCGGCCCTGTCGGCCCCCGGCCCCCGCGAGTTCGCGGGCGATCTTTAGGCGCTGCGCCTCGCCCCCGGAAAGCGTGGTGGCCGGCTGGCCCAGCCGCAGGTACCCGAGCCCGACCTGCTGGAGGTGCCAGAGGGCTTCGCCGAGTCGCCTCTCCCGGTAGAAAAACCGGATGGCCTCGTCCACGGTGAGCTCGAGCACCTCGTCGACGGGCCTCCCGCCCACCTCGACCTCGAGCACCTCGGATCGGAACCTCCGGCCCCCGCACACGTCGCACGGGCCGAACACGTCGGCCATAAACACCATCTCCACTTCGACCCTCCCGGCGCCCTTGCACGCCTCACAGCGTCCGCCCGGAACGTTGAAGGAGAAGTGGCGAGCCTGGTAGCCGCGCTCCTGCGAGAGGAGCTGGGCCGCGAAGATCCGCCGGACCTCGTCCCAGCCGCCGATGTAGGTGACGGGGTTCGAGCGCGGGGTCCGGCCGATCGGAGACTGGTCCACGAGGACGACCCCCTCCAGGTGGTCGAGCCCCGTGATGGCCCGAACCTGGCCGACCGGCTCCCCGAGATGCTTTTTCGCGGACGTCTCGCCGCCCGCCAGTTCCCGCTCGATGGCCCGATAGAGGATGTCGTGGACGAGGGTGGACTTCCCCGAGCCCGAGACGCCCGTCACCGCGATCAGGGTGCCGAGCGGGAGATCGACGTCCACCTGGGACACGTTGTGGAGATGAGCTCCACGAACGCCGAGCCGTGCGCCGTTCGTCTTGCGCCGCCGGGCCGGAACCGGGATCGCGGCCTTTCCGGAAAGGTAGCGCCCTGTCGCCGTGTCGGCCTCGAGGAGCGCGGAGATCTTCCCCTCGAAGACGACGTTTCCGCCGCGCTCCCCGGACGCGGGCCCCAGCTCCACCACGTGATCGGCCGCTCGAATCGTCTGCGGATCGTGCTCGACCACGAGAACGGTGTTCCCTCGCCCCCGAAGGCGCCTGAGGAGCCCGAGGAGCGCTCCCGTGTCCCTCGGGTGGATCCCGATGGAGGGCTCGTCCAGGACGTAGATTGTGTCCACCAGGTTCGAGCCCAGCGAGTTCGCGAGGCTGATGCGCTGAGCCTCGCCGCCGGAGAGAGAACGGGTCTGCCGGTCCAGCGTGAGGTATCCGAGACCCACGTCCGCGAGGAACGAGACCCTCGCACGAAGCTCCTCCAGGATCGTCTCGGCGACCGCCCGCTCCTGATCGGGAAGCTCGAGGCTCGAGAGCCACGGCCCGAGCTCCTCCAGAGGGATCCGGCACACGTCCGCGATCGTCCGCTCCGCCACGCGAACGTTCAGCGCACCCGGGCGCACCCGGGCACCCCCGCAGCTGTTGCAGGCCCGGGGGGCCTGGTACCTGCGCAGGAAGACGCGGATGTACTGCTTGTAGCGCTTCCTCTCCCGGGATCTCAGGAAGGGGAGGACCCCCTGGAAGGTGGCGTCCGCGAGTCGGCCCCTACCCCTCGGCGTCCCGTGGATCACGGCCTCCCGGAAGTCATCGGGAAGTTCCGCCCAGGGCGCGTGAACCGAGACGCCGCGCTTCTCCGCAAAGGCCCGTAGCCGCGCCCGCTCCCTGTGGTACCGCGGCATCGTCCAGGGATCGACCGCCCCTTCCTCCATGGATTTCGTCGGGCTCGGCACGATGAGGCCCTCGTCGTATTCGAGCGTCGCCCCGAATCCGCTGCACTCCGGGCACGAGCCGTACGGCGAGTTGAAGGAGAACAGCTGAGGCATGGGATCCGGGAACTCCTCGGTCAGGTGGTCCGGGCAGCGGAAGCGCTCGGTGAAGGAGAGGGTGGCCCCTCCGAGGCCAGTCCTCGCGGCCTCCCCGGAACCAGCCTTCGCGGCCTCCTCGAGTCCGTCGCCCGTCGGCTCGCCGCCCTCGTGGAGCACCACGAGCGCTTCTCCCTCGCCTTCCTGGAACGCGGTCCCGATCGAGTCCTGAAGCCGCTCCCGAATGGCCGGCCCCACCTTCAGGCGGTCCACAACGACGATCAACAGCTCCACGTTCTCGAGGTCCAGCCCCACAGACTCGGGGGCGTCCGACGACGCGGTGCCCAGATCGACGGCCACTCCGTCCGCGATCAGCCGAACGAAACCCAGTGCCTTGAGGCTCTCGACCAGGGCCCGGTGGGATGTCTGTCCGCTCGGCCGAAGGGGGAACGCCACTATGAACCGCGTCCCCTCCGGAAGCGCGAAGACCCGGTCCACGGCGGAGCTCACCGTGTCGGGGAGCACTCGGCGCCCGCAGTGGGGGCAGAACGTCCATCCCACTCGCGCGAAGAGAAGCCGGAGATAGTCATAGACCTCCGTCGCTGTCCCAACCGTGGAGCGGCTCGTCTTCGTGGGGTTCTTCTGCTCGATGGCGACGGCGGGGGAGATCCCCTCCACCGTGTCGACGTCCGGTTTCTCCATACGCTCGAGGAACTGCTTGGCGTAGGTGGAGAGCGACTCGACGTACCGCCTCTGCCCTTCCGCAAAGATCGTGTCGAGCGCCAGGGAGGACTTGCCGGATCCAGACGGGCCCGTGATCACCGTGAGGGTGCCGCGGGGGATGTCCAGGTCCAGGTTCTTCAGGTTGTGCTGCCGGGCGCCGCGGACTCGGATGTGGGTGTCCATGGGGAATCTGGCCCGCGGGACGGGGCGGTTCGTGGACCGGTCTCCAGCATGGCCTGTACCCTGGGGCCCAAACCGGGGTCCGGAAGGGCCCCGCGCTCGCCCGTCGGGCCCGGGCAGCGCGCCGGGACCTCTGCCCTACCGCAACGCTTCGTCCAGGAGCCGCCTCACCACGCCCGGGTCCGCACGGCCGCCCGAGCGCCGCATGACCTGGCCCATGAAGAACCCCACGAGCTCCACCTTTCCGGCACGGTATTCCTCCACTTTGTCGGGGTAGCCCCCGACCACCTCTTTCACGATGGGGATCAGGGACTCGGCGTCGCTCACCTGTCGGAGGTTCAGCCGCTCGACGATCTCCCGCGGGTTCCCGCCGTCGCGCGCCATGGCTTCTAGAACCGCTGCCCCCGCCCGTCTGGAGACCACCCCCTCCTCCACCAGCGAGACGAGCGCAGCGAACTCGGGGGGTCGCATGGGAAGCTCCGCGAGCTCTCGCCCACCGGCTACCGACGGAAGGACGTTGATCATCCAGTTCGCAACGAGGGCCGCCGACCGGTAGTTGTCCTCGGCACCCGCGTCCGAGGAGGCGTCCACGGCGGCCAGGAAGAAGGCACTCGTGGACGCGTCTCTGGCCAGGATCTCCGCATCGGCAGGGTCCAGGCCAAACCGTGCCTGAAGCTCGGCCGCCCGTTCCCGCGCCACGGGCGCGCGCCGAGCGCCGTCCCCGTCGGACCGCCTCTCCGCCGGAGCCTCGGGGCGCGCACGCGGACCGCGCTTAACGCCGCCGGCCTTCACTCTAGCCCACGTGTCCCGGAGCGTTACGATCCGGTTGAACACGGGTCGGTCACCGCGGCCGTCCACAGGATCCCGCCAGAAGTAACCGACCCGCTCGAACTGGTAGCGCGTATCCCCGGGATCCCCCGCGATCGACGGCTCCACCAGCGCGCCCTCGACGACCTCGAGGGACGCAGGGTTCAGGAAGTCCCGAAACGTCGAGTCGCCTCCCCTCTCGATCGCCTCGGCCTCGGGATCGGGCACGGTAAAGAGGCGATCGTAGAGGTGGACATCGCACGGCACTGCGTGGGCCGCGGATACCCATTGGATGGTCCCCTTCACGGATCGGCCGTCGGGCGGGTTCCGTCCCCACGTTTCGGGATCGTAGGTGCACCGGAGCTCGACCACCTTGCCCGCCTCGTTCTTCACCACCTCCTCGCAGCGGATGACGTACGCGTACCGGAGCCGCACCTCTCCCCCGGGCACGAGCCTCCGGAACCCCGGGGGCGGGTTCTCGGCGAAGTCGTCCCGATCGATGTAGATCTCGCCGCTGAACGGGAGGGGCCGGCTGCCCTCCCCTGGAACATCGTGAGGGAAATACGGAGCGTCACAGGCGTCCACCCTGGCCTTGGGCCACCCGATCACCGTGACCTTAAGGGGGCGAAGCACGGCGAGGACACGCGGAGCCCTACGGTTCAGGTCGTCCCGGATCGCGTACTCGAGCTTCGCGATGTCCACCCGCGAGTCCGAGCGCCCGACTCCGACCATCTCGCAGAATCCCCGGATCGCCTCCGGAGTGACGCCGCGCCTCCGGAGGCCCGCCAGCGTCGGCATTCGTGGGTCGTCCCACCCCGCGACGTCGCCCTCCTCGACCAGCCGCAGAAAGCGGCGCTTGCTCATGACCGTGTAGTCGAGACTCAGGCGCGCAAACTCATACTGACGCGGCCGGTGCGGGACGCTCACGTTCTCGACCACCCAGTCGTAAAGCTCCCGGTTGTTGGCGAACTCGAGCGTGCAGAGCGAGTGCGTGATACCCTCGAGGGCGTCCTCGAGCGGATGGGCATAGTCGTAGAGGGGATAGATGCACCAACTCCCCCCGGTCCGATAGTGATCCGCGTGGCGAATCCGATAGAGAACGGGGTCGCGCATGAGCATGTTGGCCGATCCCATGTCGATCTTCGCCCGAAGGACGTGCTCCCCGTCGCCGTGCTCTCCCTCCCTCATCTCCCGAAACAGCCGGAGACTTTCTTCCACGGCGCGCTCCCGATGCGGGCTCGCCCGCCCGGGCTCGGTCACGGTGCCCCGCTGCTCCCGGATCGCCTCCTCGCTCTGAGAGTCCACATAGGCGAGCCCCTTCTGGATCAGCTCCTCGGCAAAACCGTACATCTCCTCGAAGTAGTCCGAGGCAAAGTACAGGTGCTCGCTCCACTCGTATCCCAGCCAACGGACGTCCTCCTCGATCGCCCGGACGTACCGGAGGTCCTCCGTGGCGGGGTTCGTGTCGTCGAAGCGGAGATGGCAGCGGGCCCCCGCGTAATCCTGGGCCAGCCCGAAGTTCAGGACGAGCGACTTAGCGTGACCGATATGGAGGAAGCCGTTTGGCTCCGGAGGGAAGCGGGTGATTACCCTGCCCTCGGTCGCCCCGGTCTCCAGGTCCCTGTCGATGATCTGCCGGACGAAGTCGCGCCCCGCAGTGGGAGATTCAGCGCCCATTCAGTGCACTAACGGATGCTTCGCACAGGTGTGGTGGCCCGCGCTCACCCACGTCATGTTCCACACGCCGTTGGGCGTGTGGCGGATGTGCAGTTGATCGTTCGTCACTCCTCCTCGCCGTAGCCCGGCAGCGCATCGCTCGTCTCGGTACTCGACGCTCATCCGGCAAGGCCAGTGGCGTGGGCACTTACGCTTACGTCGGCCGACCGACAGGGCGGTCGGAACGCGGGATGAAACGTAGAGCCGGCGCCCGGGGGCAGCCAAGGGCCGGGACGGACGGGTCCCGCACCACCGTTGGTTGGCTTCGCCGCCCGGCCGGCCTCGTTTCCGGGGCGTCGCCATCGGAGTTCGCGCTACACGGGGTCGCGCCTCGCCGTTTGACCGCGCCTCCCCGCGCCGGTAGCTTCCTCGCCATGCACCGGTACGTGGCGCACCACTATCACGACCATCATCGCCGGTCCCGGACGGGACGGGTGGAGGTCGGCGTGCGCCCCTGAAACCGAGCGCGACCGAACCCCGCGGCCCGTCCCAACCGGACGGGCCGCTTTTTTTTACACGCGGACGGTGGAGCACGGATGAGAATCGCGATACCGAACAAGGGCCGCCTCTCGAACAGCGCGCTCGAGCTGTTCGACGAAGCCGGGCTCAAGCCCGAGTTCAGGGCCGACCGATCCCTCCTGGCCCGACTCGGCTCGGAGTTTCAGGCCATCTTCGTCCGCGCGCAGGACGTTCCCGAGTTCGTCGCGGATGGAGCGGCCGAGTTCGGGATCACCGGCCGGGACCTCGTAGAGGAGTCCGGACGGGACGAGGTCTTCGAGCTCCTCGACCTGGGATTCGGGAAGTGTCGCCTCGTGATCGCCGTCCGGGAGGAGTCGCCCGTGGACGATCCGGCAAAGCTGGAAGAGGGAAGCCGCGTGGCCACCTCCTTCCCCAACCTGGCCCGCCGGCACTTCGAGTCGCTCGGGATCGGGATCCAGCTCGTACCTGTATCGGGCGCGGCCGAGATCGCGCCTCACCTGGGGGTGGCCGACGTGATCGTGGACCTGGCCTCGACGGGCTCGACCCTGCGCGTGAACGGGCTCAAGGAGGTCGGGACCGTTCTCGATTCGTCCGCCCGCCTCATCGCGAATCGCGCGGCCTGGAATGGCGGCGGCGCCCAGCGCAGCGGAGAGCGGCTCGTGACCGCCCTTGAGTCGGTGCTCCGCGCGAAGCGCCACCGCTACCTGATGGCCAACGTGCCGCGAGATCGGCTGGATGAGGTTCGCAAGGTGTTACCCGGCATCACGGGCCCGACAATCGTGGATGTGCTGGACAGGGAAGCATGGGTCGCGGCGCACGCGGTCGTCGAAGCCGACCAGGTCGATCGGACGATCTCACGGCTGAAGGAACTCGGGGCCGCGGGCATTCTGGTCACCCGAATCGAGCGGCTGATGCCATGACGAAGGGAGTAAGCTCACCGCCGGGCGCCGGCGCGCCCTCCCTTCGGCTGGCCGTGGACGCCCGCGTCTCGGAGCTCGGCCCGGCGGAGCGCGCCCTGCTCCTCGAGCGGAGACCGTCCGACGAGGCGCGTGTTCGGGACTCGGTGCGGACCATCCTCACCCGAGTCCGGACCGAAGGGGACGCCGCGCTCCTGCAGATGGCGCGGGAGCTGGACGGCGTCGAGCTTCGCTCCCTGGAGGTGCCGTCCGTGAGGTGGGAGGCCGCGAGGCGTTCGCTCGATCCCTCCCTTGTCGCCGCGCTCGAGCGAGCGGCCCGAAACATCCGCGCGTTTCACGAGGCCCAGATCCCGAACGAGCTCGTGGTCGAGATCGAGCCCGGGGTGCGCCTTGGTCGGAGGTTCGTTCCGCTCCGGGCGGTGGGCGTCTACGCCCCGGGGGGCCGGGCGGCCTACCCCTCGTCCGTCCTCATGGGCGTGGTACCGGCCCGCGCCGCGGGAGTGGAGGACGTCATCGTTTGCTCGCCCCCCGGCGCCTCCGGCGAGCCGCCGCCCCACGTCCTCACGGCCTGCGCCATCGCGGGGGCCTCGAGGCTCCTAGCCATCGGCGGGGCGGGAGCAATCGGTGCCCTAGCCTACGGGACGGCCTCGGTGCCGAGGGTCGACGCCATCGTCGGGCCCGGGAACCGATGGGTCACCGAGGCCAAAAGGCAGGTCGCGGGCGAGCTCCGGATCGATTCGCCGGCCGGCCCCTCGGAGGTACTCGTGGTGGCAGACGGCTCGGCGGACCCCGAGCGGGTGGCGGCCGAGCTGGTCGCGCAGGCCGAGCACGACCCCGACGCCTCGGTGGCCGTCGTGAGCTGGAGCGCGAAGCTCCTGGAGGAGGTCCGAAACGCTCTGGGGGCGCGGGTGGCCGCGGCGGGGAGGAAGGAGATCGTTGAAGCCGCGCTGGCGACCAGGGGCGCGATCCTCCTGGCGGGAGACCGGAGCGAGGCACTCGGCTTCGCGGAGGCGTACGCGGCCGAGCACCTCGCGCTCTTCACGGACGATCCGGCGCGCGACCTCGAGACCCAATCGACGGCCGGCACGGTGTTCCTCGGAGACGCCTCGTCGGTTGCGTTCGGCGATTACGTCACCGGGGCGAACCACGTGCTTCCCACGGGGGGCCGGGCCCGGTCGTTCTCCGGTCTCTCCGTGCTGGATTTCGGCCGCGTCTTCAACTGGCAGGAGGTCTCCGAGGAGGGGGCCGCGGCTCTGTCGGACGACGTCGGTCGGATGGCCGAGGCCGAAGGGCTCCCCGCCCACGCGGCGGCCGTCCGGGCGAGGGCCCGGCCATGAGCCCGTTCCCTCGCGAGCCCTACCGGCGTATCGCCCGCTACGCCCCAGACCGGCGGCCGGTCGAGGTGGACCTCTCGGACAACACGAACCGCTGGGGACCCCACCCCGGAGCACTCCGTGCCCTCAGGGCCGCCCGCGAGGAGGATCTGGTCCGTTACCCTTCCGTGTACGCCGATGGGCTCCGCGGGGCGATCGCCCGACGGTTCGATGTACCTGAGGAGTCCGTGGTCACGGGGTGCGGCTCGGACGACCTCCTCGACTCGATCTTCCGGGCCGCAGGGGACGGTGGCGAGCGGGTGGCGTACCTCCCGCCGACCTTTTCGATGGTGGAGGTGTTCGCCCGCGCGAGCGGGCTCGATCCGGACCCGGTACCCATGGAGGCGGCCGCGGAACCCGGGGCCCTCGTCGAACGTCGCGCCGCCGTCGTGTATGTCTGTCGTCCCAACAACCCCACGGGGGAGGCAGCGCCCCGTGCCTGGGTCGAGGGCCTGGTCGAGGCAGCCGACCCCGAAGGCCCGATCATCCTGCTCGACGAGGCGTATGCCGATTTCGCGGACGACGACTTCCTTCGCGAGGCGGCAGCTTCACACCGCCTCCTCGTGGTCCGGACGTTTTCCAAGGCTTACGGGCTCGCCGGGCTGCGCGTGGGTTTCGCGGTCGGGCCGGCGGGCGTGATCGCCGAGGTGGAGAAGTCGAGGGGCCCGTACAAGGTGGGCCGAGCAGCCGAGGGAGCCGCACTGGTCGCCCTCGAGGACCGGGAGGGTTGGGTGCCGGCGATCGTCGCCAAGGTCAGGGAGGAGCGGGACCGACTCCGCCGAGAGCTAGAAGCACGGGGACTCGTCCCCATCCCGTCCCAGGCCAACTTCCTCCTCCTCCCGGTCCCGGAAGGGACCGTGCCCGGCGTGACGGCCGGGCTGAGCGAGCGAGGGGTCGGGGTGCGGCCGTTCCCCGGCCTTCCCAGGATCGGCGACGCCGTTCGGGTCTCGGTGGGCCCACGGCGCGAGACCGACCGTTTCCTCCGGGCACTGGACGAGGTGCTCGCCGAGCGCTCCTTCGCCAACGAGGCCCCCGAGCGCCCCCTGCGCGACGAGGCCCCCCTATGATCCATCTCGCGCTCTTCGACTACGGTGCGGGAAACCTGCATTCGCTCGGGAAGGGACTCGAGCGGGGCGGGGCCCGGGTCACCGTAACCTCGGACTGGAGGGAAGCCCTGGACCGGGACGGTCTGGTCCTTCCGGGCGTGGGCTCGTTTGGATCCGCCGTCCGCGGCCTGGGGGGAGAGCGCGAGCGGGTGCGTGAGGCGCTGGACGCGGGACTCCCGTGCCTCGGGATCTGCCTGGGGATGCAGCTCCTCTTCCCGGAGAGCGAGGAGGCCCCGGGCGCCGGGATCGGGCTTCTTTCCGGGAAGGTCCGGAGGCTCCGCGCCCGAACCGTCCCCCAGATGGGGTGGAACGACGTGGAGGGAGGGTCGGATCCCGCGCTCCGTGGGATCGGCACCTTTCCCGCCTACTACGCGAACTCGTTCGTGTGCGAGGTGGATGAGGCCGAAGCCGATTCGGTGATCGCCCGATCCAGCTACGAGGGAGAGACGTTCGCCGCTGCCGTGCGAAAGGGTCGGACCTGGGGCTTCCAGTTCCACCCGGAGAAGAGCTCCGCAGCCGGGCTCCGGGTGCTCGCCAACTTCGTGCGGGAGGTGGGGGGATGATTGCCGCGCCCGCCGTGGATCTCAAGGACGGACGCTGCGTCCAGCTCGTCGGGGGACGACCCGAGGACGAGCGGGTCTCCCTTCCGGACCCGGTGGGTGTCGCCCGTGGCTGGCGGGACCGTGGGTTTCGCGTGCTTCACGTGGTGGATCTGGACGCGGCGCTCGACAGAGGCGGAAACCTGGATCTCGTGTCCCGGATCGCGCGGGACGCGCCCGGGGAGATCCAGGTGGGAGGCGGGATCCGGGACACCGATCGGGCCAGGGTCCTCATCGGGGCCGGAGTGGATCGAATCATCCTGGGCACCCGAGCAATCGACGATCCCGCCTGGCGAAGAGAGATCGCGGGCCGCTTCCCGGACACGGTGATCCTGGCCGCTGACGCGCGGGCCGGGAGGGTTCTTCGACGAGGGTGGACCGAGGAGACGTCCCTGGACGTGGAGGCCTTCCTCGAGGACATCGGGACGCTTCCGCTCGCCGGGGTGCTATGGACGGACGTCGGGCGGGAGGGCAGGGCGGAGGGTATCGACCGGGGCGGGGTCGACCAGGTCCTCGCGGCTTCACCACACCCGGTCTGGATCTCGGGTGGCGTCACGACGATTGACGAGTTGCGCTTCCTCAGGGATCGGGGCGCCGCCGGCGCCGTGCTCGGGATGGCGCTCTACACGGGAATCCTAGACGCGGACGAGGTCGCGGAGGAGTTCGGAGGATGAGCCGAATCGAGAGGGAGACCAAGGAAACGCGAATCATGGCGGATGTGAGGATCGGCAGGGGCCCCGTCGAGGTCTCGACGGGCGACGCCTTCCTCGATCACATGATCGAGACCCTGGCGCGTTACGGGGATCTCGGGCTCGAGATGGAGGGCACGGGAGACCTTCGGCACCACCTGGTCGAGGACGCCGCGATCACCCTCGGATCGGCGCTGTCCCGCGACCTTCCTGCCAAGGCGGAGCGGTACGGTTGGGCCCTTGTCCCCATGGACGAGGCGCTCGTCCAGGCCGCGATCGACGTGGGTGGGAGAGCCCATTACGAGGGCCGCCTCCCGTCTACGCTCTACGAGCACCTCCTTCGCTCGTTCGCGATGAACCTGGGAGCCACGCTCCACGTTCGGGTGCTCCGGGGAAGGGATCGCCACCACGTCGTGGAAGCCGCCGTTAAGGCGACGGGGCTCGCGCTCCGTCAGGCCCTACGCGTGGGGGACGAGGTCTTTTCCACGAAGGGCGCCGTCACGGTGCGTGAAGGGAAGGCGGCGGCGGGGCCCACCGACTCCCCGAAGGGCGCCCCGCCCAGGACCGGGCGGGAGGAAAACTGAACTCGTGCTCCGGCCCCGCATCATCGTCTGCCTGGACGTGCACGACGGCCGTGTCGTGAAGGGCACCAGGTTCAAGGAGCTCCGGGACGTGGGAGACCCCGTCGAGCTCGCTCGCCGCTACGAGGGTGAGGGCGCCGACGAAGTTGTGTTCCTGGACATCTCGGCCTCGCACGAAGGACGGGGAACGCTCCTCGAGACCGTGCGACGAACGGCCGAAGTCCTCTTCGTTCCGCTCACGGTGGGTGGTGGCGTTCGCGCCGTCGAGGACATGGACGCCCTGCTCCGAGCCGGCGCGGACAAGGTGAGCGTGAACTCGGGGGCCGTGCGCGATCCCGATGTCCTGACGAGGGGCGCCGACCGCTTCGGGAGCCAGTGTGTCGTCATCTCGATCGATGCGGCCCGGGACGGAGAGGGCTGGTACCACCACACGCTCGGGGGACGGCGGCGGACGGACCTCGACGCTGTGAGCTGGGCGCGGGAGTGCGTGGAGCGCGGTGCTGGGGAAGTGCTCCTTACCTCGATCGACCGCGACGGCGTACGCTCGGGATACGATCTTGAGCTCACCCAGGCGGTGGCCGAGGCCGTGAGCGTGCCCGTCATCGCCTCGGGCGGCGCGGGCACCCCCGAGCACCTCCGGGACGGCTTCACGGAGGGGGGCGCCTCGGCGGTGCTCCTCGCGGGCATCCTGCACGACGGCCTCACGACAGTGCGTGACCTGAAGGAGCGGCTCGCCGCATGGGGGATTCCCGTTCGGGCGCCGCCGCCGCCCCTTACCGGGACCTCCCAGTGACACCACCGTCCACCGACCGGAGAATCCAGGACGCGTCTGATTTGGACGCCCTCGCGTTCGATGCGCGCGGGCTCCTCCCCGTGGTCGTGCAGAACGCGGGGACCGGCCACGTGCTCATGCTCGCATGGGCGACCCGGGCGGCGCTCGAGACGACGCTCGCGACCGGGACCATGCATTACTGGTCCCGCTCGCGAAACGCGCTCTGGAAGAAGGGAGAGACCTCGGGGAACACCCAGGCCGTGGTCTCCATCCACGCGGACTGCGACGGGGACACGGTGCTGGCCCTGGTGACGCCTGCGGGACCCGCGTGCCATACCGGGGAGCCCGCCTGCTTCGGGTTGGGGGCGGTCCCCGGGGCTCCCCGCACCGGCCCCGGGCCGGACGACGGCGGCGGAAAGGGGAGGGCGGGCACTCCCGTGCTCGTCGATCTATGGCGGGTCATCGAAGAGCGGGCCGTCCAGCGCCCCGAGGGAAGCTACACGACCCGCCTCCTCGACGACGAGAACCTCCGCCTGAAGAAGCTAGGGGAGGAGGTGGCCGAGCTCGTCAGCGAGCTCGCACGCGGCGGGAGCTCGGCTCACCGGGAGGCGGCCGACCTGATCTATCACCTGCTCGTGGCCCTGAAGGGGGCCGGGGCCTCGTGGGAAGACGTGGAGCGGGAGCTGCTCCAGCGCAGGCGATGAGATGACGCACCCGTCCGTCGGGCAAATTCTGGAAGAGGAGGCCCTGGGCAAGGGCTACGACGCGCGGCTCATGCGCCGGCTCCTCCGGTACCTCCGCCCGTACCGGTGGAAGGTGGCGGGGGCGGTCGCCCTCCTCGTCTCGGCCGCGGCGCTCCAGGCCGTGGGCCCCTGGCTCGTGCAGCTGGCCCTGGACATCGCCGTGCCCGAGGGGAACCCAAACCTCCTGGCTCTTCTCGCGGCCGCCTATTTCGCCACGGCGTTCCTCACCTTCGGGCTCGAGTACGGGCAGTCCGTCGCCACGACGTGGCTGGGCCAGAGGGTCATGTACGACCTGCGAGCCCAGATCTTCGATCGCCTCCAGCGTCTCGACCTCCGCTTCTACGATCGAACGCCCGTGGGACGACTCATGACGCGGATCACCTCCGATGTGGAGACGCTGAACGAGCTGTTCAGCTCCGGCGTGGTCGCGATCTTCGGCGATCTCTTCACCCTCGTGTTCATCGTGTCGGCGATGGTGATCATGGACTGGGAGCTCGCGCTCGTCGCCTTCGCCGTCATCCCGTTGGTCATGTGGGTGGCGGCGTTCTTCCGCTCGCGCATCCGGAATGCGTACCGGGACATCCGCGTGCGCACGGCCTGCATGAACGCGTTCCTTCACGAGCGCATCACCGGCATTCGGGTTGTGCAACTCTTCAATCGCGAGGGTCCCGACGCGCGGAGGATGAACGAGGTGAATCAGGACTACCTCGAGGCCCATCTGCGCTCTATTCACTATTACGCCCTCTTCTTTCCGGTCATCGAGGTCTTCTCGGCCGTCTCCCTGGCGCTGATCCTCTGGTACGGCGGATCCCAAGTCCTGGCCGGCGCGACCACCGTGGGCATCGTCACCGCCTTCCTCCTCTATGCGCGGCGCTTCTTCCGCCCGATCCAGGACCTCTCGGAGAAGTACAACCTGCTCCAGTCCGCCATGGCGTCCTCGGAGCGGATCTTCAAGCTCCTGGACCAGGAGCCGGCGGTGCGCGACCCCGTGTCTCCGGCCAGGTTGCCCACGCCGATTCGCGGCGAGGTGGAGTTCCGTGACGTCTGGTTCGCGTATGACCGCGACGAGTCGAAGGAGCCCAACTGGGTCCTGAAGGGCGTGTCCTTCCGCGTGGCCGCGGGGGAGAAAGTCGCGATCGTGGGGCACACGGGCTCTGGGAAGACCACGATGATCAACCTGCTCATGCGGTTCTACGACCCGCAACGAGGCGACATCCTGGTCGACGGCGTCCCGGTCCGGCAGCTCGCGCAGCGGGAGCTCCGCTCCGCGATCGGCCTCGTGCTCCAGGACATCTTCCTCTTCTCCGAGGACGTCGGCTACAACGTTCGGCTCGGAAACGAGGGGATCTCCGAGGAGGCGATGAGGGCTGCCGCCGAGTACGTTGGCGCGGACGCGATCGTGGCTCGGCTGCCGAAAGGATACGATCAGCCTCTTGGAGAACGGGGCCTGTCGCTATCGGTAGGAGAGCGCCAGCTCGTGTCCTTCGCGCGCGCTCTGGCGTTCAACCCCAGGATTCTGGTGCTGGACGAGGCGACGAGCTCGGTGGATTCCGAGATCGAGGCGCGGATCAGCGAGGCGACGGTCCGGCTCATGAAGGGGCGGACGTCCGTAATCATCGCCCACCGGCTCTCCACGGTCCAGGGGTCCGATCGCATCCTCGTGCTTCACCACGGGGAGCTCGTCGAGGAGGGGAGCCACCGGGAGCTCCTAGATCATGGCGGTCTCTACGCCCGACTCTACGAGCTTCAGTTCGCGCCGAGCCCCGTAGGGGTTTGACCCTCGGGTGGCGTGTCTCTCGCCACCAGGCTCCCCAGCACCTCGCCCAGGGGAAAGCGCCTCGGATCGAAAAGGTGGTGCTGGGCTACACCATCGATTAGCGCGAAGAGGTCGATCGGCGTCCCGCTCAATAGGCCTGGATCGAAGGATCCACCTCGGCCTTCCAGGCGAGGAGCCCGCCCTTCAGGTTCCAGACCTTGCCGTATTCGCGCGCGGCGAGGTGACCAGTCGCCCATCCGCTTCGCGATCCCGAACGGCAGTAGAGCACGGTCTCCTGCTCGGCATCCAGCTCCGAGAGCCGGTCGAACAGCTCGCCCACCGGAATCCGTAGCTGCCCCCAGTCAGGCAGGTCCGCGATCTGGCGCTCGTAATGCTCACGCACGTCTACCAGGACCACCCGGTCGCCTCGCTCTATCCGGTCACGCAGCTCCGTCGGAGTGATCTCGGGGATGCTCTCCCCGCTCGACATCGGCTCCGTCAACGCTCCGCTCCCTCTGGGCGGGAAGAAGACCCGTGAGCGCGTCCGCCGTCCTGCCGGCCGCCCCCCGGTGCCCTTCAATATACCCGGAAGCCCTCCCGGCGGCTTCCTCGAGCTGCCTTCGATCGCGGAGCCAGGACTCAAGGATCCCGGTCACTCCCGCGCTGTCGGAGACGACGCGGGCCGCCCCGACCTGTTTCAGATCTTCCGCAGAAGGAGCGTTGCCGTGCCGCGGCCCGAACAGGACCGGAATCCCCGCCGCCGCGGGCTCGAGGACGGAGTGGAGGCCGTTCTTGCCGAACCCTCCCCCGACGTACGCAACGTCCCCCACGGTGTACAGGTGAGCCAGCACGCCCACGCGGTCGACCACGACGGCGTCCGCGTCTCCGGCCCTGCCGCGAGCCTCCACGTCTCTGAGTAGCTCCGTTCGGAAGCCGGCCGCCTGGAGCGCGCCCACGAGCCGGGTCACGTGGTCCGGGTGCGGCTCGTGCGGCGCAATCACAACCCTGAGCTTGTCGAGCCCGCGCCTGAGCTCGGCCAGGGCCGGCACCAGTACGGCCTCGTCCTCTCCCCAGGTGGAGCCGGCTACGACCGTGGGCCGCCGATCCTCGACGAACGGGGAGAGATAGAGAGCCCGTGGGTTCACCTCCCTGGCTCTTCGCCACGCCGAGTCCACGCCCGGGTCGCCCGTGACCAGGATCTTCTCCTCGGCCACTCCGAGTCTCAGGAATCGCTGTCCGTCCGCCTCCGACACGGCCAGGACCTGCGTGAGCAACCGAAAAGTGGGTCCCAGAAGGAGCCGGCCCAGGGGACTCAGTCGACCCGCCTGCGCGGGCAGCGTCGCCGCCATGAGAACCGCAGGAACCCCTCGGGTGGCGGCGGCGTTGGCCAGTCCGGGCCAGACCTCGGTCTTCGTGAACGCGACGAGCCCGGTGTCGAGGGAGCCCACGAGCGCCTCCATCTCCGACGGCACGTCCCACGGGAGGAAGCCCGCCACGTGCACGGGCATCTTTCGCGCCAGCTCCAGCGCGGAGGGCGAGAAGAACGTGAAAGCGGTCTGGAGGTCCGGGCGCCGGGCCCGGAGCACGTCCAGGATCGCCCGCGCCTGGAGCCCCTCCCCGACCGACGGCGCGTGAACCCATACGAGGGGCCGCTCCCGATCCCGATAGACGCTCCCCCACTCGCGGAGGAGCGAGTCGGCCCGCACCCTGGCCCGGAGCCCGCGGGCCAGCTTGGACTCCCCCTGATCAAAAAATGGCGCAATCGATCGGAGCAACCGGACGGAGAGGCCGTAGGCCCGGTCGAGCATTGGCATGGCGCACAAATAGAACGGGGCCCGTAGCCGGCTTCAAGCCGGCCGCACCGCCCGAGGACGGCCGCCCTCGCCCCTTGTGCGTTGCGTTCGTGGGGCTTCACGTACTGCGATCGTCCGACAGTTCGGCGATCGTCCGGCAGTTCAGCCGCGTGCACAAACCCCGAGCCCGGCTGCATGCACGGAGGAGGGGCACGATGCGAAAGACGGTCGCCGTCCTGGTCCCCACGCTCTTCTTGGTAGGCGCGTGCAATCCGGTTTATGTGGCCCGCGCCGGGTGGGCGCAGGCCCGAATTCTTTCGTCCAGAGTTCCCCTCGTAGACGTCATGGCCGACACGACGGTAGACGCCGTCACCCGCGCGCGGCTTCGCCTCGTGTGGGATGCGAGGGCGTTCGCCATCCGCGAGCTCGGCTTCGAGAACGCGGGAGACTCGTACACGAGCCTCGCCAGACTTCCATCGGACACCCTCGCCCTGGTGCTCTCCGCCGCCTATCCCGACCGTCTCGAGTTCCGGACCTGGTGGTTTCCCGTCGCGGGACGGGTACCCTACCGGGCCTACTTCTCGGTGGAGTCGGCCGAGGCCGCGGAGCGAGAGCTCGTGGAGGAGGGATTCGACACCTACCTCCGCCCGATCCCGGCATTTTCGACGCTGGGGTGGTTTGCGGACCCCCTTTACTCGACCCTTCTCCGCGAGGACGACGTCGGGCTGGTGGAGAGCGTGCTCCACGAGCTGGCCCACAACCACCTCTACGTACCTGGACAGAGCCGGTTCAACGAGTCCTACGCGAGCTTCGTAGGAAACGCCGCTGCCATCGAGTTCTTCTGCACACGGGACGGCGGAGGACCCGACACAGTCAGGTGCCGACGCGCCCGGGACCGCTGGGAGGATGCCAAGGAGGTGTCCCGGTTCATCGATGCGCTGGAGGCCAGGATCCGGGAGCTCTTCGCACGAGGAGACCTCGAGGGCGACGCGTTGCTGGTGGAGCGGGAGCGCATCTACTCGGGGGCGCAGGTGGAGTTTCGGCGCTCGGTTCAGCCTGCCCTCCGCGCGTCGAGCTACGCCTACTTCGCCGATCAACCCCTGAACAACGCGACCTTCCTGGCGAGGATCCTCTACTACCATCGACTGTCGGACTTCGACCGACTCTGGCAGCAGTGGGAGAGCACGTTCGCCCAGCTGATGGCCTGGATACGCGAGGAGGCGCCCGCGCGCCTCGATCCCTTCGAGGTCGCGACGGAGCCACGAGCCGGTCGGTAGCAAACCGACGGGGTGGCGAAGTCTCACGACCCGTGCGGCACCTCGCCCGAAATCGCTTGACACCCCGCCGGGCTTGGCCCAGGTGTAGCTACCCTACCCGGCCACCTGGCACCAACCTGAAATAAGGAAGGGAACCATGCGAGCACTCCTCACACTGTTCGGCGCCGTGCCGGCGCTCGCGCCCATGCAGGTCGCGGCGCAGGCCATGGAGAGCGTCGCGGGGCGCAGCTCCCGCCCGTCGCTACCTATCGCGGCAATTGAGCCGCTCGGGACCTGAGCGGCGAGGCGGCGCGCCGCGGACTCGCACGGAATCGAGGGCTGATCGGCAGCGAGCTCGTTGAGCGTGTCGCGGGACATGTCGAAGTAGTCGGGCGGTGACCGGCCCCTAGCGCGGGACCGGTCGCCGCCTCGCCCGCTCGTGGGCGCGCCCCGCCCACCGCCTCCCATCCACCTACAACGCCCCCCGCGCGCCTGCGCTTTCCGCCCTTGGTTCTTTCCCAGGGCGAGGATTACCTTCGGTGGCTCCGAAGCGCGCCGATCCATCCCCACAGGCTTCGAGCGGGTCGCATGTCAGATCAGGAGAGGGACCGCTACCGCCCGGCCGAGGTCGAGGAAAAGTGGCAGGCGGAATGGGAGCGTCGGGGAACGAACCTCTTCACCGCCGGTGACCTGAGCGCTCCGGAGCGCCCGTATTACAACCTCATGATGTTCCCCTACCCCTCCGCCGAGGGGCTGCACGTGGGAAACATCTATGCGTTCACGGGCGCCGACGTTCACGGCCGCTTCCGGCGCCTGACGGGCCACGACGTCTTCGAGCCGATCGGCTTCGATGCCTTCGGGATCCATTCCGAGAACTTCGCGCTGAAAGTCGGGATCCATCCTATGGATCTGATCCCCAGGAACGTGGCCAACTTCACGCGCCAGCTCCGGCGGATCGGAGGCATGTTCGACTGGAATCACGCGGTCGACACGACGAGTCCGGACTACTACCGGTGGACCCAGTGGATCTTCCTCCGCCTCTTCGAGGCCGGTCTCGCGGAGAGGAAGGAGGCGCCGGTGAACTGGTGCCCTTCTTGCAAGACGGTCCTCGCCAACGAGCAGGTCGTGGGCGGCCGCTGCGAGCGGTGCGACACGCCGGTCGAGCAGCGCCTCATCGCCCAGTGGTTCTTTCGCATCTCGGACTTCGCGGAGCGTCTGCTCTCGAACCTGGACGCGCTCGACTGGTCCGAGACGACGAAAAAGGCGCAGCGGAATTGGATCGGGAGGAGCGAGGGAGCGAGCCTGCGCTTCCCCCTTCCCGAGTTGGCCACCGGCGAGGCAATCGAGGTCTTTACGACCCGCCCCGACACCGTCTTTGGCGCCACGTACATGGTCCTCGCGCCCGAGCACCCGCTCGTGGACCGGGTGACCACGGCCGATCGTCGTCCGGAGGTCGAGGCCTATCGGGAGGAGGTGGCCCGCATGGACCTCGTGGCGCGGAAGAAGGTGGACAAGTCGAAGACCGGTGTCTTCACGGGCGGGCACTGCGAGAATCCGGCGACGGGGGAGCGGATCCCCATCTGGATCGCCGACTACGTCCTGATGGAGTACGGGACGGGCGCGGTCATGGCGGTGCCCGGACACGACGAGCGCGACTTCGAGTTTGCGACGGTGTTCGGGCTTCCCATCCGTAGGGTTGTCGCCGGCGCCGGTGAGGGCTCGGACACGCCCCTCGCCGAGGCGCTGGTCGAGGACGGCACCTCCGTGAACTCCGGAACCTTCAGCGGTATGCCTACCGCCAAGGCGAAGCGGGCGATCGTCGAGTGGCTCGGCGACCGGGAGCTCGGAGAGCACCGGGTGACCTACCGCCTCCACGACTGGTGCATCTCGCGTCAGCGGTATTGGGGTCCTCCAATCCCGATCGTCCATTGCGACGGCTGCGGTCCGGTGGCAGTCCCCGACGACCAGCTTCCGGTGATCCTGCCCCGGGTCGAGGACTTCACGCCGGACGACTCCGGCGTGAGCCCCCTCGCCCGTGGGGAAGAGTGGTACCGGACGAGCTGCCCGGAGTGCGGCCGCCCGGCGCGGCGCGAGACCGACGTGTCCGACACGTTCCTGGACTCGGCCTGGTACTTCCTGCGGTATCCATCGGCCGACAGGAACGACGCAGCGTTCGATCGGGAGCTGACTCGGAAGTGGCTCCCCGTGAACTGCTACATCGGCGGGAACGAGCACGCGGTGCTCCACCTCCTCTACGCCCGATTCATCACGATGGCGCTCGAGGAGATCGGCCGGATCCGCTTCGAGGAACCGTTCACTCGCTTCCGGGCCCACGGCCTCATCATCCGCGACGGCGCCAAGATGTCCAAGAGCCGCGGAAACGTGATCATCCCCGATCCGATCATCGAGGAGCACGGGGCCGACGCGTTTCGTCTCTACTTGATGTTCCTTGGCCCCTTCGAGGAGGGTGGGGACTATCGTGACCAGGGCATCCAGGGGCCGTTCGGCTTCCTCAAGCGCCTCTGGGAGACCGTCGTTCCCGTCGAGGCGCTCGGGGACGGGCCGCCCGATCCGGACGTCGAGCGGAAGCTGCACCAGACGATCGCCAAGCTCAGCGGGCAGATCCCGGAGCTCCAGTACAACACGTCGATCGCAGCCCTGATGGAGTACCTGAACGTCGTGCGCGCCGGTGACCGGGGCGCGGCCCGCTCCGAGGTCGAGCCGCTCGTCGTCATGATCGCGCCGTTCTGCCCCCACCTGGCCGAGGAGCTCTGGTCCCGCCTGGGCCACGAGGCCTCCGTCTTCGACTCGGCCGCCTGGCCGAGCTCCGACCCGGCGAAAGCGCGGGAGGAGACGGTGACCCTCGCGATTCAGGTGAACGGAAAGGTCCGGGGCTCGATCGCGCTGGCGCGCGGAACGTCGGAGGAAGCGGCGCTCGCTCGGGCCAGGGTCGAGCCCAACGTGGCTCGCTATCTGGAAGATGCCGAGCTCAGGAGAGTCGTATACGTGCCCGACCGCCTCCTGAACCTGGTCGTGGGATGAACGGCGGGACGACTCGCACCCGAACGGTCTCCGGCGCGATCGTCCTCCCCGACGCCCGGATCGCCCGGCTCGCGGTGGACGCCATCCGGGTCCTATCGATGGACGCAGTCCAGGCCGCCAGATGCGGCCACCCGGGCGCCCCCATGGGCCTGGCTCCAGCCGGCTACCTCCTCTGGCGACACGTCCTCCGGCACAACCCGGCGAACCCGTCGTGGCCGGACCGCGACCGCTTCGTGCTCTCGGCAGGTCACGCCTCGATGTTGGTCTACTCCGTCCTCCACCTGTCCGGTTACGAGCTCCCCCTGGAGGAGATCAGGAGGTTCCGGCAGTGGGAGAGTCGCACGCCGGGTCATCCGGAGCGCGGGCTCACCCCGGGGGTCGAGACGACGACAGGCCCACTCGGGCAGGGAGTAGCGAACTCAGTGGGAATGGCCCTCGCGGAGCGTTGGCTGGCTGACCGCTTCAACCGCCCCGGGCACACGGTCGTGGATCATGCCACCTACGTGCTCTGCTCGGACGGGGACCTGATGGAGGGGGTCTCGCACGAGGCCGCGGAGCTGGCGGGGCACCACCGGTTGGGGAAGCTCATCTGGATCTTCGACGACAACGGGATCACGATCGAGGGGTCCACGGCGCTCGCCACGTCCACCGATCAGCTCCGCCGCTTCGAGGGGTACGGTTGGCACGTCCAGTCCGTCGCCGACGGGAACGACCTGTCGGCGATCGGGTGGGCCGTCCACGCCGCCCGGCAGGAAACCGAGCGACCGTCGTTCATCGCACTCAAGACCGTGATTGCCTACGGGAGCCCGAACAAAGCGGGGACCGCGGCGGCGCACGGAGCCGCGCTCGGGGAGGAGGAGGTCCGCCTCACAAAGGAGGCGCTCGGTTACCCATCGCTCGAGCCGTTCTGGGTCGCCGAAGAGGCGCGTCGGGAGTGGGCCGAGGCGAAGCCCCGGGGAGAAGCGCTCGAGAACGAGTGGACTGAGGTGATGGCCGCCTACCGGGCCGCGTTGCCGGGGGAGGCGGAGGAGTTCGAGCGATTCCTCTCCGGAGGCCTGCCTGCCGGCTGGGAGTCGGCGGTCGGCACCGCGGAGGCCGGAGCTCACTCGGGGGTTGCCTCCGCCGGGTCCGCGCGCGCCCAGCCGGAGAGCCTGGCGGTCGCGGCCAAGCCGGAGGCCACCCGGTCCAGCTCCGGTAGAGTCCTTCAGGCGCTCGCTCGGGCCATCCCCAATCTTGTGGGCGGATCTGCGGACCTCGCGCCGTCGAACAACACCCACATCAAGGGGGCCGACTCGTTCCTGCCCGATCACCCAGGGGGAAGGAACCTCCACTTCGGAGTTCGTGAGCATGCGATGGGTGGAATCCTGAGCGGGATGGCCCTCCACGGAGGGCTGCGCGTGTATGGCGGAACGTTCCTGATCTTCTCGGATTACATGCGACCAGCCATCCGACTGGCGGCTCTGATGGGCCTGCCCGTCACGTACGTGTTCACGCACGATTCGATTGGCCTGGGAGAGGACGGCCCCACCCATCAGCCGATCGAACAGCTCATGGCGCTCCGCGCGATTCCCGGCCTGATGGACTTTCGGCCGGCAGACGCAGTGGAGACGGCCGCTGCCTGGCGCCTCGCGCTCGCTCGCTCGGATGGGCCCGCCTTCCTGGCGCTCACGCGCCAGCCGGTCCCGCAGCTCGAGCGGGAGGGCGGGTCCGGAGAGGCGGACGCCGAGAGGGGGGGGTACGTGTTCCGGGAGGCGTCGGGGGGCCCTCCGGAGGTCGTCCTGATCGGCTCGGGATCGGAGCTCCACCTCGCCATCGAGGCCGGGACGGCGATGGAGGCCGACGGGATTCCCACCCGTGTCGTGAGCCTCCCCAGCTGGTACGTCTTCTCCCGGCAGGAGCCCGCGTACATCGACCGAGTCCTTCCACCGGACGTGCTCGCCCGCGTCTCGCTGGAAGCGGGCAGCCCGCTCGGATGGTCCCGCTGGATCGGCCCGCTGGGGGAGGCGGTCGGCCTGGACCGTTTCGGCGCCTCTGCGCCCGGAGGAACGCTCTTCCGAGAACTGCGGATCACCTCCAGCACAGTCGTCGAGCGAGCCCACGCATCGCTCGCCCGCGTTCGCGGCGACTCCTAGATTCCAGGCCCAGAGCCATGGGCGACAGTAGCTTCAAAGGCCGATATCCAGGCGGGCCCAGCCGGGATCACGGTGCGGAAGGTTCCCGACGGCGGCGTGACGAACCGCCGCCCACCGTCGGCGACTTGGAGGATCGTGCACAGGTCGAGTCCATTCGATGGAGGAAGGCGCGTCGGTCGCGGCGGATCCTCGCCCTGAGGCGGACTCGTGGCTTGGGGCCGAGTCGTTCGACGCGGTGCTCCTCGACATCGACCTTCCCCGCATGAGCGGCGTCGAGTTCCTGCGCTGGGTCCTGGAACGCGAACCCGAGATGGCTGTCATCATCCTGACCGGGCTGGACGACCCCGCGCTCGCGGTCCGCTGCCTCGATCAGGGCGCGAGAACCTACCTGGTGAAGCCGATCGAAAGCGAGTTTCTCCGGATCATGCTGCACGATGCACTGGCCATGCGCCGGCTTCTCAAGGAGCGAAACGACGGCTTGACGTGAGGCCGACCCAGGCCGCCGGGCACGCGGATCCCGTCGCACGACGCGTCGAGGCCCCGCCGGCTCAGCTCAGGGCGAAGGCGAGGAAGGCCCCGAGAAGCACGGCGACCCAGAGGACCATGCTTCCGACGGGCCACGAGCGCGCCAGGGGCCCCTGCGGACCATGCGTGCGGAATATCACAGACGTAATCCGACCGAAGTGCCCCCGAGCTCCCTCGCCCAGCGCACTCCATCCCGCCGACATCGAACTTGCCATCCCGGCGACGATTACCCATCCCAGTCGCCGATAGAGCCAGTCGAAATCCAGCGAGAGCGTCTCCGTTCGCAGCATCGCCGGGAGGAGAGCGAAGAAAGCGAGACCCGCAAACAGGAGAAGCTGGAACTGGGACACGAGGTGCTCGACCGTGTACGGTACGTACTCGACGGGGAGAGGCAGGAGCGAGTATAACACACCCGGTGCCACCCCGAGGAAAAGGCAGAGGAACGCGAAGAAGCCCATGCTGATCATCATGTGCCCGGGTGCCTCCGGCGGCCGCATTCCCGAGTCTTTGTGGAAGAAGACGAACCAGGGGAACTTGATCCCCGCGTGCAGGAAGACCCCGGCCGACGCAGCCGTGAGGAGGAACCACGACACGGCGAGATCGGCATCCGCGGCGGCCTGGTTGATCATGGACTTCGACACGAACCCCGAGGTGAACGGGAACGACGAGATGGCGATCGCACCGATCGCTCCGAAGGCCATCGTGAAGGGCATCGTGCGGAAGAGTCCGCCCAGCTCGGTGCATTTCCGCTTCCCGGTGCGATAGAGGACCGCCCCCGCCGACATGAAGAGCAGACCCTTGTAGATGATGTGCGCGAAGGCATGGGCCGCGGCGCCATTCAGGGCCATGGGCGTTCCGATCCCAATCCCCGCAACCATGAACCCCACCTGGTTCACGATGCTGTACGCCAGGATGCGGCGCATGTCGTTCTCGAGGAGCGCGTAAATGATCCCGTAAAAGGCCATGTAGAGGCCGATGGGAACGAGGAGAGACGTTCCCGCGAAACCGACCAGCAGAGCGTAGACAGCCGTCTTCGTGGTGAAGGCCGACAGGAAAGCCGCCCCGCTGGGGCTCGCCTCCGGATAGGCGTCCGCGATCCACGCGGAAAGGGGCGGGGCCCCCGCATTCACGAGGAAGCCCGCGAAGATGAGCCAGGTGGCCGGACCGTCGAGTTCCATCGGCCCGAACGCGACGGATTGGTTCGCCGCCGCGTATCCGGTCACTCCCAGCATGAGCAGGACGCCACCCAGGAGGTGAACTAGGAGGTAGCGCACCCCCGCCCGATACGCAGGCTCCGTTCCCGCCGACCAGATTACGGCGGTCGATCCGATGGCCATCAGCTCCCAGAACACGAAGAGCGTGATGAGGTCGCCCGCGAACGTCGCCCCCACCGCGCTCCCGGCGTAGACGTAGGCCGACACGATCTCGAACAGAGAAGCTTGCCGGAGCCCGTAGAGGCCCCCGGCCGCGGCCATGAGCGAGAACACGATGGCGAAGAGCCGGCCGAGGGTAGTCACCCTGAGCGGCTCCAGCTCGAACCCTAGAAAGCCAAGCTCGAGATGTACCCCCGTGGGGATCGTCACTACCGCCGCGAGGGTGAGGAGCGGGAGCACGAGGACGCCCACCGCTCTCGGCGTTCCCTTCAGGGCCGGAAGGAAAAACGCTCCCAGGATCAGGATCAGCCCCGGCGGAAAGGACTCAATCCCCATAATACGTGTCTCTTCGCTTCACGAAGACGCCGAGCAACTTCGCGAAGAGCACCATCGCGACACAGCTGACGAATCCGTACCCGGCGTAAAACCCGAACGAGTCGTCGATCCCAAAGTGCTCGTGCTGACGGACGAAGAAGTCGGCAAGGACCGTCAGGACGAGAATCCCGATGAACACCCTCCAGAGCATCCGGATCGTCTGGGGACGAACGAGCCAGTGGGTGGGCTCGTCGGACGGTCTCATCGGAGGGCCCACCCCGCCCCCACCCAGCCTCACCGACACGATCCTCGTCTCATCGGAGTCCCACCACCTGAGCCGGGAGCGCCGACTCCAGCATCTGTGAAACCAGCTCGAGCGGCACGTCGGGGAAGAAGAACAGGATTACGGTCAGGGCGGCCGTCGCCACGGTTGCGACGACGATGGGGAGGGGTGCCTCGCCGTCGTGGCCCGTGCCGCCGGGGGCGTCCAACTTCGCCCCCGGTGCGATCAAGAAAGCACGGTACACGATCGGACCGAAGTAAGCTGCGTTCAGAAGCGTGCTCGCCACCAGGACGCCAGCAGCGATCAGGTGCTGGGCCTCCATGGCCCCCATCAGCATATACCATTTGCTGATGAAGCCGCCCGTGGGCGGAAGTCCGATCATCGAGAGGCTCCCGACGGCGAACGCCCCCATGGTCCAAGGCATCAGGCGACCGATCCCGTCCAATCCGGAGATCTGGGTCTCGCGCGCGGCCGTATAGATGGACCCGGCCGCGAAGAAGAGGGTGATCTTACCGAAGGCGTGCGCGATGATGTGAAGAGCCGCGCCAGCAGCCGACATTGGAGCGTAGACGGCCGCGGCCAGGACGACGTAGGAGAGCTGGCTGATGGTGGAGTACGCGAGCAACCGCTTCAGGTCCCCACCAGCGAGCAGGATCCGGATGGAGACCACGGACGCCCCGATCACGGTGAAGCCGGCTACGTAGGCTACCCACCCGGTCGACCCGGCCGCAGCGAGCGTCTCCAGCCCGAACACATACACGACGACCTTGACGATCGAGAAGACTCCCGCCTTCACGACCGCCACCGCGTGCAGGAGAGCGCTCACCGGGGTGGGCGCGACCATCGCGGCCGGGAGCCACCGGTGGACGGGCATCACCGCGGCCTTACCGATCCCGAACACGTAGAGCGCGAGGAGGATCCCGAGGCCCGGTCCGTCCACCCTCCCCTCGAGTATCCCCCCCGGGGTGAACTCCACCGTGCCCGCGGCCAGCCAGGTCCAGCCGATCGCCAGAAGCAGGAAGCCGATCGAGGTAGAGACGAGGACTCCCAAGTAGACGCGTCCCGCCTTCATCGCCTTCTCGGTTCCACGGTGCGTGACCAGGGGAAAGGTCGAGAACGTGAGGGCCTCGTAGAACGCGAAGAGCGTGACCAGATTCCCCGCTAACGCGATCCCCATGGCGCTCGCGATCGCGACCGCGAAGCAGACGTAGTAGCGGGTCTGATTCCCCTCCCGGTTCCCCCGCATGTATCCGACGGAATAGAGCGAGTTGATCGGCCAGAGGAGCGCGGCCACAAGAGCGAACAGCATGCCGAGGGGCTCCGCCGAAAGCTCGAGCGGCAGGCCCGGAAATAACCGGAAGAGAACGACCTGGGGCCGGGCGCCCTGCAGCACCTCGGCGGTCAGGCCGGCGACGCTCGCGAGCAGGAGGCCTCCGGCCAGAAACGATACGCCTTCCCGCAGATTGGCGCGTCGGCCGGCGAGCGCGATCAGGAACGCGCCAGCCACAGGAACGAGGACGACCAGCCGGGACAGAAGCTCGGCGCTCACGGTCGCCCCAACCCCAGGCTCCCGGTCACGCCGCCCCCACCGAGAAGCAAGTCCGCGGCTCGCGTCGCGACCCCCACCGTGAGGGACGCGTCCACGCCGAAAAGGAGGTTGGCAAACACGAGAGCCCAAGTCGGCAGGAGGAGGAAGAGCGGCGCCTCAGCCAGCCGCTCCCTCCCCTCGGGGGAAGGACGGAAGTATGCGGACTCGACGACTCGCCCGACGTACACGAGCGCGAGGAGAGAGGCCACAAGCACGAGCGCCGCCACCGGCCACCATCCTCGGTCCAGCGCCGCCAGGATCAGATACCATTTGCTTATGAACCCAACCGTGAGCGGCACGCCAATGATGCTGAGCCCCGCCGCCGTGAAGGCACCCATGGTCCACGGCATCTCACGACCCACCCCCGCCATGCGGCTCACACTCACCGATCCGAGCCGGTAGAACACGCACCCTACCGCGAGAAAGAGCGCTCCCTTCATGAGGGCGTGGTTGAAGAGGTGCAGGACTCCGGCGGTCAGCCCCGTCACGGACGCCAAGCCGATGCCCAGCGCGATGTATCCGATCTGGGCCAGGCTCGAGTACGCGAGCATGCGCTTCAGATTGTCTTGGAAGATGGCCGCCAGAGACATCGTGAGGATCGCGACGAGCGCGAGCGGGATTAGAACCGCGTCCAGACGCATGACGTCGAACGAGAATTCCGCCCCGAAAATCGTGAAAAAGAACCGAAGCAGCATGTAGACGGCGACTTTGGTCGAGGTCGCAGCGAGAAAGGCGGTCGCCACGGACGGCGCGTACGCGTACGCGTTCGGAAGCCAGAGGTGGAGCGGGAAGAGCGCCAGCTTCAGGCAGATCCCCACCGTGAGGAAGCCGAAGGCGACGGGAATCGTCCGGGACGGGCCTACCTGTGGGATCCGGATCGAGAGATCCAGCATGTTCAGCGTTCCCGTCACCGCGTACAGGAGGCCGATCCCGATCAGGATGAACGTCGCCCCGACGCTCCCCATCACGAGGTACCGGAACGCGGCGGTGAGCGCTCTCCGGTCCCGTCCCATCGCGACCAGCACGTAGCTGGAGAGCGAGGAGATCTCCAGGAACACGAAGAGGTTGAAGACGTCTCCCGTGATCGTGACCCCAAGGAGCCCGGTCAAGCAGAGGAGGAAGGCGGCGTAGAAAAGGGGGATCTTCCCCACCTCGAGCTCCTTTTCTACGCTCTTGAGCGCGAAGGGAAAGACGACTGCCGCGATCCCCGCCACGATCACGAGGACGAAGGCGTTCACGGCGTCGATCCGGTACTCGATCCCCCACGGCGCCGCCCACCCGCCCAACTCGTAGCTGATCGGACCCTCCGCGAGCACACGGGCCAGAAGCGAGATCGCGATGGTGAGCGCGGCCCACGCCACCAGGACGCCCCACCCCCAGGCGACCCGGCCTCGCGGGATCAGGGCACAGATCCCGGCGGCCATCAGCGGGACCGCAACCTGGAGGATGGGCAGCTGTCCGGTCACGTCCAGCGGATGTCCGGCGACGACACGTCTTCGGCGCTCTCGATCGAGTCGATTTCCTCCTCCTCGATCGTGCCGTACGCCTCGCGGATCCGGATGACGATGGCGAGGCCCAGCGCTGTCGTGGAGATGCTCACGACGATCGCGGTGAGGATGAGAACGCTGGGAAGCGGGTTCGCGTACGCCACGTCCTCCGCGCCCTCGATGAGGATGGGCGCAGTGCCGCCGCGGATCTTGCCCAGCGAAATGTAGAAGATGAAGACGGACGTCTGGAAGAGGCTGAGCCCCACCAGCACCTTCACCATGTTCGAGCGGGAGATGACGATGTAGAACCCGAGCATCATCAGAAAGACGACGACCAGGTAGTTGTAGTGTCCGAGGAGGAATTCCATCGAAGCGCTCAGTTTCGGCCCTTGCGGCCGGCCACTGCGTAGAAGATCGAGACCATCGTCCCGAAGACCGTGATGAACACGCCTAGCTCGACCGTGAAGATCCCCCAGTGCTGCCCGATGTGCTGGTCCTCGGCGAGAGCGCTGTAGTCCAGGTACGCGCCGCCGCCGAGAAGCGCGACCACCCCGACCGACGCGAAGAGGAGGACCCCGAGCGCCATGCAGGTGCTCGCCACTCCCGGGGGAAGGACCCGGCGGGTGTAATCGAGCCCATAGACTAGAGCGTAGAGGATGAAGCCCGCCCCCATGATCACGCCGGCCTGGAAGCCCCCCCCCGGGCCATAATCGCCGTGGAACTGCACATAGAGCGCGAAGAGGAAGATGTTCGGGCAGAGGAGCTTGGTGGCCACCCGGAGGATCACGTTCCCGCTCACGGGTCGCGCTTCCTCAGGTGACCGGCCAGGAGGAGGAGCACCCCGATGCCGGCCGTGAAGATGACGGTGGTCTCCCCGAGGGTGTCGTAACCCCGGTAGCTCGTAAGCACGGCCGTCACCACGTTCGGAATCCCGATCTCCGCCTCCTGCTCCTCGAGGTAGCGGGGGACGACGTGATGGTGGACCGGGTTGGCCGGGTCCCCGAAGGGCGGCACGTCGAGCATGCCGTACGCGAGGATGCCTCCCGTGACGATCACGACGACGAGCGGAAGGGCCCTGGAACGAGCCTCCGGCCGCTCCTCGTCCCCCAGCAGCGCCAGGGCTCCTAGGAAGAGCACAGTCGAGATCCCCACGCCGACCGCAGCTTCGGTGAACGCGACATCGGGCGCGTCCATCGTGACGAAGAGCCCTGCCGAGAGGAGGCTGTAGATCGCGCTCATGAGGACGACCGCGAACAGGTTCCGAAGCCGGAGGATCCCGAAGGCCGTGACGGCGAGCAGTGTGAGGAGCGCGACGTCGACGAGCTCGATCACCGTGCGCCTCCAGGGTCCACGCCGCCGCCCGTCCGGCCCTCCGACTCCCCCGTGGCGGCCCCGTCGGCGGCTCCAGTTGCCATCCGGACCGATCCTCCCTCGGCCAGGATCGGCTCCAGGCCCCCACGCAGGGCGGCCCGCGCGACCGCGTGCGTCGCAACCGAGCAGGTGAGCCAGAGAAGCCCCCAGATGATGAGGAGCTTCACGGTCACGAGGGAGAAGCCGGCCACGAGCATGAGCCCCGCGAGGGTCAGGGCCGAGCCCATCGTGTCCTTGATTCCCGCCGCGTGCATGCGGGTGAAGACATCCGGGAGGCGGAGCACGCCGATCCCGGCGACGAGGATGAAGAACGCCCCCGCGACGAGAAGCGCGCCGCTCACGAGGGACATCACCAGTTCCACTTCTCCTCCTCCGTCTGCTCTCCCCCCTTCCCCAGGTCCCGATAGCTCACGTACTTGAGCACGGCAATCGTCCCGATGAAGCTGAGAAGGGCGTAGAGGAGGGCGAGGTCCAGGAAGTCCGGACGCTCGGTCAGGAACCCGATCACCGCGATGAGAAGCACGGTCGCCGTCCCGAACATGTTGCCCGCGAGAACCCGGTCATAGACAGTCGGGCCGCGGAGCGCGCGCACGATGGCCATCGTCATCGTGACCAGGATCGCGGCCGCGCTGAGCGCCACCGTCATGGGCCGCCCTTCTCCAGTGCCGCGATCCTCCGGTTCATTTCCCCCTCCTCCATGCCGTCCAGCGCCTCACGATACAGGGCGTGGACCTGTAAGTCCGATCCCGTCACCGCCACGGTGACGGTCCCGGGGGTCATCGTGATCGAGTTCGCGAAGATCACCCGTCCGAGATCGGTCCGCTGCCTTCCACGGATGCGCCCGATCTTCGGGCTTATGGGGAGCCCGGGATCCAGGATCAGGCGAGCTACCGCGAGGTTCGACTTGAGCACCTTCCAGATCAGCCACGGAACGTACGTGAGGATCCGCCAATTCAGATGGACGACCGGCACGCCCTCCTCCTCCACGACTTCCATCCGGAGGGCGAGGGAGACTGCCACGGCCGTGGAAAGAACGCCCAGGAACAGGAACAGAGGCGTCCAGTGACCGGAGAGGAGCAGCCAGAGACCGAAGACGACGCTGCTCAGGGACAGGACGTGGAGCACGCTGGGCTCTCGACTCGCTCTCACCTGTGCGGTCTGCTCCTGCCGGGACGACCCGGGGAAACGCCGGGGAGGGGCCGGAACCGCGGCGAGACTAGCCGCACGCTCTGGGCCCGTCAAGAATGTGCGGTCTCGCCGGCGAGTCATCCTCGCTGGCGCGTTTCTCCCAAAAGGTCCGCGACCAGGAATCGGGCAACGCGCGCGTCCGCGGGCGCCATGTCGAGACTCGCCAGCGCCTCACCGTCACACCACCGGAGCTCGGCGTGATCGATTGCTCTGGGGGACCCCAGGATGCGGACCGGATGGAAGTGAACGGAGTGCTCCGACCCCGGATCCGGAAACGCGAAGATCTCGGGGCCGTGAGATGCGAGCCCGACCCCGAGCTCCTCCCAGAGTTCTCGCGCTAGGGCGTCTCTCGCCGACTCCCCGTTTGCGACCTTCCCGCCGGGAAACTCCCAGAGCCCCGCATGCCGCTTCCCGTCCGGGCGACGGGCAACCAGCACACGACCCGCCCGTTGGATGACCGCGGCCACGACCCGAACCCGGGGCTCGCCCGCTCGGGGGGCGCCCACCCCCTTCCGCTCCCCCGTCGATTCGGTCACGTGTTCCCTTCCACCTGTGTCCCCTCCGCCCCTTGCGTGTCCTCCCGATCGTTCCCGTATTCAGGGGGGCGAGTTCACGGTCCCCCCGCCCAGAGCGTTTCCGCCAACCCTTCGTCTCCCCCTCCCCACGAATGAAGCGAACGCCTGCTCTCCGGACCAGCCCCGCGCCAACCCGCTCCATGCCCACCCTTCCGGTTGCCCTCATGGCCCTCGGGCTGGGCGCGTGCGGAGGTGAAGCCGCTGACCCTGGGACCGCGTTCGAGAACCTCGAGGTCCGGGTCGAGGCCCTGGGAGGACGCGCGGTGCGGCTCGAGGAGCGTCGGGCGCTCCTCGACGACGAGAGCGTAGAGATCGTGCTCGACGACCTGCACCTCACGGGAGTCCTGGACACGCCGGGGGCCCCCGTCACGACCGGGATCCTCTATACGACCCGTGGCGGCGCGGAGACCCAGACCGAGCTCGTGGTCGCTCGTCAGGTGGACGGCGAGCTGACCCACGTGTCGTCGCTCTCGCTCGGGGAGCGGATGCGCGTGGAAGGGATTCGATATCAGGAGGGCGAGATCATCGTCCACGTGCTCGACTACGGGCCCGACGATCCGCCGTGCTGCCCGTCCGTCGCCTACGAGCGCCGCTTCGTCCTGGAGGAAGGGGGGCTCAGAGAGAGATAGACGACGGCCCCGCCGGTCTGGCTGACCGGCGGGGCCGTTCGCTCTTGAAGCCGGGCCTGGAGTGGCCGGCGCTTACGTCAAGGTCGGGTTACAGCCCCGGCCGGGGCTGTCCCTGGTCACCCGGCGTGACCGGGCCCTCGCCCATGTTGACGAACTTCTGGATGCGCTTGCCCTCGTAAGTTTCCGTCGTGTAGATGTTGCCCTGCGAGTCGGTGGCAATGCTGTGAGCTCCGAAGAACATGCCCGGGTAGCGTCCCCCCTGGCCGAAGGTCGTGAGCTCCTGCATCGTCTCGCGCAGCACCACGCGGACCCTCTGGTTCGTCCCGTCCGGGATGTACATGTAGGTCTGCTCGGGGTCGGGCGAGAAGGCCACGTCCCAGGTCGAGGCACCGATGGTTCCGAAGAAGTGCTCGCTGACGAACTCTCCCGCGGTCGTGAAGACCTGGATGCGCCTGCTGCCCCGGTCGCAGACGTAGACGAGCCGGTCCACAGACACGTCGGCGCAGTGCACCGGCCCCCGGAACTGCTGCGACACGGCGCCACCTTCCGGGTGCTCGTAATCGTCGTCGGGCGGGTTCCCGTACGCGCCCCAGTAACGGTCCACCAGGCCGGTTTCTTGGTTCAGGACCGCCACGCGCCGGTTGAAGTAGCCGTCCGCGAGGTACACCTCGTTCGTCACCTCGTCCACGAAGATCTTGGCCACGCGGCCAAAGCTCTCCGTGTCGTGGCTCCCGCGCACCATGTTGCCCGACTCGTCGGCCCGGGCGTTCGCGTGGCCGAACTGTTGCACCACGTCCCCGTCCTGGGTGAGCTTCAGGATGTGCGAATCACCGCCGCCGTTGCCGCCGACCCAGACGTAGCCCTCGTGGTCCACGAAGATCCCGTGGTTCGAGCTGGGCCACTCGGCCCCCTGGTACATGGCTCCGGCCTCGGGCCCCCAGGCATGGACAACGTTCCCCTCCAGGTCGAACGCGAGGATGGGCGGCGCCGGGATGCAGCACTCGGCCCCCCCATTGACCGCCCCGGCCTCGCCTCCCGTGAGGTTGCCTCGGTGGACCATCCAGATCACGTCCGAGTCGTCCACCCACACGCCGATGGAGCTGCCCAGGAGCCAGGCATTCGGCATGGGCTGCGGCCAGTAAGGATCTACCTCGAACATCGGCGCGACCCCCTGAGTCGCGATCCCCCTCTCGGCGCAGGCCTGGACAACGAGTAGAACGGCGACGGCCCCGCCGAGGCCCGCCGCAAACCAGAATTGGCGTCTCCTCTTCATGCTGCCTCCTTTCATGCTCGTCCGCACGCTCCTATCCTGCCGCCCGAAGGGAAGGCTGCGCCGTAGGAGCGGCATGACGACGCTCCGTACGAGCGGTCCGTGTACATGGGATTAGGGGCCAGTTTACGCCCCGGGGGAGGCATTGTCTAGCAAGATCCGCTAAGCAGCTTGGTCAGAAGTGCTCGGGACCCCGCCGAAACTGCCGGCTTCTGGAGAGCTCGGGCGTGAAGAACCCGGCCCGGATGCGGTTCGTCTCCACGGTGATCCGGACGATCGGATCGCCCCGACCCGGTCCGAGGGGAAAGGTCACGTCGGGCCGCAATACGATACGGGATCCCGACGGAACGGCGATCCGGAGCCCGATTCCCACCCCTCCCTTCCACCCCGAGTCGACCCCGTAGGGAACGTCTCCGCGCCAAACGCGGCCCAGATCGCCGAACACCGTGGCCCCCAGGTCGCCGACGCCCCAGCGTGGCCAGGGGAGCGCGATCCGGTCCTCCAGCGTGAAGAGAACCTCACGTCCGCCGGGGAACTGGTCCTCGTGAAGCGAGCGCACGCCGTCGCGCCCCCCGAGCGTGAGCTGGAAGGGAACCTCCGTCCGCCAGCCGGCGGCGAACGACGCCCGGGCGAAAACGGTCTGGTGCGGGAGCCACGATGCGCGCCCGTAGGCGACGACGTCCCCTTCGGCCAGGATGTCCCGCCACCCCTCGCCCCGTCGGGCCTCCACGGTCGTGCCCCCGTGAAAGAGGGCCCCGCCCAGGACTCGCCCGAAGCTCGCGTGCGTGCGGACGTACGAATCCGAGTCCTCCGGCACGCCGTCCGGCGCAAGGAGCCCGAGCCCTCGCCCGACGCTCATTCCCGCGAAGAAACCGAGGCCCACCGTCTGCTCCTCACGCACCGCGTCCAGCCCGCGAAACTCCTCGTAGCGGAAGTGACGCGCGCCCAGATGAACCGCAATCAGAGTACCTCCGAGCGGACGCCGCTGTCGGACGATCCCTTCGTCCAGATCGGCGTGGTCCGTCGTGTCCCCCAATCCGAAGTCACTCCCGAACACCCGCTCGGGATCGCCCGGAAATAGCACCTCCTGGCGGGCGATCGAGATCCCGAAGATCGTGGACCGGTCCGGCTCGCCGAAGCGTCGCCCGGCCGCAACCTCGAAGGCCTCCCGGCGGACCGGTACGACGACGTGGGTGACGTCCTCGCGGCCGCCCGTCGCGTACGTGAAGTCGCCCGGGCTCCGGGAATAGGCCTGCCGCAGGGAGAATCGACCGGTCTCTCCCACGAACGGATAAGCTAGGACCAGTCCGAGGAACTCTCCGCGGCGCGCGCGCCCCCACGAGAGCGTCAGCTCGCCGCGCCCGAAGAGGCGCGGGGTGTAGAGTCGGAGGGCGCGGTCATTTCGATCCCGGTACTGGTCCAGGCTCGCCTCGGCCACGATTCCCCGCCCGAGGAAGTTCCGGTCCCAGACGTGGACCCGCTCCAGGTTCACGCCCTCGTCGTACGTGACACCCAGCCACACTCCGAGCGACCACTCGTCCGACGTCTCCACGACCAGCCGACGGCCGCCTTGTCCGTCGTCCTCCGCACGCAAGACAGCCTGGCGAAGGAACCCGTGACGGTCGAGGATCAGCTGAGAGTCCTCCGCCAGGACCGGATCGAAGCAGTCGCCTTCCTCGAGCAGGAGCTCCGAGCGAATGAAGCCCTCGCGGGTGCGGACGTGAGCCATGTTCGCAGCGCGGTACATCGTGCCGAGGAACGAGCTCTCAGTCGTGCTCGGGTCGAAGACCGAGCCGTTTCGGATCTCGACGGCGGTGACGCGCCCCGCCGGGCACGAAGGGATCGCGCCCTGGTCCTGCGCTCGCGCGACCCCGGGAGCGACGAGACACGTCACGATCACGGCCAGCCGGCCGGCGGCCCCGGACGCACTCCGCCCTCCGGACGGCACGCTCTGCGGATCGACGGTGCGGAATCTCATCGGGCTTCAAACTTTCCCCAACCGCCATGGAAATCGCAAGCGGCCGGGTCGGCGGGGTTGCCTTCGCCCGAGGGGACGCGGTACCCTAGCGGGTCGCGCGAGAAATGAGGCCACCGCGCCCCTTTTCGAGGAGCCCTCGCCCGCTTCACGGTACGCATGCCGCTCGCTATCTCTGCCCTCTATTTGACGGCCGCGACCCTCGGGGCGGCTTTCGCGTTCTTCGAGTTGAGGCTCCTCTCTCGATTCGTCCGGCACCGGAGGGAGATCCGCGACTCGGTTTCCTCGCGCGCGGCGCACCTCGGCAACGGGGTCTCTCCGAACGGCTCCGCGCGCTCGAACGGGCTCCCCCCGTCCGTCACGATCCAGATCCCTCTCTACAACGAACGGACCTCCGCCGAGCAGGTGATCCTCGCGGCCGCCGCGCAGGAGTATCCGCTCAATCGGTTCGATGTCCAGGTGCTGGATGATTCGACCGACGAAACGACCCAGATCGTGGCCCGCCTCGTCGAGGGAGTCCGCGACCGGGGCGTACACATCCGCCACATTCGGCGGGACCGGAGAACCGGGTACAAAGCGGGGGCCCTCGCGGAGGGGCTCAAGCACTCCTCCGCCGGGTTCGTGGCGATCTTCGACGCAGACTTCCAGCGGGATCCGTCGTTTCTGCGTCGGCTCCTCGTGGAGGAAGACGCGTTCGAGGACCCAAGGGTCGCCTTCGCTCAGGCGCGCTGGGCGTGGAGCGGCTCGATCCGGAGCCTCTTCCACTCGGCCGTCGGCTTGCTCATGGACCGACACTTCTTCGTTCAGAAGCCGACGAAGGCGTACATGGGAAACGTCACGAGTTTCAACGGCTCGGCCGGTATCTGGCGGCGCGAAGCCATCGACGCCGTGGGGGGGTGGGCCACCGACAGCCTGACCGAGGACCTCGATCTGAGCTATCGTTGCGCGCTCGGTGGCTGGAGAGGTCGGTACTTCCGTGACGTGGCGGTGCCTAGCGACCTCCCCGGAGACATTCGAGCCTTCAAGCTCCAGCAGCACCGATGGGCGCGAGGGAACGCGCAGTGCCTTCGGAAGCTGACGCGAAGCGTTCTCCGATCGGGGCTCATCCGCGACCGGTGGGAGGAGATGCACCTTCTCGCGGGCTACGCCATCCACCCGATTCTCCTGGCCAACCTCGTCCTCTGGCCGTGGGCGGTCCTGTATATGGATCGGGCCCTCTTCATCGGCCTCCAGGTGGTCCTCACCCTGCTCATCCTGGTTGCCCCGCTGAGCTTCCTCCTCGCCTCGAGGGAGCGGGGCGATCCCCTGTCGGCCGGGTCCCTGGTGCGGATCCTGGCTGGCGTGTGCCTGGGGGTAGGGCTGATGATCGCGAATACCGTGGGGCAGGTGCAGGGCATCCTCAGCCGGACGGGCGAGTTCCGCCGCACCCCGAAGCGTCGGCGATCCCCGGCGGCTCACGAGCTGAGCGCGCTTGGCGCCGACCGGCCGTACCCCAATCCGCTTCACTGGACGTTCTTCCTGGAGCTCATCGTCGTCGCGTACTGCGCGCTGGGTCTGGGCGTTCTCGTCGTTCGCGGCGAGCTCCTCTGGACGCTTCCCCTCGCCTTCTGGGGCATGTGCCTCGCCCTCGTGGTGCTCCTCCAGTGGGCCGGAGTGTTCCGCCGCGAGCCCAGCCCGACGCTCCCGTGAGCTACTCCCGCGACCGCGGCTATCTCACGATGGCCGTCGGCCGCCGACCGTACCTCGAGATGGCCGTGGATCTGGCGCTCTCGCTCGGGGAGCGAACCACCCTGCCGGTCCTGCTGGCCGCCGACGAGAAGCTGGGGGCGCTCGCGAGGGACAGTCTTTCCGGGCGTTTTCGCCGAGATCGTCCGGGTCGAGCGCCGCTTCCTGGACGGCCGGGCCAGGAAGTTCGGGGTCGCCGCCGCCTCGCCGCTGGACGAAACCATGTTCATCGACGCCGACTGCCTGGCGCTCTCCGATCCCGAGCCCGTGTGGTCCGGGACCGGCCCCGGACCTCTCACGATGGCGGGCGAGCTCCTCGGCCCGACCGACGACAGGCACCACCACGGTTTCTCGACCCGCGAGCTGATGGAGCGGCTCGACCTTCCCGCGTACCTCAAGACGAATAGCGGGGTCTTCCACGTTCGGAGGGAAGGTGGGCCCGAGGCAATGGAGGAGTGCTTCCGCTGCTACGTCGAGGAAGTGCGCCCCGCGTTAAGGAGTCGGCTCCGGCCGTGGCGCTTCCTGGGGGACGAGCTGGGCTTCGGCGTGGCCGGTGGGCGAATGGGGTTCCACACGTTCCCTTCCCCGGGGCCCATGTACTGGCCGGCGGAGATCCTCTCACTCGATCCGGCCCGCCCCTCCAAGCCGATCCTGCACTTCATCGGGCCCGTTCCATCTCCGACGCTCGAGCGCCTCCTGTCCGACGTGAAGCGAAGACGGCGGTCGGTCGGGCTGCCGCCCGAGAGCTCCCTGTCTGCCTGGCGCCGGGAGGCGCGGGTCCTTCGCGCGGCTCAAAGGGCAGGCGTGCTCCTCGCGCTCGGGAAGTAAGGTAGCGCCGTCACCGCGCCCCAAGCGGCGTCGGCGTGCTCGAGTCAGGGGACATAAGCCGGGATGCAAATATGTGATCTGTGCGCGGAGTACATAGCCGGGCTGATCGAAACGTTCACCGACGGCTCAGTCCTCCTGGCCCGGGAGGACAACCTGGTGGTGGTGTTCGCCCTCACCCTACTGCTTGGGGAGGTGTCACATGCTGGTAGATGGTTTTGGTCAGGATGACTCGGGAAACGCTGTCACCGCCTCGGGCATCTTCTGGCTGGCCTTCTGGGAGTTCAGCGACAGTAAGAAGGGGATCCTGTGGACGAACCCCGAGACAGACGACGTCTTCGCCGGGCCATCGTACGCTCAGCCGGCTGGGCTTCCCGTGCGGCCGAGCTGGGCTCGATGAAGGTCGAAGAACTCGCCCTCCAGCTCGAGCAGCTCTCCCCATGCTCCGGACTCGACGATCTGCCCTCTTCGCATCACTAGGATGAGATCGGCCGCGCGCACGGTGGAGAGCCGGTGAGCGACGAAGATTACGGTCCGTCTGGCCAGGCGGTCCAGCACGGTCTCGAGCACCTGTCGCTCCACGACGCTGTCCAGGGCGGAGGTCGCTTCGTCCAGGATGACGAGGTCGGGCTCCCGAAGCAGAGCCCGGGCAATGTCGATGCGTTGGCGTTGCCCCCCGGAGAGGCGCACCCCGCGATCTCCGACTTCCGTATCGAGGCCGGCGGGAAGACGCGACATCAAGTCGTCCATGGCCAGCTGCCTCAATAGATCGAGGAGCACGGCGTCCGGGGGAGGACTCCGCAGCCCGAAGCACAGGTTCTCGCGCAGGGAGCGGTTCAGGAGCCAGGTCTCCTGGCTGACCAGAGCCATGCGCCGGTGGAACGACGGCACCGAAAGCTCCCGTACGTCCCGTCCGTCCATCAGGATCGTGCCCGGACCGCACTCGTACAGCCGGGCGACGAGATCCACGAACGTCGTCTTACCCGACCCGCTCTCGCCGACGATCGCCGTAGTCATACGAGCGGGAATCACCGCGTTCACCTCCCTGAGCACGGGGATCCCCGGTGTGTAGGCGAACGACAGGTCTCGGACTCGAATCTCCCGACGAAGGCCCTCGAACTCGATCGACCCGGAGCTCACCACCTCTTTCCCGTCGTCCGTAAAGAAACCCGCGACGGCCTGCAGCTTGGGCATGTGCTCGGCGAGGCTCACCCCAACCGCCAGGAGGCCGTTCACGTCCGGAAAGCTCTGCCGGAAGAGGAACAGGAACGCCGCGAAGCGCCCCAGGTCTCCGGGCCCGAAGTCGCCCGTCACGAGGATGATGACGCCCTGGACCCCGATCATGGTCCCCAGAATGATCACCTCGGAAAGGGGCCAGCGTAACCCGACGACGCGCTCCCGCCGGACGGCCAGCCCCTGGGCGCTGTGGAGGATCGCCACGTGGGTCCGCGCGGCCGCGTCTTCCTGCGAGAACGCCTTCACGAGCGGCATCGTGAAGAGGAGGTCCAGGACCTCGCGGCGCACCTTGCGCTCGACTCCGGCGGTCTCCTCCGCTATGGCCTGCGCGTACCGCTGAACCCGGCCGAGGAGGAACATCACGAACGGGATCGTGACGACGAACGCCGCGGTCAGCACCGCGGACAGAGCCACCATCACGGCCACCTTCACCCCCAACCGGATCACCCTCTGGAACAGCCCTTCCGCGACATTCAGGAGCTCCGGCACGGAGGCGGCCCACCCGATCTCCGCGTCCAGCTCGCCCAGGGACCGGCGGTTGAAGTACTGCCGCCCGAACCCCAACACGCGTCGGAAGGTGGCCTCGCCCACCCGCACCCGGTATCGCTCGTTCCTCGTGGCGACCCAGACCTTGCGGAGGTACTCGGTCCCGAGAAAGGCAAAGCGACTCGCGACGACGAGGCCCAGGATGGCCAGCACGAGCATGCGCTCGCGGAACACGACGTCCGGACCCTCCGGAACCATGCGCCCGAGCCATCCGAAAGCGCGCGACGAGTCGAGGAACCCGAATCCTCCTTCGGCCACCGCCTGGGTGAGCGGGACGAGGAGACCGAAAGTCAGCGCCTCGAAGGCGCCACCAAGGAAGACCAGGAGGATCGGCATCGCGAGGTCCAGAGCGCGCACGCGCGCGAGCCTCCAGTAGAGCCCGAGAACCTCCCGGGACGCGCGGTCGAGGACCAAACCCGGCTGATTCATGGCCCTAGTGGCCCGGAACCGATGAAGCGGGGACGCCGCCGGAGTCCGTCGCGGTCGCTCCGGCTGACGTCCCGTCGGCCGCCACGCGCCGGAGCACCTCGGCATGACGCCTGGCCATCTTGGCCGCGGTAAGCTGCTCGCGAGCGAACGTCCGGGCCTCCGCTCTCACGCTCTCCGGATCCGGCCCACCGCTCCTTCCGTCCGTCCCGCCCCCCAGCCGGAGGGTCTCGAGCATGGCCCGGACCAAAGCCTCCCGGTTCCTCTCGATCCCGGCCGGGTCGGGATTCTCGAGCAGGCGCAGCGAGAGCTCGAGAGGATCTCCGACCGCGTTCGGTACCAGGCGCCCGCGCTCCCCGGCCGCCCCCACGAGCTCACGGCTCCCGCCGCATTCACTGAGCACCAGGGGAAGGCCCGCCCAGAGGGCCTCAGACGCGGCCACGCTCCACCCCTCGAAGTAGGAGTTCGCCACGAAGACGTCCGCGGCAGAAAGGGCGTGATCCACCCAGGTCTCGAACGGAACGAGACGGACCCGCCCCCGGGCCAGAAGGTCCGCATGTTCGGCGCGAAGCTTGGCGACGTACGCCCGGTCCGCCGCTGTCCACGAGGAGGAGGAGCGCTCGAGGCGCCGCCCGTAGCACGTCCCGGAACGCATCGACGAGCCCCAGCTGGTTTTTCTGGAGCGTCCATCGGCCGACCTGGACGAACACGGGATCGTCGGCCTCGATCCCGAGGGTCCGACGGGCGTACGCCCGCGGGAGCGTGCAAACCCGGGACGGCTCGATCCCGTTGGGAATGACGGTGAAGCGCGACCCGCTCCCCGAAACGCGCCGCGCGTAATGCTCTGCTGCAATCCGGCTCACGGCCACCGTCTCGCTCACCATCTCGTGCTTTGCCGCCTCGTCCTTCCAGCCCTCGGCCGTGAGCCACGCATAAGTGTTGTGGACGGTATCCACGATGGGAACACTCGGAGCCCCCAGAGCCTCGAGGAACCCGAGTCCAACGAAATGCGCAGACAGCACGTCCGGCCGGGTCGCTTCGATCCACTTGCGGACTTCGTCGGGACGACGCCCGGCAACATGTACGGGCACACCGGCTTCGACGAGCCGATTCGCCATGCGCCCGCCCCGCCGCGTGCAGAGGACCGCGGTGTCCACTCCCGCGGAGGGAAGGGTGAGCGCGAGCAGCGCCACGATCTTCTCCAGCCCCCCCTGGTCGAGCTCCTCGACCACGAGCCCGCAGCGAACCGCTTGGACCCCGAATCGGCCGAGGGGCAGGCGGGGGGGAAGGCTCGCCCTCCCCGTTACACGAGCCAGCGCGCGCTCCGCCAGCGCCCGCGGCACGTTCTCCGTGACCGTGTTCCTCTCGTGGACCCGATAGCGGACATCTTCGATCGCACCCTCGAAGACAACGTGCTAGGGACACAGCTCTAGGGCCCGAAGGAGGAAGTCCAGGTCGTGAACGTAGCGATACGCCCGGAACCCCCGGAGCCGCTGCCAGAGTTCCCGGTGGAGAAAGAAGTTGGAGGTGGTCACCGCGGCGTTGTGCTCGAGGAGAGCGCTCCCAAGGGCCCCGGAGGTGGCGCGAAAAGTCCCCGGCCGATCGCGGAGACGGGTGGAGCCCAGCGGCAAGACCACGAGAGTAGTGGGTCACTGACCCATTACCGATCACGAGGGTGGGGGATCCAACCCGCTCCCCGATCAAGAAGGTGTCCGATACCGGTCGTCGTCCTCACGCCCCCGGATCATCGGCATTTCCGAAGACATCTCCCTGCTCGGGGGACGTGAGGGCGTCGGGCGAGGAGATCGCCCGGGTCGCCCGCTCGATCCCCGTCACACCCGTGACCTCGTCCCCAGATGCCACACCCAACTCGCGCAGGCGACGTGCGCTCACGAGCAGCCGGGTCTCGAACGAGCCCACGGCCTGGTTATAGGCGCGGACCGCGCTGGACAGCGCGTCCCCCGTGCTCTGCAAATGGGTCGTGAAGCTGCGGACGCGATCGTAGAGCTGGCGGCCCAGGTCGGCGATCTCCGCCGCGCTCTGGGCGACCTGCTCCTGCTTCCACCCGTACGCGACCGCCTTGAGCAGCGCGATCAGCGTGGTCGGTGTCGATAGGATGACCCGCTGATCCACCCCGTACTCAATCAGCGTCGGATCCTGCTCCAGAGCCGCGGCGAAGAACGCCTCACCGGGAAGGAACAGAACGACGAACTCAGGCGTGGCCTCCAGGCGATCCCAGTAGCTCTTCCCCGCCAGCTCCTGGATGTGGCGCCGGAGCTGCTTCGCGTGCTCCTGGAGGTGCTGCCGCCGCAGGTCGCCGTCCTCGGTCTCCAGGCTATTCAGGTATTGGTCAAGAGGAACCTTCGAATCGACCACGACGAACCGATTGTTCGGCAGACGGATCGTCATGTCCGGACGCCGCACGCCGCCCTCGGTCTCGACAGACTCCTGGACCACGAAATCGCAGTGCTGGACCATGCCGGCGATCTCGACCACGCGCCGGAGCTGGATCTCGCCCCAGCGTCCGCGGACCGACGGCGTGCGAAGGGCCCGGACGAGCTTTTCCGTCTCGCCGTGCAGGCGCTGCTGCGTTTCGCCCAGGCCACGGATCTGCGCCACCAGCTCGCCGTAGGCCTCCAGCCGGGCCTTTTCCACCTCCTCGATCTTCCGGTCGACTTTCGTCAACCCGTCCGCGATCGGCTTCACGAGCTCGTCGATCGACCGCTTTCTCTGGTCGAGGTCCGACCTCGCCTGGTCCTGGTACTTCTCGAGCTGAAGCTGAGCCAGCTTCAGGAACGACTCTCCGCTTCCCTTGAGCGTGTCGGCCGCGAGCGCCTTGAAGGTGTTCGAAAGTCGCTGCTCGGCGTCGTCGAGGAGCTCGAGCTTTTCGGCAACCGACCGCTCCTGCTCTCTCAGCTGAACGCGGAGCCCCTCCAGCTCCCGCTCGAGCTCCCGGCTCCTGCCCACCTCCGAGTCGAGCGTCGCCTCGAGTCGCTCCCCCCGCTTGCGCGCCGGGCCGACGATGCTCCGCTCGAGGAGGAGCCACCCCCCCAGGAGCCCAGCGACCAGGCCCAACACGAGGCCGAGGAGCAGCGCGGTGACGTCCATGAGTCTCTATCCGAGAATCTCTATGCGACGCGAGGTTACGACTGCGCGCGCCGGAGGCACGCCCCCAGAAGTCCCCCGCCTCGAAAGGTCCACCGCGCCGGGTCACGGAACAAGCCGTGCCCCGGAACACGGCGGCCACTAAAGGAGGGGGCCCCGATCCGCCAGCTGGGACCGAGGCCACGTCCAGCCTCGACGGAAGCGACAGAGGATGTCTATGGGCGGGCGTCGAACGAACGCGGAGCGCCGGAAGGTCGGCGGCGAGGCTGGAACGGTCGTTCCTCCTGGAGCGATCGGAAGAGCTCGAGCTGGGCGTCGGTGAGGACGCCTCGCGCCTCCGTCAGCGCCGCCTCCGTGTTCCGCCAAAGCTCTTCCGCGGCCGGGCTGTCCGGTCGGAACGGGCCTCTCCGGCCGCCCGAACCGATGTCGCCTCTAAGCTCCTCGACCTCACTCCGGAGCTGCTCGATCAGGGGCTCGTTCCGGGCCCGGAGCTCCTCCAGGATCGATTCCAGAGCGGCGGCCTGATCGGCGCTGAGCCCGAGCTCATCCTGAAGCCTCAGGATCCGCTCGATACCCGGCCGGGGGCTACCGAACGGACGATCCGCGCCAGGTCCCCGTGGCCCGTCGAACCGGGCACCGGCCCCCCGTGGTGCGAGGTCGTCGAGCAGCTGATGCTGTTCGTCCGTCAGCACCTCACCGATTCGAGCCGCGGCGGTCTCCCGGAGCTCGCGGAGCTCCTCGAGCGCGTCGGCGTTTTCCGCGTCCCACCCGCGCCGGCCCCGCGGGCCGGTTCCATCCGACTCCCGTGGCCGCAGCGCCTCGAGTATGGGCGCGGAAGCGCTCTGTAGATCGGCCAGGACTCCCTCGATCTCCGTGACCTGCTCCGGCGTCAGCTCGAGCTGCTCGCGCAAAGCGAGGATACGTGGTCCGGCAAAGGGGAAGGGCGGGGTCTCCTGAACGAGGGCCTCGGCGGCCTGCGACTGCAGGTCCGCCTCATCGGCTGGCGCAACGGGGATCTCTTCGCAGGCAGTGCTTGCAAGCGCGAGCCATGCGGCGGTCACCCCAACGACTGTTCTCATGATCGTCACTCCCATTGCTGTTCCGACACCTTCACGTCTCTGAAGGAGTAGATCGGGGAGACGCGAGTTCCGTTAAGCGCGCGCTGGTTCGGGCTGGGAACGGGCGCACCGTCTTGGGTGACCTCCCCGGTTTCGACCTGCGCATCCGCGGCCTTGCGGGCCCCGTTGACAGACGTAGGTTTTCACCGGCGGACGCGGTGAGCGGGTCCACGCCCCCGGACGAGGGCTACGGAGCGCCGGGCATCAGTCCGGTGGCGCCCGGGTTGAACGCCGGGGTCCAGAAGTACGGCCGAACGACGGGCCACACGACTGGCACCGTCGACCTAGTCAACGTAACGGTAAGCATCTGCTACCAGCCTCAGGGGCCGTTCCGCTGCAAGCAGGCCGCGATCTTCACGGACCAGATCTCGATCGTGCCCGGAACGTTCAGTGCGGGAGAGACTCCGGGTCGCTCATCGTGACGGACGACGGGGCGAAGAGCCCGACCGCGCTCCTCTTCGCCGGGAACTCCTCCCATACGATCGCCACGCCGATCGCGGCCGTGCTCGACCGTTTCGGGGTGACCATCGATCCGACCGTCCCGGAAGTCGAGCCGCCGCCGGATCCGGACCCCGATCCCGAGCCGGCGATCTCGCTCGCCGCCAATGGGTACAAGGTCCGTGGCATGCAGAAGGTCGACTTGACCTGGTCGGGTGCCGGCACCGCGCAGGTGGACATCACGAGGGAGGGAAGCGCGCTCGTCACCGTTGCCAACACGGGCGCCTACACGGACAACATCGATCAGCGTGGGGGCGGAAGCTACACGTATCAGGTATGCGAGGCCGGCTCCGCGACGTGCTCAGACGAGGTGACGGTCATCTTCTGACGGTGGTGATCGCCCCGAGGCTGCGTGGAGCCCTCGCGCTCGGGGTGACGCTCGCGGCGATCTCGCCGAGCGGTTGCTTTCCCCCTCGCTCGCCCCCCACGGAGGAGCAAGAGATCGTGGGCAGGACGATCGAGGAAGTCCTCGAGACGCACACACCCGCGTGGATGACCCTCGACGGCGTCGTGGGCACGGGGATCGCGATGTGCGACGGGGAGCCGTGCATCCGGGTGCTGCTCTCGGGCAGCGTACCTGCGTCCGACCTCGCGATCCCGGCCCGGGTCGAGGGATATCCGGTCGAGCTCGTGATCTCGGGCCGCGTCACGCCGCGCCAGTGAGGCGACTCCTGAGCTACCGTGCCTCAGCGTCCTCCGGCGCCCTGACGCTCGCAGCCGTTCTTCTCCTTCTTTCGGCATACCCGGCTTCCGCGCAGTTCGGCTTCAGAGGTCGCCGGAACGACAACCCCGCAGCCGTGCTCTGGGGCCTCCCCGACGTTCCCGGGGAGTTCTTCGTGTGTCGCCTGATGTACGCGACCACGGCGTACGACCCCAGCGCTTCGGGATGGTCGATCGAATATCCTCGAGCCGACATCAACTTTATGACGCGGATCTCTCAGCTCACCACAACCGAAATTGCCTACTGGCGCGATGGACGAAGTGGCGGCATGGGTCATACGGTGGTCAGAGCGAGCGACCCGGAGCTCTTTCAATGCCCGTGGCTGGTCATGGCAGCGCCGGGTTTTCCGACGCCGAGGCCGAGGCGCTCCGCCAGTACCTGCTCAAGGGCGGGTTCCTCTGGGCGGACGACTTCTGGGGAGACGGGCCCTGGTACCACTGGATGGGCGAGATCGACCGAATACTTCCCGAGTACGCCGTAGTCGACCTACCGATCGACCATCCCCTGTTCTCGCTCGTCTACCATGTTCCCGAACTCCCGCAGATCCCCTCCCTGAACCGCTGGCGCCCGGGCATGCCGACCGCCGAGTTCCCGGGGCCCGAGTACGCCACTCCGCACGCGCGGGCGATCTTCGACGAGAGCGGGCGGATGCTCGTGTTCATGACCCACAACACGGACATTGCCGACGGCTTCGAGCGGGAGGATGACCTCTACGCGTACTTCGAGGCCTTTGCGTGGCAGGCGTACGCGCTCGGCATCAACGTCGCGGTGTGGGCCATGACCAGGTAGGTGATTCGTTGGAGCGCGTGTTCCGGCTTCGTCACGCCCACGAAACCCATCACAGTTGAGATCTCATCATGAAGACCCGATGTTCGGCCGCCACCGCATGCCTCCTGGGGCTCACGCTCCCCGCAGCACCTGCTGAAGCGCAGTTCCCTCTGACGTTCGCCGCCGGGCCTGTCTTCGCTACGATCTCCGGCGACGACGTGGGCGACGACGTCGAATCGGAGACCGGGTTCTTCGTGGCCGTAGGCACGGCCATTCCCGTATCCGGTGAGACTGTCGCGCTCGCACCCTTCGTCGGGTACACACAACGCGGATGGAAGGAACCCGACGGAGAGGGCCAGCTCACCTATATCGACGTCCCGGTCTTCCTCAGCGCGGGCTTCCCCCTGGCGGGCACCACGACCTTCAGCGTCAGCGCCGGTCCGCGGGTCTCGTTCCAGCTCTCCTGCGAGTTCGAAGAGAGCGGCGGCGGCTCGGTGGATTGTCCCGAAGACGAGGAGAAGTCGCTCGACTTCGGCTCGGCGATGTGGGGCTGGGCTTCGAGCTCTCCGCCAGTCGATTCCTGGCGGTGGGCGTGGGTTACGATCTTGGGCTCACCGACATCTTCGAGACCACTTCGGGGAAGAACCGCGGCATTTACGTCTACGCCGGCCTCACGGTGCTCGTCGGCGGCTGAGCGGACGACGCGGTCCGCCTGCGTTACCGCTTTGGCGGCCGCCTCGCGACCCCGTCCCCGACCGCGGCCTCCGCCACGGCGGCGGTAACCCGCTCGACCACGCTCCGGTCTAAGACGCTCGGGATGACGAGCTCGGGGCCGAGGGCTTCTTCGGGAACGCAGGCCGCGATGGCCCGGGCCGCCGCCACCTTCATGTCCTCGGTGATACTGCTCGCGCGGACGTCCAGCGCTCCACGGAAAATCCCCGGGAAGGCGAGCGCGTTGTTGATCTGGTTCGGATAGTCGCTCCGACCGGTGGCCATCACCGCCACGTGCCCCTCCGCTTCCTCCGGCATGATCTCGGGAACGGGGTTGGCCAGCGCGAACACGAGCGGGTCCGGCGCCATGCACTTGAGCGCCTGAAGCGGTAGAGTGCCCGGACCGGACACGCCAATGAAGGCATGCGCGCCTGTGCACGCCTGCTTCAGCTTGCCCTCCTCCCCTCCGGGGTTCGTGTTCTCGATCAGCCAGCGCTTGCTTGCGGTTACGCCGTCCGCACGGCCCGGATGAAGGATCCCCTCTCTGTCGCAAACGAGAATCTCCCGACCGCCAGCCGAGAGGAGGATCTTCACGATCGCCACACCGGCAGCCCCGGAGCCGAGCACGGCCACGCGCATCTGGTCGATCGGGCGCTCGACGAGGCGCCCGCCGTTCAGAAGGGCGGCCAGCACGACGACCGCCGTTCCATGCTGGTCGTCATGGAACACCGGGATGTCCAGCCGCTCGCGAAGCCGCGCCTCGATCTCGAAGCAGCGCGGGGCCGAGATGTCCTCCAGGTTGATCCCCCCGAAGCCCGGGGCCAGGCGGGCCACCGTCTCCACGATTTCGTCGGGATCCTTTGTGTCCAGGCAGATCGGATAGGCGTCGATGTCCGCGAACTCCTTGAAGAGCATCACCTTCCCTTCCATGACAGGCATCGCCGCCGCCGGGCCGATGTCACCCAGGCCGAGGACCGCCGTACCGTCCGTCACGACGGCCACCGAGTTCCCCTTGATCGTGAGCTGGTAGGCACTCTCCGGGTCGCGTGTGATAGCCTCGCATACGCGCGCCACACCGGGCGTGTATGCCATCGAGAGGATGTCACGCGTCGTGATCGGCACCTTGCTCCGAACCGAGATCTTCCCTCCCAGGTGGAGTAGGAAGACCCGGTCGGAGAAGTGGACGACCTCGACCTCGTCGACGTCCCGGATCGCCTGGAGAACCTCCTCCACGTGGGCCTCGTCCCGGCCCTGAACAGTGAAGTCCCTGGTCATCCGCTTGCGATCGGACGCAATCACGTCGACCGCGCCCAGGTCGCCCCCGGCCCGACTGATGTGACGGGTGATCTTCGCCAGGAATCCGACGCGATTCGGATACGAGACCCGAACGGTGAAGCTGAAGGAAACGGCCGGAGTGGGTTGCTTGGATGGCATGATGGCTAACGATCAGAGCAACGAGAGGCCGTCTCGTGCGTAATCGCGGACGCGATCGCGGGCTAAGAGCGTCAGCTCCTCCGCCATAGCCTGGGCACGGCACTCAAATGACCACCTCTGGTCACAAGTATCCGGAATGGGTACGGCATGTCAATGGACCCGTGATTATCCCCTTTACGCACGATAGGCGGGGGTTTAGCGTTCGGGCATGGGGAAGCGCAGGCGCATGGGCTTTGGGATTGGATCGTTGGTTTGCATCATCAAGCCGAGCTTGCACCTGTTGTCGATCCCCGGATATATGGAAGACGGTGCGTCATGGGTCACGCTCTTCCGGCTTCTTTACAGCCGCATGACTCCGCTGGACTGGGGGCTCATCGTGGTCGGGGCCGGAGGCTTGGTATTGGCGTTGTGGCCGGAGAGGGACCGGGAAGCCAGACTCGGCACCGACAGGGACGATGTTCCCCCCTACCGCAAGTCAACAACGTGGATGGATAAGCCTGAGGCCCATCTGGTGATCCGCGGATCTTCCCTGGTGGGCGATCTTCCCGACATGCATATACCCTGGACCAAGAGCGAGGGGCTCAAGCGGATGAGGGCGTATCACATCGTGTCGAGACACTTGGGGGACTTCGAGCAGCAATGTCCTGACGCAGTGCGTGACGGCAAGTATGGCCGCGAAACTCTCTACTGGTGGGTCGGCAAGAAGATCGAGGAACGGGAGATCATCATAGAATGAGGTCATGAACCTACCGTTGCCACACCACTTCCATTCCGAGGTCACAGTCAGCGGGAATCGTGAGGAAGTCTCCTTCAAGGAATACCCTCGTCGATGCAGCTCCCGTCGTCCGGTATCATGAGTACCCTGTCGATGCTCGGCTGCGTCCATGTGCCGGAGATCGACGACCAGTTACGCTCGCCGGTCTCGATCACAGTGGCCTCGAGGTAGATGGTCCAAGCCTGATCTTGGCTGAACTCCATGCTGCCGTCGTTCACGACGACCCCGACGCTTGTCAGCCTCACGGGGAGCAGGGAGTGGTCTATCTCTATCAGCTGGAAGACGTCTGGAGCCGAGCTCTGCACTGCTGGCTGGCGACGCTCCGCGCCCCGTTGATAACCCTCGAGGCCACCGATGAGGCCAGCGCCCACCGCACCGCAGCCACTCAAAGTGAGAGCGAGGACCAAGCTGAAAGCGCGAAGAGTGAGCATGACGGATTTCCAGGGCTAGGCCACCAGCTCCCGATAAGTGAGGTTATCGGTGTGCATGATCCGGCGGAGCGTGTCGCGGAAGATGTACGGGTTGTCGCGGTTGTTGAACCGCCATTCCAGCTCTTCCAGGTAGCGATCCATATGCTTGATGCTCATCTTGTGGAAGGTGCCTACGATAGAGCGCTTGAACAGGCTCCATACGCCTTCGATGCTGTTAGTGTGGACGTCGCCGATCACCCATTGCTCGGCACTGTGGTTCACGGTTTCATGGCGGGTGTCGGAGTCGCCGATCCCGATGTAGCTCTTGAGGTCGTCGGTGTAGATCGCCTCGGCCTCGTCCCTGACGGTGCGGCGGATGAAGGAATGCAGGGTGTCACTCCTCACGTTGGGGATGCGCTCGAGACGGATGCGGCCGCCGCGCTGGATTGCTCCGGCCACCCAGTGCTTGTTGCCCTTGTAGGCGCGTCCCTTACCCTTCGTCTTGCCGCCCACGAGTGTCTCATCGACTTCCACGACACCGACGAGCGTGGGGCCGGTGAGCGGGTCGTTGCCCATCGCCTCGCGGATGCGATGGCACAGGTACCAGGCCGTCTTGTAGGAGCCGAGCCCGAGGGTGCGCCACAACTGATGGGCACTCATTCCCTTTTTGCTCTCGCACATGAGGTAGATGGCGAGGAACCATATGCGGAGCGGCAGGTGGGAATCGTGCATGATCGTTCCGACCGTCACGCTGAAACGGTAGTCGCATGAACGGCAGCAATACTGATCGCGGCTCTCGATCTCGCCCACGTCCATGTCACCGCACCGGAGGCAGGCCACGCCGACCGGCCAGCGGATCGACTCCAGGGTGTCTCGGCACTTCGCATCGTCGTTGTACCGATCCATTAGCGTCAACAGGCTGATCTTACGACCCATGGCTCAATCTCCCAAGAAGAAGCGACGGCGGACGGTACCCCGGAACATCCAGGACAAGACGGACCGCGAGATTATGGAGACGCTTTTCGGCAAGCGCATCGTCGCGGCGGCAGACGCTGAAGCCAAAGCAGTGAAACGGGTTACATAGTCTATGAATGAAAGGTAATGACTTCTCCGCCGTGCGTCAACGGGATAATCACGAATGGACCGGACGGCGGTAGCTGCCGCTAGGCGCCTCGGGCACGTACTAACTGCCGGGCACGCGGGCGTTTGGAGGCCGAGCTCCTCCGTTTGGAGGCATCCTGGGCCACGTGTTCGGGGCCCGCGCCACTTCGATCCCCGTCCGTCTGATCTGCGTCTGATCGCCATCTGAGATCCCCCTCTTAACCTGGGACCCATCGCGGATGAACGAGCATCCGCGTCATGTCTCACCATCTGTTTGAGGAGGGTCCCATGAGGTACAGCATCTTCACCTCCGTCGTGATCGCGGCCACCGTGTGGACCGTGACCACCCGCAGCACCCAGGCCCAGATGTGGGAGCCCAGCCCGCACGTGGACATCCCGCAGGCCATCGAGCTGGAGAGGGGAGCCGAGATCCCGAAGAGCGACCCCGGACAGTGGACGCGCGCGGCGTTCCTGCTCCGGAAGGCTTCACGTCTTCGGCCGGGAAACGACCCGATCGCGCTCATTGACCTCCAGACGGCGGGGACCATCTACGGCAACGTAGAGAAGTTCGGGGCGGCGAGGAGCACGCTGGTCGAGCTAGTCGATCGGGCCACCGAGTTCGGCGAGGTCGAGGTGGCCGCCCACGCTCTCATCGACGCCACGTACGTGGAAGTGGAGCTCGAGAACGTGCCGTCGGCGCTGCGCTTCTACGAGCGTGCGCAGCGCCTAGCCATGTCGTCCCATCTGACGAGCGAGGAACAGCAACGCATCACGATGCGGCTGGAGCCCTCGACGACGTTCGTGGCCGCGTCGGACAGGTGAAGTGACCGCTGCCGAGTCGGATCCGGTGCGCTTCGCTCCGCGGGGCGCACCGGATTCGTGTCTCGGGGCAGGCGCAGTAGCGCCCGGTCGATTGCGGGCAGCGCTGGATTCATGGCCTCAGGGCATATCTTTCGATGCCGCGCGGTCGTTGATCCGTAACCCGCCTGAGTCGAACTGAGAAGCTGAGTCGCCGAATGAAGTGGAAGAGCCTGGAACGACTCGTTAGGCGCATCACGACGTCAGGCATCGCAAGGGTCATGGGCCAAAGCGCCCGTGCCGAGCGGCCGGATTGGAGCGAGCGCCCCTATCGCGTGCTGTTCCTCCGCCACGACAGGATCGGCGACATGATCCTGTCGACGGGCATCCTCCGGGCGTTCGCCGAGTCGCACCCGACCATCCAGCTCGATGTGCTGGCATCCCCCGTGAACGCGCCAGTCGTCCGACACGAGCCGTACCTGCGCGACGTAATCGTCTTCGACCGACGAGCCCCGCTGAGCTTTCCGAGCGCCTTCGTCGACCTCCGCCGTCGGCGCTACGACGCGGTCATCGATTGCATGGTGAGGGCACCATCCCTCACCACGCTACTCCTCATGCTCGCGACTGCGGCGCGCTACCGGATCGGCGTTCAGGAGCGTGGCAACGACTTCGCGTACACGCTGCCCGTCACGGCGCGCGAGACGGCCGGGCACCTCGTCGACCGGCTCGGTGCGTTGGTCACCGCCTTTGGTCTCGAGCCGTCGGCGCTGGACCTTCGTCCGCGAGTGCGGCTCGCACCGGACGAGATCGCACGTGGCGAGCGGGTCTGGCGCGACGGGACCGAGCACGCACCTCGGGCAGGTAAACGTCTTCTCGTGAACGTCTCGGCTGGGCGCGGACCTCGCGAATGGCCCGACGACCGGTTCGTCGCCGTGATCCGCGCCGCTCGGGCAAAGGCTCCGGACGCGAACATCGTCGTCATCAGCTCGTCCAGCGACCGTGCTCGCGCGGTCCGCATCGCGACCAAAGGCGGCGGCCGATTCTTCGCGGACTCGGGGATTCGCGACGCGATGTCGATCGTCGCACGAGCGGACGTCGTCTTCACGCCGGATACCAGCATCTCTCACGCGTGCAGCGCGTTCGACAGGCCAGCGGTTGTCCTGCATCCGCGGGGAAGCCCCTTGCTCTGGGGTCCCTACAAGACCCAGGGCGTGTCGATCGAAAGCCCGACCGCAGCGGTTGCCGACATCATGGCCGACGAGGCGATTCCGGCGCTCCTGGATCGCCTCTCATGACCCGCCCCGAAGCGCGAAAGCCGCCGACTCCAGTCGTGGAGCTGAGGGGGGTGAAGACAGGGATGGTTGAGGAAGCCCACCTCGCCCTGGCAGACGGCTTCACGTTCTCAGATGGCTCCTCCGAGCGGGACCTGACCGTTCCGTCGACTTTCTTCAGGGTGATCTTGAACGGCGAAGAAGGCGAGGAAGACGACAGCGGCAGCCTTGTTCTTGAGGGCGGGTAAACCACGATCGTGCTCGTTGACTTCTACGTCTCTAAAAGCTTCGTCTTCCAGGGCCCTCCGGACAGCCCGAACGGGGTGCTATTCAAGCCGGTCCTCAGGCAAATCTTACCTGTGGAGTGAGACGGCGAGGAAGAGTCGCCACTGGCTCCCCGTCCACGAACAGCGTATCCCCCCGGACGAATGCAGGGGAGGGCAGGTCGAGCTGGCAGGGGGTTGCCTGCCACTGTCCCATACTGGGACCGGTCGGCACAGAACCGCGCACCACCCTGGCGGGAGGGACACATGGGGACGAACAAGCTCGTCTTTGCTACCCTGGCCGGAGCCATCACCTCATTTCTCCTGGGATATCTCCTCTACGGGATCGCCATGGCCGGATTCTTCGAGGCGAACATGGGCTCGGCAACGGGAGTCACCCGGGAACCCCTGAACCTTCTGGCGATAGGTCTGGGTCAGATCCCCGCTGTACTATTCATCACGATAGCCATCGATCGTTGGGGCGACAGCCGTTCGGCCGGCGGCGGCGCAAAGGTGGGCGCACTATGGGGGTTCTTGGTCGCGCTTGGCTTCGATTTGATGTTCTACGGAACCACGAATGTCTCCAACCTGACTGCGACACTCGTCGATCCGTTCGTTTCGATGGTCCTTTTCGGAGTCACTGGCGCAGTGATCGGCATGGTGTTGGGAAGGGGCGCACCCACTTCGTCATAGCTTTCAGACACTACGTCTCGTGTCCCAGAGTCCCAACACTCGTCCCCACACCTCATGAAAAAGCCCCTAGCATTGCTAGGGGCCAAATAGGCCAGTGACCTGCCCCCAAAAGCGGTACCACCTAGAGTGTTAGTCCAAGCACCTCCTTTTGGCTGGGGGGTGGTCCAAGAAGCAGAGGTAGGTTGAGCAGCTTTGGGTCTGGCCGGATCGCTTCGGGGGCCGGGGGTCGATAACCCAGAGAGCTGTGCGGTCGATGCGTGTTGTATTCGCGCCGCCACTGCTCGATCAGCACCTTCGCCTCCTCCAGCGAATGGAAGATTTCGCGCTTCAGCAGCTCGTTTCGGAGCGTGCCGTTAAAGCTCTCATTGTAGCCGTTCTCCCACGGGCTGCCCGGCTCGATGAACAGCGTCTTCACGCCTAGCTCACCGAGCCACTGCCGAACCACTCGGGCCGTGAACTCCGGACCGTTGTCGGAGCGAAGATTCGCCGGTGGACCGTGCTCGGCAAACAGCTCGCTCAGCGTCTGCAGAACATCGTCCGCCTGAAGCCTGCGAGTCACCACGATCGCCAGGCACTCCCGGCTGTACTCATCCAGCACCGTCAGCATCTTGAGCGGCCGTCCATCATGCGTCCGGTCCGCCACGAAGTCATACGCCCATACATGGTGTCGGTACAGGGGCCGCAGTCGGATACAAGAACCGTCGGTCAGCCACAGCCTTCCTCGTTTCGGCTGCTTACTTGGCACCTTGAGCCCCTCCTGTCTCCAGATCCGCTCCACCCGCTTGTGGTTCACGGCCCAGCCCTCCGTCCTCAGCATCCCCGTCACCATCCGGTACCCGTAGCGTCCAAACCGTCGGGCCACCTTCACCACGTCCTGTCTCAGCGCCTCCTCGTCTTCGCTTCGCTTCGGTATCCGACGCTGCGTCGAGCGTGCCTGGCCCAACACCCGGCACGCCTTGCGCTCACTCACCCCAAGCCGCTGGCGTACTTGCACCACGCAGCGTCTGCGCCGCTCGGGGCTTAGAAGTTTCCCTCGGAGGCTTCCTTCAAGATCAGCTTGTCCAGCGTCAGCTCTGCCACCGCCCGCTTCAGCTGTTGGTTCTCCTTCCCTCGAGCTCCTTGAGACGCTTCGCCTGGCTCAGCTTCATTCCCCCGTACTCCCGCCGCCATCGGTAGTACGTTTGCTCGCTCACCCCCAGGTCTCGCCACACCTCTTTGGTCGTATTGCCGTTCGCCAGGGCCACCTCTGCCTTGCGTAGCCGGTTGATGATCTGTGCCGGACTCAGCCTCTTTGGTGCGGCCATTGTGCCCTCCCCTTTCGTGTCTTGACCCCGTCCAGATTCTTAAAACTGGACTCGGTCTCGTTTTAGGGGGGTAGATCAGCGCGACCGTTAAGAGTCGGGCGCGGCGGCGGTGGCCACGCCGCTCCCGGAAGGGTTTAGGAATCGTTTTTTCACAACATCCGAACCTTTCGGGAGAACGACATGACGACCCATGAACTGACGGATTTGGGGGATGCCAGGGTTCTGAACGAGCTGAGCGGTTCGATACCGCTCACAGATACTCTCCGGGCGACGGTCTCACTTGAGTGGCTACGGGACTCACGCCCGCCGGAGGGCCTCTCGAACGGTGACTTCAATCTTCGCACTGGCCTCAGCGTAGACCTCTGATCAAACCACGATGAACTCGGAGGGCGCATCACACCCCACACCCCTTGGGAACCGAATACGGCTCGCCTTCAGCCGACCGGGCAAGCCGACCGACAACACCCATATCGAGGCGTTCAACTCGCTGCTTCGGCGTGAGTGCCTATCGGCAACACTGGTTCATCGATCTCGAGGACGCCCAGCGGGTCCTCGATCACTGGCGGGCCGACTACAACAACTTCCGCCCGCACGGAAGCTTAGCGTGTTCCTCCTGATCTCGTAGAACTGCTGCCGGCTGTTGTAGCCCACGATCTTGCACGCCTTGCTCACCTTGCCGAACTCCTGGGCCAGCTGTAGCAGACTCAGCTTGCGGCGCGCTATCTTCCCCCTCTGGACGGTGGCTATCTTTTCTCCCGTGTTCGCGGCGAATCTGAAACGACACTAGGAGGTCGGCTCGTGACCGAATTTGCTGGACGTAGGTTGGCTTTGGGCACTGCCCGGGGAATCCAGTCGTACCCGCTGCGCGTGGTGGGACTGATGGTCACGGTGTTGCCGACGCTGGTGGCATGCGCAACCCAAACCCAGCAGGGCCCTCCCAGCCCCTCGGTGCCCGTGCCTGCGAGTCCGGCGTTGCAGGTTCCCCTCACGGCCGACGCCCACCTCCATATCCTGGACTTCTTGCAGAACGGCGAATACCTCGTCGATGGGCGGCTGGTCTACAGCTCTCCGGCCAACACCCCGGCCGCTGGCGAACGGGGCCGGCGCATCGAGGCGGTGCTGTGGGCCATGGACCAGGCCAACGTGAGCCACGCGGTCATCTCGGGCATGCCGTTTCTCAAGAAATGGGCGGAGGGTGACCCCGCCCGCCCGGCGTATTACCTGGATAGCAGTTCCCGCGTCGTGCGAGCGCGAGACACTGACTATGTCCTGGCGCTAGCGATCGAAGACTACCGCCGGGAGCACGGGGCGGCGGCCCAGCTCGAACGGCTGTTCCCGCTTGTCTCCGGATTCGACGGGACGGACCTCGGTGCGGTGGACATGATCATAAAGCGCATCAAGGAATTCCCCGGTGTGTTCAGGGGAATCGGCGAGGTGATGTCTCGCCACGATGACTTGACCAACCTGACGACCGGTGAGCGTCCTCACGCGGATCACCCGGCACTGTTCCGCATCTTCGACTTCGCTGGCCGAGTCGGTCTACCCGTGAGCATTCACCACAACATTGCCGCCGTCTCCCCGCAAGGAGAAGCGAGGGACGCCGACTATCTTCCGGAGCTGCTGCGTGCGTTCGACGAGTTCCCCAACACGACCTTCATCTGGTGCCATGCCGGCATCAGCCGTCGCATCGTCGTCGATTCTCTTCCAGTAGTTCTGGCGTCGGTACTCGCGACTCACAGAAACCACGTCTACATTGACCTATCCTGGGTGGTCTACGAGGACTACGTGCTAGAGGACCTGAGTGCGTGGACGGGATTGATCGAGCAATACCCCGACAACTTCGTGATTGGATCAGATGCGGTTGGGCGCTACGAAGGGTACGAGGATACTGTCCGCCGGTACGATCGGCTCCTATCGAGATTGACCACTGGCGCTGCAGAGAAAGTGGCCCGGGACAACCTCCTGCGAATCATGCCAGAGGACGGGACCACCCTGGATCCCGGTTACGTCTATCCAGAAGAGGCTTATACACGGAGAGGAGGTCCCGACCGGTCCCGGTAAACACGTGTCGGACATGACGCCTTCCAAGCCGCTGCGGGACTTGTGCTGCGTTACTACCGGTCGGTGGACGCGACGATCACGAGATCGGACACGGTCCGTCGTGTTGTGGCGCGTACTCGTGCCTTGGACGAGGATCTCTTGAAGAGCCCGGCGCTGGGTCGTGCGTGGCTGCCCGAGCACCCGGCACGCTCTCCTCTCCGACGCCCCGAGCTGCTGACGTACACGCACCACACAACGTCGTCGGCCCTCGGGGCTCAGAAGTTTCCCTTGGCCGCTTCCTCCACGATCAGCTTGTCCAGTGTCAAGTCCGCCACTGCTCGCTTCAGGCGCCCGTTCTCGCGCTCGAGCTCCTTCAGGCGCCGTGCCTGGCTCACCTTCATCCCGCCGTACTCCCGCCTCCATCGGTAGTACGTCTGCTCGGTGATGCCCAGCTCCCGGCTCATCAGCTTCACGGATTTGCCGCGGGCCAGACCCACCTCTGCCTCCCGCAGTGCAGTGATGATCTGCTCCGGAGTGTGTCGCTTCCTTCCCATCCTGACCTCCTCGCTGAAAAGCTTCGGACCAGGTCGATCCTAACATTGCACCTGGTCTCGTTTCAGGGGCTCAGGTCAGTCTTCTGCTTACGGTTCGTCGGCTTTCACCAACTCCTCTACCTCAACAACCTTCGTCTCCGTGGGTTCCGACCGGGCCGAATTGCGGGTGATTTTGCCCAACACTGTCGGCAACTCAATGCCCGCCTGCTCGGCCAGCTCGTGGATCGCCGGCAGCGACCCGATCAAGCTCGACAGAAAATCGGCCGTCCCACCGCCGTGCTTCGATCCACGACCACCGTTCCCCGAATCCCACACAGTGATCTTGTCGATCTTGAGGTTCTGAATCGCCTTCACCTGCTCGGCGACCAAGGTAGGAAGCTGCTCGATCATGAGCAGAGTCGGAGCGATCTGCGGATTCCCGGCGCAGGCCTCGACCAGTCTCTGGTACCCCGCGGCCTTGGCCTCCAACACCTTTTGCGTACCCTCCGCCTCGGCCACGAATTTGGCCAGCATCGCGTCGGCCTCACCGCGCGCCTCGCGCCGCAGTTGCTCCGCAGTCGCCTCGGCCTTGATCTCGACCCGCTGTTTCTCGATCTCCTGAGGCGCCAGTTCGTCTTTGCCCAAGCGGGCGATCTCCTGCTCGCGCTGAGCCCCGAAGATCGCCTCGTCCGCCTGTGCGGCCGCGATCTCAGCCCTGCGCTTCGCCTCGGCCCGCACCTCTGCGAGCTGGGCGTTTGAGTTCGCGATCTCTCCCTGTGACGAGTTCTCGCCCTGAACCGCCGTCGACTCCGCCGCGGCAACCTGCACCCGCTGCTCCTGCTCCGCGTTCTTCTTAGCGGCGATGGTCTCGGCTTCCCGCTCGGCGGTTGCGATCTCGTAGTCGCGCTTCGACTTCACCTCGCCCTCAATCGCGGTCGCCTCCAGCGCAGCCACGCGCACCCGCTGATCGCGCTGGGCATCCTTCTGCCCGGTAGCGCCGTCGCGATCCTGCTGGGCGACCTCCACCTTGGCGCGATTGATCGCCTCCGCCGCCGCACGTTTCCCGATGGCTTCGATGTAGCCACTCTCGTCGGTGATGTCACGGACGTTCACGTTGATCAGCGCGAGCCCCACCTTGTTGATCTCCTCGGCTACGTTCGTGTTGATGAGATTCATGAACTTCTCGCGGTCCTTGTTAATCTCTTCGATCGACAGGGTCGCAATGACCAGCCGCAACTGACCCAGAATGATGTCCTGGGCTTGCTCGCGAATCTGGTTCTCATCCAGGTGCAGTAGTCTTTCCGCTGCTGAGTTCATGAGCACCGGGTCGGTGGAAATGCCCACCGTGAACGTCGAGGGAACGTTCACACGGATGTTGTTGAGCGACAGCGCTCCTTCCAGGGGGATATCGATGACCAGCGGCTCGAGAGGCAAGAACGCGTAGTCCTGCAACAGCGGGATTATGAACTTGCCGCCGCCGTGGAGGCACTGTGCCGCCTGTGCGCCCGCGACCCTCCCATAGATGACCAGGATCCTGTTGGAAGGACAGCGCTTGTATTGCTTCACCAAGAACGAGATGCCGAAGAAGAGGATAAGCAGACCCCCACCTATCAAGCCGAGCCACACCCTCAAATCGCCCTCGAACGCGCCCACTTGGAGGAGTGCCACCGTGGCGAACAGGAACATCGTGTTATCTCCCTCTGGAGTTCATGCCTTCGTTACTGTTACTGAGTTGTCCTCATTTATGCTCACGACGCGGACCTTCTCGCTCCGGGGCAGTGCCTCGCCCTCCGTGATCGCTTTGTAGAACCGTTGGCGGTCGTCGATCAGGACACGCACGCGCCCCTTCCCGAGACCCTTGGCGGGGATCTTCGCGTACACCGTGCCCTCCGCCTCCAGGGTCTGGTATATGGGCACGTTGCCGCTGCTCTGGAGGCCATACATGGCCGTGAGCAATTTCGCGAGGAACCAAACCATGCCCGTTCCACACGCCACCGCGAAGACGACGCTGATCGTGCCCCCCCAGCCTCCGCCGCGGAACGCACCCAGCCCTCCCCAGCCAAAGCCCATCAGAAAAGCAGCGATCGCCTGGACGGACAGGACCTTGAAGGCGTACGAGGACTCGCCGGTATCTACGTCGATATCGGCTCCCGCATCGAGATCCACATCGACATCGAAGTCCACATCGACGTCCACGCCCGTATCGGCACCCCCGACGAGCATGAGGAGCGTACGCAAGGAGAAGAACACGGTGCCGGCAATCGCTGGCACGGTGAACCAGATGGCGACGGGACCGAAGAACAGCTCCTGCATACGGATTCCATCTCGGGGGGGTGGCGGTTACTGGGGGATACGCGGAGGCCGTGATCGCGCCTTCAGAGCATCACATTAGTCGCCCTCCGAGGGAGCCGCAACCAACGCTGGGCTGCCGGTAGTGGGTCATTTTTAATTGGGGGCACGTCACCTAAACCCAAGAGGCTGGGCGGGATGCGCGATGAACACCCTTCATCGGATAGCTTGGAGACTGCTCCTACTGCATTCCGACGCCTCACGCGACGTCTTCGGCGCGGGAGCGGGCTGCGGCCGAGCCTCCAGATCTCTCCGTTTCTGCGTGTTTGTCCCGTAAACCCAGCGGGTAATGCGACTTACGAACTTCGGACACACCATGTGATACACGCAGCCCGCGGCATGTAGCCAAGTCGTTGTCCCATCGGGACTTGCGAAGACTGATCCCTGCTTCTACAATAAGCGTGCCCGCACTCGTCTCTGGGCGGACGGACGCCGGGCCAGGCCTATCGCGAAGGCGCGGAGGTGTGGTGAGGACGATCCGGCGCGACGCCACCCAACCGGCGCAACGACGCCTGCGATCGTCGCGGGATTTACGCGCGGCCCTTCCCTCCGTCTTCCCATCGGGAACCAGTCCCGACGGGAAGGCGGAGGTTATATTCAAACCGGGCTCGAAGGATAACACCCGGCCTCGAGCGGGACCCCCAGGGCTTTGGAGACCATCGGAATCCACCTTAGGATCGCCCTCGGACTGTCCAACGAAGTAGGACCACCTCAGTCCTTCCAGCTGCACGGGTCTGCGTGAAACTCGGAAATCGCGCACGAGATTGGGCACGTAGGGTGTTGGTAGACGGCGCACCTGAGCGCTTTCTTGCGGCGCCGATACGCCCCCCGCTGTTTGGCCACGGCGATGCCCTCACCCTGCCGCTCGCGGATCAGGCGACTCAAGCTCGACCAGGCGAGTCCGAGCTGGGGTTCAGAACGGAAGGTCGTCGTCATCGTCGGCGGGAACAGGCACTTTAAGCTTGATCCACGAGTCGTCCCAATCCTCCTCAGTGAATAGGAGTAACTTGTCGTTGTCATCGAACAATCTAGTTGTAAACTTGATGCATCCCAGTTTTTCATGATGCCACTCGGCAACACTGTCTACATCCAAGAGGGCTTCGTCGATCATCGTACAGCCTCTTGCCCGTAGCCATGTCTCCATCTCATCGCGACTAGAAAAAAACACTCGATACGGCGTATTGGTGAGTGTTGCGAGACGACGGAAGGCGGGATGGTTTGCAACCAGGATATTCTTAATCGCCTCATCGCTCCTGCGTTCTTCCGTGAGGAACCTAACGACATCCTTTAGAGTCTTAGCAACCGAGTTCATCTCCTCCAAGACTCGCATTTCAGGAAGACGTTTCTGCTCCTGAAGAAATCGCTGGAACAAGCCGGCAAACTGAGCCTTCAGATAGGAAGTAATGTCGGAGGCGATTTCGAACGACGCGATGGGATTGTTTCGCGGGAGCGAGTATAGTTCGTCCAGGAATTCAAACACCCGGACATCGTCTACAGCCGAGTATTTGATAGCCTCATTGTCCCTATTTAGGGCAATAATATAGTTGGCTAATCCATAATTTTTATTCGTCGTTGCTTGATGGCTCCTCGGGTGCCGCCTCAAGTTCGTCCATGAATTCCGTCTGCAAGTGCTCGGGCGGTAGAGGAAGGTCGCTGACTCGGGTAACGGGAACGCCCACCTTTTTCCCGAGTTTCTCGATGTCCTTGTCGTCGGAATAGATTTCCGACGCGCCGGAGACCTTAGCGATCGCAACGATCTGGCGATCGAACTTGAGCTTCGCCCACGTCTGCGCACCGGCCTCCGGTGGTTTCTTGCCGAGTTCGCCCCTCAGCATGACCGCCACTTCGATGGCGGCGCGTTGGTCGAAGGACTCAATACTGAAGACCGCCTTGCGGTTTAGCGTCTCGACGATCCCCGTCGCTTCTTTTGGCGCCATTCTTACCAGCGCCTCACTGAGGGAGGGCGTGGGAATACCAATTTTCGTGCCAGACCGATCCAGTTCGGATATGAGGTATTCTACGCGCTTCCGAGGCTCCACAACTGGCTTGCCGGAGGGGTCCCGAGGCCCAGGGGCTCCGGGTTGGAGGAGTAGGAGAAGCATGGAAGCGTCAATCACTACCACTGGCTAACCGTCCTCCCCTGATTTCCCCTAGTTCCTCATAGGCCCCCTCGTCCCATTCTCCCGCAATCGCGCGAAGCTCCGTCAGGGCACTCCCTAGCGTCGTAGGCTCAAGCATTCCAAAGCTATCAATGCGGAAATGCTTGAGGAGCCACCGCCCTTCACCATCCCGTATCCAATATCCCTGACCACCGAGGCGCACTGGCTCGAACAGATGGTGAGCCAAGCTCTTCGCAAGGTGCCTATTGGTGTGGCAACCAGCGATTGGTTCACCTTCGGACTCCATGAGCACCGGGATACTGTCCCCTGTGCCTCCCACGCGAACGACTACGCCGGAGATACTTCCGGCCTGGTTCACAGCGGAGAAGACATCCTCCGCTTCCTCCCTACCCGGAAACTCCAGAACCTTGGCGCCTCTCTTTCCCTTTCTCAGAACCGCCCACGCGTTGTCCTCTCGAAGGAATTTGTTCACCCTCCGATAGGCGGTCTGCGCATCGCGCGGCGCTCCTCCGAGGCGAACGGCCTCCGTCCGTGCATGAACATTAGGAATCGCCTCGTGCTCGATCTTCTGTACAAGGGTCGTGCTTCCTGCCTCGATCCGCACCAGGTGGACGGACTTCGGCTCTCCGAGGATCGCCGCTAGTCCCGCCAGATACTCAGCGAGGCGTGCCATAGGTATCGTCTCGGGCGTGAACGCCTCGATCTTGAAGAGATACTCGCCGGGTCCGTTAGTCACGTCGTCCCCGGCCCTTTGCTGTTGGCATTCTCCCCTACTGGCTTGGGCACTTTGAGCATTTGCTTCAACGCCTTCTTCATGCGTTCCAACCCCGCGCCTGGATCTCGGACCCGCTCGGGACTTCGGTCCGCGTCTGAGGTGGGGGTGGGCTTCTTTGTTTCGCTCATGAAACGCACAACTCCTGTCCGGTCAACTCGGAGTACCTGATTCGCCTGTCGATGATCCCCTCGAGGGCTGTAAGGAACCGACCGGAATCGGTATCCTCACGCATGTTGAACCTGAATGCCTGCTCATCGAGATAGCGGGTGACGTGGAACGGCTCGATGGACACGTACGTCCCGCCGATCGTCCGCTTGAGCAGGGACCAGAAGTTCTCGATTCCGTTCGTATGGACGCGGCCCCTAACGTACTCGTGAACGTGGTCGATGACCTCGTGCATGTACTCAGATTTGAGCCCGTAGTAGCCCCAATGCCGGTCGGTGAACAGCCTCGCCCCTTCCGTGACGTTGTCCCGGACGTGGCCCTGCATGGTCCGCTTGGTCACGTCCGAGAGGACGCGGGTACGGACAAGAGAGTGCGGGGCATTGTGGGGCCGCTCAAGGAGTCCCATGACGGCGGTTTTGTCGTGTCCTCCGGTCCCATGGATGACTCGTTTCCGCTTGGCGATGTGCATGTTCTTGGCCTTCCCGCCGATGTAGGTCTCATCGACCTCCACCTCGCCGTCCATCTTCTCGAAAGAGCCTATGCGCAGGGCCTCGCGGATGCGCTGAAGCATGAACCAAGCAGTCTTCTGGGTTACGCCAAGATGACGGCTCAGCTCATAACTGGAAATACCGTTCTTACAGTTCACGAGTAGCCAGACAGCGGGGAGCCATTGGGAAAGTTTGATCGGGCTGTCCTCGAAGATCGTTCCGACCTTGATGGAGAACTGCCTACGGCACGCCTTCTCGCGACACCTCCACCGCCTCTGGTTCTTGAGCCAATAATGCCGACCCACTGTACCGCATTTCGGGCAAACCTGTTCGCCATCCGGCCAACGGACATCCGCGAGGAACTGGATCGCGTCTTCCTCGTCGGCAAAGAACCGGACCGCTTGCAGGAACGTCGCTGGAGCCTTCATTTCACTTTCGTTCGCCATCGTCTTCTCGGTAGAGGGTTGTTCGACAACCGAAATATACGGGCCTTCTTTGGTTTAGTCAAGTAAGTTATTGCCCTATTTAGCTTGTAGGTCGAATGCTCCCCCAGGACATTCTTGTCGACGAAAACGAAGACCTGAATTCCTCGTTCGAGCGCTCGCCTCAACTCCACATGCGAAATCGAGTGCCCCGGTTCTTCTTGAGACTCGGTGCCGAAGCGTCCGCCGACGACAGCCACGATGACGTCGCACAGCTCTACTTCTCGATACGCGGCAGTCTCCAGGCGTTCTTCGCTCGAGTAGGTAACCGAGCCCTCTTCGTGCCGCACAGGTTCGTATCCCAACTCGCGAATCGAACGCTCGAGATCGTCCCGCACTTGTCGTAGGTCGTAGGTCGTAGAAGGTTGAGCTAACGAAAATACGTGGTCGCGCCATCTGTCTTCCCTCTGCTGCTCGAATAAACCGGGCTCGAGCATCCGTTCATTGTGCCGGTTCACCGGCCCGCCGGACACCACCCGAGATCTTCCGGGCCAGCATCTCCGGTGCGATGCCGCTACGCCGATACCGCAACGTGTTCGCCACCTTCGGCTGATCGTCCAAACCACGCACGATCACTGCCATCCTGATCGTTGCGATCTCCACAGGCACGGCCTAGATCAGGCGTTTTCCACCAGCGCCGATGCGTTCCCCGCCCGGACCGCACCGATCGGCGGACGCCGTCGCGGAAGATCAGAAGTAGTACTTCATGCTGACCGTCACGGTCCAGTACTCGAGGCTGTCAAAACGTCACCTCACCCGAGAAAGGTGTCACGCCGTACGCCCGCACCGGTCCGTGGCTGCGGACAATCGTCCATACCACGTCCTGCGTCAACGATCCGAAACGAGCCCAGTGGACGTAGATGTAGCCGAGCTGCTCGTCCGTGCTCATCATCGTCCAGACGTTGGCGCCGCCCAGCAGTTGATAGCCAAGGGGTGGCGCAAGTGCTTGCCGCGGTTGGGGATGGCGATCCGAAGAGGTGGTCTCCGCCATTTTCTGATCCTCACCGCGGGCCATCACGCCCGTTCACTCACGCATTTGTGAGGGGACGGTAGTGGCTAGGTAGTGGCTAGAGGAAAGACTCTTTTCCACGGACTGCTAGCCCTACCCGCCGACCTCCCGTCCTTGTCCCCCCGTCCGCCTCACGATCTCCGACCACCACCCGCCCCCGCCCATCCCATGAGAAATCCGGGTTAGAGAAAATGGCCGAGAAGGGCCAGAAGGTTCACGTAGAGAAGGTCCGTCGCGCCCAAGCGCTACCGGAAGAGAGCCTAGGTTTACCGCACCCGATTTTTCTGGACAGTAGATTGGCAACAGGAGTTGGGGTCCAGAGAGAGGGGAATGGTTATGGCCCAGGAGAGCGGGGAGAGGGGAGCGACCGACGGTCGTGGAAGGGGGGAGCTGCCGGAGCGATGGAGTGCAGGGCGGAAGACGGAGGTGGTGCTGCGGCTGCTTCGTGGATGCGGTGGCAGAGGTACCAGACGGTCCGGTAGGCCACGCCGATCGTCCGGTGCAGACTGGTGTGGGCGCTCATGCCCTCCTCGGACTGGCAGAGCAGGTAGATCGCGGCGAACCACTTCCGGAGCGTCAGGTGCGAGTCATGCATGATGGTGCCGGACTTCACGCTGAAGCAGTAGCCGCATCCGATGCAGTGCCACTGGCCTCGGCCCTTGATTCGGGCTTACGTCCATGTCTCCGCATCGGGGGCACGCGACATCGCTGGGGCCAGCGCAGAGCCTCCAGATGCTGCCGGCAGGTGTCCTCGTTGGCGAAACGATCCAGCAGGGTGATGAGGTTCATGTCTCAGGCCCCTACGAAGCATCATCATCATCAGTACCGGCTTCGGAATGTGGAAGTGGAGGACGTGAAGCTAGCCGAAAAGGTATTCGGGAAACGGTCGAAAAAAGAGCTAGATAAGCTGGCCGAAGCCGCTGGTAGAAAAGGCGTTAGGAGTTCCATACATGAATTCACCGGAGTCGACTTGAGGGAAACGCTGGCCAGTCGGTAGGTCGCCTGCTGAACCAACATCGAAAGGATCTCAATGTCGAGGATCGGATCTACAGACTATGGCGATCTCAGCTCAGAGGACTTTAGGGAGGTGGATAGCCGGACGTTAGGTCACCTCGTCTGCCTGACTGAGTTGATCGCGGCCTTCATCATTGTCAATGATGCGCAAGAACGTACCCCGATAGTATTTGGTTCTCTGAGGGATCGTTTAGCCAGCGCCGAGTCAGACGGACTACCCAGCCCCGAATTCCGCAAGGGGGTCGACGATATCTTGAACCTTCTGGAGTATCACGTAAGACGCTTCTATCAGAAATCCTGACCTACGCGGTCCCGCTCCGGGCTCCCGGCCTGAACCGGTTCCGATTCCCTGGACAATAGGGCGGCTTAATCATGCCGCCTTCCGAGTGAGTTCCTCGCGGACCTGGACCGGGGTCCGGTATCCATGGCGCTCCAAGAGCCACTCGCGGTTGTAGCATTCGATGAACTGGCCGGCCTCGTGTCTGGCTTGCTCGAAGTCCTCGAAGTCGTGGAGGTACAGACATTCCTCCTTGAGCGGGTAGAGTGAACCGCTCTACGACACCGGGTACTGCTGCGCCACCTCGCGCATGAACTCCAGACTGTAGCTGCGATACCGAGCCATCATCCCTCCTCCCTGGCCCAGCGAGCATACTGGCTAAATCCCACCGCCACAGTGTCCAACCGATGGGGTTCACTCCAACAGTGTCCAATTTTGCACGGCCGGTAACAACACTGTGGGCGGCGAACTCGCCACTGCATCAGGTCAAGAACGTCCTAAAGGTGCCAGGCGCGGCGCCCGGCATCGCACCGCGACAGTTCCGAGGAGTCCCGCCAGGCCGTCCCATCGCAACCGATCACGACCCGCCTAGACGAGGAGCTCGACAGCGCCCGCGCAAGCAGCCCTGTCGGAACCAGCCACGCTCCAGCTCGGCCGCCGCCTGACGGTTCAGTACCCGCAGGGATTCCAGCTTAGCCGCGGCGAGCAGATCGCCTTGGTAATCATTCAGGATTCGGTCGACCACAGGCCGATCTACTTCGCCAGCGCAGGAGCGATTGCGCGGGAGGTGGGGCTGGCGGAGCGGGTGGTGCGGCATGGCCTGGCTGCGAAGCTCTCGGTCACGGCGCCGGAGGAGCTCCCCGATCTCGTCCGGGTCTCGCCGGGCCTCGATGGACCGTGGATCGATGTCGCACGTTCTCTGACCCTTGCAAGGGACGTGTACTCCTACCGCGGACTGAAGGACCGGGAGGTGTGGCCGGATATGCCGTCAACCGGCATCCCCCTGCAGTTCTATTTTCTCTTCCTTAAGCTCGCGGACGCCCATGCCCAGCTTGGAGGTCGCGACGAGATGGTCGCCGAGTTGCTGGGGCGAAGCTGACAGGTTTGCGGTGACTGCCGTGGGCGGCACGCGTGGGACACGAGGGGAGTGACTCGATAGCCTTGACAGAGGATATCCGTATCGCTCTTCACGTGGGCTCCCGTGGCGGTCCCGCCTCCGGGCAGTGTACAATGCCCCTTGGCAACGCTCAGGCGGGAAGCAGAGGCGAAACCCAGATTCCCGCCATTTTAGTGCCGTTTTCCCGCTATTTCGGTACTATCGAATCAGCAATCGTCTAACGGCAAGTGCGGCAGATCGTGCAGTCCCAGTTAGACTTAGACGATTTCTTGCCGTATTCACCTCCTTCCGGAGGCGATTTGCAAGCAGGAGGTCGCCGGTTCGATTCCGGCTGGCTCCACTTTGAGAAGATGCAGTCCTGCAATCACTTATGTGGTTGTGGGCTTTCTTGTCTTCGGACCATAGGGCCGTGGAGTCTCACATAAGTCTCACGAATGACGGACTTTGTCGCCCTGTCACGCGGGCGCGCTGGGCCGTCTCGGTCGGTGTGTTGGCCGGGGCGGGAAGCGGCCCGTCGCTCTGAAGTCGGGGGGGGCTCCGCTGGCCGTGCTCGCGGGCGCGTTACGTTCTCGGTCGGTGGGTGAACAAGCCGGACTCGGATGACCGCCCGTGGAAGCGGTCCCTGGGGGGCTTCGGCGCTGCTTTCGAGGGGACGGAGAGAAGGGAAAGCTGGGTGGGGAGACCCGCTGCGTCTGGGTGCCAGCCAACGATAAGAGGCGGCCCCGTCGAGGTACGATCCGGGTGACAGCGAAGCAAGAGGCCTTGTGCCGCTTGGCTTGACTTCGGCAGAGGAAGCCTGACGTGACACCCGGAAGCTGAGCCAGCTATTCTCTGACTCCTCGGAGTAAGTGAGGAGTCATGAGGAAGAGTAGGTTCACGGAAGAGCAGATCATCGGGATCCTACGGGAGGCGGAGGCGGGCGGAGCGACGAAAGAGGTATGCCGACGCCACGGGATCAGCCACGACACGTTCTATCGGTGGAAGAAGAAGTACGGGGGCCTTGAGGTCAGTGACGCGAGGCGGTTGAAGGCACTTGAGGACGAGAACCGACGGCTCAAGCGCATCGTGGCCGACCAGGCGCTGAACCTTCAGGTGCTGAAGGACCTGCTGGGAAACGAGTTGTGACGGCCGGGGAGCGGCGCCAGGTCGTCCGGAGGGTGCAAGCCGCCGAGAAGGCCTCGGAGCGTCGAGTGGTCCGTTGGACAGGCTTCCCGCGTTCAACGATCCGGTACCGAAGCGAGCGCCCAGCTCAGGAGGGGTTACGTGCGAGGATCCGGGAGCTCGCGGGCGAGCGGCCTCGCTGGGGCTACCGACGCATCCACGTGCTTCTGCGCCGCGAGGGATGGCTGGTGAACCGGAAGCGGATCCACCGGCTCTACCGCGAGGAAGGGCTCGCGGTGCGGCGAAAGGGTCGGAGACGACGGAGCCAGGTACCACGACCGGTGCGTGACCCACTCGGCCATCCGAACGAGCGGTGGAGCGTGGACTTCATCATGGACACGCTGAGTACGGGCCGAGTGTTCCGGTGCCTCGCGGTGATCGACGAGTTCAGCCGCGAGTGCCTGGCACTCCACGTCGCTCACTCGATCCCTGCGGCGAGCGTGATCGAGGTGCTCGAGAGACTTCGGGAGGAACGCGGCTTGCCGGAGCGCGTGATCTGCGACAACGGCTCCGAGTTCACGAGCCGTGCCTTCGACGCCTGGGCCTACTCCCGGGACCTCAAGATAGAATACATACAGCCGGGCAAGCCGATTCAGAACTGCTTCGTCGAGAGCTTCCTCGGGAGCTTCAGGGACGAGTGCCTGAACCTCCACTGGTTCCTCTCCCTACGGGATGCGAGGCACACGATCGAACGCTGGAGGCAGGACTACAATCGCGTCCGACCCCACAGCGCCCTGGGCGATCTCCCACCTGCGGACTTCGCCCTCAACCACCACATGGAGTCAGGGAATAAACGGATCAACTAAGGGTGTCACGTCAAGCCTGCTGCGCTGGCGCCGCCATGCGCGGGTGCCGCTCGGCGCTCATGCGCCGGACCCTTATCGTTACATTCCTTCACCACCTCCCCTCAAACGAGCAACGACTTTGCGAGCACTCCTCTCCGGCGGAGCCCTAGCGGCGCCCATGACCGCGTCGGCCCTCCTGGCCGCCGCCATCCCCCTACTCGCCCAAAGCGGCCCGAGCAGCTACACCGCCCAGGCCGTGCGGGTCGAGGAGCCGCCCGTCATCGACGGGGTTCTGGGCGACGCCGCATGGTCGCGCGCCGAAGTCATCAGGGACTTCGTGCAGCGGGAGCCGTTCGAGGGGCGGCCGGTCTCCGAGCACACCGAGGTCCGGATCATCTATGACGAGTCGGCCATCTACGTCGGTGCCTGGCTCTACGACCGTAGTCCGGGCGCCATCGTGGTGGGGCGGACGCTCCGCGATGCACCGCTAAACGACACGGACGCCTTCCAGATCGTCTTCGACACCTACCTCGACCGGCAGAACGGCTTTGTCTTCGGGACGACACCCTCCGGAATCGAGTACGACGGACAGGTTTCGGACGAGGGCGGCACCGGGGGCGGCCGGGGCGGCGGCGGCGGCGCGTTCGGTGGACGCCAACAGGCCGGATCGGGTGGGGGCTTCAACCTGAATTGGGACGGGAGCTGGGAGGTCGCGACGACCACCGACGCCGAGGGGTGGTACGCCGAGTTCCGCATCCCCTTCTCGACCCTCCGCTACGCCCGCGGTGGCCCGCAGACGTGGGGGCTCAACTTCGCGCGCAACATCCGCAGGAACAACGAGGAGGCGGTGTGGGCGCCCGTGCCACGCCAGTACACGCTGACCCGCGTCTCGCTCGCCGGGACGCTCAGCCAGTTCGAGGCACCGGCACGGCGGATCTTTATCGTCACGCCGTACGTGCTCGGTGACGTGTTCCACGACTACACGGTCACGACGAGATCCGCCGACTGCCTCGGGGCGGACGGACGGACCGACTGCGCCGCACAGATGGGCGGCGATGCGAAGGTGGGCATCACCCAGAGCCTCACGCTCGACCTCACCGTCAACACCGACTTCGCGCAGGCGGAGGTTGACGACCAGCAGGTGAACCTCACTCGCTTCCCGCTCTTCTTCCCGGAGAAGCGCGGCTTCTTCCTGGAGAACGCTGGCACGTTCGCCGTCGGCGCCGCACGCTCCGTCGAGCTCTTCTTCAGCCGGCGGATCGGACTCGTGAGCGGCACGACCGTGCCGATCCTGGGCGGCGCGCGCCTGACCGGAAGGGTGGGCGGTCTCCAGGTCGGACTCCTCAACATCCAGACCGACTCCGAAGAGACATGCGATCCGCTCGGCGGCTGCACGCCGATCGCCTCCCTAAACAACTTCGGCGTCGCGCGCCTCGTAAAGGAGTTCGAGAACCGCACGCAGCTCGGGACGATCTTCGTCTCACGGCTGAACACCGACGACACGGGCGACTACAACCTCACCTACGGCATCGACGGAAGCTTGGGAATCAGCGACGGGCTGACCCTCGACGCGTACGGCGCGGTCACGAGCACACCGGGCGTCGGGGGCGGCGAGTATGCGTACAGCTTCGGCGGCGACTATCGCGACCGTATATGGGAGCTCTCGCTCGGGTTCACCGAAGTCGGTGACTCGTTCAACCCCGAGGTCGGCTTCCTATCGCGCAGCGCGTACCGCAACGTGAGCGCGCGCTGGCTAAGGCACATCCGATTCGACGACGTCCCGTGGTTCCGCGAGATCCGCCCGCACATGTCCTGGACCGAGTACTGGGACCTCGACGGGTTCAGCGAGAGCCGCTTCATCCACATAGACAACCACTTCGAGTTCGCGAACGGCGCGTTCTTCCAGCTCCCTGGGTTCAACATCACCGGCGAGGGCCTCAAGGAGCCGTTCGAGATCCGTGAGGGCATCGTCATCCCTGCTGGTACCTACAACAACCTGGACTGGCAATTCAGGGCGAACACCAATCTGAGCGCCCCGCTCTCAGGATCCATCGGATGGGAAGCTGGCGGCTTCTACACCGGGACCCGGGTGGGGCCTAATGTCGGCGTGACGTGGCGGTGGCAGGATCGCCTTGTGACGTCGCTTCGCGTGAACTATTACGACGTGCGGCTCAACGAGACGGACAAGTTCAAGACAGCCATCGTGGCGCTGTCGGGCTCCTATGCGTTCACACCGCGCATCTACGTGGGCGCCCAGGTGCAGTACAACGACGACACCGAGGACCTCAGTTCAAACGTCCGGTTCGCGTGGCTGGACACGGCGGGCACCGGGCTGTACGTCGTCTACAACGATACCGAGCACTTCGGCTCGTTTTCGACGACCGGCCTAGCGAAGGGACCGCAGCAGCGCCAGCTCATCGTCAAGTACACGAAGCAGTTCGACTTCACGCGTTAGAGAGAGGACTCACCAGCGGGCAGGCAGCCGTACGCTCACATGATCTCCGCTCCAGTCGCGTGCAACCGGCAAGGGAACGGCAGTGGACCAACAGGCCGCCAGTAACGCCTTCTTCTACATCTCGGGGCTCGACAAGCGTCCGAACCTCTGCTCAGGTGCCCGTCGGTCCAGCGAGGGCAAGCTGTGCGTAAAGGCTTTGAACCCGCCGCGTTCGCCAAGATCGCCAGGAAGTTGTGCAGTCCAGCCCCAATTTCGCTTTCGATCTCGTTCAGCACCGGCACACTGCCATCTGAAACCGTCGGCACCGCGTCGGACGGGAGGTCCTCGGGCGGATCGTCCGGATTATAGGTGAACAGCTCGTAGCTGCGATCGGACCGGAACACGGTCCCGTTGCCGTCGTCGAGTATCGCCGTCGCAAAGAACTCCACTCGCGACGTAGTTCCGAAGCGCTCGCCTTGGAGAACCTGTATAAAGTCGAGGTGCAGGATCGATCCTTCGGGGGCCTCGTCCCCGATCGCTCCCGTCGAAGTGGCTGTCCAGTTCGCGAGTCGGGCGGCGTCGCGGTCCATCAGGGCCTGACCCGCGACGGCAAGGGCCGACATCACACTCACATACGTGCTCAACATGTTGCCCGCGGCGGAAATCTGGTTCATCGCCAGCTGTGTCTCCGCCTGGCCGACGGCCAGCTCACGATACATGAGCGCAGATCCGTTGTCCCCTTGAGCCTGGGCCGCGTCCGCGAGGTCGCTGTAGTGGTCGCCCCAGTTCTCCGCCAAGGGGGGCTGGGCCGAAAGCAACGCTATCGTCTCCCCTCTCTGTAGAGCCGCCTTCGTGACGTCGTCGGCCGACCCGGTAGGCACTCCTTCCTCGCCGCCCAGGTCCCAGCGGTCCAGGTAGGTGTAGCGGAGCTCTCTGGCAATGGGTCGCTCAGCGCGGAACGGCAGCGCTTCGAGGTACGTCGGGTAGACGGGGCTGATCGATTGGGTGATGCCACAGCCGGCGAGTAAACCGGCTAGCAAAGGAATGGAGGTGAGCCACAGTCTGGACGGGAGAGGGTAGTGAGGTCGAAGCCCGTTCATTGTGAGCACCTCCTCGGCTAGACAGTCATGCCGGCAAGGGGGTCGAGTGTCTCCGACGGCCTCATGCACGGCCAGCAGGATTAACTGCGATTTCGCTGCGTGTGACTCGCTTTGATCGATTTCCAAATCGCCACCCCAACGACGGCGCGGCAGGATGCCGCAGCGGCTTGAGTAGGGCCTGCCTTGCCTGCTGATTGTCCAGCCACCATACCTTGGTTGCTTAATCCGTGACTCTCACCATCGGAGGCTCTCCATGGCAAAGTACCTGGTCCAGGCTTCGTACGCCGCCGAGGGCGTCAAAGGCCTATTGAAGGACGGCGGCTCAGCCCGACGCGACGCGGCCACTCAGCTGCTGACATCGTTGGGCGGTACGGTGGAGGCGATATACTTCGCGTTCGGGGCAGTCGACGCCTACGTCATCGTCGACATGCCTGACAATGTGAGTGTTGCGGCTGCCGCTCTCGCAGTGAACGCCAGTGGCGCGGTTACGACGAATGTGGTGGTGCTGTTGACTCCGGAAGAGGTGGATGAGGCCTGCCAGCGGAGCCCCGCATACCAGCCTCCTGGCTCCTAGCGGCTAGGCCACACCGTCTGTTTTCGGGGCTTCCCGACATCACGAAGTGTGGCCCTCGTACATTCCTAGGTGTCTTGGAGACCGTAGTCCTCGACTTCGGGCCCCTAGTGCTGGAGCCTCCACGGGCGGGAAGTCCGCATAACAAGCGATTGCTACTGTCGCGGTAAGCATCAGGATCTCGCGCTTCGCATGCGGGCACCACATTGGCCGCGCAACAGAATCGAGAGACGTTAGGTGGCCGTGGGTCGGCCGGGCCCCCCCTTCATCCAGCGAGGCTGAATGAAACGCAAAATACCGGCCCTGATTGGTGCGTGGTTGACGCTTTCCATCGTGTACATGATCGCTGGGTTCTCCTTCGGCCACCTCTTCGCCAACGAAGCGCCGACGAGTGAGCCACTTGTGCTACCGATCGTTGGGTTTGCGATATCGAATGTCCTACTCGTGCTCTTCTTTTCCTGGGTCGCTGAGCAAATGGGTCACCCAGTCAAGGCGGCCCTCACTGTGGCCATTTCGCAGCTGCTTCTTGTCAACGTGGACTATGTGCTGGGTGGTAGTCGAGGGGTCAGAGCGGGCGCCGTGAGCTCCATCGTGCTTGTGGTAGCCTGGAGCTTGGTTGGGGTTGTTTATCAGACGCTCTTGAGGCGATCGGGGTCGGGCGCAGCTGATGCCTAACGATCCTCTGACTCCTACGCCTTCCAATGGGTGGGAGCTTTGGAAGGAGATACAAAAGCCCGTCACGGACTGACACTCGCGGAGTTTCCGTCTAACAAGTGATTGCTGCTGTCGCGGTAGACTTTGAGGCTCGCGCGCTTCGCTTGCGGTCACGTTCGGCCACGGGAACCCACGGGGGTGGGGTCTCTAGGATGGGACCCAGAAGAGGGCTCCCTTGGGGGGCTTCGGTCCGATCTCTCCAGACCTAAGCGTGGGTCGCGTGGGGGGTCGACCATACGTCCCGGCGGTAACGGCCTTCGAGGGCAGCGTTCAGGCGGGCGATGGGGTCACTCATGAACGTGATTTAGGCCAGGATCACCATCATCGGTCAGTTTCCAGGAGGGCCTGAAAGCGGGGATGGTCACGGATCGGATCCCAAATCGGATCGAGGCGCAGGACGTGTCCTGTGGTCGTGAAGGGTGTATCAGCCAGCTGCGCCAAGAGATCGACCGCCCGATCGGCGAGGCCCGCCTGTGCCAAGATCTCAGCGGCCCCAACACTGCCACCTATGGCAGAAAACGCGTCTCCGGGGTTCCATTCTGCGACCCGGTCCGCAGCAGCAGCAGCAGCGTCGGCCCTACCGAGCCCTGCATACGCAAAGCCGAGACCGACTTGGGCTTAACGGTCGTCGGGTTGCTCCTGCGTGAGCCGCTCGAAACGCACTCTAGCAGAATCGAAGGCCACCCTCGCGGCCACTTCGTCTCCCCGAAATCTGTGTGCCCATGCGGCGTAGAGCGGATTTGGCACATCTGAGTCCTGGAGCAGCTGCAGCATCTGCTCGCTGTCTCTGTCGAAAAGAGCTAGCTGGCGCCTCACTCCCTCGGTGGATTCGTCGGTGGGGAGCCGTGCGACCGTCGCCCGCAAGGAGTCGAGCTGACCTTCTCCGAACAAGTAGGCCCGGCCTAGTTGCACCTGCCACAGTAGCTGGTCTGGTGCCAACTCAACCGCCCGCGTCAGGGCCCGAACGGCGTCCTCATGTCGGCCAGTATTCAGAAAGGTCAGGCCCCCGATGTTCTGGAAAAGGTCGGCGTCATAGGGATCCAGTGCGGTGGCCTCTTTGAAGATCGCGTAGACCTCAGGCCAATCGCCGAGCCGCCGGTGCACAAACCCACGGGCTTCCATGATCTCGACATGGTTGGGCAAGAGTTGCTGCGCCGTCTCGAACTCTTCCAGACCTCGGCTTAGGTCGTAATTGCCCCAGTAGTGGACATACCTCATGGCGAGGTGGGCCTCGGGGAGATCCGGCTGCAGCCGCAAGGCTTGTTCGGCCTCCTCGGTGGCAGCTGCCAGGCGCTCAGGGGATTGGTCATAGCCTCCGTAGCCCCCCCAGGTCATAGCTGAGTGGGCGACCGAGAGGGCCGCCCGCGCCAACGCAAAATCTGGATCGAGCGCAACCGCTCTCCCGAACAAGTCGATCGCGGCCTCGAAGTTCGGTCTTTCCCAGTTTGGACGATCCCAGTACTCGCGGCCGCGGAGGTAGAGGTCATACGCCTCCGGGTTTTCGGTAGCCACCACTACGAGGGTCTCGCGTTGGCCTCCGACCAGTGCGACTTCGAGCTGATCTGCGATGGCTGTCGCAATCTCCCTCTGTATCGCGAAGACGTCGTCCAACTCTCGCTCGAACTCGTCGGACCAGAGGTGCGTGTCTGTCTCGGCATCCACGAGCTGCGCTGTGATGAGAACTCTTTCGCCTTGTCGGCGGACGCTTCCTTCGAGGATGTTGGCTACGGCCAGTGTCTCAGCGATCTCCGCGATCGGGATGTTCTGACCCTTGAAGGCGAATGAGGAAGTGCGGGCAGGAACGCGAAGACCGGGTACCTGCGCTAGGGCGTTGAGCAGCGCCTCCGTGATCCCGTCGGAGAAGTACTCGTTTTCGGGATTGCCGCTCATGTTCACAAACGGGAGCACAGCAACCGACTGCTCGATCGACCCAGTTGCACTCCCCGCCGGTCCAGCAGGCCGCCCACCGAACATCACCCAACCGGTACCGACAAACCCCAGCAGAGCGAAGGCTCCGACGCCGCCCATGATCGCTTTGTTCCAGGTAAAGATCCGACTAGAGACCGTGGGCCCCGCGACCGGATACAGTTCGTCCATCGCGGTGATGGAGACTGGAGGCGGTGCACGGCCGGGGGCTCCCTGCTGAACGAAAGCGGTAGCTACAACGATGGGCAGGCCGATGAGCAGTAGCACCACGGCAAGCGCGGGAAACCACTCAGGAAGTCCCAGTCCCTGAGTGAGCCCCTGGACCACCTCATATACGAACCAGGAGCCAAGCAGGTAGATCCCCAGCACCTGCCAGAGACTACGGCGGTGGATATATCGCCGATCAGACGCTTCAGAGGATTGTCGGAGGGGTCGCTCATAGTCCCGCACATCTAGAGGAACGGGAACTGCGCCCATCTGTGAAGACGCGGGAAAGATGCTGGGCGTTCAGGGAGGCGGCAAGGAAAGAGTCAGCTGCTCGTGCCTGATGACCCACGTGCTCACGAGCCGTTCACTCCTGCGCGGGTTGTAGAAGCAGTAGATAGTCCCGTGGCAAGTTACGTGGCCTATCGGTCCGGCTGATATCGTCCTGTGCGTCACGGCACCAGTCTCTTAGGGTGGAACCCAGAAGGGGGTGCTTAGGGGGCTACGGTGAGTCAAATCCTGCTCTAGATGGGACCCACTGACCGCGACTCGATCATGACCACCAACGACCATCTACTCGTGACGGCTAGGCGTCGGTTACCCGCCCCGTGGGTGTCGCCCCTACGCTATCGATCCTTTCGTGTGGGTCTTTCTGCCGATGCGATCACGAAATCGGCGAGTTCAGTCCAGCGGACGGGAGACGGCGCCAACTCTTCAAGAATCGCGTCAGCAGTCGTGCCTTCAAACTGTCCCCCGTGCCACTTCTTCGCCTTGCGGTAGGCGGCGACAGCGCGACGGACGACGGGTTGTTCATCGGGAGTCAGGTCCATGACCTGCAACCTAACTGGCCCGGCCCTGCAACGCGCCAGGTGTGTCCGGCCCGAGGATCAGCGACACACGACAAAGGCCATCTCCAGCATGGGACCCAGAACAGGGCTCGGTGGGGGGTGTCGGCGAGAGGACTCCCGCTCTTCATTCCCGCTGTTGAGGGCCAAATTCCATTGGCGAGCGTGTTCGGGGGGCGTCGGCCTCTAGGCCCTCCTCCTATTCCACCTGGGGCTCTTGACTGCTCACGCTCGAGGCATCGGACGGGTAGGGAAGGTGGCTAGCTTCCTGAGGGAACGCTGTGGGGGCCATCGGAGCCTCCAGCCCAAAGGTTGCTGGCTCGAAGGAGTCCACCTGAATCACTTCGTCTCGGATCTCGTCGGCATCGAGGACCTGCTGGAGCTCGCTCTTGGTGATTCTCTTAAGCTCGAAGGCGCGTTCAAGCATTAGGTCGCCCGGGGCCTTATCGAGCAGGCCTGCGCGAACCGCATCGCGTATTTTCGACTCTACGGCCAGCGCCTCCACGGCACGCTCCAGAGCCTCCTCCAGCCGACCCAGCCCCGGCTCGTCTCCGCGGGGCGTGTAAATGTCGCCCGTGAAGGACAGGCACGCCTGTCGATCTTCCAGAAGTGCGCGGGCGACCGTCGCACCCAGCTTGTCGCTGGGCGCCCGGTGGCGAGCACCGAGGGGGAACACCAAAGCCCGCAGTGCCCAGGCCGCTGGACGATTCGGGAGATTCTCAAGCACTCCCACTAACGCCGTCTGGATTTGCTGCAGGGAGTAAACACAGGACCACTGGACGAAGGGCAAGTCACAGGCGGGCCTCCCCTCATCAACGTACCGCTTGAGCGCAGATGACCCCAGATACATCCACGCTAACGCATCCGCCAGCCTTCCACTGATCTTCTCGCGACGCTTGAGCTGGCCTCCAAGCGTTGCCATCGCGGCGTCCGAGATCAGCGCGAATGCCGCGCTCATATGCGTCAGCTGACCGAAGAAGTGCCCGACGTCACCTCTTACTGGAGACCGCGTGATTCTTCCGCCGCTGATACCCAGCAAGAACGCGCGTACAGCGTTCGTAGCCACATACCCGACGTGCGACCAGAACACGCGATCGAACCTAGTCAGGTCTCGCTCTGCCACTGCCCGGATCTCCTCTTGGGCGAAGGGGTGGCATCGGATCGCTCCCTGGCCGTAGATGATCATCGAACGCGTAAGAATGTTTGCTCCTTCGACCGTGATCCCAATCGGTATCGCCTGATACGCGTTTGCGAGGATGTTCCTCGGCCCGCGACAGATCGCCGCTCCCGCCCGGATGTCCATCGCGTCGGTCACCACCTGCCGCATCCCTTCCGTCAAGTAGGCTTTGACCACTGCGGAGAGCACTGCTGGCTTCTCTCCCGCGTCCACCCCTCCTGCGATCAGTATCCTGGCGGCGTTCATCAGGTACGTGAGGCCGCCGATGCGGGTCAGGGGCTCCTCAATCCCCTCGAAACGGCCGATGGGCGTATCGAACTGCTCTCGCACGGTTGCGTAGGCACCGACGGTCCGGGTCGCCATCTGCGCGGAGCCAACGGCAAGCGCCGGAAGGGAGATTGACCTGCCGGCTGCCAGGCTCTCCATAAGCATTCTCCATCCCTCACCCGCGTTCTTCCGACCCCCAACGATGAAATCGAGCGGGACGAAGACGTCGGATCCGGTGGTCGGCCCGTTATGAAACGGCACCCCCATGGGGTCGTGCCGCGCACCGATTTCGATCCCCGGCAGGTCTGCCGGAATCAGGGCGCAAGTGATCCCCAGGTCCTCTCGATCCCCGAGGAGCCCGTCTGGATCGCGCAGCCGGAAGGCCAGCCCGATCACGGTTGCGATGGGACCAAGCGTGATGTATCGCTTGCGCCAGTCGAGGCGCATCCCCAAGACCTCCTCGCCTTCGAAAATGCCGCGAGAGACGATCCCTACACTCTGCGTCGCGGCAGCATCGCTCCCCGCCTCGGGACCGGTGAGAGCAAAACAAGGGACCTCCTCTCCCTTCGCCAACCTCGGCAGGTAGTACCGCTTCTGCGCCTCGGTACCATAGTGGAGCAGAAGCTCGGCGGGACCGAGCGAGTTCGGCACCATCACGGTGACGGCAGTCGTTACGCTACGGCTGGCCAACTTGACGATGACCGCCGAGTGGGCTGCAGCTGAGAATCCCAAACCACCGTACTCCTCTGGAATGATCAGTCCGAAGAATCCACGCCCCTTGATGAAGTCCCAAGCCTCCACGGGGAGGTCGCCGGCCTGGATCACCTCCCACTCCTTGATCGACTCACAGAGCTGCTCGACCGGGCCGTCCAGAAAGGCACGCTCCTTGGCAGACAGCCCCTGGACCTGGAAGTCGAGGAGCTTATGCCAGTCTGGATTGCCGGAGAACAAGTCGCCGTCCCACCAGACGGTTCCAGCTTCTAGCGCAGCCCGTTCGGTTTCACTGATCCGTGGCATCATGGGCGCGAGGAACTTCATCGCCCACGAGCTTACCAGCGGGCGCCGAATTACCGGCAGGCCAAAGACAAGCGCCAGGCCAGTGAAGAGCCCGGCCGCGATGAGCGGAAGCTCCGGGATTGAGGGCTCGGCCAAGGCCCACCAAGCAAGGGCGATTGCCCCCGGTAGGACCCACGCCCAATACGCGTAGGAGTGGTAGACGAGCGCTACGCTGAGCCCCAGAAATGCGGCGATAGCCAACAGCGTCGTGATCATTTGGCTCCTTCCACTGGAGTATCGGCGGAAAGGAATTGCTCTATCTCTTCACCCCGGCTCTCGGCGTCTGCCGCTCCCTGGTCCATCAGGCGTCGTAGGTAGTCCGGTTGAAAGAGAACCAAGCTCAGCGCGTCCGCGCTGCCAGCCTCACGCGTGCCCAGGCCACGGGTGAGAAAGCGAAAGCCCCGGGGGAGCTGGGGTTCATAGTCCCGCGCCAGTGCCCCGAGATCGCGGGAGGGACGAAGCGTCAGCAGCTTTACCGGCCGAAGGCCGTTGCGCTTTTCGTTGGGAATCTCCTCCAAAAGCTGGTTGAGACGCTCTAGGCGACGGACGTCCTGATCTAGGACATCCAAGAAGATTGAGTTCATGAGAGCTCCCATAACCTGTGCCGGTGGGGGATAACGCACCGCCTGCTGCTCGCCCGCGGCGGGGGTCGGCTCATGCTTGGTCGAGATCACCATGATCCGATCAGCACCTAGATGAAGCGCGGGAGAAAGGGGGGCCGTTCGACGGATCCCTCCGTCCCCGTAGTATTGGTCACCGATCCGGACCGCTGGGAAGAAAATAGGGAGAGCCGCAGAGGCCAGAACATGATCCACGGTGAGAGTGGTCGCGCGAGATTCCCGCTTGGGGGCAGTCCAGGGCTGGATTCCTGCGCCTTGGACCCAGGTTGTTGATCGACCCGTGCTGTAGCTAGACGCCGTGAGCGCTAGTGCATCCAGCCGGCCGGTGTCAAGATTCGGCTGGATTCCCGTCAGCTCTCCGTCCACTGCGTGGAGGGCCTCAGCGAGCAAGTTCCGGAGGGGACCGGTATCGACAAAGCTCCGAACCTTGCTTCCCCGTACGATTCCTCCAGAGACCAGATGGAGTCCCCACCGCAAGACATTCAAGGCCAGTGAGGGAAGGTCTACCCTGAAGACCCTTTCTGCCTCGAGCTCCGACCAAAGCGCCTCGAGCTCATCCACGGCCTGTTTGAAGCTCCCGTGGTGTGAGGCGAGGAGCGCGGCGTTGATCGCGCCCGCGGAAACCCCGGTCAGGATCGGGACCTTAAGCTCGGGACGCCTGCGAGCAAGGCACCGAAGAAAGCCCACCTGATAAGCCGCCCTTGCCCCCCCACCTCCCATTACAAGAGCCAGCTTCCCATGAGGAGTCGAATCAGAGGTAACGGTGTCCTGGCGGCTCGCCGGAGTCCTGCCGAACCGGTCAATTCTTGTCACCGCGGATAGGTGGGTCATACTCTGAATCCTCCACCACTCAGGCCATGCGGTGGGAGAGTATCGGGTTAGACTCGCGAACGTTTCCGTCCGTTCTGTAAACCGCTAGCAGGACGGCTAGGTTCCGGGTCCCGCAATTCAAAGGCAGCACGGAGATCCTCAAGAAGGGGGCACTCACCGTGGTGGAATTCGACCACATCATCGTTGGAACCGGTCAGAGCACTGGGACCCTTCTGGGTCGATTGATTCCGACCGGCGACTCAATCGCGGTTATCGAGGGTGGGAAGATCGGCGGAAGCTGCGTGAATTGGGGGTGCACGCCTACCAAAACCCTCGTCGCAAGTGCGCGGGCCGCTCATCTGGCACGACGAGGCGAAGAGTTCGGGTACGACGGATGCACGGTCCAGATCAACTACGAGCGGGTTCGACAACGAATGAATTCGGTTCGAGGTGGATCGAGTGAAGGACTGACCCGATGGATCGAGAAAACTGAGAACGTGAGCCTTGTGAGGGGTTGGGCCGCATTCGAAAGCGACCACGTGCTGCGGGTGGCGGATGCTCGGATCAGAGGAGGGCGCATCTACATAAACGTAGGCACTCGTCCACGCGTGCCCCAGATCGAGGGGCTCGAAACGGTCCCCTGGCTGGACAGCGCGAGGCTGCTTGATTTGGAAGCTCTCCCCAGCCACTTAGTCATTATCGGCGGCGGGCCCATCGGGATCGAATTCGGACAGATCTTTCGCCGCTTCGGATCAGAGGTCACCCTTCTCCAAAACGCGGTACAACTCATGCCCCGTGAGGACGCCGATGTGGCTGCCTCGATCAGGGAGTTGCTTGAGAATGAGGGAGTCCGGGTCGTGACGGGCGCCGCCGTGACCGAGGCCACCCCATGGCGAGGAGGAGTCCGTGTAAGGGCGTCCGTGGACGCAGACCCACTCGACGTCGAAGGTTCACACCTTCTTGTTGCCGCAGGGAACCGGCCCAACGCGGACCGCTTGAATCTCGACGCCACGCTGATCGAGACTGACTCCCGCGGGTTCATTCAGGTGGACGACTTCTGCCGAACAGCCGCGGAGGAGGTTTTCGCGCTAGGTGACGTGAACGGCCACGGCGCCTTCACCCATACGTCTGTCAACGACGCCGAGATTGTGCTGGACCACCTCTTCGGCGGGCCCAGGAGGCTTTCGTCCAGGATCCCGGTCTACGTGGTCTTCTCCGATCCACCACTCGGACGCGTTGGAATGACCGAAAAGGAGGCGCTCGCCGCGGGCCGCAGGGTTCTCAAGGCCACACGGCCCATGAGTCGGATCAGTCGGGCGATTGAGATGGGTGAGACGCACGGCTTCGCCAAGCTTCTCGTGGATGGCGAGACCGACTTCATCCTTGGCGCATCGATCATCGGCCCCGGGGGCGACGAGGTCATCAACATGTTTGCAGCCATCATGCACAGCGGAGTCCCGTGCTCTCACTATCGGCAGACGGTGTTGGTACATCCGACCGTGTCCGAGCTGATGCCTTGGGTTTTGGACGGCATCGCCGAGGTGAAGATGGCGTCGTAGCGCCACAGCGAGCGACCGACGTAGGGTAGAGCGTGCCCCGTCCTCATTTCTGGAGGGAGATGGAATGGACTTCTGGAAGACTCAGAAGGTGGACGCACGCCTTCTTGAAGAGTCCCTCTTTTCCTCGGATCTGCATCCGGATCCTGAGGTGGCCCTCTTCCGGACCCTGCTCCAGGCCCTCGATCTGACCGCGCAGCCCCGCCAGCTCTAGCAGGGACTGAATCCGCTCTATCAGACCCTCTGTTTCCTGGAGTTCGATGAGAACGGTTCGCTCCATTCGGACGCGGGCCAGTTGAAACTCGATCTGCCCAAGAGGCAGGAGGACCGTCAGAACCAGAGCCGCTCCACCGATCGCCGCAAAATAGGCCCCAGCGCCAGCGGCTATCCCGATAGCTGCCACGACCCAAAGGGTGGCGGCCGAGGTAAGCCCAGTGACCGTGCCCTTGGATTGGATAATTGTTCCGGCGCCCAGGAATCCGATGCCGGTGACGATCTGCGCGGTGATCCGGGTGGGATCGGCGAGCCTACACGCCGGCCGCGTCCAGGGCCTCGAGCACGCGCTCGGCCCGGAACGGCACCCGCCGGAGGCGCACGCCCGTCGCGTCGTACATCGCGTTCGCGACCGCGGCCACCACCGGCCGAATGGAGGGCTCGCCCGCCCCGTACGGGGCGAGGTCGGGCCGGTCGGGGTTCGGCTCCCCGTTCACGATCACGACATCGATACTCTCGGGCGCATCCCGGTGCCGGAGCGTGGGATGCGTGGCCCAGTCCACGCTCGTCACCTTTTCGGTGTCGAATCGAACTTCCTCGTACAGCGCGCGGCTCAGACCGTGGAGCAGGTTCCCCTGAACCGCGCTCTCGAGCCCGTTGGGATTGATCACCAGGCCGCAGTCGTGGGCGCAGACCATGCGCCGCGTCCACACCTGACCGCTCGCGCGATCCACCTCGACCTCGGCAATCACGGCGACCGTGGTGCGGCCGCGGCCCGCGTACGCGATGCCCCGTCCGGTGAGGGTGCCGCCCGTCCGCATCGGTCGCGGTGACGGACGCGCGTCCCAACCGTACGCCTGGGCCGCCGCCTCGACGACCGCGATGGAGCGCGCCCGCATGAAGGCCCCGTCGTCCTCGGAGCTCCCGCGAAGGAGCCGGAGCCGGAACTCCACCGGGTCGGCGTTCGCGGCATGAGCCAGCTCGTCGATGAACGATTCCGTCGCGAAATGGATCTGGGGCCCGTTCGGGTCGCGCAGGTTCCCAGTGCGAAGCGGCGTCTCGAACGCCTGGGGGAAGCGAACGAGCCCGGTCTCGGCGCGCCGGTTGGGAACGGCGTACGACTCCTGCGGCCCCGACCCGCCGGTGCTGGACGGCCGTTCCGGCCGGATCCCCATGAGCTGGGCGATGAGGACCGTGTCCGGCTGGTTGTACCCGACGTGGGCGTAGCCGGCCACCCGGGCCCGATAGTCCAGCGCCACGACGTTGCCGGCGGCGTCCAGGCCCCCGCGGAGCCTGAAGGCGAACGCGGGCCCCTTCGTGTCCCACGCGGTCTCCTCGTGCCTCATCCACTGGACTCGCACGGGGCGGCCGATTTCCCTGGCGAGGAACGCGGCCTCGAACCCCGCGTCGTCCGCGGCCGTGCGACCGTAGAGCTGCGGGCCCTCCGTCCAGAGGACCCGGACCTGCTCCCGCTCCATTCCGAGAAACTCTGCGACTCCCGTCCTCAGGCTGTACGACTTCATGTCGTTGGAGTAGATGGTCATCTGCCCGTCGGACGGATCGGCCATCGCGTGCGCGGGTCCGATGGCCGTGTGCCCCTGGAACGGGAAGTCGTACTCGGCTTCCACGACCGTCGCCGCCGTGGACAGGGCCCGGTCGGGATCCCCTTCCACCCGGGGTTCGGGAGCCGACACCGGGCTCGCTTCGCGCAGGTAGCGGAACAGGTCTTCCGACGACGGGAACGGCGCCGTAGAAGGGGGCTCCCACTGCACCTGGAGCCGGCGGGACGCTTCGATCGCCTGCTCTTCCCGCTCGCAGATCACGGCGACGTAGTTTCCCCGGCTCACCACCTGGATGAATCCCGGCACGTCCCGGACCGACGATTCATCGATCCTGACGAGCCTCGCGCCCACCACAGGCGGCCTCACGTTTCGGGCGTGGACCATGCCCGGCACCCTCGCGTCCACGGCCCACTCGAGCGAGCCGTCCACCTTGGGCGGGATGTCGTACCGGGGGACGGATTGGCCGACGATCCTGAGGTCCTGTACCCGCTTCACGTCAGCCACGCCGGTGGTCGCGTTCACGTTCTCTCCTGTGAGCGTGACGTCGAAGCGTCGCCCGCCGACGAGCTCCCCGTACGTGACACGCCTGGACGGGTCCCGCCTCACCGTGATCACGCCCTCGCTCACGGCCAACTCGGGCGTGGGCACGCCGAAGCGCTCCGACGCCATCTCCAGGAGGGCCCGGCGGGCCTCCGCGGCCACCCGACGCGCGGGCAAGGCGTCTCGCTCGATCGCGTCCGAGCCGCCCGAGCCACCCTGGTCGACCGTGACGTCGGTGCGGCCCATGACGAGCGTCGTGTCGTCATAGGCGATGTCGAGCTCGTCCGCCATCATCTGGCGAATCGCGGTTCCGGTGCCCTGGCCTCCGTCCGTCTTCCCGACGAAGAAGGTTGCCGTACCGTCCTCGCGCACCACGAGCCAGGAATCGAGGAGGCGGAAATCGACGTCGGGGTACGGCCCCTGGGCCCGTGTGGCCGCTTCTGCGGACCGTGGCCCGGCGAGGAACGGAGCGACGCCCACCATCCTGGCGCCGTGGAGGCCCATCACGAACAGCCCGGAGCGCCGGAGGAACTCCCTTCGGGAGGTCGTCCCATCCCACTGTTCAAGGGCCGTGCGGAGATCCTTGGGGAGATCGGTGAGGTGTCTCATGGGGCTACCTCCCGTTCCCGGCGGCCGATGCCGAGGCCGCCATCGTGTCCGCAGCGCGCCGGACCGCCGCCTGGATCCGGTAGTAGGTCATGCATCGGCAGATCACGCCGTTCATTCCCTGCCGAAGCTCGGCGTCCGTGGGATTCGAACTCCGGTCCAGGAGGGCCTTGGCCGTCATGATCTGGCCGTTCTGGCAGTAGCCGCACTGCGGCACCTGCTCGTCGATCCAGGCCTGCTGAACGGGGTGGAGCTCGCCGTCCCGGGAGAGCCCCTCCAGCGTCGTGATCTCACCCTCCGCAGCCGACGCGGGAGTGATGCAGGAACGCACGGGCGTGCCATCTACGAGCACCGTACACGCCCCGCACTGTCCGAGTCCGCACCCGAACCTGGGACCCCTGAGCCTCAGGTCGTTCCTCAGGATGTAGAGAAGGGGTGTGGCGGGATCCAGGTCGAACGTGTGCGATTCCCCGTTGACCCTGAGCGTGAACGCTCGCATGCGCTACCTCCGGAGGGCTCTGCCGATTGTCGAGCACGTCGCGTGCATCTGGGCGGGCTCTGGGGCGAAGGCCGGGTAGAGGCCCGGGTAAAGCCTAGAGTGGCCGTGAACGTTCGGCTATGTCAAGCCCTCCAACCCACGACGAGATCGTCGGGGATTCCCGGCCATTCGCTTTCGAGCCGCTCGACGCGACTCGGGCTACTCGGTCACGACGATCCTCACGTAGCCGTTCGACCAGCAGCACATGTTCCCCGGGAGGCTGTCACCCCCGCCGAAGTTGTCGACCCGGACTCGGATCACGTACTCCCCGGGTGCGTCGAACGTCGCCGTGAACGTGGCCTGGTTCGCCTCCTCTCCCTCTGCGGGAATGCGCACAGACTGCCCCACCGCCACGGGGGTCGGGGCCTGCGGCGGTGCTGCGTCCCCACCTACGCCTCCCTCGGGCGGCGCCCGCGGTACCAGAAACGCGAAGCGGATCTCGGCCCCGACCGGTCCCTGGTGCTTCCAGAGCGACACCCTCACGGCGCGGAGCTCCCGCTCCCCCCGGTCCTCGACCCACGCCGTGACCGTGATCGGCTGGCCGACGGTGGTCCCGAACGTTTCTGGGTGCACGATCCCGAGGGGCCCCAGCCCCATCTCTCCGTCGGGCGAAAACCGCACGGTGGGCCTCATCGAGCCCGCCGCCTGCGGTCCCGTACTGAGCTCGTAGGCCCCACGGATGACGGCGCCGGGCGAAACGAGCCGGCCCGGGACTTTCGTCGTGTAGCCGTTCGGGCTCGTCAGGTGCCACCAGACGTCGCCCAGGAAGTCCTTGGGAACGACCACCGCGAAGACGCCCCGTTCCCGGGGCCCCCCGAACCCGCCGTAGAACACGACGGGGAACGTCGTCGCCTGCATTCCGTCGAACTCGGCCGGCTCCATGTAATTGTTCGGTCCCAGAGGGATCTCGATCAGGGACTCGTCGTTGCGATTCACGAACCCGAACGAGAGGGTCCACGTGCTGTCCGGATTCTGGTAGAATCCGTCGAAGTACGGGGCCACGAAGTTTCCGCTGGTGCTGGTGGGCGCCAGGGGGAAGTCCCGAACGTTCTGGGCGAGTGCCGGCTGGACGCTCGCGCTCAAGACTGCGAGGGCGAGGCCTCCCAGGGCCACGCACGTTCTAAGCATGGAGCGCTTCCTCGCGTGGTTCGCGAGGGACCCCGAGGGAGCCGCGCCGCCCGTCACCGATCGGCGTCGCTCGCCAGCCGCGCCTTCTCTTGTCGCTCGGCTTCGATGCGGTCGAACCCCTCCTGATCCAGATGCGTCACGGCTACCCATGCGTGCGACATCTCGTCAGCCGTCCGATCCCCGATGCTCACCCATTGATCGGCGTCCGGGTTGTAGCGGTTGTTGGTCGAGTTGTCGTACCACGCTGTGAGCACCAGTTGATCGCCCGGGCGCAGGAGCGGCGCCGAGTCGTCGCCGTACATGTGGCTGTGGTGCCAGAACGCGCTCCAGTTCGAGACCATGCTCACCATTTCCATACGGCCGGTCGCGCGGAGGATCTGAAGGGACATGGCGACCAAACGAGTGTGTCCGTGCGGCTGCCAGCTGTCGATCCGGACCGGCGTGCTGAACGACTGGAACCCCTGAGTCATGAGGGTGCCGCCCGGGGGAATGTCGTAGCCGCGGCCACCGGTTCCCCCGTTCAGGAAGTACAGCGTCAGGGTCTGCCGATACGCGCCCTGGTAGTCCTCCGGATAGAACCAGATCCCGATCTCCACCTGATCGCCGGCAGAGGGCGCGCCGTTCGGGAAGTAGTGGATGTCCCAGCTCACCTGCGCGTTCGCGGGCAGCGTGCGGCACGAGCCCTCCGGGATGATCTCGCCGATCTTCCCCATCGCGTACTCGGACAGACGCGTGCCGAACCGGCTGCCGCCGGGTACCAGGAGGGTCGAGTTGGCGTGATGCGTGGACGCCCGCCCGGCGACCGAGGGCTTCGTCTCGATCGCCTTGATGCATCGGTCCGTCTCGACGCCGGACGCGACGGTGGGTTGCCACCACCGGTCCTGTCCGGCGGCAGGCACGTCGTACGGCTCCGACCGGACGACGACATCGGGCGGTCCGAACCTCTCGGCCAGGCGGAACTCGGCGGGGTCGGGCCACTCCCGCGGGGGGGGCAGGTCGGCCAGATCCCCCATGGGTGCACCCCGATCCACCCACGCCACGACGGTCCGGATGTCCTCTTCGTCGAGGCGCGGATCGTACTTCAGATCCTGGATGCCGACGTCCGTGTCGTACTGGTAGGGTGGCATGTCTTGGTTCAGCACCCGTTCGCGAATGAGGGGCGCCCAGGGGCGGACCTCCTCGTAGGTCATGAGCGACATCGGGCCGATCGAGCCGGACCGGTGGCAGACCTGACAGTTCTCCTGGAGGATGAGTGCCACATCCTTGGCGTACGTCACCTCCTCGCCGTCGGCTTGCTGGAGCGCGACCCCTTCGTTCGCGTGCGCGAGCAGCCCCACGAATGCCAGCAGGAACGCCCCCGCCTGGAGGTTCCGTCGGGCAGTGCGCCCGAATCCGAGTCGTCGCATCCGTCCCTCCCCTCAGATGTGCAAATGCCCGTCCCCGCTCCGCTCACGAGGTACGGACAGACGACAGTCGACGGCCACTTGATCGAAAGATGCCGTTGCGCCGACAACCGGTCAAGCTGAAGGCAGGCGCTCGAAGGGGGCGCCGCCCGGGTCCTTTCGGCCCCCACGCCGAGGCCCCCGGAGGCGCTCCACTGGCGCGATCGGACTCGGCTCCGTTAAGACCTCCGCGAGGCCCACGACCCCGCGTCGGGTCGAAAGAGGAGCGTCGAGCCCCATGTCAGTCTACCTCGCCTTCCCGGACGGAGTCCTCCACTATCTCTGCGCTGAGTGCACGGCCCTCTGCTGTAAGGGTTACGGCATGGGAGGGAGCCTCCAGCGCGAGATGGGGCAACTCCTCCAGATCTATCCCGCGTTGGGGGGCATGGCCATGCTGCGTCGGGGGAGCGTCGTGGAGTTCACGACCTCGCCGACCGGCTGCCACTTCCTTCGAGACGACAACCTGTGCGGGATCGAGGTCGAGCACGGACGGGCCCTAAAGCCGGGCGTGTGCTCCCTCTTCCCCTTCAATCGACTCGGTCGGATCGGCCACACGGTCACGGTCCGGCCCCACTTCCTCTGCCCGCTCCGGCTCGTGCTTCCGGCGCGGCCCGGAGACGTCGAGGGGACGCACGAGAAGATTATGGACGCCATCGAGGAGAGCCGGCTAGTGGATGAGGCGTTCGATGACCGCGTTCCCGCGTTCCGGCTTCGGCGGGGCGACCGCGCTCGAGCCGTCTCCCAGCGGGAGGAGCGGTTCTGCTCGGCGTGCGCGGAGGGGATACGGACGTCGCTCGTTCAGAGCGACCCTCGAGGATCAGCTCGACGATCCCACCGAGCTGAACGAGTTTGTCCGCCGCGCCCTCGGCCTGTTCGGGCTCCGGCCGGCGGCGCGGCCCGGCGCGCCCGATGCAATCGACGATCTCTTGCACGCCGTCGGCCCCTCGCTCCGGCTGGACATGCTCCACCTCGGCGAGCCCGCGATCTCGAAGGCGCTGGTGCTGGGGGACGAGATGGTCCGCCACCGGTGGAGCCTCGCGCGAACGAGCCCCGATGTCCGCGCGGTGTACAGCTCGTTCGAGGCCGGCTCCAGCGCGCTCCGCCTCCTCGCCTCGGACCCCGCGCCACTGCGGCTTCCGAGCCTCAAGCGGGCGAAGATCCCGCCCTTCGGAGGCCCGGACATGACGTTCGCGATGTTCGCGGCGCACCGCCTGGCAGAGCAGGGAGCCCCCGTTCTGGAAGCCCTCGAGGAGTCCTTCCGGGAAGGGCTTTCCACCGCCGACCGTTCCGTGCTCCTGATCGAGCTCGGGGCCCGAACGGACCGGGCGACCGTCAGGCGAAAGAGGGCGTAGAAGAGGAGGAGAGGCGTAGGAGGCAGGCGGAGCGGGATCAGCGCCCCCAGGCTTCGCGCGCACTTTCCGGGGCGAGGTGCCGCCTCACGCGCCGGCCCAGGGCCAAGGGAACCGAGAGGGCGAAGCGGACGAGGCGAGACGCAGCGTCTACGACCTGGAGGGGGAGCCGGGGCCGGTCGTCGGCCTTGGCCTCGAGGGGCGTTCCGGTCAGGTCCGCCCCGAGGATCCGTCGGGCGAGAAGAATGGCCGATGCGCAGGCTCCTGCGTCTCGCGCGGACCCCTCGAAAAAGAGGTCCCAATCGAAGTCGGGAGGGCGCGACTCCATCACGGCCCCGATGTTGCAGAGCCAGAGCGGCCGCCACCCGCCGTGCCGGAGGAAATGGAGGCAGAGGAGCCGCAGGTGATCCTCCGCGCCCAGGGTCCGAACGCCCACGCCCTCCACCTCCAGGCGGACCGAGCGGCCCCACACCTCCCGCCAGTCCGTTCTTCCCTCGGGGGGGCCTGCGTGAAGGTCCACCTGGTGTCGCCCGCCCGCGGGCCCGCTGAGCGATCGGTAGGCGACCTGGTACTGCTCCTGCTCCACGAAGAGAGGTCGTGATCCCCATAGGGTCTGAGGCCGGGCTCCGGGTACCAGCGCGCAACCGCCCACCCCTTCGCGACGAGTGGCTCGACCCCCACCTCGGCCAGACGCCCGACGGCCTCCCCCAGCCGGAGCGACTGGCGCCTGGCCTCAAGCGCGTGCACCCGGTAGGCGTCGCGGAGCGCGCGCCCGGGGGTGGTGTAGTGGATCTCCGAGCGGCGGAGCCGATGCCACGCGAGCGCGCCGGCCCCGGTCCTGAGGAGCACCGGCACGATGTCCCTGAGCTCGTCGATCGGGACCGAGAGGGGCGCCGGGTCGCGCCGCCACGAGCCCTCCAGAGCTCGAGCGATCGCCTCGCCCCGCTCGAGCGGCCGGGTGGTCATGCCAACCGATCGAGCAGGACCTCGACGGTTTCCCCCGCCTCGCCACGCGGACCCCGGAGGACCGGGGCCTGGGAGACGACTCGCTGAAGGGCCTCGAACGCGGCCTTCGGACGCCGCCTCGCGGGCACCGTGTTCTCGAGGAGGGCCAGGACCGCCCGCCCCCCGCTCATTCGGCGCGGCCGCCACGCCCCGCCGGGCCGGTAACGTGTCATGGCCACGAGGCCCACGGGGATCGGACGCTTCCCGGTCGCGGCGCCGAGCTCTGCGGGCGAATACCGGGTCGGTCGGCCGCCCTCCGAGCCGTCCCGAACGCTGAGCGGCTTCGGAAACGGGTGAACGCGGCCCTTCGAGTCCAGGACGGCGTACTCATCCGAAGTAGTACGTCGCCCCCGCCCTGAGAAGCCCGGCGACGAGCGTGGTCTTCCCGGAAAACGTCCGGCCGGGGAGGAGGATGGCCTTACCATTCCACGCCACGACCCTCGCGTGCACGAACACCTTCCCCCTCGCTCGCTCCGCGACGTAGAGCTGGACGTCGGACTCGAGGCGGTGGAGAACGTCATCCAGGTCGGGCGATCGCGCGAGCAGGAACGCGTTCATGTAGAGGAGGTGGAACCGTCGGTCGCCGGGGCGGAGCCCCTTCCCGACCAGGAGCGAGTAGAGCCGCCTCACCTTCGTCACGCTGGACGGCGCCCAACCGGGTGGAAGGATCTCCTGGGCCCGCTCGAGGAGCCCGGGCGTGTCAGTGCGGATGCCGACCCGCGTTCCGTGAGAGACGATCGTCATCCCCTCCACCCACTCCCGGTGGTCTAGGCGCTCGATGCACGCGAAGGTATACGAGAGTCGGGGTATCATTGGCTCGGGTGCCCGGCTGGGCCTTCGGCGCCGGCGACCGCCGGCGTCCACCGCTGGCAGGAACGTACCCCAAACGAGATTCTCTCTCAACGCCGCGGGTCCGAAACGAACCGTTTCCCGGGGACGAGCCGAGATCGAGATGCCGCCTCGCACGCCTTTGGTGTCGATCGTGCTCGTGTGCCGGGCCGGCCGGCCCTTCCTGGAGGAAGCCCTCTCGTCGGTCGAGCGGCAGACGTACGGGAGCTGGGAGGTCTTGTTCTTCGACAACGGGTCCACGGACGGGAGCGCCGAGTTGGCCGTCGCCCGAGCCAGGGCCGGGCCGGAGGATCCGCCTCGCTGGCGAATCGTCTCGTCAGAACGGTCCATTCCGGTGGGCGAGGCGCGAAACCGGAGCGTGGCGCTGGCCCGGGGCGGGCTCGTGGCGTTCCTGGACGCGGATGACACGTGGCAGCCCGAGAAGCTGGAGATGCAGGTGGGCCTCCTCGATCGGACCGGCGCTGGCCTCGTGTTCTCGGAAGCTTCCGTCGTGGACGCGAACGGCGCCGTGCTCGGTCGCTTCTTCGAGCGATGGCCCCCCGGTGGAGGCGATCCGCACGAGGCTCTGATCGACGGGAATTTCATCCCGCACTCCACAGTTGTGGCCAGGCGAGAGGTGCTCGAGTCCCTGGGCGGCTTCGATCCCGAGCTTCGGATCGCGTGCGACTACGACTTCTGGCTTCGGGACAGCCGCGTGGTCCGGATCGAGCGAAGCGACCGGGCGCTCGCGACCTGGCGGGTCCACGGAAGGAACCTCACGGACGCGTTCCGCGTGTCCTATCGCGAAAACGCGCTAATCTACCAGAGGCTTCTGGAAACGGCTCGGGCGAACGAGGACGGGGCCTACGAGCGGCACGTTCGGAACGCCCTCGCCGTCCTTTTCTGGAAGTGGGCGTTCCGGTCCCTGGGTGCGGGAGAGGGCGCCAGCGTCGCCCTCTCCCACCTCCGCGAGGCCTTCCGGTGCTCGGGGGGGCCCTTTGGGGGGCTGGTCTCGGGCCTGTCCTTCCTGGGGAGACAGATTCGCGGCTTTCGCTTGCGGCTCCGCATCGAGAAGGCGTCGAGAGGCAGTCCGCAGTGAGCATTCCCGCAGGGGTCTGGGGTCCCCCCACGCACCATTCGGCGCCTTGTCATGAACGGGCTTCCTCCCCTATGGTAGCTTCGCAGGAAACATCTAGGGAGGAAGCCATGTTTCACGTTTCCCGACCTCCTCCGAGCCGACCCGCGTCCCAGCGAGCCGAGGCGCGTGGGGGTCGCCGGGATCAGGGCTTCTTCGCGGTGGGTGTCCACCCGATCGGAGGGGGCGAGTGAGCAGAAAGGCCACGCCGCCCCGTTTCCGCATTCGTCTGGACGACGGGTCGGAGCTCCCGATCTCGTCCGTGGAGGCGCTCGCCCGGAGGGTCTCCCGGGGTGACGTCCCTCCCGAAACCCCCTTGTTCGACGCGGGAACCGGTGCATGGACGCGTGCCGGGGACGCCCAGGTCGTTCGCTTCATCGTCGAGCAGCTGGTCGAGGAGGGAGGCGAGCTCCCACCGGGCTGGCCGGAGGGCGCCGGGCTGGAGGCTCCCGCGCCCTCGGGATCGCTCGATTTCGGTTTCACCCTCGCCGACATGCCAGAGGACCTGACGGATCCGGCGGAGGAAGTGGAACCCGAGGAGGGAGTCACCGGCATCTTCGACGAGGCGACGGCGCTGGCAGAGGAGACGGCGCTGGCGGAGGAGACGGCGCTGACGGAGGAGAGGACGGAGGCCCCCGCGGCGGAGAAGCCGAGCCCCGCGGTCGCCGACGAGTGGATGACGCCGAGCGGCTCCGGGGGGCTCCTGCCGGTCGACGACGCGCCGGCCCAAAGCTGGAGGGAACCCCCCGCCGACTTGGGGGAGGGGCGGGGCGACGAAGACGTAATGCCCGAGATGGAGTCGGCCTCCCCGACGGCACGGGGCGGTCGGCGTGGGGCGGGCATCCTCCTCGCCGGCCTTGCGGCCGGAGCCGTGGCCGTGGTCGCGGGAGTCGTTCTCGCGAACGGGGGTGGGGCCGATGGGGATGGCCAGAGCCCGGCCGAACTCGGACCTGCGGGCGAGGCGACCGCCGCCCCGCCCGGCCCGGGGCCGGTGCCCCCGAGGCTCGAGGCGGGCGTGGAAGACGCGCTGGCGCGCTTCGCCGTGGGAATCCAGGCCTCGGTGGACTCTCTACGCCTCGCGCGGGGGCTTCCGGAAGGCCCGTCACCCGACTGGCTGGGGGGATACTACCTGGCGAACGCGGACGAATTCCCCCAGATCCGCGAGTTCTGGGTCGGCTATCAGGCCTTCATTGGAGACCTCCGGGCGCGGGATCGGCCCGTTCTCCAGGCCTCGCCGGCTCTGGCCGACGCCGGTACCGCCGGGGCCCTCGAGACCTATGTCACTGCGCTCTTCGACGCCCGGACGGTGTCCAGACAGGACCACTATGACCAGCTCGTTTTCGCGGCCGCGCAGGCCGTGGAGTTCCACGACTTCCTGGTCGAGAACGGGAGCGGGCTCACCTACACTCCGGCCCTCGGCTCCTCGCTCCCGAGCGATCCCGTGCTGGAAGTGGACGCGACCGATCCGGAGCTTCGAGGCGACCTGAACGCGCGGCTGGACGACCTCCTCTCGGCTCTCGATCGCTCGCGGGGTGGGAGCGCGCCCGGGTCCATGGGGCTGGGGCAGGAGCTCTTCTCGACCTTCGGCGATCTCTGATCGGAGGGACGGCGAGTTCCTACGGATCGAGCTCCACGAGATCGTAGCGGACTGAGGCTCCAGCCAGCTCCTGACGCACGAGGATGTGAGGCGACTCCAGCCGGAGGAAGAGCACGGCCGGAGCACCGCCCCCCGCCACCTCGACCCGCCAGGTAGCGAACGTCCCTGCCGGGACCGTCAGGGTCTCGACGCCGGTCACCCGCGCATCCAGAACTGTGACCTCTCCCCGGGTGAGGTCCAGGTAGGGGAGCGGAAATCGCGCTCCCTCCTCGAGTGGCGCGACCGCGAGGGCGTATTCGTCCAGGCCCGCCAGCAGCGTTCCCGGCGTCAGCTCCTGGTCGTACCTGCGGGGGCCGCCCAATGTGGCCGGGAGCTCCACGGCACCGACAAGCCGCCCGTCCGTGACTCGGAGGTCGGCGGCGATACGAACCGCACCTTGAGAGATCTCCTGCACGAGCTCCAGGGGAGCCAGGCCCCGCGCGCCAAAGCGGAGGCGTGTCCGCTGCGTGGTTCCCGGGGCCGAGATGGTGGCGATCGAGACCCAGTCCGCGCCGTCTCGCTCGAGCCGGTACTCCGCCGTCCCGAGGGCCGTGCCCTCCACGAGCACGGCATAGCTGCGCTCCCCGGGCTCGAGCCTCTCCCCGTCCCAGACGGGTGTGGTCGCGATCCCGGTGAGAGCCGCCTGCGAGAGACGAGACCCGTCCACATCCAGGAGTTCCACGGGGGCGATGGCCTCGAGGCGCTCGAGGAGCGGCACGGCGTCGCCCACCACCACGATGACGGCCCGATCCGGGTGCAGCCGCTCCCGGGCGACCCGCTCGACCTCGCCGCTCGTGACGGAACGGATCCGCTCGGGGAACCTCGTCACGTCCTCGACCGGGAGGCCGAGCAGGAGCGCCCCGGCGAGCTGGTCCGCCACCTGGTCGGCCGTCTCGAGACGGAGGGGGAAGCTCCCCGCGAGGAAGCTCACGGCCCCATCCAGCTCGTCGGCCGGGACCGGCTCGTCGCCCAGGCGCTCCATCTGATTCAGCATCTCGACGACTGTCGAGTCGGTCACCTCCGTGCGGACGCTCGCCTGCGCGATAACGGACCCTCGCCCGATCCCCCGCGTGAACTGGGAGGACGCAGCGTACGTCCATCCCCGCTCCTCCCTCAGGACGCGGAAAAGCCGGGAATCCGCGCCTACGCCCAGGATCTTGTTCACGACCACGAGCGGGAAGTAGTCGGGGGTCTCGGGCATGATCCCCAGGTGCCCCACGCTCACGACGGACTGCGACGCTCCTGGACGATGCACGAGGTAGATGCGCCGCTCCGCGGGTTCGGGGACGTCGGGGATAGTGAACTCCGCTGCCTCACGCCTGCCCCAGCTCCCGAAATGCCGCCGGGCCAGGGCCTCGACCCCGTCGATCCGGCCGGCCACCAAGAGGAGCGCGTTCCCCGGGCTGAGCACTCGGTTCTGATACGAAAGCAGGTCGCCCCGGCGGATCCGTTCGACCGTCTCGGGCGTGGGCGCCGTGCCGTAGGGGTGCTCGGCACCATAGACGAGGGCCGCGAAGCGGCGGGACGCGATGGCCTGAGGATCGCCGAGCTCCGCCTGGAGGCCGGAAAGCATCTGTCCCCTGGCGAGATCGACCTCGTCGATGGGGAAGGTGGCGTTTTGGACGACGTCGGCCAGGACCCCGACAGCGACCTCCGCGTGCTCGGTCAGGGCGAGCGTCGAGATGGAGAGGAAGTCTCGTCCCGCGTTCGCCGAGAGCGACGCCCCGACCCCTTCGATCTCGAAGGAGATCTCGGCAGCGGAGCGCGCCTCCGTTCCCCGGGTGAGTAGCGTTGCCGTGAGCGAAGCGAGCCCGGAAAGCTCCGGCGGATCGAGCGCCCGCCCTCCTCTCGCGTACAGACGGACGCTCACCAGCGGCTCGGTTCCGTGCGGGACGAGCACGACGCGGAGCCCGTTCTCGAGGGTGAAGTCCTCGAACGCCGGAAACCCGAGGGGACGGGCGGGGAGGGGAGCGGGAGGGTCGGACTGCGCCCGGAGGCCCCCACCCGCGAGGAGCCCTACGGAACAGAGAACGAGGCCCGCTCCGCGCGGGAGTCGGCTTCGGGCCCGCCGAGCCCCCGGGGCCTGACCGCCGCGGCCCAGGCTCATGGCACTGGCCCCCGGGCGGCGCCCGGCACGGTCCGAACGACCGCCCGGTTGTCCGGCGTCAGGTAGCGCTCCGCGACCTCCCGGACCTCCTCGGCCGTCACGTCGAGGATGCGTTGAACGGTGCGCCGGACGTCCGCCGGGGTTCCATGGAAGTGATTGGCGACCTGGAGGGCTTCCGCTCGACCCCACACGGTTTGGCGGCTCTGCATCACATCGGCCTGCACCTGGCTTCGGGCTCTGATGACCTCTTCCTCGGTCACGCCCTCGCGGATCACCCGCTCCACTTCCCCGTGGAGGAGGTCGACCAATCGATCCGCGGTCACCCCCTGTCTTGCGACAGCCGTGAGGACGAAGAGCCCCGGACCCCTCCGCGTGTTCGAGTATCCACCGGTCCGGATTGCGGCCCGCTCCTCGCGCACCAGTCGGCGGTAGAGGCGAGAGCTCATCCCGTCCGTGAGGATCCGGCTCAAGACGTCGAGTGCCGGAGCGTCTTCATGGTCGGTCGGGACGGTCCCGTATGAGAGGTAGGCGGCAGGCAGAACCGCGTTCGCGTCCGGGACGTCCATCACAACGGGGAGGTGCCCGAAGGGCCGAGAGCATTCAACCGGCGCGGCGTCCGGCCCCCGCGGGATATCGCCGAAGTAGCTCTGGACGAGCTCGAGCGCGACTTCGGGGTCGAACGCGCCCACGACCGTGAGCGTCGCGTTGTTGGGTGAGTAGTAGCGGTCGAAAAAAGCCTGGACGTCGGAGAGCTCGGCGGCGTCCAGGTCCGCAAACGATCCAATGACAGAGTGGGCGTAAGCGAAGCACGAGGCGGAGTCGTACGGCGCGTCATAGAGAGCCTGGAGTTGGGTGCCGCCGTAGGGCGCGTTGTCGAAGTTGAGCCGGCGCTCCTCCTTCACCACCTCCACCTCGCGCCGCAGGTTCTCTTCCGTGATGTCGAGCGAGCGCATCCGATCCGCTTCCAGCCACAGCGCGAGGTTCATCCGCTCGGGGGGCACCGTCTCGTAGAAGATCGTGCGGTCCTCCGTGATGTTCGCGTTCAGGGTGCCGCCCGCCCGCTCCACGAGCTGCATGTGCTCTCCGGCCCGGACGTTGGCAGAACCCTGGAACATGAGGTGTTCGAACAGGTGCCCGAATCCAGATCGGCCCTGCCGTTCGTTACGGCTCCCGACGTCGTACCACACGTCCACCGCGACGGCCGTAGCGGCCGGGCCCCGCGCGAGTATCACGTGAAGCCCGTTCGCCAGGTAGTGCTCCTCGAATGGGATGTCGCCCTCCGGCGGCATGGGCGCCTGGGCCGTGCCCACCGAAGGGAGGCCGATGAAGGGGAGCGCGAGGAGGAGCGGGGTCCAGGCGAGCGGGGAGAGTCGCTGCGATGCCATCGATTCCCTCGTCCGGGACTTCGTCGGACCGACCGTCCCTCGAGTGCGACCGGAAGCGTGCAACCGAAAGGCCGACCGTTGGTACCAGGGAGCGCGGGGGGCGTTCCCGCGCGGCATCGTCCCGGGGTCCGTCTTCCGGCTGTCCACGACTACCCGGCCCCCGCCACCGCCGGTACACTCATGTTCCAGGGCGGTCGAGGCCTCACGCGCAGGAGGGAGGGGCGGATTGAAAGACGAAATCCCGTTGCTTTCCCAGGTCGCTCCGGTGCCTCTCCGGGCCCTCGGGATCTCGGTCCTCGCGCTCGCCATTCCGATGGTGGGGGTGACGCTCGCGCCCGAGTGGCTGAGCGAGGAGCAGGAGCTCCTCCTCTGGCTCACGGCGCTCGTGCCTCCGTTCCTCCTCGCCTACCACCGGGGATGGAAGGGGGCCACGCTCAGCCTGGCGGGAGGGATGGCCGCGCTGGTCCTCGCGCACCTGGCGCTCACACTGACGGGGACGGAAGTCCGCAATTACGTGTTCCTGCTCTGGATCACGGCCACGTACATCGCGGTGTGCGTGGGCGCGGGCATGCTGGCGGAACTGCTTCGGCGGGAGCGGCAGGCGACCGAGGAGATGGCGCTCACCGACGCGCTCACCGGGCTGCCGAACCGAAGGCATGCGATGGTCTTCATGGACGCGGCGTTCTCCGCGGCCACGCGCGGCCAACCCATGAGCGTCGTCTTCTTCGACCTCGATCACTTCAAGCACGTCAACGCCCGGTTCGGACGTCGCTCCGGGGATGCGGTCCTGAAGAGGGTAGGGGCCGTCCTGAGGGACATCACGCGCCGCATGGACCTTTCCGCCCGCTGGGGTGGGGAGAAGTTCCTCTCCGTACTCTCCCGGTGCCCGGGGGCCGGCGCGACGAGCTTCGCGGAGCGAGTGCAGAGCGCGCTCCGCGAGGAGGTGTTCCCCTGGGGCACGGTCACCGTTTCGGCGGGGATCGCGGAGTTCGAGCCGGGGATGGGATCGCCGGAGCTTCTGGTGGCCGCCGCGGATCAGGCGCTGCACGCGGCAAAGGAAGGGGGCCGGAACCGCTGCGTTCTCTCCGAGATCCGGGTGGCGGCTGCCGCGGAGTCCCCGTCAGAGAGGGCCGGAGCGACGCCCGCCGGGGCGGCGCATGGTATCCGGACCGGGGCACCGGGCGACGGCACGCCTGTCGTGACCGCGGAAGGCGCCGAGACTGGGCGAGACCTCCCGGGCGGCTCCGAGCGCATCCTGGTGGTGGACGACAACGAGTCCGCGCGCGAAGCGATCGTGCGGATCCTGGGCCGCCTCGGCTACGCGGTGGCTGAGGCTGAGGACGGCGCCGCGGCCCTCGTGCTGACGAGAGATGGGAAGGCGTTCGACCTCCTCGTGACGGATCTGATCATGTCGGGGATTGGCGGCTTCACGCTCGCGGAGCGCGTCGAGGACGAGCTTGGTCCGCAGCGGATCCTCTTACATGTCCGGGGAAGTCCAGGCGGACGTCTCGTGGCGAGGCGCCCCGGGCTCGACGGTCGCGTTCCTGGAGAAGCCGATGACCGGGGCCGATCTCGCGAGGGGCGTAAGGGCGCTCCTGGACCTGCCGCGGGGTGCCCGCGCGGGAGAGGATAGCCCGGAGAGGTAGCGGACCTCCCCAGGGTCGAGAGGGGTGCCATACCGCCGTTCGCGGCGTTGACCCGGCCCCGAGGCTCCGTGAAGTTCCGATCACGGTACCCTCGACTGGTGGGACGGACGTGCCTCGCAGAATTCCGAAGCTCTTCCGTGGGAAGGGCCCAGGCGAACTGAGCGCTCCCTTCGCTCCGGACCGAGCTTCCGACGCCGAGTTGCTGGCTGCCGACGCCGAGCCTCGGTCTCCCCACGCCGCGCCTCGGGCCCCCGACATCGCGCTGCCGGCGCCCGACGCTCTCTCCCCGGCCAGGGACGCCGGCGACGCGGGGTCGTCCGATCCCGCCGTGGACGACGTGAGCCGAAGGGCGCGTGCCTCTATCCGTCGTCGGCTCGTCGTCGTGGCAGCGGGCGTCGCCGTGGGCGTCCTCATCGTGGGTGGGCTCGCCCTCGCCGGCGCGATCTGGGAGATGCAGACTTCCGCGCTCCAGGCGCGGTGGCTCGTCCCCATCGCGTCCGACTTCACCTGGACGGTCGAGCCGGGGGAATCCACCTCCGCGGTCTTCCCTGGCGACGGGCCCTACGACCGTCGGCTCGGCTACACCCGCATCCCGGAGATGACGAGGGCCGCGGCGACCGGCGGCTTCCGGGTGGTCGAGCAGGCGCGCGTCTCGTCTCGATTCCGGGACTTGGTGGACCGCTGGGGCCTCTTTCCCATCTACCACGAGAAGACCCAGGCCGGGCTCACGATTCTCGGCAAGAGCGGAGAGACCCTCTTGGGGGCGGCCTATCCCGAGCGCATCTACCCCACGTTCGAGTCCATCCCGCCTGTCGTGTGGCAGACGCTCCTCTTCATCGAGAACCGCGCGATGCTGGATCCGGACCAGCCCCTCCAGAACCCAGCCGTGGAGTGGCCGCGGCTGATTCGCAGCACCGCGGACCTGGCGCTCCGCGAGCTCGGCAGGGAAGGGAACGTGTCGGGGGCAAGCACTCTCGCGACCCAAGTAGAGAAGTTCCGGCACGCTTCGCAGGGCCTCACCACGTCCCCCCGGGACAAGCTCGTCCAGATGGCCTCGGCAGCGTCCGCGCGTACTCGCAGGGGCCGGAGACCATGGCGCCACGCCGGGAGATCGTCCTCGACTTCCTGAACTCGGTTCCGCTCGCGGCGCAGCGCGGAGAGGGGGAAGTCACGGGGATCGGGGACGGTCTCCACGCGTGGTACGGGCGCGATTTCGGCGAGGCGAATCGGGTCCTGGCGGGCGTCCCGAGCGGACCCACCGACCTCCTTCCCCCTTCGGAGCGCGTGCTTCCCGAGGGCGCCGCGCCGCCGGAGCAGATCTGGGGGCTTTCGGGGGAGGGAGACGGCGACCCCGCGCGCGGAGCCGTGTATCGCGATGTCCTGAGTCTCCTGCTTTCCCAGCGGAGACCGAGCTATTACCTGACCCAGGCGGAGGGTCGCCAGGCACTTCAGGTGCTCACTGATCGGTACCTGGACCTCCTCGAGGGGGAGGGAGTCATCACCGGCCCGCTCGCCCACGCCGCGCGCTCCACCTGGGTCGAGATCCGACCCCTTCCTCCCCCGCGCCCTGTCGTCAACTTCGTGGAGCGCAAGGGCGCGAACTCGATCCGGACGCGGCTCCTCAACGTCCTCGACGTTCCCCGTCTATACGACCTGGACCGCCTCGACCTCTCGGTGAGGGCTACCCTCGACGCGAGGGCCCAGCGGGCGGCCACGGAGCTCCTCCGGAGCCTTTCCGATCCCGAGGCCGCGAGCGCCCGTAGCGTCGAAGTGGAGCGCCTTCTGGGCGGCGGCGACCCGTCCCTCGTGACCTACTCGTTCGTGCTGCACGAGCGGACGGAGACTGGGAACCTGGTCCGGATCCAAACCGACAACCTGGATGCGCCCTTCAACCTGAACGAGTCGGCGCGACTGGAGCTGGGGTCCACGGCGAAGCTCAGGGACGCTTGCCAGCTACTTGACCGGGTAGCCGAGCTCCACGACCGCTTTTCGACGCTCGCGCCCGATTCTCTCCTGGCGCACGCGCTCTCCCGGAACGACCCCCTCTCCGGCTGGGTTCGAGCGGAGCTCCTCGCCGAGCCGGAGCTTGACCTCGAGGGCCTCCTCCGGCGGGCCATGGCCCGCTCGTATTCGGCAAGCCCCGCGGAGCGGTTCGTGACCGGGGGCGGCGTCCAGACGTTCACCAACTTCGACAACACGTTCGACACCGGGAGCCTCTCGGTCGCGGAGGCGTTTCGACAGTCGGTGAACCTGGTCTTCGTTCGGCTCATGCGCGACGTGGTGAGCTATTACGTGTATCGCGTGCCGGGCTCGAAGGCCCACATGCTCGAGGAGACGGACTCACCGCTCCGGCAGGAGTACCTCGCCCGCTTCGCGGACCTAGAAGGAATCCAGTACCTGAACCAGTTCATTCCCAAGTACCGTGGGAAGTCTCGAAGCGAGGTCCTGGAGGCGCTGGTCGGGGAGCGCGGGCTCTCGCCCCAGCGTCTGGCCTGGGCTTACCGCACCGTCGCCCCGCACGGCACGCCCGAGGAATTCGAGTACCTGCTGCGCACGAACCAGCCCGAATCGGAGTTCGACGAGCCGGCGGTGGCCGACCTGTTCGCGCGCGCGGATCCCGCTCCGCATTCGCTCGCGGATCTGGGTTATCTGGCGTCCGTGCATCCCCTCGAGCTCTGGGTGGCGCGCTACGTCATGGAGAACCCGAACGCGCAGCGATCGCAGATCATCGGTGAGAGCGCCCAGGCTCGCCAGGAGGTGTACCGGTGGCTCTTCCAGACGAGCCGACAGGGCGCTCAGGATCAGCGCATCCGGTTCCTCCTCGAGGTGGAAGCGTTCACGGAGATCCACGCGGGCTGGAGGCGGCTCGGGTATCCGTTCGACAACATCGTTCCGTCGCTGGGGAGCGCGATCGGGAGCTCCGGGGACCGGCCGGCCGCGCGCTCCGACCTTGTCGGCATCATCGTGACCGGAGGTGTCCGGCTGCCGAGGTATCAGGTGGAGGAACTCCACTTCGCCCAGAGGACTCCGTTCGAGACCCGTATGGTCCGGGAAGGGGCCGCGGGCGAACGGGTGATGCCGGCAGAGGTGGCCGCCGTCCTCCGGGACGCGATGATCGACGTGATCGAGAACGACACGGGGAGGCGGATGAGCGGAGCGCTCCACGGCCCGGACGGCTCGCTTCTCACGGTGGGGGGAAAGACGGGGACCGGAGACAACCGCTACCGGGTCTTTGCCCCGGGAGGAAGGGAGGTCGAGTCGCGGAGCGTGAACCGCACCTCCACCCTCGTCTTCTTCATCGACGACCGATACTACGGCGTGATCACGGCGTACGTCCCCGGAGAGGCGGCGGACGCCTTCACGTTTACGAGCGCGCTTCCCGCACAGATCCTGCGCGAGATGGCCCCGATCCTGGAGGGGCTCATGGACAGCCCCCCCAGCCGGGCCGCGGCGCGTCCTAGCGAACCTCTGGCGACGCGCCGTCCAGGCGGAGCCGGGCGAAGGAAGGCATCCGCGCTTCGGCCCTGGCGCGCCTCAGCGCTCGTAGAAGGGGGTCTCCCCCGCGTCGTGGTCCGTGACGTCGTGAATGGCGGTCACCTCGGGAACGGCCTGACGGATCTGCCGCTCGACGCCCTGCCGGAGCGTCATCCTGGACATGGCGCACCCCTGGCAGCCGCCCGACATGACCATGTAGACCTCGGTACCCTGCACGTCCACCAGGTCGATCTGGCCCCCGTGCGCGGCGATCGCCGGATTCACCTGCTCCTCGAGGATCGTCTTCACGCGGTCCGCGATGGGCCCGCCCGGCTCCTTCGGCACGAGCGGTCCTTTGAGCGGAACGATCTCGAAGCCGCTCTCGCTCACCCGCTCTACGAAGTCCACCCGCGCCTCGCCCAACCGCTCCGCGCTCGTGGGATCCACGAAGACGGTGAAGCCTCCGGCGTCCACCGCCACGTCTCCCTCCGTCCGGTCCGAGCTCTCGACTAGCGTCAGCTCGAACGACGGCGCGAGCGGGCTTCCTCCGTTCGCTAGTAGCCTCAGGGCGCGCATATCGTCGCCGCTCTGGTCCATGAACTCCAGCACCATCTCCCGCGCCTTATCCGTGAAGGTCAGCATCCAACCGCTCCTTTGGGAACATCGCTTGGGAACATCGCTCTGGAACAGCGCTCCTCGCTCCTATTGGCGAGGTCCGATCCTACCCGCGGTCCCCGTCCCGAGTTCGGTTGCTCGGGGTGGACCGCCCGCCTATCATCATGGCCCGATCCATGGCCCGATCCGCTTCATGAGCCAAGCGGGCCTCCTTCCCGTCCTGCGTTCGGCTCCCCGGGGCGGAGGCCGGCGCCGAGCTCCCAGGCCCCACCCCCGACAGGAACCATGGCAGAAGCCGACGTGATGGATAAGCTCGTGTCGCTCGCCAAGCGCCGCGGGTTCATCTTCCAATCTTCGGAAATCTACGGAGGTACGGGCTCCGTGTGGGACTACGGGCCTCTCGGCATCGAGCTCAAAAGAAACGTGAAGGAAGCCTGGTGGAGCGCGATGGTCCACCAGAGGGAGGACGTGGAGGGCGTGGATGCCGCCATCCTCATGCACCCGAGGGTCTGGGAGGCCTCGGGGCACGTGGCGGGCTTCACGGATCCGCTGGTCGAGTGCAGGGTCTGCAAGAAGCGCTTCCGGGAGGATGCGCTCGAGACGAGCGAGTGCGGGAAGAAGCCGTCGCTCGCGCCGGGCACGCACGTGGAGTGCGACCTCCTTCCGGCCCGGCTCTTCAACCTCATGTTCAAGACGTTCATGGGGCCCGTGGAGACCGAAAGCTCCGTCGTGTATCTCCGGCCCGAGACGGCTCAGGGCTCGTACGTGAACTTCCTGAACGTCCAGACCGCGGCCCGTCAGAAGGTGCCGTTCGGGATTGCCCAGATCGGGAAGGCGTTCCGAAACGAGATCACTCCCGGGAATTTCATCTTCCGCACCCGGGAGTTCGAGCAGGCCGAGATGCAGTTCTTCGTGGAACCCGGGACGGACGAGGAGTGGTTCGAGCGGTGGCTGGAGGAGCGCCAGACGTGGCACCGTTCGCTCGGCGTTCGCCCCGAGAACCTCCGCCTCCACGAGCACGGGCCGGACGAGCTGGCGCACTATGCCAAGAAGGCCGTGGACATCCAGTACCATTTCCCGTTCGGGTGGAAGGAGCTGGAGGGCGTCCACAACCGCACCGACTTCGACCTGGGCCGGCACGAGGAGTACTCCGGAAAGCGGCTCGAGTACGTGGACTCGGGTGGCGGGAAGCGGTTCGTGCCCTACGTGGTGGAGACGGCCGTTGGGGTGGATCGCACGGTCCTCATGATCCTCTGCGACGCCTACAGCGAGGAGGAGGTGGGGGGAGAGACCCGGGTCGTGCTCTCCCTCTCGCCCCGTATGGCACCGGTAAAGGCGGCGATCTTTCCGCTCGTGAAGAAGGACGGCCTCCCGGAGATCGCCCGGGAGATCGTGGACGGGCTCCGGAGGGCGGTGATCCCGGTGTTCTACGACGAGGCCGGCTCCATCGGACGGCGTTACCGGAGGCAGGACGAGGCGGGGACGCCGTGGTGCATCACGGTGGACGGCCGAACGTCGGAGGACGGCACCGTCACGATCCGGGACCGGGACTCGCTCGAGCAGCTCCGCGTGGACAAGACCAGGGTTCGGGAGTGGGTCCTAGAGAGCCTGGCAGATCGCCAGAGCTGACAGCTCGCTGAAGAGGCACGGAGCGTAGCCGGTCGTGGGCGTGACGGGGTCCCGAGCCGGAGCCCGGCATCGATGACGTTCGAGGAATTCGAGGCCGAGGCCCACCGGATGTGGGAGAAGATCCCCGCGGAGTACAAGGAGGGGATCGACGGGATCGTCGTGCGCCGGGAGGCCGAGGCGCATCCCGATCACGAGGACTACTACACGATGGGGATGTGCTTCACGGAGCCGTATCCTTCGGGATACGGAGGTCCGGACAGCACCCGCTCGTTCCTCGCCCTTTATTACGGATCGTTCGCCCAGGTCGCGGATGGCGACCCCGACCTCTCCTGGGAGGAGGAGCTCTGGGAGACGATCACGCACGAGTTGCGGCACCACCTCGAGTTCCTCGCGGAGGACGATGCCCTTGAGGGAGTCGATTACGCACTCGAGGAAAGCTACAAGCGGGAGCAGAGGCTCGACTTCGACCCGTGGTACTTCCAGTCCGGGCTCCCCGTCGCCCGCTCGGTCTACCGGGTGGAACGCGACGTATACATCGAGCGGCCGTGGCGGCCCGACGACTTTGAGCGCGCGAGGGCGATCGAGTTCGAGTGGGACGGACGGTGCTGGGCGATCGATCGCCCGGAAGAGTTGGGCGACGTCCACTACATTCGGATCCACGATCTGGACGCCGGTGGCGGCTGGCTCCAGCTCGTGCTCCTTCGGAGCGTGGGGGGATGGGAGCGGCTGTGGCGCGTCTGGCGCCGTCAATCTCCGGAGGTTCTCGAGTCCGAGGCGAAACCCCGGGAAGTCGGGAGCGCGCCGGGGTCGCCCGGGCCTGACGACGGATGAGCGCCCGGCGGCCGTGATGAGACGACGGCGAGCGGCGACACGACGACGAGCGAGGCGCCCACCGAGTGCCCCCAAGGACCGGATGGGGCGAGCGCAATGAGCGGAGGGGACGAGTGGGCCCGGCTCACCCCCTACGAGGTGGGAATCCCGGGCCGGCAATTCGCGGAGGACACTTTTCGCCGGATTGCGGAGGAGGCGGAGAGCCGTTCGGTAGACGCGCTGGACCCGGGGGCGTTCGTGCTTCTCGGGGAAGTGGGCCTCGCCGTCCGTGGGATCCAGGGCGAGGAGCGGGGCGGCCAGGCGCTCCAGAGGTACGGAGCGTTCCTGTTCCAGGCGTATCACTTCCGAATGGCCGGGGAGCCCCTCTACCTGCTCGAGGCTCCAGCGGCCCGCCAGCTGCTCGGGAGCGGGCCCGAGGCCTTCCGTGGCTGGGAGGGCGCGCTTATCCACCCGGCGGGCTACCTCCAGCTTCCCAGGAACCTCTTCTGGTCCCATCCGCAGGAGGACGGTCCCGCCGAGCCCCTCGACGGAATCTTCTGGTGCCGCTCCTCCGGGGAGACCCTCTCCCTCCTGGTCGCGCTGGGCGTGCGGGCGGATCGCCCGGGCGTCTCGGTCGTGGAGCTTCCGCCGGTCCCACTCGCGGACGCGGCGCGCTGGCCCCACGAGCCGGCGCGCGAGGGGGGAGACGACTTCGCTACCACCCTGCCGGGAGGAGAGCTCGACGCTCTCTACTCGGTAGTCACGTTCGGGGAGGCCCTGAAGCTCGCTGCCCGCGCTTTCGCCTACATGGCCGGCGAGCCCGCCCTCGTCGGGGAGCTAGAGCGCGGCCCCCGGGCCTCCGAGGTTCCCGCGGAGCCAGGGCTCCCCCGGCCGAGCTCCCTCCCGTTCCGGCGGGTTCGTGTCCGGGAAGAGCCCTGATGCCCCGCGAGTCCAGGGCTAGGAACGCGGAGCGCGCGGCGCGGGTCTTCGATCTCCTCAGGAAGGAGCACCCAGACGCGCACACGGCGCTCCACCACCGGAATGCCTACGAGCTCACGGTTGCGACGATCCTCTCGGCACAGTGCACGGACGAGCGGGTGAACCGGGTCACCCCTGATCTCTTCCGCCGCTTTCCCGACGCGGCGTCCCTCGCGGAGGCGAGCCCGTCCGAGCTGGAGGAGATGATCCACCCGACGGGCTTCTTTCGGAACAAGACGAAGAGCCTTCTCGGGATGGCCGGCGCCGTGGTCGAGCGCCACGGGGGAGAGATCCCCAATACGATGGAGGCGCTCACAGCCCTGTTGGGGGTGGGTCGGAAGACCGCGAACGTGATCCTGGGGAACGCGTTCGGGCTGGACGAGGGGGTCGTCGTGGACACCCACGTGAGCCGGCTCTCGAACCGTCTGGGGTTCACGCGCGAGCGGGACCCCGTGAAGATCGAGCGAGATCTCATGGCCCTGTTCCCCCGCGAGCGGTGGACCCTCCTGTCCCACCTCCTCATCTTTCATGGTCGGCGGACGTGCGTGGCCCGGAAGCCGCGTTGCCAGTCCTGTCCTGTCTCCGCGCTCTGCCCGTCTTCGACCGCGTAGGCCGTCCGGACCGCCTCGTTCCACCCGGAGGAGATCGAAGTGCCCGACCGGAACCATGCGCTCGCGCTCCTCGGGGAGTGGGTCGAGAACGAGGGTCTCCGCTCTCACATGCGGGCCGTCGAGGCCGCGGTCCGGCATTACGCTCGCCTGAAAGGGGCTGACGAGGAGACGTGGGGTCTCGCTGGTCTCCTCCACGACCTGGACTGGGAGCGCCACCCGGACGAGCACCCGCTCCGCGCCGTGGATGCGCTCCGCGAGGCCGGATACCCCGAAGGGATCCTGCACGCGATCCTCGCCCATCGCTCGGATTTCACGGGGGTCGAGCCGGAGACCGAGCTGGATCGGGTCCTCCTCGCGTGTGACGAGGTCTCCGGGCTCGTCGTGGCCGCCTGCCTGGTGCGCCCCAACGGGATCGACGACCTGACCCCGAAGTCCGTTGTGAAGAAGCTCAAGGACAGGGCATTCGCGGCGGGCGTGGATCGGGACGAGGTGAGGAGGGGCGCCGAGCTCCTGGGGCTCGAGCTCTCCGCCCACATCCAGAACGTGATCGACGGGCTTCGGGCACAGGCGGCGGATCTCGGGATCCGGGGCGAGGACCGAAGGGGGCGTTCCGGCGGGGGGTCGGGGTAGAACCCACGATGCGCCGACTCGACAGTGTTCCCGCGGCCGTCCGGGGGGCCGTGTTGGCTGCCGCCCTCGCGGTTCTTTGGGCGGGCCCCGCCCTCGGGCAGGACGTGGTCCTCCTCGGAGAGATTTACGGCACCCGGCCGCCGGAGGGGTACTACCGCCAGCTCGAGGCGGACCCTGAGTCGTTCCGGTTCTCGTCCGAGGGGATCGAGCGCCTGGAGCGCCTCCGGGAAGGGCTCTACGGGAGCGTGCCGCCCGCCCCACCAGGAAGCGCACGGGCGCTCGGCCCCAGAGCGGAGCCGATCGTGGGCGCGTTCCGCTTTCCGCTCGTACTCGGGCTCTTTTCCGACGGACCGGCGCCCCCGTTTTCCCGCGTGGAGGTCCAGCGGGAGCTGATCGACGGACCGAACTCGTACTTCCAGACGATTCCCGAGTTCTATGCCGAGCTCTCCGGGGGGTTGGTCCAGCTAGAGGGCACCACCTTCGACTGGGTCCAGAGCGGCCTCACCCGTGCCCAAGTCACGCAGAACCAGAGCGCGCTCGTGTCCCACCGCACGGAGGGTATCGGGGCCTTCGTCGAGGCCGTGGTGCGGTCTGCGGACGCGACGGGTCTGGACTGGAGCGTTTACGACGCGGATCGGGACGGGTTCGTGGACCTCCTCACCGTGATCCACCCCGTTCCCGGGGCCGAATGCGCTGGAGGGGGGACGAACCAGATCTGGTCCCACCGATGGAGCCTGGAGCGCGCGACCGAGGGCCGGTTGGATCCCGGACTCCCCACCTCGACCCCCCGGCCGGCCGGGCCCGGGGTCATCTACGTGAACGACTACACCGTGCAGCCTGTTCTCGCGTGCGACGGGGAGAGCTTCAACCAGATCGGGACGTTCGCTCACGAGCTGGGTCACGGCTTCGGTCTCCCCGACCTGTACCCGACGGGGGACCAGAGTCACCGGGGAAGCGGGAACTGGGACCTGATGGGAACGGGGAGCTGGGGGTGTCGGGGCACGGACCCGTCCCGCCCCTGCCACATGGGGGCATGGAGCAAGGCGGCGCTCGGGTGGGTGGAGGTCGAGGAGATCAAGCCCGGAACAGACGAGGTAGTGACCCTTCCGCCGGTGGAGTCGTCCCGCCGGGCGCTTCGGATTCCCTCGCAGGACGGTTCGGGAGAGTACATCCTCCTCGAGAACCGGCAGCCGCTGGGGTCCGACGTCCACCTCCCCGAGCCCGGCCTCCTGGTGTGGCACGTGGCCCCCGCGGTCCTCGACGCGCGCTGGGCGTCGAACAACGTGAACGCGGAGGCCTCCCGGCTGGGGGTGTGGCTCCGGCAGGCGGACGGGCGGAACCATCTCGCGCTGCCGGGCGGGAACCGGGGCGACCGGGGCGATCCGTTTCCCGGCTGCATAAAGGAGGATTACTTCGATCCCGAAGAAGCGTGCGAGGTGAACCGGGAGTTCCACGCGGGGAACCCCCCGTTCTCCCGCACCCACGTGGGGTCGGCCATGGGGATCACCCTGACCGAGATCGAAGCCGTCGGGCCGGCCCCGGGCGACGTGCGTTTCCGGGCGCACACGGGATTCACCACAGTGTCTCTCGCGGCGGAGTGGGAGGAAGCCCCGCTCGCCCCGCCCCGCTTCCACGTGGATGGAGCCGAGGGCGAGGGAGGAGAGACCACCTTCGTTGCCGCCCCCTTCGAGGTGCATGAGATCTCGGCGCCTCCGGGGATCCCGCTCGGGCCGGGCACGCGCGCGCCGTTCCAGGCCTGGTCGGATGGAGGCCCGAGGACGCGGCTGTTCGTGACCCCCCTCCAGGATGCCGAGCTCGTGGCCCGCTACGCCGGTCGGGAGGTCCAGATCGGGGTGACCGTGACTGCACCCGTGGCGGGGATCTCGCCCGGGAGCGTCGTGTCCGTTCCCGCTTCGGAAGGGTTCTGGTTCGCGGAGGGGACGGAGGTCTTCCTCGAGGCCACCCCGCGGACGGGCTTCTCCTTCCTTGAGTGGATGGGCGCCGTGGCCGGAAGCCTGAACCCGGCAACGCTCACCGTGGGGACCGCGGTGGACGTCGAGGCGCGGTTCGACGTGACGTACGCCCTCGCTGAGACGGCGGAGCGGGTGTCGCTCGAGGCCGCGACGCCCGGCGAGATCGCCTTCCAGGTCTTGAACGCCAATGTTCCCGTGACGTGGACGCTCGAAGAGGGGACGCTCCCCGACGGTCTCATCTTGGATGGGGCCAGCGGGAGGATCTTGGGCGGCGCCATGGAGACAGGGGCCTTTCCACTCCAGATCCTCGCTCAAGACGCCATCGGGCTCGAGGCGAGGGGAACGATCGTTCTCGACGTCGGCCCTCCCCGCCTCGGGGCCTCCACCCTCGTGGGCCCGTTCATCGAATCGGGCGTGGGCCCGACCCCGCTACAACAGTGGTTCCTCGACCGCTGGGGAAACGCGAGCGGCGCGTACGACATCGGGGACTTCCGGGCGTTTCTCCTGGCGCACCCGGAGCTCCCCGAGTCCGTGCCCGAGGCCCAGCTGGTACGGACCCTGGTGCCGCTGGGACCCCTCGAGCCGGCGGAGGATGACGATGGCTGAGAACGTCCGGCTCCGTGCGGTAGCCCTGACCGCCGTGGTTGGGCTCGTCGCCGCGGGATGCGCGGACGAACGCCGGTCGGGACCGGGCGAGTTCGGGGGCTCGGTCGAGGCTCCAGGCGGGGCCCCCGGCACCACGCTCCTGCTCGTGGCGGGACAAGGCGTGCGGGACGTGGTCGGGGAGGGGGGAACGCGCAGCTGGACCGCGCCTGCCCCCGGTCCCGAGGCCACCCACGAGCTTCGCGTCCTCCTCCTGGACCCCGAGCCGTCGGGCGCCCTCACCTTCCGGGTGGAGGTGGATGACGTGTCCCTGGGGCCGCCTTCCGTGACCGTGCTCGAAGCGGCGGACCGGGACAACGCCCTCCGTCCGAACCCGTCGGACGTTCAGGTGCGCTTGACGCTTCGATAACACTCGCGCAACTAAGCGAGCCCGTCGTCGAAGCGCGGGGCCTCTACATCGGATAGTTCCCTACATCGGGCCTGGAGGGACCCCGTTCGATCGCTGGCCCGCTCTGTCAGACCATCACTACATCGGGTCGTCGGCGGCGAAGCAGTAGAAGAGCCCGTTGCCGCCGGTCTGGACGAGGTTCTGCTGGCCACACCCGGACGAGTGATGCACCGCGTTCCACGACGCGTTGGCTCCACCCAACCGATCGTGGTGGCCGACCATCGCCCGGTTGGCCGGATCCGAGCTCGTCCAGTTGCTGCACGTGTTGACCGCCGAGGAGCCCGGCAGGGCCCGTCCGTGCGAATCTGATCCGGTCAGGATATCGTGCTGGTTCGGCTGATCGCCCGCGCCGTTCACCGGGTCGCCCCGCTCGTTGACGGCCGTCGGCTTCCGGATGTTGTTCGAGTCCCTCTGGTTGTCCCCATGCAGGTTCCCGACGTCCCACGCGATGCGCTGGCCGTTCGCGTTGTACCAGGGGCCGTTTCCGATGCGGTCCCTGGCGTTCACCTGTGGGAGCCCCCCGCCGGCGTTCTGGCTCACGTACGCTCTCCACTCGCGGCCGCCCGCTCCCACCGCCGCCGCGAGGGCCTCACAGTGCGCATCGGCTCCCGCCAGCCCACCGAGATCGCCGCCGTTCCCCGGACCCACGCTCGTGATGAAGAATCCCATCGGGGGATCTTGAGCGCTGACCTCTGTCGGTCCCACACCGAGCGTCGCGATCACGAGCACGGTCAGAGCTGCAACCTTTCCTCTCATGTCGAGTCTCCTTGGTTCCACGTGACTGTCGGTTCTGCAATCGGTCGCGCGTCACTGCGAGCCCGTCCGTCGAGCTTCGCACCTGGCGCGCTCGGATCGGCGGCAACTTCGGGAGCCGATCCTGCACCTCAGGCCGAAAGTCCATATAGGGTGGCGACCGGGCACGCCGCAACCGAAACCGGATGGAGCCCCCGACCTCGGTCCGCACCCGACACGGCCCGGCGCCTCCTCGAGGGACGGGGGCGCTGCCTTGATTTCGCCTGGTGGACGGACGAGTTTCACACCGGTCCAGCGGCCCCCCGAGGTGCACGTACGAGGCTCCGTGCGCCCGGCCCGGGCGCGTCGGCCCGGGCGCGTCGGCCCGCCGCACCGATTCCCTTCCACGACGCCCGTCGGATACCGCCTCTTGCCCAGACGCGATGACCTGGAAACGATCCTGATCCTGGGTTCGGGTCCGATCGTGATCGGCCAGGGCTGCGAGTTCGACTACTCGGGAACGCAAGCCGTGCGGGCGCTGAAGGAGGAGGGGTATCGGGTCGTGCTCGTGAACTCGAACCCTGCCACGATCATGACGGATCCGCACCTCGCGGATCGGACGTACGTGGAGCCGCTAACGACGGAGTGGGTCCGGCGCATCATCGAGAAGGAGCGTCCCGACGCGGTCCTCCCGACCATGGGTGGGCAGACCGCCCTCACCATCGCGATGGAGCTCCACGAGGAAGGCGTCCTCGCCGAGCATGGGGTCGAGCTCATCGGTGCGAACGAGCGGTCCATCCGCATGGCAGAGGACCGGGAGGAGTTCGCCGAGGCGATGGAGCGGATCGGGCTCGAGGTTCCCCACGGCGGGTTCGCGAAGTCGCAGGAAGACGCGCTCCGCGTCGTGGAGGAGACCGGTTATCCGGCCATCATCCGACCCTCCTTCACGCTGGGGGGCACGGGAGGCGGGATCGCGTACAACCGGGAAGAGGTCGAGAGCGCGGTGCGCCGAGGCATCGACGCCTCCCCCATTGGGGAGGTGCTGATCGACCGGTCAGTGATCGGGTGGAAGGAGTACGAGCTCGAGGTGGTCCGGGACGGCGAGGACAACGTGATCGTCGTCTGCTCGATCGAGAACTTCGATCCCATGGGGGTGCACACGGGGGACTCGATCACCGTGGCTCCCGCCCAGACGCTCACCGATCGCGAGTACCAGCGGATGCGGGATGCGGCGATCGCGACGATCCGGGAGATCGGAGTCGAGGCCGGCGGGTGCAACATCCAGTTTGCCGTTAACCCGGAGGACGGTGATCTCCTCGTGATCGAGATGAACCCGCGGGTCTCCCGATCGTCAGCGCTGGCGTCGAAGGCCACCGGGTTCCCCATCGCGCGCGTGGGCGCGAAACTCGCCGTGGGCTACCGCCTCTACGAGCTCCCGAACGACATCACCAAGACGACGCCCGCCTCCTTCGAGCCGACCCTCGACTATGTCGTCGTCAAGTTCCCTCGCTTCGCCTTCGAGAAGTTCCGAGAGGTCGACCCCGTGCTCGGAATCCAAATGAAGGCGGTGGGTGAGACCATGGCGATCGGCCGCACGTTCAAGGCGGCGTGGCAGAAGGGGGTCCGGGGCCTCGAGATCGGGCGCACCGGCTGGGTGACGGGGGAGTCGCTCGAGGACGACGGGCTCGTGGCGGACGATAGGCAGTCCCTCCTCGCCGCGCTCCGCAGGCCCACGGCGGAGCGCCCGTTCCAGCTCAAGCGCGCCCTCCAGGCCATCGTGAAGTGGGAGGCCGCCTCCCGCAGCCGCTCCCCGTCCTCCGAGGCGGAGACTGGGGTGGCCGGCGGGGCCGGTGCGAGCGGTGCCTCCGGTACAGCCAAGACCCCCGACCCCGGCGAAGAGCCCGCGACCCTGGACGAGCTCCACGAGGCGACGGCCATCGACCCGTGGTTCCTGGACCAGCTCCTCGAGCTGGTCGAGATGGAGGCGTGGTACCGGGACCTCCCCGAGGTGGGGCCGGAGGCGATCCTCCGAGTGAAACGGAACGGCTTCTCGGACGCGCAGCTCGCCCGGCTCCGCGGAGAGAAGGAAGGGGACGTCCGGGCGCGGCGGTGGAAGGAGGGGATCCGGCCGAGCTTCAACGTCGTGGACACCTGCGCGGGAGAGCTTCCCGCGGAGACGCCCTATTACTACTCGTCCTACGAGACCGAGGACGAGGTTCGCCCTTCGGAGAAGAAGAAGGTCCTGATCCTGGGGAGTGGGCCCAACCGGATCGGTCAGGGGATCGAGTTCGATTACTGCTGCGTCCAGGCGGTGCTGGAGCTCCGGAAGAGGGGCTTCCATGCCATCATGGTGAACTCGAACCCCGAGACGGTCTCCACCGACTTCGACGTATCGGATACGCTCTACTTCGAGCCGCTCACCCTCGAGGACGTGCTCGAGATCATCCATCGGGAGAGGCCGATGGGCGTCATCGTGCAGCTCGGCGGGCAGACGCCCCTGAACCTGTCCGAGGGGCTGGCCGCCGCAGGCGCCACGATCCTGGGAACGTCCGTGGATGCGATCGACCGCGCCGAGGACCGCGAGCGCTTCGAGAAGGTGTGCCGGAAAGTCGGCGCGCGCGTCCCCGCGAACGGCACGGCCGTCACGCTCGGCGAGGCCCTAGAGGTAGCCCGCGAGGTCAAGTACCCGGTCCTGGTGAGACCGTCGTACGTGCTCGGCGGGCGGGGGATGGAGATTGTCTACGACGACGCCTCTCTCGAGGCGTACTTCGAGCGTGCCGTGCGAGTGTCTCCCGATCATCCGGTTCTCATCGACCGCTTCATCGAAGATGCGTTTGAGGCCGACGTGGACGCGCTCTCGGACGGAGAGGACGTCGTGATCGGCGGGATCATGCAGCACATCGAGGATGCGGGCGTCCACTCCGGCGACTCGGCCTGCGTGCTCCCCCCCTACCGCCTGGGGCCCGAGGAGTTGGAGCGGATCCGCGAGCTCACAAGGGCGTTCGCCCTCGAGCTCGGAGTCGTGGGGCTCCTGAACGTCCAGTACGCGATCCGGGACGGGAACGTCTACGTGCTCGAGGTGAACCCCCGCGCGTCCCGGACCGTCCCGTTCGTGAGCAAGGCGACGGGCGTGCCGCTCGCGCGGCTTGCGGCCCGGCTCATTGCGGGGGAGAAGCTCCGGGACCTCGGCGTTCCCGAGGAGCCGCCCCTCCCGGGGATTGCCGTGAAGGAGGCGGTGCTCCCCTTCACCCGCTTCGACGTGGACATCCTGCTCGGCCCCGAAATGCGCTCCACGGGCGAAGTGATGGGATTCGACGACTCGCTCGGAATGGCGTACGCAAAGGCGCAGGCGGCGGGGATGAACCTGCTTCCGAAGGACGGGGGAACGATCGTCGTGACCGTGAACGATCGGGACAAGGCGACGGTGACCCCGATCCTGCGGCGTTTCCACGACCTCGGCTTCCGGATCGTCGCGACGGGGGGGACACACGAGTACATCTCCCGCCTCGGGATCCCGGCCGAGTTCATCTTCAAGGTGGGCGAGGGGCGGCCGCACATCGTGGACGTGATCGTGAGCGGGGACGTGGACCTCCTCATCAACACGCCGCTCGGAAAGAAGTCGCAGTACGACGACTACGCGATGCGGCGGGCGGCGATCACGTACGGCATCCCGTACCTCACGACGATGTCCGCCACGAACGCGGCGTGCGACGCGATCATCGCGCTCCGCTCTGTGAAGCCACAGGTGCGGTCGCTCCAAGAGTGGATGGCGAAGGGGAAGGGGGCGCCGGCCCATGCCCTCCAGGGTGTGGACTGAGCGCCGTGCGGTGACGATGCGTCCACGGCGCGGCCCCGCGTGACGCCGCCGCCGACCGGATTCCTCCTCCACCCCTCCGCCCCCCTCCACGATCCCGGGTGGGGGCACCCCGAGCATCAGGGGCGCCTTCCGGCCATTGCCGCCGCCGTCGAGCAGGCCCTTCCGGTGCTCCACGGGAAGGTAGAGCCGGTCGAGGTCCGCTTCGCCACCCTGGACGAGCTCCGGCGGGTCCATCCGCTTCCTTACCTCGAACGCGTCCAGGCCGCGTCCCGCCGGGCGGGAGAGATCGACGCGAGGGTCGAGGTCGGGGCGGAGGTCCCTGTCTCCAGCGGATCCTGGGATGCGATTCGGGGATCCAGCGGGGCCGCGCTCGTCGCGGTGGAGGGCGTGTGGAGCGGCGCGCTCGGGAACGCCTTCGTCGCCACCCGTCCCCCTGGTCACCACGCGTCGGCGGAGCAGGCCATGGGGTTCTGTGCTGTGAACCATGTCGCCGTGGCCGCGCGGCACCTCCAGGCGACGGTCTTCTTCCTCTCCCTCCACCAGTTTCCGTTCTATCCCGGGACGGGGGGTTCGGACGAGCGGGGGGAGGGCGCGGGCGCCGGAGCCACCCTGAACGTTCCACTTCCAGCCCGCACCACGGGAGACGCTCACGAGCGCGCGCTTGCCGGGGCTCTGGGTCGGGCCGAGGCGGCCTTCGAGCCCGACTTCATCCTGGTTTCCGCGGGCTACGACGCGCTAGCCGGAGACCCCATCGGCGGCATGCTTCTCGAGCCGGCCCATTTCTTCCGGCTCACGAGGGCGGTCCTGGAGTGGGCGGCGCGGGCCTGCTCCGGGAGGGTCGTGGCCCTTCTCGAGGGCGGATACCACCCGGCCAGAACCGGCCTCGCGGCGGTCGCAACGCTGGCGGCCCTGGCGGGGCTGGACGGCCCCCCCCTAGACGGGCCGGCTTGAGCCAGCGGCCGGCTTTCGGCATTTTTACCGTTCGGCGACTCGTGACTCCCATCCCGAACTGGGATCCCGTTATGCGCATCCCCGCTTTCCTTTCCGTCTCCATCCTCTTCCTCCTCGCCGTCCCAGCGGTCGGGCAGATCCCGGAGGGAATGGAGGGGCCGTTCCAGCCCCATCCGGAAGGGACCGAGGCGATCTCGCGGCTCTATTCGCCCTACTGTCCGGGATTTATGCTCGAGGTGTGCACGGCCCAGCAGTCGGCCGTGCTCAGGGACTCCATCCACGCGCTAGCCTACGAGGGGTGGGCCTCCGATGAGCTCGTAGACTGGATGCTCGCGAACCACGGGGAGGAGTACCTGGCGGAGCCGGAAGGACGGGGGCGGGGCCTCCTGGCGTGGATCTTCCCCCCCGCGGCGCTTCTGGCCGGCGTGGGGCTCGTCACCTTCGTGCTCCGCCGCTCCGTCCGCTCGGGGGGCACCGCCACCGCGGCGCCGGGATCCAGGCAGCCGCTCACGGACGACCAGGAGGCGCTCCTCCGGTCGGCGATCCGTGACATCGAGATCAGCGAGGACCCGTCGTTCTGACGTTCGACCCATGAACGCCAACCTGCCCGGCTCGCTCCCCGGGAGCGAGGCCATTCCCTCCACCCTGGACCTCGTTCGCCTTGCCCGCCGACCTCTCTTCGGGCCGGGCGGGAAGGTCCTCTACCATCGGATCGGGCTCCTCACCGATCTCCGGGAGGGGCAGGAGGTTCTGGTCGTCCCCTCCGGCCGGGGCACCACGCTCGAGTACTTCGTGCGGGAGTTCGGAGCCGTCGGGTGCGGGGTGGACGACGACGAGGCCCTGCTCGACGAGGCGGAGGCTCGCGCCCGGGAAGAGGGAATTCACGAGCGGGCGCACTTCCAGGCGGGCTCCGTGGCGGAGCTCCCGTACCGGGACGGCGTCTTCGACGTCGTCATCGGAGAGCTGGGCCTCACCCGGCGCGCGGAGGCCGAGCCGGCCGTCCTGGAGATCGCACGCGTGCTGAAGCCGGGGGGCCGGGTCGCGCTCGTGCAGCTTGTCTGGAAGGCGCCCGTGGAGGCGGCCAGGCGCGAGGTGCTGTCGAGCCATTTGGGGGTGAAGCCGCTCATGCTGGTCGAGCTCAAGCGGCTCCTTCGGGAGGCAGGAATCGAGCCGCTCCGGACGGAGGGATGGTCCGACGAGCGGGGCGGCCTCGACTCCCCGGTAGCGGGCGGTCTCCCGGACCTCGCGGAGCTCTTCTCCATTCCCGAGCGGATCGGCATCCTGCGTCGCGCGCTGGGCCGCTGGGGTTGGCGGGGGGTCGTCGCCGCCCTCGCCAGGGAGAGGGAGGCCCATCGGCTCATGACCCGGGAGCGGATCCTGGGCCTCACGCTGATCGCGGGTTGGAGGGCCGTCGGCACCGGAACGATCGATGCCGGTGGGGAGGTGGATGCGGTTGGAGAAGTGGTGGACCTTCCGCTCTTCGTCCAGGGCGAGCGGCGTTGACGCCGGCGGGCCGACGCCCGGGGCTCGGTTGACGTTGGCCAGGCGATCCCGCGGGCCGCGGTGAGCGCCGCCGGCCCCCTCCTCGACGCCGGCAGGATCACCGCTCTACCGGGGCTCCTCGCTGAGTTGGGTGCCGACGCCTGGCTCCTCTACGACTTCCAGGACCGGAGCCCGGTCGCCCACGCGCTTCTGGGGCTGGGTCACACGACGCGCCGGGGGTTCGCGCTCTTTCCGGCCGAGGGACCGCCCGTCGCGCTGTGCCATCCCGTGGACCTGACGGCCTGGGCCCCCTGGCCCTGGGAGCTTCGACGCTACACCCGGCGGCACGAGCTCGAGGCCGGCCTCCTAGCTCTGCTCGGCGGAGCCCGGATCGTCGCGATGGAGGTCTCTCCGGGGAGCGCCGTCCCCACGCTCGACCTGGTTCCGGCAGGGATCGTCGGCGTGCTTGAGGGTCTAGGGGTGCGAGTCGTCTCGTCCGGAGACCTCGTCACAGCGTTCCACGCCCGGTGGTCCGAGCATGGGCTCGACCTCCACCGCGCCGCGGCCCGCGTCGTCGGCTCGGTTGCGCACGAGGCGCTCCGCCGCGCCGCCCGGTCGGCCCGAGAGCCCGCTCCGTTCGCGGAAGCCGAGCTGCGCGACTGGATTCGGGCCCGCCTCCGAGAAGAGGGGCTCACCGAGCAGGAGGACGCGATCGTTGCGGTCGGCCCGTCCTCCGCGGATCCGCACTACGAGCCGGAGGGGGCGGGCGCGCCGATCCTTGCCGACACCCTGGTTATCGTCGACCTCTGGGGAGCGTTCCCCGGAGGCGTCCCCGCGGACCAGACGTGGATGGGCTACCTCGGGGCCGCGCCCCCGGACGACGTCCGCGAGGTCTGGGGCGCCGTCCGAGACGCCCGGGACCGGGCGCTCGCGTTTCTCGAGGAGCGGGCCGCCGGGAGGCGGGACGTCCGGGGGTACGAAGTAGACGCGGTCGCGCGCGCATCTCTCCGGAGCGCGGGCTTCTACGACGCGTTCGTTCACCGGCTCGGCCACTCCATCGATACGCGACTCCACGGCTCCGGGCCTAACCTGGACGATTTCGAGACGCGGGACGAGCGGCGGCTCCTTCCCGGCGTGGGGTTTTCGGTCGAGCCGGGCGTGTACCTTCCGGGCCGCTTCGGCGTCCGGAGCGAGGTGAACGTGTATTGGGGGGAAAGCGGGCCTGAGGTGACCCCTCCGGAGATCCAGCGCGACCTGCTTCTCCTGGACGGGTCGGAGCCGTGAGCGCGTTCGTCCGGGTCGCTCTCCCCCTTCCGCTCCTTCAGCTCTTCGTCTACGCGCACGACGGTCCGACGCCTCCGTCGGGCACTCGCGTCCTCGTCCCGTTCAAGCGGGGCCTTCAGGTCGGCTGGGTGCTCGGGGAGGGCGATCCCTCCGGGATCCAGGGAATCCGATCCGTCCTGGACGTGCTCGAGACCACGCCTTCCGTGCCGGAAGATCTCCTCCGGCTCGCCCTCTGGATCTCGGAGTACTACGTGGTGCCTCCCGGGATCGTGATCCGAGCCATGCTTCCACCCGTCCTCTCGGACGGAGCGGCGGAGATCCTCCGTCTCACTGACAAGGGACGAAGGCGACTCGGGCAGGTCACCGGCCGGGCCTCCGACGTGCTCGATGCGGTGGGCGCTCAGGGGGGTGAGGTCCGGGTCGCCGCCGTCCGCCGGATCGTCGGCGCGCGCTCGATCTGGCCCGAGATCCGGGCCCTAGCGGGGGAGGGGCTCCTCGAGCACGAGACCCGCCCGCCCCCCGAGCCGCCTGTCCGGAAGCGGAAAGTGGTGCGGCTCGTCGAGTGGCTTCCCGATCTCTCGGCCCGGGACGACCGCTTCGGCCGCGCGAGCCGACAGCGCGCATGCTACGAGGCGCTCGAGGTGGCGGGAGGGTCCGAGGAGCTGACCGTCTTGGAGCGGACGCACGGATTCTCCCGCGCAGTCGTCCACGGGCTCGTCGGAAAAGGGCTCGCGCGAGTGGAAGAGGAGGAGGTTCCGAGGGACCCGTTTGCGCGGGCCCTGCCGGCTCCGCGTGTGGACCAGCGCCTCACGGACGCGCAGGAGGCGGCGCTCCGGAGCCTCGTCGAAACCGTGCGCGCCGTAGGGCAGGCGGACGAGCCCGAAAAGCCGTTCCTCCTCCACGGGGTCACGGGCTCGGGGAAAACGCTCGTCTACACCCGGCTCCTCGAGAAGGTCGTGAACGGGCTCGGTCGATCGGCGATCGTCCTCGTTCCCGAGATCTCGCTCACTCCGATGACCGTGGGTCGCTTCCGCACCTGGTTCGGGGATCAGGTGGCCGTCCTCCACTCAGGACTCTCCCAGGGAGAGCGCTTCGACCAGTGGCGGCTGATTCGGCGGGGCGAGCGCCGCGTGGTGGTGGGGGCGCGCTCGGCCGTCTTCGCGCCCGTGCCCGACCTGGGCGCCGTGGTCGTAGACGAGGAGCACGACGCCTCGTACAAGCAGTCCGAGTCGCCCCGCTACCACGGCCGGGACATCGCGGTCTACCGCGCCGCGCTCGCTGGGGCCGTTTGCGTGCTGGGGACCGCGACCCCGTCGCTAGAGAGTTGGGCGAACGTGAAGAGGGGGAAGTTTCGCCTGCTCCGGCTCCCGGAGCGGGTTGGTGGGCGCCGGCTTCCACCTGTCGAGGTCGTGGACCTCCGGGGGCGGCGGTCCGACGACAAGACATCCTCCATCGGATCCGGCAGCGCGACGCGGGGAGGGGGCGTCCTCTCGGAGCGGCTCGTCTCGGCCGTCCGGGAGCGGCTCGAGCGGGGGGAGCAGTCGATCCTTCTCCTGAACCGGCGTGGCTACTCGTCGTTCGTTCAGTGCCTGGCGTGCGGGTCCGTCCGGGAATGCCCGAGCTGCTCCGTCTCCCTCACATTCCACCGGTCCCGAGGGCGGCTCCTCTGCCATCATTGCCGGCACGAGGAGGCGCGCCCCGAGCGTTGCTCGGTCTGCGGCGCCGGGGATCTGGCGCTCCGAGGGCTCGGGACGGAGCAGGTGGAGCGCGTGGTCGCGGAGACCTTTCCGGGGGCGAGGATCGCGCGGATGGATCTCGACACCACGTCGGGGCGCTGGTCCCACCACGAGATCCTCGGACGGGTCGAGCGGGGCGAGGTAGACCTCCTCCTCGGGACTCAGATGATCGCGAAGGGGCTCGACTTCCCGCGCGTCACGCTTGTAGGGGTCGTGAACGCCGACGTAGGGATCCATCTGCCCGACTTTCGGGCGACCGAGCGGGCGTTCCAGCTCCTGAGCCAGGTGGCCGGGCGCACGGGACGGGGGGAGCTGGGAGGCGAGGTCGTCATCCAGAGCTCGCTCCCCGAGCACTACGCCATTCGAGCGGCCGTCGAACACGACGTCGAGGGGTTCCTCGCCCGGGAGCTCCAGGAGCGACGCCGCCCGTCCTACCCCCCCCACGTCCGCCTCGTGAACGTGATCGTGAGCTCCCCCGACCGAGCCCTCGTGGCCGACGCCGTCGAGGCGGCCGCGACCTGGGTCCGGAGGCGGCTGGGGAGGGAGGACACACGTGGGATCGAGCTCGTGGGCCCCGCTCCGTCGCCGATAGAGCGGCTGCACCGGAGGTGGCGGTGGCACTTCTTCCTCCGGGGCGGTGGTGTGGCGGACGTGAGCCGCTTCCTCCGGCGCTTCGACGAGGAGTTTCGGCCTCCCTCGGGGGATGTGCGGGTCGCCATCGACCGCGATCCGGTCGCCCTTCTTTAGCTGCCGCCGCGGCCCTTGGGGCCCCCTTTGCCTTGGAATGCCCGCTACATTACCGTACGACGGTCACTTAGCAGGTCGCCTGCGTACTGGGGTCCTGCTCGGTGGGGTGCCACTTTTGCTACTCCGGGAGCGCGTCCTTTCGATGGGGTGCCTGGCCCTGAACGCGTCCTTCGAGCCACTCACGCTGGTTCCGGCTCGAAGAGCCATCCGACTCGTCCTCGACCGAAAGGCCGAGATCCTCGAGGTGGACGAGGCGAAGCGTTTCCGCTCGGAGCGGGACGACCTGCCCTGCCCGACGGTCATCCGCCTCGTGCGTTTCGTGCGCGTCCCCCGGAGGTTCCGGCGCCAGGTCACGAACACCTTCCTGTTTGCCCGTGACGACTACACGTGCCAGTACTGTGGCCGCCACCGGAAGGAGCTCAAGGGACGCCAGTTCCTCACGCGGGACCACGTGATCCCGATCTCGTTCGGAGGAGGGAACGGCTGGGAGAACGTCGTGACCGCCTGCTCTCGGTGCAACAACCGGAAGGGGAACCGGGCGCCCGCTCGGGCGGGGATGCCGCTCCGGAGGGAGCCGCGGGAGCCGAACTACGTGCACCTCGTCTGGGCGGTGAGGCGGGTGACGCCGACCCAGGCGCGCTGGATCGCGATGTTCTACGGCGAAGATGCGCTCTCGCTGGTGCGGGAGACGATTCCCGCCGAGACCGTGGAGTCCGCGCTGGCGTCGCCGGAGCTCGCTGGTTGGATCCTGGGGGCGCCGGTCGAACCGTGAGGCCCCACGACCCTCACTGATCGATCCAAGCGTAGGGCCGCTCGTAAAACTGTCCCGACCCGCGGACCGTGCCCCGGTGGGTGTATTCCTTCCACTCGATGATCCATCCGCGGACCGCATCCTGCCGCACCTCGTAGGTGAAGCCGGGGGTGTCCTTTCGCTCCGCGAGGAAGCGCGCCAGCCCCTGGGGCAGGTTCGAGACTCCCGCCGCCTCGACCGTGCCCCGGGTCGTGAGTAGCTCGCGGTGGATCTCGGACTGGGAGTACTCAGTCGCTCGAATCGCGTCTTCGAGCCTGGCCACTACCTGCCGGACGCAGTCCACCACCTCCGCGGCCCCGTCGTTCTGCAGGCGCTGAAGGAGCGTCTTGGTGAGCGGGGAACCGAGCTCGGCCTTCGCTTCGTTGAGGATCTGGAGCGCCCGCTCCTGATGCCTCTGGAGCTGGGAGCAGATTCTCGTCCTCTCCGGCGAGGCGTCGTCCTCAGTCGTGATCTTCGTCATCGTCCGGGGCCGCGCCCATCCACTCCTGTTCCATCTCCTCCCTGCGCCGGATGGCCTCGCGGACAACTCTCAAGGACTGCCGGAGAACCCGGTCGTCAAGTTCTCCCGAGGTTCTCCGAGACACCGAGCTCGGCTCGCCGGACGCAGCCGTCCCGTCCGTTCCGAAACGACTCGAGCGCACCTCGTATGCGAAGAGCTTCTGGCGCAGATCTCCCAGCAAGCGTTGGAACTCTGCGGGCGACTCGAGAAGCCCGTCCTCGCCCTCGAGCCGAACGATGAGCTGCGCGAACGCGACGAGATCGGCGCGCAGGCGATCCGGGGATATGTCGTCGTACTTTCCCATGGCTTACGGCCGGGTGAGGATCGACCTCGGGCTACCGTACAGGTAATCTGGTACGGGAGGCGTTAGAGTGCCATGGCGAGGCCGCCAGGCCGACCGGGAGTAAACATACGGCGCGAGGGTGTCGATGAATGACGTTTCCCTGATCCGGGTGTTCGGCTTCTCGGCCGTGCACCGTTACTGGCGGCAGGAGTGGACCGCGGAGCGGAACCGGATCGTCTTCGGTGCCCAGGCCGAGCCTCATCGGCACGACTTCCGGGCCGAGGCCGTCGTGAGCGGGCCGATCGACCCGGAGACCGGATGGGTCGCCGACCTGTCCGAGCTGGACCGTCTCCTGGACGACGTGTTGGGGCCGCTCCGCGGCGCGGACCTGAACGAAGCCATTCCCGAGGTTCGGCGTGGGGAGATCCTCCCGTCCACCGAGGAGCTGGCGATCTGGCTGTGGCGTAACCTTGAGGACCGGATCCCGGGGCGCGCCTCGCTTCGTCGGGTGCGGATCTGGGAGGCGGACGGGCTGGGAGCGGAAGTGTCCGGCGGGGGCGTGAGCCGTGGGTGACCCGTTGCACCGCCCCACGCCCGTACGCGAGAGTCTCGGGTCATCCGAGTCCGAGCGGGCGGCGGATTCGGCTGCCGAACCCGGGGACGGGTACGCCAAACCCGCTTCGCCGTCCGGGACCGGGGGAGCCCTCGAGCCCGCGGGGCTCCGATGCGTCGATACACCCGAAGGGAGGTGGGCCGTCCGGGTCGACGGGGCGACGCGGACCGGGTGCGGCAGCGACGCGGGCGCCCCGCTCCTCATGGTTACGTTCACCCTGGAGGGGGAGGGCGCGCCGGACCAGCGCCAGGTTCTGGCGGTGGGGACGTCGCTGGATGCGCTGTCCGACGAGGATCTCGCCGATCTCCACCGGCGCGCCAGAGCACCGGCTCCCCCACCCTGAGCGGGAGCCCGGCGTCGTTCTCCCTTCCAGGCCGCGCTCCTTCCTGGGGCCACGCTTGGGCCAAGAGGCTCCCCACGACCAAAGGCACGGTCCGTGCTCTGGAGCATCCGTGTCGTTACGACACGGATGCTGTCGTCAAACCGATACGCCGTGGATGCTGTGCCCCGCTCCTGATTTGCGGAACCCCGCTCGCCGCAACGCTTTCCGCTACGGCTCCTGGCTGGCACGCTTGATGCCTCGCAAGCCCGAAGCGCGACGAACGACGGGAAGGCCGGACCATGACCCCATCGGGAGACTGATGAAGACACGGACCATGGACATCCCCAACCTCTACACCCCGGATCCTCAGACCGCAGAGGCACGGGCAACCGATGCCCCCGGCATCGTCGTCACCGACGGCGGGCTCGGGACCCGCACGGATCGGCAACACCCCCGCGTCGTCGCGTTTGTGTACGGGGAGGAGCTGCCCGCCTCGCCCACCCTTCCGTTCGGGCGCTGGAAGCAGGCCTCGTAGGCTACAAGTTCCTTACGAAAGTCCTTACGCGGGGCAGGAACCTTTCTGCCCCTCTTCTCGTAAATGGGTGCGGCGCTCCGTCCCCCGGAGTGCCAATTTCTTTCCGCTGGCTCCCGTGCGGAGAGCGCCCCGTGGGAAGAAGGGTCGGCGCGCGCCCCGGGTCGCCTTCAACAGGTACTCACTTCCCGGTGTCGTTCTCATGGGAGCACACTCCGAGCTCAGCGATGCGGAGCTGGTCGCTCGGGCCGGGCTCGGAGAAGGAGAGGCATATGGAGAGCTCGTGTCGCGGTACGCTAGAGCCGCGTACGGGCTCGCGCTGTCGGTCACTCGAAGACACGAGGATGCGGAGGACGCCGCACAGGAGGCGTTCGTCGTCGCGCTCGAGCGAATCGACGAGTGTAGGAACCCGGAGAAGTTCGCCGGCTGGTTTCTCGCGATTGTCAGGAATCGAGCGCGAAACCTCGTGCGGCGAGAAGCGCTCAGGCAAGGGGAGGCGCTCCCCTTCGACCTCAAGTCGCCGGCACCGGGGCCCGACCGGGTCACCGAGCGAAGGGAGCTCGAAGCCGAGCTGATCCGGGCCCTTACGGAGCTTACGGACGCGCAGCGTGCGGTTGTCATTCTGCACGACCTGGAGGGGTGGAAGCACCGGGAGATCGCGCGAAAGCTGGACATGCCGGCCGGGACGGTGAGGTCCCACCTGCACTTCGCGCGGCAGCGGCTCAGGGAATGCCTGAGCGGGCTCAGGGATCCCGAGGCGGAGGAGCGACAGGGATGAATCGGATCGACCCCGAGCTATTGCTCGCCGAGCTGGATCCCGGCCGTCGTGATCCCGGCTACTGGCTTCGCTTTCGGGAGCGGGTCCTGAACGCGGTGGCCTCGGAGCTGGCCGCCCGACGCCGCGCCGTTCTCACGCTCGGGGACGTGGTCCTGTCCTGGGGAAGGCTGGTCGTTCCGATGGCCGTGGCCGCAGCTGCTTTCGCGGCCCTCCTCTTTGTCCAACGCGATTCGGAAGAGGAGCTCCTGTCCGTCGTCGGGCTGGAGGAGGTGCTCTCGGTTCCGTCGGACGGAGAGGCACCCCTGCCTGAGTTCCTGCACTCGGATCAGGTCGTGGACCGTGACGACGTGCTCTTCGCGGTCGAGGGGCAGCGGGTGTTCAGGGTGGGAAGATGATGATCCTGACGCACGATCGGAGAGTGCGGTTCGGGGCGGCGTCGGTGTTCGCGGGGATGTTCGGGGCGGGCGTGGCCGTCGGCTTCGTCGCCAGCCGCGGCGAGCCGGCCTCCCCCGCGGGGGAGGAGGTTCCCCAGGCCGATCGGGACAGCTCCCCGCCGAGGGGATGGATCATCGACCGGCTGGATCTCACTTCCGATCAGAGAGCGGGGGTGGACTCGGTCGTGGTCGAGTACCGGCGACGGATGAGCGACCTGCAGCGCGAGTACCGCCCTTCCTTCCGGCAGATGATGGAATCCGCCAACCGCGCGCTCATGGAGATTCTCACGGAGGAACAGCGGATTCGCTACGACTCGATCGACGCGGCCGCGGAGTCCCGGCGGGAGCGCAGGAGCTCCGAGGGGCGGCGCTGACCTTCTCGTGTTAACATTTCTTCGAGCGACGACGTCCCTCAGATCCGAGGGGCCGAGAGCTTTACCCGTCTCCCTCTGCCCCCGTGGACGGGAATCGCGGCATCGATGAGCACAGCATCCGACGCGCACTTTGTATCCGACGCGGAGCCGGTGGAAGCGATCATCCGGACCCGAGGTCTTGGCAAGGACTACGTCCTGGGCGTCGAGACCGTGCGCGCCGTGAGGGACGTGGACCTGGAGATCCGCGAAGGCGAGTTCGTCGCCCTCATGGGGCCGTCCGGCTCGGGCAAGACCACGCTCATGAATCTCCTCGGCTGTCTCGACACACCGACGGCCGGCGAGTACTGGCTGAACGGACAGGAGGCGGGGCAACTCTCGGAGCGCCGTCTCGCCCGCATCCGGAACAAGGAGATCGGGTTCGTCTTCCAGACGTTCAACCTGCTCCCGCGGGCCAACGCGCTCCAGAACGTGGAGCTTCCCCTGATCTATGCCGGAGTCCAGGGGGGCGAGCGAAGGAGGCGGGCGGTGGAGAAGCTCGACCTCGTGGGGCTGGGCGACCGGATGAATCACAAGCCACCCGAGCTCTCGGGGGGACAGAGGCAGCGCGTGGCCATCGCGCGCGCGCTCGTGAACGATCCGGCTATCCTCCTCGCGGACGAGCCGACGGGAAACCTGGACTCGAAGACCGGCGATGAAGTGATGGGGATCTTCGCTGGGCTGAACGATGCGGGTCAGACGATCATCCTCGTGACCCACGAGCGCTATATCGCGGATTACGCGAAGCGGCAGGTGCATCTCAGGGACGGGATCGTCGAGCGCGACTTCCTGAGCCAGGACCAGCGGGCGGCCGGCCTGGCCGGTGCGGCGACGACGGAACGAGGAACGAGCGGCTTTTGAGGAATAAGCGACTTTTCCAGAGGGTCACCATGAACAGATCCGAGCACGTGAGCGGAGCCCACCGGAGGAGCTGGTCGCTCCTCCTCGCCGTAGCGGTTGCCGGGTGCGCGGCCGGTGAGGCGGACGAGACCGATGTGATCAGTGCGACCGAGGTCGCTCGCATGAACCTCGAGATCGTGGCGGAGGCCGCGGGATCACTCGCGCCGGTCCGGAGCGTGGAGGTCATGTCCAAGGCCTCGGGCGAGGTCGTGTCCGTACTCGTCGATACGGGAGACCGGATCGAGGAAAGTGCGCTCATGGCGGAGATCGATCCGCGGGACGTGCAGAACGCCTTCGATCAGGCCGAGGCGGATTACCAGGTGGCTCGTGAGCGCCTTGAGATCTCGAGGGCGCAGCTCGAGCGCTCTGCGGACCTGCTCGCCGCCAACGTGATCACCGCGCAAGATCACGAGAGCCGGAACCTCGACTTCGCGAACTCGCAGGCATCGCTCATCCGCGCCCAGACGACCCTCGATCTCCAGCGCCTCAGGCTCGAGGACGTGACGATCCGGGCGCCGCTCCCGGGCACGGTGCTGACCCGCAGCGTGGAGCAGGGCCAGGTCATCTCTTCTCCGTCCGGGAACGTGTCGGGGGGGACGGTGCTCTTCACGATCGCCGACCTGAGCCTCATGCAGGTCCGCAGCATGGTGAACGAGGGCGACGTGGGGCGCCTCCAGCCGGGGATGGCGGCTACGGTCTACGTGGACGCGTTTCCGGAGCGGACCTTCCAGGGCCAGGTGGAGAAGATCGAGGCCCAGGCGACCGTCCAGCAGGGAGTCGTGAGCTTCCCCGTGATCGTGACGCTGGATAACTCGGACGGGCTACTCAAGCCGGGCATGAGCGCGAACGTGACGATCCTGATCGCGGAGCGCGCGGACGCGCTCGCGCTCCCGAACCACGCGATCGTGGCGTTTACCGAGATGCTGGCTGCGGCCGAGGTGCTGGGCGTTCCCGACGACCGGCTGCTCGCCGATCAGTCCGGCTTTCAGGAGCTCAGGGCCCAGCTGGCGGGCGGCCCGGCCGCGGGACAAGGTGCTCCCGGCGACGCCTCGGGCCGGGGCCGGCCAGGGACGGCGGGTGACGGGCAGGGTCCCGCGAGCCTGGAGGAGCTCCGGGCGCAGATTCAGGCGGGGCGGGGCCAGGTGGATCCAGCCCAGATGCGGGCGCTCGTCCAGCAGTTCGGGGGCGGCGGAGGGTTCGCGCTTCGGGGCGGCGGCGGGCGTGGGGGGCGTGGGGGTGGCGCGTCCACGACGAGCCGATCGACCCAACCGGACGACGCGCGCCCCGGGGTCGTGTTCGTCCAGGACCAGAGCGGTGCTTTCACCGCGAGAGCGGTTCTCGTGGGTGTGACCGACTGGAGCAACTCCGAGATCATGGCCGGCGTCGAGGAGGGCGAGACCGTCGCGCTCCTCGGGGGTGTCTCCCAGCAATCGCAGCAGGACAGCAGGTTCGGCGGGCGCATAAATTTTCGGTTCTAGGCTCCGGCCCCCGACGAACGCGCCCAGCCCCTGAAACGCGCCGATCCCAGGTGAGGCCATGCTGATCAAGGAGCTCTTCCTCGTCTCACTCTCAGCCATCCGGGCGAACCTGCTCCGTTCGTTCCTAACCTGTCTGGGGATCATCATCGGCGTGGCCGCCGTCATCACGATGGTGGCGCTCGGGGAGGGTGCCCAGCGCCAGGTCGAGGAGCGGATCCAGCGCATGGGGACCGACGTGCTCACGATCCGCCCGTCCCAGGCGCGCCGGGACGGTGTGGCCCAGGGGGACAGCCGGCTCTACACGGGCGATGCCATCGCGCTTCAGGATGAGCTCGCGGGCATCGTGACGATCGCGCCCGAGATCGCGAACCGGCAGCAGATCGTCAACCAGCGCTGGAACAGCTCCCACGAGGTCATGGGAACGTGGCCGTCGTACCTGGACGTGTATCACCTGGAGGTCGAGTTCGGCCGCTTCTTCACGGAATCGGAGGACCAGGGTCGCCGGAGGGTGGCCGTCCTGGGACACGCGTTGCCTGAGCGCCTGGGGACGCCGGCGCCGTTGCTCGTGGGCCGCTCCATCCGGATCGCCGGCGAGCAGTTCGAGGTCATCGGGGTGATGGCCGAAAAGGGAGACATGGGCTTCTCCCGGCCCGACGAGACGGTGTACATCCCCTTGAACACGGCGACGTACCGGCTCTTCGGGGGGCGCGACCGGCTCCGTACGATTCTCGCGAAGGTGGACGCGGGGCCGAGCGGTATGGACGAGGCGTTCGCGATGATCGACCTCATCCTCCGGCGTGAGCACAGGGTGGTGGCCGGGGCCGCCGCCGACTTCGAAATCCGTAATCCGACCGACCTGCTCACTTCCCTCCAGGAGACGAGCCAGACCTTCACCTACCTCCTCGCGGGCATCGCCGCGGTGTCGCTCCTGGTGGGCGGCATCGGGATCATGAACATCATGCTCGTGAGTGTCACGGAGCGGACCCGCGAGATCGGGATCCGGAAGGCGCTCGGGGCGACCCGGACGAACATCCTCTTCCAGTTCATGGCAGAGGCGCTCGTGCTCTGCATCCTGGGCGGCGCGCTGGGTGTCCTGGCCGGGGCTGGGGGCGCCCATCTGGTCGCGAGCGCGCCACAGCTCGAGGCGTTCGCGCGCGGCGGCTCGATCGTGTCGCTTACGGCGGTGGTCGTCGCTCTCGCCTTCTCGGCGGGGATCGGTCTCTTCTTCGGGATCTGGCCTGCGCAGCGGGCGGCCCGGCTCGATCCGATCGCGGCTCTCCGGTACGAGTGACGGAGCCGGCTGTCCCGGACGGCCCCCGGGGTCCTCCGCCGAGCCGCCCTGCGGTTCCCGGGCTGGGACCCACGCTCGCGTTCGTCCTGGTGCTGGCCGGGCTCTTCACGCTCGGCGGCATCCCGCTCCAGATGCTTCTCGGGGAGACGGCCCTCCTGTTGGCTCAGCTTCTGCTCCTTCTCCTCCCGAGCCTCCTGTTCATCCGGCTGGGCCGCTTCGACCCAGTGCGCACCCTGTCCCTCCGATGGCCGACCCGCGGTCAGGTCGCCGGAGGCGTCATCGTGCTGGTCGGTGGGGTCCAGCTTGCCTGGTTCCTCGCCTGGGCCCAAAGCCTCGTGGTCCCGGTTCCCGTGGAGTACCTGGAGACGATGGCGACCGCGCTTCGCGCGGACTCGCTCGGCCGCTTCCTCTGGATTCTCTTGGTGGCCGCGCTCGTGCCGGCGGTGGTGGAAGAGGTCGTGTTCCGGGGGATCGTCCTTTCGGGGTTTCGGGCGGCGCTTCCCACGATGTGGGCAGTCCTGGGCGCGGGGATCCTCTTCGGAGCTTTCCACCTCTCCCCGGAGACCGCGTTCCGTTTCGTTCCCACGGCGTGGCTCGGGGTGGTCCTCGGGGGGATCGTTGTCGCCACCGGCTCCCTCCCCCTCTCGATGCTGCTCCACGGCGTGAACAACGCGCTCATCCTCGCCGTCACATCGGCCCCCGTGAGCAGGGATCGGATCGGGGAAGCCCAGGCCGAGCCGCCCCTGGTGATCCTTCCACTGGCCCTGCTCCTTTCAGTCTGGGGTGTTCGGATCCTCCTGAGGGAGCGGCGAGCTCAGCGCCCGACTAGTGCCGAGCTCTCGGCCGCTCCAGACCCGTAGGAATGCAGGGTCGGCCGGGATCCCACGTATCCGGTCCCGAGCGTCCACGGGGTGCGGCCGGCCCCAGTGGACTGCAACCGATGAATCGATGACATGCGACGGGAGCTGGACTCGCTCCGGCGGCGTTGCTACTCCTCGGAATAGCGCCTCTTTGCCTCGTCGTCGCGCCTTTCCGGACGCGGCTCATCACCCGTCTCTGTGTTCACCGCTCAGGGCGACAGTCCGCTACGGATTCCAGCCGTGGCGGTAATAGAGTCCGGGGAAGGGGACGATGGCCGAGCTGGGCGGCGTGTCGTCCTCCGGGTCCAGCCGGTTCACCGCGAGAGCCCGGTTGAGCCCGACCTCCACACCCATGGCGTGTGGACCCGAGATCGACCAGTCCACGGCGACCGGCACTCGCAGGATGAGGACGGATCCGCTGCCGTCCTCGGTCCAGGCGGAGAGGCTCCAGAGTCCCGCGCCGACGGCGGGCCGGAGGCGCCCCGTCGAGAAGTAGCGTTTCCCGGACAGGACGACCGAGACTTCCCGGAAGGTCACGGTTCCGAGCACGAGCTCTCCGGACCAGTCCCCGCGCTGATACTCGGTGATGAGCCCGAGAAAGCCGGTGCCTCCGAAGCTCACTCCGACGCGGATCCGATCGTTCGACAGCGTGCCCACAGCGCCCGGATCCTCGTCCTGTGCTCGGAGGGGGCCGGCGAATGGCCCGGCCCCTGCCGCGAGTACGACGAGCAGGGTGGGCAAGAGGTTCGGCCGGAGGAGTAGGGGCTTGCGGGGGGGACGGTGGGACGGCATTTCGGGAAGGTAACACGGGGATCCAGGCGGTACATCGGGGTATGCCGGCAGCCTGTCGGCTGGGGGCGACGAGCCGTCCCGGCCGCGGGGGCGACCTCCCGGTGTCTCCACGCGCCACGGGGAGGACGATGAAGAGAGAGAGGGTGAAGCGGAGGCTCGAGCGCGCGCTCGGAGCCCTCGTTCCGCTCGTCGCGGCGGTTGCGTGCGAGCCCCCGGACCGGCCCCCCGTGCTCACGGCGGGCCTGCCGGCGACGGCAGTCCAGTACGTGCAGCCCGACCGGGTCTCGACTTTCCCGCTGGCGGAAGGGGTGACCTACTACGCCGTGAGGAGCGGCGCTCGCCCCTGGACCATCCACCTGGTCGAGGTGGACGCGACCCGATGCCAGCTCGGCTTCCGGGTCGTGAGGGCCGGGGAGGACGAGGGGCTCGCGCCGGTCTCCCAGCTGGCACAGCGGAGCGAGCCCGGGGTCGTGGCGGCCGTGAACGGCGGCTTCTTCACGCCCGAGAACCTTCCCGCCGGCCTTGAGATCTCCGAGGGTCAGCTCCGCAGTCGGACCTCCCGTTCCGTGTTCGCGTGGCGCCCCGGAGAGCCTCCCTGGGTGGGTCCCGTCGAGTGGCGGGACGATGCCGTGACTATCGGGCTCTGGAGCGTGTCGGCGACGGCGCCCGACCGGGAGCTCGAGGTCGTGGCCGGGTTCCCCCCTCTCCTCGAAGGCGGGCGCGTTGTGGGCGACCTCGAGCAGCGGGAGCGTCCCGGCTTCGCGGCCGTGCGGGACCCCCGCACCGCGGTGGGCATGGACCGCCGCCGCGGGCGGGTCTGGCTCGTGGTCGCAGAGGGTCGGCGCGAGGGCGCCGAAGGTATGACCTTGCCCGAGCTCGCCGGCCTCTTCCAGGCGCTCGGCGTCTCGGAAGCGATCAACCTCGACGGCGGGGGCTCGTCCGTCATGGTGATCCGGCGGGAGCCGGTGAGCCGCGCGTCCGACCCGACCGGAGAGCGCGCGGTCGTGAACGCGCTCGTTCTCAGGGAGGACTCCCTCTACTGTTCGTGATTAGGCGGCCCCGCGGCGGGCTCGCTCCCCCGGTCGGCTCACGCCGGAAGGCCGGCGCCTCGGAGGCTCGCTCCACTGACGCGGAGGGAGGACGTGGAAGGAAGGGAGGACATGGAAAGAAGCGGGGCGTTCGAGGGGTTTCCGGGAGAGCTCTTCGCCGATCGGCGCCGGCGCGTGCTGGCCGAGCTGGGTCGGGGTGCCATGGTGCTGCCCGCGGCCCCGATCCTCTACCGGACCGGCGACTCCGAGCTCCGGTACCGCCCCGACTCCGAGCTCTTCTACCTGACGGGCTTCACCGAGCCCGAGGCGGTCCTCGTGCTCCGGGGCTTCGTCGACGAGGAGCGGACCATCCTCTTCGTCCGCTCCAGGGACGAGGCGGCGGAGCGCTGGACGGGTCCCAGGGTCGGGCCGGCTCGAGCGCGCTCGCTCGTGGAGGTGGACAACGCGCGGCCGCTCGCGGCCTTGGGCGAGGCTCTCCCCCAGCTCCTCCAGGGCGCGGATCGCGTCTTCTCGCGGCTGGGGTGCGCCGCCGCCATCGAGCGCGGCGTCGTCGAGGCGCTCGCCAGGTCACGCACGAAGGGGCAGCGTGAGGGGAAGGGACCGCGGGGGGTGGTGGATCCGGGCGAGATCCTGGACGAGCTCCGGCTCAGAAAGGACCCACTCGAGGTCCAGGCCATACGAGAGTCGGCCACCCTGACCGTGGGAGCCGTCCGGGAGGCGATCGACGGGGTGGCCCCCGGCGTGGGCGAGTGGGAGATCGAAGCCGAGGTCGAGGCGGGCTTCCGCCGCCGGGGTGCCTCCGGCCCGGCCTTTCCCACGATCGTGGCCTCCGGCCCGAACGCCTGTACCCTCCATTACGTGGAGAACGGCCGCCGGATGGAGGAGGGCGATCTCCTCCTGATCGACGCCGGAGCGGAGCGGCGGATGTACCCCGCCGACCTCACGCGGACCGTTCCGGTCTCAGGGCACTTCTCGGCCGAGCAGGCGGACGTCTACGCGGTGGTCGAGCGGGCCCGGGTCCGGGCGGTCGAGGCGACCCGTCCTGGCGCGGCAATCGAGGACGTCCACCGCGCGTCGCTCGTCGCTCTGGTGGAGGGGCTCGTGGATCTGGGCGTACTGGACGGCGACGCGGAGGCGCTGATCGAGGAGAAGGCCCAGGAGCCCTACTTTCCCCATCGGACCTCCCACTGGCTGGGCCTCGACACGCACGACGTGGGCGATTACGCGAGGAACGGAGTCTCCCGCGAGCTGGAGCCGGGCATGGTCCTCACGGTGGAGCCGGGGCTCTACTTCGCGTCGTCGGACAACGGGAGCGCGTTTCGGGGAATCGGGATCCGGGTGGAGGACGATGTGCTCGTCACCGAGGAGGGCCGGGAGGTTCTCACGGCCGGCCTCCCGACGGGCCCCGAGGAGGTCCAGGCCCTGGTTGGCGGCGAGCGGGCCGAAGAGAGGCGCCCGCGGTGAGCGGGCCGGCGGCGCTCCGGGCCGGCGCCGAGTTCTACCGCGCGCACGGCCTCGGAAACGACTACCTGGTGTTCGAGGCTGTTCCTCCCATGGTGCCGGGGTGGTCGGTCGGGCCGGCGGCCATCCGGAGGGTCTGCGACCGCTGGCGAGGCGTAGGCTCGGACGGAGTCGTCGTCCTCCTCGACCGGACCCCCGCAGACCGGGTCTTTCCACTCCGGATGTTCAACCCCGACGGATCTGAGTTCGAGCGGAGCGGAAACGGGCTCCGCGTCCTGGCGTCGTACCTCCACGGCGAGGGGCTGGTCGACACGGGGGAGAGCTTCGAGGTGACGAGCAGCGGGAGCGTGATTCCGATGACCGTGCACGGAGGTCCGCGCCACGGCTGCTTCGATGTGTCCGTGGAAATGGGGAAGGCCGTCGTGGGGAGGGGCGCCGTCCGCCTCGTCGCCTCCGAGCTCGATCCGGAGGGGCGGGCCCTCCACCCAGCGCTCGGCCCGGTGGAGTTCGTTCCCGTCTCGGTTGGAAACCCGCACGCAGTCGTGCTCGACGGGGACCGCTCCCGCGCGCTGGAGGAGCTCGGTCCGTTCCTGGCCACGCACCCCGCGTTTCCGGACGGGACCAACGTCCAGCTGGTAGACGAGCTCTCCCCGGGGCGCCTCCGGATCCGGATCTGGGAACGCGGGGTCGGGCGCACGAGCGCCTCGGGGACGAGCTCCTGCGCGGCCGCCGCCGCCGCAGTGGCTACGGGCCGGCTCTCCCAGGGGTCTATCGCGGTCGAGATGGAGGGAGGCACCCTAGAGGTGTCGGTTTCGGACGGGCTGGAGATCACGCTCCGGGGGCCGGTCGAGGAGGTGGCCCGCGGTCGGCTCGCCCCGGGGTTCCTGGAATCGATTACCTGAAGGAGGTCGCCTCGGCGGCCCGGCGTACTGTCGGCCGAGGGCCGAACCGGCCGCACAGCTGAGCTGACGGAGCGCGGCCGGGGCCGACCGTGCGTACCCGTCGCGCCCGGGCAGCCCGCCCCCTACGTGCGTACCCTGCCCAAAAGGACGAGGCCGGCGCCCAGGAAGACGACGTTCGGAATCCACGCCGCCGCGGTGGGATCGAGGGTCCCCGCGTACCCGAACGCGCCGGAAACCCGGAAGAGCAGAAGGTAGAGGATCGTAGTGGCGAGCGAGATCCCGATCCCGTAGGCCGCGCCGCCGCGCTTGGAGGATGTGGCTAGAGGCGCGCCGAAGAGCACGATCACGAGCGTGGCCGCCGGGATCGCGATGCGCTGCCCACGCTTGGTAAGGATCTCCCCGACCTCGCTTCCAGAGCGCAGCAGCCGATCCGCGAACCGCGACAGCTCGGCGTAGGTCATCTCGTCCGGTTCCCGAAACGTCGCGAGGAGCTCCTCAGGACTCTCCTCCAGGTTCCGCACGAGCGAGCTCTCGAACCGGACCGTCACCTCTCGCCCATCCGGGTGGAGCTCCCGCCGGTATCCGTCCTCGAAGAACCACCCAGTCCCTTCCACCCAGCGGACTTCGTCCGCCAAGATGTAACGCACGGGCTCGTCTGGCTCCTGTGGGAAGCGTTGGAGAGCCGCTCCCAGGATCACGCCGTCGTTCACGGTGAGTCGGCGAGCGGTGAGGGATTCGCCGGCGTCCGTCACGTACACGAAGTTGTTCCGCCACGCCTGCCGCCGCTCCCTCTCCCCGCGGAGCTCCGAGGCGATCTCCATCGATCTCGGGGCAATGTCCGCCAGCACGATGCCCACCCCCGAGAGGATCGCGCCCGCCACAAGAAGGGGCATGACGAGCCGGCGGAACGAGATCCCTCCTGCCTTCGCGGCCATGATCTCGCTGTGGATCGTCATCGGGTGGATCGTGAAGATCGTCGCGAGCAGCCCCGCGATGGGGAAGCACCAGAAGATGAACTGCGGGTACGTGAACACGTACGAGAGCGCCACGCTCTCGAAGGGGACTCCCTGCTCGAGGTAGCGGTCGAGGTTCTCGGTTACGTCGCCCAGGACGAAGAGGAGGGGCGCCCCGAGCACAAAGATTGCAAACAGGCGGAGGAAGCTCGAGAGCACGGACCGGTCCAGCGTCCCGAGTCTCATGTCCCGTGGGCCTCCCCGCGGCGTCCGCGGATCCGTTCGGCGACCCCGCCTGCCAGCCACCCGACGCGAAGCCGGAGGTCTTCCCACGTGCTTCCCCGGTTCGTAGAGATCTGCCGGGGCATCTTGAAGAGGAGGTAGAGCGCCGGAACGAGGAGGATCACGTTCGGCGCCCACATGGCGACGAAGGGGTCGATCTGCCCCCGGTCGGCGAACCGCTCACCCCCGATGAGCCCCATCCAGTAGAAGAAGAAGATCGTGACGGAGGCGGCGATCGCCATGCCGGCGCCTCCCTGGGGGAAGCGGATGGCGAGCGGGGGGCCGAGGAGGACGAAGATGAGGCACGCGAACGCGATCGCGTACTTCTTGTGGATCTCGACCATGTACCGGAAGTTCTGCTCGAGTCGGACCTCCCACCGGGTCACGTTGGCGCGGTATGCGTTCGCTACGCCGGCGGTCATGTCGTCGTCGGTGAACGAGGCCCGCCGATCCGCCTCCGAGATGGACGGATTGCGCTCGGGCCCGGGACCTCCGGGGGGAAGCACGGAGCCCAGCGCCACGTCGAGAGCTTCGAGGGACCGTCGCTCGCCCTCAGATTCCATCCGCTCCATGTCGGCGAGGTTGATCGCCACCCGGTCCTTGAGCGCCGCAATGTCCATCTCGCGGTCGCTCGGCGCGCCCGCCCCTTGCCGTTCCAGCTCGTCTCCGACGCCCCGGAAGGGGAGGATCTGCGTATCGTAGGCGACCCGCTGGAAGGCTCCGGGACGCTCGTCCGTGACCTCGAAGACCATCCCGTCGTAGAGCGTGAGATAGAGGTCGCGTCCATCGGGCGTGAAGCTCATCTGCCCGCGGTCCGCGACGATCGTGCGTCTCCCCATCACGTCCGTCAGGTCGTAGATCGTGACTTCCTCCAGGACGTTCTCCTGAGTATTGATCGAGCGCGCCCTCAGGAAGTAACGCGAATCGTCCCCGGTGTGGACCGTGTTGATGATGTCCTCGCGCAGCTGGAGCGTGGGACTCTTGCTTCCCACGTCGGCCAGCAGGGAACTTAGGCGGTGGTTCGCCTCGGGCAGGATCCGGTCGTTGAACACGAACATGACGCCCGAGAAGAGGAGGCCCACGACCGCGACCGGAGCCATGAAGCGAGCCGGATGGATGCCGCCGGCCGCCATGGCGGCGAGTTCGTTGTGCACCGTGAGCTCGGAGAACGCGTAGAGAGCGGCCACGAGCAGCGACATCGGGAGGGTGAGGGCCACGATGTGGGGGAGCGAGAGGAGCATGAACTCGCCGATCACGGCGAGCTCGAGCCCACGGCCCGCGAGGTCCTCGACGCGCTGCGCCACGGCGTTCAGGAACAGGAGCCCCGTCACCGCCGTGAACGCGAAGAGAAACGGGCCGATGTGGGCCCGGATCACGTAACGCGTGAGGATCGTCATGCGCCGAATGGGCTGGCGGAAACGGTGCGCCAAGGCGGGGAGGCCCCGCTCGAACGGTCGGGTCTCCTACCCGCTCGCGCCGCGTGCGGTCCCCGCCCGGGGTCGGCGCAGCTCGTGACCCCGGTCCCGGTCCTCCTTGGATTGGCCGTCACGGCGCTCCAGGTCGGCGCGCCGGGGGCCGCGCCGGACACGGTCGAGGTAGCCCAGGCACCCTCTCCCCTGTCGGACCTGGCGGTCCGCTTCGGGGTCCGGGGAGATTTCGACGGGGACTGGACGGTGTTCCGCCCCTGCGACGCGTCCTTCCAGCTCACCTGCCGACCCGGGCTTGTGCCAGAGCTCCAGCCCGAGCTCCAGTTCGGGCTCCTCGCCCTGGGGTCGGTCTCCGACCGGCTCTTCATGGACGTGGACTACGACCAGACCCGCGAGTTCTCCGGGTCGAACCGCTTTCAGGTCTACTACCAAGGTCAGGCCGGGGAGCCGCTCCAGCGCCTCGAGATCGGGGACGTGAGCTTCGCCTTGCCCGAGACGCGCTTCCTCACCCGGGGGATCCCGGTGGGGAACTTCGGGATGCTCGCGCGAGGGAACGTGAGCGGGGTCGAGCTCCAGACCGTGTTCGCCCAACAGCGCGGCGCCCGCCGCACGCGGGAGTTCCGCCTGGAGGGTCTCGGCGCAGAAGCGGGCGTCATCTACCGGGACACCCTCGAGCTGGACGACGCCGATTACGTGAAGGGCCAGTTCTTCTTCCTCGTGGACCCTGCCCAGATCGCAGAAGCCCCGCACTTGGACATCCTCTCGCTCCGACCGGGAGATGCGCCGCCCGGGCTCGCCCCGGGAGCCCCTCCCATCCAGCTCTATCGCATGGAGCGGAACCCGGTCCTCCGCCAGCAGGTGGAGGGGTACATCCAGGCGGACGCGACGCTCCCCTCGGGCGCCGGTGTGGTCCGGGAATCCGGGTGGTTCCGCTACTTGCGTCCGGGGGAGGACTACTACCTGCACCCGTCGGGGCTCTGGGTGGCGCTCCGGGCTCCGCTCGCCCCCGACGAGGCGCTCGCCGTCACCTATGTGGCCCAGAACGGAGACGTGATCGGGCATTACAACCCCGAGGCCATCCACAACGCCGGGAGGATCCCGACCCTGAGGCTCGTCCGGGCCACCCGGCCCCAGCATCAGCCCGGCCGCCCAACGTGGGACCTCGAGATCAAACAGGTCTACCGTGTGTCGGGGTCGGATGACGTGGATCGGCGCTCGCTCCAGGTCTCGATCTCGCTCGGCGAGGAGAGCTGGGGCCGGACGTTCCGGATCCTCCCGGACGGGCGGACCGTGCCCTTCCTCCGGCTCTTCGGAGTGGACGAACAGGCCCCGCTCGAGGCGGTCGATCCGGCCGCCGTCTTCCAGCCGGCGGAGGAGCTCGTGGGGGGTGGCGGCCTCCAGGGAACGTTCGTGGTGTTCCCGACGCTCCGACCGTTCCTGGATCCGCCCCCGATTCCTTCGGAGGGCCTCTCGGCCGCCGAGGTGGCCGTGATCTTGGGACCGGACCGGAACCCCAGGATCTACGAGGCGGACGATCCCTTCGAGCGCGAGGCGGGCGGGCTCTACCGCGTGAACCTCTCCGCGGAGATCCGGAGTTCGGGGGTCACGTCCGTGTTCTCGCTGGGCGCTTTCGGGCTCCGGCCGGGGAGCGAGCGCATCTATCTGGGGGACCGGGTCCTCCGGCCCCTCACCGACTACGTGATCGACTACCAGGCGGGCGTCGTGACGCTCCTCCAGCCCGGGGCGCTCCTTGCGAGGAGCACGTCCGACGTGCTCCGCGTGAGCTGGGAGGAGCCGGCGGTGTTCCAGATTGCGCCTACGTCCGTTGTGGGGATGAGCGCCCGGGTTCCCATGACGACGTGGGGCGAGCTGGACCTGATCGGGCTCTACCAGGTCGAGCGGGAGCTCGTGAACCGCCCCCGGTTCGGCGTTGAGCCGGGGACCCTCGGCCTCTTCGGCGCGACCTCCAGGCTTGCCGTCCCGCTCCCGGCGCTGACGCGGGCGCTGGAAGGGCTCACGGGCGACGCGCTCGGTACCGAGGCGGAGCTACGGGTCGAGGGAGAGATCGCGGTCTCGGTTCCGGATCCAAACCGATCCGGCGACGCTTACCTGGACGACTTCGACACGGGGGACGAGCGCGTGGTGTCCGTCCTCACGAATGCGTGGAACCTGGGGAGTAGTCCGGCCTTCAGGACGGGTGCGGAGACCATCTTTCCGCCCGCCCTGGACGAGGCGTACGCCGCGCCTCTCGTCTGGCAGCACACATGGGTGGAGCGGGGCCCCGCGGGAGACTCGATCGGCGTCTTCGAGGGCTACTTCCCGGGGGAGATCGACCGGCAGATCCGCGTGACCGGGACCCAGACCCGGGAGGCCGGGCTCCGGGTGACGTTCGGTGGCCCCGGTCCGGGCCCCTATCTTACGCCGCTCGCGCGCTCGATCACGACGCTCCTCTCGCCCTCGGGGGCGGACCTCACCTACACAGAGTTCCTGGACTTCTACGTGTCGGGGGGCGATTCGCTCGTCCTCGTGGTGGACCTGGGCCTCGCGAGCGAGGACGCCCTCTTTTTGGACTCCGACGGGCAGGCGGGCGGCGTCCATCTCGACACCGGGCGACCCTGGGGCATTGGGGTTCTGGACCAGGAGGCCGACCCCCTGGCGGGCGAGATCTGGGGGCCGACCGCCGACGAGACGGGGGTCTGGGCCGAGACCTGCAGGGCCATACCGGGTCGGGTGCATCCCCCCGGCTTGCCGGTCGCGAATTGCACGGCGGCGAATGGTCGCCTCGACACGGAGGACCTGAACCGGAGCGGGGTTCTGGACACGACGGAGCGCTACGCGCGCTACGTGGTGCGGCTCGATGGAAGCTCGCCCTTCCTGGCCCGGGACCGGCCCGCGACCGGGACCGGGTTCCGCCTGTACCGCATCCCGCTCCGCGGGCCCCACACGATCGCGTCGGCGGGGGACTTCACCGAAGCGGACTGGCGGTCCATCCAGGTCATGCGGGTGACGGTCGTGGGAAGGCGCGCCTCGACCCTCACGCTTGCGCGCATGCGGCTCGTGGGGTCCCGGTGGGTGAAGCGCAGCGTCGGAGGAGTGCTCCGCGGGATCGGGGGCGACACGCTCGCGCTCGGAGGCCGCCTCGAGGTGACCCCGGTGAGCGTCGTCTCCGAAGCGGCCTACCAGGCCCCGCCCGGGGTGCTGGAGCTCCTGGACGACCCCACCGCCGTCGTGTCGGGGCGGGGCGTCGAGTTCAACGAGAAGTCGCTCGCGCTCCGCTACGAGGACGTAGCGCCGGGAGACCGGGCGGAGGTCTACTTCCGGTTTCTCCAGAGGCCTCAGAACTTCCTGGCCTACGGGGAGCTCCGGCTGTGGGCCGTCGCGCGAGCCGGCACCTGGGGAGAGTCCGTTCCCAGCGACTTCTTCGTGAAGGTGGGGACGGACGCCGAGAACTTCTATCTGTACCGCTCCCGGATGGTCCCGGCTGCGAGCGCGGTCGCGGTGGTCCCGGAGGACTGGCTGCCGGAGCGGGTCCTACACTTTCACGAGTGGACGAGCCTCCGTCGGCGAGCCGAGCAGCGGCTGCTAGACGACCCCCCCGGTCCTGGCGACCCGCCCGTGATCGAGTGGAGCGCGGACTCGACGTATGCGGTCGTCCTGAAGGATCGTGCACGAGCCCCGAACCTCGCGGCCGTGCGGGAGATCTCCATCGGCGTGTGGAACCGTTCGATCCTACCCGTGAGCGGCGAGGTGTGGGTGAACGATCTCCGGCTCGGGCGCGGGATCCGGACGACCGGCACGGCCCGGTATCTGACCATGGAGCTGGACGGAGGCGAGCTCCTCCAGGCCCGCTTCGGGTATACGGGGACGGGCCCCTTCTTCCGCCAGCTGGAGGAGAACCCAACGTACCAGTCGGAGAGCGCGGTCTCCCTGTCGGGGACCCTCCAGCTGGGCGCTCTGGTCCCCGCCGAGTGGGGGTGGGACCTCCCGTTCTCCGTGGCGCACCTCAAGTCGGCCGGGGACCCGCTGTTCCTGAGCCAGACGGACCTCCGGGCCGACGAGCTCCCGGGGCTGCGCACCCCGGGGGTGACCGAGACGCGGGTCTCGCTCGCCTTTCGCTCCGAGGGAGCGACGGGTCGGACGTGGGTGGACCGTGCCCTCGGGGGGCTCGACCTAGGACTCACGGTCACGGGGCTGTCCGGCACCACGCCGACCGGCGAGACGCGCTCGTCCCAGGTGGACGGAGGCGCGGGGTACACGTGGCGCCCCGAGAGTCGCACGATCCCGCTCGTGCCGGACCTCCTCGAGCCCGTGGTGAGGATCCTTGTCCCCGGCTTCCTCCTCGATCGCTTCCTCGAGGCCGACCTTCGGTGGATGCCGGAGGAGATCGGGGTGCGGAGCGGCCTCTACAGGCGGAGCCTCACGCTCGACCGCTTCGAGGAGATCGTTGTGGACGCCGAGGGCCCCGCTGCGCGAAGCACTTCGGCCCCCGAGGCGCGCCTCGAGACGAGCGCGCGGCTCGCGTTCCGCCCCTTCGTGGGGATGGGGCTCTCGGTCGACTTGATCACGGCGAGGGACCTGCTCGATCCCGTCGATGGAGTCCGGGATCCGCGGGTCCGCCCCGCGGTGGAGGCCGAGCGCCGGAGGCTCCTAGGCGCCGACGTGGGATGGGAGACGAGGCGCGAGGTGGTAGGGCGTCTCACCTTCCAGCCGGATCTCCCGCCCTGGCTCCGTGCGGACCTCGGGATTCAGACGAGATATCTGGGGGAGCAGGATCCGGGCTTCGTGCGCTTTGAGACCCTTCCGGACTCCATTCCCCGACTTCTTCGAAACGCCCGCGGCGAGCGGGAACTTCGAGCCACGCTGACAGTGGATCCGGACGGGTTCTTGGTGGAGCTGCTGGGGCCCGCTCCCGCGGGCTCGGGCGGTGGGGGACCGGATGGTGGCGTCGCTGCGCCGGGCGGGGTGGCCGGCACCCCCGGCCCCGAGGAGTCCACGCTCGCCGGGATCGTGCGCATCGTGGCCGGGGCAGTGAGCCCCCTCACGGTGAGCTGGCAGGACGGGATCACGTCCCGCTTCCACCGGGAGGGGGTGGACCCGGGGGCCGCCTTCCAGCTCGGATGGGGCAGCACGGGGAGCTTCGAGGCGCTCGATCAAGTCACGGCCACGACGCTGGCCGCCCGGCGGGGGCTCTCGGCCGGGTCTGGGCTCCAGCTACCCGGCTCGTTCTTCGTGAACGTGAACTACCAGACGACGCGCACGGAGTCGCTGGACCGCAGGTCCGATCGAGAAGGTCGGGGGCGGATTTGGCCGGATCTCAGGGTCGGGGTCGGGGACCTTCCGTTCCCGGCGGCCTGGGAGGGGATGCTCGCGGGGGCTTCGGCGAGCGTGGGGTTCCAGCGCACCCGGGACGAATCGAGCTACGTGGGCGGGCTCCTCCAGAGGAGGATGCGCGTGGACCGAAGGGTCCCGGTCGAAGTCGCTCTCGAGTGGGTGGGGGGCGTGGTCACGCGATACCGGAGTCAGCTCGTTTGGGGGCAGGTTAGGGATCCCACCGGGACCACGGATCGGGCCCAGGTCGAGCACCGGTTCTCCGTGGAGAGCCGCCTTCCCCAGGCGGCGAGGCTGCTTGCCCAGGCCGCCACCGCGCCGCGGATCTCGCTTTCCGTGGACTACAGCGAGGTGCTCGAGTGCCGGGTCGCGGTGGCGGGAGCGGGCTGCGTCGGATTCATCGATCAGGTGAACCGCGGGGTGCAGCTCGCCCTCGAGACGGTGCTCCAGGGAGTGGAGGTGGGCGGGCAGGTGAGCCTGGTCGATCGACGATCTTTCGTGGGGCTTCGGACTGGGTTCACGCAGCTCCATATGGGACTCTGGGGACGGCTGGTGATCGAGGCCGGGCCGGTGGGACAGCTCCAGGGCACGCCCGATCCCTTCTGAGCGGCGCTCGGCGCGCGGCCATGCCGCTCCCGTAAACGCCCGCGGCCGGCGCGGCTGTAACACCGGCGACTCACCCGGCTATTCCGGCTCCCCACGGCGGCGCTGAACCTCACGACGTGTCCGACGAAGAGCGCCGCACCGTCGTCGTCACCAGCGTCCTCCTCCTGGCCGCGAGCTTCCTCCGCTTGGCGTGGGAGGCGCGCCCCGGTCCACCCATCCTCCCGCCCACCCCCGTGCCTGTGGAGCTGGTCGAGGAGACGCGGGCAGCCATTGAGCGGGAGGAGCGGATGGCGACCCCTCTCGCGCCAGGTGAGCGCGTGGATCCGAACCGGGACCCGGACGTGGAGCTCGCTCGCTTGCCCAGCATCGGGCCGGCCCTGGCGCAGAGGATCGTGGAGAGCCGTGAGCAGGACGGACCCTTTCGGAGTCCCTCGGATCTCCTGCGCATGTCGGGGATCGGCCCCGCGACCCTCGCCCGGTTCGAGTCCGTCCTGGACCTCTCGAACCCTCCGATTGGCTCGGGTGCGGCCGCGTCTCGTGCGTCGTCCGTTTCCGCGTCGCGCCCGTCCGGCGCCTTGGGCTCCTCCACCCGGGTCCCAACGGCCGCCCCCGTCTCCGAGCGGCTCGACCTGAACCGAGCAAGCGCGGCGGAGCTCCAGGCCCTCCCGGGCATCGGGCCCGCGCTGGCCGGCCGCATCGTCGAGCACAGGGCACGCGCCGGGCGGCTTCGAAGCGTCGACGATCTGCTCGACGTGTCCGGGATCGGTCCCGTCACCCTCGAGCGCCTGCGTCCACTCGTCCGCGCCGGACCCTGAGGCGCCCCATCGGGCGCCCCCGCAACACGCCCTCAACCAACCTGCCGCTCTTTTCGTATCAAGCGTTCCCCCCTGCGGGCGTTCGCTTGACCACCGCACCCGGCGAAACCTACCTTTCTCCACGGTTTGAGCGCCCGGTCACGGAGGACACGACGCCCACGGTCGGCGACTCTCCGGGTACGGGCACGCCCGTGCCCCAGGGGGTCCCGCCGCGCCGGCTCACGCGCTTATCAGTTGGAAAAGGATTCCAAGCCAAGGAATGGCCACAAACGTAGCCCAGGACCGCCTCGGGGACCTCTTCGTACGCGAGGGGCTCGTCACCGAGCAGCAGCTCAAGGACGCCCTCGTGGAAGCGAAGGAGTCCAAGATGCGCGTGGGCTACGCGCTCGTGAAGCTAGGGTTCGTGGAGGAGGAAGAGCTCACCCGGATGCTCGCCAAGCAGTACCGGGTGCCCGCCGTTGACCTCGAGAAGATCACCGTCGACGCGAAGATTCTGAAGGTCATTCCCAGCGAGGTGGCGCTAAAGCACCTCGTCCTCCCGCTCCGGAGGGTGGGGCGGACGCTGACCGTCGCGATGGCCAATCCCACGGACCTCGGGGCCATCGACGACCTGAAGTTCATGACGCGCTACGACATCGAGCCCGTCATCGTAGGGGAGTACACGCTCCGGAAGCACCTCGAGAACTACTACGAGGTCGTGGACGACCGCATGGCCGAGCTCCTCTCGGTCGTCGAGGACGACGAGGAGGTCGAGTTCGTCGAGGAGAAGGAGGAGGAGGTCTCGGTCGCCACCCTCCAGGCGGAGGTGGACGCAGCCCCCGTCGTAAAGTTCATCAACGGCCTCCTGACGGACGCGGTGATGAAGGGTGTCTCCGACATCCACATCGAGCCGTACGAGAAGGAAATCCGGGTCCGCTACCGGATCGACGGCGCGCTCCGCGAGATCATGAAGCCGCCCATGAAGATGAAGGCGGCCCTCACCTCCCGGGTCAAGATCCTCTCGGATCTGAACATCGCCGAGCGCCGAGTGCCGCAGTAGGGAAGCTCCGTAATCGCGACGCGTCTTTTGTCACCCCTCCAGCCGGACGCACCCAATGAACATCACACGCCGTGACGCTCTCGTTCTGTCGAGCTCCACCCTGGCGGCTTTGTCCCTGCGCATGATCAATGCAGAGCAAGTGGTCGGGCAGGCTACGCCCCAGCAAGCGCAGGAATGGCCCGCCACGTTAGAGGAAACCGCGCTCCGCGAGGGTTTTCCGGCGCCCCTTCCGATCAATCCAGACGGGTCCGCGCCCGAACATCCCGAGAGCGCGGCGGGCCCGATCGAAGGTCGGTTGATGTGGCGAACACCAGATCGCACGCCTCCCCCCGGGGAGTATGACTACCGAAACATGGCGATACGTGTGGACACGAGAGGACTCGGTCGGCTTCGCGGGACGCTTCGGTTTTCCGACCTCGAGCGGCTGCCTCGGGTCTCGGGCACCTACCTCATGCAGTGCGGAGCCCCTCTTCCCAGCGGTATAGTCAAGTGGACAGGCGTGCGCTTCAGCGACTTCGCGGACATGCTGGGGTTGATTCCAGGCGCGCACTACGTCCGCTTGACCGCTGCCGACGGGGCCGATGTCGTCGAGGACATAGCGACGCTTCGGCATCGCCAGGTGATGCTCGCGTGGATGATGAATGACGAGCCGATCCCCGCCGACCACGGTGCGCCACTCCGGTTGATTATTCCGTTCCGTTACGGTCGTCGGAGCCTCAAGGCGATAACGGACATCGTGTTTGGGACGCCTTCGCCGCCGGCGCCTCCCGCCTGAGCCCGAGTGGGCGGATGTGCTAAGGCGCGTGAGGCTCCCTCGCTGTAGCGAGAGGAGCGCCAAGGTGCTCGTCGGAAACGGCGAGCTCAACGCCGGCTAGCAACTGGTGGCGGCTTGGGCTTCACGTTCGCTCGGGCTGCCCTTCGAGTTTATCGGACATCAGTAGATCTATGTTGGGGCGTCCAGCGGAAAAACCTGTCTCTTTCCTCACGCCAGCGGCCTTCCGAAGCTGGCTCGCCAGGCACCACGCCGACCGCAGCGAGCTCTGGGTCGGCTTCTACAAGGTAGCCACCGGCAAGCCCTCGATGACTTGGGACCAGTCCGTGGACGAAGCGCTCTGCTTCGGGTGGATCGACGGCGTGCGGAAGGGCATCGACCCCGAGAGCTACAAGATACGCTTCACCCCGAGGCGGGCGACGAGCGTCTGGAGCCTGAAGAACATCAATAGCGTCGAGCGCCTCATCGCGGAGGGCCGCATGATGCCTCCTGGGCTTAGAGCCTTCGAGGAGCGCGCGGCAGAGCGATCCGGGGCCTATGCCCTTGAACGGGACGAGATCGCTTCCTTCGCTCCGGAGCTGGAGAGGAGGTTCAGGGCGAGCCGCACAGCCTGGCGGCATTTTACCTCTCAACCACCCGGCTATCAGAAGACCACGAGGCGCTGGGTGATGTCGGCGAAACGAGAGGACACCCAGCTCAGGCGGCTCGATCGCCTGATCGAGGTGTCGAAGCGGGGGGAGCGAGTGGACCTACTCTCGCCGTTCACGGACGGGAAGTGACGAAGGCGGCTCCGGTCAGGGGCGGAAGCGGCACGTCCAGGGCTTCGGCAATGGCTCGGACCACCGCCACCTCGGCGGGCCGGAGGCGGCCGTCTCCGAGGGCGGATTCTATGGCGGCCTTGAGGATCCCCCTCCGAACGCCGGGCGCGGCGAGCGCCAACCGCTCGAGGGCCGCGTCCACCCGCTCCAGGTCGAGCGTGCCGACCTCGTCCGACGTGGCTTCTGGAAACGAGCCGGCCTCTGCGACGGCCGCGAGCACGACCTTTGCCTCACTCCGGACCTGGTCGAGCCCGAGGTGCCCCCTCCGTGCCCCCGGCGTGGTGCTGCCCGGTCCCGGCAGGTGACGCTGGAGGACGTGAAAGAGCGCGAACTCGAACGGAAGGACTCGGCCGTCGGCCCGGATGAGCCGGGGCACCGCGACCTGGAGGGCCGCCGCCTCTCCCGGGGAGAGCTCGCGTAGCGCGGGGAGTGTGAGCTCGAGTATCGGGAGTCGAACGTCGCGCCCGAGCGAATGGATGCCCTCCCACATCCGGCGGACGTCCTCGGCCTCTTCAGGTCCCCTCGTCGCTCGCACGATCTCGAGCTGTCGAGCCCTGAGCTCCGCGTCGCCGGAGAGGAGGAGCGCCGAGACCACGTCCGACGCCCCGGCGGGAGTGTGGATCGCGGCTAGGACCTCCGGGGGCAGCCGGTCGACGACGCCTTTCGCGTACGCGAGATGCGCGGGCGCGAGGGTCCCGACGCTGGCGAGGACGGCCGCCGGGGTGGGAGCGATCTCTGCCTGACCGCCCTGGGCGGCCGGGGGAGCGGGCGCCTGGGGCGCCGCGGCCGTGAGCCCGGCTCGGAGGGCGCCGGACGGTGCCTCGGCTCCTCGCTCGATGTCGAGAAGCTGGCCGTCCCACGTGGGGTCGATCCGGCGGATCCGGTCCTCGAGCGGGGGATGGGTGGCGAACGCGCCGAGGAAGGCCCCCCGCACCCCCGACGCGAAGAAGAAGTGCCCCACCTCGGCCGCGTGAGCGTCCCGAATCCGGCTCCCGCGCCATCCCCCGATCTTCTTCAGTGCTCCTCCGATCCCGTCCCGATTCCGGGTAAACTGCACGGCCGAAGCGTCCGCCAGATACTCTCGCTGGCGGGAGACGGCCGCCTGGATCAGCCGTCCGAAGAAGACCCCCAGATATCCGAGCAGGATGAAGAAGAGCCCGAGGAGCGCGACCTGGGCACCCCGGTTGCGGCCGCGTCGGCCTCCGCCGCTTCGGGCGAGAACCCGTCCGATGATCGTGAGAAGCAGGATCCCGTAAAGGAGGCCCATCAGACGCAGGTTCAGCCTCATGTCTCCGTTCAGGATGTGGCTGAACTCGTGGGCTACGACCCCCTGGAGCTCGTCCCGGGTCAAGGACTCGAGCGTACCCCGTGTCACTGCGATGGCCGCGTCGTGGATTGTGTGCCCCGCGGCGAATGCGTTGATGCCCGTCTCGTCACCCAGCACGAACACGGCGGGCACGGGCACGCCCGAAGCGATGGACATCTCCTCGACCACATTCAGGAGCTGACGCTCCGCCAGGTCCCGCGTGTCCGGCCGCACCCGCACGCCACCGAGGAGCGAGGCCACGGCGGAGCCACCCTTTCGGAGCTGCGCGGTTCGAACGACAGCACCCGTCCCGATCACGAACGTCATCCCGCCCGCGACGGCCGCGAGGAGCTCGGGGTGGATCCAAGTGGCTCCGGTGCCTCCCGTCCCCCAGAGCCCGAGGAGGACGAGGACCGCACCGTAGACCACGGCAATCATGGAGAGCACGGCGGCGAGGAAGAACAGGACGAGCGTTCGGCTTCGCGTAACCGCGTGGTCCTGCGCCTCGAAGAAGTCCAAGGCCCGCTCAGGCGAAGGAGACCCCGGGGGTCTCGCGCTCTCCGGGCTCCTCGATCTCGAAGAACTCGGCGGGTAGGAAGCGGAACGCGCTCGCCACGAGGTTTGTCGGGGCGGAGGCACGCGCCGCGTTGTACCTCATCACGGAGTCGTTGTACGCCTGCCGCGCGAAGGCGATTCGATTTTCGGTGGAGGCCAGCTCCTCCTGGAGCCGGAGCATGTTTTCACTTGCCTTGAGGGCCGGGTAGGACTCGACGAGCCCGAAGAACCGGCCCAGGAGCTGACCGAGGGCAAGCTCCGCCCCGGCGAGGCCTCTCATCGCGGCCGCGTTCCCGGGGTCTGCCGCCGCCGCGCCTTCGGCGGTCAGCGCCTCGTTCCGAGCCCGGATGACGGCGTCCAACGTCTCGCGCTCGTGCTGGAGGTACCCCTTGGCCACCTCGACCAGGTTCGGGATCAGGTCGTAGCGCCGCTTGAGCTGGACGTCGATCTGGGCGAAGGCGTTCCGATACCGCTCACGGAGCGTCACGAGGCGGTTGTACAAGGACACGCCGAGGGCGAGCATGGCCAGCGTGAACCCCAGCGTTACGTAAGTGCCCACGAGTTCTTCCCCCGGAGGTGCGCTCCGCGGCCGGGCCCGCGCCTCCCGGGCGACGCTCTTCCCCGGGGGTCGCCGGCCGGGAAGGGAGCCGACGGGGTGGGGCGCCCCGGCCGCGAATCAGTCTTCCGCGACCGGCTCGAGGCGCAGGATCGGAGTCAGCGCGCCGCCCTGCCCGTCGATGGCGACGTAGATGAAGCCGTCCGGGCCCTGACGGATGTCCCGGACCCGTCCCAAGCCCTCGAGGAGCGTCTCTTCGGACACGATCCGCTGGCCTTCCATTTCGAGCCGGGCGAGTTGCTGGCCGGAGAGCCCCCCCACGAACATGCTACCCCGCCACTCGGGGAACACGTCGCCCAGGTAGATCAGCATGCCCGAGGTGGCGATGGAAGGCACCCAGAAGTGCCGAGGCGCCTCCATCCCCGGCCTGCGGTTCGAGTCGTGGATCCGTCCGCCGCCGTAATTGACGCCTTCCCCGATCACCGGCCATCCGAAGTTCGCCCCCCTCACGATGAGGTTCACTTCGTCGCCCCCCTGGGGTCCGTGCTCTCCCTGCCAGATGTCCCCCGTGATCGGATGGATGAACAGGCCCTGGGGGCTCCGGTGTCCGTAACTCCAGATCTCCGGACGGGCTTCGGCGCGGCCCACGAACGGGTTATCGGACGGGACCCGCCCGTCGTCGTGCAGGCGGATCACCGTCCCTCGGTGGTTCGAGAGGTCCTGGGCCGGATGCGCCTCCCTGGGGCCATCGACCGGGCTCGCACCCCGGTCCCCGACCGTGAAGAAGAGATACCCGTCGGCGTCGAACTGAATCCGGGACCCGAAGTGGGCGTTCCCCGTAGCCCAGGCCTGTGCCTCGAAGATCTCCTCGAAGTTCGTGAGCTGGTCGTTCTCGAAGCGCGCGCGAGCGATCGCCGTCGTGGCCTGGCTTGAACCGGCCGCGCCGGAAACGCTCTCGTCGCTGTTGGGCTTCGAGTAACTCAGGTAGATCAGCCGGTTCGTCTCGAAGTCGGGGTGGAGCATGATGTCGAGGAGGCCTCCCTGACCCTGCGCGCGGACCTCGGGCACACCAGGCACGGGGTCGGGGAGCAGCCGACCGTTCCGGATCACCCGGAGCCGGCCCGGCCTCTCCGTGAAGAGCATGTCGCCGTTCGGGAGGAATGCCATGGCCCAGGGATTGGCGAGGTTGTCCGCGACGGTCACGACCCGAAAGGAGTGGTGCTGCGACTGGTTGGTTTGGGACTCCACCGCCGGGGGCACCGCGCTAAGGAGGGCCAGGGCTGCCAGGCTGCCCGTGACCGACGTGAGGACTCGCATCGCGCTCATTCGGTTAAGCCTCCGTGGATGGGAATCGTCCAGATCGACCAGATCGAAAGGTATCACCAGCCCGGTGCGACGGCACCAAGGGCGGCCAGCCCGTCCCAACCGTCGCTCGTCCGTTACAGTCGTCGCGCGTTCGGAACCCGCACGCGCACGGGTGCGGCCTCCTCCGGCGGGGCGTCGTCCACGTCCCGGAGCTCCTCTCCCGGATTCACGAACGCGTCCATCTCGACGCGGTGCTGCATCTCGTAGAGCCGCTGGTACAGCCCGCCCGCCCAGCGGAGCTCGGCGTGCGTGCCCCGCTCGACGATCTGGCCCCGGTCCATCACGAGGATCTGATCCGCCGAGACGATGGTCGAGAGGCGGTGGGCGATGACGAAGGTCGTGCGCCCCTGTCGCAGCGCCTTGAGACCGTCCCGGATGAGGGCCTCCGACTCCGAGTCGAGAGAGGACGTGGCCTCGTCCAGGACGAGGATCCGCGGATCCGCGAGGATCGCGCGCGCGATCGCGATCCTCTGCCGCTGCCCTCCTGAGAGCTTAACGCCCCGCTCCCCGACCACCGTGGCGTACGTGTCGTCAAAGCGGTCGATGAACTCGTCCGCGTTTGCCACGGCCGCGGCTCTCCGGATCTCGTCGTCCGTGGCGCCCGGCTTCGAGTAGCCCATGTTCTCCCGGATCGTCCCATCGAAGAGAAAGTTGTCCTGGAGGACCACGCCGAGCTGGGAGCGATAATCCTCGAGCGCGAGCGTGGAGAGGTCCCGATCGTCCGCCAGGACCTGCCCCCGTCCGGGGTCTCCGAACGCCAGGACGAGGGAGACGAGGGTGGATTTGCCCGACCCCGAGGGCCCCACGAGCGCCGTGGTCGTACCCGCCGGTGCCTCGAACGACACCCCCTTCAGGACGGGCACGCCCGTCTCGTACTCGAACCAGACGTCCTCGAAGGCGATCGACCCGCGGAGCGGACCCACCGGCTCCCGCGCGGCGTCTCGATCGCGCTCCGTGGGAAGCTCTAGGAGCTCGCGAATTCGATCGAGCCCCGCGAACGCATCCGTGATCTGGGTTCCGATCCCCGCCATCTGGACGAGAGGCGCGGCCATGAGCCCCACGAAGAAGATGTACATGACGAGATCGCCGAGGGTCATCTCGCCCGAGAGCACCGCGCGCCCCCCCACCACCAAGATCAGGATGCCGATGCCGCCCACGATGACGGTAGAGGCGGCGGTAACGGCGCTCGTCCCCGTGATCGTGCTCGCGATGTTTCGGAACAGCGCGAACGCACCCTTCGTGAACACTAGGTCTTCGCGGCGCTCCGCCGTATAGACCTTGAGGGTCCGCACCCCGCCGAGTGCCTCCCCCAGTCGTCCGGTGACGGCCGCGGAGAGCTCGTACCGGCGCCGAAAGATCGGGCGGAGCGTTCGGAACGAGTAGACGAGGATCCCCGAGAAGATCGTGAGGAGGGCGATGGCCGCCGCGGTCATCCTCCAGTTGAGCAGAGGAGCACGGCGAGCGCGGCCCCGGCCGTGAGAAAGCCACCGACGAGCTGGATGATCCCGGTACCGACGAGATTTCGGATCCCCCCCGCGTCCTCCATGACACGAGAAATGAGGACCCCGCTCTTGGTGCGATCGAAGTAGGAGGTGGGCATGCGAAGCACGTGCGCGTGGACGCGCCGTCGCATGTCCGCGATTGCCCGCTGCCCAGTCACGCTCACGACCTGGCTGAGGCCGAACGAGCTCAGGGCCTGAAGGAGCGTCGCGGCGCCTACCGCGAGGGCGATGGGGAGGAGAAGCGCCGCGTTACCCTGCCCGAGGACGTCGTCGATGAGGAACTTGGACGAGGCGGGGAGGACGAACCCCGCAGCCCGATTCACCAGCATGAGGGAGAAGCCGAGGGCCAGCGTCCTGCGGTGACGCCAAAGGAGCTCGCGCGCGTCCCTTCTCACTGACGCGAGTTGGAGCCGCGGCTTCTTCTTCCCGGCGGTGGCCGACGGATCGTCGTCCGACATGGCGCGCTCGTACCCCGGAGCGGCCGGTTCGGTGCGCGGGGTTTCGGCGTACGGGGCCGTGCGTTAGATGCGTGGGGTCTAGCATACGTGGGGCCTAGGACCGAAAACGAACAGGCCGCTGAGACCGGGGGGCTCGCAGCCCGACCCGTCCTTCAGCGACCTGTCCGAAAGATCCCCCGGGCCTTCGGCCCGAGAGGGTGACTCAGTCGATCCCCTCGGCCCGGGTCATGAGACCCATGTGCGTGGTGATCTGATCGAGCCCGCCTTCACCCTCCTGCCATCCCACCGAGCCGTTCCCGTCCGCGTCCTGTCCCGTGGTGACTTGCCCGGCCAGAGCCTGCATCTGCTCGATGATGTTCCCCGCCGTCGTGTAATCGGGAGCCGACCGGACCCGCTGGGCCATCTCGATGAGCTGGTCGGCACGCTGGGATACGGTGCGCGCGGACGCCCCCACGTGCCCGGCGTGCGTCTGGACGGCCTGCGACGCGCCCTCCGAGCCCGCGGCGAGGCCGATGTGCTGGGCGATCCCGTCGGCGGCCCGCTTGAGCCCGAACCCGAGGCCCGGCCCATTGGCCTGGATGCTCGGGTCGAGCGCGTGGAGCACGTGCCCCGCGTGGTTCTGCATGCCCTGAAGGTTCGTCAAGTCGTTGGCCGCGAGCCGGATGTGCTGGGCTACGACCCCGGCTTCCGCGATCGCGGTCGGGAGGAGCCCCTGCCCGTCGGGCGTCGCCGGAAAGCCGGCGTGCACGTGCCCGATGTGCGTGTGCGCGGGATTGGCGGGATTGGCTTGAGCGGCGACGTCGCTGGGGGCGACCATGAAGCCCAGGACGAGCAGGAGTAACATGAGTGTTCCAGAGCTACGACACATATCCGGCCTCCAGCTGAGGTGGCGTTTTCGAGAGGGTCTCCCACCCAAGGTGCGACCCCCGATGCCGCCGGGGCAAGGAAGACGGCACGCCGTGACAGAGACTGCCCGCCGTGACCGCACCGTGACGAGGACCGTACCCCGAGAGAAAAGCCGCACCCCGGGGTTGGGATCGCGCGCCGGCGTATAGACCGCCCGCCCGACGGAGGCGCCGCGCCAGAGCGGCGGTATTGCCTCGCCGCATTGCCAGGACGACGTTAATGTTTCGGTCACCCACGACATGCGGACGGAGGGGAAGTGAAGGCGATGACGCGACGACCGGCGGGACCGGAGACCCGTGACCCGCGGTGGCGTGGGGTGGCGCTCGCGCTTCCCTTCGCGGTCGGGCTGGCCGCGGTTGGCTGTACGTCCGGGTCCGACGCCGGGGAGGAGGAGGACGCGGCGGCTCAGCTGGCGAGCTGGGTGGGCCCCGCGCCGGCCGGGGACTGGACTGGGGCGACCGATGTCCAGGCCTTTCCGGACGAGCCGCGGTTTCGCCGCCTCACGAAGCTCACGAATGCGGGGACGAACGCCGAGGCGTACTTCTCTACGGAAGGCGATCGGCTCGTCTTCCAGGCAACGTGGCCGGGGGTGAGCGAGTGCGATCAGATGTACACGATGGCATTGGACGGCTCCGACCTCCAGCGCGTCTCGACGGGCGAGGGGCGCACCACATGCGGCTTCTACTTCCCGGATCAGGACATCCTCCTTTTCAGCTCCACGCATCTGAGCGGTCCGGCTTGTCCCCCCGCGCCCGACCGGAGCCGCGGCTACCTTTGGGGCCTGTTCGAGTACGACATCTTTACCCGGGACGTCCGCACCGGGGAGGTCCAGCAGCTGACGAATAGCCCCGGATACGACGCGGAGGGGACGCTCTCTCCCAACGGAAGCCAGATCGTGTTCACCTCGACCAGAAGCGGTGACTTGGACATCTGGCTGATGAACGCGGACGGCTCGAATCCCCGACAGCTTACGAGCGACGTCGGATACGAGGGGGGACCGGTCTTCTCCTGGGACGGCGCCAAGATCGTCTATCGGGCCTCCCGCCCCGAGACACCCGAGGAGATCGCGAGCTACCAGGCCCTCCTGGCCGAGGACCTTGTGGCGGGGAGCGCGCTCGAGATCTTCGTGATGGACGTGGACGGGTCGAACAAGCGGCAGGTGACCTCGAACGGGGCCGCAAACTTCGCACCGGCGTTCCTTCCGGACGGGAGGCGGATCATCTACAGCTCGAATCAGGGCGACCCGTCGGGGCGCACGTTCGCCCTCTATCTGATCAACGAGGACGGGACCGGGGAAGAGCGGGTGACCACGTCGGAGGCGCCCACCTTCAACAGCTTCCCGATGCTGAGCCCGGACGGGCGCTACCTCGCGTTCTCGTCCGATCGGGGAGCCGCGGGTCCCGGCGAGATCAACGTATTCCTGGCGGAGTGGGTGGATCCCCTGCCTGCCGGTGCCCCATGAGGAGCGGGCGCCTTTCGCCGCTCCGGGGCCCGAGGGAGCTCGCCATCGCATCGGCGGGCCGGGTGGGGCTCTTCCTCGTCCTCACGGCGGCTGCCTCCGGACAGGCACCGCCTCAGCCGCCCTCCGCCCAGGGCACGACCACCTGCCCAGCTCCGGCCGGGCTCGTAAGAGACCTCGAGCACCCCTTGGCGGCGGTCCGCTATCTCTCGGACGATCAGCTCCAGGGGCGCCTGGCCGGCACCGAGGGCGAGCGTTGCACGGCCGAGTACATCGCCCGCGAGTTCGCGCGGATCGGGCTCGAGCCCGTGACCCCGGAGGGAGCCGGGGGCGGGTATTTCCAGACGGTCGAGCTCCAGAGCGCCGTGAGCCCCCACGCGCCGGAGGGCACCGGGACGAACGTGATCGGGATCCTCGAGGGCTCCAATCCAGCGCGCCGCTCGGAGGCAGTGGTCCTGGGGGCCCATCACGACCATCTGGGCCTGGGTGAGATGTTCGGGTCGCTGGCCGACGCGCCTGGAGAGGTGCACAACGGGGCGGACGACAACGCCTCGGGCGTGGGTGCGCTCCTCGCGGTGGCCGAGGCCCTCGCGGCGAGCCCGCCGGCGCGGACCGTGGTCTTCGTGACGTTTTCGGGTGAGGAAGCGGGTCTCCTCGGGTCGAGCCGGTACGTCCAGGATCCGTCCGTGCCGGTAGAGCGGACGGTGGGGATGGTGAACCTGGACATGGTCGGTCGCCTGGCGGGCCAGCCGCTCATCGTGAACGGAACGGGCACGGCCGAGGAGTGGAACGAGATCCTCGACAACGTGGAGCGCGCGGAGGGGGTCCCGCTCGCTCGCTCCCCCGAAGGGTACGGCCCGAGCGACCACACGTCGTTCTACGCCCGGGACGTCCCGGTCCTCCACTACTTCACGAACGTACACGGGCAGTACCACCGACCGGAGGACGACTGGGAGCTGATCGACCGGGCCGGCCTCGAGCGCGTGACCTCACTGGTCGAAGCGACCATCCGCGCGGTAGCCGACCGCCCCGAGCGCCTGACGCACGTGGCGGGCGCGGGCGCGCCGCAGACGATGGCGTCTTCGGGGAACCGGGCTTACCTGGGAACGATCCCCGACTTCGCGCCGGTGGACTTCGGCGTCCGCTTGAGCGGAGTCACCGACGGCTCGCCGGCGGACGAGGGTGGGCTTCGGGCGGGGGATGTCCTGATCCGTCTCGGGCCGTTCGAGATCGAGGACCTCTACGTGATGACGGACGCGCTCGACCAGCTCGAGGCGGGGGCCGAGGTGGAGGCCACTGTCGTGCGGGACGGAGAGGAGCTGACGTTCATGGTCCGGCTCCGGGAGCGGCCGGCGGCGCCCCCGCCGAACCCGTAAGACGCGGCGCAGTTCGAGCCAGGGACGGCCCTCCTCCGTTCGAGTCCGCGAGAGAGCTAGCGCGGCGCCAAGCGCGAAAACCGTCCGGCAATCGAGCCGTCAGACGCCGCCGGTGCCGATCTCGAATCCTGCCAGTCGTTCGAGCGCCTTGGCCAGGGCGTGGTTCCCCTCGCGCCCGAGCCCGGCTTGCTGGAGCGTACGGTAGAGTTGGAACACCAGCCCGGTGCCGAGCAGGGGGACTCCCAACTCGTCCGCGGCCTCGAGTGCGAGTCGGAGATCCTTCTGCTGCAGGTCCACCATGAACCCGGGGCGCCAGTCCCGCGCGACGACCTGCGGGCCACGGTTCTGGAGCATCCAGCTCCCCGCGGCGCCCTCCGTGATCGCCTCGAGCGTCTTGGTCAGGTCGACCCCGGAGGCCTCCGCGAAGAGCAGTCCCTCCGCGGCGGCCAGCATGTTCACGACGACCACGATCTGGTTCACGAGTTTCACGGTCTGCCCTGCTCCGACTGGGCCCACGTGCGTGATCGTCTTTCCCATCGCCCGGAAAGCCGGCATGGCGCGCTCGACCTGATCGGCATCGCCCCCCACCATGATGCTCAGCGTGCCCTTTCGGGCCCCCTCGCTCCCTCCGCTCACCGGAGCGTCCAGCATGTGGACAGAGCCCTCACCGAGCCGCCTCGAGATCTCCCGCGTCGTCGCCGGGCTGATGGTGCTCATGTCCACGACCAGGCTGCCGGCACGCGCGCCAACGAGTACACCGCCCGGCCCGAGCACGACCTCCTCGACATCGGGCGTATCGCTCACACAGACGAAGACGATGTCGGAGCGCTCGGCCACGTCGGCCGGACCCCGTCCGAGCGTCGCCCCCTCCTTCGCCAGGGCGGCGGATTTCGGCGCCGTGCGGTTCCACACGGTGAGCGGGAAGCCGGCCCCGAGGAGGTTTCGGGCCATCCCCTCGCCCATAATTCCGAGGCCGAGGAAGCCGACGGGGGGCAGTGGCTCGCTCACGGGCGCTCCTCGAGCGGCGCCAGGGCGTGGGCGGGGTACCGAGAGAGCGACATGGTCATGGGAGATGTCCTCACAGGACACGTCCGTCGGGCCGGCACGTACCTTTCGTTCGGCGGAGAGGACGAGCCCGGCGTTCGCGCCTGACGAGACTAGACGCGGCACACAGCGAGGTCAACTGGACGCGGTCCGAGGTGTGGGTCAGAGACTTGACGCCTCTGGCCTGCTTCGGTACCGTTTGCGCTCGTCGGGGCCGCTCATCCGAAGCAGAGGAGTCGGACGATAATGCGGGTCGCTCGCGGCTACATGTGCATGTGCCGTTGTTCGATGTCGGCTTCCTCCATGGAGGAAGGCGCATCGGGGACGGTCGTGTCCGGAGGCGCCAGGCGCTAGGCAAGCGGACCCGACGGAGCGAGAGAGCCCCGGCCTTCTTCCAGAGAGGTCGGGGCTCTTTCCTTTTTCTAAGGAGGCCGGCGGGTTGCCGGGAACGCGTTTCTCGCGATCTTTCGGCGCCTCCGGGCGGTGGACACGGCGCGGGTGGGCCGCCCTTGGGCCAGACCGCGCAGGAGACGATAGAGGCGATGAGCGAGACGAACTTGGCACCCCTCGCCCCCGCGGCGCTGAGCACGCTTCGATGTCGAATTTGTGGGACGGAGACGGAAGCCGGCCCGCATCACGTCTGCGAGGAGTGCTTTGGTCCTCTAGAGGTCGTCTACGATCTTGAGCGGCTCCGCGGTCGGCTCACGCGGGAGAGGATCGCATCGCGACCTACCGACCTGTGGCGGTACCGCGAGCTCCTGCCCGTTGCCGAGGAGCCGACCCGCGGGCTCGGGGTCGGGTGGACGCCGCTCCTCCGAGCTCCGAGGCTGGGAGCCGCGCTGGGCATCGATGATCTCTGGATCAAGGTAGACTCGTCGAACCATCCGACGCAGTCGTTCAAGGACCGAGTCGTTGCGGTCGCTCTCCAACGTGCGGGGGAGTTCGGCATGGACGTGGTCGGATGCGCGTCGACAGGCAACCTAGCGAACGCGGTGGCCGCACAGGCCGCGACCGCGGGCCTCCGCGCCTGGATCTTCATTCCCGAGGACCTGGAGGTGGAAAAGATCGTTGCGACGGGCGTGCACGGGGCGAGGGTGGTCCGCGTACGGGGGGTGTACGACGATGTGAATCGGCTTTGTGCGGAGGTGGCGGACCGGTTCGGATGGGGAATCGTGAACGTCAATCTCAGGGCCTACTACAGCGAGGGCTCGAAGTCCATGGGGTACGAGATCGCCGAGCAGCTCGGCTGGACGCTGCCCGCGAACGTCGTCGTCCCCATGGCGGGCGGGTCGCTCATCACGAAGGTTCGGAAGAGCTTCCGCGAGCTCATGAAGACCGGCCTCGTCGAGGAGGGTCCGGAGCCCCGGATGTTCGGCGCACAGGCGTCGGGCTGCGCACCCATCGTGAACGCGGTGCAGGCCGGAGAGCGGCAGGTGCGGCCGATTCAGAAACCCAACACCATCGCACGCTCGCTCGCGATCGGAAATCCGGCGGACGGTCTGTTTGCGGTGGAGACGATCCAGGAGACCGGAGGCTGGGGGGAGGCGGTGTCCGACCCGGAGATCGTTGACGGGATCGGCCTGCTGGCGACCTTGGATGGCGTCTTCACGGAAACGGCCGGAGGCGTTACGGTTTCCGCTGCGGCGCGCCTGGTCCGGGACGGTCGGCTCCGGCGTGACGGACCCACCGTTCTCTGCATCACGGGGAACGGGCTCAAGACTCCGGATGCCGCGCGCGGCACGTTCCGGCTGGAGGATCCCATCCAGCCGAGGCTCGCCGAGGTGGAGCGACTGGCCGCGAGCGAGGAGGTAGAGGGATGAGCGTTACCGTCCGAGTGCCGAGCGCGCTTCGTAAGCTCACGAACGGACAGGCGGAGCTCCAGGCGGAAGGGGCTACCGTGCGGGAGCTGTTCGACGACCTCGGGAGTACGCACCCCGATCTCCTCGGCCGGATCCTCGGAGAGCAGGGCGAGGTGCGACAGTTCCTGAACGTGTTCGTGAACGGCACCGACGTCCGTTACGAGAAGGATCTGGACACGCCCGTGAAGGAAGGCGACGAGGTATCCATCGTTCCCTCCATCGCGGGGGGTGTGGGGCCCGACTGGTGAGCGGTGGGGAGGGGTGGACCGAGGGCGCCTACCTCTCCCCGGACGTCTCGCGGACCGTGGTGGAGGACGCGAGACGGGCGTCTCCCGACGAGGCGTGTGGGCTCTTGGTGGGGCGGATCCAGGACGGGGACATCTGGGTCACGCGCGCGATCCCGTGCCCCAACGAGGCTCCGGCGGGTCGAAGGCGAACGCGGTTCACGATCGATCCTCGACGGGTGATCGAGGAGGAACGCTCGCTCCGGGGAACGGGGCACGAGATCGTGGGATTCTACCACTCCCACCCGGTGGGGCGGCCGGTTCCGTCCTCGATCGATCGGGGATACATGGAGCTGTGGCCCGAAGTGCTTTGGCTCATCGTGGGGGAGGACGCCTCGGACGACTGGGCGGCCATGGGGGCGTGGCGCTGGAATCCGGCGGCGCCCGGGTCGCCCCTGCGGGTCCCCGTGTCGGAGCTTCCGGCAGAACGGAGTCGGGGGGAGGAGAGGTACTCAAGCGCAAGAACTACCTCAGCCGACGGTCTATGACCTACATCATCGCCGAGCCCTGCATCGGCACGAAGGACGCGAGCTGCGTGGACGTCTGCCCCGTGGACTGCATTTACGACGCGGACGACCAGTACTACATCCAGCCCGAAGAGTGCATCGACTGCGGGGCCTGCGAGCCCGAGTGCCCGGTTCAGGCGATCTTTCCGGATACCGACGTGCCCCCGGAGTGGACGGCCTACATCGAGAAGAACTACACTCACTTCGCTTTGTCCGCGCCCTGAGCCACTCCCCGCTCGGGGGGGCCTTTGCCGGTCGCTGTTTCGACTCCCGCCTCGGGGAACCAGCGGATCCCCTCGCGAAGCGCCACGACGTCCCCGACCACGATGAGCGCGGGGCGCGAAATGCGACCCGCCCGCGCCCGCTCCCCGATGTCCGCCAGCACTCCCGTGACGGTCCGCTGGGACGCGTAGGTCCCCGACTGGATCACCGCCGTCGGCGTGTCCGGCGATAGACCTCGCTCGATCAGTCCCCGCGCGATCTCCTCGACCCTGAGGAGGCCCATGAAGATCACGAGCGTCCCCTCCCGGGTGATGGGGCTCGAGGCTTCCGCCCCCTCCGGGGCAGACGTGACTTGGTGCCCGGTGAGGAACGTCACCGACGAGGCCACTCCCCGGTGGGTCAGGGGGATCCCCGCGTACGCGGGGACCGCACCCCCTGACGTGACTCCAGGAACCACCTCGAACGGTATGCCGGCGGCCTTGAGCGCGATTGCCTCCTCTCCCCCACGACCGAAGACAAACGGGTCTCCCCCCTTCAGTCGAACCACGATCTCATGGACCCCCGCGAGCTTGATCAGGAGCTCGTTCACTTGGGGTTGGTCCAGTCGCTTCGTCCCCGCTCGCCGCCCCACGTCGTACAGCTCGGCGCCGGGCGCGACCTCCGTAAAAAGCCTGGAGTCAATGAGGGCGTCGTGCACGACCGCACCCGCCACGGCCAGGAGCCGCGCGCCCTTTCGGGTGAGAAGATCCGGGTCGCCGGGGCCGGCCCCGACGAGGTATACGGTTCCCGGTCGCTTTCGGGTCATCGGTCCACCTTCTGGCGTTCCCCTCCACGCCCTGGCGACGCTTCCCGCCCGAAAGGGCGCGAGCCCCCGGCCTGGAGAGCGGTCGGGGGCTCGTCGGGTCATCGCCGGTACTCGCCCGCCCTCCGGTTCCTTCGGCGTCGCGGAAGGGCTTCGTTAGGTTGAGGCGGATGGCGCTCGCGCGACTCCGGGGCCGCGCGCGTGGAACCTTCGGAGCGGCGCGCCTCCGGCGCTGGAGCCTTACGTAGGGGAGGCGTTCGAACCTTGTCAAGGACGCGGGAAGGCGGGAGTCAGGGCCCCGAGTGGGCCGGCCGGAGCCCGTCCGGGGGCGGTGGGTCGGCCGCGGGAGTGCTTCTCGTGGGGCACGGCTCCCACCACAGCTCGGACTCCGCCCGTCCCGTCCACCTCCTGGCCTGCCGGCTGAGGGAGGACCGTGCGTTCGCCGAGGTCCGGGTGGGGTTCTGGAAGGAGGACCCGCACCTCCACACCGCGCTCGACCTGGTCGAGAGTCGCGAGGTGCTCGTCGTTCCCCTGTTTACGAGCACTGGTTACTTCACGGAGACGGTCGTCCCCCGAGAGCTCGGCCTCGCGGGACGGGTGACCCGCCGCTCCGGCCGGGTCCTCCGCCTCTGTCCGCCGGTGGGCGCGCATCCGCACATGGAGGCGATCGTACGCGAGCGGGCCAGAGAGGTGGCCCCGCTCGATGCGGGGGACGAGGCCGGCGCGACGCTCGTCGTGATCGGGCACGGGACGGACGCCCATTCCCGCTCGGGAGACACGACTCTTGCTGTCGTCGAGCGCATCCGCGCGCGTGGCCCCTACCGCCGCGTGCTCGCGGCGTTCCTGGACCAAGATCCCCGCGTCGAGCAGCTCCTTCCCCAGCTCGCGGACGGGAACGTGATCCTCGTCCCCTTCTTCATGTCAGAGGGATGGCACGCGGGCTCGACCGTTCCGGCGACGCTGGCCATCTCGGGAGGTCGGACGGAGAGGGGCGGCGCGACGATCTGGTACGCGCAGCCGGTGGGCACGCATCCGTCGCTGGTCGACCTCGTCCACCGGATCGTTCGGGAGGAGGAAGGAGGGGAGGGACGCACCGATGGGCCCGACGATCGGACGCCCGGCCGGGAGACTGACGAGAAGAGTCCCGGAGGCCGGTCGCCGCCCACGCCCTCCGACGTTCGCGAGGCGAGGGAGGCCTTCGCCGCCTGGCTTGGGGAAGCGGGTCCCGATGGGTGGGACGTGCTCCAGGCGGTAGTCCGTCCGCTCGCACCGCAGCCGGGGGGTGCCGGGGCGACCCCCGCCCACGAGCGGCGTTACGAAATCCGGCACGTGGACGACCGCGGTCGGGACGGGGCCGAGCTCCGGCAACTCCTCGATCCGGAGGACGCGCTCGAGGTCGCGGCCCGCTCAGGGAACGGAGTCCATCGGCCACTCAAGACCGCGCCGGACCTGGCCGGTGGGTGGCGCCTCACCGACCTCTCGCCCGACCAGGTCTGGGAGGCCTACGCGCATCTCTACCCGACCGCGCTCGTCCACCGGCACCTGGCCCTACGGGGCCGGCTCGCGCTCACCCCGTTTGCCCGGGCGGCGCCTCGCCAGACCGGGATCTATGCGGGCGTCGCGGAGCTCGACGAGAAGGGGGTGGAGCGGGTCGTTTCCCGGTGCTGTGCCCCGGGGCGGTGCCTCCGCCGTCCCACTTGGGCGGGCGGTGACCCCGCGGGCGAGAAGGCAGGTCCCGGGGGCCAGATCCCCTGCCCGGAGCCGTGCTCCGTGTTCATGTCCATGGCCAGGACCGAGCTCGAAGCTGCCCGCGGGAGCCGGCGGACGGGGACGGGGAAGGTCGGCCACGGGGCTCCGGAAGGCTCCGGAGGGCCTTGACGTCCCCCGCCCTTCGGCCTAAAGTCTTCTCGCTATGGCTATGACCGCGATGTGTTGCGCGATGTGTTCTTGTCCGGCCTCCCCCGCTGGGGGTGGGTCCCGGAGACACTTCGCGTAGCCGCCCGATCGCGCAGAGGACTTCGGCCCCGACCTCCAAGAGGTCGGGGCTTTTGATTTGGCCGGGGCGGGACTAGGACGGAAGGTGGAGCGCGGACCGGTGCCGGTGGACAGGAGCGGCAGCTGGGGGCGGACGAAGGTCTGGCGAACGGAGCTTGGAAGGACGAGGCGGCGGTGAGAGAGGACATTCTGGGGGCCGGAGTCGAGACGATGGGCATCTCTGCGGACGGCAGGGCGGTGGACCCGGTGGTGGCGCCGGCTCCGTTCGTATCGGCTTCTCTCACCGCCGAGGAAGCCGCGGATCTCAGCCGCCACTTCGAGGGAGCCGATCCGAGGGAGGTGCTCCGCTGGGCCGCATCCGCCTTCCCCGAGGGCCGGGTCGCGATGTCGTCCACGTTCGGTCCCAGCGGGATGATCCTCATCCACATGCTGGCGGAGGAGGGGATTCGCACTCCCGTGCTTTTCGTGGATACGCTCTACCACTTCCCGGAGACCCTCGAGCATGCGGAGCGGGTGCGCGAGCACTACGGGATCGACCTCCGCACGTTCCCCGCCGCCAAGTCGAGGGAGGCGTTAGAGGCCCAGCACGGGGAGCGCCTCTGGGAACGGGACGAGGAGCTGTTCCACCAGCTCACGAAGGTCGAGCCGATGCGGAGGGCGCTGGACGGCTTCGAGGGGTGGATCAGCGGCCGGCGACGGGACCAATCGGAGTCGCGAGCCGGGATTCCGATCGTCGAGAAGAATGGCCGCACGAAAGTGAACCCTCTCGCGCTCTGGACCCTGGACCAAGTGTGGGAGTTCATCATGGTGAACCGGGTGCTCTATCATCCCCTCCACGACGAGGGCTACGCGAGCATCGGGGACGAGCCCCTCACGACGCCCACGCTCCCGGGGGAGCACGAGCGGGCGGGGCGGTGGCGCGGGGGCACCCGGACAGAGTGCGGGCTCCATAACTTGTGACGAGGGTACGGTACCCAGCCCGTACCTCGACGTGAATCGGCGGGACGAGTCAGGACGGCAAACGATGAGCCCAGGCGAGACGAACACCGGCGCGACTAGTCCGGGGCAGTGGAGCTGGAAGGTGCGGCTCGCGGATAGCATTCCTCCCCACGTGACGGAGGAGATCGACTCCTACGAGGCGCAGATGGAGCTCCGGAAACAGGGAAAGATCGAGGACAAGGTCTTCGCCGAGCTTCGCCTCCGGCGGGGCGCCTACGGCCAGCGCTACGACAACGGTCAGCGCTACGATGGGACCAAGACCCAGGAGCTCCCCTTCCGGCGCCTCGGGCTTACGAAGGGGCCCGAGACCGAATGGGACGCGCCGGGAATGCAGCGGATCAAGATCCCGTACGGGCAGGTCACGGCCGAGCAGCTCGAGGTCCTCGCGGACTGCGCGGAGGAGTACTCGAACGCGGTCCTCCACATCACGACCCGACAGGATGTCCAGCTGCACTTCGTCGATATCGAGGACACGCCGGATCTGCACCGGCGCCTGGCCGCTGTTGGGATCACGACACGGGAGGCGTGCGGGAACTCGGTCCGGAACGTCACCGGTTGCCCCAAGGCGGGGATCTGCACGGACGAGCGCTTCGACATCTCTCCCTACGCGAAGGCCGAGGCCTCCTTCCTCCTCGGTCATCCGGACGTCCAGGACTTCGGGCGGAAGTTCAAGATCGCATACTCCGGATGCGGACATGAGGGCTGCTCCCGCGTCATGATGCATGACCTCGGGTTCGTCGCGGCGACCCGGGAGGTGGACGGCGTGGAGGAGCGGGGCTTCACGGTGGTGGTGGGCGGTGGGCTTGGGCCCGTCCCGCACGTGGCCAAGGTGCTCTACGAGTTTATGCCGGAAGCCCAGATGCTCCCGCTCTCACAGGCGATCGCCCGCGTCTTCGCCCGGCTGGGCGAGAAGCGGAACCGGAACAAGGCCCGGATCAAGTTCCTCGTGGCCAAGCTCGGGATCGACGAGTTCAAGTGCGTGGTGGAGGAGGAGCTGTCTGCGCTTGAGCCCGATCCGCGCTGGGACGCCTGGCTCGAGGAGGCGCGCCTGCCCCAGATCGAGGGGCGCTCGGAGCCGGTCACCGACGAGTCGACCGTGCCGGCGGACGGGTTCGAGGAGTGGTCGAAGACGAACGTCTACCGGCAGCGCCAAGAGGGGTCCGTGGCGGTCACGATCAACCTTCCCCTGGGCGACATCACGTCCCGTCAGACGCGCAGGCTCGCGGACCTCGTCCGGAAGTACGCTCCCGGCGCGCTCCGCACGAACGTGGACCAGAACTTCTTCCTCCGCTGGATCCACGAGAAGGACTTGGTCGCTATCTACAACGAGCTCCACGAGGCGAAGCTCGTGTCTACGGGCGCGGCGACGATCACCGACGTGACCGCATGCCCGGGCACGGACACCTGCAAGCTCGGGATCGCCAGCTCGCGCGGGCTTGGCGCCGAGCTCAGGGAGCGCCTGCACGAGCGAGAGCTCCATTTGGATCCGGTCCTCAAGGACGTGCACATCAAGGTGAGCGGGTGCCCGAACTCGTGCGGGATGCATCACATCGCCGACATCGGCTTCTACGGCTCGAGCCGGAACGTGGGCGCCTACAAGGTGCCCCACTTCCAGCTGCTTCTCGGCGGATCGCTCGAGGAGAACGCGGGGAGCTACGGGCTGGCCATGGGTGCCGTTCCGTCCAAGCGGATCCCGGAGACGGTGGATCGGCTCCTCGACCTTTACACGACCGAGCGTGAGTCGGACGAGACGTTCCGCTCGTGGGTCGTGCGGGTGGGGAAGAAGGAGATCAAGGGGAGGCTCGGGGATCTCCTCGCCGTGCCGGCCTACGAGACCGATCCGACCTTCTACGTCGACTGGCACGACGCGCGCGAGTACTCGATCGGGGACATCGGCGTGGGCGAGTGCGCTGGGGAGGTCGTGACGCTCACCCAATTCAGCCTTGCGAACGCGGAGTCCAAGGCGTTCGACGCGTCGGTGCTCCTGGACGACGAAAGAGCGGGACCGGCGCGCTTCGACGAAGCCGGTCAGCTCGCCTACCAGGCGATGATCCTCGCGGCCCAGGGTCTCCTCAAGGCCGAGAACCCGGATCAGAAGGGCGATCCTGCGCTCGTGTTCCCCGAGTTCAAGATGAAGTTCATCGATACGGAGCTGTTCTTCGAGCGTTTCGTGGGCGCGAAGGAGTGGGGGTACCTCCAGAGCGTGCACGAGGCCGGGGGCCGGGTCCGGGACGGGGACGAAGCCCATCGCCGGGTTGAGGAAGCGCAGCTCTTCGTCGAGGCGGCGCACGGGTGTTACAGCCGCCTCCTCGAGGCGCAGGCCGCGGGGACGGGCGGAAACGGATTGGGCGTGGGGTTTCCGTTGTGAGCGGAGGCGGCGGCGGAGCGGGCGCGACCGCGGGCAGCGTGGGATCGGCCGGCCTGGAGGGCCTCTATCGCATCTGCGTGAAGCTCTACACGTCCGCTCCCCCCGAGATTGAGGACGACGTGGAGGTGTTCGTCCCGATCTTCCACGAGTGGATCCGGGACGGGGCGCTGGACCTGGTCCTCCTGGATGTGGCCGACTACGCGCACGCGCCCGACAGCCCGGGGATCATGCTGATCTCCCAGGAGGTGAGCTTTGCCCTGGATTGCGCGGACGGGCGGTCCGGCCTCCTCGCCCAGCGACGGGTGCCGCTCGAGGGTGACGCAACGGAAGCGATCGCCTCGACCCTGAAGCAAGCGCTCCGCGTGGCGGCGCTTCTTGAGACCGACCCGCGCGTGCAGGGGAAGCTCGACTTCGACGCCTCCCTGCTGCGGATCGAGTCGAACGACCGGCTCCGGGCGCCCAACACGGACGCGGGATTCGAGGCCCTGAGGGACGTGGCCCGCGAGGCCGTGACCGCAGTCTATGGAGGGCTCCCTGTCCAGGTCTCCCGGGTCGCGAACGACCCCCGAGACCGGCTTGCCCTCGAGGTCCGGATCGAGGCCGCGCGCGACATCCACCAGCATCTGGCGGCCTGACGGCACCCGCCCGGCCGACCGAGAACGCGACCCGGGACGATGACGCTCGGCCCGGCCGAGAGGGAACCTCTATCCGAATGAGCAAGCCCAGCGGCAACTCGACCGGCCCAGTGGGCTTCCCCCCTTGGACCGTTCCTGCGGGGGAGCTTCCCCACCTGTCGAACGAGGAGATCGAGCGATACTCCCGGCACCTCATCATGCCTGAGGTCGGGATGGCCGGGCAGCGCCGGTTGAAGAACGCGAGCGTCCTCATGATCGGAGCCGGGGGGCTGGGGTCCCCTTTAGGGCTGTACCTGGCGGCGGCCGGGATCGGAAGGGTCGGCATCGTGGACTTCGATGTCGTGGACCGGACGAACCTCCAGCGACAGCTCCTCCATGGCACGAAAGACGTCGGGCGCCCGAAGATCGAGTCCGCCGCCGAGCGCCTGAAGGACGTGAACCCGCACGTCGAGGTCGTGCCTCACGAAATCCGCCTGACGAGCGAGAACGCGCTGGACGTGATCCGCCCGTACGACGTGGTCGTGGACGGGACGGACAACTTCCCGACGCGTTACCTCACGAACGACGCGTGCGTTCTCCTGGGCAAGCCGAACGTGTACGGCTCCATCTTCCGCTTCGAGGGCCAGGTGTCCGTCTTCGACGCCCGCCACGGCCCGTGCTACCGGTGCCTTTTTCGAGAGCCGCCGCCCCCCGGGATGGTGCCGAGCTGCGCCGAGGGCGGGGTGCTCGGCGTGCTCCCCGGCATCATCGGAGCCATGCAGGCGCTCGAGACGATCAAGCTCATCATCGGCCGCGGGGAGCCCCTGATTGGGCGGCTCCTCCTCTTCGACGCGCTCACTCTGGAGTGGCGGACGTTGAAGCTCCGCAAGAACCCAGAGTGCCCGGTGTGCGGCGAGAACCCGACCGTCACCGAGCTCATCGACTACCTCGAGTTCTGCGGTGTCCCGGGCTACGAGGAGGGAGCCGCGGAGGATCAGTCGGACGTTCCCACGGTCACCGCGAAGGAGCTCCACGCCCGACTCGAGCGGGGCGACCGTCTCCGGATCGTGGACGTGCGTGAGCCGCACGAGTGGGAAATCGTGAACCTAGGGGCGTACGGAGCCGAGCTGATCCCCCTGGACAACCTGCTCGAGCGGATGCCCGAGCTGGATTCCGCGGAGGAAATCGTCCTCCACTGCCAGGCGGGGTCCAGGAGCGCGGAGGCGCTGAAGAGGCTCCAGGACGCGGGCTTCCGCAAGGTCTGGAACCTGAAGGGCGGTATCCGCGCCTGGCAGAGTGAGGTGGATCCCACCATTCCGAGGTACTGACGACGGGCCCTGTGCCCTTGACTCGGGACCCGTAGAGAGCCGCCTGCTCCTCCCCGCGCGGCTCCCCCTGGCAGGAACGCCTTCCGATCGACAATCTGGGTAGGTTCGACGCCCGTGGAGCGCGGCCGTGCCCGTCGAACCCGCAGCCAGGGAGGATGGCCTTGAGCACCGCCGTGGGGAACCTGCTCCGGCGCACGATCGACGTCCGGGACGAGGAGGTCGCCGCCCTTCTCTGGTCGTTCGCGTACTTCTTCCTTGTTCTCGCGGCCTACTACGTCATCCGGCCTATCCGTGACCAGATGGGAGTCGAGAGCGGGGCGACGACGCTCCCGTGGCTCTTCACGGGCACGCTCATCGGGATGCTCCTCGTCCACCCGGTCTTCACGGCTCTCGTCGGGCGCTATCCGCGCCGCGTGTTCGTTCCGTGGATCTACCGGTTCTTCATCCTGAACCTGGTCGTCTTCTTCCTGCTTTTCCGGGCCGCCGACATCGTCCCGAGCGTCTGGGTGGGACGGCTCTTCTATATGTGGACGAGCGTCTTCAACCTCTTCGTGGTGTCCGTGTTCTGGTCCTTCCTCACGGACGTCTTCCGCCCCGCGCAGGGGAAGCGGCTCTTTGGGATGGTGGCGGTGGGGGGCACGATCGGGGCGCTCACCGGGTCCTCCATCACTGCGTTCTTCGTGTCGTTCCTGGGGCCGGTAAACCTGCTCCTCGTCTCCGCCGTCCTACTCGAGGGAGCGGGGCGGGCGTCGAAGATGCTGGAGCGGCACGAGAAGAAGGTCTACGACGTGGCGGAGAGAGACCGCGAGATCGTATCGGGAACCTTGCCGGAGGTCGTCGCCCCGGAGCAGCGCCAGCAGGAGGTGATCGGGGGCGGGCTCCTGGAGGGGATCCGCCACGTGGCGAAGTCCCCCTACCTGCTCGGAGTCGCGGGCCTCATGGTCTTCTTCACGGTCGTGTCCACGTTCCTCTACGTGCACCTCATCGCGATCGTCGAGACCGCTTACGAGGGGAATCCCGAGGGCTCGATCCGCCTCTTCGCTGTGATGGAGATGGCGGTGCAGAGCCTCACCCTGATCACCCAGCTCTTCCTCACGGGGCGCATCCTCAAGTGGTTCGGGATCGGGCTCTCGCTGGCTTTCCTCCCCCTGGTGAGCCTGATCGGGTTCGGGATCCTGGGGTTCGCTTCCGTCCTCTCGGTTGTGGTCGCGTTCCAGGTCTTCCGACGGGCCGCGAACTTCTCGGTGCAGCGTCCCGCGAGGGAGGTCCTCTACACGGTCGTTCCGAGGGTGGACAAGTTCAAGTCGAAGAACTTCAACGACACGGCGGTCTACCGCTTCGGGGACCAGGTGGGCATCTGGTCGCAGAGCGCGCTCATGACGTGGATGGGGCTCTCCCTGGCGGCTATCGCGTGGGTGATGGTCCCGTTCTCGGCGGCCTGGCTCGGGCTCGCGCTGTGGCTAGGCTGGAAGTACCGCCACTACGGCGAGGACGAACGCGTCCAGCCGCAGCCGGTACCGACTGCGGAGGCGGGTCGGGCGTAGGGCCTGGACGAGCGCTTCAGTCCCGCGCATCCGGGAGCATGATTGAGAAGAGAAGGCTCACGAGCGAGACAAGCACGCTCCCCACCAGCGCCGCCCACCACCCCTCGACCACGAGCGAATCCACGAGCGCAGCCGTGAGCATCAGCATCGACGCGTTGATGACGAGCGCGAAGAGGCCGAGCGTGAGGATCAGGAAGGGGAGGGAGAGAAGGACGACGAGCGGCTTGAGCAGCGCGTTCACGATCCCGAACACCGCGGCGACCAGGAGCACCTCCGAGAAACTTCCGGCAAGCTCGATGCCGCCCACCAGGCGCGCGGAGACCCAGAGGGCCACGGCGTTCACGAAGAGTCGTACGATCAGGTTACGCACGGCGGCCTCGGCGCGGAGGGTGCGAGGGCGGGGTGGCCCAATCTAAGGAAACGTCCGAGCGGGCCGAGTGCCACCTCACGTACCTCGGGTGGGAAGGGCCGATCCTCGACTCGGCCGCGGACGTCCTCTTCGAGGCCGCGCCGGTGGCCGATCTCTCGAGTTGCCTGGTCGCTCTCCCTGCCGCCCGCGCCGCTCGCCGGCTGATCGAGATCCTGCTCGAAAGGGCGGAGGCTCGGGGGATGGCGCTCCGGCCCCCGCGGGTCACAACGGTGGGGAGGCTCCCCGAGCACCTGTACTCACCGGGTCGCCCTCCGCCCGGCCCGGTCGTGGCCGGGGCCGCCTGGCGCCGGGCGGTGGCCTCGCTCAAGCCCGAGGAGCTCCAGATCCTCGCCCCTCCGCAACCGGGCTTCGATCCGGATGCCGCCCGGCGCTCCCTGGCCGAGACGGTCCGCGATCTCCACGAGAGGGTATCGGCGGCAGGTCTCGCCTTCCGCGACGTCAGGGAGAAGTGCCGGAGCGGCCTCCTCTTCGCGGACGACGCGCGCTGGGACGTGCTGGCGAGGGCCGAGCGGGAGTACCATCGGCTCCTCGAGGCCGGGGGCTGGTTGGATCGGGAGGCGGCACGCCGGACGGCGCTTCGGGAGGATCGGGTGGAGACGGCCGCGAGCCTCTGGGTGATCGGCGCGCCCGACCTCACGCCGATAGCGCGGGCCTTCCTCAGCGCCGTCCGGACGACGAAGCCCGTCCGGATCCTCGTTGGAGCGCCCCGGGCCCTCGGGTCCGGCTTCGACTCTCTGGGGTGTCTCGTCCCCGAGGCGTGGGAGGAGGAGCGGGCCAGCGTTCCGGACACGGCCGTGCGGGTGGTGACCGCCCCCGCCGAGCAGGCGGACGTGGTGATGGAGCACCTGCGGCGTACGGCCCGCGGCAGGTCCGCCGAGGACGTCACGATCGGTGTTCCCGATCGGGACGTGATCCCGTACGTGGTCGAGCGCCTGGAGGAGGAGGGGATCCGGACCCGCTACGCGGAGGGGCGCCCCGTCGAACGTACGGGCCCCTTCCGCCTCCTGGCGGGGGTCGCGGAGCTCCTCGAGCGGGGGGACTATCGGGCGTTCGCCGACCTTCTGCGACAGCCCGACGTGGAGCGAGCCGTGGGGCTCGCGTCCCCGGGGGGAGTCTCGGATCGGTACCACGCCCTTCACCTGCCGTCCCGTCCTGGACGTTCGGAGGATCGGCTGCCCGACGGCGGGGAGCGAGTGAGCGACGGCCCGGCCCCGGCCCTCCGTCGTATCAGGAACGACGTCCTCAAGCTCCTCCGCTCCCTGGAAGGGACGCGGCCCCTGTCTGCCTGGGCGGAGCCGATCCGGGCGTTTCTCCTGTCCGTCTACGCAGATCGGACCCTCCGGCCCGGGGACGAACGGGACCGGGAGCTGGCCGAGGTGATGGAGGGGATCGGCGAGATCCTGGCGGGCCTGGAGGGGCTCGCGGAGGTGCCGGCCGTGGCCCGGGTGCTGGACGAGAGGGCCTCGGGGACCGAGGCGGTCCGTACGGTCCTGGGGGAGCTGGCGGGGCAGGCGGTGCCTCCCCCGGCGGACGAGGCGGCCGTCGAGCTGCTCGGCTGGCTCGAGCTGGCGCTGGACGACGCGCCCGTCCTCGTGGTCACGGGCGCGAACGAGCCTCACCTGCCGGAGTCCGTCACCTTCGATCCGTTCCTCCCGCACGCGCTCCAAGAGGCGCTCGGCCTCCTGGACAACCGCAGGCGCTGGGCTCGCGACCTGCTCTACGCAAAGACGATCCTCGCCACGCGGCCCGACGCCCTCTTCGTGGCGGGCCTCCAGGACGGAGATGGAAACCCGCTCCACATATCGCGCCTCCTCCTGGCCGACGAGCCGCGGGTGGCGGCCCGCCGGATCCGGCTGTTCCTCGAGAGGGCCGGAGAGCGGCCCGTTCGCCCGATCGCGAGCGCGGAAGGCCGGCCGCTCGAGCTCCCGCCCGAGCCCGTCCTCTCGGCTCCCGAGCCTCCCGATCGTATCGCCGTGACGGCTTTTCGCGGCCTCCTCGCGGATCCCTACCTCTACGCGTTGGAGCGCATCCTGAAGCTGGACGAAGTAGACGACGGGTCGCGGGAGCTGGATCCGCTCCTGTTCGGGACGCTCGCGCACGAAGTGCTCTGCCGCTACGGCCGGGAGGAGACCAGGGAGCTGTCCCACGAGCCCGGAATCCGAGCGGCCCTGGACGCGGCGCTGGACGCGGAGGCAGGGGCGCGGTACGGAGCTCGGCCCCTTCCCGCCGTCGCGGTCCAGGTGGAGCAGCTCCGCCGCCGCTTGCACGCGTTCGCGCGGTGGCAGGCGGAATGGTGGGCCGAAGGCTGGCGAATCCGAGCCGCCGAGCTCCCGCTCGAGGGCGAGGGCGCGACCCTGGGGGTGGACGGCCGTCCGATCACGCTCACGGGCAAGGTCGACCGTTTAGACGAGAACGAGCGGACGGGAGAGTGGTGCATCTTCGACTACAAGACGAGCGAGCGGCCCCGCTCCCCGGAACAAGTCCATCGAAAGGGCCGGGCGAGCGCCAGGGAGTGGGTCGACCTCCAACTCCCCCTCTACCGCCACCTGGCGCCGTCTCTCCGGCTGGACGGCGTCCCGCTCCTGCCGACCTCCGCGTTGGGGTCTCTCCGGGTCGGGTACCTCGCCCTGCCCCGCGATCCCGTGCTCTTGGGCCCGTCCTGGGCGGAATGGACCCCGGCCGAGCTGGACGAGGCCATCGAGCGCGCCCGGGAGGTCGTGCGCCTGCTGCGCCGGAACCGCTTCCCGTACGACTCGAGGACGTCCCGTATCGATCCCGACCATCCTCTTGCGCCGGTGGTGGGCGGGGGCGTCCTCCGGCTCGACGAGGAGGTGAGCCCCCCCGATGCTTGACCTCTTCGACGTGGCGCCCGGCCCCGTCCTGGGAAAGGAGCTGGTCCTCGCATCGGCCGGCTCGGGGAAGACGTACCGGCTCTCCTCTCGGCTGATCGGGCTCCTCGCGATCGGGATCCCCCCCGAGGAGATCCTGGCGTCCACGTTCACCCGGAAGGCGGCCGGTGAGATCGTCGAACGCGTCCTCCTGCGTCTGGCCGAGGCGGTCGAGGACCCCGCGGCCGCTCGGGATCTCGTGCGCTCGCTCCCGCCCGATGTGCCGCGGGACGGCCTCGGACCCGAGGGGCTCGGAGCTCTGCTCGAGCGAACCGTGCGGGGGCTCCACCGGCTCCACGTCCACACCCTGGACGCGTTCTTCCACCGGGTGGCCCGCTCGTTCGCGCTCGAGCTGGGCCTGCCCCGCTCGTGGACGGTCGCGGACGAGGCGGACCAGGATCGCATGCGTTCCGACGCTATCGAGGGCGTTCTCGCTCGCGCGGACAACAGGCAGCTCCTCGAGCTGGTTCGCCTCGTAGGGCGCGGGGACGCGGACCGTGACGTGCACTCGACGCTCCGCGACGGAGTGAAGGCCCTTCACCTCATCTACCGGGAGCTGGATCCCGCGGTCGCGGATCCCTGGGGGTCTCTGGGAGATGTCGCGCCGTTCGCGGAGGAGGAGGATCGCGGGGTCGCCGAGCTCGTGGACGTTCTTCAGGCGGCTGCGGTTCCGCTCACGGCCAAGGGCATTCCCGACAAGCTCTGGGATGAGGCTCGGGACAAGGCCGTCGATCGGCTGCGAAAACGGGAGTGGGGCGAGTTCCTGAAGGGCGGGATCGCCAGGGCGCTCATGGAGGGAAGGGATGCCTACCGAGGAAAGCCGATTCCGGTGCCCCTCCAAGCGGTCTACCGCGGCCTGATCGATGGGGCCCGGGCCGCCCTCGCGGCGTCCTACCAGGGGCGCCTCCGGGCGCTCGGGCGCTTTCTTCCCGAGTACGACCGCCGGCTCGAGGCTCTGGCCCGAGGGGAGGGCCGCTACTCCTTCGACGACCTGATCCACTTCCTGGCCCGGGCCCGAGCGCTGGTCCACGGGGACGAGCTCTTCTATCGCCTGGACGGTAGGGTTCGCCACGTCCTGATCGACGAGTTCCAGGACACGTCGAACGCCCAATGGGCCGCGCTCGAGCCCATCGTGGGCGAGATCCTGTCGGGATACGAGGGCGAGCAGGCCGCGTTCCTGGTGGGGGATCCGAAGCAGTCGATCTACGGCTGGCGTGGGGGCGAGCCCCGGATCCTCGAGGCAGTCGCTTCCCGCTACGCGCTCGAGCCCCTGACTATGGCGAAGAGCTACCGGTCCTCTCCGGTGGTGCTGGGCGTCGTGAACCACGTCTTCGAGGGGATCGCCTCGAACCCGGTGCTGGAGGGCGTGGAGGAGCTCGGTCGGAGCTGGGCGCGGTCCTTCGAGCCCCATCTCTCCGCACACGGCCTCCCGGGCTACGTTCGCCTCGAGGTCGGTCCCGAGGAGGACCCCGGCGGCCGCGGGAAGGAGTTCCCCCGGTTGCTCGATCACGCGGCCGCCCGGGTAAAGGCGCTGCACGACCAGGCGCCCGACGCCACGATTGGGGTGCTCACGCGGACGAACCGGGCTGGGGCCCACCTGATCGCCCGGCTCCGGGAGCTGGGCCTGGAGGCGAGTGAGGAAGGCGGAGTCCCCGTGGCCGACTCGGGTCCGGTGCTCTCGCTCCTCGCCCTCCTACGCCTCGCCGACCATCCGGGGGACCGGATCTCCAGATACCTGGTCGCCATGACCGCGGTGGGAGAGCTCGTCGGCTTCGGCCCCGACGCGTGGCAGGACGACGCCCAGGCCGCCCGGGTTTCACGCGAGGTGCGCGAGCGCCTGGTCGAAGAAGGTTACGGCCGGGTGATCTCGGGGTGGGTGAGGGAGCTCTCCCCGCGTTTTCCCGAGCGGGATCGCCGGCGGCTCCGCCAGCTCACGGAGCAGGCCTTCCGATGGGAGGAGCGGGCGACCCTCCGACCCTCCGATTTCGCGCGCATGGTGAAGAAAGTCCGAGCCGAGGACCCGGCCGCGTCGGCGGTGCGCGTCATGACGCTCTGGCGGGCGAAGGGGCTCGAGTTCGACGCGGTCGTCCTGCCCGAGCTGGACGCCCTCTGGGTGGGCGGAGAGGGAACGGATCCCTACCTCCCCTACCGTGCGGACGGCACGGGCCCGGTGGTTCGGGTCTTCCCTCGTCCCGTAAAGTCCGCGCTGCCCCTCTTCCCGCAGGTGGACGAGGCCGTGGCGCAGGCCCGCGAGCGGGACGTGAGGGACGCGCTGAGCAGCCTCTACGTGGGTCTGACCCGGGCCCGGTATGCGGTCTACGTGTACGTGAAGCCGGATTCCGAGGGCCGCTCGACGGCAAAGACGGCCGCACGGTTGCTCCGAGCCGCGGTGGCGCCGGGGGCCGCCGCCCCCGTGGGAGCCGTCCCGATGGAAGAGGGGGTACCGGAGTGGTGGAAGGAGCCGAAGGTCGCTGCCCTCCTCCGGAAGCGGTCCGGCGGGGCGCTGCACGAGGCAGGCCCGGCGGAGCCGCTCCGCCTCTCCCGGGCCGCACGCCGAAGGCACCTTGCTTGGCAAGCGCCCTCCCAGCTCGAGGGGGGTGGCCGGATCGCTCTCGACCGCCTCCTGAATCCCGGCCGCGAGGTGCTCGAGGTGGGAACGGCCGCCCACGCGTGGCTTGAGACCATCGGGTGGCTCGAGGACGGGATCCCGGACGACAAGACCTTCCTGGGCTGTGCTTTGGAGCGTGCTCCAGCGCTCCGCGACCCGCACGCGCTGCTCGCGGACTTCCGCCGCTGGCTCGAGGCCCCGGAGATCCGGGCTCTCCTGACCCGGAGCGCGTTCCCCGAGGGCACGCGCGTCGAGCGCGAGCTCCCGTTCGTGGCGCGGGACGGCGACCGCCTCCTTCGAGGATCGGTGGACCGAGTCGTCCGGATTCCGGATCCAGCGGGGGATCGGCTCCTGGTCGTGGACTGGAAGACGGACGACGTAGCCCCAGAGGACGAGGGCGCCCTCGACGAGAGGGTCGCCTTCTACTCACCGCAGATGGAGGCGTACGCCCGGGCTCTCGTCCGCGTCGAGGGCGTCCCGCGAGACCGGATCACGACCCTGCTGGCGTTTCTTGTTCCCGGGCGGACGGTACCAGCGAGCGCCCCCTAACCCCCGAACGACGTGATCCGGCGCACCTCGTCGAGCGCGCCGGGGTTCCAGCTCGGGCCCGCGTCCTGGTTCGCGATCTCGACCACGGTGTGCGCGATCAGCCGCGCCACCCTGACGATCTTCTGGATGCTCACGAAGTCGATGTCGTCGCACGGGCGGTGGTAGCACTCGTGAAGCCCGTTGAAGATGAATAGCGCCGGGATCTCCCTCCGCATGAAGCTGAACTGGTCGGAGCGGAAGAAGAGCCCCTCCTGCGGCCACAGGTCTCCCGAGACTGTGAGCCCGAGCTCCGGAAGCCGCACGGCTACCTGTCGGATCAGCGGCCCGAGGGAGGAGAACTCGCCTCCGAGGGCCGCGACTGTGTCGGGGTGAGCGTCGCCGCCGACCATGTCCACGTTCACGTCGGCCACGACGTTCTGGATGGGGACCGTAGGATGGTCCACCCACCACGCAGAGCCAAGGAGCCCTTTCTCCTCGCCGCTCACGTGCGCGAAGATCACCGTGCGGTGGGGCCGATCCGACTCCGGGAGCGAGGCGAGGGCCCGCGCGACCTCCAGCAGCGCTGCCGTGCCCGAGGCGTTGTCGTCGGCGCCGTTGTAGATGGAATCGCGCTGGACCGGGATTCCCACGCCCACGTGGTCCAGGTGCGCGCTCAGCACGACGTATTCGTTACGGAGCTGCGGGTCCCGTCCCGGAATCATCGCGAGCACGTTCGGGACGCTCCCGTCCTGATACGAGAACCGCTGGACGTAGCCCTGCCCTTCGCCGGCCGGAGAGACCCCCCACTCCCGGTATCGCGCCACTAGGTATGCGGCGGCTCTCTCGAGCCCGGGGCTGGGCGTGTCTCGTCCCATGAGGGCGTCCGACGCCAGGAAGGCCACGTGCTCCCGGACGGTCTGCTCCCGAATCGTGTTCACGCGTCCGACGAGCACGGGCGACACGGTGGGGGCCTGGGCCACGAGGCCCGCGGGGAAGATCCACGGGAGCACGGTGACGACCGCACGCCAGCGTCGCCGCAGGGTGGGGACTCGATGCATCGGGGCTTCTCCTGGGGAGCGAGGGGCCGGCGTGGAGCGAGACCGTCGCGCGCGCCCCCTATGGTCAGGGCTCGTACACGCGAGTGGGGTCGGGGATTCGTGCGCGGGGGGAAATCGGCCCCATTCTCGCCGGACCCTTCGCGGGGGCTCGGGGGTTTCACCGACCTCACGAACGGAGTCTTGGGGGGTGCATCCATGGAGTCCGAATGCTTCGCCGTCGACGGAATGAGCTGCGACCACTGCATCGCGCGGGTGCAGAAGGCGCTGGACGGAGTGAACGGCGTCGAGCGAGCATCCATCGATCTCACCGGCGCCGAAGTCACCTGGAATCCGGATCGGACCGACCGCGAAGGGATCGTGGCCGCCATCCGCTCCGCGGGTTACTCTGCCGCCTGACGCCGGTTACTCTGCCACCTGACCGGAGAAGGGCTCCGAGGCACGCCTCGCGCCATCCCTTCGCCGTTCGAGTCCTCCTCCGTCTTCCGCTGGCCGGTCTCTCTCGGGCGTGGGGATGGTTGGCCGAGCGGGAGCTCCCCGGACCGTTCCAGGCGGTAGTGAACCGGGCGTTCGCGCGCGCTTTCGGCATCGATCTGAGCGAGTGCGAGGGCCGGCCGGCCGACTATCCGTCCCTTTCGGCGTTCTTCGTGCGACCGCTCCACCCGGGAGCCCGTCCGCTTCCCGAGGACCCGTCAGTCCCGGTGAGCCCGGTGGACGGGATCGTTGGGGCGTGCGGCTCCCTGGAGGATGGCCGTGCGGTCCAGGCCAAGGGGATCGACTACGCTATCGCCGCGCTGCTGGGGGAGAGGACGGGCCGCCGGACGGCGGCCGCGTCGATCGGGGCGGCATCCGCTGCCGAGCGGTTCCGCTCCGGCCTCTTCGTCACGATCTACTTGAGCCCCCGCCACTACCATCGCGTGCACGCCCCGGTGTCGGGACGCCTCGTCGAGGCTCGCGCCATTCCGGGACGGCTGCTCCCGGTGGGGCCCCGCTGGGTCCGCTCGGTCTCGGATCTCTTCCCGGAGAACGAACGGCTCGTGGCCGTGATCGGGCACGAGTCTCTGGACCTGGCCCTCGTCGCGGTGGGCGCGTTCAACGTGGGTCGGATCTCCGCGGCCTTTGATCCGGCTTGGAACAGGCCGCACGGGCGGGGAGTCACGAACCAGAGGGGCACAGGGGGGACGGAGGTCCGGCGTTACGATCCGCCCCGGACGGTCGAGCGCGGGGAGGAGATCATGGCGTTCCACCTGGGCTCGACCGTCGTTCTCCTCCTCGGCGCCAGGGGCGATGGGCTCCCCGAGCCGGTGCCGGGCCTACGCCCGGGCGAGGAGGTGCGGATGGGAGCTCCGCTCCTCACAGAGCGGTTGCCGCAGTGAGGGGGTCGCTTTCGCCACGGCGAGGGGCGACCGCACCGAGAGTTTCGCGCTCGGCTAGTCAGACGTATCCGGACTCGCGCTGTCCGAACCCTTCTCGATGCAGCTCCCTAGGGGGCCGAGCAGGTGGCGCGGCTCGGCGCGCGGCTCAGGCAGGCGAGGGCCTCGGCCATCCCGGAAGTGTTCCCCCCGCACGTGCTCTGCTGCGCGGCGGCCGTCGCCTCCGCCTCCGAGGGGCCCCGTCCCATTCGGCAGACCTCGGCTCCGTCGAAGACGAGGCAGACCTCGCACTCCACTTCCGCCGACCGGACGGTCATCCACACGACGCCCGCTACGAAGGCGACCAGACCGAGCATGATGAGGGCGATGGTGAGCGGTTTCATCTCGGGGCTCCGGGCTCATGTGGGTGTGTCGGAGAGGCTTCCACGTTTCAGAAAGGCCCGCCTCCGATTAGCTTAGTCGAGCCATCGCGGATCGGGGCCGGCTGACGGCACGTCCGGCCGACCTAGACGAACCGGAGTCGTGTGTGTCGAACGATGCGATCGAGGTGGAAGGTACGGTGACGGAGGTTCTTCCCAACGCGAACTTCCGGGTCGAGCTGGAGAACGGCCACAAGATCCTAGCATACCTTTCGGGGAAGATGAGGAAGTTTTACATCCGGGTGCTCGAGGGCGATCGGGTGAAGGTCGAGATGTCGCCCTACGACCTCAGCCGGGGCCGGGTCACCTATCGGTACAAGTAACGGCCGGCGGTACGAGTAGCGTCGGGCGACTCGGCTGAGCGACCACCCGATCGTCCCACCGAGCCGGCTACGGGTCGGTCACGGATCCCGCAAGATCGAGCCCTGCTTCCGAGGAGGTCAAGTCGTGGCTTCGGACACACGAGTCGCTCCGCACGGTGCTGCCGGAGAAACGCACGACGACGAAATGCATAACGACATCGTGTACCCCCAGGCGATTCCGTTCGTCCTGGTCCACCTGGCCGCGCTCGGAGTCTTCTGGTCCGGGGTCACGACGACGGCCGTGATCCTGTGCGTCACGCTCTACCTGATCCGCATGTGGGCCCTGACCGCGGGGTTCCACCGCTACTTCTCGCACCGCTCGTACCGGACGAGTCGGGCCTTCCAGTTTTTCCTGGGCCTTCTTGCGCAGACCTCGGCTCAGCGAGGCGTCCTCTGGTGGTCCGCGGTCCACCGCCACCACCACCTTCACTCGGACACCCCCGACGACGTCCACTCGCCGAAACACGCGGGCTTTCTCTTCTCCCACGTGGGGTGGATCTTCTCCCGGCAGAAGTCCCAAGCCGACTATTCGACGGTGCAGGACCTCGCGCAGTATCCGGAGATCCGCTGGCTGGACCGCCACCCGTATCTGCCCGCCACCGCCCTGGGCGTGGCGTGCTACCTGTTCGCAGGATGGCCGGGGCTCTTCGTGGGCTTCATCCTGAGCACGGTGGTCCTCTACCACTGCGTGTTCTCCATCAACTCGCTCGCGCACGTCGTGGGGACGCAGCGCTACGTGACGGCCGACGAGTCCAGGAACAACTGGTGGCTCGCGATCATCACCCTGGGCGAGGGCTGGCACAACAACCATCATCACTATCAGAGCGCGACTCGCCAGGGCTTCTTCTGGTGGGAGATCGACATCTCCTACTATGTGCTGCGGGTCCTCTCCTGGGTTGGGCTCGTGTGGGACCTGCGTGCCCCGCCGGAGGCCATCCTCACGGGCGAGCGCCGGCTCGGTCGCAAGGTAGTCGAGCAGGTCGCGCGCGAGGTGGCGGAGTCCTACCCGGCCGAGGACATCGCGGGCGAGCTCAGGGCGGCGTGGGACCGGAGACCGGGGCTCGCCGAGCTCAAGGCGAGGTTTGAGAGGACGCGGATCGAGGCCGCCCAGTCGCTCCAGCGGGCGCGCGAGGAGGCCCTCCAGCACCTTCGAGAGCTCCACCCCCCGGAGATCCCGTCGCTCGGCGAGATCCGGGACCGGATCTCCGAGCAGTACCACGACTCTCCCTCTCTGGACGAGATCGCAGAGCGCGCGAGGGAGATCCTGCTCGAGCGACTCTACTACCTCCTGGGTCCCGACGCGCTACCCAGCCCGGCGTGACGACAGGGCCCGTTCCCGGAGGGTAGTCGTCGGCGGAACGGTGGGCCCCGTGAGGGGTTGTCTGGACGCTGCCTCGCCCACTCCGACCCTTCCGATGAGAGCCGACCCGATGCCCTATCCGCACTCCCTCCCCGAGCTGGGATACGCGTACGGCGCCCTCGAGCCCCACATCGACGCGCGTACGATGGAGATCCACCACTCCAAGCACCATAACGCATACACGACGAAGGTGAACAATGCGCTAAAGGACCACGGCGCCCTCCACCCCCGAACGGCCGAGGAGCTGATCCGTAACCTCTCGTCCGTCCCCGACGCGATCCGGACCGCCGTGCGGAACAATGGGGGTGGGTACGTGAACCACGCCCTCTTCTGGAAGATCCTGGCCCCGGGCGGGAGCTCGGAGCCGGCGGGCGAGCTCGCGGCCGCGATCCAGGCTGCGTTCGGGTCCGTCGATGGGATGAAGGAGAAGATAACGGCCGCGGCGGCGGGCCAGTTCGGGTCGGGCTGGGGATGGCTTTCGGTGGACGCCTCGGGCCAGCTCCAGGTGAGCGCCACCCCGAACCAGGATTCCCCACTGAGCCAGGGGGCGACGCCCATCCTGGGTGTGGACGTGTGGGAGCACGCCTACTACCTCAAGTACCAGAATCGCCGGCCGGACTACCTCGCGGCGTTCTGGAACGTCGTGAACTGGGACGCAGTGGCCGGGAATTACGCTGCGGCCAAGGGAGGTTGATTCCGGGGAGGGAGTAGCCTCGGGGCCCCGTGCTTGCGTGGTCGAAATCATTTGTTTATTCGTTGAAGCGATTTCACTCGCGGCCACGCCCCCCGCCTCCACGGACGGCCATGATCCGCACCCGCGAGAACCGGTTCCGCTTTCTTGGAGGTGCTTCTTCCGCTGCCGTAGCGGGCGCCGTCGTTGTCTCGCTCTGGACGCCGCCGGGCTCGGCCGGCGCTCTCCACGCCCAGTCTCTCGGGGGCTCCCAGGCGTCGCTCGATCGTCAGAACGCCCAGGCCCGGGCGCACGACTACACGTTCCTCCGAACTCCGTCCCACGCCCGAACCTTCGTCGAGCAGGGGTACATCGTTCCGGTCGTGCCCAGCTCGGACTTCGAGCTCGTCCAGGTGTCGTTTCCGTATGCGCGCACCGAGGTGAGGCTCTTCGTGGAGCGGCTCTCGTCTCAGTACCGAGCCGCCTGTGGCAAAAGGATGGTCGTGACGAGCCTCACGCGCCCGCTCTCGGCTCAGCCGCGAAACGCCTCGGACCGATCCGTGCATCCAACCGGCATGGCCGTGGACCTCAGGAGGAGCACGATCCCGCGGTGCCGCTCCTGGATCGAGAGGGTCCTCCTCCAGCTCGAGGCCCAGGGCGTGCTCGAGGCGACGCACGAGCGGAGCCCACCCCACTACCACGTAGCGGTCTATCCGCAACCGTACGCCCGTTACGTGGCGGCGCGAGTCGGTGCCGAGCAGGTGGGGGTGCTGGCCGCCCGTGGCCCGGCGACCTCTCTCCCGGAGGTGGGGATCTTCACGCACGTTGTTTCCTGGGGGGAAACGCTGTCGGAGATCGCGTTGCATTACGGGACGTCCGTGGCTCGACTTCGGGTGGCCAACGACATGTCGAGTGACTTTCTCCGAGCCGGGCGGGAGCTCGAGATCCCGGCTGCGAACGTGGCGCCCCCCGCGGCTCGAATGGCCGGGAGCGGAGGGGCGAATCCGCCGGCCCGGACGATGGCCCTCGCCTCGGTGGCTCCTGCGCCCTCCTCGCCGGTAGCGGATTCCCGCCCAACGCCGTCGGCTTCCACACCGCCACCCCTCGACGGACCCGCGACCCACCGTGTCCGGTCGGGCGAGTCGCTCTGGACGATCGCCCGGCTCTACGGTGTGGCGGAGGACCTGCTGCGGGCCGCGAACGGGATCCGCGGGAGCCGGATCCTCGCGGGCCAAACGCTCCTCGTTCCCCTGTCCGCGCTCGGAAGCGGGATGCTCCGTTACACGGTCCGGAGCGGCGATTCCCTGTGGGTGATCGCGAACCGGCTCGGCACGACCGTGGACCGGATCCGGGAGGAGAACCGGATGGACACCACGCGAATCTACGCCGGCCAGGTTCTGGACGTCCCCCTCTCCCGATAGTGCGCCCGGCCAAAGACTGGGAGGCACGGTGTCGTCGTCGACCCTCCCCCGCTACTTCTTCCTCCCCCCGGGGGCCGGTGGAGCGGCGCTCCGGGAGCGCCTGGCTGACCTGGGCCCGTTCGAGGACGTGGGGTTCCCCGTCGGAGCTGGTCCGGGATCGCTCCGGCACCGGACCGGCCGCGCCGGGGTGGATCTTCATTCCCGCTTGGTGCGATCCGGGTGCGGTGCTGGATCTCCTCACGTGGCTGGCCGAGCGGCCTGGACCGTGGTCGCCCCTCCTCGTGTTGGAGCGGGAGGCGGGACTGGATCTCGTTCCGCTCTCGCCCGGCTTTCCCTACTCTTCCGAGCAGGTGTCCGGGCGGCTCGAGCGAAGGGGGAAGGAGGGGCCCGCCCGCCTCTCCTTCCGGCTGGCGTTGGAAGAGGCATCGCGCGTGCGACACGACATCAACAATCCGCTGACCGCCGCGATGGCCGAGGTGCAGCTTCTTCTCATGGACCTGGAACCCGACTCGGAGGTCGGGTCCGCGATCCGACTCATCGAGGACCAGCTGAGGCGGATCCGCGACCTGGTGGCCGAGCTTCCAGAGCACCGCCCGCCCTCGCCATGACCGACGCGGGCGCCCGCAGCACCGGACCGTTCTGGGCGCGTGCGCGCCTGTTCCTGGAGGGGCGTGAAGGAGGGGCTGCGTTCGCGCGCGCGGACGTTCTCCGTTGGCTCTACCTCGGACGGCTCGCGCTGATCTCGGGGGTGCTGGTCGCGGCGCTCGTGGTGTGGACCGAGGTGCCGCCGTTACAGACGTTCATGGCGACCAGCATGTTCCTCCTCGGACTCCTGGTGACAGCCGGAGGCTTCTGGTACACGCACGTCCTCAAGCGCGACTCGGGTGAGAACTTCCTCTACGGGCAGGTGATCTTCGACGTCCTTCTCGTGACGGGGATCGTGCACATCACGGGGGGAGGCGAATCGAACCTGGCCTGGATCTACATCCTGGTCATCAGCGAGGGAGCCCTCCTCCTCCCGCTTCCCGGTGGAGTGCTTCTCGGTGCGCTCGCGGCGATCCTCTACTTCGCCGACCTCGTCTGGGGTCACTCGGAGAACTTCAACCCACCGATGTTCCTCCAGGTCGGGCTCTTCGCCCTCGTTGCGCTGGCGACGGGGATCCTGGGGGACCGGCTTCGTCGCGCGGGGATCGCGCTCGGAGCCGTGCAGTCCGAGCTCCGGCGACTCCGGATAGACACCGGTGACATCCTGGCCACGATCAGCACCGGAGTCGTGACCGTGGACGAGGAAGGGCGCCTCCTCTACATGAACCCCGCGGCCGAGCAGCTGCTCGGCATGGATGCCAGGCGGTGGAGAGGCGCGCCGGTCCTGGGGGCGATCGAGAACGCTGCGCCCGAGCTCGTGGCACATCTCAGGCGCTCGCTCGACGCTGGGGTCACCCTCTTCCGGCACAAGGCCTCGGCGATCCGGGGGCAGGAGCGCATCACACTCGGCGTGAGCACCACGCTCCGCGAGGAGCCTGGGACGCCCCGGACCGTGACGGCCATCTTCCAGGACATCACGGACCTCGAGCGCCTCGAGCTCCTGAACCGGCGGGCGGAGCGCCTCGAGGCCGTCGCGGAGCTCTCCGCCGCCATGGCGCATGAGATCAAGAACCCGCTCACCTCGATCCGTAGCGCGGTCGAGCAGTTCGCGCGCCCGGGGCTCGAGGGTCCGGATCGGGAGACGCTGACCCGCATGGTGGTCCGGGAATCCGACCGGCTGAGCCGGCTCCTGTCCGATTTCATCAACTCCTCACGGATGCGGATCGGCCGGGTGGCGGAGCTGGATCTGTCCGAGCTGGTCCGCGAGTGCGCGGCGGTCGTGAGCCGGCATCCCGAGACGACGGCCAGGAACGTGCGCATCGCGTTCGAGTCGGGCTCGGGCGAGGTGCGCGTACCGGGAGACGCTGACCTGCTCCACCGCGCCGTCTTCAACCTGATCTTGAACGCCGTGCAGTTCTCCCCCGTCGGGGGCGTCGTCCACCTGGACGTGGAGGACGTGAGCGCGGGTCGGGCGCTGCCGGAGATCGACGTGGCCCGACCCGTGAGAGTGCGTGTCCAAGACTCCGGTCCGGGCGTTCCCGATAACGAGGTGGGTCGTATATTCGATCCCTTCTTCACGACGCGTGAGGGGGGGACGGGTCTCGGGCTCTCGGTCGTCTACCGGGCGGTGGAGGCCCATCGGGGGGTCGTTCTGGTGGAGCGCTCGAACGGGGGAGGCGCGGAGTTCAACATCTATCTTCCTGGCGCGGAGACGTTGGCCGGGGTTCCGGGGGGCCATTCCGAATGAGCGGTGCATCCATGGATGAGCGCAGGGTCAAGGTGCTTGTCGTGGATGACGAGGCCGGGATCCTCGAGTCTCTCGGGATCCTCTTCCGGGGGGAGGGCTACGAAGTCGTGACCGCGCTCGGAGGGCGGGAGGGCCTGGACGCCGTCGAGCGCGAGCAGCCGGATCTGGTGGTGTCGGACATCCGGATGCCGGGAGCCACCGGGCTGGACATCCTGGCCCGTGCCCGCGAGGTGGACCCCGAGATGGCCGTGGTGCTCATGACCGCGCAGGCGTCGCTCCAATCGGCCGTCCGGGCCGTGAACGAGGGCGCCTTCCACTATCTCCAGAAGCCGTTCGCGAACGAGGAGCTCCTCGCGATCTGTAAGCATGCCGGGGAGGCCCGCGCGCTCAGGGTGGAGAACCGGGCGCTCCGACAGGAGATCCGGAGAAGGGAGGGGGAGCGGGGAGGGCGCCCCGTGGGAAGGAGCCCGAGCTTCGTCAAGATTCTGGATCTCGCCGAGACGGTCGGGCCGACCGACTCGACGGTCCTCATCACGGGGGAGAGCGGTACCGGGAAAGAGGTGGTCGCGCGCTTCATCCACGCGTGCTCCGATCGCAGAGAGAGACCCTTCTTCTCGATCAACTGCGGCGCGCTCCCGGAGAGCCTCCTCGAGAGCGAGCTCTTCGGTCACGTGAAGGGGTCGTTCACCGGGGCCGTGAAGGACAAAGCCGGGCTCCTCGTCGCGGCGGAAGGCGGCACGTTCGTCCTTGACGAGATCGCAGAGACGGTTCCCCAGACCCAGGTGAAGCTGCTCCGGGCCGTCCAGGAGCGGGAGGTCATCCCGGTAGGCGCAACGAAGGCGGTTCCGGTGGACGTCCGGATCATCGCGGCGACGAACCGCAACCTGGAGGAGCTGATCAAGAGAGGAGAGTTCCGGAGCGATCTCTACTATCGGCTGAACGTGATCGCTATGGCGCTCCCGCCATTGAGGGAAAGGAAGGAGGACATCCCGCTCCTCGCCCAGCACTTCCTTCACAGGCTCGAGAAGGAAGGGGGCGAGCCCCCGGAGCTCTCCGAGGAGGCCGAGGAGGCGCTCCTGCGTTACGAATGGCCGGGGAATGTCCGGGAGCTGGAGAACGCCCTCGAGCGTGCCGCCGTGCTCACGGCCGGGACGGTGATCGGGGCGTCTTCGCTTCCCCAACAGGTGGTCGAGCCTCCGGCTCCCACCCTCATGAACGACGGCGCGCCGGCGAACCCCACGCTCGAGGTGATCGAGAGAGCCTACATCCAGTGGGTTCTCCAGGCCGAGGAGGGCAACAAGACCCGAGCGGCCGAGGTGCTGGGGATCGATCCCTCGACCCTCTACAGGAAGATCAGCCGCTACGGGCTGGGCGAGTAGCGTGCCGGGCCTCGGGACGCGTGTGCCGGAGCTGAATCCAGAGCTACCCTGGGACCGGGTCGAGCTCTCCGTCGTCGTGCCCGCGTTCAACGAAGGGGCCACGATCGAGAGGGTGCTCCGGCGGGTCCGATCCCTACCCTTGAAGGTCGAGCTGATCGTCGTGGACGACGGCTCTACGGACGGGAGCGACGAGCTCCTCACGGAGCTGGAGAAGGGGGGCGTGATCGACCGGCTCGTCCTCCACGTTCGGAACCGTGGAAAGGGAGCGGCGCTCCGCTCGGGGTTCCAGATCGCGACCGGGCACGTCGTCGCCGTGCAGGATGCCGACCTCGAGTACGATCCCGCGCACCTGCCCGAGATGCTCGAGCCCATCCTCCAGGGATGGGCCGACGCCGTCTACGGGTCCCGGTTCCTAGGCGGTCCCCACCGGGTGCATCTCTTCTGGCACTTCGTCGGGAACCAGACTCTCACTCTCCTGTCGAACGTTCTGACGGACCTGAACGTGAGCGACATGGAGACGTGCTACAAGGTGATCCGGGGGGACCTCCTCCAGACCCTTCCCCTAGTCCAGGATCGCTTCGGGATCGAACCGGAGATCACCGCCCGGCTGGCGCAGGCCGGTGCCCGGATCTACGAGCTGCCGATCTCGTACCGGGGACGGTCCTACGCCGAGGGGAAGAAGATCCGGTGGACCGACGGGATCGCGGCGTTCTGGCACATCCTCCGCTCGAACCTCCTCCTCCCGCGGGCCCGACGCTGGGAGCGTCCCGAGCGAGCCCCGTGGGAGCCGACCGGGGAGGTGCACTCGGCCGGTGAGCCGCGCCCGCCCGGGTCCGTCGAGGGGGCGGCTGCCCGGCGGTCGCTTGGAGCGCCGGAGTGAAGGCGCTCTTCACGGTCGCTGTTCTCCTCAACGCCGGCCTCATCTTCTGGGTCGAGCTCCTCTACGGGAAGCGGATCCTTCCGGCGCTGGGCGGCTCACCAGCCGTGTGGAACACGTGCCTCATGTTCTACCAGGTCGTGCTCCTCGCTGGGTACGGCTACGTGCTGCTGCTCGACCGCCTCCGGCCCCCGCGCCAGTACGCGGTGCACGCGGGACTCGTCGCGCTCGCGGTCGCTTGGATTCCCTGGAGCCTCTTCCTCTGGACCGGTCCCACCGGCACGGCGCCCGTCCTCTGGCTGGCGGGGCTCCTGACCCTGAGCCTGGGGTTCCCGTTCTTCGTCCTCGCCGCGGGCGCCCCGCTCCTCCAGCGGTGGTTCTCCCACTCGGGGCACGAGGAGGGGGGAGACCCCTACTTCCTCTACGCGGCGAGCAACCTGGGAAGCTTTCTCGCCCTCGCGGCCTACCCTCTCGTGTTGGAGCCGCTCCTCACGCTGGATCAGCAGGAGGTGCTCTGGAAGGGCTCGTTCGCGACCGTGGGGCTCCTCGTTTTGGTTTCGGGGGGCATGATGCTCAGGGGGGCGCGCGGCGCGCCGGCGGGCGCGACGCCGGGCCCCGTCGAGCCGACACCGGCCGTCGAGCCCACCCCGGTACCACCGGCCGCCGAGCCGATCCCGACGGCGCCGGTCACGGCCGAGCGACGGATCATGTGGATCGTCTTCGCGTTCCTCCCGTCGAGCCTCCTCCTGGGGGTGACGACGCATATCACGAGCGAGATCGCCCCGGTTCCGCTTCTGTGGGTGGTCCCTTTGGCCCTCTACCTTCTCACCTTCGTCGTGGCGTTTGGTCCGGGGAGGCACAGGGTCGTTAGGGCGAGCGGCGGCAAGCCGAGTCGCCGCTCGGCCGCGCTCCGAGGAGTGCTCGGGAGCCGCTGGCTTTGGTTGCTGGGTGGTGCTCTCCTCCTCCTCCTCCTCCCGTTTCTGCCCGAAATATTCAGAGGGGTCATCCGCGAGACGGGCTGGCTCCTGATTGCCGGAGATCTCGCGATCCTCACGGCGGCGGGCCTCCTCTGCCACGGGAGGCTCGCGAGAGACCGACCCGGGCCGGACCGGCTAGCCGAGTTCTACTTCTGGCTGGCCCTCGGGGGGGCGCTCGGTGGGGTCTTCAACACTCTCCTGGCGCCGGTACTGTTCGAGGATCCCCTTGAGTATCCCCTCGCCCTCGCGCTCTTCGCCTTCGTGGCCAGATGGGGGGCGAAGGGCGTGGGCACGCGGGTCCGCCCGAGCGATCTGCTTCTCGGTGCCATACCCGGTGCAATCGCCCTGGCGATCGTCTGGGCCGCTCCTCGTTGGGGGCTCGAGCCGGGCCTTCTGCTGCCGCTCGCGGGCATCGCCTGCCTCGCGGTCGCCGGGAGACCGGTTCCCTTCGGCCTGGGCGTGGCCGGGCTCGTCTTTGTCGGATTCGCGCTGCCGCGTGAGAGCGGTGACATCGTCTTCAGAGAGCGGACGTTCTACGGGATCCACCGCGTGTACTGGGACGAGGAGAACGTCTGGCTCAGCCACGGGACCACGATCCACGGGGGGCAGAACGCGCTGGAGCCCGGGGTCCCACTCACGTACTACCACCCCGACGGACCAGCCGGGACGCTGTTTGGCGCCCTCTATGATCGCGGGGATCCGGGCGATGCTCGGGTCGCCGTGGTCGGCCTCGGGACGGGTTCCCTCATCGCCTACTCGCGCCCCGGCCAGCGCTGGACCTTCTACGAGCTCGATCCCACGGTCGTGCGCCTTGCGGAGAATCCCACCTACTTCAGGTTCCTTTCCGACGCGTTCGCGCCCTACCGGATCGTGCTCGGCGACGCGCGCCTCTCCCTCGAGGAGATCGAGGAGGAGTACGACCTGATCATCGTCGATGCTTTTTCGTCCGACGCGATCCCCGTGCACCTCCTCACTGCGGAGGCCGTCGCTCTGTACCGGAGCCGCCTCCGCCCGGGCGGGTGGATCGCGTTCCACACCTCGAATCGTTTCATCGACTTTTCACCCGTGCTCGCCAATATCGCGGCCGAGGCCGGCGTGCTCGCATACGAGGCGACCGACTCCGTGGTGGATGAGCCGGCCGGACGCTACCCGTCCCGCTGGGTGGTCCTGGCGGAGGCGGTGCCGGGCGGGGTAGGGGTGGGCCGCCTGCTGGATGACCCCCGATGGCAGGCCCTCGCCCCCTCCGGGGGTCGGAGCTGGACAGACGCGTACTCAAGCCTCTTCCAGGCGCTTCGCTGACGAGGTCCTTTGCCGAAGGCCCCAGAAGGCCGGACTCCGGCCCCGAGGGCGATCGGTTTCCGTCAGCCGCCCGTCTCTCATCCTGCGAGAGTCTTGCAGAATCCAAGAGCCGCCGCGACAACGCCGGTGCCTACGAAACGAGCGGCAACAGTCGCAACTTATTGTCCGCGTGACAGTTGTGAGGTTCTGCGAGGATGCTGGTTCGCGCCTTGCACCAGAGGGCACTCGGAAGTGGCGAGTCGAACAATCCGTTCGTCGCCTGTACCGCCAGGTCGCAAGGAAAGGAGATCGTCATGAACAGGAAGGGATTCACGCTCATCGAGCTGCTGATCGTGGTCGTGATCATCGGCATTCTGGCCGCCATCGCGATTCCGAAGTTCGGAGAGAGCCGGGAGCGCGCGTACGTGTCGGCGATGCAGTCCGACATGAACCAGCTCCGCACCGCGATGGAGATGTGTTACCAGGACTCGGCCTTCACCTACGTCGGCTGCGACGACACGCTGATCCAGGGGAGCACTGGCGTGGCCCTCGTGGTGGCCGGCCAGTCGGCGACGACGTACACGATCGCGGCGACCCACAGTGCGACGGCCAACTGGACCTGCGCTTACGATCACACGGCTGGTGCCTCGCCCGGCCAGATCGTCTGTTCGTAGGCGACACGCTGGCCTGAGCTGGGCGTAGGACAGGGGGGTGGGGTGGCCTTGGAAGGGCGCCCCGCCCCTCGCTCGTTTCGGGCCTGTCATCCTGCCAGAGTCTCGCTAAGTCCAACACTGGGTGACCGAGCGGAGCGAGCCCTCACCGTTCGCCCGATCGTTCTTGGCTTCAAGAGGGAGGACGTCCCTTGGACAGGAGAGGATTCACGCTCATCGAGCTGATGATCGTGGTCGTGATCATCGGCATTCTGGCCACCATCGCGATTCCGAGGTTCGGAGAGAGCCGGGAGCGCGCGTACGTGGCGACGATGCAGTCCGACATGAACCAGCTCCGCACCGCGATGGAGCTGTGTCACCAGGACAGCGGCTTCACCTACGTGGGGTGTGACGAGAGCCTGGTCAACGCGACCCAGGGCGTGGCTCTCGTGGTGGCCGGCCAGACGGCAACGACGTACACGATCGCTGCGACCCACAGCTCGACGGCCAACTGGACCTGCGCTTACGATCACACGGGTGGTGCCACGCCCGGCCAGGTCGTCTGTCAGTAGGCGCCAAAGACGTGGCCGGAGCCGGGTCGAGGGGGGGCGGACGCTCGCCGGGCGCCCGCCGCTCCGGTACGGTTGCGGCCGGGGCGCTGCTCGGACGGTTCTGATCCGTTGACGGCGGCGCGCGACCGGTTCATTGTAGGCAGGAGGGGGCGGATCGTCCGTCCCGCGGGCCACGACCGAACGGAAGCCGAACAAGCCATGGCGCGTGCCGCTCTTCCGAACGCCCGGACCGATCAGCTCATCATCGAGGACATCCTCGACGAGACGGTCGTCTACGACCTGGAGCGGGACCGGGCCCACTGCCTGAACCCGGCGGCTCGCCTCGTCTGGCGGGCGTGCGACGGCCGGACCAGCGCCGGGGATGTGGCTGCCAAGCTGGGGGATGTGGGTCTACCGGCCGACGAAGCCGTCGTTTGGATGGCTCTCCACGGCTTGGATCGGGCCAGGCTCCTCGCCGGTCCCGTGGAGGCCCCCCAGCCGAGGGCATCGTACAACCGCAGGGAAGTCATCCGGGCCCTGGGGATCGATCTCCGCCGGGCTTACGCTGCTCCTGCCAGGGGTGGACTCGATCGTCGCTCCCCTCGCGGCCGCTCAGGGTTCCTGCATCACCCTCGCGCAGTGTCAGACGCTGCCCAAGAGAACCTCGGGCTGAGCGACACGACTTTCATAGCGGCGTCCGGAATTGGCAACCGAATCGCGGTCGGCGAGGGGGCGACGCTCGAGACAGGGCGGGTCATCCTCTGGAACGCGGCAACCCAGACACCCTCGAGGGCGATTGAGGTGGTCGACCTGGTGAATAACGCCAACACACGGGTACTCGGCCTCGCCATGAACCAGGACGGGGACCTGGGGGCGGCTAGAGGAGACGCCTTCGTGTCCTTCTTTGATCCGGAGCTGAGGCTCTTGGGCGAGGTCGCGATCACCGCGGGGGGTGGAGGCGTGGCGCTGCATCCGCTGCACATCGTAAACGACGACGGCACGCAGCCTGTTGGGAGCCGCTTGGCGTTCGTTCCGGTCGGGAACAACACGATCGAGATCTACGACACGTTCAACTTCACCCTTCTGGGCCGCGTTCACGTGAAGGAGCTGATCGTGGGCCCGGTCCGCGCCACGCTGCCGCTGAACGGTGAGAATCTGGCCGCGTGCACAGCTACGGCACCGATCACGTCCGGAGGGTATACGGGCGTCGACTACACCGATGCCGCGGCCGCCGACAGCTGCATCGTCGTGAAGCTGATGGGCGCAGCGGTGGGGGGGGAGTCAACGTGGTCAACGTCACGAAGGGCGACGTAACTTCCGGTCCGTGAGGCCCGTAACCCTCCGTGCGGGTCTCCGACGCCCGGCCTGGACACGTTCCGGGCCGGGCGTCACCTTCGGGGCCTCGGTGGCCGAAGGCTCCTCCCCAGCGACGGCCGCGCCACCCGCTGCCGTCGCCGGTCGATCCACTAGGTCTGACTGATTCCATGAGCCTCCTTCGCGCCCTCTCCTTCCGAACCGCGGGCGAGTCCCACGGACGGGGGCTCGTCGCCCTCCTCGAGGGGATCCCGGCCGGGCTCTCCCTCGAGATGGAGCGGGACGTGACCCCCGAGCTCGCCCGCCGCCAGGGGGGCTACGGCCGCGGCAAGCGCATGCAGATCGAGTCCGACCGGGCCGAGCTGATCTCGGGCGTACGGCTCGGAGAGACGCTAGGCTCCCCGATCTCGATGGTGGTCTGGAACCGCGACTGGGAGAACTGGACCGTCGCGATGAGCCCCGATCCTCCGGATCCTGCCGAGAACCCGAAGGCGCTCCGCTCCCTCTACCTCCCCCGCCCCGGGCACGCGGACCTCGTGGGCGTCCTGAAGTACGGGCGGAGAGACACACGGGACATCCTCGAGCGGGCGAGCGCCCGGGAGACGGCCGCGCGGGTGGCGTGCGCGGCCGTGGTGCGGCGACTTCTCGCCGAGTTCGGGATCCGGATCGGGAGCTGGGTGCGCTCGATCGGGGGGGTGGAGGCAACCCCCCCCGAGGAGCTTCCGGAGGATCTGAACGCCGCCGCGGATCCGTCCCCTGTCCGGACGCTGGACCCCGAGGCGGGGGCCCAGATGGTCGAGGCCATCGATGCCGCGAAAGAGGCGGGAGACACCCTGGGTGGGGTCTTCGAGGTCGTGGCCACGGGCGTCCCGGTGGGGTTGGGGAGCTACGTATCCTGGGACCGGAAGCTGGACGGCCGCCTCGCGGGGGCTGTCATGTCCATTCACGCCATCAAGGGGGTCGAGATCGGGCTCGGATTCGAGGGGGCGCGCCACCCCGGATCAAGGGTCCACGACCCCATCGTGAGGCGCGACGAGTCGGCGAGGACGGGTGGGTTCGCCAGATCGTCGAACGGAGCCGGCGGGCTCGAGGGGGGCATCACGACGGGGGAGCCAATCGTCGTGCGGGGCGCGATGAAGCCGATCTCGACCCTGATGAAGAACCGCCTCCCTTCCGTGGACCTCCGCGACGGCACCGCTCAGGAAGGCGCGACGGAGCGGAGCGACGTCTGCGCCGTTCCCGCCGCGGCCGTGGTGGGCGAGGCCATGGTCGCGCTCGTGCTGGCCGACGCCTTACTCGAGAAGTTCGGAGGGGATTCGCTCACCGAGGTGCGCCGGAACCTCGACGGGTACCTCCAGTATCTGTCGGAACGCGGCTGGGGGGAGAGGTGAGGGGCTCGGCGAAGGAGACGCCGAGGGCTTCCAGAGCGCCGGTGCGGGCTTCGGCCACGACGGTCCGAGCGGACGCCGTGGCCGGCGCCCCGGTTCCCGCGTACAGGCGGATCCTCCTCGTTGGGTTCATGGGGAGCGGGAAGAGCACGGTCGGGCCGCAGCTGGCCTCCCGGCTGGGCTGGCGGCACGTGGATTTGGACCAGGAGATCGAACGGCGGGCGGGTCGGCCGATACCCCGGATCTTCCATGAGGATGGGGAGGAGGTGTTCCGCGCCCTGGAGGAAGATGTCGGACAGGAGGTCCTCGGGCTGGATCGAGTCGTCATCACGCCGGGGGGCGGGTGGCCCTGCCGGGAGGGGCGGATGGAGGGGCTCGATCCGGCGACCCTCACGATCTGGCTTCAGATTTCACCGGAGGCCGCGGTCGAACGAACCGCGCGCCAGGAAGTGGAGCGGCCGCTCCTGACCGGTGCGGATCCGCTGGCCCGAGCGCGCGATCTCCTCTCGGGACGGGAGCGCTACTATGCGCTGGCCCGCTGGCAGATCGACACGGAGTCGCGCTCCGCCGCCGACGTGGTCCGGATCGTGACCGAGCAGCTGACGAGGGAACCCGGGCGGCCTCCCTGAACATGAGCTCCGGACTTCGGGAGGTGGGCGCCACTCTCGTTCATTCACGTATCAGGAGTCGTATGGCAAAGGGCAGCGGAAACGGATCCAAGCATCTCGTCATCGTCGAGTCGCCGGCCAAGGCGCGCACGATCGGGCGCTATCTGGGCCGCGGATTCGAGGTCGCGGCCTCGGTGGGGCACGTGCGGGATCTTCCCAAGAAGGAGCTGGGCGTAGATGTAGACCGTGGCTTCGAGCCTCGTTATGTCACGATCCGGGGCAAGGGCAAGATCCTCTCCGAGCTCAAACGGAAGGCGAAGGACGTGGACACGGTGATCCTGGCTACCGACCCGGACCGCGAGGGGGAGGCCATCGCGTACCACGTCGCAGAGCATCTGGGCCTGGACAAGCAACCCGACCGCTTCCGCAGGGTGCAGTTCCGCGAGATCACGAAGGCCGCCATCGAGCGCGCGCTCAAGTCCCCCGGCACCCTCGACATGAAGAAGGTGGAGGCCCAACAGGCGCGCCGCGTCCTGGACCGCCTGGTGGGTTATCAGGTGTCCCCCTTCCTCTGGAAGCCGATTCGCCCGGGGCTCTCGGCCGGCCGGGTGCAGACCGTCGCGCTCCGGTTGATCTGCGAGCGGGAGGACGAGATTCGAGCCTTCCGGTCGGTGGAATACTGGTCGATCAGGGCGCACCTGGAGAAGGACGCCCAGCCGTTCGAGGCGAAGCTCCACCAGATCGATGGGAAGACCTTCACGCTGGGGGACGAGACCGCGGCAACCGCCGTGGTGGACGATGTCGCCGGGCTCCCGTTCGAGGCCAGCGAGGTGAAGCGCCGGGAGAGGCGGAAGAACCCGGCCCCACCGTTCACGACCTCGACTCTCCAGCAGGAGGCGGCGAAGCGCCTCCGGTTCTCGGCGCGTCAGACCATGGCGGCGGCGCAGCGGCTCTACGAGGGCGTGGAGCTGGGAAGCCGGGGGGCGGTGGGGCTTATCACCTACATGCGGACGGATTCGACTCGCGTCGCCGCCGAGGCAGCGGGTGCGGCCCGGCGGTGGGTCGAGGGTCAGATGGGGAGCCGGTACGCTTCATCCGCCCCCAGGCTCTGGACGGGCTCGCAGCAGAAGGGCGCTCAGGAAGCGCACGAGGCGATCCGGCCCTCCGACCCAACCCTCCACCCGGACGACGCGCGGGGATACCTGAACGAGCCCGATGCTCGCCTCTACGAGCTGATCTGGCTGCGGTTCGTCGCGAGCCAGATGTCGCCGACGGTCTACGATACGACGACCGCGGACTTTGATCTCTCCGGGAAGAGCGGGCGAGCGTTCCGGTTCCGCGCCACCGGATCGGTCATGAAGTTCGACGGTTTCACGCGGCTCTACCGCGAAGCGACGGAGCTGGGCGAGCACCGGCGCCTTGAGGATCTGGACCCGCTTCCCGACCTGCAAAAGGGGGATGTCCTCACCCTCCAGCGGATCGAGCCCAAGCAGCATTTCACGCAGCCTCCGCCGCGCTTATCCGAGGCCAGCTTGGTGAGGGAGCTCGAGAAGCGCGGGATCGGTCGTCCCTCTACTTACGCCCAGATCCTCACGACCATCCGCGACCGGGGATACGTGGACATGGAGGCTCGGCGGTTCCTCCCGACTCCTCTGGGGGACACCGTCGCGAAGCTCCTCGTTCGGGTCTTTCCGGATCTGTTCGACCCGGAGTTCACGTCGCGCATGGAGGGCGAGCTGGACCGGGTCGAGGACGGAGAGGTCCCGTGGAAGGAGGTGCTCGAGGGGTTCTATCCGAACTTCCGCCGCCGGCTGGAAGAGGGGAAGGTCTCCTCCGAGGAGATCGTGAAGGAGATCCTGGCCGCGGAGGGCGAGGTCTGCGACCGGTGCGGGAGCCCGATGCTTGTGAAGTGGAACCGGTTTGGCCGGTTCCTCGGGTGCTCCACCTACCCCGAATGCCGGAACACACGCTCCCTCGACGGCGAGGGAGACCAGTCCGAGGACCGGGAGCTCGGACTCGATCCCACGACCGGACTCCCCGTCCGCACGCGGTTCGGACCGTACGGGCCCTACGTGCAGCTCGGTGACGAGGGGCCGGAAGGGGAGCGTCCGCGGCGCGTGAGCCTGCCGGCTGGTGTGGAGCCGGGCGCGGTCGAGATGGAGCTGGCCCTGAGGCTCCTCTCGCTGCCCAGAACGCTCGGCCTCGACCCCGAGACCGGAAAACCGGTGACGGCGGGACTCGGCCGCTACGGCCCGTACGTGGAGAGCGCTCGCACCTATAGGAACCTGAAGAGCCTGGACGAGGTCTTCACGGTGACGCTCGAGGAGGCGCTCGAGCTCCTCCGAAAGAAGGTGGGGCCCACCGTGCTCAAGGCGCTGGGCCCCCACCCGGCGAGCGGGCTCGATCTGAACGTGCTCACGGGCCGCTACGGGCCTTACGTGACGGATGGGAACCTGAACGCGAGCCTGCCCAAGGGAGCGGATCCGGAGGCCGTCACCGTCGAGCAGGCCGTCGAGCTCCTGGAGGCGGCGGGGAAGAGGCCCCGGGGCGCTCGTGGAAAGCGCCGCGGGCGGGCCGCGACCTCGGGGACGCGGACGAGGCGGACGGGTGGGGGAACCGGGGCGAGAGCCAGCGCGAAGAAGGGGAAGGGGGCGAGCGGGAAGAGTGGGGGAAAGGCGGGTGGAAAGAAGGGGCGAGAGACGAAGGGAAGGGAGGGACCCGGGAAGGCGTCCCCTTCCGAGGGCGAGGGTGGTGGCTCCGGAGAGGACGAGGCCGGTGTCTGAAAAGAGGTCGGTGGGTGAGAAGGGCGTGACTGTGGTGGGAGGCGGGCTCGCCGGATGCGAGGCTGCGGTCCAGTTGGCCGAACGGGGTTACCGGGTTCGGCTGCTCGAGATGCGCCCTGGGCGGGCCACGCCGGCGCACCAGACCGGGGACCTGGGCGAGCTCGTTTGCACGAACTCGTTCAAGAGCGAGGATCCGACCACCGCTCACGGGCAGCTCAAGTGGGAGATGGCGGCCCTGGGGTCCGTCCTCCTCCGCTCGGCCGCAGAGACTCGGGTCCCGGCGGGCCAGGCTCTGGCGGTGGACCGTCGCCTCTTCTCGGCCGCGATGACCCGCGCCGTGAAGGGCCGTCCGGAGATCGAGCTCGCCCGGGAGGAAGCCAGGGAGCTTCCTGACGGCCCCGTCGTCGTCGCGACCGGCCCGCTGACGTCGGACGCGCTCTCGGATTCGATCCGACGAGCGCTCGGTGACGACGGGCTTTGCTTCTTCGACGCCATCGCTCCCATCGTGGGTGGGGACACGCTGGACCGGAGCGTCGTCTTCGAGCAGGGGCGCTTCGAACAGGATCCGGATTACCTGAACTGCCCGTTCTCGAAGGAAGAGTATCGGAGCTTCGTCCAGGCCATCGTGGAAGCGGACGTCCACGAGGGCGGGCACGACTGGGACCAGGTCCCGTACTTCGAGGGGTGCCTTCCGATCGAGGTTCTCGCCAGGCGCGGAGAGGATACCCTCCGCTTCGGCCCCATGAAGCCGCTCGGTCTCGAGGATCCGAGGACGGGCCGCCGTCCGTACGCGGTCGTCCAGCTCCGGCGTGAGGACCGTGCGGGCCAGATGTGGAACCTCGTGGGCTTTCAGACCCGGCTCCGGATCGGCGAGCAGAAGCGGGTCTTCCGGACGATCCCGGGGCTCCATGAGGCCGAGTTCCTCCGGTTCGGGGCCATCCATCGAAACTCGTACCTGAACTTTCCGGGACGCCTGAGCGTCCACGGAGCGCTCCGCGAGCGGCCGGACGCCATTTTCGCGGGACAGCTCACGGGCGTGGAGGGGTACACGGAATCCGCCGCCTCGGGGATCCTCGCGGCGGTCAACCTGGACCGCGTGCTCGCCGGCCAGCCGCCCGCTCTCCCCCCGCCGACCACCATGCTCGGCGGCCTCTACCGTTATCTCGGCGAGAGCGACCCGAAGCACTTCCAGCCAATGAACTCGAACTGGGGGCTCGTCGATCCGCTCGAGAAGGAAGTCCGGGACAAGAAGCGGAAGCGGGAACGGCTGGCGGAGCGGGCGTGCCGCGACTTCCGGGCCTGGATGCATGAAGCCGGGATCGGCGGGCCCGCCGTGGCCCCGGGCGAGCAGCCGACGGAGCCCGAGCAGGTGAGGACCCGGGACGGGAGGGTGCGCGCGCGCGGCGAGGGAGCGCTCCGGTGACCGCCTCGCCCCGAAGCGAGGCCGCGCTCTTCCTCCGCCACCTCGCCGACGAGCGCCAGCTTTCCCCTCGAACCGTGGGAGCCTATCGGCAGGACCTGAACGACCTGGAGCGGTTCCTCGTCGAGTACTACGGGACACCGGATTGGGCGTGGTCCCGCGTGGACCGGCTCTCGCTCCGGAGCTTCCTCGGATGGTGCTCGGCCCGAGGCCTCGCCAAGCGAACTATCGCGCGGAAGCTCTCGGGCGTCCGCTCCTTCTTCCACTTCCTCCACGGAGAGGGTCGGATCCCCACTAACCCCGCGCGCGGGATCCGCCAGGCGCGGGGCGCTCGGCGTCTCCCCGCCTACTTGCAGCGGCGGTCCACGGAGGGTCTGTTCCGGCTGGCCGAGACCGCGGCGCAAGAGAACACCCTCCGGGGTACACGTCTGCTCGCGATGCTCGAGCTGTTCTACGGGAGCGGCCTCCGCCTGTCGGAGCTCCAGGGGATGAACGTGGACGAGCTGGACTACATCACCGGGCAGGTGAAGGTGAGGGGGAAGGGGCGAAAGGAGCGCATCGTTCCCCTGACCGCCTCGGCCGTGGCCGCGTTGGGTCGTTACGAGTCTCGCCGGGCCGACGTCTCCGAGAGCCCGTATCGGGGGCCTCTCTTCGTGAACGACGGGGGCCGGCGGCTTTCCGCGAGGACCATCCAGCGGCACGTGGCGGACCTGTTCGCGGTCGCCGGAGAGTCCGACGGGGTGAGCGTCCACTCGCTCCGACACTCTTTCGCCACTCATCTGCTGGACCAGGGCGCGGATCTGATGGCCGTGAAGGAGCTCCTCGGACACGCGTCCCTGTCCACGACGCGGATTTACGCCCACACGTCCCGGGAGCGCCTCCAGCGTGTGTACAAGGATGCCCACCCGAGGGCCTGACTTGGGACGGTGGTCGATGCCGGCGATGCCTGGGGAGGCGAGATGAAGCGTCCCAGAATCCACGGGACCACCGTGGTCGCCGTTCGGAGCAACGGCAGGGTGGCGATGGGGGCTGACGGCCAGGTCACGATGGGGGACACGGTCGTGAAGGGGACCGCAACCAAAGTGCGGACGCTGAAGGGCGGGCGGATCCTGGCCGGGTTCGCAGGCGGAGTCGCGGACGCGTTCACCCTGTTTGAAAAGCTGGAGGAGAAGCTCGAACGTTTTCCGGGGAACCTCACCCGGGCGTGTGTCGAGCTCGCGAAGGACTGGCGTACGGATCGGTACCTCCGCCGGCTCGACGCGCTCCTCCTCGTTGCCGACGAGGAGCATCTCTTCGTGGTGAGTGGGGACGGGAACGTCCTGGAACCGGACGAGGACGTCGCCGCGATCGGGTCGGGCGGGTCGTTCGCGTTCGCCGCCGCCAGGGCGCTCCGCCTCCGGACCGAGCTCGGGCCGACCGAGATCGTTCGGGACGCGCTGGAGATCGCGGCGCAGATCTGCATCTACTCGAACGACCGGATCACGATTCTGGAACTCGTGAGCGGAGAGGCGCGCGAGGTGACCGGTACCCAGGACACGGAGGCGAAGGGATGAGCGTGGAGGAGGCGCTCGCCGCTTCGGAGCCGCGCGCCGAGGAGGGCTGGATGGACGAGCTCACCCCGCGCCAGATCGTGTCCGAGCTCGACCGTTACATCATCGGGCAGAAGGCCGCGAAGAGGGCGGTGGCCATCTCGCTCAGGAACCGGTGGCGGCGGCAGCGCGTCGAGGAGGACCTCCGCGAGGAGATCCTCCCGAACAACCTGATCTTGATCGGACCCACCGGCGTGGGGAAGACGGAGATCGCCCGGAGGCTCGCTCGGCTCGCGGGAGCTCCCTTCGTCAAGGTGGAGGCCTCGAAGTTTACCGAGGTCGGCTACGTGGGCCGTGACGTCGAGTCCATGATCCGGGACCTCGTGGACATCTCCGTGAACATGGTCCGGGCCGAGCGGGAGGACGACATGGCCGAGGCCGCCGACCAGGCGGCCGAGGAGCGGCTCCTGGACCTCCTCCTTCCTCCGGTGCAGGCCGAGGAGGCGGGAGGGAAGCCCCAGGGGCGCGTGCCGGTGGGATTCGTCGCGGGTCCGAGGGGCGTGAGCGCGGCCGGGGGGGGGCCGCCGCCCGAGTCGGAGCGGGTCGCAGGAGCCGACGGGGAGAAGGGCGAGAGCTCAGCGCTCCACGAGCGACGCTCCCGCACGCGCGAGAAGCTCCGAAAGCTACTTCGCGAGGAGAAGCTCGACGATCGCTGGGTGGACGTGGAGGTCCAGCAGACGCCGAACCTCGAGGGGATGATGCTCCCGATGGGGGGTCAGGAGGGGATGGACCACAACTTTTTCGAGATGCTCCAGGACATGCTCCCGAAGCGCTCGAAGAAGCGGTCCGTTCGGGTGTCCGAGGCCCGGAGGATCCTCGTCCAGGAGGAGCTGGACCGGCTCGTGGACATGGAGGAGGTCGTGAACGAGGCGCTCGACCGGGCCGAGGAAACCGGCATCATCTTCCTGGACGAGATCGACAAGATCGCCGGGACGCGGGGGAGCGTGGGGCCCGACGTGAGCCGCGAGGGCGTGCAGCGGGATCTGCTTCCCATCGTGGAGGGATCAAACGTCCAGACGAAGTACGGCCTCGTGCGGACCGACCACGTGCTCTTCATCGCGGCTGGCGCGTTCCACGTCTCCAAGCCCTCGGATCTGATCCCGGAGCTTCAGGGGCGTTTCCCCATCCGGGTCGAGCTCCGGTCTCTCGAGGAAGCCGACTTCGTCCGGATCCTGACCGAGCCCAAGAACGCCCTCATCCATCAGTACAGCGCGCTCGTGGAGGCGGAGGGCGCGAGCCTCCTCTTCGAAGAAGACGGCGTGCGGGAGCTGGCGCGGATCGCGTTCCTCCTGAATCAGCGCATGGAGAACATCGGTGCGCGAAGGCTCCAGACAGTGATGACCACGCTACTCGAGGACGTGCTCTTCGACCTTCCGGATGGACAGCATCCCGGAGACACGGTAGTGAATCGTGACTTCGTCCGGGGGCAGCTGGCCTCGATCGTCGAGGACGAGGATCTCCGGAGGTACATCCTGTGAGCGGTTCGCCGAAGCGCTCGTCGTCGATGCCCTTGCCGGTCCAGAAGCGCTCGCCCCGTCCGTCCGCACCCGCGGCCGCTCCGCCGAGGCACTTTCTCTCCCTCCGGGACGTGAGCGCCGAAGAGCTCACAGGGCTCCTCGAGCGGGCATCACGGCTGAAAGCGGGCAAGGAGGGCACCGGCGCTCCCCTGGCCGGGAAGTCCCTAGGGATGATCTTCCGCAAGCACTCGACGCGCACACGCGTCTCGTTCGAGGTCGGGATGTTCCAGTTGGGTGGGCACGCGGTCTTTCTTTCGGACCGGGACAGCCAGATGGGGCGGGGGGAGTCGGTTGGGGACACGGCGCGCGTGCTCTCTCGGTACGTGGACGCCATCATGATCCGAACATTCGCTCACGCGGAGGCCGAGGAGCTCGCGACGCACGCCTCCGTGCCGGTGATCAACGGCCTCACCGACCTCGTCCACCCCTGCCAGCTACTCGCCGACCTGCTCACAGTGCGGGAGGAGTTCGGTGCGGGGCTGGACGAGCTCGTGGTGGCTTGGATTGGGGACGGGAACAATGTGGCGAGCTCGTGGCTGAACGCGGCGGCGCTCCTCGGGTTCGACTTCCGGCTCGCCGTGCCGGAGGGATACGATCCCGATCCGGGCATCTTGGAGCGTGCGGTGGGCGAGGGTAGGGTGCGGCTCGTCCGGGATCCGGCCGAGGCGGTGGACGGTGCCCACGTGGTCACCACCGACGTGTGGGCGTCCATGGGGCAGGAGGCCGAACGGCAGGCTCGCGCGACGGCGTTCCGATCCTACTGCGTGGATGCGGCGCTCCTCGGGAAGGCCCGCTCCGACACGATTTTCCTCCACTGCCTTCCGGCCTACCGCGGGAAGGAGGTCACGGCCGAGGTCCTGGACGGTCCCCGTTCGCGTGTGCTTGGAGAAGCCGAGAATCGCCTTCACGCGCAAAAGGCGCTCCTCCTCTTCCTGCTCGGTCGCGCGCGGGGATGAGCGGGGCGCTCCGAACGACTCCGCTCCACGAGGAGCACGTTCGGCTCGGGGCCAGGATGATCCCGTTCGCGGGATACACGATGCCCGTCCAGTATCGGTCGGGCATCCAGGCCGAGCACCGGGTCGTGCGGAGGTCGGCGGGGCTCTTCGACGTGTCCCACATGGGGGAAGTCTGGATCGAAGGCCCCGAGGCCCTCGCCTTGGTCCAGCACGTCACGGTAAACGACGCGTCCATTCTGGAGCCGGGCCGCGCGCAGTACTCGGCGCTGTGCAGGGAGGACGGCGGGGTCCTGGACGACCTCATCGTCTACCGGGTCCCGGAGGGAGGCTTCCTTCTGGTCGAGAACGCGGTGAACCGCAAGCGGGACGTCCAGTGGATCCGAGAGCACCAGCGGAGGTTCGACGCCACGGTAGAAGATCGCTCGGACGAGACGGCGCTCGTGGCGCTCCAGGGCCCTCGGGCCGAGGAGATCCTCGCTCCGTTTGTGGACACCGACCTGAGGGCCCTGGGACCGTCCCGGGTGGCGCGGGCGAAGGTGTCCGGAGTCACGGCGCTCGTGGCCCGGACGGGGTACACCGGAGAGGATGGCTTCGAGATCTTCCTGGGCCCAGAGGACGTGGTGACGGTGTGGAGGTTGCTCCTCGCTTCGGGTGAGCGAGACGGACTCCGGCCCGTGGGGCTCGGCGCCCGCGACACGCTCCGCCTGGAGGTGGGCTACCTGCTCTACGGGAACGATCTGGACGAGGAGCACACGGCGCTGGAGTCGGGGCTGGGATGGATCGTGAAGCTCGACAAGGGGGCGTTCGTGGGCCGGGAGGCCCTCGCCCGCGAGAAGGAGTTGGGGACTACGCGGAAGCTGACCGGCATCGTCCTCGAAGACACGGGCTTCCCGCGCGCCGGGTGTCCCGTCGTATCCGAAGGGGAGGAGGTGGGCGTCGTGACCTCGGGCACGATGAGCCCGTGCCTGGAAGCCGGGATCGCCATGGCGTACGTACCCGTCGAGCTCTCGGCGCCGGATACGCCGCTCTGGGTCCGGATCCGTGGCCGGGACGTGCGGGGGTCGGTGCGTCCCAGGCCGTTCTACACGCGGGGCTCCCGGCGGAAGTGAGCGGCGCTGCGCAGGATCGGATCCGCGTCGGGATCCTGACCGTGAGCGATCGGGTCTCCAGAGGGGAGGCGGAGGACCGGAGCGGGGCCCGCATCCGGGAGTGGTGCGAGGGCCGAGGGTACGCGATAGCGCGCTCCGCCGTGGTCCCCGACGGGACGGCCGCGATCGTTCCGGTCCTCCTCGAGTGGACCGACTCGGGAGAGGTGAACCTCCTCCTCACGAGCGGAGGCACGGGATTCTCTCCGCGGGACGTGACCCCCGAGGCCACGCGAGCGGTTCTCGATCGCCCTGCCGTAGGGCTTGCCGAGGCGCTCCGGCGGGCGGGCGCCCCGTCCACTCCCGCAGCGGTCCTCTCCCGGGGAGAGGTGGGGCTTCGGGGCATGTGCCTGATTGTGAACCTGCCGGGAAGCCCCGGGGGAGTCGGGGACGGGCTCCGCGCCCTCGAGCCTCTCCTCGAGCACGGAACCGCCCTTCTCACGGGACGGGACGCCCCGCATCCCCCCTCTAGGTCGACATGACCGGTACCGTCCTCATCAGCGCCCACCGCCTCCCGGTGGCCGGTGCCCTCCGCGAAGCCTTCGAGAAGCGAGGATACACGGTGGACCTCCTTCCCGAGCCGTCCCAGATCGAGGGGACGACCGAGCCGGTTCTGCTCGTCCTCACAGGGGAGGGGGAGGCCGGGGAGATCTCCGAGTGGATGGCGGCCGCCTCGGATGAACAGGGAATCCCCGTGCTCACGTGCTTCGGAGGGGCGGACGCCGTCGAAAAGGGAGGGCAGCCGGGGGTGGAAGAGGCGTTCGGGGCCGATCCCGACCCCGAGGAGGTCGTCCTCTTCGGGCATCGCGCGGTTCAGAGGCGAAACCTCCAGAGGATCACGGGGATCGTCGGGGAATCGGACGCGATCCGGGAGCTCCTAGAGCGGGTCGTCCAGATCGCGCCCGTGGACTCGACCGCACTGATCACGGGGGAGTCCGGGACGGGCAAGGAGCTCGTGGCACGAGGTATTCACGCGCTCTCGTCCCGGCGCCATCGGAGCTTCCTGGCCGTGAACGTCGCGGCCGTGTCGGAGACGCTCCTCGAGTCCGAGCTGTTCGGGCACGAGAAGGGGGCGTTCACCGGCGCCATCGACTCCCGCCGGGGCTTCTTCGAGCTGGCCCACAAGGGCACGCTCTTCCTGGATGAGGTCGGGGAGACGCCCGCCTCGACCCAGACGAAGCTCCTCAGGGTTCTGGAGCAGCAGGAGCTCATCCGGGTGGGAGGCGAGAGCCCCGTTCAGGTGGATGTCCGCATCATCGCGGCCACCAACCAGGCGCTGAAGGAGCTGGTCCGAATCGGACGGTTCCGGCGCGACCTTTACTACCGTCTGAACATCCTCTCCATCGAGCTTCCCCCGCTGAGGCACCGCCGTGAGGACGTTCCCCGACTCGTCGATCACTTCGTGCGGCAGCTCGGGGAGCGAATGGACCGGCCGTTTCCGGGCGTCTCCGACGAGGGAATGGAGCTCCTCGTCGAGTACGACTGGCCGGGGAACGTTCGGGAGCTCAGGAACCTGGTGGAGAGCATGGTCGTACTGGCACCTGGACAGAAGATCGGGCCCGAGGATCTGCCGAGAGAGATCCGGTTCCCCGGGGACGTCGGGCACCTCCTTCCCGCCACGATGTCGCGCTCCCTGGCGCCGGCCGGGGAGGGCGGCGATCTGGCGGACGAGCAAGGCCGGCTCCGCCCTGAGCTCGAGTTCTTGTTTCGAACGATGGTGGAGCTCAAAGTAGACGTCGATCAGCTTCGACGTGAGTTCGAGCTGTATCGGGAGCGGATGGAGAGTCAGGCGAGCCAGGCTGAGGTGCCGGTGGTCCTCCTTCCCGACGCGCCGGAGGGAGTCGAGGTTGGCACGTGGTCCCGGCGGGAGGCCGGCGCACCGGGGCCCGACGCGACGGGTGGCCAGGGCAACGCCGCGACGGACCGCCGCGTCGTGTTCCGTCCCGGGATGACGATGGAGCAACTTGAGGAGGAGGCGATTCGGGCGGTCCTGAAGGACGTGGGAGGAAACCGTCGCAAGGTGGCCGAGAGCCTGGGGATTGGCGAGCGGACGCTCTACCGGAAGATCCAGAAATACGGAATCCAGGAATGATCCAGCGGTCCTTCGCCGTCGCGCTCGTCGCTCTTCTCCTCGTGCCGTCCCAGGCGCTTTCTCAGTTCGTCTACGGGAGGTCCCGCGAGGGAGGCGGGCGGCCGGTGACGACGGGGCTTCCCGATCGCCCGGGCGGCTTCACCTTCTGCCGGCTCCAGTACACGTCCGTCCGGCGGGAGCAGGGAGGGGTCGGGTGGAGCACGGATTATCCGGGCTCCGACTTGAACCTCACCACGCGTCTGGCCGAGCTGACGACAGCAGGTCCGAGCGCGTGGTCGAACGGCATGGCAGGGATCGCGGTCTTCCGCCCGTCGGACCCGGGCCTCCACCAGTGCCCGTTCGTCGCCGCGTCGGACGCCGGCACCGCAGGGTTCACGCCGGAGGAGGTCGAAGCGCTCCGGTCCTACCTGCTCAAGGGCGGGTTCCTCTGGGCCGACGACTTCTGGGGAGACCGTGCCCTGGCCCAGTTTACCGGGGAGATGGCGAAGGTCCTTCCGGAGTACGCGCCGGTGGAGCTTCCCATGGACCACCCGTTGTACTCGATCGTCTACCGAATCGACGAGATCCCGCAGATCACTGCTATCCAGTTCTGGTCGCCGGGCGCCTCCACCTCCGAGCGCGGCGCGGAAAGCTCGACCCCCCGGATCTATGCGATCATGGACGAGGCGGGGCGCATCATCGTGCTCATGAGCCACAACACGGATATCGCGGACGGGTGGGAGCGGGAGGCGGACGACGCCTCGTACTTCAGGCTCTTCTCACCTGACGCGTACGCGATCGGTGTGAACGTGGCCGTGTGGATCATGACGCACTGAGGGGCGCACCCGGGGGCACCGGGTCAGAGCCCTGAACGCGCTCGGCAGGCTCGATTCAGAACCGCGTTTAGCTGCACTGACCCTGCGGCGTCCTCCGTCCCTATCCGCCCACCTGCCTGGTCCTGAGCCTCGCCCGCTCCGCCTCGATCACGGGAAGCACCCGGTTCCAGTCCCGGCTCCTGAGCTCCTGATATTCGACCTCCAGGTCCTGCGCCAGGTCGATCCCGTCGGGGAACGCGTAGACGGCCATGAGCGCCTCCCGTGGGCGGAGGCGCCGTGTCTCCCACTCGGGTGTGAGCGAGCGGACTTCGGCCGGTCGGTATCGGAGGCCCTGGCTGACCAGGTTCAGGGCCTCCGGCTCGAACGCGGCCTCCGGCGCCTCCGTGTACAGGGACACCAGGAAGAGTTGGAAGGGGACGGCAGTGCCGGTCCGTTCACGGAAGAGCTCCTGATGCCCCCGGGCGAGGGCGGAGAGGCGCTCGTAGGTGTCGGGCGCGGTGACGCGGATCACGGACTCGTGGAGCGGGGTCACCCGGATCTGGAGATCCCCGCGGCGGAGCGTGATCGAGATCTCCTCCTGCCGGAGCGCGCCGAGACCGGGGGGTAGTTCCTCGGGGGCCGTGGCCGCTGGGGCGGTGGGAGCGGGGTCGGCGACAGGCCCACCGCCCGAGCGGGAGCTCGCCGGGAAGATCAGGCCGCATCCCGGGGTTCCCAGGAGGCCGAGGGCGAGGACCGCTCCGAGTCGCCGTCCCTTCGCGCCGGCACGAGGACAGCCTCTTGCTCTCATCGCTCCGGCACTTCCAGGAGGTGCTCGAGCGCGTCCAGGAGCAAGTCCCGCCCCGCCCCCGTCTTGGCCGAGAATAGAACCACCTGCTCGGAGTCGAGCCCCAGGTCCCGCGTGCGCTCCGACACCGCCTTCATCCGTCGCTCGCGCCCCAGCTTGTCCGCCTTCGTCAGGACGACCACCGTCGGAAGCCCCCGCCCGGCGAGGTACTCGAGCATCGTCAGGTCACCATGGGTCGGCCCGTGGCGAATATCAACGAGCTGGACGACGGCCGCCGGTCCGTCCGGTCTCTCCAGGTAACCCTCGGCCAGTGCCTTCCAGCTCTCTCGGACGGGAGCGGGGACGTTCGCGAACCCGAAGCCGGGCAGGTCCACCAGGAAGAAGTGGTCGTTCACGCGGTAGAAGTTCAGCCCCCTAGTTTTTCCAGGATCTCCGGAAACGTGCGCGAGCTTCTTCCGGGTCCGACCGAGGAGCACGTTGATCAGCGAGGACTTGCCCACGTTCGAGCGTCCCGCGAAGGCGACTTGGGGAAGTGATCCGGGAAGGGAGCCGCGGGGATCCATGACGGTCCCCGAGAACTCCACGGACCGGATCTTCACTGGGAGAGCTGGGTCCCGGGGCTCGAACTCCCCAAGGCCTCTCCGAGAGCCGTGCTGACCTGGTTCGCCACGCCCGGCCGGGCAGCGAGGACGAGATCGAGAACCGCGTCCATGCGATCCACCGGGCGAAAGCGGACGCGCTCGCGTACTTCGGCGGGAAGGAGATCGAGCTCGGAGGTGTTTCCCTCGGGCAGGACCACGGTCGCGATCCCGTTCCTGAGCGCGGCGACCGCCTTCTCCTTGATGCCCCCGACGGGAAGGACCCGACCTCTGAGCGTAATCTCGCCCGTGAGCGCCACGTCCCCCCGCGTGGGGATACCGGTCAGGGCGGAGACGAGCGCCGCCGCGATCGTGACCCCTGCGGAGGGTCCTTCCTTCGGGGTCGCTCCCTCCGGGATGTGGATGTGGACGTCCACCTCGCTGTGGAAGTGAGCCTTGAGCCCGAACTCCCGCGCTCGGGCCCGCGCGTACGTGACGGCCGCGACCGCGGACTCCTTCATCACGTCCCCGAGCGTGCCCGTGAGCTGGACCGATCCACCCCCCGGCACGACCGAGACCTCGACCTCGAGGAGCTCCCCCCCTGCGACGGTCCAGGCCAGCCCGGTGGCGATGCCGACTCGGTCCGCCTGGCCGTCTGGGGGGGTTCGCTGGTGCCGGACGGGGCCCAGCAGGTCCGGCAGATCCGCGACCCGGACGCACACCTCGTCGGCAGGCGCGACCGCTCCTTCGGCGACGCGGCGCGCCATCTTCCGCGCCACCTTCGCGAGGAGCCGGTCGAGCTCGCGTACCCCGGCCTCCCGGGTGTACCCCTCGACGATCCGGTCCACCGCGTCGTCCGGAATCCGGACGCGAGCCGGATCGAGCCCGTGCCGGCGGAGCTGCTCCGGGATGAGGAAGCTTCGGGCGATGTTTCGCTTCTCCGTGTCCAGGTACCCGGGAATCCGGATGACCTCCATCCGGTCCCGAAGCGGATCCGGTATCCCGCCTAGTGTGTTGGCCGTGGCCACGAACAGGACCTCCGAGAGATCGAACTCGAGCTCGAGGTAATGATCCTGGAACGTGCGATTCTGCTCCGGATCGAGGACCTCAAGAAGCGCCGCGGAGGGATCCCCGTGACCGTCCTTGGCGAGCTTGTCCACCTCGTCCAAGAGGAAGACGGGGTTCCGGCTCCGGGCCCGCCGGATCCCCTGGAGGACCCGTCCCGGGAGGCTTCCCACATAGGTACGCCGGTGGCCGCGGATCTCGGCTTCATCCCGTACGCCGCCGAGGGCCACCCGGACGAAGCGGCGGCTCAGCGCCCGGGCAATGCTCTTTCCGAGAGACGTCTTTCCCACGCCCGGCGGCCCGACCAGGCAGAGGATCGGCCCCTTGAGCTCCCCGACGAGCGAGAGGACAGCGATGTGGTCGAGGATCCGGTCGTTCACCTCCTCCAGGCCGTAGTGGGCGTCCGAGAGGACGGTCCGAGCGTGCGCGACGTCCGGGTTGTCGTCCGTGCGCTCCTCCCAGGGGAGACTGAGGAGCCAGTCGAGATAGCTGCGGATCACAGTGGCTTCGGGGGCGACCGGGTTCATCCGCTGGAGCCGCTCGAACTCGAGCTCGGCCTTCTCCCGGGCGGGGTCGGGAAGGGCGGTGGCGTCCAAGCGCTTCCGCACGTCGTCGAACTCGGGGCTCCCGGACCCCAGCTCCTTCTGGATCGCCTTGAGCTGTTCGTTCAGGTAGTGCTGGCGACGATCGTCGTCCATGCGACGGCGCATCTCCCGATCCAGCCGGTCCTCGATCCGGAGGATTTCCAGCTCCCGCTCGAGGATCGCCATGAGCTCCCCGAAGAGCCCCTCCAGGGTCTCAGCTTCGAGGAGGCCCTGCTTCTCGCGGGCCGTGACCAGCAGATGGCCCGCGACGCGGTGCCCCGACTTGGTCGGGTCTTCCACGTCGGAGACGGCCGCCGCGAGGTCGGACGGTAGGTCGGGATGGAGCTGCACGTAATCGCGGAACCCCCGGTCCACTCGCCGCATCACCGCCTGGAGCTCCGAGTCGCTCGGGGCGATGTCGGGCGGCTGTCCCGCGTCGGGGTATCCGAGCAGGGATATCTCAGCTCGGAACGGTCCAGGCCCCGGGAGGAAGCGCTGTACTTGGGCCCGCGCCAGGCCCTCCAAGACGACTCTCGCCGTGCCGTCGTCCAGGGGCGTGGACTGGATCACCCGGGCGACGGTTCCGACACGGTGGAGGTCTCCGGCGGAAGGGTCCTCGGCGCCTGGGTCGCGCTGCGCGACCAGGAGGACGAGGCCGCCGGCGTCCGGCGCTTGTGCCTCCGCGAGCGCGGCCGCCGACCTGGGGCGGCCGACCAGGAGGGGAAGGACCATGGAGGGGAAGAAGACGAGGTCGCGGAGCGCCAGCGCGGGAACCCGCTCCGGCACGGGCGTTTCCAGGGTGGAGGGCCTCGCTTCCTCCGTCATGGCCCCGGGGGGATCACGCTTCCTTCTTCCTCTTGGGCTCGTTGTGGAAGACGAGGAGGGGCGACACGCCCTTCTCCACGGCTTCCGGCGTCACGACGACCTCCCGAATGTCCTCGCGTGAGGGAACGTCGAACATCACCCCCCGCATGACCTCCTCGATGACCGCCCGAAGCCCGCGGGCGCCCGTGCCTCGTTTCAGGGTCTTCTTGGCCACGGCCTTCACGGCTGCGGGGTCGAAGGTGAGGCCGATGCCCTCGAGCTCGAGCATCTTTGAGTATTGCTTGAGGAGCGCGTTCTTGGGCTCCTGGAGGATGCGGATGAGCGACTCCTCGTCCAGGTCCTCGAGGCTCACGACGACGGGGAGCCTCCCCACGAGCTCCGGGATCAGGCCGAATCGCTGGAGGTCCTCCGGCTCCGTGCGCGAGAGCAGGTTCTTCCGGTCGTCCGCGATGTCGGGCCTCTCGCCCTCGCTTCCCTCTTCTTCCCCGAAACCGATTCTCCTCCGTCCAATCCTCGCTTCGACGATCTTCTCGAGCCCGTCGAAGGCCCCCCCACAGACGAATAGGATGTTCCGGGTATCGATCTGAATGTATTCCTGCTGCGGATGCTTCCGGCCGCCCTGGGGCGGCACGGAGGCGACCGTCCCCTCGAGGATCTTGAGCAGCGCCTGCTGCACGCCTTCCCCCGATACGTCTCGCGTGATGGACGGGTTCTCGGACTTCCTAGATATCTTGTCCAGCTCGTCGATGTAGATGATGCCGCGCTGGCAGTCGGTGACGTTGTAATCGGCCGCCTGGAGGAGCCGGACGAGGATGTTCTCCACGTCCTCGCCGACGTAACCGGCTTCGGTTAGCGTCGTGGCGTCCGCGATCGTGAAGGGCACGTTCAGGATTCGGGCGAGCGTCTGCGCGAGTAGCGTCTTCCCCACTCCGGTCGGCCCGATGAGGAGGATGTTCGCCTTCTCCACCTCGACGTCGTCCAGGACCCCCTGGTGGTTCACGCGTTTGTAGTGGTTGTAGACGGCGACGGCGAGAGCCTTCTTCGCGTCATCCTGTCCGATGACGTACTCGTCCAGCGTCCCCTTGATCTCGAGCGGGGCGAGGGTGGGAACCGCGTTCTCCGCGGGGATCCGCTCTTCCTCTTCGGCGAGTATCTCGTTGCAGAGCGCCACGCACTCGTTGCAGATGTAAACGCTCGGTCCCGAGATGAACTTCCGTACCGAATCCTTGGACTTTCCGCAGAAGCTGCAACGCAGGTGCTTGTCAGTGGACATGTTACGCCTCCGACTTCTTCTCCGACTCCGAGTCTTTTGGCTTCTCCACCTGATCTCGCCGCGTGAGGACCCGATCGATCAACCCGTAGTCCTTCGCCTCCTCCGCGCTCATGAAGTAGTCGCGGTCCACGTCCTCGGCGACCTTCTCGACCGTCTTCCCCGTGTGTTGGGCCAGGATCTGGTTCAACCGCTCCCGGATTCCCAGCACCTCCTTGGCCGCGATCTCGATGTCCGCCGCCGTCCCCTGGTACCCGGAGGAGGGTTGGTGGATCAGGATCCGCGAATTCGGGAGGGCGCTGCGCTTTCCGTCTGCCCCTCCGGCCAGGAGAAGGGCGCTCATGGAGGCCGCCATCCCGACGCAAAAAGTGGAGACGGGTGCCTTGAGATGCTGTATCGTGTCGTAGATCGCGAGGCCCGCGTAAACGTTGCCGCCGGGTGAGTTGATGTAAAAGTAGATGTCGCGCTCGGGATCGTCCGCGTCGAGAAAGAGGAGCTGCGCCACGATCACGTTCGCCACCATGTCGTCTACCCCGCTCCCCAGGAACACGATGCGATCCATGAGGAGCCGCGAGAAGATGTCGTAGCTACGCTCCCCGCGGCTCGTTCGCTCGATCACGTACGGCGGGAAGATCGGCATCGCGGTGGTCCGTTCGGGTCCGTCGGGCTAGGAGCATCGGCCCGGGGCCCCCGTGTCGCGGGGGATCGGGTCCGGCTGAAAGTTCGCGCCGGGAGGCGCTGAGAGGAAGCCGTCCCCTGGACCGGCTGCCGAGGAGGCGCGGGGTCCGTCCGGTTTATCGGATCTCGGACTTCTCCTTCAGAAACTCGAAGACCTTGTCTTCCGTAACCTCGCGCTCGAGTCGTTCGATCTGTCCGGCGCGCTGGAGCCGAGAGTAAACGTCCGCGGGCGAGACCCCGCCCCGCTTCGCCATTGTCTCGATCCTCGCGTCCACGTCCGAGGGAGTGGCGGTGAGCCCCTCGGTCTCCGCGATCCGGGTCACGACGAGGTGCCGCCTCACCCCCGCCACGGCCCCTGGGCGGAGCTCCCGCTTCGCTTCCTCCCACCTCTCCTCGGCCAGCTCCTTCGGGTTGCCGAGGGCGGCTCGAATGAACCGTTCGACCATCGATTCGGGGACGTCGAACGAGTTCGCCGACAGAATCTGCTCGATGAGCGCGTCCCGGAGGCGGGCCTCCGCCTCCCGCGCGGCCTCCTTCTCGAGATCCTCTCGGATCCGGGCCCTCATGTCCGCCAGGTCTTCGAACTCCCCCGTGGCTCTCGCGAACTCGTCGTCAAGCTCCGGAAGCTCGAGTCGCTTTACCGAATCGAGGGTGATCCTGAGGCTCCTCGCACGGGACGACGGCTCGCCGGGCTCAGCGCCGGGCGCGGAGTCCTCGGGAAACTCGATCGTGAACTCGCCCGACGTGCCCGGCTCGAGAGACTGGATCGCACCTTCCACGTCCGCGATCGCCTCGCCCCCGCCCAGCCGGAACTCGTACGCGCGTGGCTGGGCGTCCTTTTCCTCCAGTCTCTGGATCCGGACCTCGACGCGCTCTCCCGACGCGGGGGAGCGGCCCTCGACAGGCACCCACGTTCCCTCCCGCTCCCTCACGCGGCCGAGGACCCCTTCCACCTCTCCCTCGGTGATCGGGATCTCGGGGCGCTCCACCCTGAAGCCGCCGAGGCGAGCGAGCTCGATCCGGGGAGCCACGTCGAAGGAGACGGCGAAGCTCAGGTCGGACTCAGGGCGATACTGCACGTCGCCCACCTCCCCCTCGCTGATCGGCTGCATCTCCCGGTCCTCCAGGACCCGCCGGTAGACGTCACCGATGACTCGATCGACGAGCTCCTGGTCGAGGGCCGGACCGAACCGCTTCTCCACCACACCCGGGGGCACCTTCCCGGCACGGAAGCCGGGCAGCCGGAGTCGCGAGGAAAACGCCTTGACTGCGGCACGCCGCTCCGTCTCCACGACCTCCCGGGGCACCGTGATGCTCACCGTCCGCCGCCAGCGCTCGCTCTCCGCAACAGAGACCTGGAGCTTGGAGAGGTCGATCGCCATGACGTCGAGGAGGATGGAATCGGGAAGGATGCGAAAGGAGGGACTCGAACCCCCACGGCCTAGGGCCACGAGATCCTAAATCTCGCGCGTCTACCAGTTCCGCCACTTTCGCGTTCGGCCCGTAACGTCGGAAAAAGAACATAATCGAGGCCCCGGGGGGGTTCAACGACGCGAACCTCCGGGACCCCGTACCTTCTCCTCGGACGCGCGGACGGACGTGAGAGCCCGTGATCGACCCCACGCTCGCCCACGGGGCGAGAGTCAGTCCCGCGGAACCTGCACGTTCACGATCCGACTGTTGCCGTCCGGCCCCTGCATGAGGAACGTCACGATCTGTCCGAGGTCCAGCCCCTCGAGGAGCCCCTCGGCGTCCTCGACCGTTTCCACGGGCTGGCGGTTGATCTGCAGCACCCGGAGACCGGGGCGGACGCCGGCCCGCGCGGCCGGGCTCGTGGGGTTCACGTTCTGGATGAAGACGCCGCCCGCGTCGTCGTACTGCAGCTGCTGCGCGGTTTGGGCGTCCAGCTCAGCCACCTCGATCCCGAGGAGCGACTGCACCGCGGGGGGCCGTGAGGAGACCCTCGTTGGCTGCGGGGTCAGGGACGCCTGGTCCAGGCGGAGGGTGACCTCGCGACGCTCCCGGTCCCGGTAATAGGCGATCGTCACCTCGTCCGCCGGCCGTCGCTGGGCGATCGTGGACTGGAGCTGCGCGGGATATCGAATGGCCTGGCCGTCCACGCTGACGATGACGTCTTCTGGGCGGAGCCCGGCCCGTGCCGCCGGGGTGTTGTCCACGACCTCGTTCACGAATGCGCCCTCCGGCCGCGGGAGCCCGTAGAGCTCCGCGTCAACGGGCGTGACTTCCCGCATCGCGACGCCCAGCCGAGCCCGACGGACCTCCCCGTACGCCACGAGATCCTGCATGACGCGGCCGGCTAGGTCGATCGGAACGGCGAACCCGTATCCCTGGAAGGAGCCCGTGGTGGACGCGATGGCCGAATTGATGCCGACGACCTGGCCTCGCATGTTCACGAGCGGGCCGCCGGAGTTCCCGGGATTGATGACCGCATCCGTCTGGATGAAGTCCTCGATCGAGTACCCGGCCAATGCCTGCCACGCGTCCAGCCGCGAGAGCTCCTCACGAATGAGGTTCAAGGGGCGTCCCATCGCGCTCACGATTCCGGCCGTGACAGTGTTGTCGAGTGGGGAGCTGCCGCTGAAGCCCGGATTCCCGATCGCGAGCACCCATTCGCCCACCCGGACGTCTGTGGAGCTCCCTAGGCTAAGCGTGGGGAAGGCCTCGCCCTGGATCCTGATGACCGCGACGTCGGTCGTTGGATCCGTCCCGACCACCTCCGCCGTGTACTCCCGGTGGTCGGCGAGGTATACCCGGATCTGCCTCGCGTCCGCGACCACGTGGTCGTTCGTGAGGATGTAGCCGTCCTCGCTTACGATGAAGCCGCTCCCGCCGGCCGTCCGGAGCGGAAGCTCGTCCGGGGTCTGACCCTGACCTGGATTGGGGAAGTCGAAGGGGAACCCGCCCTGCGGCAGATCGGCCGCGGAGACCGGCCGCTCGGCCTCGATCCGCACGACGGCCGGGGTCACGGCATTGGACACGTTGACGAAGGCCTCGCTCAGATCGAGCGCCGGGCGGACCGCGGCGTCCGACAGCTGTGGCACCTGGACGATCGCGGGCGTCGCGGTGAGGGACGTCCATCCCATCACCGAAGCGCCAGCCGTCCCCAAGACGAGGGCGACGAGCGTATAAAGGAGGAGTCGCGTCTTGGTCTTGAGGGGGTCGAGCATGGTCACCTCTCCCTTCCCGTTCATCTCCGAAGTCGTCGGGGCACGTGTTCACACGCCCGCGCGGAACCGGAGCCTTCTACACCGCCCTGGGGGCCGGGATCCTCTCGTGGGATCCTCTCGTTGGATGCCCGGGCCCCCCGTTTCGTTCAGGTCAGCTGGTCTCGTCCTCGACGATCTCGTAATCCGCCTCCACGACCTCCTCTGCGTCCTCCGCGGGCGTCTCCGGCTCCACCGTGGCCTCTCCGTCGGGCGCCTCTGAGGCCTGCGCCTGATAGACTTGCTGGCCGGCGGCGCTGAAGGCCTGCATCAGCTTGTCCCGGTCCCAGTTCAGCGTGGCGGCGTCGTCGGACTTGAGCGCCTCCTTCGCGGCCTCGACGGCCTTGTCTAGCCGCTCCTTCTCGGCGGCCCCCACCTTGTCGGCCCACTCCTTCGAGTCCTTTTCGACCTGGTAGACGAGGGAGTCGAGGGTGTTCCTCGCCTCGACCTTCTTCTTCCGCTCGTCGTCCTCCCCCGCGTGGGTCTCGGCATCCTTGACCATCCGCTCGATCTCGGTGTCCGAGAGGCCCGACGAGGCCTCGATCCGGATTTTCTGCTCCTTTTCCGTGGCGCGGTCCTTCGCGGAGACGCTCAGGATTCCGTTCGCGTCGATGTCGAATGTCACCTCGATCTGGGGCATGCCGCGCGGCGCCGGCGGGATCCCGGTCAGCTGGAACTTCCCGATCGTCTTGTTGTCGAGCGCCATCTTCCGTTCGCCCTGGAGCACGTGGATCTCGACTGTGGTCTGGTTGTCCTCGGCGGTCGAGAACACCTCCGTCTTCTTGGTCGGGATCGTCGTGTTCCGCTCGATCAGGGACGTCTTTACGCCACCCAGCGTCTCGATCCCGAGCGAGAGGGGAATCACGTCGAGAAGCAGCACGTCCTTCACGTCTCCGGCCAGCACGCCACCCTGAATGGCGGCGCCGACGGCTACGACCTCGTCCGGGTTCACCCCCCTGTGGAGATCCTTCCCGAAGAAGCTCTTCACGACCTCCTGGATCTTCGGCATCCGGGTCGAGCCCCCGACGAGAATCACCTCGTCAATGTCCGACGGATTCAGGCCGGCGTCCTTCAGGGCGGCCTGCATGGGCGGGATCGTCCGCTGGACGAGGTCCTCGACGAGCTGCTCGAGCTTCGCGCGGGAGAGGGTCATGTTCAGGTGCTTCGGCCCCTCCTGGGTCGCCGTGACGAAGGGGAGGTTGATGTCCGTCTGCATGGTGGACGAGAGCTCCATCTTGGCCTTCTCGGCGGCTTCCTTCAGCCGCTGGAGCGCCATGACGTCCTTGGCCAGATCGATGCCCTGGTCCTTGTTGAACTCCTGCACGAGCCAGTCGATGATCCGCTGGTCGAAGTCGTCCCCCCCGAGATGGGTGTCCCCATTCGTAGCTTTGACCTCGAACACGCCGTCCCCCAGCTCGAGGATCGAGATGTCGTACGTCCCACCGCCGAGGTCGAAGACTGCGATCGTCTCGTCCTTTTTCTTGTCCAGGCCGTAGGCGAGGGCCGCAGCCGTCGGCTCGTTGATGATCCGGAGGACCTCGAGCCCGGAGATCTTCCCGGCATCCTTCGTGGCCTGCCGCTGCGAGTCGTTGAAGTACGCGGGTACCGTGATGACCGCCTGATCCACCTCGTGGCCCAGGTAGTCCTCGGCCGTTTGCTTCATCTTCTGGAGGATGACCGCGGAGATCTCGGGGGGGGTGAACGGCTTCGACGCGTTCGGGATCTTGACCTGGACCCGATCGTCCGAGTCGCGTACGACCTCGTAGGGAACGAGTTTCCGCTCTTCCACTACCTCCGCGTACGCTCGACCCATGAACCGCTTGATCGAGAAGACCGTATTGTTCGGGTTCGTGATCGCCTGACGCCGGGCGACCTGCCCGACCAGGCGCTCCCCGTCCTTCGCGAACCCGACGACGGAAGGCGTCGTGCGCCCTCCCTCCGCATTGGGAATGACGACGGGCTCACCACCCTCCATCACTGCCACCACCGAGTTGGTGGTCCCCAGGTCGATCCCTATGACTTTGGCCATGTCGATTCCTCTCCGGTTCGATTCGAGGCAGCGGAGCGTGCGCGGGTCGAGGAGCCCTGAGCGGCGCTCGCCGGATACGCGAGAGACGCGTTTGCCCGAGCGTCGGCGTAGCAAGCTCCGTGCCGATCATTAGGCCCCCAGAACGGCCATATCGGCCGAATTTCAACCGGTACCCGGCCGGAGTGGCAGGCCCGCGTTGAAGGCCGCATGATGGCGGTCGTGAGAGCCAGCTTCGCGGATCCCGCCGTCGCAGCGCGCTACCTCGCTTCCCGTCTCACCCTGGACCCCCGGGTCCTCGTCGTTACCGGGTCGGGACTCGAGGCCGTTGCCAACGGGCTGGAAGAGGCGGTCCAGGTGCCGTTTGGGGAGATCCCGGGGCTTCCCTCCACCGACGTCAGCGGCCATCCCGGCTACTACGTCCACGGCCGCCTCGGGGGACGGGCCGTCCTAGTCCAGGTCGGGCGCTTCCACCGCTACGAGGGACATCCGGCGCGAACCGTGGCGGTTCCCATCGAGGTCGCGGCCACGCTGGGCGTTCGCGTGGTGGTGCTCACGAACGCCGCGGGCGGCATCCGAGCGGATCTCGAGCCCGGAACGATCGTGGCACTGGACGGCCACCTCGATCTTCAGGGAAGTCGAGCGGCCGCCCCGGATCCGGGGGCCCGTGGTCTCTTCCGGGGGTGGTACGATCAAGACTTCATCGCGCTCGCTGAGAGTGCGGCGGCGAAGCGCGGCATCCGGTTCTCTCGAGGGCGGTATGCGGCCGTGCTCGGGCCGGCCTACGAGACGCCCGCGGAGGTCCGGGCGCTCCGGCTCCTGGGGGCCGACCTCGTGGGCATGTCGACGGTGCCCGAGGTGCTCGCGGCCCGACGGCTCGGACTCGGGGTGCTCGCGCTGTCACTCGTGGTGAACCGCGCCGCGGGGCTCGCGGAGGGTGAGCTCAGCCATCGGGACGTGCTCCGCGCCGGGGGAACCGGAGCACGCGACCTCGGGAGGCTCGTCCGAGCCGTGGTCTCCGCCCTCCCGCGGTCGGCATTCCCTACAGACGAGCCTCGGCGAAGTGGTTGACCGGGCCGACGCCCTCCCCGAGTCCAGGTGCAGTCCGGATCGCGCTCTCCACGTAGGCCAGGGCGTGCTCGATGGACTCTTCCATGGACCGACCCTGGGCGAGCCCGGCGGTGATCGCGGCCGAGAGGGTGCATCCCGTGCCGTGAGTGTTCCGGGCGGGAAGCTTCGGGCGCCGCCAGACCCGCTCGACGGATCCGCTCCAGTAGAGGTCCGCTACCTCGGGTCCCTCGGCGTGACCGCCCTTCACTAGGGCCGCCCGGGCACCCATTTCCACCAGCCGGCGAGCGGCCTCACTCTGGCCACGCTCGCCCACCACGCCGAGCCCGGTCAGGATCCGGGCCTCGTCCAGGTTCGGGGTCACGAGCCATGCGAGCGGGAGAAGGTGCTTCGACACCGAGTCCACGGCGTCTTCATCCAAGAGCCTGGCCCCGGTGGACGAGACCATCACGGGGTCCAGCACATACCGGGAAAGACCATGGTCCTCGATCGCGGTCGCCACCGTGCGCACGAGCGCCGCGGTCGCGAGCATCCCGCTCTTCACGGCAGACGGCCTCAGGTCCTCCGAGACCGTGTCGATCTGCGCCCGGACGAGATCCAGAGGGACCGGATGCACCCCCCGGACCCCGGTGGTATCTTGGGCCGTGATCGCCGTCACGGCCGTGGTTCCGAAGACGCCAAACCGCTGAAAGGTCTTCAGGTCGGCCTGGATTCCGGCCCCGCCACCGCTGTCGCTTCCCGCGATTGTGAGTGCTACCGGGAGAGTGGGAGCGTTCCCCATGGCACCGCCCGAGACCGTCCGGATGAGAAGGTTCGAAGCCCTGAAGATAAGAGCAATCCCGCCGGGACGGGACAGCCGTTGGGGCTGACCCGGAGCCGGGAGCGTCTCCTTCGAAGGATCCGCACTCGCAAGGGGAGGGAGGCGGAGGCCGTGGTGGCCCTCGAGGGTCCGCGCGCCCTAGGCACCGCGCTCGATCACGGAGCGGAGCTCCTCTTCGCCCTGCGGGAATCGGGTCCGGCGGAGGGGGCCCGCCGGCGTTTCCTGGACCGGGTCCACGCGCTTGGCGTCGAGGTCGTGCAAGTACCCCGGGCGACCTTTTCCGCCCTGGCTTCCACCGAGAGCCCGCAGGGGATCTTGGCGCTCGCGAGGGAGCCCGGGGCCGAGCTCCCGGATCGCCCCGCTACCCGGCCGCCCCGGATCCTCGTTCTGGACCGCGTGCAGGAGCCGGGGAACGTCGGGGTCCTGATTCGCGCCGCGGCCGCGTTCGGCCTCGAGCGAGTCCTGCTCCTGGACGGTACAGCGGACCCGTGGAGCTCGAAGGCGGTCCGCGCCTCGGCCGGTCTCTCCTTCGCCCTGCCGCTCCATCCGGTGTCCTGGGCGAGCGGGCGGGACTGGCTCGCGGGTGCCGGGGTCCCGCTCCTCTTGGCCGACGGGGCGGGAGAGGACGTTCGTAGCTGGCTGAACGGGAGGGGGAGCCCCGATCCGGGCTGGGCGCTCCTCGTCGGAAACGAGGGGGCGGGCGCGAGGCCCGAGGCGCGCCGGGAGGCGAGGGCGACGCGCGTCGCGATCCCGGTCGCCGAGGGTGTGGAGTCGCTCAACGTCGCGAGCGCGGGGGCGATCCTCCTCTGGGCGCTCGGGCCGGGATGCACCCGGTGACCGATCTCTGGCTTTCCGCCGCTGCCGTCTTCGTATTTGGGCTGGCGTTCGGTTCGTTCCTGAACGTCTGTGCGCTTCGTTAGCCGGTCTACGAGTCCGTCGTCCGGCCCCCCTCCCGCTGCCCCGGCTGCGGCGAACGGATCCGCTGGCACGACAACGTCCCGGTCGTCAGCTGGCTCCTGCTCCGGGGTCGGTGCCGTACGTGCGGGACCTCGATCTCGATCCAGTATCCGCTGGTTGAGCTGGCTACCGGGCTGATCTGGGGAGGCATGGTGCTCCTCCATGGAGTGGAGGTGGAAGCGCTGCGCGGGGCCCTGTTCCTCACGATCCTCCTGGGGATCGCCGTAAGCGACGCGCGCTCCTACATCATTCCGGATCAGTTCTCCATCGGAGGGACGGTCGTGGGGCTGGCCCTGGCCCCCCTCACGCCCGCGATCGGTACTCTCCAGGCCGTCTACGGGGCGGTCCTCGGGTTCGCGCTACTCTGGCTCGTGGCCTGGGCGGGCGAGAAGGCGTTCAAGAAGGAGGCGATGGGTGGGGGCGACATCAAGATGATGGCCATGATCGGAGCCTTCCTCGGGGTGGACGGCGTGTTCCTGACGATCTTCCTCTCCGCCTTCCTCGGGGCCGCCATCTTCGGCCCGATCTCGCTCAAGACGGGGAAGCTCGTCCCATTCGGGATCTTCCTGGCCGCGGGAGCGGCCGTGACGTTCGGATGGGGGGACCTGATCGTCGGCTGGTACGTGGGGTGGGCCTTCGGCCCTTAGCGATGCCCTTCGCCGCACCCGGGCCAGGGGAATTGCGCGGGCATCCCCTAGCGACCTTCCTCAGGGATCCGAGCAGTCCCTCTGGTAACCGCACTGCAAGCACACGAGCCGGCAGTGGATCTCGAGCATCTCGGCGCCGCAGAGGTCGCAGCGTGGAGCCGACGCAGTGGACCGGCCAGGGCTCGTCTCGGGGTCAGGAGGTCGGAACCGGGGATCTCCGCTCCGGTACCCGGTCCTCTCCTCCCGGGGCCCCTCTCCCGTGCTCCTCCGCTCCCCCGCCATGGCTCGTCTCCGGCGCTCGCCACTTCTGCCGGCGCGTTCCGCCTCAAGCTCCGCGGAAGTCACCGAGCCCGGCCTCACGGTATCGGCGGGCGAGCTCCACGTAGTGCCTCCAGCTTCGGCGAACGAACGCCTCGGCCGAGCCCTCGAGCGCCTTCTTGACCTTCCCCGGCACTCCCGCGACCACGCTCCTGTCCGGGATCTCGGCTGACTCCGGGACGACTGCCCCCGCGGCGACGAGACACTCCTCCCCGATGACGGCCTTCTGGAGCACCACCGCGTTCATCCCGATCACGGAGCCCCGGCCGATCCGGCACGACTCGAGGATTGCGCCGTGGCCGATCGTGACCCGGGGCCCCACGACCGTGGGGCCCCAGTCGCCCACGTGGAGAATGGCACCGTCCTGGACGTTCGCCTCGGCCCCGACCACGATCGCGTGGTCCCGATGGTCTCCCCGGAGCACGGCTCCGAACCAGACGCTCGCGCCTGCCTCCACGCGGACGTCTCCGACCAGAACGGCCGTGGGGGCGAGAAACGCATCGTCCGCGACCGATGGAAGTCGTCCGCCGAAGGGAAGGAGGAGCGCCACGCGTGTCCGGGTCCCTACACGTCCTCGGTGGTCGCGGCGTGCGTCTTCTTCAGGCGCGCCCGGACCACCTGAGTCTCGGTCGCTTCTAGGACCTCGATCTCGATGCCCGGAAGCTCGATCTTCTCGCGCACGTCTGGCACCCTTCCGAGCTCCTCCAGGATGTACCCGTTCAGCGAGCGGTGCTCGAGGTGGGGAAGGGACACGTTGAACGCGATGTTGATCTCACGGAGCTCCACCCCCCCGTCCACGACGATCTCCGCCCGGGAGACCCGGTGGATCGGTTCCTCCGCGACGTCGGTCTCGTCCTCGATCTCTCCCACGAGCTCCTCGATCACGTCCTCCAGCGTCACGAGGCCGTCCGTTCCACCGAACTCGTCCGCCACAATCCCAAGATGGAGCCGCCTCGCCTGAAAGTTCCTGAGCAGCCGAGGGAGGGGCAACGAGCCGGGAACGATGAGCGGGTCCCGGGCGAGCTCCGAGAGCCTGAGCGTCCGGCGGCCCGCCACGTAGGCTTCGTAGGCGTCGCGCACGTGTAGGACTCCGGTCACGTTGTCGATCGAATCCGCGTAGAGCGGGACCCGCGAGTACGGCGCGGCGTGAAGCTCCGGGGCTACCTCCTCAAGCGTGAGAGAGTCGCGCAGGGCGAAGACGTCCACCCGGGGGGTCATGATGTCCCACGCGGTCAGCTCGTCCATCCGAAAGGCGCGCTCGACGAGCTCGTGCTCCTCCTCCTCCACGACACCTTCCCTCTTGCCGAGCTCCGTGAGCTGCTCGAGCTCCCGTGCCTCCGTGGACTGATCCTCGTCTCCGTTCCCCCGCCGGAGCCGCGCTTCCAGAGCGAGCAGAGGGCGGAGAGCGGGGCGGAGGGCCCGGTCGAAGAGGAGCAGCGGGGGGGCGGAGAGGAGAGCCAGCCGGATAGACTGGCGGCTGGCCAGGAGCCGCGGCACTCCCTGGCACAGGGTGAGGATGCCCGCGGCCACGACCGGTACGGCTAGGAGGAGCGAGAGGGCCCCCCAGCGGCTCACGACGAGACCGACGAGGGCCCCCGCGGCGACGAGGTTCAGGGCCGCGCTCGCAAGGGACATCGCCGGGCGGAGCGAGCCCGCTCTCTCCTGCACCCGCCTTAGGCTCTCGGCGCCCCGAAACCCCTCGTCGAGCAGGGTGCGGAGACGGGAGGCGCTCAGGCCGAACGCGGTGAGCTCAGCGGTCGAGAGCAGAGCGGAAAGAAGGAGAACGAGCCCCACTCCCGGAAGGAGGAGGCCGTTCATCGAGTCGTCCTACTCGGAGGTTGGTCTTCTCCGGGCGGACTACCTTGACTCAGGTCCACTCGCGGCTCTCTTTCAGGAGCTCGTCGACTACTTGGCGGGCCGATATCCCGTCTGCCTCCGCCTCGAAGCTGGGGACGATCCGGTGGGCCAGGACCGAACGCGCGGCCGCCCGGACGTCCTCGAAGTTGGGGACCGGCTCCCCACGGAGCGCGGCGCGCGCCTTGGCTCCTAGGACCAGGTACTGGGATGCGCGTGGTCCGGCGCCCCACCCCACGTATCGACGAATCATGTCCGGAGCCTCCTCCTCGTTCGGACGCGTGGCCCTCGCCAGACGGACGGCAAGGGAAACCACGGACGGGGCGACCGGCACACGGCGGACCAGTTGCTGAAGCTCGAGAAGACGCTCGGCCGTCACGAGCGGACGTACCTCCGGAAGCATCTCCCCAGTGGTCTGGAGGGCGACCTGCTCCTCCTCCTCCCGGGATGGATAGGTGATCCGGAGCTCGAACATGAAGCGGTCCAGCTGAGCTTCGGGAAGCGGGTACGTCCCTTCCTGCTCGATGGGGTTCTGGGTCGCGAGCACGAAGAACGGCGACGGGAGTGCATGCGTCTCGCCGGCGGCCGTCACGGCGTGCTCCTGCATGGCCTGGAGGAGCGCGGCCTGGGTCTTCGGGGGTGTACGATTGATCTCGTCGGCGAGGACCACGTTCGCGAAGACCGGTCCCGGCACGAACCGGAACACCCGCCGACCGGTCGTCCGATCCTCCTCGATGACCTCGGTGCCCGTGATGTCGGTAGGCATCAGGTCCGGGGTGAACTGGATACGCTGGAACTCCAGATCCAGGGCCTCCGCGAGCGTCGAAATGAGGAGCGTCTTCGCGAGGCCTGGGACGCCGACCAAGAGCACGTGCCCGTTCGCCAGGAGCGCCAGGAGCAAACCTTCCACGATCTCGAGCTGCCCGACGACCCGCCGCCCGACCTCGGCCCGGAGCTGTTCCGCCACCCGGGCGACGTCCTCGAGCAGCTCCAGATCCCTATCCTTGACCGCCAATCCGTCGGCCAACGTACCTTCCTCCGCTCGGGGTACCTTTCGCCACCGCACTCGTGCGCGAACCTTTGGAAGGATACGACCGCCGCGCGGACGGTGCCAAGGGGGGGTGAAGGCGGGCCCCGGCCCCCCAGGAACAGCCACCCTCAGATGACTCCTAACCCCACCCCCGTGAGGGCCCCCGTGGTGGGTCGCCCGCCTGCCGCCGAGAGCTCCGGGCTCGCTTGCGCGATTTTTCACAAGCCTCTAAGTTTTCCGGCTGTAAGCCGGTCGGCGAGGCCGTCCGAGAGGGATTTCAGGCGATGCCGGAGCCCAAAGATCCGGGGCGACTCGAAGGCGCGGACGTTGTTCGAGCCTCTTCCCGGTACTTGGGTCACGGGATGGCGTTGGCGGCCTCGGTCGCCCTTTTCGGATGGATTGGGTCGGAGATCGGTGAGCGGATAGGCGCCCATGCGGCTCTCACGCTCCTCGGGATGGCGCTCGGAGGTGCCGCGGGCTTCTACAGCATCTACCTGCAGCTGGTGATTCGGCCGCGCGTGGAACGAGAGCGGGACTCGAAGCGGAGCGGGAAGGATTGAACGCCGTCGTCCGGTACGCCCTGATCTCGCTCCTGGTGGTCGGCATCGGCTCGGCGGCTCTCCTTGCACTCCTGGATGAAGTGGGACGGACGGGAGTGCTCTTGGCGGCGGGGATCGCCGTGCCGGTTCAGGTCCTGGCCTTCGGCTTGCTCCAGGGAGCGCGGGGTGACGTCACCCGGTTCTTCGCCTGGTGGGGCGCCGGAATCGCGCTCAGATTCCTCGTGGTCGTGGTGGTCGGGGTTCTTTCGTCTGGCCTCGAGCGGGAGGCACGCGCGTCGCTGGTGCTGTCCCTAGTAGGATTCTTCTTCGTGCTGCTCCTCCTGGAGCCGGTGTTCCTGAAGGGTCGACTGGGCGTGGAGACCCCGGCATGAATCGGATCCGAGCGCTGCAGGAGCAGGCCGTCGAAGTGACCCAGGAAGCCGCTCTCGGCGCGGAGGCCGATGAGCCGCTCACCATGGAAGGGCTCCCCGACTGGATCTCGCACCACATCGGCGACGACTACGTCATCGAGTTTGCCGGCCTTCACCTGGATCTGCACGGGCTGGCCATCGAGCCGATCCAGCTCGGGGGCCTCACCCTCGATCTCTCCCCGACCCGGCATCTGGTGGTGATGCTGCTCGTGGCGGCGTTCCTGGCCGTGGTCTTCATCCCGGTGGCACGAATGATCCGCTCGAGGGGCGTGGAGAAAGCGCCAGGCGGCTTCGCCAACTCCATGGAGGCGATGATCCTCTACTTCAGGGACGAGGTGGTCCGCCCGAACATCGGGCACGGGGCGGATGGATACACTCCGTTCATCCTCACCCTCTTCTTCTTCATCCTCGGGATGAACCTGATCGGCCTGACCCCGCTGGGGGTCACGCCGACGGCGAACCTATCCGTCACCGCGGCGCTCGCCACGATCAGCTTCATCGTCATCGAGATCTCGGGGTTCCGGGCGCTGGGACCGACAGGGTACGCGAAGACGATCTTCTTCCTGCCTCCGGGGGTCCCGACGCTCATGAAGCCCCTCATGGTGGCGATCCTCGTGCCGGTCGAGTTCCTGGGTAAGCTGACCAAGCCCTTCGCTCTTGCCGTGCGGCTTCTGGCCAACATGACGGCGGGACACACACTGATCCTGGCGCTCCTGGGCATGATTCTCGTGCTCCAGAACTACCTGATGGGCGTCGGATCCGTGGCGTTGGCCAGCGTCCTCATGATCCTGGAGCTCTTCGTGGCCTTCCTGCAGGCGTACATCTTCGCCATGCTCACGTCCGTGTTCATCGGGCTCATTCGTCACGCTCATTAATCACCTCGTAGACAAGGAAAAAAGATGCTCTTGCCCACGGCTCTTCAGGAGGTTGCGGCTGGAGGAAACACCGGTCTCATCGGCGCGGGACTCGGTATCGCGGGCGCCGTGATCGGAGCCGGCCTCGGGATCGGGCCGATCGGTTCCGCTGCTGCGTCGGGGATTGCCCGACAGCCTGAAGCCGCGGCTCAGATCCAGACGGCAGCCATCATCTTCGCCGCCCTCGTGGAGGGAGCCGCGCTCTTCGGGCTAGGTCTGGTGTTCCTGGTTTTCCAATAGCGGGCACGTTCCTCGACGCGCGGACGATCCGCATCCGGGTCGCTCGGTCGCTCGTGGGACGGACACGTCGCCGAGTCACAAGGAGGACGGTTGTTCGACTTGAACTTTGGGCTCTTCGTCTGGACGAGCATCGTGTTTGTTGCGCTGCTCGCGATCCTCTGGAAGTTCGCGTGGGGGCCGATCCTCGCGGCCGTTGAGGCGCGGGAGAAGGGAATCCAGGGCACCCTGGACCAGGCCGCCGCCGAACGGGCCGAGGCCACCAAGCTCCTGGCTCAGCACCGGGAGCAGATGGCCGAGGCGCGGAGGCAGGCTCAGGGGATCGTAGCCGGAGCCAGGGAGGCGGGCGAGCGTCTACGGGGAGAGATCGAGGCCAAGGCCCGCGAGGAGGGCGAACGCATGCTCGACCGGGCGCGGAGCGAGATCGAGCGGGAGAAGGATCAGGCGCTGGACACACTCCGGACGGAGTCGGTCGATCTCGCCCTCTCGGCGGCGTCCAAGCTCCTCAGGCGAAACCTCGACGCCCAGGCCGACCGGGCGCTGGTCGAGGAGTACCTGCGGGAAGTGGACCGTAAGTCGGCGGAGGCCTAAGCGTGCAGGGGCAGATCGTCGCCCGAAGCTACGCCCAGGCTCTGTTCGAGCTGGCCGAGCGCGACGGGAGGACCCTGGAGTTCGCCGAGGCGCTCCAGGGGATCGCGAGGCTCCTGGGCGAGCACCCCGACCTCAGGCTCTTCCTGGAGACCCCCAGGATCGAACGAGAGGAGAAGCAGAAGGTCCTCAGGGAGGGGCTCTCGGGGAGAGTACCTGGGCCCGTCCTGAACTTCCTGCTCCTCACAATCGACAAGCGGCGGCAGCGGCTCCTTCGTTCCATGAACCGCGAATACCAGCTCCTCGTGGACGAGCGGCTCGGCCGCGCGCACGTGGAGGTGTCGCTCGCCCGCGAGCCGGAGCCTGCCATGCTCGAAGGGGTTAAGGAGAGGCTCTCCCGGCTCGTCGGCAGGGAGGTGATCCCGCACGTGCGGGTCGTCCCGGAGCTACTGGGCGGAATCGTCTTCCGGAGCGGCGACACGGTCTTCGACGGCTCCCTGCGCCGCCGGATGGCCCAACTCAGGCGGCGGCTACTCGCTGCCCAGGTGTCTACGGACTAACACGAGGCGTCAGGACAGCCGCGCAAGGACTGCACAACCATGGCTAACTCGGACACTCAGCTCCGGGCCAGCGAGATCAAGGGCGTGCTCCTCAACGCCATCGAGAACTACGAGGAGGATCTCCAGGCCGAGGACGTCGGCGAGGTTCTCGAGGTCAAGGACGGCATCGCACGCATTTACGGCCTCACCAACGCGATGGTCAGCGAGATGCTGGAGATCACCCCCTCCGAGGGCGGCGAGCCCGTGACCGCGCTCGCCCTGAACCTCGAGGAGGACAACATCGGTGCCGTGATCCTGGGGGACTGGCTCAGGCTGGAGGAGGGAGACCAGGTTCGGCGCACGGGGCGCGTGCTTGAGGTCCCCGTGGGGAGTGGGTACCTCGGGCGGGTCGTGGACCCCCTCGGAAACCCGGTGGACGCCAAGGGTCCGATCGACCCTCTGGAGGGGTCCCGGATGATCGACATCGTGGCCCCGGGGATCGTGCTCCGCGAGCCCGTGAACCAGCCCCTCCAGACCGGGATCAAGGCGATCGACTCCATGACCCCCATCGGCCGCGGCCAGCGCGAGCTCATCATCGGCGACCGTTCCACCGGAAAGACGGCGATCACCGTGGACACGATCCTGAACCAGAAGGATACGGACGTGATCTGCGTCTACTGCGCGATCGGGCAGCGGGCCGGAAGGGTGGCGGCGGTCGTGGAGACGCTCCGCGAGGCCGGGGCGCTGGAGTACACGATCGTGATGACCACGAGCGCAGCGGATCCCGCGCCGATGCAGTACATCGCTCCGTACTCGGCCACGGCCCTCGCGGAGCACTTCATGTGGCAGGGGAAGCACGCGCTCGTGATCTACGACGACCTGACAAAGCAGGCGCAAGCGTACCGCCAGCTCTCCCTCGTCCTTCGCCGTCCTCCCGGACGAGAGGCGTACCCGGGCGACGTCTTCTACCTCCACTCCCGCCTCCTAGAGAGGGCGGCGAAGCTCTCCCCTGCGCACGGGGGCGGCTCGCTCACGGCCCTCCCGATAATCGAGACGCAGGCCGGAGAATTGACCTACATCCCGACGAACGTGATCTCGATCACGGACGGGCAGATCTACTTGGAGCTGGACCTGTTTCACCAGGGCGTGCGGCCGGCCGTGAACGTGGGGATCTCGGTATCGCGCGTCGGAGGGGCCGCGCAGATCAAGGCGATGAAGAAGGTGGCCGGGAGCCTTCGTCTGGACCTGGCCCAGTACCGGGAGCTCGAGGCCTTCGCCCAATTCGGCTCGGACCTGGACGCCGCGACACAGCGGCAGCTCGCGCGGGGCGCCCGGACGGTGGAGATCCTGAAGCAGCCGCAGTATGCCCCGGTGCCGGTGGAGAAGCAGGTGGTCTCGATCTATGCGGTCACGAACGGGCACGTGGACAAGATCCCCGTGGAGCGGGTCGGGGACTGGGAGCGGGCCTTCTTTGAGTATCTGGACGCCGAGGGTCCCGAGATCCTCTCCGGACTTCGCGCCGAGAAGGTCCTGACGGAAGAGCTGGAGGGGAAGCTCAAGGGAGCGCTGGAAGACTTCAACGCCCGCTTCCTGGCCGAGCTGGAAGCCGCCACGGCCGGCTGAGCCGAAGCCCTCACGGAGCGCCGAGGCGAGCGCCACGGCGGCCCCGCGGGGCGGGAGTCAACAAAGGAAGAGAGGGGACGAGGCGTGTCGCAGGCCCGAGAGGTTAGACGACGGATCCGCTCCGTCGAGAACACGCGGCAGATCACCCGGACGATGGAGATGGTGGCCACTTCCAAGCTGAAGAAGGCCACCGACCGCGTATACGCTGTGCGCCCCTACGGCGACGCGCTCGAGGAGATCGTACGGAGCCTCTACGACCTCTCGCTCGTGGAGCGCTTCCCCCTGCTCCGGGACCCGGAGGAGACCCGGAGAGCCGCCGTCCTCCTCCTGACTGCGAACCGCGGGCTCGCTGGGGGCTTCAACGTGAACCTCATTCGGAGGGCCCGTGAGCTTCTCCGGGAGCTCCGGGGCAAGGGGGTCGAGACAGAGCTCCACGTCGCCGGAAGGAAGGGAGTCGCCTTCTTCCGCTTCCAGGGGGAGCCGCTCGCGCGGACCTGGACGGACATCGGGGACGCCCCTTCGCCGGAGGACGCGGAGCGGGTCGTCGGAGCGCTGAGGGAGCGATTCGAGTCCTCCGAGCTCGACGCGGCCTGGGTGGTATCGTCGGAGTTCCGCTCGGCGCTCTCCACTCCTCCCGTCGCGAGACGGCTCCTTCCCGTCCGGCCGGAGGAGCGGGGCGTCTCTCCGGAGGCGTACATCCTGTCCCCGTCGGTGGACGACCTGCTCGAGAGGCTCCTTCCCCTCTACGTGCGAAACGTGGTGTTCCGGGCGATGGTGGAGAACGCGGCGGCGGAGCAGGGCTCTCGGCGGGCGGCCATGAAGAGCGCGACGGACAATGCCACGGAGATGCTGGAGACGCTCAAGACACGATACAACCGGGCCCGTCAGGCCCAGATCACGCAGGAGATCGCCGAGATCGTGGGCGGTGCTGCGGCCCTGGAGTAAACGAGCTATAGCGGTCGGGGCGTGAGCGGCGGGGCCCGGGAGCGGGAGGATCCGGCGCCCGAGTGGAGGGACCCGGAGCAACGGGAGACATGAGAACCATGGCTGAAAACAATGTCGGCAAGGTGGTGCAGGTGATCGGGGCGGTGGTGGACGTGGAGTTCATCCCCGAGTCGCTTCCCCAGATTTACAACGCCCTCCGGATTGCCGGAAAGACGGCCTCCGGGAAGGACGTGGAAGTGGTGGCCGAGGTCCAGCAGCACATCGGACGGGGCCAGGTGCGAGCGGTCGCGATGTCTTCGACCGACGGCCTCGTACGCGGAATGGACGCCGTGGACACGGGCACGTCCATCGCCGTGCCGGTGGGCGAGCCCGCGCTCGGGAGGATCCTGAACGTCCTGGGCGAGCCGGTGGACGAGGGAGGTCCGGTGGGTGGCGACGACGCCGCCGCGGTGGAGCGGTGGCCCATCCACCGAGAGGCGCCCCGGTTCCGGGATCTCGAGCCCAAGACGGAGATGTTCGAGACGGGGATCAAGGTGATCGACCTCCTGGCGCCGTACGTGAAGGGGGGAAAGACGGGGCTCTTCGGGGGGGCGGGCGTCGGGAAGACCGTGATCATCCAGGAGCTCATCAACAACATCGCCATGGAGCACGGAGGCCGGTCGGTGTTCTGCGGAGTGGGTGAGCGTACGAGGGAGGGGAACGACCTCTGGCTAGAGTTCAAGGAAGCCGGGGTGCTCAAGTCCACGGCTCTGGTCTACGGACAGATGAACGAGCCGCCGGGCGCGAGGCTCCGTGTGGGGCTCTCGGGGCTCACGATCGCGGAGTACTTCCGGGACGTGGAGGGGCAGGACGTCCTTCTCTTCATCGACAACATCTTCCGCTTCTCACAGGCGGGCTCGGAGGTCTCGGCGCTGCTCGGACGCATGCCATCGGCGGTTGGATACCAGCCCACCCTCAGCACGGAGATGGGCGAGTTGCAGGAACGGATCACATCGACGCGCTCCGGCTCGATCACGTCCGTCCAAGCGATCTTCGTCCCCGCTGACGACATGACGGATCCCGCGCCGGCCACTGCTTTTGCGCACCTGGACGCGAACACCGTGCTCTCGCGGAGCATCGTGGAGTTGGGGATTTACCCGGCAGTGGACCCTCTGGAGTCCTCCTCCCGGATCCTCGACCCGCAGTTCCTGGGCGAGCGGCACTACCGGGTGGCCCGGGGAGTTCAGAGGATCCTGCAGCGCTACAGGGACCTCCAGGACATCATCGCGATCCTCGGGATGGACGAGCTATCCGAGGAGGACAAGATCATCGTGAACCGCGCCCGCCGGATCCAGCGGTTCCTCTCTCAGCCCTTCTTCGTGGCGGAGCAGTTCACAGGGCGGAGCGGCAAGTACGTGAAGCTGGACGACACGATCGAGTCGTTCGAGCGGGTCTCGGCCGGCGAGTTCGACCACCTTCCCGAGCAGGCCTTCTACATGCAGGGGGACGTCGAGGACGTGATCGCCGAGGGCGAGCGGCTCGTGAAGGAGAGCTAGTTGGCGGAGAGGCTCATCTCGCTCAAGGTCGTGTCGCCGGTCCAGACGGTATTCGACGGGGACGTGGACTCGCTCGTGCTCACGGCCTGGGACGGGGAGGTCGGGATCCTGCCGGGCCACGCTCCCTTCATGACGCTCCTTGGTGGGGGCTGGCTTCGGGCCCGACGGTCCGGTGGCGAAGCGGAGAGCTTCTTCCTCGTGGGTGGCGTCGCCAAGGTCGAAGGGAACCGCGTAACCGTCCTGTCGGAGTACGCGGGGGAGAAGCCTCCGGCCGATTTCAATCCGTCGAGGGCGCGGCTGGATCCGACCAAGCTCCAGAGCGAGAGCACCGGCGGCGACTGAGCGCGGGCCATACCCTTCGCAAGTGAACGTCGACCTCCACCTCCACTCCACCGCCTCGGACGGGACGCTCCCCCCGGCCGATGTCGTCAGCGCTGCGGCCGCGGCCGGTCTCCACGTCATCGCGCTCGCCGATCACGACACGGTGGCCGGCGTGGAGGAAGGGCGGCAGTCGGCCAGGCGGGCGGGCACAATCGAAGTAATTTCCGCGATCGAGGTCAGCACCTCGTGGGGAGGTTCGGACCTCCACATCCTGGGCTACTTCGTGGACCCTGAACACCCCGAGCTCCAGGGGCACGCGGAGTCGGCAGCTCGCGGAAGGCAGTCCCGGATGCTTCGAATGGTCGAGCGCCTGAAGGAGCAGGGGGTCGATGTGCCCTTCGAGCGCGTCACCGCGGAGGCGGTCGGCGCGCCGATGGGACGGCCCCACCTGGCCCGCGCGCTGGTGGCCGAAGGGATCGTCGGGTCCGTCCCGCTCGCCTTCAACCTCTACATCGGAAACGACCGGCCCGCGTACATTCCCAGTAGCCTCCTGGACACCGCTGAGGCGTTGGGCCTGATCCGGAGGGCTGGCGGGGTGGCGGTCTGGGCCCACCCGCCCCGCCATCTCGTCTCCGACCTCCTTCCCGGCCTGAGGGAGAGCGGGCTCGGGGGGCTCGAGGTGTACCGTCCTCGGACGCCGCCCGATCGTGTGCTCCAGCTCGAGGAGGAGGCCCGCGCCTGGGGCCTCCTGGTCTCGGGGGGATCCGACTGGCACGGTCCGGAGGACGGCCCGCTGGGCGATTTTCGCGTGCCTTCCTCGGACGTCCAGGGGCTCCTCGAGGCGGGGGGTCTGTAGCGGCGTCAAGCCTCCTCCGGTGTGAGCGCGCGGGAACCCTCTCGGTCCGGAGCTCGCGGGGTCGTTAACGCGCCTCCCTCCCGTTGACGCACACCACTCCCGCTCATAACTTTTCCTGGCTACGCAACCGGTCTAGTACAGTTGCGGTCACAGCTCTTTGACAGACCCCCCGAGCGAGCGCGAAGGGAGCCACGAGCGCGATGTGATCTCGCGGCTTTCGGAGCGCGCGCCGATGACGGCGGTGGGCTCTTCGAGTTCGACTCGAGCACACGTTTCGGGGACCGGGTGGAGTGGAGAGGGAGTGCACCGAAGGTGGAGCGCCCGTCGAGATCAGTAGCGGGTGTTCTGGCTTTTGGGACGTGTACGAGCTGAGACTGGCGTAGAGAGATGCTGGTCAAGCGGATAAGTGCGCACGGTGGATGCCTAGGCACGGGCCGGCGACGAAGGACGTGGCAAGCTGCGATAAGCCTCGGGGAGCTGCAAGCGAGCGTCGATCCGGGGATGTCCGAATG
>CBDAON010000004.1:0-1047500 GCA_965198065.1 Longimicrobiales bacterium | reverse complement strand
CCGAAACGGCGTCGCGTGGGCGGCCCTCGCCAGCGGGCACATGGCGAGCTTCGACCGAAGGAAGTGCGTGGGGCCGCTGAACGGTCCCACGGCCAGGGGCCAGCACTGCCCCGAGGGGTGGACCTTCTACGTCGAGCCCCTCCCGCAGCTCCAGGGCGTGACGACCTCGGGAAGCGCCGAGGGCAGTTACTACACGTGGGTCGACCAGTTCAACACGCTGGGGCTGGGCGAGAACGTGCCCATCAACACCGGAAACCAGTCCGAGGGGCTTCTCGCCCTGGTGGACGGAGAGTGGGTGGTGCTGCGCGTACCGTATCCGACGGGGTTCTACACGAAGTGGGTGGACGGTCGGATCGACGACCCCGCGGCCGGGTGGAAGGGAAGGGGAGTCTGGGCGACCGTGAGCACGCGGGCTCCCTTCCACATGGAGACCGGGAGGGGCACGACGAGCAAGGTGCTCCACTTCCAGATTCGGTCCGATCCCCTGGAGCCCTGACCCAAGCCCGGAGCTCCTCCCGGGAGGCTCCCAAACCCGGACATCAGGCCTCGAGGACGTAAGGAGCGAGCAGCGCGCGGCGATGGCGATGGCCGCCAGGGCCCAGGGGGTTGCGAAGATCCCAGCCGGTAGCTGGCTCGCCGCCTCCCCCGCGAGGAGCGTCCAGGCGAGACCGCGTCGTCTGAGCCCGCAGCCACGCGATCGCCACGACCATGGCGAACAGTCCGAGTGGGATCAAGGTGTCTTCGCTCATTAGGGCCTTTCAGTCTCTCAGCTGTCGAAGTCACCTTGCACAACGCTCGGGTAGGGGAATTGGTCAACGGACGCCGTGCCGCCCGAAGGCCTCCATCAGCGCGCGGACGGCCCCACCCGGATCGCTCGCCCCCATTACGGCCCCGATGACCGCCAGCCCCGCGGCCCCGGTTTCGGCCAGCTGCGCCGCGTTCTTCGGCGTGATCCCTCCGATGCCGACGACCGGAACGCTCACGGCGGCAGCGACTTCGGCGAGACCCTCGGGACCGATCACCCGTCCCGTGTCCGGCTTCGAGGAGGTCGAGAAGACCGTGCCGGTCCCGAGGTAATCCGCGCCCTCTTCCGCGGCGCGCCGGGCCTCCGCGGGATCGTCGGTCGAGTATCCGATCAATAGTCCAGCGGGCGCGATGCGGCGAACCGCAGCCACGGGAAGGTCGTCCGGACCGAGGTGGACGCCGTCGGCATCGGCGGCCACGGCGAGGTCCAGCCGGTCGTTTACGATGAAGAGAGTGTTCGCCCTTCGGGTAGCGGCCCGTAGACGAAGGGCCAGGGGAAGGAGCGCCCCGGCGCTCGCCTCCTTGTCCCTCAGCTGGACCATGGGTACGCCCGCGCCCAGCGCGAACTCGACTACGGCCTCGACGCCCCTGGGGCCCGCGAGGCGCGGATCCGTGATGACGACGAGTCGGAGTCGATCCGCGAGCGCTTCACGGGACAAGGCGCGGCTTCCGGTTCCCCGAGAGGGTCGATCGAGGCTCACACGGGCCGATCCCCGGCGAGACCCCCCGCGGGGGCGGCTCGCGAGCCCATGGCGCCCAAGAGGCCTCCGCGGCTCAGCTGCCCTGGGCGGCCCTTCTCTCGGCCTCTTCCCACTCGCGACGGGCTTCGATTCGGGCCTGGTTGTGGTCGTCCAGGTCGCTCGTGAAGATGTGCCTCCCGTCCGGGCGGGCCACGAAGTAGAGATAGTCCACGTCTGCGGGATAGAGCGCAGCCTCCAGGGCGGCCTCACCGGGAGCGCCGATCGGCCCCGGAGGAAGGCCGGGCTGCGTGTAGGTGTTATACGGATGATCGCCCACGGAGTCGATGTCGGTGAAGAGCAGCCGGCTGCGTCTCTCTCCGAGCGCGTACTGGACCGTGGGATCGGCCTGTAGCAGGTATCCGATCCGCAGTCGGTTGTGGTACACGCCCGAGATCGTGGGCATCTCGTCCACCTGCAAGGCCTCCGCCTGGACGATGGAAGCCAGCGTCGTCAGCTCCCGCTCCGTCATCCCCAGGCTGTCGGCCCGCGCAAGCCAGCGTTCCGTCCACAGCGATCGGTATCGTTCCACCATCAGCCTCACGATAGAATCCAGGCTCACCCCGGGCGCGAACCGGTACGTGTCGGGGAAGAGGTATCCTTCGAGGCCGGGTCCCGGGATGCCCCAGCGCTCCGCGTTCGGCTCCGCATAAAGCCGCGCCGCGACGTCGGCCGCCTCGTCCCCGGTCCACGCCGCGAGCCGTTCAGCGACCTGCTCGATCGTGAAGCCCTCTGGGATCGTGAGCGGTAGCGTGATCACGCGTCCCTCGACGAGCTGGTCGAGGAGGGGCACCCAGCGCGTGCCACGCGTCACCCGATACTGCCCGGCCCGGATCTCTCGGTCGTTGCCCCGCACTCGCGCGAAGAGACCGAAGAGCCCGGGGTAACGGACGAGCTCCCGGGCTACGAGCGTGTCCGCCACTACATCGAACGAGGCTCCGGCGGGGATCGTCACCTCGAGAACCTCGCCCGGGGTCGCGTCGGAAGAGGAGGCCGAGCAGGCCACGACGAGGCCGGTCACAGCGATGCCCCAACGCTCGAGCCTCACGCGCCCCTCCATCTGCGATCCAGCCAGTCCTGGAGAATCACCGCGGCGGCTCCCGAGTCCACGAGGGACCGGTCCTCCCGCTTCTTCCGCGTTCCCCCGGCGGAGCGAATCGCGCGCTCCGCCCGGACCGAGCTCATGCGCTCGTCCACTAGGTGGACGGGCACCCCGACGCGCTCCTCCAGCTTCGTCGCGAGCGCACGAACCTCGTGCGTCCAACTGGATTCGTCTCCCGAGAGCTCGATGGGCAACCCGACCACGATGTCCTGGACGCGCTCACTCCGGACCAGCTCCTCGATCCGGCGGAGAGGCGGCCGCTTTCCCGGGCGTCTCCGAAGCGTCGTGAGGGGCGTGGCGAGCGTGCCCGTCTCGTCCGAGAGGGCGAGCCCGACCCGAAGCTCTCCGAAATCGACGCCCATCGCCTTTCTCTCGGTCATGGGGGGCTCTCGTAGCCTACGGAGTCACATTCGACTCAGCGCGGTCTCGAGCGTGTCGCCGTCCAGGAGGAACCCGTAAAGGTCGTGGATCGCGCCCTCCGATCCAAAGACGAACGAGCACATGGGATCTCCCCGGCTCCGACACGCCGCCTCTAGGACCGCGACCGGTCCGTCAGCCACACGCCCCAGGACATGGGCAAGCACCCCGGAGGTAAACGCGCACCCGGGTTGCTGACGGTCGTCGGAGGACTCGTCGCTCTCGCCCCAGTTCGACGAGCGGAGAACGGACAGCCCCGGGTGGATACGCTCGTGCGTGAGGCTGCCCCATCCCCGCGAAGAGAAGAACCGATCGAGCTCGCTCCAGAAGGCGGACTCGGGCGAACCGGAGGGATCGGGCCCGAGATACGGAGCGAACTGCTCGAACACCTGGGCGCCCGTCGCGAACCCGGCGTCGTGGCACGCGTGCACGGTTTCCAGGGAGCCGGCCTCCTTCTCGAAGGCTCGACGGAGGTGGACCAGTGCCGTTGCGGGAAGAGAGATCTCCCGGGTCGTTCCAGGTCCGCTCAAGAAAGCTCCTTCACGAGGGGCTCAGTGTGCTCGCCGGCCCGGCCGCGCCGCACCGGAGACCGCCCCCGGGGCGCGGGCCGCCGGACGTTTCCAATATAAGACGGGTGGCGGCGCCGCCGCACTGGGCCGGACTCAAGGGGGGGGCGCCCGGCCGGGGCCGGCGCCGGACCTTCCGCATGTCCACGGTGGTACCCTAAGCAGGCGGTTCGGACAGACGCAGACCGCTTTTGCACCGGGAGGACGTATGCAGGAGATCCACGACGAAAGTGCCGGGCAGATGATTCCCTTCCTCTCCGGGCTCGTCTGCGGGGTGGCGATCGGAGCGGCAGTCGCGCTCCTCGTCGCCCCCGAGTCCGGGAAGAAGACCCGACGGAGGCTCCAGCGAGCCGCCGGGGACCTGAAGGAGACCGCTAACGACCGCTGGGACGAGGTCGCGGGCGACGTTCGGAATCGGGTCGAGGAAGTGCTGGACGGGGCCCGTAAGCGCCAGAGGTAACGGCGTTACCTCCCTCCGAAGAACCGGAATCGGCGTCCGGGCTGGCCCTGCGCGGCCTCGTCGCACGGCTCCGTGGGCTCCGTGCCCGGCAGGAAGTACTCCAGATACCTCCGCTCCAATGGGCACCACTCGGACGCGAGCAGGCCGGTGTCGCTGTCCACCTCGACCGTGACGAGCCCATCGCGCGGCCAGCGCTCGGGGATGGGGAGCAATGGGTTCACCCCGGTGTCTCCGTCCGTGAACTCGTCCACGTACATATCCCCGTAGTAGACCTCGCGCATGAAGTAGCCCCACACGCGGGTGGCCTCCCCGCTGGTAGCCCCCTGGTAGAGCGTCTTCAGCTCGTCGAATCCGAACCAGACTGTGGCCTGGAGGTTGGGCGTGAACCCCACGAACCAAAGGTTCGTGGACTCGTTCGTCGTGCCGGTTTTCCCGGCGGCCGGGATCTCGTAGGGGAGCCCGGCGACGCTCCGGATCGCGACGCCGGTGCCGGAGTTCACGACGTCCTCCATGAGCGTGACCATCAGCCTGGTCGTGAGGCGGTCCATGACCTGACTCCGGATTGGGTCCGGCTCCCAGAGAACGTTGCCCTCGGCGCTCTCGACGCGGAGGATCGGGTTCGGCTCTACGCGCGTCCCGAGCGTGGCGAAGACCGAGTAGGCCTCGGTCATCTGCATGGGTGTCACGTCGGCTGAGCCCACCGCGATGGACGGCACGCGGGGGATAGGTGTCCTGATGCCGAAGCTCTGCGCGGTCTGCGAGATCGTCTCCCACCCAACCTCGTCACCGAGCCAGACGGCTACCGTGTTGATCGACTCCCGGTAGGCCCGTCGGAGCGTCATCTCGCCCTGGAAGTCGCCCGAGAAGTTTTCGGGGCTCCAGATCTCGCCCGTCACCTCACGGTGCTCGTACGGGCGGTCCGCGATGATCCGGGAGGGCGGAATCCGCTGCGCCAGCGCGGACAGGTACACGAATGACTTGAACGAGGAACCGGCCTGCCGCCGTGCCTGCGTGACCCGGTTGAACTTGGATTGATCGAAGTCGCGGCCTCCGATCAGCGCCCGAATCGCCCCAGTCAGCGGATCCACCGCTACAAACGCGCCCTGGACGTACGGTGAACTGGTCTCCTCGAACGGCTCGGTCTGGTCGGCGAAGTCCGCATACCGGGGGTAGGTATTCCCGAGACGGCTCTCGATGGACTCGAACCCCTGGTCCATGGCCCTTTCGGCCGCCCGTTGCATCTCCACGTCGAGCGTAGTGTAGATGATGAGGCCCCCGGTATAGAGCAGGTTCCCAAACCGGGGCTGCAGAACCTGGCGCACCAGCTCGACGAAGTAGGGGGCGGAGCCCTCCGACACGAGGGCCCGCTCGGTGGGAAGGGGGTGCGCCTTCCATTCCTCGGCCTCTTCCTCCGTCAAGAACCCCTCGACCGCCATCCGGTCGAGGACCTGGTTCCTACGCGAGAGGGCGTTTTCCGGGTTCAGGAACGGGGAGTAGGTCCCGGGTCGATTCGCGACGGCCGCCAGCGTCGCGGCCTCCGCGACGTTCAGCTGGACCGCCTCCTTCCCGAAATAGTTCAGCGAAGCCGTCTGGATGCCCCACCAGCCCGGGCCCAGGTTGATCTGGTTCATGTAGGCTTCGAGGATCTGCTCCTTCGCGTACACCCGCTCGATCTCGAGGGCGACCTGGATCTCCTTGGCCTTCCGGGTGAGGCTGACGTCGAAGCCGATGGCCTCGACGAACGTGTTCCGGGCCAGCTGCTGCGTGATCGTGCTCGCGCCGCCCGTGCGGAGCGACACTCCAGTCACCGCTCGGACGAGCGACGTGGGAATGAGGCGCGTCGCGACGGCACGCGCGAAGGCACGGGGGTCGAACCCACGGTGCTTGTAGAACCGTCGATCCTCGATCGCGACGAAGGCCTGGGGCACGTGCGGGGGGAGCGACGCGATCGTGACCGCAGTGCGGCGCTCGATCCCGAGCTCCGTGATGAGCCGCCCGTCATGGCTCAGCACCTTGGACGTTTCCTGCGGCTCCCAGGTGTGGATCTGCGCGATGGAGGGACAATCGGCGCACAAGTTGCGCCACGCACCGAAGCCGAAGCCCCCGGCGACGGCCGCGCAGAAGACCACCGCGGCCCACAGCCATCGGTTCCGGACGACCGCCGCCCCGGCCGAGGCCCACTTTCCCGACGACTTCCCCAAGCTTATGTCTCCCTCGGGCATCCTGCCGGCATGACGCTCACGGGTACCCCTCGGCCGGTCGAGTGGGTCCGTTCCGGTGAGGACGGCTGGCCGGCGACGTCGGGGGAACCTTACATCGGGATCCCGAGTTACCACTAGTTATACGGTGGGCCCGATGTCTTGACAAACGGTGGGAGCCCAACCTCAATTCAACCTCGCGTGGAACGGATGGCGGCCGACCGGCCTGCGGTGCGACGGCCGTTGGGATTCCCGGTCCCGCGCCTCTCGCCTGGCGGCCACTCGTAGAGACCCGGCCCGGACGCGACCCAGGAGCGAAGCCCATGGCTCGGAAGGGTGGTTTCGAGAGATCCTCCAGGCGTTCCCCGGCGGCCTCGCAAGGCCTGGGGCTGTTGCTCGGGCTGCTGCTCGCTCCGCTCCTCCCTGTGTTCGTTTCCGCGCAGCAGACGGGGTCCGTGGCGGGGACCGTGACGGACGTGGACACAAGTGAGCCCCTCCCCGCGGTCCAGGTATTCGTTCCCGATACGCCACTGAACGCTCAGACGAACGCCCAGGGCCAGTTCCGGCTGGACGGAGTTCCCGCCGGTGTCGTGGAGGTACGGGTCGTGCGGCTCGGCTACTCCCCGATGACGCGCGCCGTGGAGGTCGCGGCCGGCCAGGTTACAACCGCGGACTTCCCTCTCTCCGTTTCGGCTGTCGCGTTGGACGCCCTGGTCGTCACGGCCACCGGCCTCCGGCGGCGCCGGGAGGTCGGGAGCGGGACCGCCGCCGTGCAGGTCGCGCGCGAGTTGGAACGTGTGGTCCCGGTGACGGTCACGAGCCTCCTTCAGGGGCGCGCCCCTGGGGTCACGATCCTGCAGGGGGCAGGAAGCGTCGGAACGGCGTCCACAATCAAGATCCGAGGAAACACGTCCATCAACCTGAACAATACTCCGCTCATCTACGTTGACGGTGTGCGCGTCTCTAACTCCGACGCCTCCGGGCCGGGGGTTGGAGGGCAGGCCGCGAGTCGGTTGGACGACCTGAACCTGGACGACATCGAGTCTATCGAGATCGCGAAGGGACCCTCGGCGGCTACCCTCTACGGCACAGAGGCGGCGGCCGGCGTTATCCGGATCACCACGAAACGGGGCCGGCCCGGCGCGCCGGCCCAGTGGACCTTCTTCTCCGAGACCGGCTCGAACTGGGACGACACGGCGTGGCCGGACAACGTGTTCCACGCGAGGTCCCTGTCAGACGCCGCTCCGGACACCCTCTATCGGATGAACCTCCTGGAGGGGCTCGGTACCAATCTCAGCCCCTGGCGCACGGGCCGGGAGCAGGCGCTCGGCGGCTCGGTTCGCGGGGGGATGGACCAGGCCACGTATTTCCTGTCGGGGAGCTGGGAGCATCGGGAGGGGAGTCTCCCCAACAACGAGGAGACCCGGCGAAGCGCGCGCGCGAACTTCAACCTCGCGCTGTCGGAGAACACCGACATCGCGGTGTCCACTTGGTTCGGGACCACCGAGCTCGCCCTCCCGGACAACGACAACAACTCCTTCGGCTACATCGGGGTAGGTCTGGTCGCGCCGCCGTGGGAGCTGCCGCTGCGGCGTGACGATCCGGTGACCGGAGAGCGCGACGTGGCTACGTGCGCGATCGACTACGAGTTCTCCCGGGTCACGTTCCAGCCGCTTGGAACCTTCGGGTGTCAGGAGAACCCGTTTTTCTCGGAGCGAACGTTCGAGGACGTGGCGACGCTCGAGAATCGCCAGCACGTGGAGCGCTTCACCGGGAGCGCGACGCTCGAGTACCGTCCCCTCGGCCTCCTCTCGGCGAGGGGCACGCTCGGCTACGACCAATACTCGGACCAGAGCGGCTCGTTCGTCCCGGTGGATCCCGAGCGCCCGTTTGACGAGTTGTCCCGCGGGTTTCGGAACATCGGGAGCCTCCTGGTGCGCGACCTCACGATGCAGGGTGACGTCGTCGCGGCATTCGAGATCTCCCCGAGCCTCCGCTCGACGACCTCGGTAGGGGTTCAGTTCCTCCTCCAGCGGGCCACGTCCGCGGCCTCGGTCGGACGTATCCTACCGCCGGGGACCAAGGTCGTGTCGAGCGCGGTGACGACGGAGGGCTTCGAGGGGCTGGGCGAGTCCCGGAAGCTCGGGTTCTACCTAGAGGAGCAGCTCGCCTTCAGCGACCGACTCTTCGTCACCCCGGCCATTCGAGTGGACGACAACACGGCGGAGGGCGAGAACCTCGGCCTCCAGGCTTACCCGAGGGTCATGGCCTCGTATGTTGTGAGCGAAGAGAGCTGGTTCCAGGATTTCGTGCCGGGGTCCTTCGTAGAGTCCCTCCGTGTTCGGGGTGCTTGGGGGCGGTCCGGAAAGCACCCCTCCGCCTTCGCTCCCGTGGCGGTGCTCGGCACCCGCCGGGTCACGTTCCGGGACGAAGACGACGCGGGAGTGGTCCTGACCCAGCCGGGGAACCCGGAGCTCAAGCCCGAGAAGGGACGTGAGCTGGAGCTCGGCTTCGAAGCCGACCTCCTGGACGGTCGCCTCGGACTCGACTTCACCTGGTTCAAGAAGGTGGCCGTGGACGCCATCGTCTTTCGACAGCTGGCTCCATCCACCGGGTACCTGGCCGCCCTCGCGACCAACATCGGAGAGACCGAGAACACGGGGACGGAGCTCGCCCTCTACGCGGCGGCGCTCAGCGGTCCCCGGCTCCAGTGGGACTGGCAGCTCAACCTCTCCACCGTCAAGGGGAAGATCACCAAGCTGGATGAGCCCATCATCTACGGGGTCAACGGGGACAGCCAGCGGCACCAGGAAGGATATCCGTACGGGGCGTATTTCAGCCGGGATTATTGGATCGGCGAGAACGGAAACGTCCAGTCCACGGAGGAGCCGGTCTTCGTCGGGCATCCCACGCCCGAGTGGGAGGGGTCCCTTTCCAGTACTCTCACCCTCTTCGGGTGGCTGTCGCTGTACGCGAACCTCGGCTTCGCCGGCGGGCACCAGCAGTTCAACAGCACGGAGGAGTTCCGGTGCGGATATCTGACCGGAAGCTCGCAGGCCCCGTACATCGGCATCTGCCCCGAGATCTACGAGAGGGACCGGGACGGTGGATGCACGGACGCGGCGAGGATCAAGGTCGCCGCCGCGGAGGACATCCAGTACGCCCCCTGGGTCGAGGACGCGGATTTCGCGAGGCTCCGGACTGTGTCCGCGCGCTTCGACATACCGGAAGCATGGGCGAGCCGGATCGGAGGGACCCGGGCGAGCTTCACTCTCCAGGCCGAGAACGTGGCTCTCTTCACCAACTACACGGGCCTCGATCCGGAGGTGAACTCGGCCGGGCCGTCCCAGAGCCTCCGCCTGGACTTCCTGTCCCTACCCCCCGCCAAGCGCGTCACCGGTCGCTTAGAGATCACGTTTTGAACCCGATGGCGGAGGGAAGCGTGCGGAAGACACCGAGATTCGGGCGACGCCCGAGTGGCCCGTCGGGGATCCTGGCCTTTCTGGGAGTCATCCTCACCGTGGGCTGCGAGGGCGTGCTCGACGTGGACGACTCGGCCGTCGTCCTACCGGGAGACCTCGAGGCTGCCGGGCCCGGGGGGATCTCCGCTCTGGTGAGGGGGATGGTCGGGAACTATCACGAGACGGTGGACAACATCGCTCTCTACTCGGGGCTCCTCACGGACGAGATGGTGTCCGCCGGAACGTTCTCCGACCGATTGCAGGTGGACGCCAGGCGGATCCCGCCGGGCAGTTTGGCACTGTCGGGCATCTACGGGGGGCTACACCTCACCCGATTCCAGGCCGACACGACCCTCGTCCAGCTGGAGGCGAGGCTGTCGGACCCACGCTTCGAGGAGGCCCTGGACGAGCTTCGCGAGGGAATCGCGCTCGGGAAACTCTACGGAGGGTACTCGAGGATCTGGTTGGCTGAGCTCTACTGCTGGAGCATCCTAACGGGGATGGCTTTCGAGCCGGCCCCGCTCCTGCCGGATGCTCGGATGCAGCAGGTGATCACGGTCCTCCAGGAGGCCGAGGCCCGCGCCGCGGAGATCGATCTGGACGACGTGAGGCTCGCGGCGATCGTGGGGCAGGCCCGCGCGCACCTCTGGCGGTGGAGCTACCAGCAGGCGGCGGCGCTCGCGGCTCAGGTCGATCGCGACTTCGTGTACTGGTCCGAGTACTCGCAGAACAACCCGAGCCAGTACAACGAGGTCTATGCGCTCACGTGGGGTGACACGGAGCTGATCCGCTGGACCGTCGGAGACGGATCCCTCCAGCAGGAAGCGGCGGGTGAGCGCTGGGAGCACCTGGATCAGTTTCTGGCGCTGAACCTCCTACGCGATCGACCGGAGGGGTTTCGGGCGCAGTCGTCGGCGTCGTTTCCGGTCGTTCTCCAGACGCTCTACAGTCGCCCCGAGAGCGACGTGCTGATGGCGTCGGGGGTGGAGGCCGTGCTGATCCGCGCCGAAGCGGCCGTCCGAAGCGGCGACACCGGGGGCGCCCAGGCGCTCCTGAACGACCTCCGGAGCGACTACAGCGAGCGCGCGGCGCTCCGCTGGCGGGTGGAGCTACCCGAGGAGGACAGCGTCCTCCTACCGATCGAGCTTTCGGGCAACCTCGCGGCGGACCTGAAGCGGGTCGCGGACGAGCGGGCACGGGAGCTTTGGCTGACCGGCGATCGGCATACGACGGCTAGGAGGCTCCGGCTGGACCCGGTGGCGAGCATCGACCTGTTTCCCCCCGTGAGGCCGGCGGGAGGAGACGATATCGCCTACCCGATGCACCTGGACGAGTTGGACCGCAACCCGAACCTGAGCTCACCGGGAGACGCGTGTCCCGCGGGCCAGGCGGTGGGAAGCTGGCGCTAAGCCGGAGCGCGGGACGCCACCACGCCGAGTCCAATCCGTCTCGCCGACCCCGACCTGGGCGATTCCGCACACTCAGCGATCCGAAAGAAGAGCGCCGGCCGGCGCGTTAGTTACTGAGGAAACCGGGGCGTGGCTCGGTGCGTGGCGGTCGTCGGGCCGTGGCTCGGGGGGCGGCCCTCGGGCTGTGGGTATCGAGCTTGAACGACGGCTCGAGGTCCAGCCGGAAGTCCATTCAGAGGGGGGGGCGATGTCGGCCAAACCGGTGCCGGACCGAGTGGGGCCGGGGGGGAGGCTAGGGACGCCGGAGGAGGTCCAGGGCTCCGGGCAGTGGGCGCCGACCTCGGCCGTCGTGACGCCCCGTAGGGTGGAGAAGCCCTGGGGGTATGAGCTGATCTGGGCCGAGACTGACGACTACGTGGGGAAGCTCCTGTTCGTGCGGGCCGGCGAGGCCCTCTCCCTGCAGTTTCACGAGGAGAAGGACGAGACCCTGTTCCTCCTTACGGGAGAGATCGTGCTTGAGCTCGGGTCCGGCGTCCAAAGCTTGGAGCCCGTGGACCTGCGCGAGGGGAAGAGCGTGCGCGTGCTTCCGGGCGTGCTCCACCGCCTCGAGGCGGTGAAGGACTCAACGCTGCTCGAGGCGTCTACGGCTCACCTGGACGACGTCGTCCGGGTCAGGGACTGGTACGGACGAGTGGCGGAGGGCGACGCGCGGTGATGGTCCGATCGGGGCCGGAAACCGGGGCGTCGGGCGGCTCACCCACGCCCGAAGGCACTCCGTTCCTCCTGTCCCTGGGGTCGAACCTCGGGGATCGGCGGGCCCACCTCCGGGCCGGGCTGCGCTTCCTCGAGGAGCGCCTGGAGATCGAGGCGGTATCCCGCGTCGTGGAGTCGGAGCCGTGGGGGCCGGTGCCCCAGGGCCCGTACCTGAACGTCGTGGTGAGAGGGCGCACGCGGCGTACCGCGCGGGACCTCCTTCGGATCGCCGGGGAGGCCGAGGAAGAGAGGGGCCGGAAGCGGGGGGTGCGCTACGGAGCTCGGACCCTCGACGTGGACCTTCTCTTCTTCGGGGAACTCGTGTGCGACGAGCCGGAGCTCACGGTTCCCCACCCCCGGTGGTGGGAGCGTCCGTTCGTGTACGGGCTCCTTCGCGAGGTCGCGGGCGATCTCACGGATCCGCGCTCGGGTCGTCCGGTGGCCGAGGTCATCCCGGACGACGCGCGTCTGGGAGCGCTACGCGAGGTGGCTCCGATCGGGGATCTCCCGCGGGAAGAGGGAAAAGGGTGACCGCAAAGGACGAGACGTCCCGACCCCCCGAGCACGGTACCGAAGTAACGGTTCGCACCGCGAGCGGGGGATCGTACCCGGTGAGAGTCGGCGAGGGGGTCGTGGAGGAGCTGGCGGAGCTCCTCGAGAGCCACGTCAGAGCCCACCGGTACGCACTGATCTCCGATACCCGCGTGTTCGCGCACCACGGGGAGCGCGTGCTCTCGCTGATTTCCACGGCCGGCGCGGTGAGCGCCCACACGTTCCCGGAGGGCGAGGAGCACAAGAGTCGAGCCGAGTGGAGCCGGCTCACCGACGAGCTCCTCGCCGCGGGCGTGGGACGCGACGGCTGTGTGGTCGCGCTGGGGGGAGGGGTTACGGGAGACCTGGCGGGATTCGTGGCCGCGACGTACATGCGCGGGATCCCCGTTGTGCAGCTCCCGACGTCGCTCGTGGCGATGGTCGATTCCGCGGTTGGGGGAAAGACCGGGGTGGATGTGCCTGCCGGAAAGAACTTGGTGGGATCGTTCCATCCGCCGCGCTTCGTGCTCGCCGACACCGAGATCGCCGGGACCCTCCCGAGGGAGGAGCGGAGCCAGGGGCTAGCCGAGGCGGTGAAGCACGGGGCGATCCTGGACGGCGAGTACTTCCGCGAGATCGAGGCGCGAGCCGCGGACCTCCTCGACGGAGACCCGGCCGCAACCACTTGGATGGTGGCCAGGTCCGTCCAGATCAAGGCGGGCGTCGTGAGCCGGGACGAGCGCGAGTCCGGACTCCGACAGATCCTAAATTTCGGGCATACGCTCGGACACGCCATCGAGGCGGCGTCGCACTTTCGGATCCGTCACGGGAACGCTGTCGCGCTCGGGATGGTGCTCGAAGCCAGGTTGGGGGAGAGGCTCGGGGTGACGCGCCGAGGCGTGGCCGAGACGATCGAGTCGGCGCTCGAGGCCGTCGAGCTGCCCGTCGGCGTGGACGGCCGTTCCGACTCCGACCGCTTGCTTTCCCTCGTGTCCAGCGACAAGAAGGGGAGGGGCGGCCAGGCACGGTACGTGCTGCTCGAGGACATGGGATCGGTCGCGCCCGGGGAAGACTGGAGCCATTCGGTGGATCCGCGTGTCGTATGCGAGCTCCTCGAGGGTGCCCCTTCCGACCCGCACCACCCTTGACTGCTGCAGGCGACATGGCGCCCATCGAGCGCTCGCGCCGCCTGACGGTTCCCCGCGCTTTCTCTGACTGCGCGGTGGATCCGGAGGGGTTCTTCCGCATCGGAGACCTCGGAGTCGTGGACGAGCGGTGGGGGTAGGGCCATTTGGTGGGGCGGCCCAAGGACGTTATCATTCGCGGTTGTTCGAACGTCTATCCGGCGGGAGGTGGAAGACCGGCTAGAAGCTCATCCGGCGGTGAAGGAGGCGGTGGTCGTCGGTGTCGAGGATGAGCTGCTGGCGGAAGCGGTCTGTGCCTCCGTGGTGCCCCGTGGAGGGGGCGATCGTAACGGTCGAGGAGCTCCGGGAGCGGTGCCGCCGAACGCTGGCGGAACAAAGAGTCCCGGGTGTGACTCGGTTCTTCGAGGCGCTTCCCACGACGGGAGCCGATAACGTTCGCAGGGTCGCGGTCGCTCGCCTGATTCGGCAGGGCCGAGGCGATCCAGCGCGAGTGGCCGAGAGACTTCCCTCGACCCGCTCCTCCGCCAGAGGCGGAGGGGGGGTGGGGAGGTTTCGCGGCAGGGCCCCGTGAGGGGGCAAGCGAGTTTCCAACTACTGCTGCGAGAGCGCACGTACAAGCCATGAATAAGTCCCTTTCCAGGGCTCCCTACATCGAGGGAGCCACGGCCGCCGTACATTCCTCCCACCCGAACGCTGCCCTCCTCATCGACTTCGACAACGTCACGATGGGGATGCGGAGCGACCTTTCGAAGGAGCTGAAGAACCTCCTCAACTCCGAGGTCATCCGAGGGAAGGTCACCGTGCAGCGAGCGTACGCCGACTGGCGCCGCTACCCCCAGTACATCGTCCCGCTCTCGGAGGCCTCGATCGACCTGATCTTCGCCCCCGCGTATGGGAGCAACAAGAAGAACGCCACCGACATCCGGATGGCCATCGACGGGATCGAGCTGGTCTTCACCCGCCCCGAGATCGGGACCTTCATCCTCCTCACGGGAGACTCGGACTTCTCCTCCCTCGTGCTCAAGCTGAAGGAGTACGGGAAGTACGTGATCGGGGTCGGGATCCAGGAGTCCTCCTCGGACATCCTGGTCCAGAACTGCGATGAGTACTACTCGTACACCACGCTTTCCGGCTTGAGGAAGACGGACGAGTCGGGCGTGAGCCCGACGGATCCGTGGGTCCTGGTGGAGCAGGCGGTCGAGCAGATGATCAAGCGCAGCGACGTGATGCGCTCTGATCGGCTGAAGCAGGTAATGCTCGAGATCGATCCCGGGTTCGATGAGAAGAGCCTGGGCTTCAGCAAGTTCTCAAAGTTCCTCTCGGAGGCGTCATCCAGGGGGCTCGTACGGCTCCATAAGATGGACAACGGGCAGTACGAGCTCGTCTCTGGGTCGGGAGGTAGGCGCCGCGGCGAGGAGCGGAAGGATGCCCGTCGCTCGGACCGCGGAAGGGGCGGGCGAGGCCGGCCCGAGGCAGACGGGAAGAGCGCTCGCGAGGCGCGGGACGGCGGATCCTCCCGTGAGGTCGCGACGCGACGGACCGAGGCCGTCCCCTCTCCGGAGGGTGAGTCCGAGCTTCCGGCGACGCCAGGCCGTGCCCCGGGGGAGCTCGAGCCGGCGTACGATCTGCTCCGGAAGGCCGTTGCCGCACTCCTAGACGACCAGGGCTCGGACTCCGTGCGGGACTCCGACGTGAAGCGCCGCATGCTCGTCTTCGACCCGGGCTTTGACGAGGGCGAGCTCGGCTTCCCCAAGTTTTCGCGCTTCCTCCGTCAGGCCCACGACCACGAGGTCGTGACCCTGGCCAAGGGTGAGGACGGAAACTACCAAGTCACGGTTTCCTCCCCGGGCGCGGGGGCGGGGATCGGGCCTTCGGGGTTCGGGGGCGACGAAGCGGCGACCGGGGAGCGCGGGCCGTCACCGGCCCCTCCCGTTACCGACGCGACTCCCGGAGACGGCAACGCTGCCTCTAGTCGGGCCGACCAGTCACCCCCGCTGGCGGAGCGTGGCGGGTTCTGGTCCAGGCTCCTCCGTCCCCGGGATGCGGGTCGGCGGGGGGGCGCCGAGAGCGAGCCGCCGATCTTCGAGGGGCAGGCGGTGCCAGGCCGTGGAAGCGCCCGGGCGCAGCCGGCGGGCGCCGGCGCTCCCGGGGTCCAGGGACCCCTCTCCGGGGAAAGGCGCCCGACCGGTCCGGTGCTCTATCCGGCCTCGCTCCACCTTCCGACCGACCGGGAGAGCATGGTGCAGTACCTCACGAATTCGTACGCCGGAGTCGGAGAGAGGACCGCGGAGGCACTCGTGAGCGCCCTCGGAGAGGAGCTCTTCGTGGTGCTCCAAACGAGTCCCGCCCGCGTAGAGGCTCTCCTCCCACCGGCCCGCGCCGAAAAGGTGCTCCAGGGCTGGGAAGCGGATTTGGAGCGCCGGAAGGCCCGCCATGGGGGCGTTCCCATCGAAGGGGAAGCCGCCGGCGCGGGCGGGTCCGGCTCGGAGGTGGCTTCGGCGGTGAGCGCACACAGGAGTCGGAGGACACGCGGGGACGGGTGAGCCCCGCCCGCGCGCCCGGTTCCGCAGGGCTCCGGGCGGGTCGGTCCCCCGATGCCCCGGACGCCCCCACGGCTCTCCCGTTCGGCGAGGTGCTCGATCCCGAGCTCGCGGAGGAGGGGGCCGAAGCCCTAGCCCGCCGCCTCCTCGGCTGTCGGCTCGTCTCTTTGGTCGGGGGGACGCCGACGGGCGGTCGGATCGTCGAAACCGAGGCGTACGTCGGCCCGCACGACCCTGCCTGCCATGCCGCCACCCGATCGGGCATCACGCGCCGGAACGCCCCGATGTTCGGCCCCGCCGCCACCTCGTACGTGTACTTCGTCTACGGGATGCACTGGTGCTTCAACGTGGTCGCCGGGCAGAGGGGCGACCCTCAGGCGGTCCTGATCCGTGCTCTGGAGCCGCTTTTTGGGGCTGACGTCATGATAGACCGCCGGGGGCGGGAGCGTGACGTCGCGAACGGACCGGCCCGGCTTTGCGAGGCCCTGGCGATCGACGGGGAGTTGAACGAGCATCCCCTCTGGACACCCCCGCTCTTGCTTCTGGACGGGACGCTCGAGCCGGGGGAGGAGATCGGGGTGTCGGGGCGGATCGGGATCCGTGAAGCCTGGGACTGGCCTCTCCGCTTCTTCCTTGCCGGTCACCCGGACGTTTCGCGTTCCCACAGCTGAGGTCCAGAGTCGGCGGCCGCTGCTCGCCCCTTCGCGGCCGGCGGTCGTGCCCCAGCGGGATGTCCTCTGCCTCGGCAGCGCGACCTACGGTCTCTGCCCGAGATACTGGATCGGGTCCACGGGCCGCCTCCCCTTCCAGATCTCGAAGTGGAGGTGCGGCCCCGTCACGCTCCCGGTGCTGCCGCTAAGGCCCACCAAGTCCCGGCGGCCCACCTGGGAGCCGGCCGCGACGTCGATGCGGGAGAGATGCGCGTAGACGCTGATCACCCCGCCCGGATGGTCGATCCAGACCACGTTCCCGTATCCGTCCATCACGCCGGCGAACCGGATTCGCCCGGCCGCCATGGCCCGCACGGGCGTTCCCTCGGCAGCGCGCAGGTCCACGCCCCGATGGACACCGGGGAGAATCCCCTCCCAGCGGATCCCGAAGGGGGATGAAACCTCGTCCTCGACGGGAAGGCCGGGGGTCGCGCACGCGCAGAGCGCGAGAGGGAAGAGCCAGGCCCGGCCGAGAGGCCTCACCGGTTCTCCGGCCAGCCGGCGCGGGGCACGAGGAGGACCTCCACTTTCGTCCCCGGCTGGGGCGAGGGGGCGCCCTCCGGGACCACGGCCAGACCGTCCGCCAGGGCCAGGCTCCGGATGACACCCGAGCCCTGTGGAGCGGCCGGGCGGGCTCCCCACCGTCCCTCTCCCTCGGGCTCCAGGGCCACCCGGAAGAAGCGGGTCAGGTGATCGGGTCCCGGGAGGGGCTCGCGCACCGCCGCGCGGATCCGCGGGAGGTGGCGACCCCTGTGTCCCCCTCGGGCCCGTACCGCCGGGTGGCCGAGGACGAGGTACGAGACGACGGCCGAAACCGGATTCCCGGGCAGGCCGAGGACGGGGATCATCGACAGGTGCCCGAAGCTCACCGGGCTCCCCGGGCGCATGCGGATTCGCCAGAAGTCGAGAACGAAGCCGAGGTCGTCCAGCACGTCCTTCACCAGGTCCGCGGTACCCATGGACGCACCTCCCGTCGTGACGATGAGGTCCGCCTCCTCGGCCGCCTCCTCGAGTGCGGCCCTGAGCGCCCCAGGCTCGTCCGCCACGCGGCGGGGGGGAAGGGGAGCGGCCCCTCCGGCCCGGATCAAGAGCGGCAGCATGGTTGACAGGATGTCGGCGCGGCGGATTCCGCGCTCCAGCGCCTCCACGCTGCCGGGCGGAACCAGCTCGCTCCCGGTCGCGACAAGCGCGACGCGGGGGCGGGGGTGCGCCTCGATTGCCCCCGCTCCGCTCGTGGCGAGAAGCCCGAGGAGCCCAAACTCGAGGGTGTCCCCGGGGGCGGCTAGGAGCTCTCCCTCCCGGACCTCCTCTCCTGGAGGGCGGACGTGCCGGCCGGGAACGGACCAGGGCTCGTCGGCGGCCCGGATGCCTCCGATTCGGACCTGTCCGGCACTTGCGGACTCGCCGTCCGTGTCCTCGACCGGAAAGACCCGGTCCGCCTCCTCGGGAAGGAGCGCCCCCGTCATGATCCGGACGGCGGAGCCCGGGGGCATCGGAAGCGTCCATGGGGCGCCCGGCAGGCTGTCTCCGACGACACGAAACGTCCTGGGCCAGGAGGACCGCTCGGACTCCACGAGCTCGACTGCCCGGACCACGTACCCATCCATGTGCGACGTTGGACCCGGGGGAAGCGTCAAGGTGCTCCGGACCTTGCTAGCGGCCGCCAGGCCTGCGGCTTCGCCGGGCGGGATCGTCCGAGGGGTCAGGGGTGGGGAGCCCCGGAGGACGCGGTCCAGCGCCTCGGAGAAGGGGATCGAGTCCGCGCGCCTCGTCTCGAACGTTCGCATCGCTTGGTAGCTGGATCCTCGCCGATTCCCGAGAGGAAAGCGGCGCTTGGCGAACGGTTGGCTCAGAACCCCAGGTGGACGCCGCCCACGATCCCCGCTGTCCTCGGCCACTCGTGGTCCGACACGGGACCCAGCTCGGTCACGCTCTGCACAAAGGAGCGCGGGGTCGTCAGTCTCCAAAGGTGGAAAACCCCCTCCAGGCGGAAGCTCAGACGATCGGTGACGTACCACCGGGTTCCGGCCCCGAGCGTCACGATCATCGCCGGTCCGAAATCGTAACGCTCGCCCCTCCGGAAGTCGGCTTCCAGGTCGGACGGGCCGGCGAAGTCACCTGTCAGCCCCCCGCCCGCCAGAAGGAAGGGGGCGAGCCCATGCCACGTGCGGGAGCCCGTCACCGTGAGGCGCACGAGCACCTGCGCGCTACCCACGTATGAGTTCGCCGTGCCCAGGCGCCGGAGGCCTCCGGCGCCGTCGGGCGTGTAGACCTCCCGATCGGACACCAGGAGGAAAGTCGAGGCCTCGAACGTGAGGGGGCCGGTCGCGTGGATGCCGTACCGGGCGCCGGTCATCAGTCCCGCGCCCGGGCCAAGGCGCAGCGCTCCGCGGTCTCCCTGCACGCCACCCACGAAGAGCCCCGCGTCGTGGCGCGACTCGATGAAACGGTACGGCGAGGGGATCGTCTGACCGGCGAGCGGAGCGACTCCGACGAGTATCGATGCCGCGAGGGCGAGGCCCAGCAGCCGGGGAGACGGGAGTGGATTCCGCATCGGTGTCCGGTAGGGGTTTCCGGTGATCCGCTGTCCAGTGGGCGGGTTTGACTCGCCCTCCGGACCGCGCGACATTTCGAGACCCTCGATCCACGTAACCCGGTCACCCTGGGTTCGTTTCACGATGCTAACGCGAGACCCGAGGCCCGGACGGTCGCGAGCCGGTCTGGAGGTCCTCCTCCTGAGCGGGTTGTGCTTGGCCTCAGTGCCGGCTGCCCCGGTCGCTGGGCAGGAAGCGTCCCTTGGGATCGAGGAGAACTTTCGCGGCGAGCCCAACGGAATGATCCTCGGTCGCCTCTATTCGGGGACGCGCGTGGTCGTGGGTTCCACCGAGGGAAACTGGAGCCAAGTGACGCTGGAGGGCTTCGTCTGGCTCGCCTCCCTGCAGGCCCGAGACCCGGGAGACCTGGGTCTGGCCGTGGCGGTGCCCGGCGGAGAGAACCTGAGAGAGGAGCCCGCCGGCCGCATTGGCGGCCGTCTGGAAGAGGGAACCCTGCTCGAGGAGCTGGAACGCGTGCCGGGATGGGTGCGCATCCGGCGGACGGGGTGGATCTGGACCCCGTCCCTCGAGGTGGCCGCGGCCCCGGCCTCGGAGCCGGCGACCGCGGAGCCCCCCCCCTACGTGCCGCTAGCGGGAGCTCCTGCCGCCATCGCCGGCGGCCAGCACTGGCTACGGAGCAGCGCCGGGGGAGGACCGATCCTGAGCGCTCCGGACGGCGACACGCTGGGAACGGTCGGGGCGGGGTCCGAGGTCCGGATTCTGGCGCGCGAGGGGAACTGGGCCCGGGTGCAGCTCGACGGGTGGGTCTGGGTTCCCTCCTTCAGCCCAGATTCAGTTCCGGAGCCGAACGCTGCCCCCGTCCTCGAGGGGATCCAGGTAAGCGACCTCTCCACTGATTTCGAGCGGCTTCGGGGGCGGTTGGTGGAGGTTGATCTGCAGTTCATTTCCCTGGAGCGCGCCGAGCAGGTCAGGACCGACTTCTACGAGGGCGAACCCTTCCTGCTCGCTCGCTCCCTCGACGAGGATCGCTCATTCGTCTACGTGGCGATCCCGCCGGAGAGGCTAGCCGAGATGGGAGTCCTCTCTCCCCTCGAGCGAATTCGCGTGCTGGGCCGGGTCCGCTCGGGAGCCGCCGCCTTCACCGGGAGTCCGATCCTGGACCTGGTGGAGCTCGATCGGGTGCGCTGAATCCTCGACAGACCTCATTCGTAGGGTTCCGGAGGGGAGAAGACCACGTCCGGCGCATCGCTGAAGACGGGAGAGGCACGCGCGTGTTCTGCTGGTCCTGCGGGAGCCCACTCGACGAGGGATCGCCTTTTTGTGCCCGCTGCGGGGCGGCATCGGGCGCAGCCGGGAGTGGCCTCCCGGGCTCGCCGCTCGTCCTCGTGTGCCCTGGCTGCGGGTATCGTGGGGAAGGCGTGCGATACTTCCAGCGCGCGGGGCATGCCCTCCTCCTCGTGGGCGTGGCGCTCTTCACGTACGGGGCCGGGGGTCTCGTCTTTTGGCTGATGAAGCGTGGGAGCCTCGTCTGCCCTTCGTGCGGGATATCGTGGAGGGGACGACGCGCAGGCGGTCCGGTCCCAGCCCCCGTAGCCGGTGCCCGCGCCGTAGCCTCCGCCGTTCGCGGGGTCGGGGCGGGTGGGCGGCCCGGCCGTCTCGGCAGATTGCCCTCGCGTCGGGGGGAGCCCGAGGGCCTGCCGGGGGGAGGTGGGGGACTCCGCCGCTTCCTGGGGGTCTCGCTCGCGCTCACGGCGCTGCTGTTGTTTGGGGTCGGGCTCCTGAACGCCGATGCGATGCTCGGGGTAGTCGGGTCGGTCGTCGGGCTGGCGGGGGCCTCCCTCATCGCATGGGGATGGTCCGCTCGAAGACGGCGGAGAGAGGCGCTCCTCCGGGCGCTCGAGCGGGAGACCGTCCGCTTGGCCGGGGCCCGAGGAGGCCAGTTGACCGCGACGGACGTGGCTTCCGAGCTGGACGTCTCCATCGCCGCGGCCGAGCGGATCCTCTTCTCGCTCGACGACGGTTTCCGCGTGCGGTCCGAGGTGACGGACGAGGGGCTGATCGTCTTCGACTTCTCGGAGATTCGGACACCCCGTCCGCTGGCGCCGGGGGAGCCCGGAGAAGAAACGGAGGAGCGGAGCCATGCGTGAGGTGGAACCCATGCGCGAGGTCGAGGACGAGACGGGCCGGGTCTGGGTGGTCGGTGTCAGGGCCCGCCCTGGCCTGGACTTCAAGGGACGCTATGCGTTCTGGGTGAGGGCGTCGGAAGGAGGAGACCAGACCGGGGTGGTCCTGGACGACGTGCGATGGAACAGCGAGAAGACCGCGAGGCGCACCCTGGAGACGATCTCCACTGTAGAGATCTTGCGACGGATCCACTGGGCCCGTGGGCGGGCCGGATCCTCGGCTGTGCCCTTGAGCGCGTCGATCGTCGGGCAAAGTGGGTAGTGGGGTCGCGCTTCCGCGAACACTCAGCGGCGGGTCAGCGCTTCTTCCTCGACTCGGGCCAGCGGCTCCACGATCCTGGGGCCATAGTCTCCATACTCGACCACGGCAAAGCGCGGCTCGGAGGGTGGGCCGTCCCTCGAGAACGACGCCAGGCGGATCCCGATCTGGTCCTCGATCCGTTTCGCCTGGTTGGTGTACGGGACGCCGTTCGAGACGATGCTGAACAGGACGGCCTCGCCCCCCGCCGTCCTTACTACGCCGGACAGGGCGGACACGCGTCGGATCGTCCCCGTCTTTGCGCGGAGGTTGCCTGCCGCGGCGGTGTTGTACATTCGCCCCAGCTGGAGTCGGTTTCCGGCCACGGGGAGGGAGGCCCAGAAGTCGTCAGCGAACGTCGAGCCGGCCACGTACGTGAAGAGGCGCACGAACGCCGACGGCGTGGCGCGATTGCGCCGCGAGAGGCCAGAGCCGTCCACCACCCTTAGGTCACCGTCCAGGGTGCCGACCGTCCGCACCAGGTACTCCGTCATCGCGCGGCTTCCGCCATCGAACGAGCCGTCTCCCTCCGCGATCCGCCCGAGAGTGAAGATAAAGAGCTCGGAGAACAGGTTGTGGCTCACCCGGTTCATGACACCGAGCAATTCGGGGAGCGGCGGCGAGTTATGCACCGCCACGGTCCGAAGCGGCCGGGTCGGCCTGCTCCCGAACGCGGGGGCGACGATCCGACCGCCCGTGACCCGCGAGCCGTCTCGATGTGCGACGGGACGCGCCCGCCCCAGAACGCGGACGCCCTCCTCTGCCAGGACCCGGTGGAATACCGAAGCGGTGTGCATGGCCGGGTCGGAGACCGTGATCACTCTCCAGATGTCACCCTGGCCGACCGCCATCTCGCCCCGAACCTCGATCGGGTCGTCCGGGTCGTCCCTCGTCACCACGAGCCGCCGGCGTGGACTCCCGGCCACGGTGCGGCTCGTGTTCACGATGTCCAGCGCGGCGCCGTCCGGGATAGCAAGGACACGGGCCGGGCGGCCCCCCTCAGCCGCGGGCTGAATGCGGAGCCGCACCACGTTCTCCTGTAACGTAAGCGCGGACACGGGCGCCGCGTACCAGTTGTCCAACCCTCCCCAGGAGTCGCGACGCGACGGTCCCTGGAAATACGTGCCGTCCCCGACCACATTGCCGGTGACGGTGTGAATCCCGCCAGCGACGAGCTGCCGCGCGAACGAGCGCAGCGGGTCGGTCGGAGAGTCGAAAAAACGATCGGAGAGCCCGGGGTCGCCCGTGCCGTAGAGAACCAGATCTCCTTCCAGCACCCCATCACGCACGACCCCGTCCGTCAGAAGGTACGTCGGGAAACGGAACCCCGGCCCCAGCCGGTCCAGCGCTGCGGCGGTCGTGAAGAGCTTCTGGTTCGAGGCGGGCGTAAGCGAGGCGCCGGGGTCCACCGCCACCAGGGTGTCCCCGCTTTCGAGCGAGATAGCGAGCACACCCCACTGGCTGCTTCGCCAGCCCGGGGCGTTGATGTACCGGAGAATCTCGCTCTGGAGGGGGAACCGATCCCCGGCCTGGAGCTGGCCCACGACGGTCGTCGGGGCGATCGCCGGGAGCGAGGCGAGAAGGATCGCGAGCGTTTTGGAGCGCTGGCTCACGCCACCCCGTCCGGAAGAGAGGTCGGAGAGTCGAAAGCGGAAAGATGCGCCCCGCCTTCGCGACCGGGCAACCCCTCCGGTGGCTTGGGCCGGAGGCCCTCGAGCGGGTCCTGACCCCCAAGGGGAAGGATCACGCCGGGATTGAGGATTCCCCTGGGGTCCAGCATCTCCTTCACGAGGCGAAAGGCGTCCATCATGCGGGGGCCCCAGATCCGCTCGAGGAGGGGGGCCCGGAGACGGCCGTCGCCGTGCTCTCCGGACAACGTGCCGCCGAGCGAGGCCACGAGCTCCGTGACTCCGTTGAGCGCCTTTCGCACGCGCTCCCTCCAATCCGGATCGTACACGTCGACCAGGGGGTTCACGTGGACGTTCCCGTCGCCCGCATGACCGAAGGTCACGGCGTCCAGACCGGCGCTTTCCAGGATCCGGTCGAGGCCGGACAGGTATGAGCCGAGCGCCCCGGGCGGTACCACCGAGTCCTCGATGAACTGCATTGAGAACCGCCCTCGCACCGCCTCTTGCGCGATCATGGGGCTCGCCGAGTGCCTCAGCTCCCAGAGCCTCTCGATCTCGTCCGGGTCCCGAGCGACGAGACTCCCCAATGCGCGCGGACCGCCCTCCGTACGGACGGCTGAAATCCCCGCGTCCACCTCTTCGGTCGATCCCGCGACCTCGATCAGAACCAGAGCCTCGGCCGCTTCGGCGAGGGATCGGACCCGGGGGTCGGCTCGGGCGGGGCCCGGTCCGGCGCCGCCGGCGATGCCGGAGATATGGAGGAACCGTCGCCCGAGGAACTCGCACGTCTCCGTCCCGAGCTCCGCCGCCAGCTCCGCGATCCGCTCGAGGTCCGAAAGCGAGCGGGCGGCGAGGACGATGAGGCCCCGGGCCTCCGGCTCAGGCACGAGATGGAGCTCCACGTGCGTGATGAGGGCCAGCGTCCCCTCGCTTCCGGCGAGGAGCTGCGCCGGATCGCCCTGGGGCAGGTATCGATCGAGTGCGTAGCCCGACGCGTTCTTCCGGACGCGGGGCCAGTCGGGTAGCATGCGTCCGTCGGGCACCGTGGCGGCCAGCGTCCGTTCCAACCGGGAGCGGAGCTCCCAGAAGACATCGGGCTCGGTCGCTCCCGCCCCGACCCGAAACGGATCTCCCCACGCGAACAGTCCTTCGACGCCCGTTACGGACGCCGCGGTCGCTCCGTGCCGAAACGATCGGGCTCCGGCCGCGTTGTTCGCGACCATCCCGCCGATCCGGCACAGTCTCCGGGACGACGGGAGGAAGGGGAGCGTGAAACCGGCCTCGCGGGCGAAGCGCTCCGCGTCGGCGGCGACGACCCCGGCGCCCGCCCGGAGCCGGCCGCGGCCCTCGTCCACCCACTCGATGTCCTGAAACCCGGGCCCCACCTCGACCGTCAGGTACGGCCCCACGTTTCCCCCCGGCATGCCCGTGCCCCCGCCTCGGGGGATGAGGGCGATCCGCTCCTCGAAGGCCCAGCCCACCACGGCACGGAGGCCCTCGAGGCCGCTCGGCACCACGTAGGCGGGTGGAAACGCTGAATACGGTCCGGAGACCCGCGAGGCCCGGGTCGCGGCCTCCTTGCCTTGGAAGATCCGGCCGCGGAAGCCCGATGGGAGGACGAGAGGGGGAGGCGCTCGGAGGGTCAGACCGGCTCCAGCCGACCCGCCGCTACCGTCTCGGAGCAGTCCGAACAGTAACCCGTCAGCTCGAGTCGGTATCCGGTGACCCGGAACCCGTGAGCGCTCCGACGCAGCTCCGAGAGCTCATCCGCCGCAAGGCTTCCCGGCACGTCGAACATTCGCGAGCACGTGAGGCACCGCGCATGGTGATGGGGGTCGGTCCGGCCGTCGTATCGTGCGGAGCCGCCTCGGCCGGCCAGCTTGGTCGCGAGCCCGCATCCGACCAGCGTCTCCAGGCTCTTGTACACGGTTGCGAGGGAGATTACCGGGATCTCCGAGCGAACCGCGAGGAACACCTCGTCGGGGGTCGGGTGCTTTTCGGTGGAAGCCAGGAAACGGTATACCGCGGCCCGCTGCTCTGTGAAGCGCAGACCGCTAGCCTCGAGCGATTCGCGGAGGACGTCTTCGGTCGGTCGGCCGTGCCTGGACATACCAAAAGTTAAGGGAGTGTGAAAAAGAGTGTCAACCTACGGGGACGCCCGTGATGTGCTGACCCTGGAGCCGCTTCTCGAGGCCGTGCGGAGCGGCGTCGAGCGGGCCGGATGGGTCCTGTCGGGCCTCCAAAAGACGACGAGTCACGAGTTCGACGGCCGGTGGGCCGGGGAGTCCACGCGGAGCGCGTACGTGTTCTTCCACCGCGACGATCTGCCCGACAGCGTGAGCGTGGAGGCCTTCCTCGACGAAACCACCCGGGGCCTTCGAGGAAACCTGTCCTTGGTGCTCGAAGGTCCGCGGCTCGGGAGGCTCGGCGGCGTGCGGGACGTAATCGGGCGGGTGGCGGCGGCCGCCCGAGAGACGCTCCCGGCCCCCGACCGCTCGCCCGTTTCCGTGAAGCTGACGCTCTCCGGCCGCTCGGGCGGCCCGGAAGAGGCTGAGACGCAGATCCGGGTGAAGCTTCTGATCCCTCAGGCCGGGGTCGAGAGGGGCGCCTCGGCCGTGTCGGCGCTGTGCGCCGAGGGAGTCGCTGCGTTTGAAGCCCTCCTCGAGTGTCCCGAGGTCGCGGAGCTCCTCCCCCCCGTGGTCGATTAAGCCAAGCCCTGTCCAGTCCGCTCGGCGTGCCCTACTGTCCCCCGACGCCTGTCCCCCGACGCCCGATCGTCCGAGTCCCGACCGGGGCCGGACGGCCCTCACCCGTCCCACGCGGAGCCGTTCATGGCCGGACCCCAGAGCGCGCTGGACGACCTGCTGCGCGAGGAGCGCCGCTTCCCGCCAGACCCCGCGTTTCGAGAGCGGGCACACGTCTCGAGCGACGACGTCCGTGCTCGAGCGGCTGCGGATCCGGAGGCCCACTGGGCAGCTCTGGCGAACGAGCTTTCGTGGTTTCGGAAATGGGACCGCGTTCTCGAGTGGGATCCTCCCTATGCGCGCTGGTTCGTCGGGGGCCGGCTGAACGCCTCCCACAACTGCCTGGATCGACATCTTGAGGGGCCGACGGCGGACAAGATAGCGCTCTCCTGGGAGGGTGAGCCGGGGGACGTTCGGACGTACACCTACCGCACGCTTCACGACGAGGTCTCCCGTTTCGCCGAGGCCCTGAAGCGCTCAGGGGTGGAGAAGGGCGATCGGGTCGCGATCTACCTGCCCATGATCCCGGAGGCCGCGATCTCCATGCTCGCCTGCGCGCGCATCGGGGCTCCCCATTCCGTGGTCTTCGGCGGATTCTCCCCGGACTCCCTGGCCGACCGCATCAACGACGCCCAGGCCAAGGTCCTGATCACGGCGGACGGCGGGTACCGGAGGGGCAGCCTGGTGCCCCTCAAGCGGAACGCGGATGCCGCCGCCGAGCGATGCCCCTCGATCGAGCGGGTGGTGGTTGTGGCGCGGGATCCCCTCCGGGGGGCGTCCGGTGCCGAGATGAAGCCGGGGCGGGACGTCTGGTACCACGAGCTGATGGCGACCGTGGAGTCGGGCTGCGAGGCCGAGGAGATGGAAGCCGAGGACCTCCTGTTCATCCTGTACACGTCGGGGACGACGGGTAAGCCCAAGGGGGTCGTCCACACCACGGGCGGCTACCTCACCCACGTGTGTGCGACCTCGAAGTGGGTGTTCGACCTGAGGGAGGACGACGTCTACTGGTGCACGGCGGACGTCGGCTGGGTCACGGGACACTCCTACATCGTGTACGGTCCCCTCACGAACGGAGCCACCGTCCTCATGTACGAGGGGGCCCCCGACTTCCCAGACCGCGGGCGCTTCTGGCAGCTGTGCGAGAAGCACGGGGTGACGGTCTTCTATACGGCCCCCACTGCGATCCGTGCCTTCATGAAGTGGGGGGAGGCCTGGCCGGCCGGATACGACCTCTCCCGCCTTCGCCTTCTCGGAACGGTGGGGGAGCCCATCAACCCGGAAGCGTGGGTCTGGTACCACGCCGTGATTGGAGGGGAGCGCTGCCCGATCGTGGACACGTGGTGGCAGACCGAGACGGGTGGGATCATGATCACGCCGCTCCCGGGAGCGACGTCTACCCGGCCGGGGAGCGCGACGCTTCCCTTCCCGGGGATCGAGGCCACGATCCTGAACGACCAGGGCGAGGAGGTGCGGGCCGGCTACCTCGCGATCACCCGGCCGTGGCCCGGCATGCTCCGAACTATCTGGGGTGACGACGAACGTTATCGGCAGACGTACTGGTCCAAGTGGGACGGCGTCTACTTCGCGGGTGACGGGGCGAAGCGGGACGAGGAGGGGTTCTTCTGGCTGATGGGCCGGGTGGACGACGTCCTGAACGTAGCCGGCCACCGGATCGGGACCATGGAGGTGGAGAGCGCCCTGGTAGACCACCACGCAGTCGCCGAGGCGGCCGTGGTCGGGAGGGAACACGCGCTGAAGGGCCAGGCGATCGCTGCGTTCGTGACTCTACGGGAGGGGAACGAGCCCACCGAAGACCTCATGCAGGTGCTCCGGACGCACGTGGCCGAGAAGATCGGGGCGATCGCGAGGCCCGACGCGGTCCTGTTCACGGCCGATCTCCCGAAAACCCGCTCGGGCAAGATCATGCGTCGCCTTCTCCGGGACATCGCGGAGGGAAAGACCCTTGGCGACACCACGACCCTAGCGGACCCGGAGGTCGTCCAGCAGCTCAAGGAACGGTACGAGGAACGCGAATCGTAACCTCGGCGGGGCGCTGCCCTCTTCGGCTAACATTCCAGGCTCCCCAGGTGTCCAAGGGCGTAGCGAAACGCGCGCGGCGAAGGCGCGCGCGACAACCCTTTCGATCCAGAGGTACGAGTCCATGACGAAGCAGGCGTGGAGTACCCTCGTCTTCGCGGTTTCCGTGATCCTGGCTGGCCCCCGGGGCACTCTTGCCCAGCAGGCTGGCGCGCCTCCCGAGGGCCGGTACGAGGTGGGCTCGGCGTTACCTCCGGCGGATCCCGGCGAGACCCTCGTCACCTTGACGCTCCAGGAGGCGATCGACCGCGCGCGCCGGAGCAACCTGGACCTCCAGAGCGCCCGTCTCGCGCCCGAGATCCAGAGCTATGCGATGACTTCCGTCGACGCGGCGTTCTCGCCGACCCTGGGGGGATCCATCGGATACAACAACTCGTCCAACCAGTCCACCAGTCAGTTGGACGGGGGGGCCCGGACGACCACCGAGCGCGGCAGCGTGAACCTCCAGCTCTCGCAGACGCTCCCGTGGTACGGGGGGCGACTCAGCACGAGCTTCAACAACAGCCGCACGTCCACGGACAACTCCTTCGCGACGCGGAACCCCAGCTACAGCTCGTCCATGAGCCTCAGCTACACGCAGCCTCTACTCTCGGGCCTCCGGACGGACAACCAGCGCACGGCTCTTGAGACGCAGGTGATCCAGCAGGAGATCACGGACATCCAGCTCACCGGCCAGATCGAGAACATCTCGAACGAGGTCCGCGTGGCCTACTGGGCCCTGCGCTCCGCGATCGAGCAGATCGAGATCCAGCGGCGGAGCCTCGAGCAGGCCCAGCAACTCCTGGAGAACAACAGGCTTCGGGTAACACTGGGGACGCTGGCGGAGATCGAGCTGGTGCAGGCCGAGGCGCAGGTGGCAAACGCCGAGCAGGGGCTCCTGAACGCCGAGATCCAGTGGCGCACCCAGGAGCTGACCCTGAAGCGGCTGTTGGTCGGTGGTCCCGACGACCCCCTCTTCGCGCAGACGATCTCGCCGGTCGACGTGCCGGCGATCGAGGAGGTGGAGGCAGACATCGAAGCGGCCATCGAGCGTGCGCGCCTGAACCGCACGGACATTCGACAGCTGCGTCAGCGGTACGAGATCTCGGAGTTGAACCTTGACGTCACCCGCGAGGATGCGCTCCCTGATCTGAATCTGACCGCGTCGTACTCGCTCCTAGGCGTGGGAGGCGACCTCTTCTCGCGCTCCGGCCTGGGCGGCGCTCCCGAGCTCATCGAGCGGGGCGGCTATGTGGATGGGCTCAACTCGCTCACGAACTTCGAAACGCCCAGCCTGAACCTGAGCCTGAGCTTCACGTACCCGATCGGGATGCGGTCGGCCAAGGCCAACGTGGAGCGGGCCCAGCTCCAGCTCCGGCAGGACGAGATCGCCCTCCGGAGCCAGGATCTCGCGATAGCGACCGAGGTCACAAACGCCGGTCTCGCAGTGGAGAACACGTTCCTCCAGCTGGAGGCCGCACGCCGGAGCCGCGAGGCCGCGGAGCGGAGCACGGAGGCGGAGCTCGTGCGCTTCTCAGTGGGAGCGTCCACGAACTTCCAGGTCGTGTCGTCCCAGAACACGCTGACCTCGGCGCGTCTCACGGAGCTCCGGGCGATCATCAACTATACGAACGCGATTGCGGAGTTCGAGCGGGTCCAGCAGGTCGGGCGTTAGGAGGGCAGGGGCGGACAGGAATGCCGAGCGGCCCCGGGGCTTTCGCTTGCGGCTCACTCCGACAGATCAACGAGGTAGCGGCGAACGAACGGAAGCCCCGTGAAATCTCTCCACACCGCTAGGACATAGTCCTCACCGATCTCGTGGACCTCTAGGTCCGCGGGGACTTCCAGCCAACCCTCGGGGACGCCGCCGTCGGGGTCGAAGGCCCACCACTTCGGTGCGCCGTCAGCGTGGAGGTCGTGCTCCCGAACCCAGACGCGCCCGTCCTGGCCGACCAGCACCGTCTGGAAGGCGGGAAGAAGCTCCGGTATGGCCGCCTCGCTGAAGGACATCTCCACCATCTCGACGCTCTGCGGAGAGCCTCCGGCCTGCTCGAGCCACTCCCCACGCAGGGCATCGACCTCGGCGGCCGAGACCGGCCGGTCGTACGACGGAAAGCGGGTCACGCGCTCGAGGTCTCCCTCGTGACTCCACCAGCTTAGTTCGAAGCGGTCGTTCGCCCCCCCGACGATCCACTCGTCCGTCACCGCGAACGGGCCGTTTCTCTGGAAGGGGAGGGGAAGCGTAATGCTGGTGACCTGGTTCGGTCGGGTCGACAGGAGGACTTGTAGCGACTCGGCCCCCGGGAAGGACACGAGTGGACGCATCATCGCTCCGGTCGGGCTGTACAGCACGAGGTGCACCGAGTCCCGTTGGAGCGTGGATCCCATTTGGATGCCCATAGTCGGGAAGACCACGCGACCCTCCGACGAACCCAGGAGCCCTCCGTTCGGAAGCACGAACACTTTTTGAAACTCGAAGCTCGCCAGCGGGGGGAGCATCATCGATCGGGCCACCGATCCGTCGGTACTGAAGACCGTCATGCGGTCAGACATTTCGTCCCATACCCAGACGCTGTCCCCACTCACGAAGGGGACGGTCGAGAGGGTCCGGAACAGCCCCGGGACCTCCCCGAGCCCACCCATGGTCCCGACCGGATCGCCTTCCGGGTCGAAGAGTCCGATCAGACCCTTTTGACCGTCGGCCACGATGAGGGAGCCGTCGGGGAGCGTCCGGACCGCCCGGATGGCGCCCAGGAAATCCACGTCGCTCCCGGTCAGCGAGGCGATCTCGAGGTCCGGGGCGGCAGCCAACGATCCGATCGACCCGTAGTCCCCGGGGGCCCCCGTGAGCGTCACGATCTCGGTCCCCGACGCATCCGTCGTCCGCACCACCCCCGGCTCCTGGCCGAACGTGGCGGATGCGAGGCAGGGCAGTGTGAGGGCGGCTACGAAAAGGGGCGAACGGAAGCTCATCGGGGTCGTCCCTCCACCGCCATGAGGAGTGCACGGGGCGAAAGGGGAATCGTACGGACCGTGGTGCGGCCGAGCAAGGAAGCGCCGCGGCCTCCGGGCGTAGTCATGCGAAGCCTCCCTAGTATCTTTCTGGAATGCACGCTGCGATCCGCGACCTCTTCCGACGCACGTTCGGCACCGTTCCTGACTCGATGGAGCGGATGGCAGCCGACGGGTCTGTCCGAACGTACGTCCGTCTCCGGGGCGGACCGCACGGCACGGTCGTGGGCGGATACGGACCGGACTCGGACGAGAACCGGGCCTTCATTTCCTTCACGCGCACGTTTCGGGACCTTGAGCTCCCCGTCCCCGAGCTCTACGCCGCCGCCGAGGCCTCGGGGGTCTGGCTGGTCGAGGACCTGGGCGACACGACCCTGTTCCAGGCGCTGTCCAGGGCGCGGGAGTCCAGGAGTGGGGCGATGCCGGGGCTCGGAGGGGAGGACAACGACTTTCCGGGTGAGATCCTGGACGTCTACCTGCGGGTCGTCGGGATTCTGCCGCGGTTCCAGCTCGAGGGGGGGCGGGCCATCGATTTCGACGCTGCGTATCCGCGGGCCGCCTTCGACGCCCGGTCTATCCGCTGGGACCTGAACTACTTCAAGTACCACTTCCTCAAGCTGGCCCGGATCCCGTTCAACGAGCAGCTCCTGGAGGACGACTTCGAGCGCCTGACGCGCTTCCTTCTCGAGGCCGATTCTGACTCCTTCTTGTACCGAGATTTCCAGTCGCGGAACATCCTCGTCCAGGAGGGGACGCCTCGCTTCATCGACTACCAGGGTGGGAGGAGAGGCGCGCTCCAATACGACATCGCGTCTCTCCTCTACGACGCGAAGGCCGCGATCCCCGAAGCGGTCCGCGAGCGGCTGCTGGACGGCTACATCGAGGCGCTCTCCAAGTGGGTCGACGTGAGTCCGGACCGTTTCCGCGAGCTCTATCGCGGCTACGTCCTTGTCCGGATCCTCCAGGCCCTGGGTTCGTACGGATATCGCGGGTTCTTCGAACGGAAGCCGCGATTCCTCGAGAGCGTTCCGTACGCCGCGGGGAACGTTGCCGGGATCCTGGAGCGAGGGCCGCTCCCCGTCCAGGCCCCGGAGCTCGAGCGGGCGCTTCGGCGCATCGTTGTGGACTGGTCGGCGGAGCCGCCCGCGCCGGCTCGGTCTAACCGATTGGCCGTCCACGTCTCAAGCTTCAGCTACCGGGACGGGTATCCGTCGGACGATCGGGGACACGGGGGTGGCTTCGTTTTCGACTGCCGGTCCCTTCCGAATCCGGGTCGGCTGGAGGAGCTCTCGCGCGCGACCGGCACGGACCCGGAGGTTGTCCGCTTTATGGAGGCCCTCCCGGAGGTGGAGCGGCTCTGGGACGCCGCCTGGAGTCTGGTCGTCCAGCACGTGGAGAGCTTCCGCGAGCGCCGGCTCGAGGACATGTCCGTGGCTTTCGGTTGCACCGGGGGTCAGCACCGGTCGGTGTATTTGTCCGAGCGCCTCGCGCGCGAGCTGCGCGAGCGGTTTCCGGACCTGGACGTGAGTGTGCGGCATCGCGAGAGGTCACGCTGGCCCGGAGCCGAGCCCGCTTCTTGGACGCCCTGATCCTGGCTGCGGGCCTCGGGACCCGACTGGGAGAGATCGGGCACGAGGCTCCGAAGGCGCTCCTGCACGTGGGCGGGCGTACGATGCTCGAGCACGTGGCGTCCCGCCTCGTCGGCGCGGGTGTCGACCGGATCGTGGTGAACGTGCACCATCACGCGGATCGAATCGCCCGCTGGCTCGAGACGCACGACCTCGGAGCGGAGGTGATCCTCTCGGTCGAGGAGGAACGACCGCTGGAGACCGGCGGAGGGCTGAAGCAGGCGGCCGGGCTGCTTCGTGGAGACGCTCCCTTCTTCCTGTACAACGTAGACGTTCTCTCGGACGTGGATCTCGGGGCTATGTGGAGAGCCCATCGAGAGTCTGGCGCGCTCGTGACGCTCGGGGTGAGCGATCGGAAGAGCACCAGGCGGCTCCTCTTCGACGACCAGGGGCTCTTAGGGCGCGTGGACGACACACGCGGCGCGCGGACGGAGGTCCGCCCCCCCGGGGAGCGACCGCGGGAGTGGTCCTTCTCGGGAGTTCACGTCGCATCCGAGGACCTCCCCGGGAGGATCACGGAAATGGGCGTCTTTCCGATCCTCGACGTGTACCTCAGGCTCGCTTCGGAGGGGGAGCGGATCGTGCCGTACTCGATTGGGGACGCGGCCTGGTTCGAGGTGGGCACGCCCGAGCGGCTTGAGGCGGCCCGATCGGAGTGGGCGGGCCGCTAACCCCGGAGAGGGGCACCGGAAACTGCCGGGTCGGGCTACCGGGAACGGGGTACCGGGAACGCGATCGGAAACGCCGGTCCGGGCCGTCGGGGCCGCTCACATCCACCAGAGCGGGGTGGTGTAGTCTACGCCCTCGTAATCCTTGAAGTTGGGGTTGTAGAGCCCCTCGTTTGCCGGATACGGCATCCGGGACGGGATCTCGTCGATCACGCCGTTTTCCGCGGGGGTCAGGTCCGGGATCCCCGTCCTCCGGACCTCGGCGAACGCCTCGGGACCCGCCATGTACAGGGCGATCCATTTCTGCGTCAGGATGTCGTCCAGCCCCGTGTACGCCACGGACGGCTGCGCCAGATACGCCTCGATCGCTGCCGGAGCGATTCCGTGCTGCTCCATAGACGCCGTGATCGCATCCCGATAGAGGGCCTCCGGGTCGCCGGAAATCCAGCCGCGCGCCGCCGCCTCGGCCCCGAGGAAGAGGACCTCCGCGTACGACATCAGAACGGACGGCGCGTCAGGGGCGAGAAACGCCGCGCCGATCGTCGAGTAGTCGGCGACTCCCCGGTTCTCGTCGATCGGGAGCAAGCCGTTGCGTAGACCTCGCATGATCCCGTCCGAGGCCGCGGCGTCCGCGAAGACCGCGAGCCGGGGGTCGTTTCGTGCCGCCAGTGAGTCCACAATCGACTGGCTGACCCGGAAGTCGCCGTCGCGACCACCCAGCTCGACGAACTCGTACATCGGGTTTTGCGAGGGGAGCGTGCCCGTCCACGCTAGCGACGCCGCGTCGCCGTTCCCGTCGAACCGGTTCGCGCTCCACGACCGGCTGAACTCTTGGGCCGCGGTGGGCCCGTAGGCGGTCTTCTGCGTGCGCATGGCTATGCGGAGCCGGAGGGAGTGGGCGAATTCCTCCCAGCGCTCCATGTCCCCCCCATAGATCAGGTCCCCGGAGGCCCAGTCCGGGCGCGAAGAGGAGTCGATCGTCTCCGCCGCGACCTCGAGACGTCGGAGCAGGTCCGGATAGATCTCGGACTGGGGCGTGAACGCCGGAGCTCTGTAGTCCTCGAGGTTCAGGGCCTCCTCGTACGGGATGTCTCCGAACAGGTCCGTGAGGAAGAGAAACCCGTAGACCAGAAGAATGTCCGTCACCGCGATCAAGTTGTCGTTCCCGTCCCCCACGGCGAGCTCCTGCGCGCGCTTCAGGTCGAGGAGCGCGCCCGCGTACATCTCGCCCCAGATCAGCTCGTTCACGCCTTCGCGCGGCGTGTATCGGTCCTTCTCGTTGTAGGCCAACGCGGTGAGGTGCTGGGACCAGAGATACGTGTGGAACGCCGTCGTCATTTCTCCGAAGACTCCCCGTCCCGCGGCGTTCGCGATAAGGTTCCACATGCCGCTCGCCAGAACGCTTCCGACCGGCACGACCTCGGGCTGGTTCGGGTTCTCGTTCACGTCCGTGAGGCCCGAGTCGCACGCTGCTCCGAGCGCGGCCACCAGCCCGAGCAGGGCGACGGCCTGGATCCGTTTCGTGCCGTTCACCGCGGTGATCTCCTGTCGCGTCTGGGTCAGGGCCGCGCGGTCAGCTTGAATCCGAAGCTTCTCGCCGGAGGAATCTGGCCGTACTCAAACCCTTGCACGTTGCTCGCCTCGGTGACGTGTTCCGGGTCGAAGTGCGGGTTTTCGCTCGGTGTCCAGAGCCACAGGTTCCGGCCGATCAGCGTGATCTGCGCGGCGCTCATCCGCGCGCGCGTCACCTCAGGACTCCGGAAGGTCGTACGACACCGACAGCTCACGCAGCTTGAGGAAGGTGCCGTCCACGACGTTAGCCTCGGCGATGAGGAAGTTGTTGAAGAAGCCCAGGCTGCGGCCATCCACGGGGACCTCGTTCTCGACGTACGTCGTGTCGGCGCCGATCACCACGCTCCGCATGCCGTCGAAGATGATCCCGGTGTCGGCATCGCAAACCGGATAGTACGAGTCGGGGTTCTCCGCCCGAATGCAGCGGCCGGGGCCGGCCGTCTCGGCGAACACGCCCGTAAAGGTGCCGTGGAACTTTGACACCGAGTACAGGTCGCCACCGACCTTCCCATCCAGCAGGCCCGATAACGTGAACGGCCCGAGGGTCAGCTGGTTCCACCAGCCGGCTCGCCAATCTCGGTTGACGTTTCCGATCACCTGCGGGGTCGGGGTGCGCACCGGGTAGCCCGCCGCGTCCACCAGGATCCCCCCGTCGGGGCTGCGCTCGTACGCCCGGCCCACGATCTGACCGTAGGGCTCTCCCTGCCTCGCGAAGATGGAAGCGCCCCAGTGCACCTGATGGCTGATCTCGAGACCGGTGACGCCATCGGCCAGCTCGATCACGGTGTTCTCGTTCGCGGACCAGGTCAGGGAGGTCTGCCACTGCGCCGTGGCGGTCTCGTAAGGGATGGCGGCGACCATCAGCTCCCATCCCTTGTTCTCGACGGTCCCGGCGTTCAGCCACCGGCTCCTGTATCCCGTCGTGGGTGAGATGTTGACGTTGAAGATCTGGTCGCGCGTTTCCTCGGTGTAGTACGTGACGTCCACCCCCAGGCGGTCGTCAAGGAAGGCCAGCTCCAGGCCCACCTCGATCGACTCGGTGATCTCGGGGCGGAGATCCGCGTTCTGCAAGGCGCCCGGTACGGTGAACGTGGGGCTCCCCTCCCAGATCTCGCTCGCGACGTAGGTGTTTCTGAGCAAGTAGGGGTCGGTATCGTTGCCGGCGCGCGCCCAGCTCGCCCGCAGCTTCCCGTAGCTTAATCGGTCGCTTTCCCGGAGCGACCCGACGGCGTCCGAGAACACGAAGCTTCCGCTGACGGACGGGTAGAAGTAGGAGCGGCTCTGCTCGGGGAGCGTGGACGACCAGTCGTTCCTTCCGGTCACTGTCGCGAAGAGATAATCCTCGTACCCGACCAGGACTTGGCCGTAAAGGCTGTTCACGCGCTTGTCGTATATGCGGACGTAGCTGTCGGGTGCGACGGATGCGTTTCCCACGTTGAAGATCCCGGGGGTCGCGAGCCGGCCCACCCAGACGTAATCCTGCGTGCGCCTCCAGTCACGTCGGTTTCCGCCGAAGCTGACGGAGGTCGAAACGGGAAAGCCCAGGTCCGGCGTCGCCTGGAACAGGAAGTCCGTGTAGTTCGTCTCCTGAAAGCCCAGGTCCCACCCTGGCGAACGCCCCCGTTCCCTGAACGGGCTCACGCCCGCCGGTGAGGGGGTTCGTCGAGTACATGCAGCAGTTGTCTTCGGCCCAGGCCTTCAAGCGATCGTCCTCGTACCAGTCGGTGGCGGTCCGAGCCATCCCGGCGAGCCACGGCATCAGCTGAAACGAAGCGGAGACCTGGCCGAAGAGCCGGTTGCGCTCGTCCTCGTTGCCGTTCGCCAACTGGAGGTAATACGGGTTGTTCCAGTAATGCCGCTGCCAGTTGTAGGGCGTGCCGGCCGCCGGGTGCCCATCCGGGAAGCGCTCCAAGTAGTTCCGCCGGAGCAGCTCCATGTCGACCTGGCGCCCGAACCAGACTCCGATCTGACCCTGCGGGTTGTTTGGATCGTAGCCCTGGGCCGGTCGGTTGAGCCCCCCCTGGGTGGTGTACTGGAGGGACGTGTCCAGCCGCAGCCAGTCGGTGGCCGTCATCCCGCCCGCGAGGCTCAAGGTCGAGCGATCGAGTCGATTGCCAGGGACCATCCCGTTCTGGCCGAACCGGGTGTAGCCCATGCGGCCGTTCATGCGGTCCGAGGCGCTCGCCACGGAGACGCTCGTGACCACCGTACCCCGTTCGTAGAACTGGTCGATGTTGTCCGGATGCGACACCCAGGGGAGCGGCTCGAGGATGGCCCGCCCGTTCGCGTCGACGCCCGTGACCGGGCTGTGGAACTGCGGGATCATCAGACCCACGTCGAGCGGGGGGCCCCAGCTCTCGTCCCTCTCGTCGAAGCGCCCGTTTCCGTCTCCGTCGTAGTACTCGAAGATCCCCTGGTTCCCCTGGCCGTACTCGCTCTGGTACTTCGGCAGGCGGAGCTCGTCCTCCCACGTGACGGTCTGACTGACGACGATGTCCGCGCCGCCCAAGGCGCCGATGCCCTTCCTCGTATCGACGAGGATGGCCCCGTTTGACGCGCGGGAGCCGTAGAGCGAGGACGCGTTCGGACCCTTGAGCACCGTCACGGACTCGATCGAGCCCAGGTCGAGGTCGTTGATCAGGGTGCCGTAGTCGTACCCGCCCTGGTCGGCCAGGACCCCCTGACGGACGCCGATGTAGTTGTCCACCGGGATCCCGTCCACCACGAACAGAGGCTGGTTGTTGCCGAGAAGGGAGCTCTCGCCTCGGATCACGATGCGCGACGAGCCGCCCTGGGTCGTCGCGTTTGTGATGCTCACCCCCGGCACCCGCCCCGAAAGGCTCGCCACGACGTTGGGCGCGATCGGGCCGAGGCGCGTGTCGTCGATGTGCTGAGTAGCCACGCCCAGCGTGCGTGCCCTTCGCTCGATTCCGAGCGCGGTCACGACGAGACCCTTGAGCACCACGGCTGCGGATTCGAGCCCCAGGCTCACCTCGGTCACCTCGCCCGCGACCACGTTCACCGGGCGGTCCAGCGGCCTGTATCCCAGGACGTTAATGCGAAGTCTGTGGGTACCGGCAGGGACACCGGATATGACGAAACGGCCGGACGGCTCGGCCACGACCCCCGCTCCCGTGCTGGGGAGGGACACCTGCGCCCCCAGCGGCCCCGGGGCGCTGAACAGCGCGACGAGGCTCGCCAACACCCAGGGAAGTCGGCTCATGAAGGACGATCCTCCATCGGACGTAAGGGTTGTGTAAGAGAACGCTACCGGGCGCTAGCTCCCGCGGGCTCCAGCCACCACACCTAGGGAACATCTGAATGTCCGGTGACAAGGTACAGAAGGCCTCTCCGAGTGGGCAAGCAGAAACTTGAGGGAAAAGGATGGTCTCCGCGGAGTCGGGGTGGCTCTGTCCAGTGCTCAAGGGCGAGATCGCCGACCGGCTGCGGGGGGTTACCCCGAACCTGAGCGCGCGGGACGACCTGGAGCTGATCGTGGCGGCCGACCGCATCTACAGCCGGGAAAGGAGGCTCCACGCCCCCAGCGAGCGGAGCTCTCGCGGGAGTTCCGCGACGTGCTCCGGCGCATGGGGACATAGCTCCAGGCCACAGGGCGGGCCGGCGGCAGGGCCTCTATCTGTCTCGCCAGCGGAGGAGCCGCCGCTCGAGGCGCTCCGCCAGCGCGAACAGGACGAGCACGAGCGCCATGATGAGGAAGATGAGCGAGATCGTGAGGCCCGCGTTGTACGTGCTCTGCGCGAACTGGAGCAGGTAGCCGAGCCCCCGGCTCGACGCCACGAACTCACCCACGACGGCGCCCGTGAAGGCGAAGCCTACCGCGATCTTCAGGTTGCTCATCACCCGCGCGGTCACGGACGGGACGTATACCTCACGGATCAGGGCGTCCGTCCCGCCACCGAGCGTGCGAACGCGCTCAACGAAACGCCGGTCCACGTCCCTGATGCCGCCGTAGACCGCGAAGAACACGAGGACGGCCACGAGGATGAGCGCGAGGGCTACCTTCGAGCCCAGCCCGATTCCCAGCCACAGGACGAAGAGGGGCGCGAGGATTACCCTGGGGATCGCGTTCAGGAGGATCATGACGGGCTCGAGCACGTCGGCCAGGAGGGGGACGAGCGCAGCCGCGAACCCGAGCACGACGCCGATCGCGATTCCCCCGGCCAACCCGAGGAGGGCGGCCGCGAACGTCGCCTCGAGGTGAGTCCAGAATCCACCGTCCCGGAACAGGGATGCGGCGACCGAAGCGACCTCGGAAGGTGGAGGCGCATAGAACGGGTCCACCCACCCCAGTCGAGACAGGCCCTCCCACAGAACGAGGAGTGCGACGAGGGCGGCCGCGCGGCGCACGACCCGGCCTCGGGCGAGGCGAGATGCCGTTGGAGGGGGGCGTAAGGACGAGCCCTCGGCGCTCCGGCTCGCAGCTGTCGGACCGGCGCTCACGGTTCCACCGGGCTCGGGCGATGCGCCGCGCCTTCAGACAGCTCCTTCCACAGTTGCTCCCGGAGCGGCGCGAACCGGGGGTGGCGCCTGGACTCCAGCACCGACCGCGGGCGCTCGATCCCCACCTCGTGCCGCGCGCGGACGCGGGCCCGGGGACCGCGCGAAAGGACGTACACGACGTCCGACGCACCGATCGCCTCATCCAAGTCGTGCGTCACGAGGAGGACGGTCAGGCGCTCCCGCTCCACCCATCCGTGGAGCTCTTCCGTGATCCGCGTACGGACGATGGCGTCGAGCGAAGCGAATGGCTCGTCCATGAGGAGGAGCTTCGGGCGCAGGACCAGCACCTGCGCGAGCGCCACGCGCTTGCGCTGTCCGCCCGAGAGCTGCTGGGGATAGCGGTCCTCCAGCCCCTCCAGCCCGAAGAGGGCGAGCCACTCGTCCGCCTTCGCCCCCGCCGGGCCCGGCGGGGCCCCGCGGATCCGCATCCCGAGCGCCACATTCTCCCGCGCCGTGCGCCAGGGGAGGAGCGCGTCGTCCTGGAACAGGAACCCGATCTCGTCCGGAGCGACGTCCAGCTCGATGCCTCCCTCCTCGGGATCCATCAGGCGAGTGACGGCTCGAAGAACGCTCGTCTTTCCGGATCCGGATGGCCCGATCAAACTCGTGAATTGCCCGGCGTGGACGTCGATCGAGATCCTGTCGAGGACGGGCTCAGCTCCGTATCCGACGGTGAGGTTGCGCACTCGAAGCAACGTCGGGCGCCCGGGTCAGAGGCCGGAGGGCGTGCGGGATCCGCCGAGGGCCCCCACGTCGAGGAGGGCGTCGAGGCTCACGGCGCCGGCTGGGAGGAGACCCGCGATCTCCTGGGCCTCGACCACCCTCCTCGCGGCCTCGACGTCGATTGCCACATCCTCCGGATAGAGCGAGAGTCGGTAGCGCTCCAGGATGCCCTGGAGCTGCTCCAGGTCTCCGCCGGCCACGAGGGGCTCCGGGAGAGCCTGGACGATCTCCGCCACGGGAAGGCTCCGCGTGTCGGCCAGCCCCCCGGCGAGCGCGGCAGCGACCCGCCGGATCTCGGGCAGCCGCTCGTCCCGCTCCTCCGCGCGGACGGAGACGCCCATGAACTCGTAGGCGCCTCCGAGGCGCTCCCGGGTCTCCTCTATCTCCATGAAGTTCACGAGCTCTCGGCCGCCCGCCTGAACGACGAGCGAGAGAGCGGGCTCCTGGAGCATCGCCGCGTCCACCTGCCCGATGCGGAGCGCGTCGAAGAGATTGGTCCCGATCGAGGCGAAACGGACGCTCTCGGCGTCCACCTCGGCCCGATCTAGGAGATAGAGGAGGAGCGCGTGGTCCGCGTTCCCGAGCCCCGAGATCCCGACCGTGCGATCCAAGAGGTCCGCGACCGACGTGATCGCCTCGACCTGTCCGGGCCCTGCGGCCAAAGCGAAGAGCGGCAGGCGGCCCGTGGAGGCCACCCGTCGGATCGCGGCGCCGTTCGCCGCGGCCTGGAGCGCGACGTCGAAGGAGGTGCCCGCGTACTCGACCGCGCCCGCGACCAGGGCCTGCATGGCCTGGTTCCCGCCCCTCGTGTACACGAGCTCGACATCGATCCCCTGCTCGGCGAAGTGCCCCCGGGCGCGGGCGACCTCATACGGGACGACGCAAAGGAGCTGGCCGCAGAACGCGAGACGAACGCGCGACCCTCCGGCGCCTGCTCTGCCGCATCCGCTGATCCACATGACGCCTGCCGCGGCGAGGAGCCCCTTCATCACCGCCCGGCGGTCGAGTAGGGCGTCGGTCGTCCAGTCCGGGGGGGCGGAACGCTCCCGCCCCGAGACCGTTCTGGCCATGTCCGGATTGGTAGCCTCGCAGCAGCCCATGGGACTCGGGGATCGCCGCTACCGGTCGCCGAGGGGGAGCCCGGCCGCTGCCGCCGTCTCCCAAGCCGCTGCGGCCGGGCCGCCCGTGACCAGCATCAGGGTGACGCCGGCGCCGATGATCGCCCTCATGGCCTCCTCCTCGGGTGCGGGTTTCTCCCGTGGCGTCGTCGTTGTAGCGTTCGCACGCCCGCGCCTGGGCTCCGGGGCAACATGCTTGCTCCTCCGGTCCGCCACCAGATACGGTCGAGGAAACCCATCCCGGAGAGGTCACGTATGGCACGGCCGACCTCACCCAACGAGCCCGCGCTCGCGGCGAGTCAGCCATTACCGAGCCGCCCGATCGGCCGGCGTACGCTCCTCGCCGGAGGGGCCGCTGCGATCGGTGGCGCCTGGGTCCACCGCGCCGCCGAGGCCTTGAGCTAGATCTCCGGGGCGGCGGCCGGCGTGCAGCTTCCGAATCCCACGAGCGTCCAGGGAACGCCGCCGAGCGGGCTGGGGGCGCGTGAATTGGGGAGGTGGCCGACCCTGAAGGAACCGAGAATCTGAGTGGGGTCGGGTGCTCCGGCAGGCATCCCGAGCCTTGCCTCCTGCCCCCTTTCAAGGCGGTTCCGCGCCCCAGGCGAGCCCGCAAAGTACCGCGAGCCGTCCCGGCGCCGTCTGAGTTGAGCGCTAAGGCGCAAGCGGTGTAGTTTCAGGATCGGAGGGCCTCGCGCCTGCGGGCGCCCTCAGGCTACGATCCTTCTCCAAAACCCAGGCTCATGAGCTCCAGCTCGCTCCCGCGACGGCTCGCACGGATCCTGGACGCGAGCCATGGGGATCCGGTGGCGCATCAGATCGTCGAGCACCTTTGGACGGAGGTTGTCGAGGGGTCGCTGGAGGCGGGGGAGCGGATGCCCACCGTGCGGGAGCTCGCGATCGAACTGGGCGTGAGCCCCCGGACGGTTACCTGGTCTTACGAGGAGCTCGAGCGCCTGGGGGTGGTCTCGACCCGGCCCGGCGAGGGTACGTTCGTGAGCCTGGCACCCCCGCCCGAGGAAGTGCGACGGCGCCGCAAGGCGTTCCTCGCCCTCTGCACCGATGTGACGGAGAAGGCGAAGGCCCTGGGATACGGGGTGGACGACCTGATCGGAGCCCTGGCCGAGTACCGGGCGGCGCTGGACGACGGCAGCGGCGGTGATTCGGGATGATGGGCCAGACCGCGCACGACACGAAGATCGTGCGCTACGATCCGCAAAAGATGCGGGCCTCCCGACTGGAGAAGCGGGCCATGTCCAAGAGCTCCCCCGACGACACGCGGTACCCCGTTCCGGCGATCACGGCCGGGCTGGCGGCCGGGGCGGTCGTGGGAGGCGGGGTCTACCTGGTGGGGACGCTGCCGGCCGTAGCGCTGGCGGTCGGAGCCGCGGCCGCGCTGCTCTTGGGGTCGTCCATCAAGTTCGCAGATCAGTGGGAGAAGGCCGTGGTCCTCCGCATGGGGCGCTATCGGGGCCTGCGTGGCCCCGGCTTCTTTGCCGTGGTCCCGATCATCGACCGAGTCAGCTACCACATCGACCAGCGCATCCGAACCACGGCGTTCGGCGCGGAGTCGTGTCTCACGCGGGACACAGTGCCGGTGGACGTGGACGCGATCGCGTTTTGGGTCGTCTACGACGCGGAGCGGGCGGCCCTTGAGGTCCAGGATTACAACGAGGCCGTGATCCTGGCCGCGCAGACGGCCCTTCGGGACGGGATCGGGAAGCACGACCTGGCCGAGCTGATCCAGTCGAGAAAGGAGCTGGGGCGGGGGCTCCAGGAAGCGCTGGACCGGAAAATGCACGACTGGGGCATCCAGGTGCAGTCCGTCGAGATCCGGGACGTGATTATTCCGGAAGCATTGGAGGAGGCGATGTCCAGGCAGGCGCAGGCCGAACGGGAGCGGCAGGCCCGGATCATCCTGGGCACCGCCGAGACCGAGGTGGCGTCCAAGTTCGTGGAAGCCGCCGAGCGCTACCGTTCGAACCCGGTTGCGATGAACCTCCGGGCCATGAACATGCTCTATGAGAGCATTGTGAAGCGCGGCTCTCTCATGGTGGTACCTTCCGGGCTGGCGGACTCCCTGAACGTTCCCGGCATCATGGGGATGGCGGGAGCGGCCGGGGCCCTCGTCTGGAAAGAGGGGGAGGAAGACCGGGCCGGCGCCCCACCCTCAGGCGACCCGGGCAGCGCGCCCGACGAGGGCGACGCGTGATCCGTTGGCCGAGCCGACCGGCGGGCGGGGGCTGAGGCCGTGCTGCGCCGGGTCCGGACGTTCTTCCAGCGCGAGATGAGCCCGCCGCCGGAGGCGCCGGAGTCCCCTCCTGTCCGCGAGCGCCTCCACATCGCGGCGTGTGCGCTCCTCCTCGAGCTGGTTTACGCGGACGATGAGTTCAGCGATACCGAGCGAGCCCACATCGAGGGGGCCCTGGGCCGGCACTTCGACCTGGACGAGGGCACCGCCAGGGAGCTGATCGAGCTCGCGGAGGCCGAGCGGGCGTCCGCTGTCGACCTCTATCAGTTCACGTCCCTCATCCGGTCCGAGTACGACCTCGGCCAGAAGACCGTGCTGGCAGAGATCATGTGGGGGCTGGTTCTCGCCGATGGAGATCTCGCGCAGCACGAGGCGTACCTCCTCCGGCGGATCGCAAACCTACTCGACCTGAAGCCGGGCTTCCTTGCGGAAGCCCGAAAGCGCGCCCGACCTCGAACGGAGCTGGACGGTTCATGATCTGCACAGACCGCTGCCCAACGACAGGTAACGCTGTGCCTGCAGGACTCGGAAAGTAGAGGCCTAAGGGAGGGACAAGGGTGGGGCGGTCCGTGACAGGTGCGTCGATGCACCCGTCCGCGTCCTCGACATCACCAAGTTCTACTCTCAGGCGAGCGGCGGCATCCGGACCTACCTGGACGCGCAGGTGAGGGATTTAGCCGAGCGCGAAGTCTCTAACCGGACGTGATCGAGTTGGGAAGCCCGTTCGTCGTCCGAAGGCGATCTACGCGCTCTACCTGTCGGCAGCGATCGGAGCGCTCCTGCTCCTCCCTGCTCTACACCCGGGGGGCGCGCCCGGGCCGCCGGGCGAGCGGATGCGCCCGGACCCGATTCCTATGGCCGATACCGCTGAACGAAGCGGTTAGCGAGATAAAGTCCGCCCCCGGATCCGACCATGCTGACGACGAAGCCGGTGAAGACCGAGACGAGCGATCCGACCTCCCAGCCGATCCATCCCCCGACCGTCATGGCCATCAGATTGAGGAGCTTGCTCATTCAGGTTGTCCTGCATCCGGAACCGGACGCTCCTCTCGAACAGGCCGAAGGGAATCGGCTCGGCCAGAGGCTGAGCCGCCCGCCTCGCGGCAGGCCCTCCTATTCGGTTGCCAGAGCGTCTGGAGGAGCCCTTCTCCGCTCCGTATCCAGCTTCTTCTTGACCGCCCTGGCCGGAATCCCCAGATGGAGTGTCTCCGGCTCGGTGTCGCGGGTCGCGACGCCCAGGGCTCCGACCATGGAATTTTTCGCCACTTGGACGCCGGCGAGAACCGTGGCGTGATACGTGATGCGGACCCCGTCCTCGATGATCGTGGCCGGACAGTCGATCAGGTGGGGATCCACGATGTCGTGGGCGTGAGAGTACACGTTCGCGAAATCGGCGATGCTGGCTCCGTTTCCGATCCTAATGCCGCCCCGGTCATCGAGCAGCACGTGCCGGTGCACGACGACGCCGTCCCCGACCTCGAGGTTGTATCCGAAGGAGAACTTCACGAAGTGAAACGCCTTGAAGTTCTTCCCACACTTCTTGAAGATTCGCTTGGCCAGCACCCTCCGGAAGAGCACGCTGAGATGGACGTTCTCGCCGAGGGGACTCTTGTCGAACATCTCCCAGAGCCAGATAAGCGGCTTGACCCTGTTGTACTTCTCCTGGTCGATTTCGTGGTAGTACTCGGGCTCGAGGGTGATATTCCGGGGGTCCATATGGAGGAGCGCGATCCGGACCGTTTCCGGCAGCTTCGCCGGGTCGACGTCACGGAGTCCTGGATAGTACAGCTCGGTCAGGACCGTTCGGCACAGCTCGTTCCGATCCGTGGAGGGGTCGTCGAGCGAGCGCCCGAGCCCGTCGAGCCAGGCGTCGTAGGCCCGGGTGGTCTCGTCGGGCAGCGGAACGCGGCGAAGGGGAAGCCAAGCCATTGGGATCTAGACACCTTCGGGGTCCGGGAAAGCGAATCCCACGATAATAACGCCCCCCGTCGTTTTGAACATGCGGAGGGGAGGCCAGGGGAGGGCGGTGAATCGTGCACGAGACATTGAGGAAGAGAGTCGTTCGACGACTGGAGGCGCTCCCCGAGGCGCAGCTCTACCATGCCCTCGATTACATCGAGTTCCTGGAGTCCAGGTACGGGGCCCGGGCCCATGCGGACGTCTCGGGCCTCCAGACGCTCGCGGAGAGGCTCGAGGACGGCCTCCGGAAGCGGGCCTTCAGTCCTGGGGCGCTCAGGGAGGCGTTCCAGCTCATCGATGTCGCGGATCGGGTCCTGGGCTCAGTGAAGGACGCAGGAAGGGAGATCCTCTCCGAGCTCCAGGCGGCCCCCGAGCCGCGGCCCGGTGGGGCCCGCAGAACGGAGAGCATCGACCGCCCGAAGGGGGCCGAGGAGGCCGGGGAATGGGGTGAAAACCGTTCTCCTCCTTCCGGTTGACACCCCTGGGGGGGCCGAATAGACTGGTCCATGGAATCCTCCCGCCCATCCGGGGACCCCATCCCCGAAGCGCTCACCTTCGACGACGTCCTCATCTTTCCGGGCCACTCCACGGTCCACCCGCGCGACACTCGGGTCGATACCTCCCTCACTCGAAGCATACGGCTGTCGATCCCCCTTCTCTCCGCGGCCATGGACACGGTCACCGAGTCCCGGATGGCCATCGCCCTGGCTCGGGAAGGGGGGATGGGGATCATCCACAAGAACCTCCCCATCGAGACCCAAGCCGCCGAGGTGGACCGGGTAAAGCGCTCGGAGAGTGGTATGATCCACAACCCGATCACCGTTCAACCGAAGGCGACGCTCCGCGATGCGCTCGGGCTCATGGCCCGCTTCTCGATCTCGGGCGTTCCGGTCGTGGAGGATGGCGGACGGTTGATCGGAATCATCACTAACCGGGACCTCCAGTTCGAGCGGGACCTCGATCGCCCGGTGCAGGACGTCATGACCTCGGAGAATCTGGTCACTGGTGTGGAAGGGACCACCCTCGAGGATGCCGAGAGGATCCTCCACGAGCACCGGATCGAGAAACTCCCCGTCGTCGGCAAGGATCGGAAGCTCCTCGGCCTGATCACGGTGAAGGACATCGTAAAGCGGCGGCAGCACCCCAAAGCCTGCAAGGACGACCGCGGGCGGCTGCGGGTCGGCGCCGCCATCGGCGCCTCCGAGGCAGACGGCGCTCGGGCCGAGGCCCTCGTCGAAGCCGGGGCGGACATCCTGGTGATCGACACGGCGCACGGCCACACCGACGGCGTGCTCAGAGCGGTGGCGCGGACCCGGGAGCGTTTCCCCGACGTCCAGCTGATCGCCGGCAACGTGGCGACCCGCGACGGTGCCCGGGCCCTGGTGGAGCGGGGCGTAGACGCCGTGAAAGTGGGGGTCGGTCCCGGCTCGATCTGCACGACGAGGGTGGTCACCGGGGTCGGAGTGCCCCAGCTATCGGCCGTGATGGAAGCCGTCGAGGGGACCGGGGGGCGCGTACCGGTGGTCTCGGACGGGGGCGTGCGCTACTCGGGCGACCTCGTGAAGGCGCTTGCGGCAGGGGCCGACGTGGTCATGATGGGTTCGATGTTCGCGGGCACGGAGGAAGCCCCGGGAGATGCCTTCCTGCTCGAGGGTCGTCGCTACAAGCTGGTGCGTGGTATGGGGTCGCTTTCGGCCATGGAGGAGGGCTCGGCCGACCGCTACTTCCAGGAAGATCAGGCCGATGAGCGGAAGCTGGTCCCGGAGGGAATCGAGGCGCGGGTGCCATACAAAGGTCCGGTGTCCGACACCGTTTTCCAGCTCGTGGGCGGCCTCCAGAGCGGCATGGGATACTGCGGGGCCGCGAGCCTGGAGGAGCTCCACCGAAAGGCCCGGTTCTTGCGAGTCACAGCGGTCGGGCTCCGGGAGTCGCATCCCCACGACGTGACAATCACACGCGAGGCTCCGAACTACCACCTCTAAGAGGCCTCTCTGAATGGCCTTGGAACGCCTGAACGTTGAGCGATCATGTCGAGCTGTCGTGCAGATGCCATCGGTCTCGGTAGCGATGGGTCCGGGGAGGGTCCCGGGGGCCCACGAGGACCGGCGTCCCTACGACGGTTGGGCTTGCTCCCCCGGCGGGCGCGCCTACCTTTTACCGTTTGGTGCCCGCGAGCGCCGCTCGGGGCGCCTTTGCATGTGGAGCGGGGCACGCGGGGGGCGCTCGGGACCGCGGCGTTTCCGCGGATCGTCGGGACTGGACGAGAATCGGACCGGACGAACCGGAGCCGGCTTGGAGCTGAATGAACGTCTCGTCGCTTGAGATCACGGTCGGGTCACTCACTCCGCGGCTTCTTCTGGGACCGGGCCCCTCTCCAGTTTCGGCACGCGTGCTCCAGGCGGCGGCACGCCCCACCCTGGGGCACCTGGATCCCCAGTTTCTCGCCCTCCTCGACGACGTTAACGATCGGCTCCGGGCCGTGTTCGGGACCCGAAACGAGCTCACGTTCCCCATCTCGGGGACGGGCTCCGCGGGAATGGAGGCCGCGCTCGTGAACGTCCTGGAGCCGGGCGACACCGCGATCATCGGCGTCCAGGGCTTCTTCGGGCAGCGGCTGACCAAGATGGCTGCCCGCATGGGGGCCGACGTCGTGGCCGTCGAGGCCGAGTGGGGCCGGACGGTCGAGGTGGACCGTCTGGTCGAGGCCCACAAGGCCCATCCTGAGGCGCGGCTTCTCGCTGTCGTCCAAGCCGAAACCTCGACGGGCGCCTGCCGCTCCCTCCACGAGCTCGGAGCATACCTGGAGGACCAGGACACGCTGTTCGTGGTGGACGCGGTCACCTCGCTGGGCGGGATGCCGGTGGAGGTGGACTCGATCGGGATCGACATCTGCTACGCTGGGACCCAAAAGTGCATCGGGGCCCTTCCCGGCCTTGCGCCGATCACGTTCTCGCCGCGGGCGGCGGAGCGGGTGCACACCCGGAAGGTGCCGTCCACGAGCTGGTACCTGGACGTCTCCCTGATCGAGAACTACATCGGGGCCGAACGACGGTATCACCACACGGCGCCGATCAACCTGTTCTACGCGCTGCACGAGGCCCTGAGGGAGCTCGAAGAGGAAGGCCTCGAGGCCCGTTACGAGCGCCACACACGGGTGGGCGCGCGCCTGAGCGAAGAGCTCTACGCGAGGGGCTTCATCCCGTTCACCGACGAATCGTGCCGGCTCGCCCAGCTCACCGCGGTCGAGCTGCCGGGCAGAAGGGAAGAGGTGCCGCTCCGCTCGCAGCTCCTCGAGCAGCACGGGATTGAGGTGGGCGGCGGGCTGGGCCCGGTCAAGGGTAAGATCTGGCGCATCGGGCTCATGGGGCACGGCGCCCGAGACGAATCCATCGACCGGCTCCTCGCCGGTGTGGATCAGATCCTGGGAGGGTAAGCGACCGATGCCGCCACCACGAGTCGGCCCACGCTTCCTCACGGCTCTGACGCTCGCCGCGCTGTCGGCGTGCCAGAGCGTGGGACTTCCCGAGCGCCCCCCCCCCGCTCCCCCTCCCCCCGATCCCGATCCCGTGATTACCGACCGCGCGCAGCCCGACCCGCTCCCGAGCTCCGGGTTCGCAGAGCCCGTTCGTGAGCCGGTCTACGTGGGAACGGACCCGATTCTCGCCTCTGCGACCGCCCAGGACACGACGTTTCAGCGGCAGGTGGCGTTCTGGATGGACTTCTGGAAGGAGGATCAGGCCGAAAACTTCGCCCGATACCTGGAGCGGATGGGCCAATACGGCGCGCTCGTCGAGGACGAGCTGGCGAGGCGGGATCTCCCCGAGAGCCTGCGCTATCTGCCCCTCGTGGAGAGTGGGTACTTCCCAAGGGCGGTGAGCCGGGTCGGGGCGACCGGGCTCTGGCAGCTCATGGGGCCGACTGCGCGGGGCCTCGGGGTCGCGGTTGGGTCCATCGTGGACGACCGGAGAGATCCGTTCGCCGCGACCGACGCCGCGCTCGACTATCTCGAGGGGCTCTACGAGGACCTCGGCTCTTGGTTCCTGGCGCTCGCGGCGTACAACGTCGGCCCGGGGCGCGTTGGGCAGCTCCTCACCCGGACCGGGCGCGCCGGCGCAGATCTCACGGACGAAGACTTCCTGTTGATCCGGCGGCTCCTTCCGGCGGAGACGCGGGAGTTCGTTCCACGCTTCTTCGCTGCCGCGGCGCTCGCCGGCGATCCGGTGAGCCACGGCTTCGAGCCGATCCGACCCGTTCTCTTCTTGTTCGATGAGGTTGTCGTTCCGGACGCCACGTCCCTCGACATCATCGCGAGGGCGGCGGGGGTGACCGAAGCCGAGATTCAGGAGCTGAACCCACGGTACGTTCGAGGCTTCACGCCGATCGGAGCCGAGCGCTCCGTCCGGGTCCCGGTGGGAACGGGGGCAAACTTCGTGACGGCGTACGCGATGATTCCTCCGGAAGAGCGGCTCTCGGTCCTCGAGCACGTCGTGGCTCGGGGGGAGACCTTCTCCCACATCGCGTTGATGTACGGGGTCGGGCTGCCGGAGCTCGTGGACACGAATGGCGACGTCGACCCACAACGCCTTCAGATCGGGATGACCGTCGTCGTTCCGGTCGGCGTTCGCGGGGGGCGGGGTGGATCGTCGCAGGTTGCGTCGCTCGGCGCCGGCGCGAGCGGCATGCTCCACGTCGTTAGAGCGGGGGAGAGCCTCTGGACGATCGCACGGCGCTACGGGGTCTCTACCGACGCGCTGGCGAGGGAAAACCAGCGGGAGTCGAATCCCCTGATACACCCCGGGGACGAGCTCCGGATTCCCTAGCTAGACCTACGCCTTCCAGATCCCGGACCGCCCCCCCGCTTTCTCGAGGAGCCGGATCCCCTCGATCGTCATACCGCGATCGATCGCCTTTCCCATATCGTACACGGTCAGCAGGGCCACGGCTACGGCGGTGAGTGCCTCCATCTCGACTCCCGTGGTTCCCTGAACGCGGGTCACCGCCCGCGCGCGGACGCCCGGGAGCTCGGGGTCCGGAGTGAGCTCGACGCCCACTGAGACGGCCGGAAGAAGGTGGCAGAGGGGAACGAGCTCCGCAGTCTTCTTCGAGGCTTGAATCCCGGCGAGCTCGCCCACCCGGAGTGCGTCGCCCTTGGGTCCTGCGTGGAGGAGCTTCTCCAGGGTGGCCGCGGACATCCGGATGGCACCTTCGGCAATCGCGGTCCGGTTGGTGACGGCCTTCCCGCTCACGTCCACCATGCGGGGGCGGCCCTCGTCGTCCATGTGCGTGAGGCGGCCGGGCCCGTCCTCGTCCGGTCGGTCGGCGAGATCGCCCGGGGCCTCGGAGACGATCACGAGACCCCCGCGGGCGCTGGGCGCTCGAACCGGCCGCCGCCACCCAGAAGCGCATCGCTCAGCTCGAACAGGAGCCCGGCCACGAGGAGCTGGGGGTTCACATTCCCGGCGGCGCGCTCCCGTGCCTCCTCGACGCGCTCGACTGCTCGGGCGAGCTCGACGGGGTGGAGGTCTCGCTCCCGGGCCGCCTTCAGGAACCAGTCTCTCGCCCCGCCGTTCAGGATCGGAGTCTCCGTCCCGGCCGCCACGGCCGCTAGGTCCCGAATCCAGGTCTCGAGCGAGGTGAGGAGCTCGTGCAGGCCACGACCCCCGACGGGGGCGAATCCGAGAGCGCGCGAGTAACGCTCGGTGCCGTCGGGGTCGAGCGCGGCCCTGAGCAGGAAGAACGCGTCCTTGCGGATCTTTTCGAGGGGTCCGTCCTCGTCCTCGTCGTTCAGGAACCCGAGGGCCCTGCCGATCGAGCCTCCCGACAGCTGGGCCGCCCTGGAGATGTCCTCTCGACCGGCTCCGCTCCAGGCCCCCGCCAAGAAGTCCGCGACCCGGGCGACGGGGAGGGGCGCAAGGTAGAGAGCCGTAGCCCGGGAGCGGACCGTCGGGAGGAGTCGGCCCGGCTCAGAGGCGGTAAGGACGAACCACGTGTCCGACGGCGGCTCCTCCAGGACCTTCAGGAGCGCGTTAGCCGCCTCGGGGCTCGACTCCTGCGACACGAGTTCCTCTGCGTCCGCCACGAGAAAGAGCCGCCGGGCGCCCGTCGGCCTGCGCGCCGCCTCTCGCCTCAGATTCCGGATCGTGCCGAGATGAATCCCCCGAACCTCTTCGGAGAACGAGGGCCGGAGCGGGGTTTCCCTCCGGAGCCGGAGGCGCTCGCCCCGGACCTCCTCCAGGGCCTCCCGGTCCCGCTCCTGGGATCCGCGGGCGGGCGGGCGCGGGATCGGGAAGTACCAATGCAGGTCGGGGTGCTCGAGCCGGAGGGCCAGGCCGCATCCGCGGCAATTACCGCAGGGATCGTAGAGGCCGGGACTCTCGCACGCGAGCAGCTGTCCGATCCAGAGCGCGAAGCGCTGTTTTCCGACTCCGGGGGGGCCGTGGAGGAGAAGGGCGGTGGGGAGCCGGTTGGCGCCAAACGCCCGAGCGACAGCCGCGCGCGGCTCCTCGTGCCCCTCGAGCGGGTGGACGGTCACTCTCTCCCGGCCCTCGGTCTCAGCCACCGCATGGGATCCAGCGGCTGCTGCTGGGTTCCTCCCCCGACCGGCGCGCGGATCTGGAACTCGAGGCGGGGGCCCTCCGGCGTCCCCTGACCTCCCACGGTGCCAACGACCTGACCCGCGTCTACGTCCCGCCCCTCCACGACCCCGATCTCCTCCAGGTAGAGGTACAGTGTGTAGAACCCGCCCCCGTGGGAGAGGATCACGGACGGACCGTAGCCCTCGAGCGGACCCGCCAGAAGAACCGTTCCCGCTCGGACCGCCCCGACCGGCGTCCCCACCGGGGCACGGATCCCGATCCCGTTCCACCGGAGAACGGTTCCGTTCGCGCGGCGCTCGACGCCGAAGGGGTACGCGATGTCCCCCAGGACGGGCCAGTCGAGGAGCCCGATGTTGGCGGTCGTGAGAGTCGCCCCCCCGAGGGTCGGGCCCCCCTCGATCGTACGGCGGCGCTCCTCGACGAGGCGCTGCTGATCCAGAGTGGCGAGGAGCGCCGCGAGCTGCGCTTCGTCCGCGTCCAGCTGATCGAGCCGCGTGATGGACTGGCGCTCCTGGGTGCGGAATTGTTGGAGAGTCCGCTGGTGCTCACTCTCGATCTGGCGGAGCTCGGCGAGCTCTCCCTGCCTGGCGTCCCGGAGCCGACCGAGCTCGCTCAGCCCCGCCTGGAGGTCGCGGCTCTGTTCCGCGAGCTCCCGCTCCAGGTCGCGCACGTTGTCCAGGAGGATCCGATCGTACGAGGCAATCGTCTGGAGGTAGCGGATCCGGTTCAGGAGATTGGAAAACGACTGTGCGCCCAGAAGCACACGGGAAGCGTGGAGCGGTCCGCCCTTGTAGATGTCGCGCAGCCGTCGATTGAGGATCGCCTGTCGCTCGCTGAGCTGCTCGCGGGTTCGGAGGAGGTCCGCGGTCGTGCGCTGGACCTGGGCAGTCGACAGATCGATCTGGAAGTTGATCTCCGCTGCCACGGAGCGCGATACGCTCAACTGGCGCTCGATGTTCTCGAGCTCGCCCGACACATTCTGGAGGCGTGAACGCAGCCCGTCCATGTCGCGCTGAAGCCGGGCCCGCTCCTCGCGAACCTGCTCGAGCCGGAGCTGGCTCTCCTGGATCTCGCGCCGGAGCGCCTCGACGTCGTCGACCGTCTGCTGGGCGCGGACGGTGCGCACGTCGCCGAAGGCTCCGAGGGCGAGCAGGGCCGCGAGCAGCATGCGGAGGAGCCGGATCGTCACTTTGCTACACCTCCCGGAGGTACTTCCGGATCGCGAACGCGCTCGCCACGACTCCGAAGAGCCCGCCCGCGAGGATCCCGAGGAGCACCCACCGTCCGGGGATCCACGCGAGGGGGAAGATCAACTCGGAGCCGGTCACATATGCGGAGTACGTCAGTCCGAGCGCCAGGATCCCCCCCACCAGCCCCGTCAAGAAGCCCTCGAGGAGGAAGGGGCGGCGGATGAAGCCCCGCGTGGCGCCGACGAGCCGCATGATCTGAATCTCGTCCTTCCTCGCGAAGATCGCGATCCGGACTGCCGTCCCGATGATGAGAGCGGCCACGACCGCGAAGGCCGTCCCGAGGATCGTCGTGGCCACCGCGCCCACGCTCCGGAGGAGGTAGACTCGGTCCACCCAATCGCTTCCGTTTATACGACGTCCTCGACGAACGGGAAGTCCACGGTAGCGCCCGAGACCCGCTCCACCGCGTCGGGGGTCCGATATCCGGGCAGAAGCTCGACCTCGAGCGAGGCCGGGAGGGGGTTCACGTCCAACCCTACGAAGACCTGCCGGAACTCGGGGAGCTCCTCCTGCGCGACCCGGAGGGCCTCCTCCTTGGAGACGTAGCGGACGCCTGCGACCTCCGGCATCGCGCGGAGAATCTCGTCCGCCACCTGGACCTCCTCGTTGCGCACGTCGTCCCTCAGATACACGACGACCTCGACGCGCTCCTCCACCCGGATAAGGGCCTGGTGCAGGTTGTAGCTGACGACCGTGAAGAGGCCCACAACCAGAAGAGCCAGGGCGACCATGGCGGCGGAAAGCGTCGTGAGGAACGGCGCCCGCCGGATCCCCGCCAGAGCTTCCCGGATCGTGTACATCAGTCCTTCAGCGACCTTGAGAGGCCACGGCGGCCGAGTCGTACACGAGTCTCCCCTCGTTCAACTCAAGGACGCGAATGTCAGGGTACGCTCGCACGAGCTCCAGATCGTGCGTGGCCATGAGGATGGCCATTCCCTGTGCGTTCAGGACGCGAAACAGCTCCATAATCCCGCGGGAGGCGCGCTCGTCCAGGTTCCCCGAGGGCTCGTCCGCGAGGAGGACGAAAGGCTCGTTCGCCAGAGCGCGTGCGATCCCGACCCGCTGCTGCTCACCTCCGGAGAGCTCGTGCACCATGGCCCCGGTCTTGGCCGAGAGTCCCACCTTTGACAGCAGGCGGTGGGCGCGGGGGATGAGCTGGGAGCGAGGGGTTCCCGTCACCTCGAGGGCGAACGTCACGTTCTCGGTTGCGGTCCGCTCTGGAAGGAGCCGGAAATCCTGGAAGACGAATCCCACCCGTCGCCTGACCTTCCAGATCTCCCGCCTCGAAACGAGCTGGGAGGAGTACCCGCTCACGCGCACCTCGCCCGCGCTGGGGCGCTCCGCCATGTGGATGAGCTTCAGGGTCGTGGACTTGCCCGACCCGGAGTGTCCCGTGAGGAAGGCGAACTCCCCCTTCGCCATCTCGAAGGAGATCTCGTCCAGGACGCGCCCTCTCGGCGCGTATTCCTTGGAGACCTGGCTCAGCTTGATCACGGTGATCTATCCCCCCAGCGGATTGGGTGCGGGGGTCGGGGGGCGTGGGGGCGATGCCCACTGCTTCGAAGATATTCCCCGCGAGCGCGGAGTGTCAAAGCGATCCTCCGACCATGGAGGAGGCGAGGCGGCGCGCGAGGCGGAGGGCTTCGACGGCCGATCCAGGATCGGCCCGGCCCGTTCCCGCGCGGTCGAACGCAGTGCCGTGGTCCGGCGAAGTCCTCACGAACGGCAAACCGAGCGTCACGTTTACGCCGCGCCCGAAGGCGAGGGTCTTGAACACGGCCATGCCGACGTCGTGGTACGGCGACACGACGGCGTCGACGGCTCCGGAGAGAAGGCGGAGGAAGGCCGTGTCTGCCGGGAGTGGATCGGTGACGTCGATTCCGTCCCTCCGCATGGCCTCGGCAGCGGGGAGGAACACCTGTCCCTCCTCGTCGCCGAAGAGCCCCCCGTCCGAGGCATGCGGGTTCAGGGCGCAGAGGGCGATGCGCGGGGAAGGCAGGCGCCAGTGGAGGCGGAGGCTCTCGGCGAGCAAACGGGTCTGCTCCTCGAGGCGGGCGCCCGTGAGGAGGGACGGCACGTCCCGGAGCGGGACGTGGGTGGTCGCGAGTAGGATTCGGATCGCCGCACGCTGAGAACCCGGCGGGGGCGTCGTCGAGCCCTCGGGCACGCCGTGATCGGGCTCTGCGGAAGCGACGGGGCTCCGAGCGTCGGCGTGCATGAGCATCCCGACCCGCCGGGACCCCGAGAGCTCGGCCAGGAGCTCCGTCTGGCCGGGGTGGCGAGAGCCCGCCGCCGCCAGCGCCGGTTTGTGCACCGGCCCCGTCACGATCGCCTGGACTTCCCCGGCCTGGGCCAGCCCAACGGCCCGCTCGATTGCCCGAAGAGACACGTCTCCCGCGGACTCGAGTGAGCCGTCGAAGGATCCGACCGATTCCGAGGGAAACCCCGCTCCCTCGCGGCGGAGGGCCTCGGCGGAGCCGACGAGGAGGATTTCGACGTCAGGGCAATCGGCGCGGTAAGCGCGGGCCGCCCGGGAGATCACCTCCGGGCCGATCCCTCGCGGGTCCCCGAGCGTAGCGGCGATTCGGATGTCAGGGGTACCCCGGGGAGAACGACCCCCAGCGTCACCAGCGGATCTCAACGTACGTCTCGGCCCTCAACCGCTCGAGCAGGCGCTCCCTGAAACCCTCGTCCTCGAGGTAGGTGCGGATCTGGTCGCGGAGGTCCTCGTACGCGTACTCTCCTTCCTCTCTGGCGCCCGTCACCTCCACGACCGCGAACGCCAGCCCGGCGCCGGACTGGAACTCGATCGGTCCCAGGACGTCTCCCGCTCGCGCCCCCCGGAGCTCGGTCGCGTAGCCGCCCGGAAGCTGACCCAGCTGTGTGACCGCAAGCTCGAGTTCCTCCGGGAGCCCGGTCCCTTCACCCTCGCTTTCGAACTCAGTGATGGGCGTACCCGCCGCGACCGCGGCCCGGACCTCGTTCGCCCGCGCACGAGTGGCGGCAACCTCTGTCGGGCCGGGCTCGGCGCCGATTAGGATGTGACTAACGCTCCTCTGGGCCCCCTGAATTCGGTCCAGGCGGATGATGTGCGCTCCATATTCCGTCTCAACGACGCCGCTCACCTGTCCCCGGCCGAGCCCGAAGACCGCTAGCTCGAACTCGACGACGGTGTCGCCCTGGCGGACCCATCCGAGGTCGCCTCCCGCCTGCGCCGAACCCGGATCATCGGAGAATCGGCGCGCGAGCTCCTCCAAGTCGTCGCCCTCGCGAAGGAGACCGAGGATGCGTTCCGCTTCCGCTCTGGCAGCCTCCCGCGTCGAGTCGGAGGGCTGGGGCAGGAGGATCACCTGGCGGATCGAGATCGTGGCTGGGCGGCGCCCGAAGGTCGTGCGGTCACGCTCGAAGGACTCCCGGAGCTCGCTCTCCTCGATCGGGGGCAGGCGGCTCGTTCCCCGCTGGCTCTGCATGTAGCGTTGCGAGAGCTGGGCCTCGAAGATCTGCCGACGGAGGTCTGCCCTGTACTGGGCCGGCGTCATCCCCGCACCCGCGAGCGCCTGTCGAAGCTGCTCCTCGCTCCCGAGACGGCGGACCTGCTCGTCCCACGTGGTCTGGAGCTCCTCGTCCACCCGCTCGTCCGGCACGGAGATCAGGGTGTCCCTGGCCGCGGCCTGGACGACGAGAGAGTGCGCGACGAGCTCGTTCAGGGCCTGTCCGCGGAACGTGTGGAGCTCCGCCGAATCCTGAGGAACCTGGACTCCGTTCGCCTGGAGCCGGATCACGTGCTCAAGCAGGTCGGAGTGGAAGATCGCCGAGTCGCCGACGATCCCGACCACCCGGTCCACGAGCTCACCGGCGGCGGGTCGAGTCGGAGCTGGCACGTCCTGGGCGACGCCGGAAGCGGCGCCGAGCCCCGCGCCGAGCACGACAGCCAAGGCACCCGCGCCCCAGCGCCAACCGGGGCCGGCCGCCGTCCACGGAGGCGATGGGAAGGCCGCTCGGATCATTGGGCCGTGGTAACCGCGACGAAGGCGACGGTTCCCGTGGTCCATGGATTCGATCTCCGGACCCGACCTCTCAGGGACCCGTCCCGCCGTCCACCGCCGGCGGGGGCTCCAGGGTCGGAGGCGTCGAGGGCGCGTCTCCCGAGGGGGCGGCCCCCGCGGTCTCCGCGGCGCGGAGGATCATGATCCGTTCGATCACCCGCGGGATCCCCGGCCGGGACAGCTCGGCGCCATACAGGTATCGAAGAGGGTTCGCGAGCGCGCCGAGGGGCACGAGCTCCTGGTCACCCCGGACGACGCGAGCGATGAGAGCTTTCACCTCGCGGTCCAGGGCGTCCCGGAGGCTCTCCCCGGGACTCGGCTCGATGGAGGCGATCCCGAGGATTCCGGCGGCCTGCGTGTACTGGAGGCGGAGCTGATCCTCGAGCGCCTCGATCTCCCCCCTGCTCAGCGCGATCCCGCGTCGCTCGGCCTCCTGCACGAGAAGCTCGTCCCGGGTCACCTGACGGAGGAACTCATTGAGCTGCTCGTCGGTGGCCGCGTCGATCTGATCGCGGATCTCTCGGGGCTGGGTGACGAGGAATCGCTGCAGCTCGCCCGCCGTAACGGAGCCGCCCTCGTAGGTCACGAGGGTCTCGTCGGCCTCGCCGGAGCGGAGAGGCTCGTCCATCCTCGCGGCGATGTCACGCGCGACCTGAACGGCTCCCTGGGCAACCTGAACGTTCGCGTCAGCCTCGACCTGTGTGAGAAAGACAGTCTCGGCCTGTATCGCCGACTCGTTGTTGATCTGGGCCCGGTACTCTTCGCCGTACTCTTCGAAGGTTGGGTTTCGCCGCTCCCCCACACGAATGACGTGGAGCCCGTATTCCGATGTCACCACGTCGCTCACGCTCCCGGGTTCGAGGGCGAACGCGGCCTCCTCGAAGGGCAGCACCATCTCGCCCCGGCGGAAAAAGCCCAGGTCACCGCCCATGGAGGCGGAGCCGAGATCCGCCGAGTGCGTCCGGGCCAGCTCCGCGAAGTCCGCGCCCCCCCTGGCCTGGTCCCGAATGTCCTCGGCCAGCACCTGCACGGAGTCGCGCTGGCTGGCGGTGGCGTCGTCGGGGAAAAAGAGGAGGACGTGGCTAGCCTGCACCTGCTCGGCCGGTCGTTCCTCCTCGTACATCTGAAGGAGGTCCTCGTCCGTAATCTCCTCGATCCGGATCACGGCTTCGCGAACCCGCTCGATGCGCTCGTGCATGACCTGGACGGCCGTGATGTCGGAGAGGTCCAGGCGATCGACCTCGCCTTCCTGATTCATGGCCCATCCCAGCAGCGTGTAGTCCGTCCAGAAGTCCGCGACGGCCTGAACGATCGTACCATCGTTGCCGAGGCCCAGGACGGGGGCGATGATTCCGGACGCTTCCTCGATCCCTAGCGTGAAATCCCCTGCGCGGGCGAGGTCGTCCTCCCCCAGGCCGCGATCGCATCCGACCACGGCGACGGCCAGCGCCACCGAGATCGTGCCCTTTGTAACAGCTCTCATGCCGCGTCCTTTTTCGTTTGACCCCCGGCAACCGCGTCGAGGGCCCGGATGAGCGTCCGGGTCACGGGCTCGGGGCCGGCCTGCTCGAGCGCGAGTGAGAGGGGAACTATGCGCCGGACCTCGATCCGGAGCTGGCGATCCCGCAACGGAGCCTCCAGCGCGGTCATCCGCGGGGCGGCCGACGCCCGGAAGGTGATCCTCGCCTCCCGATCCTTGACGAAGATGCGCTCGATCCCGAGCTCCCTCCCCAGAAGGCGAAGAAGATGGGCGTCGAGGAGGCGCTCGACCTCCTCGGGAGGCCGACCGTACCGATCGGTCAACTCCTCCCGGAGCCGCTCCACCTCCGCGCGGTCCTCGACCTTCGAGAGCCGCCGGTAAAGATGCAACTTCTGGCCGGAATCCGAAACGTAACGGTCTGGGATGAACGCGGAGCCCGGGAGCGCCACCTCGGGGTCGGGGAAGGCCTCGCCGAGGGGCCCGCCCTCCTTCATTCGGCGGACGGCGTCCTCGAGGAGACGGAGGTAGGTGTCTAGCCCCACCGCGTGGGCGAACCCTGACTGGCTGGCGCCGAGGAGGTTTCCGGCCCCGCGGATCTCGAGATCGCGGAGCGCCACCTGATAGCCGCTCCCGAGCTCAGTGTGGCGCTCGAGAATCTTGATCCGCTCCCGGGCCTCCTCCGTGATCGTCTCGGGCACGATGAGATAGCAGTACGCCCTGCGATCGGAGCGCCCGACGCGCCCCCTGATCTGGTAGAGCTGCGCGAGCCCGAAGCGGTCCGCCCGGTCCACGATGAGCGTGTTGGCGTTCGACACGTCGAGCCCGTTCTCGATGATCGACGAGCACACGAGCACATCGATCTCCCCGAGCACGAAGCCTCGCATCACCGTCTCGAGCGCGCCGACCCGCATCTGGCCGTGGGCCACTCCCACGCGGGCCTCCGGGACCAGCCGCGCCACGTGGTCCGCGACTCCACGGATGGTCTCGATCCGGTTGTGCAGGAAGAAGACCTGTCCACCCCGGTCCAACTCGCGTGCCATGAGGTCGCGGAGCACGTCGTCGGTCCACGGGATGGCCTGGGTCGCGATGGCCAGCCGGTCGCGTGGGGGGGTGCGGATTAGGGAGAGGTTCCGTATGCCCGCGAGGGAGAGCTGCAACGTGCGCGGGATGGGCGTGGCCGTCAGCGTGAGCACGTCCACGGAGGCCCGGAGGCGCTTGAGCCTCTCCTTGTGCTTCACCCCGAATCGCTGCTCCTCGTCCACGACCAGGAGCCCCAGATCCTTGAACCGCACGTCCTCGGATAGGAGCCGGTGAGTCCCGATCACGATGTCCGTTCTCCCTTCGGCGAGCGAAGCCAGAAGGGCCTTCTGCTCCTGGGGAGTGCGAAAGCGTGACACGGACTCGATCTTCACCGGAAAGTCCGCGAGCCTCTCGGAGAACGTGCGGAGATGCTGCTCCACGAGGATCGTCGTGGGCGCCAGGACCGCGACCTGCTTCCCGTCCTGGACGGCCTTGAACGCGGCGCGGATTCCCACCTCTGTCTTCCCGAAGCCCACGTCTCCGCAGATCAGGCGATCCATGGGCCGGGCCGTCTCCATGTCCCGCTTCATGTCCTTCGTCGCCCGCCGCTGGTCCGGGGTGTCCTCGTAGAGGAACGCCGCCTCCATCTCCGTCTGCCACGTCGTGTCGGGTCTGAAGGCGTGTCCCGGGGCGAGCTCGCGCTCCGCGTAGAGCTCGAGCAGCTCACGGGTGGCCTGCTCGATTGCTTCCTCGGTGCGCCTCCTCAGAGCCTTCCAGCGCTTGCCGCCGATGCGGTGGACCGCCGGGGGCTCCGAGTCCTCCGTCTCCCCCACCCATCGCTCCACGAGATCCAGGCGATAGACGGGAACGTGGAGCGTCTCGCCGTCCGCGTACTCGATCGCAAGGACCTCCAGGCCCTCGCCCCCCACCTCGATCCGCTGGAGGCTTCGGAACCGGCCGATTCCGTGGTCCATATGGACGACGTAGTCCCCCGGAGACAACTGGGCCAGGCTCTCGAGCGCCATCGCGCCCCGGTAACGCCGCCCGGACCGAACGCGCCGGCTGCGCCGGAAGACCTCGTGGTCCGTGAGCACCGTCAGCGGGGGTGACGAGGGGAGCCGGAAGCCTCCGTCTACGGTTCCCACGCCGACCTGGACGCCGGGGAGTCGGCCGCCCTCCTTCTCGAGGATCTCCTCCAGGCGCTGAACCTGACCCTCGTTGTCGCAGAGGATCAGGGTCCGGTGACCCCGGGCGGACTCCTCGCGGAGGAAGGTCACGAGGCGATCCATCTTCCGCTCGATCACAGGTGGCGCGCCCGCTTCGAGCGACATCTCGTGTCCGGGCTCACCCGTCACCCGGAGGACCGGGAAGCTCCGGACCCGCTCCGCGGCCGACGCGGGAGGAAGGAGGATGTCCTCCAGGGGAGCGAGGGACTCCCCGCCCTCTTCTCGGTCCGAGCGGATCTCCCGCGCCTGCGTCCAGTGCCGCCGAAAATCCTCCTCCCACGCGGAGCTTCCGAGGCCGACGAGGATCGTCTCTGACGGGAGCACCTCGAGTAGTGAGCGGACCACCCTCCCCGTCCCGTGCGCCGCCGCGCCGAACGACGCCGGGAGCAGGTGAACGCTCGGAAGGGACGAGGTGGAGCACTGGTCCCCTACCTCGAACGTGCGGATCGACACGATCTCGTCTCCCAAGAACTCGATGCGAACGGGGTCCGGGAGTCCGAGCGAGAACACGTCCACCAGCCCCCCGCGCACGGCGAACTGGCCCAGCTCCTCTACGAGGGGCACGCGCTCGTACCCCATGGCGCCGAGCTCTTCCACCAGGAGGCCGAATCCGATCTCCACTCCCTCCTGGAGCTCAAGCCGGAGCTGCGCCAGCCGGTCCGGGATGGGGAGCCGCTCTTGGAGTGCCCTCGGGGTCGTGACGAATAGTCGCGCACCGTCTGCGAGCAGCGCCTCGATCGCTTCGACCCGGAGCCCCTCGATCCCGGAGTCCGACTCCTCCTCGGAGTAGAAGCGCGTCTCGGACTGGGGATAGAGGTGCGAGGCCTCTGCGCCGAGGAGCGTCTTGAAGTCGTTCTGGACGCGCTCGGCCTGGAGGGGGTCCGGTGCGACGGCGACGAAGATCCGGATCGGGTGGCTCTGTTTGAGCGCGGAGACGAGCGCCGGCCCCGCCGAGCCCACGGATCCGCCCACGGCGATCCGCTCGCCGCCCCTAGGCAGCCCCTGAGTGAGCCGCCGGACGGACGGGAGCGAAAGGAGGGCCTCCAGAACCGGATGTGTTCGGTCGGGCAAAGCCGGCTCTAGCCTGGGGTCCCGAGTCAGGAGTCCGCTGGCATTCGCCGCCGCCGCATCCACTGTGGCGGCACTAAGGCGAACTCCGCGTTTGGAGACGTTCCCTAGTCGCGGAGAGGTCGGAGTGTTCCCCGCCGGCGCCCCGGAAGATCCCGAGCCCACCGGCTCCGGAGGCCGCGAGCCAGGTCTCGAAGAGGAGAAGGACAAAGAGGATCGCGGCGAGGGGTCGTCCTATCTCGCGGCCCGTCCGACCCTCGAGGACTGCGTCCGGCCAGCGGTCCCCGGCCCGAGCCCCCTCCCAGCGGCTCTGGAGCCGGGCGGCGGCTTCCTCGGGCGTGTAGGGAGGGTCGAGGCCGGGCGGGATGGCATTCACCGCCACCCGCCCGACGATCTCGCCACTGGAGTCCAGGAAGCGGTAAACGCCCGCCTCCCCGGTCTCCGGGTAGCTGGATACGCCGCCGAGCGGCCTCGTCGTCTCGTCCGGAAGGCGGAGAGCCACCGCGCCGGCGGGCGTCGGGATCGGGTCGCCTGTTCGGTACACTCCGCTCCCCGCGTCGTCTGACGGGAGGGACGTGAGGAGATCCACGAAGGGGACCATCCCGGCGGACGTGGGGAGGCTCGACGCGTCCTCGGCGAGCGGCGAGCCCACGATGAAGATCGACCGCCCCCCCGCCGCCACGTGGACCAGCCACGGCTCGCCGTCCGAGAGGCTGAGGAGCTCGGTCCAGGCGCCCGTGGGTCCAGCCGGCCGGATCCGATAGGCGATCCGCACCCGCGGGTGGATGGGGAGGGAAGGGAGGAGCGTTCCCCCGGAGACCTCCCGCTCCGTACCTTCCCCGTCAGGCACGGGATCGAATCGCCATCCCGGCGCGAGCTCACCCAGGATCCGGTTCGCGGACGAGAGGAGCGCGGCGTCCGCGGGCGGAAGAAGCACGACAGCCGTGCCCAGCGGGGGCGTGGACACCGCGCCCGCGCTCACGAGGTGCACCGCAGCATCTTCCGGGGCCGCGGTCCGGATCCGCCCCGCGTCCTCGAGCACGTCCAGGGCGTCAATAAGCTCCGGGGGAAGGGACCCGGCGGTCGTCACCCCGGGCGGTGGAATCGCCCGAAACGCGAAGTAAGCCCGGTCGTCCGCCCTGAGGTCGTCCGGGTCCAGCTCCACTCTCCCCTCCACCCATCCGGCGGCCAGGGGGGGAAGGGGCAGGATGGCCGTACCCGCGGGCCCGACCGTGCCCGTGGCCACGAGACGGTCCTCGACGTAGTTCCGGACCACGATGCCCTCCGCCCCTTCGCCCCGAACATCGACCTGGATCTCTCCCGGCTCGCCGGCCCGCGGGGCGAGCCCGCCCGACACCCGGATGCTTGCGATGCCGCGGCTCGGCCTGGAGCCGCCGGGGGGAGGCGCCACGGTCAGCGGATCCGGTCGAGGCTCCGCGCCCGGTTCGGGTGCGGGAAGCGCTTCCCGCCTCAGGTCCGAGACGAGGACGATCTCCCGGAGCTCCGGCACCGCCGCGTCCAGGAGGGCTCCGGCCCTAGCGACCGCGGCCGTGAGGTCCGATCCGACGTCCGAGTGCCGGAGCGAGGTGAGGGTGCCCAGCGCCTCGTCCAACCCCAGGGGGACCGAGGGGCGCCACGGTTCTCCGGCGGGCACAATCCAGATTCGGTCCCTGGCTCCCGCCTGTTCCAGAGCCTCGCTGGCGCGATGGACGAGCGAGTCCAGGAGGCGTGCGTCTCCGACGATTCCGCCGGATGTGATCCCGTTGTCCACGACGAGGGCGATCCCGGCCGGGGGATGGTCCCGACCCCCAACCGGAAGGACGGGCCTGGCGCCCGCCGCGATGAGGAGGACGACCGCCAGCACCCGGAGCGCGAGAAGCAGGATCTGCCGGAGGCGAATGATCTGCGCGTGCTCCTGCGTGGTCCTCTTCAGATAGCGGAGGGCCGGGAAGATAAGAAAGCGCGACTCCCGGCGGCGTAGCAGATGGAGGAGGATCGGGACCGAGATCGCGGCAAGGCCGAGGAGAAACAGGGGGTTCAAGAACGCCACGGGTCAGCCGAGCCTCTCTCGCTTCCGGAGGAACGCGCGAAGCGCCTGCCCGAGCGGCTGGTACGTTTCGACGACCTGATACTCGATGCCGCTCGGGCGAAGGGCTCGCCGCCATTCGTCGATCGAGCGGTCGACCGCCTCCCGATACTCCCGACGGACCTCCGCGACGTCCACAAGCAGCTCCTCGGACGTCTCGGGGTCCCGAAACCGCGCGTCTCCGGCCCCGCCGAGATCCCGCTCGCCCGGGTCGAAGATGTGGAACAGCATGACCTGGTGATCCCGATGGCGCAGGTAGCGAAGCGCGTGCAGGGTCGCCCCCGGGTCCAGGAGCAGGTCCGAGAGCAGGATAACGAGCCCCCGCCTTCTGAGCCGAAGAGCCACTTCCCTCAGGGCCGGCGAAGCGTCGGTCGTTCCCGACGCTTCGATCGACTCCAGCCGGCGCACGAACTCCACCCATTGCTGGCGCCCGCCGCGGCACGGGACCCACGACCGGATTCGGTCGTCGAACAGGGCCAGCCCTGCCCGGTCTCCCTGCCGGAGCAGGAGCAGGGCTAGCGCGCCCGCGAGCGTTCGTCCGTACCAGAGCTTGGTCGGTAGGGCTCCCGGGCTGGACGTCCACCCCATCGACGCGCTCACGTCGAGAAGGAGGTGAGCCCGGAGGTTCGTCTCCTCCTCGAACTGCTTCACGTAGTAGCGGTCCGACCGCGCGAACATGCGCCAGTCGATGTGCCGGAGGTCGTCCCCGGGACGATAGCCCCGGTGGTCGGCGAACTCCGCGGAGAACCCCCGGTGGGGGGAGCGGTGGAGGCCGAGGAAGAACCCTTCCACCACCGCCTTGGCGAGGATCTCGAGTCCCCCGAGGGACGCCAGATCCTGAGGCGTGAGAAGGTCCGCGCGGCGGGACCGCGCGGGGGCCGTGGAGGTCTGCGTCATGGAACGTGCGAAGGTACCCGTGGAACGTTTTGGGGGCAATCCGGCTACGTGTACTCCAAGTGTGTCGTCGGGGCGTCCTCCGTGGAGGACACCAAAGGGCCGTGAGGGGGAGGTCGCCCCTCGCCGGAAGGCGGGCCGACCGGGGCCCGGACGCGGGGCGTTCCCGGCTCACGACCCCCATCGATCGTGGCACGATCTCTGCTTAGGGCACGCGGGCATCCATGAACGTGAGCAAGAGACTCCCGGCGGCTACGCTCGCCTGCCTGACCCTCGCCCTCGCCGGCGGTCAGGAGCTCGTCGGCGCGCAGCTGACACTCCGGAGCGGCGGGCCGGGCCGGATGGAGGCGAGGATCTGGATGGACCGCGGGGTAGACCCGGTGTTCGAGCAGGGGGACCGGGTCCGCGTCTATTACCGATCGTCAGACGACGCGTACGTCGCCATTCTTCACGTGGACACGGACGGGGCGTTAAGGCTCGTCCTCCCGTCCGGCCCGGACGACCAGCTCCATCAAGTGCGGGGGGGCAGCGATTATCGGTTGATTCCAACCGCGTCCGAGGGTTGGCTCGTGGAGGGCGAGCCCGGGGTCGGGTACTTCTTCATCCTTGCCTCCGAGCGGCCCTTCTATTTCGGGTGGCTTGCCGAGGGCGACGCGGGGCGGCAGTGGGCGCTGTCGGGAGCGGGTGTCCGAATCGGTCAGGACCCCTACGTGTCCGTGGACGACCTCATGCGGCTGTTCCTGCCGAACGCCGAGCGCCTGGAGCTAGCCCTCGACTTCACGGCCTATCACGTGGAGCAGACCTTCTCCTTTCCGCGCTTCCTCTGCTACCAGTGCCACGAGCCTGTGCCGTTCGCGGCCTGGAACCCCTACGAGCAGGCGTGCCCGCTCGTGCAGGTGGTGATCTTCAATGATCCCTACTTTTACCCGGTCACCCGTTATCAGGGCAGCCGGGTAGCCTACCCGAACCCGCCCTTTCCGGGGCTTCCGCAGTTCGCGTTCCGGGAGCGGTTCCCGGGAGAGGCGGGGACACCGGACGTGCGGGCCAGGGTGGGTCCCATGGCACCCTTCGTCCTGTCCCGGGCTCAGCTCGGACAGGCGATCGACGCGACGGCCGAGATGCTAAACCTTCTCGAGCAGGCCGGCGCGGTGGCGCCAGGCTTTACGCCGACTGGGCTCGCAACCCCGCGCTTCGATGGAATTCCGCCAGGTGTGCTGGACGCAGGGCCGCCGAGCCTACTGGATCCTGCGTCGGGCAACCAGGACGATCGACCAGTCTTGCAGCGGCGCGTCAATCAGCAGGGGGATCCCCAGCCCTGACGATAGGGAGGGGGTTGCCGCCGCGACCGACCCTCAGCGCCTCCCTGCTCCGAATCCCACCTTGAGGGAAAAGCCGTTGTAGTCGTCCAGCACGTACTGCCCCGTCAGGTTCATGAAGAGGAGGGAGAGGCGGGCGCCCGCGCCCAGGGCGACGCCGGAGTCCAGATCCTCGCGGAAGTCGATCTCGAACCCGTCCTGGGGAAGCCCGGGGTTGTCATCCGGGTTCTCGACCGTGTAAGAGATATCCACCTTCGCCGTGCGGGCGATTCCCGAGACGAAGAGGGAGAGCGGTCCGAGCCCGCGTTCCGCGACGACCCCGTACTGCGTGGACGACGCCTCGAGGTAGTCGCCGACCTCGAGCTTCTGGGATCCGAACACGAGGGCGATGTCGATGGGAGAGGGGAACCACGTCGAGACGGCGTGCCGGCCGGAGAATCCCCGGGCGCGAACTCCGCCCACCTCCTGGTCCACATCGATCTCGGGGATGAAGCGGAAGCTCAGGTCCGTTCCGAGGCCGAGGCCGACGGAAGCGTGCACGACGAGGAACGGGACGCCCGGAATGTCCAGCCCCTCGGGGAACCGGATCTCGTAGTCCGCCGGGTCCTCGCCGTCGAGAAGGAGGTCGCTCCGGAACGCTCCCGCGGGCTCGAGGACCACCCCCTCCCCCGCGCCCACGACGGTCGGCGTGAGGGAGCTGCCCCCTCTGGCCTGAAACGAGCTCTGGTAGGTCTTCGGGCCGAGCCCGGGGCGGTTCCACTCGATGCTCAACGGAAGCACGGCGCTGAACGTCTCGGCCTCGGTGGGAGGCAGCGCAGCGCTCACCCGCGCCCCGACGTCGAACCCGAACCGGCCGAGAGGCTCGGCACCGTCGAACAGTCCCGTGGCCATCGCGAATCCGAGGCCGCGGGTCAGCGGTTGGACAAACAGCTCCGCGTTCTCCTGGGCGAGCCCCGCGAGGTCCGCCGCGATCCCCTGGGCGGCCGCCCGGTCGGGCGTCGCGAGCGTGAGGACCGCCAGAATGGGGGGCCCGAGCCACTCGGTTCCAGCGTGCATTTCCGGTCCCGATCAGAGGGAGGGCAGGACCCCGAACGCTACAGCCCGAACCCCTTCGCGCGCCAGCGGCGACCAGTTATTTTCACAGCTCCTTCGTGGCCACCTCGCTCTCTTCCGGTCCGTGAAGACCTCCCAGATCCGTAACTTCTGCATCGTGGCTCACATCGACCACGGCAAGTCCACGCTCGCGGATCGCCTGCTCGAGATGACCGGGACGCTGGACTCCCGTGCCATGCGGGCCCAGGTCCTCGACTCGAACGAGCTCGAGCGGGAGCGAGGCATCACGATCAAGCTGCACGCCGTGCGGATGGAATACGCCTCGGCGGACGGCGCGTCGTACACGCTGAACCTCATCGACACGCCGGGGCATGTGGACTTCACTTACGAGGTGTCCCGCTCCCTCGCGGCGTGCGAGGGCGCGATCCTCGTGGTGGACGCCAGTCAGGGGATCCAGGCGCAGACGATTTCGAACCTCTTCCTGGCGGTGGACGCCGGGCTCGAGATCGTCCCGGTCCTGAACAAGATCGACCTTCCGAGCGCTGAGCCGGAGAAGCGTCGAGCGGAGCTGGCCGAGCTCCTTGGAGTGGATCCCGATACGATCCTCGAGGTGTCGGCGAAGGAGGGGGTCGGCATCCGGGACGTTCTGGGGGCCGTCGTCACGCGGGTCCCGCCCCCGCGAGGAGAAGCGGACGCTCCGCTGCGCGCCCTCATCTTCGACTCCTACTACGACCCGTTCCTGGGTGCCGTCCCCTCGATCCGGGTGGTCGACGGGGTCGTCCGACCCGGGATGGCGATCGCGTTCGGATCCCACGAGGGGACGTACCACGTAACCGAGGTGGGGACCTTGAAGCTCAAGCGGATTCCTTGCCCCGAGCTCGGGCCGGGAGAGGTCGGCTACCTCGCGGCCGTGATCAAAGAGGTCTCGCATACGCGGGTGGGCGACACCGTTCTGGACGCGATGCGTGTGGCCGCCGAGCTCCTTCCGGGCTACAAGGAAGCCCGCCCGATGGTGTTCGCGGGTGTCTACCCGACCAACTCGGACGAGTACGAGGAGCTCCGGGACGCCCTCGAGCGACTCCGCCTGAACGACGCAGCCCTCCACTTCGAGCCCGAGACGTCGGCTGCCCTAGGCTTCGGCTTCCGCTGCGGCTTCCTCGGGCTCCTTCACATGGAGATCGTACAGGAACGGCTGGACCGCGAGTTCGGGGTGGACCTGATCACGACGGTGCCGAACGTGGAGTACCACGTGTGTCTCACGGACGGGAGTGTAATCACGGTCGAGAACCCGACGAAGCTCCCCGATCTGGGCGTGATCGATACGATCTCGGAGCCGGTCGTCCGGGCGCGGATCCTCTGTCCCGCGGAGTACATCGGGAACGTGCAGAAGCTCGCACACGAGCGCAGGGCAGTGTTCAGAGAGATGCGCTACGTGGATCGGTCGCAGGTGGAGCTGGACTACGAGCTCCCACTGGCGGAAATAGTCTTCGACTTCTACGACAAGCTGAAGGGCGGGACGCGCGGCTATGCCGCCTTCGACTACGAGTTCCTCGAGTACCGCGAGGGCGACCTCGTCCGACTGGACATTCTCGTGAACTCGGATCCGGTGGACGCGTTCTCCGTGATCATCGACGAGACCAAGGCCGAGGGCTACGGACGGGATCTGGTGAGGAAGCTGAGGGAGCTGATCCCCAGGCAGCAGTTCCAGGTCGCGCTGCAGGCGGCGATCGGGGGACGGATCGTCGCGCGGGAGAACATCCAGCCCTTCCGAAAGAACGTGACGGGGAAGTGCTACGGCGGTGACGTGACGCGGAAGAGGAAGCTCCTGGAGAAGCAGAGGGAAGGGAAGCGCAGGATGAAGCAGATCGGCTCCGTCGAGATCCCCCAGGAAGCCTTCCTGGCCGTCCTCTCGTTGGATGTCTGATCCAGCCTTCGGGTCCTCCGGCGGCACGCCCCCCTCGCAGCGCGCGGACCGCCCACCCGCCGACGCTTCCCGCACGCTCGGGGTCGTCGGAACCCTGGTCTGGGACACGATTCACTACCGGGACGGGCGCCCGGGCCCGATCGAGGAGTGGGGAGGGATCGGCTACGCGCTCGAGGCCCTCTCCGCGGGTCTCCCTCCGGGCTGGAGAGTTCTTCCTCTACTTAAGGTCGGAATGGACAAGGCGGAGGATGCCTTCCGCTACCTCCGCGGGCTGCCGCGGACCGAGGCGGAACGGGGCGTGAAGGTCGTCCAGGAGCCGCACAACCGGGTCGAGCTCCGGTACATGGGCCAGGTCCGGGAGGCCGAGCGTCTGAGCGGCGGCGTGCCTCCCTGGGCATGGATGGAGCTCGGCCCCCTCGCCGGGGACTGTGATGCCCTCTACGTCAACTTCATCTCGGGGTTCGAGATGGACCTGGAGACGGCGCGATCGCTTAGGGCGGCGTTCGGAGGGCCAATGTACGCCGATCTCCATTCGCTCTTCCTCGGGATCGGCAAGCACGGGGACCGCGTCCCGCGCCCGCTCGCGGATTGGGCCGAATGGCTCAAGTCGTTCGACGCCGTCCAGATGAACGAGGGCGAGTTCGAGCTGCTCGGTCGGAAGCACGGGGACCCCTGGGGCCTCGCCGCGTCGGCCGTCGGCCCGGACCTGAAGCTGATCGCCGTCACGCTCGGTCCGCGCGGCGCCGCCTACGTCGCGAGCTCCGCGTTCGTGGACGACCCCTTCGCGTGGCCGCGGGCACGCCGGCGGATGGCCGCCCCAGGGCCGGCCCGGACCGCAAAGGTCCCGAGCGAGCACGAGGTGATCCACGGGGATCCGACGGGGTGCGGGGACGTGTGGGGGGCGACCTGTCTCGCGAGGCTTCTCTCCGGAGCCCCGCTCGAAGAGGCGATGCGGACGGCGAACGTCTGGGCTGGGCGGAACCTGGAGCACCGCGGCGCGGCGGGCCTGGGGCTCCACCTTCTGGGACGAGTCGAGGGAGGTGCGGGCGTGGACGCGGCCCGCGCCGCGAAGGGAGGGAGGGAAGGCTCCACATGAAGGTCGTGTCCCTGCCCGCGTCCCTGGACTACCGATCCCTCGAGGACATCTTCGCTGCGCTCCGGACGGGAGACGAGCCCAAGATCCTGTTCGACGCGCGCCACGTCCGCTGGGTGGATCCGGTCGGGATGATCGGGCTCCTCTGCGCGGGGCGCCTCCTCCTGGATCGAACCGGCGAGCGCTCCGGCCTACGGCTGCCGGATTCCGGGGATGTCTCAGGTTACATGCAGAGAATGGGGTTCGGGTCCGCGGCGGACGACATCTTCAGCGGGCCGGAAGCGCTGCCGGCTCGAGGTGCCGGCGCGTCCGACGTGCTCCTCGAGATCACGTCGATCGCCGAGAACCGGGACGTGCACGACCTGATCGAGCAGCTGCAGGATCGGGCTGGCGCGATCCTGTCCCGGACCCTCCGGTACCCGCCCACGGCCGTGCTCCAGTTCTCCGTCATCCTCTCGGAGGTGTGCCAGAACATCCTCGAGCACGCGGGAGCCCCCGGTTGGGTGGCGGCCCAGGCGTACTTCTGGAAGAAGAGGCTCGGGAGGCCGGTGCTGATCATCGGCGTCGGCGACGTGGGGAGGGGCTTCAAGGAGTCCCTCACGGCGGAGCATTCCGGTCGCTTCGGGGATCGATGGGGAGACGCCACGGCGCTCGAGGCCGCCTTCATCCACGGGCTCACGCGCTTCCCCGACCAGGGCCGCGGCCAGGGCATCCAACAGATCCGAAAACAGGTCCGCCGTTGGGACGGGGTGATCGCGATCCGGAGCGGGATAGCGCGCATTGCGGACGTGCCCGCCTGGGAGGAGGCGCCCCCTCTCGAGGAAGGGCTCACCCCGGTGCCCGGGGCCCAGATCACGATCATTCTTCCGGCGAGCGATGGGGAGTCGAGTCCATGAGAGCGGCGTGAGAGGCGTGGAGCAGCCGGGATGAGGCGGGCCCGAGACCTCCGATCGGACCAGGTGGCCGTGGACGTTCGCGACGTGCTCGCCCGCAGCGTCGCGGAGTTCTACACCCACCTGGTGACCCGCCCCACCGGGAGGGCCGTGCGCCTAGCGATCGAACGGCAGCTCGGAGAGCTTCGCCTGCCGGCGCTGTCCCTGGTGGACCTGTCCTCCGTGGCGGTTCTGGACTACTCGTGCGCAGACGAGGTGGTGGCCAAACTCCTACTCCGCTACACGGAGTCGAGGAGCGGCGTGTTCTTCGTTCTTCGGGGCGTGCGCCCGCACCACCGGGAGCCCATCGAGACCGTCCTCGAACGGCACGCGCTTGCGGTCGTGGCCGAGGTCGAGCCCGACTGCTTCGAGCTCCTGGGCATCGGTACGGATCGGGAGCGGGTGCTCTGGCGGAGCGTGGAGGAAGCCGGGAGAGTGCCGGCGTCCGGACTGGCGGAGCTGGCGCCGGACGAAGATGGAAAGGCGCTCCTGGACGCCCTGCTGCGACGAAACCTGGTTTTCCAAGATCCGCTGGCGGGGGACGTGCACGCGCTGAGCCGACTGGTCCGTCCCTCAGGCGGAGGGCCCGGCCGATAGGTCACGCGGGGGGCCGGGCTACCAGAAGCGGACCTTCGCCATCCCCTTCCGGAGCCGCTGTAAGCCCCGGGGCTCCGCGCTCGGCCGGTACGCGTGGTAGTACTGGAGGTAGTAAGATTCGTCGGACGAGGTCGTCGCGACCTCGTTCAGTACGGCGCCCAACAGCCGCACGCCCACCCGGCGGAGCTGCTCCACCGAGCGCTCGGAGGCGCGTTGCTCCGTCGAGCCGGAGCGCAGCACGAGGAGCAGCCCGTCCGTGTGCGCGGCGACGAGCGCGGCGTCCGTGGCCGCGAGCACCGGCGGCGTGTCGATCACCACGTGGCCGTACTTCCCCTCCATGTCGTTCAGGAAGCGCTGCATTGTCTTCGAGCTCAACAACTCGGAGGGATTCGGGGGGAAGGGACCGCTGGGCAGGAAGTCCAGGTTTGGCAAGACGCTCGGCCGGATCGCCTCCTTCAGGTCCACCTCGCCCACCAGAAGGCTCGTGAGCCCGGGCTCCTTCAGGAGATCGAGCGCGCGGTTGGAGCGACGGCCGGCGCAGGTCGGCGTCGATCAGTAGCACCCGCTGTCCCTGCTGCGCCAGCACGATCGAGAAGTTCAGAGCCGTGGTGGACTTGCCTTCCTCGGGCCCCGAGCTCGAGATGGCGATCGTGCGGAGCGGCGAGTCCTCCGTGTTCATGAACATCATGTTCATGCGGAGATTCCGGAACGCCTCGGCCGCCGGGTCCACCGGATCGAGCGCCACGACGAGCGGGACCCGCCTACGGGGAACGCCCTCCTCCTCCCCTTCCTCCTGGATCTTGCGCAGCCTGGGAACGACGCCGAGTACCGGGAGCCCGAGGAGCATCTCCACGTCGGAGCTCGTCAGAACCGTCCGATCCAAGTACTCCAGGAAGAATGCGGCCGCGAGCCCCAGGATCAGCCCCAGGAGCGCCCCGAGGAGAACGTTCAGGCGCCCGCGGGGCTGGATGGCGATCGAGAGCCCACCGCCGGATCGATGATGTCGACGTACGGAGTGGCCGCGGCCTCGGTGATCCGCACCTGTTGGAGCTGCGTCAGCAGGTAGCGGTACTGCTCCTCGTCCGTCGTCTGCTGCACCTCAAGGGATTGCAGCTGGTTCTCGAGCGCGGGGAAGAGGCGCTGCTCGGCGACGACGTCGTTCAGCTCGCCGCTAAGCTCCTGGAGGCGGCCCTCGACGACACTCAAGTTCGCGACGAGCGCATCCTGAAGGTTCGTCTCGAGCTCGGCGATCTCGGCCCGGACCGATCGGGCGTCGGGGTGGTCCAGCGTCATCCCTTCCGCCGTGACCAGGATCCGGAGCCGGGCCCTGGCGTCGCGATCCCGGCCGATCAGGTCCTGGAGCTGCGGGTTCTGGAGCTCGGCGAGCTCCGCGGTGAGCGACACCAGGTCGCCCTCGATGAGCTCCCCGCTCGAGAGCCTCCGCAGCGTCTCGGAAAAGATGCCCCGGCGGCGCTCGAGGTCGTCCATCTGCTCAATCAGATCCTGGTTCCGGTTCACCAGGCTCTGCTCCCGGAAGGGGAGGCTCGTGAACGCCTGGCTCTCCTTGAACGCACGGATCGAGGCCATCGAGGACTGGAGCTGGACCCGGGCACTGTCCAGCCGGCTCTCGATGAAGTTCACCTCCCGGACCGCCATCTCCTTCACGCGGCGGGCGCCGTATTCCCGGAGGGCCTCCACCGCGAGGTTCACGATGGCGGGGGCCAGCTCGGCGTCTGCGTGCACGAACTGGACATCGATGATGTTCGTGTTCAGCCGCGGCTGCGCGGAGATTCCCCCCCGGACCTGCGGCGAGACGTCCTGGACCCGGAAGACGCGGAGCGGGAAGGTGCGCTCGTCGCCTAGGGGGGTCCGCAGGGAAAACTGGATCGAGCCTGCGTCCAGCACGTTCCCGATCCGGGCGGATCCGAGGGGCTCTCCAGTCTCGGTGAAAAGCGTCGCCTCCGAGCCCTCTGCGTTGTAGACCAGCTCGTATCCCCCCTCGGGTACGGCCGGATCGAGCGTTACGTTACGGAAGAGGGCAGAGCGGACGACCCCCGGAGTGGTCGACTCGAGGCGGAGCCCCAGCGCCTGAACCACTTCGGCCGCGATGGTGGACGACTGGAGCACCTCCATCTCCGACTGGATCGGGTCCACGTACATGGTCATCGAGGAGATGCGGGCCGGGAGCACCAAGTTCCGCATCCGCTCCTGGGGGTCGTTGACCTGGAGGGAGAGGCTCGACTGGAAGTAGATCTGCTGCCTGGACGCCGCCCAGATGGCGGACGCGGTGGTCACCCCGAAAATGAGGAGGATGAGCCACGTCCGCCGAGCGATGACCTGCCAGTAATCGGAGAGGTGGGTCGCGCCCCCGTCGACGCGCCCGGGATCGGTTCCAATTGGCTGAAGATTCGGATCGCTCGCCATTCTCGAAGCTTCCTCCGCGTTCCGGGAGCCACTCTGCGCCCGCGGGGGGCCTGGGCGAAACAGATGAATTATGCGACCGAAAAGGAGCCGTACGCAACCTCCGCGCGTATCCCTAAGCTCGCTCTGTACCCTCCGGGGGGCCGGCGGGTCCGCGCATGCGCGCTCGGGAACCCCCCGGGCACACTCGGGGTGTCAGTCGCGTCGCGGTTCTCTGTGAGATCGCTACTCGGTTGACGGTGCGAGCCGGGCGCCCCTAGCTTTTTCGAACGCACCGGCCCTCAAGCGCGTCGGCGCCCTTCAAGGAGTCATGATCGATGCCCAGCTCCAAGGAACGGCGGATCCAGGAGGTCCTCGACCAGATCCGGCCGGCGCTGCACGCGGACGGTGGAGACGTGGAGCTCCTCGGATTCGATCAGCAAGAGGGGGTCGTTCACCTCCGCCTGATGGGGGCCTGCGAGTGCTGCCCGATCTCCATGCTGACCTTGAAGGAGGGGATCGAGAGGCGCATCCGCAGCACAGTGCCGGAAGTGACGGAGGTCACGGCAGTCTGAGGCGAGGGGGAGTGAAAGGGTCCTCACCTTCCAGCAGCACCTTGGTTACGGCGCTTCTCCGGGACGGGGAGGCGCCGTCGCTATGTTAGGGATGCTCCCCCACCAGCACGGAGTCGGGGCATGTCCAAGGAAGAGCTGAAGCGATCCGTAATGCACGCCCTGACCGGCATCGTGCATCCGCACACGGGCACCGATGTGGTGAGCGGCGGTCAGGTAGAGGATCTGGAGGTTGGGGACGAGGGGCGGGTGCGGTTCTCGTTCCTCCTTCGGACCGAGGATCCCGGACACCTGGTGAAGACTGTGCGGGCTGCCGCCGAAAGCGTGGACGGGGTCGAGTCGGTGAAGGTGAACCTGCAGCTTCCCCGGACGCAGCCGTCTCCTTCCCAGGCCTCGCCACCCCGCCCGGGACCGCGGGGCGCTCCGGGAGGGCTCCGGCCCGGCTCGGTTCCGGCGCCGACGCCGAGGCCCGACCTCCTGTCCGATGTCGAGCACGTGGTGGCGGTGTCCTCCGGCAAGGGCGGTGTGGGAAAGTCCATGGTTGCGACGAACCTCGCGGCCGCGCTCGCGCGTGAGGGGCTCCGGGTCGGGCTCCTCGACGCCGACATCTACGGGCCCAACATTCCCAGGATGTTCGGGGAGACCCGGCGCCCGCGCGTGAAGGGCGAGAAGGGGAAAGAGATGATTGAGCCCCTGGAGGCACACGGGGTTCGCCTCATGAGCCTGGGTTTCCTCCTGGAGGAGGAGCAGCCGGCGATCATGCGGGGGCCGCTGATCTCGGGGATCCTCAAGCAGTTCCTCGAGCAGGTGGACTGGGGCCCGCTCGACGTCATGGTTGTGGACATGCCGCCGGGGACCGGGGACGCTCAGCTCTCTCTCGTGCAGACGATCGACGTCGGGGGGGCCATCATGGTGACGACCCCGCAAGCGGTTTCGGTGGGGGACGTCCGCCGCGGCGTGAAGATGTTCCAGCGGGTGAACACGCGCGTGCTCGGGATCGTCGAAAACATGAGCGCCCTCCTCTGTCCGCATTGCGGGGAGGAGATCGACGTGTTCGGAAGGGAGGGGGGCCGGCGGCTCGCGAGCGAGATGGGGCTGCCCCTCCTGGGCCTCGTTCCGCTGGATCCGGAAGTGCGGAGGGCGGGGGATGCGGGGAGCCCGACCGTCCTCTCGTCCCCAGAGTCCGCCGCGGCCCGAGCGCTCGTGGCTACGGCCGGCGAGGTCCTCCGGAGGCTCAAGGATCCCGACGGCGGGGACGACGGGTGAAGATCCCAATCGATCCTCGCCCCAGCCGTGACCGGCTCGCGGAGCTACCCCTTCACGCGGTCGTGAGGGATTTTCCCGAGAGCGTCGCGGTCCTTCGGGCGGCCGGGGTGTCGGTGGTGGAGCTGGGTGACCGGAAGGTCCGGGACGTCCCGGGTGCGCCCTCCATCCTCGAACGGCTCGAGGCCGCCGTCGCCTGGCGGCCCCCGGCTTCCGGGGAACGTCCATCGGAGAGCTGACGAGCCATGTCCCGGATCACGCTCCTCACCGACTTCGGAACACCGGACGGCTACGTGGGCGCGATGAAGGGAGTCATTGCCTCCATTTACCCCGACGCTGTCGTGGAGGACGTGAGTCACGGGATCGCCCCGGGTGACGTGGAGGCTGCCGCTCTCGCGCTGGGACGGTACTGGCAGCTCTACCCGGCCGGGACCGTGCACGTGGCGGTCGTGGACCCGGGCGTGGGCACGGCCCGGCGGCCGCTGGCGGCCGAGGCAGACCGCAGGTTCCTGGTCGCGCCGGACAACGGCATGCTCAGTCGGGTCCTCGACGAGGCGACAGTCGCGCGCGTCGTCGAGATCACGAGCCCGGGATACGTCCTGCCAGAGCCCAGCGCCACGTTCCATGGTAGGGACGTGTTCGCGCCGCCGGCGGCCTACCTCGCGCGGGGGCTCCACCTTTCCCGCCTGGGTCCGCCCGTGAGCGATCCCGTGCGCCTGGGAGAGCCGGAGGTCCAGGTTGAGGAGGGTGGGATCGTCGGGCAGGTGATCGCGATGGACCGGTTCGGAAACCTCGTCACGAACCTGCACGGCGGAAAGCTCGAGGAGGTGGACGGGGTCGAGGTTGAGGGGCAGACGATCCCGGTCGTGAAGACGTACGGCGAGGGCAAGCCCAGTGAGGTCGTCGCGCTCGTGAACTCGGACGGGCGGCTTGAGGTGGCCGCGCGCGACACGTCCGCGGCGAAGCTCTTGAATGCGCGCATCGGAACGCCCGTGCGGGTCCGGTTCCGAAGGGCGGGCGGGCCGTCCGCCGAGACGGAGATGGCCCCCGCCTGATCGGTTGCGGCTCCGGCTACCGTCGGCTTCGGCGGAACGTCGCGGGGGGTGCTCTCTCGGTCAGCCCCCGCTCTCCAGGAACTCCCGGTCCGCTTCGGTCAGCCCAGAGCGCCCTCTGCCCCGATTCACCAGCTTCAGGATCACCCATCCTAGGAACACGATGGGGGCCACCTTGAAGAGGAGGAAGGTCCCGATTCCGACCGCGATCGAGAACACGACGCCCAGGACGGACAGAACGATGCCGATGGCGAGGAGGGCGATGAACCCCACCGCGAAGAGTGTGAGCAGCGTTCCGAGCATCTCTTCTCCTCCCGTGTGACGGAGACCGGCGGGCCGGCTCCGAGTCATTGTCGTCCGTGGACCCGAGCTTTAGTACGTGCGAGGAGGGGGGAAAGATTCAGTCGGGCACGCGGACCACGGTGACCGTGCCGAAGGACGCGTCCACGTCGAGGCGAATGCGACGCTCGGCCGCCTCCCAGTTCGTGGAGTAGAGCGCCCCGTCGCGAGCCTCCAGCCCCGGTGCCTCGAAGGATGTCAGAAACGAATCCCGCGTCAGCCGAAGGCCCGCCTCTTCGGGCACCCGGATCTCGAGGCTTCCGACCCCGAGATGGACGCGGACCTCGGTCTCGGTGCGCCGGAGCCCCGCGAAATCCAGCTCGATGTCTCCCACGCCAGCCTCCACCTCCACCTCGGCTGCATTCAGGTTCCCGAGCTCCCTCGCATGAAAGGAAGCCGCTCCCACGCGGATCTGCACCGTCTCCATCGCCTCGGGATTCGGGGCCGACACTCGGAGTTCGCCCGCCGATGCGCCGGTCTCGAGCCTCAGAGTCCGGAGGCGGAGCCCGCCCAGGTCCAGCTCGGCCTCGACCGCACCCAGTTCGAGCGCGAGGTCCATCGGGATCCTTGTCGAGAGCGTCAGATCCATCTCGGCGTCCGGGAAGCCGCCCCGGAGGAAGGGGCCGATCCCTCCCGTCCCGCGCCGGTCGATCCCCAGCGTCGCTCGCCCGTCCGCGTACTCGTGCAGAGGACGTACTCGGTCGGGGTCGTAGGTGAGCCGGAGGGAGTAGAGGGTCCTCGAATCCGTGGGCCGGAGGCGCGCGGTTCCGGCAGAATAGCGGACCGTGACGTCCAGCCGCTCCTCGCCCTGAACCTGGCGGGAGATCTGCGTCGTGGTGAGCGACTGACCGGTGACGGGCGGGGTCCCGAGCGTGGCGACTCCGAGGATGAAGAGCGCCGTGGCCGCTCCCCGCCCCCACACGCCACCGGGCCGCCGGCCGTGGCCGGGGAGCGCCAGATCCGTCGGCCCCCGAATCACGTTTCCAGCCCCTCGTCTCCGGTCGGTCCCCAACCCGGCCCGGCATAGGCCGGGTCACGCCCGGCCCGGGAGAGAACGATGGCGCCCACGCCGATACAGATCGCGAGGGCGGTGAAGCCCATGCCGATGATCTGGAACATGACCTCGAAGGGCCGGAGCCACCCACCGGCCATCTCGAACACATGGGCCAGAGCGAAGGCGGCGAGGAGCATCGTGATACCCACGCCCACGTGGACGGCGGGTCGGGTCTGGTCGAGCCGGCCGAGCGCTCCGATCCCACGCCCCGAGAGCCACTGGCCCAGGCTCCGCGCCACGGCCAGGTAGCCGAGCGGCATGGATATGGCGACCGCGAGCGGGACCCCAGGGACCCAGATCAGAAGGGCGGGGATTCCGACGATCGACACGGCCAGGAGGGCCGTCCCGACCACCCACACCGGGCACGCGAGAACGAGCCCCGCCGCTCCCACCAGCGCTGCCCGCCCCGTCACCGTGCGGGCCGTGCGGGCCACGACCTCGATTTGGCGGGGGAAGAAGTACAGGACCCCGAGTCCCAGGGCGAAGAGGATCCCGAAAGTGACGAAGGTCTGGAACAGCCCGGCGATGCCCTGGCCGATGTTGCGCAGCGGCGAGAGCAGGCCCCCGCGGGACCCCTCGGCCTCGCGGGCTGCCTCCACCTCGCGGCGGATCTCGTCCCGGATGTCCACGATCGGGGATCTGTCGGCGAGGTTGCTGCTGGTGGAGACGGACTCCGTGACCGCGATTCGCTCGACGCCTCCCGTCACCCCGGACGTGCTTCCCACGACCCGGGCGTCGGCCCAGCGGACGGAGCCCGTCACCCGCGCCTCCGGGCCGAGCTCGAGGCTCCCTCCGAGGAGCACGACGTCCCCATCGATCGTTCCGTCCACCAAGAGCTGACCGTCCACGGAGACGAGCGAGCTCTCGAGGGTCTCTCCGGCGGGAACCCGAACAGTCTCGCGCACGTGCGTCTCGAGCGGGCCGTCCATCCCCAGCTCCTCCACGGCCTGAGCGAGCAGGCGGAGGCGCGGTCCGGTCCACACCAGCGCTCCCAGATCGCTCGCGGTCCCCGCCCCGGTCAAGACGTTGGCCGGGACCTGGGGCGATCCCGGGCCGAGCACGGTGTCGAACCGATCGGAGAGCGCGGCGGCCGCCGCGCTCGCGTCGGCAGGCATGGCGGCCGGGGGCTCCCAGCCGAGCAAGAGCTCGTCGAGGGCCGCGGGTTCAGTCGCGATGGCTCGACCGAGGAGCTCCCTCCAGGCGGCCTCAAGCGGACCTCCAGCCTGGAGCCGCCCCGCCTCCTCCCCGTTCAGGAGGAGGCGTCCGTTCTGGAGCGCGACCGTCAGATCGCCTCCACCCGAGAGCTCCATCTCGAGGGTTGCCTCGGTTCCCGAGACCGTGATCTGGCTGGAGACCACCCGGGGCTCCTGCGCGTCGGCCCCGGGCGGAGCTCCCGCGGCGAACGCCGCGAGGATCAGTACCGGGACGATGCCGTTACGAAGATGCCCGAACATGACGAATCGCCTCGACGGAGGGTGCGACGATGTTTCGATAGAGGACCCATGCGGCGGCCATCGTCGTGAGCCATACGGCTCCCACTAACGAGAGGGCGGACACGGGGGACGAGACAACCAGCTGAGTGAGGGCCACGACCTGGAGGAGGATCGGGCTTCCCGCGGCCTCGGCGACCACCCAGTCGAACCCCGCGCGCAGAGCGTCCGACGCCAGCCAGGACAGGTATGCGGCGAGGTCGACGGGGGTGAGCAGCGGGTTAGCTACGACGGCCGCGAAAAGCACCAGGACCCCGAGCGCGGGCGCCAGGACGAGCCCCGCCGCGAACGCCCTGGCTTGCCGCGTCGCCGGCACGATCCCGAGGACCCCGGCCCATACGCGATCGGAAAGCGTGGGGGTGGACACCAGAACGACGGCGGTCCGCTCGCGGAGGCCCTGGATCACCCGGTCCCGGAAGCCTGCCGTGGGCCGGACGGCCGGAAGCGCGTTCAGGTCGTCGAGCATCGCGCGCCAGGCCGCGACCTCCTTCGCGCACCGGAGACAGAGAGCCAGGTGGGCCTCCACACGGGCGTGGATCCGCTGCGGAAGGGGCCCGTCCAGGAGCGCCTGGATTCGCGCCGGAGCGAGATGACCGTGGCCCGCCCGGTAGCCCGGAAGCCGAATCCACCCGACGAGCCACCTCCCGAGCCTCGCCGGGAGCGGCTCGGGTCGGGGTGCTGAGCGGGAGAGCCGATCCAGCACCGGTCCTTGGAAGTGGGCGGACGGGGCGAGCTTCGGGAGCTCCTGCAGCTCCTCGAAGAGGAGACGCCAGCCCTCGATCTCGGAGGCACAGCGCGCACACGCCTGGAGGTGCGCCTCGACTTCGGCGCTACGGACGGCGTCGAGCTCCCCTTCCAGCCAGCTCTGGAGGACCTCGACCCCTACATGTGGCGACAGCCTGCTCACGCCAACCTCCTAGATTCGAAACACCCATACGTACGGGACCCGGAGAGTGCAGGTTTCGGCCGGCTCATCCCGCGACTCCCGTGAGAGCTTCCTTAAGCTCCGTACGCCCACGGTGGATGTAGGTTTTCACAGTGCCGAGGGGGAGCTCCATGATCCCCGCAATCTCCTCGTAGCTGAGTCCTTCGACGTGCCGCAGCAGGACCGCCGTGCGGTACTGGGGACGGAGCTCGCCAATCGCCCTCTCGATCTGGGTCCCGAGCTCCCGGTTTTCCGTGAACTCCTCGGGCGTTTCATCCCCGGACTCGAGCGTGATGCTGGTGCGCTCGGCCTCGGCCGCTGACGCCGCGTTCGCGGACCCGTCTATGGAGATCGTGTCCAACCGGCGCCGCCTCAGGTGATCGATGGTCAGGTTGTTCGCGATCTTGAAGAGCCAACTGGAAAGCTTGTACGAGGAGTCGTAGGTGTGGATTGCCTGAAACGCCTTGATGAACGCTTCCTGGGCCAGGTCCTCGGCCAGGGCCCGGTCGCGGACCATTCGGAGCACGAGCGAGAACACCGGCCCCTCGTATCGCGAGAGGAGCTCCCGGAAGGCCTCCTCCGTTCCGCGGCAGGCCTCGGCGACGAGTTCCGGATCTCCAAGGTGGCTCAGGTCCACCGCTGGGCGGCTCTCCGACGTAGTTGCAGGCGCGCGGCACCTGCAGGGAACTCGAGTCGCTAAACCCCGCTGGCCTTCCCTACGGTGGGTGGAGCCATGAGGTTTCGAGGACCTCCACAACGATCTCCAACGTACTCGACTCGGAACCCGATGGCGACCGTACCGGAAGCCCGGCCGCACCGCGGGAGGGAACGCGAGCGGCAGGTGCGAGCTCTGTTCTCGGCGATCGCTCCCACGTACGACCTCCTGAATCACGTCCTGAGCCTGAACCGCGACCGATGGTGGCGGAGGGTGGCCGTGGATGGCCTAGGGACTCTCGGCGGGGATCCCTCGGCCCGGGTCCTGGACGCGTGCGCCGGGACGCTCGACTTGAGCCTCGAGCTGGCCGGCCGTGCCGGCTTCGAGGGCCGGATCGTCGCCCTGGACTTTGCCCGCCCGATGCTGGTCGAGGGGGCGAGGAAGCTCGACGGACGGGGCGTTCGCCTCGTCTGTGGGGACGGGCTCGCGCTCCCGTTTCCGAGCGGGACCTTCGACGGGGCGATGGTCGCCTTCGGGGTTCGTAATCTCTCGGACCCTGACGCCGGGCTGAGGGAGCTCGCCCGGGTGCTTCGACCGGGTGGGAGGCTCGTGGTCCTCGAGTTCGCGACGCCCCCGGGTAGGCTGATCCAGGCGTTCTACCTCCTCTACTTCCGGCACGTCCTTCCCGTCGTGGGAAGAATCGTCTCGGGTCACCGCTGGGCGTACGCCTACCTGCCGGAGAGCGTGCGGGAGTTTCCGGGCCCGGAGGATCTCGCGCGCCGGCTCGGCGCGGCCGGCCTACGGGACGTCGATTGGGCCTATCTCACGGGAGGGATTGCGGCCCTCCACCGGGGGCGGAAGCCGGGCTGACCCAGGGTTCGTAGCGCCCGTCGGGAAGGAGCCGGTACACGGGGCCGAGGGTGTCGAGGCCCGGGTCGAACCGGGCCGGGTCCCCGACGATCAGGATCGTCATGCCCGCCGGATCGAGGTGCTCGTCGGCCACCCGGTCCACGGCGCCAGGCGTGACCTCACCGAGGCCCTCGAAGTATCGCTCGAGCCACGTCGGGGGAAGGTCCTGGGCACGGTACGCCATGCGCCGCGCGACGATTTGCGCCGCGGATCCGAACGCGAACACGTACCTGTTGGAGATCTCCTCCTGGGCGCGGGCGACCTCCTCGGCTCCCGGAGGGTCGGCTCGCATCCGATCGATCGTCTCGAGGAGGAGCCGAGTGGCCTGGATGGTTCGCTCGGGGCGCGTGGCCGTCGCCGCGCCGGCGATCCCCTCGTGCCGGGGCGATGCCGTCCAGACCGAGTAGGCCCCGTAGGCGAGGCCCTCGTTCGTTCGGAGGGTCGATAGGAGACGGGAGCCGAAGCCGCCCGCGCCGAGAAGGTGGTCCGCGATCCGCGAAGCGAAGAACTCGGGGGAGTCCTCTAGCCGAACTCCCCCGGGTCCGGCGACGATCACCGTGCTCTGATCCGTGCTCCGGGGGAGGACGAAGACGCCCCCTTCCTCGCGGAGCTCCGGCGCTGGCGATGGGACGAGAGGGCGCTCGCACGCGGGCCAGGGGTCCAGGAAGCCGCGGATCAGGGGCTCCGCCTCCTCCCATGTTAGGTCACCCGAGACCCCGAGGATGAGCCGATCCCGGCACATGATGGTGGCGTGCGCGCGGCGCAGCTCGGCCTCGGAGACACGATCGGGACTGAGATCGTCGGCGGTCATCACCCAACCGACCGGGTGATCGCCGAACATGAGGCGATTGAACTCGGAGATCGCGAGCGAGCCCGGATTGTCCTCGCGCCTCTGCACACGGGAGAGCTCCTGCCCTCTCCAGACCTCGATCGCCTCCCGATCGAAGGCCGGACGGAGGAGCATCTCGCCAAGGAGATCGAGCCCTCGGGCGAAGGTCGGCGTGAGCCCATTCAGGCCGATCGCCATGCCGCCGGCTCCGGCCGTGACGGCAAGATCGAGCGCTAGCGCGTCCAGACGCGCGTCCACCGAGTTGGGGGAAAGCTCGGCGGTCCCTCCGGCGCGGAAGAGCGTCGGCAAGGCGGTCGTCACGGCCAGGTCCTCGCGCGGAAAGTGCCCCGGCCCTCCGCGTAGCTGGACGTTCAGGTCCACGAGGGGAAGCGTCGGGTCGTGGAGGTGGAAGACGGGCACTCCGAGGACGTCGTGCTCGTCCGCTTCCGGCGGATCGAGCACGAGTGGGGGGAACGTGAGAGCCTCGACAGCGGCCCGGCCGACGGGCGGCGTGGTCTCTGGCTCCCCGGCGGGGGCAGCGCCCACCGGGACCTGGACCGCGACGACGGAGGCGAGGGCGAGCGCCGTGAGAATCGTCACGGGCCGTCCTCGCGTCTCAGGATCGCGACCGTCCGTCGCTCGTCCCGGAAGTAGCGTCGGACCAGGTCCACGATGTCGTCCGGCCCCACGGCCCCCATCCGGTCCTGGAAGAGGAACGTCTCACGCCAGCCTCCCCATAGGGCCTGGGAGCTCACGAGCTGGAAGGCGAGCCCCTGGTTCGAGGTGAGGCGCCGTACGCCCGCGGCCTGCAGGCGGGTGCGCACGCGGTCGAGCTCACCCTCGGTCGGCGGTTCGGCGGCGAGGCGTTCCAGCTCCTCGTAGATCGCGGCTTCGACTTCCTCGGCCGTATGTGGGGCCAGCGGGGCCGCCTGAATCGTGAAGAGGCCCGGATAGAGGGAGCCGGGACCGGCCCCGGCGGTCACCGAGGAGGCGAGCCGGTCCTCCCGAACGAGCCTCCGGTAGAGGCGCGAGTCACGTCCGGCCACGAGTAGGTTGGCCAGCACGCTCAGGGCCGGGCCCTCCGCGTCGATCTCCGCGGGCACCTTCCAGCCGATCCTCAGTTGAGGCTCGGCGTCGAAGAGGACCTCGATCCGCCGCTCGCCCCGCTGCTCGGGCTCCCGCACTAGTACGAGCGGGACGGGGTCTCCGGGCGGGATCGATCCGAAGTATCGATCGGCCCAGACGCGCGCCGAGTCCGGGTCGAAGTCGCCCACCACGGCGACCGTCGTGTTGTTCGGACCGTAGTAGCGGCGGTAGTGAGCCTCGACGTCCGGGCGGTAGAGGGCCTGGATGTCGTCCTCGTATCCGGTCGGAGGCACCCCGTAGGGATGAACGAGGAACGCCGCGGCGAGATGCGCCTCCAGTAGGGCGCCTCCGGGAGACGCGTCCACCCGCGCACGCCGCTCTTCAGCGATCACGTCTCTCTCGGTGAAGAACTCTCGGAACACGGGACTTCGGATGCGGTCGGCCTCCAGCACGAACCAGAGCTTCGCGCGGTTCGCCGGGAGCTCGACGAAGTACTGCGTGGCCTCGAGGCTCGTCGTGGCGTTGAGCCCCCGGGCCCCGCTCCGCTCCAGGATCTCGTTGTACTCGTTCGGGACGACGAATGCCCGGGCGGAGTCCTCCAGCGAGGCGATCCTGGCCTCGAGCCTCTCGATCTCCTCCCGGGCCGGCACCGGGAGGCGCCCCCTCGCTCGAACGAGGGTGTCGTGGGCTGCGTCCATACGGGCGAAGAGCGCCCGCTCCGCCACGAGGTCCCGCGTTCCGATCGTGGTCGTGCCCTTGAAGAGGAGGTGCTCCACGAAATGAGAGGTCCCGGTCGAGCCCAGGGACTCGCTCACGCTTCCCACGGGCACGTGCGCCACGAAGGAGACGATGGGCGCCCCCTCCCGCCGAAGAAGGAGGAAGCGCATCCCGTTCGACAGCACGTGCTCGATGACCGGAAGGTCCCGTCCGTCTGGGGTCGGGGTCCCGCCGTTCGTGGTCCCGATCGGGACGGGCACGTCCTGCGCCTGGAGGGCGGGTCGGGCCGGGGCGACGCCGATCCAGCCGAGGACGAGAACGAAGCCGACACGGGACGCGCGGCGCCAGCCCCCCGGGGGCGCCGAGGACGGCCGAGCGGGAACGAACGCGGATGGTGTCGACGGCCTCAACGGACGATCCTCCGGGGTTGGCACGAGCGGCAAAAGTACGCGGAGCGCCCACCGAAGGTGACCCGGGCGATCGGCCGGCGGCAGCTGGGACACGGGCGGCCCTCTCTCCCATACACCCGAAGGCGCGCCCCGTAGCCCCCCTCCCGTCCCCGAGCCGTCCGATAGTCTCGGAGAGTCGTCCCGTTCGAGTCGATAGCCTCGCGGAGCACGGCGCGGAGCGCTCGATGGAGGCGCTTCGTTGCCCCTCCGACGACGCCTCTCGCGGGTGCTCCGGGATGGACGCGAGCCCGGAACAGGGCTTCGTTGGCGTAGATGTTTCCCACGCCCGCGATCCGCCGCTGGTCCAGGAGCCACGAACGGATGGGGGCCGCCGAGCGGCGAAGCGCCTCCTCGAGCGCTCGGGCCGTGAAGCCGCGCGAGAGCGGCTCCGGACCGAGGCAGTCCGACCAGGCGGCGAGGGCGCCGGGGTCCATCACGCGGAGCCTGCCGAAACGGCGGACGTCGTGGTACACGAGCACGCTCCCGTCGTCCAGTCGAAAGCGGACGCCCGGATGGGTCGGCTCGGGAGCAGAATCGGCCGGAGCCCGGACGAGGAGGCGCCCGGACATCCCCAGGTTGACGACCAGCGTCCCGGGCCCGGCTGCCCCGTCAGGCTGCCGGCGAGTGGGGCGTCCGCCGTTCGGGCCCGCCTCCAGGTGGAGGAGGAGGTTCTTCCCTCGGCGGGCCACCCTGCTGAAGCTCGCGCCCACGATCGCGCTACTGAAGCGGGTAGCCGTCGTGTCCAGCAGATCCGGGCGGAGGACCTCGATCGCGCGGACGCGCCGCCCGCGGAGAGGCCGACGGAGGCCCCGGACGATCGTCTCGACCTCGGGAAGCTCGGGCATCCGTCGTGGGTCCTCGCAGGTCGCGGTCAGCTTTGCGGGGCGGCGCGGGACTCGAACGCCCGTCCCCCGATGTCCCGCCGCAACGTCTTCCCCTCGAACTGGATTCGATCCGCGCCGAGGAGGCTCCGCTCGCGGGCCCCCTCGAGATCGTCGCCGATTCCGACGACGGAAAGAACCCTCCCGCCGGCGGTGACGAGCTTCCCCCCGTCGCTCCGGGTCCCGGCGTGGAACAGGAGGATGCCTTCGCTCGACTGGAGCTCGGAGGGAATGTCGATTTCCTTCCCCTTCTCGTGCGCTTCCGGATACCCGCCGGACGCAAGCACGGTGTTCAAGGCGGCGCCCGCACGCCATCGGACGTCCGGGGAGCCCACGCTCCCGCCGCGCGCGACCGGAAGCATGAGGTCTAGGAGAGAGCTCTCCATGAGGGGCAGGATCGCCTGCGTCTCGGGGTCGCCGAAGCGACAGTTGAACTCGATCACCTTCGGGCCGTCCTCGGTGATCATGAGTCCCGCGTAGAGGAGACCGCGGAACGGCGCGGCCGTCCCCTCGAGGCGGTCCAGCACCGGAAGGAAGATCCGCTCCTTCACTTCCTGGAGCAGATCGTCCTCAACCCAGGGAACCGGGGCGTACGCGCCCATGCCCCCCGTGTTCGGGCCCGTGTCCCCCTCGCCGACCCGCTTGTGATCCTGGGACGGGAGGAGGAGCACGATGTCCCGGCCGTCTGTGATCCCGAAGACGGACAGTTCCTCGCCCTCCAGGAGCTCCTCGATCACGACCTCCGAGCCGGCGTCTCCGAATACGCGTTCCTCGAGCATGTCGCGTGCAGAGGTCAGCGACTCCTCGACGGTGGCGCACGGGATGGCGCCCTTACCCGCGGCCAGGCCGGACGCCTTGACCACCACCGGCGCTCCCCTCTCGCGGAGATGGGCGGACGCCTCGGACCACCTCGTGAACGTGCGATGCGCGGCCGTGGGAACTCCAGCCCGGGCCATCAGGTCCTTCGCATAGGCCTTCGAGGTCTCGATGCGGGCCGCGGTGGACGTGGGGCCGAAGATCGGAAGGGTACGCCGGCGGAACGCTTCGACGATTCCCAGGGACAGCGGGATCTCGGGGCCCACGACGGTGAGCGTGACGCCCTGCCCCTCGGCCCAGGACGAGAGACCGTCCACGTCCGTCGGGGGGATCTCGACCGGATGGGCCAGCTCGGCCATTCCCGGATTCGGCTCGGTGGCGTAGAACTCCGCCGAGGCGGGGGCGTCCTGCCTGAGCTTCCAGAGGAGCGCGTGCTCGCGTCCCCCGTTGCCCACGAGGAAGATCTTCATGGGCCAATCGTACCCGGGAGAGACCGGCTCCGTCAAAGACGGCGCGCGGCCGGAGACGCTCAGATCCTAAGGGTCTCCCGCATCTTCCTGGCGGCTGCGGTGAGATCGCCCAGAAAGTCCTTCGCCTCCTCCCCGTACGCGGCTGCGGCGGCGCGCAGGTCTTCCACGTAGCCGGGCTCGGGCTCTCCACGCCGCGGATACTCGTCGCGGAGGATCCGGTCGTAGCCGCCGCCTTCGATCCAGCGTCTCAGATCGGAGACTCGGAGCACGTAGAACGGGTGGGTCACGGCGAGGAGGTTCAGGACCTTGAAGGCCGAGTCCGCCACGTCCTCGCTTTCCCGGTAGGCCTCCGCCTGCTCAAGGAAGGCGGTCACGTTCGTCTCCGAGCGATCGACCCCCCCGGCCATCGTGAGCATGGCGCGGAACACGACCTCGGGGTCCTGCACCCCGAGGAGCGCGGCCCGGTCCGACGACAGTTCGCTCTTCCGGTGCCACTCGAGGAGTGCGAGCAGGACCGCCCGGGCCGTGAGCCCCACGATCGGGAACCCCATCTGGGCCAGCCGGATGAGGATGACCGTCATCGTGTGGTAGAGCACGTGCCCGCTCAGCACGTGGCCGACCTCGTGGGCGAGGATGTAGCGGAGCTCGTCGTCGTCCAGGAGGATGATCGTCGCGGAGTTCAGGATGATGAACGGCCGGTTCATCCCGTATGCTCCCGCGTTCACGAACGGGGTCTGGGTGACGAAGAGAGGGTACTCTTCCGGAGCGTCGAGCGTGCGGAGCACTTCCTGGTAGAGCCCGTGGACCCGGGGGAACTGCGTGGGGGTCACCCGCACCGAGTTGGCCTGGAAGGCGAGTCGGATCGGCTTTTCCCCGAGGACCCCGAAGAGCGCCTTGAGGACCTGGTCGAAGACGGGGATCGCCCGAAGCGTGGTGAGCGCCGCACGGTCCGCCGGGTGCTCCCAGGCGCGCTGGGAGATGTCCTTGAGGATTCGGGTGGCTCGGGCCGGGTCGGAGGGACCGGGGTCGTTCGATCGAGGGTCGTCGGGCGTCATCGGGAGGGGTATCCGGGTTCTTGGAGACGGGGTCGTCGGCGATGGTCCGCGACCGCTCGCTTCGGCTCGAATCGCGTCAGCTCGCAACCGATCGCAATCCGTGTGGTCCGCTCGTACACAGTACGGTCGGCCGCTCGGGAAGTTTCGGATCGGACCTCCCCCCCCGAGGGCCCGCGCGCGGCCATCGGACGGGATCCCGCTCACGCGTCAGAGAGCTTTCAGCGCCTGATCCAGGTCCGTGAGCAGGTCGTCCACGTCCTCTATCCCGACGGACAGCCGGACGAGCCCGTCCGTGACCCCCATCGCGTCCCGCCGCTCCTTCGGCACCGAGGCGTGTGTCATGATGGCCGGCACGCCGATGATCGACTCGACGCCGCCCAGGGACTCCGCGAGGACGAAGAGCTCCGTCCGTTCGACCAGACGCTTCGCCCGCTCGGCGCTCCCGGTTTCCACCGACACCATTCCGGTGAACCCGCGCATCTGACGCTGGGCCAACTTGTGCTGCGGGTGCGAGGGAAGGCCTGGGTAATACGTCGCCTCCAGCGCGGGATGCCCCTCCAGGAAGCGGGCCACGGCCATGCCGTTCTCGTTGTGGGCCCGCATCCTGAGATGGAGCGTCTTGGTGCCGCGGAGCACGAGCCACGCGTCCATGGGCCCGGGGACCGCGCCCGTGGACTTCCTCACGAACCGGATCCGCTCTGCGATGTCGTCATCCCGCACCACCAGGGCGCCGCCGATGATGTCGGAGTGGCCGTTCAGGTACTTCGTGGTCGAGTGCGCGACGATGTCGGCTCCCAGCTCGAGAGGCCTCTGGTTGAACGGCGTCGCGAACGTGTTGTCCACGAGGAGCCAGGCTCCTGCTGAGTGCGCGATCTCCACCATCCGCGGCAGGTCGGCGAGGCGCATCATGGGGTTCGTCGGGGTCTCGACGAGAAGGAGCTTCGTCTCTGGGCGGAACGCGTCTCGCACCTGGTCCTCGTCCCGGGTGTCCACGTACGAGAACTCGATCCCGAGGCGGGAGAGCACGTGTGTGAACATGCGCGCAGTCCCCCCGTAGGTATTCTCCTCGCTCACCACGTGGTCACCGGCGGAGAGCGTCTTGATCACAGCCTCGATAGCCGAGAGGCCGCTCGCGAAGGCGATCCCGTGGGCTCCGCCCTCGAGCCCCTCGAGGTTCGCCTCGAGGGCCTCCCGGGTGGGGTGCTGGACCCGGGCGTACTCGTATCCGAGGTGCCGGCCCAGCTCGGGCTGCACGTACGTGGAGGTCTGATAGATGGGCGGCATGATCGCGCCCGTCGTGGGATCGGGCGACTGCCCCGCGTGGACGGCCCGGGTCCCGAATCCCTGGGCGGGAAGCTTCTTCATGGCGGTGAAGCTACCGATGCCCCTGGGGCCCGCGCTACGGGATCGCGGCGCCTTTCGCTACGCCTGCCCCGCTTGGCGTGGCGCGGTCCGCCGTCTGCCAGGACGGGCCACACACAGGGGGGTGGGCTCCGCCGTTTCCCGGGGCGGGGTCCCTCTGTATACTGCTCGGGCGCCGGACGACGGTTGCGACCGCCGGCGTCTCTCCCGTCCCCCACGTCCCGGTCAACCTCATCGGAGACCTCATGACAAGAAGACTTATCGTCCTCACCGCGGCCGCGCTCGCCATCGCGCCGGCCGTCGCTTCCGCGCAGATCGGGGTGGCGGGCCGGGTCGGCACCCTCGGGATCGGCGCCGAGGGCGCCATCGGGCTGTTCGGGAACCTCGTGGCGCGAGGCGGCATCGGCGTCATGCCGCTCGAGATCGACGGCTCGAGCCTGCTCGACGCGGACGACATCACGGCCGACCTGGAGCTCCCGAAGACGTGGTACAACATCGGTGGCGACCTGTACCTGGGCGGGGGTTTCCGGATCGGAGGGGGGATGCTCTTCAAGCCCGACGATCCGACCGTGACGGCGTCGCTCACCCCACAAGCGACGATCGACATCGGGGACGGGACCTACACGGGGAGCGACGTAGCCCAGGTCGTGGGCACGCTAGACTCGGCCGACTCGGCCCCGTACCTGCTCATCGGGTTCGGCCGGCACACGAACACGGGCTTCGGCCTCTTCCTGGACCTGGGCGTCGCGTTCCTGGGCGAGCCGGAGGTGCTGCTCGAGGCGACCGAGGGAAACTCGGCCGTGATCGACGACACCACGTTCCAGGCTCGTCTACGACAAGAAGAAACGAACGTCGAGGAAGAGGTCGGCACGTACCTGAACTACTGGCCGATCGTGAGCATCGGCTTGAAGCTCGGCATCGGGTAGGGTCGTGACGCTCTCGCTCCCGGACGACCTAATGGTGAGCGTCTCCGGGTTCCGGGGGCGCGTCGGGCTCTCCCTCACGCCCGACCTCGTGACGGCGCTGGCAGCGAGGTTCGGCGCGTTCCTCGACGAGGAGCGGGCCGAGGGCCCGATCTATCTCGGACGGGATTCGCGCACGTCCGGCCCCATGCTCGCCGACGCGGCGAGAGGGGGGCTCGTGTCGGTGGGTCGGAACGTGGTGGACCTCGGGATCGTCCCGACGCCCACACTGCTCCTCGCCGCGCGAGAGGGACAGGCGGCCGGGGCGGTTGGGGTGACGGCGAGCCATAACCCCGCGGAGTGGAACGCCCTCAAGCTCGCGGGACCGGATGGTCTCTTCCTCGACCCGGACAGCATGGGCCGCTTTCAGGCCTCGCTCCGCCGCGACCCCGCGAGAGCATCGTGGGATCGCCTGGGGGAGGTCCGGGACGATCCCGACGCGATCTCCCGCCACATCGAACGGATCCTCGCGCTGCCTCTCCTCGAGACCGACCGACTCCGCGCGCGGGGCTTCCACGTCGCCGTCGACTGCGTGCACGGGGCGGGGGGGCGGATCCTGCCCCGGCTCCTCGAGTCGCTCGGCTGCCGGGTGAGCGGGATCGGGCTCGAAACTGACGGGCGCTTTCCCCGGGATCCCGAGCCCACGGCCCGGAACCTGGGAGACCTGGGCGAGCTGGTGCGCACGACGGGCGCCGATCTCGGGCTTGCCGTGGACCCGGACGTAGACCGCCTCGCTCTAGTGGACGGAGCGGGGGCCCCCCTCGGCGAGGATCTGACGCTCGCGCTCTCGGCAGCGGCGGTGCTCCGGCGCCGGCCCGGGCCAGTCGTCACCAACCTCTCCACGTCCTGCGTGGTCGAGGATGTCGCGGCCGAATTCGGGGTCGCGTGCCACCGCGCGCCGGTGGGCGAGATCAACGTGGCCCGGCGGATGGAGCAGGAGCGAGCGGTGGTCGGTGGGGAGGGAAACGGAGGCGTGATCCTCCCGGAGTTGCACTACACGCGCGACGCGCCTGTAGGCGCGGCGCTCGTCCTTCAGCATCTTCTGGACGTCGGTTCCACCCTCCGCGGGGCCCGGGAGCGCTGGCCGAGCTACCGGATCGTGAAGCGGAAGGTCAACTTTCCGCGGGACCGGGTCGCCGCCGCGCTCGCGGCCCTCGCTGCGGAGCTCGTCGCGGGAGAGAGCGACGCTTCGGATGGGCTCCGGCTGGCATGGTCGGACCGAAAGGAGTGGCTCCACGTACGCGCGTCGGGAACCGAGCCCGTCGTGCGCGTCATCGCCGAGGCCCCGAGCGAGGCAGCGGCCGAGCGCCTCGTGGGACGCGCGCTCGAGGTCCTCGCCGGCTCGGTGGGCAGTTGAGGGACGAGCGCGGGCGAGCGTAGCGGAGGAACCGGGATATGTGTGGAATCGTGGGCTATGTCGGACCGAGGCCGGCCGTGCCGATTCTCCTCGACGCGCTTCGCCGGCTCGAGTATCGGGGGTACGATTCCGCCGGGTTGACCGTTCTCGATCGCGGTGGCGTCTTCCGCACGGTCAAGGCTCCCGGTAAGCTGACTCAGCTCGAGCACCTCCTCCAGAAGCATCCTCTGGCCGGCACGTGCGGGATCGGCCACACGCGGTGGGCCACCCACGGCTCGCCCAACTACGAGAACGCCCACCCGCACACGTCCCGAGACGGGTCGATCGCGCTCGTCCACAACGGAATCATCGAGAACGCGGCGACGCTCAGGGCCGGCCTCCAGGCGGCGGGCGTCGAGCTCCAGGGCGAGACAGACACTGAGGTAGTCGTACATCTGATCGAGCAGCTCTGGCCTGAGGGGGGTCGTCTCGAAGACGCGGTGGTACTTGCCCTAGAGCGAGTGATCGGCGCCTACGGCATCGCGGTCGTGAGCTCCCGGGATCTGGACAAGATCGTCGTGGCGCGGCACGGCTCGCCCCTCCTCCTCGGCGTCGGAAGGGACGGGGAGATGCTCGTCGGCTCTGACGCGGCGGCGGTAATCGCCCACACCCGGAACGTCGTCTACCTGGACGACGGCGACTATGCGGTGATCACGCCGGAGGGCTATCGGACCTTCCATCTCCGGCTGGGCCCAGTGCAGCGCCAAGTGCACGAGGTGACCTGGGACCTGGCTGCGATCGAGAAGGGCGGCTTCGAGCACTTCATGCTGAAGGAGATCTGCGAGCAGCCGCAGACCCTCCAGGACGTGATGAGGGGCCGGATCCTGGAGGACGAGGGTTCCGCCCGCCTCGGGGGCGTCACGATCGAGGACCGGGACCTCCTCGGGGTCGAGCGGATCGTGATTACCGCGTGCGGCACATCCTGGCATTCGGCGCTCATTGGCGAGTACATGCTCGAGGAGATGGCGCGGATTCCCACTAAGGTCGAGTACGCGTCCGAGTTCCGTTACAAGAATCCCGTCGTGGACCGGAACACGCTCGTCATCGTCGTGAGTCAGTCGGGCGAGACGGCCGACACGCTCGCCGCACTTCGGGAGGCGAAGCGGCGGGGAGCCCGTGTCATGGGAATCGTGAACGTCGTGGGCTCCACGATTGCGCGGGAGACGGACTTCGGGGTCTACCTCCACGCGGGCCCGGAGATCGGCGTCGCCTCGACCAAGGCGTTCACGAGTCAGGTGGGCGCCCTCGCCCTCTTCAGCCTCTACCTCGGCCGCCGGAAGAACCTCTCCCTGCTTGAGGGGCGGAAGCTCGTGAAGGCGATGAAGGAGCTCCCGGATCAGGTCAAGCGGATCCTGGCCGACACCGACCGGATCCGGGAGCTCGCGGAGCAGTACCAGGACGAGCCGAACTTCCTCTATCTGGGGAGGGGATTCCAGTTCCCGGTCGCGTTGGAAGGAGCTCTGAAGCTGAAGGAGGTGAGCTACATCCACGCCGAGGGGTACCCCGCGGCCGAGATGAAGCACGGGCCGATCGCGCTGATCGACGACAAGATGCCCGTCGTGGTTCTGGCTCCCCAGGACACGGTCTACCACAAGGTCGTCTCGAATATCGAGGAGGTGAAGGCGCGCTCCGGACGGGTGATCGCGGTTGTGAGCAACGGCGCCGAGGAGCTCGAAGGGAAGGCGGACCACTTCCTGACGGTTCCGGAGACCCATCCGGCGCTTCTCCCGATTCTGACCGTGATTCCGCTCCAGCTCCTGGCGTACCACATCGCTGTGCTCCGCGGCTGCGACGTGGATCAGCCCCGAAACCTCGCCAAGTCCGTGACGGTGGAGTGACAGCCCAGCCCCAGCCATCCGTGGCGCTCATCCGACGGCCAGGTTCGGGAGGGCCGGCCCCGTGAGGGTCGTGCTCCAGAGGGTGAGCGAGGCGTCGGTTGCCGTCGAGGGTCGGGTCCTCGGCGAGATCGGGCCGGGGCTCCTCCTCCTCGCGGGGTTCACCGACGCCGACACCGAGGGCGAGCTTGCCTGGATGGCCGAGAAGGTCGTGGGCCTCCGGGTCTTCGGGGACGCGGACGGGAAGATGAACTTTTCCCTCGCGGAGGTGAACGGCGCGATCCTGGTCGTGAGCCAGTTCACTCTCTACGGGGACTCGCGAAAGGGAAGGCGGCCGTCGTTCGTGAAGGCCGCTCACCCGGATCGGGCGGTTCGCCTCTACGAGCGCTTCGTGTCCCTCCTCCGCGAGCGCGCCCCAGGCCTGGTCGAGACGGGTGAGTTCAGGGCGATGATGGACATCCGCCTGGTGAACGAGGGGCCGGTGACGCTCATGCTCGAGAAGGAGGCACCGTTGCCTGGCGCCGGGCGCGGCGGCGTCTCTGGGGCAGGGGGTGGAGAGGCTCCCCTCCGCGAGTCGTTTCCGTGAAGCTCGTTCTCGCTTCGGGGTCCCCGCGCCGGGCCGAGATCCTCCGGGGCCTCGGGTTCGACGTCGAAGTTCATCCCGCCGGCGTCCCGGAGGATCCGGTCCCGGCCGAGCGGCCCGAGACGCACACCGAGCGGCTGGCGCGCCGGAAGGCCGCGGTCGGGAGCGAGCGCTTTCCCGGCCGTTGGGTGCTGGCCGGAGACACCGTTGTGGCGGACGGCGAAGCCGTCTTGGGGAAGCCAGTGGACGCGGAGGACGCGGTCCGGATGCTCCTCCGCCTCCAGGGGAAGGTCCACCGGGTCGTGTCGGCGCTGGCCCTCGCTCCTCCCGCTGGAGACCTGGAGCCGGCGTCCCCTGTGCCTGGGGCCAGCCCCGATCCCGCCGGGCGCATCCGGAGCGGGGTCGAAACGACGGCCGTCTCGTTTCGACCCTTCGGTCGTGCGTTAGCGGAGGCGTACGTTCGGACGGGCGAGCCCATGGACAAGGCCGGTGCGTACGGCATCCAGGGGAAGGGCGCGGCTCTGGTCAGCCGGATCGAGGGAGATTACACGGCGGTCGTCGGGCTTCCCGTGCCCTTACTCGTCCGGCTCCTGGAAGAAGCGGGGTGTCCGTATCGATTCGGGGGGAGGTAACTGCGAGGCGGCGGAATATATTCTCTTCAGCATTCCAGGAAACATGCTCCGAGCTGTCGGCGATCTAGCCGCATTACACGCGTCGTCCTTTGGCGCCGGGGAGTGGGGATGCCTCGCTGGGCTGTGGAACGATTTCGGGAGTACTCCACGGCTTTGCAGCGGTACCTCGAGACCGCGGCGCGCCTGACGGTCATGTGGCCGAGAGCTCTGGAAGAGTGGACCATTCCTGATCCCCCACGTCGCTCTCCGCGCGGGGTTCCCGGACGATCTCGTCGTCGGGCTGGGCCGTCCGCCCGGCTTTCGGAACATTCTCATCCACGATTACGTGTCGCTGGACCCGACCGCGTGCCGGCGTTCGTCTCGCGGCTCCTGGCTCGCTGGGGCCGGGCGGGCAGAGACGGTCCGGCGCGGAGGGGCTAGCCCATGCCGATCGCCGCCGTCCTGTCCCTCGACCAGGGAACGACCGGGAGCACCGCCCTCGTCATCGCGAGGGACGGGCGGATCCTCGGGACTGGATACTCGGAGTTCACCCAGCACTTCCCGAAGCCGGCGTGGGTCGAGCACGACGCGGACGAGATCCGGGACGTCACACTCTCCGTCGCCCGGAAGGCGATCGGAGAGGCGGCCGGTCGGGAGCCGGTGACGATCGAGGGCATTGGGATCACGAACCAACGGGAGACCGTCGTCGTCTGGGACCGGGCGACCGGCCAGCCGGTCCACCGGGCGATCGTCTGGCAGGACCGGCGGACGGCCCCGCTCTGCCGGAGGCTCAGGGAGGAGGGAAGGGAGGACGAGATTCGGGCGGCCACCGGGCTCGTCCTCGACCCCTACTTCTCCGGGACGAAGCTCACGTGGCTCCTCGAGGAGGTGCCCGGGCTCCGGAGCCGGGCGGAGACGGGGGAGCTGGCCTGCGGCACGATCGACAGCTGGCTCATCCAGGCGCTCACGGGCGGACGCACCCACGCGACCGACCCGACGAACGCGTCGCGCACACTCCTCTACGGGCTGGAGAGCGGCACCTGGGAGGACGGGCTCCTCGACACGTTCGGGGTGCCGCGTGCGCTCCTTCCCGAGATTCGGTCGAGCTCGGGCGACTTCGGCATCTGCTCCGGGGACGCGCTGGGGATCGAGGCGCCCGTCGCGGGCGTGGCGGGGGATCAGCAGGCCGCGCTCTTCGGGCAGGGGTGCTGGGCTCCCGGCATGGCCAAGAACACGTACGGAACGGGCGCCTTCCTTCTCCACCACACTGGCGGGGAGATCGTACACTCGAAGCATGGCCTGCTCACGACAGTGGCGTGCGGCCCGCGGGGCGAGCGGACCTTCGCCCTCGAGGGCTCGATATTCGTCGCGGGGGCGGCGATCCAGTGGCTCCGAGACGGGCTCGGGCTCCTGGCGTCGGCCGCCGAGTCGGAGGCGATGGCGGCCTCCCTCGAGGGCAACGACGGCGTGTACTTCGTCCCGGCGTTCGTGGGCCTCGGAGCCCCGCACTGGGACCCGGAAACGAGGGGCACGATTCTCGGGCTCACTCGCGGCACGACGCGGGCGCACCTCGTGCGTGCGGCGCTCGAGGCTATGGCCTTCTCGACGGCCGAAGTGCTCGAGGCGATGGAGGCCGACTCCGGGATCCAGACCCTGGAGCTCCAGGTGGACGGCGGGGCCTCGGCGAGCGACTGGCTCATGGCGTTCCAGGCGGGGGTTCTCGGCATCCCCGTCCGTCGCCCGGCCGAGGTCCAGACGACCGCCCTGGGCGCGGCGGGGCTCGCGGGCCTGGGGGTAGGCCTGTGGAAGACTCCGGACGACTTCCTCCAATCCCAGGGCGAGGCGCGGACCTTTCCGTCCTCTATGGGGAAGAACGAGCGTGAGGCCCTCCGGGACCGCTGGGCGCACGCCGTCCAGGCGGCACGGAGCTTCCGGTAGCTCCCGACTGCTGGCTGAGCCCGAGAGCGGGTTCGGGAGAGCCTGGGTTTGGCTTGAAATGAGGGGTCTCGCCGGGTAAGATTCACGGAGCGGTTCGCGAGACACTTTCGACCACATCCTCGGAGCCTTCCATGCGCAAGGATCCACGGTTCTTCGTGGGGCTCACCGCCGTCGCGGCGGTCGTCGGCTACCTCGTGTGGACGGGGGTCTCCGAGACCATGCTCTATTTCGTGACCCCCTCTGAGCTCCTGGCCCGCATCGACGAGAGCCCGGAGTCCATGGCGCGGTCGTGGCGGGTGAGCGGGAAGCTGGTCCCGGAGAGCTACCGGCACTCTAGCAGCGAGCTCCTCCACCGCTTCGTAGTGGAAGACCCGGAGGACCCGTCGGTCAGCTTCGACGTGGAGTTCCGGCACCCCCTTCCGGACACGTTTACGGACGACCCCTCCATGGAAGTCGAGGTCGTGATGGAGGGCACGCTCCGCGCTGATCATGTCTTCGAGGCCACGGAAGTCCTCACGAAGTGCGGGAGCCGTTACGAGGCGATGCCCGAGCCTGAGCTCGCCGCTCGGGTCGGAGAGTCGATCGAGTGATCCCCGCGCTGGGCGAGTTCGCGCTCTGGATCGCCCTGCCCATCGCTCTCTGGGGATGTGTGCTGGCGTTCCTCGGGGGGAAGTGGTCGCGTGGAGACCTCGTCCTTTCGGCCGAGCGTAGCACCTACGGGGTCCTCTTCCTCCTCGCGGTCGCCTCCGCCGGTATCATCACGGCCTTCCTGCAGGACCGGTACGAGTACTGGTACGTCTACAACTACTCGAGCCGGGAGCTGCTCACCTTCTTCAAGGTGGCCGGCCTCTGGGCGGGTCAGCGCGGCTCGCTCGTGTTCTGGGGGCTGAACCTGGCCCTCTTCTCCTCCGTCGCGGTCTGGTTCAACCGGGATCGCCACCGCGACCTGATGCCGTACGTGAACGGGGTGCTCCTCGCGTTCCTCTCCTTCTTCATCGCGATCTCGATCTTCGTCACCCCGCCGTTCGAGCTCCTCGCCTTCACTCCCGCCGACGGTCGTGGGTTGAACCCGCAGCTCCAGAGCTACTGGATGACGATGCACCCCCCGATGCTTTACCTGGGGTTCACCTCCTTCACGATCCCCTTCGCGTTCGCGATCGCGTCGCTCATGACCGGGCGCCTGGACGGGAGGTGGATCCAGGTGACGAGGAAGTGGACGCTCTCGAGCTGGCTCTTCCTCACCGTCGGAGTCGTGTTGGGGATGCGGTGGGCCTACGAGGAGCTCGGGTGGGGTGGGTTCTGGTTCTGGGACCCCGTGGAGAACGCCTCGCTCCTCCCCTGGCTCGTGGCGACCGCGTTCCTCCACTCCGTGATGATCCAAGAGAACCGGGGGATGCTGAAGATCTGGAACATGGGGCTCGTGGTCCTCACGTTCCTCATGACGATCTTCGCGACGTTCCTGACGCGCTCCGGGCTGATCGAGTCCGTGCACTCCTTCGCCGAGAATCTCGTGATCGCGTGGATCTTCCTCGGGTGCCTGGGAGCGGTCGCCGCGGTCTCGACCGTCCTCATCGTCTGGCGACTTCCGCTCCTCCAGAGCGAGCGGCAGTTCGAGTCGTTCCTGTCGCGCGAGACGGCGTTCCTCCTGAACAACCTGGTCCTCCTCGGAATCGCGTTCGCGGTCACGTGGGGCACCATGTTCCCGCTGCTCACCGAAGGGCTGACGGGCTCGAAGGTGGCCGTGGGGCCCCCGTTTTTCAATCGCGTGAACATTCCGATCGGCCTCGCGCTCCTCGCCCTCATGGGGATCGGGCCCGTGATCGCGTGGCGAAAGGCCTCTCCCCGGAACCTCAGGCGAAACTTCCTCGTTCCGGTCGCGGTCGCGGTGGGGGTGGGGGCGGCGCTGTTCGGGATGGGAGTTCGCCACACGTACGCGTTACTCACGTTCGCGCTCGGCGCCTTCGTCGTGACGGTCATCGTGATCGAGTTTTGGAAGGGGACCCGGGCCCGCGCGCGGATCGAGGAAGAGAATCCGGCGGTCGCCCTCGTTCACCTTGTCCGCCGGAACCGCCAGCGGTGGGGCGGCTACATCGTGCACGTCGGTGTGGTAATCGTCTTCATGGGCTTTGCCGGAAAAGCCTATAACGTGGAGGTGCGCCAGAACCTCTCACCCGGCGAGACGATGTCGGTCCCGTCCCCCTTCGGGCACACGTACGAGCTCCAGTACGAGGGGCTGTCGACGGACCGGCCGCGGAACACGCTGGCGGTGGTGACCGCGCTCTTTACTATCCGCTTGGACGGTGAAAACGTCGGAACGATCACCACCGCCAGGGAGTTCGTCCTCGCTCCGCCCCAGCCCATGACGACAGTGGGGATCCGATCCACCCTGGTCGAGGATCTCTACCTCCTGCTCGTGCTCGATCAAGACGCAGTCGGGGTGATCGGGAACCGGCCGGACCTCCAGCGGGCCACGTTCGTGGCGATGGTGAACCCGCTCGTGCCCTGGATCTGGTACGGGGGCCTGATCGTAGTGGTGGGAGCCCTGATCGGTCTCTGGCCCGGGGCGGGCATCCCGACTCGGCGCACCGGACCGGCTGCGAGACAGGTCCGGGACACGGACGAGGCTACCTGGAGCGGCCCGGAGCGTGACCCGGCGAGCGGGACGCCCGCCGCAGTCGGATAGCTCCGGGCCCTCGGACGCCCCGTCGTCGGTCCCGCGCCGAACCGCGCAGGCGACGCGACACGCGGGTCACCGTACCTGTGCCGAGCACCACGAGATGAGCGTTCTCGTTCCGGCCATCTTCCTCGCCGCGGCCGTGGTCTTCTTCGTTCTCCATCCCGTGGCGGTGGGGCTCGAGGCTCCGCTCGACCCCGACGAGGGTGAGCTCACGGACACCCAGCACCGAAAGCGCGTGACCCTCCTGGCTCTCCGGGACGTGGAGTACGACTTCCATGCTGGGAAGCTGGACAAGGCCGACTACCTCCAGCTGAAGCAGGAGCTGGCGGATGAGGCTCTCCAGGCGATCGACCTGGAGGAAGAGGAGTGGCGAGGCAGGGCAGGCGCGGCGGACCGGGGCGAGCCGGACGGGATCGGGGCCGTAGGGGAGCCCGCGGACGCCCGGGCCGCGGCGGCCATGGAGCAGGAGATCGAGGCCCTCCGAGCGTCGATCCGCGAAGGCGTGATCTGCCCACAGTGCGCGCACCCCAATCCTCGCGGAAGCCGGTTCTGCGGAGACTGCGGGGCGGCCCTGCCGGCCACTCGGCGAGGGAGCTCGTAAGGTTTGGCGCCCGTCCTCGAGGTGCAGGGGCTCGCGCGCCGCTACGGTCCGATCCATGCGGTACGGGACGTCTCCTTCGCGGTCGACGAGGGGGAGCTCCTATCGGTCTTCGGCCCGAACGGCGCGGGGAAGACCACTCTGCTCGGCATGCTCGCCGGCGCGCTCCGACCCCACGCGGGAGAGATCCGTTTCCGGGGAGAGCCCCGGGACGCCGCGCGGACCGAGTGGCGCCGTGAGATCGGGCTCCTCTCCCACCGGAGCTTCCTCTACGGACCCCTCACCGCCCGCGAGAACCTCGTCTTCTTCGGACGGCTCTACGACCTGGAAGGGCTCGACGAACGCGTCGCCGAGCGCCTCGAGCGGGTGGGGCTCGCTCGCCACGCGGACCGACCCGTGAACGGGTTTTCACGGGGGATGAGGCAGCGGCTCGCGCTGGCCCGGACCCTCCTCCACGATCCGTCGCTCGTGCTCCTGGACGAGCCGTTCACGGGCCTGGACGTCCATGCGTCGGGGCTGCTCCGTGAGGTCCTGGGGGAGCTCAAGGACGGCCGTCGGACCGTGGTCCTCGTCACGCACAACCTGTCCGAGGGGCTAGCCCTCGCGGACCGGGTCGCGATCCAGGTGGACGGCCGCTTCGCGTTCCTCGGAGGGCGTAGCGAGATTCCCCCGGGGGAGGAGGAGGCGTTCTACCGGCGACGGGTGGACGACGGGTCGAGGGAAGCGGTGTGAAGCGGTATCTACGACAGGTCTGGGCCATCGCGGCGAAGGACCTCCGCGTAGAGTGGCGGACGCGCGAGCGCTTCGCCACGATGGCGGCGTTCGTCGTGCTCACCGCGTTCCTCTTCAATTACGCCATCGATCACGGGGTCGTCCAACCGCGCGACATCGCCTCCGCGCTTATCTGGATGACGCTCCTCCTGGGCGGGCTCCTCGGCCTCGGTCGGACCTTCGAGCTTGAGAAGGACGAGGGCGCGATCGATGGTCTTCTCGTTGCTCCCGTGCCGCGGGACGCGCTCTTCCTCGGTAAGGTGGTCTCGAACGCAGTCCTCGTCGGGACGATCGTGGCCCTGACCGTGTTCACGGTCGCGTTCTTCTTCCAGGTGGATCTCACCCGGAACCCGGGGTGGCTGGCCCTCCACCTGGGGATGGGGACGCTGGGGTTCGTCTCGCTCGGCACCCTCTTCAGCGGGATCACGGCCGGCACTCGCATCGGGACGACTCTCCTCCCGGTCCTCCTCTTCCCCCTCCTCGTTCCGGTGGTGACCTTTGGGGCCAACGGAACCGGCCAGCTACTCCAGGGCTTCCCCGCCGCCGGAGTGCATGGCAACTTGCGGATCCTCTCGGCCTTCACGCTCGTAGCCCTTACGGCCGGAGTGCTGCTCTTTCGCTACATCGTGGAGGAGTGATGTCGCTGAGGACGATACGGCTCGCGGCGCTCACCCTGGGTGCGCTCGGGGTCGCCCTGACCCTCGTCTTCCACTGGCAGGTCTTCTTCTGGGTGTCCACGGAGGCCACGCTCGGGATCGTCCAGCGGATCTTCTACATCCACGTCCCTTCGGCGTGGGTCGCGTTCTTCGCCTTCGGAATCGTAGCGTTCTGTAGCGCCGTGTACCTCTGGCTGGGCGAGGAGAAGCTCGATCAGGCCGCGAGGTCGGCCGCGGAAGGTGGGATGCTCTTCACCACGATCGTGCTCGTCACGGGCCCCCTTTGGGCGCGTATCTCCTGGGGAACCTGGTGGACGTGGGAGATGAGGCTCACGTTGACGCTTCTCCTGTGGTTCATCTATCTGGGGTACTTCCTGGTGCGGAACGCCACCGACAGCCCCGAGCGCGGAAAGAAGTTCGCGGCGGTGCTCGGGATCGTGGGGGCGTTCAACATCCCCCTCATCCACGTGAGCGTCGTCTGGTTCCGCTCGCTCCACCCAGAGCCCGTCGTGCTCCAGACGGCGGGGGCCCCGCAGCTCCCCGGCGACATGCTCACGACGCTGATGCTCGCCCTGGTGGCGTTCACCTTCCTCTTCCTGTCCCTCTTCCTCCTGCGCTACGGGGTGGCACGACTCGAGGCGCGGGCGGAGCAGGCTGCCCCCACCACCACGATCTGACGAGGAACGCTCCCCGATGACTCTCGAGGCCCTGCTCCTCCAGGCCGTCCAGGAAGGCAGCTTGGAGATGCGGCACTTCTGGCACGTATTCGTGGCTTACGCGGCGGCGTGGGTGCTCATCTTCGGTTGGGTGGTCTCGATCCTCCGACGGCTAAGGAAGGTGGAGGAGAAGATCGAGTCCTGACGGCGCGGCGGACCGGCGAAGGTCTCCTTCATTCCAGCGATGTCTCTGGCACGTTCGGGTCGCCTGCCGCCTCCACCGGGGCGCGCGGCTCCAGGATCCAGTTCGTGGCGTCGAGCACCGTAAGGACGGCACCACGCGCCACGTCGTCCCGCGGGGCCACCGTGGACCCGATCAGGTCGTATCGGTGTTCCCCGCGGAGCGCGCGCAGCGCCGCGATCACGATCAGGCCGTCGAAAGCCCGAACCAGCTTGGTCCCTCGGATCTCGAGGCCGATGGCTCCCTCTCCGACACGAGAAACGGCTTCGAGAGCGGCGGTCGCGCCGGCCTGCATGCGGCCCTCGGGCGTGTCCGTGGCCTGTCCCTGCCCCTCGACGATCTCGCCGCTGATCCACTCCACTTCCACCCGCACCATGCAGCGGGAGTCACGGGAGGTCCTCGTCTCCACCGAGTGGCAGCGGGCACGGCGGCGCGAAGGCCGGCTGTCCGGGGGATCGGCGTCCATGAGCCCCTGCTTGGAGTAGCTGTGTGTAGGGACGTAACGAAGATGGTCGCGCGTTCCCGAGCGCGGCAAGCCGACCGTGTGTGCGTCGAGCGCTCCGGAGGTCCGTCCCGCGGTGTCATTTCGATGCCCCCTCGCTCGGCCTAGATTTGGGGCGGGGCAGGGGGCGCCGGAGGGGGCATGGCCCCGGGTCGGATGTGGTGTAAGGAGTACTTTCGCGTTCTGTTCGGGTTCTCTATCTTCGGCTCGGTGAGACCGATCGACCAGGTTCCGGGCCAATCGAGTGCGGGCCAGGCGCGAGGCCTACAGAGCGAGGAGGAAGGAGGCGATGGCGACGGCGGAGCTGAGCGAGCAGAAGAGGAAGGATCTGGCCACGGCCCTGAATCAGATCGAGCGCGCCCACGGGAAAGGCGCCATCATGCGGATGGGGGTGGACGGTGCCCGCTTCCAGATCGAGGCCATCCCGACCGGGGCCATCAACCTGGACGCGGCGATCGGGATCGGGGGCATCCCCAGGGGCCGCATGGCGGAGGTCTACGGGCCGGAATCCTCCGGGAAGACGACGCTCTGTCTCCACGTGATCGCGAACGCGCAGAAGAAGGGCGGGGTGGCGGCGTTCGTGGACGCAGAGCACGCGCTAGACATCCAGTACGCTCGGAAGCTGGGCGTGGACGTGGACAACCTGCTCGTCTCCCAGCCCGACAACGGTGAGCAGGCGCTCGAGATCGCCGAGGTGCTGATCCGATCGAACGCGGTGGACGTCGTTGTAATCGATTCGGTCGCCGCGCTCGTGCCGCGGGCCGAGATCGAGGGCGAGATGGGCGATCACCACGTCGGCCTCCAGGCACGGCTCATGAGCCAGGCGCTCCGGAAGCTGACGGGTGCGGTGAGCCGCTCTCAAACGGCTGTCATCTTCACGAATCAGATCCGGGAGAAGGTCGGAGTGCTGTTCGGGAACCCGGAAACCACATCGGGCGGCCGCGCGCTCAAGTTCTACGCATCGCTCCGGCTGGACATTCGCCGCATCGGTGCGATCAAGGACGGTCAGGACCTAGTCGGGAACCGGACGCGGGTGAAGGTGGTGAAGAACAAGTGTGCGCCTCCCTTCAAGCAGGCTGAGTTCGACATCATGTACAACGAGGGGATCTCGCACCCGAGCCTCCTTCTCGACCTGGGCTCCGAGCTGGACATCGTCCAGCGCTCGGGCGCCTGGTACTCGTTCGGCGACCTCCGGCTCGGGCAGGGGAAGGAGAACGCGCGACAGTTCCTGCTCGAGAACAGGGACGTGGCGGACGAGATCGACGGAAAGCTGAGAGCCGCGCTCGAGCTCCCTGGCTCCCCTCGCACGGGTACCGACGAGGGAGTCTCGGCGGACGGCGACGGTCCCCCATGAAGGCTGCGGACATCCGAAGCCGCTTCCTCGACTACTTCCAGCTGCGGGGACACGAGCTCCTCCTCAGCTCGTCGCTCGTTCCGGCAGACGATCCGACCCTCCTCTTCACGAACGCCGGGATGGTGCAGTTCAAGAAGGTGTTCCTGGGTGAGGAGCGGGTTCCTTACCGGCGGGCGGTCACGGCTCAGAAGTGCGTGCGTGCGGGCGGAAAGCACAATGACCTCGAGCAGGTCGGGCTCACGGCCGGGCATCACACGTTCTTCGAGATGCTCGGGAACTTCTCCTTCGGCGACTACTTCAAGCGCGAGGCGATCGCGTTCGCGTGGGAGCTCACGACTAAGGAATTGGGTCTCGAGGCGGGCCGAGTTTTCGTCACGGTTCACGAGAGCGACGACGAGGCGCACCAGGCGTGGCGAGACGTCTCGGGAATCTCCCCGAAGCGTATCCATCGCCTCGGGGACAAGGACAACTTCTGGCAGATGGCTGACACGGGCCCCTGCGGGCCGTGCTCGGAGCTCCATTACGACCTGAGGGCCGAATCGGCCCGAAACGTCCCGTCCCGTACGGAGTTCGAGGCCCTGGGCGAGCGCGGTGACGTGTTGGAGCTCTGGAACCTCGTGTTCATGCAGTTCGATCGCGACCGCGAGGGCGTCTTGACGCCCCTTCCGGCCCCCTCGATCGATACCGGGGCGGGGCTCGAGCGGCTCGCCGCCGTGCTCCAGGGCGTGGACTCGAACTACCACACGGACCTGTTTCTTCCGCTCCTGGAGCGGGTCGCGGAGATCGTCGGTCGTCCGTACCGCCGGGACCACGAGGAAGGGGTGAGCTACCGGGTCCTCGCGGACCATGCCCGGGCGGTGGCGTTCCTTTCGACCGACGGAGTCGTCCCGTCGAACGAGGGACGCGGATACGTGCTGCGAAGGATCCTCCGCCGCGGGGTGAGGCATGCGTGGCACCTCGGCCTTACCGAGCCGGCGCTGGTGCACGTGGTCGAGGAAGTCGTGGATCTGATGCGGGACGTCTATGCGGAGCTGGGCGAGAGGGCTCCTCAGGTGCTGGAGACGGTGCGGAGGGAGGAGGAGCGGTTTCTGACAACCATCGAGGGGGGGATGGCGCGCCTGGACGAGATCGCTCCGAGGCGCTCCCGCGAGGCGGGAAGAAAGGCGACAATCATCCCCGGGTCGGAGGTATTCCGCCTCTACGATACGTTTGGCTTCCCTCTGGACCTCACGCAGGTCATCGGCAGGGAGCGAGGATACCAGGTGGACGAGGAGGGTTTCCAGCGCGCGCTCGAGGAGCAGAGGGCGCGCAGTCGAGCGGATCGCGCCGAGGCGGGGTCCGCGCCGAAGCGGGTTCCGGGTCTCGAGGAGTGGACGGTCCTGGCCCCGGAGGCTTCCCAGGAGTGGGTGGGCTGGGACTCCCGTGCCGTTGAGACGGCGGTTGGGGCGTTCGTGAGCGAGGACGAGCGCGTCGGCCTCATCCTCAGCGAGAACCCGTTCTACGCGGAAGCGGGAGGGCAGGTCGCGGACTGGGGCGTGGTGGAGGGAGACGGGTGGCGGATCCCAGTGGACGAGGTGCGGAGAGTCGAAGGACGCACGGCCGTCTTCGGACCCCTCGAGGGTCGCTTCCCGGACGGGGAGGACAGCGCCTTGAGGGCGGTGGCGTCGGTGGACGCGGACGCCCGCCACGACACGGAGAGGAACCACACGGCGACTCACCTCCTTCACGCGTCGCTCCGGAAGGTGCTCGGTGATCACGTCCAGCAGCGGGGGTCCCTCGTCCACCCTGAGCGCCTCCGCTTCGACTTCTCGCACCCCGACCCGCTGACGCTGGCCGAGATCGACGCGCTCGAGCGCGACGTGAACGAGGCGATCTGGCGGGACCACCCGGTTCGGTGGCGAATCACCTCCCGGGAGGATGCGCTCGCTGAGGGGGCGATGGCGCTGTTCGGCGAGAAGTACGGCAGCCGCGTTCGCGTCGTGGAGATTCCCGGAGTCAGCCTCGAGCTCTGCGGGGGGACGCACCTCCGACACACGGGGGAGATCGGGCTCTTTACCGTGGTCCGCGAGAGCGGGGTCGCGGCCGGCGTGCGGAGGATCGAGGCCCTCACGGGGCGCTCGGCGTTCGTCCGGCTGCGACGATCTGAGTGGGAGCTCGACGAGCTAGCCCGGACTCTCAAGACCGGGCGGGAGTCCCTCGCACGGCGCGTGGAAGATCTGATCGCGGAGCGGGACCGGCTCGAGGGGCTGCTCGCGGAGCTCCGCCGAGGGGGCGGGGCGAGCGAGATTCCAATCCACGAGGCCGTGATTCCCCTGGACGACGGCGGCACCGCGCGCTACCAGGCGCTGCGCGTGAAGGTGAAGGATGCCGAGGACGCGCGGGCGTTCGGCGACGCACTGCGAGCCAAGGAGTCCATGTCTGTCACCGCCCTGGCTGCGGAATCCTCGGACGAGAAGCTCAGCTTCTACGTGTTCGTGACGGACGACCTAGTGGGTCGCGGCGTGAAGGCGGGTGCGCTGGTCAGGGAGATCGCGGCGGTCACCGGGGGCCGGGGTGGAGGCAAGTCGCACATGGCGCAGGCCGGAGTCGAGGATCGGGCCCGGGTGAACGAGGCGCTCGAGGCCGGAGAGCAGGCGCTGAGACACGCCCTCGCCGAAGGCCGCGGATGAGCCAGGGCCAGGCGCGTGGGTCCGGGGAGGGCCCGATGAGCGCCGACGAGTCGGGGGCGCCGACGGTGCCGCCGGAGGTGAGGGAATGGATGGAGCGGTACGGGCTCGTGCCGCTCGACAGGAGCGCGCCCGAGCTGACCCGTGGCGCGGTGCGGGCGCTTCGCGAGGCCCTGCGCCGGCCGGGACGGGTACGCGAGGGGGCCTATGCCCTGCTCGCAGCAGACGGGCTTCTCACGTATACCATCGAGGCCTGCCTGAACGAGGAGGATCCCGAGGCGGGACTGCGTGACGTCCTGGCCATTCTCGGCGACGAGGCGTAGCCCGGGGATGACGACGGATGGGCAGAGCCCCTCCCTGACCGACCTCCACTCCCATCTGGTCCCGGGCGTGGACGACGGGGCACGCGTCCTGGAAGACGCGCTCGAGGGGGTCGAGAGGATGCGGTCCGAAGGGATCCGGACTATCGTCACGACCCCACACCTGAACGGAAGCCTCACCCGTGACGGTCGAGCGCTCGAGCGGAGGCTCTCCGAGGTGGACGCGGTCTTCGACACGCTGGCCGCCGCGGTCGCGGAGCTGGTCCCCGGCGTGGATCTGCGACGTGGCCACGAGGTGATGCTCGACGTCCCCGACCCGGATCTCTCCGATCCGCGCGTTCGACTCGCCGGGACGGACCTCGTGCTTGCGGAGTGGCCGCGGCTCCAGATCCCGCCCGAGACCCCTGCCGTGATACGGGCGCTCCACAAACACGGGGTCGAGATCGTGATCGCTCACGCCGAGCGGTACGCGGGGTACGACGAGGGGATGACGGTCGTCGAGCGGTGGCGCGGGGAGGGCGCGATGTGTCAGGTAAACTACGGGTCGCTCCTCGGAAAGTACGGCCCCCAGCCCCGCGAGCAGGCGTTCAGGCTGCTAGAGCAGGGCTGGGTCGACTGCCTCTCGACGGATTTCCACGGGAGTCCGTCGCTCCCCCTGTTCGTGGACGGCGCCCGGGAGACCTTCGAGAAGTTAGACGCGACCGAGGCCTGGTCCCTTCTCACTGGCATCAATCCGGGACGGATCGCCCGGGGAGAGCGGCCCCTGCCCGTGCCGAGGCTGGAAGGAAGGCCGGGACTGCTCCGGCGACTCCTGTCCTTCCTCCGGGCATGACGCGCCTGCCCGCTCCCAAAGCCGCGCACTGGATCGTCTCCAGGCTCGAGGAGGCGGGCTACGAGACCTGGGCCGTGGGGGGTGCAGTCCGCGACGCCGTCTCCGGGCTTTCATCCTACGACTGGGACTTCACGACAGCCGCTCGGCCCAGTCAGGTGAAGAAGGTCTTCCCTCGCACGGTTCCGATCGGTCTCGAACATGGGACGGTCGGGGTACTTTTCAGGGACGGGACCCTGTACGAGGTCACTACGTTCCGGAAGGACGTACGCACGACGGGCCGGCACGCCGAGGTTGCCTTCGCGGATACGCTGGACGAGGACCTTGCCCGCCGGGACTTCACGATCAACGCCGTGGCCTGGCATCCCGTTCGCGAGGTTGTCCACGACCCCTTCGGGGGGCGGGAGGACATGGCTCGTCGGGTGCTCAGGACCGTGGGAGATCCGTCCCGCCGGTTCGCCGAGGATTACCTGCGAGTGCTCCGCGCTCTGCGCTTCGCGGGCACATTTCGCCTCGATATCGAGGCCGATACCTGGCGAGCTCTCGTTCGAGCCGTCGAGAACCTCGGCGTCCTTTCCTCGGAGCGCCTCCACGAAGAGCTCCAGAGGATCCTCGCGGGAGTGGCGCCCCCGTCGCGTTCTCTCGCGCTCTACGCGGCTTCGGGCGTTGCCCGCTCCCTCTTCCCCGAGCTGGACCGCACCGTGGGGTGCGTGCGCGAGCCGGGGGTGGAGTGGTTCGCGCACGCCCTGGAGACCGTGGACCGCATCGCTCGGGTCCGACCGGACCTCCGATGGGCCGCGCTCTTCCAGGGCGTCGGTGAGGCGGCGGGGCACGGGGAGGATGAGGCGGGGGCCACGCCCCCCACGCTCACCCTCCTCCGTGCGGCCGCGGTCCTCGAGCGACTCCGGGCATCGAACGCGCGCATTCGGGAGATCGCCGAGGTCGCCGCCCTTTCCTCCAGACCCCCGGCCCCGGAGGCGTCCGACGCCGAGCTTCGACGCTGGTTAGCCTCGGCGGGCCGGGCCAGGCTGGGATCGGTTCTCCGAATCTGGAGCGCCTCCGTCAGGGCGGACGAGGCGCGGGGCCGGGCCGGGCAGGGAGCCCACGGTCGCCACGGGTTCACGATCCTCGCGACCCGCCTCCGCCGGTTGGCCCGCTCCGACGCGCCCCTTCGAGTGGAGGAGCTGGACTTCAGCGGCCGCGACCTCATACGGATGGGCTTCGCGCCCGGCCCCCATTTCGGGGAGGTGCTACGTTCGCTGCTCGACCTCGCCCTGGATGATCCATCCCTGAACCGTCGGGATTCGCTCCGGGTGGAGGCCGAACGATGGCTTGAGGCGCGTGGCATAGCGCCGAGGACCACCCCAGGATGAGTGCCCTCCAGGCGCCCACGCGGCCCCGTCCGTGAGCGATCTCGATCTCTTCCGCGGAGGGGCGGCGGGCGGGGGCAAGTCTCAACCGGGCGGGCCGGGGTCCGGCGGGTCGCGACCGCAAGGCTCCGAACCGGGCGACCCGGGCGAGCGGCCGGGGCGGCACGCCCCCCTCGCGGCGCGGATGCGCCCGCGGGAGCTGGGCGAGGTGCGGGGCCAGGCCCATCTTCTCGGTCCCGCGAAGCCGTTTCGACGGATGCTCGAGGGCGGGCAGCTCACGAGCTGCATCCTCTGGGGACCGCCCGGGAGTGGAAAGACGACCCTGGCCCGGCTGCTCGCGGAGCGGGTGGACGCGGAGTTCGTCTCCTTCTCGGCGGTGACGGAAGGCGTCGCCCGCGTACGCGAGGTAATTGCCTCGGCCAGAGTCCGTCTCGGCGCCTCGGGGCGGAAGACCGTCCTCTTCTGCGACGAGATCCACCGCTTCAATCGGGCACAGCAGGACGCGTTCCTTCCGTTCGTAGAGGACGGGACCATCGTGCTCGTCGGCGCGACGACGGAGAACCCCTCCTTCGAGGTGAACCGTCCTCTTCTCTCTCGCGCCCCGGTTTTCCTACTGGAGCCGCTTGGGGATCCGGATCTCGAGGAGATCCTCCGCGCTGCGATGGAGGACGAGAGCCGCGGCTTGGGGCGCGCCCGCGTCACCATCGACGACGATGCGCTCGCCCTTTTGGTCAAGGGTGCGGACGGGGACGCCCGGCGGGCGCTCGGCGGCCTCGAGGCGGCGCACGAGATCGCGGGAGACGGAGAAACGATCACGGTCCAGGTCGCAAGGGACGCGCTCCAGCATCGCTTCGCCGTCTACGACAAGTCGGGGGAGGAGCACTACAACCTGATCTCCGCCCTACACAAGGCCGTACGGGGGAGTGACCCGGACGGCACGCTGTACTGGCTCGCGCGCATGATCCGGGGCGGCGAGGATCCGCTCTACGTGGCCAGGCGACTCGTGCGCATGGCGTCCGAGGACATCGGCCTGGCGGATCCCGCGGCCCTCGAGATAACGGTGTCCGCCTGGCAGGCCTACCACTTCCTCGGCTCTCCGGAGGGTGAGCTCGCCATCGCGGAGGCCGCCCTCTATCTCGCCACCGCTCCCAAGTCGAACCGCGCGTACGTGGGCTGGAGTCGAGCGATGGCGGCCGCGGAGGAGACGGCCTCCGAACCGGTTCCGCTGCACATCCGGAACGCTCCGACCCCCGAAATGAAGGAGTGGGGTTACGGGCGAGGGTACAGATACGACCCGGACCAGCCAGATGGGGTGGCCTCGCAGCACTACCTTCCGGAGGCCCTCACCGGCCGTCGCTTTTACCAACCCGGGACGTTCGGGTTCGAGAAGGCGATCGAGGCACGACTGCGGTGGTGGGGAGAGCGCCGATCCGGGGGACGCGTCCGCGTGGGGGAGGAGATCGCGGAGGACGTGGGACACGATCCCGAGGATCCCGGGTAGGAGGGAGGACGGATCCGGCGGGTACGCGGCGCCGGTCTCCCCCACGGCGCCTCGTCGAGCGGCATCGAACTGGCACCCGAGGAGGGCACGAGCCATACCGAGAGCGCACTTGGAAAACGGGCGGAAGCCTGAGCGAGCGGTCCTGGTGGGTGCCCCGTCCCGCTCGGTCGATGAAAGGATCGTCCGCGAGCACATGCAGGAGCTCGAGCGCCTGACTGCCACCGCCGGTGGAGAGGTCGTCGGCGAGCTCATTCAGCGGTTGGACTCCCCCACTCCACAGACTCTGATCGGCTCGGGGAAGGTGACCGAGCTCCGCCGTTTCGTAAGGGAGCGCGAGGCGGATCTCGTGATCTTCGACGACGACCTGAAGCCGGACCAGGCCAAGAACCTGGAGCGGTCGATCGAGGTACGGGTCATGGACCGGTCCGAGCTGATCCTGGACGTCTTTGCCTCACGCGCGCGGTCCAGGGAAGCGAAGCTTCAGGTGGAGCTCGCCCAGCTCGAGTACCTCCTCCCCCGGCTGGCCCGCATGTGGACCCACCTGTCCCGAATCCGGGGCGGCATCGGGCTGCGTGGACCGGGCGAGGCCCAGATCGAAACGGACCGGCGGCTCATCGGACGGCGCATCTCCGGGCTCAGGAAGAGATTGAAGGCGGTGGCCTCGCAGCGCGCTACGCAGAGGAAGCGCAGGCACGGACACTTTCGGGCTGCCCTCGTCGGGTACACGAACGCCGGGAAGTCCTCCGTGCTCAGGAGCCTGTCCGGAGACGAGCTATTTGTGGAGGATCGGCTCTTCGCGACCCTGGACCCCGCGACCCGACAGGTGGAGCTGGGCCACGGATACGCCGCCCTCGTGACCGACACGGTGGGCTTCATTCGGAAGCTCCCCCACCACCTGGTCGCTTCATTCCGATCGACTCTGGAAGAGGCCCGCGAGGCCGACCTTCTCCTCCACGTGATCGACCTCTCGCACCCCGAGTGGGAGGCGCAGAGGGAGGTCGTCGACCAAGTCCTGGGTGAGCTCGATCTCGCGCACCGTCCGCAGATCCTCTTGTGCAACAAGGTCGATCGGTTGACGCACGAGGAGGAGCAGATACATGCGGCGAGAGCCCGAGCGCTGGGGGGGACGCCCGCCGTCTTCGTCTCCGCCGTGGAGGCCGGCGGGCTCGATCCGCTCGTCGAAGCGCTCCGGGCTCGGGTCCGTTTGAGGCATCCCCGGGTCGAGATGGAGCTCCCCGCGGGGGCGGGCGGCGTGCTCGCGGCCGTGCATCGGGAGGGGGAGGTCATCTCCGTCCAGGAAAACGGATCCCGGCTGCGGCTGACGGCGAGGGTGCCGGCGGCCCTGCTGGGACGTCTTAGGCGGGACCCGGAGGTCGAGCTGGCCGAGCCGTGATCCGTCGTGCCGCCTGCCCCCGGTCTGCCCTCTCTCGGGCGGAGTCCCGTTCGACCTGATGGAGCGGCTCGTCTTCGTGGGGCCGGGGCGCCTGGGGCTCTCTCTGGCCTACGCCGTGGCGCGGGCCGACCGGCGGACGCAGGTCACGGTCATGGGGCGGCACGCTGAGCCGCCTCGGCATCCCCTCTTCGACGACGGGCTCGCCCGGTACCATTTCGGGATCGACCGTCCCGAGACCGGTACGACCGCCGTCATCCTGACAGTCCCCGACCGGGCGATCGCGGACGTCTCGCACGCCCTCTCCGAACGGGGCGAGGCGCCCGGCAGCTGTGCGGTCCTCCACTGCTCGGGAGCTCTTGGGGCGGATCCCCTCGCCTCCCTTCATGCTCGCGGGTACTCGGTAGGGACCCTGCACCCGCTTCGCGCCATACCGAACGCGACGGTCGGTCCCGATCGGCTCCTGGGCGCCTTCTTCGCGCTCTCCGGAGAGCCAGAGGCCCTCTTCGTCGGTCGACGCTTGGTCTCGCTTCTGGGAGGGCGTTCGATCGCGGTGCCCACGACACGGCGTCCTCTCTACCACGCGGCGGCGGTGCTCGCCTCGAGCTACGCGGTCCTTCTCCTTCACGAGGCCACCCGACTGCTCGAGCAGGCTGGAGCGGACCGCGAAGACGCCGAGCAGGCGCTCGCGACGCTCGCGATAGGGGCGCTCGAGAACGCTAAAGAGCTGGGGGTAGATCGTGCGCTCACCGGCCCCCTCCTGCGGGGGGACGTCGAGACGATTGCCCTGCACCTCAGAACGCTGGAGCCGGCCGACGCGCGACTCTACTCGGCGTTGGGAGTGCGGGGCCTGGCATGGATTGGCGAGGGGCTGCCGCCCGCGACGGCGGCGGAGATCGCCGAGCTCTTCGAGAGGTACTCGTGAGACTCTACGTCAACGTGGACCACGTGGCGACGCTGCGAGAGGCGCGGGGCACCGACGAGCCGGACCCCGTGCGTGCCGCGGCGCTCGTCGAGCTCGCCGGGGCGGACGGGATTACCGTCCATCTTCGCGAGGATCGGCGGCACATCCAGGACCGGGACATCCGGCTGCTCGTCCAGACCGTCCGGACCGGCGTGAACCTCGAGCTGGCGGTGGATCCCGCGATCCTGGACATCGCTTGCGAGATCCAGCCCATGCAGGCGACGCTCGTGCCGGAGCGCCGGGACGAGGTCACGACGGAGGGGGGGCTAGACCTGGGCGCCGGCGGCGTCCGGGCGGGGATCGCGCGCGCGGTTGGTCGGTTGAAGGACGCCCGGATCCGAGTGTCCCTTTTCGTGGATCCCGACGAGAGGGCCGTTCGCGCTTCCGCCGATCTGGGCGTCGAGGCGATCGAGCTCCATACGGGTTCGTACGCCAACGCGCGCGGAGACGAAGACCGCGCGGCGGAGCTCCAGAGGCTCCTGCGGGCGGCCCGGTTGGGGAGGGAGCTCGGGGTCGCGGCCCACGCGGGGCACGGGCTCACGTACGAGAACGTGACCCCGGTTGCCGCCCTGCCGGGCATCGAGGAGCTGAACATCGGGCACTCGATCGTATCCAGGGCGGTGCTCGTCGGACTGGAGCGAGCGGTTCGGGAGATGCACCAGCTGATGAACGAGGCTCCGGCGCGCGTTGGCGAGCCCGGGCGGTGGGTGCCGCCGATTGGGTACTGATCGCCGATCGGGTGCCGAGGTGGAGCCGGGCCCGTGAGGCGGGGCTGGAAGGCCGTTCTCGGGATCGCGGTCAGCGCGCTCCTCATCTGGTGGGTCCTCCGCGACGTGGATCCGCGTCAGGTGTGGGCCGAGGTCCGTGGGGCGAACCTCTGGCTCCTACTCCTCGCCGTCGCGATCACGACCTCGGGATTCCTGATCCGGGCGCTCCGCTGGGGGGTCTTTCTTCACCCGGTGCGGCCCGGCACCCGTCTCCACTCCAGATTTGCCGCGGTGAACATCGGGTTCGGCCTGAACAACGTCCTCCCGGCGCGAATGGGGGAGTTCGCCCGCGCCTGGTCGTTTGCCAGGCTCGAATCCGTGACCGTGAGCGCCACGTTCGGTTCCATCGTCGTGGAGCGCTTCATGGATCTCCTTGCGGTATTCGGCCTGCTCCTCGTCGCCGTCCTCCACCCCAGCTTCCCCGGCAGTGTCACGGTCGGAGGGCGTTCCCTCGAGTCGCTTCTTCCCGGCGTGGCCGTGGTGCTCGTCCTGACAGTGTCGGTCCTCCTCGTCCCGCTCCTTCTCCCGAATCCGCTGGTGAGCCTGGCTCGGCGCGTCGCTCCGCATCTGCCCGGACGGGCGGGTCACCTGATCACCGAGTTCCTGGAGGCGTTCCTTCGGGGCCTGGGTGCGCTACGAAGCCCGCGCCTTCTCTCCTTGAGCGTGATCTGGTCCTTCGCCTTCTGGGCATGGAACGGCCTCTCGTATCTCGTGGGCCTTTGGGCCTTCGGGATCGAGCAGGGATACGTGACCGCTCTCTTCGTCCAGGCGATCATCACGTTGGGCGTGGCGGTTCCGGCCGCCCCGGGGTACGTGGGGACGTTCCAGGCAGCGGCGGTGATCGCGCTCCACGAGGTCTACGGGGTCGCCGAAGGGCCCACGCTCGCGTTCGCGTTCGGATACCACCTGGGCAGCTTCCTCCCCGTCACGCTCCTGGGTCTGTGGTACGCGGCGCGCGTGGGGCTGAGCGTTTCGGATCTGCGCCGGACGGAGGGGATCGGGCTGAGTGGCACGAGGGAGCCGCGGGGCCGATGACTCGGCGGGCGAGCGGGCGCTGGGGGCGGTGACTCGCCACTTGGGATGGGTGGCGAACTCCTGGACGGGGGATGCGCCCGCGAAGGTGAATCTCCTCCTCCGGGTCCTGGAGCGGGGGGAGGACGGCTACCACCGGATCGAGACCGTCCTTCATACGGTCGAGCTCGCGGACACCCTGAGGCTGGATTTCCTCGACCGAGACTCCGATCAGCTGGAGCTGGAGGGCGTGGCCGAGGGAGCGCTAGGTCCCCCCGAGGCGAACCTTGCGGTTCGTGCCGCCGAGGGCTTTCGGCGGGTCCTGGCGACGCGTGGGACGCGGCTCCCTGGGATCCGGGTGCACCTCTCGAAGCGGATTCCTCACGGAGCCGGCCTGGGTGGCGGATCCTCCGACGCGGCGGCTGTCCTTCGAGGGCTGAATGCCCTCCTGGAAGAAGCTCTCCCACAAGCGGATCTCATGCGTCTCGGAGCCGGGATCGGCTCCGACGTGCCCTTCTTTGTGTCGGGGGCCGCCCGTGCCGTGGCGTGGGGTCGAGGGGAACGCGTACTCGAGCTGCCGGCCCTCCCTCCTCGGGACGTGCTCCTCGCCGTTCCCGAGCCTCCGATTTCAACGGACTGGGCCTACGGGGTCCTGGCCTCTCGCAGGGCCCGAGAGCGCGAAGCTCCGGCTCGCCCGAGGTTCGGCTACAGGGAGGGCCCGGGCCCGAGCGACGAATGGGCCGGTGTTGGGGACGAAGCTCAGAACGACTTCGAGGAGGCGCTCTTTCCACTCCGGCCGGAGCTCGCGCTGATCAAGGCGGCCCTCCTCGGGGCGGGTGGGGGGCCGGCCCTCCTTTGCGGGAGCGGGGCGGCCGTGTTCGGCGTGTTCGACGACCAGGACGCGCTCGAGCGCGGGGCTTCGGCCGTCGGTGACGTGCGGGTCCTCCGAACCCGGACGTCCGTCACAGAGGGGCGGTAGCTGCCCAAACACGGTGACCTCGGGCGGCGGCGAGAGCTCCCGTGCTTGCGCCCTGGCCGAGCGCGAAGGCATCATGGGACAGCGAAAAGCCACCCCGATTGTCTTGGAATCGAGAGCCATGCTCAGAAGGTCGCACTGACCTTGGAACCCCGAGAACACATCATGAGACAACTGATTCTTCTGGTCCTGACCGGGCTCGTTGGGCTCACTTCCCCGCTGCCCGCGCAAACCATCGACCTGCAGGAGTGGTCCGTGGAGTGGGGCGGGCGAACGCGGGATCCGTACGTGGCCCCGAACGGCCATGTCTGGTTCGTGGGTCAGCAGGGGAACTACATCGCGCGCCTCGACCCGGAGACGGAGCAGTTCCGACGCTTCGAGATCGAGGGCGGAACGAACCCCCACAGCCTGATCGTGGACGGGGAGGGGTTCGTGTGGTACATGGGGAACCGGAACGGCCGGATCGGGAAGCTGGATCCGGCTACGGGCGAGGTCGAGATCTTCATGATGCCCGACCCGGCCGTGCGTGACCCCCACACGGCGACGTTCGACGGCGCGGGGAACATCTGGTTCACCGCGCAGGGCGCGAGTCGGATCGGCCGTCTCAACATGGCGACTGGCCAGATCGAGATCATCAACAACCCGTACTCCCGGCAGGCCAATCCCTACGGGATCGTGATGGATTCCGAGGGGAGCCCGTGGGCCAACCTCTTCGCGACGAACCTGATCGCCAGGATCGATCCGGAAACGATGGACGTGACCAGGTACCCGGTTGGGACGGCGGAGACTCGGAACCGTCGCATAGCGGTCACGCCCGACGGGATGATCTGGTATACGGACTACGCTCTAGGGTATCTCGGCCAGCTCGATCCGAACACGGGGGAGTCTACGGAATGGGCCGCGCCAGGCGGCGGCGACTCCCGCCCGTACGCAGTAAACGCCGACGGGGAGGGGCGGATCTGGTACTCGCTCACCGGGCCCGAGAAGCGTCTGATCGGCTTCGATCCGGCCGCGGAGCAAATCTTCTCGAACCTCGAGGTGAGCGGGAACATCCGCAACATGATGTTCGACGAGCGGACGGGAATGCTCTGGTTCGGAACGGACGCGAACATGATCGGGCGTGCGGTGGTGAGCCGGCCGATCATGTAGCGGCGGGGCACGGCCTCCAGGCGCCGGCCGTGCGCCCCTGGTCCGCTCGATGGCCCGTCGTCTAGTGGCAGGACACCGGTCTTTGGATCAGAACCGGGCGTTTCCCAAGACTCATCGAGACCCCGTTTCCTCAATGGAGACGGGGCCTTTCTCGTTTTTTCACCTTGGAGGTGTGCGGTCCGTTTCGGATGCTTTCGGGGGGGGCTGTGTGATGCCAAGGCTCGTCGAGTATTCTCACCCTTTCCGGATATTGGTGTCCCACGTAACTTGTCATCGATACTAGCCACCGGTATCGCGACCTGGCCATTGGAAGCCCGGCTCTGGGGCGTGACGATCCCAGGCGCAGTTCAGGTGGGCGTTTCCCACGTCGTTTTCTGCGGGAGGAAGAATGACAACTCGACATCGGAGCATTTCAGGCGTCCTTGCTCTCGCGATCGCGCTCGGCGTCGCGATGCCCGGATCCGCGCAGCTCACGGGCCTGGAGAACGGAGAGTGGCGTTACTTCATCGGCGATGCTGGCGCCACCCGGTCCAATGTGGCCCTGACCCAGATCAACGCCTCCAACTTTGGCGACCTGGAGGTGGCCTGGACCTGGCGGGGCGACAACATGGGGCCGTCACCCACCTACTCGGCCCGGGGAACCCCGATCTACGTAGACGGGATGCTCTACACCGTGTCGGGCAGCCGCCGCCAGGTGGTTGCGATCGATCCGGCGACGGGAGAGACGCTCTGGACCTTCCGTGAGCCCAACACCACGAGGTACCAGCGGTCGCCCAGGGCGGCGCACGGAAAGGGCGTCGCTTACGGGGAAATAGACGGACGAGGCGTAATCTATATCACGTCGCCTGCGTTCTTCCTGTGGGCCCTGGATGCCAAGACGGGGCTGCCCGTGGAGGGCTGGGGCTCGCCCGTAGGGATCGATACCTTCCCGCAGACTGGGGTCGTCGACCTGCTCCCGGACCTCATCGGGGATTGGGGGCCGTGGCTGGACTACACGGCCGCGGGGGGGACCTACGACCCGGACTATGGGATCCCCAGGGAGCTGGGGATGGTCACGAGCTCCTCGCCCCCGATCGTCGTGAACGGGGTCATCGTGGCGCAGACGGCCCACCAGCCTGCTTACGGCCAAACCCGGATCGAGAACGTCCCGGGCGACCTCTCGGGTTACGACGCCAGGACCGGAGAGCATCTTTGGAAGTTCCACGTCCTGCCGCGTCCCGGTGAGTTCGGCCACGACACCTGGGAGAGCGACGCCTGGCAGTGGACGGGGAACATGGGCCAGTGGGCTCCCGCGTCCGCCGATCCGGAGCTCGGGCTCGTATACTTGGTCACAAACGCCTCGACGATCCAGTCCTTCACGGGCTTTCGCCCGGGGACCAACCTCTTTGGCGGGAGCGTCGTCGCGCTGGATGTCCAGACAGGGGAGCGTAGGTGGCACTTCCAGATCCACCGCAGCGACCGCTGGAACTACGACCTTCCGGCCGCGCCGATCCTGCTGGACCTCACGGTGGACGGGCAGGAGATCCCGGCGCTCATCCAGAACACGAAGCAGGGGCTCGTCTTCGCGTTCAACCGGGAGACCGGGGAGCCGATCTGGCCCATCGAGGAGCGACCGGTTCCTCAGACGCAGGTCCCGGGCGACTGGACGTCGCCGACCCAGCCCTATCCGACCCTTCCGTCGCCGCTGGATTCGATTGTCCTCGACGGTCTGACTGACAAGTACATCATCAACTACACTCCGGAGCTAAGGGCACGGGCGCTGGAGATCCTGGAGAACTACAACATAGGTGGGACCTACGCGCCGCCGCTCCCCTTCGATCACCAGAACGAATACGTAGCCATGATCAACTGCGGCATGGGGGGCCTCAACATTCCCACGCCGGCAGTCGCGGATCCCACGACCGGAATCATGTACGCCTCGCACTCCCGGAGGTGCGGAACCTCGGGCCAAGTGGAGCCCACGGGGGGGGTGGACGTGGACTTCACCGATTTTGCGCCCGGCTCGACCACCACGCCCACTACGGGCAGAACGCCGGTTCCCTGGATGCCCGGCGGCAACGACCCCGGCTTAGATAACATAGACGGTCTGCCGATCTACACGCCCTACGGTGGGCTCGTTGCCATCGACATGAACACGGGCACAAAGATCTGGGACCAGCCCATGGGCGGCCTACCCGCCAGCTACGAGAACCACCCCCTCCTGCAGGGAGTGGATGTTCCCAATACGGGGTCTTCAGGGGGCGGCATCCAGATGGTCATGGGCGACCTCCTGCTCCAGACGGGCGGCGGCGGCCGGGGGGGCGGCGCCGGTCCGCCATTGCTCAACGCCCGTGACAAGCGGACGGGTGAGGTCGTCGCGACGACCGAGCTCCCGTCGCCTGGCTCGTACGGGATGATGTCGTTCATGCACGAAGGCAAGCAGTACATCGTAGTGAACTCGTCCAGCGCCCAGCAGGGCTTGCCGGCCGGTTATTTCGCTCTGACGCTTCCCTGAGCGTCTCACACCTTCAGCGGGCCGGGCTCCGGGATTCATACCCGGGGCCCGGCGCTTTTTTGGGGGACGGGGGTTAGGGTCGGCTGATTACTAGCCGGAAACCGATGAATGGGCGCCGGGCGCCGGGATCGGCACCTCCGCGGATGGCCGCGCGCACGTTCCGCTCGGGATCGGTGAACGACCCGCCCCGCATGACCCAGATGGCATCCTCCCCCAGATCGGTGGGACTCGCTCCCCCATCGTAGGGAGCAGCCTGGAAGGGAGTACGGGTCCACTCCCAAACATTCCCCGCCATGTCGGCGAGGCCGTGGGGGCATTCCGGACAGGGAAAACTTCCAACCGGCTGGGTGCCTCCGCTCATGAAATTGGCTCGGTCCTGCCTGGGCTCGTCTCCCCAGGGGTAGATCCGTCCGTCGGTGCCCCGAGCCGCCTTCTCCCATTCGGCCTCCGTGGGAAGGGCGACCCGCCAGCCCTCCCCGAGGAGACGGGCCAGCTCGGCGGGTGTTTCCCGAGACTCCCGCAGCTGCCCCTCGAGCCAACCCGCGTAGCTCAAGGCGTCAGTCCACGAGACGGCGACCACCGGATGGTCCGCGAGTCCGGTGACGGCCGCCGGGTCGGCGCGGTCCCCGGTCGCTTCCACGAACGCACGGAACTGCGCTACGGTCACCTCGTACCGGGCGACGTAGAGGGTTGGAAGCTCCACCGTCGCTCGGCCCCCGGTGTCCAGCCAATGCTCGTTGTCGAAAGCGAGGGGATCGAGACCCGGGTCGCTCCCCATGAGGAACGGGCCGGCGGGGATCTCCACGAACCCCAGGAGCTCCTCGGCCGGCAGGAACCATGCGTCGGCGCGGAACCGCGAAAGATCACTGGTGCCCGCCATCGGAGGCAGGGGCGGCTCGTCTGAGGTGGGCCGGAACGTCCAAACGGCGCCCACCAGCGTCAGCACCGCCAGGAAGATCGCACCTCCGCCCAGCCAGGCCGGGCGAGCGGAGGAGCGCGCCTCGATCATCGCTCTGTCATGGGTCAGAACGACCGGAGTGCTAGGGCTTCGCACGCGAAGTTCCACTGATGATCGCAGGCCCGCGCGTAGAGCTCCGGCTCCGGCATGTCCAGGAGAGTGGCTCTGCCTTCACGCACCAGCAGCCTCAAGTCCAGGGTCCGAGGGGGGGCGACGGCGAGGCTTTCCGGCTCCAGGAGGTTCAGGCAACCAGGTTGGAAGCGGGCCTCGCAGGCGCGGATGAAATACTCCCGCGACAGCTCCGGATCAGGACCCGCGATCCGCCCTTCCGCGAGATGCCGCCCCACCTCGTTGCAGGCCCAGCCGGAGTTGTCGGCGCAGTAGGTGTACTCGACTTCAAGCAACCGGTTGCACGCCTTGCGCCGGCCCTCCTCACAGGCCTGCTTCCAGAAGGGCACGCTGTCTCCCGTGTGGCGGCCGTCCGTTCGTCCGGTCGCGGTCATCAGGATGAAGAACGGGATCCAGAGGGCCATATGGGCCAGGTTCAGCCGGGCGGGAGGCCACGCGGGACGCATGCGGCCCCACCACGCCGTGCCCTGGATCGTGCGTGCGAGGCGGTCGATCTGTTGGACGCTCAGGTTCAGGAGAGGAACGGCCAGCAGCTTGTCGTAGAACCTTGGTGCACCGATCACGTCCAGCCCGGAGAAAAGAGCGAAGACGCTGACCCCGTACAGGAGCCCAAAGATCGCCTTTCCGAGGGGGGTGCGTGGCGAGGTGGAGGGGTCCGTCACCAGCAGAAAGAGCCCCAGGAAGACCGCGCTGGGGATCTCTGAATCGATGAAGTAAGGAACTCCGGTCACCGTGAAGTACCCTGCGCTCCAACCGAAGAGCACGACGGCGGCGAGGCCGGAGACGAGAGTGATCGAGAAGTTGTACATCGCGATCAGGCCGATCACGAAGAGAAACGTGTAGATGCGCGGCGCCATGCTCAGCGTGGACGCGATGTCCTGGCCCCAGGTGAGATCCGTCGCGTTCATGGCGATCAATACCACCGAGAAGAGCCCCAACGAAAAGGCGGAGGGGTTGAAGATGTGCACCCGCCGGCCCTCCCGCGTCCAGCGCACGAACTCCTTGCCCAGGAACCCTACCGCGATCATCAGGAACTGCAGGTAGAACCAGTCGTCATGGAACCAGAGGAAGAGGTTCGTGCTGAGCACGATCGGGAAGACCCCGAACCCCAGGGCGAACGGCTGACGGCGGGACCACGCGAGGAGAATCGCGAAGGCGTAGGCGAAGAGGATCTGCGCGAGCAGGAGCCACGCGTGCTCGTAGACCGGCCTCCAGTACCACCCCCAGTATGCGAACACGGAGAGCTGGAGGCATCCCTGAAGGTAATGCTGTGGTCGCAGGACAATCGAAAAGGCTGGGGTGGTTCGCTCCTTCTTCATCCCGAGGAAGAGCCATGCCTGCCAAGCCAGGAGCGTACCCACTGAGGCGAAGACCGACCACACCAGGACGGGATGGTCCCGAACCCGCTCCACGAACGCGATAGGGACGAGGGCGAGGATGAAGGACAGCGGAACCCAGAAGTATCGACTTGGAGGTGCCGCCCGCGCAGGGGCCGCCTCGGCTGCTCGCCGCTTCTCTCGTCGGCGCCCTTTCCCAGGGGGCCGGGAGCTTGAGGGCACCATCAGTCCTCAACGGGCTGGAGATTCCCCTTCGGTGCTCAGTAGCATGCACGGGAAGGCGTTCTGGTGAACCGTTTCACGCTAGTCGACGGCAGGCGAGGGAGCAAACCCGACCGTCGCAGCACCTATGCCTCGCGAGGAGAACCCGGTGAACGATGCGGTGATGGAAGAACGTGACCGGGCGATGTTCGTCCGCGCTGAGCGGGTCACCATGGAGGTCCGCTGGAACGGGGGGAGCCGGGAGGAACACCCCTCCTGGCTCCTGAGCTCCTAGGGGTCGCGAACGGGACGGGCCGGCGCCTCGGCTCCATCGACTGTGGGGCCGATCACGACAAGGAGGGGTACGTCTGGGAGAACGTTCCGATCGACGGAACCTGGGGCCGGAGCCAGCGAGTCCTTTCACCTGACCCGTCCCCATCTGGTCAGCTTCGCGGGGCAGGCCCTGACGATCTGGACCTGCCCATCGAGTGGGGCTCGACGTTCGTGCGAGAAATGAGAGCTGTCGGGGCATGACGACCCTCGCCCGGCTCGCCGTGGCGGGGCTCCTCGCATACGGCCTCGTCACCTTGCTTGCGGTTGCCGTGGCGGACCGGATCATCTTCCAACCGCCGCCGCCGTCGTACGCGAATGGAACGCTCCCCGTTAGGCGCGTGCCGGTCGGGCGGACCGAGTGGATCGCGCTCCTACACCTCCCAAGCGCTGCGGCACGATACACGATCCTGTACATCCTCCACGGGAACGCCGAGGACTTGGGGCTTACGCTCCCGACCCTCCGAGCTCTTCGAGACCAGGGATTCGGCGTGATTGGCTTCGACTATCGTGGGTACGGCGAGAGCAGCCCCGGACCGCCGACCGCCCGGAAGGCGCTGGAGGACGCGGAAGCGGCGTACGGGTACGCCGTCGGTGAGCTGGGCGTTCCGGAGAGCCGGCTCATCCTCTATGGCACGTCCGTCGGCTCGGGTCCGGCGGTGGATCTCGCGGCCGGCCATCGGCCGGCGGGGCTCGTGCTCCAGAGCGCGTTCACGAGCGCGTTCCGCGTGATGACCCGCGTACGGCTGCTCCCCTTCGACCGCTTCCCGAACCTGAGCCGTCTCGAGGACATCCAGTGTTCGGTGCTGGTGATTCACGGCACCCGGGATGAGGTGGTTCCGATCGCGCACGGGCGGCGGTTGTTCGAGGCGGCCACGGGGCCGAAGCTCGCCCTGTGGGTCGAGGGGGCGGGTCACAACGACGGCTCGCCGGCCCCCGCTGGCCGGAGGCGCTGACGGAGCTGCGGGAGCTCGTGGACGGCGGGGGATGAAGGATCCATCACCTCTACGTGGCCGACGTCGACGGCGTCTGCGCTGCCGCGCTGGCGGCCGGTGCTGAGGGTCGTCCTGTTCGGAGCCACGGGGATGATCGGCTCGGGTGTCCTGAAGAATGCCTCGCGGAGCCCCGGGTCGAGGCGGTGCTTTCGATCGGCCGGAGGCGAACCCCCGTCGACCATCGGAAGCTCCGGCAGATCGTGAAGCCCGACCCCTTCGACTTGAGCGACGTGTTGTCGGAGCTGGCCGGCTACCGCAGCTGCTTCTTCTGCACCGGCGTCTCGTCCGTCGGGCTGGACGAGGCGGTCTATGCGCGAATCACCCACGACGGAACGATCGCCGTCGCGGAGACGCTGGCGAGCGTCGGTTCGCCGCTGACTTTTTGCTACGTCTCGGGGCAGGGAACGGACTCGACGGAGCGCGGTCGGAGAATGTGGGCGCGGGTTAAGGGGCGGACGGAGAACCGGCTCTTCGAGATGCCGATTGACGCGTACGCGTTTCGCCCGGGGTTCGTCCGCCCGGCACCTGGCATCCGATCCAAGACGCCCCTCTACAACGCTTCCTATGCGGTGATGGGGCCCTTCTTCCCTTTGCTCCGTCGCTTCTTTCCGCGGCACGTCACAACGACGACGAACATGGGGAGAGCGATGATCCGCGTCTGCCTAGAAGGCTATCCCGAGCGCGTCCTCGAAAACGAGGACATGAATCGACTGGCCGAGGGCTGAGGACCCGGTCGCTGCGTTCCCACTCGAGGGGGCACCGAGGGTGTCTCCGTGAGCTGGCTCTGTTTCTCCAGCAACGACGTGGCTGTCCGCTGGAAAGAGCACCACTCTAGTGCAGAAGGCCATGGGGCACTCGGACCTTGCTGCCACCATGGGATACTCCCACCTTCTCGACGCCGACCTCCTGGCTCTGGTCGAGGAGCTGAGCCTCGAGGAATTGAAGGAGGTCGCCAGTGGATTGTGAGGCCGGCGGATGTGTCCAAAATGTGTCCGATCCGGACTTTTGGATATGGAAAACCGAAGGTGATTTGGCTTACTTGTTGACTCATTGGCCCGTCGTCTAATGGCAGGACACCGGTCTTTGGAACCGGCGGTGGTGGTTCGAATCCACCCGGGCCAATAGCCTATAGGGTAAAGACTTAGGTGATCACCCAACACGGGCCGCAGGCTCCTCCGCAGGGGGGTGACCCCTGGATCGCCCCCTGGCGTTGCCCGTCAGCTTCTCGCCCACGGCCGTGAAGTAGGCGGCCACATCGCCGTAGGCCGGGTGGTGGGCGGCGTATTTCATGGAGACGTCGATGTGCCGGTGGCCGAGCTGCTTCTGGAGCAGGTGCAGCGGCAGGCCCACCCGGGCCATGGTCACAGCGAAATGGTGCCTGAGGTCGTGAATGGTGAAGTCCGGAATGCCGACCAAGCGGCGCTCGTGGCATCACCGCGCAGCCAAGCACCGCTTTCATGCCGTCAAGCGAGCGACGTGATGGCGGCAGACCGCCGACGCGGAGGGCGAGCGAGCGAAGCGAAGGCGAGCCCCAATTGGTTGCCCAGATTGCCATTAGATTCCAGGGCAAGCACATCCGGAAGTTCTTGAACCATTCAGAATGGGAAATGCACGGGTATGGATGACGATGCAATAGGACGCGATGTGGAGAGTATCAAGAAGCTCCTCGTTTTACTGCTCATCAAGCTCGGCACGCCACAAGGCGAAATAGCCGCCGCCTTGGGTGTATCTCGATCTTCGGTTAGCAGGATGATACCGGGTAAGATCCGCCCGCTCGAACGCTGAGGCCGACATGGCACTTCAGCCGGTCACGGAGGGCGGGCGTCCAATGCGCCGGAGAACATCTCCCGAATGGGACCCGATGGCGTTACGCGTTGGGGGGCTTCGGTGAGTCAAATCCTGCTAGACCCGCAGACCCCTGGATTGCCCCCCGGGTATCGGCGTTTGCGGGAACACAGCGACACTCCTACGCACTGACTGGTCGGAGAACTCGTTGGCAGGAGTACTCCCGCGTACTTACAGGAACTAGGAGGAAAAGCTCCGTTCGGTCTTTGGAACCGGCGGTGGTGGTTCGAATCCCCCCGGGCCAACTGCTGACGATGCTAACGTGCCGGCCACTGGCGAGCTCGCGACTAGCGAAGCGAGCACGGGTTGCGGGTAGACGCGAAGCGCAGGAGCGACCTTCGGAGTCTGAAGGACCGAGGTCTCGACCTGTCGGCCGGAGCGCTCGTGGTGATCGATGGAGCCCGCGGTCTCCGGAGCGGCGTCCTGGCGGTCTTCAAGGGACAGGTGCTCATCCAGCGGTGCCAGTGGCACAAGCGGGAGAACGTGATCTCGTATCTGCCGAGAGCGGAGCAGAAGGGCTGGCGCCAGCGTCTGCAGCGCGCCTACCAGCGGCCCACGTACGAAGAGGCCGTCAAGGACCTCAAGGCCCTGCGCCAGGAGCTCGCGGGGGTGAACCAGTCCGCGGCGGCCAGTCTCGATGAGGGGTTCGAGGAGACCCTCACCCTCCACCGGTTGGGAGTCTTCCCCCTGGTCGGCCAGTCGCTCAAGACCACCAACGTGCTCGAGTCCGTGAACGCCCTGGCCGAGCAGAGGTGCGGACGCGTGGACCACTGGAAGAACTCGAGCCAGAAGCACCGATGGCTCGCGACCACGCTCCTGGAGATCTAGTCACGGCTCCGGAGGTTGCTCGGGTACCGACACCTCCCGCTCCTCAGGGCCGCGATCCAGAAGGACCTCGGGATCACCCTTCCCGAGAGCCGTTCACATGCTGTCGCCTGAGACGGAGGCCGCTCCAGTTTCAACTAACTTTGGGATTGACTCAGTGCCTCCTCGGGCGTGTCTCCGTGGCTCTCACATCCCAGGAGTTCTGTGACGCGGGCAACGTAGCACTGAGTGTCGTCGGTACAATCCTCGGGCGTGACCTGAGTTCGCCACGGTAGTGCCAAGTAATCTTCAGCATTCTTCATGTTGAGTCCTCCTCTAGCCTCTTCAGCTCAGTGATCAAGCGAATGGCCGTCTGTATATACCCAACCGGGAGAGACCTGTCCGGTCACGGGGCCTCACTGTTGTTGGAAGGACTACGTGAATCACGCCACCGGTACTCTGCCGAGGCGGCCTATCGCCACACGGATCTGTTCGAGCGGCGGCGCCGGCTCATGAGCGACTGGGCCGCGCATTTCGCCGGCGAACGTCGAGACCCGGAGGCCAGACCGATCCGTTGAGGAGCTGGCTCATGACCCGTTAGAAGTCATGAGCCAGCTTACCCTTTGGGGCCACGCTTCGCGGGTCCCCGGCAGGGGCTGGCGAGGGGTGGCTCCGCTCCCCTTCGAACCCCTGGAGACTCGCGTTGCGGCGGAGTTTGCGGGCAGGGGGCTTTCCCCCGTGGCGGCGCGCGGTGATGGCTGATCGCCGCACCGCCCTCGCCGCCGGCCGCGGTGGAGCGCGAGCGCACCCGCCAAGTCGCGCGCATCGGCGGCAACCTCAACCAGATCGCCCGCTGGGCCAACAGGCCGTCGAGGTCCGTCGCCCACTTGGTCGCCGCTCGCCGCGCTGGCCCCAGCCTTTCCTGGCGGGATCTATGGACACGGAGGGACCCGCGCCATCAATCCCCTAGCGGAAGGCAAAGGCAGGTACCCAGCGTCCGTCGCCGACTTGATGGTGTACACCGCGGCCGCTTACCTGGCCGATGAGCCGGGGCCAGGAGGCCGGATCGGTCCGCCGATACGCCGCGCTCCCAGTGGCGCTCGACAACGGTAACGCACCACGAATAGGCGCGCGGCTGGCGCCTTACCCTCAAATGCGCTCTCCACGCCTTCGCGCTATAGTGATTCGGATGTGGAGCGGAACCGGGAAGGCGGGGAACACTAATTTCACAAAGGTATGGCCAAGACATCCCGGAATGATTGAAGCATGAGTCACCCGTCATCAGATCAGCAAGATCCACAAGAGGAGCGCCGCAGCCGACTCACGAGCCTAGAGCGGAGAGGAGAGATCCATCACCACCAGGTCTACGGAAGGGTAGCTTGAGCACGAACAGTAACCGAATCGAGAGTCCCTCGCTGCGACTCGCGCGGTACTTAAAAGAGTTCGTTGGTCTTCGCAGTACGACCGTTCGCGATGTAGCCAAGTACGATTCCGTGCTCTGGTTCGACGAGATGCCGCAAGCCGCGGACTGCCACAGTGGCGCCTGGACCGACGACTACGATCTAGAAGAGCCTTGGCTCGAGGTCCGCAAGCAGGAGTTTGAGAGGCCGCCAGAGCCACCCGACATGATCGCGAAATGGGTCGACGCAGAGGCCCTCCTCAGGGCGACTTCGAATATTACGCCACTGCGCCCGAACATCCTCGAGGAAGATACGGAACTCGATCTGGAGGAGGGCGAGACACCGCCACTCGTCGAGCTACCACTGGAGGACTACCCCGAAGTCGTCGGGGCCTATCGGGCCTTCCGGCCGAAGTGGGAAGCCTGGGCGGCCGAAGATCGCCGTCGTAAGGCGGTGCAGGATCTCTATGCCAAGCTCTTCAGGCTCTATTCGCAGTTGCAAAAGCAGAGCGAGATCGTCGAGGTCGTCCTCGGGCTGGGCCTGATGGACTGGCAAGCTAAGAGCGGCAATAAGTCGATCCCGATTCGCCGCCACGCGGTGGTCGGGCAGGTCGAGTTGACCTTTGACCCAGGCAGGGGTGTCATTCGCGTAGGCGCCCCCAGTGAGGGGGCGAACCTGCGCGTCGAAGACGACATGCTCGAGGCCGAACTCCGACCTGATCGATCATACTATGACGCGGTCGAAGCGCAGCTTGAGGAGGTGGGTGACGCGATCTGGGACAAGTCGCTCATCCATGCTCCGCTCAAGACCTGGACAGGGGCACTAAGCCCCGACATGGTCTGGTCCGAGGGACTCAGCGCCAAGCCGTCAACTGGAAATGACCCAGTCGTAAGCTTTGCGCCTGCACTGATCCTTCGCAAGCGCCTCCAGACTGGCATGGTCCGTATCTACGAGAAACTGATCCAGAACCTTGAGGACGAAGCAGGCGAAGTGCCCCGCGGCTGGGGCGAGCTTACTGATGACGACTGGGGAGATGGAGGTGGGAAGCCTTCGGGGTACGATGGTCACGATGGAACGCATAGTGGGAGCACGCTGTCACCGTCAGAGATTTACTTCCCGTTGCCAGCCAACCGCGAGCAGCGGTGTATCGTCAATGCGATCGACCGCGATCAGGGAGTGCTGGTTCAAGGTCCACCCGGCACCGGCAAGAGCCACACCATCGCGAACCTCATGTGCCACCTGCTCGCCACGGGGAAGCGAGTACTCATCACGGCGGAAACGGGGCGCGCCCTCCAGGTTCTCAAGCGCATGCTCCCTAATGAAATCCAGCCCTTGTGCGTCAGCTTGCTTGGGCACGGCGGAGACGCATTCGCGGAGCTCAACACGGCCGTGCAGGGAATCACAAACCGGCAAGCTTCATACTCGCCGGGCACATATGATGACAGGATCGCAGAGATCGATCGTGAGCTCGACGTGGCACGAAGGCGTCTCGCCGGGATCGACTCGGAGATCCGAAGCCTGCGGGAATACGAGACGCTGTCACATCCGCTGCTTGATGGCGCATACGAAGGCACGGCCTCGAAGATCGCGGCCAGGGTAGCCGACGAGCGCGAGATCTTTGGGTGGCTCCGGTTGGCACGGGATGCGAAGAATCATCCGACGATCTCGAATGCCGAGGCAGCCAGATGGCTGGAGATTCGCAGGCGGTATTCGGACGAGGATGTCGCGGCCTCGACACTCCAGATCCCGAGCAGTGCCACTCTCACTGCTCCGGCAGATTTCGGAGGCATCGTCTCAAAAGAGGCTACAGCACGAACGCGCAGTAGCGAGCAAGTGGACGCGCTCCGACCGCACCCAGCCTTCTCGCCGATTCGCGCTTTACCGACCGACGAGCGGAACCATCTAGCCGACGATCTCAGGAACATCGAGGAGCAACGGCGCGCTCTCCAAGGTGGACAGGCTGAGTGGTTGCTCGCAACGCTCCAAGAGGTGGTCGCGAGTCGCAACGCAAAGTGGCGTACGCTGCTCAAGCTCAGCAAGGAGCGCATCGGGCAGATTGAGCCGCTGCTGCGTAGTCTCGGCAGTCGAGTCGTGACCCGGCCTGAAGGGCTCGACCCTCGGAAAATACGCTCGGATGCGGTGGGCGCGGCCAAGCATCTACAGGCCGGTGGCAAGTGGAAGTTACTTGGATTGGTCACCCCAAAGGCACTCAAAGGACGAACCTATCTCAAGCGAGATGTTCTGGTCGACGGACAACCCGCCGATAATGTCCAGAAGCTGAGCTTTGTATGCGATGATTTCGACCTCGAGTTCGCGCTTGCAGATCTTGTGAGCCTCTGGAAGGACGTAGGAGTCACTGAAATCTCGGCCGACCGGCGATTCTGCCTCCCCGATCTGAAACCGCACGTGTCAGCCCTTGAGGACGCACTCGAATACGGCGACGCCTGTACCCAAGCTGCCCAGAACATGTCCCGCAAGTCCCCCCCGGTCCCGACGCCCAACTGGCTCGATAGAGAAGCGCAGCGGTGGGTCGATCTCATCGTCGGCGCGGGCATCGACGAGGAGCTGGACGAGGCGGAACGGCAAGTCGTAGCATGCGGCCAGCCCCTAGCGCGACTTCGCGGGCTGCATGACGTCCACGCTGTCGTAGACGAGCTTCTCGACGCGATTGCCGCGCGAGACGTGACAGCCTACAGCCAATGTCACGAGCATGTAGTTGTGATCGAACGGACGCGGGAGGCCCAGTCGGAACGCGCGCGAATCGAGGCCGCGATCAGGTTGGCTGCACCTAGCTTGGCGGAGGAAATCGAGTCGAGCCTCAACGAGCCGGTCTGGGATGATCGGCTCTCCCATTGGGAGGACGCCTGGCGCTGGGCGTGGGCTGACGGGTGGCTCAAGAAGCGGTCCGACTTCGACTACCAGCAGGAACTCTGGCGAAGGCGTCACGAGGCAGAGGTTAGGAAGAGCGGACTCGTCGCAGAAGCCGCTTCCCTCCGGGCTTGGAAGGACTTCTTCAAGCGTCTCTCCCCGCGCGAACGCAATGCGCTCAAAGGCTGGCGCGAGGCGGTGCGCGCGATGGGCAAGGGCACAGGGAAATCCGCAAAAATAGCACGTCTGAGGCGGGAGGCGCGCAACTACATGGATGAATGCCGTAAGGCGATCCCGATTTGGATCATGCCGCGGTATCTTGTGGCCGAAATGATCGACCCTTCGCCGGGTCTCTACGACCTTGTTATCGTCGATGAAGCCAGCCAACTGGGCATCGAGAGCCTGTTTCTCTTCTATATCTCCAAGAAGATCATCGTCGTCGGTGATGATCAGCAGATCAACCCTGCGGGCGTAGGTATTCCCGATGCCGATGTCGCTGCCCTGCAACAGCACTTTCTGGAAGGTGTCCCGCACAAGGTCGCGCTCTACCCGCAGAGTAGCGTCTACGCTAACGCGAAAATCCGGTTTAATCAGAACATCGTGCTACGCGAGCACTTTCGGTGCATGCCCGAGATCATCCAGTTCTCGAATGACCTTTGTTACGCCAGCAACGGTGTGCCCCTCGATCCGCTGCGTGCCTACACCGCCAATCGGCTTCAACCACTTGTACGTCGGCACGTGCCTGACGGATACCGCAGGGGAAGCACCAACTCCGCACAGAACGCACAGAACCCGCCGGAAGCGGAGGCGATCGTCGAGCAGATCTGCGCTTGTATAGACGACCCGCGTTACGTCGGCAGGACCATGGGCGTGATAAGTCTCCAAGGCGAGGCGCAGGCAAAGCTGATCGAGAACAAGCTTCTCCAGGCGCTCGATCCCGAGGTGATTGTGGAGCGGCGGCTCATTTGCGGCGATGCCTATGCGTTCCAGGGCGACGAGCGCAACGTGATCTTCCTGAGCCTGGTCGCGGCCCCAGGAGAGCACCGGATCGGTGTGCTCGCAAACGAGGCCGCCCGGCAGCGTTTCAACGTTGCGGTCAGCCGCGCCGAAGACCAGCTCTGGCTCTTCCATACGGCCGAGCTCGATTTGCTCAGCGACAAATGCATGCGTCATGCCCTCCTCAGCTACATGCTCAACCCAGGGCGGAAGCCGACCGATCCGGATGAGCAGCGGTTCGAGTCAAAGTTCGAACGAGATGTCTACCAGCGCATCACCGAACGCGGATTTCACGTGAGAACTCAGGTGTGCGTGGGCGACCCGGTAAATCACCGCTACCGGATCGACTTGGTCGTCGAGGGCATGCAAGGGCGACTGGCGGTAGAGTGCGATGGTGACAAGTGGCACGGCCCTGATCGCTACGAGCAGGATATGGCGCGTCAACGCGATCTCGAGCGGGCGGGCTGGCACTTCGCCCGAATTCAGGGTAGCGACTTCTACCGGGATTGCGAAAAGGCCATGGAGCCCGTGTGGGCAGAGCTCGATCGCCTCGGCATCCGGCCGGGCGGCATCGACGACTCAGCCGCAGCGCCGCCGCCACCGAAGTCGAGAGGCTCGCAGAGGCGAACGGAAGCCGATCTCGATGAGCCCTCGGATGGTCAGCCGGCGTCCCCAGAGTTGGTCGAGGTGGTGCCTACGGTTCCGCGTCCCTTCGACGAGGCCTCGCCAACGCCCACGCATGGCTCTGACCCGAAGCCGGATGCCCGCGAGCTTGTAGTCGAGCCCCAGGAAGAACCAGAACCGACCTCCTATCCCGAGAATCGACCGCTTCCTACAAACCATGACCCAGTCACGCCCGTCCCCAATAGAGTCGCACCCTACGTCGCATTCGAAGGACCAGCTGGCCCTGACCCGCGGCACTCCACACCCGCCCAGGTTGCCGAGGGGCTTTGCCGCATCATCGATACAGAGGGTCCGATGCTAGGCAAGCGAGCCTACAACCTCTATCTGCGCGGCATTGGCATCGCCCGAATGGGTCGCCCACTCAAGCGTGCCTTGAACGGGGCGCTCCAGCACGCCATTCGACAAGGTCGAGTTGCCAAGGAGGACGAGTTCGGCACCGGGGGCCTAGTCAACTCGATCGTGCGCATCAAGGGTACGCCTGCAACCGTGCTTCGCGAGCGTGGCCCCCGCACCTTCGAGGAGATTCCGCCGAGCGAGCTTCAGCTCATGGCACGCAAGCTGTCGCAAGATGAGGGGTTCGAATCTGGCTCCGGTGACCATGTTCGGGCGGTGCTCGATTCTTTTGGTCTTAAGCGCCTCACAGCGCAACGGAGGCTTCGTTTTCCCGATGTGCCTGGCGCGAGGAATCGCAATGTGGATGACATTCTGGACGACGGGAAGCCGCAGTAGCGGCTCGCTACATCGGGTTCTCCTGCGCCAACTCTGCCTATCGGCGCGTTCCAGAATCGGTGATGATCCGCTACGGATCTACGGACTCCTCGGCCGCTTGGTCCGGGGGCCTGGGTTAATCGGCCGGACTCATCCACGGACCATCCGCGAATCCGGGAAGTAACCGTTCGGGCGAGCCGTGGAATCACTTGCCGACGGGTGAGGCTCGGCGTGCACGGGCGACCGGACTCCTTTGATGGCAGCCACTTCCAACCTCCTTCCGTTCCAGGCCATCACGGCTCGGCCGAACGGTTACTCCGGGAAGGTCCACTGGGGTCGAACGGATTCCCGTACGAAAAAGGGGATATGAAGAGGGGATCGTAACTGGTGTGCTGACTTCAAATATTTGTATGACAATAAGCCCCAAAGGGGAGGCTGACTCTCACCACGAAAGGCGCACCGAGCCCCGCGAGCGGACGCGCTCGAAGCTGCGCCCGGAGCCCCGCTTGAAGCAGCGGTCGGGGGCTGTCAGCGCTCGCCCGCCAGATACGCAGCCCAATCGTCCATCAGGACGCGCCTGCGCAAGGGCCGCGGGCTCTTCATCGTCGACAACAGTGTTTCCGGCTGGACCGGGCTCCGGTACTTGGAGGAGTGGTCCGAGCACGGTCCACCGGCGAATCTTCGCTCCGACAACGGTCCGGAGTTCACGGCCCGAGTGGTTCGGCAGTGGCTCGGTGAGCTAGGCGTGAAGACGCTGTTCATCGAGCCGGGCAGCCCGTGGGAGAACGGCTACAATGAGAGCTTTAACGGCACGCTCCGAAACGAGCTGCTAAAGCGCGAAATCTTCTATTCGCTGGAGGAGGCGAAGGTGCTGATCGAGCAGTGGCGGCGCGAATACAACACGCATCGACCGCACAGCTCTCTGGGTTATCGACCCCCGGCCCCCGAAGCGATCCGGCCAGACCCAAAGCTGCTCAACCTACCTCTGCTTCTTGGACCACCCCCCAGCCAAAAGGAGGTGCTTGGACTAACACTCTAGGTGGTACCGCTTTTGGGGGCAGGTCACCTCGATGCGGCGCAGCGCGGCCAGCAGCTCCGGCGCCGTGAGTTCCGCGACCGGATTCGCTCCGATCCACGGGAACACATCCTTTCCCAGATCGCATTCGATCCGCCAGACGTAGCGGGCGGACCAATTGGGCGAATGCTTCGCGAGCCATTCCGTGGCCACGGCCTCGAAGCTGTTGCTGGCCCACTGCCGCTTCGACTGCTTGCGTGCCTTCCGGTAGGCGCTCGGGTCGATCTCCCGGGCCAGAAGCTTGCGGGCCTCGTCCCTCCGCTCCCGCGCGAGCTTCAGCGAGACCTCGGGATAGATGCCCATGGAGATCCGCTTCTCCTTGTCGGCGAAGCGGTACTTGAAGCGCCAGGCCTTGGTGCCGCGCGGGGCGATCTCGAGGTACAGGCCGCGGCTGTCGTAGAGCTTGCGCGGCTTCTCGGTGGGCTTGGCCTTTCGGATGGCGGTATCGGTCAGCGGCATGTTGGGGCACCGGTTGAGGGATACGGTAGTCTGCCCCAGAATAGTGCCCCATAAAACTACCGCTCGTGGCCACGGCACCGAACCAGACCTGGTCGTGGAACATCACCCGGCTTCTCGGACCCGAGAAGTGGTCGTACTTCTACCTCTACGTCCTCATCGACATCTTCAGCCGGTACGTGGTCGGATGGATGGTCGGCGACCGCGAGAACTCCGCGCTCGCCGGCCGGCTCATCCAGGAGAGCTGCCTCAAGCAGGATGTCCAGCCCGAGACGCTGACCCTGCACTCCGACCGCGGGGCCCCGATGACCAGCAAGTGCACGGCCCAGCTGCTCGCCGACCTCGGGATCACCCGCTCGCTCGGCCGTCCCCGGGTCAGCGACGACAACCCCTTCTCGGAGGCGCACTTCAAGACCGTCAAGTACCACCCCAACTTCCCCGGACGCTTCGCCGACATCGGCGCGGCGATCGACTTCTGCCGATCCTTCTTCCCTTGGTACAACCATGAGCATCGCCACGGCGGGATCGCGATGCTCACCCCGGCTGATGTCCATCACGACCGAGCCCGTGACGTGCTCGCCCAGCGTGAGCGCACTCTCCAGCAGGCGTGGTCAGAACACCCTGAACGCTTCGTGCAGGGGATCCCCACGCCCCAGCCTCTCCCGACGGAGGTCTGGATCAATCCACCAGCTGCGGCTCCGACACCGCAGCCTGCTCACTAAATTATGACTCCGGGTGTCTCATCGCTGTTGTCAGGTTCCGTTGCTCTGCTGGCAACCGGCCTGCTCGTAGTGGAAAACGCTCACGCGCAAGGAACGGTGGAGTCGGACTTCGCTGCCCTGGTGGTGCTCTACGGCGCGACGGACGGTGCGAATTGGACCTACAGCGACAACTGGGTGAGCATAGAGCCGCTGGGGGAGTGGCACGGGGTTATTACCGACAGCAACGGCCGAGTTAGCGAAGTGAGGCTTGGCGGCAACCAGTTGACGGGGGAGATCCCATCCGAGCTCGGGAATCTGGGCAACCTCCTGAACCTGGATCTCTTCAGCAACGAGTTGAGCGGGGCGATCCCTCCCGAATTAGAGAAACTGACCCAGCTCGATGTGTTCGACATTCGCAACACAGGTCTGTGAGTGCCGCCGGGATCTCAACTGCACACGTGGCTGGCGACGATCACTTTCCGGGGGGCCGTCTGCGCTCCCCCCAGAGTCACCTCCGTGGTGGTCGCGTCCGCGCCACAGTCGGGGGACACGTACCGCTCATACGAGACGATCCTGTTCACGGTGACGTTCAACGAACCGGTGCGGGTCACACCGGGGCGACTGAGGCTGGAGGTCGGTCTCGACAATCCCGGCGGGGCCTCCGGGAACACGGTGGAGGCCGTGTTCTCGGGCCTCTCGCAGAGCCAGCGCCCGACCGCCGATACCCCGCAGGCCCAGGTCGCCCGGCATATGCATTTCGAATACAAGGTGCAGCTGTTCGACCGCGACGAGGACGGCGTGCGCATCGGCGCCAATGCGTTGCGGCTCGCCTCCGGGGCACGGATTACAAGCGAGGGCGGCGGGGCCACGGAGTTGGACCATGCCGCGCTCGGTACGCAGTCCGGCCACAAGGTTGACGGGACGGCGGACGTGCCGATGATCGAACGGATCGAGGTGGTCTCGACGCCGCGGCTGAGTTCGAAGGGCACCACGACCAGGGACACCTACGGCGAGGGCGAGAACATCCGCATCGAGGTGCGCTTCGACCAGCCGGTGGTGGTCGAGGGCGAGCCGACGTTCGCGCTCGAGGTGGGCAATCCCTGCCTGGCGGTGTGCGAGGCCGACTACGAGTCGGGGAGCGGCACGAACACGCTGGTGTTCGCGTACCTGGTGCTGGAGGTCGACATCGACCGCAACGGCATCGCGATCCGCGGCAACCCGATCGAGGTGGTGTCCGGCGACCGCATCCGCAACGCCGCGGACCAGGAGGCGCACCTTTCCTACAAGGGGAAGGGCACGCAGCGCGGCCACAAGGTGGACGGGTCACGGGCGGCGGGGCCGTACCTGTCGGTGGAGGATGCCGAGGCGCACGAGGCCGACGGCGAGATGGAGTTCACGGTGCGCCTGGAGCCGCACGGCCTGGGCATCGTGACGGTCGACTACGCGACGGCCGACGGCACGGGGAGCAAAGCGGCGAGGGCGGGCTCCGACTACACGGAGACGCGCGGCACGCTGACGTTCAATCCGCTGGAGACGGAACGGACGGTGTCGGTGCCGATCACCGACGACGCCCACGAGGACGACGGCGAGACGTTCACGCTGACGCTGTCGAACCCGGACGGCGCGAAGCTCAGGTCCGGCGAAGGCGAGGCCACGGGCACGATCCACAACAGCGAGATCCAGCCGCTGACGGCGACGTTCGAGGACGTGCCGGCGGCGCACGACGGGAGCGCGTTCACGTTCCGTATGGCGTTCAGTGAGGACATCGGGATCAGCTACCGGGCGCTGCGCGAGGACGCGCTGGCGGTGACCGGCGGGCGGGTGACACGGGGGGCGCGCGTGGACGACCGCCGCAACCTGTTCGAGATGACGGTGGCGCCCGACGGCGACGGCGCCGTTTCGATCGAGCTGCCGGCGGGGCGCGAGTGCGGGGTCTCGGGTGCGATCTGCACGAAGGGGGAGAACCGGCGGCAGTTGACCAACAGCCTGTCGGCGACGGTGGCGGGTCCGGCGGGCGGCTCGGGACCGCCGGAGCTGACGGCGTCGTTCGAGGGCATGCCGGCCAAACACCGTGGCGAGGGCGGGTTCCACTTCCGGGTGGCGTTCAGCGAGGACATCGGGATCAGTTTCCGGGCGCTGCGCGAGGATGCGTTCACGGTGACCGGCGGGCGGGTCACGGGCGGCTCGCGCGTGGACGGCCGGCGCGACCTGTTCGAGATGACGGTGAGGCCGGACTCGGACGGGGACGTGACGATCACGCTGGCGGTGGGGCGCGAGTGCGCGACGTCCGGTGCGATCTGCACCAAGGGGGAGAACCGGCGGCAGTTGACCAACAGCCCGTCGGCGACGGTCAAGGGTCCGGCGGCGAGCTCCGCGGCGGCCGCCCCCGGCTGGCCAGGCCGGGCCGCGCGCCTCTGCTCCGCTCTGGGCATTGGAGAGGAGATGACCCGGACATCAATGGTCGCGGCGTTGTGGGAGGACGGCGATGTGAGCGATGACCGACTTGCCGCCCTGGACAGTCTCGGCAACGGGAACGGAGGGTATGACCTCGGCGACATGCTCGCCTGGGCCGCCCGCTGCCGCGGGGGCGAGGCATCCGGGCCGGCCGGCGGCGAAAGGGCGCGCGCGGTCCTGCCCGCCACCGCCGAACGGTTCCCGACCCACCCGCCACCGGTTCCGCGACCCGGCGGTCCGGGTGGTTGCGGACGGCGTTGCTGGCCGTGGTAATCTCGGTATGGGGCTGCGGGGACGGCATTGTCGACCCGCGGAATGACGCACCCCGGTATGACGGAGCCAACGCGGCGGTCGTGGATCCCGGCCCTCTGCACGTCCGGTTGACGGCCCCGCCGCAGGCTCGCGACATCGGAGCCATGCTGGTGATCGAGGGTCCGGCCATCGACTCGCTGCAGGCGCCGGGTCTGGAGATGTTCGAGACGGAAGAATCGTCCTCGACGCGACGCGAGGTCATCATCGCCGGAGCGCTGCCGGACGCGCCCGTAGTGCGGGTCTGGGTGCCCCACCGGGGCGACGAGGCCCGGTACCGCGTGAGGCTGCTCCAGGTGGCGGGCGAGGACTTCGCGCTCAGGGACCTGACCGCGTACGGGACCGCGATCTCCCGCTGAGCGCCGGGCGCGGCGCCCGCCTTCGAGGCGTGGGGCCGCGCCCGCTCGATGCGGCGAGATCAAGATCCAGGGTGACCGTCCCCGCAAGTCGCCGGCCAACGTTCGACTCACTTGAAAGCTCCCTCCGAGGCGAGATCTGGCCGTGCCCGGCCAGCCTCGGCCGTGGATGAGCGGGTCCTCGTGGGCCGCGTCTCGACCGTAACCGCCATGGGGATGCTGACGAAGCAGTTCCAATCGCGAGTGGCTGCGTCCGTCGAGCGCACGGGCATGAGAACATCCACGCCCGGTCGGCAAGCGGTGGGCGATCCGATCCTGGTGCGTCAGCTCCGTCCTGGCCGCTCCCCGAGGCTGGCGATGGCCTGCCAGGTCCCCGTGTTCATCGAAGCCTGCAGCCGGGCCCATGTGGCCCCTGTTCCCTCCCGGGGCAACGCGCCCCGGAAGAGCAATGGAACAGGGCATGGACGCGCCCGCGCGCGTCCTGAGGTTACCTCGAGTGCAGGCCCGCACCGGGCTGGCGCGGAGCACGATCTACGTGCGGGTGGCCGACGGGAGCTTTCCCCAACCGATCCGGCTCGGCGCGCGCGCCGTCGGCTGGATCGAGTCCGAAGTGGATGCGTGGATCCGAGAACAGATCGCCGCGAGCCGCAGCAGTGCCGAGTGATCTGAGACGATAACTATCTGAATAGTTCGCAATGCGAGAGGACAGGGGCCATCAACAACCCGCCCTCCCGCAAGGTTCGCTCCTTCGCCTCCTCCGCGAACCTCCGCTACGGTCCCCTGGATTCCCGTTCAGAAAGAGGGGTGTAATAAGGGTATCAGAGTTGGTTAAATAGTCTTAAGTATATTATCGGCGGTCGCGCCGTGCGGCGCCTCCGGTGCCGGGTGGATGCGGAGCACGACCTGCTCGACCTGGAGCTCGGTGTCGGCGGTGCCTTCGTTCGGACGGTGAGCAAGCCCGGCGTTTACGGCGACGGACGCGGCTCGCGCGGCCTGAGCTTGCGCGTTCACAGGATGAAGAGCGGCCGGCTCTCGCGCACATGGAGGCAACGGTTGCGCGTCGCGGGGCGGCTGACGACGACCGGGCTCGGCCGGTTTCCCGAAGTCTCGTTGGCGGAAGCCCGGCACAAGGCCATTGAGAACGCGCGGGCCATCGGCCAGGGTGTGGACCCGCGCGGCGGCGGCGTCCCGACGTTTCGCGAAGCCGCCGAAGAGACGATCCGGCTACACGCCGAATCGTGGAAAGCCGGCTCGCCGCTCCTCGGGGAATGGCGCTCGACGTTCAGGCTGTACGCCACGCCGATCCGGGACAAGCCGGTGGACCGGATCACGTCGGGCGACGTGCTGGCGTGTCTCCGGCCGGTATGGAACGTGAAGCCAGCCGCCGCGCGGAAAGCCCGGAACCGGCTCCACGCGGCATTTCGCTGGTGCGTCGGACAAGGCTACATCTCGACGAATCCCGTGGACCGCGCAGTGGCCGCGCTCCCGAAGGTCAACGGCAACGGCACGACGCACCATCGCGCGCTCCCGCACGGTGAGGTTCTGGACGCGCTCCGGCGCATTCGGTCGGCCAACGCCCCGGAATCCGCGCGGCTCGCCGTCGAGCTGATCGTCTTGACGGCGGCGCGCTCCGGCGAAGCGCGCGCCGCGACGTGGGACGAAATCGACACGGCGGCGAAGGTTTGGACGATCCCGCCGGCGAGAATGAAAGCCGGCCGGGAGCATCGCGTGCCGCTGTCCAGCGGCGCGCCAGCGAGCTTGCCGACGATTCGCCGTTCGTCTTCCTGACGCGGGCCGGCCGCGCGCTGTCCTCGAAATCCACTTTCCGGGTGCTCCAGCTGGCCGGTGTCACCGGGACGACGCTGCACGGTTTCCGAACGTCGATTCGTGTCTGGATGGCCGAAACCGGCGTGGACCGCGAGACGGCGGAAGCCGTGTTGGCTCACGTCGTGCGCGGCACCGAGGGCGCGTACATGAGATCGGACCTGCTGGCGCGCCGGCGCGAAGTCATGCAGGCATGGAGCGACTATGTCGTATAGTACGCAGAAGGATGGACCAGGGTGGCGCTCAACGTCGAAGAAGCCACGCAGCTCCTCCTTCGCATAGGCCGGCGAGCCGAACCCGTCGGCGATCCCTTGGGTGAGCGTTGGGCGGTTCATCCGCTCGGGATGGCCGGTGCTGTGCCCCAGCTCGTGGAGCACAGTCTGGTAGTAGTGGTTGGCCGAGGGGAACTGCACCCGCTCGGGCAGCACGATCTCGTCGCGGTTCAGGTTGTAGAACGCCCGGTCGCCGGCCACGTGGCGGACGGGGACCCCGCTGTCTAGCACCCCTCTCGGCCTGCTGGTGGACCTTCCAGAGCGGCTCGGCCGTGGGTGCGGGCCGATCCGGCAGCCCGTCGGCTTGCTCGGCGTTGAACACGGTGTACTGCCGGACGACGGGCGTGGGCAGGCGCTCGTGGCGGTAGACGCGCTTGCCTTCGTTGTCCCTGACGGGCCGGCCGCGCTCGTCGGTGACGGTGATCCGCCGGTGGTCCTGGTGCCGTTGGCGCTGATTCTAGCCACAACGCGACCGGAGTGCTCCGGCACGCCCCCCGAAAAACACGTTTTCGTTGACGCAGCGGCCTCAGCGGCCGAGTTTGAACGTCCCCTCAACGTCCCGTTCCCCCAGCAGGATGGTCTCACATGGCCCTGTTCGGTATCCGGAAATCGTTCCGCTCATCTGCCGCCGAGCTTCCGCTTGCACTCCAGGAACTGCTGGGTGAAGTAAAAGAGGAGAAGGCGGAGCTCGAGGTTGTCCTCAAGCGGGTGCGCGGCGCCGCCAAGTCCATGAGCAAGGTGGACAAGCAGCTCGTCGATGTGGCGAGGCGCCAAGAGGAGTTCGGCGAGGTGCTAGCATCGGCTGAGAGCCGCGCTGACAGCGTCTCCGAGCTTTCTGACGAGGTTGCCCGAGCTCGTGACTGCGCGGCTGAGCTGGAGCAAGGCCAGGGCGAGGCTGGGGAGGGACTCGCTCAGATACGCGAAGAGATGGGGTCTTTCGAAGGGGAGATTACCGGGATCAAGGCTGCCCTCAAGGAGGCGCGCAAGGTGCGCGCCGACGTGGAGGGGTTGGCCGGGCCGGCGGGCACGGTGGACCAGCTCAAGCAGAAGTCGGAAGAGGTGGGCGAGCGGCTCAAGGACGTGCGGGAAGGTCTCCACGAGGTAGAGGAGGCCCAGGAGACGCTGCGGAAGGGGCAGGCGGTGGAGCAGGGCGAGCTCGAGGAGCTACGCTCGCTATCGCAGCGTCTGGGACGCGAGGTGGAGGAGGCTTCCGCGCGGCTGGCCCGGATGGAGGCTGCAACCTCCAAGGTTACCAAGGTAGGGGAGGTGGCGTCCCGGGTGGAGCAGCAGCTTCAGAACCTTAATGCGCTTGCCGAGCACGTCAGCCGCAAGACCGGGTCTCTCGAGGAGCAGCGCGAAGTCGTTGACCGGGCGGCGGCCCAAGCCGCCCGCCTGGACGATCTCGTGTGGGACGTGGACAAGAAGCTCAAGAAGGTCACCGAGGATTCCAAGGTGATCCAGAAGACGCAGAAGCGAATTCTCGGAGTACAGGAGCTGGTGCAACGGGTGGAGGAGCAGCTAGGCACCCTGAGGACGCGCGAAGAGAACGTGGCCCGGGAGGGCAGGGGTCTGGAGAAGCGGCTGGGCGAAATTCGTGACGAAATCGACGCCGGGCTCCAACGCTTCGAGATGGAGCGTAGTGGCCTGGATACGGTGAACACACAGGTCCTCAGCCTGAGGAGCACACTCGGAGAGTTCGAGGGCCGGCGCTCAGACATGGAGAAGGCCACTCGCGATATGGCTGGGGCCACGGCGCGGGCGGATGAGTTGACCGCACGGCTGGCCACCCTCATGACAGACATTGGACGGGTGGACGAGCAGGCGGAGCGCGCACACGCCATGCGTTCCGTTTTGGAGCGGGCCGAGGCGTCCGCTGCGCGGGTGCGAGAGCGGGTTCAGAGCCTAGAGGACTCGCAACCGTCCCTGGACAGGATGGCAGCCGACATCGTCGAGCTGAGCAAGGCGCACGACGGGGTCAACGATACGCTGGAACAGCTCAAGGAAGCCCGCGCCGAGGTGGAGCGGAGTCACGCCGCACAAGCGGACACCCGCTCCTGGCTGACCCAAACGCAGACCCAACTCGATGAGTTGAGGACTCAGGTCGCGGACATGGACCTTGACGTCGCGCGCATCGACGAGACGCGCACGGCGTTGGATGATCTCGCTGCGCGCAATGACCTGATCGAAGAGCGCAAGCGCTTGCTGACGTCCGTGGAAGAGAGGTTGGACGACCTCGGCATGCTGTCGAATAGCCTGGACGAGCGCATGAGCGTGATGGAATCGCGTCGGGCTGCCATCACCGAACTCGAGGAACACGCTCGCGGGCTGAACGACCGACTCGATGATGCCGACCGTCGTTTCAAGCAGGTGGCCCAACGCGCCGAAGAAGCTGGACAGGTGGAGGGGCGTTTTGACGCCTTGGCGAAGCGCGTGGAAGGCACGGAGGCCCGGATCCGGGAGGTCGATGCGACGGTTAGGTCAGCCGGCCTCCGTGCGGCCGACGTGGAGTCGCTCGGGGTCAAGATCGAGGCCGTAGGTCAGGAGCTGGAGACGCGCGAGAAGGCTCTACAGAGCGCGATGGCCGATCTGGGGCGTGCCACCGCCCTGCACAAGGACCTCTCGAAAGGGATCCGGGATCTGGAGGAACAGGAGCGGCGCGTGTCCCATGCGGCTGCTGCGGCGGGCGAACAGGCCTCCCTCATGGCAGAGCTGGCTGACCAGGTCGAGGGCAGGGTGGGCAACCTGCGCTTCGCGGAAAAGCGCATCACCCAGTTCGAGGAGAAGCTTGCTGGCTTTTCGGCGGCCGAGCAGAGTCTGGAGCAAACGCTCCAGAACCTGGCCACACGGCAGGAAGGAGTGGACGCAGTGCGTGGAGAGCTGGATCAGTTATTCACCGCGGTGGAGGGCACGGTGAGCGACGTGAGGAGCATCACAGACGCGCGCCAGGAAATCCAGCGTTCTCGGGCCGTGCTCGACGATGTCCTCGAACGAGCGGCTCGTGTAGACGAGCTCGCGCTTGCAGTCGACAAGAAAAAGATGGAGATCGGCGACGCCGAGGAGCGCATGGCGCGACTGGACACGCTCCTCAACGACATCCAGGGCAGTCTCGAGACGGTCCACAGCCAGAAGGCGGTGGTGGACGCGGTGCTCGAGAAAGCGGGGCAGCTGTCGTTCCAAGCGAAGGAGGCCGAGGCTCTGATCACTGCGCTCCGCGAAGAGCGCGATGTGGCGGCGCGCGTGCTGGAGGCGGTGCGCGAGGCGCGCGAGGAGAAGCGGGTCAGCTGATCTAGCCGACGCGCACGACGTTGCAGTAGGCTCTAGCCCGCCGCAGCCACCAGACCTGTGCGTCTACGAGGCGTGCGGTCGTCTCCTCTGTGCAGCCCTTACGGGACTGCCTGATTCACATCTCAGGAGGGAGACGGTATGATCTGGCCAGCTCTGATGGCCTTCGCTAGGCCTTGGCAGGCAGCCCCTGCCGCCCATCGCCTCGTGTGCTGTGTCCTCGCCTGCGTGACGCTTTCGTCGTGCGCTGGCGGCGCTCCCGCTCCCTCTGTCCGCCCGGCTAGGGCATCGCTCACTCGGTTCACCACCTCGGTGACGGAGCTTCGGCAGCGGATGGAAGAACGCCCGTCGTGCGTCCTCGAGGCCACGAAGTCGTACGACCAGACGTGGTGTCGGTACAGGGGCCGCAGTCGGATACAAGAACCGTCGGTCAGCCACAGCCTTCCTCGTTTCGGCTGCTTACTTGGCACCTTGAGCCCCTCCTGTCTCCAGATCCGCTCCACCCGCTTGTGGTTCACGGCCCAGCCCTCCGTCCTCAGCATCCCGGTCACCATCCGGTACCCGTAGCGCCCGAACCTGCGAGCCACCTTCACCACGTCCTCTCTCAGCGCCTCCTCATCTTCGCTTCGCTTCGGTATCCGACGCTGCGTCGAGCGTGCCTGGCCCAACACCCGGCACGCCCTGCGCTCACTCACCCCAAGCCGCTGGGCGTACTTGCACCACGCAGCGTCTGCGCCGCTCGGGGCTTAGAAGTTTCCCTCGGAGGCTTCCTTCAAGATCAGCTTGTCCAGCGTCAGCTCTGCCACCACCCGCTTCAGCTGTTGGTTCTCCTTCCCTCGAGCTCCTTGAGACGCTTCGCCTGGCTCAGCTTCATTCCCCCGTACTCCCGCCGCCATCGGTAGTACGTTTGCTCGCTCACCCCCAGGTCTCGCCACACCTCTTTGGTCGTATTGCCGTTCGCCAGGGCCACCTCTGCCTTGCGTAGCCGGTTGATGATCTGTGCCGGACTCAGCCTCTTTGGTGCGGCCATTGTGCCCTCCCCTTTCGTGTCTTGACCCCGTCCAGATTCTAAAACTGGACTCGGTCTCGTTTTAGGGGGGTAGATCAGGAACGCGGGTGCTTCCGAGACGCTTGTTGAGCCATTTGTCGATGACATTTCGGTTGGGGCGTGAGCGGCCTCTGCAATGTGCAGCAGCCAAGTGTACGAGGGTCTCCAATCGAATTGTATTAGCCTGGAGAGCGGGCACAGTAAGGAGTCCGGCAAGCATAGGGACAGTAGACTTCGGATCGCGCCTGCCCATGCAACGGGCGATACGTCTCAACTCAGGAGCATTTAGCGGAATCATTTCGAACCGGATGACGGCGAAATCGATAAGACAGGCCTGCTTCGGGATACGATCCAAGCAGGTGGTTGGTCAAGCCTAAGTCTATTACCAACGAGCTCCATTGGTATGGACGGATTTGAGTACTCGGCGAACGCGCGCTGCCAGCTGGCGTCGTCTGGAAAAGGCTCCCCGACGTCGCGGATGCCTTCGTCCCCGGTGAAACCGAGGTAGAGCAATACCACGGGTATCCCGAGAGTGACCAGCCTCCACGTCCAGGCCAGCCGGTTGGCGAGTTGGTAGTGAGAATCGCGGGCGATCGTGACTCGAGGAGTGGATCTGTTGCCACGCGTCACACGCTTTCACCGATAGCTGCGCCGATTCACTTGCGACCGGCGAGGGCACATCACACAAAGGGGTGCATGTGCACTAAGACGCCATTTCCATATGCCCGCCGGCGCGTCCTCATGTGGCTGGCCGTTTTGCAGTTGCGGCGCGGCCGCCGAAGCGGCGGTGCCGCTCCAGAGCTCGTTCCCGGTAAAATGATCCCTGCGGGAGGGCCGTTCACTGGCCCATCGAGACAGGCTCGCCCGAATCTCCCATAATCAGACGACGGGCTCAGTAGACAGTCCCACGGAAAGGCAAGCTATGCCAGCATAATCGAGGAGTATTGACGAGCGCGCTCTGACGAAGGGCCAACTCCGCAAGCTGAACGCACTGCGTAGGTCCGTCGGTGAAGATATCGGCGAGCGGGCGTTAGCCGAGTGGCTCACCCGACAAGCAACCGTAGAGGCCGTACAAGCGAGCGACCGGAACGCCGAGTTGATCGCCGAGAGTCTTTGGCCCCTTGTTGAGAAAGGCGAGCTCGCGATTCGTCGTGGCGGCTATGTGCTCAAACGCGCGGGCGGGCGACTCATCGTCGAGCCAGCGGCGAAGACCTAGACGCCGAGCGCCGGCCCGATGGCCCTTCCCACCAGGGATCATTGGATCGGGAGCGGCCCGTCTGGCCACGGCCGGCCGGGCCGCGGAGGCGTAAGACGCGCTAGATATATTGTAAGTTATTGTTACATAATGCCTTATTACCGACCAGCCCCACCTGTTTACCTCATTACATCCCTCTTCCTGAACGGGAATCTATGGGGCGGCCGAGGACGCCCATAGATAGGTGGCGAGCGATCGTCGAAGCCAGCTAGGCACTCCTTGCACCCCACGGAAGACCGACCGGGTGCCAACCACCGTGCCTCGCAGCCTGACGGCCTGACTAGCAGAGCGATTCTTGCCAAACTTTGCCAAGATCGCTAGCGTCGTACCATGATCACGATGAACATATCGCTGCCCGAAGCGCTCAAGTCCTTCGTGGACGATCAGGTCGGCGCACGTGGGTACAGCACCTCCAGCGAATATGTCCGCGAACTAATCCGCAAGGATCAGGACCGCCAGCGCTTGCGCGGTCTCCTTCTCGAAGGCGCGGAGTCGCCACAGGCGGTCACGGCCGATGCGGACTACTTCGACCGGCTACGCGGTCGGGTCCGCGAAGCCGGCCGCCGGTGAGCGGCAAACCAGTTGTCCTCCGAGAGCGGGCGCGGCGTGATATCGATGAGGCGGTCGAGCATTATCTCGGCGAGGCCGGACCGGCGGTTGCGCTGACCTGCCCCCAAAAGCGGTACCACCTAGAGTGTTAGTCCAAGCACCTCCTTTTGGCTGGGGGGTGGTCCAAGAAGCAGAGGTAGGTTGAGCAGCTTTGGGTCTGGCCGGATCGCTTCGGGGGCCGGGGGTCGATAACCCAGAGAGCTGTGCGGTCGATGCGTGTTGTATTCGCGCCGCCACTGCTCGATCAGCACCTTCGCCTTTCGCGCTTCAGCAGCTCGTTTCGGAGCGTGCCGTTAAAGCTCTCATTGTAGCCGTTCTCCCACGGGCTGCCCGGCTCGATGAACAGCGTCTTCACGCCTAGCTCACCGAGCCACTGCCGAACCACTCGGGCCGTGAACTCCGGACCGTTGTCGGAGCGAAGATTCGCCGGTGGACCGTGCTCGGCAAACAGCTCGCTCAGCGTCTGCAGAACATCGTCCGCCTGAAGCCTGCGAGTCACCACGATCGCCAGGCACTCCCGGCTGTACTCATCCAGCACCGTCAGCATCTTGAGCGGCCGTCCATCATGCGTCCGGTCCGCCACGAAGTCATACGCCCATACATGGTGTCGGTACAGGGCCGCAGTCGGATACAAGAACCGTCGGTCAGCCACAGCCTTCCCTCGTTTCGGCTGCTTACTTGGCACCTTGAGCCCCTCCTGTCTCCAGATCCGCTCCACCCACTTGTGGTTCACGGCCCAGCCCTCCGTCCTCAGCATCCCCGTCACCATCCGGTACCCGTAGCGTCCAAACCGTCGAGCCACCTTCACCACGTCCTCTCTCAGCACCTCCTCATCTTCGCTTCGCTTCGGTATCCGACGCTGCGTCGAGCGTGCCTGGCCCAACACCCGGCACGCCTTGCGCTCACTCACCCCAAGCCGCTGGCGTACTTGCACCACGCAGCGTCTGCGCCGCTCGGGGCTCAGTAGTTTCCCTTGGAGGCTTCCTTCAAAATCAGGTTGTCGACCGTCAGATCCGCCACCGCCTGCTTCAGGCGTTGGTTTTGCTTCTCGAGCTCCTTGAGACGCTTCGCCTGGCTCAGCTTCATTCCCCCGTACTCCCGCCGCCATCGGTAGTACGTTTGCTCGCTCACCCCCAGGTCTCGCCACACCTCTTTGGTCGTATTGCCGTTCGCCAGGGCCACCTCTGCCTTGCGTAGCCGGTTGATGATCTGTGCCGGACTCAGCCTCTTTGGTGCGGCCATTGTGCCCTCCCCTTTCGTGTCTTGACCCCGTCCAGATTCTAAAACTGGACTCGGTCTCGTTTTAGGGGGGTAGATCACTTCAGCACCTGAAGGTTCAGCGCCTGGTCGGCCACGATGCGCTTGAGCCGTCGGTTCTCGTCCTCAAGTGCCTTCAACCGCCTCGCGTCACTGACCTCAAGGCCCCCGTACTTCTTCTTCCACCGATAGAACGTGTCGTGGCTGATCCCATGGCGTCGGCATACCTCTTTCGTCGCTCCGCCCGCCTCCGCCTCCCGTAGGATCCCGATGATCTGCTCTTCCGTGAACCTACTCCTCCTCATGACTCCTCCTTACTCTGAGGAGTCAGGGAATAAACGGATCAACTAAGGGTGTCACGTCAGGACCCGGAGGTAATTTTCTGGGGATGCGAACGCTGTCGGCTCGCGCGACAGGAGCGGCCTCGAGGACGGGACTCGGGCGGCTGAGCCACGATCCTTCACGCCGTACCGTTGCCGGCATTGCCCGACGCCGAGCTTCTCGGCGGTCCCGAAGTCGCCTCCTCTGGCCGGTGCGTAGACGACAGCCCTCCGCTGTGGAATCAGTGATCGACATCGTGGAATAGGTGATCGGGAATACGGAGGGGGGACCTTCCGTTAGTCGATCAAGACCGCTTCTTCGACCAACCGGCGCTGCTCGCGTTTGTGACTTCCCGGCGATCCTGTCGCCGGACTGGCCGACTCTGGGCGGCAGACGACGCGTGAGAACGATCCGGGAAACCGCATTTGGAGGTGCGTCCAAGCGCCCATGTTCCTCGGCTCCTCCTGCGCCCACCAGACTTCCGCGTCGCCGAACGGCGCCAAGGCATCATTGATCGTTTCGAGGCTGAGGGGATAGAGTTGCTCGAAGCGGATGATGGCCAAGTCCTGTCGCTCGGCCTCGTCTCGAGCTGCCCTTAGGTCGTAGTAGAGCTTGCCGCTACAGGCCAACACGCGCCTAACCCCGCTCGGCTCGACCTGCGGATCGCCCAGAATCCTTTGAAAGCGCCCTTCCGACAGCTCGTCTAGGCCGGACAAAACCTGACGATGACGCAACAGACTCTTTGGTGACATCACAATCAGCGGCTTGCGCCACGGACGAACCATCTGGCGGCGTAAGAGGTGGAAGTATTGCGCCGGTGTGGTTGGATTGACGATTTGGATGTTGTCCTCGGCCGCCAGTTGCAGGAACCGTTCAAGCCTAGCGCTCGAATGCTCCGGGCCCTGGCCCTCGAATCCATGGGGTAGCAGCATTACCAATCCGCTCCACAAGGTCCACTTGTTCTCACCGCTGGAAATGAATTGGTCGATGATCACCTGGGCGGCATTGACGAAGTCCCCGAACTGCGCCTCCCAAATGATCAGGCCGTCCGGGAATTCTAGGCTGTATCCGTATTCGAAGCCCAGCGGGCCGGCTTCCGAGAGCGGGCTATTGTGAATCTCGAACGTACCCTGGCGTGGGGAGAGGTGCTGGAGCGAAACGTACGGGAATCCCGTTTCGGCATCGCGCACTACAGCGTGCCTGTGGGCGAACGTGCCGCGCTCGCAGTCCTGGCCCGTCACACGCACGCGAAACCCTTCGAGCAGCAGGCTTCCGAGCGCCAGCGCCTCAGCACCCGCCCAGTTGACCGGTCGCTTGCCGTCGGCCATTTCGGTGCGCTGCCCGAGCAAGCGGACGATACGTCGATTGGGAACGATCTCCTCCGGCGTCTTGCCTAACTTCTGCAAGATTGCCCTGAGGCGATCCGCGGGCACGCCGGTATCGACTTCGGGAACTTGTGTGTCCGCGCCGAGGTTATAGCCTGACCAATCGCCCGTCACCTGATCGCCGACGTAGATGTAGTCCTTGCTTCTCGCCGAAGCCAATTCCTTCTCAAGGTGTTCGCGCCGCTCGATCGTGATCCGCTCGGCTTGCTCCTCGGCAATTCCGCCTTGGCGCAGGAGGTGGTGCAGGTAGGCTTCTCGAACCGGTTTGCGCCGCTCGATGGCCTGATACAGCAGCGGCTGCGTGAAGCGGGGATCGTCAAGCTCGTTATGGCCGCGCCTCCGGTAGCCGTACATATCGATCACGACATCGCGCTGATACTCGTTTCGAAAGTCGAGCGCAAGTCGGACAACCTGGGCCGTTGCTTCAGGGTCTTCTCCGTTCACGTGCAGGATGGGCACCTGCAGCATCTTCGCTATGCCACTGGCGTAGATTGCTGAGCGCGCTTGCCACTGGGTCGTCGTGAATCCGATTTGGTTGTTGATGATTATGTGAACCGTGCCGCCGACAGAGTAGCCCGACAACTGGCTCATGTTGAGTGTTTCCTGCACGACGCCTTCTCCTGCGAAGGCGGCGTCGCCGTGGAGCAGAATGCACAGGCCATGCCTTCGCTCAGTGTCACCTTTCCGGTCCTGCCGGGCTCGCAGGCGGCCGACGGCGACGGGATTGACGAATTCGAGGTGGCTCGGATTAAAACACAGGGAAAGCCGGAGGCCCCCGCCTTGGGAGCTCGTCCATCTCGTCTGGTAGCCGAGATGGTATTTCACGTCCCCCCGCCCTTCGTAATGCACGTGATCCGCATCGGCGAATTCACGGAAAATTTCCTGGGCGTTCTTACCGATGACGTTGGTGAGGACGCTGAGGCGGCCGCGGTGCGCCATGCCCATAACGATATCGTTGACTCCCTGCCGGCAAGCTCGTTCGAACAGCAAGTCGAGTAGCGGGATCAAGGTCTCGCAGCCTTCCAGCGAAAAGCTTTTTGAGCCGAGGAATCTCTTTTGGATGAATTCCTCAAAGATGATGGCGTCGGTCAGCTTGGTCAGGATTCGCAACTTGCGTGCCAATGAGAGGGTGACACGATTGCCGACGGGTTCCATCCGCTGCTGGAGCCACTCGCGTACTTCCACGTCGTCGATGTGCATGAATTGCACGCCGATCGAACGCGTGTAGGTCTCACGGAGCCGTTCGATGACTTCGCGAGGGGTGTCCAGCTCGCAGCCCGAGAGCGTCTTCGGCGAGATCTTCCTGTCCATGTCTTGCGAACGGAGGCCGTAGTAGCCCGGATCCAATTCGGGGCTCATGCCGGGGGCGATCTCCAACGGATCAATGCGGGCGTCCCTATGGCCCTGGACCCGGTAGGCCCTGACGAAGTTGTCGAGGCGGTGCTGGAGGTCCACGTCGACGGCGAACTCTTCTCTTGGATGCTGCTGGTCAGTTGCTTCGTTCACGGGCCCTTCGATAGATACGCCACCCAGTCCGGCACTCCGACCTGACAAAGAACTCGCTGCAAGGCATCCGGGTCGGTCAAGTAGGTCGGCGAACGGCTCCTCGACGACTGCAATGTCAGTGGGTGAGGAAGCTGGACGGGGTCAGGCATGGTTGATCAATGGTTGCAAGCTGGCCACCCTCACCAGCGAGGATAGCCTGTGCGTTGCGATGAATCCAGTTGCAAAAACTCAGACTCTACCTGACCTGACCCGCTGAAACGAGACCAGGTGCAATGTTAGGATCGGCCTGGTCCGAAGCTTTTCAGCGAGGAGGTCAGGATGGGAAGGAAGCGACACACTCCGGAGCAGATCATCACTGCAGTGCGGGAGGCAGAGGTCGGTCTGGCCGGCGGCAAATCCGTGAAGCTGATCAGGGGGGAGCTCGGCATCACCGAGCAGACGTACTACCGGTGGAGGCGGGAGTACGGCGGGATGAAGGTGAGCCAGGCACGGCGCCTGAGAAGGAGCTCGAGCGCGAGAACGGGCGCCTGAAGCGAGCAGTGGCGGACTTGACACTGGACAAGCTGATCGTGGAGGAAGCGGCCAAGGGAAACTTCTGAGCCCCGAGGGCCGACGACGTTGTGTGGTGCGTGTACGTCAGCAGCTCGGGGCGTCGGAGAGGAGAGCGTGCCGGGTGCTCGGGCAGCCACGCACGACCCAGCGCGGGGCGAGGAAAGTGGCGAGTGACGAGGGGGCGCTCCGAGGTGATATCGTGCGACTCGCGAGTCGATTCGGCCGCTACGGCTAGCGACGCGTCACGGACACGCTCCGCATCGAGGGCTGGGGGGTGAAGCACAAGCGGGTGGAGCGGATCTGGAGGCAGGAGGGGCTGAAGGTCCCGGAGCGGCAGCCGAAGCGAGGTCGGCTGTGGCTCAACGACGGATCGTGCATCCGGCTGAGGCCGCTGTATCGGGGCCACGTCTGGTCGTACGACTTCGTGGCCTCGAGGACGCACGACGGGCGTGCGCTGAAGCTGCTGACAGTGCTGGACGAGCACACGAGGGAGTGCCTGGCGATCGTGGTGGCTCGCAAGATCCGCTCGCACGACGTGCTCGAGGTGCTGGACGATCTGTTCGTCCGACACGGGCCCTCCCGAGTATCTGAGGTCGGACAACGGACCGGAGTTCACCGCGAAGCCCGTGCGGCGGTGGTTGGGGCGCGTGGGCGTCGAGACGCTCTTTATCGAGCCGGGCAGCCCGTGGGAGAACGGCTACAACGAGAGCTTCAACGGCAAGCTCAGGGACGAGCTGTTGAACGGGGAGATCTTCTGCTCGTTGGCGGAGGCGGCCGTGCTGGTCGAGCAATGGAGGCGCGAGTACGATACCGTCCGACCCCACAGCGCCTGCGGCGGCTTTCCCCCGGCCCCTGAGGCGATTAAGCCGTCGCCCTGGTTCCTGAGGATGCCCGTCCTTCACCGCCCTCCACAGGTGCTGGGACTAACATAGGTTGTGGTACCGCTCTTCGGGGCAGGTCAAGCGGATCCACCGGCTCTACCGCGAGGAAGGGCTCGCGGTGCGGCGAAAGGGTCGGAGACGACGGAGCCAGGTACCACGACCGGTGCGTGACCCACTCGGCCATCCGAACGAGCGGTGGAGCGTGGACTTCATCATGGACACGCTGAGTACGGGCCGAGTGTTCCGGTGCCTCGCGGTGATCGACGAGTTCAGCCGCGAGTGCCTGGCACTCCACGTCGCTCACTCGATCCCTGCGGCGAGCGTGATCGAGGTGCTCGAGAGACTTCGGGAGGAACGCGGCTTGCCGGAGCGCGTGATCTGCGACAACGGCTCCGAGTTCACGAGCCGTGCCTTCGACGCCTGGGCCTACTCCCGGGACCTCAAGATAGAATACATACAGCCGGGCAAGCCGATTCAGAACTGCTTCGTCGAGAGCTTCCTCGGGAGCTTCAGGGACGAGTGCCTGAACCTCCACTGGTTCCTCTCCCTACGGGATGCGAGGCACACGATCGAACGCTGGAGGCAGGACTACAATCGCGTCCGACCCCACAGCGCCCTGGGCGATCTCCCACCTGCGGACTTCGCCCTCAACCACCACATGGAGTCAGGGAATAAACGGATCAACTAAGGGTGTCACGTCACCAGTCTCTGCAGGGCGAAGCTGACTTCGCGCGATCGACAGGACTGCTCAAGCAGCCCGCGTCTGACTCTCCCCAGCCCAAGGAGGTGATGCCCACACAGCTTTAAAGACCGGGTGCGCAACTTTGGGTGTCCCACTGACCTGCCCCCAAAAGCGGTACCACCTAGAGTGTTAGTCCAAGCACCTCCTTTTGGCTGGGGGGTGGTCCAAGAAGCAGAGGTAGGTTGAGCAGCTTTGGGTCTGGCCGGATCGCTTCGGGGGCCGGGGGTCGATAACCCAGAGAGCTGTGCGGTCGATGCGTGTTGTATTCGCGCCGCCACTGCTCGATCAGCACCTTCGCCTCCTCCAGCGAATGGAAGATTTCGCGCTTCAGCAGCTCGTTTCGGAGCGTGCCGTTAAAGCTCTCATTGTAGCCGTTCTCCCACGGGCTGCCCGGCTCGATGAACAGCGTCTTCACGCCTAGCTCACCGAGCCACTGCCGAACCACTCGGGCCGTGAACTCCGGACCGTTGTCGGAGCGAAGATTCGCCGGTGGACCGTGCTCGGCAAACAGCTCGCTCAGCGTCTGCAGAACATCGTCCGCCTGAAGCCTGCGAGTCACCACGATCGCCAGGCACTCCCGGCTGTACTCATCAGCACCGTCAGCATCTTGAGCGGCCGTCCATCATGCGTCCGGTCCGCCACGAAGTCATACGCCCATACATGGTGTCGGTACAGGGGCCGCAGTCGGATACAAGAACCGTCGGTCAGCCACAGCCTTCCCTCGTTTCGGCTGCTTACTTGGCACCTTGAGCCCCTCCTGTCTCCAGATCCGCTCCACCCGCTTGTGGTTCACGGCCCAGCCCTCCGTCCTCAGCATCCCCGTCACCATCCGGTACCCGCAGCGCCCGAACCTGCGAGCCACCTTCACCACGTCCTCTCTCAGCGCCTCCTCATCTTCGCTTCGCTTCGGTATCCGACGCTGCGTCGAGCGTGCCTGGCCCAACACCCGGCACGCCTTGCGCTCACTCACCCCAAGCCGCTGGCGTACTTGCACCACGCAGCGTCTGCGCCACTCGGGGCTCAGTAGTTTCCCTCGGAGGCTTCCTTCAAGATCAGCTTGTCCAGCGTCAGCTCTGCCACCGCCCGCTTCAGCTGTTGGTTCTCCTTCCCTCGAGCTCCTTGAGACGCTTCGCCTGGCTCAGCTTCATTCCCCCGTACTCCCGCCGCCATCGGTAGTATGTCTGCTCGCTCACCCCCAGGTCTCGCCACACCTCTTTGGTCGTATTGCCGTTCGCCAGGGCCACCTCCGCCTTGCGTAGCCGGTTGATGATCTGTGCCGGACTCAGCCTCTTTGGTGCAACCATTGTGTGCCCTCCCCTTTCGTGTCTTGACCCCGTCCAGATTCTAAAACTGGACTCGGTCTCGTTTTAGGGGGTCAGATCAGGTCAGCTCCGCGAACTGCGACTTAGATGCCGGTTTCCCGCGCGAGGCGCAGCATTCCTGTCGCACTCATATCCGTCCGTAGCCTCCTCCTCCAGGATGCCCTGAATCAACTCCTGGGCCCGCTCCCGTACCCAACCCTCGAGCACCTCCCGCGTCGTCCCGGTGGACTCACTCCCCACTCCCGCGATATCCTCTCTCATGAGGCGACGTCCCTTTCCCCGGGCTGTCACCCGGGCTCGCTGGTTTAAATCTCAGCGGAAAGGTACGTCGCCTCTCTTTTTACACACCCTTTGATCCTAGCTCCGGCCGGAGATCCCAACAGTCTAGTCCAGAGAGACCTTGTAGGTGTTCTTTTGGGGCAGTATGAAGTAAGTGTTTATCTCACTGACCACGACAGGAATTAGGCCATGTGGCTCTGGGTTGTAGGACTCGCGGTGGTGGTAGTCGTGCTCTACGACGTTCTCCAGAAGCGACACGCCATTCTTCGAAGTTTTCCCATCATTGGCCACTTCCGATATATCCTGGAAGCGATCGGCCCCGAGTTGAGGCAGTACATCGTCACGGACAATGACGAGGAGCGGCCCTTCAGTCGGGACCAACGGAGGTGGGTCTACGCATCGAGTAAGAAGGCCAACAACTACTTCGGGTTCGGCACGGACAACGACCTCGAAGGGACGTCCAACTACGTCATCGTCAAGCATCAGGTCATGGGTACGGGGCAATCTGCGGTCGGAAAGGCCTTCGCGAAGGCAGGATGCGACGAGACCTATCCGCTTCCATGCGCTAAGATTCTGGGCGGCGCTCGAGGGCGGGCACGGTCCTTCCGCCCCGACTCGGCCGTGAACATCTCCGCGATGAGCTTCGGCTCGTTGTCGAGCGCCGCGGTCAGTGCAATGAACCAGGGTGCCAGGATTGCGGGATGCCTCCAAAACACAGGCGAAGGGGGAATCTCCCCATATCATCGGCAGGGCGGCGCTCTGATCTGGCAGTTGGGGACGGGTTATTTCGGTTGCCGCTCGAAAACCGGTGGCTTCGACATGAACTTGTTCCTGGATCAGATCGACATGAGCCCCGTTCAGGCGGTGGAAATCAAGCTTAGCCAAGGGGCCAAGCCTGGCCTCGGAGGATTGCTTCCAGGCGCCAAGGTCACGAGGGAGATCGCCGGGATTCGGGGCGTTCCCGTGGGCGAGGACGTGTTCAGTCCGGCCCGGCACTCCGCCTTCGGGGGCGTCGATGAAATGCTGGATTTCGTGGAAATGTTGGCCGACGCGACCGGGCTACCCATCGGCATCAAATCCGCGGTCGGGGAGCACCACTTCTGGGAGGAGCTGGTGAACCTCATGTCGAGGAGGGATCGGGGGGTCGACTTCATCTCCATCGATGGGGGAGAGGGCGGGACCGGGGCCGCCCCCCTCGCGTTCTCTGATCACGTGGCGTTGCCCTTCAAGGTTGGATTCAGCCGTGTGTATCGAATTCTCGCCGAGGCGGGAATCCACGAGGATGTCGTCCTCATGGGGTCGGGTAAACTGGGTCTACCGGCCAACGCGATGGTCGCCTTTGCGCTCGGGTGCGACACGATCAACGTGGCACGCGAGGCAATGATGGCCGTCGGATGCATCCAGGCCCAGAGGTGCCATACGGGACGCTGCCCCACCGGAGTGGCGACCCAGAATCGTTGGTTGGTGCGGGGCTTGGATCCGACCTCGAAGGCCGCCCGCCTGGCCAACTATGTGATCACGCTTCGAAAGGAGATTCTACAACTGACCCGCGTGAGTGGCGCAGAGCATCCGGGCCTCCTGTCGGGGGACATGATCGAGATCCTGGATGGGCGTTTTGCATCCGCTACGCTCACCGAGCTTTTCGGGTACCGCTCGGGATGGGGTTTCCCCTCCGAGGAGGACCGGCACGAAATCGTGCAGATGATGGAGGCCCCCACCCGAATGAGGTCCCCGCCCGTATGAGGCCACCCTAGTAGCGATAAGTATCCGGCTTATACGGCCCTCCCTTGTCCACGCCGATGTAGCCCGCCTGCTCGTCCGAAAGCTCGGTGAGCCGAGCGTCCAACTTATCGAGGTGGAGCCGCGCGACCTTCTCGTCCATAATCTTTGGGAGTACGTAGACCTTCTTTTCGTACGAGTCTCGGTTCCTGGCGAGTTCGATCTGTGCGATCACCTGATTGGTGAAGCTCGCCGACATGACGAAACTCGGATGGCCTGTGGCGCATCCCAGGTTGAGCAGACGCCCCTCGGCAAGGATCATCACGCTGTGCCCGTCCGGGAAGATCCACTCATCATACTGCGGCTTGACGTTCTCCCTCCGGACGCCGGGCATCGCTCCTATTGGTCACTCCTGGCCTCAATATCCCTTGCGGAAGGGCACCTGGGCCGCCGATGGAGAGCACAGCGTATTGTGGCCGAGGCGCGCGAGAAGGCGTTCATGAACCGCAAGATTGCGCGCTCGGGTGGTGATCCGCGGACCGAGCGGCACGAGGTCCGGGACATGCCCACGTTCGCCGAGGCGGCCGCCCGCGTTCTGGAACAGAAGCGGCCCGGCTGGCGCAGCCGCAAGCATCCGAACGACTGGATCTCCAGCCTGCGCGCCCATGCGTTCCCGGAGCTCGGCCATCGACCGGTCGGCGAGATAACGACGGCCGACATTCTGGCGGTTCTGACGCCGATCTGGCACGACAGGCACGTGACCGCCCGACGGGTGCGCCAGCGCATCGGGGCGGTGATGAAGTGGGTGGTGGCGATGGGACTTCGGCCGGACAACCCCGCCGGCGACGTGCTCGGTCAAGCGCTTGGCCGGCACCGGGTTGTCGTCCAACACATGAGAGCGTTGCCTCACTCGGAGGTCGCGGGCGCGATCGAGGCGGTGCGGACTTCGGCAGCGAGCGTCGCGACAAAGCTCGCCTTCGAGTTCATGGTGCTGACGGCGTGCCGTTCCGGCGAGGTTCGCTTGGCGGGCTGGGATGAAATCGATCTCGAGGCGGGCGAGTGGACCATCCCCGGTGAGCGCATGAAGGCCCAGCGCCCCCACAGGGTGCCGCTGTCAGGGCGCGCCGTGGAGATACTGGGCGAGGCGCGGACGCTCGGGGGCGGCGGCGGTCTGGTCTTCCCGTCGTCGGAGGGCCGTCCATTGTCCGGCAGCACCCTCTCCACCCTGCTTCGGGGACTGCGGATCGCGGCCGTGCCGCACGGCTTCCGGTCCAGCTTCAGGGACTGGTGCGGCGAGTGTTCCACCGCCCCGCGTGAAGTCGCCGAAGCCGCGTTGGCCCACGTGGTCCGCGACAAGGTGGAAGCGGCCTATGCGCGTTCGGACCTGTTCGAGCGCAGGCGCGTCCTCATGGACGATTGGGCGGCCTATCTCGCGGGCGAGTGTCGGGACCCGGAGGCCCAGCACGTCGGTTGATCCGCCGCGCTCGCAGTGCCGGCGGACGAGTCCGTCAGGCGCTCAAGAGCGGGGGCGCGAAGGCTGGCTCATGACCCGTTAGCAGCCAGGAGTCAGCCTACCCTTTGGGGCCACGCTTCGCGGGTCCCCGGCAGGGGCTGGCGGGGGGCTGTGCCCCCTCTGACCCCCCCAACGGCAACGGCACATGAGGGGCGCTGGACGCGACGTGTGGGTGAAGATCCGCGCCAGCGAGGCGGAGCGTGCCGAGTGGCACGCCAAGGCGCGCTCGGCAGGCTTGACGCTGTCGGATCTGGTGCGCCGGTCGGTTGGCCGGGTGCGCACCTAGACCGTGGCGCACGCCGAGGTGGAGCGCGAGCGCACCCGCGAGCTGGCGCGCATCGGCAACAACCTCAACCAGATCGCCCGCTGGTCCAATACCCACAAGGGGGCCATCGAGGCCGTCGAGGTGATCGTCCATCTGGCCGCCATCGAGCGGGCGCTCGCGGCGCTGGCTCCCGCTGGGTGCCCGGACCCCGATGCACATTAAGTTCCTCGCGCGCGGGACAGGATCGGCGCGAGACGCGGCCGACTACCTCCTCGGGGCGCGGGACGCGACCGGACAGCCGCGCGAGCGCGGCGGAGGCGCTCACGTCCATGTCCTCGCGACGCGGTGCGACCTTGAAACCGGCCGGAGCCTCAACATCGCGCCGCCGGGCTGGCAGAATCTGAAACTGGGCGCCCCCTAGCGGGGATCCAACTACCGCCAGTAGGCGAGGCCCGCGAGCAGAGATCTCGTGCGATACCCCACTCTGCCATGCGGGTACTCCCTTGCCGTGCGATCAAGCTCATGCGCGTATTGGAAGTCCAGCGTGAAGTCGAACTGGCTTGCGATGTGAACATCCACGCCGGCACCCGCGACAAGGCTGGCGATCAGGTCGTCATCGTCCGTGAGGCATTCGCCGACAGGATAGTGGTCGAGGGGCTCATTGAGGCAGTTTCTCGCGTACCCAGCGAGTCCGCCGAACAAGAGATGCACGGCAAACCGAGCATCCGCCACGACCTCCTCTTGCCAGAGCACCTTCGCGTCGATGTAGTCCACCCGCCTGTGGAAGTGCTGGACACCGTTGAAGCAGGGCGGAACTCTCCCGAAGTCCATGCCGGAGTCCGGGGCAACCTTAGACCGCTACGACGACACGATCTGCGCGCTCGGGCCTCTACGCGCGTAGCCGACACCCAGCTCCAAGCCCCAATCCGTGGTGACCGAGACGCCGGCCGTCATGGCCCGGGTCCGTTCCTCGTCGTAGTGCGAGAAGTGCGGACCGGCATTGACTGCGATCCTGTTCACGGGGGAGGTTGCACCGCCAGGCCGATCAGTGCCAGCACGATTGTAGATGGGGAGCGCGTCCATGCTTCTTCCCTCCCCCGCCCCCAGCGGGATGATGTCTCCGCCAGGGGCGGGATGTGTTCTTAGCCTTAGCCTAGCCTAGGAGCCTGCGCCGCAGAACGGTTTAGCCCCGGTTTTGGACCGGAGCCCCAACATATTTGTGCACGCGACTCGGTTAACAGGGGATGACAAGTTGGACCGGGAGCGGCCGAAGGAGGGGTCGAACGACGAGTGGCGGCACCTGCACGACGGGGACGCGCGAATCGAAGATGAAGGACGAGCGCACGCGCATGAGCCACAAGCCCGGCACCCGCCCTCCGGCACCGGCTGTCCCCGACGCGTGGCCCTGTATCGAGAGTCCACCTTAACCTTGCCTTGGACCTGTCCGACGAAGTAGGACCACCTCAGTGCCTCCAGAACGCCAACTTGGGACGAATCAACATGACCCCCTCCTACAGGCGTCCGGACCAACGGCACGGGACACTTGCAACAGATCGAAAGCACCGGCCGTTTGCACTCCTTTTTGTTCTCACCGTCACCCTCTTTGTTGGCCTTCCCGCGGCCGCCCTCGCCCAAAGCAGGCCGCAGTTCGTCGACGGCTCGGTGGACGGAAATACCCTGACGATGACTTTCGACAGGGCCTGATGGAGGACTTGTCGGGGGAGAATGCTGAGTACTTCCCACGCTTCTACTTCGGAGTGTGGGAAAGGAAGGAGCCGGTCTTCCTCCCGAACGAGCCGGACCCAGCAGGCCGGATATTCCCGGTGGTTGACGGGGTCCGGGTTCGCGGCAATTCGGTAACGTTGACGCTCGAGAGGGCGGTGGAGCCGATGGTCCTTGTCTGGGTGTACTTCCACAACCTGAGCATCAATCCCCCGATCAGAGACCTCAACGGGGTGAATCCCGGTACGTTCGTGAAGCAGGTCACCAACAGGACCGGCCTCACCCCGCCTACTCAACCCGGTCGGCCCAACAGCCTGCAAGGGAAACCCGACGACAAGCGGGCGACCCTTAGCTGGGAACCTCCGACTAACACCGGGGGGACGGAAACCCTTACCTACGAGTGGCGTCAGGGGATCACCGGCACCTGGCCCTCCGTCGGCACCGCCACGACCGTCACCATTCCCAACCTTGAAAACGGTATCAACTACACCTTTTATATGCAGGCCCGGAACTCCGCGGGCGCGGGCCCCGCAGCCAACACCACGGTTCGGCCGGCCGGGTGCGCCGCAAAACCTCATGGTGGAGCCAGGCAACCAGCAGGTTCCGGATCCGCTGGAGCCCGCCGGCCAACGACGACGGTTCGCCCATCCGACGCTACGAGTGGAAGCAGGGCAGCGGCGGCACCTGGACTTCGACGAGCACCACCACCACCGCTCTCGCCACCAACCTCATCCCTATGGAGGGCCCGATTCTTGCTAGTAGCCCGCGCGGTTGTGAGTCGGTAGATGGAATGCCGCCGCTCCGCACGGACATTCTCCTGTTCGGGGCTCGGTCCATATCTAGTGCTTGCGGGTATACTCTGAAACCGCATACGGTGTTTTATTGAGAGACCTCCTTATGCTGCCTGCGACAACAACACGATGCCCTTCGGGCGGACCACCGATGTGAACGGAAGACTCGTGAGGTAGAAGAGTTGATGACATCGATCCGACGGGCCCGCGGAACTAGGTCTGCGGTGGCCTGTCGAAGATCCCAACAACTTGTTCGCACGCTTGTTCTAACCGTCCTCTTCGGCCTTCCGGCGGCCGCCTCCGCGCAAAGCCTGACCGTGTGACGGTTGGGGTATACTATCTTGGGGAGTCAGGAGGCTCGTCCTTTGACAATCCGTCCACCACGACGGTTACGGTCGAGATCGACGGACAGACGTTTGTCGCGGGTGAAGCCATCGATTTCTCTTTCCGTGGAGATCCTGTCCCGGGCGCCGACTTCACGATGTCCCAGGACGGCGCCACGCTGTCCCTCCCGTACCGGTTAACTCCCACAGCCGGGTCCAACTCGGTGTCGGGGCTGATCACGATCCTGGATGACGAAGAGGACGAAGCGGGTGAGTACGCCTACCTCACGGCCAGCCTGAGCGGAACCTCCATGACGGCTGAGGGCCGGTTCATGATAACCGGGAGCGACCGCCGGCCCGTGCTCGTAAATTCGTGGATCGACGGAACGGTGGTGAAGCTGGTCTTCGACCGGCCGCTGCTTGAAGATCTGTCAAACACGAATACCCGGCCGGACCTCTACTTCAAGATGGAGATCAAGAAGGCAGGGGAGACGAGTTTTGGGAAGGAGGCTTGTCCGATCGTGGGAGGCGTCGTCCGTTCGTGGAAACACGGTGACCCTGACGTTCCCCGAGGGCGTCCAGCCGGGGGACATGGCGAGGCTCACCTACCGCAACATGAGCGTCAATACGCCGATTCAGGACCTGAAGGGCCAGAATGCGGCGACGTTCACGGTTGATATGCTGGACAACAGAACCGGCCAGACGCCTACGACCAAGCCCGGCCGACCCAACAACCTGATGGCGGACCCCGACGACGGGCAGGTAACCCTCAACTGGGATCCTCCGACCAACACCGGGGGGACGGAAGCCCTCACCTACCAGTGGCGGCAGGGCAGCACCGGCGACTGGAAGTCCACCGGCACCCAGACGACCAAGATCGTCACCGGCCTCGGCAACGGCACCACCTATACCTTCTACGTGCAGGCCGTGAACTCCGCAGGCGCAGGACCGGCCGCCAGCACCACGGGACGGCCAGCTGGCCGTCCGGGCGCGCCACAGAACCTCATGGCACAGCGCGGCAACCAGCAGGTGACGCTCTCGGCAGCACCCGACTCTCGAACCGCTCCTCGACGCCCCGAACCCGAGGGCGTCGGAGTGTGATCGTGCCCGAGCTCATCGCCAACCGCCTCGGCAGAGTACAGATGGTGTGAATCACGGCAAAAAACCGTCTAAGTTCAACCAGGACTGCACGATCTGCCGTTCTTGCCGTTGGGCTGTATCTGGTTTCGACGTGCCCAAATAGCGGGAAAACAGGGTCAAATTGCGGGAATTTGCTAGACGCTTCCCGAGCCTCCGCAACACAGGTTCCTCGAACGATACCCTACAGAATATCTGCGTGTTGGAGGCGCGTGCTCGTGGAACGGGATAGGGGCGCACCTGCAGACAACGAGAAATGGAATCCCGTCGCACCCGTTGGCTTCATGTCGCGAACCAGGCGTTCGCCGCGTACACCATCTCCATCGGGAGACCGCAGGAGTCCCTGGCCGGATCCTTGGGGAGAGTCGTGAGCGCTCTCGGACCGGTCGAGGCAGTGATGGCCGCAGCCATGGCATCGAGTATGTCGTCGTCGCCCAAGTCCCAGCATCGGAACTCGGCTCGAATCTGGGCGAAGTCCTCACCGACAGATCGGCGGAAACCCTCCAGCACCGCGAGTCGTTCGTCAAAGCCAGCGCCCGTCGTCGTCTTGTCTCGCATTGGGCTGCCTCCCGCGAGCGCCCAGAAGCAGATCTCAGGGTGGATCTCTCTGACGATGCGTCGGGCCTTCTCGCTCTTCCGTAGCAGACTGTCAACTTCCCGGGTCTTCGCCAGGATCGCGAAGGTCTGCTGCGTTAGCCCCTTTCCGCTTGCTTTCCGGCTGATTCGGTTCGCGTCCTCGTATGTCGCCGCTGCCAGCGCCGCGCGCACCGGCGCCGGGAACACGCTGCTCGCACGAGGCCCTCCAAGCCTCCCGCGTGCCTCCCTGTCGCAGAGGCGCGCCTCTGGACCGTCCGGAAGTCCGATCGGGATGTCAACGAACATGTGGTCCGAATCGTCTACGCTGGAAACCAACTCCTCGATAGCTTCGACTATGCCCCATGCCGGTTCTTCGGAACGCGCCAGGGCGAAGTAAAACCAACCCGCGCGGCACCCGTCGACTCCGTACGCCGTTCCAGACACCGCATTCCGTCGCCCAGCGTGAATACCCCGATGATTCATAGTCCACCGAAACTATCGTTTGCCCTCGAAGCAGTGGTAGTCGCCCCGTGGTCGGCCTCTGCCGGAGTTGCCTTGCGGCGCGGTCGGCACGGGCCGGTGAACTCGTTGGGGGTCACCGCTCTCCGCATGTCTAGAGGTTCTTGTCGATCACGTACTCAACTTCACTGCCCGGGCGAGGGTATGTCCAATGCTCGACATCCCCACGGACTGCCAGAGCCTCCGCGTGAGATATTCGGCGGGCGGTGCCATCGTTGACACTCTAATTTAGGCAGTAATATAGTTGGCTAACCCATAAATTGGTCGACCTAGGCGCGCGGGAGCAAGTTGTATCGCTCGCGAGCCCACGAGATGACACGGACGAACTCGAGCACGGGGGAAGCAGGTTTCTGTTCGCGATCCCCTTCGAGCCCGAATGGACCGAGGACCTGGACCGCATCACGCTGACGGGCCCGAGGGCTCGACGACCCTGGACCGGGACACCGGCGGGCGGGCGGCGTTGATCATCGACCGTGCATCGGGCCTGGTACGCACCATCGCGCGTGACTGGTCTGATGGAGACGGAGCGCTTCCGGCGGCCATGGCGGCGAACGCGCAAGTGGAGGTCATACGGGGACTGCCAAGCAGGTGAGCACGATCTTTCGCGCTTCACCGCTCCGACCTCTTGGGATGTCCACACAACACCGCGACTTGATGCAAGATCTATCCCGATTTTGTCTTCGCCGTGCGGACGGATGGGGCTGCCAATCGCATCACTGTTCTCGAAACCAAGGGCGACCACCTCGACATCGCCTACAGGCGACAAGTGCTTCCCTTCCCGTCCAGCAGCTTCGCGCGGGGCGACCGCACCCCCACCGAAGAGTTGGAGTTGGGGTCAGCGACAACGGCCAGACGGTTCAGTGTGCGCTCATCCTCATGAGCGAATGGACGACGCTCCCGGATTTCCTGAATCGCGGTGCCGGTTGATGCGACCGCTCGTTGAACATTCCCCGACAACCTGTCCGCGAGCGTCCGATACGGTCGAGTGGATTCCCGTTCAGAAAGAGGGATTTAATGAGGGGATAATGGTAGGATGATCAGTCGTAAGTGTATTATATACAATCATTTATAACGATATTGGAGCAGCTGATGCAGGAGCGTGCATCCGGGGACGATGAGGTTCGCGATCTGGGCTCTCATCGGATCCTCCATGCCCAGACCGAGACGTGTCCGGGCACCGAGGCACCGGATGGAGCGGTCACCCTGATGCTGGTTGGCGCCAGACTCCCACTCGGGGACCAGTGCACGTAGAGGCTGGATCCGCCACGGATGTTGGCGTCTTCCCGCAGGCTTTGGGACGATGAGTTTCGCGGCTGCAGCTGGTAGTCGTCGGGAAAGCGGCTGAAGATGTCGTGGAGGTCCCAGGAAGCCATCCAGTCCCAGGCGGACCCGGGGGACGACGGGCGCCCGTCCCCCCAGAGGGCGATGTAGAACTCGGCAAGAATTTGCTCAATCCCGCTGCCGCTCACCTCCTCGAGCGACGAGAACCCGGCGGATGGCGAGTTCACGAGGCGGCGCATGAGCGCCGCTTCACCGCCGGGATACTCTTCTCCCCAGCGATCCATGACGAACCGGAGGAGCATGGACGGCACGCCATAGACCTGCCCGCCCGCGCACGGCCCGGTGTTTCCGTCCTCTTCCGTTCCGATCCATGTGCACTCCTCCGGCGCGCCGCGTACCCGGCCGCTTCCAGCGCCAAAGCCGTCCCACCCGAAGAACGACGCCATGTCGGCGATCCAGCCGCCCCAGTACCAGGCCCGGCTCTCTTCCGTCTGGTGGACCTGGGCGTGGCCGAGGTTCCGCCCCGAGCCGTGACCGAAGAGATCGTACGCCACGAGCTGCTCCGCGAGGGTCGCCCCCCCTTCGATCTCCCAGATCGTCTTCTCTCCGGAGCCGCCAAGTACGTAGGCATTCGCCTGAACCAGGTGGGTGATCTCATGCACCAGCAGGTTGCGATAGCCGGCGAGCACGGACGTACTGGTTGGCCCCCCTCCATCGGCGCCACCCAGATTCGGCGCGGAAACGTAGAAGATCTCTGCGTGGTTGCTCGTCGCGCACTGGGTCGTCGGATACAGGTCCGTCGGCGTGACGTAGCCGCCCAGGCCCACCACCTTGTTGACCTCCTGAGTGAGTAGGACGAGGATGCGCCCGTTCAGATCGACGTCGGACAGCTCGCCGAAGTAACGGTCATGGACGGGCTGGACTCGTGACGCGTAGAAGGCGTCCAGGCCTTCGAACTCCGCGTCGCTGAACGTCCCGCTCGGGTTGGCGAGATCTTCCAGCCAGACGGTGTGGGTTCCAATGAACCGGACGACCGCCTGGACCTGGGTCCCGGGCGTGCAGCTCCCTCCGGGAGCCACCCAGAGAGTGACGCGCTCGCCCGGGGCCATCCGGGCCGGAGACCGGGTTTGCTGGGCAGGCGCGCGAGGGCGGCCGAGGAGAGCCAGCTCCGCTTTCGCCCCCGCCCTCAGCCGCGCTTCTGCCTCCCGCCGCCCGGTAGTCCATTCCTGGAGAGGGGCGAGCGCCTCGAGTCGCCCCGGCGGAGGCGGAGCCCCGGCTCCGCCGGCGATGCGCGCCCGGGAGCTGACGGACCCGGTCCCGGCCCCCGGCCGTGCAACCGCGGCCGGGGAGGTGGCGGCCACGTTCGGATCCCCGGGAGTCCCGGAGAGGGAGACCGGCGTGAGCGAGGACGGGAGTTCCGAGGTCGAGGCGACCCCGATCAGGTATTCCCCGCCCGCAGCGCTTCCCGGGAGGTGAAGGCAGCCGGTCCCCGCGGCCGTATAGCGAAACCACCCGACGGGCAGGTCGACGTCCTCCGGCGGGGGTGTGATTCCCGCACTCCTCGAAGCCGTGGTCGACGAATTCGAGACGAGGAGGAGAGTCTGCCTCGGAGGGAGGCACTCCGCCCGCGGCACGGTCAGGGTGAGGCGGGTCTCCGCGGCCGCGGAGACGCGGGCGGCGAGGCCGCCGATCGTCACCCGGTTCTCCGACGCGACGGCGGAGAAGCCCGTCCCGTGTATCGTAGCGTCCTGGCCTTCGATGAGGACGGCGGGCTCGATTCCCGTGATGCGTACGGCGCCGACCAGCTCCCCTACCTCGAGTGCCGCCGCCGCGGTCACGCGGTCCGCTCCCCTGGCCACGGTGGCGGAGACCGTGGCGTTGCCTTCCGCCAGTCCGGTGGCCCGGCACCCGATGGCCGTCGGCTGGACGTAGACCACACCGGTGTCGGGGGAGGTGCACGTCCAGCTCGCCGTCTCGTCGGGATCGCCGCCGCTGATCGCGAGGGCGAAGTCCGCGGAGTCCGCCACCTGGATCCTGGCGGACGGCGGACTCATCGCCGCCTCGAGAGGGGGTATGGCCTCGGCGGTGAAGACGATATTGACCGTCCCGGCCCGTGCCGTCACCGCCTGGCTTCCCTCCGCCTCCCCCAGGGTCCACCGGGCAGAAGCACGGCCTGCGCCGTCCGTCTGGTCCAAGGAGGACGTGATGACGCCGTCGCCGCCGGAGATGGTCCACGCGACCGCCGCTCCGGGAATGGGCGTCCCGCCCACATCCCTCACCTCCGTCACCAAGCTGGCGGAGAGCGGTGATCCGGCCCTGCCACGCTGGGCGTCTCCCGAGACCTTGAGCATCGAGCGCGGGACCAGGCTCACGGTGGCGCTCGCCGACCCCGTCGCCCTTCCCGACGAAGCGGTGATTGTCGCCTGACCCGTGCCCGCGGCCACAGCCACACCGCCGGGCGAGACGGTGACGGCGGAGGGATTCGTCGAAGACCAGGAGAGGGCCGGATCCGCTAGGACCGTCCCGGCTTCGTCCCGCACCTCCGCGAGAAGCCGGTGGGATTCGCCGACCCACGAGAAGGTCAGGACCTTGGGCTCGATCGCGATCAAGGCCGGGACGGACGGCGGAGGTCCCGTAGTGTCTCCCCCGCATGAGCTCGCGAGAGCGAGGGCGGCGACGATCCGGAGCGTCCGTCCGAACCGCCGGGCTCCCCCGGGGGATCCGGTCGTCACGTGGCATTCCGGCTCTGTGCTGCCACCGGGGGCGTCGCCTGCCGTCCGGATCCCGGCATCACCGGTGCGTTACCGGATCGACCGACGCACTCGGAGGCGCCAACAACTCGCCGAGGAGCGCCGCGACGGCTTCGTACTCCCCGCGCGACGGCTTCGTACTCCCCGCGCGACGGCAATTCCGGGAACTCCTCAAACGCGCCGCCCGCGCCCTTGAGCGCGGTGCCGAGTCCGTTCCTTGCACCTGCCCCATGGGCCACCAGCACGCGGATGATCTGCTTTCGCGCATAGACGATGGCGTACTCGAGTGGCCTCGCGTCCCGGTCCGGATCCCGCAGTTCCGATGTCGGCTCTGGCATCGAGCAGAAGTTCCGCGACCCGCGGACGGTTGTAATAGATCGCCCAGTGCAGGGAGGGGGCGTCTCTTTGGCGGCACGCGTGAGATCCGGCTCGCGCTGAAGGAGCTCGCGGACCCGCACGATACTGCCCGTGGCGATCTGCGCGTAGAGCTCGTGCAGCCGCCGGCGCAGCGTCGCTCGCATAGCTGGCTCCTTGCGTCGGCGCCAGTCGAATCGGTCTGTCCCTATCGATTCGCATGATTTCAGTGGAAACCGAGTGACGCGCCAGATGTGGCCTCACGGCCCCCGGACACCGATCGTGGGCGCGGGCCGAGAGGCCGGAGTCCCGGTGAAGCTGCCCGACCCCGGGGAGGCATTGGGCTGCCCGGTCCCGGTGCGGTGGGCTAGCCAAAGGCCAGTCCGAGACCGGGGATCGACTCCATGATGTCGGCGCCGCACGCTTGCCCGGCGAGAGTGATGGTGGGCAACCCGGATAGATCGCTCACCGTCTCGATCTCCACGTCGAGCGCGCATGGCCCCCTGCGGCCGTCGCCTGTGGCCCAGCGAACCGTACCGTCCATGGCGCCGCTGATTCCCAGCACGAACTCTGTCGAGATCGAGAGCTCGATGCTCATCTCCAGGTCGGGCGCACCGTCCAGGGTGAAGGTGATCCCGCTCGTCTCGTGCTTTTCGATACAACCCGAGTGAACGAGGGTCATCGACACTCCCACGCTGGCGCCGTCGACGTCCGGTTCTCCGGCAGGGCCGAGCCGCGCGGTCACCCCAACCGTTCCACCCATCGTGCACGGGACGGTGAACTGCAGGACGGCGCCATCAGGGGTCAGGGTCTCACTCCCGGGCTCCAATTCGTCGGTCAGCTGCAGGCCTTGGCTCATCGCTACCTCGAAGAGCGCGAGGGCCTCCGCCCCTGTCAGCAAGTCTTCGGGCTCCGTCGAGCTGCCGCCGCAAGATGCCACGGCCACTCCGACACTCAGAATCAACCATGTTCGAATGCGGCGCATGGGAACGTCCTCTCTTGTCACTTCCTGGAGCGGAAGCGCCATCTCCCGAATCGGTTCCGGCCGGTCTCCGCAGCGGGCGCGCGCGCGATCACCCGGTCCGCAACCACTGGCGGGTCCTCGCCTCCGGCATGCCACCCCCCGATGGCGGCCGGCCGCTCCCAAGATAACCCTGCAGTAGCCTGGCAGGATGACTCACTCCTTTCCGGCCCGATCCTTCCGCGACTCGGCAACCTGTCGACCCAGGAGGTGTTGGCCCTCGACGGCAACTACCTGACGGGTCCGGTGCCCTCCGGAGTTCGGTGGAATATCGAGCTTGCAGCGGCTGGCCCTCACAAACGACGCCGGGCTGTCGGGAGCTTTTGCCGACTGGTCTGACGGATCACCGCCTCGCCCGAGGCCGCGGACGACGAGGGTTCCGGCATCGTAGCGGTCTCCCAGCGTAAGCGCGGCGCGTTTCTCTCGGGCCGCGTCCAGCGGCTCGAGGCCTACCTGGTCTGGTCGCACGATCCCCATCTCCACACGGTCGCCGACGGGCCCGCGTCGGGAAGAGCCTCCCGGCTCATGCAGTGGTGGAAGCGCCGCCGAGGGGGCGCGCCCACCTACCTCGGTTCCGAGATCGAGGCGGCCGCCGCCCGCTTTCGCTCGACGGTGGACGCGGGCCGTGCGCTCGTATCCGAGCACACACCGATCGAGATGCTCGAGCCCGCCGAAGCCTCGCGGCTCCTCTCCGAGCTGATCAACCGTCTGCTGCGCATAGATTCCAATACAATCCATATGTGTCTCGTAAGATTATCTAACTAATGATATCGCAGTGAGTTATGTAGGTCGCTCCCAGTTGCAGTGTCGCTGGTTGTCCACTATGTTCCCGTATATAACATACGATACTTTATACGGTGGCTAGGACATGGATTTGCCCAAACACCGAGGGAGACGCCCGCACAACGCACTGAGCGCGGCCTTCGTGCGCAGTGCCAAGCCCGGATACTACTGCGATGGGAACGGCCTCTATCTGCGCGTGGACCGATCCGGCGCGCGCCGATGGGAGCAGCGTCTGCAGATCGAGGGTCGAAACCGCACGCTGGGGCTCGGGGGCTACCAGCTGGTATCACTGGCCGAGGCGCGCGAGAAGGCATTCATGAACCGCAAGATCGCGCGCTCGGGCGGCGATCCGCGTACCGAGAGGCACAAGGTCCGTGACATGCCCACGTTCGCCGAGGCGGCCGCCCGTGTTATGGAGCAGCTGCGGCCGGGCTGGCGCAGCCCCAGGCATGCGAAGGACTGGGTCTCCAGCCTGCGCGTCTACGCGTTCCCACAGCTGGGCCATCGACCGGTCGGCGAGATAACGACGGCCGACGTTCTGGCGGTTCTGACACCGATCTGGCACGACAAGCAGGTGACTGCCCGGCGGGTGCGCCAGCGCATCGGGGCGGTGATGAAGTGGGCGGTGGCGATGGGGCTTCGACCGGACAACCCCGCCAGCGATGTGCTCGGTCAAGCGCTCGGCCGACAGCGAGCCGTAGTCCAGCACATGCGCGCGTTGCCTCACGCGGAGGTCGTGGGCGCGATGGAAACGGTGCGGAAGTCGCACGCTTACCCGGCCACGAAACTCGCCTTCGAGTTCCTGGTGTTGACGGCGGCCCGCTCGGGAGAGGTTCGCCTGGCACAGTGGGATGAAATCGACCTGGAGGCTCGGGAGTGGACGGTTCCCGCCGAACGCACGAAAGCCCATCGCCCCCACAGGGTGCCGCTGTCCGGGCGCGCCATGGGGATACTGAGCGAGGCGCGGACGCTCGGGGGCGGCAGCGGTCTGGTTTTCCCGTCGTCGGAGGGCCGCGCATTTCCCGGCAGCAGACTCCCCACGCTGCTTCGAGACCTGGGTATCACGGCTGTGCCGCACGGCTTTCGTTCGAGCTTCAGGGACTGGTGCGGCGAGTGTTCCAACGCACCGCGTGAGGTCGCCGAGGCCGCGTTGGCCCATGCGGTTCGCAACAAGGTGGAAGCGGCGTACGCGCGTTCGGACCTGTTCGAGCGTCGGCGTGTCCTGATGGCCGATTGGGCGGCCTACCTAGCCGGCGAGACTAGAGAACAGGAGACCACGCCGATCCGCCGATGATCCGCCGAGCTCTCTCATCGGCGGTCAAGGAGGTCGTCCATGCCTCGCCGTGGGTCCCCCGTCGCAGCGGAATCCTGTGCTGGAGGCCTTACCCGATGGCCGACTTCTTCCACGATCCGCGTTACTTCCTCCCTCACTTCGCATTCCCAGTACCGAAGCACATTCCACCCCGCCGCATCGAGCGTTCGGTTGTCTCTTTGATCGCGAGCGTGGTTCTTACGGAGTTTCTCGCTCCAGAAGGAGAAGTTATGCACCGGCGCGGAGTAGTGATCGGGACACCCGTGCCAGAAACATCCGTCGACGAAGACTGCGACTTTCGCGCCAACGAAGCAGAGATCGGGCCGGGTCCCGGCAACTCTGCGGTGCAGCCGGTAGCGCAGTCCTGCGCTCCAAAGAGCTCGCCGAAGCCTCACTTCCGGTTCGGTGTCGCGCCTTCTGACGGCCTGCATGACCCGCCGGCGTTCTTCGGGAGGGAACGGGTCCAGCTCCCCCCCAGGATCACAAGACAGCACTGACAGCCTCCAGTTTCTGAGCCGCGTTCGATACGCGTCGGTCTGCGCGAAGGAGAAGCCTCGGCGGTCGACCGTCATCCAACAGGTCGGCGAGAACCTTGCCGTGAGCTTCAGTGAAGCGGGGCGGCACGGCCTCTCCGATCATCTCTCTCATCAGACCCGAGTGCGACTGTCTGAGGACCTCTCCCCACTCGAAGTCCTCCGGCAGCGTTTGCAGCTTTTGACACTCGAGAGGGCTCAGAACGCGGTTCTCGAAGGGATGGATCGTCCGATCGCTCCCAATTCGGTTGCTGCTGGTTGTGATCGTGGCCGCAGGACAGTCAGGAGAGAGTCTCCGATAGCTCGAACGGCGGAACCCCGTCACCAGCCGCGCCTGTCCGTGCTCGACAACGTGCGGGCGTAGCAACCGGGTGTCGCAGGTCGCACAGCACGCAAGATCACGCGGGAGTCCCGAACGCCCGCACTCGGGGCAATCATCGTTTTCCCAAGCGCTTGCCCCGCTGCCTGCAGGGATCGCAGCTACCATACTGTATTGCTCCGAGCCCCATACCGGGACGAAGTGAAGGGATTGGCCGGAGCGCGCAGAGGATACCGAGCCAGCGTCAAGTGCGGGGAGGTCGAACGAGTGCAGCGCGTCACCCAGGGAAACGGGCTCCCCACCGTGGTCTGGCGCATGCGTCGGTCTGGGATAGGGAACCGCGTCACATTCTTCGAGAAACTGAAGGCACACTTCCCCCCGCCGCACGAAAGTGATGAATGACCGCACCCGCGTTTGCGGCACGCCGTAGTCCGCCAGATCCGACAGAAAGGGGAAGGCGACATATTCCTCCTTCAGCAGGGAGATCAGGAGCACTGCCGCTGACACGGCCTCCTGTGTGTGAGGGTGTCGGACCTTCCGGGTCAGGAATGCTCGTACGTTCTCCACCACGATGACCCGTGGACCGAGAGCGGTCGCCACCTCGGCGATCGGGAGGACCAGCAGGTTTCGCACATCCTTCGAGCCCGTGTCCGCGTCCTCCTCCTTGCCTCTGCTCGCGTTGGCGGTCGAGAGACTCTGACAGGGGGGACACGCCGCCAAGAGCGCGGGAGGATCCCCATCGCATCGATCCTGGTAAGCCGAGACCACGTCCGGCCAGGTACGTCGCAGGTCGCCCGGAATGGCGGAAGAACCCGTCAGATTCAGCGCGGCAACCGCAAGTCGATATCGGTCGATCTCGGCCAAGACCTCGAACCGGAAGCCGGCTCTGGCGAATCCGACATCGCCCGCACCGCAGTTCGTGAAGAGACTTGCCGCGCTCAGAGGCATCAGGACGATTCTCGTGCTTCGGAGGCTTCGACGGACTCGACCGAGCTCTGGCTCTCCTTCGTCCCGCGAACGGCTTCGAAGTGTTCCGCCATTCGGAAGTCATCTTCTCCCCGGTCTTCGAGAATGTTGAGGAAGTCTTTCCAACCTGCTTCTGCTTGGTCTAGAAGGGTGTGCCAGTCGAACGCGTACATGTCCTCTTGGACCATCCCCTCGATCTTGTCGGTGAACTCCGGTGTCTTATCCAGCCGGTCGGCGACGATATATCCAGTGACCCGCCGAAAGCGTGCCCCCGTGATCGGCTTCACGCGTGACCTGATCGTCCGCACGTACCGTTCAAAGCGGGAGAGGTGGTCCCAGTCGACGGCCTGTCCAGGTCGTACGAACTCGAGGACAAGCAAATGCTGACCGCTCGCCATGGTCAGGTCTACCCTCCCCCTATAGATGTCAAGTGACAAATCGGCGGTGTCGGCCGCCCTTTCAATGGTCTGACGCAAGCCGGACTCTTTCGCGAATGTCTCCCACTCCGCGGAGATGAGCCACGGGCTCTTCGCGATGAAGTCCCGAACGGCGTTCTCTAGTTCCTGCTCCTCGATCCTCCTCTTGAGACCTTGAATCGCCTCCAGCTTGGTGCGGACCACCTCTACGGTCTGGAGTGCCGTCAGGACACGCGCTTCCACCAGCACCTCGAGGAGTGCCGACTCGTCCAGGTCTTCGGATTCAGCGATCTCGGCGATCAGCTCGGTGAGGCGCCCCTGCTCCCAGGCGCCCAACACTGCCCGCCCCAAGTCGTCGAATTGCCGTTCGGAGAGAGTTGGGATCGCACCGAGCGAGGTCAAAGCTCGCTTCACGACCTTTCCCTCGTGCTTCGGCAAGCGCGCGAGACGGTCAGCGAAGCCTACGAGCCGGTGTTCGAGACGTCTCCTCTTCTCGGCGCCCCTCAGTTTCACCCATGCCTTAAACGCACTGCGAAGGCGTGACTGGCCCCACCTGAGAAGGGGGGCTGTCTCGACCCTGTCCCAGTTGACACGCTGTCGCTCGGTTGCGATCAGGTCGGCTGGAAGCCGATCGATGAAGTCGGCCACGACCTGACCGGCGAGGTATTCAGCCCCATGTTGCCCCGTCAGCCCACGAGTCAGATTGAATAAGAACGGCCTTTGTGCCAGCTTCCCGCCCGCGAAGACCGCGACTCCCTTCAGCTCTTCTTCGTCGATGGTGTCCTTTTGGAAGAGGAGCCGCCATCGGATCTGATTGCCGTCGACGGACTCGACACCCCAACCATCGTCGTCGATCGCCACACCCTCGATTGGCTCGGGCAGATCCTTCGGGAACTGATACTCGAAGCCGGCGACATCGTACGACTGCGGGAGGACTTCCCCCTGAACCGACACCCTGAAGCCCGCTTGTTCCTGATGGAGCAAGAACCTCCTCGCCATGCTGATCCGAAACGGGTTCTCGGAGGGCGCCCGGTGGATCGTGAGTCTCGAGAGCGTGATCACGGTCCCGTGCTCATCCCTTCTCGCCTCGTCGGGAGGATCGTGTTCGACGACATCGATCTCCTTTCGAGCTGTGCTCGGTCTGTCGTCCGCCGTCAGTGCATCGAGGTCGAGGCGGAACACGGTTCGCTCTCCAGTGGCACCGCTTACGGCTTCCACCGTCATGAGGCTTGCGATCCCAAAACCTGCAAACTTCCCGATGCCCTTCCGGCCAAGGACCGGTCGGCCCCCAGCTGTCTGCTCTTCGGTCTCTTCTCCCCTGCGGTTGCGCCCGACCGCCAGATAGAGATCCTGACATTCATCGAAGGTCATGCCCATCCCGTCATCGCGGATCACGAAGGTGGGCTCAGGATCGTTGAGGCTCTCCGGGAGCTCAGATCTCCACGGATGTCGCGTCTGCGTCCCACGCGTTCGCTACCAGCTCAGCGACCGCGTTGACGGGACTCTGGTACATCTGAATCCCCAGGTGCTCAATCACACGGCTGTGAAACTCGAGGTAGAGCTTCTTATCGGAGGTGGGCACAGCTTCCCCGGGTCCTGCGCTGTCGGTCATGTCGTCTTCGTCCACTGGTTCACCCTTCCTCGAATCCCGGCCTGTCTGAAGTTGGGAGCTCGGCAGTTCTCGTTGACGGCCTGCACAATGTGGTCCAGAGGAACACAGCTTTCGGCCACATGCAATGGCGGCAGCCAATGTCTTGGTTCCGCGGGCAGGTGCTCAATGCCTATCGGTGTCACCGCGGGCCTCCGGTCTCTATTCTTCAAGTATCTGCTCCTGAGCGATCCGCTCGATTCGGGCCGCGTCGATACTTCCGCCCGGCCCGTCTTCCGAAGTGATCAGGCGTTCGGCTTCGCTGATCGTCTCCTCTCGGCGTCTTCCCTCCTCCTACATCACGTCTCTTGGATCGGAGGCATCCGTAAGTAGCAGTATCGCACCGATCCGTCGTGCCGTATCGGTGAAATGCTGAACCTCCTCGGCCCGAAGTCTCCGGCCGAGAACCTTCCGCTCCCGGTAGGAGAGCCATTTCTTGAGCACTTGATAGCCACCGAGCCTGTAGTCCCAGACCGCGGCGGGGATGTTGCGCCAGAAGGCTTCGCCGTTGAGGTAGACGTCGAAGGTCGTGTCACCGAGAGCGGCCAAGGCATTTGGCATGGCCGTGCGTTCCGCCGACGTGTAAGCGCGCTCGACGGTGCGGCCCAAGCCAGGCATCACTGCGTCGCCTACCCCGTAGTGCCCCCAGCCTGCGGTAACAGCGAAATCGTCGCCCGCCATGTTGCGTCCCCCGACGGTACATGGAACAGCGATAGTGGCAATCTCCGGGCGCAGCGGCGTTCGCGTGACGCCGGGCACCGGCGTTTCTGGATCGAGTAGAGCGGCTAGCTCGTGCCCATGCGTCGCCGACCGGGCGAGTGCCTCAGCTGCTCCTTCAGCCTCGCCGTCCGGCCAGCCGGGCAGCGGGATGCGCGGCCATTCCATGCGCAGCGCTCCGGCATTGGCCTCCCGATACGCGGGATCGTGCAGGGTGGCCAGAACATGGTGGAACAGGTCTTCGACACCGAGGTCAAGGCGTGCAAGATACCGTTGTGCGGTAGCCGACAGATTGGGATGGCGCCCGGCGCCGGTACCGTCCCCATGGCCTTCGTCACGAAGCCACGTGGGAAACAACAGCGCTGTTCGTTCAATCAGATGCAGGCAACCCAAGCATGCCGTGAAGCATGCCTGAGGTTCCTCCGCCCCTTTCCGCAGATGTTGGGCAGCCGACAGCCATAGATTCCCCTCAAACACATGTGGCCTGTAGTCAGCGCGTGGACGATCAAGCAGGCCATCCTTCTCCCAGTAAAGCCAGCGGTTGTCGAACGGCCGGTAGGCGAAGCGGATGAATCCGGATTCATCCGGCCCACCGCGTCTCAGCATCGCGTCACGCACTGCGGGGGCATCGAAGCGCGCCGTGGACTTCATGACCCTCGGATAACGCCGTGCGATGTCCTCATGGCTCAGCGCCATGTCGAAATAGTCGCCTACACGCGCCCGGAGCCGGTCAAGATCGGTGTCCACGAGGAACCCGTCTCTACTGGTCTTTACGCCGGGAAACGAGACCGGGAACAGGTCGGGCAGCGCGGGCCAGTCAAACCAGTCGGCGCTCACCGCCGTCTCCACGAACGGAAGCCCAAGCGGCGGCACCGGTTCGACCTCGGAGTACAGCGCATCCGGTTCCGCCTCGGCCGTGGCGATCAACTCTGCCGGCTTGGCCTGTCCCCAGAGATTCCGGAACGCAACCGTCTTGGCCGGCTCGTGGTCCGCCTTGCGCACCAGCGTCGCGATGGCGGTACCGACCTGAATTCCAACCGGATCTCCGTCAGTGGAGAAGATGCTGGGGTCGGGCGAACCGTCCGGTGCGACCTTGCCTGTCTTGTACTTGTCGCCGTTCAGGCAATCGATCCGGATTGCGTCGAATGCGTCGAGGTAGCGCTCCCGCATACCGGTGAAGGACAAACCGTCGAGCCAGGAATAGTTGGAGATGAAGCAAACCACCCCCTGTCCGGTTTTCTCCGCGATGCGCCGCTCCGCCATGCGGAAGAAACGAATGTACAGATCGTTCAGGCCCTGGCCTTCGGGCCGGCGGACCTGCTTGGTCGTGCGGTAGGCTTCCGAGAGTTCACGCTCCTCGTCCACTGCCATGCCGGCGAAGCCGTTGTAGGGCGGGTTACCGAGGATCACTAGAATTGGGGTCTCCCTCTTCACCCGATCTGCCCGTTCGCGTTCCTCTTCAAGCTCTGGGAAGGGCAGCGTCGGACTCAGGCCCGTCCGCCCGAGGAACACCCTCACCCGCGAGTCGAACTGCTGCTCCAGCGTCTCCATGGCCGTAGTGCTCCCGCGTCTTCATGGCCACAACGGTGAAGACCCGCATGCAAGGAAGTCAACTCTTAGGAAATCTCCTAAAGGCTTGTAGCGGCTAGAGATAGCCAGTACGGTACGCGAGCTGTTGGACACCGCCGCCAGTGGCATGGCAGACACCCCCTCCGCAGCGCTCGCCAGAGGTTCCCGTCAAGGGTCTTAGGGCTCGATCGGGACGTCGATCCTGCCCAAGCTCTCGGAGGAAGACCTCGAGGAGCTTGCGGTCGCGCGGGGCGTCATGCCGGTGTGGATGGCGGAGCCGCTGAGCACGCGTCTGGCGCATGGCTGAAGCACTGTTTCAGCGCCTGGCGTCCGAAGAGCGCCGTCATGCCTTGCGTGCCGCTCAAGCCGAATGCCCGCACCCGGCGTTCGTGCTCGAGAAAGACATCTGGGTGGTCGCAACCCTCGGCGTCCTGTTCGACGCCCCGTTCGGCCATCAGTTGGTGTTCAAGGGCGGCACCTCCTTGTCCAAGGTGTGGCGCGCGATCCGGCGGTTCTCGGAAGACATCGACATCACCTACGACATCCGCGGCTTCGCACCGGATCTGGTTGCCGGTGCCGGCGACGAGGCGCTGCCGCTCACGCGCAGTCAGGAGAGGCGCTGGACAAAGGCGATCCGTCCCCGCCTTGCCGAATGGGTCCGCGAGCGGGCCGGCCCGTTCGTCCAGGAAGGGCTTGCACGCGCCGGGTGACCTGACCCGCTGAAACGAGACCAGGCGCAATGTTAGGATCGACCTGGTCCGAAGCTTTTCAGCGAGGAGGTCAGGATGGGAAGGAAGCGACACACTCCGGAGCAGATCATCGCTGCACTGCGGGAGGCAGAGGTGGGTCTGGCCGGCGGCAAATCCGTGAAGCTGATCAGGGGGGAGCTCGGCATCACCGAGCAGACGTACTACCGGTGGAGGCGGGAGTACGGCGGGATGAAGGTGAGCCAGGCACGGCGCCTGAAGGAGCGCGAGCACGAGAACGGGCGCCTGAAGCGAGCAGTGGCGGACTTGACACTGGACAAGCTGATCGTGGAGGAAGCGGCCAAGGGAAACTTCTGAGCCCCGAGCGCCGACGCAGGGCGCTGGTGCATCTGTCTTTACCCTACGCTCTAAGATAAGAGTGCGGGCTGAGGATGACACATAGCGGGTAATCGGAAGTGCGCCCGGAGAGGCGCACCGTTGCCGTCGGCCCTTGGCGCGCGCGCTTCCTCAGCACGACGCTTCGCTTCTTGGCGGCCTGCAGACCGCCGTACTCCCCGAGTGCCCGCTCGTCGCCATGAAGGATCGCCCGCTCAATGCGGGCGGCCTCTTCAGAAACCCCGGCGTCCGGCGCCTCCGGCCCGGAGGCGGCGGCCCAGCCTCCGAGGATCGCCCGGCCTCGCTCTAGCTCCCGTGGGGCACAGGCGATTGCCACGACCTCCCACCGATCGTGTAGAACGAAGTGACGTGACACCCGGAAGCTGAGCCAGCTATTCTCTGACTCCTCGGAGTAAGTGAGGAGTCATGAGGAAGAGTAGGTTCACGGAAGAGCAGATCATCGGGATCCTACGGGAGGCGGAGGCGGGCGGAGCGACGAAAGAGGTATGCCGACGCCACGGGATCAGCCACGACACGTTCTATCGGTGGAAGAAGAAGTACGGGGGCCTTGAGGTCAGTGACGCGAGGCGGTTGAAGGCACTTGAGGACGAGAACCGACGGCTCAAGCGCATCGTGGCCGACCAGGCGCTGAACCTTCAGGTGCTGAAGGACCTGCTGGGAAACGAGTTGTGACGGCCGGGGAGCGGCGCCAGGTCGTCCGGAGGGTGCAAGCCGCCGAGAAGGCCTCGGAGCGTCGAGTGGTCCGTTGGACAGGCTTCCCGCGTTCAACGATCCGGTACCGAAGCGAGCGCCCAGCTCAGGAGGGGTTACGTGCGAGGATCCGGGAGCTCGCGGGCGAGCGGCCTCGCTGGGGCTACCGACGCATCCACGTGCTTCTGCGCCGCGAGGGATGGCTGGTGAACCGGAAGCGGATCCACCGGCTCTACCGCGAGGAAGGGCTCGCGGTGCGGCGAAAGGGTCGGAGACGACGGAGCCAGGTACCACGACCGGTGCGTGACCCACTCGGCCATCCGAACGAGCGGTGGAGCGTGGACTTCATCATGGACACGCTGAGTACGGGCCGAGTGTTCCGGTGCCTCGCGGTGATCGACGAGTTCAGCCGCGAGTGCCTGGCACTCCACGTCGCTCACTCGATCCCTGCGGCGAGCGTGATCGAGGTGCTCGAGAGACTTCGGGAGGAACGCGGCTTGCCGGAGCGCGTGATCTGCGACAACGGCTCCGAGTTCACGAGCCGTGCCTTCGACGCCTGGGCCTACTCCCGGGACCTCAAGATAGAATACATACAGCCGGGCAAGCCGATTCAGAACTGCTTCGTCGAGAGCTTCCTCGGGAGCTTCAGGGACGAGTGCCTGAACCTCCACTGGTTCCTCTCCCTACGGGATGCGAGGCACACGATCGAACGCTGGAGGCAGGACTACAATCGCGTCCGACCCCACAGCGCCCTGGGCGATCTCCCACCTGCGGACTTCGCCCTCAACCACCACATGGAGTCAGGGAATAAACGGATCAACTAAGGGTGTCACGTCAGAAGGAAGCTTGAGGAGAAGCCATTTTCCGCAGCTGGTCCCGGTCTTCGAACATGGTCATCCGCATCTGCTCGATCGTCTTCATAATCTCCCTACCAGTAGCATTGAGGAGACTGCTTTGCGCGGTGTCAACCATCGTAAGCGGGAGGATATGCCAGGAGGTCCACCCCCGTACTAGAGCCGGACCGGGCTCTGCCAACGGGTTGTTGAACCGCTCCCGTAGGAGCGCGCGAAACCTGCGGCCGGCCTCGCTCGCGACACGCCGGGTCTTCCTTACGCTGGTTCGTTCGTGCAGGACCTCGAATTCCGTAGTTGCGGGATCGCCTGGCTCCGCGGGTCTAGGTCTTTCTCACCAGCTCAACGACAATTCGCCCGCGCCGCCGTTTGATCACGTCCCCGCCGGTCCGGATCCGACGCTTCCATTGCTAAACAAGGGGCTACAGGCTCTCAGCGATCAATTCGGCGTTCCGGTCGCTTGCGCGTATCGATAGCTACAACCGCGGGTGGCTCCTAGGGCGCCATGGATACCGGACTCCGTTCCAGGTCCGCGAGGAGCTCACCCGTAAGGCGGCATGATTAAGCCGCGCTCTTGTCCAGTAAATCGGGACCGGTTCAAGCGCCCTTCGTAAGCTCCTCGTCACTACAACCTTTGAACGCGGATCGTGTTGCTCAGCTCGAGCTCGTCCAGAATCTGCTGCAGCTCGGTCTCCATGTTCCGTGCAAACTGCGAGCTGACACTCACGGAGAACTCGATGCCTACACTGAGGTCGTCTCCCGACCGGAGCTTGGGCAAGACTTTAGTTCCGAGCCGGTTCCAGACTTCCGGGGGCACGGTACCGGCAAGGCGAAGGACTGTCTTCTCAGCACCGGGAGTTGGCTTTGGATCAGGTTTCGGTTCAGGCTCGGGTTCCGGACCCGGGCCTGGTGGAGGTCCGGGTTGTGGATGTATAGGCCCTGCAGGCATGGTCTTGAGTTCTTCGGCTCTGGCCTTAGTCAACAGGAAGACACCCGATTCAAAGGCGACCTCTTCTTGGCGGATCGGCTCGGCATACCACAGCCGAGTGTAGGTGCCATCGTTCTCGGCACCGGATGCCAAGCCGAAGTCTCCGTTCTCCACGAACGCTGTGATCTGCCTACGGAGGATCGCATCGGGATCGATCAACCGTGTTAGCGAGCCGTCGAGGAAGCTCTGTCGCAAGCTCGTGAGCGGCCATGCCCCGGTGCTCTGGAACGTGGGCGGCCAGTGACGGTCAATGTAACCGGCGCCTACGCTCTCGTTCAGCAGGGCCTCGGATTTCAACGCTCCGATGACACGACCACAGAGTGTTTCGCTCGCGCTAGCGTGGCCGGCGCCGAGGTCGATGCGTTTGAGACCGTACTGCGCCTCTGAATCGGACAGTGCCACGAAGCGATAGCTGGCCCACACTTCGTCCTTGGAGGCTTCCTCCGCTTCGCTGACCTTGACCTGGACTTCGACACGGTCAGCACGGTCGAACTCGGCACCTAGGACCCCCTCCGCTACCTCGCGCGCCACACGCTGCCAAGCAAGCCACAACTCAACCTTCTCGCGAAGTTCCCGTCCTGGTTTCCTGGCGCACCAGACCAACGAGCCAGGGTAGAGCCGTGGGGACTTGCCCCGTTCCTTCGTCCATTCGCCGATCCGCTCGACTACCTGGTCGCTGTCCTTCCATTCCGTCTCCGGGTCGACGACGATCAACGCGAGGCGCGGCGAGTCCTGGACTGCGGCACTGTCCTCCGGAAAGACGACGACGGGCAGGGTTGCACCACGCTTGAACTCGCTCTCGACGAGCTTGCGGACTGCCGGTCTGATCACCGTTTCTTCGTCCAGCGAAGCACGCCGGTCGCTGACGACCTTCTTCAATGTCGCCTGGTGGTGGATGCGGTAGCCGTCCGTCCCGACCTTGCGAATGAAGAACCCGGATGTCTCCAGGGCTGCCGCAGCGTTGTCGATGGTGGTGGTATCGACCTCTGGCTCACCAAGCGCGAAGCGCAGTTCGGGCAAATGAGCCACCTTGTCTACCTGTCCTCCGGAGGACTCGAATAGGATAATCGTGCCCACGCGGCGGTGGATGTCGCGCAGAACACCCTGGGCGTCCACATCCAGGGCTTTCGCATGCGCCATCGGACCAGCCAGGTCGGCGTCGATGGCCACATCGAGCCGAGCCTCGCCCAATTGGCCCAAGACCACGGCGCGGAACTCCGGCACGTCTAATGGCGCCGATCCGAGCGTGATAAGCGACTCCGTGCGTGCCTTTCGGAAGTGCTCGCGAGCGGCCCAAGAGATCCACTGCCCGTTGTCCGACCTCAGATACTCGGGAGGGCCCGTGTCGGACGAACAGATCGGCCAGCACCTCTAGCATGTCGTGCGAGCGGATCTTGCGAGCCACCACGATCGCCAGGCACTCCCTCGTGTGCTCGTCCAGCACTGTCAGCAGCTTCAGCGCACGCCCGTCGTGCGTCCTCGAGGCCACGAAGTCGTACGACCAGACGTGGCCCCGATACAGCGGCCTCAGCCGGATGCACGATCCGTCGTTGAGCCACAGCCGACCTCGCTTCGGCTGCCGCTCCGGGACCTTCAGCCCCTCCTGCCTCCAGATCCGCTCCACCCGCTTGTGCTTCACCCCCCAGCCCTCGATGCGGAGCGTGTCCGTGACGCGTCGCTAGCCGTAGCGGCCGAATCGACTCGCGAGTCGCACGATATCACCTCGGAGCGCCCCCTCGTCACTCGCCACTTTCCTCGCCCCGCGCTGGGTCGTGCGTGGCTGCCCGAGCACCCGGCACGCTCTCCTCTCCGACGCCCCGAGCTGCTGACGTACACGCACCACACAACGTCGTCGGCCCTCGGGGCTCAGAAGTTTCCCTTGGCCGCTTCCTCCACGATCAGCTTGTCCAGTGTCAAGTCCGCCACTGCTCGCTTCAGGCGCCCGTTCTCGCGCTCGAGCTCCTTCAGGCGCCGTGCCTGGCTCACCTTCATCCCGCCGTACTCCCGCCTCCACCGGTAGTACGTCTGCTCGGTGATGCCGAGCTCCCCCCTGATCAGCTTCACGGATTTGCCGCCGGCCAGACCGACCTCTGCCTCCCGCACTGCAGTGATGATCTGCTCCGGAGTGTGTCGCTTCCTTCCCATCCTGACCTCCTCGCTGAAAAGCTTCGGACCAGGTCGATCCTAACATTGCACCTGGTCTCGTTTCAGCGGGTCAGGTCAGAACGACCGAAGAAGGATCGATAGGCCGCCGACGTTCTACGACTGTACCCTGCTTGCGAGGGGGCGAGTCTCTCTATGGGACCCACTTACGCCTCCTCCCCGGACAGTGCCGGAAAGCCCGGAACGACCTTTGGAACCGGCGGTGGTGGTTCGAATCCACCCGGGCCAACTCCCGTTTTCCCACCTCTCACGGCGTCTGCCGTCCGTTGACGCGCTTTGGCGCCCGGTCTAGTTTTTCTGGCTGTAGTCGCCCTGGGCCAAGCGCCCGGCTAGGCCACGGGACCACCGTCCCGCCAGCCGGGCCGTGAGGCCCCCACCACGGCTCCCTCCACATCGTCCGCGACTCGCCAAGGCGCCCATGGAAGAGACGGTCGGACGCGGGCCCCTGCTCCTCCTGTCCGGGCGGGCGAATCGGCTGCTCGCGCAGGAGGTCGGGGAGATCCTCGACCAGTCGATGGATGGGGCAGAGATCCGCGATTTCGCGGACGGCGAAATCTTCGTCCGGATCGACCGGAACGCGCGTGGACGGGACGTCTTCATTCTCCAGCCGACGATCTCCCCGTCCGACAACATCATGGAGCTTCTGCTCCTGATCGATGCGGCCAAGCGGGCCTCCGCGGCCCGTGTGACGGCCGTGATCCCGTACTTCGGATACGGACGGCAGGATCGAAAGGACCAGCCTCGCGTGGCGATCGGGGCCAAGCTTGCGGCGAACGTGCTGGTAACGGCCGGTGCCGACCGGGTGCTCGGGATAGACTTCCACCAGCACCAGATCCAGGGATTCTTCGACATCCCCGTGGATCATCTTTACGCGGCTCCCGTTCTGACCAAGTACTTCAAGAAACGACAGCTAGCGGACCTCGTGGTCGTGGCACCAGACGTGGGGTCGGCCAAGATGGCCCGGGGCTTCGCGCGCCGCCTCGGAGCCACCTTCGCGATCATCGACAAGCGCCGCCCCGCTCCGAACCAGGCCGAGATACTCGCGGTGGTCGGCGAGGTCGAGGACCGGAGCTGCCTTATCACGGACGACATGGTCGACACCGCGGGGACGATGGCCTCGGCCGTACAGGCGCTCCACGACCGGGGGGCGGCTGCCGTATTCGCGTGCGCCACCCACGCTCTCCTGTCGGGGAACGCGCGGGAGAAGCTGGAGAAGACGCCGCTCAAGGAGCTGGTCGTCACCAACACGATTCAGATTCCCGACGAGAGGAAGTTCGACCGGCTGGTGGTCCTCTCCGTCGCGGGGTTACTCGCGAGCGCGATCCAGTACATCCACTCGAACGAGTCCGTGAGCCAGCTCTTCGAGCTGGACAGGTCGCAAGCATGACCCTTCAACTGAAGGTGGGACGATGGCTACGCAGGTGACGCTCAAGGCGGGGCTCCGTGAGGGTCATGGAAAAGGACGGGCCCGCAAGCTCAGAGCCGAGGGGAAGCTACCAGCCGTGGTGTACGGCGCCGAGATGGCCCCGATCTCGCTAGTCCTAAACACCCACGAGGCGAAGCTCCTCTTCCACTCGATCTCGGTCGAGAACACGATCGTTAACCTCGAGGTCGAGGGAAAGAAGACGGCCCTCCCGACCCTGGTCCGGGAGATCCAGACGCACCCCTACCGGCCCGAGATCCTGCACGTCGATTTCCTCCGGATCCGGAGTGGAGTGGAGGTCGAGCTGGACGTTCCCGTCCACCTCACGGGGTCGGCCAAGGGAGTGCGGGACGACGGTGGGGTCATCGATCAGCCGATGCACGGCCTCCCGATCCGCTGCGTTCCTGACCGGATTCCGGAGGAGATCCTGGTGGATGTGAGCGAGCTCGAGATCGGGGACACCGTTCACGTGTCCGAACTCACCCTTCCCGAAGGGGTCACGGCGATGCTGGATGGACGACACATCGTTTGCTCGGTGCAGCAGCCGACCGTGCTGGCCGTAGTGGAGGAGGAGCCGGAGGAGCCCACGGATCCGGCGCTCGTGGGCGAGGCCGAGGGCGAGGCTCCGGGCGAGGTGAACAAGGAGACGGAGACGGAGAAGGTGAAGGAAGAGGGCGGGGGCGACTGAGGAGGCCGGGGCGCCCTCGGACCCGTATCTCCGGTGAAGATCGTTGCGGGGCTGGGAAACCCGGGCGCGGAATACGACGCGACGCGGCACAACGTGGGGTGGTGGGTGCTCGATCGCGTGTGCCACGACTGGGGGTTCGGGCCGTTCGCGCGGGAGGGATCCCTTCTCGTGGTGGAGGGCCTGCGCGGGGGAGAGAGGGTCGTCCTGACGAAGCCTGTCAGCTACGTGAACCGGAGTGGCCCGGCCCTCTTGCCGGTCCTCTCCGGGGAGGGGATCGACCCATCGAGCGACCTCCTCGTCGTGGTGGACGACGCGGCGCTCGACGTGGGACGCGTGAGGCTTCGTCCCCGGGGGAGCGATGGGGGCCACAACGGGCTTCGGTCAGTGGCCTCCGTGGTGGGCTCGGGCGAGTTCGCGAGGCTGAGGGTGGGCGTGGGGCGGGCCCCGCCCGGCGAGGATCTGGTGAGGTGGGTGCTTTCCCCCATGCCGAGGGAGGACGAGGACCGCGTGGTGGGGCTCCTGCTGGAGCTCGCCGAGGCCGTGGGCGTGTGGGTTTCGGAGGGGGTCGAGCCCGCCATGAACCGCTACAACCGATGAGGCCGTCCGTTTCGGACCAGTCTACTTCTAGGGAGAGATCGCACGCATGGACTTTGTGAGCCTTACCGCAGGGGCCTGGATTCTGGGAGCGCTGGGGCTGGGCGCGGCGTTAGGCATATTCCTGTACGTGAAGCGCCAGCCGGCCGGAACGGAGCAGATGATCGAGCTCGCCGACCAGATCCACTCGGGCGCGATGGCCTTCCTCCGGCGCGAATACACGATGATCGTCGGCTTCGTGATCGTCGTGGCGGCGCTCCTCTCGTGGGGCGTAGGGGTCGGCACGGCTGGCGCGTACGTGGCCGGAGCCATCACCTCGGCCCTCGCGGGGTTCCTGGGCATGGAAGCGGCCACGCGCGCGAACGTCCGCACCTCCAACGCCGCGGCGCAGGAGGGGCAGCGCAAGGCGCTCCGCGTCTCGTTCTACGGCGCCTCGGTCATGGGGCTCTCGGTGGCGTCCCTGGGTCTCCTCGGCATCGGGCTCCTCTACCTCCTGATGGCGGCCGGGGAACCTGGGTCCGAGCTGCCCGGCTTCGCGGGGGTCATTTCGGGATACGCGATGGGAGCCTCGTCCATCGCCCTCTTCGCCCGCGTGGGCGGGGGCATCTTCACGAAGGCGGCAGACGTGGGTGCGGACCTGGTCGGCAAGGTGGAGGCCGGGATCCCGGAGGACGATCCCCGGAACCCCGCTACGATCGCCGACAACGTGGGGGACAACGTCGGCGACGTGGCGGGGATGGGCGCGGACATCTTCGAGTCCTACGTGGGGTCTGTCGTGGCGACGATCGCGATCGGGGCGACATCGGCCGCCGTCGCAGCGAGCTCCGTCGAGGCGGTCGCGCTTCCGATCGTGACCGTGATGGTTGGGCTTCTCGCCTCGCTGGTGGGAATCGGCATGATGAGGGTGCTCGAAAACACGGATCCCGCAGCCGCGCTCCGAAACGTGACGTTCATCGCGGCCGGGCTCTTCCTTGTCGTCATGTACTTCGTGGTCCAGTCCATGGGGATCCGCATAACGAGCGTCGAGACGGGAGCCCCCTATCCGGCGAGTGGCCCGTTTTGGGCTATCCTGTCGGGGACCCTCGTGGGGATCGCGATCGGGCTCGTCACCGAGTGGTATACCGCCGGAAACCCGATCCGTACGATTGCGGACGCGAGCGAGACCGGGTCTGCGACGAACATCATCTCGGGACTCGCCCTCGGGATGCACTCGACCGCGGTGCCCGTCGTTCTCATCTGCGTGGCCATTTACGTGTCGTTCCAGGTCGCCGGGCTCTACGGAATCGGGATCGCCGCAGTCGGCATGCTCGCGACGGTGGGGGTCACGATGTCCGTGGACGCGTACGGCCCGATCGCGGACAACGCGGGCGGGATCTCCGAGATGAGCGGCCTCGGCCCGGAGACGCGGAAGATCACGGACTCCCTGGACTCGATCGGGAATACCACCGCGGCGATCGGGAAGGGGTTCGCCATCGGCTCCGCCGCGCTCACGGCGCTCGCCCTCTTCTCCGCGTACGCGAGCAGCGTGGGCCTCAGCGAGTCCGGGATCGACATCATCGACCCCATAGTCGTGATCGGGCTCTTCCTCGGGGGAACGCTCCCGTTCGTGGTTGCCGCTCTCACGATGACCGCTGTGGGGAGGGCCGCCGGAGGCATGGTCGAGGAGGTGCGCCGACAGTTCAGGGAGATCCCGGGCATCATGGACGGCACCGGGAAGCCGGACTCCGCGCGCTGCGTGGACATCTCGACCCGAGCCGCGCTTCGGGAGATGATCGTCCCGGGGGTCCTGGCCGTGCTCGCTCCCTTCCTCGTGGGCTGGATCCTGGGGGTCCAGGCCCTCGGCGGCCTCCTTGCGGGTGCTCTCGTCACGGGCGTGCTCATGGCCCTCTTCATGGCCAACGCGGGGGGGGCCTGGGACAATGCGAAGAAGCTGATCGAGGGCGGCGAGTACGGCGGGAAAGGCTCAGCGCCTCACAAGGCCGCCGTGGTCGGGGATACGGTGGGGGACCCGTTCAAGGACACGTCGGGACCGTCTCTGAACATCCTTGTCAAGCTGATGAGCGTGGTGTCGCTCGTGCTGGCGCCGTGGTTCGTCCGGATCCACGGCCTCCAGACGGGGCCGGGCACGGCGCTCGAGACCGTGCTCGGTTTCCTGTCTCGACTGTTCGGTTGACCGGGGGAGGGACGGCCGGGAGCTGGGGAGATCGCGGGGGAAGCGACCGCGGATCACGGAGGATCTCGAGCCGGCGAGCGCCCCGCCGCTCCGTCAGGACATGGGGACGACCTTCAGGAGCCGGCCCTCGATGCGGTCGAAGATCTCGTCCAGAGAGACACCCGTGATCGTGAGCCCGTGGTTCCTCAGTCCCACGACGGCGCTCGCGGGGTCGGGGTGATCGCGCACGATCTCGGCCACGGCGCCTCCGAGTTCGTACGTCCCACATGGATAGTTGACCACCGTCGAGGGCACCCCTTCCATCCACGCGTGGACGTGGAGGATCGCGCCCACGCTCGGGTGCTCCCGGTAGATCATCCAGTGCTCGATCGCGTCCACGCTGACCCGGCGTGGATCGATCCCCTCGGGGACCGACAGGATCATGGCCCCCCTTACCGGATCGTAGTCCTTCACCATGAGGATGTCTCGACCGACCTCGGTGAGGTTGGCCTTGTCCACGCCCGACGCGCTCATCCAGAAGCGTGTCTCGTCGTACCGGGCGGAGATGTTCCCATAAGAGAGCCCCCCGAGCCCGTAGAGGCGCTTCAGGTGGCGGCGGTCCCGCTCGGAGAGAATCTCCATGCGGAAGGGAGCCGGGAGAACGTCCAGCGCGTCCAGGCGCTTGCCGGCCCGCCCGATCGACCGCGTGATCTCGTCTCCCTCCCAGAGCTCCCGAGGCAGGTCGGGCTCGAAGACGTTGTCGATGACGAGGCGGGAGCTTGCGAGGGGCTCGATCCTCTGGTAGACGTCTTCGAAGAAGTCGCCGCGATCCGAGTTTCCCTGCACCCGATAGTGCCCCTGTTCGGGCGTGATGAAGTGCGCGTCCGGGTGCGACGCCTCGGGCCCCGTCACCCCGATCAGCAGGTTCGCGAGCGAGCGGACGAGCAGGGGGTACCCTTCGGGAACCGCCTCCCGGATCGTCCGCTCTCCGGGTGCCAGCTCGGTGAGAGAGACCACGAACACGGCTTGCCCGCGGCGCCGGAAGGTACGGGGATCGTCCCGATGGAAGCAATTCACGACGAGCGAGGCCGCGTCCGGGTCCTCGACGTAGGTGTGACCCCGCCGGCTCATGACCTCGCGAAGCCCCTTCGTGAACCAGCCGAGCTCCACGGCCCCGGGCTGCCCAGCAAAGGAAAAGTCCATGTGATCTCTATCGGGACCGCCTGTCGCGGACCTGTAACGAACGGCCGGCCCCGGTGGGTGGGGACGGGGCCGAGGGCGGCCCGGTCTTCTCGAATGGCAAAAAGGTCGACCCATCGACCGTCCGCCGCAAGGTCCCGGGAGGGTCCGAGAGAGTGCTGAAGGCCGGGATCGTCGGGCTCCCCAACGTGGGGAAGTCGAGCCTCTTCAGCGCGCTCACCTCGCAGGCCGCCCCGTCCGAGAATTACCCGTTCTGCACGGTCGAGCCCAACATCGGGGTGGTCGAGGTTCCCGACCCCCGCCTCCCCCGGGTCGCTCTGGCCTACGAGTCGCCGGCCCAGGTTCCCGCCATCGTCCAGTTCGTGGACATCGCAGGGCTGGTGAAGGGGGCGTCCCTGGGCGAGGGGCTCGGGAACAAGTTTCTGGCCAACATCCGGGAGGCGGACGCGATCGTCCACGTCCTTCGCTGCTTCGAGGATCCGGACGTGGCTCACGTGCTGGGCGGTGTGGATCCGGTTAGGGACCGGAGCATCGTGAACACGGAGCTCCGGCTCGCGGACCTGGAGGCCGTGGAGCGCCGCCTCGAGAAGGCCTCGAGGCGGGCCCGTTCGGGTGAGGAGGAAGCGCAGGGGGAGAGGGAGCTCCTGGAGCGACTCCGGGAGCGCCTCGGGCAGGGGCGATCCGTACGGGGGATTCGGCTCATGGAGGGGGAAGCGCGTCGCGTCCGGTCGTTTCAGCTCCTTTCCGCGAAACCGGTCCTTCACGTGGCGAACGTCGCTGAGCGAGATCTGCCAGCGGCCCGGAACCCCTGGGTGGAGCGGGTCGAGGCGGCCGTTCGGAACGAGGAGCCCGAGTTTCCCGTCCTGGGTCTCGCGGCCGCGATGGAGGCGGATCTCGTGCACCTGGATCCCTCCGAGCGGACCGAGTTCCTGGGTCACGTAGGGCTTGAGGAGCCCGGGCTCCACCGACTGATCCGGGCTACCTACGAGCTTCTCGGGCTCCTCACGTTCTTTGCGGCGAACGAGAAGGAGGCCCGGGCCTGCACCGTTCCACGGGGCACCCGGGCGCCGGAGGCCGCGGGCGAGATCCACTCCGACTTCGAGCGGGGGTTCATCCGCGCCGAGACGCTCGCCTATGAGGCTCTCGTCCGTACGGGCTCGGTGAAGGCGGCGCGAGAGAGGGGGATGATCCGCTCCGAGGGGAAGGACTACGTCGTGAAGGACGGGGACATCATCCTCTTCCGCTTCAACGTGTAGAGGCGGCCTACAGTCGTTTAGCGAGAAGGGTTTTCCTTCCGACTGCATCCAGAATGTATCTCATGAGCCCGTTTCAGCGACCCCTCGCTCGTCGCACACCTGATTCCGATTCTTAGCGCGCTCGTCGAGGGCGCGGACCAATTCAAGGAGGTCGCGGGCCATCCGACAGGGGGCGGCAAGCGCCTTCGGCCGACGGGAGGGTCGCTCCCCGACTCCCCCGTGTCCGCGCCAGGGTCGACGATCCCTACCTAAGGACCGCTAAACGTCTCGTTTTCTTCATGACGAGGTGCTTGCCATGCTCCTCGGGGCTGCGGATGGCCGTGCCGTGGCGTGAAAGTAGCTGTTTCCTCCCATGTCGATCGAGCGGATCTCGACTCCCGCCTCCTGCCTCGTTCCGTCCTTCCGAAGAAGCGCGCCCCGGGCGGCCGTGTGCCGCGCACCCTCGGACGAGTCTTTCCGTTCGGCGTGAATCGGCCACGGTAGATCCCCGTCGAGCTCGAGAACCTCCATGCCGACGAGCCCGGCAAGCTCCGTCTGTGTGTAGCCGGTGAGGTCCGAAGCCGCCGAGTTGGCGACCAAGATCCGGGACTCCTCGTCGGTGAGGAAGATCGCGTCAGAGGAAGCATTCACGAGCGCCCGCAGCCACTCGAGCGTACGCCTGAGCTCGGCCTGCACGGTGCGCTGATCGGTCACGTCCAAGCCGTTCAGGATGACTCCCTCGATCATGGGATCCCCCAGGTGGTTTCGGAGGACGACCTCCATGACGCGCGCCTCCCCGCCCGAGCGCCAGAAGGCGCATTCGAGACCTCCGTCTGCGAGGGGTCGCTCAGCACGTCCGCGAGCACGTCACCCAGCCGTTGGGCGTCTTCGGGGAACGCCAGGTCGGCGATCGGGCGCCCCTCGATTTCGGGAGGAAACCTGCCGAGGATGCGCTCGACCGATGGGGCGGCCCAACGCACGGTCCCCCCGGCGTCCAGGAGGATGTAGAGCTCACGGGAATGACGCTCGCTCAGAAGCCACCGACGTTTCAGCGCCTCGCGCAACCATCCTGCGCCGAGGGCCGCCCCGATGAACGCCGCGACGATCCCTCCGAGCATGAGATCGAGCACGATGTCCGCGCCCGCGAGCAGAAGCACGGACTGTGAGAGGGCGAGGGCCCCCATCCCCATGGCGATCGCGACCGTCACCCCCCACCAGCCGCGACGGTAGGCCAGGAGAAACGCCGGAACCATGGCGAGGAGCCATGGCAGGTGCTCGACCCCCCCCGTCTTGCCCGCGAAGCAACACGTTTCCGAGCACCGCGGCCGCTAGCGCCGTAAGCGAAAGGACGAGCGCGCGCGCAGGAAGGAGTCGGGAATGGGCTCCTGCCACAGGACCTCCGGGATCGGGTTCAGGGCGTCGGTCCGATCAGAAGACTAGCACCGAAGCATATTCTACCGCAATCCGTATGCCCGATCCCCGGTGAATTCTGCGAATCTGGGTTGGGCCTTGTGGGTAGCTGGGCATATTGACGAGGCGATCGAACAACGCCGCGAAACCATAGCCTTGGCCCCAGAGTGGTGGGGTGGCTGGCTTGATCTGTCGCAGGTGCTGTTGGAGGTCGGCGAATACGAGGAGGGCCTAGAAGCATTTGGCAGGTTTCTGGAACTCGCCAATGTTGACGTTCAAGCTTGCAAGCAGTAAACGCTGTGTCCACGCCGATCCACCGGCGTTTCCCCCTCTCCTCGCAGCCGAGCTCATGCGCAGGACTCAACTGAGCTACGCGGATGCGGCGGTCGGCGGTCCCCTGGCGAAAGCGTCGCGGTGACAAAAGGGGTGGCAAACCCCCCTGACGCTGGCAAACTCGATTCACAACCCCCCGGAGCGGTAACGGTTGGGGCTCCGCCCTCTCCGTCGGGTGCGTCCCAAGTGTGTCCCGAGGACCGGTGAAACCCGGCAGAATGGGGGGTTGAAGCCGGCGGATCGATCCCCGAGAGTCTCAGCCCGCGCCCAACGCCCCGTCGAGCACCGAGCGAAACGCGTCCACGGGCGGGGCACCCTCCACCCGCCTTCCGTCGACGAAGAACGTCGGCGTGCCCCGGACACGCAACGCGCGGGCCGCGTCGTTGTTTCGTTCCGTCCGATCCCCGCCGCCGTCCTCCCGATAGCAGGTCTCGAACGCCGCTTTCTGCAACCCCAGGGCTTCGGCGTACGACGCGAACTCGGGCCCTGGGTCCCGCAAGCGTCCCCACGCTCGTTGTCCCGCGAAGAGAACGTCGTGCATCGGCCAGAACGCACCCTGCTCGGCCGCGCACTCCGCGGCGCGCGCGGCCTCCCGCCCGTTCGGGATGCTCCGGCCGCGAAGGGCATGAGCTTCCAGAGTACCTTCCCTGTATCCACGTATTCCCGCTCAATGGTCGTCCACGATCCGGTGGCAAATTCGGCGCATGAGGGACACCCGAAGTCGGCGAACTCGACGACCACCACCGGCGCGTTCGGGTCACCGCGGTCGCGCCCCATCCCGCGCAGATCGACCTCCTGTGCACTGAGGGAGCCGAAGGCGATGAAGGTCGCTACCGAAGCGATCCGAGCGCGCATCTCACATCTCCAGGTAGAAGAGCTGTCCGTAGCGCGCCAGCTCGGCCGCGAGGGAAGAGAACCTCCCGGTTACAAGGAGGATCCCGATCAGGACCAGGACCGCACCGGCGGTCCGTTGGAGCGGTCCTGCCCAGCGCCGCAGGCGCGAAACCCCGGCGAGGTACCAGTTGAGCCCCACCGCCGCAGCGAAGAAAGGCAATCCGAGTCCGAAGGCATAGAACGACAGGAGGGTCATCCCTCGTCCGGGCGTGGTCTCCATCCCCGCATACAGCAGGATCGACGCGAGAATCGGCCCGATGCAGGGTGTCCAACCGGCGCCGAACGCCACACCCGCCGCCACCGAACCCAGCCCCCTGGTGCGTGGGGAAGCGACTCGAAATCTCCAGTCGCGCTGGAGGAACGATGGGATGGGCACCAGATCCAACATGACGAGCCCGAAGCCCACGATTAGAACGCCGCCGACCTGCTGGAGTATTGGTAGGGCTTGGAACAGGGCGCGGCCGACGATCGTCGCGGTCGCGCCGAACCCCACGAAGACGGCCGAGAAACCCAGCACGAAGAGGGCGCCGTGAAACGCTGCCTGCCGCCGAGCCGCGCCGGCATCCGCGTCGCGCAACTCCTCCATCGTGAGACCCGTGACATAGGAAAGGTACCCCGGTACCACCGGAAGCACGCACGGGGAGAGGAAGGACAAGAGCCCCGCCAGGAAGGCGAAACCCAACGAGATGTCATTCATCTCACTCGGATCGAGGGATCAGGACGCGCATCCCAGGAGAGCGCGTACCCCAGGCTCAACCCGTTGCCTGCGGGCAGGTTGCGCCCGGCAACCGCCAGCTGGCCACTGAGCTCGATCGTACCTCCCGCCATCTCCCAACTCACAGCGGGCTGCAACTGAACCATCCGGCGACGTCCCGAATCGAGCAGGAGACCCTGTGCCCACGGGGGTCGACCCTCGAGACCCGCAATTCCCAACGCGACGGCCACACCCGCGATTTGACTCCCGATCGTGACCTGGCCGAACCATTCGTCGCCGGGCTTCCGCGCGATCTCGTGGTGTTCCTCCCGCCACCGGTATCCGACCTGAGCGCTGAGGTGGACGGGCAACGCTCTCAGGGCCCGCGCCGACTCGACACTCAGTTCCCAGTCCCGCTGACCCTCCGTCAGCGGAATAACGGTGGCGTCGATGGGGAAGTCGCTGCCAGGGACCTTGACCCCGGCACGGACGGCCATCGGGACGCGGGGCAAACCGAACAAAGCCGGAGTCACGCGGACCGCGGCGTGGATGTCGCCGAGCCCCGCGCGGTCGCGTGCCCCTCCTTCGTCGGAGTACCGAAGATCGTGAAACGACAACTGGAGCCAGACGTCCATGCCATCCACGATGCCCGTTTGCCCCACTCAAGAAGGCAGAAGTGGTGCGGAAACCGCCGCTCGCGATCAACTCCTGGGTTTGCCCCTGGAAGTTGAAGAAGTCATCAGATCGTTGATGTAATACGGCGACCTGCATCCACCCCGTGAGTGGTTCAGCGGTGCTGATGGCACCACCTCCGCCCAGCGTTGGCGCCGAGTGCGGCGCCGTACAGATCGCCTGCGCGTCGGCTGAACCCGCTAGAGCGCCCACCATGGCCGCGGCAACCGCCACCGAACCCGCCAGCCTCGGCATCCCCAGGCGAACAATTCCCGGCATCATGATTGATTCCCACAACTCCGTGTCTGGGTGAAACGCCGCCCAAGCGAACCAGTACGCGACGTACGCCTCCGGAACCGCGTCGAGCCGGTGCCCGGCAAGAGGTCCGTCCGTCGCGAACCCCGTTACGGTCCACGTGCTGCCCGTCTCAGCGTCGATCAGCCGCTCTTCCATGACTTCGAAGGTGAGAGGCTGCCCCTGAACCGCAGGCCGGAACGCCATAGCTCCCTGTGCCTGGCGGTCCCAGAGAACGACCAAGTCAACGCCCGAGACCGAGATCGGTACGGCCGCAACAGCGCCCAGGGCGTCCAGCGCGCCGTAAGGCAGGGCGATGCCTCCCCCGTTGTCGTCCGCCGGGATCCCGAGCACCCGCTCCTTCGGTTGGCGGCGCCCATCGATGGGGTCCGAAAGGGGGAAGAGGAGCTGAGAATTGCTCAGATTGGCGTAGCTACCGTATGGGTACGATCGGTAGTTGCGCGCGTACACCGTCGCCGAGGAGACGACCCGCGTCTCCGGGTGAAGCTCCCGCCATGCCGCCCACGTCATCTCGTAGACCGGATACGAGGCGAGCATTGTGCCTTGACTCGCGCCGCAACGCGCGCTTCGGAGCATCTGCGGCCAGAGCGACTCCGGACTGCGCCGGTCGTACATGATGAGATTGTTCTTGAAGAGCAGCCCGGACACGCCGAGCTCAGCACCGCCGACGCCGTGACGTGCCTTCGCTGCACGCGCCCGGGTCGTCAGAACCACCCGAACCCGCCTGAATCGGATCGCCTGAACAACCCACGACTCCGACCGCTACCCCCACGAACATGATTGCGACGCGGCCGGCGTCTACGACTGGTATGCTGGTCATGGAAAGCCCCCTCGGAATCTCGGGTCGCTCAGCGTCTCAGTCCAGTCGGGATCGAGGCCTCGAACTGCCCCGCCCCGAAGGATCAACAGGTACGCCACGAGATGCTCGATGTCCGGCCGCGTGATCCCGAGCCGATCCGGCGGAGGCATGTCCGGCGTATACCCGTCGACCACGTAATCTCAGGGCCCCTCAAGCGAGGCCCGCACGTATGCCTCCGTGCTCGACCAACGGGTAGGGGCCCGCGATGGCCGCGCGCCGACGGCGCTCAGGTCCGGCCCGACGCTGCCGCCCACGCCGTCGATCATGTGGCAGCCATTGCACCCGATTGTCCCGAATAGCTCCTGACCCACGGCAGGGTCGGCATCCGCGGTTGCCCGGACCGTCATGAACGGGGGGTCCGTCTCCAGGGGGGGGGCCGTCGCCGCGGATAACTTGTTCTCCGCCCCCTCCGCGACGGAAGCGTCGCCCGAGCAGCCTGCCCCGCCCGCGAGAAGCAGGAGGAGGCAGGCTGCCGCGGGCGACGCTCCAGGCGCGCTCAGGCGCCACACGTGGGCGCCCGCGTCGGCATGAACATGGCATCGGCACCGGGCTGGATCGTGCGTGCCGGCATCCCCATCATCGCCGGCATTTCCATGCGCCGCAGCGCGACGTGCTTCAGCCAGTAGCCGGGCTCGCCGGGCGTCGAGCCCCCGTGGCCGGCACCCCAGGCTCCCACTCTCGCAATCCGATGGAAGTGTGTGAACTCCGGGCTTGGCTGGTCTTCCGCGCACCACCGGCCCTCCACCGCCCATCCGGTGAACATGAGCCCAGTGGCTTGAGCGAGGGGCTCATTCGTGTGGAGGAAGAGGTACGTTCCGTTGCCCACGTCGAACCACAGGTGATCGGGCGCGTCGGGCGTGAACGGGCTGTCGGCAGTGAACGCGCCCGTCAGCTGCTGACCGATCATGGTCGAGGCCCTCGCGCTGAGGGTCTGCGCCTCCGCCGACTGGGCTAGGGCGAGGGACAGCGCAAGCATGATTCCGGGGAGTACGGCGCGCATCCGAGTGTAACTCACGCGAAAGGACATCGGATTCATATCCTCTTCAGGGTGATCGAACTCCGGACGGGAATCGTCATGTGTCCACCCGAACGCGCCTGGCTTTGATTCCGTTCCCCGTTCGCGCGAACGGGCGCTCCATGCGGTGGCGCCTCGGCCAGCAATTCTAGGCATGAGGATCGCACCCTTCTCTTGCGGTCCACATCTTGGTCGCGCATCAGAATCGCAATCCGATAGACAGCGTCACCCTCGACGTGCGGGAGGTGGGGCGTCGGTGGACAATTCAGACGTCCTCACGCTGACGGCAGCTCTCTCGCTCTTCTGGGGACTTGTCGTCGCACTCCTGTGGGCGTCACTTTATGAGATCGGGCACAGAAGCCGGGGATGCTTTGGCGGCCGCGGTTGCTCTCACGTTCGGACTCCTCCTGACCGTTGCCGGCGCCCTCCATTCGATCTCGGTGGCCCCTATCCCTCTGTTGAACGACGATCCCTACGACACACGCCGGGCTTGGCTGCTGACTATCGGCTTGATCGTCGTGTACAGTGGCGTTGTGAACACGATGCTCTACCGCCGCGTGAGACGCAGAGAGCGCTGGGCTCTGGGGATGGCGGCAACGGCGACGACTCTACTACTCGCGTTTTTGGTCATTGTGCATCCCGCCGCGAACCAGATTGTGTTGATCCTAATGAGCGGAGGGTATCTGACCCTGCTCCTGTGGCGCCTGCGCGCGGGAGCCCGAACTGTGACCGATGACGCTGAGGGTGTGGACTGACGCTGCCTAAGAAGCGATTCCTACTGACGCAGCATCCGAAACAGACCGACCGGCGGAAACCCCCCCGAAGTCGGCGGCCCGAAAGCCGAAAGCCCCCGAATCTGGCGGACTTCGCCGGATCGGGGGTCTCGTGCGTCCCGCTTCAACGTCTGAGGACGGACGGGAGGCGTTGGGGGGAACGGGCGGGGAGCGAGGAGGGCTCCCCTGGCGCACGCGGCCCCAAAACCCCTCTTACTTACGCTCGAACAGGATGGCCTTGATGTCCGTGTCCCCGATGTTCTCCACCGTGTGTGTCCACGGCTCGTGCTTCATGGCGTGCCCATCCGGGATTTCCAGCTCCACCGGATCGGCGCTGGGCAAGTTAATCCGCACCTTGCCTCCGGTGATGAAGTACACCATCTCGTTCGGGTGAGAGTGCTCGATGTCGCTCGTGCCGGCGGGCAGCCACATCTCGACCATCCGGTAGTCCCCGTCCTCGAGCAAGAGGCGGTAGTTCCCGGGGGAAACCTCGATCGGGTCCTTGTACTCCATGGGTCCGCTCCTTGTGCAGTTCGCGCCGGGGCTCGAACGGTGGGCGGCGAACCTAGCCCGCCGGAGTCGCGTGATCAACATGCCTGCTGGCGCCCTGGCCGTCCTCGGGCGCATGGCGCAGCCGGAGTTCATGGGCCAGCATGGCCCGGTGGTCCGGGGATCCGTGACGAGGATCAAGATGCTCACCAGCGAGGAGGTTCGCTTCGATCCGGAGCGGATTGAATCGGGTCGCTAGAGCCCATATCTTCACAGGCTTCACCCGCTCCGTCGCGCCGGCGGGGCCCGTGACCACACGGACCAAGGGGAACATGTCCATGCGAGAGTACGAGGTCGTCTACATGTTCCACCCCTCTCTGGGCGAGGAGGCGGTGAACGAAAAGCTGGCCAGGTTCCACGGCCTTGTGACCGGCGGCGACGGTGCCGCGGTCACGGCGGTGGACCAGTGGGGGATGCGCCAGCTCGCGTATGAGGTCAAGGGTCAGCACCAGGGCTATTACGTCGTCGCCCAATTCACGGCCGAGCCTTCCGCGATCGGCGAGCTTGAGCGCGTCCTCAAGCTGGACGAGGAGCTGCTCCGGTATCTTGTGGTTTTCGGCGAAGGTGAGCCCACCTCGGGGATGTCGGTTCTCGCGGAGGCGCCGCCGAGTCCCTCCCGGAAGGAGGATGACGACGAGGAGGACGAGGAGGAGGAGGAGGACTTCGGCCGCGGGGAGGCCTCGCCACCCGAGTTCTCCGGCGGACGGGGCCGACGTCGCCGGATAGAGGGTCCCCGGATCGAGCTCCTGAACTACAAGGACGTGGGCACCCTCTCGCGTTTCGTGACGGAGCAGGGAAAGATCCTGCCACGACGGACCACCAAGGTCACCGCACGCTTCCAGCGGCAGCTCGGTCGGGCGGTCAAGCGAGCCCGATACCTGGCGCTCCTCCCGTACGTGCAGAAGCACGGGCGTTAACAGTCGCTGAGAGAGGATGCACGAACCCCGGGAGCGGCGCTGGCTCCGGCCCATCGGCCTCTTCGCGTTGGCCGTCAGTCTCGCGGTAGGGCAGCCTCTGGTCGTCGTGGGCGTCACGTTCTCCCTGTTGACCCTGGTTGTTCCGGAGCGGAGGTGGTTCACGGTCCTCGTCGCGGCGGTCGCCTTTTCCGTCGTATTCGCTGCGGCGCCGGCCGGAGGACTCTGGTACGTGGAACGGGGGTGGGCGCTACTCGTGGGCGGCGCGTTCGCAGCTTACACGATGGCCTGGCCGAACCGTCCGTTCCTGCCGCGGGCGCTCTGGTCGTTGGCGGCCGGCACGGCCGCGGGCGCCGGCATCCTGCTGACCTCCGACGGCTGGGACGCGGTGGAGCTTCTCATGGTGAACCGGATCGAGGCTAGTGTCTCCGAGACCCTTGCCCTCGTGGCGCCGCTATCTGATGGAAGCGTTCGGCCGCAGCTGGAGGAAACCGTGGCTCGCACGGCCGAGCTGCAGGGCATTCTGTTCCCTTCGCTCGTCGCGCTGAGCACGCTGGCCTCCATGGGCGTGGGTTGGTGGCTGCACTTCCGCCTAACGACCCGTTCGGATCAGGGGCTTCGCCCATTTCGCGAGTTCAGGTTCCCGGACGCGCTCATCTGGGTCTTCATCGCAGGAGTCGTGCTTGTGCTGACGACCGGGTGGACTGCGGGCTGGGGACGCGCGGGCACGAACCTCGTGGCCTTCATGGGAGCCCTCTACATCCTCAGGGGCTTCGGCGTGGTCGTGTTCTTCCTCGGGGGGCTGTCGCTCGTGGGCGGAATCCTGCTGGGGTTGGCGCTTCTTCTCGCGGCACCTCTGCTTCTCGTTAGCGCGCTCCTGATCGGGATGGGTGACTCGTGGCTCGACCTGCGATCCCGCTTGCCGTCGACCGGGAGCGGTGGTCCGAGATAGTGAAACGAGGGACGGACTTTTCACAACGCGGGAGCGGTGCATGAAGCTGATCCTGAAGAGGACAATCGAGAACCTGGGCCAGGCCGGAGAGGTTGTGTCGGTCAAATCCGGGTACGCCAGGAACTACCTTCTTCCTCAGGGCCTCGCGTACGAGGCGTCGGAAGCCAACGTGCGGAGGCTGGAAGCGGAGCAGAGGGCCGAGAAGGAAAGCGGCCGGCGCGAATACCTGGAGGCGCGGAGACGCTCCTCGCAGCTCGAGGGGATCTCGCTCTCGTTTACGGCCAGGGCGTCCGAGGAAGGTCGTCTCTTCGGGTCCGTCTCGGTGGCCGACATCGTGGGCGAGCTTGGCGCTCGCGGCCTCGACTTCGAGGTGGAGAGGCGACACGTGCTCATGGAAGAGCCGATTAAGGAGATTGGCGTCTATCAGGTCCCGATTCGACTCGCGCCAGAGGTTGAGGTGAGCATCGAGGTCAGGGTGGAGCGGGAGGACGCTTGATGGTGCCACCGACCGAACGGCGCCTACCTCCACGGTGAGCGGCCCCGTCTCGGACCCTCCCCCCCTCCTTGAACGCGCGGTGGAGCTCGCGCTGGAACGGAAGGCGCAGGACGTCGTCTCGCTCGACCTCCGCGGGATCTCCTCCGCCACCGACTTCTTCCTCCTCGCCAGCGGCACCTCGGACGTGCACGTTCGCTCGATTGCCGAGCACATGGTTCGAGAGCTCAAGTCGGAAGGTGTTCCGCCGAGTCACATTGAGGGGCTCTCGGGGGGACGCTGGGTGCTCGCGGATTACATCGACGTTGTCGTCCACGTCTTCCACCCCGAGGCCCGCGCGTTTTACCAACTAGAGGCTCTCTGGGGCGACGCTCCTCGACGAGATTTCGGATGAGCGACGTGCTGGGGGGGGTACCGGTGCGCTCGAAGTCAAATTGGGAGGATCAAATTGCGGAGCGATGGAACGATCCCTAGAATGCCCCTTTCCTCACACTCGTTGAGAAATGACCCGCCACCCCGCCGACGTCATCCTCGTCGATCCGACGTATCCAGCGGTCCCGGAGGACCTCGCCGCTCCAGCGTCCGAGCAGGGAGAAGTCGTGGTGCTCCTGGCCGACGAGGACGCACATGACCAGGGCTGGCCGGGGCGGACCGCGATCGCGATCGCTCGCGGATGGAGCGCGGCCGGCCGGCGAGTGATCCTAGCTGATGCTGACCTCGCGGGCGCAGGCCTCGACGGTGTCGTGGGTGTGACGGACGGTGAAGGCCTCTCGGACATGGTGCTGTACGGCGCGTCCCCGTTCAGGGTGGCGCGGAGGCCACCTGGGTCGGGTTTCCTCTTCGTGTCGGCCGGGACGGTCGTGGCGGACGTGGGTCGGGTGTACGCCCACCCCCGCTGGTCCTCTCTCCTCGCCGCGTTTCGCGAGTCGGGGAGCGTCCTTGTGCTCTACGTTCCCTCGGAAGATGAGGACGTGGGCGCGCTCGCGGCGGAGGGGGACCGCGTCTACCGACTCACGGCGCCATCCGTGGGGGGGGAGACGAAGGTGGCGCCCGAGACAACGCCCCCGTCTCGGACGGACGAGGCTTTGGAAGCGGTAGATCGGACCGCGAGCGGGGTCGAGGAGGTGGTGAGCGAGGAAGCCCTCGCCCCGTCGGCGGACGCGCTCGAAGCCGCGGCGCCGGAGGCCGAAGGTTCCGGCGGGGCGCTCGAGCTGGAGAGGTCCGTTCCCCTCGAGGTAGGGGAAGCTGAGGAGGAAGAGGGCCGGTCGACTCTCGAGGAAGAGGCCCGGGATACCGCCTTAGAGGACGTCGGCACGGAGCTTCCGAACGGGCCGGGCCTAGTCGAGGAGGTTGTCGACGTCGAGGAAGCCATTCACCTCGAGGGCGCGGTTGACCTCGGGGAGGACGTCGAAGAGGAGCCCCTTGGCGTGGAGGGGGCTGTTGACGCGGAGGGAGGGCTCGAAGTCGAGGAGGCCGTCGAGGAAGCGCCAGATGCCGAGGCGGCGGCGCCCCCGTCTGGCCTTCCCGCCGCGCTACCCGAACCCGTTCGTGCGCCCGCGCCGGCCCCGTTCACTGAGGAGTGGTTCGAGGAAGGCGAGGCGCGCGGTCAAGCCGAGCCGACCGGCGTCGCCCCGGAGGGGCAGGGGAAGAAGGATCGAGCGGTCAGCCCCCTCCTGCTTGTGCTCCTCCTCCTGGTCGTGGCTCTCGTGCTCGTCGGCGCCTGGCTCGGATACTTCACGATCCCGGGGCTCATGTCCACGACCGGGATCGCGGTCTCGAGTCCCCCCTTCGCGCTGTTCCATCCCGACGCCAGATCCGAAGCACGGGGATGAAGCTCCGAGCCCTCCGACTTCACGGCTTCAAGTCTTTCTCGGATCGGACCGAGATCGTCTTCCACGACGGCATTACGGCCATCGTGGGTCCGAACGGCTGCGGCAAGTCGAACCTCGCGGACGCCATCCGGTGGGTCCTGGGTGAGCAGCGCCCGACCGCGATTCGAGGCGCGAAGATGGAGGAGGTGATCTTCCAGGGCACCGTGAACCGCCGTCCCGTGAACCGCGCCTCCGTCTCGATGGAGGTGGGGAACGAGGATCGCGTCCTGGCCGTCCCCTTCCAGGAAGTGGAGTTCGCGAGGACGGTTTATCGAGACGGCAGCAGGAGTGAATACTTCCTGAACCGGTCCTCGTGCCGACTCAAGGACATTCACGACCTGTGTCGGGATACGGGGCTCGGGACCAACGCGTACGCGGTCATCGAGAATCGGATGATCGACGTGATCCTCTCGGACCGTGCGGAAGAGCGCCGGGGCCTGTTCGAGGAAGCGGCGGGGATCGGGAAGTACAAGGATCGCCGACGGGCGGCCTCCAGGCGGCTCGAGCGAGCGGAGGTCGACCTCCAGCGGCTGGAGGACCTGATCGGCGAGGTCCAGAGCAAGGTGCGCTCGCTCGCGCGCCAGAAGGGGAAGGCGGAGCGATTCGGGGAGCTTCGCCGCCGTAGGTTGGACGTCGAGATGACGCTCACCCGCGCGCAGCTCGCGGAGCTCGAGCGGAGCCTTCGGGACGTTCAGACCGCACTGGCCGGAGACGTGGCCGACGAGGCGGGGCTCCATGGGCGCGTGGCGGCCCAGGAAAGCGGGCTCGAGACCTTGCGGATCGAGGAGGCTTCCGCCGAATCGGAGCGCTCCGATTCGGCGTCTCGGGTGGAGGCGATTCGAGCCGATCTAGCTCGCTGGGAGCGGGAGCTCGCGGTCGCCGAGGAGAAGGTCGAGCACGCGGAGAAGCGGATGGCACGCATCGACGTCGAACGGAGCGAGGCTCGGGGGCGCGCGGCCCAGACCGAGACGCGCCAGTCGAGCGTGACTGAGGATATCCGTCTTCGGAGGGCAGAGCTGGCTCAAGTCCAAGATGAGTTCGAGCGCCACGAGGCCGAAGCTCTGGGGATCCGGGACGCTCTCTCTCTCGCTCGTGACGCGGTGGCCGACGTTGAGGGGCGGGAGCGCGAGGCGGCTCGCCGACTCGCCCAGCTCCATGGAGATGCGGAGGCCTCGGAGGCGCGGAAGGGAGAGCTCACCGGGCGAATCGGGCAACTCGACCGCGAGCTCTCGGAGGCCAGGGAGGCCCTGTCGGAGGCCGAGTCGCAGGGCGACCTCTTTGCGGATCGCGTGGCGACGCTTTTCGCCGACGTCGAGACCGCGCGTCGTGGTGTCGAGGAGAAGCTCGCGGCCGTGGGAGAGGCCCGCCCGAGACTCCAGCGAGCGAGGGACGTTGAGATGAACGCGCAGGATCTGTGCGGACGGCTCGCCGCGGAGCGGGCGGCCCTCGACCGCATGGAGCGGGACCGCGAGGGAGTTGATCCGGCGGTTCGCGCGATCCTTGAGCGTGACGAGGATGGAGTCCTCGGGATCCTGGCCGACTTCGTCATGGCGGATCCGGAGATGACGGCTACGGTGGAGACGTCGTTGGGAGTCCTGCTCAAGGCGGTCGTGGTGCGGGATGCGTCCACGGCCTCAAGGCTTGCGGGGTGGTTTCGGGAGGAATGGGGGGGCGGGGGCGGTCTGATTCTTCTGCCCCTCGACCGGGTGCCCCCGGGAGGTGGCCGCGGCGGAGTCCTCGACCGCATCTCTCCCGAGGGGGCGGGGGCACCGTGGGTTCAGGCCCTCCTGGACGGGGTCGAGCTCGTGAGCCCGGTTGCCCTCGCGACGGACTCGACGACGTCCGGAGACCCTCTGGCCCGTGACGGCGCGTGGATCGACCGCCGTGGTGCGTTCTGGCTGGGGAATCCCCAGGGCTCGTCCGGTCTGCTCGATCGGAGGGAGCGGCTCCGGGCGCTCGCGGTGGAGTTGGGGAGGGCCGAGGACGAGCTGAGCCGCGCCAGGGCAGACCGGGAGGGGCTGGCGAGCGCCGCCGACACCCTCGAGGAGGAAGCCGAGCGCTCGCGCTCGGCGCTACGAGACACCGAAGACGCCCATCGAGCGGCTCGCGCGGAAGCGACCACTCACTCGGAGCAGCGAACCCGGCTCGAGCAGTCGATCGTCGAGCTCGAGAGCCAGCTGGCGCACGCGCGCTCCGCCAGGGCGCGCGGCGAGGAGCGCGCGGCCGAGGGTGAGCGGGAGCGGGAGTCTTTGCTCCTGGAGGAGGAATCGCTTCGGGAGCGGCGGGGCGAAACGAGAGACCGCCTCGACGAAGTCCAAGAGCGTTGGGAGGCGTCCCGGGCTCGCGAGGCCACGCTCACGGTAGAGCGGACCCGGCTCGAGGGAGAGGACGCCCGACTCGTCGAGCGCGCGGAAGAGCTCGATCGCGCACTGGCCGAGGCGGGGACGAAAGTCGAGGCGCTCGACCGCGAGCGCGCGGAGCTCGAGGATGAAGCCGAGCGGATCCAAAACCTCCGGCAGGAAGGAGGGGCGGAGACCGAGGCGCTCTTCGCTCGTCTGTCCGAGTCCGAGCACGCCCTCGGCTCCGCCGAGGGGACGCTCGGAAGCCTCCGGGAGCGTGTACGGGAGGCCGAGCGCGAGGCGAAGGAGGTCCGGTCCCTGGAGCGCGAGGCCTCCGAGAAGCGCCACCTACTCGAGCTCGAGGCTCAGGATATCGCGGGCAGGGACGAGAGGCTCCGCGACCGGCTGGAGGCCGAGTGGGGGCGTCCGCTCCAGGAGCTCCTAGACGAGGCCGGCCAGGTTGACGGGAGTCCGGAGGAGCTCCAGGAAGAGCTACGCGAAGTCGTCGAAGCGCTCGGTCGCCTGGGCCCCGTAAACCTCCTCGCCGTCGAGGAGCACCAGGAAGAAGGCGCGCGTCTCGCCTTCCTAAAGGAACAGAGGGACGATCTAGTCCGCGCTCGCAACGATCTCCGGGAAGCCATCCGGGAAATCAACCAGACCGCGACGCGGATCTTCACGGAGACGTTCGAGGCGATCTGCGCGCGGTTCCAGGAAACGTTCCACCACCTCTTCGAGGGCGGGGAGTGCGACGTCCGGCTCGCGGATCCCGAGGACCCCCTGGAGTCGGACGTAGAGATCCACGCGGCGCCCAGAGGCAAGAGAACCCAGAGAATCGACCTGCTCTCCGGTGGGGAGCGGGCGCTCACGGCGCTCTCCCTCCTCTTCGGGATCTACCTGGTGAAGCCGTCGCCCTTTTGCGTGATGGACGAGGTGGATGCCCCGCTCGACGAGGCCAACATCGGACGGTTCATCCGGCTGCTCTCGGGATTCAAGGAAAAGACGCAGTTCGTGGTCATCACGCACAACCCACGCACGATCGAGGCGGCCGACTGGATTTACGGCGTGACGATGGAGGAGGCGGGGGTGAGTTCGGTCGTGGGTGTCCGGCTGGACGAGGCCCCGCAGGTCGCCGGCGTCTGAGCTGTCGGGCGGACGGGCCGGCCCGGGCCCACGGCGGACGGGATAGGCGGGGCTGGCTTCCTCGACTGCCGATCCCGGCGTGACGCTCCTCTCTCCGGGGGACCCGACCTCAGCGCGCGGACCCGGCCCGGCTGGCGACGAACGCCGCGAGCGCCCGAACATGGGCGCGCGCGATCCGACGCTGTACGGTCGAGTCCCGTAACGCCGCCTCCTGCTCGGGGATCATCATGAAGAGGGTCTCGGAGAGCACGGCCGGCATCCAGCTGGGCCTGACGAGAGCGAGATCCGCGCGCCCGATCCCCAGATCCCGGGTTCCGAGCTCCTCCACGAGCTCGAGCTGGAGCCGGCGCGCTAGATCGGCCGAGTGGGCGTGGAAGTAGTAGACGCTCGTCCCGTGATTGGCCTGTGGATCGACGCCGTCAGGGAAGGCGTTGTTGTGGACTGAGACCAAAAGGTCGCCCTCCGCCTCCACGGCGAGCTGCGGGCGGTCTGCGAGCCGCACGGTTTCGTCCGCGCTCCTCGTCATCACGACTTCGGCGCCCTCGGCCTCGAGGAAGTCGCGAAGCGCGAGGGATACCTGGAGGTTCGCGTCGGCTTCCGTGAGCCCGGTCGGTCCGCGGGTGAGCCGATCGTCGCCGCCGTGCCCGGCGTCCACCACGATCCGAAGGCCCCGGAGCGGGGAGGACCGATTGATCGCGGGCGGGCGGCGGATCCGGAGGACCAGGACACCCGACGGGTCGAAGAACGTGTCGTACCCCCACACCCCGGCGCTCAACCGGACGCTCACCCGGTAGACGTCGTCCGACGACTGGCTCCACTCCGCGCGCTCGATGAGGGGGTCCAGAGCTCCGTACTGGAAGAAGTTCGTGCGGCTCACGGCCCCGAACACGTCCAGGTGGAGAGCGCGCTCCTCCGGAACGACCTGAAACGGAAGCCGTTCCGGAAGGGGCACGCGGACATCGATGTGGCGGGGCTCGGGATATAGACGGACGTTCCCCACGAAGGCGCGCGGCGGAGGCGTCCCCTCTGGCAGGAGTCGGACCTCGCCCACAGGGATCCACGCCGCGCGGTCCCTCGCTAGCGCCGCGCGGAGCATCCCGTCCCGCTCACCGGTGATGCGTAGCGCCGTCCCCGGCGGCCAGAAGAAGTGGTAGGGTCCGGAGACATCGTTTCGGCCCCGAGCCCGCCAGCTGGGCAGGGCGTCCGCCGGCGGCGACGTAAGGGCGATCCGCGGCGGCGCGCTCGGCAGCGTGGACAGGTTCATCCGGAGCGGAGCGCGGATGGTATCGGATCCGAGGATCAGGACGATGTCGGCCGTCTCCGATCCCGCGGAGAGTCCTCCCACGAGCGGGCGCGGAACCCCGGCGTCGTCGGCCGACACGGGGCGCGCGGGCAGCACGCCCTCATATCGGGTCGTCGGCCCCGTCGCGTCGCCTGCCCGGTCGAGCGCGCCCGTTTCCACGAGGGGTACGCGATCCCCCTCCGACAGGTAGAGCCAGGCTTCCCCGCCGCTCGTGCCCCGAAACCCGATCTCGATCGGCTCCCCGGGGAGGGCCGCGACCGCGCCCGTCGGATATTTCGACCCGGGCTCGATCCATAGCCGGTCCGATGAGAGCGCTGCGGCGGGCGGCAGGAGAACGGTGCGCTCCAGCGTCGCCGAGGCTCCGTCTCGCTCCGCCACGAGCCGGTACACTCCGTCGCCGGGCACAGGGAGGAAGGCGAGGAATCCGCCGTTCGGCTCGACTTCCACCGGCGTGCCGTTGATTGCGAGGCGAGCCCGGCCCGATCCCGTGGACCCGAAGAGGAAGTTCCGGTCCCGGACCGCCAGCGTCGTGCCTTCCGGGGGATAGCCCAGCTCGAGCCGAAGATCTCCGTCCACGAACGGAATCGGCGGAAGGGAAGGGATCCGATCGGCCTCGGCCGTGCCGGGGACGGGCACGGTCGGCGGCGCCCTCCCCGGAGGCCCACCGGGGTATATGCCGGCGCACGCGGAGAGGGAAGCGGCACCCATCAACGAGGCGAGGAGACGCGACCCCCGAGTTCTTCTGGCTTGGCCCATTCTCCTCACGGCGCGAAGTGTGTCCGCGGCCTCGAGACCGGCGAAGGCGCGGCGCTGCCGGACGCTAGCACGTCGCCCGGGGCCCTGCTAGTGGACCGTGTCCGACGAGCGGTGCCGCATGCCGGCGCCTCCTCGAACTCGGGATACCGGTGCGTGGCCCGCGCGTAGCCTCCTCGGCCCGGTCCGCCATGTCGCCGCCCTCTCCCTCGGCGGAGCGTTGGAGCTCCGGGGTCACGAAGTCCCCGAGGGCGGGGGAGAGGCCGGAGCGAACGTGGGGAGCATCCACGAGTTAGGGCGGTGGGGCGAGGCCCTCGCGGTCCGCTACTTCGAGGAGCGTGGCTGGGCCATCCTCGACCGGAACTGGCGGTCGGGACACGCGGAAGTGGACCTCGTCGTCCGACGGGGGGCGGTCGTGGCGTTCGTCGAGGTCAAGACCCGAGTGGCGGAGAGGAGCGGGCATCCGCTCGAGTCGATCACCCTGGCGAAAAGGAGGGAGATCGAGCGGGTGGCCCGCGCGTGGCTCACAACCAGAGGGGGAGATCTGGCGGCTCGCTGCGCCTTCCGGTTCGACGCGGTGGCCGTGACGACCCCCCGGGGGCGCCCTGCGAAAGTCTGCCACGTGCCCGACGCCTGGCGCATTGGCGACTCCGGTTGACTGGGTTGGGGGGCCTGGGTACGTTCCAAACGTGCCCCAGGTTCGCAGAACGAAAGCCCACGAACTCCGTCAGGACCTCGCCGGTAGCAACGGTAAGTGTGGCGGTCGATGCTGCGGTCGACCTGGGGCATTTTGTGTCCCGTCGGCACCTTCCCCGTGTCTCATACCGCGTTAGCTCGGAAGTACCGCCCGCGTCGCTTCGACGAGGTCTCCACCCAGGAGCACGTTTCGGAGACTCTCCGCCGTGCCGTTCGGGCGGGACGCGTCGGGCACGCCTACCTCTTCTGCGGTCCCCGGGGCGTAGGGAAGACCACGCTGGCCCGGGTCCTCGCCATGTCCTTGAACTGCGCCCGGCGGTCGGACGACGGCGAGCCGTGCGGAAGCTGTGAGAGTTGCCAGCGGATCTGGGGCGGGACGACCGCGCTCGATGTCGTGGAAATCGACGCGGCGTCCAATCGTGGCGTGGACGATGCGCGGGACCTGCGGGAGCGGGCCATGTACGCCCCGTCGGAGGACGGGCGCTACAAGGTCTACATCGTGGACGAAGCCCACATGCTCACGCGGGAGGCTTGGAACGCCCTGCTCAAGATCCTGGAGGAGCCGCCGCCCCGTGTGACCTTCATCTTCGCCACGACCGAGCCGCAGAAGATCGAGCAATCGGCGGCTCCGATTCTCTCGCGGTGCCAGCGTTTCGATTTCCGCCGCCTGGGGGTCGCCGAGATCGTGCGCCGCCTCGAGGAGATCCTGGGCCGGGAGGGCTCCGTGGCCGGTCCGGAGGCGCTCAGAGTCATCGCCAGGAAGGCGGACGGCGGCATGCGGGACGCCCTTTCCATCCTGGATCAGGTTCTCGCGCTCTCGGAGGGCGATGTGACCGCCGAGGTGGTCAGGAAGGTGCTCGGCGTCGTCGACGAGGATCGCTACCTCCGCGTCATCGATCTGATTGCCGACTGGGATCGGGCCGGACTGTTTCGGGTGATCGAAGAGCTTCTCGACGAGGGGTACGACCTCGTGGAGTTCTATGGGGGGATGATAGACGCGCTCCGAACCCTCATCCGGCTCAGGGTCGGGGAGGACGCCGGGGATCTGCTGCCGGAACGCCTGGAGGATTGGCGGGAGCGCGCGAGTCGCTTCGAGCCCGCCGACCTCGTTCGAATGCTGGGGATGGCGGTCGAGCTCGAATCCGGGGGGAGCCTCCGGCGGAGCGCGCAGCCCAGGGTCCTTCTGGAGCTCCTCCTACTCCGGTTCTCGTATCTCGATCGGACGGTCGAGGTGCGCGAGCTCCTCGGAGCCCTGGGGGGCGTGCCCCGTCCAGAGGCGGAAGCCCAGGTCCCGCGGGCTGGATCGCCGTCCGGGCCGGCGGTTCGACGTGGGTCGGCTCCTCCACCGAAGCCCTCGGAAACAAGGGCCCGGGAGGGCCTTCGGGCCGCATGGCAGGCGAAGCCGGACGAGGCCGGGGGTCGTGTGACCGAAGAAGAGGCGCGGCAAGGGCGTCTCCACGACCTGCTGGAGCGGGAACCCGGCCTCGTGCAGGCGGTAGAAGAACTCGACCTGGAGCTCCTTGACTGAAGCGCGCGTCACCCAGATCCCGCAACGGTTTCATGTCCTTGCCCGGGTTCCGCCCAGGAGCCCGGGTCTACAGCGCTCCGGGCCCTTTCGTCCCGGGACCGGCCCGCCCCGCGCACAGGTGACCCCGTGGAAATGAACCTGCAAAAGCTTCTCCAGATGGGCCAGCAGATGCAGAGCCGCATCTCGGAGATTCAGGAAACCCTCGGTCGGCGCGAGATATCGGGCTCGGCTGGCGGGGGGATGGTATCCGTGACCATGGACGGAAACGGTGGCGTCCGGAAGTTGGTGATCGATCCGGCCGTCGTGGATCCGAACGACGTGGAGATGCTCGAGGATCTGGTGCTCGCGGCGTTTTCCGAGGCCCAGAAGAACGCGAAGGGTCTCTACGAGGAGGAGATGAAGAAGCTTTCGGGAGGGCTCCCCTTTCCGATGAAGCTGCCGGGCATGTTCTGAGGGGACGAGACGATACGGGGAGATGTCGGTCATCGACCAGCTCACTCGAGAGCTGAGCCGCCTGCCCGGGATTGGGCCGCGGACGGCCACCCGGCTCGTTTACCACCTCCTCAGGGGAAGCGCCGGCGACGCTCGGCGGCTGGCCGACGCCATCGTCTCGCTGTCCGAGCGGGTGAGGCCCTGCCGGGAGTGCGGGGACTTCTCCGAGGGGGACCGGTGCTCCGTCTGTAGCGACCCCGACAGGGACCGCACGATCATCTGCGTCGTGGAGAGCGCGGTCGATGCGCGCTCGATCGAACGAACGGGGCGATTTCAGGGTTTGTTCCACGTGCTCGGGGGGCGCCTGTCGCCCCTGGACGGAGTCGGTCCGGAGGAGCTGAGGGTGACGCCCCTCCTGAATCGTATCCGGACGCCCGGGGCCCCGATCGGCGAGGTGATTCTCGCCACCACCCCGTCGGTCGAGGGAGAGGCGACGGCGGTCTACCTGGAGGGGCTGATCCGGCCACTGGGTCCGAGGGTCACGCGGCTGGCGCGGGGGGTGCCGGTCGGGAGCGACCTCGAGTACGTGGACGGATCGACCCTGGCGGAGGCGCTCTCGGGTCGCCGAGAGATGTAGGGATCCGGGCGCGCGGTCCGGACAGCTTAGTGGACGGTATCTGATGAACGGTGTGCACGGAGACGGGGGATGGGCCGCGACCGGCCAGGCGCGACGACGAGCAATGGCAGCGCTATTTCAAGGAGGAGCAACGCCGCCGGCGCGAGTCCTGCGCCCGTCGGATGCCAGCGTTTCATCGGACACCGTTCACTAGGGAGGGTTTCGGGGATGCAGGAGCGCACGAGGAAGGTCTTGTGGGTGATTGCGATCACCGCAGCCGTCGCGGCTGCGATGGGGACCGTGGCCACGCTGTTGGTGCGCGACCAGATCAGCCGGCGACGACGGAACCTGTTCAGTCCCCTTTCCCTCAAGCGAATCGTGGCCCTCGAGCACCTCGCTCGCCAGGTCCCGTCTGTGGACCACATCCTCCTGCTGCGCGATTACATCGCGTGGGAGCCTCGGAGGCTTCTCCGGAACCGGGCCCGCGCCATAGTCGAGCGCATGGAAGGCGCGGCCGCGGATCGGGGCGGTCCGGTCGAAGAGCCCGCGGCGTGACGGGAGACCCCGACCCAAGCCCGACAAAAAACCGTCCGCCGACTTGCTTCCGTGTTGAGGGAAGTCGAGTTTACGTGCCTCGCGCCCCGGGATGCGGACGCCGCGTGGCGCGGGCGAGGGCCCTAGCGGGCGGGATCGATCTCACCTCCGCCGTCGGCTCGATCTCCCGATACGAGGGGAAGTGGCGAACGATGTCGATGATCAACTACGCTTCCCCGGGAGATCAATTGTAAGATCGTCTATTATGGGACGGGGCTCGGAGGGAAGACGACGAACCTCGAGTACGTGTATTCGACGGTCAATCCGGAGACCCGCGGGAAGATGATCTCCCTGGCCACGGAGAGCGATCGGACCCTGTTCTTCGACTTCCTTCCCATCGATCTTGGAACCATCCGCGGATTCAAGACGCGGTTCCACCTCTACACGGTCCCGGGGCAGGTCTATTACAATGCGAGCCGAAAGCTGATCCTGAAGGGGGTCGACGGAATCATATTCGTTGCGGACTCGCAGCGGCATCGGTCGGAGGCCAACATCGAGGCCATGCACAACCTGTACGAGAACCTCGAATCCTACGGTTACGACCTGTCGTCGATTCCGTTCGTGATCCAGTACAACAAGCAGGACCTGAGCGACCTCATCGCGGTGCCGGAATTGAGAGCGCAGCTGAATCCGACCGAGGTGTCGGACTTCGAGGCCGTCGCCACCGAGGGCAAGGGTGTCTTCGAGACGCTGAAGGCGGTCAGCAAGCAGGTGGTGAAGACGCTGAGCTGAGTCTTCCATGGCGCTGAGTCGGCTGAACCTCCCCAACAGCATCACGGTTGCCCGCATCTTCGCTTGCCCGGCGCTGTTTATGCTCATCCTCTCTCCGCGAATCCTCCACCTTTTCGTGGCGTTCGGCCTGTTCCTCGCGGCGGCCCTCACCGATCTCTGGGACGGGTACCTGGCGCGGAAGCACGGCTGGATCACGGATACGGGGAAGCTCCTCGACCCCATCGCGGACAAGCTCCTCCTGGTCACGACGTTCGTCCCCTTTTACGTCGTGTCGCAGGGCTCGGACCCGGAGTGGGCCGTTCCGTGGTGGGGCGCGCTCCCTCTCTGGGTCGTCCTCGTCATCTTGGGGCGGGAGCTGCTCGTAACCGTCTTCCGGAGCTGGGCGGCCCGTCGCGGGTCCGTCCTGTCCGCGGGTCCGTCGGGCAAGATCAAGGCGTTCACGCAGAACTTCTTCTCCGGGAGCCTGATCCTCTGGTACGCGCTCATACGCGTCGCAGGAGAGCGCGGGTGGACGGGTGGGGGCGCGTGGAGGCTCTGGAGCGCCGTCCACGGTGGAGTGACCGCGCTCACGCTGGGCGCGGCGCTGATCCTCACGGTCTTCTCGATGGCCGTGTACTATTGGGAGAACCGCGACCTCCTCCACGGTGGCCACCGGGCCGCCACGTGAGCGGCGACCTGGCCGGCGCCGGCTCTGGGCTCGGTGCCGGATCCGGCGAGACCTTCCGTGCGGAGGAAGGCTCCCTCGGGGAGCTGGGGATGGCGGTGGGAGAGGCTCTCGTCCGCCGAGGATGGACGCTCGCGGTGGCGGAGAGCTGCACCGGCGGATGGATAGCCAAGGTGATCACGGACGTTCCGGGCGCCTCTCGCTACCTCGTGGGCGGCGCCGTCGTGTACGCCGACGCCGCGAAGGAGCGGATGCTCGACATCTCGCCGGCTCTCCTGGAGGCCCACGGAGCGGTTTCGGAGGAAATCGTACGGGCCATGGCCAACGGGGTGAAACGGAGCCTCGGCGCGGACGTGGGGCTTGCCGTCACCGGAGTCGCGGGCCCCGAGGGGCGACGGCCGGGGAAGCCCGTCGGGACCGTCTGGTTCGGGCTCGCCCTCCCGAGTGGGGCCCACGCCCGCACGGCTCTCTTTCCGGGAGACCGGGAGGCGGTGCGTCGGGGTGCGACCGCGCACGCCCTTGCCTGGCTCGTCGAGAGGGTGGCGGGCGGGGGCCGGCGTCCCTCCAACGTGAACCGGCGCCTTCCGAACGGGTAGAGGATCGACTCGACGGCGCGGCCGCGCCGCCGAAGGAGGGCCGCGCACGGTACCAGCCGAGCGGTTCGATGCGTACGGGAGATTCGAGGCGAAGAGAGGATGACGGAAGCGGAAGAGCGAGATCTCGGCGAAGGAGGGCCGGGCCCTACGGACCGGGGGGCGACCGGGGAGGCCGACCGGGATCGGAGCGGGGAGGCCCGAAGGGACCTCCAGGATCTCTCGGAGCCGGGTGCGGAGCCGACGGAAGAGTCCACGGAGCTCGAGGATCTCCGGCGTGAGCTCGAGTACGTGAACGACCGCCACCTGCGGCTCGCCGCCGAGTTCGACAACTACCGACGCCGGGTCCAGGCTCAGCTCGGTGAGTCCCAAGCCAGGGCACAGGCCGAGCTGGTCGGGAAGATCCTCGAGGTGGTGGACGACCTCCGGCGCGTGACCAACGTGGATCCCGAGATGGCGTCAGTGGAGTCGGTTCTGGAGGGGGTCCGCCTCCTCGAGCGCAAGCTCCTCCAGTCCCTGTCCGACGCCGGTCTCGACGAGCTGGACCCGAGCGGCGAGCCCTTTGACCCCAACACCATGGAGGCGATGACTCGAGCGCCGGCCGCCTCGGAAGCGGAAGACGACACCGTGGCCGAGGTCTTCCAGCGGGGCTTCCGCTTCCGGGGGCACCTCATCCGGCCAGCCCGGGTGAGCGTCCGGAAGCTCGAGTGAGCGCGCCAAGCGGCCTGTAACGAATGAACACTTGGCATTCGACGAGCACAGGGCTCGCCCCAGCGGCGGTTCTCCTCCTCGCCGTAGCGCTGCTACACCTCGTCGTCGTGCCTTGCCGGCCGCGGCCCATCGCTCGTCCCGGTGATCAACGTTCATCCGTCACAGGCCGCTAGAATCCGTCCATGACGACGACCACTAAGGACTTCTATCAGGTCCTAGGGATCCCCGAGAGCGCGGGGCCCGACGAGATCAAGAAGGCCTACCGGAAGCTCGCGAAGGAGCACCATCCCGACGCGAACCCCGGGGACCCTCGGGCCGCTGAGCGATTCAATGAGATCGGGGAAGCGTACGCGGTGCTCTCGGACGAGGAGAAGAAGAAGCGGTACGACCAGATGAGGAAGCTGGGAGCGTTCGGTTTTCGGGCTCCCGGGGCGGGCGCCGGAGGGCAGGGCGGCCGCGACGAGTTCGGCTTCGGAGACGGGAACGCGAGCTTTTCGTTTGACAACCTGGGCGGCCTGGGAGATATCTTCAGCTCCATCTTCGACCGAGGGCGACGGGGTTTCGCGAGCGACCGCCCGCAGGGGCCGAGGCGGGGCACGGACGTCGAGTACGCGGTCGAGCTCTCCTTCGAGACGGCCGTGAACGGTGGAAAGATATCGATCAACGTGCCCGTCACAGAGGAGTGCTCCACGTGCTCGGGATCCGGGGCACGTCCTGGGATGAAGGTCGAGGCATGCTCGGAGTGCAGGGGGACCGGCACGGTCTCTTTCGGGCAGGGTGGATTCGCCGTCAACCGCCCGTGCCCGGCCTGCCTGGGGCGCGGAAAGATCCCCGAGTCGCCGTGCCCCTCCTGCGGGGGCTCCGGATCCGTGCGTCAGTCACGGAAGGTCCAGGTGGCGGTCCCAGGCGGGGTCGAGACCGGGTCCAAGCTCCGTCTCTCCGGGCAGGGGGAGCGGGGAGTGGCCGGGGGCCCGCCGGGGGACCTGATCCTCACCTTCCAGGTGAGCCCTCACCGCTTCTTCCGGCGCGAGGGAGCCGACATCCACGTAACCGTTCCCATCAACGTGGCGCAGGCGATCCTGGGATCGAAGGTCAGGGTGCGCACTGTGGACGGCCTCCGCGTCGTGCTCAGGATCCCGCCAGGCACGCAGAGTGGCACACGGTTTCGGATCCGCGGGCAGGGGGTCGAGTCGAAGGGGCGCCGAGGAGACCAGTTCGTGGAAGTGAAGGTCGAGACTCCCGAGTCGATCCCGGAGGGGGTGAAGGAGCGGGTCCGGGAGTTCGCGGACCTGGCCGGCCTTCGTTACTGAGGTCGGGCGGGGGATCCGGTCGAGTCGACGGCCATGCTCCCGTCCGCTCGACTCCCTCCGTCGGTGCCGGCGACTCCAGCGGGGACCGGGGCCCGCGCGATGCGGCCGCCTCCGAGCAGTCGCTCGCCCCGGAAGATGGCTGCGGACTGGCCGGGCGTCACCGCGCGCTGCGGTTCCCGAAGCCGAAGAAGAACGTGTTCACCCACCTCGGCGACCCGAGCGGCGACACCCCTTGCCCGGTGCCGAACCTGGACGTCGATCTCGTCCCCCTCTCGGGGCGGGTCCCCGGTGAGCCAGCTCACGTCGCCCACCCAAATCTCCGTCCGGTCCAGCTCTTCCCTGGGTCCCACGACGACCTCGCGCGTCTCGGGGTGGATCTCGAGAACGAAGTGGGGCCGCCGGAACCCACCGCCGAGCCCCTTCCGCTGGCCGACCGTGAAAGCCGCGTACCCCGCGTGCTCGCCGACGACGCTCCCGTCCGTGCGGACGATGTTCCCTGTGCGAAGGGAGGGGTGGAGCTCGGGCAGACGTCGCTCGAGGAAGCTCCGGTAGTCCCCGTCGGCCACGAAGCAGATTTCCTGCGACTCCGGTTTGTCGGCCGTTGCGAGCCCCAGACTCCGGGCTCGCGCCCGGACCTCCCCCTTGGTCAACTCGCCCACCGGGAAGTGCAGATGGGGGAGGAGGGAGGGAGGGAGGCCCCAGAGGAAGTACGACTGGTCCTTCTCGGCGTCTCGCCCGCGAAGGATCCTGGCCTCCCCGTCCTCGGGCCGCACCCGCACGTAGTGCCCGGTCGCGATTCCCGCGCAGCCGAGCGCCCCCCCTCTTCGAAGAAGGTCCCGGAACTTGGTGTGCGAGTTGCAGCGCACACACGGGTTAGGTGTCCTTCCCCGGGCGTACTCAGTGACGAAATCGTCCACGACGTCCCGGGTGAACTCCTCCTCGACATCGAAGACGTAGTGCGGAATCCCGAGCTGGTCGGCCACACGGCGAGCATCCAGGATGCCGTCGAGCCCGCAGCACGCCCGGGACGGGCCTGGCTGCTCCCTGTAACAAAAGGTCTTCATGGTGGCGCCCACGACCTCGTGCCCCTCCTCGACGAGGAGGGCGGCCGCCACGGACGAGTCCACGCCGCCGGACATCGCGACGAGGACCCTCTTCTTCTGGACGCTCACCATCTCTTCCCGGGCGCCCACGATCTCGCTCCCGCTCCGAGGGGCGCGGACTCCGCGGCCCGGCTCACACCCTCGTGAACGGCGGACGGCGAGCCAGCCCCGTGGTCCCGGATCCTCGCCACGACGGGCGGAATCCTCCGCACCGCGTCCAAGATCTCGTCCTCCGTCGTCGTCCAGCCGAGCGAGAGCCTGAGCGGCGCGTAACCCACAGCGTCGTCGCCATAGAGCGCCCTGAGGGTTGGGCTCACCGCGGTGCTCCCGCTCACGCAGGCGGAGCCCGCGGAGGCCCCGATCCCCTCCAGGTCGAGCGCGCCGGGGAGCACGTCGCGAGGGAGGCCCGGGATCCCCAGGCCGAGCACGTGGGGGGCCCTTGGGGCGGCACCGCCGTGCACCCGAGCTCCGGGGACGGAGGCGAGGAGCCCGGCCTCGAGTCGATCGCGGAGGGCGGCGACCCTCCGGGCCTCTTCCTGCCTGCGCTCCACCGAGAGCTCGATCGCGCACGCGACCCCGACGGCGCCGGCCACGTCCTCCGTCCCCGGTCGGAGCCCTCCCTCCTGGCCGCCCCCAAAGAGCACCGGGCGAAGCTCGACGCCGCGCACGACGAGTACGCCCGTCCCCTTCGGCCCCCCAAGCTTGTGGCCCGAAAGGCTCAGGAGTGGAGTCGGAAGGGCCTCGAGCTGGAGGGGGAGGCGTCCCACCGCCTGGACAGCGTCCACGTGGAGCGGCACACCCGCGGCCTCGCACTCGTCTGCGAGCTCCGGCACGGGGAGGACGATCCCGGTTTCCGGGTTCACCCACTGGCAGGACACGAGGGCGACCTCCCGGTGGGTGAGCTCGTGCCGGGAGGGAAGGTCCGCCCTTCCCGTGACGTCCACTGAGAAATGCTCGACCCTGGCTCCCCACGCCTCGAGCGAGTCCATCGACTCGCGCACGGCGGAGTGCTCGAGCGCGGAGCGGAGGAAGACGGTGCCCGTCTCGCCTCGCTCCCTCAGCCATCCGTAGCGCCCCTGAACCGCCAGGTTCACGGACTCCGTGCCGCCGTGCACGAACCGGACCTCGTCGGGGCGCACGCCGAGGGCCGTGGCCGATCGCTCACGCGCATTCTCGATGGCGCTCCGCGCCGCCCGGCCCCAGCGATGCACGGCGGACGGATTCCCGACGAGACCCCGGGCAAACGGAGCCATCGCCTCCACCACCTCAGGCCGGAGGGGGGTCGTCGCCGCGTGATCGAGATAGATGGTGTTCACGTGCATACGCGGGGGTTTCCGCTCCAGGGTGCGTAACAGTAAGTTAGCGAGACTTCGCCTGGCCCCGTAACCGCGCACCGGATCGTTCCCTCAGCGTCATGCCGCTCGAAGCGCTCCCACCCTTTCCGTTGGGCCAGCCCCGGTGCTTTCGAGCCACCGTCCATGGCACGGTCTTCGGGGGGCGCGAGGTCATGCTCGAGCGGATCCGGGAGGGAGACGATCTTACCCTCATGCCCGACCCTCCCGTGCAGGAAGAGCCGGAGGTGTGGGTCCTCCTCCGGTCTGGGGAGCCGGTGGGACACCTCCCCCCCGAGATCGGGGAGTGGCTCGCGCCGTGGCTGCTCGAGGGCGGGCGCGCGAACGCCCGCGCCATCCGGGTCTCCGGTCGGGAGACGCCGAGCTGGCGGCGCCTTCTCCTCGAAGTCTCGTGTCCGTAGAGGGTCCCGACCTGTAACGGCTTTCGGGCCCGTAGCCGGTCGGTTGGCCGCGCCCGTCAGAACGTCGGTACGCCCAGCGCGTCGAGAGAGTCCACGAGAAGCGACTCCCGAGTCCAGAAGGGCTCCCCGTAAGCCCGGCGGATCCGGGAGCCCCACACCGCCATGTGGGCCCGCACCTGCTCCGCGATCGGGCGGTCGCCGCCCGGGAACACCTCGCCCCGCCCCTTCGCCCCCCGGAGCTGGGACGCGTAGCAGTCGAGCGCCCGGAGCTTCCGATCCACCTGGTCCGTCACGTCGATCACGAACGACGGAGGCGGCGCGTCCTCGTGAAAGAGCGTGGCGTGGACGACCTTCCGAGGGCGGAAGGCCTCACCAGGACAGTCCAGGTTCTTGAGGCCCGCGAGGAAGGAGGCCTCGACGACGAGTCGGGCCGTGGCCACGTGGTCCGGGTGCCGACCCTCCAGCCAGTGGGTCACCACGACGGCCGGACGAAGCTCCCGGATGATCCCCGCGACCCGGAGCCTGCTCTCTTCCCTGACGTCCACGGCCGCGTCCGGGAAGCCCGCGTTCCACCGGCCCACGACGCCCAGGGCTCCCGCGGCCTCCTCCGCTTCCCGCGCTCGGATCTCGGGGGTCCCGAACGTGCCCCTCTCCCCTCGCGTGAGGTCGAGAATGCCCACGCGGGCCCCGCGCTCGACGGCGCGGGCCAGGCTTCCTCCGGCCAGAAGCTCTGCGTCGTCGGGATGGGCGAAGGCCGCGACCACGTCCAGGGGACCGTTCGCTTCGGGCTCGGTCATGTGAGAGATCCTCGCGTAGTCTCGCTCACTCGTGACGGAGCGCGGCCACGGGCTCCATCCGGGCTGCTTTCGCAGCGGGGAGGAGCCCGAACAGCATCCCAGTCACGGCGGCCATCGCGAGGGCCGCGCCCACCGCCCAGGCCGGGACGCTCGCCGGAACGGGGGTGGCGGTGGCTACCGTCCAGGCGACGCCTCCTCCAAAGATGAGGCCCGCGGCGCCGCCGACCAGGGTCAGGAATCCTGCCTCCACCAAGAACTGCCAAAGGATCTCGGCCCCGGTCGCGCCGACCGCCTTTCGGACCCCGATCTCCTGGGTACGCTCGGTCACGGAGATCATCATGATGCCGATCACGCCGACGCCTCCGACGAGGAGAGCCACGGAGGAGAGGGCCAGCATGACGATGAAGAACACGGCCGTGAGACGATCGAAGAGCGCCAGAATCTGAGTCGAGCGCACGACCGAGAAGTTGTTCTCCTCGACCGGCGCGAGACCTCGCAGCCCTCTCATGAGCCCGATGATCTGGTCCTCCGTCTCGTCGATCGAGACGTCGGGCTGCGGGACGACGATCATCTGGCCGGAGGACTCCGATGCCCCCATCCGTCGGACGGCGGTCGTATAGGGGACGACGGCGAGATACGCTCCTCCGTCCTCGAAGGGGTTCTCCTGGGGCTGGACGATGCCGATCACGGTCATGGGGAGCGCCCCTCGCGGGCCCCCGGTGGCCCGCACGCGCTGTCCTAGTGGGTTCCGGGTACCGAAGAGGTCCCGCGCGAGCTGCTCCGAGAGGACCAGGACGGAGCGTGCGCTCCGGACCTCCGAGGGGACGAAGTTGCGGCCCTGGACGAACGTGGCCGCCCGATACTCGGGCCAGTCGTCCGACTCCGCCGACTCCGCGGCGCCCGACACCCCCGTCACCCGGGTTCCCTCGAACTCTAGGGTCATCCCGCCCGAGCCGGGGTCCGAGAGGCCCACGCTCAGCACCGCGTTCGCGACGGCCGGAAGCGCCTTGACCCGGCGCGCCTCCTCGGCCGTCATGCGGGGGCGATTGAAGAAAGAGGAGGGTCTGCCGGGACCCAGCGTCAGTTGCACCTCGGACGGATCGAAGCGCGTCACGAACAGGTTTCGGGGACCGGCGGACTCGATGCCCTCCTGGATGGACGTTCGGACCCCGGTGATGAGGGCCGCCATCAGGACGACAACCGATACGCCGACTCCGACCCCGAGGATCGTGAGGCCCGAGCGAAACCGGTTCGCGGCAATCGAGTCGACCCCGATCCGGACGCCTTCCCCGACTCCGCCGCCCAATCGGCGTAGCTGTCGCAGCGTCTCGGACAGCTTGTCCTTCGCGGGGTCCAGGCCCCGGACACCGCGGTCACTCATGTCGGAGCGCAACCACAGGATCGAGGCGGGACGCGCGCACGGCCGGATAAACCCCGGCCGCGACTCCCACGGCCAGCCCGAGGAGAACGCCAAAGACGACCCAGTGCGCCGCGACGGCCGCGGGGAGCGACGTAGCGGAGCGGACGATCCAGGTCAGGATGAGCCCGATCGACACCCCGATGACGGCGCCGGTGCCTGACAGGGTCGCGGCCTCGACGAGGAACTGCGTGACGATGTCCCGACGGCGCGCGCCAATGGCCATCCGGACCCCGATCTCCCGGGTCCGCTGCATGACCGAGACCAGCATGATGTTCATGATCACGATTCCGCCCACGACGAGCGAGATCCCGACAAGCCCGGGCAGGGCGAGGAACAGAACGGTGGAGATCCGATCCCAGAACGCGAGTGAGCTCTCCGCGGTCTCGACGCTGAAGTTGCTGGGCTCGCCGGGCCGGAGGCGCCGCTCGACGCGAAGCGCCGCCTCGACGTCGGCCAGCGCCGTCGGTATGTCGAAGGGATCCAGCGTCTGGACGATGACCGTCGAGACCGTTCGAGGATCCGCCAGGAAGCGGCGCGCCGGCGACGTGGCCGGAGCGAGGATGCGGTTGTCCAGGCTGATCCCGAACACCGCTCCCTGGGCCTCGAGGACGCCCACGACCCGGAAGGGGAAGCCCCGAACGCGTATCCGCTCACCCACGGGATCGGAGTCGGGAAACAGGGCGTCCGCCAGGCTGCTCCCGAGGATGGCCACGGGCTGGCCGAGCTCCGCCTCCTGGGGGGAGAAGGGACGTCCCGACTCCACCAGGAGCGTCCGGATCTCGAGGATCTCCGGCGAGATCGCCGTGATCTGGGTGCTCCCGACGCCCCGTCCGTCCCAGGTCCGGACCTCCCCCCCCGTTCCCGACTCGACGCCGACCCGGGCGGGCACCGTCAGGGCGGCTCGGATCGCATCCGCATCGGCAAGGTTGAGCCTGGGGCGGCGGCTCCATTCCCGTCGCTGCGCCGGGCTCGTCTCGATCACAATGGCGGGCGTGCGCCGGACCAGGATCGTGTTGATCCCGAACAACTGGTCGGAGAAGTCCTCCCTGATGTATCGATCCACGCCCTCGACGACGCTCACCACGACGAGGAGGAACATGATGCCGATGATGACCCCCAGGAGGCTGAACGCGCTCTTCAGCTTCTCCTGGCGGATCTGGAGGAGGGCCAGGCCGATCCCTTCTCGAAAGTGCATACGGGGGTCGCGGGTAGGTCCCGGCCGGGCCGGATCAGGGCATCGGGGACGGATCGCTCACGACCCGGATCCGGTTGCCGTCCTCGAGCTGCCGAACCGTCTGATAGGGACCGCTCACGACGGTGTCCCCGACGGAGACCCCGGAGAGGATCTCGAAGTGCTCCTGGCCGGTGATCCCCAGGGTGACGGGCGTCCAGACGGCGCGGCGGTCCCGCACGACGAACACGCCCTCGATGACGGGCGGCGCGGCCGCGGCCGCGAGCGGCCCCCCGGACGACAGACCCTCCGGGCTTCCGGTCGCGGTGTCCGCCACCTCGTCCTCCTGAGCTGTGACGGAGATGATCGGAACGGAGACCGCCCGGTGCCTGGAGTCCACGATGATGTCGGCGGTCGCGGAGAGGTCGGGACGGAGATCCGCCGGGGGATCGAGGAGGGCCAGGATGACCTCGAAGCTCACGCTCCCTCGATTCGTGGGCGAGGTGTTTCCGGTCTGGATCGCGGAGTTCCCGATCGAGGAGACCCGCGCGGCAAACGTCCGCTCCGGGAACGCGTCGATCCCCACGACCGCCGAGTCGCCGACGGAAATCGTCGGGATGTCCGTCTCGTCCATGACCATGACGACCTCGATTGCCGACAGGTCTCCGATCGTGAGGAGAAGGCTCCCCGGATTGTTCATCGTGCCGATCACGGCCGTCTCTCCGGCCTTGATGTTCAGGCGGATGACCCGGCCCCAGATGGGCGCGCGAATCGTCGTGCGGGAAAGGAGCTCGCGCGCTTCGTCGAGGGCCGCCTGGGCCTGCTCGACCCCGTGCTCGGATGCCGAGAGGTTTGCTCGTTGGACCTCGACGCGCGTCTCGGCCGATTCCACTTCCTGGAGGGTCACGATCCCACCGGCCTGGAGCTCCCGTAGACGGGCCAACTCGCGCTCGGACTGAGCGAGGTTCGCGCGCTGCTGGGTGACCTGGGCCTCCGCTTGGCTCAAGCTCGCCTCCGAGCTCGAGACCTGGGCCTCCACCTGCCGGGGATCGATCGTGAGCAGGACCTCTCCCTCCTCCACCTGGTCCCCCTCCTCCACGTTCAGCTCCACGACACGGCCCATGACGTCGGACGAGATGTTCACCTGGTTCCGGGCGCGCACCTGTCCGATGGCGGTGATCGTCGAGATCACCTCGCGCTCATCCACCGTTTCGACGCGAACCTCGACTCCACGGTCGGCGCGGAGAAGCTGCGCGGCCGCCGCTCCGCCGAGCACGACGAGGACGAGGACCCCCACGAGAATCTTTCGGCTTGGGCTCACCTCTCGGACCCCCTCTTTAAGCGAGTGACTCGGGGACACACGTCAGGGCGCCTGCTCCCGGACCGCCACGTACCCCGAGGCATCCTGGACCCTCAGGACCCGTCCCTCGCGGTCCACCCAGACGTCTCGGCTCTCTCCGCCGCCCTCGACCCTGAGTCGTCGCGCCTGAACCTGCGTTCCCCCGATCAGCAGCGTCTCACTGCCGACCTCCGCAACCGTGGCGTCGTACTGTCGCCCGGCGCGCGGAGCGACCACGGGGACGATCCCGCCGGTCGGGGCCCGGCTGACGAGGAAGTAGTAGTGATGCGCCAGCCCCGTGTCGAGCACGACGGTTCGGGCGGTCGCCCGGAACTCCCGCTCGCGCTCGCCGCGCGTGGAGCGAGTCGTGGCCACGAGCCGCTGACCACTGAGCAGCAAGACGCTCTCTTCCTCGATGGTCCCGGACGCCTTCACCTCGTAGCGGCGGATCGTGAGGTCCTCGGGGGCCGCGTCGAGGCCCACCCGGAGGTGGAGCGCGCCTCCAGCCTCCTCGACGTCCAGCTGTGCCGACGCGAGTACCTGCCCGTCCCCGCCGGGCGCGGTTCGGTGGATCGAGAACGCCTCGGTCCCCACGGCACGCCCGTCGACGGAGATGCGAAAGACCCCCTCGTCTAGCGTCACGGCCTGGGCCTCCAGGCCGGTCGAGAGGAACAGCCATGCGGCGGAGGACAAGAATAGGGTAGGATATCGCATGGATGGTCCAAAGAGGGGGGTGCCAGAACGGCCACAGAGCCGTTCGAGGGTAGGGGCCGGGCTCCCCTGTCCGGCCTCCGGTCACGGATCCATCTTGCACCTACGGATCGCCGGGCGTCCCGGGTTCACGGCGAGGCCCGCGAACCCGGTCCGGGGCTCAGAAACATGGTGAAATCTCTGCTTCCTCACGAGAGAGGGCAACCCAGGTGAGCCGGGGGCCCCTGTGGTCACTTCTGGGCTTTCACGGGGGCGCGACCGCCCTCGCCCTTTGGGTGGGCTCGGGCGAGGTCCTCTGGACCCTCGTTTCCGGCCCGGCGGTCATTTCGGGCCTTCTCCTCGGCGATCGGAAGGACCGACGCACGGCATGGGCCGGAGGGCTCCTTCTCGCTGGGACAGCGGCAGTCCTGGCCGCCCATGCGAGCCTGGACCGGTTTGCCAGGGAGTGGCCGGAGCGCTCGGCGGCGAGGGAGGTGGAGGCCCAGGCCCGCCTGGCCGGAGCGTTCGACACCCTCCTCGCGGCCGGGGAGGGGGCCGCGAGTCGCCTGTCCGCAGTCGCCTCCGAGACACCCCTCGGAATGTCGGCCTTCCGCCCGGGGCTGCTGGCGGAAGGGGTAGATGCGCTCGCACTGTTCGGCCCTTCGGGGGAGCTCCTCGCCTGGGACGGGAGCCACCAGGGGCCGATTCCGGCGGATGTCCGCGGGGGCGCGTCCCGATACATGTACCGCGAGGGAGCGCTCTTTGGGTACCTGTACGTGACCGAACCCGTGGCGGGCGGAGGCACGGCCGTAGCTGCGTCCCTGCTCCGGTCCGAGCTTCCCCCCCCGCTCGTCCCGCCGGGGGTCGACTTCCGATCTAGGTTCGAGGACGCGTCGGGCGCCCGGATCGAGGTCTCCCGAGCCGAGCACGCGCTCGGCGCGAGCGTGTTCGACGTCGGTTGGGAGGATCGAGTCCTCTTGAGCGTCACCCTCCTTCCGGCGTCGGAGGGGGAGGAGAGGGCGCGCCACGAGATGCTCTGGATGCGAGGGGTCACTCTCCTCCTTCTCGCGGGGTGGTTCCTGTCCCTGCTCGCGGCGAAAGCGGACCCGCTCGGGCCTGCGGTTGCTGGTGGATCCCTCGTGACCTTCGTCCTTGCCCTTCCGGTAGGTCGGCTCACGGGGCTGGCCGACGCCTTCTCTCCGGCGGACTTCCTGCTCGCGGGCCCCCTCCCTCTGACGATCGAGGATCTCCTTGCCCTCGGCCTCGGGGGCGCGCTGGCCCTGGGGATGCTTCGAACCGGACGCGTTTCGCGTATCTCGGCGCCTCGCTTGCGGCGACCGCGCTGGCCACGGGGGCCCTCCTCCTCTGCGAGGTGGGAGCCTCTCGCGACTTTCTGGCGCAGGGCGAGGCCGGCTGGATCGCGTTCCAGGGCGCCGCGGTGGGGCTCAGTCTTCTCGTTATGGGGATGGTCGCGTCTCTCGGCGCTCCGGGGAGCGGGACGGAGGATCGGGGTCGCCCTGTCGTTCTCGGGGCGGCCGTTCTCGGGGCACTCGCGCTTTCCCTCGGGTGGGCAGCCTTAGCGGGACAGATCCCCGCGGGCCGCTCCGCCTGGTTGGCGATGCTCTGGACCGTCCCCGCCTGGGGCGTGCTGGCCGGGGCTCCGGCTGGGCCGACCTGGTCCAGGCACCTGCTCCGGTACGTTTTCCTGAGCGTGCTCTCCGTGACCCTGGTCCTGCCCTGGGCGTGGAACCTGCGCGTGCAGGCTCGCATTCAGGTGGCCGAAGAGCGGGTGGAACGCCTCGGAACGAGGCCCGATCCCTTCCTCGAGTTCCTGCTCCTCCGATGGGGAGAGCGCGTTCGCGAGCTCGCTGCCGAGGAACGGGAGCCGGTCGAGGTGCTGTACGGCGCGTGGACGGAGAGCGGGCTCGCGCAGGAGGGCGTTCCCCTCTGGATCACGTTCTGGTCGGCGGACGGCACGCCGCGGGACGAGCTCCAGATCGGAGTGTCGGGCACCCGCCCGCCCCTCCGCGAAGACGTAACCGCCGCGGCGGAGGCGTCGGGTGAGCCGGTGGTCCGTCGCTTCGACCTGGCGGACACCCACTACGTGGGTATGGCTCCTCTGACGCGCGGGGCGTTCGTGAGCGCGATCCTTCCTCCGCGAAGGATGCTGACCGGGGCCTCCCCCCTGGGCCCGCTCTTCTCCCCCGCGCGGGGCACGCCCGACCCGCTGGTGCTGATCCCCGCCCTTCCCGGTGAGGTGCCCGGCACGACGGAGGGGATCGAGTGGGTGCGCACGAACCAGGGGTGGCAGGGAGAAACCTATGTGGCCTACCCGGACGACGGGTACCACGCCCACTACCTGGTCGAGCTTCCCGGGTGGATCCTCCTACTGGCGCGCGCAACTCTGCTCCTCCTCCTGAACGTGGGAATCCTGGGGCTGTTCTGGACGGCGGGGCGATGGCTTCAGGAAGGAGGGCCGGCCAGAGCCGTCCAGTGGATCGCCACGCTCACGACGTTTCGGGGGAGGGTGACCGCGGCGCTCTTCGCCTTCTTCCTCACTCCGTCGATCCTCTTCGGGACGCTGGCCTATCGAACCCTGTCGGCTGCGGCTCTCCGCACGGCCGACTCGCTCGCGACCCGTGCGGCCGAAGATGCTGCCTCGTGGTACGCCGAGGTGGAAGGGGCGATGGACGTGCTGGCGGGCCGCGTGGGCTCGGACCTCCTCCTCTACGAGAACGGTGACCTCGTCGGCGGCTCGAACCCCGAGCTGCTCGAGCTGGGGCTTTACGAAGGGTGGCTCCCGCCAGCGGTAGACGCCGGGGTGCGCTCGGGCGAGGACCTCATGACCACCGCCACGGCGAGCCTCGGGGGCTGGGACTACGTGGTGGCGTATCGCCGGATCGGGGGAGGGCGCACGCTCGCGGCGCCCGCTCCCCTCCAGGCGGGGGCCCATGGCTCTCGGACAGCGCGACGTCGCTGACCTGCTGGGGTTCTCAGTGGTGATGGGGGCGGTCCTCTCGACGCTTCTGGCCCTGCTTGTCGGCCGCGCCCTGGCGCGGCCGATCCAGACCCTCCGGGTGGGGTCGGAGCGGGTGGGGGGGCAACATGGCCGTCCGGCTTCCGGACGGTCGGAGCGACGAGTTCGGGGCAGTGTTCGACGCGTTCAACCGGATGGTGGACAGATTGTCGAAGGCCAGACGGGCCCTTCTTCGATCGAGCCGCCGGACCCGCGCGATCGTGGAGGAAGTGGCGACGGGGGTCGTCGCGTTGGATGTGCGGGGGGACGTGCGGCTCGTGAACCCGCGGGCGGAGTGGCTGATGGGCACCGCCGTCAAGCTGGGCGCCCCGCTGCCGGGGGGCGAGATGACGGGAGACGGGCGGGAGGCCCTCGCCGCATGGGTGCGCGCGTACCTGTCGGACGGCCTCCCGGAGGCCTCCGAGGAAATCTCCTTCGGGGAACGCCGCGTCCGGGTTCGCGCTCGCCGCATCTCCAGGCGGGGCCCGCCGGGTGGTGTCGTGCTGACGCTTGAGGACGTGACGGACGAGCTCCGCACGGAGCGGATCCTGGCCTGGGGAGACATGGCTCAACAGGTGGCGCACGAGGTCAAAAACCCTCTCACGCCAATGAAGCTCGGGGTGCAACACATCCGCCGGGCGTGGGAGGATCGGCGCTCCGACTTTGCCGAGATCCTGGAGAAGAACGTGGAGGCGATCCTGGAGGAGATCGACCGGCTCGCGTCCGTGGCCAGCTCCTTTTCACGCTTCGCCGCGCCAGCCCCTCACGGAGGAACCTCGCTCGAGCCCGTGCACCTGGACGAGGTCGTGGGCGAGGTGCTCGATCTGTACAGGGCGGGAGACGGGCCCGTGCGGTTCGAGTACTCGGGCGGATCGGGGCTTCCGCCGGTCCGAGCGCGGAGCGGCGAGATGAAGGAGGTGCTGGTCAACCTCCTCGAGAATGCGCGGACCGCGCTTCCGTCCGGCGGCACCGTTTGCCTGGAGGCCCTCGAGTCGGAGACGGGCGTGGATCTCCAGGTCAGGGACGAAGGAACCGGGATCACGCCGGACCTGCTTCCCCGTGTCTTCGAGCCGCACTTCTCTACTCGGTCGGGTGGGACCGGGCTAGGGCTCGCGATCGTGAGGCGGCTGGTCGAGTCGTGGGGAGGGACGGTCCGGGCCGAGAGCCGACCGGGGCGGGGGACCGTGATCTGGATGCACCTGGCTCCCTGTCGGACCCCGCGCGAACGACTCCGGGGTGGGGGCCGACGGGGGTAGCGTGCCTCGGGCAGATTCGTAACTTCAGATTCGGAGTTCGATCCCGCGGGTCCCACCCAGGATTCATGATTCCACTGGACCCTCCTCTCGCCGAGGGTGGGGTGACGGCGAAGCCCTCCACCGCTTCCGACCGCAATCGGCGGCTCCTCACCCCGGACGAGGTGATCGAGTGGCTCGACCGGCATCGGGACGCCATCGCCGACCGCTGGATCGCCGAGTTGCGCTCGCGTGGCGAGGGTGTGGACGAGGAGGTGCTTGCTCTGCTTCACGAGTTTGTGCAGCTCTTCGTCGCGTTTCTTGCTCCCGGGATGGGGGCGCTCCGGGCACAGGTGGAGGCCCTCGTCCAGCAAGCGGCGGAGCTGTTCGGGAGTCTCGGCGCCCACCGGGGGCAGGCGGCGGGGGAGTCGGTGGAGGAGTTCCAGTTGCTGAGAGAGGTCGTTCTGCGCTTCCTCTATGACGATCCGCCCTCGTCTGGCTCGGCCGTGCTAGGGCTCAGGGACGGCCTCCTCCTCAACCGACTGATCGACCTCGGCGTGACGTACGCGAGCGTCGGGCACACGGACGCCCTGTTCTTCCAGCACTTCCACGGCACGGGCGTGACGGACGGACCGGCCCCCGCTCTCCTGGATGAAGTCCAGGAACAGGTGGCCGGTCTCTGGGAGGACCTGGAGCGCCTCTCCGCGCTTGATCTCGAAGCAGGGGCCGACCGGGCCAACTAGTGGATCGGGCCAGCTAGTGGATCCGACCGGCCCGAAGACCATGGACAGTGCCCGGGGAGCCGCGCCCGCCCTCGGGGACATGCCCGAGGACGAGTTCCGGCGGTGGGGGGCGGCGGCGGTCGAGTGGATCGCGCGCTACCTCGAGGAGGTCGGGGAGCGCCCCGTCATGTCCCGTACGGCCCCGGGCGAGCTTCGGGCGGCGCTTCCCGCGAGGGCCCCCGAGGACGGGGAGGACTTCTCCGAGATACTCCGGGACTTCGAGCGGATCGTCCTTCCCGCCGTCACGCACTGGAACCACCCCTCTTTCCACGGCTACTTCGCCGTGACCGGATCCGGTCCGGGGATCCTGGGGGAGATGCTCGCCGCCGCCCTGAACGTGAACGCGATGGTCTGGCGGAGCTCGCCCGCGGCCACGGAGCTGGAGGCGCACGTCCTGGACTGGGTTCGCGAGCTCCTCGGACTTCCCCCCGCGTTCATCGGGGCGATCCAGGACACGGCTTCTACCAGCTCCCTCGTCGCCCTCGCCGCGGCCCGGCACCGTGCTTACCCTGAAGCGCGGGAGGCCGGGCTCTTCTCGCTCCCCAGGGGACGGATCTACGCGTCCGAGGAAACCCACTCGTCCATCGACAAGGCGAGCATCGTCCTTGGGTTTGGGCGGGACGGCGTCCGGAAGGTCGCGGTGGACTCGGAGTTTCGAATGCGTCCCGATTGCCTACGTGAGGCGATCCTCTCCGATCGCGAGGCGGGGATCCGACCCACCGCCGTCGTCGCGACGATCGGCACGACTTCTACCGCCTCGCCCGATCCGGTCGCGGAGATCGCGGGCGTGACCGAGGAGCTGGGCCTCTGGCTGCACGTGGACGCCGCCTACGCGGGAGCGTCCGCGATGCTCCCCGAGCTCGGGAAGGTCTTCCGGGGATGGGAGCGGGCCGACTCGATCGTCTTCAACCCGCACAAGTGGCTCTTCACGCCCGTGGACTGCTCAGTGCTCCTTACGCGCCGCTCCGACGAGCTGACGGGATCCCTCGCGCTCACGCCGGAATACCTCCGGACCCGGGAAACGGGGGTGGCCACGAACCTGATGGACTACGGGGTGGCGTTGGGACGCCGTTTCCGCGCGCTCAAGCTCTGGTTCGTTCTCCGGTATTTCGGCGCCGACGGAATCCGGGAACGGATCCGCCACCACATTGCCCTCGCCCAAGCGCTGGCGGGCTGGATCGACGAAGAGCCTGGATGGGAGCGGGTCGCGCCGGTGGTGTTCTCGACTGTCGTGTTTCGGTTCGCTCCGGCGGGGGGGAGCGCCGAGGAGCGGGACGCGATGAATCTCGACCTGCTCGAGCGCGTTAACGCCTCGGGCACGGCGTTCCTCTCGCACACCCGCCTCCAGGGCCGCGTCGCGCTCCGGCTCTCGATCGGTAATCTGAGGACCGGGAGGGAGCACCTGGAGCGCACGTGGCGGGCGCTCAGGGCCGAGGCGGCGGCGAGGGTAGCGGCCGGAGCTCCGGGATCGCGCTCCGGGGCGTGACGATGGCGGTCAGGAGCTCCAGGATCACGCTCCGGCGCACGAACCCGACCGGTCAGACCTCCTTCATCTCGCGACAGATCTCCGCCAGCGCCTCGCGTGCGTCCGAGAAGAGCATCATCGAGTTGTCCAGATAAAAGAGCGGGTTGTCAATTCCGGCGAAGCCCGAGCTCAGGCTGCGCTTGATGATGATCACGTTCTGCGCGCGGTCCACGTCCAGGATCGGCATGCCAGCGATCGCGCTCGATGGATCGCGCGCCAGCGGATTCACAACATCGTTCGCTCCCACGACGACGGCCACCCCCGTGCGGGGGAGCTCGGGGTTCACGTCGTCCATGTCGACGAGGAGGTCGTACGGCACGTCCGCCTCCGCGAGGAGAACATTCATATGGCCCGGCATTCGACCGGCCACCGGATGGATCGCGTACTTGACCGAGACACCCCGCTGCTTGAGGAGGTCGGTCAGCTTCTTCGCCTCGTGCTGGGCCTGTGCGACCGCGAGGCCGTATCCCGGAACGATCACGACCGAGGGGGCATATGCGAGCAGCATCGCCGCCTCCTCGGGAGTCGTCCTCCGCACCGAGCGGTCCCCGTTACCGCCCCCCGCCGGCGCCGCGACCTCTCCACCGAATGCGCCGAAGGCCACGTTCGCGAGCGAGCGGTTCATCGCCCGACACATGAGCCGGGTGAGGATCAGCCCCGCCGCGCCGACCAGGGCGCCCGCGAGGACGAGGAGCGGATTCCCGAGGACGAACCCCGCGGCCGAAGCCGCGAGGCCGGAGTAGGAGTTGAGGAGCGAGATCACGACCGGCATGTCGGCCCCGCCGATCGGGAGCACGAGGAGGACGCCGAGAACGAGCGCCGCGCCGCTCAGCATACCGATGTTCGCCAGCGTGGGGCCGCTCAAGACCATGTTCCCGCTCACGACCAGGAGCCCGACGAACAGGAGTAGGTTCACGGTCCTCTGGAGCGGGTACGTGATCGGCCGGCTCGGGACCATCCCCCGGAGCTTCCCGAACGCGATGAAGCTTCCCGAGAACGTGACCGCTCCGATGAGGATCCCGAGCGCCGCGGAGATCCCCTGACCGAGCTCCGGGTCGAAGTTCGCCCCTTGACGGAAGAGCTCGCCCGCGGCCACGAGTCCGGAGGCAGCGCCACCGGAGCCGTTGAAGGCACCGACCAACTCCGGCATCGCAGTCATCTTCACGGTGCGGGCCAGGACCGCCCCCACCAGCGACCCGATCACGAGCCCGACCGCGATCACGCCCCAGGTCACGATCGAGCGGTCGAGCAGCGTGCCCACCACCGCAATCAACATGGCTGTCGAGGACAGGATGTTCCCCTGCCGGGCGGTGGCCGGGGAGCCCAGCTTCTTCAGGCCGAAGACGAAAAGAACGGCCGAGGCTAGATAGACGAGGTCGATCGCTACCGGGGGCATCTCGTTGTCAGTCCTTCCTGAACATGCGGAGCATCCGATCGGTCACGAGGAAGCCTCCCACCACGTTGATCGTCGCGAGGGCGACCGCAATCCCCGAAAGCGTCGTTGCGAGGGCGCCGCCCTCACTTCCCGCCACGAGGAGGGCACCGATGAGCGTGATTCCTGAGACCGCGTTCGCCCCGGACATGAGCGGCGTGTGGAGCGTCGGAGGCACGCGGGTGATCAGCTCGAACCCGACGAGGCTCGCCAGCACGAAGACATAGACTCCGATCAGCCACTCACCCATCGTTCACCTCGCTTGGCGGTCGTTTATTCCTGGCCTCCCGCCGACGTCTTCGCGGCTCACACATCCCGCTTCAGGCCGTCGTGCGCCACGAGGACCGGACCCACGATCTCGTCGTTCGGGTCGAGCACAAGTGCCCCGTCCTTCGCCACGTGCTTCAGGAGTGCGACGATGTTCGTGCCGTACATCTGGCTCGCGTGCTGCGCCACGCCGGAGGGCAGGTCAGTGGGGGCGAGGATCGTCACTCCATCGTGTACCGTTGTCTCGCCGGGCACGGACAGCTCGCAGTTCCCGCCGGTCTCAGCCGCCACATCGACGACGACGGATCCGGGCCGCATCGCTTCCACGACCTCCCGCGTGACGAGCTGTGGGGCGGCGCGGCCAGGGATCTGCGCGGTCGTGATCACCGCGTCGGAGCTCGGCAGTTGTCGGCCGAGGAACGCGAGCTGGCGCTCGGACTCGCTCTGGTCCAGCGCCCGGGCGTAGCCTCCGGCCGTCTCGGCACCCTCGAGCCCGGTCTCCTCCTCCTCCTCCTCCTCCTCCGAGAGGAACGTCGCGCCGAGGCTCCGCACCTGCTCTGCGGCGGCCGCGCGGATGTCGTATCCCTGGACGACGGCGCCGAGCCGGCGTGCGGTCGAGATGGCCTGCAGCCCCGCCACGCCGGCACCGAGCACGGTGACCTTCGCGGGGCGGATCGTGCCGGCCGCGGTGGTGAGCATTGGGAAGAAGCGGGGGAGGTGGAGCGCGGCGAGCAGCGCGGCCCGGTATCCGGCTGCCGTCGCCTGGGACGAGAGAGCGTCCATCCGTTGGGCGCGCGTCGTGCGAGGGATCCGCTCCATGGCCATCGCGGAGATCCGCTTGGCCGCCAGGCGATCGACCAGGTCGGGCGACGCTCCCGGCGAGAGGAACGAGACGATGACCGCGCCCTCGGGCAGGATGGCGACCTCGTCCTCGGCGAGCTGTCCGGACGCGTGGCCGTCGGGGCCTCCAGAGAGGGGAGGCCGGACCTTGACCACGCCGGCCGCCCCGGAGAGGAGGGTCCTCCGATCCAACTCGACGTGCGCTCCCGCGGCCTCGTACGCATCGTCGCTCCATCCGGCCGCGGCACCCGCGCCGGCCTCCACCCGCACGCCAAGCCCCAGCTTCTCGAGTTGGGGCACGTGATCCGGAGCGAGCGCTACGCGCCGCTCCCGAGCGCGTCGTTCCCGTAGGACGGCGATCTCCATCGCGTGCGCTTCCGAGGCGAGATGAGCACCGGGATGCGGCGGGACGCCGCGCCCGAGCCGACAAACGGTATGCGGGAGTGGTTCTTCGGGCAATGGCCGCGCTCGTGAGCCGCCGCCGCGCCCCCATTCGAGGAGTTGCCTAGCCCTGCGGCCCCGATCATCGTGGTATGCGGCCCAGTTGCCCGAGGCCGGGTGTGTACCCGCTTTCCGGGAGCCGGATTGTCTCTCCGATCGAGCCCGCGTCCAATCCCGAAGCGCCCGAACCCGCGGCGGGGAGCTTCACATGGACTGTCGCGCGCCGCGACCGCTGCCCTCGCGTTTTCGTGCGTGGCCCTCGCTTCACCGGCGCAGGGAAAGGCGTCCGGAGCGGCGGCGCCCGACCGGTTACAGCAGGAGCCCCTCCCCGGGCAGGAAGCGGTGGCGCGGGGGCTTGAGGACGAGGAGTTCCGGGAGCTTCTCGAGATCCTCCATCTCCGGGGTGAGGTGGCCCTGCCGCCGCTCGAGGTCATGGGGCCGGGTGTTCCCGGCGCGTTGCCGCGGTCGGAAGGGGCCGGGGAGCCCGGCGCGCTCATCGTGGAACTCCGCTCAGGGGGGCGGTGGGGTGGGGACGCGCTCCTCGACCCTGGGACGGGACTTCTCCTTGGCCTTGGCGTGAGGGCGCGAGCCCACGGGCGCTTCCGGTTCTTCGGGGAGATCGAGGCCGGTGGAAGGGGAACCTATCAGGGGCTTCGGGAGCTTCTGGTCTCCGTACGCGTCGCCGGGATCGAGCTCTCCGGCGGCCGGGCAACCCCCCGGCTTGGCCCGGGAAGGGACGACCTGCTTGCGCCGGGAACCCATCCCCTCGACGGCGTGGGCCTCTCGAGCGTGAGCCCGTTTCGACTCCCCGGGCCTCTCGGCTTCCTCGGCGCGATCAGCGTGGCGACGTCGGTCCACCCCATGGACCGCGTGGGCCCGGTGGAGGATCCGTGGTACGGGATCCTCGCGATCTCGACGGATCCGATCCCCGCGTGGCGGATCGGCGTCCTCCGGTCGGCCGTCTTCGGCGGGGAGGGGGTCCCCCCCGTGACCGCCGGAAGGGTCGCTCGCATGATCGCAGGCAGGCACTCGACCAACCAGGGCGAGTTCGAGGACCAGTATGCGGAGTTCTTTACCCGTCTCCGTCTCGGTCTCGGCGGGTTCCCGCTCGTCGTGTACGGCGCGCTGGCCGTGAACGACTCGGAGGCCGCCTATCGGGACGACCCGGGGCTTCTCGCGGGCGGTTCTCGTTCCGCTCTCGGTCCCTGGCTGGCTCGGGGCCCTCCGGTACGAGTACCTGGCCGTTGGCGCGGGCGCGAGCCTTTGCCTCTGGTGTGGGGAGGGACGCACACGGACGTGGTACAACCACTACCTCTTCGGGATGCACGAGACCGCCGGGCTCCCGATGGGCGCCACGCTCGGTGGATACGGGACGAGGCACGCGCTCAGGTGGAGGGCCTGGTCCGACGGAGGGCGCTGGTCGGCCGAAGCGGAGATCTACCGGGAGCGTCGGGAGGAGCTGAACCTCCTCCTCGAGCGCTGGCCCGGCACCCGTACCGGAGTGCTCCTCGGCGCGGCGTTTCGTCCGGATGATGCGCTCGGCTTCGAGGTCCAAGCGGGGGCCGCGAAGCCGGGAGACGGCTCGCCCGGCGACCGCTCGTTGGAGGGGACGCTCGAGCTGCTCGGGAGGTGGACTGCCCTCTCCGTCGGCGGGGGGCGGTGATCGCTGGCTCGGACGGCCATCGCGGCGCCCCTCCCGCGGCCTGAACCTGGAAAGGTAAGGGCATCCGCCTCCCGCAGACGCCGGCCGAGGGACGGGAGCCGAGCGACCCGGCGGCGACGGGAGCGGAGACGTGCTCGCGGAGGTCCTCTCCGGGGTCCTCGTCGGGGTGGAGTGCGTGCTGGTCCGCGTCGAGGTGAGCGTGGCGGACGGGCTCCCGTCCATCTCTATCGTGGGCCTCCCGCAAGGGGCCGTGCGGGAGGGGCGTGACCGTGTTCGGGCGGCCCTTCAGGCGGCGGGTTACCGGATACCGCCGCGCCGAATCACGATCAACCTGGCCCCAGCGGACCTCCGGAAGGAGGGAAGCGGGTTCGACCTGCCGCTAGCCCTAGGGCTTTTGGCCGGCGCCGGACACCTCCCGCTCGATGCCGTACGCGGACGCGCGTTCATCGGGGAGCTCGGCCTGAACGGCGAGCTTCGCCCCGTGCGGGGCACGCTGGCCGTAGCGGCGGCCTGCCGCGCCGAGGGCGTGCGCTCGCTCGTCGTGCCGCGGGCCAATGCCAGGGAAGCCGCGGCCGGGGCCGGGACCGTGCGTGTGATCGGAGCGCATTCGCTCGCGGAGGTCGTGGCCGAGCTCGTCGGGGAGCGGGGGGCGCCGGCCGTCACAGTCCGTATTGCGGATCTCCTGGCCGAGTCACCCGAGGATGGGCAGGATCTGACCGACGTCCGGGGGCACGCCGGCGTCAAGCGGGCGCTCGAGGTGGCGGCCGCCGGGGGACACAACGTCCTCCTCCTCGGCCCGCCCGGCTCGGGGAAGACGATGCTGGCCCGTCGCCTCGGGGGGATCCTCCCCCCGCTCACCCCGGACGAGTCCCTCGATGTGACGACCATTCATTCGGTTGCTGGGCTCCTCCCGCCGGGAGAGGCTCTGATCCGCTGCCGCCCATTTCGGGCCCCCCATCACACGGTCTCGCGGGCGGGGCTTGCGGGGGGAGGGTCTCCGCTTCGCCCCGGGGAGGTGAGCCTCGCGCATCACGGCGTGCTCTTCTCGACGAGCTGCCCGAGTTCTCGAGGGGTGTCCTCGAGGCCCTCCGACAGCCGATGGAGGACGGATGGATCTCGGTCGTGCGTGCGAGGGAGCGTCTGGGCTTCCCTTCTCGTTTCATGCTCGTCGCGGCGATGAACCCGTGCGAGTGCGGCCATCTCGGGGACGCTAGGCGGAGCTGCACGTGCGATCCCACTCAGGTCGCGCGTTACCCGCTCACGGATCTCCGGCCCACTTCGCGATCGGATCGACATTCAGATCGAGGTCCCAGCGCTCTCGTTTTCCGAGCTCCACCGAGCTCCGGCCGGCGAGTCCTCCACAACGGTGCGCGAGCGCGTGCGTGCGGCGCGGGATCTCCAGCTGGATCGGCAGCGAGCGACCGCAGGTAGGACGCCGCGAGACGTCGGCACGGGCGGGAAGGGGCTCTGTAACGCGACGCTCACCCCCAGCCAGCTGAGGAAGTGGTGCGCGGTGGACGTGGCCGGCGGGCGGTTGCTCGAGGACGCGTGCGATCGGCTCTGCCTGTCGCCTAGAGGGATCCACCGAGTGCTCAAGGTCGCGCGGACGGTCGCGGACCTGGACGGGGCGGCCGGCATCCGCGAAGAGCATCTCGCGGAGGCGATCCAGTACCGGGCGGTGTGAGAGGGTGAGGGTTCCGCTCAGGTGTCGCTCCACTTGCCCTATCTTTCTTGCACCATTACCTTGTGTTACAAGGTAGTTTATGATACATACTATTGGGGACGACACAGGTGAATCCCGAACTGAAGAGGGGCACGCTAGAACTCGTTCTCCTCAGGGTTCTTGTTGAGAAGGAGCGGTACGGATACGAGATGACGTCTGAGCTCGCAGAGAGAAGCGACGGCGCTTACGAAATGAAGGAGGGCAGTCTCTACCCCGTTCTTTACCGACTCGAGGAGGCCGGGCGGATCGAGCCTCGGTGGCACACGCAGGAGAGGGGCGTGCCACGCAAGTACTATCGGATCACTGCGGCCGGGGAGGAGGAGCTGGACAGGCTGACTGCCGAATGGGAGCGCTTCGTAACCGTGATGGAGGCGCTACTTGCGCCAGAAGGAGTGACGTGAGGACAGTCAATGACTTTGTCGCCGCTGTAGACCGCCGGCTGCCACGCTGGCACGGTTCGCGGCAGGAAGTGCTTGCCGACCTGCGGAGGCATCTTGCGGACCGGATCGAGAGTGGGGAGGTGGAAGACGCCGTGGTGAGAGGCATGGGGAGGCCACGCGAGTTTGCGGCAGCGGTGATGAGAGCAATACCGCTTCGCCCAGCTCCGATCGGTCGGCGCGTATTCGCGTTCCTCATAGACATTGTGGCAGGATTGCCTCTCGTCTTTGTCTTCGTCTACGTTCTCGGCTCTGTCCTCCGCTTCCTTGTCCCGAGCTTCCCACCTGGAGGCATGTGGCTGGAAGCCTTCCGGTCTGCCTTGGTCGTGAGTCCTCTGACCGCCATAGGGTTCACCCTCGCGTTGTTGGCCGTCTCGACGGCAGTGTCATCCCTTCTCTACTTTCCGATCGCAGAGGCACGCTGGGAGACGACGGTCGGAAAGCACCTCATGGGCCTGTACGTAGTGGCCCAGGACGGCACGCGGCTCTCCTTGGGGAGAGTCCTCGTCCGAAGGGTTCCCTTCGTCTTCGAGTTCTTCTGGCTGGACGCGCTGGTCGCGCTCTTCACGCGCCGTAGGCAGCGTGCGTTCGATCTCGTCGCCGGGTCTCTCGTCGTTCAAGGGCCGATGGGTGAGGAGTGAGCGCTCACCCGTGTCCGCTACCCTTCCATCACTGGCATACGTCTTCCCCCTTTCTGGCGCTGCTTTATGTCGTCGCGCCTCTCTCCGGGCATCAGTCGGAGCTCGCTACTGTCCGACGTCACGGCTGACACTGTCACTCGCTGGACTCCGACCGCGATTTCGCCCGGGCCGCCGGGGATGTAGAGTGAGAGCATGATGTTCCGCCCGCGGCTTCCGCACTTGATGGTCCCGGGACTCGTCGTCGCGGCCACCTGGGCCCTCGCGGCCGGCCCGACGGACACGCCGGTGCCCGAGGGATCGTTGGGCACGGGACCTCGAGAGTCCAAGGTCCCGGGCAGCCCGGGTCCGCTCAGGAACGGTCCGCTCGGCCCGAGCCCGCTCGACGCCCAGTCCGGGGCGCAGTCTCTCTATCAGGTTCCCTACAACGGGTATTTCACCTTTACTCGCGTCCGGTATGGAGGTGGCGGCGGGTTCCGCGGCTTCGGGGGAAGCTCGGCGTGGAACCACGACTACCCGTATGCGGATCGGAACCTCCAGTTCATCGTGGACGAGTTCACGCACCTTCGCACGAACACCGAGGGGACCAACGTCCTGGACCTGGAGGATCCGAGGATCTTTCAGTATCCGATCCTCTACATGTCGGAGCCGGGATACTGGAGCGTGTCGGACGAGGGGGCTCTGAACCTGCGCGAGTTCCTGCTCAAGGGCGGCTTCCTGATCTTTGATGACTTCGAGCTACAGCAGTGGGACAACATGGCCGCCCAAATGCGGAGGGCGGTCCCCGAATACGTGTGGTTCGAGCTCGACCCGTCTCACCCGATCTTCCGGTCGTATTGGGTGGTTGAGGACATCTACGTCCCGCACCCGCTGGTTCGAGTGATTCCCAACTACCAGGCGATGTACGAGGACAACGATCCGACGAAGAGGGTGATGGTCCTCGCTAACCACAACTCCGACCTGGCGGAGTACTGGGAGTTTCCCGAAGGACGTTTCGGGCTCGATCCCACGAACGCCGCGTATCAGCTCGGCGTGAACTACCTCATCTACGCAATGATGCGCTGAGCGCCGTTTTGGGCCCACGCGTGCCCTGACCGGCGGGAATCTGCCAGAGCCGTTCCGCAGAGGAGTGGTCCCGGCGCACTCAGGCCCTGAGCTCGAATCCCGAACAGCGCGTGACCGGGAGCTCGGGATACTTCGGAAAGGCAGGATCGTCGCGAGAGCGCAGACACAAGACGAAGCGGCTCCCCCGCCTGGACGAGACGTCTCGCCGGTGGCGGCACGACCTGCACAGCCCGGCGGCGGCAGGCTCCCGTCTGACCGCCCGGGACCAGGCCGTGGGTGCCGGGTGCACCGTCGGGTGCAGGGCGTGGGCGAAAATCTCCAGGCTGTCCACGAGCCGCGGTCCGGGCCGGCTGAAGTACTGGGATCCGTCCACCAAGTAGACGCGTCCCGATCTCGCCGCCGGCGTCCGGGCCCACCCGGGAACGGACTCGAGGATGGGAAGATCGCGGACGGTGCGCTCGAGATCGTACCCGCAGCATGACACGATCACCGCCTCGGGGCCGGAGGCGATCACCTCCTCCCACGAGACCGTTCGCGACCGTTCGCCCTCGCGCCCGAGCACTTCGATCCCCCCGGCGACCCGGACGAGCTGGGGGTTCCAGTGCCCGGACGAGAAGGGAGGATCCAGCCATTCCAAGAGGAGAACGCGCGGGCGCTCTCGGATCCGTGCCCCGCCCTCGGCCACGCGCTCCACCCGAGCCTCGAGGCTCGCGACGAACGCGTCGGCCACCCGCGTGGCGCCAGTCGCCCACCCCACCTCGCGGATCGCCCTGAGCACGTCCTCGAGCCTTTCCGGCTCGAGGTTCAGGACCTCCGGCTTACCAGGGAGCCCACATGCGGCGGCCCGAACCTCGTCCTCCGCGACCGCGCAGACCTGGCAGAGCGTTTGGGTGACGATCAGGTTCGGCCGGAGCGCCTCGAGCACGGGGAGGTCCAGCGTGTAGAGAGAAGCGGCTCTTCGTGAGGCGCTCTCGCACGAGGGTGTCGATCTCGCGGCTCGACGTGTCCGAAGGGATGAGCGTGTTCGTTACGGCGGGGAGCCCGCGCACGCGGGGCGGGAAGTCGCACTCGTGCGTGACCCCCACGAGGTCTTGTCCCCGCCCCACGCCGCAGATCATCTCAGTAGCGCTTGGGAGCAGGGACACGATCCTCACACGCCCTCCGTTCCCGGCGTTCCGTACGTGGGAGCGCTCAAGCTCACGACGTCCTCGGTCTGTGACGCCCCGGCGCGAGCGTCGTGCGGAGCGAGGGGAAGCGTCCCTCGAGCCACGAGAGCGACCCGAAGAGGATCGCAGCGTAAAGCGCGTCGCCCGCGACGGTGTTCAGCAAGTAGGGAAGGCCGGCTGCGTAACAGGCTACCAGCCCTTCCCAGGTCTTCGCATACGTCGTGAGAAGGGCCCAGGTCGCCAACGACGAAGTAGAGAGCGGAGCCCGCGAGCGTCCCGACGGCGATCGGGGCGAACGTCCGCCGATCCGCGAGGCCCGTCCCGATCCACGTCACGGGCGCAAAGCTCCCGTACACCGCGGGAACGAGCGGGTGGAAGGTCAGCGACCAGTCCCCCGACGCCCAACCATGGCGACGTCTCCCGCGATAATAGCGGCCAGTGGCACGAGGAACCCGAGTGCGCGCGGACGGACGCACGCGCCCCCGAACAGAGCCATCGCCCCCACCGATGTGAAGTTCATGGGATGAGGGAGCACACGCGTCGCCGCGACGGCCGGGATCGTTCCGGTCACCACGAGGAGGCTCCTCATCCTCCCATCTCAACCGCCAGGCCGAGGCGTACGACCCGCCCCGGCGCGGGAAAACCCACGATTCCCCTCGTAGTCGGCATCTAGGAGGTTCTCGAGCTTGAGGACGAAGCGTGCGCCGGCGCGGCCGAGATCGGGGAGCCGGTAGTCCGCCGAGACGTCGACAGTAGCGTAGCTCCCGAGCGTAACCCGAGGGGCGGGGAAGCCCGCGCCAAAATCTACGTCCTCGCGCCCTCCGACCAGGCTCACGACCGCTCCGACGTTCCCCCGGTCGTGGCCCAGACCGAGCGACAAAGAGCCCGAACTCGCGGGGCGCCTGAGGAGCGGCTCTCCCTGGACGAACGTAGCGTCGGTCGCGAGCCCCGGATCCACGACCTCCGTGTCCAGATACATATAGGATGCGTTCAGCGCGATCGGGCCCCATCCACCCTCGGCCGCGACCTCGAGACCGGACGCCTTCGCGCGCCCCACGTTCATGTAATTGGGGTCGGCTGGGTCGCTCGTGACGAACGTATACTGGATGAGGTCGCGGAAGTGCTGATCGAACCACGTGCCGGAGAGGACGACCGGACCGAGGGCTCCCTCTAGCCCGACCTCCCAGCTCCGCGTCCGCTCGGGAACCAGATCGGGGTTCCCGTTGTCGGCGAAGCCGCTCCCGAAATTCTCTGCGAACGTGGGCTCACGGAACGCGCGCCCGAGGGCACCCCGGACGCGAATGCCCGGCGAGGCGCTCCAAGACACGCCGACTCTGTACGTGTCGAAGCTCCCGAACGTCTCGTTGTCGTCCATCCGAGCACCCAGGGTCGCCTGGACGCCCGCGAGCGGTGCGGCGAGCACCTCGAGGTAGCCGGCCGCGTTCGACCGCTCGAAGTCCGCGGATGCTTCGGACTCCCCAAACTCGCTGTCGGAGCTGTACGCGATGTCACCCGTCGCCCGCTCGAAGGCTCCGCCGATCGTGACCGAGGCTCCGTCGAGCAAGGTCGTCACACGCAGGTCGGCCGAGCTCCGTTGGACCTCGGAATCATAGACCGAGGCGAAAAAGCCCCTCGTGTCGTCTGGTCCGTCCGGTTCGTCACGGGAGATTTGTTCGCGGTCGGCCAAGCCCAGCTGGAGCTCGGCTTCGACACGAGGACTCAGCCGGCGACGGGCGAGAAGGGACGTCGTCCAGCTCCGGCGATCGGCACGCTGGTTATCGTCGGCGAGGTTTCCCGCCAAATCGGTCGGGAACCGGAACTCGCCGTCCCCGAACCGGGTCGCGAGCGCGACCGCGGCAGTCCCCCCGTCGCTCCAGCCGAGGCGGCCGCTCACAGTGTTCAGCTCGTTCTCGTTGTTTAGTGGATAGGTGCCACCGCTCCACGAGCGGCCTCCGCCGATCGAATAGGAGAGCGCGTCTGTCGAGCCCGTCAGGGAAGCCTCGGCCTCCATCACCGCGTGAGTTCCATCGTCCAGCCGGCGCTCGCCGATTCCACCGGAAACGGTGGCCTCGAGCCGAGGCTCGCCGCGGCCCCTTCGGGTAAAGATCTGGATGACGCCTGACACGGCATCGGACCCGTAGAGGACGCTTGCCGGCCCCCGCACTACCTCGATGCGCTCGACCTGGTCCGTCGAGAGGTCGGCGAAGTCGATCGCGCCTCCCGCTTCGTTCACCGGAACGCCGTCCACGAGGACCTTCACGTAGTCGCTCTCGCCCCCGCGCACGAACACCGACGTCTGGGATCCAGCGGAGGCGGAGCGGAAGACGTGGAGCCCTGGAACGCTTCGGAGCGCATCGCCGACAGTCCGAATCCCGAGCCTGCGAATTCTGGCTCCGGTCAACACCGAGACCGGCGTGGGGAGCCGGTCCCACTCGATCGGCACCCGCGTCGCGCTCACGACGACGCGTGGAAGGAGGAACGGGTCGTCGGGCCCACCCGTGGGCTCCTGTCCGCGGAGTCCCGGCGGGTTCGAGACGAGAGCAGCAAGGGAGAGGAGGGCTCCGGCGAGGATCTCGGAAAGGATCGGGGCGCTAGGGGCCCGCGGGATTCGCGGGGGGCGCGCGGGCAGGATCGTCTGACTCATGGGGCAAGGCCTCGGTTTGGGGGGTAGTAGGCTGTCGATACTGCCGGGGACAGCGCACGCCGAGGACGGAGAGCACCGAGGTCGAACCGGCGCTCCCGGCGGGGAGCCTGAAATGCGGCCAAGAGAGGTGCGTGAAACAAATCGGCCCGTCTCCCTTGCGGGGAACGGGCCGCTCCGGGACGCCGAGGTCCGGACGCCCGCGCGCCCTCCCTCGAAGGGCTGCTGTCGGGCACGAACGGGGCGGTCTCCTGGCTCGAGGCGGCGCCGCTCACCTTCCCGGGACCGAGGTCCCAGTGGTTCGTCGAGCGGGCCCATTCCGGATCCCCACAGATGGGGCCGGGCCTCTCACAGTGGCGGGGCCGCGCCGGAATTACGCCGGCTTCCTGGCTGCGCTCGACCGATTATCGCCGGCCGCGCGCACCATGCCCCGTTCGCGTCTTTTCCTTCGCGGTCCAAGGTAGGAAATCGGGTCCTCGGGCGTCAAGCCGGCTCGTCCGGTTGTCGCCCCTTCACCGAACGGATAGAATCGGGCAGCCCACGCTGACCGAGCTCGGTAGTCGACTGGAAAACGCGCCCCCTCCGCCACACCCGATGCGCCTCTTCATCGCCCTGAACCTGCCGAGGAAGGAGAAGAAGAGGATCTACAACGCCTCAAAGCACCTTCGGGATGCGGGCTTCCCCGTGCGATGGTTGGAGTACGACCGCTATCACCTCACGCTCAAGTTCCTGGGGGAGGTGCGCACCGAGCTCGTACCGGTCGCCGAGAGAGTGATCGATCGTGTGGCGAAGGAGACACGCGAGTTCCCGCTTGTGATCTCCGGGTTCGGCGCGTTTCCGACCATCCGACGTCCGCGGGTGATCTGGGTCGGCGTTGAGGCCCTCGCCGGCGCTTCGTTGCCTGAAGCAGGATCTCGAGTGGGGGGCTCGCCGGTCACGGGTTCGAGCGGGGGACCCGAGCGTTTCACCCCCATGTCACGCTGGCTCGCGCCGACGAGGACGAGGGAGCCGGGGCGTTCCGCGGGCTGGACGACCTCTGCGCGACGCGAACCTTTAGCGGAAGGGTGGTCACGAAGACGGTGGACCTGATGCGTAGTCAGCTCTCGCGGCAGGGCCCGAGGTACAGCGCGCTGCGCCAGAGCCCGCTGAAGAGCCCTTCCAAACGGCGGTAGGATGGCTCGCCTCCTCATCGTCGACGACGAGGAATCGATTCGCGACGTCCTGAGACAGCTCTTCGAGTACGAGGGGCACGAGGTCGTGACCGCGGCATCCGGAGCCGAGGGACTGGAGGCGGTCCGCGCGGAAGCGCCCGATGTAGTGTTCCTGGACGTCAAGATGTCCGAGATGGACGGGGTCGAGGCTCTGGGCCGCCTGCGCGAGCTGGCACCCCGGGCGCAGGTCGTCATGATCTCGGGTCACGGGACGATCGACACGGCGCTCGAGGCGACCCGACGGGGGGCGTACGACTTCCTCGAGAAGCCCCTCGACACCGACCGTCTGATCGTCACGCTCAGAAACGCGCTGAAGGTGCGCGGTCTCACCGAATCGGTCGCCGAGCTCCAGTCGGAGGTGGAGCTTCGCCATCGGATCGTGGGTGAGTCTGCAGCGATCCGGCGGGTTCTGGACCGCATCGAAAAGGTGGCCCCCACGGACGCCCGTGTGCTGATCACGGGGGAGAACGGGACCGGGAAGGAGCTCGTGGCGAGGGCCATCCACCGACTGTCGCGCCGGGCTTCTCGACCGTTCGTGGAGGTGAACTGCGCGGCGATCCCATCGGAGCTGATCGAGTCCGAGCTCTTCGGGCACATGAAGGGGTCGTTCACGGGGCGGTCCAGGATCGTGCGGGGAAGTTCGAGCAGGGACACGAGGGCACGCTCTTCCTCGATGAGGTCGGCGACATGTCGCTGGCGGCACAGGCCAAGGTTCTCCGCGCGCTTGAGGAGGGGCAGGTCACTCGCGTCGGCGGGCAGAGGGCTCGCGACGTGGACGTTCGCGTGGTCTCGGCCACGAACAAGGACCCAGCCACGGAGATCGAGGAGGGCCGCTTTCGCGAGGACCTCTTCTATCGACTGAACGTGGTCCCGACCCACATCCCCCCCCTTCGCGACCGCCGCGAGGACATTCCCGTCCTGGTATCTCACTTCGTCGCCATGATGACGGAGCGCGACGGGCTCCCGGCCCGAGAGCTGACCCGCGAGGCCGTGTCTCGCCTCCAGGACCTCGAGTGGCCGGGAAATGCCAGGGAGCTTCGGAACACGGTCGAGCGCCTCCTCATCCTCTCGCCGTCCGATCGGATCACCTCGTCCGACGTGGACGCCCTGGTGGCGGGAGGGAACGAGGACGCCGGCCTCGGATCGGAGCTCATGCGCTCCGGCAGATTCCAGGACTTCAAGGACCGGTCGGAGAGGCTGTTCCTCCTCCGGAAGCTCCGCGAATTCGATTGGAACGTTTCGGAGACCGCGAGGGCACTCGACATGCCGCGCTCGAACCTTTATAAGAAGATCGAGAAGTTTTCGCTGAAGCGGGAAGGGTAGGGGCGTCGGGCCCCCGTCCAGGGGAACGACCCCCTCACGAGACGGGTAGCTGGAATCGGGCCTTCACGTGCCCGCCGAATCAGGGAGCTGAGCATGGACGACTTCCACGCCCAGAAAGGTGTCGGGAGGGAACCGGAGGCCGGCGAGCCGGTGGTCTGGACGGAGCCGAGCGTGACCTCGGGCTCGCCGAGCCGTGGCGGTGCGGGCGTCTGGCTGCGTGCCGCGTTCGACTTTCTCCGTTCGGCCGCGCTCGTTCTCGTCGTCTTCTTTCTCGTTCGATCCTTCCTCGTCGACGCGTTCAAGATCCCGACCTCGTCGATGGAGGGCACGCTCTTGGCCGGCGACTTCCTCCTCGTGAACAAGGCGGTATACGGGGCGACCGTTCCCGGGACGCCCCTCTCCCTCCCCGCACTCGCTCCCCCTCACCGCGGCGAGGTCATCGTCTTCAACCCTCCGCACGAACCGGACAGGTACTACGTCAAGCGGCTTCTCGGTTTGGGGGGCGACATCCTGGAGATGCGCGAGAAGCGTCTATTCGTGAACAATGTCAGGGTGGACGAGCCGTACGCTCGCTACCTGGACGTATACGGAGACGCTTACCATCCGGGCATGACGTGGCAGAAGGACTTCCTCCTGTCCTCCGCGTCCATCACCGATTACCGGCCCTCCAGGGATAACTGGGGGCCCCTACTCGTTCCGCCCGATCGCTTGTTCGTGTTGGGAGACAATCGCGACAACTCGGAGGACTCCAGGTACTGGGGTTTCGTGGAACAGGCGAGCGTCCGCGGGCGGCCGTGGGTGGTCTACTTCTCCTCCGAGCCGCGCCCAGCGGGTTCCTTTTCGTGGCTGCGGAACGTGCGCTGGGATCGGATCGGCGGCGTAGTACGCTGACGCTCGCGAAGCTCGCCGAGTAGCGTTCGGCGGGTGCGGCACCCGAGCCGGCGGGGTGTTGCGGAACGCCTCCGGGTCCCCGATCATGACGTCCGGGGGGGGAAGCTCCCTCGCCGGTGATTCGTTCCTGAGCGCGTGGATGCCCATGAGCTCTTCGTCCCGTCGAAGGGTTGTGAAGGACGGGTCCCTCGATCAGTACCTCAAGGAAATCAGCCAGTACCCGCTGATCGATCGGGACGAGGAGGCTCGGCTTGCGCAGGGGATCCGGGCTGGGGACGCGGAGTCGCTCGACAAACTGGTTCGCTCGAACCTTCGGTTCGTGGTCTCCGTGGCGAAGAAGTATCAGAACCAGGGCGTGCTCCTTCCCGATCTCATCAACGAAGGCAACGTCGGCCTGATCCTGGCGGCGCACAAATTCGACGAGACGAGGGGCATCAAGTTCATCTCGTACGCGGTATGGTGGATCCGGCAGGCCATCCTTCAGGCCCTGGCGGAGCAGAGTCGGATCGTGCGGGTCCCCCTGAACCGAGCGGGAGCGCTTCACCGGATCGGCCGGAGGTCGTCCACGCTCCTGCAGGAGCTCGGCCGCGAGCCCACCGTGGACGAGATCGCGCAGGATCTGGAGCTCTCCCAGGAGGAGGTCGCCTCCACGCTCGCCATCTCGCAGTCTCACCTTTCGATTGACGCGCCGCTCACGCCCGGCGAAGACAATCGTCTCCTCGACTATCTCCCCGACCAGTTTTCGCCGGACCCGGAGAACGAGGCGTACGAGCACGCCCTCCGCGATACGGTGGACCATGCGCTCGCGACGCTGAAGGAGCGCGAGGCCAAGGTGCTCCGCCTCTACTTCGGGCTGGACGATCAGGAGCCGATGACGCTGGAGGAGATCGGATCACTCCTCGGGATCACCAGGGAGCGGGTCCGGCAGATCAAGGAGAAGGCCCTGGCTCGCCTCAGGCACGCCTCCCGCTCCCGTTTTCTGGAGACCTTCACCCGCTAGAATCCCAGACGGAACGGCGACTTCTGGCCCCACTTCCGCCGCCCGCCCCCACGTTGACACCCCTCCGGCCCGCGAATATCATTCGATGCTCTGTGTCCAGGTGGTTTCAGCAGGACATCCGTTCACCGATCCGTCCCATGAAGACGCATACGCCCAAGGCACACGAGATCGAGCGTCGGTGGTGGTCGGTGGACGCCGCCGATAGACCTCTGGGAAGACTGGCCACCGAGGTCGCCCGCGTCCTTCGCGGAAAGCACAAGCCGATCTACACGCCGCACCTGGACACCGGGGACTACGTGGTCGTTCTGAACGCTTCCCGCGTGAGGCTCACGGGTAACAAGGCCGAGAAGAAGATGTACTTCCGGCATTCCGGATACATCGGCGGGGAGAAGTTCATTCCCTTCAGCAGGATGATTCGCTCCCGCCCGGAGCGCGTCATCGAGCTCGCCGTGAAGGGGATGCTCCCCAAGAACGCGCTCGGCCGGCGTATGCGAGCGAAGCTCAAGGTGTATCCGGGCGCGGAGCATCCGCACCGGGGTCAGGACCCACAGCCCCTGGAGCTGTGATGCCGAAGGAGTCGAGCGGGGGGTTCCGTGCGGTTGGACGGCGCAAGACGAGCAGGGCGCAGGTCGTGCTCATGCCCGGCAGCGGGCGCTGGTCCGTGAACGGGCGTGACCTTCAGACCTATTTCCCCCGCATCCTTCATCGCAAGCGTGCCGAGGAGGCGCTGAAGGTCACGTCGACCGACGGTCAGTTCGACGTGGAGGTGCGGGTCCGTGGCGGAGGGATCTCCGGGCAGGCCGACGCGATCCGACTGGCGGTCGCCCGCGCCGTCCTCCAGGGGGACCAGGAGACCCGGGCGCTCCTGCGAAAGCATGGCCTCCTCACCCGCGACGCTCGCAAGGTCGAGCGAAAGAAGCCGGGACGACCGAAGGCCCGCAAGCGGTTCCAGTTCAGTAAGAGATGACCTTGGTCGACACGATCACGCAGGAGTCGGAGCAGGTCGGATTGAACGACCTCCTAGCAGCCGGGGTCCACTTCGGTCATCAGACCCGCCGCTGGAACCCGAAGATGCGGCCGTTCATCTTCACTGAGCGGAACGGGATCCACATCATCGATCTGAGAAAGACGCTCGACCGGCTGCGGGCCGCCGAGGAGATCAGCCGGAGCGTCGTAATGGCGGGAGATCGGCTCCTCTTCGTCTGCACGAAGCCTCAGCTCAGGGACGTGATCGAGAAGGAAGCGACGCGATCGGGCGCGTTCTTCGTGACCGAGCGCTGGCTGGGAGGGATGCTCACGAACTTCCAGACGATCCGGCAGCAGATCCGTCGCTTGAAGGAGCTCGAGCGCGGGCAGGAGGAGAACGCGTTCGAGTTCTACACGAAGAAGGAGCAGCTGCTACTCGACCGCGAGCGCCTCAAGCTCGATAAGTACTTCTCTGGCGTGAAGGACATGGGGCGGCTCCCCGGGGCCATGTTCGTCGTGGACGCGAAGCGGGAGATCATCGCGGTCCGGGAGGCGAATCGGCTGGGGATTCCGGTGGTCGCGATCACGGACACGAACGCGGACCCGGACCTGATCGACTACCCGATCCCTGGAAACGACGACGCGATCCGCTCCGTGGGCCTCATCACGAGGGCGATCGCGGACGTCGTCGAGGCTACCCGGCACGAGGTGCCGGAGGAGGACCGCAGACGGGCGGAGGAAGTGGAGGCCATCACCTACTCGACTGAGACCGGCGAGAAGATGGCGGCCGGCGACGAAGCGGACCGTCGCCGCGTCCGTCGGCGCCGGCGCCCGCGACCGGAGGCGATCGCGCAGATACACCGGTCCGAGGCGCAGGACGCTCCCGCGGGAGAGGGAGCCGAGGGAGGCGAAGAAGAGGAAGGGAACTAGCAGTTCGATCGACGACGCTGGTGAGGCGGTAGCCGAATGGCAGAAAGCGCTTCGGACGGATTCCGGACGCCTCTGCCCTCGTCGCTCCCGCCTCTTTTCATGACCGGAAGTCCCGCGGGGATGCCGGGCACGCGTGCGGCTGTCCGCGTGCCGGGCCTCCTCGGCTCGGGAGCGGACGAGGTGGGAGTGAGATGAGCATCAGCGCGAAGGAAGTGAAAGTCCTTCGGGATCGGACCGGGGCCGGTATGCTCGAGTGCAAGAAGGCCCTGGAGGAGACCGGGGGCGACGTGGAAGCGGCGATCGATTACCTGCGGACCCGGGGATCCGCGAAGGCGGCCAAGCGGGCCGAGCGGTCTGCGGATCAGGGGACCGTCGGACACTACCTGCATCATGGGGGTCGGATCGGCGTCCTCGTGGAACTCAACTGCGAGACGGATTTCGTCGCGAACACCGACGAGTTCCGGACGCTCGCCCGGGAGATCGCCATGCACGTCGCGGCCACGAGCCCGATCGCGGTGAGCGAGGAGAACGTGCCCTCCGAGGTGGTCGAGCGGGAGCGGCAGATCTACCTGGAGCAGGTCCGGGCGGAAGGGAAGCCGGAGAAGATCCAAGAGAAGATCATCGAGGGGAAGCTCCGGAAGTTTTTTAAGGAATCCATCTTACTCCGGCAGCCTTTCGTCCGGGATCCGAACCGGACGGTCGGGGAGCTGGTGACGGAGCTCTCCGCGAGGACGGGTGAGAAGATCGAGGTCAGCCGGATCGCGCGGTTCGAGGTGGGGCGGTCGGGTTAGCCGTGTCCAGGACCGCCGACGGGGGACCCATGAAGTACCGGAGGGCGCTCGTGAAGCTCTCGGGGGAAGCCCTCGCCGGGGAAAAGGGGTTCGGAATCGACCCACCCGTCGTGGACCGGCTCACGGACGAGGTCATCCAGGTCCACCGCATGGGGGCCACGCTGGGCCTCGTGATCGGTGGCGGCAACATCGTGCGTGGCACGATCGCCTCGCAGCGGGGGATGGACCGGGTCACGGCCGACTACATGGGGATGCTGGCCACGGTGATCAACGCCATGGCGCTGCAGGACATGCTCGAGCGGAAGGGAGTCGAGACGCGAGTCATGAGCGCGATTCGCATGGAGGAGCTCGCCGAGCCCTACATCCGCCGCCGAGCCCTCCGCCATCTTGAGAAGGGAAGGGTCGTGCTCTTTGCCGGGGGGACCGGAAACCCTTACTTCTCCACGGACACCGCTGCGGTGCTTCGCGCGATCGAGATGGAGTCGGATGTCATCATCAAGGCCACGAAGGTCGCCGGGGTGTACACCGCCGATCCGGCCGAGCACCCCGAGGCCACCTTCCTCCCCACGGTTTCCTTCCAGGAGGTGATGACCCAAGAGCTGGCCGTGATGGACGCCCCGGCGGTCTCGCTCTGCAGGGAGAACGACCTTCCGATCATCGTCTTGAGTCTGGCCGAGCACGGGGCGATCGCGGCCGCGATCCGCGGGGACGCTGTGGGTACGCTGGTCTCCTGACGTTTCCGCCAGTGACCCTCTCGTCGGAGGGAGGGGAGGACAGATGGCTACGATCGACGCGGTCAAGCAGCACATGGACGCGGCCCTGGACGCGGTGCGCCGCGAGTTCGCGACGGTGCGAACGGGGAAGGCGAGCCCCAGCCTTCTCGACACCGTCCGGGTGGACGCCTACGGAAGCAAGCTTCCGTTGAACCAGGTGGCCACAGTCTCGGCACCCGAGCCGTCCCTGATCGTCATCCAGCCGTTCGATCCCAGCATTCTGCCCCAAATCGAGCGCGGGATCTTGGAGGCGGACCTGAACCTGAATCCGGCGAATGACGGGAAGGTAATCCGTGTGCCGATCCCGCCCTTGAACGAAGAGCGCCGAAAGGAGTACGTCCGTCTGCTCCACAAGATGGCGGAGGAGGGGCGGATCTCGATCCGGCACGCCCGGCGGGAGGGGAATGAGTCCGTCAAGCAGAACATGAAGGACCACGAGATCTCGGACGACGAGGGGCATCGACGGATGGAGGAGATCCAGAAGCTCACGGATGAGTACGTCGGGAAGATCGACGAGATACTGGCCTCGAAGGAGGAGGAGGTCATGAAAGTGTGATGGGGGAGGACTCTACTTCCAGGCCAGCCCTGGACGGCCCGGTTCCCCGGCACGTTGCCATCATCATGGACGGGAACGGCCGGTGGGCGGCTGAGCGAGCGCTGCCCCGCTACGCCGGCCACCGCGAAGGAATGAGAGCGGTCCGGGAGGTCGTGGAAGGTTCGATCGAGGCGGGACTCGAGATCCTCACCCTCTTCGCGTTCTCGACCGAGAACTGGGCGAGGCCGGAGGAAGAGGTACACGCGCTGATGTCGCTCCTCCGTGCTTACGCGGAGAAGGAGCGACAGGAGCTTCGCAAGAAGGGCGTGGAGGTCCACGTCCTTGGCGATCTGGCGAGGATCGACGAGGGAACGCGAGAGTCGGTGGACCTGATTCGGAGCTGGACGGCCGGTGGATCCAGGCTTCGGATGAACCTCATGATCTCGTACTCGGGACGGTCCGACATCGTCGAGGCCGCGCGAGCGCTTGCGCGGGGCGTCGCACGAGGCGAGCTGAATCTGGCGGATATCGATTCGACCAGGTTTGCGAATGCGCTGTCGACGCGAGATCTCCCGGATCCGGACCTCCTCATCCGCACGTCGGGGGAGTTCCGCATCTCGAACTTCATGCTGTGGGAGCTTGCGTACTCGGAGATCCACATCACCCCTGTGCTCTGGCCCGACTTCACTCGAGAGGACCTCTTCCGTGCGGTCGGCGAGTACCAGGGGCGCGAGCGGCGGTTCGGGCGGGTCTCGTCGACCTGATCGGGCGACTCGCCGAGCGTGGTCATGCGATCCCTTGCTTCCCTTGAGACCCGGACCCTGCTCTTCCCCGTGATCACCCGCGACCTTCGTCGTCGCCTGGCCGTCGCGGCGCTCGGGATCCCGTTGGGGATAGCCGTGATCTATCTGGGAGACTGGTGGGTCGCCGGGGTCATGGCCCTCATCGCTGCGCTAGGGACGGCCGAGGTGTACCGGCTTGCCGAGGCCCGAGGGACGCGACCGTTCCGCTGGGTCGGGATCCTCGCATCGGCCTTCCTCGTCCTCTCGGCGGCCTGGACCGGGTCCGTGGCTGCCTGGAGCACTTGGGGATGGGCCTCGCTCCTCGCGGTCGCGCTCGCCTGCCTGGTGGCCGCCGTGTTCCGGGGAGGAACGGAGCGGGGGCCGCTCGCCGCGGTCGCGGCCACCGTGCTGGGCGTCGTGTACGTGGGAGCGACCCTGAGCTTCGCCGTGCACCTCAGGGCATTCCCGGAAGTCAGCGACGGCGTGGCCGGGTGGGGTGGAGCGTTCCTTCTCATATTCGTACTCACAGGCACCTGGTGCGGCGATGCCGCAGCCTACTTCGCGGGTCGCCGGTGGGGCCGTCGAAAACTCCTTCCGTCGGTGAGCCCGTCGAAGACCGTGGAAGGGGCGATCGGCGGGCTCGTCGGGGCCGCGGCTGCGGCAGCTCTGTTCACGTTCGTTCTCGCGGATCCCATGGAGGGACCGCCCCTGCCTGTCCTGGGCGCTGCCGTGTTGGGGCTTCTGTTGGGTGGGGTCGCCCAGCTGGGCGATCTGGTCGAGTCGGTCCTCAAGCGAGAGGCCGGCGTAAAGGACTCGGGCACGCTCATTCCCGGACACGGCGGCATCTTGGACCGCTTCGACGCGGTGCTGTTCACGGTCCCCCTCGCGTACCTCCTGCTTCCCCTGTTCCTCCCGTGACTCCCGGGGTCGGATCGACGAGGTGGTCGGGTGCTGGAGCCGCGCTCGAGGGCGCGTCCAGGGGGCGCCGGCCCATCCACGTGGCCGTCCTCGGGGCCACCGGGTCGATCGGGATGAGCGCGCTCAAGGTGATCCGGCGCCACCCGGATCGCTTCCGCGTGACCGTGCTGACGGCAAACCGCTCCGTCGAGGCACTCACCCGGGAGGCCAGAGAGCACGCGGCCGCCTGCGTGGTCGTGACGGACGAACGGGCCTTTTCCGCGTGCGCCGAGAACGGGACGGATTGGGTCGGGGGGCGAGAGGCCCTGATCGACGCCGTCCGCCGTCCCGACGTGGACGTGGTCGTGAACGGGCTCGTGGGGTTCGCCGGGCTCGAGCCCTCCCTCGCGGCCCTCGAGGCTGGGAAGCGACTGGCGCTGGCGAACAAGGAATCCCTCGTCGCGGGGGGGGAGTTGGTCTCGCGAGCCATGGAGCGAGGAGGTGGGCGACTGGTCCCGATTGACTCGGAGCACTCCGCGATCCTTCAGTGCGTCGAGGGGCGTCCGGGCGCGTCGATCGCGAAGGTCGTCCTCACCGCCTCGGGAGGGCCATTCAGAGGATGGGACGGCGACCGCCTGGCGCTCGCGCGTCCCGAGGACGCACTCAAGCACCCGACCTGGGACATGGGCGCCAAGGTGAGCGTGGACTCGGCCACCCTGGCGAACAAGGCGCTCGAGGTCATGGAAGCCCACTTTCTCTTCGACATTCCGTACGAGCGGATCGAGGTGGTGGTGCATCCTCAGTCGATCGTCCACTCGTTCGTGGAGTTCGTGGATGGATCCGTAGTGGCCCAGCTGGGGTTTCCAAACATGGAACTACCGATCCTGTACGCGCTCACGCATCCCGAACGCGCGGACGACCCGGAGCTGAGGACGTTCGATCCGGTGCGCTTCCCGCCGCTGACGTTCGAGGTGCCCGACCACGAGCGCTTCCCCCTCCTCCGGCTGGGATACGAGGCGGGGCGCGGGGGCGGGACCGCACCCATCACCTTCAACGCGGCGAACGAGGTGGCCGTCTCGGCTTTCCTGGAGGGCCAGATCTCGTTTCCGAGGATGATCGACGTGGTTGTGGAGACGATCGACCGGATTCCGGCCCGGCCCGTGAGCGACCTATCGGAGGTCTTCGAGGCCGATCGGGGAGCGCGCGAAACTGCCCGTGAGGTGGCCGGGGGAGGGTCCGGCCGATGACCATCCTGTCCCTTCTCATCGTCCTGGGCGTGCTCATCTTCGTCCACGAGCTCGGGCATTTCCTCGCGGCCCGGGCCGTCGGGGTTCGCGTCGAGCGCTTCTCCATCGGGCTCGGGCCCCGGATCTTCGGGTTTGTGCGCGGCGAGACGGAATACGTCGTGAGCGCCATCCCGCTGGGTGGGTACGTGAAGATGGGAGGGATGGACGACGAGGTCATGGAGGCCGTGGAAGGCGGGAGGGCAGAGACCGCGGAGTCCGTCCCCGCGGCGTCGTCGGAGGACGGAAGAGCGGCGGAGGCTCCGGAGGATCTGTCGGCCGCCCCCCCGGCCGAGTCGGTGACCAGGGAGCGAGGCGGCAGGGTTCGGCGCGAGGGAGATTTCGACGCCAAGCCGCTCTGGGCACGGGCGTGGGTGATCACGGCCGGCGTCGCCATGAACATGTTCTTCGCCTTCTTCCTCTACACGCTGACTGCGGCTCGGTGGGGGAACCCGGAGCTGGACACGACCCGCGTCGGGGCCGTTCGAGTCGAAGCGCTCCCATCCGGAGCCTCGGGCCTGGGGGACCTTCCCGCTGGCGCGACCCTCACGCGCGTCGCGGACCGGCTCGTTTCCCACTGGGGGGAGGTGCGCGACGCCATCCTCACGGCGCCCGACGGAGTGCTCACGTTCTCGTATTTGGATCCGTCGGGAGAGGTGACGGTGACGGCCTCGGGGGACGAGGAGCGCAGTCGGATCTACCGGGCCCTGGACTTCTGGTCCGAGCCGGTGATCGACGGAGTGAACCCGGGCACCCCTGCCGATCGGGCCGGCCTGAGGCGAGGGGACCGCATCATGGCCGTAGACGGGGTCCCGATCCGGACCTGGCCGCAATTCGTCGAGGTCGTGCAGGCCCATCCGGAGGTTCCCATAGAGCTCACGTTGAGCCGGGACGGCGGAAACGTGATCCGGAGGGTGACGCCGGCTCGGGAGACTCAGGCCGACCCGGTCACGGGGGAGACGCGGACGATCGGGCAGATCGGGGTCTTTCCGACCCTACCGAGCATCACCTATTCGCGGGTTCCGCCCGTTGAGGCCGTGCAGCTCGGCCTGGCCGATACGGTCGGGATGACGGGTCTGATCCTGGACTTCCTCCGGGACCTCTTCACGGGACAGGTCTCCGCTCGGAGCCTGGGGAGCATCGTTGCGATAGGCGAGGCCTCGGGTCAGGCTGCCGCGCAGGGGCTGCCCGTGTTTCTCCGCTTCATGGCGTTCTTCTCGGTGAACCTGGCCGTTCTGAACCTGCTCCCCATCCCGGTCCTCGACGGGGGCCACCTCCTCTTCCTCGGAGTGGAGGGCCTCCGGGGCCGGCCGCTCTCGGTAGAGCAGCGCCTCCGGTGGAGTCAGGTCGGGTTCGTCGTGCTGATCGGGATCATGGCGCTCGCGCTGGGGAACGACCTGCTCCGGGTGTTCGACCGGTTGTTCGGGTAGCAGTCTCACGTCGCAATCGACGTCGCGGCAGCCGGGGGTAGCCCTCCCGGGCACGTTCTCCCTTCGCGTGGCCTCTTCACCCTCTACGTCGAATGAACGGGGCGGAAGTGGACAGGGGCGAGCGTGCCGAGGCGGAGACACTCCTGCGCGGCTCTGTCGGTCAGTTCGTGGCCGGGGCCGAGGCAGGCCCCCTTCTCACGATGGCCTAGAGTAGCGAGAGCTGCCCGCCGGCTCGACCCAGGCGGAGCTCCATGACGTCCACAAGCGGGGTTGGTTCTTCCTGCCCCGCGACCCCGAGGAACCCGTGCCAGCCAGCCCGCTCGAGCGCGCCGCCCACGACCTCGCGCGCCAGCTCCGGCCGGTTGCACTCCGACGAGAGGTGAGCCAGCAGGATGCCCGCGAGCCCGGGGTGCAGCAGCTCCCGCGCGAAAGCTGCCGCGGCCCGGTTCGAGAGATGCCCATGCGAAGACGCGATCCGCGCCTGGACCCCGGGAGGGTACCTGCCGCTCCGGAGGAGCCCTTCGTCGTGGTTGGCCTCGAGCACGAGGAAGTCGCACCCGCCGAGAGAGTGCCGGATGCCGGCGGTCGGACGCCCGAGATCCGTAGCGATCCCGATGCGTGTGCCGCACTCGAGTCCGGTCACGGTCAGAGCCACCGGGTCCAGCGCGTCGTGGACCGTGAGGAACGGTTCGACCCGGAGGTCTCCGATCGTGAAGCTCCGTCCGGGCTCGTAATGGCGCACGTCCTCGCCGCCCCGGAAGAGCCGGGCGCATGCATCGCGCGTCCCGGCGGTCATGTGAAGGGGGGTACCGAACCGGCGGGCGAAGACGCCGATCCCCCGGGTGTGATCGGCGTGCTCGTGCGTGACCACGATGGCCTGGACGGCACCGGGATCCATGCCGACCCCGATCAGACGGTCGGCGAGCCGTCGGGCGCTGAAGCCTCCGTCAACGAGGAGCGTGGTCCGCCGGCTCGCGATCACGAACGCGTTTCCTCCGCTGCCGCTTCCGAGCGACGCGATCTTCACGCTCCCGCCTCCACGCGCGACACGCCGCGGCCCCGCTTCGTCAACCTCCGTTCTCCGAGAGGCCGGGGTGGGCCCGGCGCCACGCGCTCCCCAGAGAGCGGCGCTGTCCCTGGGTGAGCGAGAGCTGCCGTCGAGCCATGACTCGCTCGACGGTCTCCAGAAACGGGCGGAGCCGGTACGGCTCGTGCTCTGCCGCGCTCCCCCACGAAAAGGGGGGGATCCATTTCGCGGAGAGCCCGTCGCCAAAGAGGTTGGTGCCGGCGCCGACCACCGTCCCGGCTCCGAGGAGCGTTCCGATGCCGGTCTTCACGTGGTCTCCCAGGAGGGCGCCGAGCTTCACGAGCCCCGTGTCGGTCGTGCCCCCCTGGCGCCCCACCCGGACGGAGCCGTAGTTGTTCTTGAGGTCCGAGTTCGTGGTAAGCGCCCCCAAGTTCACCCACTGTCCCAGCATGGAGTGGCCGAGGTAGCCGTCGTGGGCCTTATTCGAGTAGCCCAGCACGACGGAGTTCCGGATCTCCCCGCGGAGCTTGCAGTGGGGACCGCAGCTGACCGCCTCGAAGGCCCCTCCCATGAGGACGCTCCCTGGGCCGATGAACGCCGGACCGGTCAGGTGCGTGAAAGACTGGACCCAGACGTCATGCGAGATGTGGATCGGTCCCGGCCTCGAGTCTAGGACGACGAGCGGGTCCACCCGCACTCCCGATTCGACCGTGATGGGCCGGTCTCCGAGGAGGTGGACGCCCTGGGCCTTCCTCAGCACCTCGCGTCCCGGGTCGCCTCGCCAGGCCCGCGTGTCGTCCAGTTCGTCGGCGATCTGCCGGGCGTTCTCCGACACGAGCTGCCAGGGGGTTTCGATCAGCCGGCCCGGAAGGGAGAGGGCCGGGCGATCGTCGTTGTTCGCCAGTCGGTCGGGCGTTGGCACGGGGTCGGCGCCTCCGAGGAGCCATCCCACGGCCCCTCCCCCCTCCACGACCAGCGGCAGCCCCCCCGGGGGCGGGTTGGCGGGAAGGGCTCGGAGCGGGCTTCCCTCCCGGGCCGGCGCCAGGTAACGGGTGGAGAGCACGAGGCGCGCGGCCGAGGGGGGGAGCCGGTCCTCGGGAAGGGCCGCCGGAGCTCCCTCCTCCTCGAACCTGTCGAGTCCAGGAGCCGCGACGTACGCCGAGATTTGAACGCCGATCACGCGCTCCAGCTTCTCCCGGAGCAGGGAGGCGCCGAAGAGGAGCTCTCCCGCGGGCCGCGTGAGGGAGAACGGGTGCCAGCCGCGGGCGACTGGATCGTCGAAGAGGAGGACGGTCAGCTGCACGCCCTCACCCCTCACTCCGCCCCCCCTGACCTCGTCGCGCGTTCGCCGCGAAGCCGTCCGGGGAGCCGCGAGAGGAGGCTCTTCAGATCCGGGGCCCGGTCTCGGGCCGACACCAGCGTCACGTCTCCCGACCGCACGACGACCAGGTCCTCGACGCCGAAGAGCACGACGGCCCCGTCCTCGGCCCACACGACGCACCCTCCGGAGTCCACGGCCTCGACGTCGCCCGCCGTGTGATTATCGGCCTCGTCCGCTGGCCGGGTCCGCGCGAGCGCCTCCCAGCTCCCCACATCGTCCCACTCGAAGGCGGCACGCACGGCCGCAACCCGCGGGGTCCGCTCCAGAACGGCTTCGTCCACGGAAATCGTGGGGACCGACTCGAAGAAGCCGGCCTCGTCGCCATCGTCCAGGTGTCGGAGGTGCAGTCCGATCTCCGGTGCGTGCGACCGGACTTCCTCGAGGAACCGAGCGACCGGAAAGAGGAAGATCCCGGAGTTCCAGAGGTACCCCTCCGAGAGGTAGCGCTCGACCGTTGCCTGGTCGGGCTTCTCCACGAAGGCGGACACCTCGAACGCCTCCAGGCCCGTGCCCGTAGAGGGAGAACCACGTCCCGGGATTGGCGCGCCCGGTCGGATGTACCCGAAGCCGGTTTCGGGTCGGGTCGGTGGCACCGCCACCGTGAACAGGCAATCCCGCTCGCTCGCGAGGGCGGCGGCTTCGGGGATCTGCCGGCCGAACTCGGTCTCCGGACGGACCACGTGATCTGAGTGGAGGGAGACCATGACGGCTTCCGGGTCCTGCTGGTGGATCCGGTGGGCTGCCCAGGCCAGCACCGGTGCGGTGCCTCGGGCGCGGGGCTCGATCCAGAAACTGGCCGGCCCGAGGTCGGGCACCGCATCGCGGAAGGCGCCGACCAGAGACGCTCCGGCGAGAACGTGGAGCCGCTCGGCGGGTACGAGGGCGAGCCCGCGCCGGACCGTCTCCGCGATCAGGGGCCGGTCGGAAGATCCGAGGGCGAGGAGCGGCTTCGGACGGGAGGGAGTGCTGGCAGGCCAGAAGCGGGAGCCGATCCCGCCGGCCATGACCACGACGCGTACGTGGCGCTCAACGTCGAGCAAGGAGCTCATCCACGAGAGTCAGCAACTTCTTGGGGCTGAACGGCTTAGTGAGGAACTCGTCGGCGCCAAGCGCGAAAGCTTCCTGCCGGTCGGTGTCCTGCCCCTTGCCCGTGAGGACGATGACCGGGGTGCCGGCCCTGCGAGGCAACGTACGGATCTCCCGGAGCACGTCCAGCCCAGAGGCCTCCGGCATCACGATGTCGAGCAGGATCAGATGGTACGGGCTCTCGCTCCGGAGGGCCCGGATGGCGGCTGCCCCGTCGTGGACGATCTCCAACTCAAAGTTTGGGCCCTCGAACAGCGTGGAGAGGATTCGGCGAACGTGAGGCTCGTCTTCCGCCAGCAGAATGCGGTGGGGGCCCGCACGGCCAGTACGAGCTTCGGACATGGAGCTTCCTGGGACGGGAGGGAGCGGCGGCTCACCCGACGCGGACGACAGCTCCCCGGAGTCACGCGGACGCGCGGCGAAACTTACCCCCGGGGCGGTGTAAAGTCAAGAAATGAGCGGCTTTCCGGGGTTGACACCACCTCGCCGGGGCGGGTAGTGTTCACGCCTTCTCCTGGGAGGGTCCGCTTCCGAATCCAACGCCCTCCGGAGACGGGGAACCGACCGTGAGCCTCCGCTTCGTCCTGACCGTCACGGCCCTCGCGGGGGCCGCAGCCTGCGGGGAAGACCCGTTCCTCGTGTTCTGGCAGGAGAACCCGCAGGAGGCGACGATCTACTCGCTCGACCGGGACGAGCTCTATCGCCCGTCGGCGTTCGACATGTCGGGTCGCCTGCCCGTGGTCGTCGAGAACCCTCTCACGAGCCGGCAGTGGGATTTCGCGCTCGACCGCGTGGACGGGGAGCTCGTGCTCGTGCTTCCGCGCACGCTCGGGATCACGTCCGGGGCCGGGATCGCCCCCATCGAGGGGGTCGAGTTCGAGGACGTGCGGGAGGCACCGGAGGATACGCTGCTTTACTCGACCGTGGAGCCCCTCTCGATCCGGCTCGGGACGATCTACGTCGTTCGCACCCGCCAGCAGTCAGGCTCGTTCGGCTCTGTGTGTCAGCATTACGGCAAGATGGAGCCGCTAGAAGTCAATGAGGAGGCCGGGGTCCTGCGCTTCCTGCACGACACGAGCCCGGACTGCAACAACCGAAGCCTGGTCCCTCCCCCCGAGTAACCGATGCTCGATCTGAGAGCGATCCGGGAGGACCCTGACGCGGTGCGAGCGGGACTCCTGCGGCGCGGGGCCGGCGGAGGTCCGGAGGTCGTCCCAGAGATCCTCGACCTCGATCAGAGCCGGAGGGAGGCGATCACCAGGGGGGACGCGCTGCGTGCCCGGCGGAACGAGGCGTCGAAGACCGTCGGCGCGCTGAGGCAGGAGGGGAAGGATCCATCCGCGCTCATCGCCGAGATGCAACGGGTCGGCGCCGAGATCGCGGAGCACCAGCGGGTCGCCTCAGAGACCGACGAACGGATCCGGAAGATCCTCCTCCGCGTCCCGAACCTTCCCCTCGATGAGGTGCCGGAAGGCGGCGCCGAGCGGAACGAGGTGGTCCGAACGTACGGGGAGCCGGTGACCCACGCCTTTCCCGCACGCCCCCACTGGGAGCTGGGGGCGTCTCTCGGTCTCCTCGATCTCCCTCGCGGGGCCAAGATCTCCGGGTCCGGGTTCCCGCTGCTCGTCGGTGCCGGGGCGCGCCTCCAGCGGATCCTGATCGACTCGATGCTCGACCTCCATACCCGCGACCACGGCTACGAGGAGCTCCGGGTCCCGTATCTCGTGACGGAGGAGACGCTCACGGGCACGGGGCAGCTCCCCAAGATGGCGGATGAGTCCTGGGTGACCTCCCAGGACGACCTCTGGCTCATTCCAACGGCCGAGGTGCCGGTCACGAACCTCCATCGGGGCGAGATCCTCGACGCGGACGCGCTCCCCCTGCGCTACACCGCGTATTCCCCCTGCTTTCGTCGGGAGGCTGGGGCGGCCGGAAAGGACACTAGAGGCCTCCTCCGCATCCATCAGTTCGACAAGGTGGAGCTGGTCCGCTACGAGAAGCCGGAGCAGAGCCGGGCCGCCCTAGAGGAGCTGACCTCGCAGGCGGAGACCACTCTCCGGGTCCTCGGCCTCGCCTATCGGGTGGTGCGCCTCGCGGCTGGCGATCTGGGCTTCTCGTCTGCGATGACCTACGATCTGGAGGTGTGGGCGCCAGGTGTGGAGCAGTGGCTCGAGGTATCGAGTTGCTCCACCTTCACGGACTATCAGGCGCGGAGAGCGAACCTGAGGTACCGTCCCGCGCCGGGAGAGAAGCCCGAGCTCGTGCACACGCTGAATGGCTCGGCGCTCGCGCTGCCCAGGCTTATGGTCGCACTCCTCGAGACCTACCAGGAGGAAGACGGGAGTGTCACGCTCCCCCGGGCGCTCCACGATCGAATGGGGGTCTCGAAGCTCCCGGTCCCCTGACCTTACGGAGTCCGGAGGGGCGAGCGTGCTCAAGGGAAGGTGGTCCACGGCCCTGGCGGTGCTCTTCCTCGCCATCCTGGGTTGGTACCTCGTTTACACTGAGCAGGTCGTCCGGGCGCTCCGTGCCGAGACCGAGACGATGAGCCGGATGTACTCCGAGGTGCATCGGGCGCTGACCTCGCCGACCGACTTCGCCGTAGACCAATCGCTCGTCCGGCTGCAGGACATCATCCTGGAGTTCGAGGTCCCCATGGTCCTCACAGTTTCCGGCGACTCGGTCGCGTCGGTCCAGAACCTCCCGTTCGAGGTCGACCTGGACACTCCGGAGGGCCAGGCCAGGGTGCTCGAGTATTCGCGTGAGCTCGATCTCCGGAATCCCCCGGTGGCGAGCTTCGAGCAGGTTATCCACTTCGGCGTCCCACCCCAGTTCCAGAGGCTTCGGTGGGTTCCCTGGTTCCAGGTCGGGGGCCTCCTCCTGATCTTCCTCACCGGCTCGGCGGTGATCCGATCGCAGCGGAAGGCGGAGGCGGACCAGGCGTGGACGTCCACGGCGCGGGAGCTGGCGCACCAACTCGGCACGCCGATTTCCTCGCTCAAGGGCTGGCTCGAGGTTCTCTCCCTACCGCCGGCCGAGCGCCCGAGCGACATCGAGGATCCCGAGATCGCGTCCGAGATCGGGGCCGACGTGGACCGGCTCGAGCGCGTCAGCCGGCGCTTCGAGCTGATCGGACGGAGGACCGTGCTCGAGTCCCTCGACCTGAAGACCGTGATCTTAGCGGTTGAGCGCTACATCGGTGTCCGCATGCCGAGGCTCGGACCCGGGGTCCGGCTGAACGTGGACGTGGACCCGGGGCTTCCCAGCATCCTAGGGAATAAGGTGCTCCTCACCTGGGCTCTGGAGAACATCGTGAAGAACGCGCTGGACGCGCTCGCGGGACGGGCCGGCACGATCGCGATCTGGGCCTTCCCCGGCGAGCCTGGCTGGGTCACGTTGGAGGTTCGCGACACGGGCCCGGGCGTCGATCCTGAGATCCTGGACCAGCTCTTCCAGGCCGGAACGACCACCAAGTCCGGGGGTTGGGGCGTGGGCCTGACGCTGGCCAGGCGTATCGTGGAGGAGATCCATGGAGGGCGGATCGATCTGGTTGAGACGGGCCCGAAGGGGACCCTGTTCCGGGTGAAGCTACCTGCCCGCGTCCCTCCAGCCCGAGCGTCGGACGCCGCGTCGCTTTGACTCCCACGAAGCATCCTTTCGACGAGGCTGCGAGGGAGCTGAACCCCGAGCAACGGGCCGCGGTCGAGCACCTGGACGGTCCGCTCCTCGTCCTAGCTGGTGCCGGGTCCGGAAAGACGCGCGTCCTCACGGTCCGGGTCGCGCGGCTGATCCAGGAGCACGGCGTCCCACCCGCCCGCATCCTTGCCGTGACGTTCACGAACAAGGCTGCGGGGGAGATGAGGCGTCGGATTCGTGCTCTGTTGGGTCGAGAACCCACGGGTGCCTGGATAGGAACGTTCCACGCCCTCAGCGCCCGCTTTCTCCGGCGTCACGCGGGCGCGCTCGGCTGGGATGCCCGGTTCACGATCTTCGACGCCGACGAAAGCGTCCGCGAGGTGGGGCGCGTCATGGAGGCGCTTGACATCGATCAGAAGCGTTGGCGCCCGAAGGCGGTGAAGAGCGTCTTGGGCGACGCGAAGAACCAGCTGATCGGTCCGGAACGCTTCGCGCGCGAGAACGAGGAGGGCGTCCAGCTCCTGGGGCGGATGGCCGCCAAGGTCTACCCCGAGTACCAGCGATCCCTCCACCGCCAGAACGCCTTCGACTTCGACGATCTCCTGATGAAGCCCGTCGAGCTGTTCGAGGCGGATCCTCAGCTTCTGGCGCGCTACCAGGAGCGGTTCCAGTTCATCCTCGTGGACGAGTACCAGGACACCAACCACGCCCAGTTCCGGCTCGTAGAGTTGCTCGCGCGCGTGCACCGGAACCTCGTGGTGGTGGGGGACGACGATCAGTCCATCTACGGCTGGAGGGGAGCCGACATCCGGAACATCCTCGACTTCGAGCAGACGTTCGGGGGCGCCCGTGTGGTCCGGCTCGAGGAGAACTACCGTTCTACCGGGACGATCCTCGGCGCTGCGAACGCCGTGATCCGCAGGAACCTGAACCGGAAACCCAAGACGCTCCGGACGGCACGCGAGGCGGGGGCGCACATCACGGTGCTCGAGGTCCAGGACGAGCGTGACGAGGCCACGAGCCTGGCCGGCGAGGTCGAGTCGCTGCTCCAGTCGGGCGACCTCGCCCGGTACCGAGACACGGCAGTCCTCTACCGAACGAACGCGCAGTCACGGGCGCTGGAGGACGTGTTCCGGCGGCGCGGGATCCCGTACCAGATCGTCGGGGGGGTTCGCTTTTACGAGCGCCGCGAGATCCAGGACTTGCTCGCCTATCTGCGCCTGGTGTCGAACCCCCGCGACACGGCCGCGTTCGAACGGGTGGTAAATCTGCCCCGGAGGGGTGTGGGGAAGGTCAGCCTCGAGCGCTTGAGGTCGTGGTGCGGAGAGGCGGGCGTGTCCCTCCTGGAGGGCGCCGGTCGGGCCGGAGAGGTCTCTGGGCTCTCGGCGGGTGCCGCCCGGGGGATAGGCCGATTCGCGGCGCTGATCCGGGATCTCAGGGCGAGCGCGCGAACGCTCGCAGTCGGCCCCCTGATCGAGGAGCTCGTAGAGCGGATCGACTTCCTCCAGTCGCTCCGGGCGGAGGGACCCGAGGGGGAAGAACGGGTCCTGAACGTCGAGGAGCTGATCGCGGGAGCCACCGACCTCGAGCTCCAGGTCGAAGAGGAGGAGGGAGCGACCGCGGACGACGTGACCGAACTGGACCTCTTCCTCCAGCAGGTGGCGCTTGTCACGGACATAGACCGCCACGATCCCGAGTCAGACGCGATCACGCTCATGACCCTTCACAACGCGAAGGGGCTCGAGTACCCCGTCGTGTTCATCTCGGGGCTCGAGGAGGGGCTCTTCCCGCTCATGCGCTCGTACGATGAGCCCCACCTCCTCGAGGAGGAGCGCCGGCTCTTTTACGTGGGCATCACCCGAGCCCGCGATCGGCTTTATCTCAGCTGGGCTCGGGAGCGCCGGCGCGGAGGGGACTGGATGGTGGGAACGCTCTCTTCGTTCGTGGAGGACATTCCCGCTGGCCTCGTGAAGGAGACGAGGTCCCGAGGGCTGGCTCGGGACTGGGGCGGCCCGGGGCTCCCCCGGAGCGAGGAGGCGTTCGCGTCTACGGGAAGCTGGGAGGGGCCACGGCGCCCCTCGCGAGGCCGGGCCCAGGGCGTCGGCGCGTCCAGGAGCGCGGCGGCCGACGGGGACGACCTGGCCCTCGAAGCGGAAATGAACCAGGATCTTCCCGACCTCCGGAAGGGCGAGCGCGTGAGCCACCCGACGTTCGGGGCGGGCAGGGTCGTCGAGGTCACCGGATTCGGGAGAGACGTGAAGGTCACGGTGGACTTTCACTCGGTGGGGAGGAAGAAGCTCGTGGTCCGCTACGCGGGGCTCGAGAAGGAGTTCTGAGCGGGGTGGGGTCTAGACTGGGAGGGGGCGTGGAGGTTTCAGGAGAGGAGGTCCGAAAGATTGCCGGGCTCGCGCGGCTCCGGCCCGACAAGGCTGCGGTCGATCGCCTCACCGGTGAGCTGAACGGGATCCTGGGCCACGTTCGCGCGCTGGAGGAGGTGGACGTGTCGCAAGTGGCCGAAGGCGGATGGACCGTTTCCGAGGTCGTTGCGTTCAGGGACCCGCGCCTCGGTCGGGACGAGCTCGCCTCCGGGGCGCCGGGCGACCGGGCCCCCGAGTGTGCGGATGGCTTCTTCATCGTGCCCCGTCTTCCGGCCCTCGACGAGGGCGAGGCCTCGGAAAGGGAGGGCGGCGCGGCGTGAGGCGAGACTCACGGCAACGGGGGGGCGGGCGCGGCATTAGGTGTGACCCGCAGCGACGGACGGGACTGCGACGGAGCGAGGTGCCCCGGTGAGCGCGACTCCGAATGCCCGGCAGATGGCCGAGGCGGTTCGGGCCGGGCGGGTCCCCCCCGATCATTACGTCGGGGAGGCACTCGCTCGGGCCCGAGAGGTCGAGGCCGGAGCCGATCCCGTGCATGCGTTCCTCGCCCTGGGTCCCGAGAGCCGTCCGCCGCCGCCGGGCGAGGTCGGCTCCGGCGGCCCGGGTGCCGGCGGCGACCCCGGCCAGGGCCCGCGCGCGGGTCCCCTCGCCGGCGTGCCCGTGGCCGTGAAGGACAACCTCTGCACCATGGAGCTGCCTACCACGTGTGGCTCCCGGATTCTGGAGGGATACGTCTCGCCGTTCGAGGCTACCGTTGTCCGGCGTCTTCGCGGCGCGGGCGCGATCGTTCTCGGAAAGACGAACATGGACGAGTTCGCGATGGGCTCCTCGACGGAGAACTCCGGCTTCGGCCCCACGCGAAATCCACGCGATCGGTCCCGGGTCCCTGGGGGGAGCTCTGGGGGATCTGCGGCTGCGGTGGCGGCAGGGGTCGTGCCCTGCGCCCTCGGATCCGACACGGGGGGCTCGGTCCGACAGCCCGCGGCGTTCTGCGGTGTCGTCGGGATCAAGCCCACCTACGGGCGGGTGAGCCGATACGGCCTCGTCGCGTTCGCTTCGTCCCTCGATCAGGTTGGGACGCTCGGCGCGACCGTGGAGGACGCGGCGCTCCTCCTCCACGCCGTCGCGGGGCACGACTCCCGGGACGCGACCTCGGCGCCCCTCGACGTTCCGGACTGGATTCGGAACAAGGAGCCGGGCATCAAGGGGCTTCGGATCGGGGTCCCGCGCGAGTACTTCACCGACGAGCTCGATTCCGAGGTGGCCTTGATCTGCCGGGAAGCAGTGGACCGGCTGAGGGAGGCGGGGGCCGAGATCGAGGACGTGTCCCTGCCGCACACCCCGTGGGCCGTCCCTACGTACTATGTCCTGGCGCCGGCCGAAGCGTCCTCGAACCTGGCCCGCTACGACGGCGTCCGATACGGGTTCCGTGCGCCCGGGGCCGACTCCGTGCGGGCGGTCTACGAGGAGTCGCGGACCCGCGGGTTCGGGAGGGAGGTCGTCCGCCGGATCATGCTCGGGACCTTCGCCCTTTCGGCCGGCTACCACGACGCCTACTACGGACGCGCTCAGAAGGTCAGGACCCTCATCGCCCGGGATTTCCAGCGCGTGTGGGAGGCTGGGGTAGACCTCCTCTTCACACCGGTCACGCCCAGCCCCGCGTTTCCGCTCGGCGAGCGGACAGAGGACCCGGTCGCGATGTACCTCTCGGATATCTTCACCGTGACCGCGAACCTGGCCGGGATCCCCGGGATCTCGCTTCCCATCGGAGCCGTGAACGGGCTCCCGGTGGGGGGGCAGATCCTCGCTCCTATGTGGCAGGAGGGCACGATGATCCGAGCGGCTCGGGCTCTCGAGGCGAGCGTCTCAGGAGCCTACGCGTGAGCCCGATGAGCGTCGCTCAGTGGCCCCAGCCGTCTCCCACCGCGACGCGCACGGGAGCGGCCCGGTGACCGGGCGCGCGCGGGCCCGGGCCGAAGGGGAGTGGGAGGCCGTGATCGGTCTCGAGATTCACGTTCAGCTCCGCACGGACTGGAAGCTCTTCTGCGCCGATTCCACTCGCTTCGGCGACGCCCCGAACTCGAACGTCTGTCCCGTGTGCCTGGGTCTTCCTGGCGCGCTCCCGGTGGTGAACCGGGAGGCGGTCGAGCTCGCGGTCCGCGCGGCGCTCGCGTTCGGCTGCACAGTCCACGAGACGAGCATTTTCGCGCGGAAGAACTACTTCTATCCAGACCTTCCCAAGGGCTACCAGATCTCCCAGTTCGAGCGGCCGCTGGCGACCGGCGGCCGGTTCGTCGTGGGCGAGGGAGGCGGGGAGCGCGAGGTCCGGATCCGGCGGATCCACCTGGAGGAGGACGCGGGAAAGTCGATCCACGATCGCTTCCCCGGGGCCACAGCCGTGGACCTGAACCGCACCGGGACGCCCCTGATCGAGCTCGTCTCCGAGCCGGACCTCCGCTCGCCGGCGGAGACGCGCGCCTACCTCCAGCAGGTGAAGCAGGTGCTCGAATACCTGGACGTCTCGGATTGCAACATGGAGGAAGGGTCACTCCGGGTGGACGCGAACGTGTCCGTCCGGCTGCGGGGAGCGGAGGCGCTCGGCGTTAAGACCGAGATCAAGAACATGAACTCCTTCTCGGGCGTGGAGAAGGCGATCCGCATCGAGCTGGCTCGCCAGGAAGGGCTCCTCGCCCGCGAGGAGAGTGTTGAGCACGTCACCTTGCTCTGGGACGAGGTGCGGGGGGAGGTGCGTCCCATGCGAACGAAGGAGGAGAGCCACGATTACCGCTACTTTCCCGACCCCGACCTTCCTCCGCTCGTAGTGGTGCCGTCCGACGTCGAGCGGATCCGTGACACGCTCCCCGAGCTTCCGGGCGCCCGGCGCGCTCGCTTCCGGGATGCATATGGACTTCCCGCGTACGACGCTGAGGTCCTCACGGCCACCCGCGCGCTCGGGGACTACTTCGAGCAGGTGGCAGGCGGAGCTGATCCGAAGCAAGCGTCCAACTGGGTCATGGGGCCGGTCCTCGCGACCCTCAAGGAGAGGGATTGGGCGCCGGAGGAGTACCCCGTCGCGCCCGACACCCTCTTGCGGGTGATCCAGCTCGTCGAGGGTGGGAAGATCAGCCAGTCGGTGGGAAAGGACGTTCTGAGGCGGGTGATCGAGACCGGGTGTGCACCGGGCGAGATCGTGGAGACCGAGGGGCTGGCCCTGGTGAGGGATCGCGGCCAACTCGAAGGGTGGGTGGACGAGGTGCTCGGCGCCCACACCGACGAGGTGGCTCGCTTCCGGGCCGGAGAGAAGAAGCTCCAGGGCTACTTCATGGGACAGGTGATGAAGGCGTCCCGCGGAAAGGCGGATCCCGGCGAGGTGGCGCGCCTCCTGGGGGCGAAGCTCGGGAGCTGAGAGGCGGCGGCGCCCGAAGGTTCAGCCGGCGCGCCCGTCCGAAACCGCCGCCTCCCCGCGGCGCAGCCCGGGCACCGCGATTCCATTGGGCGCGCGAGGAACGTAGATCAGGGGCTCGGGGGGGAGGGCGAAGTGTCGCTCGGCGAGCGCCTCGATCGCCACCGGATCCAGGCCTCCGGGGGCGAACCGGACCTCCCTCCGGATAACCTTCGCGAGCCTCAGGTGCTCCGTCCCGATGGGGTCCAGCGACATGGCGCGGGCCCTCGCTCCGTCGGCGAGAAACTCCATCACGAAATCGTACGACAGCCGGATGTAGCGATCCCTGTACTCTCTCGGCAGGTCGAATCGCGAGCGACGGAGGATCTCTTCGAAGATCTGCTGCCAGCGCTCGTCGTCCTGGAAGGCGATCATGCCGCGGAAGATCCGGCGGTTTGTCCGGAACGAGAAGAGCGTCCGCGAGAGCACGCGGTCGAAGAGCTCGTCCGCCTTGGAGTGGTCGTTGAAGAGGACGATCTTGCGAGCCTTTCCCCCGAAGCGCTTCCCGAGATGGACGTCCATCCGGTGCTCCCAGTACGTGTGCCCGACCGTGTGGGACGTGCTGGTGAGGAGGAGCCGCCTCGGAACGAAGAAGTTGTGGGCGATCGTGTCGGCGGCGAGATGGGACAGGTAGCCGAGAGCTACCGCGCGCAGGAACTCCGAGTCGGCGCTCTCCAGGATCTCATGTCCGATGTGCCAGTGATGGGAGTGGCGCCCCACCGCGGCGTACTTCTTCGCGAACGAGATGTCCGCTGCCACCGACCCGTAGAGGAAGGCGAGCCGGTGTCGGTCGAGAAGGACGCGGACGGCGGGGGAAAGGAGATGGAGCGACGCGAGAACCGCCTCGCCGATCGCGACGTGTGTGGCCGGCCCCCACGCGAGCAATTCCGACGGAGCGATCAGGAGCCAGACGATCGCCGTGGCCAGAGAGAGTAGGAGGGAACGCGCGAGCGCCTCCCCGGGACGCCGCCCGACCGCCCTCAGGGCCCCCCCCACGCGGTCACACGTCCTCCTCCGAGCGAGCTTCCTCTCGCGCCTCGCCGCCGGGGTCTCCGATCTGGGAATCGTCCGGATGGGCGTCGTGCGGGCGTTCCCCCTCCCGGCCGAGGGGGGCTCGCCCCCCGTCGCTGGAGCCGTCTGTCTGCCGGGCTCCTGAACCGCGGTCGGCGGGGTCGCTCCTCAGGGCGCCGAGCCCCGCCTGCACGCCACGCGCCTTGGACGCCCCCTCCACGAAGGCCTGCTCGGCCTCCCGCTGAACGACCTTGAGAAGGGCGTTGAACTCGTCGATCCGCTCCTCGATCCTAGCCGACGCCCGCTCGAGCTGATCGGAGAGCCGAGCGACGGAGCCGGAGAATCGCTCGACCTCGTCCCGCACGGCATCGGAGACCCGGGCCACGTTCTCGGCTGCGCGGCGCAGGCTCTCCATGGCCGGATCCCCGGACAGCTTCCGGCTCACCTCGGCGAGCCCGCGTCGCGCCTGTCGGGCCTGGACGAACACGAAGACGACCGTGACGAGGAGGAGCAGCGTCAGGAGGACCACGGAGCCCGCGGCCGCGGCTACGATCCAGTCGATCGTGTCTCGTGCCGCCACCGTGGCCACTGTATCGGCCGGGGCCAGTCCCTGCATGGGTGCGAGCGTCGTACCGAGCGTCATACAAGGACAATAACCGGCGGACGCCGCGTCGATCCACTGGGGCGGCCGCTCCCCGTTGTAGTGACCGAACCCCTGAGGTAAGTTCTGCGCCCCATGTCTTCCTTTGTCGTGGAGGGGGGGCGCCCCCTGTCGGGCGCGCTACGGCCCTCCGGAAACAAGAACGCGGCCCTCCCCTGCATGGCGGCGGCCCTCCTCACGGCCGAGCCGGTCGTCTTGGAGAACGTTCCCCGAATCCGGGACGTGGAAACGCTCCTCGAGATCATCGGATCCCTCGGCGCCGCCGTGGACTGGCCGGCGCCCGGAACCGTACGCATCCAGGCGCGCGACGTACCGACCGCGGGCCTCCATCCAGAGCTCGCCCGGAGGATCCGGGCCTCGATCCTCCTGGCCGGTCCGCTCCTCGCGCGGGTGGGACGCGTGAGCCTTCCCCCTCCCGGCGGGGACGTGATCGGGCGGCGGCGTCTTGATACCCACTTCCTGGCGTTTCAAAAGCTGGGGGCTGAGACGTCGTTCGAAAAGGAGGGCTTCGAGGTGCATGCCCCGGAGCTCCGGGGCGGTGACATCTTCTTGGATGAGCCATCGGTCACGGCCACGGAGAACGCCGTCATGGCGGCCGTGCTGGCCCGGGGAAGCACGCTGATCCGGAACGCGGCCGCCGAGCCGCACGTGCAGGACCTCTGCGGGCTCCTTCAGCGAATGGGTGCGCGCATCTCCGGGGTTGGGATGCACGTGCTCGAGATCGAAGGGGTGAAGAGCCTGGCCGGTGCGACCTTCCCGATCCAGCCGGATCACATCGAAGTGGGGTCGTTCATCGGGCTCGCCGCCGCTACCGGGAGCGTCATTCGGGTGGAGGGGGCGCCCCTCCAGCATCTCGACTCGACGCTCCTCGCCTTCGAGAAGCTGGGCGTGACCTGCGAAGTCGAAGGGACGGACCTGGTGGTCCTCGGCGACCGGGACCGCGAGATCCGGGCGGACCACTTCGGCCACATTCCGAAGATGGACGACGGGCCGTGGCCCGCGTTTCCCGCTGACCTGACGCCGATCGCGCTGGTCACGGCGACGCAGTGCCGCGGAACGATCCTCATCCACGAGAAGATGTTTGAGTCGCGAATGTACTTCACGGACAAGCTCGTCGGCATGGGCGCCCAGATCATCCTTTGCGATCCGCACCGGGCCGTCGTCGTAGGGCCGGCCCGCCTTCGCGGGGGCGCCGTCGAGAGCCCGGACATCCGAGCGGGGATGGCGCTCCTCCTTGCCGCTCTCGCTGCGCGGGGGACCAGCACGATCCACAACATCGGGCAGATCGAGCGTGGGTACGAGCGCATCGACGACCGCCTGCGGGGCGTTGGTGCGGAGATCCAACGCGTGGACGGGGCTTGAGCCGGCGAGGCGAATTGTCTATGATAGAAGTCAGGTAAAGTCTGCCTTTCCGGCAGTCTTGTTCGAGTGGGGGAGTGGGTTGCCCCCGCTTTTTTTTGCTCCGTCGCCGATGCGCGGGACGTGGGGGAGGGCGGGAAGGAACAGAGGAGCAGAGGGGTGGTAGCGCCGATCAGGGAGATCGAAGGGGACCTCGAGTCGAGGGTGGAGGCGCTGGGCCTGGAGCTGGTGAACCTCGAGTGGGCCGGGAGCGGTGCCCGACCGATCATGCGGCTTCGAGTCGACTGGACGGACTCGAAGCCCGGCGCGGGAATAACGGTAGGCGACTGCGCGCGGGTGAGCCGTGAGCTCGAGCGATGGCTGGACCAGCACCCGGCCGTCCCGGAGCGCTACGTGCTGGAGGTGTCGTCTCCGGGCGTCGAGCGGCCCCTCAAGCGCCGGCGCGATTACGAGCGGTTCGTGGGGCGGGAGGTGCGCATCAGGAGGACTGGCGGTACCGGGGGGCGCGGCACGAGCACGTTTACCGGGATCCTGTCGCGGGTGGACGGGGACGACCACGGGTACGGGGTCGTAGTGGATCTCCCGGACGGCTCGGAGGTCCGGGTGTGCCGGGAGGAGATCGTCGGGGCCAACCTGGTCTTCCGCTGGGACGAGGAGCACTGAGACGGGCGAGGGCAGACGAGGGATTCGGGAGGAGTCGGTTCAGGGGAGAGCCATGGCGAACGCTGGACAGATAGTTGCCGCCATCCGGGACATGGCGGCCACGAAGAGCCTCTCCGCCCAGGAGATGAACGATCTGATCAAGGACGGGATCCTCGCGGGTCTCGCCCGGATCTTCGGGACGAACGTGCGTGCGGAGATCACGATCGAGGAAGACACGGGAGAGATCGACATCATCGTGCTGAAGCGAGTGGTGGAGACCGTGGAGGACCTGTCGGCCGAGATCTCGCTCGAGAAGGCCCGCTGGGACGATCCCGGCTTCGAGATCGGAGACGTCATGGAGATTCCCGTGAACTTCTCCGAGTTCGGACGGAACGCGGTCATGGCGACCAAGCAGCGGATCGTCCAGCGGGTGCGCGAGGGCGAGCGAGACCGGATTCGGGAGGAGTTCGCGCACCGCGTTGGGGAGCTGCTCTCGGGCGAGGTCCAGCAGGTCGAGCGTGGAAAGATCGTCGTGATGATCAACCTCGCGAGAGACGCCGAGGCGATCATCCCGTGGAAGGATCAGAACCCCAGGGAGCGCTTCCGTCAGGGAGATCCCATCCGGGCCGTCCTGAAGAAGGTGGAGGAGACTCCCAAGGGCCCGCGACTGATCCTCTCCAGGGGTGATCCCCTCTTTGTCGAGGCGCTGTTCCGTCTCGAGGTCCCGGAGATCTTCCAGGGGATTGTGGAGATCCGAGCGCGCGCCCGGGAGGTCGGGGGTCGCACGAAGATCGCGGTCTGGTCCCGGGACGAGTCGATCGATCCAGTCGGCGCCTGCGTGGGGCTCAAGGGGTCCAGGGTCCAGGCCGTCGTGTCGGAGCTGGGCGGGGAGCGGATCGACATCGTGCCCTGGCATCCCGATCCCGAGGTCTTCGCCCGACGGGCGCTCGCGCCCGCGCGGGTGTCGAAGGTGATCTCGGACTCCGAGAGGCAGGTGATCACGGCCATCGTGGACGAGGATCAGCTCTCGCTCGCGATCGGCCGGAACGGACAGAACGTGCGGCTCGCGTCCCAGCTGATCGGGTGGCAGATCGACCTCTACGGGTCGCGGGAATGGCTGGAGCGAGGGGCCCACGCGGCCCTGTTCGGTGGTCGCGAGGAGGAGGAGACCCTAGAGACTGCAGACTTCCCGCTCTCCGAACTCGAGCTCACGGAAGGCGCTCTGGCGGCCCTGGAAGGGTCCGGATATAGTACATTTCTGGAGATCATCGACCTCGGCGAAGACGACTTCCGCAGGATCGAGGGGTTGCCCGAGGCGGGGGTGGCCCAGCTGGTGGGGATCATCGACGAGCTCACGGTCTTGGACGAGCCGGAGGCGGAAGGCGTGGAGCTTCCCGCCGGGATCCAGCCGGAGGCGGAAGGCGTCGAGCTTCCCGCCGGGATCGAGCCGGACGCACCGGGCTCCGGGACCGAGGAGGCGCAGGCCCGAGAAGCCTCCGGGAGCGTCGAGGTGGCAGGGAAGGGAGAGGCTGGTGGAGAGGGAGAAGAGCCCGCGGGGACCTGAGCTTCTCGGTCTCCTCGGGCTCGCCCGTCGGGCAGGAGCGCTCGCCCTCGGGGTCGAGGGAACGAGACGTTCCCTGGGCTCCGGTCGGGTCCGGCTTGTCCTCCTGGCTGCCGACGCGTCACAAAAGCAACTGGACAAGGTCCGGGGGCTCGCGCTCGGCGGGGGAATCCCCGTGCGGTGGGTCTCCGACAGGACATCGATGGGGAGGGCGGTCGGAGCCGGGCCGCTTTCCGTAGTAGGGGTCATGGCAGGAGCGTTTGCAGAGCAGCTCCTCCGGGGTCTTCCCGCGGAGCCTCCTCCGTGGGAAGGTGGGGAGGCGGGCCCCGGCGAGGAGCGGGAGGAACTGAAGGGCAATGCTGGTCGTTGAGCTTGCGGAAGACCTGAAGGTTTCGACGGAGGACCTGCTGTCGCTCCTCCGGGCGATGGGTATCCCCGTGCCCGACGGGAAAGCCCCGGTGAGCGGGGCCGACGTTGCACGCGTGCTCGCCCGCGTAGAGCGGGAGCGGAGGTCCGGGAAGAAAGACGCCTCCGAGGCGCTTCAGGCCGCCATCGAGGAGTCGAACGCTCCCACGAGACGGCCGCGTCGCCGGAAGGCCGAGGACATCCCTCCCGAGGAGCCCCTGGTCGCGGCCGAGCTGCTGCCCGTTCCGGAGCCATCCGCCACACCCACGATCTGGTCGGAGGAAGCCCCGGCGGTCGAGGCGGAGGCGGAGGATGAGGGACCGAAAGCAGAGTCGAGAGGCCAGAAGAAGGTGGAGCCTCTCGAGGCCCGGGGGAGCGAGCCGGCCGAGGCCCCCCTGGAGGCCGAGCCCCCGATCGAGGCGGAGGGAGAGGGCTCCGATGCCAAGCCCAAGCGCCGGCTCCGGATGCCGGACATGGGCCCGCCGGCCCCCGCCGCCGCCGCTCCACCCAACCTCCCCGCTCCCGGGCAGCTCCGGATCGACCCCGCGGAGCTCGGCGTGTCTCCGTCGCTGCTCACTCCTGCAGCCAGCGCCGGCCCGGGGGGTCAGGTCCGCATCCAGGCGGACGGCTTCACCCCGGATGGGCGTAAGAAGTCCAAGAAGAAGGGGAAGAAGCGGCAGCGGGTGGACCAGGGCGCCGTGCAGGACAACATCAGTCGGGTGATGGCTGAGCTGAAGGGAGGGGGGAAGAAGAAGAGGAAGAGGGGAGCCGCCGGGCCGACTCGAGAGGAGCTGGAGGCCCAGGAGGAAGAAGAGCGACAGCTCCGGGAAGAAGAGTCGAAGACCGTCCGGGTCAACGAGTTCCTGACGGTGGCCGAGCTGTCCGAGTTGATCCAGGTCCCTTCCACGGAGCTCGTCGGGGCCGCTTTCAAGAACCTGGGCCTCATGGTGACCATCAACCAGCGGCTCGACTTCGATCAGCTCGAGCTCTTACTCGACGAGTTCAACTTCAAGGCCGCACGGGAGGAGGATTACGCGGGCACGGCGGAGATCGAAGAGGAAGAGGGGGCGGAGGATCCGTCCAAGCTTGTCCCCAGGCCTCCGGTGGTGACCGTGATGGGGCACGTGGACCACGGGAAGACGCTCCTCCTCGACTCGATCCGGAAGACCAACGTGGTCGCGGGTGAGTCGGGTGGGATCACGCAGCACATCGGTGCCTACCACCTGGAGCTGGAGGATGGGCGCAGGATCTCGTTCCTGGACACCCCGGGGCACGCAGCCTTCACCGCGATGCGCGCGCGCGGCGCCGACGTCACAGACATCGTGGTCCTCGTCGTGGCTGCCGACGACTCCGTCATGCCGCAGACGGTCGAGGCCATCTCTCACGCGAGGAACGCCGGCGTTCCTCTCGTGGTTGCCGTGAACAAGGTCGACCTGCCCACAGCCAATCCGGGCCGCGTGAAGCAGGCGCTCCTCCAGCACGGCGTGACCGCGGAAGACTTCGGCGGGGACGTGCTCGTGGCCGAGGTGTCGGCGAAGACGGGGAAGGGAATCGACGACCTCCTGGAGAAGATTCTCCTCCAGGCCGAAGTGCTCGAGGTCACCGCGAACCCAGGAGCGGACCCCAAGGCTACCGTGATCGAGGCCAGGCTCGACGTCGGGAAGGGCCCGGTCGTTACCGTCCTGGCCCTCGCAGGCACCCTCCGGGTCGGCGATCCATTCGTGTGCGGCAAGTTCGACGGCCGCATCCGGGCGCTCCTGGACGAGCGCGGGAGGCCTCTCGCCGAGGTTACGCCCGGCCTTCCGGCGCAGCTCGTCGGGTCCGCGGGGGTCCCCCAGGCCGGCGACACCCTCCACGTCTTGGACTCGGACCGGGCCGCGGAGATCGCGCAGACCCGGCAGCGGCTCGAGCGGGAGAAGCAGCTCAGGATCAAGGAGAAGGGCGTACGTCTGGGCGACCTCGCCCATTACATGAAGGAGAGCAAGGAGGTCGTTCTCTCGATCGTGGTGAAGGCAGACGTGGACGGCTCCGTCCAGGCCCTCGCGGACTCGCTCGAGCAGCTCTCGACGCCTGAAGTGCAGGTCGAGATCGTCCATCGCGGTGTGGGGGCCGTGAACGAGTCCGACGTCCTGCTCGCGGAGACCGCGGGCGCGGTCGTCGTCGGCTTCGGCGTCCGCCCCGACACGAACGCCCGGCTGCTCGCCGAGAAGGATGACGTCGACATCCACCTCTACGACGTGATCTACGAGGCGGTGGACGACGTCACGAAGGCGATGGAAGGGATGCTCTCCCCGGAGGCCAGGGATAAGATCCTAGGCGCCGCGGAGGTCCGCGAGACCTTCAAGATCTCCAAGCTCGGCACGATCGCGGGCTGCTACGTTTCGGAAGGCGTGATCGACCGGAAGGGCAAGGTCCGCCTGATCCGGGACGGGAGCGTCGCCTACACCGGTGACATCGCTTCGCTCAAGCGGTTCAAGGACGACGTGCGCGAGGTGCGTGAGGGCTTCGAGTGTGGCATCGCGATCGCGAACTTCAACGACGTGAAGGTCGGGGACCTCATCGAGTGTTACGTCGTGGAAGAGATCGCTCGGACTCTCGCCGGGTCGTCCGCCGCGAAGGCTTGAGAGCGAGCGGCTCGAACGCCCGATCGCAACCACCGTCCCCAGCCTGCCGCTCCCGCCCGCGTGGAGTCGGCGGCGGATCCCCGGCGGCCATGTCAAAGGTCGTGGTCCTCACTTGGCAGCTCAGGATCCCCGGAAGCCGTTCCCTGAAGGAGAAGCGGATGGCCGTGCGCTCCCTCCGGGACCGGCTTCGCCATGGCTTCCACGTGTCCGTTGCAGAGACCGGGTTCCAGGACGTCCACGATCGGGCCCAGCTGACCGTGGCGCTCGTCGCGTCGGACGGTAAAACGGCCGAGTCGCTCGCGGACAGGATCGATCGGTTCGTGACCGAGAGCGGTCGCGCGCTCGTCACGGAGTCCCGTCGAGATCGGATCTGACGTGCCGCCCATGCGGAGTCGCCCATGCCGAGCCGCCGAATCGCCCGCCTGAACGAACAGATGAAACGGGAGATCTCGGGGATCCTCCACCGGGAGGTCCAGGACCCCCGCGTGGGGATGCCGACCGTGACGGGCGTGGCTGTCACTCCCGACCTCGATGTTGCGAGCGTGTACGTGCGCCCCGACCCCACGCTCGGCGACGATGCAGAGCGGGCGTTTCTGGACGGGCTGGCCATGGCGGCCCCATTCATCCGTCGTGAGCTGGGACGGACACTCAAGGTTCGGCGGGTGCCCGAGCTCCGGTTCAAGGAGGATCGGACGCTGGACCAGGCCCGGCGGATCGAGGAGATCCTGCGTGGCGTGCGGGCGGACGACCCTTCGGGAGCCGCCGCGCCGGGTCGCCATGGGGGCCCACCCCGGGGCGAAGGTAAGGGGCGCGGTGGTGAGGAGGATCCCGCCGAATGATCCGGGGCACCGCTCCCTCCGACGGGCTCCTCCGGCTGGACAAGTCCGCGGGCCCGACGTCCCACGACATGGTGGCGTGGGCCCGAAGGGAACTGAGGCTTCGAAAGGTCGGCCACACGGGGACGCTAGATCCGTTCGCCTCCGGTCTTCTCCTCCTTTGCCTGGGGCCGTCCACGCGGCTGGCCGAGTACTTGTCCGAGCTACCGAAGGAGTACCGCGCCCGGGCCCGGCTCGGCGTTCGGACCTCGTCGGGGGACCCCGACGGGGACGCGCTCGCCACGTCGGACGGTTGGAGGACTCTCGGTCGGGACGAGATCGAGTCAACGCTCGAGTCGTTCCTGGGCGAATCGGACCAGGTGCCCCCGACCTTCTCGGCCAAGAAGGTGGACGGAGAGCGGGCGTACCGGCGAGCGCGGCGTGGCGAGAGCGTCTCCCTCGAGCCCGTTCCCGTTCAGGTCCACGAGGTCGCGCTCGAGACCGTCGCGCTTCCCTTCATCGACTTCCGCCTCCGGTGCTCGGCGGGGACCTACGTGCGGGCCATTGCGCGTGACCTGGGGGAGTGGCTGGGCGTGGGCGCCCATCTGACCGAGCTCCGCAGGGTCTCGATCGGGCCGTTCTCTGTCCAGGGCGCGGTTTCACCCGAGGCGCTGGGAGACCCCGCGGCCGTTCGCTCCGCGTGGATCCCGCCGCTTGGGGCCGTCCGGCACCTTCCGATTATCCAGGACCCGCCCGACGAGGCGCTCCACCGGTTTCGCTCCGGTCAGCCCCTCCCGCCGAGTGAGCTCGGCGCCCCGGAAGAGGGGGGCGAGGGGGAGGTGGCCGTCGCGGTCGGAGACCGACTCGTGGCCATCGCGGTCCGGGACGGCGACCGTATCCGCCCGCGGAAGGTCTTCCCCCTTGAGTGATCCATCGCGAAGGACCCAAGGTGAGCGACCTGCCGTGAGCGCTGGTTCCGTCACGCCGTACCGCCCCACCGGCCTACCGCCGGACGGACGGGGCACCGTCGTGACCGTGGGCACCTTCGACGGCGTACACCGTGGCCACTGGGCGGTACTCGAGCGCATCCGTGAACGAGCCGAAGACACCGGGAGCCGGACAGTCCTCGTCACCTTCCATCCCCACCCACTCCGGATCGTGCGGCCGGAGACGGCGCCCCAGCTCCTCACGACACCCACGGAAAAAAAGGAGATCCTGGTCGAGAGCGGGCTCGACTTTGCGGTCTTCCTCCGCTTCACGCAGGCCCTCGCCCGCTACACGCCGCGCCGGTTCGTGGAGGAGATCCTGGTCGGGCTTCTGGGGGTTGAGGAACTGGTGATCGGCTACGATCATGGGTTCGGGAGAGGGAGGTCGGGGGACGTGAACGCCTTAGTAGAGATCGGATCGGATCTGGGGTTTAGGGTCGAGGTCGTGGGCCCTGTCGACATGGGTGACGGTCCCGTCTCGTCCACCCGGATCCGGAACGCCGTTTCCGCTGGGGACATGGAGACGGCGCGCGCCGGCCTTGGTCGGCCGTACTCGATCCGGGGGATCGTCGTGCGGGGCGAGGGGAGGGGGCGGACGCTCGGCTTTCCGACGGCGAATCTCCAGGTGGGGAGCCCCGAGAAGCTCCTCCCGCCGCCCGGGATCTACGCGGTCCGGGGCGCGCTCTGGTCGGGCTCCTTCCCGGGGGCGCTCCACATCGGGCCGCGCCCCACCTTCCAGGGCTCGGCACCCTCAATCGAGCTCCACCTGATGGACTTCGATCGGGACGTCTACGGCGAGGAGGTCCGTGTGGACATCGTGAAGTTCCTTCGTCCGGTGGTTCCGTTCGAGTCTGCGGAGGCGCTCGTGCGTCAAATGCAGCTCGACGTCGGGCGGGCCCGAGACGTCTTGGAAGAGGGAGGGTGATCGGAGCATGGCCGAGCCGCGACCCAGCATGGCGGAACCGCAACCGAGAATGGCCGAGGCACGACCGACGGGTCGGATCCGGCCGGGCGTCCTCGTCCTCACGACGCTCGCGATCGCGTCCTGCGGAGGGGCCGAGGGACCCCCCGGGCCGCCCGATCCGGTGGTGCTCCTGGGGCAGGCCGCGGGTCGGATGGAGAGCGTCGGGAGCTTCGCCTTCCTGCTCGAGCACGAGAACGGGGCGACCACGATCACACGGGGTCTCCAGATGGTGCGGGCGGAGGGGCGTTTGGTGGGCCGTGACCGCATGGAAGCCCAGCTCCAGGCCATGGTGGGGCCGGTGGCCCTGGAGGTGGGCGTCATCGTGCTTCCGGAGGGGTCGTGGATGACCAATCCGCTTACGGGGCAGTGGGTCCCCGAGGCCATAAGAGTCTCCCAGTTCTTCGATCCCGCCACCGGGGTTCCTGCGCTCATGAGGGGGATCCAAGAGGCCACGCTCGTGGGCTCGGAGGTGATCGATGGGACGTCGGCCCATCGGATCGAGGCGAGCGTTGCGTCCGAGGCGCTGGCCGGGCTGGTGCCCCAGGCGGCCCCGGGCCGAGCGGTCCACGTCCGCGCCTGGATCGGAGAGGCCGACCCCGTGCTTTACCAGCTCGAGATCGTGGGTGGAGTCCAGGAGGGGGAACTCGAGACCCTGGTGCGACGCCTCACGTTCTCCGAATTCGGATCGAGCTTCACTATCGATCCTCCGAGCTGATTCGTGTCCCCCCGCGCCCCGAGCTAATTCGTGTCTCTCCGGGAAGGGGACGGGCTGGGGGCGGCGGCCGGTCCGCGGCCCCGGGTCCCCCCGTGGCTCCAGGCGGGATGGCTCTCGAGGGGGGGGGTCGACGCCGCCAGGGGGCGGCTCCTCCTCTTCATCGTGGGCGTGGGCGTCTTCATCACGGCGAGCGATCAGACGTCCATCGTGGTCGTGCTCCCCGCCCTCATTCAGGATGTGGGGCTTCCGATCAGCGAGTTCTATCGCTCGTCCTGGGTCGTGAACGGCTACCTCCTGGGCTACCTCGTCGCGCTCCCGATCGTAGGACGGATTGCGGACGTCTACGGTCTGGCCCGCGTTCTGGCCTCGACGCTCGTCGTCTTCATGCTCGGAAGCGCGTCCGTGGCCCTCATGCCGACCTTCGACTGGATCGTCGCGGCGCGCGCCCTCCAGGCGCTGGGCGGGGGAGGCGTAGTCCCGGTCGCCATGGCGATCGTGGTCGAGCAACTCCCGCCGGAGCGCCGGCTCATGGGGCTCGGCGCTATCGCGGCCGCGACCGAGGCCGGGGCCCTGATCGGTCCCGCGTGGGGCGGGATCATCACGGATTGGCTCAGCTGGCGGTGGGTGTTCTGGATCAACCTGGGCGTCGTCGCCCCGACCCTGTTGGGGGCCTGGTGGCTCGCGGGGGGCTCCCGAAGCAGCGGGAGGATCGACTGGCGCGGGGCCGGTCTCCTGGGTGCTACTCTCGCTGTCCTCACCTACGGGCTCGTGACGGACCCCGTGAATCCAAGGCCGCTCGCCGCAACCGGCGGGATCCTCCTCGTGGCCGCGGTCTTCGCCGTCGTATTCGTGCTCCACGAGCGTCGGGTCGAGCGGGAGGGGCGGGAGCCGATGGTGCGCCTCGCGGAGCTCGTCGGGCGTCGGGTCCTCGCGTCGAACCTGACTATGCTCCTCGTGGGCGTGGGCCTCATAACGGCCCTCATGGGTGTGCCCCTGTTCGTGAACCTCGTCCTGGCCGAGGGAGCGCTTTCCGGGGGGCTCACGCTCATGCGCCTCACGGCCGCCGTGCCGATCGGGGCGCTCCTCGGTGGCTGGCTCGGCGGACGCATCGGGCTCCGCGGACCGGCGGTCGTCGGTTGTCTCCTGGTGGCTGTGGGGTTCCTCGGCCTCCAGGCCTGGGACCGCGACCTGACCCAGCTCATGCGAACGGCTCCCCAGATCGCGGGCGGGCTCGGCTTCGGCCTCGTGCTCGCGCCCCTAAGCGCGGCGGTCCTGGATCAGGTGGGTGAGGACCGGCGAGCGACTGCCGCTGCCTGGCTCACCCTCGCTCGCATGACCGGGATGCTCCTCGGGGCCGCCATCCTCACGTCGCATGGGTTCGGCCGCTTTTACGCGAGGGCCAGCACGCTCGACTTCAGGTCCCCCGAGTTCCTCCAGCTCGTACAGGAGGCCCAGGTCGAGACGTTCCGGGAGGTGTTTATCGCGGCCGCGGTCGTGATGGGTGTGGCTGCGGGGCTGGCGTGGATCCTTGGGGATTCACGGAGCGTTCCGTTGCCGGATGGCGAGAGCGGGGCGGGACGGGCAACGGACGCGCCTCACTGATGGAGAGGGCGGCCGCGGGCCGTGCCACCTTCCGAACGTGGTCGGTGTACGTGGTGTCCTGACACCCGGTTGGCTCGCGATGGTCGCGCTTCTCTTTCGAGGTCGGTTGAGACAGGCTGACTTGCCTCCCCCGATGTTACGCGGATCCATGTTGATGTGGCGTCTGGCGGCTCTGGTTCTTCTTCCCGCGCCGGTCCTGGCTCAGGTGTGCGGACCGGGCGCCGCTCCGACGTACGCAGATCTGGCGAATGCTTTAGATGTCCCTGGGCTTGGACTCGACACTCTATCGATCCGAGGCGATCGCGAGTTCACGGTCGTTCTGGGGGACAGTGGGGCCGAGCGAGGAACGGTCCTGGGAGCACCGACCGAGAGATCGATTGCATCTGCTACGGCATGGTGCAGGGTCGCCGCCCTCTGGACGAGTCGCGGCGATTCGCTGGCAGTGAACTGGCTGCTGGCCCCTCAGGAGGCCGAGCTTTCCGTGGTTAACTTGACGGCTCGATCGCTCTCGCTGGAGGATCGGCCGCGTCCGGGCGCCTACGCCGACGGATCGAGCCTCCAACTCGGTGAAGTGGCACGCGGGCTCATCACTTCGTTCGGTGAGCGGGCGGCTGGCGACATCGGCCGCGGGAGAACCGATCTCTTAGTCATGGTTGATTCCACCGGTCGACCGGTAATCTCCCGGATTCTCAGTAGCTCGGGACGCCGAACTCTGGACCAGGCCGCGCTCACTGCGGCGATGCTGGACACTCCTGGGACGGGAAGCGACAGTGTGGGCACCGCCGTTTCACGGTGGTACGTCGTGCCTATCTCCTGGACGGAAGGGGGGCCTGGAGGGGGCGGCGCAAGCCCATGAGCCCGTCGCAGGTAGCGACGAGCTGACGGACTCGGCACTGACGCATTCCGGGGGATCGGTGCGGCGGGGTGTCTCTATCGTCCGAGTCAGCTCTGGCATCCGATGGCGATCGCCAGCGCTCGGCAGACCTCCTGCATCTTCTCGGGCTCAGGCTGCCCAAACGGTGCTCGAGCAGACGCTGCTCGAGGGTCTGACGGACTGACCCGCTACCGCCTCCCACCGGGTTGTCCCCTGACCCGCCCGCCAATAGCTTACAGGGCTAAATCCTCAACGTTAGAGAGAAACGGACGCGCTGATCGGCAGCGCGAGGGACCGCGAAATGGCTGGTTTGACCAGGACCGAGAGGCAGGAAGTCGTCCAGAAATATCAGCTTCACGACCGGGACGGGGGCAGCGCCCCCGTCCAGATCGCGCTCCTCACCCAACGAATCGATCATCTCAGGGATCACTTCGAAGCCCACAAGGCCGATCACCACAGCCGCCAGGGGCTCCTCAAGATGGTGGGGCGCCGCCGCCGGCTGCTGGAGTATCTGAAGCGGACCAATCTGGAACGCTATCGGCAGCTCATCGAGGATCTTGGGCTCCGGAAGTAGGTGGCTCTAGAATACCAGCGGCGCGCTGGGGACCCCGACCGGGCCCCGGTCGCCGTCTTTTGTTGACGACACGTCCGACTAAACACCCTGTAAAGCGGAAGCCACATGATGCATCGAATCGAACGAGAGTTCGCGGGACGAACGCTGACGCTCGAGACGGGCCGCCTCGCCAAGCTGTCCCACGGGGCCTGCCTGGTGCAGTTCGGCGAGACCGTGGTCCTCTGCGCGGCGACCGTCCAGGACCGCCCCACGCACCTTCCCTTCTTTCCGCTCACGATCGAGTACCGCGAGAAGTCCTACGCGGCGGGGAAGATCCCGGGCGGGTTCTTCAAGAGGGAGGGGCGTCCCCAGGAGAAGGAGATCCTGTCCGCGAGGCAGGTCGACCGACCGCTCCGCCCGCTCTTTCCTGACGGGTTCATGAACGAGACGCAGGTCGTCTGCTCGATTCTCTCCGCCGACCAGGAGAACGACGCGGACGTGCTGGCGATCCTCGGGGCGTCCACGGCGCTGAACCTGTCCAAGATCCCCTTTCGCACCCCGGTGGCTGGGGTCCGGATCGGGCGCATCCGCGGAAACTGGATCCTGAACCCCACCTTCCAGCAGCTTGCGTACTCGGACGTGGACGTGGTCGTGGCCGGCTCCCGGGACGCGATCATCATGGTGGAGGGAGGGGCGGTCGAGGTACCCGAAGCCGACGTCCTCGAGGGGCTCGAGGTCGCGCACGGCGGGATCCGGCAGCTGATCGACATGCAGGAGGAGCTCATTGCCAACCTGCGTCAACCCGAGATGGAGTGGACGCCCCAGGTCCCGAACGCGGACCTCAAATCCCGCGTGGAGGACATGGCAAAGCCCCGCGTAGCCGAAGCTATGGCGCTCGCCGAGAAGCAGCAGCGGAGCCAGGCCCTCGCGGTCGTGAAGGAAGACGTGGTAGACCGCCTCCAGAAGGAGCTCTCCGAAGCGGAGTTCGAGCAGTCGCAGGATCAGGTCGGGGAGATCCTCCGCTCCATCGAGAAGGCAAGCATGCGGACTCGGATCCTGGACGAGGGGATCCGCGCGGACGGGCGCGGGCTGAACGACGTGCGGGACATCTCGTGCGAGGTGGGGCTCCTTCCCCGGACGCACGGGTCTGCGCTCTTCACCCGGGGGCAGACCCAGGCGCTCTGCGTGGCCACGCTCGGGACCTCCAGGGATGAGCAGCGAATCGACTCGATCGACGTTCCGGAGGAGGTCTCGAAGTCGTTCATGCTCCACTACAACTTCCCGCCGTTCTCGGTGGGCGAGGCGCGACCGATCCGAGGGACGTCAAGGAGAGATATCGGACACGGAGCGCTCGCCGAGCGCGCCATGCAGCCCCTCCTCCCTCCGTACGACGACTTCCCATACACGATCCGAGTGGTCTCAGACATCCTGGAGTCGAACGGCTCCTCCTCGATGGCGACGGTGTGCGGGACCTCACTCGCGCTCATGACGGGCGGGGTGCCGATCAAGGCCGCGTGCGCGGGCGTAGCGATGGGGCTCATCAAGGAGGGCGAGCGGATGGCGGTCCTCACGGACATCCTCGGGCTCGAAGACGCGCTCGGAGACATGGACTTCAAGGTGGCGGGGACCCGGGCCGGGGTGACCTCGATTCAGATGGATATCAAGATCGAGGGGCTCACGGCCGAGATCCTTGGGGAAGCGCTCGAGCGGGCCCACCAGGCGCGCCTCCACATCCTGGACATCATGGATCAGACGATCGCCCGGCCCAGGGAGGAGCTCTCGCCGCACGCGCCTCGCATCACCTCGATCCAAGTGAACCCGGAGAAGATCGGGGAGATCATCGGCCCCAAGGGGAAGACGATTCGCGCGATCCAGGAGGAGACCGGAACGAAGATCGACATCGAGGACTCGGGAATCGTGAAGGTCGCCGCCGTCTCAGGCGAGGCGGCAGCCCGCGCCCGGGAGATGATCGAGGCGATCGTCCAGGAGCCCGAGGTGGGTCGGATCTACCAGGGCCCCGTGAAGAACACGACCACCTTCGGGGCCTTCGTGGAGATCCTGCCCGGGGTGGAGGGTCTGGTCCACATCTCGGAGCTCGCGGGGAAGCGCGTCGAGAAGACGGAGGACATCCTGAAGAGGGGCGTCGTCACCCGCGTGAAGCTCCTCTCGATCGACGAGAAGGGACGCCTCCGCCTTTCTCGCAAGGCAGCCCTCGAGGAAGAGGGCTCGAAGGTAGAAGAGGTCGAGGCCGCGAGCCGCGCCTAGTGAGCTGCAACTACGAGCACTCTCCTCGATGAGCAAGCTCGAGTGATCTCACGCGGGCGCACGGCCCCCGTCCTAGCTACGCCGGAGGCGATCCAAGGGGAGATCCGGGAGACGGTCCTCTCGAACGGAATCCGGGTCCTCACGGAGGCGATTCCCGGCGTGCGATCCGTCACGGCCGGGGTGTGGGTCCGTCGCGGCGCCGCGCACGAATCGCCCGAGGTGGCCGGCTCGAGTCACATGCTCGAGCACATGGTCTTCAAGGGGACGGGGAACCGGACGGCGAAGGAGATTGCGCTCTCGCTAGAGCGCCTCGGCGGCTCGCTCGACGCCTTCACGTCGCGCGAGCACACGTCCTTCCAGGCCAGAGTCCTCTCGGAGCACCTTCCTCTCGCCCTAGAGGTGTTGGCCGATCTCGTGCTGGATCCGCTCCTCCGGCCCGAAGACCTGGACCTCGAGCGCGAGGTGGTGCTCGAGGAGATTGCGGCCATGGAGGACACCCCGGACGACCTGGTGTTCGAGCTGCACGGGGAAGCCCTCTGGGAGGGACACCCTTACGGGCGCTCGATCCTCGGGACGCGCGAGACGGTCGGGAGCATGACGGCGGCGACGCTTCGGGCGCTCCACGAGGAGCGCTACTTGGGAGGACAGCTCATCGTGGGCGCGGCGGGCTTCCTCGACCACGATCGGTTCGTGGATTCGGCCGAGGCCCTGTTCTCCGGGGTCCGGGGCGGCGAGCCGTCCAGGATCCCCGAGGTGGCGGAGGACGTGGCAGGGCGGGAGCACCGGGTCTCCAGGGACGGAACCCAAGCACACCTCGTGTTCGGGACGCGTACCCCCCCCAGGGCCGACCAGGCCCGGTTCCCCCTGGTCCTAATCTCGGCCTGCTTCGGCGGAGGGATGGGGTCCAGGCTCTTCCAGCGGATCCGGGAGGAGCTCGGCCTGGCGTACACGGTGTACTCGTTCCAGTCCCTCTACTCCAGGGCCGGCGTGGCCGGGGTGTACCTCGGAACCCGTCCCGAGTGGCGGGAGCGGGCGGCCGAGGCGGTTCAGGAGGAGTACGCGAAGCTGGCCCGTGACGGGCTCGGGGACACCGAGCTCCGGGAAGTGAAGGACCAAGTCAAAGGACAGCTGATGCTCTCCCTCGAGTCCACTGGCTCACGGCTCTACCGGCTGGCCAGCTTTGCCCTTTACGACGAGCCGAGGCTGACCCTGGACGAGTTGCTCGCCACGATCGAAGCCGTCACGGCGGAGCAGGTTGCGGACGTGGCGGCCCGCTACTTCCGGCCGGATCGCCAGGTGATCCTGCACCTGGGACCGGGTGTGGGCGGAGAGCCCCGGCCCGAGCGGGCGTCCTAATCCGGTGGCCGGCGTCCGCTTCCTCAGGCTTCCATCGAACCCCGACCTCCCCCTCCCGGAGCGTGCATCGGCCCAGGCGGCCGGGTACGACGTCCGCTCGGCGGAGCCGGACTTCGAGCTGGCGCCGGGCCGGCGGAAGGCCGTAGCCACCGGGCTCGTGATGGAGATGCCCGACGGGCTCGAGTGCCAAGTCCGGCCCCGGTCAGGGCTCGCTCTCCGGCACGGGATCACGGTTCCGAACGCCCCCGGCACGATCGATCCCGACTTCCGGGGAGAGCTCAAGGTGATCCTCATGAACCTGGGGAACCGGCCCGTGACGATCTCCAGAGGCGAACGGATCGCCCAGCTCGTCTTCGCGCGGTTCGAGACTCCGGAGACGGCCGAATCGGAGCGCGTGGAGGAAAGCGCGCGTGGAAAAGGCGGGTTCGGCTCGACGGGGAGGGGCTGAGGGGCCTGGAGGGCGATGAGCCGAGGCCCCTGGACGGGGATGAACCGAGGGCCCTGGACGGGGCGCGCCGCGGGTCGGTCCCGAGGCTTGCCCGGGTTGCCTCGGAATCGTACAATCGAGCACGCTCCGGCGTTGCGGCGCGCTGGAGCTTTTTATTTCTGGCCCGCTCGGCCTCAGATCCCGTTCGGCTCAAGTCTTGGCTTCGTTCTCTAAGTGGTTTAATTCCGGCTCCCTCGTTCCCGTGAATGACATCGCCGTCGATCTGGGGACGGCCAACACGCTGGTATACGTCAAGGGCGAGGGGATCGCCCTGAACGAGCCGTCCGTCGTGGCGGTCGAGAAGGGCTCGATGCGGGTCCTGGGGATCGGGCTCGAGGCGAAGAGAATGCTCGGGCGCACGCCCGAGAACATCGAGGCCGTCCGGCCCATGAAGGATGGGGTCATCGCGGACGTGGACGTGACGGAGATGATGCTCCGCCACTTCCTTAAGCAGGTCACCTCGAAGCACATCTTCCGCATCAAGCCCCGTGTGGTGGTCGGGGTCCCGTCCGGGATCACCGAGCTCGAGCGGCGCGCCGTGCGCTCCTCCGCCATGGCCGCCGGGGCCAAGGCCGTCTACATGGTGGCCGAGCCGACCGCGGCCGCGATCGGCGTGGGGCTCCCGATCGAGACGCCCACGGGGAACATGATCATCGACATCGGCGGGGGAACGACCGAGATCGCGGTGATCGCCCTGTCGGGGATCGTGTCCAACACGTCCATCCGGGTCGGGGGGGACGAGCTGGACGCGTCGATCGTCACGTTCCTCCGGAAGAACTACAATCTCCTGATCGGGGAGCCGACCTCGGAGGCCGTGAAGATTCAGATCGGGTCGGCGTTCGATTTCGGCGAAGAGAGGACGATGGACGTCAAGGGGCGCGACCTGGTGAGCGGCATCCCGAAGACGGTCTCCGTCCACTCGGACGAGGTCCGGGAGTGCACGCAGGAGCCGATCCAGCAGATCGTGGAAGCGGTGCGGCGCGCGCTCGAGATCACCCCGCCCGAGCTCGCGTCCGACATCGTGGATCGGGGGATCGTGATGACGGGGGGCGGGGCTATGATACGGGGACTCGACCGGCTCCTCACCGCCGAGACGAACCTCCCGATCCACGTGGACGAGGAGCCCCTCACGTGCGTGGTCCGGGGGGCCGGAAGGATCCTGGACGACCTTCAGAAGTACCGGAACGTGCTCGTGAACTGACGGACCTGGGGACGATGCTTCCCTTCGAGGCCGAAAAGAGCGACGCCCGGGACCGACGGGAGTGGATCCTCCCGCTCTTGTTCGTCGCTCTTTCCGCCATCCTCCTGGTCCTCCCCCCCCCCCTGCAGCAGCGGATTTCCTCGGGCCTGCGGGCCTCGATCCTGGCTCCGTTCATTCTCACCCAGGAGGAGCTGTCGAGCGGCCGGGTGCGAGCCGAGGAGGCGTCCGAGCTTCGTGACCGCCTCGACTCGGTGGTGACCGCGCTCCTCTCCCAGACGACGCTCGTGGAGGAGAACGAGCGGCTCCGCGCGCTTCTCGGTCTTCGCACTCGGGCCGGGGCGGGCGCGCTCGCGGCCAGCGCGATCCGTCCGGGGACGCTGGGCTCGGAGAGCATGTTCCTCCTCGATGTGGGGACGGCCGACGGCGTCTTCCTCTACGACCCGGTCATCGTCGCGGACGGCCTGATCGGAGTGGTCCGTGAGGTGTTTGCGGGGTCCGCCGTGGTCATGGACTGGACGCACCCCGAGTTCGGGGTGAGCGTGATGACGGAGGACGGCGAGGCGTTCGGCTTCATTGAGTCGCGCCAGGGTGCCTTCCGCGAAGAGGATCGGCTGATCCTGAACGGAGTCCCCTTCTACACGCCCGTCGAGGAGGGGGAGCGGCTGGTGACGAGTGGACGGGGAAGCGTTTACCCGCGGGGGATTCCGGTGGGCACGGTGTCGGCCCTCGCCGAAGCTGAGGCCGGGTGGAGAAAGAGCTTCTGGGTCGAGCCTGCGGCCCGCCCGGGAACCGCGACCCACGTGCTGGTGCTGATCGCGTCGGGCCCGGGGACGGACCGGCCCCTCGACTCCCTCTGGCTCCGCGAAGCGCCCGTCCTTCCGTCGGACCTCGTACCCGAGGGCGTCCCTTCGGGGGCCCCGTTGCAAGCGGCGCCGTGAGGCGACCGCGCCTCTTCTGGACAGTTGCGCTCCTCCTGCCGATCTTGCATTTCCTTCTACGTGTGGGACTCGGGCTGGGCGCCTGGGCTCCCGACCTGCTGTCGGTCGGATTGCTCCTGGTTGCCCGCGAGGTTCGGCCCGGTCCGGCCGCGGGGCTCGGGTTCGGCCTGGGGCTCCTGGAAGACGCCTTTTCCGTCCTTTCCTTCGGGGCCAACGCGATGGCTCTCACGATCCTGGGGATCCTCGGGGCGCGCTCGCGCGACCTCTTCCTCGGCGACTCGCTCGTCTTCCTGATTTCGTATCTCGCGCTGGGGAGCTGGTCGAGGGTGGCGCTCCACTGGCTCTTCTCCGGGGAGGGGGCGCGCACGGACCCGTGGAACGCGCTCGTCGTCCAGGGCCCCGTGGCGGCCGTGTACGCCGCGGCCGCGGGGACGTTCGTGCTCCTGGCCACGGGCGCGTGGTCACGGGACGTCGTCGGATGAAGGCCGTCCACCCCGAGGTCCGGCGGCGCCGGGCGCGCGCGGCCCTGGTGGGCCTCCTGGCCGCGATGGCGGTCCTGGGCGTGGCGTTCTTCCGCATCCAAGTGGTTCGCGGCTCGGCATGGGCGCTCCAGTCCGAGTCGAACCGGCTCCGCGTCGTCCAGGTGCCCGCTCCCCGTGGCACCATCTTCGATCGTTACGGGCGCGTAATCGCAGAGAATATCCCGTCGTTCACCGTGTCCCTGTTTCCGGCGACGCTCGATTCCATGCGGAGCAGCCTCGACCGGCTGGGGCCGATCCTCGGGCTCGATGAGGCCACCGTCGAGTCGCTCATGGAACGGGCGCGCGAGGACCGTCGGCAGCCCCTCGTGGTGCTCCGCAACGCTCAGTACGACGCGGTTGCCGCCCTGGAGGAAGTGAGGGCGGACTTCCACGGAGTCGCGGTCGAGATGCGCCCCAAGCGGCGGTACGTCGGAGGCGCGGTCGTGGGTCACGTGATGGGCTACGTGGGCGAGGTGTCGGAGGCCGAGCTCGAGATGCCCCGATTCGAGCGCTACGAGGCCGGCATGGTCGTCGGAAAGGACGGGCTCGAGCGCCAGTACGAGGCCGAGCTCCAGGGCGTCCATGGGGTCCGATACGTGGAGGTGGACGCGGTGGGGCGGCTCGTGGGGTCCTTCGACGCGCAGGCCGCGCAGCCGGCCGTCCCGGGCGAGGACATCCATCTGAACGTGGATCTCGAGCTAATGGAGTTCATCCACAGGATCTTCCCGGACTCGATGAACGGGGCCGTCGTGCTCCTAAACGTGGACGACGGGGGGGTCCTCGCGCTCTATTCGGCCCGCTCCTTCGACCCAAACGCGTTCGTGGGCGGCATCGATCGCGCGCTCTGGGAGGAGCTGAACCGGGATCCGAGACGCCCCCTGTTCAACCGTGCGGTCCTAGGCAGGTACCCCCCCGCGTCCACGTTCAAGCTGGCGTCCGGAGCGATCGCACTCGAGCTCGGCGTCGTGGATCCGCACGAGTTCATGTCGGTGCCATGTACCGGCGCTTATCAGTTCCAGAACGTCGTGCGGCGGTGCTGGAACCCCACCGGGCACGGCTACCTCGACCTGGCCGGTGCGATCGCCAACTCGTGCAACGTCTACTTCTACCAATTGGGCCTCCGGGTCGGGCTTGAGCGTCTGGTCCAGGAGGCGAGCGGGCTCGGCTTCGGCGAGCGCTGCGGCGTGGACCTGCCCTTCGAGTCGCGGGGCGTCTTCCCCGAGAGCTTCGCGTTCTGGCAGGAGCAGTTCGGCTACCTGCCGTACGAGAACGAGGTGATGGCGATGGCGATCGGGCAGGGGCCAAACGATCAGACGCCGCTCAAGATGGCGCAGTTCTACATGGCCCTTGCTCGGGACGGGACCGCCCCGGCCCCCCGCCTCAGGCGACTCGGTGAAGGGGAGGAAGTCGAAGCCGAGTGGAGCCTGGATCTGAGCGAGGAGAACCTCGCCGCGCTCATGGAGGGGCTCCGGCAGGTGACCCAGCCGGGCGGGACCGCGTACATGTCCACGTTGGAGCACTGGGACCTGATCGGGAAGACGGGCACGGCGCAGCGGGGACCCCAGCAGGCAGCGCCCCACGCCTGGTTCATCGGGCTCGCCGGGCCCTGGGACCGGCCCCCCGAGGTGGCGATGGTGGTCCTCGTGGAGGAGGGGGCCTCGGGATCCGCCGCCGCGGCCCCCATTGGCGCAAAGGCCGCTGACTTCTATCTGCGGCGCAAGTACGGGGTGCCCGTGGACACGATCCAGACTTACCGAGAGCACCTCCTCGGGGGCGTCCGATGGGAGGGCCGGGTTCGAGTGCCCTAGCCCGCGGTCACCGTGCGCACGGACCCCATGCACTGGTACCGGAGGTGGGCGCGGGACCCCGCGCTCGTTACCCTCGCGCTTGCGCTCACGGCCTTCGGGCTCGCGATGATCTTCTCGGCCGGGGTGCTGAATGTGCCGAGCGAGGTCACTGAGAACGCGTGGCTCCGGCAGCTCGCCTGGCTCGGCATCTCTCTTGCCGTGTTCACGGTAGTGACGCGGGTGCGTCCGGCGTGGTTTGAGTGGCTTGCGATCCCCGCGTACCTCTTCTCGCTCGTCCTCCTCGCGGCGACGTTCGCGGTCGGTACCGGCGCGACCGCGGCCGAGGGGGCCGGACCCTGGATCGAACTGGGTGCTCTCCAATTCCAGCCGTCCGAGTTTGCGAAGATCGCCGCGGTCTTAGGGCTCGCCCGCCTCCTCTCGGCTAGGGAGGAGCCCCCCCGGAACCTGAGGGACCTGCTCGGTCCGTGCGCGCTCATCGGCGCGCCGCTCGGGCTCGTGGTCCTCCAGGGAGACCTCGGCACCGCCCTCGCGTTCGTGGGGATTCTCTTCGCGGCGCTCTTCTGGGCCGGAACCCCCTGGCTCTACATGCTCCTTCTCGCGAGCCCGGGCCTGGCCCTGATCCTCTCCTTCGACGCGCGGGTCTGGTCCGCATACTTCGTGGGTCTGGTCGCGGTCCTCTACGCGTTCCGGTATCGACTGTATTTGGCCGAGTCCTTCTCGGTCGTGCTGGCGAACCTGGCCGCGGGGACCGTAGCGCTCCCGCTCTGGAACTCGCTCGCCCAGTACCAAAGAAATCGCCTGCTCGTCTTCCTCGACCCCTCGCTCGATCCGCGGGGCGCCGGATGGAACCTCATCCAGTCCAAGGTGGCGATCGGGAGCGGGGGGCTCTTCGGAAAGGGGTTCACGGAGGGCACCCAGAAGCGGCTCGACTTCCTGCCCGAGCAGCACACGGACTTCATCTTCAGCGTGGTTGGAGAGGAGCTCGGCTTCCTCGGGGTCCTGGCCGCGATCGGCCTCTTCTCGCTCTTCCTCGGGCGCGTGCTCAGGCTCGCCGAGCGGAGCCCCGATCCCTTTGCCGGCCTGGTTCTCGTCGGTATCTTCGGAACCTGGCTGGTCCACATTTTCGTGAACCTCGGGATGACGATCGGCATCGTGCCGATCACGGGAATCCCTCTTCCCTTCCTGAGCTACGGCGGCACCTTCCTCCTCACGTGCTGGACCATGACGGCGCTGGCTGCCCGTCTGGCAGGAGAGGAATAGGCGGCCGGCCGGGAGCGGGACGATGGCCTGGTTCCGGAAGGAGAAAACCCCCCTGCGGGCGGACGATCGTCGGGATCTCCCTTCCGACGTGTTCGAGAAGTGCGGGGGCTGTGGCGAGATCCTTTACCGGGAGAAGCTCGTCCAGAACCTGAGGGTGTGTCCGAAGTGCGGGTACCACCTTCGGGTCTCGGCCGAGACCTACCTCGAGATCTTCTCGGATCCTGGCACCTTCCAGGAGGTCGATCGCCAGGTGCAGAGCGCGGACCCCCTCGGCTTTGTGGATCTGAAGCCATACGGAGCTCGGCTGAGCGCGGCGCAGAAGAAGACGGGTCGCTGGGACGCGGTCGTGACTGGCGTGGCCACACTCGACAGGATGCCGATCGCTGTGGGGGTGATGGACTTCGAGTTCATCGGCGGCTCGATGGGATCGGTCGTCGGCGAGAAGATCGCGCGCCTCGGCCTCCGCTCACTCGCTGAGGAACGGCCCCTGATTCTCGTCTCCGCCTCGGGCGGAGCCCGAATGATGGAGGGGATTTACTCCCTCATGCAGATGGCCAAGACGGCCGCCGTCCTGGCGCGGCTCCACGAGGCGGGGATCCCGTACGTCAGCGTGCTCGCGGATCCCACCACGGGGGGCGTGACCGCGTCGTTCTCGATGCTTGGGGACGTGAACCTGGCGGAGCCGGGCGCTCTCGTCGGGTTCGCCGGGCCGCGCGTGATCGAGGAGACGATCAAGCAGGAGCTTCCCGAGGGGTTCCAGCGCTCGGAGTTCCTCCTCGAGCACGGGATGGTGGACCTGGTCGTGGACCGTCGCGAGCTGCGCGAGACGACGATACGTCTTCTGCGCCTCATGTTCGCGGCGGCTCCGGGGGGTGGGTGACCCGGGAAGCCCTCGAGCGTACCTCGGGAGCGTATCCCTCCGGGCTTCCGTCGGACGATCCGCTGGCCGCCCGCCTCTTTCCGCCCCTCCCCGGGGTCGTAAAGTGGGGGCTCGAGAGGACCGAGCGGATGCTCGCGGCGCTCGGTCACCCCCATCGCTCCTACCCGATCCTCCATGTAGGTGGGACGAACGGAAAGGGGTCCGTGGCTCGGCTCTGGGCCGGGATCCTGTCCGCAGCCGGGTTTCGCACGGGCCTCTACACGTCGCCGCACCTCGTCTCGTTCCGGGAACGGATCCTTGTGGACGGGCGCCCGCTCCCGGACGAGCTCCTGGAGGAGTGGTCCCAGGACCTCCGCCCGCTCTTCCTGAGGGACGACCCCTCCTTCTTCGAGGCGGCGACCGCGCTCGCCTTCCACGCCCTCGCCTTGGCCGAGGTGGACGTGGCCGTGGTCGAGGTGGGGCTCGGCGGCCGCCTCGACGCCACGAACGTGGTGTCCCCTGTGCTCACGGCGATCACCAACGTGGGAGTGGAGCACCGCGACCTCCTGGGTGGGACGGTGGCGGAGATTGCCCGCGAGAAGGGCGGGATCCTGAAGCGCGGCGTGCCCGCGTTCACGGCCGCCGACGATCCCGTCGCCATGGCGATCCTCCGGGAGGAGGCGGCGGCCCGCGGCGTGCCCCTCCGGCGCATCGGGCAGCCGGAGGGGAAGATCTCCCTCGATGGCTCGCGGCTGAGCGTGGGCACCCAGCGCTGGGGTTCCCTCGAGCTGGCCTCGAGCCTGTGCGGCCGCCACCAGATGAGGAACGTCGCGCTCGCGGTCCGCTCGCTGGAGGCTCTGCCCCTCCGCCTCCCGGTCACCTCGGGAGCGGTGCGGGAAGGGGTGCTCCGGATGCGCATGCCCGGACGCTTCCAGGTGGAGCTCGTGGAGGGGCGGCGCTGGGTCCTGGACGTCGCGCACAATCCGGACGGCGTGCGGGCGCTCACCGCTACGCTGGGGGAGCTGGACTTGGGCGGGCCGCGGGTGGGCGTGGTCGGGATCCTCCAGGACAAGGCCTGGCTCGAGATGCTGGACGAGCTTCTCGAGGCGATCGACGTGCTCGTCCTCACCACCCCGCCGTCGGCTCCCGCGGACCGACGCTGGGATCCCGAGGCGGCGCTGGCTTCGCTCCCCGCCCCTAGGGGACGCTTAGCGGTGGACTTCGACGCCGCGCTGGACGTCGCGGGACAACTCGCGGGCGCCTCCGGAACGGTCGTCGTGATGGGCTCTCTCCACACGGTTGGAGACGCCCTCGCCCGGCTCGGGAAGACCCCCCTGGAAGCCTTGCCCCTGGCGGCGGATCCCGGGTAGATTCGCGCATGTCGAAATCCAGGAAGGCGAAACTCCCGGGGTTTCGCGATTTCCTTCCGGAGCAGCTGGCCCTCCGAAATCACCTGTTCGATGCGTGGCGCCGGGTCTCCCGGCGCTACGGCTTCCTGGAGTACGACGGCCCGCCTTTGGAGCCCCTCGAGCTCTACACTGAGAAGAGCGGACCGGAAATCGTCGCGCAGCTCTACGAGTTCGTGGACAAGGGTGACCGGCGCGTGGCGCTGAGGCCGGAGATGACCCCGTCTCTCGCGAGGATCCTGGGCGAGCACAGCCGGTCCATGGCGAAGCCCGTGCGCTGGTTTTCGATCCCACATCTGTTCCGCTACGAGCGGCAGCAGCGGGGCCGGCTCCGCGAGCACTTCCAGTGGAATGTGGACCTCGTGGGGGAGGAGGGGGTGGAGGCGGACGCGGAGGTCCTGGCCGTGGCCTTGGATGGCCTCCGGGAGCTCGGCTTGGGGCCCGGGGACGTCCGGGCTCGGGTCTCGGACCGGGTCCTGCTCTCGGAGATTCTCCTCGCCCGGGGGGTGGCGGAAGGGAAGCTCGGATCTGCCTTCGCGATCATTGACAAGATCGAGCGGGAGAGGACCGAGACCCTGATCGAGCGGCTCTCCGGCCCGGAGGTGGGGCTCTCGCCCGAGCGCGCGGAGTCCATCCTCGACCTCTTCCGGAGCCGGGGCGTGGATGCGGTGGAGGCGGCGGTAGGGGAGGCCGAGGGCGTCTCGAAGAGGCTCGAGCGGATCCGGGCGTTCATGGACGCGATGGCCGACCTGGGGCTCCAGGAGTTCGTCGAGTTCGACCTCTCGATCGTGCGGGGGCTCGCGTACTACACGGGCCTCGTCTTCGAGATCTTCGATCAGGGGGGCGAGCTCCGTGCCATCTGTGGCGGGGGTCGCTACGACCAGCTCCTCGAGTGGGCGGGTGGGGAGGCCCTCCCGGCGGTGGGGTTCGGGATGGGAGACGTCGTGCTGAGCGAGCTCCTCGTGGAACGGGGGCTCGTTCCCAGGCACCGTCGGGAAGTGGACGTGTTCGTCGTCACGGTATCCGAGACGGAGGTGCCGATTGCCCGCCGCCTGGGACGGGCCATGCGGGAGCGAGGTCGGAGCGTCGTTTATCCGCTCCGACACCAGAGCCTGAAGAAGCAGTTCTCGGCGGCGGCGGCGGCCGGGGCCCGGGAGGTGATGATCCTCGGGCCCGAGGAGGTGTCCAGGGGCGTGGCCAAGGTGCGGGACATGGCCACGGGAGAGGAGCGGGAGACTCCCCTCGAGCACTGGGGCGGCGTGACCGCCCTAACGTCGGGCGGGGTCTCCGGGGGAGCGGACGCGTAGGTCGGACGCGTAAGAGAGGAAGCTCGAGAGGGGCGACATGTCGGACGACAAGGCCCTGCCCCCGAGGGGGCAGGACTTCAGCGCCTGGTACACCGAGGTCGTGCTCCGCGCGGAGCTTGCGGACTACTCCCCCGTGCGCGGCAGCATGGTCATCCGGCCGTGGGGTTACACGATCTGGGAGAACATGCAGCGCGCGCTCGATGACATGTTCAAAGAGACGGGGCACGAGAACGCCTACTTCCCGCTCCTCATCCCCATGAGCTTCATCGAGAAGGAGAAGGAGCACGTCGCCGGATTCAGGCCGGAGCTCGCGGTGGTCACCCACGCGGGAGGGAAGGAGCTGGAGGAGCCGCTCGTCGTACGGCCCACCTCCGAGACGATCATCTACTCGATGTTCGCGAAGTGGGTGCAGTCGTACCGGGACCTGCCGGTGCTGTTGAATCAGTGGGCGAACGTGATGCGGTGGGAGCTACGGACGAGGCTCTTCCTCCGCACTACGGAGTTCCTCTGGCAGGAGGGGCACACGGCGCACGCGACCGAGGTGGAGGCGAACGAGGAGGCGCTCCGCATGCTCGGCGTATACCGCACGTTCATGGAGGATTGGATGGCGATGCCGGTCGTTACCGGTGTCAAGTCGGAGAGCGAGAGGTTCGCGGGGGCGGTCCGGACGTACAGCTTGGAGGCGATGATGCAGGACCGACGAGCCCTCCAGGCGGGCACCTCACACGACCTCGGGCAGAACTTCTCGAAGCAGTTCGATCTCACCTTCCAGACCGAGACGGGCGAGGAGGAGCACGCCTGGAACACGTCCTGGGGTGTCTCGACGCGCCTCGTCGGCGCCCTGGTCATGACGCACGGGGACGACCAGGGGGTCGTCGTTCCGCCGAGGCTGGCCCCGATCCAGATTGTGATTCTCCCTATCTCGAGGTCGGACGAGGAGAGGACGGCGGTGGTCGAGAAGGCCCACGAGCTCGGCCGCCGCCTGGGACAGGCGGGCGTCCGGGTGCGCGTGGACGATCGGGATTCCCTGAGCCCGGGGGCCAAGTTCTACGAGTGGGAGCGAAAGGGCGTGCCGCTCCGGATGGAGATCGGCCCGCGGGACCTGAAGAAGGGCCAGGTCGTACTCGTGAAGCGCGTTACCTCCGAGGGCGAGGAGCGAAAGCTCTTCCTCGCCGAGGACCAGGCCGTGGAGGAAGTGCCGTCTCGCCTCGAGGCCTTCCAAGGTGAGCTCCTCGAGCGCGCCCGAGAGCTCCGGGAGGTGAACACGCACCGGGGCGTAGGAACCTTCGAGGAGCTGAAGGAGATCCTGGAGGGTCCGGGGGGCTTCGTCTACACGGGCTGGAGTGGGAAGGCGGAGGTAGAGGAGCGGGTGAAAGCCGAAACGAAAGCGACTCTCCGCTGCCTTCCCGACGCCGAGTTCCGGTCGGACGTGCCCCCGGCACGGTGTGTCGGAGGCGGAGAGGCGCTCACGGAGGTCCTCTGGGCGAAGGCATACTGACGAAGGCGAGCGCGGGCGAAGGCGTGCCTCCGGGCTTCCCGCGGGTGGACGGGGTCCTCACCTGTCGGGGCGTGCCGCTCGAGGAGCTGGCCGCGGAGCACGGAACTCCCCTGTACGTTTACGACGTCGAGGGGGTCGAGGCCCGGGTGCGCCGCTTCCAGGAGACGTTCGGGGGGGTAGAATTCCTCCTGGCGTACTCGGTGAAGGCGAACAGTTCCCTCGCGCTCCTGAACCGAATCGCGGCGCTCGGAGCCGGGGCGGACATCGTGTCGCTCGGCGAGCTCCACCGCGCGCTCGTCGCCGGCTTCCCCCCGGAGCTGATCGTCTTCGCGGGGGCGGGGAAGACCGAGCGGGAGCTCGAGGCCGGGCTCGACGCGGGGATCTTCGCCTTCCACGTCGAGAGCGCTGGGGAGCTGGCCCTCCTGAGCAGGATATCGGCGCGGAAGGGGCTCGTGGCGTCCGTGGGGCTCCGCGTTAACCCCGGCGTAGACACCGAGACGCCGCACGCGTATACGAGGACGGGGCACGCGGAGAGCAAGTTCGGGATCCCGGCCGCCGAAGCCGAGGACCTCTACCGGTCGATGAGCGAGGACGCCCACCTCGAGGCCCGAGGCCTGGACGTGCACATCGGCTCCCAGATCCTGGACACCGCGCCCTATCTCCGGACTCTGGAGAGCGTGACGGCGCTGGTCGACCGGCTCGTGGCAGGGGGGATCGGCCTCGAGTACGTGGACCTCGGAGGCGGGTTCGGCATCGGCTATGACGGCGAGGCCGGCCTGGATCTGGATGCGTTCGCGCGGGAGGTGATAGGGCGCCTGAAGCCTCGCGGCCTCGAGCTCGTGCTCGAGCCGGGCCGCGCGATCGTGGGCGAGGCGGGCGTTCTCCTCGTACGGGTCCTCTACGTGAAGCGATCGGCCGGAAAAACGTTCGTCGTCACGGACGGTGGGATGACGGACCTCATCCGGCCCTCCCTCTACCAGGGGTTCCACCGCATCGTGCCGGTGCGCCCGAGAGAAGGCGCTCCACGGGTCGTCGTGGATGTGGTCGGGCCGGTCTGCGAGACCGGCGACTTCCTCGGGCTCGCCCGCGACCTCCCACTCCCGGAGCCGGGTGACCTCCTGGCCGTGGGGACGGCCGGCGCGTACGGGTTCGCGATGTCGTCCAACTACAACTCACGCCTCCGGCCCGCGGAAGTCATCGTCGAGGGTGGGCGGGGCCTCCTAGTGCGCCGGCGTGAAACGGTCGAATCTCTCACGGAAGGAGAGGTGATCCCTAAGAGGCTGCCTTCGTCGTCGAGCGGGTCTCTGCCGAATCGAGGCGTCCCTCCATGAGCTCGGATCGTAACCGGGTCCTCATCCTCGACTACGGGTCCCAGTACACTCAGCTGATCGCCCGCAAGATCCGGGCGGAACGCGTCTTCTGCGAGATCCATCCTCCGACCCGGTCGCTCGAGTGGATCCGGGAGTGGGCTCCGGGAGCGATCGTCCTCTCCGGAGGGCCCGCCTCCGTGTACGGCGAAGGCGCGCCGACCCTCGACCGGTGCCTCCTCGAGGAGGGGATCCCGATCCTCGGGATCTGCTACGGGATGCAGCTCATCGCCCAGTTGGAGGGGGCTCACGTCCAGCACGGCCGACGGGAGTACGGACGCGCGGACCTGCGCGTGCTCGTCCGGGACTCGCTCTTCGAGGGCTTCGATCCGGAGACGCCCACGCAGGTCTGGTGTTCCCACGGGGATCACGTGGACGAGCCGCCTCCGGGATACGAGGCCCTCGCGTCCACTTCGACCCTGTCGGTGGCGGCCTTCCGTGAGGCCGACCGGAAGATCTTCGGGGTCCAGTTCCACCCTGAGGTGGCGCACACGACGAGAGGGGAGGAGATCCTCTCGAACTTCCTCTTCCAGACGGCGGCGCTCGAGCCGACGTGGACGCCCGGAGCGTTCGTGGAGGAATCCGTCGCGCGCATTCGGGAGCGGGCGAGGGGCGGGCGGGTCCTTTGCGCCCTCTCAGGGGGGGTGGACTCGTCCGTCGCCGCTGCGCTCGTCCACCGTGCGGTCGGAGACCGCCTCACCTGCATCTTCGTGGACAACGGTCTCCTCCGGAAAGGCGAGCGGGAATCCGTCGAGCGGACCTTCCGCCGCCACATGGGAATCCGGCTCGTGACGATGGACGCTCGGGAGCGGTTTCTCCGCGAGCTCCGGGGCGTAGCGGATCCCGAGGAGAAGCGACGCATCATCGGGCGGACGTTCATCCGCGTCTTCCAGCGGGCCGCTGAAGAGGAGGGGGCGGCCGCACGGTTTCTCGTCCAGGGGACGCTCTATCCCGACGTCATCGAGTCCGTATCGACGGGGGGCCCGTCAGCTACGATCAAGACACACCACAATGTGGGGGGTCTCCCGACGGACATGCCGTTCGAGTTGATCGAGCCGCTCCGGGAGCTCTTCAAGGACGAGGTGCGAAACGTCGGGCGCGAGCTGGGGCTCTCCGAGGAGTTCGTGGGAAGACACCCCTTCCCGGGGCCTGGCCTCGCGGTTCGGGTGTTGGGTGAGGTCTCCGAGGAGCGGCTCGAGATTCTCCGCGAGGCCGACGAGATCTTCCTCGACGGGATCCGGACGGCCGGCCTCTACGACGAGATCTGGCAGGCGTTCGCTGTTCTCCTTCCGGTCCGCTCTGTCGGGGTCATGGGGGACGGTCGCACGTACGAGAACGTGGTGGCCCTGCGCGCCGTCACCTCGAGGGATGGGATGACAGCGGACTGGTACCCGTTCCCCCCGGACGTCCTCGCTCGCGTCTCCACCCAGATCATCAACGAGGTCCGCGGCGTGAACCGGGTCGCCTACGACGTGAGCTCGAAGCCTCCGGCCACGATCGAGTGGGAGTAGGCCGCCTCCAGATCCTCGCGGCGGCGGCGTTGTTCTCGACCGGGGGCGCCGCCATCAAGGCCGCCTCCCTCGGAGGCTGGCCGATCGCCGGGCTCCGGTCCGGGGTGGCAGCCGTCACCCTCCTCCTGATCCTTCCCGCGGCTCGCCGCGGATGGCGGTGGCGTCTGGTCCCCGTGGCGGTGGCCTATGCGTCCACTCTGGTGCTCTTCGTCTTGGCGAACCGCCTCACGACGTCGGCGAACGCGATCTTCCTCCAGTCCACGGCTCCGCTCTACCTGCTCCTTCTGGGACCGTTCGTGCTCCGAGAGCCGATCCGGCGCTCGGATCTCCCGTTCATGGCAGCCGTGGGCCTCGGGCTCGCCGCCTTCTTCGTGGGGAGCGAGGTGCCCGTCGCGACGGCGCCCGACCCAGTCCGTGGGAACGTGCTCGGGGTCCTGAGCGGGGTCTCGTGGGCGCTCACGGTCACCGGGCTCCGCTGGCTCGGTCGGGAGCCCGGGGGCTCCGACGCTACGCTGGCGGCCGTCGCAATGGGGAACGCGATCGCTTTTGTGGCGTGCCTTCCCGTGGCCCTCCCCATCGAGAACGCGAGCGGCACGGACTGGCTCGTGATCCTCTACCTCGGTGCCGTGCAGATCGGGCTCGCGTACGTTCTTCTATCCAGTGCGTTCCAGAGCGTCGGCGCGCTCGAGGCGAGCCTCCTCCTCCTCCTGGAGCCGGCGCTGAACCCGGTCTGGGCGTGGCTCGTTCACGGAGAGCGGCCTTCAGTCTGGGGAGCGGTGGGTGGCGCCGTGATCCTTGGCGCCACCCTCCTCCGGATATGGTGGGTGGGACGCTTGAAATCGCCCCCCCGCCACGCAGGAGACCCGGCCGGGAGGGCTTGAGCTTTGCAACCGGGGCTCGGCGTCCCCTTCTCCCCGCGCGGCCCTTCGTGCAACTTTACCGCATCGTGCTCCCTCGGCCCGTCAGGGGGCGGGTGGCGGCGTCCTTCCGTGCGTGGCCCAGTCAAGGAGTGGCCCGAGAATGCGACACGCGTTCCTGCCGGTAACGCTGGGTCTGGCTCTCTGGGCGGTCCCGCTTTCGGGGCAGGTTCCCTGGGAGGGCCCCCTCATGGTCTCGCCGTCCACGCCCCTCGGCTGGGGCGTTTATCTGACCGACCCCACTCCCGGGAATGGGATCGGGATCATGAGCACGTGGCGGAGTGGTGGGCCGTTCGGCTTCCGCATCGGGCTGGCCGAGGATCGGGTCGAGGAGGTCGCTGTGTTCGGGGGCGTCGATGTGTCGGGCGGGCTCATCGCAGCGACGGACGATCTACCGGTGGACGTCCAGTGGGTGACGGGAGCGGGGTTCGGTGTCGGCGACTCCGTGCTCCTGAGCGTACCGCTCGGCCTCTCGGTCGGCCGCGAGATGGAGGGAGAGGGCGTGCGGGTGAACCCGTACGCCACCCCGCGCGTGATCCTGGACGCACTGATGGGGAGTGATGACCCCGAGGCGGAGGACCTGGCCCTCGGTCTTGCAGTGGACCTGGGCCTCGATCTCTCGTTCGATCCGGGATGGGCCGTTCGCATCGCCGGGAGCGTGGGGGAGCGCAAGGCCCTTTCGATCGGGTTCACCTTCCTGGTGCTCTAGTGGTCCGCAACTAGGTCGGTCGGGGATCGCCTATGGAGCCAGCTCAGGCGTCACGATGCTGCTCCCGATCCGCTCTCGAATACGGCGCTCGATCTCGAACCATAACTCGCTCATGTAGGGCATGTCCCGAGCGTGCACCTCGATGAAGGTCCTCAGGTCCTGGTCGGTCACCCCGTGTCTCCGGAGCACCGGCTCGCTCTCCTCCGCCGTCAGCACGCCGGAGGGCCGCTGGAGCGCCTCGACTCTGAGGTCCACGTACGAGTCGATGAAGAGCTCCCGAGGGATCGCCTCGCCCGGGGTCGCCGGCGGCATCGGGTCCGTGCAGCCCCCGAGGGGCAGGAGCGCCAGGGAGAGGAGGAGCGCCCAGGGCGCGATGCCGCGCGTTCGGGCGCGCGCACCGGCGAGACGAAGGCGTCCAGAAGGGGTCGGGCGCATCGGGCAGAAGCTGCCGGCACCGCCAGGGAGGGTCAACCCCGCCCCCGCGCCCCGGCTCGGTATCGCTCGCGTCCGCGGGCTCGGCTCCCGCGCCCTCGCGTGTGGCTTTGTGATCGGGGTGGCGACCGGGTGCGCGGTGAACCCGGCTACGGGCTCCCGCCAGCTCATCCTCGTCAGCGAATCGCAGGAAATCCAGATGGGGCGGGAGGCGGACGAGGACATTGTCCCCGCGCTGGGGCTCGTGGACGACCCAGCGCTTCAGGAATACGTGCAGGACCTGGGGAACCGGATGGCCCGGGCCTCCGAGCGTCCCGGCCTCCCGTGGACCTTCCGGGTCGTGGACGACCCCGTCGTGAACGCGTTCGCGCTTCCCGGCGGATTCGTTTACGTGACCCGCGGGATCCTCACCCACTTCTCCTCCGAGGCGGAGCTTGCGGGCGTGGTGGGCCACGAGATCGGACACGTCACGGCGCGGCACGGCGCCGCCCAGATGAGCCGGGCGCAGCTCGCCCAGATCGGGCTGGGCGTGGGATCGATCCTGGCTCCCGACCTGGCCCCCTACGCGGACCTCGCGGGGGCGGGGCTCCAGATCCTCTTCCTCTCCTACGGCCGCGACGCTGAGCGCCAGGCCGACGACCTGGGTCTTAGGTACATGACGGCGCTCGGGTACGAGTCCCGGGCAATGGCGGCCACCTTCGAGATGCTCGCTGCGGCTTCCGGCGCCTGCGACGGAGATCGGCTCCCTGGGTTCCTGTCCACTCACCCGGACCCCCTCTCCAGACGGGACCGGATCCTCGAGCAGGCCGAGGCCTTCGAGCCGGGCGGGACGGTGGAGCGCGAGAGCTATCTCCGCCGCCTCGAGGGGATGCCGTTCGGCCCGAACCCCCGGAACGGATACTTCGAGGGCGCCTCGTTCATCCACCCGGAGCTCGCCTTCCAGGTGGACTTCCCCGAGGGATGGGGCGGGACGAACGAGGCCTCCGCGGTTCAGGCCGCGAGCCCCGAAAGGGACGCGATCCTGGCGCTCGCGATCGTGGAGGCCGCCTCCCCCCGGGAAGCCCGGGAGCGCTTCCTCGCCGGGGGCGGCGTGACCGGGCTCAGCTCCCGGGATACGCCCGTGAACGGGCTCACGGCTGCGTGGACCGAGTTCTCCGCGCAGACCGAGGAGGGAACGCTGGATGGCACGGCCGTCTTCCTCGCGCACCGAGGCCGGATCTACCGGATCCTCGGGCTCGCAGTGCGAGCGCGGTGGACGGTCCGGGCGGCCGCCCTTCGCGCCGCGCTCGGGTCGTTTCGCCCCATCACGGTTCGGGCCATCCTGGACATTCAGCCCGACCGGATCACGCTCGTCCGGACCCCCGAGGCCATGACGCTCGAGGAGTTCCACGAGCGCTACCCTTCCACCATCCCGGTCGAGCAGGTGGAGACGATCAACCAGCTCCGGCCGGGCGACACGATTCCGGCGGGTACCCTGCTGAAGCGGGTCACTGTCGGCAGGTGAACGTTCGATGAGGGGCTCGGCGGGGCTGGTACGGTTCTTGTGTTTCTATCTGGGACGACCGTGGGTTCGGCGTGGCGATCCTGCCGGATTGACAGGCCAGCGGGGTTCACCGTGCCTGAATGCCTGGAGCACGCCAGACACACGCGAGAGCAACACAGCATAGCAACACACGATTAGGAGCCGCCCACGCCGATGGCTGCACTCGATCGTCTAACCGTCAAGGCGGGACAAGCCCTCGAGGCCGCGTCGCGGTCCGCGGGGGACGCCGGACACCCCGAGGTGTCGGGGGCGCATCTTCTCCAGGCCCTGCTCGAGCAGGAGGGAGGGATCGTCGGCCCGGTGCTGGAGAAGGCGGGGCTCCGGGTCTCGCTCCTCCAGGGGAGGGTCGCCGACGCGCTGGCCCGCGACATCCCGACGTCTCTCGTGGACAAGCGGCTCGTCCAGCTCGACATCTCCGCTATGCTGGCGGGAGCCAAATACCGGGGCGAGTTCGAGGACCGCATGAAGGCGGTCCTGAAGGAGATCACCGAGTCCGAGGGTCGTTTCGTCGTATTCATTGACGAGATGCACACGATCGTGGGCGCGGGGGCTGCCGAGGGCGCGGTGGATGCCGGGAACATGCTGAAGCCGATGCTGGCCCGGGGCGAGCTGCGCCTCGTGGGCGCCACCACCCTCGACGAGTACCGGAAGCACGTCGAGAAGGACCCCGCCCTCGAGCGCCGATTTCAGCCGGTCTTCGTGGCTCCTTCCTCCGTAGAGGACGCGATCGCGATCCTCCGCGGGCTCAAGGAGCGCTACGAGGTTCACCACGGGGTGCGGATCCGGGACGAGGCGCTCATCGCGGCGGCCAAGCTGTCCGACCGCTATATCGGGGGACGCTTCCTCCCGGACAAGGCGATCGACCTCATGGACGAGGCGGCGAGCCGGCTCCGGATCGAGATCGAATCGCTTCCGGAGGAGATCGACGAGTTCGAGCGCCGGATCACACAGCTCGAGATCGAGCGCCAGGCGCTCGCCCGAGAGGAGGACCGCTCCGCACTGGAGCGCCGGGAGGCCATCGAGGAGGAGCTCGCCGGGCTGCGCGAGAAGAGCTCGGGCATGAAGGCGAAGTGGCAGGCCGAGAAGGACGTCATCTCCCGCATCCAGGCCTCGAAGGAACGGATCGACGAGCTTAAGTCGGAGGCCGAGCGGGCCACACGGGTGGGCGATCTCGAGCGAGCCGCGCAGCTCCAGTACGGGGAGATCCCCCGCGCGCAGTCGGAGGTCGCCATTCAGGACACCGTAATGGTTACGTCCGCTGCAGATCCCCCGCGCGCAGTCGGAGGTCGCCCAGTCCGAAGCGCGTCTGGAGGAGCTCCAGGCCGACGGGAAGTTCCTGAGAGAGGAGGTCTCGGCGGACGACATTGCGGAGGTGGTGGCGGAGTGGACAGGCATTCCGGTCTCGCGCCTGATGGAGTCTGAGCGCCAGCGGCTCACGCACCTGGAGGGGCTCTTGGGGGAGCGCGTCGTGGGCCAGGCCGAGGCGCTGGCTGCCGTGGCGAACGCGGTGCGGAGGGCGCGGGCCGGCCTCCAGGATCCGGCGCGCCCCGTCGGGTCGTTCATCTTTCTCGGGCCCACAGGAGTGGGGAAGACGGAGACCGCGAGGGCGCTCTCCGAGTTCCTGTTCGACGACGAGCGCGCGATGGTCAGGATCGACATGTCCGAGTACATGGAAAAGCACGCGGTGGCGCGGCTCATCGGTGCCCCGCCCGGCTACATCGGATACGAGGAGGGGGGACAGCTCACCGAGGCGGTGAGGCGGAGGCCGCACTCCGTGGTGCTCTTCGACGAGATCGAGAAGGCGTACCCGGAGGTGTTCAACCTCCTCCTCCAGATCCTGGACGACGGCCGGCTCACGGATTCCCAGGGACGGACGGTCGACTTCCGGAACGTCGTTGTCATCATGACCTCGAACATAGGGAGCCAGTACATCCTGGAGCAGGGTCCCCGGGCCGAGTGGTCGGAGGTAGAGGAACGGGTGATGGGCGAGATGCGCCGGCACTTCCGGCCCGAGTTCCTGAACCGGGTGGACGACGTGGTGGTCTTCCGCCCGTTGGACCGGGACGACCTCCGTCAGATCGTGAACCTCCAGCTCGAGCGGGTCCGCCGCCTTGCCGAGGAGCTCGGCGTCGTGCTCGAGGTGGAGGACGACGTGAAGATCGCGCTCGCCGAGGAGGGCTACGACCCCATGTTCGGGGCACGTCCCCTTAAGCGCGTGATTCAGCAGCGTATCCAGAACCCGCTGGCCCTCCGGCTGCTCGAGGAGGACGTCGGTGAGGGGGCGCGCGTGCGGGTCGTCGGAGCTCCCGCGGCGGATGGAGAGGGGCCCTTCGAGCTCCAGGTGCTTTCCGCGGCGCCCGTGGGTTGACGCGTCGAGGAAGCGGCTCGAAACTTCCGGGCGTGCGGGCGGGTCGGAGGCGCCTCTGGAGGGCTGGACGCTTCATCGCTCGCGTGGACGGCTTCCCAGAGGTCCGAATGACCGTGCGGGTTCTCGCTTCGTCGCTAGTCTTTGGGGTCGCTCTCTCCGCCTGCGTCCAGACCGCCCTGCCGGCGCTGGACCGCATGGCGGGAGTTCAGCCCACACTCTCGGTCGAGCGCTTCCTCCAGGCGGCTAACACGGGCGACCTGGAGGCCATGGCCCGCATCTTCGGCACGGCCGACGGTCCGATCGCGGACGAGACGGGCAACTTCCTGTCCTGCCCCTTCCGGCGCCTCGGGTCCTGGTTCGGTGGGGGGCGGCCGTGCGTCTCACGGGCGGAGATCGAGATCCGAATGAGCCTCATCGCGGAGGTCCTTCTCCACGACGATTACCGCGTGCGGTCCGAGGCGCCCGTCCCGGGCCGCTCGAATCGGACGACGCGAATCGGGGTGGACCTGGTCCGGGGCGCGAGCCGGTACGCGGACGTCCCCTTCGAGGTCGTGCAGACCCCTGACGGCCGGTGGCTCGTCGAGAGCGTCGGGCTCGATCGGATCACAGCCTGAGGAGCGTTCCGGGAACTCTGGGGCGAGCTCAGGAGTTCCTTTCACACCGCCGGGTAGAGCCGGGAATCATGTAGAGCGAGGAGAGCGGTAGCATGGCACAGAGCGGGAGCACCCTGACGGTAACGGACGATACGTTCACGACGACGATCGAGGGCTCCAGCGGCGTGGCGATCGTTGATTTTTGGGCCGCCTGGTGCGGTCCCTGCCGGATCGTGGGGCCCTTCGTGGAGGAGCTGGCCCAGGAGTACGCGGACCACGCTGTTGTGGTCGCGAAGGTGGACGTGGATCAGAATCCGGGCACGGCGAGCCGGTTCGGAATCCGTTCCATCCCCTCCATTCTCTTCTTCAAGAACGGGGAGCATGTGGACACCGTCGTAGGTGCGGTCCCGAAGCCGTACCTCGAGAAGAAGCTCTTGGAGCACTTGTGACGCTGCCCGCTCCGGGCTAGTGAAGGGCGCGGAGTTGGGAACCCTCTATATGGTCAGCACGCCCGTCGGGAATCTGGAGGACCTCTCCCCGCGGGCGAGCCGGGTCCTCGGCGAGGTGGACACGATTCTCGCCGAGGACACTCGGCGCACTCGAAAGTTGCTCCACCATTTCGAGCTTACGACTCCCCTGCTCTCCCTCTACGCCCACAACGAGGAGGCCAGAACAGAGGAGGTGCTCTCACGGCTCCGCGAGGGGAAGGCCCTGGCGCTCGTCTCCGATGCCGGCACACCCCTCGTGTCGGATCCGGGAGAGCGCCTCGTACGAAAGGCGATCGACGGTGGGCACGCGGTCGTCCCGATTCCCGGACCGTCCGCAGTGCTCCACGCCCTGGTGGGATCGGGCCTTCCCACCACCCCCTTTTCGTTCCTCGGCTTCGTTCCCAGGAAGGGCTCCGACCGGAAGACGTTCCTCGACCGCGTCCAATCGTCGAGAGAGACGGTCGTCCTCTTCGAGGCTCCGGGGCGGACGCCCGCCCTCCTTCGGGATCTTGCGGCCCGGTGCGGAGCCGAACGGCGGGCGGCCGTCGCTCGGGAGCTCACCAAGCTCCACGAGGAGTTCCAGCGCGGAACCCTCTCGGAGCTGGCTCGCTACTACGGGGACGAGCCCCCCAGGGGCGAGGTGACGGTGGTCGTCGCGCCCGCGGCAGTGGGCCTGTCCGATGCGGCCGGCCTTAGGGCAGAAGGGGAGGCGCTGGCCCGATCCCTCCTCGAGCGTGGACTCTCACCCAGCCGGGCGGCCCGGGAGGTCGCTTCCGTGCTGGAAATCCCGAGGAACGTTGCGTATGATTGGCTCTTGGAGCTCTCTCGAGGCCTCCCCGAGCCGGAGTAGACCCGTCCGTTGCCCTCTCTGACTGTTGCCGTGAGCGCCCTGGCGTTCGCGACCGGTGGGATGGTGGCCTCCGCGAGCGGCCTCTCCGACCGAGGTCCGAGCGTGCAGGTCGAGCTCACGATCGCGCGGCTCCAGTACGGAGGGGGAGGCGACTGGTACGCGAACTCCTCCTCGATCCCGAACCTCCTCTTCGCGATTAGGGAGCGGACCGGGATCCCAGTGTCGGAAGTCGAGGCCGTGGTCACCCTGCTCGACCCGTCGGTGAGGGACTATCCGTTCCTCTATATGACGGGGCACGGCAGCGTGGCGTTCTCGTCGGAGGAGCGGGCCGCGCTCCGGAGCTACCTCGAGGCCGGGGGGTTTCTGCATGCGGACGACAACTACGGGCTGGACGACTCGTTTCGGCGTGAGGTCGCACTCCTCTTCCCCGACCGGCCCCTGGTCCAGCTCCCCCCGGATCACCCGATCTTCCACGTGTTCTACGATCTTCCGGAGGGGCTCCCGAAGGTCCACGAGCACGACGGGGAAGCGCCGCAGGCGTACGGCATCTTTCATGAGGGGCGGCTCGTCGTGTTCTACAGCTTCGAAAGCGACCTGGGGGACGGGTGGGAGGACCCCGAGGTTCATGGGGATCCGCCGTCCGTCCGTGAGGCGGCCCTTCGCATGGGTGTGAACCTCTTCGTGTACGCGATCAGCCGGAACGCGCGATGACCCCCGTGTCCCTGCACGCTCTGCTCGACGCCGTCCGCCGGCACCTGCGGATCCGGCTGGTGCTCACGCTGGCCCTGGCCTCGTGCACGCTGGCCCAGGTGGTGCTCGTCTTCGCGTGGATCCTGGCCGGTCCGGAGGGCTGGCGGCCGGGCACGACCCTTCCCCTCATCCTCCTCTTGGGGGGCGTGGCCGGGTTGCTCGGGCTGGGGGCGTGGACGGCCTGGACCCTGGATCGCTGGACCGCCGAGGAGAGCCTCGCCAGCGAGATCGAGCGCACTACCCGACTCCCGGAGGGAGCGGTGCTGGCGCAGGCGGAGCTCAGCCGGGCGCTCCCCCCCGGGGTTTCGGAGTCGCTCGCGCGCGCAGGGGAATCCGCGCTTGTAGGCCAGATTGGCGTGGAGACGGGGGGTCTGGTGGGCGAACCCGGACGGAGGGCATCGAGGTTCGTTCGAGCGTCGGGCGTGGGGCTCGCCCTCGGTCTGGGGATCGTCTTCCTGCTCTTCCTGGCGGCTCCAGATCGTGCCCGCGCCGCCTGGGCCGGTATCGCGCACCCGCGCGAGCTCCTCGCTCGGCCGCCCCTTCCGCCTCTCGAGCTCCGTCCCGGAGATGCCCGACTGCCCCGGGGAGAGGAGCCGCTGGTCGAGGTCGTGGCCGAGGGCCGCGACTCGGTGACCGTCCACTGGCGGGCGATCGGAGAGGTCGAGGAAGCCCGTACGCTCGGCGTGTCGCGGAGCGTCGCGTCGCTCACGCTCCCGCCGCTCGAGACCGACGTCTCGTACTGGGCGTCGAGCCCGGACGGAGCCCGTACAGAGACCCGTACGCTCACGCCGTCGGATCCGTCTCTCCTCGCCGATCTCCTGGTCGAGCTGACCTATCCGGGGCACACGCGTCTTCCCCCCGCGTCGATTCGGGGGGCCCCGGAGGCCCTGGCCGTCCCGGAGGGGACGATCCTTCGCTTCACGGGCGGTATGCAGGGTGGGGCCGCGGTCACCGTGTCTCTCCGGGATGAGCAAGCCGACGTGACTGTGCTCCTCCCCATCGAGGACGGGCGCTTTGCGGGTGACCTTACGGCCAGTCGATCCGCGCTCCTGGAGTGGGTAGTCGAAGGCGGTGTCGAGGGAGGCCTCCTCCCGCCGCCTCTCGACCTGGAGGTGATCCCGGACGAGGCGCCCACGCTCACGTTCCCCGAGCCCGGCACGGGGGGAGAGCTCCCGCTCTCGCTCCGGCTCCCGCTCGAGTTCGAGGCGGTGGACGACTACGGGGTCTCGTGGATCGAGATCGAGACCCGGCTCCGGGACGTGGAGGGGGTGGAGGTCGAAGGGGGGAGCGTGGACCGCATTCCCACGGCCGATCGTCAGAGCGTGATCCTCCACCCCACCCTCGACTTCACCCAGTGGGCCATCCGTCCGGGCGAGCAGGTGGTCGTGCGCGCGCGCGTCGCGGACAACGCTCCGAGCCCTCATATGGCGGAGAGCGCGACGTACGTTCTCCGCATGCCACAGGAGTCCGAGCTCCGGGACATCGCCAGGGGCCGCCTGGAGGAGGTCGCGGCCCGAGCGCAGGAGCTCCTCGACCGGACCCGGCAAGAGGAGCAGGAGCTCCGCGACCTTGAGCGGAGGACCCGCCTGGGCCAGGACCAGCCGGGCGGGGCCGACGTGGCCGGCGCCCCGGTCGAGGAGGTGCAGGATGTACAACAGGCGGTCGAGCGGCAGGTCGAGGTCGCCCGCGACATCCAGGCCCTCCAGGGGCAGCTCACGGAGGCCGTCCGAAGCCTTGGGGACCAGGACGAGACCGACCTCGAGCTCGCCGAACGGATCGAGGAGCTGGCGAGGATGCTCGAGGAGGTGCTCGGTGCGGGAGCGGTGGAGCAGCTCGAGGAGCTCCTCGACGCGCTCCAGAGCGAGGAGCTCTCCGATGAGCTTGCCCAAGCGGCGGGAGACCTGAGCGCGCGTCAGCAGGAGATGCGGTCGAGGCTCGAGCAGATGGTCGATCGTCTCCGACGGAGCGTCCTCGAGGAGGCAATGCGGGGAGCCGAGGAGGAGCTCCGAACCCTCTCGGACACGCAGGATGCGCTCGTGGACAGCCTGAGCATGGGGCAGGGAATCGAGCAGCAGCAGGATTTGGCCCGTCGCGCGGAGGAGTTGGAGCAGCAGTTGGACCAGATTGCAGACGATCTCCGCGACCAGGCGGAGCCCGAGGTGGCCGAGCAGACCGACCAGGCCAGTCAGGACATCGGCCAGGCGCGGGACGCGATGCAGCAGGGGATCGAGGAGACTGCACAGGGCGACACCCAGGCCGCGGGCGACCGGGCGGCCGAAGCCGCCGAGGCGTTGGCGGGCGCGCTCGACATGATGGAGGAGGCGCGCACCGGGATGACGGAGGAGTGGAACCTAGAGCTCCAGGAGGGCCTCCGTCGGGGCGCCCAGGACGCACTCACCCTCGCGCGCAGGCAGGAGGATCTCGGTAACGAGCTTCCGAGCGCTGGGCCCGCCCGAAGGGCGGAGTTCCAGGGAGAGGAGACCGCGCTCCGGGACGGGCTCCGGAACCTCGCGAACCAGCTCGCCCAGGCGACCGTCCAGGCGCCCGACATCGGTCGGGACCTCTCGGACGCCGTCGGGCGGGCGATCGCGGAGACGGAACAGGCCCTCGAGACGCTCCGCGGGAGCGGCCGCGCGGCGGTTGCCCAGTCCGAGCAAGCCGTGGCGAGCGCCGAGCGCGCCATGAACGAGATCGCGCTCCGCGCGCTGGCGGCTCTCTCCCAGAGCGCCCAAGCGGGGCAGGCCGGTGCCACCGAGAACCAGATCCGATCTGAGCTCGAGAACCTCGCGGCCGCGCAGGAGTCGGTGAACCGTGGGTCCAGCTCCCTCGGCCAGGATCCCGGGCAGGACGGTGCTACGGCCCGGATGGAGCAGCTCGCGAATGCGCAGGAGATCATCGCAGGTCGGCTGGGCGAGCTCGCACGGCGGCCTGGGGCCGGGCGGGCTCCCGGGAACTTCGAGGCCCTCTCCGAGGAGGCGCGTCAGATCGCCGAAGAGCTCAGGAACCAGAGGCTGGACGGGACGACGTTCGAGCGGCAGGGACGATTCCTGGAGCTCCTGCTCTCCGCGGGCCGGACCCTCGAGCGGGACGAGCCCACCGAGGAGCGTGAGGCCCGCGGCTTGGGCGTGTTCGAACGACAGCTCGTATCTCCGATTCCCGAGTACCTGCTCGAGGCACGCGCGATCCAGCTGCCCACCGCCCAGGAGCTCGAGGCCCTGACCCCGGCGCAGCGGCGCCTGGTGCTCGAATATTTCGAGCGCGTGAACAGCCGCAGGGCACGGGGGGACGGACGGCCGTGAGCTCATCGAGCGCGCTCCGGGCCGCCGCCGCTGTGTTCGCAGCGGCCGTGGTCGCGACCACCTCGCCGGCCGTCGCCTCGGCCCAGTCGGGCGGGGACACGCCGGCGCTCTCGCCCGAGCAGATCGCCCAGGCGCTGGGTCCGGGTGGGGATCCCGCGGCTGCCACCCAGGGGATCCTGTCGCTCGCCGAGGCGGCGGAAGCGGACGAGGCCACGCTCTGGGTCCAGGTCCTCGTGATCATGGAGCGGGTGGAGCGCGACGCCGGGGCGCTCGCGGTCCGCGCTGCGGCGCTCGCCGCGGTGGGCAGTGGCTCCGCCGGCGCGGAGATGATCGTCCAGGCGCTTCCGGAGCTCTCCGCCGAGGACTGGCCGGTGTTCCTCGCGTTTGCGGCCGTTCTGGCGGAGGCGGAGGAGCCTCTCCGGGCGGCCGAGCTTCGGGAGCGCTTCCTGCAGGAGCATCCGGACGCGCCTCAGAGGCCCGAGATCGCGCTCCGCCACGCGCGCTGGCTCGTGAGCATCGATGCCCGGAGGGCCGAGGGAGTCCGGCTACTAGAGGACCTGATCGTCGAGGTCCCGAACCATCCACTCGCTCCGGAGGCTCGCCGGGTGTATCAGATGTACCGAGCGGGCCTGGACTGAACTCGGGGGTATCGTGATAGACCGCCGCGCGCTCTTCGTCGCCGCAATCCTGGCCGCGGGAATCGGGCAGGCTGGGGGGGTGTCGGCCCAGCGCCTCCTGGTCCCCATGGACCTCGAGCAGACCAACCACTTACGGGCTTACGGGCTTACGTACTGGCTCCTCGAACGGGGAGAGGCCGCGGAGTGGCTCCTGAACTATCGGGGCGGCTCCTTTCTCATTCCGGACTTGGAGGACGTGCGCCGTGAGGCGGCGCTCCGTGGCGTGCTGGTCCAGGCTCTGGACGGTGGAGCCGAGGCGGACATCCGGGCAGTAATCCAGCGGGAAAACATGGAGATCATTCCGCTGGAGACGGCGCCGAGAATCGCCATCTACACGCCTCCCACGGCGCAGCCGTGGGACGACGCGGTGACCCTCGCGCTCAGTTACGCCGAGATCCCGTACGAGATGCTCTGGGATGCGGAGGTGCTCCAGGGACAGCTCGCTGACTTTGACTGGCTGCACCTGCACCACGAGGACTTCACGGGGCAGTACTCGAAGTTCTACCTCACGTACACCGGGACAGATTGGCTCCAGGAAGAGGTGACCCGTAACCAGGAGTTGGCGGACCGGTTCAGCGTCGCAGACGTTCCGACGCTGAAGCGAGCCGTCGCGGAGGAGATCCGAGCCTACGTGGAGGAGGGCGGATTCCTGTTCGCCATGTGCTCGGCCACGGAGACGCTCGACCTCGCGCTCGCCAGCTGGAGCACGGACATCAGCGCGACCTACGCGAACGGACGCCCCCCTGAGGAGAACGCGAACGAGCTCATGGACTGGACGCGGGCCTTCGCGTTCTCGGATGCCAGGGTCGAGCTGTCCCCGACCGTGAACGCGTTCTCGGACATCGACTTTCACCAGGTGAACACGAACGGGCGACAGCCGCTGGGGTACTTCACGCTCTTCGAGTTCGCCGCGAAGATCGACCCCGTGCCCTCCATGTTGGTCCAGAACCATGAGGCCGTGATCCCCGACTTCTACGGCCTGACGACCTCGTTCCGGAGCCAGCGCATGCGCTCGGGCGTGACGGTGCTCGGAAGCGGCGGAGACTTCGCCAAGTACATCCACGGGGCCCTCGGGGAGGGAACGTGGACGTTTTACGGGGGGCACGACCCGGAGGACGCCGAGCACCAGATCGGAGATCCCCCCACCAACCTGGACCTCCACACGGGGTCTCCGGGGTACCGCCTGATCCTGAACAACGTCCTCTTCCCAGCCGCCAAGCCCAGGCCCCTCGAGACCTGACGGACGCTCCTCTTCCGCTCACGCTGGACGCCGCCGCGGCCGAGGTAATCCGCCGGGAGATCGAACGTGCCGGGGGACGAGAGGTCTGCTTTTTGGCGCGCGTCGTGGCCGACTGCCGCATCGTGGAGCCCCGCGCCGTCGCTCGGGGAAACCGCGAGGCCGTCCTCGCCGCTGCGCGGGACGCCGCGCCCGGTGAGATCCTCCTCCACAACCACCCGTCCGGACGTCTCGAGCCCTCCGATGCCGATCTGGCGCTCGCCGCCCGCGTCTACGAGGAGGGGCTCGGCACCGGAATCGTAGACAGCGAGGCGCGCTCGCTTTACGTGGTCGTGGAGCCTCCCGCGCCGAGGGCTCGACCACGGCTCGATCCGGACGAGGAGGAGACGCTCCTCGCTCCCGGTGGGGCTCTCGCCCGCATTCATGCCGGCTTCGAAGACCGGCCGTCGCAGCGCGCGATGCTTCGCGAGGTCGTCGCCCGCTACAACGACGGAGGCGTCGCGATGGTCGAGGCGGGGACGGGAACGGGCAAGTCGCTCGCGTACCTGGTCCCGGCCGCGCGATGGGCGCTCGCTGGCGGCGGGCGCACCGTGATCTCCACGAACACGATCAACCTCCAGGAGCAGCTCGTGCGGAAGGACCTCCCCATTGTGCGGGAACTCGCCGGAGAGGACCTCCGGTGGGCGCTCGCCAAGGGTCGGGGGAACTACGTCTCGATCCGGCGGCTCCTGCTGGCGGCCGAGACCGCCCCGGCGCTCTTCGAGGACGATCGGGGCTCGGAGCTCTCGGCGCTGGTCGAATGGATCCAGACCACCGAGGACGGCTCGCTCTCGGATCTCGCGAGCGCCCCCTCGGACGAGGTCTGGGAGGAGGTGCGCTCGGACGGCGACATCTGCATGGGAGCCCGCTGCCCGCACTTTCAGGCGTGCTACTACCAGAAGGCCCGAAGGGAGGTGGCCGCGGCCGGGCTCCTCGTCACGAACCATGCGCTCCTCTTCGTGGACCTCTCCGTCCGGATGGCCACCGAGAACTGGACCGAGGCCGCCGTGCTCCCGCCCTACCGGCACGTGGTCCTGGACGAGGCGCACAACGCGGAGGATGCGGCCACCCGGCACCTAGGTGTAGAGATCACGCGCACCGGGCTCTACCGATCGCTCGACCGCCTGGACCGCAACGGGAAGGGGCTCCTGAACGCCGTCGAGGCGGTGCTCGCCGGAGCGGCCGCCGACTGGGGGGCGGCCTCGCTCCGGGACGGTCTGAGCCGCACGATTCGCCCCGCAGTGCTCGCGGCCCGGGAGGCCCTCGGCGCCCTGTTCGATGCTATCGATCCGTCCGTTCCCTCGGGGACGGAGGAGCCGCTCCGGCTGGGCCGCGGCGACCCTCGAGACCCTTCGGCCGATGTGGGCGTGGCCGAGCTGCTCGACCGGGTGACCGCCGAGCTCGGCCGCCTCGTCTCCGAGCTCGAGAAGCTCCGGGTGGCGCTCGAGGAGAACCCAGCCCTCTCGGACCGCATGGCCGGCCGCCGCCTCGATCTGCGCGCGGTCGAACGCCGGCTCGCCGAGGCGCGCCAGGGCCTCTCTATCGTGCTCGGTCCGGAGGGCGCGGCGGGGGCGTTCGTTCGGTGGATCGAGGGGCGGTGGCGGCCGGGGGGTGTGCTCGGAGACGTCGTCCTGGCGGCCGCGCCGATCGAGCCGGGGAGCGTTCTCCGGAGCGGGCTCTTCGAGCGGGTCGAGTCCGCCGTGATCACGTCGGCCACGCTCGCCACCGCGGAGGGCGGCTTCCGCTTCATGAGGGAGCGGCTCGGGCTCGGGGGCCCCGGGGGGAAGGAACGAAGGGGCGAGCCCGGCGGCGAGGGTAACGACGTCGGCGGGTGGCCCGGCGATGGTCGGGTCTCGGTGCTCACCGACGTGGACGTGGCCGATCCTGAGGGTGAGGCGGCGGGGGTCGTTCCCGTGACCGAGACCCTCCTCACCTCCTCGTTCGAGTATCGGACCCAGACCCTGTTCTGCGTCCCCACCGACCAGCCCGGCCCAGGTGCGGGCGGGCCCTTCCAGGAGGCTACAGCTCGGGTCGTCCGTGACCTCGCCGAGATCACCGGGGGCGGGATCTTCGCGCTCTTCACCTCCCACGGCGCGCTCCGCTCGGTCGCCGCGCTACTCCGCGCCGCCGCCGTGGATCGGCGATGGCCGCTCCTGGTGCACGGCGAGCGACCCCGCACCAAGCTCATCGAGGACTTCAGGCGTTCCGGCGACGGAGTCCTTCTCGGCACAGCGTCCTTTTGGGAGGGCGTGGACGTTCCCGGGCGTCCGCTCCGCGGACTCGTGCTCCAGAAGCTCCCCTTCCGGGTGCCCACGGAGCCGGTAACCCAGGCGCGGATGGAGGCGATCGAGGCGAAGGGGCGGAGCGCGTTCCACACCTACCTGGTCCCCCTCGCCGCGCTTCGCCTGAAACAGGGGTTCGGCCGGCTCATTCGCTCGCGGGACGATCGGGGGGGCATCGTCCTCCTCGACTCCCGGATCCTAACCCGGACGTATGGCCACGCACTTCGAGCCGCACTTCCCGATGCTCCCCTCGTGAAAGGCCCGTGGGGAGAGGTCAGGGCCCGCCTCGAGGAGTTCTACGAGCGCCGGGGGGGATAACCGCAGTTGCCCCGAGGGTTGCCCGCGGTAGATTACCTCGTCTTCCGGGGTGCCGACCGTCCAACCCCCAGGCACGAACCAGCCTATGTCCAGGATCTTCGGTTTTGCCGTGGGAGCGATCTGGCTCCTCTTCACCCTCCTTGCCTTCCGGAACTCGGCCGCGGGATGGTCGGCTGGGTATTCGGACCTCGGGTTCTGGTGGGCCGTCATCGCCGCGTTGCTCGCGATTGCTTCGGCCGTGGCCTTCGTGGGTACGGCGCGCCATCGGCGCCAGGGGCCGGCGAAGTAAGGGGGGTGTTGGCTCCCGGCCTGGATCCGTATCCGACGAAGATCGTCTGCGTCGGAAAGAACTACCGGGACCACGTGAGGGAGCTCGGCGGAGACGTTCCCGCGGAGCCGCTCATCTTTCTGAAGCCGCTCTCGAGCCTGATCGAGTCGGGCGAGGAGATCTTGGTCCCCCCCGGCGCGGGACGCATCGATTTCGAGGGCGAGATTGCCTTCCAGGTCGGGAAGCAGGCGCGCAGGGTCCGCGAGAAGGACGCGCTGGAGCACGTGTCCGCGATTCTAGCGCTGAACGACGTGACTGCGCGTGACCTCCAGCGAGTGGACGGACAGTGGACCCGGGCCAAGGGATTCGACACGTTCTGCCCCGTGGGCCAACCGGTCCCGCTGGAGGGAGTAGACCTCTCCACGCTCCGGGTTCAGACGTGGGTGAACGGGGAGCTGAAGCAGGATGGAGCGTTCGCCGACGCCGTCTTCCAGATCCCCGCCCTCCTCTCGTTCATCTCCCGCGTCATGACGCTCGAGCCGGGGGACCTCATTGCCACAGGCACGCCATCCGGAATCGGTCCCATCGTTCCGTGGGACGAGGTCGAGGTGAGCATTCCGGGCGTCGGAGATGTGAAGAATCCCGTTCGGTCCGGCTCGGGCGAGCCCTGGTCGTACGCGGTCGGCCCGTCGGGCGGGTGAGCGCGCTCCGCAGGAACTGCCCCTCCCACAGGGGTTACCAAGGGCCATGAGCCCTTCTGGCAAGAGACAGCCTTCCTCACCCTCGGAAGGTGCTCCTCGACGGGTCGAAGAGCGGCGCGCGCTGGGTGTCGGCTTCACCATCTCGCTAGCCTTGCACGTGCTCGCAATCGGGCTCTACGCGTCCGCCGTGGGCACGCTCCCTCTTCCCGACACGCCGCGGGAGCCGACTCCCCCCAGGCGACAGCCGCTCGGGGTCGAGCTCGTGACCCTGCCGGATCCTCCGGTGATCGAGGAGCCCCAGGCGGCGGAGCCTCCCCCCCCCGCGCCGCAGGAGCCGCCCGAGCCGGCACCCGACGAGCCGCCTCTGACTCCCGCCTCCGTTGTCGTGGACGCCACGCAGGAGACCGAGGAGGAGGAGGAACGGGTCGTGGTCGTGCGAGACCTCACCGTGGCGGAGCGCCTCCAGCCCCGAATGGGGGACCCTCGCCTCTGGGCGGGGGTGGATCGGCACTTCTCGGAGCTCACGGACTTCGAGCGGGCCGACCTTCTTCTGCGGGGGATGATTCGCACGTGGAACGATTCGGTAGCTGTGGCCGAGGCGCTCGCGAATCGAGCTCGAGACTGGACGTACACGGACTCGGACGGGCGGCGCTGGGGGCTCGCCTCCGGGCGGCTCTACCTCGGTGACTTCTCGATCCCGCTGCCCTTCTCGTTCGAGGTCCCACCCGATCAGCGCCGGGAGTGGGCGGGGCGGCAGTGGCTCGCGCAGGACCTCGCGCAGGGTGCCGTCGTGGCCCAGATCCGGGAGACGTGGGCCGATCGTGCTCGTGCGATCCGCGAGCGCCTGGAGGCGGATCGCGCCGCGGCCCGTGACGTTACGAGCGACCGGGGAAACGGGCGATAGGCCGCTCGTCAGCGTCCTGTAGTGCCCTGTCGTCGTGCCCGGTCACGCCCTGTCGCGGCCCCCGATCGCGTCCTCTCATCCGCTTGCGCTTTTCTTCTGGCCCTCAGATGTTTCCTCCGTTCCCGGTCAGTAGCGGGCATTTTTTTGCCCTCGGGCCTCGGACTCTTGGGGGGAGCGTGGATTCTTCCGGCTCCATGGAAGGAGGGGCCTTCTACAAGGGCCTGCTCGAGGCGCTGGCCCAGGGCATGGGCACGGCGAAGGGATACCTCTTCGAGCACGGTCCGCGCACCGCAGTCCTCACCATCTCGCTCGGGAAACGCTTCGGTCTCACGGAAGAAGACCTCGCGGACCTCTTCTTTGCCGCGGTCCTGGCGGACCTGGGGATGATCGGCCTCGTGGAGGAGGCGTGGGAAGACCCGGTCCCGGTGCTCCCGGCCCTCGCCCGTGCCGAGGTGGAGTCCCACCCGCTTCGAAGCGCCGCCTGGGTGCGGACGATCCCGTTCCTGGATCGATCGGAAGCCCTTATCCGGCATCACCATGAGTGGTGGGACGGGGGCGGCTACCCGGACCACCTGTCCGGTGACGCTATCCCCCTGGGAGCCCGCATCCTCCGGTTGGCGGACACGGTCACGGCGCTGGGCGAGAGCCGACCCCACCGCGGTGGGAGGACGCCGGACGAGATCCGCGAGATCGTCGCCCGGGGGGCGGGCGCCGAGTTCGATCCGGCCGTCGCCGAGTTGTGGCTGGACATCGAGCGACTGGGAGGGATTCCCAAGTTCCAGAGCGGCCTCTACCGGGACTTCCGCTCCCAGGCTATCGACACGGTTGTGCCCCAGCAGGTGCCGTCGCCCTCGGCGGGGATCCTGCTCGAGCTGTTCTCCGGTCTGATCGATGCGAAGGACCCGTACACGGGAGGCCATTCACGGCGGGTCGCGCATCTGGCGGCGTCGGTGACTCGCGAGCTGGGCTTTGGTCCGGAGATGGAGGTGCACATCCAGGCCGCCGGGTACCTGCACGATTTGGGGAAGCTGTCGGTCCCGTCCAGGATCCTCCGTAAGCCGGGTGGGCTTGCCCTGGAGGAGCGCGAGCAGGTGCGGCAGCACGCGAGGTACGGCGCGCTCCTGCTCGAGGAGATCCCGGCCCTGCGCGGACTCGCTCCCGGCTGCCGCCATCACCACGAGCGCTGGGACGGAAGCGGATACCCGGAAGAGCTCTCCGGGGAGAGGATCCCGTTCGTGGCCCGGGTGCTGGGCGTGTGCGACGCATTCGACGCCATGACGTCGGCCCGCGCCTACCGCCCGGCGCTCGCCCGGCCGCAGGCGCTTGCGGAGCTCCGGGACGGCACCGGCACTCAGTTCTCTCCCCGGGAAGCGGAGGTCTTCCTGTCGCTCCCCGTGGAGGTCTTCAACGCCCTGTGGCCACGCGCGGGAGCCGTCACATCCCCCCTGACTCCGGCCCCCAAGGGCGTTCGACGATCCGTGGTGGGCCAGTCCCGATCTCCTAGAGCCTGAGGCGAGGTCCCTCCCGTGCGCCGCGCCCTCCCCGGCGACCCCGGTTCCGTTTGCGTCGTGTCTGAAGCCCTTCCGACCCGCCTCGACCCACGCGCGATCGAGGCGTCGTTGTATCGTCGAGCCCGGGAGCGCGGGACGTTTCACCTTCCCGCCTCCGCCGTGCTCGAGGACGGGCTCGATCCCTATGTCATCGTCATTCCTCCCCCGAACGTGACCGCGGTGCTCCACATGGGGCACGGGCTTAACAACGCGGTGCAGGACGTCCTCATCCGGTGGCGGCGGATGCAGGGCAGGGGTGCCCTGTGGGTGCCGGGCACCGACCACGCCGGGATCGCCACGCAGAACGTCGTCGAGCGCATGCTGGCCGAGGAGGGGAAGACCCGCTTCGACCTGGGCCGGAAGGCGTTCGTGGAGCGGGTGTGGGCGTTCGTAAACGAGACCGGGGGAAGGATCCTTGAGCAGCTGGGAGCAATCGGGGCGAGCTGCGACTGGGATCGGACCCGCTTCACGCTGGACGAAGGGCTCTCGCGAGCGGTGCGCGAGGTCTTCGTGAGCCTGTACGACGAGGGGCTGATCTACCGGGGTGAATACATCATCAACTGGTGTCCACGGTGCCTGACCGCCCTCTCGAACGAGGAGGCGGAGGGAACGGAGTCGGAGGGGACGCTCCACCACCTCCGTTACCCGCTTTCCGCCGAGCTCTCAGACGCGGCCCGGACCGCGAGCGCCGCGGGCGCGAAGGCGTTCGGCCGCCGCGACGACGGGAGCTGGTACCTCACGGTTTCCACGACCCGACCCGAGACGATGCTTGGGGACACGGGGGTGGCCGTGCATCCGAAGGACACGCGCTATGCCGCTCTGATCGGCGGGCGCGTCGTGCTCCCCCTCACGGGGCGGGAGATCCCTGTGGTGGCGGACGAGTGGGTGGACCCCGAGTTCGGGACCGGGATCGTGAAGGTCACCCCGGCCCACGACCCGAACGACTTCGAGGTGGCCCGACGCACCGGGCTCGAGCCCCTCGACGTGATGACTCCGGACGCGCACATGAACGAAGCGGTTCCCGAGGCTTTCCGGGGGCTGGACCGCTTCGAGGCCAGGAAGGCGGTCGTGCGCGCGCTCGACGACGCTGGGCTCTACGGTGACGGCGAGCCTCACCGGCACTCGATTCCCGAGTGCTACCGGTGTGGGACCGTCGTGGAGCCGCGCCTCTCCATGCAGTGGTTCGTGAGGATGAAGCCGCTCGCGGAGCCGGCCCTCCAGGCGTCGAGGGACGGGACGATCACGTTCTATCCGGCGCACAGGACGAAGGTGTACGAGGACTGGCTAGAGAATATCCGGGACTGGTGTATATCCAGACAGCTCTGGTGGGGCCACCGGATCCCTGTGTGGTACTGCCGTGCGGAGGGATGCGGCGGGGTGATGGCGCTCCGGGAGGATCCGACGGAGTGCACCGCCTGCGGATCGAAGGAGATCGAGCAGGACCCGGACGTGCTCGATACCTGGTTCAGCTCGTGGCTCTGGCCGTTCTCGACACTCGGGTGGCCGGAGGAGACGGACGACCTCCGAGCGTTCTATCCCGGACACGCGATGGTGACGGCGCCGGAGATCCTCTTCTTCTGGGTGGCACGGATGATCATGGCCGGCTACCACTTCCTGGGGGAAGCGCCGTTCCGGGACGTCTTCCTCCACGGCACGGTGCGCGATGTCAGGGGACGCAAGATGTCCAAGTCGCTCGGGAACGGGATTGATCCGCTCGACGTCGTGGACCGCTTCGGGGCCGACGCCCTCCGTTACACGGTGCTGGCCATGTGCGGAGTGGGGACGGACATCCACCTCGATCACGAGGACCTGGAGACGACGTTTGCCCCCGGGCGGAACTTCTCGAACAAGCTGTGGAACGCGGGCCGCTTCACGCTGATGTCGGTCGGCGACGGCCCGGTCCTCGCCCTGGACCAGGCTTGGGGGGACCTCGAGGTCACGGACCGCTGGATGCTCTCCCGCCTGTCCCACACGACCCGCGCGGTGACGGCCGGCCTCGAGCGCTTCCGCTTGCACGAGGCCATCGAGCGGAGTCACCACTTCTTCTGGGGCGACCTTGCGGACTGGTATCTGGAGTTCGTGAAGGGTCGTCTCCGGGGCGAGGAGGGCGAAGCGAGTCGCCAGGCGGCGCGCTCCGTCCTCGTTCACGTCTTCGACGGGGTGCTCCGCCTCCTCCACCCCGTGATCCCATTCGTCACCGAACACCTCTGGGATCGCATTCCCTGGCCGGAGGGGCAGACGCGTCCGGAGAGCCTGCTCGTGGCCCCCTGGCCCGAGCCTCGCTCCGAGTGGGAGGACGGCGAGGCCGAGGCCACCTTGGTCGGCTTCCAGGAAATCGTGACAGCCGTCCGACGGCTCCGAAAGGAGTACGGGGTGGGCGAGGGGGCCGCCGTGACCGTGGTGTTGAGCGGGATCCCGCCTGCCCGGAGGCAGGCGGTGGAAGGGCAGCAGAGGAGCCTCGAGCAGCTCGCGAAGGTCACCGAGGTCGTGTACGGCGACCCCTCCGAGCACGGCGTGGGCGCGACGGCCGTGCTCCAGGACGGCACCGAGCTCTTCCTGCCGCTCGAGGGACTCGTCGACCTGGAGCGGGAGCGGGCCCGTCTGCGGGGGAAGATCGAGAAGCTCGAGCACCAGCTCCAGGGCACAGTGCGGAAGCTGCAGAACGAGGCCTTCGTGTCCAAGGCTCCCGACGAGGTAGTGGCGAAAGAGCGGGGGAAGGCGTCGTCGTTCCGGGATCAGCGGGACAAGCTGGTGGAGAAGCTCGGCACGCTGGAGCGGGCGTGACTGGAGTGGCCGTGACCGGGGCGGCCGCGAGTCGACGCCTCACGACGGCCTTCCTCGCGTTCGCCGCGCTCGCCCTTTCCGCGTGCGCTCGCCCCGGGGCCCCGGTGGGGGGCCCCGTGCCCGAGACCCCGCTTCGCGTGCTTGAGACGACGCCGCCGCACCTGGGACGGATCGATCCCTTCGCGGGGCCCGTCGAGCTCCGATTCGAGCGAACCCTGAGCGAACGCCCCACCGAGGGATCGCTCTCCGACGCGGTGATCGTCTCTCCCCAGACCGGGCTCCTGACGGTGCGTGTGAGCGGAGATCGGATCGAGATTTCGATGGAGGGGGGCTTTCGGGACGCGACCGTGTACCGGGTGACGCTCCTGCCCCGGTTCCGGGACCGCTACCAGAACGGGATGGCCGGCCCGCTCGACGTGGTGTTCTCGACTGGCCCGGAGCTCGAGCCCACGCTTCTCGCCGGAATGACCCAGGACCGCCTCACCCTTCGCGCTCTCGGGGGGGCACGGGTCGACGCCGTACCGCTGGACGGAGGGAGCCGCCGGTCCACGGTCTCCGACGAGACGGGCGTCTTCACCTTTCCCTACATGCCGTCGGGTCGGTACGCGCTGGTCGCGTACGAGGACCGGAACCGGAGTGGAGAGGCCGACTTCGCCGAGCGCCAGGCGTCCGTGGACGTCGGGGTGAACGTCGGGGACACGATCGTCGTGACGGATCTCCCGCTCCTCCTCCCCGACACGATTGCCGCGGAGCTCGAGCGAGCGTCGGTCCTCGACTCGCTCACGCTCGGGATCACCTTCGACGATTACCTCGATGCCGAGGGGGACCTCGGCACCGTAGTGGCCCGCCTCATTCGGGAAGGGGCGGCCGCGCCGGAGGTCGTAAGCATCCTCTTCCGCTGGGAGTGGGACGAACGGCAGGCAGCGGCGGCACCCGGCGCCCAGGCCACACCCGCCGCCCCCGTCCTTCCCACGCGGGATCTCGTCCTCGAGCTCTCGCGGCCTCTCATCGCGGGGGCTCAGTACCGGGTCGAGATCGAAGGGGTGATCAACCTGAACGACGTCCCGGGTGGGGGGGGGCAGGCGGAGTTCGAGGGCCCGGAGGGCGGGTTGACCCCGGTCCTGCCGCCGGAATAACTTCCAGGCCCCGAGGCCCTTCGGCCCATGCCGGGCGGGGGGCCGCCGGCTCGAACACCCCGCGGTTCGGGGGGTAGGGAAGGCATGACCATCGTCTTGTCGGAGACCGCGGTCTCCAAGGTGCAGTCCTTAATTCAGGATCATGGTGCGGCGGAGGGCGCTGGGCTCCGGGTCGCCGTCCTTCCGGGCGGCTGCTCCGGCTTCCAGTACGGCCTCAACATCGAGGATTCCCCAGAAGAGGACGACGAGATCCTGGATCTGTCCGGGATCCGGGTGTTCGTGGATCCGTTCAGCGCCCAGTACCTGGAGGGGGTGCAGATCGACTACGTCTCGTCCATGATGGGATCGGGCTTCGCGTTCAACAATCCGGTCGCCACCGGCGGCTGCGGGTGCGGAAGCTCGTTCACGGTCTGAGTTGGGCCCACCGGGGCCAGGTCGTCGTGGCGGCCGATCTCTGACCCGCCGATGCCACCCCGAACCACCTCCTCTCCAGACACCCTCGAGGCCACCTGCTTTTCCGGCGGCGCGTTCGCTGAGAACGGCTACCTCGTTCGCCATCCGGCCACCAATCGGCTGGTCGCCGTAGATCCGGGCGCGGCCGCCCCGGAAATGGTTCGAGCGCTCGGGCAGGGCGGGGGAACGCTCGAGGCCATCTATCTCACGCATGCCCACTTCGATCACGTGGAGGGGATCCCGGTCGTCAGGGAGTACGCCGAGGTGCCCGTGTTCCTCCACCCCGCTGATCGACCCCTGTACGACCTGGCGAGTGCCCAGGGGACCGCCGTCGGGGTCCGGCTCCCCCGCCCGCTCCCCGTTCCGGACGGGGAGCTCGTTCCGGGACAATCGGTTCCGGTGGGCGGCCTCTCGCTCGAGGTGCGCTTCGCGCCGGGACACGCCCCGGGGCACGTGATCCTGTACTCGGCCGAGGGTGGATTCGCGCTCGTCGGGGACGTGATCTTCCAGGCCTCGATTGGCCGCACCGACCTTCCGGGCGGGGACTTTCGCCAGCTCATCGATTCGATCCGAGGGGAGATCCTCTCCCTCCCCGATGCGACCCGCCTCCTCTCGGGCCACGGCCCGGAGACGAGCGTGGCCAACGAGCGGAGGGGAAACCCGTTCCTCATCCCCCAGATGGGGGGAGGGTTCGCGTGAGCCTTCGGGCCGCGGTGTTCGCGTCAGGGCGAGGGACAAACTTCGAGGTGCTCGCCGATGGCGGAGCCGGGTCGCACTCGTGGGAGGTCGTGCTTCTCGTCACGGACCGGGCGCAGGCCAGAGCGGTGGAGCGCGCGAAGGCGAGGGGAATCCCGTCCGCCGTCATCCCTCCGGACGACGACCCGGGCACGTTCGCGAGCCGGCTCCTCGCCCGCCTCACCGACGAGTCCGTGGACTTCATCCTCCTCGCGGGGTATCTCCGGCTGGTTCCGGTCGAGGTGGTGAAGGCTTTTCGGAACCGGATCCTGAACATCCATCCGGCGCTCCTTCCCGGCTTTGGGGGGAGAGGCATGTACGGGGCTCGCGTCCACGAGGCGGTGCTCGAGTCCGGGACGCGCATTTCCGGCGCTACGGTCCACTTCGCGGACGAGGAATACGATCGCGGAGCCATCCTGGCTCAGTGGCCGGTTCCCGTGCTCCCGGACGACACGCCCGAGACGCTGGCCAGTCGGGTTCAGGAGGTGGAGCACCTGCTCTATCCAGCGGCCGTGGACGTGCTCGTGCGCGCCCTCGAAGAGGGCAGTTCGGCCGATTCGATCCCTGGCAGGGGCCGCCACTTCGTCCTCTCCTCCGAGCTTCCACGGTTCCCATGACTTCTCCGGCCAGACGCGCGCTACTCTCCGTTTCGGACAAGACCGGGATCGAGGACTTCGCGCGGGGCCTCGCCGGCCTCGGCTTCGAGATCCTCTCGACGGGCGGAACCGCTCGTGCGCTCCGTTCCGCCGGCGCTCCCGTTACGGACGTGGCCTCCGTCACGCAGTTCCCCGAGATGATGGACGGGCGGGTGAAGACGCTCCACCCGGCCGTGCACGGACCGATCCTCGCGCGCCGGGACGTCGTGGGCGACATGGAGGCCCTGGAGACCCAGGGGTATCGGCCGATCGACGTGGTCGCTGTGAACCTCTATCCGTTCCGCGAGACCGTGGCGGCCGGGGGGGTCCCCGTGGAGGCCGGGATGGAGAAGGTGGACATCGGCGGGCCCGCGATGATCCGGGCCGCGGCGAAGAACCACGCGCACGTATGGGTTGTCGTGGATCCGGCGGACTACGCGCGTGTGCTCTCCGCGCTCGGGGCAGCCGAGGACGGCGGAGCGATCAGGCGGGAGCTCGCGGCGAAGGTCTTCCGCCACGTCTCGACTTACGACGCTGCCGTGTCCGCGTTCCTGGGAGCGACGGCCGGAGAGGGAGAGACGGAGCTTCCCGGGGAGCTGACCCTCCGGCACCGGAAGGTGTCCGACCTCCGGTATGGGGAGAACCCCGACCAGACGGCGGCCCTGTACGCGCCGGACGGGGCGGGCCGACGGGGGATCGCCTCGCTAGAGCAGCACCACGGAAAGGAACTCTCCTACAACAACCTGCTGGACCTGGATGGCGCGCTCCTCTGCCTCTCTCCGTTCGCCGTCTCACCCCGTCCGGCGGTTGTGATCGTGAAGCACACGACCCCGTGCGGGATCGCGGTCGGGGACACCGTCGCGGAGGCCTTCGAGCGCGCGCTCGCGACCGATCCCGTGAGCGCGTTCGGATCGGTGATCGCGGTGAACCGCACGATCGACCGCCCGGCTGCGGAAGCGATCAGGGAGCTCTTCACGGAGTGTCTGGTGGCGCCGGCCGTGTCCCCGGATGCAATGGAGGTGCTCACGCGAAAGAAGAACGTGAGGATCTTGACCCTTCCCGAGCCCGAAGGGGCGGCCGCCCTCCCTGCCGCAGTGGCCGCTGCGCTCGCGAGTTTCGAGGGGCGGGAGCGGACGGAGGAGGACGCCCGGAGGGCCGCCCGCTTCCTCGCCGCGCACGGGCGGGACCCCGCGCCGGTGGCGGTGCGGGGGATCTACGGCGGGTTCCTCGCGCAGTCGCCGCCCGTTCCGCCCCTGCTCGGCGGGCCCGATCCAGGCTGGAAGACAGTGACGAAGCGGGAGCCGACCCCGGAGGAGCTGGAAGATCTGCGGTTCGCCTGGGCGGCCGTCTATGGTGTGAAGTCGAACGCCATCGTCCTCGCGCGAGGTGGGGTGACCCTCGGGATCGGTGCGGGTCAGATGTCCCGGGTCGATTCATCCCGGCTCGCCGTTCAGAAGGCACGGGACCAGGACCTCGATCTCCAGGGCTCCGTGCTCGCCTCGGACGCGTTCTTCCCCTTCCGGGACGCGGTGGATGAAGCCTTGTCCGCGGGAGTCGGGGCTATCGTTCAGCCCGGGGGGTCGGTGCGGGACGAAGAGGTCATCGCCGCGGCGGACGACCTCGGGATCGCCATGGTGTTCACGGGGCGAAGGCTGTTCCGTCATTGAGGGGGACGATGAACGGGACGGGACGGCAGCCGATCCCGGTCCCGTGGGCGACTCTCCGTGCCGTTCCCACCGTGGTATCTTCCATCCAGGAGGGGTGACCGAGCGGCTAAGGTACCGGTCTTGAAAACCGAGGTTGGGCCTAACAGCCCACGTGGGTTCGAGTCCCACCCCCTCCGTTCTCCCGCAACAACTTACGCCGCATCAGACGTGCTCGCGCGGAGCCGCTTCGAGGGGCTCTTCGGAGGGAGTGTTACCCGTTTTGTTACCCGGAGAAGCGGAAACCTTTTCCGGAGCGGCCAGCCCGAACCGCTCACCCACACGGTCGAAGTATTCGCGGACGTCCGAGTAGTCCGGGTGGAGCCGGGCGTAGCGCATTGTCATTGAGATCGTTGTATGCCCGAGCTGGCCCTGGAGCAGGTTCAGGGGCATGCCGGCCCGCGCGAGGTGGACGGCGCGGCCGTGTGGCGATGGTCGTGGAGCGTGTAACCCTCCTGGGGGGTGTCGGTAAGTCAAGTCCTGCTCTAGATGGGACCAACTGACCGAGGGTCAGGCTGATGGTGCCCTGAATCCCCCAACCCCTATTTCGCGTAGGTACGTCTAAGTCGGCGGGCAGACCCGGGGACGAGCTCCGGGCCGCGAAATCCTCGGCTTCGTCCGATGAACACGGGAGGGCATCATGAACGCGCACCAGGCGAATCTGATCGAGCGGGGATGGTGGACGTTCCAGTGGGTCGGCGTGATCGCGGCCTACGTAGGTATCGTGAGCTTCCTCGGTGTCGTGAGCTTCCTCGTCTACACCGCCGCCCAACACCATTAAGAAGGCCCGAGTCAAGAAGGCGCACTCGTAGATCGTACCTCTCTATGGGGACCCATTTACACCCCCTCCCTGGGGGGCTTCGGCGAGTCACATTCTGCTCTAGATGGGGCGCACTGTAAGTGTCGCCTTTGACTGCACTTTCGGCCGATGTCGAGCTTACGTGGGCGCTCACCTCAAGAGTGCCATTCGGAGGGTCGTACGTCCCTTCAGCGGTGCGGATACCAAGACGACTCTCCAGGAAGGGGAGTCGGCGTGCCGTAGGCTAGGGTAGCCCCGGGGTTACAGAACGCTCGCGGCGGGCGCCGTTCACCGACGCCCGCCGCGTTCGCTACCTGATGGACCGACCCGATACCCGACGCTCAGGCCACCGGATGACCGGACCGCAGGAGATCATGGACCGCCGGCTGTCGCCGACCCCGCTGGGTACGGATGATCGTGCACGTGGTTCGGGTCGTTGGCGTGCTGCTCGTAGTGCTGCCGGAGCAGATCCTTTCCGTAGTCATTTCCGTTCGGAGTCCGAACGCCCGCGTGAATGTGGGTTCGCGAAGGCATCCGAGGCTCTACGGGGAAGCTGACCGGGATCGAGTGATCGAACTCAATGATCATGACGGGGCTGTGGACCCGGTAGTAGTACAGGGCATCGTCACCCACGTCGCCGACCCAGGCAAACCGGGTTTCGTCCAGATGGGCCCGAACCTCGGCCATTTTGATGCCGGCGTGCTCTTCCCGAATGTGGCCGACCCAGATGCCGACGACGTCCATGAGGAGCTCGCGCTGCGCCGCGTCCAGTTGGTCTCCCCGGATGCCGGCTTCCTCAATGATCACATTATCTCTGAAGGCGGCGGCCAACTGGTTGTTGGAGGTCTTGTCCGTCTCGACGGTTGCTGTCCGAACCTGATCGGGCCGCAGGGACTCCATGAAGGCTAAGCCGACATCCTGCTCCTCCTGCAGGGCTTCCACTCCCGCGAACCTGCCCGTCTCGATCCGGGTTGGCTCGGATCCCCAGAAGTTGGGCGACATCACGACCTGATCTCCCATGATGAAGAAGTTGACGACCAGGTGATGCCCATCGAGTTGCCATCCCCAAGGCTCGGTTTCATGCGGCTCCCCGAAGATGTCGATGAAATAGAGGAACTCTCCGTTATCCCTCTAGGTTGTCGAGAACGTCGGCCAGGTAGCCGTCGATGCGCATGATATTCCGCGCCAGGTTGAATCCGCGAGCGCTCATCCCCGCACGCACCATCGCGAACGCCGCCTCCATTTGAGCGTCGTTCATATCTCTGAAGGACAGGCCGGCCCGAGGAGTGTTGCCAACGGGGACATTACTCCAGTGTCGCCACTCACTGTCATCCAGATCGAAGCTCGTTCGTGCGATCTGCCCGGGCGACAATGTGCTTAAGTAGTGCCTGGCTGCCTCCACGATCGGGGCGGTCGAGACCCCCGTCGCACGTATCGGGAAGAGGTCAGCGACCAGATCGCCATCCGTAGTGATCCCGTAGAAGGGCTCGGCGAGGCGATCATCTTGCTGCGCCGTCGCGCCGGATGGCACCGCAAACCACGCGGTAACGACGAATACGATCAAAGACAGAGGGGCAAAGCGCCCAGCGCGTGTGCGGTCCATGGAGACCTCCAGATGGGAAGGACCTCGGGATAGAGCCCGACCGAATCATTCGGGTGGAAGCTCTAAACCGCAAGGGCGACGCTTGCCTCCCGGAGAAGCTTGTTTCACTAGCCGTCTAGGCGTCCGACCCTTCCTAGCCCGGTTGATCTGACCCCCTAAAACGAGACCGAGTCCAGTTTTAGAATCTGGACGGGGTCAAGACACGAAAGGGGAGGGCACAATGGCCGCACCAAAGAGGCTGAGTCCGGCACAGATCATCAACCAGCTACGCAAGGCGGAGGTGGCCCTGGCGAACGGGAAGAGGGTCAAGCAAGTGTGCCGTGAGCTGGGGGTGAGCGAGCAGACATACTACCGGTGGCGTAAGGAGTACGGGGGAATGAAGGTGGGCCAGGCGAAGCGTCTGAAGGAGCTCGAGAAGCAAAACCAACGCCTGAAGCAGGCGGTGGCGGATCTGACGGTCGACAACCTGATTTTGAAGGAAGCCTCCAAGGGAAACTACTGAGCCCCGAGTGGCGCAGGCGGTGCGTGGTGCACGTGCGGCAGCGGCTTGGGGTGAGCGAAAGGAAGGCGTGCCGGGTGTTGGGCCAGGCACGCTCGACGCAGCGTCGGATACCGAAGCGAAGCGAAGATGAGGAGGCGCTGAGAGAGGACGTGGTGAAGGTGGCCCGACGGTTTGGACGCTACGGGTACCGGATGGTGACGGGGATGCTGAGGACGGAGGGCTGGGCCGTGAACCACAAGCGGGTGGAGCGGATCTGGAGACAGGAGGGGCTCAAGGTGCCAAGTAAGCAGCCGAAACGAGGAAGGCTGTGGCTGACCGACGGTTCTTGTATCCGACTGCGGCCCCTGTACCGACACCATGTATGGGCGTATGACTTCGTGGCGGACCGGACGCATGATGGACGGCCGCTCAAGATGCTGACGGTGCTGGATGAGTACAGCCGGGAGTGCCTGGCGATCGTGGTGACTCGCAGGCTTCAGGCGGACGATGTTCTGCAGACGCTGAGCGAGCTGTTTGCCGAGCACGGTCCACCGGCGAATCTTCGCTCCGACAACGGTCCGGAGTTCACGGCCCGAGTGGTTCGGCAGTGGCTCGGTGAGCTAGGCGTGAAGACGCTGTTCATCGAGCCGGGCAGCCCGTGGGAGAACGGCTACAATGAGAGCTTTAACGGCACGCTCCGAAACGAGCTGCTGAAGCGCGAAAGGCGAAGGTGCTGATCGAGCAGTGGCGGCGCGAATACAACACGCATCGACCGCACAGCTCTCTGGGTTATCGACCCCCGGCCCCCGAAGCGATCCGGCCAGACCCAAAGCTGCTCAACCTACCTCTGCTTCTTGGACCACCCCCCAGCCAAAAGGAGGTGCTTGGACTAACACTCTAGGTGGTACCGCTTTTGGGGGCAGGTCAATCCTCGGGCCCTACATGGAGCGCCGAAAGGGGAAGCCCGAAGACTGCGCCGACCGCCAGTGAGGAGGAAGGCGGCGACGACCTCCGGGTACTGGTCGAGCCGGACCGCTGCGGCGAGGAAGGAAGAACGATGAGCGGCGAGACAGGCGTCCTCTAGCGTTCGATTCCCTAGCTCGCTTTGTGGCCTAGTCAGTCAGAGGGCATAATAAGCGGGGGTATCCTCGTGGGAGTGCCCTTCGTGAATTAGCCGCCGACCACGACGGAAAGAGGGCCATTAGTGTGCCCTCCTGACTAGGCGGTCTTCTGATGGAGGATGAGGAGCACGTGAACACCAAGGAGGTACATCAAATGAGACGTTCGGTCCTTCTGCTTCTAGCGGCAGGGTCTCTGGCAAGCTGTCGAGCTGTGACTCCTGGCCCCGGCGAGGAAGCGGTCCTGACTCGATACCCGATCGTCTTCGGGAGTGGCGGGGTCGTAGACTCCGCGACGCCAACCGGACGTAATTGGGTGTGGATCACGACCACACCGACCTACGTGGACATCCGGCCCCAGCAGTTCTCAATGGCGTTCGAGGACATCATGTCGTCGGATGGTGTTCCGCTCGACTTCAACGCCGTGATTCGCCTACAGGTCACGAACAGCGTACGGCTGATCGAGGGGTTCGGAGTACAATGGTTCGATCAGAACGTAGCCATCGAGTTCCAAAATCGAGTGAGACAGGCAGTCCGGCAACACGGAATGAATGAGACGGCGATCTCCACGGAGGCAATCGACGATATCGACGCCGAAGTCACGGCAGAGATGGAGATCTACCTCCTGGATGCGGAGCTACCGCTTCGGCTCATACAGGTTACCGTGGGTCGGGCGAATCCACCGGACGCCGTTGAGAGTCAGCGCGTCGAAACTGCAACCCAGCAGCAACGACAGCTCACCGAGAACGAGCGTAGGCTAGCCGAGGACGCACGCCTAGCGGCGGAACAGTCCCGCGCCTTGGCGGACAACGCCTACCGGAACTCGCTCGGTCTGAGCCCGGCGCAATTTGTGGCGCTCCAGGAGATCGAGATGCAGCGCGAGGTCTGCGCGAGCGAAACTAGCCGCTGCGTATTCGTTCCGCAGGGTGCGCTGGTGAACGTCGCTCCGTGATGGCACTCCTCATGTACGAAAGGACCCCTCGATGAACACCAAGTACCTATACAGGTTCGTGAAGGCGTCGAACGGCATCGAGGGGCACGAACGGTTTCTGAATCTTGCGGAGCTACAGGTGAAGGAGTCTCCAGGATGGGACCCAGACAGGGGCTCCCTGGGGGGTGTCGGTGAGCTGATTCCCGCTCTTCACACCACCGTAGAGAGGGGGGGGCAAAGGTACAATTCGGGTAACACCCTCCCGGGAACTGTTGTCCTACAGACGCTCATGTCGGTTATGAGAACCGATGCAGGGTGGGCCTCTTTGCGGGGAGAAGACTAGCGGTGGGGTAGGGGACTCGGGCCGCTTCTCTTGCAAGTGGTTCTTCACGCCCGCATCTTCGCCTGTAGTCACGAGTTGCGGTTCACCCTATTGTCAGGAGTTGTGCCGTGATCAGACCCCTCATTCTTACCACGACCATTCTGCTGCTCTCGGTCTCCTCGGGCTGCTACCGAGCTGTCATCGAAACCGCGACGCCCGTGGGCACGCAAACTATCGACATCCCGTGGGCGCACAGCTTCCTCGGGGGTCTCGTTCCCCCGAACCTAGTAGAATCGGCAGCTCGGTGTCCGTCGGGAGTGGCACGCGTCGTTACCGAGCACTCGTTTGTGAACGGCGTGGCCGCGTTCATTACTGGAGGGATTTACACTCCCATGCACATCACCGTCACGTGCGCTGCAGGCACGGCGGCGCTCGATGTGCCGACAGTGCGGAGCCTGGCGGAAGCGAGAGCCAGGGTGGACGCCGGGGAGGACTTTCTTCTCCCAATGGGACGGGGGCCGAATTCGGAGTGACGAAAAGCCGTCAGCCCGGTTGAGGGAGTGTTACCCGGTTTGTTACCCGGGCATCCGACTTTGGAGGGATCACGACGGACTCCGCCGGAAAGCAGATTCCAAAGAATCCAGACGGGACAGAGCCTTTCGGACCGAGACGGATCTAGCCGGAAAGCCCTATCCCGCCTTGAAAACCGAGGTTGGGGGTAACTCCCCACGTGGGTTCGAGTCCCACCCCCTCCGTGCGGCACAACGACTTACAGAATCGGCCGGTCACGATCTAAGCCCCCCTCTCCGCAGATCGGGCTCTGGTGTGTGTCCGGGCCCTCCTGCTGGGAACGTGCTGAAAGAGGGGGGAGTTAGTCGCCCGCTCGGCTCGAACCGGGGACAGAGGACTTTCAGTTTACCGCAGGATGAGAGTCCGGATTTGCCAACGCGAGACCGGCCTCACATGTTGCTCGTCCACCACACCTTCCCGATCCTCCTCCCTGCCCCCGCAGGAGTCCGCGCGGACATCGCCCCGAAAGACGACGCAGCGAGGGCCGACGCATCCCCGTGCTAGACCAGATCGCGCGCGAGTTTGCGCATTCCGCTCCGAGTGCGGACTACTGGACCCTGCGTCTCGTGGAGGACAGCGCCCACGTGCTGACGGTGCGCCGGGGTGTCGTGGAGCCCCCCTACACGTACCACGATGCGGGCGCCATGGTCACCGTGCTGGACGGTGGGGGCATCGGCTACGGGGCCACCTGCGACCTGACCCCCCGGGGGCTCACGCGAGCCTTCGAGGTGGCGCGTAGCTGGGCTCGGGCCGCCGGCGCGTACGCGCTCATTGCGCCGAAGGACTATCCGCGCCTGACCGGGCAGGGAAACGACCACCGTCCCGGTAGGATCCCATGGGACCGGTGGAGCCTCAGCGAGAAGCTCGACCTGCTCCGGATGGCTTCGAGGGGGCTCAAGGCCGGGGACGCCATCGTCGATTGGTACGCTCAAATCGCTCATACGAGCCGGGAATCTCTCTTGGTCTCCGGCGACGGGGCTTGGATGGAGCAGTCCACGGCGACCCTCCACCCGGTGCTCGGAGCAGTGGCCAACCGAGGGGAACGCTCTCAGTCTCGTACGCTGGGTCACTCCTCCTACCGTCAAGGCGGCCTGGAGGAGCTGGAGCGGATCGGCTACGTGTCTCAGAGTGCCCGTGTCGCCGCCGAAGCGCTCCAGCTACTGGATGCCCCGACCTGCCCCAGCGGGACCACCAGCCTGGTGCTGATGCCGAGCCAGATGGTGTTGCAGGTTCACGAGAGCATCGGTCACCCGCTGGAGCTCGATCGAATCCTGGGCGACGAGCGGAATTACGCGGGCACCAGCTTCGTTACGCTGGACATGTTCGGCCGCTACCGGTACGGCTCGTCCCTCCTCAACGTGACCTTTGCGCCGGACATCCCGGGGGAAGCGGCCAGCTACGCGTTCGACGATGATGGCACCCCAGCCGAGCGGGCCTACCTGATCCGTAGGGGTATTCTCGAACGCCCCCTCGGGGGCGCCATCTCCCAGGCCCGATCCGGGCTGCCCGGTGTCGCGAACTCCCGCGCCACGAGCTGGAATCGTCCTCCCATCGACAGGATGTCGAACGTGAACCTGGAGCCGGGAACCGATAGCATGGCGGACCTCGTCGGTGGGGTGGAACGTGGCGTCCTGATGGATACCAACCGCTCGTGGTCCATCGACGACTCCCGCAACAAGTTCCAGTTCGGCTGCGAGGTAGGATGGCTGATTGAGGACGGGGAGGTGAAGGGCATGGTGCGGGACCCGCGATATCGGGGCGTCTCGGCAGTCTTCTGGCGGAGCCTCGATGGCGTTGGGAATCGGGATACCTTCGAGGTGATGGGGACGCCGAGCTGCGGCAAGGGCGAGCCCAACCAGGGGATCTCCGCCGGTCATGCCGCGCCAACCTGCCGATTTCGGGACGTCGAGGTGTTCGGGGAGGAGTGATGGAGCCACGAACGCTCTTTTTCGAGGTGGCCGGCATCGTCGCGTCAGCGCTGCGGCCGGGGGAACTCTTCACCTCCTACTACGCGGGTGAGGATTCGGACTTCGCCCGGTTCAACCACAACCGGGTGCGTCAGGCGGGCCATGTGACGCAGAGGTTCGTGTCCATCGACCTGATCGAGGGCGCCCGCCACGCGGTGGGCACCGTTCCCCTGAGCGGCGACCTGACGCGGGACCGAATCGGTGTGGAGCGCTTGCTGGAGGAGCTGCGCTCCCAGCGTGCGCACCTCGGGGAGGACCCGCATCTGCATTACGCGGAAACGGTTCAGGATACGGAGGACGTGCGTCCATCGGCGCTATCGGACCCCCGAGAGGCAATCGACATCATCACTCGCACCGCTGATGACCTGGACATGGTCGGCATCTGGGCGAGCGGGACGCTGGATCGAGGCTTCGCCAACGCTTTTGGACAACGCAACTGGTTCGAGACAAGCACGTTCAACTTCGACTTCAGCTGCCACCACCTCGGCGACAAGGCCGTGAAGGGCGGGTACGCCGGGTTCAATTGGGATGAGGACGCTCTGGGGGACCGCCTGGACCGAGCGCGGGAGGAGTTGGAGATGATGACCCGCCCGCCGCGCACGGTGCCTCGCGGCGCCTACCGAGCCTACCTGGCCCCCCGGGCAGGGGCCGAGCTCATGCAGGTGTTGGGCTGGGAGGGCTTCGGTCTCAAGGGCCACCGAACCGGGAATACGTCCCTGGTGAAGATGGTGAAGGGTGACGAACGCTTCGACCCCTCCATTACCATCACTGAGAACCACGGGGGCGGGATGGCCCCACCCTTTACAATGGAGGGGTTCATCAAACCCGAGAAGGTAGTGCTCATCGAGGAGGGGGCTTGCCGAGGCGCTCTGGCTGGGTCGCGCTCGGCGAAGGAGTTCGGGGAGCCCGTCAACGCCGACTCCGAGCTCCCCACGTCCCTGTTCATGGCGCCCGGCCATCTACCCGAGAGCGAGGTACTCGAGCGTTTGGGCACCGGGGTCTACATCAGCGACGCCTGGTACTGCAACTACTCGGACCGCAATGACTGCCGCATGACCGGCATGACCCGCTTCGCCTCCTTCTGGGTCGAGGAAGGGAAGATCAAAGCCCCGTTAAACGTGATGCGCTTTGACGACAGCCTGTACCGGATGCTGGGCGAGGGATTGCTCGGACTGACCACGAAGCCGGAGCTCCTCGTCGACCCGCGTACCTATCGGGAGCGCTCAACTCGAGTGATGGCGTTGCCCGGCCTACTTGTGGAGGATTTCCAGCTTACGCTGTGACCGCGCGGTCCCGTAGGGTAGCGAATCCTCCCTACGGCTGCCCCCCGGAACGCCCAGCATTCTTTTCCCGTGTCTTCTCAGTTGGGCGCAGTTCCGTGATTCGTCTTCGTAACGGCACGTACCTGCCCCCTCCGTTCTCCCACAACGACTATCGCCGAATCGGGCTGCCCGAAGGCAGCGGCAAACATTCGCTCTTCCGGCCGCGACCCGGCCGCCCTCACTCGGTTGCATGGGTCGTCGGTCCTCCGGTATCATCCGTAGGAATGGGTTCTGATGGCCGTGGTGGCGGCCGTTCACACTCCGAGTTCGAATTCACGCCAGGGGAAACCGATGACGCTTCCACGCACGTCATTTCGCGACTTCTTTGCCGTCCCGCCGATCTGCTTGCTCGTGCTTTGCTTCGCAAGCGTCGAGCTGCGGGCGCAGGGGGATCAACCACCGGCCGAACCGCCGGCCGACTGGGGGCCGATCTCCATCAACATGGAGGAGATCGAGTATCCCCATCCCGTGCACCTCCTGAACCTCAATCTGTATGGGCAGGACGTCCGGATCGCGTATATGGATGTGCCGCCGGTCGGGCCGCCCAACGGCCGGACCGTGGTGTTCCTTCACGGTGGGAGCTACTACGGCTGGTATTGGAAAGAACAGATCGAGGCCCTCCGTAACGAGGGCTTCCGTGTCGTCGTGAAGGATCGGCTCGGGTGGGGCAAGTCCTCCAAGCCAATCCTTCCCTACAGCATCAGCCTGCACGCCTCGAACACGGCACGGGTCCTCGAGCACCTGAGGATCTCCGAAGGCGGCGGTCGTGGGTCATTCGATCGGGGGGCAGATGGCCACCCGTTTCGCCTTTCTCTACCCGGAGATGACGACGCACCTCGTCCTGGTCAATGCCGTCGGTCTCACCGACAACCGAGCGGGCCGTGGCTTCCGCCCGATGAGCGGGGAGATCGAGGTGGATGCGGATCCTCAGGAGGTCTACGAATCAGGCGTGCGAACCGATCTGAACCGCTATGTGAATTGGAGACCGCAGTTCATGGAACACCTCCGCATTCGCTATGGACAGGCCTTGAGTGGCGAGTGGCCACGGCTCCGGTACGTTCGCTCTCTGGGAGGCAACCTCCGCTCGATCGACAGCGTGGTGAACGACTGGCCCCCACATCCAGACGAAGGCCATGGTGCTCGGTGGGGCGGAAGATGGGCCGAACTTCCCGGAGAATGCCCGGAGGGCGGCTGAGTCGCTCCCGAACGCCGAGCTCGTGCTCATCCCGAACGTGGGTCACAACCCGCACGAAGAGGTGCCCGAGATCGTGAACGCAGAGCTGATCCGGTTCCTCTCCTCGGACCCGGACGAACCCGCTTTGGAGGACTGGTAGGAGCCACTCGCGCTCCCGACCCCGTCGTTCCGCCGGGTAGCCGGGCGACCCCGTCACCTCCGGCGGAGCGCCGCCCCCCTCACCTCCGCACGGGACGCCGCAAGCCCAGCTCGATCCGCGAGTGGCGTGCCATCGAGGTCTCCACGCCCTCGCGCTCGTGGAGGGCCCAGAGTTGCCTCACCTCCAGGAAGCCCACGGTTCCGCCCGACCAGGTGTACTCGAGGCCGCCTCCGACCGCGAACGCGAAATCCGCGTTGCCACCATCGAGGTCCTCCAGCCAGTACGAGACCGCGCCGAGGCCTCCCGAAAGGTAGGTGGCAAACCCCGGAATGCTCCCGAATCCGACGCCCCCGATGCCTGGGATCCCCGGGATCCGAAAGCCGCTCTGGGACAGGCGAGCCGTGAAGAGCACCGTGCCGACGGTGGCATCTCCCGCACCCGAGATCGCGTTGCCCGCCCGGGCGCGACGCTCGTAGGGCGTTCGGGCGACGGACAGCTCCACGCCCACCCTGAATTGTCCCACGCATTGAGCGACGCTCCCAGACCGCCGCCGAACGCGGCGTCCGCGAGAAGCCAATTCGACTGCGACGCTCCGTCGGTGACCCGGCCGAAGCCGGTATAGAGGAGACCGAAGACGGAGACGTCGACTCCACGCTCGTCCTGTAGCTGCCTGGCGGATGGGGGTGGCGGTGGGTTCCCTGGACCCCGGGGAGGCTGCTGTCCGAGGGCTGTCGAGGCCCAGACCGTAACGGCCGAGGCCCACGAAACCGCTGCGAATCCCCTCATGCTCACGTCCTGGTAGTGGAGACGACCTCGGAGCGCGCGACCATCGCCGGGCCGGCTCCGCCGAGTGCTGCCGGTTCTTGCCGGGCCACGCGGCGCGCTCCGTCTTCACGGCCTCCCAAATGTGACGCGGACCGGACGCTCTACGTTATGGGTGGGAGAGCATCGTGACGCTCAGGTTCGGGGGTTTCTGAAAAGCCTACCTGTTGCCCGCGGAGGGACCACCATGAGACGCTCATCGTTTGCATTCATGAATAGTTCTCTCCATGAGCATCCTCCTGCTCTCCGTGACGGCGGGCTGCTATCGAACGGTGATCGAAACCGGGAGGACCCCGAGTGCTCAGACGATCGACATTCCTTGGGCTCACAGCTTCCTCGGTGGACTCGTTTCTCCGAACGTCGTGGAGGCGGCGGCGCGATGCCCCTCGGGAGTGGCGCAGGTGGTGACTGAGCACTCGTTCGTGAACGGGGTGGCCGCTCTCATCACAAGCGGCATCTACACGCCCATGCACATCACGGTAACCTGCGCCTCTGGCCAGGCAGCGCTCGATCTGCCTGCGGCGAGGACGATCGCCGATGCCCAAGCCAGGCTGGGAGCTGGAGAGCCCTTCCTCCTCTCGATGCGCCAAGGGTTGGATTCGGAGTGAGGTAGGACTTTTGATGGGTCGGAGTGTGTTACCCATTTTGCTACCCACGCATGTGAACTCCGAGGGATTCAGGCGAACTCTGCGGGACAGGTGATCCAGGAAGACCAAGACAGGACAGGGCTCTTCAGACCCAGACGGATCTAGCCGGAAAGCCCTGTTCGGCCTTGAAAGCCGAGGTCGGGGCAATTCCCGCGCAGGTTCGAGTCCTGCCCCCTAGCGGGTCGCTGATCGGAGGGGAACGGCGACCCGGAAGGTCGTCGATCAAAGGGGATGAGGCCGTCCTGTTTCTTGCTCGGTCGTCAGCGGCCGCTCACATTTCGGCTGCCGGTCCCACCGCCGGGAGCTTCGATGGAGCGAACCCGCCGAACGCGGCTCCATGAAGACCGGAGCCATCATCCAGAACCAGTTCGACGGGGCGGCCGACCTCGTCGGCCTTCCCGAATACATGCGGCGGCTCATCTTGTCGCCCTTCCGCAAGGTCTCCGTCGAGGTGCCCGTCCGCATGGACGACGGGCGTATCGAGTGCTTCCGCGGCTACCGGGTGCAGCACTCGGGGGCTCGCGGCCCCTGCAAAGGGGGCGTTCGCTACCATCCGGGGGCGGACGAGGAGGAGGTCGTCGGGCTCGCCACCACGATGACGTGGAAGACCGCGCTCCTAGACATCCCGTACGGCGGCGCGAAGGGCGGCGTGCAGGTGGGCCCGCGCCAGCTGTCGAAGCGCGAGCTGCAGGCGCTCACGCGGAGCTTCACCAGCCGGATTGCGATCGTGCTGGGACCCTACCGCGACATTCCCGCGCCCGATATGGGGACGGACGCCCAGGTCATGGCCTGGATGGTGGACGAGTACTCCAAGAAGGTTGGGTACACGCCGGCGGCCGTGACCGGGAAGCCCGTTGCGTTCGGGGGCTCGCTCGGGCGCGAGGAGGCGACCGCCCGGGGGGTGATGTACGTGATGCAGGAGTACGCGATGGACGTGAAGCTCCCCCTCGAGGGGGGGACGATCGTGATCCAGGGGTTCGGGAACGTGGGTGCCAACCTCGCGCGACTACTCCACGAGGTCGGGGCCAAGGTGGTGGCGGTGAGCGACCGGGACGGGGGGCTCCACAACCCGAAGGGCCTCGATGTCCCGGCCCTGTTCCAGCACGGCTGCGTGGAACACAAGCCGGTCAGCACCTTCCCCGGCGGCGACCCCATCACGAACCAAGAGCTCTGGACGATCCCGTGCGACTGGCTCGTTCCCGCGGCGCTGGGCGGGGTGATCGCCAAAGAGACGGTGGCCTCGACCGTCGAGTGCAAGGTCGTCGTGGAGGCCGCAAACGCTCCCGTCACCCCCATCGGCGACCTCATCCTCGGGGAGCGGGGCATTCCGGTCCTGCCGGACTTCCTGGCGAACGCGGGCGGCGTCGTGGTGAGCTATTTCGAGTGGGTCCAGAACCTCCAGCAACACCCCTGGTCGCTCGATCAGGTGAATCGCGAGTTGCACGGGCGGATGCTCCGGGCGTACCGGGCGGTGCGCGAGCTGGTCGAAGCGCGGAAGGTGCCGTGGCGGACGGCGGCGTACATGATCGGCCTGGACCGGGTCGCCGACGCCGAGCGGCTTCGAGGGAACGACGCCGAGCGGCCTCGGAAGTGACCACAGGGGGGGCTCCCATCCGACCGACCCCCGGCCGAGGCGGAGCTCTGGCTGGCCGCTCTGGAGGACTACCTCGCTCGCGTGGAGCCGACCCCGGGATCGGGCGACGCATCGAGGGACGAATAGGAGCGGGTCGGCGCCATCGGGCCCCCTGAAACCCGCCGCTGGCGGCTCCCGTACTCTACCTTTGTGAACCCGAACCCTACCTCCCTTCGAGGGGGAAGGGCGTTCCCGCGCCCGCTACCGGAGGACCCATGATGAGGCCCCTCTTCCTGGCCCTGATCTCTCTGCTCTTGGTGGTGCCGGCGGCGGATGAGCTCCTCGCTCAGGAGCGCCAGATCGAGATGTCGTCGGTTCCGCGCGACCTGGCCGACCGGCTGATCGGCATCGCCAACGATCCCATGACCGTGAGGCTCTCGGGGGAGGTCGCTATCCCGGCAGACAGCGTAATTCGGGCCGACGTCGTCGTGATGGGCTCGCTTCACCTGGCTGGGCGAATCGACGGTGAAGTGATCGTTGTGGAGGGGAACGCAGAGTTGGCCGAGAGCGCGGAGGTGACGGGCGACCTCACCGTCGTGAGCGGAGAGGTCACGGGGGACGAGCTCGCGATCGTCGGAGGGACCCTCATGGCGTTTGGTCCGACCCTTCGCATGCTCCCCGAGGCCTTGAGTGAACGGGTCTCGACTGGCGAGCGGGGCCTCCCGAACGGGATCCATGGAGACTTCGGACGGGTTGGCTCCTCTCGATTCACGGTGGACCCCCTGGGCTTCAACCGCCTGGAGGGGCTCTCCGTCGAGGTGGGCCCGGCGTTCTCCACGGGAGGCCGGAATCCGTTCCGGACTGACGCGGTCGCGATCCTCCGCACCGAAGGGCGCGCTCCGTTCCAGACCGACCGCTACGGATATCGGGTGAACGCCGAGCAGTTCCTGGGCGGGCGCCGCGAGGTTAGCTTCGGCGGCGGCGTGTTCTCGTTCATCGCCCCGATCGAGTCCTGGGGCCTCTCGAACTCCGAGAACGACTGGAGCACGTTTCTCTTCACGAGCGACCATCGGGACTACGTGGAGACGCGCGGGACCCGCGCATTCGTGCGTGCGACGCCTCTGCGGCTTCCGATCGACCTGACCGTCGAGTACCGCGACGAGCGTTCTGGAGTGGTTGCTCCGAGTGACCCGTGGAGCGTCTTCAGCAGTGGACGCCCCTGGCGGGAGCAGCCGCTCGTGGCCGAAGGCTCGCTCCGCTCGGTGGTCACCGAGCTGGAGATCGACACCAGGGACGATCGACGGGAGCCCCGGACCGGTTGGCTGATCCGCGGCGTGTGGCGGGAGGGGCTCGGCGGGACGCTCGCCCTCCCCTCCGGAGTCCTGCCCGTCCCGGGTCCGGACGATCCCGACGCGCCGGTCGGGCCGGAGCTGGACGCCGATTTCTCAACCGCGTTCCTGGATCTCCGGCGCTACAACTCGATCGGATCGGGTGCCACGCTCGCCCTTCGTGGCGTCCTCGGCGGATCTCCCCGGGCGGAGGTTCTGCCCCCCCAGTTCCAGCACACGCTGGGCGGCCCGGGAACGCTTCCCGGGTACTCGGCCTTCGCGGCGGACTGCGGTGCCCGGAGCGGGCTCGTGACCCTCTCCCGCGACGACCTCGAGCGGGCGATGTACCCCTTCTACGGCTGTGACCGGTTCGCCCTCCTCCAGGCGGAGTACAGGGGGAGCCTCGGTCACTTCTTCGGCCGTGGGGGCCCTGGCAGGCGTGCGACCGACCGCGGATCCTGGTGGGTGGTCTTCTTCGACTGGGGCCGGGCCTGGGCGGAAGGGGACTGGGTGGGGCTCGGCAGGACAGACTCGCCGACCCTCTACGATGCCGGTGTGGGGATCCGGTTGGGAGGGCTCGGCATCTACTGGGCCAGGCCGTTCGGGGACGATGCCGACGGTAGCAAGGTCACGGTGCGTCTGGGACAGCGCTTCTAGGCGAATCGGTCCCCCCTGGTCCGGACGAGAGCTCGCCGCACGCCAGGGGCGCGTCTCCCACGCCGACGAGCCGGACGGAGAGGGGGCCTGCACCGGCCACGTCCGAGGGCTCGAGCACGGTCGTGCTCGTCCCGGTCGAATCGGGAAGCCCCACGATCGGGTTAAGGGGCATGGCCAGGATCCCCTCATCCCGACAGCGCTCCCGGTGGAGGTAGACACCGTATTCCCGCGGCCCCGGAAGGCCGGTCGCCTCTATGACTAGGACGATCGCATCCTCGGTGTGCATGGCCGCCACCTCGCCTCCCACGCCGGTGCCGCTCAGGGCGGTGAGCCGGACGGTCCGGTCCTCCGCCTCCAGGGCCGACGCACCGCTGAGCTGGCCCACACTCGGGGTTGGCGAGGAGTCCGCGGATAGGTCCGGCTCCGGTACGTCGCCCCCGCACCCTGTAGCGGTCAGAGCGAGGAGCAGGACCGACCAGACGGCGCGATCGAGAGCTCGGGTGGACATCACCCATCCAAGATGAGGGAGCGTCGGGGCGTGAACCAGGCTCCGCCCGAGCGCCCCGACTTTGTCCGCCCCGGGCGGCCGAGTACATTTGAGACCGCGGGCGTGACCCGCGCCGATCAACCCATCCCCTTGCGGGAGCGACGCTTGAGTCCCTGGACCCGCCGGAAGACCCACGCCGTGGACATAGGCGGCGTGTGCGTGGGTGGCGGAGCGCCGGTGGTGGTCCAGTCCATGACCAACACCGACACGGCGGACGTGCCGGCCACGGTGGCCCAGGTGGCGGAGCTGGCCCGGGCGGGGAGCGAGCTCGTGCGCGTGACCGTGAACCACGAGCCGGCGGCCGCCGCCGTCCCCGAGATCGTCGACCGACTCCGGGACCGCGGCGTGGACGTGCCGATCATCGGGGACTTCCACTACAACGGGCACCTTCTCCTGCGTGGGCACCCCGAGTGCGCCCGCGCCCTCTCCAAGTACCGGATCAATCCCGGAAACGTCGGCGCCAAGCGGAGGGACGAGAACTTCCAGCAGATCGTGCGCATCGCGATCGATAACGGGAAGCCGATCCGAATCGGGGTAAACTGGGGGTCGCTGGACCAGGCGCTCCTCACCGAGCTCATGGATCTAAACGCGGCCCTTCCCGAGCCGAAGGACGCGAACGCCGTGCTCAGGGACGCCATCGTCCAGAGCGCGGTGCGCTCGGCCGAGCTCGCCGAGGCGACGGGCCTCGGGGAGGATCGGATCGTCCTGTCGGCGAAGGTTTCCGAGGTTCCGGAGCTCATCGCCGTGTACCGTGAGCTTGCGCCGCTGACCGAGTACCCGCTCCACCTGGGGCTCACCGAGGCCGGCATGGGGGCGAAGGGGATCGTGGCGACCGCGGCGGCCGTTTCCGCGCTCCTGATCGAGGGGATCGGCGACACGATCCGCGTCTCCCTCACCCCGAGGCCGGGCGGCGATCGCACCGAGGAGGTGCGGATCGCGCAGCAGATCCTCCAGTCGCTGCGCATCCGCAGCTTCGAGCCGCAGGTGACGGCCTGCCCCGGGTGCGGGCGCACGACGTCCAGCTATTTCCAGGAGATGGCCGAGAGCATCCAGGCGTACATCCGCCGGGAGATGCCGGGGTGGCGCGAGACGTTCCCCGGGGTGGAAGATCTCCAGGTGGCGGTCATGGGATGCGTAGTGAACGGACCCGGGGAGTCCAAGCACGCGAATATCGGGATCTCGCTCCCGGGCACGTTCGAGGAGCCGAAGGCCCCCGTGTACGTGGACGGCGAGCACTTCACGACCCTGAAGGGCGACCGCTTGGTGGAGGAGTTCGAGGAGATCCTCTTGGGCTACGTCCTAACACGGTACGGGCGGGAAGATAGGGCCTTCCGGACCTCGCCGAGCGAAGCGCGCGTCTGAGGCTCGGGCCTCCGCGCTGCGGGTCGCCTCCCATCCGTGTCCGTCCGCGTTCGATTCGCGCCGTCTCCCACGGGATACCTGCACGTGGGTGGCGCTCGCACCGCGCTCTACAACTGGCTTATCGCTCGCCACGAGGGGGGCCGGTTTCTGCTCCGTATCGAGGACACCGACAGGGAGCGCTCGTCCCCGGAGAGCGTGCAGGCGATCCTGGGCGGGCTCGGCTGGCTCGGGCTCGAGTGGGACGAGGAGCCGGTCTTCCAGAGCGCGGGGATCGACCGTCATCGGGCCGACGCGGAGCGCTTGCTCGATCTGGGGTTCGCGTACCGGGACTTCACGGACCCCGAGGAGCTCAGGCGGCTCCGGCAGATGGACCCGGCCGCCACGCTCCGATATCCCCGCCGGGAGGCGGACGCGCTCCCTGGCGGGGAGGCCGAGTCCCGGGCGCGGGCGGGGGAGCCCCACGCCGTGAGGTTCCGCGTTCCCGCGGGGGAGACCTCGTGGGAGGACCGGGTGCACGGCAAGACCCGCTTCCGGAACGAGGACATCGAGGACCTCGTCCTCCTCCGATCCGACGGGACGCCCACGTACAACCTGGCGGTCGCCTCGGACGACGCGCACATGGAGATCACGCATGTCATCCGGGGGGACGACCACCTCTCGAACACGCCCAAGCAGATCCTCGTGCACCGCGCCCTCGGTCGGCCCCTCCCGGCGTTCGCGCATGTGCCGATGATCCTGGGGCCGGACGGAAAGCGGCTCTCGAAGCGCCACGGGGCGACCGCGGTATCGGAGTACAGGTCTCGGGGGACCCTTCCGGATGCGATGGTCAACTTCCTCGCCTTGCTCGGCTGGTCTCCGGGAACGGACGAGGAGATCCTCACCCGTGACGAGCTGGTGGCGCGGTTCTCGCTGGACAGGGTGTTGAAGAAGGGCTCGATCTTCGACACCACCAAGCTCGAGTGGCTGAACCGGCAGCACCTCTCGCGGCTTTCGGTCGAGGCGCTGGCCGACCTCGTCCTCGAGGATCTGGGGAACCTTCGCTCCGTGGGCGAGGCGTGGCGGGCCGACGACCCGGAACGGCTGCACGCCGCCATCGAGCTCCAGAGATCGCGGGCCGGCACCGTCAGCGAGCTCGCCGGCCAGCTCTCCATGTACCTCGCGAACGATCTGAAGTACGACCCGGAGGCCGTGAAGAAGCACTGGGGGAAGGACCCGAAGCTTGCGGCGCGCTACGTTCGGGAGGCGGGGAGCGCGCTGTCGGCCCTGCCGACGTGGGAGGTGGGGTCGATCGAGGAGGCCCTCCGGGGCCTCGCGAAGGAGCGCGAGGTGGGGGCCGGGGCCATCATCCACCCGCTCCGTGTGGCGGTGACCGGCCAGGCCGTGAGCCCGGGGATCTTCGAGGTCCTAACGGTGCTGGGAAGGGAGCGCGCCCTCTCCAGGATCGAGGCCTCGCTCCACAGGTTGGACGACTCGCCCCTGACCCATGATGAAGGGCGTTCTTGACACCCTTTCGAAGGGCTAGTTAAGCTGGAGCCTCTCGGCGCCGCCGGCGCCCCTCAGGAGAACCGGAATGCCGGCTGTTCTCACCGATCTGGAGCGGAGGATTTTGGACTTCATGGTCCACTATCTCCGTGCGAACACCTACCAGCCTTCCATCCGCGAGATCGGTGAGCAGTTCGACATCAAGAGCACGAAGACGGTCTCCGAGCACCTGGGAGCTCTCGCGGAGAAGGGCTATCTTGAGCGGGATCCATCCCGGTCCCGAGGGGTGCGGATCCTCGGGGTGGACCTGAGCCCCCAGACGGTATCTGTACCCTGCTTCGCGTCGCTCCCGGATCCGCGTGTCGGTTTCGGCTCCGATGGAATCGAGGCGTACTACGCGGTGGACCGCCGGCTGGCGGGGGCGAAGGGATGTTACTTCGTCCGCGCCCGCGGGGATGAGTTCCGCGGAGTCGGGGTGGACAGGGGTGACTTCCTGCTCGTCGAGCCGACGTCACCGGCGGCGATCCGCGAGGGCGACCTGGTGGTGATTCTCAGGGAGGGGGGCGGCCCTGAGCTCTTCCGCTACAGCCGGAACGGGCAACACCACTTCCTCCAGCCGGGGCGCCTGGAGTTGAGCCCGGTGTCCGTGAACGGCTTCGACGAGCTCCAGATCTCGGGTCGGGTGGCGGGCCTCTATCGTCGGTTCGAGGAGCTTCCCGTTCCCGTCAGCGCAACGGCCCACTGAGGGGCGTTGGCGCGGGTCGCTCGACGACTCTTCCTCCTCATACCGGATCCGGCGTGTGCGCCTGGCGCGGGACCGCCTGACCGAGCGTGCCCCACGGATCGTTCGATCCACTCGAGCCCGGGGATGTCTGCTGGATGGCCAGGGCCCTCGAGCGGGCGCGCGAAGCTCGGGTCCGGGGCGAGGTGCCCGTCGGGGCGGTTCTCGTTCGGGGGGGACGGATCCTCGCGGAGGGAAGGAACCAGACCCGGGAGCGGACTGATCCCACGGCGCACGCGGAGATCGTCGCGCTCCGGGAAGGGGCGCGGCAGCTCGGGGACTGGCGGCTCCTCGACACCACTCTCTACGTGACGGTCGAGCCGTGCGGCCAGTGCGCGGGGGCCATTGTGCTGGCGCGCGTGCCGCGCGTCGTCTATGGGACCCCCGACCCGAAGGCGGGGATGGCAGGGAGCCTGGGGAACCTGCTTCAGGATCCGCGGCTGAATCACCGGGCCAGGGTCACCGCCGGAGTGCTCGAGGAGGCCGCTGCGTCCGTGCTCCGAGGCTTCTTCGAGGAGCGTCGCGAGCCCTGACGCGGACGCTGGGCTTGCGCTTCGCCCCCTGCCGGCCCAGCGTGCGGGCGGGCTGTTTCCCTGAAGCGCAGGCGAATTCTCAGACTAGGAGGTCACCGATGGAAGGCGTGGCCAAGGCGTGCGTGGGGCTCGCGGCGGTCTCGTTCCTCGCGGCTGGGGTTGTGACGTTAACGGGAGGTGACTTAGTGGGGATTACGGCTGAAGGCTTCTCCCGCGCCTCCAGCAACCTGGCGCTCCTGGCCCTGGGCCTCTTCATCGGCTTCAAGGGGAACGGGGCGTAGAACTGAGCCCGGCGCGGGGCCGCTTTACATCCCCGAGTCGGAGCGAGCGAGCTCCTCCATCTCGAGGGCCGCGAGCAGGACGAGCGCGCCGCCACGGTCGTCGGCTCCGTTCACGATCGGGCGTTCCAGGTAGTATTCGAGGGTGGGCCCCGCGCCGGTGCTGGCGCAGACGTCGAGAAGTGTCCCGTCTTCCGCGACCCGGGAGAGGACCGCCTGCCATCCGCGCTCGATGATCGGCAAGAACGCCGTGCCGTCCAGCCAGCCCATGCGGACGCCTCGGGCCATCGCGGTCACCGCTAGGGCGGTCACGGTCAGCTCGCGGGAGCTCGTCGGCTCGTCCACGACCTGACGCCAGCTGCCGTCGTCGCTCTGGTGCTCGACCAGGGCGCTCATCTGACGCCGATAGATCTCTAGGACCTCCTCGCGATCGCTCCACGAGGCGGGCAGGTGGGTGAGCGCCTCGACGAGGCCTAGCGCGGCGAAGCCGTTCCCGCGGCCCCACGCGTACGGACCGTCCTCGGCGTGCACGAAGAGCCCGTCCGGGCGCTGGAGCCGCCCCGCGTACGTCGTGAGGAGCGGGCCGACGGCGGCGGCGTACCGGACGTCCCCCGTGCGCGCTGCTTCCCGGGCGAGGAGGGACGTGGCCATGAACATGTCGTCGGTCCACCCCCGCCCGAACCGGACGAGCTCATCTGTCTCGCGGGGGAGGATGAGATCCGCGGCCGAACGGGCGAGCCCCCCGGCCCGCTCGTCGCCGGCGCGTCCTTCCGCCGGTCTCGCGAGGTCGGAGAACGCGAGATGGCCTGCGAGCCTCGTGAGCACGTACGGCTCGGTGATCGTCGGCTGCTCGCCGGCGAGGAAGGGTGCCATGTCCTCCCGGGGCTTCTCCAGCCAGCGCGCCTCACCGGTGAGAGCCGCGAGCCGGAGCGATCCGCTCCAGGCCACGGCCGGGATGTAGCTCATGGAGGAGGCGGCCGGGTACCGGGCGGCGAGGATCCGAGCGACGGCCAGTGGCTGGCGCCCGTCCGTGACCGACTGGGCTTGCCCGGCAGCGGCCGCCGGCAGCACAATGGCGCCCGCAAACATCGCTCGGGCGATCATCCGACGGATTCGAGTCGTCATCGAGTCCTCCTCTAGGACTTTCTTTCTCGTCGAGTCCCACTGCAAGAGTCCTCCTGCACGAGCGCGCCCTTCGCTCTGGTCGGCGACGAGTCGGGGGAACTCGGCCCGCTTCCCCTCGGGCGCCCCTACGGGCGCACCCTCACGTACTTCTGGAGCTTCCGGGGGCGGGGCTCCCCGCCGTAGAGGTTGCCGGCCCCATCCACGGCCACGAACTCGGCTCCGTTCCCGGCCGTCTCCCGGGGGTCGCCCCACAGGTACGGGATGAACTCCGTGATCCACCCGGTCGCGGCATCCCCGATCCGGATCCCCATCTCCCACCCGGGGTTTTGGACGTCGTCGGACTCCGAGTCGGCCACGTAGATCCTGCCGTTCTCGTCGAATGCGATTCCGCTCGGGCGTCCGAACTGGGTCCAGGTCGCCAGGTGGTTCCCGTCCTGATCGAAGATCTGGATCCGGTTGTTGCTCCGGTCCCCGACGAAGACCCGCCCCTGGGCGTCGATGTCGATGGCGTGAAGCGTCCGGAACTCCCCGGGGGCATAGCCCGTCCGCCCCCACGCCAGGAGGAACTGGCCGGTCGGGGAGAACTTCACGACCCGGTTGTTCCCGTTCCCGCCGTGGCCGTCCGCGATGAAGACGTCCCCGTTCTCCGCCACGGCCACGTCGCTCGGTGAGGTAAACCCGTTCGGGCCGCTCCCCTCCATGCCCGGCGTCCCGAGCGTCATGAGCACCCGACCCTGGGGGCTGAACTTGATCACCTGATGGCCCCGGCGATCGCCCTCGGGGATGTTGCCCGAGCTCACCGCATCGGTCACCCAGACGTTCCCGTCCCCATCCACGTCGATCCCGTGCGGCCAGATGAACATTCCACTACCGAAGCTCTCCACGGCGTTCCCCTCAGGGTCGAACTTCACCACCGGGTCCAGGTCGGAGTCGAGGCACTCGCTTCCGAACCGATCGCCCCCGGCATCGCACCGGATCACGGCCCAGATGTGCCTCCCGTCGGGATCGACCGTGACCTTGCCGACCGCACCCATCTCGCGTCCGGAGGGGAGCTTGGCCCACCCGTCCACGAGCCGGTACGGGCTGGGTCCCGACTGCGCCCGAGCGCCTATGGCGGGGAGTAGGCAGATGGCCGCGGTCACTGCGGCAATCGCGAAGCTCTTTACGAAACGATGTGGCCTAGACATGGTGCAGACTCGCTTTCCGCTGGATCGCGTGAGTGGGAAGGCTGGTGCTGAACCGTATGGGCTGCCGTTTTCCGCGGCAAGGACCGCCGGGGGGGGCCTCAGGGGCGGAGGCGAAGCGCCCGACGTGTCGGCGGTTCATGCCCGGCCGCCGACCGCTGAGCTCCGACCCCGGATCGGCCAGCCCGGTCCCGGGCGTTACCGCACCGGTGGGCTCGCAGCCTCGGGCTCTGGCTTGGCCGTTCCGTCTAGGAGCTGACGCACGGCCTCGGTCGCCCCGTCCTCAGTTACGAGCGCGAGGCCGGCGTACGTCGCGGTGGACAGGGCGAGGGCGGGGAAGACCTCGTGGGTTACCTCGGAGCCTGGCACGAACCGCCAGAGCAGGAGGACCGCGACTCCCGATGCGAAGGACCCGAGCACGGCGGTCCCACTCCCCCGCTTCCAGTGGAGGCCGAGCACCACCGCCGGGAAGAAGCACGCTCCGTAGAGAGCGCCGCTGAACGCCGTGAGGGAGACGATCCCCCCGGGCGGATCGAGGGAGATCAGCATCGTGATGAACGCGAAGAGCGCGACCCACCCCCGCGTCCACGTCATCTCGGCGGTCTCGCTGCGGCCCGGTCGCACGAGGCTCACGAGATCCCGCTCGGTGGTGGAGGCGAGGACGAGGAGGACGGAGTCGAGCGAGGACATCGCCGCGGCGACCATGGCGACCAGAAGAAAGGCCGCGGTCCCGGGGCCGAAGACCTGGGAGAGGAGATTCGGTACGACGAGGTCCGTGTTTTCGAGCCCGCCCGGGAAGATGTTTCGAGCGTACAGGCCGATCGGGATCAGCATTGAGAACACCGCGGCGAACGTGATGCACGAGACCCACATCCCCGTACGGATCGCCCGTGCGTCCTCGATCGCGTAGAAGCGCGAGAGCTGCCGCGGCTCGACCGCGAACTTGACGAGCCCCGCGAACATCGTCCCGATGAGCACCGGGACCGCGACCCCACCCCCCAGGCGGAAAAGGGCCTCGCCGTCCGGCTGCGCCCGGACCTCCCCGAGCGATGCGAGCCCGCCGGCCGCGTCCACCGTCCCGGTAAAGAGCACCGCGGCGGCGACCATCATCACCACGGCCTGGAGGCCATCCGTCCGTACGACGCTAATGAAGCCGCCGATCATCGTGTAAAGCATGACGACGATGAACACGATCACGATCGAGAGCATGTACGGGATCTCGAGGAAGACCTCGAGGAGCCGCCCGATTCCGGTGAACACGGCGGTCATGTAGAAGAACGACCCGGCGATTACGACGAACGCTGCCGCGACGCGTGCCGGTGTGCTCGAGAAGCGGAAGCCGATGAAATCGGGGATCGTGAGCGCGCCCATCGCCTCTGTGAAGCTCCGGAGCCGGGGCGCCACCACGATCCAGGCGAAGAAGGCGAGGGCAACCGCGGTCGGGATGAACAGCATCCACGGGACACCCCAGTCGTACGTCTGCCCGGCGAACCCCACGAACGAGTTGGTGCTCGCGTACGTTGCAAAGAAGGAGAGGCCGATCAGCCACCCGCCCATCTTCCGCCCACCCACGTAATAGTCCGTGAGGCCCTTCGTGCTTCGGTTCCCGACCCAGGCGTGATGGGCGAGCACCAGGGTGTACAGGGCGAGAAGGGAGTACACCATCCAATACTCGCCCAGGTTCGAGAGGACCGCGTCGATCATGTGGCCTCCTCCGTCTCGAAGAGTCGTCGGACCTCGGGCTTCGTGACCTTTCCCATGGCATTCCGGGGCAGCTCGTCAACGAGAAGGAGGGATCTCGGGACCTTGTACGGAGCGAGCCGTTTTTCCGCGAACGCCCGGAGCTCGTCCACGCTGGGCGGCGATCCGTTCGCGTCGGGAACGACGGCCGCGCACACACGCTCGCCCCAGTCGGAATCCGGGACCCCGACGACCGCGCAGTCCAAGACATCCCTCCGCTCACGGAGGACGTCCTCGATCTCCAGGGCCGAGACCTTCTCGCCCCCGGTCTTCAAGATGTCCGTGCTCGCTCGGCCCAGGATCCTCCACGCTCCCTCCTCAACGACCGCCTGATCGCCCGTTCGAAACCACCCGTCCTCCGTGAACGCCTCTGCGGTCTCACGGGGGCGGCGCCAGTAGCCGCGGAAGACGGTGGACCCTCGGACCTGGATTTCACCCGGCTGGCCGTTTGGGGGCGCGCGTCCGCCGTCGTCCACGAGGCGGACGTCGACACCGGGGAGAGGAGTCCCCACGTACCTCGCTCGCCGCTCAGCGCGGAGTGGGTTCGAGAGGGCCATCCCGATCTCGGTCATCCCGTAGCGCTCGAGGAGTCGCTGACCTGTGATCTCCTCCCAGCGGGCCAGGGTCGAGGGAGGAAGGGCAGCGGATCCGCTCACCATGAGGCGGAGACTACCCGCCGCTCCCGCAGACCATCGGGTCCTCCGATCCGGGTCGGCCGCGCCCCACGCCTGGATCAGGCGCCCATACACGGTGGGGACCGCCATGTAGAGGGTCACGTCTCCGCGGGCGAGGCGCTCCCAGACCGCTTCGGCGTCGAAGCGCTCGAGGATCTGACAACACGCGCCCGACCAGAGCGCACAGGTGAGCGCGTTCACGATCCCGTGAACGTGGTGGAGAGGAAGGTGGAGGAGGATGTGATCGGCCTCCGTCCACCCCCACGCCTGGACCAGCGACTCCACCTGGGCCTGGATCGTGCCGTGCGCGGTCACGACGCCCTTGGGTCGCCCAGTCGTCCCCGACGTGTAGAGTATCATCGCGGTGCGGTCCGGCCCCGGGTCGGGGAGGGGGCCGTCGGGGGGACCCTCGAGGAGCGCGTCCGTGCGGACGACGGGTGCTGCGATTACGTCGGCTGCCGCCCGGGCGCGCTCGAGGAGGCTCGGGTGTGCTACCACGACGTCGGGGGCCGTGTCCCGGAGAACGTAGGTGAGCTCGGCCGTGGGGTGCGACACGGCGAGCGGGACGGCGATCCCTCCCGCCCTCCAGATGCCCCACTGTGTGCCCACCCAGTGCCAGCCCGGCGGGACGAGGAAGCACACCCGGGCTCCGTCCAGGTCGGGCCGGCCGTCCAGGAGGGCTGTCGCGGCGGCGTGGGAGGCCTGGACTAGGTCCGCGTAGGTGAACACCCCTTCGGGGGCGACAAGGGCCACCCGCTCGGGACGGGACTCCGCGTTTCGGAGGAGCGGAAGGGTCATCGCCCGACAGTAGGAGGGCCGTTGGCGAGCGGCAAGGAAACCCGCGCCTCTTGCGACGAGTCTCGTCGGACGTCTCTCCAGCAATGTGCGGGCTTGTCCGGAGCCCGTCCGCAGCGCCTCGCGCATTTGACCACAGGTGCCCGGGGGGCCAATCTTCGCTGCCAAGCGACAGGTTCGGTGGGGTCGCCCGGGCAGAAGACGTGAGGCAAGAGCTCCCGTTTGGCGGCCCCCATGTGAGGAAGGAGGCATTCGATGCGAGGTCTCGCGCGAGCCGACATCGCCGTGTCGTTCGTCATGCTCACCCTGCTCGGCGCCTCGGACGGCGCTTCTGCCCAGCTCGGAAGTCGGCCGGCCGGCCAATGGGCGGTTACACTCGAGAGCGGTCGGCGTCTCCAGAGCCTCGAGATCGAGCGGGTCGTGTCCCTCCTGGGGCTCCAGGCCGGCGACGTGGTGGCCGACATCGGTGCGGGAACCGGAGTCTTCTCCGTTCCCATGGCCCTCGCCGTGGGGCCGGCGGGCACAGTGCTCGCCGTGGAAGTGGACGCGGGCTTCCTCCCCATGATCGCGGAGAAGGCCCGCGAGGGTGGGGTGTCGAACGTGGTGCCCGTTGTGGGCGAGTTCGGGGACCCGAGGCTCCCTCGTCTGGACGTGGACGTGGCCTTCTTCCACGACGTGCTCCACCACATCGAAGGCCGGCAGGGATACCTCCGCACCCTTGCCGGCTACATGGCTCCGCGCAGCCGGATCATCGTGGTGGACTACGACATGAACGTCGAGGGCGTTCCACACTCGAACCAGCCGGAGATGCTGATCGGTCCGGACCAGGTGGACCAGTGGATGACGATCGCAGGATTCGTTCGGACGCGGGAATTCGACGTCTTCGACGACAAGTTCTTCGTCGTCTATACGAAGGTCGATTAGGGAAGGAGGTCGATCAGGGGCCTCGGAGTCCGATCAGCGCGGCCAGGACCGACCCGGCGCTTTCGACAGCGCGCCGCGTCCCGTTCCCGTGCAGGAACTCAAGAAAGTGGAGGGCGAGCCCCGCTGCGAAGTAGACCGTGCGTCCTGTGCCGGTCACCCTTAGTTTCAGCGGCGCCGTTTGAGCGCTGGAGCATCCGGGCTGCCGTTCCCGGCCACGGTCGCGTGCAGACGAGGGAAGCACGTCGCGGGTTCCCACCCCGCGACGAACGAGGAGGGACACGTGGACAATCTAGCCGTACAGAGCTTGCTAGCCCTCGCCCCGCTCCTGGCAGTCGGGGTGCTGTTGGTGGGATTCCGGTGGCCGGCGAAATGGGCGATGCCGGTGGGATACGTGATCGTGGTGGTGATTGCGGTCCTCGTGTGGAACATCGAGTGGGTGAACATCGCGGCCGCGAGCGTGGAGGGACTCATCATTGCGACAGGGCTCTTGTACATCATCTTCGGGGCCTTGTTGCTGCTCGCGACGTTGACCGCTAGTGGAGCGATTCGGACGATCCGCGCGGCGTTTACGCGGATCAGCCCGGACCGGAGAGTGCAGGCCATCATCATCGGGTGGCTCTTCGGGAGCTTCATCGAGGGGGCCTCGGGTTTCGGGACGCCTGCCGCGGTCGCAGCCCCCCTTATGCTGGCGCTGGGGTTCCCGGCGATGGCAGCGGTGATGGTGGGACTCGTGATCCAGAGCACCCCGGTGAGCTTCGGGGCGGTCGGGACGCCGATCCTGGTGGGCGTGTCCGGGGGGCTGACGGGTGTGCCGGCCGTCGTGTCTCAGGTAGCGGCGATGGGGTTTACGTTTCAGGAGTACCTGGCGCACATCGCCGTGCGTGTCGCGGTGATGCACGCTGCGGCGGGCACGCTGATACCGCTCTTCGTGGCGTGCATGCTGACGGGGTTCTACGGGGAGAAGCGGAGTTTCGGAGAGGGATTGAAGGTGTGGAAGTTCGCGCTCTTTGCGGCGTTTGCGATGACGATTCCGTACGTCGCGGTAGCCCTGGTTTTGGGGCCCGAATTTCCGGCGCTCCTGGGGGGACTGATTGGGCTGGGCGTGGTGACCTTCGCAGCGCAGAAGGGGTTTCTGATGCCGAAGGAGACGTGGGATTTTGGTCCACGGTCGGCATGGGGCGCGGACTGGATGGGCAACGTGGACCCGGAAAAGGAGACCGCCCACGACGGCCAATCGGAGATGGGGATCGTTCGGGCGTGGGTTCCCTACCTGCTGGTGGCCCTGGTGTTGGTTCTAACGCGGATTCCGAGCCTGGGGCTCCAGCCGAGACTGGCCGGTGTGAGGTGGGAGTGGCCGAACATTTTCGGGACTCCGATCACGGGAGCACTCCAGCCGGTGTACCTTCCGGGGTTCATGTTCCTCCTGGTGATCGGGGCCACGTACTTCATTCACGCGATGAAGCGGGACGAGATCAAGCAGTCGTGGCGGGTGGCCGGAGGCCAGATCGCGGGGGCGGCAGTGGCGCTCCTGTTCGCCTTGCCGCTCGTGCGGGTGTTCATCAATTCCGGGGAGGGATTCAATGCGTCGGGGCTTGCAAGCATGCCGATCACCCTGGCGGAGGGAGCGGCGTCCTTGGCGGGGAACGCATGGCCGCTGTTCGCGCCCTGGATCGGTGCGCTGGGGGCGTTCATTGCGGGGAGCAACACGGTGAGCAATCTGACGTTCTCACTCTTCCAGTTTGCGACCGCGCAGAGAATCGACGCGATTCCGGAGGTGGTGGTGGCGGTTCAGGCGGTGGGTGGCGCAGCGGGGAACATGATTACGGTGCACAACGTCGTCGCGGCCGCCGCGACGGTGGGGCTGATGGGGAAGGAGGGACTCCTGCTCCGGCAGACGGTCTTCCCGATGGTGTACTATTTACTCCTGACGGGATCGCTGGCCTTCATCTGGGTGAACGGGGTGGGGTTGAACGCGGGAGTCATCACCCTCGCCGTGCTGGCCATGGTCCTGGCCGCAACCGTTGTGAAGATCCGCGAGTGACGAACGCGATCGACTGCCGGAACACCAACGTCCTGCTCGTGGGAGAGCTCGGCAGCTGGCGGTGCAGCGGGTGACGCTTCGGTCGCGGGATCGGCCGGTTCGCTCCGCGGCCGTCGAATGGGGAAGGGGGTGGGGCGCGGGTCCTCAGGCCCGGGCGCCTTCTTCGTCCGCCACGCTTCCGCGCCAGCGCAGGAAGAGCCACGCCAGGGCGGCCATCACGGGGAGCGCGACCCAGCTCGGGAGTCCGTAGGCCGTTCCCACGTCCCCGATGGGGACCGTCAGGGCGGCGATGCCGATCGCGTACGGGAGTTGGGTGCGCACGTGATCCACGTGGTCGCACGCGCTCGCCATGGAGGACAGAACGGTCGTGTCGGAGATCGGCGAGCAGTGGTCGCCGAAGATCGCCCCCGCCAGGACCGACGAGATCGTGCCGAGCAGGATCGTATACTCGCCGCTCCCGTCGAACCCGGCCGCACCCCCCAGGTTCACGGTGAGCGGCACCACGAGCGGGAGCAGGATCGCCATCGTGCCCCAGGACGTCCCGGTCGCGAACGAGATGCCGGCCGCGGTGACGAACACGAGCGCGGGGAGGAGGCCCAGCGGCACCCGGTCGCTCAGCACCTGCGCGAGATAGGGTGCCGTGCCCAGGATCTCCGTGACGGCGGCCAGGGACCAGGCCAGCACCAAGATGACGAGCGGAAAGACCATCGCCCGCATGCCGGCCACCCAAGCCGCGATCGTGTCCTTGAGCGAGAGGATCCGCTGGCCCACGGAGAGAACGGCGGCGACCACGCACCCGGCGAGCGAGCCCCAGAGAAGGGTCACGAAAGGGTCGGCGGCCCCGAACACGTCCGTGAGGGACGCCTCGCTCCCCACAGCAGCGCGCCCCGTAGTGTAAAGGCCCCCGAGGACGACCAGCATCACCGCGAGGACCGGAAGCGCTGCGTTCCACCAGCGCTCCGGCGCCCCCTGGGGTGGAGACATCTGCTCGCCCGAGGTATCGGCTGCCAGCGAGGCACCCTGTCGTACGAGGCCCCGTCCGGCCGCGGCCCGACGCTCCGCGTCCGCCATCGGGCCGAAGTCACGACCCGTCCAGGAGGTGAGGAAGGCCAGGAAGAGGGCGAGGAGCGGATAGAACCGATAGGGGATCGTCTGGAGAAAGATCACGAGCGGGGACGCGTCGAGAAGCGCCTGAGCCAGCTCAGGAGTAGGAGCCTGCTCGGCCGCGATCTGTAGCCCATCCGCGATGAGCGAGATCTCGTATCCCACCCAGGTGGAGATCGGAACGATCGCGGCGACCGATGCAGCCGTGGAGTCCACCAGGTAAGCGAGCTTTTCCCTGGAGATCCGCAGGCGATCCGTGATCGGCCTCATCGAGTTCCCCACGATGAGCGTGTTCGCGTAATCGTCGAAGAAGATCGCGAGACCGGCGCCCCATGTGCCGAGCTTCCCCCTCCGTCTCGTGGTCGCCCAGCCCACCACGAGGTTCACGATTCCCCGCGTGCCTGCGTTTCGGGACACAATCCCGACCATGCCGCCGAGGAGGAGGGAGAAGACGACGATCTGGGTCTGGCCCCCGGTGTCTCCCAGAGCGGGTACCGCGAGCTCGTCGACCACTCGCCAGATCGCCCGGAGGGGATCGAATCCCGACACCGCGAGGGCCCCCAGCCAGACCCCCGCGAAGAGCGAGACGATGACCTCACCAAGTGCCAGGGCGAGGGCAATCGCGACGATGGGTGGGAGGAGGGAGAACCAGCCCGGAACGTAGGGGCCCGACACCTCCACCGGATCGGGTCCCAGGAGAGCCGTCAGGGGAAGATCGGCGCGGCCCCGGACGACGAGGTCGGGCACGACCCGGGTCTCCCCCGGCTCGAGGGCGCCGGCCGCGAGGGTCTCGCCCCCCGAGGTCTCGATCTGGAAGGGGAGCTCGGCTCCCGGGACCCCCACCAGGGTGAGGGAGAACGGCACCCCTCCCACGAACACCTGGGGTCCGTCCTCTACGGCCTGTGCGGCCAGGGGGGCCGGAAGGGACGTCCCTCCCAGCCAGGCGGCGAGGAGCAGGAGGGAACGTCTCGTCATGAGCCGACATCATGTGCCCGGGGGTGGTGAATGTAAAGGCGGCGAGCGGGCTTTCGGCCTGGAAACTTCCGGGGGTGGCCACTAGCTTTCCGCGGCTCCGAAAACGCCCCTCGAGCGCCGAGGTTCTCCGGGCGATGACCACAAGCGGACCGGTCACTCTGCTGGATCAACAAGCCGTCGAGCGCGTTTTGGCCCGGATGGCCCGCGAGATCGTGGAGCGAAACGAGGGAGCAAAGGGGCTGGTCCTCCTGGGGATCCAGAGACGAGGCGTCGAGCTCGCTGACCGGCTGCGTACCCGGATCGAGAAGGAGGAGGGCACGCCGATCGCCACGGGCGCCCTGGACATCACCCTCTACCGTGACGATCTGGCCGCCGTGGGCCCCAGACCCGTGGTGGGAGAGTCCAGCCTTCCCATGGAGGGCGTGGACGACCGCACCGTCGTAATCGTAGACGATGTCCTGTTCACTGGCCGTACGGCCCGCGCCGCCCTGAACGAGCTCATAGACTGGGGACGTCCCTCCCGGATTCTCTTCTGCGTGCTGGTCGATCGCGGGGGCCGCGAGCTTCCCATCCAGCCCGACATCGTCGGACGCCGGGTGAGCGCCCCTCCTGATCAGAAAGTGGACGTGCGCGTCCCCGAGGTGGACGGCCGCCTGGCCGTGGAGCTCTCCCCCCTGACTCCGGCGGCCAAGTGAACCCGACGGTCTCTTCCCTCGGGAAAGACCTGGTGGGGCTCGAGCACCTCACCGCCGAGCAGATTCTCACTATTCTTAGCACCGCTGAGCCCTTCAAGGAGATCTCCGAGCGGCGGATCAAAAAGGTCCCCGTCCTACGCGGGAAGACGATCGTGAATCTCTTCCTGGAGCCCTCCACCCGCACGCGAATCTCGTTCGAGTTCGCGGAGAAGCGCCTCTCGGCGGACACGGTGAACATCGCGGCCTCCGGGTCGTCGGTCGTGAAGGGAGAGTCTCTGGTCGATACGGCTCGCAACCTCGAGGCGATGCGGATCGACATGGTCGTGATTCGGCACCACTCGTCGGGAGCCGCGCGCTTCCTGGCCGAGCGGATTCCCTCGAACGTGGTGAACGCCGGTGACGGGGCGCACGAGCACCCAACGCAGGCCCTCCTTGACCTTCTCACGATCCGGGATCACAAGGGGAGGATCGAGGGCCTGAAGGTCTGCGTGATCGGAGACATCCTCCACTCCAGGGTCGCGAGGTCGAACATCTTCGGGTTGCTCAAGCTCGGAGCCGACGTCGGGGTTTGCGGTCCGATGACGCTCCTCCCCACCGGGATCGAGGTGCTGGGGGTCAGGGTCTTTCGCCGCGTGGAGGAAGCGATCGAGTGGGCGGACGTGCTGAACGTTCTCCGCCTCCAACTCGAGAGGATGAAGAGCGGCTTCGTACCGTCGCTCCGGGAGTACAACCGCTTCTACGGGATCTCGGCCGAGAGGCTCGACCGGGCGCCAAGCGAGCTGCTCGTCCTCCATCCCGGGCCAATGAACCGGGGGGTCGAGATCGACTCGGACGTGGCGGACGGACCGCACTCCGTGATCCTGAAGCAGGTCACGAACGGAGTCGCCGTCCGGATGGCGGTCCTCTATCTCCTGGCCGGCGGTGCTCCGGAGCTAGCGGAGGCCGCGAAGCAGGGCGGAGAAGTGGCATGAGCTCCAACGTGCCGGAGCGCCGGATGAGCGGGCGGCCCATCCTCTTTCGGGGGGGGCGGGTCGTGGATCCGGCCCAAAAGCTCGACCGGATCCTCGACGTGCTCGTGGCCAAGGGCGTGGTGGGCGAGGTCGGTGACGGACTCGAGGCGCCCGAGACCGCGAAGGTCGTGGAGTGCGGAGGGCGGCTGGTCTTCCCCGGCCTAGTGGACGTGCACGTGCACCTGCGCGAGCCCGGGGCGGAGCACAAGGAGACCATCGCCACGGGGGCGCGAGCCGCGGCGGCGGGCGGGTTCACCTCTATCTGCGCGATGCCCAACACTGATCCGCCGACCGACTCCCCCGCGACGGTGGGCTTCGTGGCCGCGGCCGGGAAGCAGGCAGGCTTCAGCCGGGTGTATCCGGTGGGGGCGGTCTCGCTCGGACGAAAAGGGGAGCAGCTCACCGAGATCGGCGAGCTCGTGGAAGCGGGCGCAGTCGCGATCACCGACGATGGGAGCCCGGTCATGGACTCGGGGCTCATGCGCATGGCGCTCTCGTACTCCCAGGCGTTCGGCATCCCGGTAGCGGATCACCCCGAGGACGTGGGTCTGTCCCGGAACGGCGTGATGAACGAAGGGTTCGTCTCGGCGCGACTGGGACTCCACGGAGCACCGAATGCGGCCGAGGACGTGCACATCGCCAGGGACCTCCTAGTGGCCGAGCTCACCGGCGGGCACATCCATCTCCAGCACGTATCCACCCGCCTCGGGGTGGACCTCATCCGTCGCGCCAAGGGGCGCGGCGTTCGGGTGACCGCCGAGGCGACCCCCCATCACCTACTTCTCACCGACTCTGCCGTGGACGGGTACCGGACCGACGCGAAGATGAACCCTCCGCTCCGGACCGAGGAAGACCGGGCGGCCGTCGAGCAGGGGTTCTTGGACGGGACGCTGGACACGCTCGCGACCGACCATGCGCCGCACCACTACGACGAGAAAGAGCAGGCGTTCGACGACGCTCCCTTCGGAATCGTGGGGCTCGAGACCGCCCTCGGCCTCATGATCACGCACCTCGTGGAGACCCAAAAGATCGACCTACTCACGCTGGTCGAGCGCATGAGTACTCAGCCCGCCCGGGCGTTCGGGCTTCCGGCAGGAACCCTGGAGCCGGGAGCCGCCGCCGACCTGGTCGTGGTCGATCCGGGCTGGGAGTGGGTGGTGGACCCTGCCACGTTCCACTCCCGGGGCCGGAACACCCCGTTTACCGGAGAGAAGCTCAAAGGTCGGGCCGTGCTGACGCTCGTGGGCGACCGGGTCGTCCACGAGCTGCTGGGACCGGACGAGTAGCTGGACTCGAGCGGGGGCCGACGAGGAGCGCGAAGCAACTCGTTTGCGCGACCGTAGGGCCGACGGCGGGGTGTCGATCGGCTTGACCGCAAGATCACGGGCGCGGACGATGCGGCCGCCTCAGACCTCGAGGGCGTTCACCCTCCGCTGGAGCTGGCTCTTCAGGCGGGCCACCCGGCGCGGGTGGAGGAGGCGGGTGCGCCCCGCACGATCCAGCAGCGAGATCACTTCCCCGAGACGGGCCTGGGCCTCCCCGGGGTCGGCGGCTTGACGGACCTTATTCACGGCCGTCCGGATTTGCGAGCGCACGGCGCGGTTCCGGGCCTCTCGCTTTCGCGACAGGACCATCCGCTTCTTCGAACTCTTCAGGTTCGGCATTCCCGGCCTTTCGTTCCGAATCGGGTGCTGAAAAAGCTCATCAAGCTAAGGGCGCACGACACCGAGATCAACGGCGGGGCCGGGCAGCAGACACTCCGTATCATGGCCACACCCGCGCCGGGCGGTGGAGCCCGGGCGGAGCGGCGGCATCCCGGGCAGAGCGCTAGGGCCAGCCTGGTATCGGGCGGGGCGTTGGGGTAGCTTCGGGGCCCATGGAATGGCTCCTCCTCATTCCGGTGCTCCTCTACTCGATCGTGCTCCACGAGGTCGCGCACGCGTGGGTCGCGCGAAGAGAGGGAGACGACACGGCCGATCGACTGGGACGAGTCACGCTGAACCCCATTCCGCACCTGGACCCGGTGGGGTCGATCCTCGTTCCGGCGGCACTCGCGTACTTCGGGAGCGGCGCGATACTCGGGTGGGCCAAGCCCGTGCCCGTGAATCCGGCGAACTTCCGGAGCCCGGTCTGGGGCGACATCCGGGTCTCCATGGCCGGCATCGTGGTGAACCTGCTCCTGGCGGTCTTCTTCACGCTGATGATCGTCCCCATGGCCTACCTGGTGGATCCGGTGGACGCCTCGGACGCGCTCAGGACCGCGATGTCGGTCTCGTTCTTCGGCGTGTTCATCAATCTCATTCTCGCCATCTTCAATCTCGTGCCGATCCCCCCGCTGGACGGCTCGCACGTGGTTCGCCACCTGCTGCCCAAAGGGCTCCAGGCCGGGTACCAGGCCATCGGCCAGTACGGGATACTGATATTGCTCGCGATCATGTGGTTCGCCCCGGGAGGATTCGGCCTGATCCTGGTTCCCGTGAACTTCCTGACCGAGGTCCTCTTCTCTTCCTTCGGGCTCACGGGGAGAGTATGAGCACGGCCGCGTCGCTCGAACGCGGCGATCTTCTGCTGGTGGAGATCGATCGGTTCCAGGGGCCGATGGACCTGCTCCTGCACCTGATTCGCCGGCAGGACATCGACATCTTCGACATCCCCATCGCGAGGATCACCCATCAGTTCCTCTCGGCGATCGAAGGGATCCGAGAGATGGATCTCGAGTCGGCGGGCGAATTCCTGGAGATGGCCGCCACGCTCGTCCGCATCAAGGCGCAGATGCTCCTTCCCCAGCCCGTGGGGGAAGAGGAAGAGGACCCCAGGGCCGAGCTTGTACGGCGTCTCCTCGAGTACGAGCAGATTCGAGAGATCACCGAGCGAATGGAACGGAGCGAGGCCGAGCGGGCCCGCCGGTTCGGTAAGGGATTCCTCCCGGTTCGGCCGGCGCCCGCCGCGGCCGATCTCCCGCTCGATACCACGTGGGACGAGTTGCTCGAGGCGGCGCTGGCCGTTCGAGACCCCGATCCTGGGGCTAGGGATCACGGGATCCATGCGCGCCCGATCTCGGTGGATGAGAAGGTAGACTTGATCCTCGAGACGCTCCGGCGGGTGACCCGGATCGAGTTTCGGAAGCTCCTGGTCGGCTTCGAGGAGAAGATGCACGGCGTGATGACGTTCCTCGCCGGGCTCGAGCTCTCCCGGCGAAGGCAGTTGCAGCTCAGACAGACGGCGCCGTTCCACGAGCTGTGGATGTACGTTCGGGACGGGGAAGGTGGGGAGCCGGCCGGGCCCCCCGTGTCCGGCGAGCCGATCGCCGACGGCTCTGCGACCGGGATCGGCCGGACCGACCCGGCGAACTCGACGAGCCCCAGCGGGGAAACCGGGTGAGGACCGAGCAGATCGTGGAAGCCGTGCTCTTCGCGAGCGACGCTCCTCTCAGCGCAGAGGAGATCGCCCGTGCGGACGAGATTCTGGACGAGGACGCGGTGGAGGAAGCCGTGCGCCTCCTCCGGTCACAGTATCAGGAACAGGAGCGCGCGTTCGACCTCGTTGAGGTGGCGGATGGATACCAGATCCTGACCCGGCCGGAGTTCGCACCCTACCTGGAGCGGTTCGACACGGTTCCGAGATCGTCCCGCCTGTCCGGTCCCTCGCTCGAGACGCTGGCCATCATCGCCTATCGCCAGCCCATCGACCGGATCGAGATCGAGTACATTCGCGGCGTCGGGGCCGTCGGAGTCATCCGCACGCTCCAGGACCGTGGGATGATCGAGACCGTCGGTCGGGCGGAGGGGATCGGCCGGCCGCTCCTCTACGGGACCACGAGGCGGTTCCTCGAGCACTTCGGGTTCGCGTCGCTCGCGGACCTGCCCCGCCCGGAGGACCTCCCCATCGTGCTTGGGGATCGCTCCGCACCGCTGCGCGAGATCGAGCGCGCCGACTACGGCCCTCTGTTCGATGCGCGGGACGTGGACAAAGACGAGGTCGCGTCCGGAACGGCCGCCGAAGCCGTGGGTCCGAACGGTCGGCCCGAGGCCCCACCCGCTCCGGGAGGCGCCCCGAACGAATGACCGCGCGAGGGATTCGGCTGAACAAGTTTCTCTCGCGGGCCGGGGCCGCGTCCCGCCGTGAGGCGGACGACCTCCTGCTCCAGGGTAGGGTCCGGGTGAACGGACGAACGGTTCGCACGCTCGGCGTTACGGTCGAGCCCGACCAGGACCGCGTCGAGCTCGATGGGCGGGAGGTACGGCTCGAGCCGCTGCGCTGGGTTGCCCTGAACAAGCCAAGGGGGGTGCTCACGACCCGGGACGATCCCCAGGGGCGGCCGACCGTCTATTCGCTGCTGGATCGGGACGAGGCGTCCCTCAGGTACGTGGGTCGCCTGGATCGAGACACCGAAGGCCTCCTCCTCTTCACGAACGAGGGCGACCTCCTCCACGCGCTGACACACCCCTCCTCCCGCGTGGCCCGGGAGTACCGGGCGCTCGTGAGTGGTGTGCCCGAGCCGGCTACTTTGGGGACGCTCGAGGCGGGGGTCGAGCTCGAGGACGGATTCGCCCGGGCCGAGGCCGTTCGTGTGATCCGGCGTGCGGGCGCGGATGCGGCCGTGCTGTCGCTCGTCCTCCGGGAGGGCAGGAAGCGCGAGGTTCGCAGGCTCCTCGAGGCCGTGGGGCACCGGGTGCGGAGGCTCCGGCGGGTCGCTTTCGGACCGCTCCGACTCGGGGACCTCCAGCCCGGCGAGTGGAGGGAGCTCGACGCTTCCGAGGTTGCCGCGCTTCGGCAGGCGGTGCAGTAGCCTAGACGACCCAGCCCTTCTTCCAGCTCTTCCAGCCAGCCCGGCCCACGAGAGGAACGAAGCGGCACTCCATGAGGGCCTCGGGGAGCCCCATGACTCCGTCCGGCCCCTTCGTGAAGCGAAGGAGTCGCTGCCAGGAGCGGGGCCCGACGGGCACAACCAGTCGGCCGTTCGGGGCGAGCTGCTCCGGGAGGGCCGGGGGCACGTCGGGAGCGCCCGCGGTCACGATGATCGCGTCGTAGGGGGGGCTCCCTCGTCCCATCCCAGGGTTCCGTCACCGATCCGGAAGCGCAGGTTCGAGATCCCCAGATCGCTGAGCCGGGCCCTCGCCTCCCGTGCAAGGACCGGGTCGCGCTCGACCGTCCAGACCTCGCCGGCGATGCGGGCGAGGACCGCAGTCTGGTACCCCGTCCCCGTACCGACCTCGAGTACCGAGGACCGCTCCGAGAGCCGAAGGGCCTCGCTCATCGCCCCCACCATGTACGGCTGTGACAGGGTTTGCCCGCGCCCCACAGGCTGCGCCGCGTCCCGGTACACAGTAGCAGGGTCGGTCTCGAGGCCGGCGGGAAGGAACAGCTCTCTGGGCACCTCCCGCATGGCGGTGAGGACGCGTGGGTCGTTAATTCCACGGGCAGCGACCTGCTCGTGAACCATCGTCTCTCGAGCGGTGACGTAACGGTCGGTCACGTGCGATGCGTACCCGGCATCGTGATCACCGTTTCAGACGAGTGAGTCCCATCTTTAGTTGAAATTGAAGCGGCCTCCAACCTCAGGTAACGTGGGTGTGCGACCACACCACGGGATCACAAGAGAGGAAGGAGGCCACCGATGGGAAGGATGCCAAGGCTCGTCGAGCGGGGGCAAGAAGGACCGGCGGCTCGGGGAACCGAGGGAGGTGAGTTGGGAGGAGATCGAGGCGCTGGAGCTGGACCCTCGGGTGGAGCTGATCCGGCAGCTGATTCCGCTGGGACTGGCGGAGGTGGGCCGGATGCTCGAGGAGGAAGTGGAGCAACTGGCGGGGCAACGTCACGCCAGGAAGACCGAGGACGATCGACATTGCCGGCATGGGCATAACCCAGGGTCGGTGCGGTTGGGCGGCCAGCGGCATCCGGTGCGAGTACCGCGGGTGCGAGGCCCGGCCGGAGAGTCGAGGCTGGCGGCGTATGAGCAGCTGCATGGCTCGCCCGGCGAGATGGACGAGGGGCTGTTTCGGAAGGTGCTGCTCGGGATCTCGTGCCGGGACTACGAGGCAGCGGTCGAGGCGGTGCCTGGAGCCATCGGGCTGTCGAAGTCGACGGTCTCGCGGGAGTTCAAGAAGGCCACGGCCGCGAAGCTGAAGGAGTTTCAGGAGCGGGACCTCTCGGGTTACGACGTGGGGTGGCACTCGTCCTGGACGGCAAGAGCTTTGCCGAGGACGAGATGGTCGTCGCGCTCGGGGTGACGACCAAGGGGGACAAGGTCTTCCTCGGGTTCGTCCAGACCGACACGGAGAACGCCGTGGTGATCCGATCCTTCCTTCGGAGTCTGAAGGACCGAGGTCTCGACCTGTCGGCCGGAGCGCTCGTGGTGATCGATGGAGCCCGCGGTCTCCGGAGCGGCGTCCTGGCGGTCTTCAAGGGACAGGTGCTCATCCAGCGGTGCCAGTGGCACAAGCGGAAGAACGTGATCTCGTATCTGCCGAGAGCGGAGCAGAAGGGCTGGCGCCAGCGTCTGCAGCGCGCCTACCAGCGGCCCACGTACGAAGAGGCCGTCAAGGACCTCAAGGCCCTGCGCCAGGAGCTCGCGGGGGTGAACCAGTCCGCGGCGGCCAGTCTCGATGAGGGGTTCGAGGAGACCCTCACCCTCCACCGGTTGGGAGTCTTCCCCCTGGTCGGCCAGTCGCTCAAGACCACCAACGTGCTCGAGTCCGTGAACGCCCTGGCCGAGCAGAGGTGCGGACGCGTGGACCACTGGAAGAACTCGAGCCAGAAGCACCGATGGCTCGCGACCACGCTCCTGGAGATCTAGTCACGGCTCCGGAGGTTGCTCGGGTACCGACACCTCCCGCTCCTCAGGGCCGCGATCCAGAAGGACCTCGGGATCACCCTTCCCGAGAGCCGTTCACATGCTGTCGCCTGAGACGGAGGCCGCTCCAGTTTCAACTAACTTTGGGATTGACTCTTTCGAAGCGGCGGTCGCCGCGTCGGGTGGTGGGAAAGCCCCTGGGAACGGCATGGGACTGGGACCTGGCAGGTGCTCGCGCTCGACATTGCCCACCTGGACGTTTCTAACGGGTGGCTTGGCGAGCATCATGGAACCAAGGCCAGGGCCTTTATTCGACGCAACAGGGGACCACTCGGACCTCCTCCGCGACGACCCCCGATACCAGGCGTTACTCGAAGAGCCGGGGATTACGTGGTGAGATGTCCATCTAGCGACCTTGAACAGGGAGGCAAGACCATGCGTGCGACCACTGCGGCGATGCTGCCCCTTCAGGGCCTCATGAATGGTGCGGGCGGAGGTGTGGTCTCCCCACTGTGCCGTAATTGTGCCGTAACCCGTTGACATCCAGGGGTACGGGTGTCACTACGTAAGCTCCCGCGACACCCCGACAAGGGCTTAACCGCGCCCTTTCGTACCCCTGGATACCACCGCGCCAGGACCCCTGGAAGGTACAAGAAGTGCCACGGGGCGGTGGGGTAGGGAAAGGCTGCACCGACCGGATGCAAGGCGGATTCTGCGTACCGGGTAGTCCCGGGCCGAGGCGCGCCCTGCCGGCGTAGAACCATGTCGAGGCTAAGGCGATTCCTGCGTGCTGTCGCGAATCCCCACAGCCGTCGGGCGGCCTGGCGGACGTTTCTCGTCGTCGAGAATCCGCTCACGTACCTGTGGTTCCTCGCCTCGGGATCCGGTTCGCCGACGCTCCGAACCCGCACCCCAATCGGCGCGGTCTCAGTCCATCTGCGCAACCACGAAGCGGCGCGCACGTTCTTTTCGATCTTCGTTAGGCAGGACTACCCGCTGTCGGGGGAACGGCCGTGCGGCGTCCTCGATGTGGGCTCGAACGTTGGGATCAGTGCGCTCTACTTCCTGTCTCGGCATCGCGGCAACAGGATCTTCTGCGTCGAGCCAGATCCGGCGAACCTCACGTACCTGAGAGAGAATCTCGCGCCGTACGCGGATCGCGCGACCATCGTCGCCGGGGCCTGCGGCGTGGGTGAGACCGGGGAGCGGGACTTCCACGTTTCGTCCGACGGGAAGTACAGCTCATTGTTGCCACACCCGCGGTCGGATCAAGTGATTCGCGTCGGGGTCAGGCCATTAGCGGAGATAGTGGACGAGGCCATCGCGTACCTCCACGCGAGCGACTTGGTCATGAAGCTGGATATCGAAGGGCTCGAGAAGCAGGTGCTGCTGTCGCTTCCTCGCGAGAGGCTCGCGGCGTTCCAGACGCTATTCGTTGATGTGCTCGGAGTCGGTGACGCCCTCGGCGGCGGGTGGGAGACTCGGGTCGTGGCCGGTTATGTGGAGATGATCGAAAGAGTCGAGCGGCGAGGTGATAGGAGTGGGTAGCGGCAGAACTCCCGAGCGCTGTGCGAGGATCTGGCGGATCGGCTCGAAGGTGCCAGACGGAAAGGGATAGGAAATCCAATGCTGCTCCGATAGGGGGAAGGAAGTGCGAGCTGGGGCGATCGGGTGAGGGAGGTCGAGGTGGAAGAGGATCACCTGACGGTGGGGGGATCGGTCTGCTGACCCGCATTTCCTGGCATCCGTCTTTCTAAGTCCAGGGGGTTCTCGCCTTATCCGAGCCACTTCGGCACGTGCCAACCGCGGCTTCTCGGTACGGCACCGGCGGTCTCCCACGCGGGGGACCCGATCCTATGGCTTCGTCCAAACGCGCCTCGATCGCCTCGTGCTCGCCGGTCAGCTGGCGGTCGAGCCGCACGGTGACCTCGTCGCTCAGCTGCCCGAACACCTCGCCCCGATTCCGCGGCCGCTCACTCCACCAGATCGGATGAATCAGCAGCTGCACCCGAGCATTCGAGCTCATCACCCGTCTCGCCTGCTCCAAGTCGAACACCATCCGACTATCGCTCAAGTAGGGGATCCGCCCGACGAACTCGTCCGCGTAGGCGTCCTGGAAGCCACGGGGTGCCCAGAGCACCCCCGCGCGCGTCGGTTTGTGCTGCGCGACCGTGCCGATCTCCACCTCGAGTACCGCGCTCAGAGCGCCACATTGCGCCTCGACCACGCCCTGCCAGCGATCCCGGGCGACCCCCTCGAGACTCACCACCTCGTAGTGAAGTCCAAGCTCGTGACCCGCACTGACGATTTCGCGGAGCATTCGCAGGCTGCGAGCCTCCAGCGCGTTGTAGTAGGGCGCCGAGAGCAGCACGAAATAGGTTGCGGTGACACCCAGCGCCTCCTCGATTCTTGCCATGACGAGGGCGCGTTCGATCGAGAAATCGATGTCGTGCCTCAGCAGAAGAAACGGATCGGAATCCGGCATGTCTCGAAAGGCGACCACTCGCTTGCCCTGATGCAGAGCCTCCCGCAGGAGCTCCCGGTAGCTATCGTACTCGAACGCTCGCGACAACGTGGTCTCCTCTCACGCTCAAACCTACGGATCAGCGCGTCATCCCCCGCGATTGTCGAGACCAGGCTTACGCACGATGAAACCACCAGCTGCCAGGACCTCGATACCGGTCGACCAGAAGGTTCTTAGCGCATCCGTGATCGTGCGTACGATCGGCTCGCCTTTGACGTTGAATGACGTGTTCAAGACGACCGGTACGCCCGTTCGTGCCTCGAACGCGGTCAGCAGCTTGTAGTAGAGTGGATGGTCCGCCTCCCGCACGGCCTGTACACGCGACGTACCATCTACGTGCACGATCGCGGGAGCCTCACGACGTAAACGATCGTTCGCATCGAACGCGATGATCATGAACGGTGCTTCGGTGTAGCGATCGAAGTATCGCGCCATGGCTTCCGTTCTGATGGACGGGCAGAAAGGTCTCCAGTATTCTCGGAACTTCACGACTGCGTTCACCCGATCGCGGTTCTCGGCCCGCCTCGGATCGACCAGGATGCTGCGCTGCCCGAGCGCGCGCGGGCCAGCTTCCATCCGTCCCTGGAACCAGCCGACAACCCGACCCTGAACAAGCTCCTCCGCGACCGCGGCGCAGATGTCCGGCGGTCGCTCGTAGAGCACTCCCGTCTGCTCGAGGACCCTCTCGATGGTGTCCTCGGGTTCCTCGTACCCGAGGGCCAGCGAGCGCAGGCGTTCCGGTTTGGAACCGGTTTCTCGATAGCACGCGAACAGCGCGGCGCCGGCCGCCGCTCCGCAGTCGGCGCACAGCGGATGCGCAAAGACGTCCTCGATCTCGGGGTGACTGAAGATCCGACTGTTCAGCTTCACATTCAGAGCGACCCCACCCGATAGACACACCTTGTGAATCCCGGTTTTACGCACCACCGGCATCAGGATGGCGAGAACGGCCTCCTCCAGTCGCCGCTGGACCGCGAACGCGACGTTCTCGTGCCAATGCGTAATGGGTTCGTCGGGCCGGCGGGGCTCCGCCCCCATGACCACCGCGAGCTCATCGGTATGACGTGTCGAATACGAATGCTGTCCGTAGTGAATGTAGTTGGGCTGGACCGTGTAGGTACCGCTCTCCGCATCCACCTGCAGCACTCGCGCGACGCACTCCGCGATCGCGGCATCGGACTCGCCGTAGGCCGCGAGCCCCATGACCTTGTATTCACCGTCATAGGCCGCGAAACCGAGGTATTCCGTGAATGCCGCGTAGTACCAGCCCAAAGAGTCGGGCATGACGTGCTCTTGCACCGGAGTGATCCCATCGTGCCCGCACTTCCAGATCACCGTGCAGTGCTGATCGCCGGAGCCGTCGACCGTGACGCAGATGGCCTCGTCGAACGGCGATTGCTGGAACGCGTGGAACGCGTGGATATAATGGTGAGGGTAGCCCAATATGCGCGGAAAGCGGGGCTCCGCGAAAAGCCGACGCCACTCGAAATTCATGCATCCTGCGATACTGGCCGAGCTCGCGCGTTCGCAGATTGCGCTGCTGAAACGTGATCGTGGCGGCGTCCACCGGGTAGCGCCGTCGCATCGACTCGTAAAACGCGGCCATCCGCCCGTCGGTGTAGGCCTCCAGGTCCCAGTTAATGGATACGGTTTCCAGGTCTTGCAGCGTCGCTCCGGCGCGGCTCAGGCACCACTTCAAGGCCCGGCGCGGATACAGTCCGGCCGCGTGCTTGATGCGAGTGTGGCGCTCCTCTTCCGAGTAAGCCAGGACCACGCCATCCGACACCAGCGCGACCGATGGATCCATCATCAGATTGATGCCGAGGTACAGGGCCCCCGCCATGCCCGTTACGGTTCTCTCGGAGGTGGAATCGACCGCGACGAGGCGATCGCCTCTGCCAGACGGTCCACGATGTGCCCCGAGGCCTGGCCGTCGCCGAAGATCGCCGGCAAAGGCGGTACCAGCGGCTGGCAGGCTGCGATCAGATCCGCGAACCCGGGGTCACGCACATCGGCCAGCTGGCCCCAGACATCGCTGAGCGTCTCGGGCCACTCCGTCTCCGGCCGGATCACGATGCACGGCACGGCAAGCATGTACGCTTCCTTTTGGACACCGCCGGAGTCGGTCACGATGGCTCGCGCATGCCGCTCCAGCTGAAGCGCGTCGAGGTAGCCACACGGCTCGACTATGCGTAGCCCCCTCTCCTGTGAATCGACCACGATGCCGGCGGCCTCGAGTCGGGCACGCGTCCTGGGATGCACCGGGAATATCACTTCCCCCTCTATGGACTGCAGCGCGGCAACAATCGCGGCCAGCTGATCTGGATCGTCAACGTTGTAGGACCGGTGCGCCGTAGCGAATACATACTGTTGCGGCGTCAGCCCCAGCTCATCCAGGATCGATGATCGCGACGCTGCCATCGGGATGTAGTGCAGGAGCGCGTCGAGCATCGTGTCACCAACGAGGTACGCTCGACCCTCCAGACCCTCCCTGGTCAGGTTCTTCATAGCCGTCTGCGTCGCGCAGAAGAGAACATCCGAGAGGTGATCCGTGACGATCCGATTGTGCTCCTCCGGCTGCCTGCGGTTGAACGACCGCATTCCCGCTTCGATGTGGACCACCAGAACGCCCAGCTTGCAGGCCGCCAGCGCGCCCGCCAGCGTCGAATTGGTGTCGCCGTAGAGCAGAACCACATCCGGGGACGCGGACTCGATGATGGGCTCGAGCCGAGCCAGCATCTGGGCAGTCTGCCAAGCGTGCGTGCCCGAGCCGACCTTGAGGTTGATGTCCGGTTCGGGCAGATCCAGTTCGCGGAAGAATACGGCTGACATACGGTCGTCGTAGTGCTGACCCGTGTGAACGATGATCTCCGACCAGCCGCGTGCGCGCAGGACCCTCGTGACTGAAGCCGCCTTTATGAACTGTGGGCGTGCCCCGAGGACCGTTAGAATCTTGACCGTTGGCCAGCCCGTCAAAGGACCTCCGGTAAACGGCTACACTACTCGGTACCGCCAAGCGCGAACGTGCAGCCACCCGGAAGGGAAAGGAAATCCAACGCTGCTCCGATGCGGGGAAGGAAGCTACGGCGGGGGCTGTCGTGTGGGCAAACGAGGGAGGGTGGAGGTACCCGGGCGGGCCGAGAGACGCGAAGGTGTTGTGGCAGGACGGGGTTGATGGGGAAATGGAGAAACCGGTCGGAGAGATGTTGGGATAGGTGGGGGGGGTGTGAACCCCCGAGCCCCGGCGGCCGGGTTTGGGCGATTCCCGCTCATCTCGGCGCCTGCTCAATCAGTGCGCCTTCGCGCCCGAGGGTGTCGCTGACCTCGGGGTGAGGTGATCAGGCGTCGAAGTCGTCGGGAAGGGACCGGTGGAAGACGAAGTCGGGGACCGGCTCCGGCACGGCGGGATCGACCTGAGGGAGCTGCTCGAAGAGGAATTGCTCTGGGGAGGGGTGCCGGCGGCGCGTCCGTCGGCGAGATGGGAGGAAGCGGTCCTCCCCCGAGCGACCCCTCGGATCCTATCGCGTCGGTTCCGAACTGGCGGTCCCGTAGTTCACGCCCAGGTACCGCGCCAGCACGTCCAGCTCCTCCGGGGTCAGCACGGCTCCATAGCCCACCATGGTCTCGATCATCGAGCGCCACTCGGGCTCGCCCCAGTACGCGCTATAGGCCGTTAGCCCCCCGAGGCCGTGACACTCCGTGCAGCTGCGCTGGAGAATCGCGGCGCCCTCGACGGTCTCCGAAGGGGCGCTGTCGGCGGCGGCGCTACCGGGGGCGGGACCGCGGGACGACGTCACTGGGGCGACGCCGCAGGCGGTCAGGGCGACGGGGCCCGCAAGAACGAGAGCAGTGACGAGCCGCCTGGGCCCCGCTCGCTCGCCGGTCGCGGTTTCCCCGCCGGGCGCCGCGCGTCGCCCGATCATCCCGAGAGCTATCTCGCTGGAAGCCGGATCACCGCATTCCGCTTCGGTCCCTCCCCCACGGGAATCGTCGCGACCGGCTGGTAGGTCCGCATGTCGATGGCCGTCACGTTCCTGGATACGGCGTTGGCGACGTAAGCGAAGCGATTGTCGGGCGTGAATGTGATCCAATCCGGGTCCGTGCCGACTGGAATGCTGGCCAGAAGCTCCAGCTCCGGATAGACCGAGTACACGTACACATGGCTGTTCATCCGGCTCGTCGACCAGACCGTGCGCCCGTCGGGAGAGACCCCGATCCCGTGTGCGGGCGCTCCGTTGTAACGGGTGCCCTGGCCGTCCCCCAGGTAGCGCTCCGACTCAGGCACGCTCGGAAGCGTGATGCGGGTGACCTCACTTCTCGTCGCCCAGTCGAATACGACGAATCCGTGATGGCCCGAGACCTGGATGTAGATCTTGTCCGTCGAGCCGTCCGGCTTCCAGCCGATGGCCATCGGGCGAATGGACTCCCCTTCCCACGCCCAGATTTCCTCTTCCGTGCGCGTGTCGTACGCCGTCAGCCGGTCGCCCGAGATGGACCCTGCGATGACCGCGGTCCCGTCCGGAGTCACGTAGATGTTGTGGACACCCCCGGGATGGGGAATCGTCTTCACGTTTTCGAGCGTGCGAGTGTCGATGACGTCCACCGCACCCGGCCGGGCGTTAATCGCCACGTATAGCTTCGTGCCGTCGGGGGTCAGCGCAATGTTGTTGGGCCGCGCCGAGACCGTGATCGTCCGGATGATCTCCATGGACTCGGTGTCGACGACCATCACTGCGGCTTCCGCCTCACTGCTGACGTAGATGCGGCGGCCGTCCGCGGAGGCTGCCACGCCGTGGTTGACCGGGATCCCCTCGATCACTCCAACCACTCGCTGAGTCCCGGGATCGATCAGGTGGACGCTCGATCCGCGGGAGTTGGTCTGGAGCACCCGAAGCTGCGCCCGGGCGTCCTCGGGTACCGTGATCCCCAGGAGGGCGGCCGACAGCACCACCTGGAGAAAAGCCTCGGCCGAATGACGATTTCATCAGATTCTCCGTTGTCTCGATCCATCTCTTGACCAAACGGCGTGGATGCCACGTCCACGGTGCAGCGCGCGCCCGGGATTGCGCAAGGACCGAGCGTCGGACGGACGGCCGATGAGACCGATGATCCCACCCTGGCTGCCGAACGGGCCCTTCCGCGCTCGACGGGAGGAGAAGAAGCGCGAGTCCTCGTAGGTGCAGATCGCGAGACGCTCTACGTTCTCCCGCCAGAGTCCTGCTCCGACCAGCTGGCGTCTTACCGCCTCGGAGACGTCCAGGGTGGCGCCCCCCTCCCCGTCGCGCGGGCCGACGAGCCCGTCGTCCGGCGCGCCGAAGGCCCTCTCCACGGCTGCCAGGACCTCGGGGCCCACGCGGTAGCGAGTCTTCGAGATGGCCGGACCGAGCGCCGCGACCAGGTCGCTCGGATTCGAGCCGTAGACCGTGGTGAGGGCCGACACGGCAGCGCCCACCACGTTCCGGACCACGCCGCGCCATCCGGAGTGCACCGCCGCCACGGCCTGTCGCTCGGGATCGAAGATCAGAACGGGCGTGCAGTCGGCCGTCTGCGCCACGAGCCCGATTCCGGGCCGGTCCGTGATCAGGGCGTCGCCCTCCCCGACCGACCACGTGTCGTCCTGCACGTTATCCACGGTGAGCACGGAGCTGCCGTGGACCTGGTCCGCGAACGCGAGAACGTCCAGGCCGAGGGCATCGCCGACTCTGGCGCGGTTCTCGGCCACGGACGGGTGCCCGTCCCCGCACGACGCGGAGAGGTTCAGGTGGGCGTATGGACCGCGGCTCACCCCGCCATGACGGGTGGTGAAGCCATGCACGAGGTTGGGGCGCTCCAGAATCCGAGCCTCGAGGACCTCTAGCACGGGGCCTCCCGTGCTTCGTCGCATCGGATCGGTCACCCCATTACGTACACCGCCCATCGGCGACGCTGCAAATCAACCCGTGTTGCGCATCCCGGCCGCGATCCCGTTCACGCACGCCGCGAACGCGGCCAGCAGCTCGGGCCGCTCCCCTTCTTGACGGATCCGACGAAGAACCTCGACCTGCACCACGTTGATGGGGTCCGCGTACGGATTCCGCACCTCGATCGAGCGACGGAGCACCGGGTTGTCCTGGATCAACTCGTCGTGCTCCGTCACCCGGAGGATGGCGTCGGTGGTCTCCGAGAGGCGCGCGCGGAGGTCAAATCCCAGAGACCGCAGTCCGTCCGGAACGAGGCGGTCGTAGCGGGCGGCGATCTCCGGAGAGGCCTTGGCCAGCACCATCTCGATCAGGTCGATGGTCGAGCGGAAGAACGGCCAGTCGCGATACATCCGCCGTAGCTCCGGAAGCCCTCCCTCGTCGATTACCGAGCCGAGCGCCGCGCCGACGCCCAACCAGGCCGGAAGCATGAGGCGGGTCTGCGTCCACGAGAAAACCCAGGGAATGGCTCGAAGCGAATCGACGCCGGAGCCCTTGGTGCGCCGCTCCGGCCGGCTGCCGACGTTCAGGTGTTCCAGCTCGCGCTCCGGTGTCGCGGCGCGAAAGTACTCAAGAAACTCCGGTCGCTCGTAGACCAGCTGTCGATACGCCGTGCGCGAGCGCTCGGCCAGCTCTCCCATCAGCGCCGGCCAGTTGGGGCTCGCATCGCGGCCGGGAAGCAAGGTCGCCTCCAGGACTGCCGTCACGTAGACCTCGAGGGTTCGGATCGCGATTCCGGACAGCCCGAACTTGGCCTGGATCATCTCTCCCTGCTCCGTGATTCGCAGCACGCCGTCGACGGAGCCGGGAGGTTGCGATTGAATCGCCAGACGAGTGGGCCCGCCACCGCGACCGATGGTTCCTCCGCGACCGTGGAACAGAGTCACGGCCACGCCCGCGTCGCGGCACGCGGCTACGATCGCCTCCTGAGCGCGGTAGAGCTCCCACGACGCCGCGAGTCGGCCGCTGTCCTTCGCGGAGTCCGAGTATCCGATCATGATCTCCTGCCGACCGCCGATCCGCCTGCGGTACCAGGGAATGGCCAGGAGCTGCCGCACAACGTTCCCGGCGTGACGCAGGTCGGGCACGGTTTCGAAGAGCGGAACGACGCGGAGCGGCGGGGTGACGGAGTGCGCCGCCTGGAGTAGCTCCACCGCCAGCACGTCGGACGGCTCCCGAGCCATCGAGATCACGTAGGCGCCGAGCGAACCGGGGGGTTCGGCCGCCGCCCCGCGGAACGTCTCTAGGACGTCCCGCACCGGATCTTCGAAAGTGTCGCTGGCTTCGAGCGCTGCCCGGAAACCCCCACCCCCGCTCGTCAGGTGACCGGAGAGCCACGCCACGCGCCCTTCCTCGTCGAGCGTTCCGTACGGACCCTCGCCCAGGCGGCGACGGATCGCGTCCAGGGCGTCCGTGTGACGGGAGGCCTCCTGCCGGACATCGAGTCGCACCAGGGTGAGCCCGAAACAGGCGGCTCGCCGGAGGAGATCGAGGAGCCGGCCACGCGCAATGACTCCGGCGCCGGTTTGCTCGAGCGAGCGATAGCACACTCCGAGCGTCTCCTGGAGCTCGTCCGCGGTTCGGTACGGGGTCTCGCCTCCAGCCGGGAGCTCTTCACCCTCTAGGGACAGGTCGGCCGCCGTGCGGGTGGCCCGCAGCCGATCGCGTACGGATGCCAGGAACACGCGGTAGGGCTCCGGTGAGTCGCCCACCTGCTCTCGCAGCTCCTCGCTGGCGTCGCGCATGGACAGCTCGGCGCGCAGCGCGCTCACCTCGCCCAGATAGAGGTCGGCTGCCATCCACCGGGCCAGGAGACACGCCTGCCGGGTCACCTCCGGCGTTACCCTCGGATTGCCGTCCCGGTCGCCCCCCATCCACGAGCCGAAGCGAATCGGGGCCGCCTCGAGAGGCAGTCCTTCCCCCGTCGACTCGAGGAGCGCGCGATCCAGCGCCCGCATGGTAGCCGGGACCGCGTCCCACAGCGTCTGCTCGAACACCACGAGGCCCCAGCGAACCTCGTCGAGCGGCGTCGGTTTCCGATGGCGCACCTCGTCGGTCTTCCAAGCCGCCGCGATTTCGCGGCGCAGATCGTCGAGCGACTCATCCCTCTCGGCGGGGGTGAGGTCGGGTCGGTCGCGAAGCGCCAGCAGATCGGCGATACGGCGGTGACGCTGACGCAGCGTTCGCCGGACCACCTCGGTCGGATGCGCGGTGAGGACCAGCTCCAGGCGGAGCCCCGAGATCGCCCCCCGAAGCCGATGCGCCGGGATCCCCATGCGCAGGATGCGCCCGAAGACCTCGGAGAACGATCCGCGTTGGGGAGACGCGTCGGCAGCCCTCGCGTAGTCACGGCGCCGACGGATGCGGTGGTGCTGCTCGCAGATGTTGGCCAGCGTGAGGAAATGGGCGAACGAGCGGGCCACGGTGAGCGCATCTTGCACCGGCAGGTCTTGGAGCATGCGCTCGAGCTTTTCGAGGTCCGCCTCATCCCCCTGCCGCGCGCTCTTTGCCAGCGCCCGGACGTCCTCCACGGCCTGGAACAGCGCGCTCCCCTCGACCGTGCGCAGCGTATCTCCGAGCAAGCGCCCCAGGAGCCGGACGTCGTCGCGGAGCGGCCGGTGGGGATCGGGCTCCCCGTTCATGGCAGGGAGCTCGTCCTGCCGAAACCGCTCCGCGAGACCACCAGGAGCCGGGCGGCCACCTAACCGAGACTCATGTGGGGGACGAGAGTCATGTGGGAGAAAGGTACACCAGCGACCCTACGCTGCTCGAACATCGGCAAAGGCCTGGCGATCGGCGCGGCGGTCCGGGCGTACCCGCAGCGGCGGCGGTTCGAGGTCTTAGTAGGCCGCGAGAGCCCTGCCCCGCGGGGTGTGAAGCCCCAGCGACCTGATAGAGTATTGCCGGGGGGCCGACGGGGCAGCGAGGCCGAGACACGTCCTCGGCCGCCACCGACGCCCAGCTAGCTTGCCTGCCGCCTCGCACGTGCCTAGCGTCGAATCTCTGGACGGCCTGAGGACGAAGAGACCCGTGGGGGAGGAGGCTTCCATTGAGAGCCGGCGGAGCGGTTGTGCTTCGATGTAGGGTCGGAGGGGTGGCGCTTCTGGTCCTGCTCCTCACCTCGTGCGGTCGAGCGGAACGGGAGCGGGAGGCGGCCGTGGAGGCTGCGCGCGCGGCGACCGTGATGGAGATCGAACGAGCCCTGTCGCAGGCGGTCGGGCTTGCGGACCGAGCGGCGGGCACGGCCAACGACATCCTCTCGCCCCTCCCCGTTATGACGCCGGCCGAGGAGGACGCGCTCCGCCGACTCCTGAACGCGGCGCACGTGGCCCGTGCCCGCGCGCTGGGCGTGCGGGTAGCCGACCGTGCCGCTAGGGACTCTCTTCTCGCGGTGGGACGCCTGGTGCAGCTCGTGGACAGTACCGCTCACTGGATCGTCCGCCCCGGCACCTCCCCCGCGTACGTCGTGCCCCATGTGGACGTCCTGCTCGAGGAGCTCGGGCGGCGGTTCCAGGAGCGGCTCGCGGGGATGGGCCTCCCGCCCTACCGCATCGAGGTAACGAGCGCTCTGCGCACGTCGGAAGGTCAGGAGCGGCTGCGGGGCTCGAACCCGAACGCGGCGGCCGGCGTGAGCTCGCACGAGTTCGGCACCACGGTGGACCTCTCCTACGCGGCCTTCGCGCCACCCGCCGAGCGACCGCCGGAGATCCTCGCCCGCGTGCCGGCAGAGCTCGAGCCGCACGTCGAGCGGATCGTAGACCTCGCGCTGGAGTCGGTCTCGGCCAGGAAGTCACGCGAGCTGGGAGCCATATTTAGCCAGGTGCTCCGGGAGGCCCAGTCGGAGGGGCTGGCGCTCGTGATCTACGAGCGGCAACAGACGGTCTATCACCTTACCGTCGCGGGGGCGCTAGCGGAGGAGTGAGCTCTGTCTCCCGGGTTGCTGGGCACGGCGGACCCGGGGTACGTTCCCAGGCCCGAGGGTCCTGCGTCCGCGCCGACCCTTGCCCTCTCATCTCATCCGGAGCCGCCCCATGTCCCGGGAGCGAATGAAGGCGAGCGACTTCCCGCCCGAGGTCCTGAAGCTTTTCGACAAGTACGTGCACGGGATCATCGATCGACGCGCGTTTCTCAACGGCGCTGCGAAGTTCGCGGTTGGGGGGCTCACCGCGGGCGGCATGCTCGAGGCGCTCCGACCCCGCTACGCCTGGGCGCGTCAGGTCTCGCCCGATGACGCCCGCATCCAGGCGGAGTACGTCGAGTACGATTCGCCGAACGGCTCTGGCAGGATGAGAGGATACATGTCTCGGCCTGCAGCTACCGAGCCGAAGCCGGCCGTGCTCGTGATTCACGAGAACCGGGGGCTCAATCCGTACATCGAGGATGTGGTCCGCCGCTTCGCGGCCGCCGACTTTCTGGCCTTCGGGCCGGACGCGCTCACCCCTCTGGGCGGCTATCCCGGAAACGACGACGACGGTCGTACCATGCAGGGCCAACTCGAGCGTGCCACGATGGTCGAGGACTTCGTGGCTGCCGCGGAGTTCCTGATGGAGCATCCGGCGAGCACCGGCCGCGTAGGTGCGGTGGGATTCTGCTTCGGCGGGGGGATGGTGAACACGCTGGCGGTGCGTCTTCCGAACCTGGGAGCGGCCGTGCCCTTCTACGGCGGCCAACCACCGGCTGAAGACGTCCCGCGAATCCAGGCACCGCTCCTGATTCAATACGCCGGGCTGGACGATCGCATCAACGAAGGATGGCCCGCGTTCGAGGCAGCTTTACGCTCGAGCGGCGAGACGTACACGATGCATATGTATCCGGGGGTGAACCACGGCTTCCACAACGACACGACTCCGCGGTACGACGAAGAGGCCGCGATGCTTGCACAGAGACGGACCATAGACTTCTTCAACGAGCATCTTCGCTAGAGGGCAAGCCACGCCTCTCCGCGGGCTGGGGCGGCCCGTCCGCCAGGCGTCCCAGTCGGGTTGAGGAACCGCCCCGCAGCCGTTAGCGTCAAGAAGGGCCTCATTCTTGCAAGGCAGACCGAATGGACAAACTCGAAAGCTCTGATCGCTACCGTGCGATCAACCGCTCCAACATTGTACGCGATCCCGTCTGGCAGCTTCTTCCAGAGGACCTGCGTGAAGCCGTCCAAGTGGTGTCTCGCGTCCTGCCCTTCCGCACGAACGAATACATTCTGCGCGAGTTGATCGACTGGCGTCGCGTCCCGGACGACCCGATCTATCGGCTCACGTTTCCGCAGCGCGACATGCTCGACGAGTGGGACTACGCGGCCATCCGCGGCTTGGTGCTGAGCGGCCGGCCGGAGGCCGAGATCCGAGCGATGGCGGGCCGCATTCGCCGGCGTCTGAACCCGCATCCGGCGGGGCAGATGTCGGACAACGTTCCGGAGCTCGACGGGGAGAGGATTCCGGGCCTCCAGCACAAGTACCGGGAGACCGTGCTCTTCTTCCCGGCCCAGGGCCAGACCTGTCATGCGTACTGCACGTACTGCTTCCGGTGGGCGCAGTTCGTGGGTGATCCTGAGTTGAAGTTCCAGGCTCGCGACAGCGAGCAGCTGGTAGCGTACCTGAGGGCGCACCCGCTCGTGAGCGATGTGCTCTTCACGGGCGGAGACCCGCTGATCATGAAGACCGCCGTCCTGCGGCGTTACGTCGAGCCTCTGCTCGATCCCGGACTCGAGGGCCTGCAGACGATTCGCCTGGGCACCAAGGCCCTCGCGTACTGGCCGCAGCGTTTCACGACGGACGACGACGCGGACGATCTCCTCCGCCTTGTGGAGGAGGTGGTGGATTCGGGTCGGCACGTCGCCGTGATGGTGCACTCCACTCACCCCACGGAGCTACACACGCCCCTGGTGCAGGAAGCGGTACGCCGGCTGAGGGCGGCCGGCGCGGAGCTGCGCATGCAGGCGCCGCTGGTCCGGCACGTGAACGACCACCCCGGCACATGGGCCGAGATGTGGCGACTGGGCGTGCGGATGGGCATGGTGCCCTACTACATGTTCGTGGAGCGTGACACCGGTCCCAAGAGCTACTTCGAGGTTTCCCTGGCCCGCGCCCACCAGATCTTTCGCCAGGCCTACCGCCGGGTGAGCGGGCTGGCACGCACGGTGCGGGGGCCGTCGATGTCGGCATGGCCCGGCAAGGTCAGGATCCTTGGTACGAGCGAGGTGGCGGGCGAGGAAGTCTTCGTGCTGGACTTCCTCCAGGCCCGGGACCCCGCCTGGGTGCGGAAGCCGTTCTTCGCGCGCTTCGACGAGCACGCCACGTGGCTCGACCAGCTCGAGCCCGCGTTCGGGGAGGAGCGATTCTTCTTCGAGGAGAGGCCGGCCCGAAGCGCCTTCGACGAGCCGCCCGACTGGGCGAGGGAACCTGCGTCGGTGGGTTGAGACGATGCCAGCCATTCCCCGCTTCATCCTAAGCCTCGCGATTGTCGGAACGCTCGGTTCCTTCGGGCGGGCCTCGGCGCAAGACCCACCGATTGTGCCCCAGACCCCCTATGACGACTTCCGGGTGAGCCAGCCCGCGCGCGTCACGCAGAGGATGGGCCCGACGGAGATCACGATCGTCTACAATCGACCCGTGGCTCGGGGCCGGGAGCTGTTCGGCGCCCTGGTGCCATGGGATTCGATTTGGAACCCGGGCGCGGACGAGGCCACGCGGATCGAGGTGGACAGGGACATCGTGGTAGAGGGCCGGACGCTCGCGGCCGGACGGTACAGCATCTGGACCATCCCTCAGGAGACCGGCGCGTGGACCGTGATGTTCAGCCGGGCCTGGGACGTGGAGCATCGACCCTATCCCGCTGGACAGGAAGCCCTGACGATCGACATCGTCCCCCGGGAAGCCAGCCACATGGAGACGCTGGCGTTCTACTTCCCGGTCACGACGCCCGAGTCGGCCGTCCTTGCGCTGCACTGGGGGACGACCCTGCTGCCGATCTCCCTCGGCCACCCCTAGGGGGCCTCGCGCGTCGTCTCGGGCCATCGCGCCCAAGGGAAACGCGGAGCCCGTCGCGTGAGGGGCCGTGACGCGCCCTCACTGATCGGCCGCTGACAGCCGGGGCCCATCTTCGCGTGATGCCCCTCGAGGATGCTCAACACGAGCACGGTGGCCCGCGCTCTTGGTGCCTGGGCCCCGAGCCCGAGCCCCGGTACGCGTGCGGAGTGTCCTGAGCGATCTCCCGGCGGACCAGCGGCCGAGGGAGCGGCTCCGCGCCCTGGGACCCCAGGCGCTGGCCCTCCGCGAGCTCGTCTCCCTCCTGCTCGGCGCGGGTGGTCCGACTGGGTCGGCGCTCAGCGTCGCGGACCGCGTCCTCCGATCTGCGGATGGGCGGCTCCGTCCCCTCCTCTCTCGATCGCCTGCCGAGCTCGAGCGCGTCCCGGGGGTCGGCGGCGCGAACGCAGCGCGTCTGCTCGCGGCCTTCGAGCTGGGACGCCGGGCCGCGGTGGAGGGGCTCCCCGACCGGCCTCGCATCCGGGGCCCCGCGGACGTCTTCGCGCTCCTGGCCCCGAGGCTCCGGGACCTCCCGTACGAGGAGTTCCACGCCCTCCTCATGAACACGCAGCACCGGGTGCTCCGAGACGTCACTGTCACCCGAGGGATCCTGGACGCTTCGCTGATCCATCCGAGGGAGGTGTTTCGTCCGGCCATCACCGAGAACGCGGCCGCGGTGATCCTGGTCCACAACCATCCGTCCGGTGACCCGTCCCCCTCCTCCGAGGATCAACGTGTGAGCCGCCAGATGGTCGAGGCCGGGAGGGCGATCGGGATCCGGGTACTGGACCACTTGATCGTCGCGGACGGGACCTGGCTCTCGGTGCAAGTGGAGGAGTAGGGAAGCTCTTGGCGGCCTCGTGGCCGCGGCCGCGGCACGCAGAGCGTGGGCCGCCGTACTTGCGAGGAGCTTCCCTCGCTATTTTGGAATTATGACCCTTCCCGCCGAAGCAACCTCAACGGGAGCCGAGACAATCGCCGGCCTCCCGCACGAGTTCGCGCGTGCGGTGGAGGGGTACGCCCGGCGGCTGGACGTGCCGAAGATCCGGGAGGCGTACGAGATGGCCGAGGAAGCGCACCGTGGGCAGCGGCGCGCGTCGGGCGAGACGTTCGTGAGCCACGCCGTCGAGGTGGCGACGATCCTCGCCCAGTTCAGGCTCGACACGGCCTCGATCGTCGCGGGCCTGATCCACGACGTGGTCGAGGACACGCAGTACTCGCTGGCCGACGTCGAGGCGCGCTTCGGCCACGAGGTCGCCTCGGTCGTGGACGGGGTGACGAAGATCGGGAAGGTCCGCTTCCGATCCCAGTCGGAGCACCAGGCGGAGAACTATCGGAAGCTCCTCCTCTCCATGGCGGAGGACGCGCGCGTGATCCTGATCAAGCTCGCGGACCGCCTCCACAACATGCGGACCCTCGAGCACCTCCCGCGGGACAAGCGGCAGCGCGTGGCGCGCGAGACCCGAGAGATCTATGCGCCGCTCGCGCACCGCCTCGGAATGGCCCAGGTGAAGTGGGAGCTCGAGGATCTCGCGTTCAAGTTCCTCGAGCCCGAGGAGTACGAGGAGCTCCGAAAGCTCGTCCACGGGCGCAGGACGGAGCGGGAGCGTCAGGTGCTCGACTTTCAGCGGCCCCTGGAGGAGCTTCTCAAAGATGCGGGGATCCCGGTGGAGGTCACCGGGCGACCGAAGCACCTGTGGTCCATCAACCGGAAGATCCAGCAGCGCGGGAAGCCGTTCGAGGAGATCTACGACCTGATGGCGATCCGCGTGACCACCGACACGGTCCAGAACTGCTACGCCGCGCTTGGGCTCATCCACTCGAACTGGACTCCGATTCAGGAGCGCTTTCACGATTACGTGGCGACTCCGAAGTCGAACATGTACCGGTCGATCCACACGACCGTCTTCGGTCCGGGGGGACGGCGCTACGAGATCCAGATCCGCACCCAAGAGATGCACCGCACTGCGGAATACGGAATCGCCGCACACTGGCGTTACAAAGAGGGGGACTCGAAGGAAGACGAGGTGGACGAAGCTCTGTCCTGGTTCCGTCAGGTCCTCGAGTGGCATCAGGAGGCCTCCGAGCCAGAGGAGTTCATGGAGTTCCTTCGGATGGACCTCTTCCTGGGGGAGGTCTTCGTCTTCACGCCCAAGGGGGAGGTCAAGCAGCTGCCCGTCGGGTCGACTCCGATCGACTTCGCCTACGCCGTCCACACGGAGATCGGGCTCCACTGCGCCGGGGCCAAGGTGAACGGCCGGATCGCGCCCCTTTCGCGCGAGCTCAAGAACGGGGACACGGTCGAGATCCTCACGTCTCCCAAGCAGACCCCATCCCGGGACTGGCTCGCCTTCGTGAAGACGTCGCGGGCGCGGCAGCGGATCCGCTACTGGATTCGCCAGGAAGAGCAGCAGCAGTCCGTGAAGCTGGGGAAGGAGTTCCTGGAACGGGAGCTGAGGAAGCGAAGGCTCGCGCTACCGGACGAGGGGGCCCTCGCGGACGCCGCGCGGGCGCTCGAGCTGACGAGTTGGGAGGCCGTGTACGAGGCGCTCGGCCGGGGCGACCTCGGGCCCTCGGCCGTCATAAAGATCCTCTTCCCTGACCGTTTCGAGGAGGCCCGGCCCGGCCGCCCGTCGCCGCTCCGGCGGATCGCGGAGAGGCTCCGTCGGTCCCAACCGGGTGTCCGGATCCAGGGGCTCGACAACCTGATGATCCGCTACTCCCAGTGCTGTCAGCCAGTGCCCGGGGACGGCGTCATCGGATACATCACGATCGGGAGGGGCGTATCTATCCACCGGCGGGACTGCCCGAACGTCCTGAACCTGTCGAGGGATCCGGATCGCCGGATCGAGATCGAGTGGACGGCCGAGGAGGGCGAGCGCTTCCTCGTGAAGCTCTATACGCGGGGGAGCGACCGGCTGGGGCTCCTCTCGGACATCGCCCGCTCGATCGCCGACACCGGGACGAACATCCAGCACGCCGACATCCGGGCGGTGGACGCCGGGATGCTCGGGGAGTTCGTCGTCGAGGTGCGCGACCTGGACCACCTGAGGAAGGTCATGAAGGGGATCTCGCAGGTGAAGGGCGTGCTGTCGGTCGAGCGCCGCGAGGCCTTCCGGGAGTCGGAGCTCGTGGATCTGGAATAGGCAGGTCGCAGCGAATGCCCGAGTTTAGAATCGAGTCTCCGTTCGAGCCGAAGGGGGACCAGCCGAAGGCGATCCGGGAGCTCGAGGAGGGGCTCGCCCGCGGCGACCGGTTCCAGACCCTCCTTGGGGCCACGGGGACGGGGAAGACGCTCACGATGGCGCACGTCATCGAGAGCGACGGTCGGCCCGCCCTCGTCATGTCCCACAACAAGACCCTCGCCGCCCAGCTCTACGGCGAGCTCAAGCAGCTCCTTCCCAGGAACGCCGTCGAGTACTTCGTCTCGTACTACGACTACTACCAGCCCGAAGCGTACGTCCCGGCTACCGACACGTACATCGAGAAGGACTCGGCGATCAACGAGGACATCGACCGGCTCCGTCTCCGGGCCACGTCCTCCCTCTTCGAGCGGGACGACGTGGTGATCGTCGCGTCCGTCTCCTGCATCTACGGGCTCGGGAACCCGATCGAGTACCGCTCCCTCCTGGTCGAGCTGGGGGTGGGTGAGTCCATGGCGCGGAACACCCTCCTTCGCCGGCTCGTCCAGGTCCAGTACCGGCGGAACGACCTGGTGCTGGAGCGGGGGACGTTCCGCGTCCGGGGGGACACGGTGGAGATCCTCCCCGCCTACGAGGAGCAGGCGATCCGGATCGAGTTCTGGGGCGACGAGGTCGAGCGCATCGGACGCTTCGACCCGCTCACGGGTGATCTCGTCACTCCGCTCGAGCGGACCGCGATCTACCCGGCCTCCCACTACGTGACCCATCGAAGTACGATCGAGGAGGCCGTCCCGCCCATTCGGGAGGAGCTGAAAGAGCGGCTGGCCTTCCTCCGGGGAGAGGGAAAGCTCCTCGAGGCGCAGCGGCTTGAGACCCGGACCAACTTCGACGTCGAGATGATGCTCGAGGTCGGAACCTGTCCCGGGATCGAGAACTACTCGCGGTTCACGTCGGGGCGGGAGCCAGGAGAGCGTCCGTACTGCCTCCTGGACTACTTCCCGGACGACTACCTCGTCATCGTGGACGAATCGCATCAGACGCTTCCCCAGCTCCAGGGGATGTGCCGCGGGGACCGTTCCCGGAAGGAGACCCTGGTCGAGCACGGCTTCCGCCTTCCCTCCGCGCTCGACAATCGGCCGCTCGCGTACGAGGAGTGGGAGAAGCTGGTCCCCGCGGCCGTCTTCGTGTCGGCGACTCCGGGCGATCGAGAGCTCCAACTGTCCGGTGGCGTGATCGTAGAACAGATCATCCGGCCGACGGGGCTCGTGGATCCGGAGGTCGTCGTGCGCCCTGTGAAGGGACAGGTGGACGACCTGCTCGCGGAGATCCGGGAGCGGGAGATGCGGGGCGAGCGGGTTCTCGTGACGACGCTCACCAAGCGCATGGCCGAGGATCTGTCGGAGTACCTCCAGGGCGTGGGTGTCCGCGTCCGATACATGCACTCGGACATCGACACGATCGAACGCATGGAGATCCTCCGGGGCCTGAGGCTCGGGCGCTTCGACGTGCTCGTGGGGATCAACCTCCTGCGTGAAGGACTCGACCTTCCCGAGGTCTCGCTTGTCGCGATCCTGGATGCGGACAAGGAGGGTTTCCTGAGGGATGCCCGCTCCCTCATCCAGACGATCGGCCGGGCGGCGAGGAACGTTCACGGACGCGCGATCATGTACGCGGACAGGATCACCGAGTCCATGCGGCGCTGTCTAGACGAGACCCAGAGGCGGAGGGACCTCCAGACAGAGTACAACCGGGAGCACGGGATCACCCCCGAGACGATCGTGAAGAGCGTCGAGCAGATCGAGTTCTCGACCCGCGTCGCAGATGCGAGAACGGCTCCGCTGCCTCGGGTGGCCGAGGTGCTCCAGTCCTACCAGGACGAGACGAACATGGAGGAGCTCTTGAAGGCGCTCGAGGGGGAAATGAGCGAGGCGGCCGAGGCGCTCGACTTCGAGCGAGCGGCCCTCCTGAGGGACGAGATCTTCGAGCTCCGCGATCGGCTTTCCGGGAAGCGGAAAGGGCCGACGTCCCTCCGAGCGGCAGCCTCCGAGTTGGGGGCTCAGGGGGAGAGGGGCGCGGCCCCATCCCGGTCGGTGGCCGAGAACGCTGACGCGAAGAGCGCTCGGGTCTCCGAAGACACCGCGCAGTCGAGGGAGCGGCGGTGATCCTGACCGAGCGGGAGCTCGTTCAGTGGGGAGCCCGGATCGGGACCGAGGTGGCGATGCCCGTCTTTCTCGGGCTTCGGGGATCGCTCGGGGCCGGGAAGTCCGTTCTGGCCCGCGCCATAGCTAGAGGGGCAGGGGTGGAGGCCGCGATCCCCTCTCCCACCTTCAATCTCCTCTTCCGCTACCCCGCCCGGGACGGGGCCGAGGTCGTCCACATGGACCTCTATCGGCTGCGGGACTCCGAGGAGCTGTGGGAACTGAGTTGGGAGGAGCTGGGCGCAAGGCCCGAGATCGTCCTCGTCGAGTGGCCGGAGCGCGCGGGGGACCACCTCCCCCGGGACCGCTGGGACGTTCACCTCTTCCCGCCGGAGCCGGGCTCGCACCTCCGGGTCGTGGAGATCCATCGCTCGGGCGCGCCTCCCGCGCTACCCGGCTTTCCCGTGAAGCTGGAGAGGGAGCTGTGAGCGCGGACGGGGCGTCCCGCGGTGGGCCTCGAGCGACGACCGGACGCCGCGCCGCGGGCGACCCGCCCCTCCTCCTCGCCTTCGACGTCTCGACCTCTGTCGGTTCCGCGGGGGTCGCACGTGGGCAGGAGCTCCTGGCCCACGCCTACCTGCTCGATTCGAGGGAGCAGGCGGCCCGACTGGTGCCCGCCTGCGCCGGCGTGCTCGAGGAGGCCGGAGTCGCCGCAGCCGATCTGGACGGGGTAGTCGTGGGGAAGGGTCCGGGCTCGTTCACCGGGCTCCGTATCGCGGCGGCCACGGCGCGCGGGATTGGGGTGGGGCTCCGGGTGCCCGTCTGGCCTCGGTCGTCCCTCGCCGCGGCCGCGGTCTCTGCGTGGGCACCGGTCCCGCGCGCTCGTGACGGCTCCCCCGCGTCCCCTCCGCCGGCCGCCGACCCCGCTCCCGGCTCCGGGATCGACGCCGCTCTCCTTCCGGCCGGGACGGACCCGGGGCTCCGGCACGTGCTGTTCAACGCGGGCGGGGATCGAGTCTATGCTGCGGCGTACCGCTTTCGACCGGCCGCGGTCGCGAGCGCCAATGGAAGGGGAGACCAGGGAGCCGTCGAGACCGTCCTCGAGCCCCGGGCGGCCACAGTGGGCGAGATCCTCCGCTTCGGCCCCCCGCGGATGGCGCTCTTCGCAGGAGACGGAGCCCTCCGGCACGCGCGAACGCTCGAGGCGGCGGGCTTCCGCGTTCTCGGGTATCCGGCCGGCGTCCCTACGGCCGCCGCCCTCTTGAGACTCCACGCGCTCCTTCCGAACGAGGACCCGGAGGTCCGCTGGCAGCCCGAGTATCTCCGGGGCTCCTCGGCGCGCCCGCCCCTCGGATCCGGGGAGAGGAGCCGATGAGCACGACCCGGGGCGCCTGCGTCCGGATCCGGCGAGCCTGCCCCGACGACGTCCGCCGCATCTACGAGGTAGAGGCCGCCAGCTACGCCACCCCGTGGACCCTCGAGACCTTCGGGTCGCTCGTCACCCGCAGGGGGGTGCTCGTCCTGGTGGCCGAGCTCGAGCAGGACGGGGACGCCCGTGTGATGGGGCACGGCGTGCTCTGGAGAGTGGCCGACGAAGCCGAGCTCGCGAACCTCGCGGTTCTCCCGGAGGTGCGGGGACGGGGGATCGGAGGCGCGCTGCTGGATCGCCTGCTGAGCCGGGCCCGGCGCGGGGGCGTCACGGCCGTCTTTCTCGAGGTCCGGGATACGAATGAGCCGGCCCTCGACCTTTACCGGACGAGGGGCTTTCGACAGGTGGGGGTGCGGAGGGAGTACTACGAGCGCCCCCGTGAAGACGCACGCATCCTCCGGCTCGACCTGACCGCGACTCCGGGCAGAGGGCTCCCCCTGCGCTCGACCTGACCCTACGGTTTCCCGAAACCCCTTCGCCCGCGCTTGCCCTTGCCTCGCCGGTCCGAGAGAATGTCGATATGAGCGACTATCCCCTCTTTCGGGGCCGGCGTCTCCGTAGAGGGGAGCCGCTCCGCGCCCTCGTCCGGGAGACGCGGATCGATCCGGCGCACGTCCTCCTCCCGCTCTTCGTCGAACCGGGGGAGGGGCGTCGCACGGCCGTCCCATCGATGCCGGGCGTGGACCGCACGTCCGTGGACGAGGCTATCGTCGATGCCCGGGAGGCGAAGGCGCTTGGTCTCGGTGGCGTTCTCCTCTTCGGAATACCGGAAGAAAAGGACGATGTCGGGAGCGGAGCGTGGGCGTCGGACGGGATGGTCCAGCGGGCGGTTCGCGCGATCAAGTCGGAGGTCCCGGGGCTCCTGGTGGTGACGGACGTCTGCCTATGCGAATACACGTCCCACGGGCACTGCGGCGTGCTCGAGGGGGAGGAGGTCCTGAACGATGCGACGTTGGCTCTCCTGGCTCGGGCGGCGGTGAGCCAGGCCGAGGCCGGGGCCGACATCGTGGCCCCGTCGGACATGATGGACGGGCGGGTCGGCGCCATCCGAGACGCGCTGGACGCGGGGGGATTCGTGGAGCTCCCGATCATGAGCTACGCGGCCAAGTACGCCTCGGCGTTCTACGGGCCCTTCCGCGATGCCGCCCAGTCGGCGCCCACGTTCGGGGACCGGCGAGCGTATCAGATGGATCCCGCCAACGCCGATGAGGCCCTAAGGGAGGTTTGGGCCGATCTGGAGGAGGGTGCCGACATAGTGATGGTGAAGCCGGCGCTCGCGTACCTGGACGTCATCCGGCGGGTCAAGGACGAGACAGGCGCCCCGGTAGCGGCGTATCACGTCTCGGGCGAGTACGCGGCCATCATGGCTGCCATCGAGAAGGGCTGGTTGAACGAGCAGGCGATGATGGAGGCCCTCGTCTCGATTCGGCGGGCGGGCGCGGACGTGGTCATCTCCTACTGGGCCCGTGAGCTTGCGCGTCGAAGTTGAGGGAAACATCTGAAGTTTGATCGTTGACCCTCCCTTTGCTCGCGGGTATCTTCCGCGAAGGTCCGTCGCCTCCGCCCGAAGGAGCCCCCGAAATGCTGCGTCCGACCGAGGCTTTCTTCCTACGCTCGGCGTCCGTCCTTGTGGCCGTATGCGCGCTCGGGGTGACCCTCGCGCCGCGGCCGGCCCTGGCTCAGGCCGCCCCCGCCGATGGCGGAGCGGGAGCCCCCGCTCCGGAGCCGGCGACGATCCTGGGGTTGGGCGTTTCCGGCGCGCCGGGCGTCGCCGTCGGTCAGGGGCTCGCTTCCCGGCTTACGGGCGAGGCCCAGGGGGCCGTGCCGAGCCAGCTTCAGGTCTCCCCCCAGGAGCCGCAAGCGCTCGCCCCGTACGAAGTCCGAAGGCTCCTCCTCGAGTCCCGCCCGTTCGTGGCGACGAGCATTGTCAACGTGCCCGACGCCGAACGCACGGTGTTCTACGACCCGCAGCTGCTCGAAGGAGGGGGGGCGCAGGTGATCCTGCAGCCCCCGGAGCAGGTTACCGCCGTTCCGGAGGGCGTCGTCCAGGTCGCGAGCTGGCTGGTCCCCACGAGGAACCAGGCCGACCGCCTGGGTGAGGTCGTAGGGTTCGCGGGCGAGCAGGTCGTTCGCTTCGGTCGGACGACCGTGCATCTCTACGACGAGATTCGGATGCGCTTCGTCGTGCCGGGGGCCCCCCTCGCGGGGGACGAGTTCCTGACCTATCGCGTAGCGCGGAGCATCGAGGGCGTGGGCGACGTCCTAGTGCCCACTGGGCGAGTCCAGGTGAGCCACGTGGACGAGCTCGGCGTGGTGGCCGTGGTGGTCGGAGAGCACGATCGCATGCAGATTGGCGACCTCGTGACTCGGGTCCGGTCGTTCTCCCTCGTCCCCGGGATCCATCCCGAGCCCGTCGCTGCGGGCCCCGAGGCGAGGATCCTCGCGTTCCAGGCTCAGCGCGAGCTCTACATGCCGGGCGATTTCGCGTTCATCAACCTGGGAAGCGCGAACGGCCTCCGGATCGGAGACGAGCTCGTGGGTCGCGGCGAGGACGTGATGGGCGGCGAGCGTTTCCCGGTTGCCCGTTTCCAGGTGGTGAGCGTAGGTGAGACGGTGTCCACCGTGAGGCTCCGCTCGGTCCGGGCCCCCGGGAGCCTTCGTCCGGCCCTCTCGCTGGTATTGGACCGGATGATGCCGTGACGGCGGTCCGGTCGGCCGCGTGATCCACCTCTTCGCGTTTCTGCTCTACATCGCCGCATTCGGCTTCTGGGTCCTCCTGCTCGTGCGGGGGAGCCGGGGGCGGTGGGCGCCCGTGCCTTCGGCCGTGACGGCCCTCGCCGCGGCGCTTCACGGTGTCGCGCTCGTCGAGTTCTGGCGGCTGAACGGGGAGCTACCGCTCGTCGGGCCCGGGGCCGCCCTTTCCTCGCTCGCGTTCGTCTGCGGGGCGTCGCTGGTGGTCGTGCTTCCCATGCGGGAGGTGGGGCGCGTGGCGCTCACCCTCCTCCCCTTCGTGATCCTACTCGAGGCCGTCGCCCTCGTGCTGGGGATCCGCCCTTCTCCGTTCACGCTCGACTTCCAGGGCGCCGGCTTCGTGCTCCATGTGGCTTTCGCCTTCCTCGGGTATCAGGGGCTCGCACTCGCCTTTGCCGCGGGCGTCCTCTACCTGATCCAGCATCACGAGCTAAAGGAGAAGCGCTTCGGCCGCTTCTTCAAGTTCATCCCCCCCCTCGCGACTCTCGAGCGGGTGGGGCGGATCGGCCTCTGGGTGGGATTCGTCTGCCTCACGCTCGCGCTTGGCGTGGGGTGGGCGTGGACTGTCCAGAACCGCGGATCCCTCGAGATGAGCGACCCCAAGGTCCTGTGGGCCGTGATGAGTTGGTTAGTCTTTCTCGGGATCCTCGTGGCGCGCCAGGGGAGAGGTCGGAGCGAATACCATAGCGCGCTCGCTGCCGTGGTCGGGTTCGCTGTGGTCATCGGGATGTACCTGGCGCTCCGGGTCACGGCCGGCGGGAGCGGACTCTTTCTGTGACGGTGCCCCTCGCGGTTGTCGGCGTGAGCCATGAGACCGCCCCCGTCGAGGTTCGGGAGCGGGTTGTCTTTGGTCCCGCGGAGGCGGGGGAGGCGCTGCTCTCTCTCCGGGAGGAGGCCGGGGTGGAGGAGGCCGTGCTTCTCTCTACCTGTAACCGAACGGAGGTCTACCTCTTCCCAGTCCGGGAGGACCGGCCGATCCGAGCGGTCTCGCGGCTCCTGGCCGGGAAGGCTGGGCCCGTGTCGGTGCCCCTGGACCGCTACGTGTTCAGGGAGCGTGGTGAGAGCGCGGTCCGGCACCTCTTTTACGTCTCGGCGGGGCTGGACTCCATGGTCACCGGCGAGGCCGAGATCCAGGGGCAGGTGAAGGAGGCGTACCAGCGGGCGTCCTCGCTCCCCGTGACGCCGCCCCTGGCCGGTCCCGTTCTGAACCGCCTGTTCCAGATGGCCCTCTCGGTCGGGGGGCGGGTCCGCTCGGAGACCTCGATCGGCGAGGGCACGGCTTCCGTGGCTTCGGTGGCCGTGGAGCTGGCGCGGAAGATCTTCGGCTCCCTCAAGGGGAAGCGGGCCCTGGTTCTCGGGGCGGGGATGATGGGCGAGCTCATCACGGACGCGCTCCGGCGCGAGGGAGTGGAGGGGACGGTCGTGGCCACGCGCACGTACGAGCGCGCGGAGAGTCTGGCCTCGAGGCTCCGCGGCCAGGCCATCCCATTCGAGAGTCTCCCCGAGGCCCTTCCTGGGGCCGACATCGTTCTGAGCTCGACGACGGCCCCTCATCCGGTCCTCACACGGAGCCTCGTGGAGGACTCCCTCCAGGACGCGAGGCGGCACCCGCTCCTCATCATCGACATCGCGGTTCCCAGAGACGTGGAACCGGCCGTCGGGGACGAGGCGGAGGTGTTCCTCTACAACATCGACGATCTCCGGAAGATCGCGGACGATCACGTGCGTCTGAGAGAGGGGGCTCTCCCTGCCGCCGAGGAGATCATCGCGGCCCACTCGGAGGAGTTCCGGGCGTGGTACGCCTCGCTGGAGGTTGTGCCCGTGATCCAGGCGCTACGCAGGCAGTCGGACGCCTTTCGGGACGCGGAGCTCGAGCGACTCCTCCGGGGGCTCACCGATCTCGGCCCGGAGGACCGCGAGCGGATCGAGGAATTCGCTCGACGGCTCCAGAACAAGCTCCTCCACGACCCGGTGGTGCGTCTCCGTGAGGGGATGGCGGCGGGGGGCGGGGCAGGCCTCGTGGATGCGGCCCGTATCCTCTACGGACTCGGCGAGACGTCCGACGCGGGCCCCGCCTCCCGGTCGAACCGGGACGACGCGGGCGACCCGGACCCCGCAGATCAGGACGCATCGTGAAGAAGGTGTTGGTCACCGGCGGGGCCGGCTTCATCGGAAGTCACGTCGCGGACGCCTACCTCGCGCGCGGGGACCGGGTGTGGGTGCTGGACGACCTCTCCTCGGGGAGACGGGAGAACGTCCCGGCGGGAGCGACGCTAATCGAGATGGGGATCGAATCTCCCGACGTCGAATCCCTGTTCCAGGAGGCGGGCTTCGACCTGGTGAACCACCACGCCGCACAGATCGACGTGCGGGTCTCGGTCGCGGATCCCCTTGGGGACGCCCGAACGAACGTGTCGGGCCTCTTGAACCTGCTCGAGGCCTCGCTCAAGTGTGGGGTACGGCGCGTCGTGTACGTGTCGTCGGGAGGTGTCGTGTACGGAGAGCCCGATGCGGTCCCGACGCCAGAGACGTCGCCCAAGCTCCCGCTCTCCCCCTACGGGGTGTCGAAGCTCGCGGGGGAGTACTACCTGAGCTATTACCACCGGGTGCACGGGCTCGAGTATGTGGCCCTCCGTTACTCGAACGTGTTCGGACCGCGACAGGACCCGCATGGCGAAGCCGGCGTGGTCGCGATCTTCTCCATCCGGCTGCTGGCCGGCCAGGAGCTCGATGTCTACGGGGACGGAGATCAGACGAGGGACTACGTCTTTGTGGACGACGTGACTCGTGCGAATTTACTCGTTTCGGACATGCCGCTTCCCCCCGGAGACGGCCTGGACCGACTGGCGTTCAACGTCGGAACCGAGGTGGGGACGAGCGTGAACCGGCTTGCCGATCGGATCGAAGCCACCTGCGGGCTCCGTGTCGGGCGGGCGTTCAAGCCCCAACGGGACGGCGAGTTGCGCCACAGCACCCTCGGCACCGGAAAGCTCCGGGGACTGGGGTGGTCCCCGAGCGTGACCCTCGACGACGGCCTCGAGCGGACATTCCGGTGGATCGCAGCGCGAGAGGCGCGGGGGGTTCGCTCGTGATCCTGGGCGCCCTGCTCCTCCAGGTGGGGCGGCAGATCCCGGAGTCGGCGTGGGACCTCATATGGGGCGGGACCCTGCCGACCCAGGTCGTGCTCCTCGTCCTCGCCGTGTTCTCCGTGGCCTCGTGGGTCGTCATCTTTTGGAAGTGGCGCCAGTTTCGCACCGTGCGCCGTCAGGGGGACCGCTTCCTTCAGGCCGTGGAGCGCTCGCAGCGCATGGAGGACGCCTACAAGGCCATCCTCGCGCTGCCGGACTCCCCGTACGGGCGTGTCTTCCGACAGGGGGTGAACTTCTTCAGCGAGCTGCGCCCCGGGGGGCTCAAGGAGGGCGCCCCCAAGGGGGAAGGGCTCTCCCGCGGGCAGCTCGAGGTGCTCCGCATGATGATGGAGAAGGAGGAGGCCGAGGAGCGGGACGAGCTGGCCGTGGGGCTCACCTGGCTCGCCGTGATCGGCTCCGTCTCTCCTCTCCTCGGGCTTCTCGGCACGGTGATCGGGGTGATGAACGCGTTCCTCGGCATCGTGGCATCGGGCTCGACGAACATCGGAGCCGTGGCGCCCGGGGTGGCCGAGGCCCTCGTCACCACCGTCGCGGGCCTCTCGGTCGCGATCCCCGCCGTCATCGCCTACAACTACTTCGTCGCGAAGCTGAACCTGGTTTCCGGCGAGCTCGAGGGCTTCTCGTCCGAGTTCATCGGCTCACTCGCCAGGGAGGGACGGATTTGAGCCTCGCGCGCGGACGGCGCGGTGCCGCCAGGGACAATCTCCACGTGAGCGCGGAGATCAACGTCACGTCCCTGATCGACATCGCGTTCACGCTGCTCGTTATCTTCATTATCACCGCGCCGATCATGCAGGGCGGTGTGGAGGTGCGGCTCCCCCGCGCGCAGGTCCGCCCCATCACGACGCAGGAGGACCCGTTCCTCGTGACGGTCCTGGAGGACGAGTCTATCCTGATCGGCGAGACGCCCGTGCCGGCGGAGGAGTTCGACGAGATCTTCCCCCAGCTGTTCGAGATCGGGCGGCCGTCCACGGTTCTGATCCGGGGGGACGCCGGGGCGTTCTACGGGACGATGCTTCCGGTGATCGCGACGATCTATCGGGTGGCGTCGGAGGCCGGAGCGTCCGTGGGGCTGGTGGGCGATCCGATCGAGCCGATCCCCTGAGGCTGGACTCGCTAGGCGAACGACCCTAGCCACGTTTTTCGGGTACGAGGAAGGGCATGGACACTCGTCACTATCCGCGAAGACCGGGCAGGGGACCGGTTCTGGCGTCCGTCGCCGTGCACCTCGTGTTCCTCGCGGCGGTATGGTGGGGCGAGCGCGCCGAGGTCGAGCCGTACGAGTACGTGGCGTACGAGATGACGATCGTGAGCCTCGGGGAGGAGGCGCCGATCGAGGAGCCGGTCTCCGTTCCCGAGCCCGTCGTGGTGGAACGCACCGACGCGCCACCGGGGCCGCAGCCCGAGCCCGTCCCAGACCTCCCGCCGCCAGATCCCGAGCCGGAGCCGACTCCGGAGCCGGAACCGCCGCCCGAACCCGAGCCCCCGCCGACGCCCGAGCCCGCGCCGACGCCGGAGGCGCCCGTGATGGACGAGACGACCTCGGCGGCCGCGATGGCTGTCCGGATGGAAGGGCTTCGACGCGACTTCCCCGAGTACTATCAGCGGATCGTCTCTGAGATCGATCGCTGCTTCCGCTGGAACGGCCCGGCGACGTTCGGAGCCGTGATCCGCTTCGAGATCCAAGGGGACGGCCGGGTCCCCGGCTCGACCATCCGCCTCTTCCAGCGCTCCGGAAGCGCGTCGTTCGACATCGAAGCGGCCGGCGCGGTGGAGTGCGCGGGGATGGACCGGCTCGGCCCGCTTCCTGACGACATGCCGTTGGACGTCTTGCCGGTGCAGTTCACGTTCGGTCCAGTCCGCGCCGGCGGCGAATGACGACGACCCGATGTGCACGCGGCCTGCCCGTGCGGGGCGCCGCAGGAGAGTCGCCATGAGCTCTGTCCGCCACGTTCTCTCCGTCGTCGCGATCGGGCTGGTCGGGACCACCGCGCCCCTCGTCGCTCAGCAGGTCGAGGAAGCGTGGCCGGGGGTGAGCCTTGGGCTTATCTACGAGACCCGCCCCCTGCCGGCCCTCGGGATCCAGCCTTTCTCAGCGCCCCCCGGGGCCGGTCCGCAGGCGGGTCAGGTCGAGAATATCATTGCTCGGGATCTCGGCTACTCGAATCGCTTCAACGTCATTCCGGGCCTCCCCGGGGCGCTCGTCCCAGACGAGGTGGACTACAGCCTATGGGATGAGCTTCGTGCGACGTGGCTGATCGCGGGGCGGCTCGAGGGAGCTGGGGCGGACGCGATCCTCCTTCTCGAGCTCCACGACGTCGTGTACCGGGAGGTGGTGGAGCGGGGTCGCTTCCAGATCCCGGCCCCAGAGTCCCCGGACTTCAGGCTGGCGGCCCACCTGGCCTCCGACGCGATCGTCGAATGGGCGTTCGGCGAGCCAGGGATGGCGGCGACCCGGATCGCGTTCTCCCGGCCCATGGATGACGGGAGCCAGAACCTCTGGGTCATCGATGCCGACGGCGAGAATCTCGGCCCCCTCACCCGCCATCAAGCGGCCGCGTTGGGCGAGCCGATCACGATGTCGCCCAGCTGGTCGCCGGACGGGACGCGGATCGCGTTCGCCTCGTACAAGGACGACGGCATCCCCCGGATCTATGAGGTGAACCTCGCCACCGGAGTCGAAAGAGTCGTCCCCGCCAACCGCCCGGGTCTCTACATCACGCCGTCCTATCATCCGGACGGGGACCAGCTCTACTTCGCGATCAACTCCGGAAGTCGGAACGGCATTTATCGCTACAACATCGTCCGGGAGTGCTGCTTCGCCACGGTCGCGGAGGGGCGCAGCGACGATCTGTCGCCGACGCTCTCCCCGGACGGCGCCCGGATCGTCTTCAATTCCGACCGACTTGGAATCGGAGCACCGCAGATCTACATCATGCCGTCCGAGGGATCGCCCCGCCCAGACCTTCTGTCCCCCTACGAGTATCAGAGACCGGGATATTATACGTCCCCGGATTGGTCGGCCCGGGGCAATCGAATCGCATACCACGGTCGTGTGGAACGCCGCGGCGAGCACCAGATCCTGGTCCACGAGCTCGACGAGCGCGGCCGCCCCGTCCGACTCGTTCGGCACACGTTCGACGGCGTGAACGAGGACCCGAGCTGGGCTCCGGATGGGCGCCACCTGGTTTACGTGGGCGCCCGTTTGTGGGGCTATGGCCTGTTCATCACGGACGTGGTGACCGGAAACACGCGGACCATCGTCTCCGGGATCCGTCCGAACAACCCGGCCTGGTCCCCCCCTCTGTCGCTTCGCTGACCGGGACGAAAATTGTTCGTGACAAGCGAACGCCGTTGCGCGGCGCGGACAGTCGCCGTATATGAAGGTCTGAGCTTGCTCCGGTGTGCGGCCCGGGGAAAGGTCGCCCGAACCGTAGAGGGACCGAAGCGCGCCGTGTCCCAGCGAGACCTGAATTTCCTGATGCGTTGGGCCCCGTCAACAAATCCTTGCCAGGAGCACCGATGATCCGCACCCGCCTCTTCATAGTGCCCGTCCTATTGACGGGCCTGACCGTGGCGGCATGCCGCCGCGAAGCGCCCCCGCCGCCCCCACCCGCACCCGCGCAGGCGCCGGGCCCGAACCTGGATTCGCTCCGGGCGTATGAGGACTCGGTGCGCAGGGCCCAGGAGGCGGCCGCCGCGGCGGCAACGCAGCGCCAAGCGGCGATCGCGCAGAACCGGCAGATCCTCGAACAGCGCGTGAACTTCGAGTACGACCAGTCGGACCTGACGCCCGCGGCCCTCCAGATCCTGAACCAGAAGCTCCCGATCCTCCGGGCGAGCCCGCAGGTTCAGCTCCGGATCGAGGGACATTGCGACGAGCGTGGCTCGAACGAGTACAACCTCGCGCTCGGGAACCGGCGCGCGCAGGCGGTGGTGGACTTCTACGTTCAGAATGGCATCGCAGCGGGCCGCTTGACGATCACCTCGTTCGGGGAGGAGCGCCCGCTCGTCGCCCGGAGCGACGAGACGGCCTGGGCGCAGAACCGGAGGGACGAGTTCATCATCACAGCGGGGGCGAACGCGATCCAACCTTGACAGGTCGCTGAAAGCGGGGGCGCCCTTCGGATTACGGCGGCAACCGGGCCATCTCCGTCGTTGGCGCTCCTCGACCTGCCTATTAGGCTCGAGGGTCGAGCCCGGCACCGCGCCGGCCGGGTGGACCCCTCGTTCCCCGGCCGGTGTAGCCCGTGCAGGAAAGTCGTCCGTTTCCGGTCCCGCACGTACGGGGAACTATGCAAAGGCGCCTCTCCCCCCTTCTTTCCATCCTGCTGATCCCCGTTCTCGCCGGTTGCTTTGCGACCAAGCGCGACGTACAGGACATAGGGGCGAACCAGCAGGAGCTGTACGCGCAGCAGCAGGCCCTGATCCGGGAGCTCCAGCGAGAGCAGCGGGAGGTCCAGGCGACGCTCGCGATGCTCCTCGAGGCGCAGCAGGAGGCGCGTGCGGAGACGGCCCGCCGTCTCGCGACACTCGAGGAGAACATCCTCTTGCTCCAGGAGCTCCAGGGCGTGTCGCAGCAGCAGCTCGCGAGCCTCCGCGACCAGATGGAACGCGACCGGCGGCAGCAGAGCTTCCAGGCCGTCGGCGTCCAGCCGGTGGGCTCCCAGGGGGCGACGAGCTCGGCCGACGAGCTCTATCAGGCCGGCGTGACCGCGTTCCGTCGTGGCGTGTACTCGTCCGCGCGGATCGCGTTCCAGGACGTCGTGAACCTCCATCCGAACGATCCTCTCGCTGCGGAGGCCCGGTTCTTCCTGGCCGAGATCCTGGTGGAGGAGGGGGAGGGGGAGCAGGCGATCGCGGCGTTCCTGGAGATCCCCGAGTACCATCCCACCGCCGACAAGGTACCCGACGCCCACTACCGTGCCGCGCTGCTCCACCTGGAGATGGGAGACCGGGCCGAGGCCGAGCGCCACCTCGAAGTGGTCGTGAACACGTGGCCCGAGAGCGGCACGGCCGAGCTGGCGAGGTCGGCGCTCAGCGACCTTCAGTAGGGCGTCGCCCAACCAGCATAGGGGGTCATGCGCTGCCCTCGCTGTGACTCCTCGGAGAACCGGGTCGTCGATACCCGCGCCAGTCGTGGCGGCAGAGCCGTGCGTCGCCGGCGGGAGTGCCTCACCTGTCGGTCACGCTTCACGACCTACGAGTACGTCGAGGAACGGCCCATTCAGGTCCTCAAGCAGGGCGGAAGCTCCGAGGAGTTCGACCGCGAGAAGCTCGTCAGAGCCATCCGCACGGCGTGCGCCAAGCGACCGGTCTCGCTTGCGCAGGTGGAGGCCATCACGGACGAGATCGAGGACGCTCTCTCGAAGGAGACCGGGCTCGAGATTCCGAGCCAGCTCATCGGCGAGTTGGTCATGGAGCGGCTCAAGCCCATTGACCGTGTTGCCTACGTTCGCTTCGCTTCGGTGTATCGAGACTTCCAGGGTGAGGATGAGTTCCAAGAGTTCGTCCGTGAGATGAAGGAGCGCGGCCAGCGGGAGCTCCAGCAGCTGCACCAGTCCGAGCTCCCCCTCTGGTGACGCTCCGTACAGAACTCCACCCCCGACTTCGATGGCCCGCCGAGCCCGGAACCCGCTGGGAGAGATGCCCTTCCTCGAACACCTCGAGGAGCTGAGGTGGCGCATCCTGCGCTCGCTCGGGGCGATCCTCGCTGGTGCGGTCCTGGGGTTCGTCGTCGTCCAGCAGTTTGGGGTCCTCGAGCTGCTGATCCTGCCGAGCCGCGAGATCCTCAGCGAGGACGGGCTCGCGTTCTTCCATCCCATGACCCCGTTCTTCGTCACCCTGAAGCTGGCGCTGGTGGTGGGGCTGATCCTCGCGTTCCCCCTGGTCGTGCGCGAGGTCTGGGGGTTCCTCTCACCGGGGCTCAGTTCCAAGGAGAGGCGGGTGATCGTGCCGAGCCTCTACTTCGGCCTCGTGCTCTTTGCCGCCGGCGTGGCGATGGCGTACTTTCTTGTCCTCCCCCTCGCCCTGGTCTGGGGGGTGAGCTTTCAGCCGGAGTACCTGGTAGCGACGATTGAGGTCGGCCAGTACCTGGGCTTCGTGACCCGCCTCTTGCTTGCCTTCGGCGTCGTGTTCGAGCTCCCCATCGTCGTCATGATCCTCTCCTCGCTCGGCCTCGTCACGCCTCGCTTAATGCGAAGCAAGCGGCGGCACGCGATCGTGGCGATTACGATCGTCGCCTCCATGGTGACTCCCGGGGACCTGATCTCCACGTTCCTCATGATGGGTCCGATGCTGGTCCTCTACGAGGGGAGCATCTTGCTCTCGGGGATGATCTATCGAAGGAGGCAGAGGGCCGAGCGGGAGTCCGCCTTCGAGCCCATCGAAGAGCCGCCGCCGGGAACGATCGGAGCCGAGGGCCCGTGAGAGCGATCCGGCTACGTCCGGTCTGGTGGCTCGTAGCCGCCGTATGGGTGATGCCGTGCGAGGGCCGGGCCCAGGATCCTGCAGCTCCGACCTCGCGGCCAGACTCGCTCAGGGCGTTCGTCCTGGACCGCCTCCGGGAGTTGGGGGCGGAACCGGACACGGTGCCGCCGGACCCTCTCCAGGGCCCGGCCGGAGCGGCGAACGCCGAGGCGGGAGCCGGCCTCCCGCCCGTGCCGCGTGCTCAAGCGCCCGAGGGCGCTGACCCGCTCATGCGGGACCTTCTCGAGCTCCAGGGATTCAGCGTAGCGACCTACGAGGGAATCCGCGCCGATTTCCAGGTCCCCGAGCGGACGCTCGTGCTCGAGGGGGACAGCCTTCGGGAAGCCACGTTCTCGGGACAGGGGATACAGCTCGTGGCCGATACGGCCATTACGTACGACGACCTGGTGGGCCGAATCCGCACGATGGGCCAGACCCAGTTCAGCCGCGACGCCGGGGAGCCAGTCACGAGCCGCGTGCTCATCTACTCCCTGGGCGAGGGGCGCGGCACGGCGCTCGGAGCGGAGACGACCTACAACGAGGGCGGGCCGTGGATCGTCCGGGGCGACCTGGACTCGATCCAGCAGGGTCTCCTCTTCGGGAGCACGACGGCCTTCACGTCCTGCCTGCTCCCTGAGCCCCACACCTTCTTCCAGGCTTCGCGGCTCAAGGTGGTGGGCGGGCAGGTCCTCGTCGCCCGATCCGTCACGATGTATGTCGCGGACGTGCCGGTCTTCTGGCTGCCGTTCCTCGCGCAGAACCTCGGAACCGGCCGCGCGAGCGGGCTCCTCACACCCGTGTTCTCGATGAACGACATTGTCCGCACGTCGGCGGGGTACGAGCGCCGCATCTCGAACCTGGGTTACTACTGGGCCATGACCGACTACACGGACCTCACCGTCGCCATGGACTGGTTCTCGAACAACTACACGGCGGGGGAGGCCCGGATGGGGTACCGATGGGCCCGTCAGTTCCTCTCGGGCAGCCTGAACCTCAAGCGGTTCTGGAGCGAATCTGGCAAGCGCGACCTGGCCGTGTCGACGCAGCACGACTGGCGGATGTCGGAGCGGTCCGCGTTTCGGGCCTCGGGCCGCTACGTATCGAGCTCGGTGTTCCTGCGCCGAAACTCGTTCGACCCCCGGGAGACCACTCAGACGATCGACTCCGATGCGAGCCTGAACCGGCGATTCGATTGGGGCACGGCGAACGTCGGGGCGAGTCGAAAGCAGTACCTGAGCGACGACCGAGTGGACATGACGCTCCCCTCGGCCAGCGCTTCCCTCTCGACCCTGACGCTCTTCGACGCCCCGCCCCAAACGGCGAGCTGGTACAACAACCTCTCGGTGTCGGGGTCGTCCAAGCTCACCCGGAGGGTTCTCGACCGCTCCATCTTGCCGGACACCGCGTTCAGCCTCAGAAGCACGTCGCAGATCCGGACAGATGCGGGTATCGGTGGCTCCCTGGGGCTCGGCGACTTCTCGCTTAGCGCGAACGTCTCGACGGCGCGGGACGTGTTTCAGGACGTCCCTGACACCCTGATCGTTACGGTCCCCGATGGAGGCGAGGTTCGGCGGGAGCGGATCACCTGGTCCACGAGCCTCTCCTATCGGCAGCATCTCATCGGCTCGACGACGTTGAACCCGAACGTCACGCTCTCGGGGACCCTGCTCCAATTCGACTCGATTCCTCAGGCGGCCGATGCGGCGGCCGCGCCCGTGCGGGTTTCCGTGGGGGTCGGGCTCCACACGGATCTCTATGGGTTCTATCCCGGGTTCGGACCGTTCGAGGCCGTGCGTCACAAGATCACGCCCAACGCGAGATGGTCGTACTCGCCGCAGGTGCAACCGACCGAGCGCCAGATCGCGGTCTTCGGGTCCGGAGCCCTGGCCCGCTCGAGCGTCATGACGTTCGGGGTCAACCAGACCTGGGAGGCGAGGCTCACCGAGGAGGCCGCGGCGGAGATCCAGCCCCCCCCGGCGGCTCCGGGCGACAGCCTGGCAGCCGCGGTGGATTCCCTCGGGGTTCCGGGCGCGGACACGGGCGGAGTGGCGGTCGGCCCCGCGACCTCGGTCCCCCAGGAGGCGGTCGACGGTGGGGCGACCCGGCTTCCCCCGTCCCGGGTCGTCAACCTCCTCTCCCTTCGGACCACGGCTCTCGCCTACGACCTGGTCCGGGCCGATTCGACGGGACGCTTCCTGGACGGGTTCACGACGACGACCATCCGGAACGACGTGGGCTCGGACTACCTGCGTGGGTTGAGCCTCTCGTTCTCCCACAACCTCTTCGAGGAGCCGGGACAGGATGGCCAGGGAGGACGCAAGTTCCGCCCCCAACTCTCGCAGCTCTCCATGAGCTTCTCGCTGAGCGAGCGGTCGGCGATCGTGCGTGCCATTGCGCGGCTCTTCGGGGCCGATCCGCCCCCCCCGGGGGCCGAGCCGGAGCCGCCGCCGCCGGACGCGACGGGGGTGGACGAGTCGTACCTACAACCCGCGGCCTTCGGTCAGGTGATCCCTTCCGGCCCGGACTCGGCGGAACCCCCGCCTCGCCGGGAGGGCTGGGACACCCAGGTCAACTACTCCTTCCGGCGGCCGCGGTCCTCTACGCTGGGAAACGCGTCCAGGGCCCAGATGATCAGCGCCAGCATGTCCTTCGCGCCCACGCAGAACTGGACCGCGCAGTGGAGCACGTCGTACGACGTCGAGGCAGGGCGGTTCAACGATCAGCGCGTGCGGCTCCAGCGGGACCTCCACGAGTGGCAGGCATCGTTCGGCTTCTTCCAGACCCCGACCGGGAACTGGTCGTTCACGTTCGAGATCTCCCTTCGGGCCAATCAGGACCTTCACTTCGACTACGAGCAGCGCAGCCTGCAAGGGGTGCAGCAGGGCTTTTGAGCCGCTATCTTCCGGGCCATGTCGCCCGTTCTGGAGGCTGTGCCGAACTTCAGCGCGGGGCGGGATCCGGCCCTCCTCGTGCGTATCGAGGAGGCCGTTGCGGATGCGGGCGCGGAAGTCCTGGACGTGTCAGCCGATCCGGACCACAATCGGGCCGTTCTCACGTATGTGGGGGCGCCTCGGGCCGTGGAAGAGGCGTCGGTCTCCGTGGCCCGCCTCGCGGTGGAGGCGATCGATCTTCGGGCCCATCGAGGGGTCCACCCTCGCATCGGGGCCCTGGATGTCCTCCCTTTCGCTCCATTGGTCGGGCTGACCCTGGAGGACGCCCGGGTCTCGAGTCTGAGGGTGGGGAGCCGCCTCGCGGAGGAGGTCGGCGTTCCCGTCTATTTTTACGGGGAGGCGTCGGACCCGCGGGGTCGGGGGCTCGGCGAGCTCCGGCGCGGCGGCTTCGAGGCGCTCCTGGACGCGTTTCCGGAGGGGCGTCGGCCGGACGTCCTCCCGGAAGGCTGGCATCGCGCGGGCGCGCATCCCACGGCCGGCGTGACCTGCGTGGGGGCGCGGCCGCCGCTCCTGGCATGGAACATCGAGATCGAGGGACTCGAGCGAGAACGGCTGCAGGCGGTGGCGGCGGGGATGCGGGAGCGGGACGGTGGCTTTCCCCAACTCCGCGCGTTGGCGCTCGTCCTGCCGAGCCAGTCGCGGATGCAGATCTCGATGAATCTCGAGGACGTCGAGGCACAGCACCCCTTGGAGGTCTTCGACGCGCTGGAGGAACGGGTCCGATCCGCGGGAGGGAGGGTGCGCGGAACCGAGGTCATCGGCATGCTCCCGGAGCGTCTCCTCCTCGACGCGGCGGCCGATCGCCTGAGGCTTCTGGACCCGAGCCCCGATCGGGTCCTATCCTCACGACTCGTACGGCACCTCGGGGAGAGGGGCCGGACGGCTGTCGGGGATCTGGCGGAAGCCGTACGGACGTCGGGAGATCGCACGCCTCCCGATGTCCGCGCGGCGGCGGCGCGGCTCGAGGAGGCGCTGGGAGGTGCATAGCATGAGCAGAGAATCTCTGAAAGAAGAAGCCCGACGGCACGAGCAGAACGAGGAGTGGCCGAAGGCGTTGGACCTCTACCTCCAGGCCATCGACGCACAGGATGAGGGCGAGGAGCCGGATATCGCCCTCCACAATAGGGTTGGGGATCTCCAGATCCGCCTCGGAGACGCCGATGGCGCTGTGGCGAACTACGAGCGCGCGATCGAGCTCTATATCGAGATCGAGCTTCCGAACAACGCCATCGCCGTCTGCCGCAAGATCATCCGTAACGACCCGACGCGACCTCAGCCCTTCCTACGTATGGGACAGATCCGGGCGAAACAGGGCTTCGTCGTGGACGCGCGTCAGAACTATCTGACGTACGCCGAGATGATGCAGGCCAGGGGGAAGGTGGACGAGGCGCTCTCGGCTCTCGGGGAGTTCGCCGAGCTGATGCCGCAGGACGTGGACGTCCGTGTCTTCCTGGCCGAGCAGCTCGTGCTTCGAGATGGGCCGGAGGATGCCGTCCGCTACCTCGCCGAGGCGTGCCGGGTGCTGGTCAAGGCAGGAGAGATAGAACGCGCCCGAGAGCTCCAGGAGCGGGTCTGGGAAATCGCCCCCGGGCAGCCGGTCCCGAGCATCGAGCCCGAGGAGGAGGAGGAGGAGGTCGGGATGGTCGAGGCCGGGGGTCTCGCCGGGTTCGAGACCACGACCCTCGAAGTCCCGGAGCCCGCCGCCGCCGGGTCCGAGGCTCCGCCCGAGGCGAGTCCCCCGGAGGACATCTCGTTTGCCGACATCTCGGTCGGGGAGGTCGATCCCGGCGGAGCTGAGTCGGAAGCGCCGGAGCCCCTCGCGCCGGATCCAGACGGGTTGGAGCCCGTGGAGCCGGAGCCGGAAGCGCCGGAGGAGGAAGAAGCCGAGCTGGTCGCCGCGATCCCCGAAGACGACTCGCCGCTCCCGGGCTTCGACGACCCGGAGCTCACTTTGAGCGGCCCGACCGAAACACCCGAGGACGACGGCGGTGAAACCCTCGGAGAGCTGGACCCGTCCTTCGCGGGCGTTATCGACGAGGAGGGCGGCGGGACGGGCGAGGAGGGGGAGGGTGCGGTGGACGCGGGGTTCGACCTTCCGCTCATGTCCTTCGGAGAGGAGGAGGCGGAGGAAGAGCCGGAGGAAGAGGCGATGGAGCCCGCCGGGGTGTCGGACCGCCTCGAAGCCGCCATCGAGGAGGCGGGTGGGCCGCTGGAGGAAGAGAAGGAAGAGGTGGGCGGGCCGGCCGTCGAGGAAGCCGTGGAGGAAGCGCCCGAGCCGGCCGTTGCTGACGATCCTGCCGCGACACTTCGAGCGCGGGTGGAGAAGGATCCGGGGGATGCCGAGGGCTGGCGCCTCCTCGGCCGGGCACTCCTGGCGGCCGGGGACGAGGCGGGGGCCTCTGAGGCGCTCGAGCACGGGCACCAGGCCTTCGCACGGAACGGGGAAGTGCGGGAGGCGGTCGGCGTGGTACGCGAGCTCCTCGAGATGGACCCGGACCGGATCGAGCTCCGGCAGCGCCTCGTGGAATACGCATATCAGTCGAGCGACGAGGCCTTTCTGGTCCAGTCCTTCCTCGAGCTCGGGGAGGCGCTTTCTAAGAGCGGGAAGCGTCTCAAGGCCGAAGCGGTCTTCCGCCAGGTCCTCTCGCTCGACCCGGACAATCCGACTGCCCTCCAGGCCCTGGGTAAGGTGGTCGAGCCTCACCCGGAGGCGCCCCCGACTGCCCCCGAGCCGACGCCAGCGCCGGCCGCCCCGCAGGGAGAGGACTACGTGGACCTCGGATCGCTCGTCCTGGACGAGGACGAGGACGAGGAGAAGACGACCCGCTGGGTCGTCGCGGCCGGCGAGCCAAGCGGGGACGAGGCTGCGGACTTCGCCAAAATGCTCTCCCAGTTCAAGGACAAGGTCTCCGAGAACCTCTCCGCGGACGACGCGAGGTCCCATTACGATCTGGGAACGGCGTACAAGGAGATGGGCCTTCTGGACGAGGCGATCGAGGAGTTCCAGCGATCTCTTCGGGCCGATCCCAAGAGCCTCGCGGCCTTCGAGATGCTTGGGCAGTGCTTCCTGGACAAGGGCGAGGCCCAGGCCGCGATCCGCACGCTCGAGCGAGGAGTGAAGCTTCCCATCCAGGTCGAGGACGACCTTCTGGGCGTGTACTACTTCCTCGGAAAGGCAAACGAATCCATCGGCGACTCGACGGCGGCCAGGGATTTCTACGAGAAGATCTTCTCGCTCGACATCAACTTCAAAGATGTGACCGAGAGACTCCGGACCCTCCGGTGAGCGTCCCTTCATGACCCAGACGCGCCCCGCGGAGGCCAGGCCCATCTCCCGGCTGGCACGGATCCAGGCCCCTGTGAAGGACCGGGTGGATCGGGTCGGAGACGAGATCCGCCGGATCATCCTTTCCGATTTCGAGCACCAGGAGGCCCTGAACGAGTACCTCCTGAGGCTTCGGGGGAAGCTCTTCCGCCCCACCCTGCTCCTGCTCGCGAGCGAGGTCGGAGAATCCGCCCACGAAGACGCCCTGCCGCTCGCGGCGGTCGTAGAGCTGGTGCACCTGGCCACGCTCGTCCACGACGACGCCGTAGACCATTCGGTGCTACGGCGCGGCCTTCCCACGGTCAACCACCTTTGGAACCACCAGGTCGCGATCATCGCGGGGGACTTCCTGTACTCGCGGTCGGTGACGGAGCTGGCGCGGATCGGACGCCTCGAGGCCATTCGAGCGCTCGCGGTCGCGTCGAACGAGATGAGCGTCGGGGAGCTCCGCCAGCTCGTGTCCTTCGACGCCCTGGACTCCTCGGAGGAGGATTACTACCGGCTCATCGCCTGCAAGACGGCGTCCCTCATGGCGGCCGCGTGCGACATGGGCGCTCTGGTGGGCCTGCCCCGGCACCGCGCGGCCTTTCGCCGCTTCGGCCACGCCATCGGGATGGCCTTTCAGATCGCGGACGACATCCTCGACTACGAGGGGAGCGAGGCGGCAACGGGAAAGCCGGTGGGCCACGACCTGCGCGAGCGAAAGGTGACCCTCCCGCTCGTAGAGGCGCTGCGGCGGGTCGGCCCGTCGGAGCGCAGTCTCGTTCGCGAGTTCTTCACTCGCCTGGATCCCTCCGACGACGAGATCGCGGAGATCGTGGATCTGGTGCGAGATGCCGGCGGCCTCGACTATGCCCGGGGCCGCGCGAGGAGCTACGCGAGCCTGGCGGGCGCGGCTCTGGAGGAGATTCCGGAGGGAGGGGAGGCCGTGGCGGCCCTCGGGGACGCGATGACCTACGCGGTGGAGCGCTCCCGATGAACGGCGGCGTGGGCCCTGACCGGGGGGTTCATCGTACGTCCTACGGGCCGTTACATTTGGAAGCGGTCCCCGGGTGAGCACGCTCCTAGACCAACGGCACCGTGATCGCTCGCGCGCGATCTGGACGCTGGTGTTGGGGCTGTTCCTAGGTGGCCTCTTCACGGAGCTGTCCGAGAGGTTCCTGCCCGAAGGAGCCCCACGGAGCTTCCTTACCTACTCGGTATCTGCGTCCGTGGGCCCGTTCGAGCTCGATCTGGTGGCGGTGGGGATCACGCTGGGTCCTCTCGTGCTCACGATCAACGTGCTCACGCTCGTGGGGGTCGGGATCGTCGCCCTTGTGGCGAGATCTTGGATCTGACTCGGCGATGGGAGGCTGAACCATGTTTGGTGGACTCAGCATGTGGGAGCTCATCCTCATCTTCACGGTCATCCTGCTGCTCTTCGGCGCCAAGCGCATTCCGGAGATCGGGTCGTCCCTCGGACGGGGCATCCGCGAGTTCAAGGGCTCGCTCCGCGACATCGAGGGCGAGCTGAAGCTTCCACCGGAGCAGCCCAAACCGAAGCCTCACCCGCAGGAGGAGGTCGAGGCGCCGAAGGCGGAGGACGACAAGGAAGACGAGAAGGATGAGGAAGGAGACGGGGAGCCCCGTCGCCTTACGACCAGCCAGTAGAGAGTTTGAGCGCGGACGCACCGGGCGGTGCGTTCGTCGAGGAGGCCGGGCGGCCTCGACCAATCAGGAGTTTACGGTCCGCGCCGCAACCGGCTCCCGCCGCGCTCAGAAGACCGGCGGGAGCTGCATCGGGTTCTGTGCCTGCTCCTCGGCGAGCTGGAAGTAGGCTTCCCGGTTGTCGATGATCCCAGTGGTCTCCCTGAGCCCGGCGAGCCACTCGACGAGGCGGTTCTGGCGGATTTCCTGGGTGAGCTGGGTCCGCTGGGTCACCTTCTGCACTTCCCACGCCGCCGAATCTGCCGGCATCTTCAGGTCCACGCGAAGGAGGATCACCCGGTCGTTAGCCACGACCGGACCGGCGTGCTCGCCGACGTCCACGCCGAAGGACGCCCCGACCGCGGCCGTCGCCTGGCCGAGACCCGGTACGAAGTCCTCCCGACTGAACGGGCCCACCAGCACGGCGTCGAGTCCTAGCCGCTCGGCGAGCTCCTCTATCGTCGTGCTTCCACCGCGGAGCTCACCGGCCCAGGGCCCTGCTTCCTGGAGGATCCGCCGCACTTTCTGCTCCTGCCGGAGCCTCTGCTCGATCGTGGCTGAAGCCTCCTCCAGCGTGCGGGAGCCCGCCGGGTCGACGGTGAGGATCTCGACCATGTAAAACGCCGTCTCGTTCTCGAAGACGGGGCTCACCGCGCCCACCCCCTCCTGGTCTACGAACGTCCAGTCCTGGGCCTCGCCGGCATTCCCTACGCTAGGGAGCACGGCAAACTCGTCCGTGATCACGGCCTCCTGTACCTGGAGCCCGAGCTGGGCGGCGGCCGCCTGTACCGTGCGCCCCAGCCCCAGGGACTCAAGTGAGTCGGCGAGCACTAGGAGGGCGAGATCCGAGTTGGGGGTACGCCGGATCGGGATCAGGATGTGCCTCGGCTCGGCCTGGCCGTCCTCTCTGGAAACGACCTCGAGGAGGTGATGTCCGGCCAACGTGAGCGTCGGCTCGCTCACCTCGCCGATTGGAAGAGAGAAGGCGAGGGAGTCGAGTTGGGGCAGGAGGAAGCCCTGCTCGACCGTCCCCAGGGATCCCCCCGCCGCGGCGCTGACGGCGTCAGCGCTCTCCCGCGCCGCGATCTCGGCGAAGTCACCGCCGTTCACGATCTCGTCGCGAATCGCGATCGATCGCTCCAGCGTGGCGGCGGAATCGGCCGCCGTGGGCGTCTTGTCGAGAAACGCAAAGCGAACCGACGCCCTGGCAGGCACCTCGAACTCCTCAGGGTGGTCCCGGTAGTATTGCTCGATCTCACTCTCCGTCACCGGCACGTCCGAGTCCGGTATCCGGCTGGCCGGATCCACGGATAGATACGTTACCTCCAAGTCCTCCTCCGTGGCCTTCCACCGCTCCCACAGCTCCCAGTCCGAGACGTAGATCCCCGAGGTTACCTGTCGCATCAGCTTCTCTCGGGGAATCGACTCCCGGTAGTACATCTCTAGCTGCTGGAGGAAGAGGGGGTCCTGGCCGGCCTGGCTCAGGTATGCCTGGTAGCGCTGGATGTCGAACTGCCCGTTCTCATCGAGGAAGGCGGGCTCGGTGTAGAACTGCGGGGGGGGGGCGTAAAGCGCGGCCTCCCGGATCTCGTCGTCGCTGACCCGGATCCCTCGGCGCCCGAGCTCGTTTAGGATCAGGACCTGGTTCACGACCTCAGTCCACGCCATGTCCTCGATGTCCCGGTTCTGCTGTGACGAGATCGGCATCTCCTGCGACTGCTGGATCTGGTCGTACAGGTTCCGGTAGACGACTTGGTATTCCTCGATCCGTACGACGGACCGCCCGACCCGACCGAGGTCACCCCCCGCGCTCCGCCCGCTGGCGTTCATGCCCCACTCGAACACCATGAGGGCGGCGAACGTGATCGCGGTCGCCAGCATGATGATCTTCGTGTTCTGCCGCATCCGTTTCATCAGCATACGGCATGCTCCTTGAGGCGGGGGGCCGGCTCGCGGTTCTTCCCGGGGGTTACGGATCCCCGTCGGTTCGGCTTCGGATTCGGTGAAACGGGCGAAAGCTAATGGGAAGTCTGAGGCTCCTCAACCAGCGGTGCGGCGCTCGGGCGGGGTTCCGTTGACACCCTTTCCAGCCCGTCCATATCTTCGACCACGCCGTCTCGGGTTGCCCGGATCGCATTCTCGCAGCCGCTCCCCGGGGGCCTCTCCTCGGTTGATACCGCTCCCGTCCCGGAGGGATCCAGCGTGTCAGATTCGCTCGACCGGCAGATCCGGCTCCTCCGGAACCAGGACTGGTCGGCGCGGGACCCGAGTGGTCGCGCGTTCGCGCCGCTTGCGGATGCGTACCGTCGGCGGGGCGATCTTGAGGAAGCCCAGTCGATTGTGGAAGACGGAGTGGAGCGGCATCCCGACTTCACGTCCGGACATCTGGTCGCGGCTCTGGTGGCTCGGGATCGCGGCGATCGGAGAGCGGCCGGGGCGCACCTGGATCGCGTGATCGAGCTGGACCCCGAGAACGTAACGGCCCTGCTCGAGCGCTCGCAGCTCGCACTTTCCTCCGGGGCCAGGGAGGCGGGGCTCACCGATCTTCGTGAGGTGCTCCGCCTCGAGCCTAAGCATGGGGAGGCCGAGCACCTCCTCTCCCAGGCGCTGGAACAAATGGAGGCAGAGCCGGCTCGAGGGGAAGGGGTGGACCTCGAGCTCGACCACGAGGCCGAGCCCGCAGCTGCGGTCGCGACGGACGAGCTTGGGGTGGAGGAGATCGCGGTCGTGCCAGAGCCCGACGCCGAGCAGGAGGAGGAGTGGGATCCGGCCCCCGCCCCGGTCGCCGACGATCGCGTCCTCCAGACCCGGACGATGGGTGACCTCTACGCGAGGCAGGGGCTCGTGGACCGGGCCATCGAGGTGTATGAGCAACTGGCGGCCACGAACCCGGAGGACGGGGCTCTGTCGGCTCGTCTGGAAGAGCTGCGGGGCTCGAAGGAGGTCGCGGCCGAGGTCCAACGGGAGGTCCCAGCGTCCGCGAAGGGGCCGCTGGCTCCCGCGGCTCGCTCGATCTCGGCTTACCTGGGAGACCTCCTTGCCTGGGTTCCGGGAGCCGTCCCGATCGAATCCCTCGCCCCTGCTCGGGGCGAGAAGATCGAGGGGGCGGTTCCCATCGAGTCGCTGGCCCCGAGTCCCGAGGTGCCGGCGGCCGCGGCGGTCGCGGACCCGGAGGACGAGAGGCCGGCTTCGGAGCACGAAGCCGCGTCCGCCGCCGACCGCTCGAGCGAGGGCCCCGCGGACGAAAACGATCTGGACGACTTCCAGTCCTGGTTGTCCAGCCTCGAGCCGTGAACGGGAGCCCGCCGTGATCGTTCCTTCGCCCATGAGGGTCACCCCATGAGGATCGCGATGGTGCACGGCCCGAACCTCCAGCTCCTGGGAAGCCGCGAGCCCGAGGTCTACGGGCGGGAGACCCTGGACGACGTCAACCGCGCGCTCGCCCGGCTGGCCGCCGAACTTGAGGTCGAGATCGAGACTTTCCAGTCCAACCACGAGGGCGCGATCGTGGACTTCTTAGCCGAGGCCCGTGAACGGGTCGACGGCTTCCTCGTGAACCCCGGCGGGCTCACGCACACGTCGGTCGTGCTCCGCGACGCGCTGGTCGGGGCCGGTTGCCCGTTCGTCGAGGTCCATATCTCCAATCCCGCCGCGAGAGAACGCTTCCGGCGTCATTCCTACCTTTCCGACGTGGCGTCCGGGGTGGTGTTTGGATTCGGGGTCCACGGCTATCTTCTAGCGCTCCGCGGGCTGGTCCACCGCCTGGCTGCCCAGTGATAGGAATCTTCCAGCGAGTCGAGCTCGGTCGCCCCATGGCCTCAACGGCAGATTTCCGAAACGGGCTCGTGCTCGATATCGACGGGACCCTCTGGACCATGGTTTACTTTCAGCACGTGAAGCCGGGGAAGGGGGGTGCGTTCGTCCGGACGAAGCTGAAGAGCGTACTGAACGGGCGCGTGGTAGAGAAGACCTATCGAGCCGGGGAGAAGGTGACCACCGTGCGGCTTCTCCGGAGGTCCGTGACGTACAGCTACACGGACGGGCAGCTGTACCACTTCATGGATCAGCAGACCTTCGAGATGATCCCCATCTCGGGGGACCTGATCGGCGAGGATCAGCTCCGGTACCTGAAGGAGAACATGGAGTGTGAGGGGCTCGTGCACGACGATCGCGTCATCGCGGTCGAGCTTCCGGACTTCGTGGAGCTGACCGTCACGCGCACGGATCCGGGGATTCGAGGCGATACGGCGCAGGGCGGAACGAAGCCGGCGACCCTCGAGACCGGAGCGGTGATCCAGGTTCCGCTCTTCGTCGAGGAGGGCGACGTGGTCCGGGTGGACCGGCGAGAGGACAAATACCTTGAGCGGGTCTGATCCCTCCCTCGGCAAGGGAGTGGTCGTTCCATGATCGACCTCGAATTTCTCCAGAAGCTCATGCGGGCGCTCGACAAGAGCGGCTTGGACCACATCGAGATCGAGCGGGGCGGGACGAGAATCCGAGTATCGAGGAGCCCCTCGCCCTCTCCGATCGTGGCGCCGGCGGTGCCCGCGTCCTCGTCTCAGGGCCCGGGCATCCACGCCCATCCCGCCCCCGCCGGGGCGTCGTCGTCCGGGGGCCCGACCCCTTTCGCGGAGCCCGCCCCGTCGCCCGCGGGGAACCTCGCCGAGATCAAGTCGCCCATGGTTGGAACGTTCTTTCGGTCCCCGACCCCGGAGTCCGAGCCGTTCACGGACGTTGGGATGCGGGTCTCCAAGGGCGACCCTCTTTGCATCATCGAGGCGATGAAGCTCATGAACGAGCTCGAGTCCGAGATCGACGGCACCATCCGGGAGGTGTGCGTCGAGAATGGCGAGCCCGTGGAATACGGTCAGGTCCTCTTCCGAGTGGAGCCCGCGTAGCGGGCGGCCCCCCTCCGGTGTTCAGGAAAGTCCTCGTCGCGAACCGCGGAGAGATCGCCCTCCGGGTCATCCGTGCCTGTCAGGAGCTCGGAGTCTCGACCGTCGCGGTGTACTCCGAGGCCGACCGCGAGTCCCTCCACGTCCGCTTCTCGGACGAGGACGTGTGCATCGGACCGCCCCCTCCCTCGCAGTCGTACCTGAACATTCCGCGGATCATCGCGGCGGCGGAGGTCACCGGGGCCGAGGCCATCCACCCCGGGTACGGCTTTCTGGCCGAGAACGCGGAGTTCGCGGAGATCTGCGCGAGGTCGCACATCACGTTCATCGGGCCGGCGGCGCACCACATCCGTGCGATGGGCGACAAGGCGACCGCGCGGAAGACGATGCGGGACGCGGGGGTCCCCACCGTGCCCGGATCGGGGGGGCTCGTTGGCGATCTTCGGGAGGCCGAGGCCGAGGCGGAGCGCATCGGCTTTCCTGTGATGATCAAGCCATCGGCCGGGGGTGGTGGGAAGGGGATGCGGGTGGTGCACGAGCCCAGGAGCTTCGAGCGCCTCTTCCAAGCGGCGCAGAACGAAGCGCAGGCCGTGTTCGGTGACTCCGCGGTGTATATCGAGCGCTACCTCCTCCGCCCCCGGCACGTCGAGATCCAGGTGTTCGGGGACCAGCACGGGAGGGTGGTGCACCTGGGCGAGCGCGACTGCTCCGTCCAGCGCCGCCACCAGAAGCTCCTCGAAGAGGCGCCATCCCCGGCGCTCACTCCGGCCCTCAGGGAGACCATGGGGGATGCCGGGGTGAGGGCCGCGGAAGCCGTCGGGTACGTGGGCGCGGGGACCGTGGAATTCCTGCTTGAGGCGGACGGGTCCTTCCACTTCATCGAGATGAACACGCGGATCCAGGTGGAGCACCCCGTCACAGAGGTCACGACTGGCTTCGACCTAGTGAAGGAGCAGATCCTGGTCGCTGCCGGAGAACATCTGTCGTTCCCGGAGGGCCCCCTGACCATGAGGGGGCACACGATGGAGTTCCGGATCAACGCCGAAAACCCGGACCGGAACTTCCAGCCCTCTCCCGGAGTCATCACGACCTTCCACCTTCCGGGAGGACCGGGTGTGAGGCTCGACACGCACGTGTACGCCGGGTATCGGGTGCCGCCGTACTACGACTCGCTCCTCGCCAAGCTCATCGTGAGCGGGAAGACCCGCGAGGAGGCCCTCGTTCGATCCCGTTACGCGCTCGGGTCTTTCGTGATTGAAGGGGTATCCACGACGATCCCGCTCCTTCAGGAGATCGTCGGAAACGAGTCGTTCCAGAAGGGGGACGTGGACACCCACTTCCTCGAGCGATTCCTTGCGGACCGCGGGCCTTCTCGGGACGGGGAGCACGCATGACCCGGGTCCGCACGTTCCTCACCCCGCAGGAGGTTGATCCCGGTGAGGTGGAGGGCTCCACCGCGGTCGTGATCGACGTGCTGCGCGCCACCTCGACGATCGTCGAAGCGCTCGCGGCCGGTGCGCGGGCCGTGTATCCGACCATTTCGTCCGAGGAAGCGATCCGTCTCGCTAACTCCCTCGGCCGGGACGACACGCTCCTTTGCGGGGAGCGAAAGGGTCTCAAGGTCGAGGGGTTCGATCTCGGGAACTCGCCGGCCGAGTTCACGGCGGAGCGGGTCGAGGGGAAACGTCTGGTCATGAGCACCACCAACGGGACGCGGGCCTTCCTGGCCGTCGAGGATGCGGACCGGGTGATCGCTGCGTCGCTCCTGAACCTCTCGGCGGCCGCGCGGGCGGTCTCCGGGGCCGAGCGCCTCGTCCTGGTGTGCTCGGGACGGGAGAACCGGTTCTCGCTCGAAGATGCGCTTTGCACCGGAATGATCCTTCGCGCGCTCGAGGGGGACGGCCCGGCCAGGAAGGGCAAGAGGGCCCGGTCTTCCGACCTCGATCGCGACGACACGTCTCGAGCGGTGCTGGCGCTCGCACGCGCGCATGAACCCACGACCGACCTCCTGCTCCAGACCGGCGCCGGGGTTGCCCTGGTGGAGGTTGGGCTCCAGGACGATGTTTTGTACTGTGCTTCGCAGGACCGGCATCAGCTCGTGCCCGAGATGTGGGACCGGGTGATCCGCGTTCCCGAGGGGGAGTGACCGTCCTCCTCTTCTTCGCCCGCGCGTCGGCGAATTCCTCATGACGAAACCGGAGCGAGAACGGGAGCTTCTCGGGGTCGCGTTCTTCGCCCTGGCTCTCTTCCTCCTGCTCACACTGGTGCCCCCGACGCTCCTGGGCGAGCTCGGGGAGCGATGGTTCCCGTCGGGCAACGTAATGGGCGCCGTGGGCGCCGTCCTGGAGAGTGGGGAAACCTATCTCTTCGGGGTCGCCGCCTGGGTCTTTCCCTTCCTAGTGGGGATCGTGGGGCTCTGGTTTGGCGGGTGGGCCTCGGGCTCGCGTGCGCTCAGACTCGGCGTGCTCGCCGCCGGGCTCCTCGTGCTCGTTCCCGGTATCGCCCATGTGCTCGGGATGTCAGAGCCCCAGGCCGGGGTGATCGGCCGCTTCCTCGGGCGGCCGGCGGTGCTCGCCCTCGGCACGTTCGGCGCCGGGTTCACGTTCGGGGTCGCCCTCCTCCTCCTCACGCTGGGGACGGTCGGCTGGAACCCGCTCGGGGAGCTGCTCTCGTGGATGGCCAATCGGAGCGCGGGCGCCTGGCGGCGGATGCGCGAGGCACGTGCGGAGGCTCGCGAAAGCGCCGACTCGGTGCCGGAGGGCATCACAGAGGCCCGGGTCGAGCCGACCGCGGGAGCCGACGGCTCGGCCGGCGTGCGGGCGCTCGCGTCGGACGAGGGGAACGAGGGCCCGGACGGGGCCGACGCGCCCGAAGAGGACGGGCTGGGCGACAGGCCCGTGAGCGCCTCTGCGAGCCGGAGACCGTGGGGGGGAGGCGACCTCCCGGATCCGCGCGACCCCAGGGAGCTGGCGGGCGACGAGCTACCCCCGCTCGAGCTTCTCTCGGAGGCCACCCACGGGAGCGGGGGGGAGATGGAGCAGGAGCTCGACCAGCTCGGGAGCGTGCTGGTTGAGAAGCTCCGGACCTTCAGCGTGGAGAGCGAGCTCGGAGGGAGGACCACGGGACCGGTGGTGACGCAATTCGAGGTGATTCCCGCTCCGGGGGTCAAGGTGAACCGGATCGCGAACCTGGATCGGGACCTTGCACTGGCCATGCGGGCGAAGACCGTCCGGATCGTGGCGCCGATCCCGGGGAAGGGCGCGGTCGGCGTCGAGATCCCGAACCCGGTGCCTATGACCGTGCAGGTTCGGGAGATCCTGGAGAGCCCCGCGTTCACGAAGTCGCGGGCGGAGCTTCCGATGGCCCTTGGGAAAGACCTTCAGGGCGACCCGTACATCGCCGATCTCACGCGCATGCCCCACGCCCTCATCGCGGGCGCGACGGGATCGGGCAAGTCGGTCTGCCTGAACACGATCATCACCTCGCTGGTGTACCGACACACGCCCGAGACGCTCCGCCTCCTCCTCGTGGACCCGAAGATGGTCGAGCTCTCCACCTACGCGGACTTGCCCCACCTCCGTCACCCCGTGGTGACCGATCCAAGGGATGCGGCGGGCGTTCTCAAGTGGACGCTGCTTGAGATGGAGCGGCGCTACTCGCTCCTCTCCGAGAACGGGGTCAGATCCCTCGGAGAGTTCAATCGCCGGGTGAGGAAGGGCGTTCCGCTGAGGAGCCCGACGCCGCAGGGCGACGAGGAGGATCCGGACCGTTGGGTGTATCGGGGCGGCCTCCTCCCCTTCGTCCTGCTCGTGGTGGACGAGCTCGCGGACCTCATGATGACGGTCCAGAGCGAGGTCGAGCGGCCGCTCACCCTCCTGGCTCAGAAGGCGCGGGCCATAGGCATGCACCTGATCGTGGCCACGCAACGTCCGTCCGTGAACGTGATCACGGGCCTGATCAAGGCGAACTTTCCGTGCCGGATGGCGTTCCGGGTCGCCTCCAAGACTGACTCGCGGACGATCCTGGACCAGAACGGCGCCGACGCGCTCCTGGGCAACGGGGACATGCTGTTCCTTCCCCCAGGCCAGAGCGAGCCGGTCCGGATCCAGGGGGCGTTCATCTCGACCGAAGACACCGAGCGCCTGATCGACTGGTACCGCGAGCTGAGGGACCGGAAGCTGACGGAGGGGCTCGAGCCGTATGGCACGCCGGTCGAGGACGACATCCTCGAGGTCGTGCGTGCCCGCGAGGCCGAGGAAGGAGAGGGGGCCGCGGAAGCGCTCGGCGGGGAGTGGGACGACCTGTTCCGCGAGGCCGCGGAGATCTGCATCCGCGCGGAGCAGGGCTCGACCTCCCTGCTCCAGCGGAGGCTCCGGATCGGATACGGCCGGGCCGCGAGGATCATGGACCAGCTCCACGATGCGGGCGTGCTCGGCCCCCCCGACGGCTCGAAGCCGCGCGAGATCCTGATGACGCTCGATCAACTCGAGCGGATGCTCTCCGGCAGGGGCGCCTGACCGGACGGCCACGGCCGGCTCCGCCAGCCGGGCCCGCTAGGCGTAGCGGATGAACTCCAGCAGGTTCCCGTCGGGATCGCGGATGTAGACGCTGTAACCCGTGGCGGTCCCTCCGTCCCGGCCGCCGACCCGCTCCCCTTCAGCCTCGATCTCCGCCCCCACCCGTTCGATCAGCCCTCGAAGGGCGTCGTCCGTTCCTTCCCAGACCCAGCAGAAGTCGCCGCACGGTGGTTGAGCGGCCCTGGCACGCAGGGTGAAGGAGGGGTTCTGCCAGGTCGACGGCCGGTGAAAGTGCATCTTCTGGTCGCCGAAGTGGATGGAGATCCGGCTTCCGGTTTCCATGATCCGGAAGCCGAGCCCCCGGTAGAAGGCGGCCATCGCGTCCACGTTCTGGATCGGGATCGCCACGTGATCCAGGGCGCCGACCCCCGGCTCCTGCGACGCGCGCGCTTTGGTTGGGGGACTGAGCGCCTTCCAACCGGAGAGGGCCGCTCCAGCGGCTAGAACGCGCTTCACGAATGGGCGACGACCCAGAGGTTCCGTGGTCTTCATTGTGTCTCCCTTGTCTTGGAGAGCCCGGGCACGTCCACTCAGCTTACCTGGAGGAGCTCCACCGTGAAGATGAGGACCGCGTTCGGCGGGATCGCGCCGAAGCCCGTGGCGCCATACCCCAGGTGAGGGGGGATCACGAGGGTGCGGTGGCCGCCGATCCGCATTCCGGGGATTCCCTGGTCCCATCCGTCGATCACTGGATCGACACCCAACCGGAAGCTGAAGGGCTGGTTTCGCGCGACGCTCGAGTCGAAGATCGAACCATCAGTGAGGTGCCCGACGTAATGGACGGTCACGACTCGACCGGAGACGGCCTCGGCGCCGTCGCCTACGGGGTCGTCCCGATAGAAGAGCCGAGAGGGAAGCTCCTCGAAGAGGTCCAGATCGATCCCGAGCTCCGGGGCGTACTCGATCAACCGCGGGTCCCCGGTGCCGGGGCCCGTTCCGTCGTCCCCGCCGCACCCGCCGGCCAGGAAGGCGAGCGACGCGACGACGAGGACCGAGAGGGCGCGAGTGACCATGGGGGCTCCCGATGGGAGTGGGTGAACGATCCCGCCGCCGCGCGTGTACACGGGGACAGCGAAAGCGTTTCACGCGTCCCGGATCCCCGGCACCACATGACTCCTTCCGTGAACGGCCACGCGGGGCGCGCCCTCCGAGCGCTCGCAGGCTCGACCGCCCTGGCTGCCCTCGTCCCGGCGGCTCTCCCCGCGCAAAGCGCCCAGGTCATCCTGGAGCGCGCGGCAGAGCGCTACGAGGCGCTCGCCGCGTTTTGCGCCGACTTCCGGCAGCAGATCGACGTGACCTTGCTCCGCGAGACGACCCGGAGCGCCGGGGAGCTCTGCCAGGCCCTACCGGATCGATTCGAGATGCGTTTCACGGATCCGGTGGGCGACCGGGTCGTGGCCGATGGGGTCTACCTGTGGGTCTACTTTCCGAGCGTGGACGACGGCCAGGTGGTGCGCTTGTCGCTCGCGTCGGGGAATAACCGGATGGATCTCCACCGGGAGTTTCTCTCGGAGCCGGGGCGGCGGTACGCCGCGACGCTCGAGGGGCGGGAGACCGTGGACGGCCGGGAGTGCCACATCCTCTCCCTGACCCCGCAGGTCGCATCCCCTTACCGACGCGCGCGGGTGTGGATCGACGCCTCGGACTTCCTCATCCGGAGGCTCGTGATCGTGGAGGAGTCGGAGTCGGTCCGCACCCTCGATCTCTCGAACATTCGACTGAACCCCTCGCTCGACGCGGCGCGCTTCCGCTTCGACCCCCCTCCCGGAGTCCAGGTGATCGCGAGATGACGGGGCGGCTCCGCACCAGAGACCTTCCCGTCTTCCCGGTTACCCGGGACCCGGTGCGCCCGGACGTTCCCAGAGATGTCGGGACCGACGAGCGCCGGCTCGCTCCGACGGGTTCCCCGGACGGCCTCCGGATCGGCCTCGTGACCCTGGGCTGCGACAAGAACACCGTGGACTCCGAGCGGCTGATGGCCGCCCTCGTCGGACACGGGGCTCGGGTCTCTCCCGGCGTCGAGGGGGCCGAGATCATCGTGATCAACACCTGCGGCTTCATCGAGGCGGCGGGGGGCCGAGATCATCGTGATCAACACCTGCGGCTTCATCGAGGCGGCGAAGGAAGAATCCATCGACACGATCCTCGAGGCGTGCGCGCTCAAGTCGGACGGCGACGTGCGCGTGGTCGTGGCGGTGGGGTGCCTCGTCCAGCGCTACAAGGAGGAGCTCCAGGCGGAGATCCCGGAGGTGGATCTCTTCCTCGGCCTCACCGAGATGGGCCGGCTGGTCGGGGAGCTCCGGGCGAGAGGGCTCCTCGATGCGGACCTCGTCGGCGCCCCGAACATGGAGGTCCCGCTCCGTATCCTCTCCACCGACACACCGCACACGGCCCACCTCAAGATCTCGGAGGGATGCGACCACACGTGCGCGTTCTGCGCGATCCCACACATGCGGGGGCTCCACCGCTCGGCCCCGGTGGAGGAGCTGGTGCGGGAGGCGCGTGAGCTCGAGGCGCGCGGCGTAAGGGAGCTGAACGTCGTGTCGCAGGACACGACCTGGTACGGGCGTGACCTGAAGCGCAGGCACGGGGCGGGCTCCCCGCTCCTTCCCGACCTCCTCAGGGCCCTGCTGGACGGCACATCCGTCCCCTGGTACCGTCTGTTCTACATGTACCCTTCGGGGATCACCCCGGAGATGATCGAGGTCCTTGCCACCGAACCCAGGATCCTTCCTTACCTGGACATGCCGATCCAGCACGGAAGCGACGCCGTTCTCGAGAGGATGCGGCGTCCAGAGCGACAGGCCAGCATTCGCGCACGGGTGGCGCGGCTCCGAGAAGCGATCCCGGGCCTCGTGCTCCGTACCACAGTGATCGTGGGCTTCCCGGGCGAGACGGAGGCGGAGTTCCAGGAGATGCTCGATCTCCTGGAGGAGATTCGCTTCGAGCGCGTCGGTGCCTTCCCGTACTCTGTCGAAGAGGGGACGCCCGCCGCCGGGATGACCCCACAGGTCTCCGACGCGGAGAAGCGAGATCGGCTCGAGACGCTGATGGAAGCGCAGCGCGAGATCTCCCGGGAGAAGAACGAGGCTCTCGTGGGGCAGGGGGACGTGCTCCTCGTCGATCGCGCGCTCGAGGGCGACCCCGAGTTCGTGGCGGAAGGCCGCACCCGGGGGCAGGCCGTCGAGGTGGACGGCGTGACCCGGCTCGTCCGGCCGGCCGGGCCGGGAAACCATGGGGCTCCCGGGCCCCTTGAGGGCTCGTTCGTTCACGTGCGTATCGAGGATGCCGCCGAGTACGACCTCAGGGCGAGGGTCGTGGGTTGAGCCCGTCCCGGATCTGGGCTCGGGCGCAGAAGGTCCTTCCCGGCGGAGTGAGCTCTCCCGTACGCTCGTTCAGGTCGGTCGGGGGCGAGCCCTTCTTCGCGAGCCGGGGAGAGGGTGCCTACATCGAGGACACCGAGGGGCGCCGCTACCTGGACTACGTGCTCTCGTGGGGCCCCCTGATCCTCGGCCACGCTCACCCGGCCGTCCGGTCGGCCGTGGAGGAGCAGCTCGCAAGGGGTACGAGCTACGGGACCCCCACGGTGGCCGAGGTCGAGCTCGCCGAGCGGCTCGTCCGGATCCTCCCGGGCCTCGAGATGGTTCGCCTTGTGAGCTCGGGGACCGAAGCCACCATGAGCGCGCTCCGGCTCGCGCGCGCGCACACGGAGCGTCCCCGGTTCCTCAAGTTCACCGGCGGCTACCACGGGCACGCGGATCCCTTCCTTGCTGCGGCCGGGAGCGGCGTCGCGACGCTGGGCCTCCCGAACTCCCCCGGGGTTCCCAACGACGCGGTGAAGGACACGCTTCTCCTCGCTTTCAACGACGCAGAGGGGGTGGAGGAGCTCTTCCGGCGACACGGACACGAGCTGGCGGCCATCTTCGTCGAACCGGTCATGGGGAACGCGGGGCTGATCCCGCCCGAACCCGGGTTCCTGGAGCTCCTGCGCGAGGTCACCGCCAAGCATCACGCGCTCCTCGTCTTCGACGAGGTCATGACCGGGTTCCGGGTGGGGCTCCGGGGCGCCCAGGGGCAATTCGGAGTAGTCCCAGATCTGACGACGCTCGGAAAAGTGATCGGGGGCGGCCTCCCGGTCGGCGCCTTCGGCGGCCGAAAGGAGATCATGGAGCGCGTGGCTCCCCTCGGCCCCGTGTACCAGGCGGGCACGCTCTCCGGAAACCCGCTGGCGACGGCGGCGGGAAACGCCCAGATCGCGTGGCTGGAGGAGCATGATCCCTTCCCGGAGCTCGAGCGCTACGCCCGCCGACTGGTGGAAGGCCTACTGGAAGCCCTGAGCGGGGCCGGTATCCCGGCTTCCGGCGTGGCGGTCGGCTCCATGTGGGGCATCTTCTTCCACCCGGGTCCGGTCGGGTCGTTCGAGGAAGCGCAAAAGTCCGACGTCGAGCGCTTCAAGCGCTTTCACAAGGAGATGCTCGAGCGGGGCGTGTTCCTCGCGCCGTCGGCTTTCGAGGCGGGATTCGTCTCGGTCCGGCACGGGGAGGCCGAGCTCCAGTTGACCATCGAGGCCGCCCGCGGGGCGGCGGAGGCTGTCTCATGAAACGGTCCGTCCCCGGGGTCGTCGCGCTGGCCCTGGCCTTCGCCTTCCCGCCGGCCGCGGCCGCTCAGGGGCTCGCGAGCCTGGACTACGAGTACTTGTCGTTTCGAGGCGTCATGATCGACGGAGGATGGATCTTCCCCTCGAAGGTGGATCCCACCTGGTCGATCGGAGGGCGCTTCGATCTGGGCTTCCTCGGACCGGGCGTGCGCGCCGTGGTCGGCTTCAGCCACTGGTCATCGACCTTGAGCCGCGGGGAGGTGGAGAAGCTGGAGAACCGGGTGGAGGAGCTGATCGAGCGGACGGGGCCGCCCGCTACCGACGTGACGCTTGGGGAGATCACCTGGGCGGACACGGAGATTCACGGCGACGTCCACTTCTTCTGGCGCGTTCCGTACGGGCTCCTGACCTACCTGGGGATGGGGGGAGGCGCCCACGTGCTCCGCGGAGGCGGCGAGGCGATCGCCGACACGTTCGTCGAGGACCTGTTGGACTCCGTGCGCGCCGGGCTCAACGCGCACGCGGGGCTGGAGATCCCGCTTCACAGCCGCTTCCGCCTCGTCGGTGAGGCGCGCTACGAGCTCCTCGAAGATCTGGCGTACCTCCAGCTCCGCGCGGGAGGTCAATGGACCTTCGGAGCGCTCGGCGAGGGAGAGGAGCGGTAGGGTGCGGGTGGTAGGTGGGAGGGAGCCCCGAGCCCTCCGGCCAGGTAGCTGGGCCAGATCGGAAGCCGGGCGGCCCCATCACCCCGGAGGCGGTCTCGAGCCACGCCTCTCTGTGCGCCACGAGAGGTACGGCCTGCCCGCGGTCGTCCTCGGCGGGGGGGGTAGGTCCGCCGGGGGGCACGCGGCGTGCCTGTCCATGTCCGCTGGTCACCTTGAGACCTCTTCCGCCCGTTTCTATATTCTCAAGTCTGTTCGCGATGCTACCGAGAGACGGTCGGAGGAGCCGCGGTTCCTTCGCGGCCTGGAGAGGGATCATGAAGCAGGGAATTCACCCGGATTACAGAGGGGCTCAAATCGTGTGCTCGTGCGGGAACATCATCCAAACCCGCTCGACCCTCGGGGAGCTTCACGTGGAGATCTGCGGGGTCTGCCACCCGTTCTACACCGGGAAGCAGAAGCTGGTCGACACCGCCGGCCGGGTAGAACGGTTCAACCGAAAGTACAAGCAAGACGAAGATTCTTAGCCCGTCCGTTCCCATCTCCTCAGTGACCTCGTGGGGCCGCGGTGAAGGTCTCCCGTCTGGATGATCGGTTGGGTCGGCGGCTCGGGGAGGCAGTGAAGCGCCACGAGGCCGTGACGACCCGGCTCTCAGATCCCTCCGCCGCCAACGATCCGGATCTCCTTCGAAAGCTCGGACGTGAGCGCTCCGCGCTGGAGCCGATCGTCGAGCTGGCGAACAATCTGGAGACGGTCTCCCGCGAGCTGGTTGGGGCGGCAGAGCTCGCGGAGCACGCGGAGGACGGAGAGCTGCGAACCCTCGCGGCCGCCGAGGTCGAGGCGCTGGAGCGCCGGCTCGGGGAGCTCTCTGACCGGGCCCGGCACCTTCTCGTTCCCAGGAGCCCCTTTGCCGACCGGGACGCGGTCGTCGAGATCCGCGCGGGAACGGGCGGGGACGAGGCCGGCCTCTTCGCGGCCGACCTCCTCCGGATGTACCGGAGGTTTGCGGAGCGCCGGGGCCTCGACGTCGAGCTCGTGGATCTCTCCGAGGGTAGCAGGGGGTCCGTGAAGGAGGCCATCACGATCGTGCGCGGCCCCCAGGCGTACGGCACGCTCCGGTTCGAGTCGGGCGTCCATCGCGTGCAGCGGGTCCCGGAAACGGAGAGTCAGGGGAGGATCCACACCTCGGCGGCGACGGTAGCCGTCCTTCCCGAGGCGGAGGAGGTAGACATCGACATCGACCCCGGAGATCTCCGGATCGACGTTTTCCGGTCCTCTGGCCCTGGGGGCCAGTCCGTCAACACCACGGACTCCGCGATCCGCATCACGCACCTTCCGAGCGGCCTCGTGGTGAGCTGCCAGGACGAAAAATCCCAGCACAAGAACAAGGCGAAGGCGCTGAAGGTGCTTCGGAGCCGTCTTCTGGCCCGGAAAGTCGCCGAGCAGGAGGCGGAGCGCGCGCGGGAGCGGAAGGCGCAGGTCGGCACCGGTGACCGTTCGGCGAAGATCCGGACGTACAACTTCCCGCAGAACCGGGTGACCGATCACCGGACGGGACTCACGCTGCACAAGCTCGAGGACGTGCTGGACGGGGACCTGGAGGAGCTTCTCCAGGCGCTCCGCCTCCAGGACGAGGAGGAGCGGCTCGCGGACGACGGACGAGCCGCACGATCGGGAGGGGAGGAGTGACGTCGGCGTCCCGCGCGTGGGCTCCCCGGGTCGGACCGTCTCCCGACGGAGCCCCGTGGACGGTGATGCACCTGATTCGCTGGGCGGCGGGCTATCTCGAGGAACGGGGTGTGGAGTCCCCCCGCCTCGATGCCGAATACCTGCTGGCCGGCGTCCTCCACATGTCCCGCCTGGACCTCTACCTTCACTTCGATCAGCCGGTGGCCCCTGGCGACCTGGCCGCGTTCAAGGGTCCCCTTGTGGACCGGGGGGGGCGGAAGCCGCTCCAGTACATTCTGGGCCGAACCACGTTCCGCGAGTTGGAGCTGCTAACGGATCCGAGAGTGCTGATCCCCCGCCCCGAGACGGAGGAGCTCGTGGGCGCGGCGCTGGACTGGGTCCGTGGGCGGCCGGGCGTCGGCGGGGGGGGCGCAGCCGGGGCCGCCGGGGGTGCTGGCTCTCTTAGGGCTCTGGATGTGGGCACCGGGAGCGGGGCCGTCGCGATCTCCCTCGCCGTCGAGGGGCCGTTCGACGGCGTCGTGGCGACGGATTCATCGTCGGCCGCCCTCGAGGTGGCACGGGCGAACGCCCAGCGGGCGGGAGCGGACGGGCGCGTCGAGCTCAGGGTCGGCTCCATTTACGATCCCGTCCTCGTCGGCGAGTGCTTCGATGTCGTCATCTCGAATCCTCCGTATGTTTCCGAAGAGGAGTACGACGGCCTCGCACCCGAGGTGCGGGGATGGGAGCCCAGAGACGCGCTGGTCGCGGAGGACGGAGGGCTCCGGGTCCTGGACGCTCTCGTGGACGGAGCCGCGGCCATCCTGACTCCGGGTGGGCTTCTTGCGCTCGAAGTGGGCCTCGGGCAGGCCCGTCGCGTGGCAGAACGGATCGTCTCCACCTCCGGCCTCGGGGCGGTCCGGACCCTTCGGGACCTGAGCGGGCGGGAGCGATTGGTGCTCGCCTTGCGAGAATCCGAGACAGCTTGAGGACGAGATCCGAACGAATGGCGAACGTACAGGAGATGGCCAAGGAGTTGGGAGAGGCGCTCGGCAGGACGGACGAGTACCAGGCGCTCAAGCGAGCCACCGCGAGCCTGGACGAGGACCGCGAGCTCGTGGAGCTCCGCAACGATCTGGACAAGCTCGAATCCGAGATCCTCGTGGCGCTCCAGGCCGGTAAGGAGCCCGGGGACGATGTGCGCGAGCGATACGACCGGTTGGTTCAGGACCTCCAGGTGCGCCCGGCGTATCAGCGTCTCATCGCGGCCCAGGCGAACTTCGACAAGCTTCTGAAGAAGGTGAACGACACGATCTCCGTGGCCGTCGACGAAGGATCGAAAAGCCGGATCATCCTTCCATGACGGCGACCGACCCGGGCCATGCCCTCTCTTAAGATCTTCAAGGACGTGGTCTACCGGATCATCTCGCCGGCGACGAGCGCGCTGATCCGCTGGGGCGTCCATCCGAACGCCGTCAGCATCGTGGGCTTCGCGGTCACCGTCGCTGCCGGCGTGCTCTATCACTTCGACCACGTCCGCTGGGCGGGCTTCTGCATCCTCGGCGGCGGCGTGCTCGACATCTTCGATGGGCAGGTGGCCCGCCTGAGTGGCCTGGCGTCCAAGTTCGGCTCCTTCTTCGACTCGACGCTCGACCGCATCAGTGAGATCGTCGTCTTCCTCGGCCTCCTCTCCCTCTACATTCAGTACGGTCGGCAGCTGGCCGACGTCTGGATGGTCTACGTGATCGCGCTGGCCATGGGCGGGTCCCTCATGGTGAGCTACACACGCGCGCGCGCCGAGGCGCTCGGCCTCGACTGCTCGGTGGGCCTCATGCAACGCGCTGAGCGGGTGCTCCTGCTCGGTGGCGGATCGCTCTTCTTCGGCCTTTCGTGGAACGGGCTCGTGCTCCGGGTCGTGCTGATCGTCCTCGCGGTGACGACCGCCCTCACCGCATTCCAGAGGATTGTGTGGGTCTACCGCGAGGCGGCTGGCGTTCCCCTCGATGAGCCGCGGGCTCGACCAGGAGGCGGACCCGCCCACGACTACACGGAGAAGACTCGGTGACGGATCGATCTGTGATTCAGTCCGGTGAGGGACGGCTCGGCGTACTCCTGCCGGGGTTCGGAGCGGTGGCGACGACCATGGTGGCGGGGGTGGAGAGCGTGCGACGCGGTCTGGCGAAGCCCGTGGGTTCGCTCACACAGATGAATACGATCCGCCTGGGGAAGCGAACGGAGGGGCGTTCTCCCTTGATCAAAGACTTCGTCCCCCTCGCCGCGCTCGACCAGTTGGTCTTCGGCGCGTGGGATCCGATCCCGGACGACGGCTTCGAGAGCGCCGTGAAGGCGGGCGTGCTGGGGACGCACCACCTGGCGCCCATCGAGGCATTCCTTCGCTCGATCCGCCCGATGCCGGCCCTCTTCGACCGGACCTATGTTCGTCGCCTGGACGGGCCCAACGTGAAGACCGGGAAGGACAAGCTAGAGCTGGCGGAGCAGGTGCGGGACGACATCCGGCGCTTTGCGGAGGAGAGCGGGTGCGACCGCCTGGTGATGATCTGGTGCGGATCGACCGAGATATTCCTCCGTCCGGGTCCTGCGCACGAGACGGTCGAGGTCTTCGAGGCCGCGATGCGGGCGAACGATCCCGCCATCGCGCCGAGCATGATCTATGCGTACGCCGCCATCAAGGAAGGCGTACCGTATGCCAACGGGGCCCCGAACCTCTCGGCGGACGTGCCCGCGCTCGAGTCCCTTGCGAGGGAGTCCGGGGTGCCGATCGCGGGCAAGGACTTCAAAACCGGCCAGACACTCATGAAGACGATCCTCGCGCCGGGGCTAAAGGCCCGGATGCTGGGGATCGAGGGCTGGTTCTCCACGAACATCCTCGGGAATCGGGACGGAGCCGTGCTCGACGATCCGGACTCGTTCAAGACGAAGGAGGAATCGAAGCTGGGCGTGCTCGAGCACATCCTTCAGCCGCGGATGTACCCCGACCTGTACGGGAGCCTCTACCACAAGGTCCGGATCAACTACTATCCTCCGCGCGGCGACAACAAGGAAGGGTGGGACAACATCGATATCACGGGGTGGATGGGGTACCCGATGCAGATCAAGGTGGACTTCCTCTGTCGGGATTCCATCCTGGCTGCTCCCATCGTGCTGGATCTTGCCCTCTTCCTGGATCTCGCGAAGCGCGCGGGGATGAAGGGGATCCAGGAGTGGCTCTCCTTCTACTTCAAGAGCCCGCAGACCGCGCCCGGGCTGTACCCAGAGCACGACCTCTTCATCCAGCACACGAAGCTCAAGAACACCCTTCGCTGGCTCGGCGACGAACAGCTGCTCACCCACCTTGGGCTCGAGTACTACGAGCAGGAGTGAGGAGGGGCCTCGCCCCCGCGAAGCGAGCGGCGCGACCCGGCGCGGCCTCTTCCTCGTCTTCGAGGGAGTCGAGGGGGCGGGGAAGAGCACCCAGGCCGGCCTCTTGGCCCGGTGGCTTGCCGAGCGCGGGACTCGGCACCGGCTCTCCCGCGAGCCAGGCGGAACGGGGGTCGGGGAGGCGATTCGGGCCGTGCTCCTTAGCGCGGGCGGTTCCGGGATGTCGGCCGAGACAGAGCTGCTCCTCCTCCTCGCGGCTCGGGCGGCCTTCGTCCGGGACGTGGTCCGACCCACGCTGGAGGGCGGAGCCGTCATGATCGCGGACCGCTACGAGCTCTCGACCCTGGCCTACCAGGGGGTGGGGAGAGGGCTTGGGGTGGAGGCGGTCGAGCTCCTGAACGCCTTCGCGACGGCGGGGCTCCGCGCGGACGTGACGTTCATCCTCGACCTTCCGGCGGACGAGGGGCACGCGCGGCAGGTAGGGAAAGCGGCCGACCGGATCGAGGCGGAGGAGATGAGCTTCCACGAGACCGTAGCGGGAGCCTACCGATCCCTCGCGCGGGACTATCCCGGGGCCGTTCTCGTGAAGGCCACTGCACCGGTAGACGAGGTTCATCGCGAAGTGCGCGAGGCGCTCACAACCCGGTTTCCGGAACACTTCCCCGCGCGCCGGGGTTGAACGAGGGCCGTTCCGTCGCGAAGGCCCCTTCCCCCAACCACCACCGACCCATGACGCCTCGGCTCTTCCCCATCGGCCCTGGGATCGTGTTCGGCGTCGCCATCGTGGCCGGGGCCTGGTTTCTCCGCGAGGGCGTCGTCGAGGGTCAGGACAGGGTGGCCGAGTCCACCCTCTTCGACGAGGTCGTGGAGCACATCACTGAGCGCTTCGTGGACCCGGTGGATCGCGACGGTCTCTACGACGACGCGATCGAGGGCGTCCTGGACGGTCTGGGGGATCCGAACACCGTGCTCCTGTCGCGCGAGGCGTACGAGAACTTCCGCATCCAGACCGAAGGGGATTACGGAGGGGTTGGGCTCGAGATCGCCGAGCGTGGCGACTTCATTACCGTGGTGGGACCGATCCCAGGCGGCCCGGGCCACCGTGCGGGGATCCGCGCCGGGGACCTGATCATCACGGTGGAGGGCCAGTCGACCTGCGGGTGGGCCGCGCAGCAGGCCGTCCAGGTCCTGCGAGGACGTCCGGACACAGCCGTGCGCGTGCAGATCGAGAGGAACGGCGTGGACGAGCCGATCGAGTTCGAGCTCGTTCGCGAGCAGATCCAGATTCACCCGGTCTCGTACGCCACGCTTATCGATCCCGGAATCGGCTACATCCCCCTTTCGACCTTCAGTGAGAGCGCCACGGAAGAGGTTCGCACCGCGGCCGACTCCCTCCGGCAGGCCGGCGCGACGTCGTTCGTTCTGGACCTGCGTGGCGATCCGGGCGGAATCCTCGACCAGGGGGTCGGGGTGGCGGACCTGTTCCTGGACCGAGGGTCGGACGTGGTCCAGACGAGGGGGCGGGACGGACGGCCGACGGGCACGCTTCGAGCCTCCGCTCCCGACCGATACCCCGGCTTCCCCGTCGTCGTGCTGGTAGATCGCGGGAGCGCGTCCGCTTCCGAGATCGTGGCGGGTGCTCTGCAGGACCACGACCGCGCGCTCCTCATCGGGAGCAGCACTTTTGGGAAGGGATCCGTCCAGAGCCTCTTCTCGCTCTCGGCCGGAAACGTGCTGAAGCTGACCACCGCGCGCTGGTACACTCCCCAGGGGCGGTCGATCGAGCGCATCAGGACGAACGAGGGGGCGTCGGGGCCGGGTGCGGGGGGGGAGGGGGACGTCGTGGGATCTTTAACGATTCGCGGACTGATCGCGGCTCCACCCGATACGGCCGGGCGGCCGACCCTGTCGTCCGTCGGCGGGCGGACCCTCTTCGGCGGTGGCGGGATCGTGCCTGACCTGATCGTGTCCGAGGACACGCTGACGACCGCCGAGCAGGAGGCCGTCCGTGAGCTCTTCGCCGTGGGGGGGCGGTTCTTCAACGGCCTCTTCGACTTCTCGGTCCGCTTTCTGAACGGGGCCAGGAACCGGAGTTCCGGGTTCGACGTCACGGGCGCGGACCTGGACCGTTTCCACGCCTTTCTCACCGACGAGCGCGGGCTCGAGATCGACCCGGAGGTCTTCGATCGGGCCGCGCGGTTCGTGAGTCTCGAGCTCGAGTCCGAGATCGCGAAGCAGGGGTGGGGGGAGCTGGAGGCGTTTCGGCGCGGCATGCCGTACGACACGGCCCTCCAGCGCGCGGTCGAGTTGCTCACCGTGGCGCGGTCGCCGGAGGATCTCTTTGAGCGGGCCGCCTCGTACGCTTCGCAGGCGGGCTCGGTTTCCGCGACGCCAGCCGCGGGATCCTGACCCGGACGCTCGGCTTCCTACGGCGGCACGTCGGCCGCCGCGCGGCACCCGTACCGCCCGCTCCCCCACCTCTGCGGCGACCTGTGGACGTTCGGCGAGCTGCCGGCACGCCCTGATCGGGTGAGGCGGTGGATCGTCCCTTCGGGCCGTCCCGGATTCCCATTCCGGATCCCCGCGAGAGATGGCATCAATGAGTCCGAGAGCGCGGATGATTGAGGCGGCCACCCGAGGGAGGCTCCCCTGACTGCGGTGATCGTCCTCCGTCGCGCGGCCGTGATCGAGTCGCGGCACCGGATGCACGTCGCCGTGACGGACGCGGACGGGCGGCTCCTGTGGCGTGCGGGAGATCCCGATCTCGTCACGTTCCTGCGCTCCGCGGCGAAGCCGTTTCAGGCGCTGCCGCTCGTAGCCGACGGAGCGGTGGAAGGGATGGGAATCCCCCAGGAAGAGCTGGCGCTCGCGTGCGCGTCGCACGGCGGGGAACCGGGCCACGTGGAGGGCGTTCGTCACCTGCTCGAGCGAAGCGGCATCCCGGAAGCGGCTCTTGCCTGCGGGCCGCACGCGCCGCTGTCGGAGTGGGCGGCGTCGGCGCTGGCTCACTCGGGGGAGTTGCCCCAGCCCATCCACAACAACTGCTCTGGAAAGCACGCGGGAATGCTCGCGCTCGCGAGGCACCACCAATGGCCACTCGACGGATATCTCTCGCCCCGGCACCCGGTTCAGCGACGAATGCTCACAGAGGTCGCCCGGTGGTCTGGGCTCGCCAAGGGCGAGATCGGCACCGGGGTGGACGGGTGCGGCGTGGTCTGCTTCGCCATGCCCCTGCGCTTCATGGCCCGGGCGTACGCCGCGCTCGCCCGCGCGTCGGCGCAGGGAGTCCTCGGAGCTCGCGGGATCGTCGAGGCCATGGTCGGGCACCCCTGGATGATGGGCGGAACCGACCGGCTCGTCTCCAGCGTCATGCTGGCGTGCGGAGGATCGGTCATCCTGAAGGACGGAGCCGAGGGGATCTTCTGCGGAGCGGAGCGAGGAGGGACGATGGGGTTCGCGCTCAAGGCGGAGCTCGAGCTCGAGCCGGCGGAGTGAGGAGCAGAGTCGAACCATGTTCGTCGATCGCGTGACCATCACGGTCGTGGGAGGGACCGGGGGCTCGGGCGCGGAAGCGTTCCGGCGCGAGAAGGGCGTTCCCCGGGGCGGCCCTTCCGGGGGCGACGGGGGGCACGGCGGGAGCGTCGTGCTCGTGTGCGATCCGCAGCTCACCACGCTCCTCGATTTCCGGTACCAGGCGGAGTACCGGGCTCCGAGGGGCGAACACGGAGAGGGGAGCAATCGAACGGGGCGGAGCGGAGGCGACCTCGAGCTGAGGGTTTCCCCGGGGACGATGGCCCACGACCGGGACGCCGGAGAGCTCCTCGGAGAGCTGTTGACGGAGAGCGAGCGGCTCGTCGTGGCCCGTGGCGGGCGGGGAGGCCGCGGTAACGCCCGTTTTGCCACGGCCACGGACCAGGCGCCCCGCCGATGGGAGACGGGGGAGGAGGGGATGAGCCGGACGATTGAGCTCACCCTCAAGCTGATCGCGGACGTGGGGCTCGTGGGGGAGCCGAACGCGGGCAAATCCACGCTCCTCGCCTCCGTGACGGCGGCTCGCCCCAAGGTCGCCGACTACCCGTTCACGACGCTCGCTCCCCACCTCGGAGTGGTTGCGCTCCCCCAGTTCCGGTCGTTCGTGATGGCCGACCTTCCCGGCATCATCGAGGGGGCACACGAAGGCCGGGGGCTCGGCCACCGCTTCCTCCAGCACATCGAGCGCACACGGGCCCTCGCGCTCCTCGTCCCGGTCGACGATCCCGATCCGCAGGGCACTTACGATCGCCTCCGCGTCGAGCTGGCCCGCTATTCCGAGGCGCTCGCGCGGCGACCGCATTGCCTCGTTCTCACCAAGGCCGATCTGCTCGCCGGGGAGGGGGCTCGAACGGGTGGAGGCTCGGCCGTGGAGCCCGCATCGGAGGCGCGTGCACCCGAGGTGCACGCGCCGGATGCGTGGGGCCGGTTCGTCCTGTCGTCCGTCACCCGGCGCGGGGTCGCGGCTCTCCTGGAAGCGCTCTGGTCTAGGGTGAGGGCCGACGCCTCGGAGCCGGTGGTGGACGGGGACGTCGAGGCCGATCGAACATCGACCTCGGGTGTGGACGAGGCGGAGTGGTGGAGTGCCCTGGACCAGGAGATCTGACGGCCACGGACGACCTGTCGGCCCTCCTCCTCCTTCGCCTCCTGCCGGGCCTCGGAGACCGAGCGCTCGTCAGCCTCCTCGAGGCCTCGGGCGGGGCGCTCCGGGCGCTCGAGATACCGGGGGAGAGGTTCCGGGTGACGACGGGGGCACGATCTCCCGATCGGCGACGCAACCCGGAGCTACTGGAGCGCGTGGAGCGGATCCTGGACCGCTGCCACGAGCGCGCGATCCGCGTCCTGAGCGTTCTGGACCCGCGGTACCCTGCGAGCCTCCGGCCGCTCTCCGATCCGCCCCCGGTGCTCTTTCTCCGGGGCCGGAGCGAGCTTCTCTATCGGCCGAGCGTGGCGGTCGTGGGGTCGAGGCGGGCCACTTCGGTGGGCCGGCGGGCGGCCGAGCGGATCGGTCGGGATCTGTCCGCCGCGGGCGTCACGGTGGTGAGCGGACTCGCGCGCGGCATCGACGGGGCCGCGCACCGCGGGGCGCTCGGCGGGGCCGGAGGAACCATCGCCGTCCTGGGGTGTGGGCCAGACCGCGCCTATCCGGCGGCGAATGGCGCGCTCTTCGATCGGGTGGTTCGCGAGGGCCTGGTCGTGAGCGAGTTCCCTCCGGGGGTGGCGGCCCGCGCTTACCACTTTCCTCGCCGGAACCGCGTCCTCGCGGCACTTTGCAGCGGGGTGGTGGTGGTGGAGGCGGCGGCCCGGAGCGGGGCCCTGATCACCGTGGATCACGCCCTAGATCTAGGGCTCGAGGTGTTCGCGGTCCCGGGCTCGATCGAGATCCCCCAGGCGGAGGGAACGAACGCCTTGCTCCGGGACGGTGCCCATGTCGTTACGAGCGCGACGGACGTCCTCGAGACCCTGGGGTGGGAGCCTCGCCGAGCCCCGACCGACGGGAGTAGTCGGGCCGGTGAGGACGGCGCGGCGGCCGGCCGGCCGGACTCCTCCGCTCTTCCGGACCGGCGGGTGCTTGCCGACTGCCTGGGAAGGGTACCCCGCACGCTGGACGAGCTGGTCGAAGCGTCGCGCCTCCCGCCTTCCCGGATCCTGTCCCTTCTCACCGCCCTCGAGGTGGAAGGCGTGGCCAGGAGGGGGCTCGACGGGTGGATCGCGGAGCCCACTCGGCGCGACGGTATTGCTCCACTTCGCTCATGAAGAGAGCCGGATCACGCTCTCGGCACTCGTTTCTGAGACGGGCACTGTCCCGCTGCCGACGAGGTTGTAGAAGGCCGTGGGAAGTCAGATGCTGTCACAGCCCCCGCTGTACGACTCTCGCACAGGAGTCTTGTTAGCGGAGCTGCGACTCTGCTGGCGGGCCAGCCCGTTCACGGATGCTAGACCCTACTCGCCCCCACCACACACGTACAACCAGACACCGGAGCGAGCCTCGTCGAAGCGCTTCTCACCAGCCGGCGCGCACACCGGGCCCAACGCTCCCAATATCCGCCCCGCACTCTCCGGTACTGCAAGGAGGAGCTCTCGGAGCCCGGCCCTGCGTGGATGCGGTCATGTTGCGGCCGGGTGGCCAGCCGGGGAAGGAACGCGTCGACCGCTGGCTCCCACTCGGCGCGAACCGTCCCTTGGCCCTTGGGTTCGGAACCTGCGAGATTGGCGGGGATAGTTTCCGTTATCGCGCTCTCGGCGCGGGAGGTGGCAACGGGATGACGGATCGATCCTCGATAACGCGCACGTCGGGACACGCCGACCTCACGGAGAGGGAACGAACGGTCCTCGAGGCCGTGGTGCGCACGTACGTAGACACGGCCGAGCCAGCCGGGAGCCGCAACGTGGCGCGCCGCTTCGAGCTCGGGGTCTCCCCGGCCACGGTCCGAAACACGATGAGCGACCTAGAGGAGAAGGGGTATCTCTTCCACCCCCATGCCTCGGCTGGGAGGGTCCCGACCGACCTCGGCTATCGGGCCTTCGTGGAGCAGGTCATGCAGCCGATGCCGCTCACGAAGGAGGAGAGGGAGCGCCTCGAGGTCGAGCTGGATCTCGGTGGCCCGTCTGCCGTCGAGCGCCTGATCCAGAGGGCCACCCGGGCCCTCGGGCTCCTGTCCCAGGAGCTGGGTGTCGCAGCAGCCCCCCGCCTGGACCACGCGGTCCTCGAGCGGCTGGATCTCGTGCGGGTCTCGTCCACCCGAGTGCTCCTCGTGGCGCAGGTGAGGAGCGGGCTCGTGAAGACCGTCTTCATCGACCTTCCCTGCGAGATTCCCGACGACACGCTCACTACCCTCACGCCCCTCCTGAACGAGCGCTTGGCCGGACTCACCCTGAGCGAGATCCGCGAGACCGTCTCTGTCCGGATCCGCGACGTCGTGGCGGGCGACGACCCGGCTACCGAAGAGGTGCTGAACATCTTCATGCAGTCGGGCGGCGAGCTGTTCGACTGGCCGGAGGCCGAGAGCGCCGAAATCCACATCGGGCAGGCCAGCGTCCTCGCGTCGCAGCCCGAGTTCACGAGTGGCAAGCGGCTGAAGGGGCTCCTCGAGCTGACCGAGCGGAAGGACATGCTAGCCGATGTCCTCAGGAGCCGCTCTCACGTTGGTGGGATCCATGTCACGATCGGGGGAGAGAATAGCGCCCGGGCGCTCAACGACTTCACCCTGGTCACCGCCGAGTACCGGGTGGGCGGGCTCAAGGGGGTGATCGGCGTGATCGGGCCGACCCGTATGCCCTACGAGAAAGTCTGCGCGATCGTGGACCACACCTCCTCGCTTGTCGGCCGGATCCTCGAGTGATCCGGATCCGAGTGCTCGTCACAAGTCCGTCCTGATGGCTGACTACTACGAGACCCTCGGCGTCCCCCGCAGCGCCGATGCAGACCAGATCAAGAAGGCTTACCGCCGGCTCGCGATGGATTATCATCCTGACCGGAATCGGGGATCCCCGGAGGCCGAGGAGCGCTTCAAGCAGCTCTCCGAGGCCTACGAGGTTCTGAGGGATCGGGAGCGCCGTGCTGCCTACGATCGGTACGGCAAGGATGGACTGCGCGGTGCCGGGGCCGGCGGCCCGTTCCAGGGCGGGTTCGATCTGCACGACGCGATCGAGATCTTCATGCGGGATTTCGGGGGCGCGGGCTTCGAGGAGATTTTCGGCGGGCGCCGTCGTAGAAGTGCGCCGCGCACGCGCATGGCGGGCGAGACCGTACGCGTTCGGCTTCCCGTCACACTGAAGGAGGTCGTGCACGGCTCGACGAAGCGCCTCCGCCTCGCGCTCCTCGAGCCGTGTGGGACCTGCGGCGGCAGCGGCTCCGCCGACCCGCAGGGGGCCGCGACGTGCCCGACCTGCGGAGGTTCGGGTGAGGAGCGGATCGCTCAGCGCTCCGTCTTTGGACAGTTCGTGTCCGTGACCACCTGCCGTACCTGCCGCGGAGAGGGGCGGGTCATCCGCGCACCGTGTGCCGTCTGCTACGGAGAGGGGAGGGTTCGGGCGGAGGGGGAGGTCGAAATCCAGGTCCCGGCCGGGGTCAGCTCGGAGAACTTCATCACGCTCCGGGGCCGCGGGAACGTGGGCCCGAGGGGCGGCCCGCGCGGGGACGTGATCGCGCTCCTCGAGGTCGAGGAAGACGACCGCTTCGTTCGCGACGGGACCGACCTGGTTACGGAGCGGGTGGTGACGTTCGCCGAGGCTGCGCTCGGCGGCGAGATCGAAGTTCCCACGGTGGAGGGCTCGGGCACGATCGGCGTTCCGCCTGGGGTTCAGAGCGGCCAGTTCATCCGGGTGAAGGGGGAAGGGGTGCCCGAGCTTCACGGATCCACGCGGGGCGATCTGGTCGTGCGGTTGAGGGTCTGGACGCCGACGCAGCTCTCCCGGGAGCAGAAGGAGGCGCTCGAGCGGATGAGGGCGGTGGAGGATCGACCCCCGGAGAAGGTGGAGCCGGCGGAGGGCGCGTCCCAGGGGTTCTGGTCCAAGGTGCGAGGGGCGTTCACCGGCTGACCATGGGGTGGCTGGTTCTGGAGATCGCGGCTCCCCGCGGACGACGAGGAGGCGGGGCTCCTGATCGAGGCGCTCGTTGCGCTCTCGGGGCGGGGCGCGTGGAGGAGTTCGAATCCCTTGAGGCCGGCGCCCGGGTTGTCGTGGCGTACTTTCCGGAGGGCGCCGACGATTGGTCCCCGCCTGACGACCGCGCTCCCGACCACCACTCGACCGACGACCGCACATCGACGCCCGGCTCCTCTTCGGCAGCCGATCTCGTCTGCCGGGTTCGAGCCTAGCGAAGCGCGCACTCGGCGCCAAGCCCGAGGTCATCTCTCATCGCTGGCAGGAGCAGGAGGCCTGGGTGGAGATCTGGCAGCGTGGGCTCGCTCCGCGTCGCGTGACCCCGCGGATCGTGCTGAGCCCCACCTGGGAGGCCCGACCCCGGCTCCCCCTGAGCACCTGGTCTCGCTCGACCCTGGCATGGCCTTCGGGACGGCGGAGCACCCCACGACGCGCGGGGCCCTCCGTCTGCTCGACCCCCGCCTGCGCGCGAGCGACCGGATGGCCGACGTTGGGACCGGAAGCGGCATGACGTGGAGCGGAATGGTCTGTCCGACCGGGTTCGTGTAGTGGAGGCCGAGGTCGGGCCGGAGCTCCTGTCGGATCGTCCCGACTTCGATCTGATCGCGGCCACCTGGAGACCCGGACCCTTCACCGGCTCATGCCGGGAATCCGCCGGAGCCTCAGGCCCGGCGGTTGGGTCCTCCTCGGGGGTGTCCTCCTCCCCGAGGCGGGTGGGCTCGTGGCGTCGGCCGATGCGCACGGGCTCTCCCTGGACGAGGAGGATCGGGAGGAGGAGTGGTGGACGGGCGCCTTTCGGGCCCGTTGGCTGGAGCCCCGTCGCGGGACCGAAGGGGGCGCTCGAGGGAGGTGCGAAGCCGTGCCTCTTCGCGGAGCAGGCGGGTCCAGCGGGCCCACCGCCGGCCCGAGCCGGGCTCGACCAAGGCTCCTAGAGAGAGGACGGAGCTGCGGAGCAGCCCGAGCGCTGGTCGGGCCCGGATCCGAGCCTCCCGGTCGCTGGTCTCTGCCAGGATCCACGCGGCCGGGCCGACGGGACCCATCCAGCGTCGTTTGGGTCGCACGAGAACCCGGAGCCCCCGGCCATGCAGGTCGAGCCGCCTCAGCACCTCGTCGTCTCCCGGGGACGCGAAAGGGTCCTCCCACTTCAGGAGTTCCTGGAGGTCCTCCATGGACAGGGCGGGGGACGGGTGGCGTGAGAGGAGCGCGACGGCCGCTCGGGGAAGTGGATCCATGGGTGCGCTCCGCAGGTAGGCTCCACGTGGTCTCGAAGATCGCATGGCACCGTCGAGCCTACGCCTCGGGGTGGGGTCGACCCATGGGCACGTGGGCCGACGTGGGCTGGAGTTCTTTCGCGGGCGACTCGACCTCCTCACTATCCCGGGGCTCCTGCTTCAGCCACCGCATCCTCCGGAGTGACCCGACATGACCAGTGGAGCGACGGCGACGAGCTGTATCTTCTGTGAGATTGCGGCCGGTCGGATCCCGGCCCGGGTCGTCCATGAGGAGGCGGAGCTCGTCGCCTTCCATGACCTGAACCAGCAGGCTCCCATCCACGTCCTCCTCATCCCGCGCAGGCACCTTGCCTCCGTGGCCGAGCTGGGGTCCGCCGACGAAGCGCTCGCGGGGCGCCTCCTGGTCGCCGCCGGCACCGTCGCGAGGAAGCTCGGCGTGGAGGAGAGTGGCTACAGATTGGTGACCAACACGGGAGACGATGGGGGACAGACCGTCCCTCATCTCCACCTTCATCTCCTCGGGGGGAGGGCCTTTACCTGGCCTCCGGGGTGAGCGTCCGCCGTGAGCGCGGGGCGCGTTGACCCTTCCGTCCGTGCCGGGTAGCTTTTCGGTGCCGCGAAGTCAGGAGACTCTTCGCCCCTCGTCGAAGCCGCGTGGGAACGACCGCTCACAGTGCGATTCGGGACGCTCTCAAATCAGGCCCGGAAGGAACGCGACAAGGTCAGGACGGTGGTCCTCTCCACTCTCCTCTCCGACGTCCGAAACCGAGAGATCGAGCTGGGGCGTGCGGCCGACGACGACACGGTTCGCGACGTGATCGCGCGGGGCATCAAGCAACGTCGTGACGCGGCCGAGCAAATGCGGGTCGGGAGACGTGAGGATCTCGCGGCGAAGGAGGAGCGCGAATCCTCGATCCTCGCGGAGTTTCTCCCCCCGGCGCTGGACGAAGGGGAGGTGCGGGTCATGATCCGGGAGATACTGGCCGAGGGTCCGGCGGAGATGGGGGCTGTGATGGGGCGATTGATGCCCCGGATCCGCGGCCGGTACGACGGGCGGGAAGCGAACCGACTCGTGCGGGAGGAGCTGGCCCGGTGAGCCTGGGAGTCCCGCGCCGGGGTGTGAGTGAGACGGGCGTTGGCCTCGCGGTCGGCGCCCGTCTTCCGGTTGCCGTCCTCCGCGGACAACCGTGAACGATCACGCCCTGGCCGTGCTGGAGTTCGAAGGCGCGCTCGAGCGGGTGGCGCGAAGGGCGGCGAGCCCGATCGGTCGGGAAGCCGTTCTGGCGCTCCGCCCCGTATTGGACGCGGGGCGCGTCCGTGCGGAGCTTGATCGGGTGGCGGAGACGATGGCGTTCCTCGAGGAGCGGCCGGCGTCGGCCCCGCCGGCCGTTCCCGATGCCCGGGGCGCTCTCCGGGCCCTCGAGGTCGAGGGGGGCGTGCTCACGGGAGAGGAGCTCCTCGTTACCCTCCGACTCCTCGTCGCCTCGCGGGAGCTCGCCGGCCAGCTCCGGGAGCCCCGGGATCTGCTCCCCGATTTCGGGGACGAGGGGGATTCCGAGGATACAGCTGCCCGGGCCGGCTCCTCCGCTCGCCGTCCGCATCTCGCATCGCTCCGGAAGAGGCTGGTCGAGCGCCCCGAGGACGAGGCCTGGCTGGGTGGGATCGTGGACGACGAGGGTGGGATCCGGGACGGCGCGAGCCCGGAGCTCCGTCGGATCCGACGCCGGCTTCGAAGCGCGAGGGGCGAGGTTCTCGGGAAGGTCGAGCGGTTCCTCGAGTCCCTTCCCGAGAGGATCCGCGTGGAGGGTGCCTCGGTCTCGGTCCGGGACGGCCGATTCGTCGTCCCCATTCGGAGGGAAGGCAGGTCCGAGGTGGGTGGGGTCATCCATGGGGAGTCGGCGACGGGCGCCACCCTGTTCGTCGAGCCACCGATCGCGATTGAGCTCATGAACCAGGTCCACGAGCTCGATCGCGAGGAGGAGCGGGAGGTGCAGGCGATCCTCCGCTCTGCCGCGGGCCGCCTGCGTCCGATGAGGGAGGCGCTGACCGACGCGCTGGGCGCCCTCGTGGCCTTCGACACGCTCCAGGCGAGGGCGCGCTCCGCCGGAGCGTGGGGAGGGCATCCGCCCGAGATCCTGGACTCGAGCGACGGGGACCTCGTCGTGGTTAATGGGCGGCACCCCCTCCTTCTCGAGCGGGGCGCTCCGGTGGTTCCGTTTTCCATCGAGCTCGGACCGCAGGAGAGGGTCGTCGTCGTTTCCGGCCCGAACACGGGCGGGAAGACGGTGTTCCTGAAGGCGATGGGGCTCGTCCACCTCCTCACCCAGAGCGGGGTCGTCCCTCCCGTTGGGAAGGGAACGCGTCTCGCGGTCGTAGACGAGGTGTTCGCGGACATCGGGGACGAGCAGTCCATCACGGAGTCCCTCTCCACGTTCTCGGCGCACCTCGCGAACGTGAGGGAGATCCTCGAGCGCGCGGGGCCGGGGACGCTTGTCCTCATGGACGAGCTGGGGACGGGCACGGATCCGTTCGAGGGCGCGGCGCTGGCGCGCGCGATCCTGGAGGTCCTGGCGGCCCGGGGCACCCGCGCCGTCGTGAGCTCGCACCTGGGCGCCCTGAAGCGGCTGGACACGGATGGGAGCGGGATCGTGAACGCTTCTCTTCTCTTCGACTCCGTGCGGATCGAGCCGACGTACGAGCTTCGGAAGGGGCGGCCGGGTCGGAGCTACGGCCTGGCCATCGCGCGGCGCCTCGGGCTCTCGGCGGAGGTTGTGGACCTGGCCGAGTCGTATGTGGATCCGGGCGAGCTCCGGTTGGAAGCCGTGCTCGCGAGCATGGAGCAGAAGGAGCGCGAGCTCCAGAGCCATTTGGTGGAGGCCGAAGCACGGTCGCGCAGGGCCGAGAGCCTTCGGGCGAAGACGGAGGCCAGGGAGGCCCGGGTCGAGGAGCGCGAGCGGACCGCGGAGTCGAGAGCCCGGGAGCAGGCACGCCGGCTCCTCCTGGAGGCGCGAGAGGAAGTGGAGGCCGCGATCCGAGAGGTGCGCGAGGCCCGGGAGGGCGCGGAGACGATCGCTCGCCGCAAGGTCGAGGAGGCCGCGCGGACGCAGCGCGAGCGCGGTCCCCGCTCAGAGCGGCGGGGGCGGGGCCGGAGCGTGGCGCCGGTCGCGGAAGGGGACCCCGTGACCGTGGTGGGGAGCGGGGCTCGCGGCGTGGTCCGCGAGTTCAGGGACGATCGTGTGACCGTCGAGGTGGGGAGCGTCCGCCTCCAGCTCTCCCGGACGGACATCGAGCCCGCTGGACAGATTGGCGAGTCCCGCGGGGGCGCGGACCGCTCGGCTCGGACCGCCCGTCGCTCGGCCGCCGCCGTGTCCGGGGGCGGCCGTACCCTCGGGTCCGGGGGCGGCCCCCTCGGGGTCGACGCGAGGACCGAGACGGATCTCCGCGGCCTCCGGGTGGACGAGGTAGACCTTGCCATGGGCCGGGCGCTGGACGACGCGGTCGTGGCGAGCCTCCCCGAGCTCCGCATCATCCACGGGAAGGGGACGGGGGCCGTGCGCGCGCGCGTGCAGGAGCTCCTCCGCTCTGATTCGCGCGTGCGGGAATTCCGGCAGGGCTCGCCTGCCGAGGGGGGTGCGGGCGTCACCATTGCGGTGCTGGACCGATGATCCCCGACGAGGTGGTCGATGAGGTGCGCGCGCGGGTCGATCTCGTGGAGGTCATCGGAGAGTCGGTTCCGCTCAAGCGGTCCGGCAAGGATTGGAAGGGGCGGTGCCCGTTCCACGAGGACAAGACCCCGTCGTTCTACGTCGTCCCGGACAAGGGCTTCTACAAGTGCTTCGGCTGCGGGGAGTCCGGCGACGTCTTCACCTTCCTGCGCAAGAAGGCCGGCATGGAGTTCCTGGACGCCGTGCGGATGCTCGGGGCCCGATACGGCATCGAGGTGCGCGAGGTGAGCGGCCGGGGCGAGCCCGGGGAGGACCCGCTTCGGGCCCACCACGAGGCGAACGCGTTCGCGAGGGCATGGTTCCAGGAGCAGCTCCGGGATCCGAAACGCGGGGAGCGGGGGCGAAAATACCTGGAAAGCCGTGGGATCGGCGCCGAGACGGTCGAGAAATTCGGGCTCGGGTTCGCGCCGGACGGATGGCGGAACCTGCGGGAGGCCGCCGCGAAGCATGAGATCTCTGACGCGCTCCTTCTCGAGCTGGGGATCCTCACGACGTCCGAGCGCTCCCCCGAGCCGTACGATCGATTCCGGAACCGGATCATCTTCCCCATCGAGTCGGTGGCGGGCCACGTCGTGGCCTTCGGCGGCCGGGTCCTCGGGGGCGAGGAGAAGGGGATTCCCAAGTACATGAACTCGCCCGAGTCGGGTGTCTACCACAAGGGCGAGATCCTGTACGCCCTCGGCCGTAACCGGAACGCGATCCGGAGGGAAGGCGTCGCGCTCGTGATGGAAGGCTACATGGACGTCGTCTCCCTCGCCGCGGCCGAAATCGAAAACGCGGTGGCGGCCCTCGGGACCGCGCTCACGGAGGAGCATGCCCGCCTCCTTTCCCGGTACGCGAAGCGTGCCCTCCTCTTCTTCGACTCGGACGAGGCGGGAACCAGAGCGGCCTTCCGGGCCGGCGACGTGCTCCTCGCTGAGGGCGTTCACCCGTCCGTCGTGACGCTCCCGGCAGGGGAGGATCCGGACTCTCTCGTTCGGGCTTGCGGGGCTGCGGGCGTCCGGCCGCACCTGGACGCGGCCGTGGACGTTCTGGATCAAAAGCTCCAGCTCCTGGACGAGAGGGGCTACCTGGGATCGAGCGACGGGATCCGGATGGCGGTGGACAAGCTCCTGCCGACCGTGCGCGCCGTGAAGGATCCCGCGCTCCAGGACATCTACGTGGCGCGGGTCGCCGAGCGCACCGGGGTTCGGCGCGAGACGCTCGAGGCGGAGGTGAGCGCCGGCGCGGTGCCCCGCACCCGGTCGTCCGGCCGCCGGGCGGAGAGGTTTGCGCCTCCGCCCCGGCTCACCGGGCTCGGCGCGGAGCGGAAGCTCCTCCTCGTCCTCCTCCGGATGCGCGCGTGGGTGGAGAAGGCCGTGGAGCGGATCGGAGGCGAGGCGTTCCGTGACCCGACGTACCGCGCGATCTTCGAGGCGCTCGCGGAGCGGGCCGGGACCGAAGAGCTGCCAACGGGCCTGTCTCCCGAGAGCCAGCAAAGGCTCGAGGAGCTGCTGGGCGATCCCGAGGACCTGGAGCACACGGAGCGGGTCTTCGAGGACGCGCTCTCGGGGCTGGAGGAGCGGGGGCTCCAGGCTCGCCGAGACGAGCTCGAGGAGGCGCTCAGGACGGCGGATTCGGTCGAGACCGAGCGGCGGCTCCTCGGAGAGCTAGCGCGCCTCCGGCGGGAGCGCCGCGGGGAGTGGAAGGCGGCCCGGTGGCCCCGAGAGCCTGCGGGGGGCGGAGCCGCCGTCACAGAGGAATCCGGGGGAGGAGTCGGGATAGGTGAGACCTGACGGGAAAGTCCCGTCCGGATATTGTCGTGGAGACCAACGCGCACGGGTGAACGGATGACGAACACCACGATGGGATCCCTTCGCGAGCTCCAGAAGCTCGACGATCGGATCAAGGAGATCCAAAAAGAGATCGGTGCGTTCGACGAACGCCTGGCCGCGGTGGAGGAACCCACCCTCGAGCTCGAGGCCGAGCTCTCGCAGCTTCGTGAGCGGCTGGCCCAGATGAGGTTGGACGCCCGGAGGCTCGAGCGCGCCGCGGACGATAAGCGGGCTCGTGTGGACAAGATGGAGGCCCGTCTCACCCGAGTCTCGAATCTTCGGGAAGAGGCCGCGGTGAAGACGGAGCTGGATCTCATCGTGAAGGCGATCACGGCGGACGAACAGGAGGCTCTGCACCTGATCGATCAGATCGGTCGAAGCGAGCTGGCCGAGGAGGAGCTGGCCGATCGGACGGCCGAGGCGCGCAGCGCGGTAGGGCCCCAGCAGAAGGCCCTCCTGGACAGCCGAGGGGCCTTCCTGGGGCGACTCGATGACCTGAAGGCCCGAAGACAGGAGGTCCTCGACGGAGTCGATCCCCAACAACGGAGGGTTTACGAGGCGTTTCACCAGTCCGGTCGGACCGTCGTGGTGGCGACGCTTCTCGAGGACGGGGCCTGCGGACACTGCTTCGGCGTGGTCCCGCTCCAGATCCAGAACGAGGTCCGTCAGGGAGAGTCCCTCATCCGCTGCGAGGCGTGCGGCGTGATCCTCACGATCGAACCTGAGCCCGAGTTGAACCCGTCCCTTACGGAGCCCCTCCCCAGCTTGCTCGCGGAGGAGCCGCTCACATCCGTCGGCGAGGCTGGCACTGAGGAGGACGAGGCGGGCGGGGAGGGAGACGCCCAAGAGTGAGTCGGAGGTCCACCCCCGAGGTGGTCCTTCCCCCGCCTCCACCGCCTGAGTGGCGGCTGCGCCCCGCTCCCGAGTCGTCCGCCGTTCAGCGGCTGTCCCGCGAGCTCTCCCTTCCTCCTTCGATTTGCGCCCTTCTTGTAGCCCGCGAGGTCGTGGAGCCCGACGCCGCGAAGCACTTCCTTCGCCCCAGCCTGGACGACCTCCACCCTCCGGAGGCGATGCCCGGTATGGAGGAGGCCGTGACCCGCATCCTCGCCGCGGTGCGGAGCGGGGAGCACATCCTCGTGCACGGCGACTTCGACGTGGATGGAGTGTGCGGGGCGGCGCTCTTCACCCGATGGCTGCGCCGGATGGGCGGGCGCGTGACCCCCTTCGTGCCGCATCGGCTCCGAGACGGCTACGACCTCGGCCCGGCCGGGCTCGCCCGCGCCAGGGACAGCGGGGCCACGCTTCTCGTTACCTGCGACACGGGGATCCTCGCGCACGACGCGGTCTCGAGCGCTCAGGCCGCGGGAATCGACGTGATCGTGACGGACCATCACACGCCCGGTCCCGAGCTCCCCCCCGCAGTCGCCGTTGTGAATCCGAACCAGCCGGACTCGACGTACCCGGAGGGGACGCTCTCGGGCGCCGGCGTGGCGTTCAAGCTCTGTCAGGCGCTCGCGGCGAGGGCGGGAATCGGGAAGGAGGAGCTCTGGCCGCACCTCGACATCGTCGCCCTCGCGACGGTCGCCGACCTGGTCCCCTTGACCGGGGAGAACCGCATCCTCGTTCGCTTCGGGCTCCGCTTCCTCGCGTGCACCAGGAAGGTCGGGCTCGAGGCCCTCCTCCAGGTGTCGGGAGTGACGGGCCAGTCCACGATCGAGGCCGGACAAGTCGGCTTCATCCTGGCCCCGCGGATGAACGCGGCCGGGCGGATGGGGGACGCCACCCGCGCGCTGCGCCTCCTCCTCACGGAAGATCCAGGTGAGGCCGAAGCCCTGGCGCGAGAGCTGGACGAGGCCAACCGGGCCCGACGGGAGGAGGAGAAAGCGACGCTGGCCCAGGCCCTCGATCTCCTGGCCGGGGACTTCGACCCGGAGCGCCACTTCGGCGTCGTCCTCGCCGGGGAGGGATGGCACCCCGGAGTGATCGGGATCGTCGCGTCCCGCGTGGTGGAGCGGATCCATCGGCCGGTCGTGATGGTGGCCCTGAGCGGCGACCGGGGCCGGGGAAGCGCCCGATCGATCTCGGGTGTGCACCTGTTCCGAGCCCTCGAGGGGTGCCGCCGGTACCTGCTCCGCTTCGGCGGGCACGCGCAGGCGGCCGGGATGGATCTCAGGAAAGAGGCGCTCGATCCCTTCCGAGACGCCTTCAACGAGGCGGTCTGGGAGCAGCTCGGGGGAGAAGCTCCCCGACCGATGCTCACCGCAGATCTGGCGATCCCCCTCGCGGACGCCGGCGCCGAGCTCTACGGGCTCATCCGCCACGCGGGCCCTTTCGGGATCGGGAACCCCCGCCCCGTGTTCTGGGCCACCGGGCTCGATCTCGCGACCGCACCCCGGGTGGTGGGGGACGGGCACCTGAAGCTCCGCCTGAAGGACGGATCCGCTTCCCTGGACGCGATCGGCTTCGGCCTCGCGGATCGCGTCGGAAGCTCTCTCGGCGGCGGCCTCGTGGATGCCCTCTTTCAGCTCCGAGAGGACGAGTACAGGGGAATCCGGAGGCTCCAGGCCCGACTCCTGGACGTTCGGGCCTCGGGGAGCGCGGTCCCGACGTTGGTTGGCCCATGACCACGCGCGAGCGGGAGCCGGCGGAGCCCGGGGTGCCCTGGTGAGGATCATTGCGGGGCAGTGGCGGGGGAGGACAATCCGCGCTCCCCGGGGGAAGGGGGTCCGGCCCACGGCGGACCGCATTCGTGAGGCGTGGATGGCCGCGCTCGGGGCCCGGATCGAGGGCGCGAGCGTCCTGGATCTCTTCGCGGGCTCGGGTGCGCTTGGTCTCGAGGCCCTTTCCCGGGGCGCGCGGCGGATCACCTTCGTGGAGAAGAGCCGGGGCGCGCTCCAGGTGCTCGAGAAGAACATCGAGTCGCTCGGCGCCGGGAACCGGGCGCGGGTGGTCCAGGCCAGTGCCATCGGGTTCGTCACCGCATGGACGGGGGACCTCTTCGACTTCGCCCTGGCCGATCCGCCGTACGACCGCGGCTTCGCCGCCGCCCTCCTCGAGCGAATGGCCGAGAAGCCTTTTGCGCGCGAGCTTTGGGTCGAGCATCGCTCTAAAGAGTCGCTTCGGGCCCTTCCCGGCCTTCGCCAGCGACGTTACGGCGACACCACGATCTCAATCTGGGAGCCCCCAGAATGACCCAGCAAAGCCCGTTGATCGCTCTCTATCCCGGGTCGTTTGATCCCGTTACCCTCGGACACGAGGACATCGCGCGCCGGACGCTCAGGGTCGTGGATCGGCTCGTCGTCGGCGTGGCGGAGACCTCGACGCAGTCGAAGACACCGGCCTTCACGGTGGCCGAGCGGATCGAGCTATTGAATGAGGTCTTCTCCGACGAGCCGCGAATCGAGTGCGAGGCCTTCCCGGGCCTCCTCGTGGACTATGCCCGCCGGCGGGGAGCAGAGCTCGTCATTCGCGGGCTCCGGGCGGTGTCCGACTTCGAGTACGAGTTCCAGATGGCCCAGATGAACCGGGAGCTGTCGCCGGAGCTCGAGTTCGTGTTCTTCACGCCGGACGCGCACCTCTCGTTCCTCTCGGCGTCCATCGTAAAGGAAGTGGCCCGGCTCGGAGGCGACGTTTCCTCCTTTGTGTCCGCCCCGGTCCTCCGGCTCCTGAAGGAGCGGTTCGGTTGAACCCCTCGACGGCTGAACTCCTTCACCTTGCCCGACGCGAGCAGGTCTGGGTAGCTTTTCTTGGCTTTCAACTGGAGAACTCATGGCGTTTAACCTGACTCGCGAGGGCAGCGTGACCGTCGTCGACGTCGACGGCCAGCTGATCGTCGGGAACCGGCAGGAGCTCAAGCAAAAAGTTCTGGACGAGTTGGATAGGGGTGAACGCAAGTTCCTCGTGGACTTCACGAAGACCGGGTACATCGACTCCTCGGGCCTCGGGGTCCTCGTGAGCCTCTCCAAGAAGATCCGCGAGCAGGGCGGGGATCTCCGCCTCTCGAGTCTGAACGAGGACCTCCGCACGCTCTTCGAGCTCACGAAGCTCGACACGCTCTTCCGGATCGGGGGATCTAGGGCCGAGGGGCTCCAGGACTTCTGACGCCCCGATCACCGAGCCTCCATGGAGCGCCAACTCCTCTTCGAGCTTCCGAATGATCTCCAGTGCATCGAGGAGACCGTGGAGTTCGTGGTCTCCCGATGTTCCACGTGCGAAGAAGTGGGCCGAAAGCTGCGGCTGAACTTCCGCGTCAGCCTGATCGAAGCGCTCTCAAATGCGATGATCTACGGGAATGGCCGCGACCCGTCGAAGAGGGTCCGGGTCGAGGTCTTTCTCCACGAAAGCTCGCTCACCGCGCAGGTCACGGACGAAGGCACGGGGTTCGACCCCGACCGAGTGCCCGATCCTACGACGCCCCGCAACGTTTCGAAGGACGAAGGCCGGGGCCTCTTCCTGATGAAGAAGCTGATGGACGAGGTCCGCTACAACGATCGGGGGAACTCGGTCACGTTAGTTCTCCACCTACCCGACCCAGAGAGGATCTCCCGAGAGGCATCGGCATGACCCCGGAGCCGGCCGCCCGGGAGTCGCTCCCCGAGGCGGTGGTGGAGGTTCTGGACGAGTTCCGGCGCTCCTTCTCCCTCGATCTCCACCTCTGGCGAGGCCGCTCCGGAGAGAGCGCGTCGCACGTCTATTCCACTGGGGACGGCGAAGGCCCCGCTCCGCTTCCGGGTTCGCTCCTCCTCGACGTACCGACGCGGGCGGGGAGCCAGATCACTCTTGAGGTCCGGAACTGCGAGGCCGACGCCGCTCGTGCCGCGGCGGTGGCGCTCAGGACCGCGCTCGAGCATCTGTTCGACTACTCCGAGGAAGTGCGGTTCTTCACGTTCGAGGTGTCCGAGCGGTACGAGGAGATCAACCTCCTCTACTCGATCTCCGAGACCCTGGGCTCCCTCCTCCCTCTGAAGGACGCCTCCCGCTCGATCCTCGCCGAGCTATGCGACGTCATGGGCGCGCTCCGCGGGTCGCTCTGGGTGTTCGATCCCGGGGAGGAGCGCCTCCACCTGGTAGCCTCCGCGGGGGGAGACGGACTCGAGGGGCCGCTAGAGGCGACGGACCCGAATACTGTGACGGCACGCGTGTTTCGCGAGGGCCGCGCGATCATCCTCACGGGCGAGCATTTCGGAACCGGGGAGGGGGAGGGGGTGGGACCGGCCACGCAGGAGGACTCCATCCTGTCCGTGCCGATTCGGTACACGCCGCCCGGCGCGGAGACACGGACAGTGGGCGTGATCAACCTGATTGGGCGCCGCCGCGGCGGTCACTTCACGGCCTCGGACCAGAAGCTCCTCGCGGCTATCGCGAGCCAGGTGGGAGCAGCCCTCGAGAACAATCGCTTGATCCGGGAGAGCCTCGAGCGCGAGCGCGTCTCCAGGGAAATGGAGCTCGCCCACGACCTGCAGATGAAGCTCCTTCCCACCGCGGAGGGGTTCGATCCCGACCGCGTGGCTGCCAGGGTCGAGCCTGCCCAATCGGTGGGCGGCGATTTCTTCCACTTCTTCAGAATCCCCGGGGACCGGGTGGGGGTGATGATCGGGGACGTGTCGAGCCACGGCTTCCCCGCGGCCCTGATCATGGCCCTGTCCATGAGCGCCGCTACGATCTACGCATCCGAGCTCCGCTCCCCCGCGAGGGTGCTCGAGGGGATGAGCCAGGCCGTGATGGACGAACTCGAGACGACGGAGATGTACCTCACCCTCTTCTACGGGGTCGTGGATCCGGAGCGTAAGGAGCTGGTTTACGCGAACGCGGGTCACCCCCACGCGTTTGCGATCAGGGGGGATGGGAACGTCCAGCGCCTGGAGGCCATGGACCCCCCCATGGGCATCGGCGGCACCGTCGAGTACGGGCAGCGTGCTGTCCCGTGGGAACCGGATAGGGATCTTCTCCTCCTCTTCACGGACGGGCTTTCGGATGGTCTCGTCGAAGGTTCTAGGAAGGCCGGCGAGGAGCGCGTGGTGAAGGAAGCGGCTCGGCTCCGCGAGAGCCCCGTCCGGGACGTCGTTCGGGCGCTCTTTGACCTGCAGGCGGGGGGCAGCGGGTTCGAGGGGAGGGACGACCGGACGGCCGTCGTGCTGAGAGTTTAGCGGCCTGCCAATCGGGATGCGCATGACCCACTGGCCCCGGCGTTTGTTGGGCCAGAACTTCCTCGTCGATCGGGGGTTCCGCGCCCGCATCGTCGAGGCCGTGGACATCCGGCCCGGCGAGACGGTCGTGGAGATCGGGCCGGGCCGGGGGGCACTCACCGACGGGCTTGTTCAAGCCGTTGGGGCCCGGGGCGGTCGGCTCGTTCTCGTTGAGCTCGACGACGAGCTCGCCGGGGCCCTCACTGATCGGTATCGGGGCCGCCCCGACATAACGGTGGTCCGCGGAGATATCCTCGACCACTCCCTCCAGAGCCTCGCCGCGGACGCCAAGCTGCTCTCGGTGGTGGGGAACATTCCCTACAACCTCACGTCCCCGATCCTCTTCCACGTGCTTCGGCCGCCCCGCCCCCGCGAGCTCCTCCTCACGGTGCAGGTAGAGGTCGCTGACCGGATCCTCGCCGAGCCCGGAACGCGAGAGTACGGTGCGCTCACGGTGGGCGTTCGCTCGGCGGCCGAGGTGGAGCGGGTGCTGATGGTGCCGGCCGGCGCGTTTCGGCCGCGCCCCAAGGTCGACTCGGCGGTGATCCGGATCCGGCCTATGCGTCCGGCCCCGATGACCCCGGACGAGGAAGGGCGCCTTCGGGATCTGACCCGAGCGCTCTTCCAGTGGAGGCGGAAGCAGCTCGGAAAGATCCTGCGCGAGCACCCGGACCTCCGGCTCGTTCCGGCGGACGTGGAGCGGGCGCTCGCGGCGGCCGGCGCGGCGGCCACGGACCGTCCGGAGGAGGTGGGTCCCCCCGAGCTCGTGGCCCTGACCCGGAGCCTGCCGGCCCGCTGACGTTCCCGCTATCTTGTGAAGGATTTCACAAGGACTTCGGAGCCGGCCCCTCGAGTCGCCGGAGTACCGGAGACCGCTCGCTCCGCGCCACCTTTCCCATTGCCTTCCGCCGCCCCGCGCCGGGTCTCCGAGTCCACCGTCCGCCGCCTGTCCCTGTACGTTCGGGCGCTGGAGGAGATCGGAGGGGAGGGGGGAGAGGGCACGGTCTCGAGCCGCCTCCTGGCTGAACGCGCGGGGACCACGGGACCGCAGGTTCGAAAGGACCTCTCCCTGTTCGGCTCCTTCGGAAAACGCGGGCACGGGTATGCGATCCGGCCGCTTAGGGACCGGCTGAGGGACATCCTCGGGCTCTCGCACCGGTGGCGGGTCGCCCTGATCGGAGCGGGACGGATCGGCGCCGCCCTCGTGGAATACCCGAACTTCCGGGGTCGGGGCTTTCAGATCGTCTCTATCCTGGACAACGATCCCAAAAAGATCGGCACGCGGTGGAACGACGTGCTCGTGCAGTCGGCGGACCGCATGGCCGAGGTCTTTCGGGAGAGCCCGGCCGAGATCGCGATCCTGGCCGTGCCGGCGGTGGCCGCGCAGGAGGCAGCGGACGCCCTCGTGCGGGTGGGCGTGCGTGGGATCCTGAACTTCGCCCCGGTCCGGTTGCGCGTGCCGAAGGGCGTGGTCGTGAGCGACGTGGACATGGCCGTGGAGCTAGAGTCCCTCTCCTTCGCGCTAACCCCTCGCTAGGGAAGTCGTGACCGCCTACTTGCTGAGAGAGGAGGCGAGGCGGGTCCTCCAGGATGGGCCCGCGCACACGCTCGACCTGGCCAGAAGGGTGCTCGGCCTCACCGGGCATGCGGGCGCGGCCTCGAAGGCCGTGTTCACGCTCCTAGGAGGCGACGACGGCTTTCGCGTGGACCCGGCGGGGGTGTGGAGCGTCTCTCCGGAGGCTCCCGCGCCCGGGATGGCGCTCTCCGAGGTGGCGTGGGCTGTCGTGGACGTCGAGACCACGGGCGGCGCGGCGTCGCGGGGAGACCGGATCATCGAGGTGGGGGTCGTTCACGTGGACGGGGGAGCGGTGGGCACGGCGTACGAGACCCTCGTGAACCCGGGGCGCCCGATCCCGGAGCGGATCCAGCGGTTCACCGGGATCACGGACGCGATGGTTGCGGTCGCTCCCCTGTTCGAGTGGGTGGCCGGAGCCGTCCAGGACCGCCTGACGGGGCGGGTGTTCGTGGCCCACAACGTCCGCTTCGACTGGGCGTTCGTGAGCGACGAGCTCTTCCACGCAGCCGGCGACGTGCCCGAGCTCGAGCGGATCTGCACCGCCCGTCTGGGTCGGCTCCTCGTTCCCGGCCTCCGGCGGCACGGACTCGACTCGCTCGCCCGGCACTTCGGCATTCCGATCTGGAACCGGCATCGGGCGCTCGGCGACGCCATCGCCACGGCCCGGCTGCTGGTGCACCTTCTCGGGGTTGCGGAGGACCGGGGCATTCGCGACTTCCCGTCACTGAGGGAGGCGCTCGTGAGGCGGAGGCGGAACCTTCCGTATGGAGGACAGAATTGAGGACAGGGGAGGCGATGGTCGATGGCGGAACCTGAAGCACGCTCGGCGCCGTTAGTGCGGACCCGGAAGGTCGGCGACATCCGGATCCACGCGCTGGACGCAGGCCGGGTCCATCTGGAGGGAGGGGCCATGTTCGGCGTAGTGCCCCGGGTCCTCTGGGAGAAGAAGATCGCCCCAGACGATCGACACCGGATCCCGCTGGCGCTCCGCTGCCTCCTCATCGAGGCGCCCGACGCGCTCGTCCTCGTGGACACCGGAGTCGGAAACAAGGAAGACGCGAAGTTTATGGACGTCTTCGGGGTCGAGAACGAGGGCGACCCCACGCGTCTCGAGGACGCGATCCGAGCTGCCGGCTTCCAGCCGGACGATGTGGACATCGTCCTCCAGACTCACCTCCACTTCGATCACGTCGGAGGGGCGGCGTTAAAGCGGGACGACGGCACCGTCGGCTCCGCCTTTCCGGCCGCCCGATATGTCGTGCAGAGGGGAGAGCTCGAGCTCTCGAAGAAGCCGAACGAACGGATCCGCGCGAGCTATCTCCAGAGAAACATCGAGCCCATCACCGAGGCCGGTCTCTGGGATCTCGTGGAAGGGAACGTCGAGATCACCCCCGGCGTCCGGGTCGAGGTCACGCCGGGTCATACTCCGAGCCATCAATGCGCGTTCGTCGAGTCGGGTGGCGAGACCGCTTGCTTCCTCGCCGACCTGTGTCCCACGACGGCCCACATTCCGCTCCCGTGGATCATGGCGTACGACCTGGAGCCGCTCGTCACGCTACAGACGAAGCGCGAGTATTGGCGCCGGGCCGTCGAGGGGAGCTGGCTCCTCGTCTTCGAGCACGACGCCGAGGTGCCGTGGGGGCGGCTGGACCCGGACTGGAAGTCGCTCCGGGTCGAGGAGGACGGGTGAGGCTCTTCGAGAGCATGGCTTCGATGGGCCACGAGCAGGTGACGTACTGGTCCGAGCCGGCCAGCGGGTACCAAGGGATCATCGCGGTGCACGACACGTCCCTGGGACCGGCGCTCGGCGGGACCCGCTTCTGGAGCTACGGCTCGGAGGAGGAGGCCCTCACCGACGTGCTGCGGCTCTCTCGGGCGATGACCTTGAAGGCGGCCGTGGCGGGGCTCGATGTGGGGGGCGGAAAGGGGGTCATCATCGGGGACAGTCGGACCAAGGACCGGGAGGCCGTGTTCCGGGCCCATGGCCGGGCGATCAACGCGCTCGGCGGACGCTACTACGCGGCCGAGGACGTGGGGACCTCCGAGGAGGACATGGCCTTCGTCCGGATGGAGACGCCGTACGTGACGGGGCTCCACGACGGTGCGGGAGATCCCTCGCCCTTCACGGCGCTCGGCACTTTCGAGGGGATCCGGGCGTCGGCGAGGGCGGTGTTTGGGGATCCGTCGCTCGAGGGGAAGCACGTGGCCGTGCAGGGCCTGGGCCACGTGGGTAGGTACCTGTGCGGGCACCTCAGCCGAGCGGGGGCACGGATCACCGTGACGGACGTGGACGAGGAACGGGTCCGGGGCATGGTCGAGGAGCACGGGGCCCGGGCCGTGCCGCCGGGCGAGATCTACACGGTGGAGGCCGACGTCTTCGCGCCCTGCGCGCTCGGCGCGGTGCTGAACGACGACACGATCCCCGTCCTCCGGGTGCGGATCGTAGCCGGCGCGGCGAACAACCAACTGGCCGAGGAGCGTCACGCAGACGCCCTGGCCCGGCGGGGGATCCTCTACGCTCCCGACTACGTGATCAACGCGGGCGGAATCATTAACGTGTACCGGGACATCGAGGAGTGGGGCCCCGAGCGGAGCCGTGAGAAGACGATCGCCATCCACGACACCCTTACCAAGATCTTCCGGCGGGCGCGAGAGACGGGGGTGACGCCAGCGGCGGCGGCGGCGGCGGTCGCCGAGAGCCGTCTCAGGGAGGCGCGCCGAAGCCGGCGCAAGGGAGATTGAGGGCTGAGCGCCGGCTCAGGTGCCCGCCGCGCGCTCCACCGCCTCGATGAGAAGGCCTGGGGTGAGCACCGCGGGAAGGATTTCCGGCGTGCCCTCCGGGTCGGCGGGATAGAGGACGTAGAGGGGCAACCCGATCCGTCCATAGCCTTCGATTGCGTCCGCGATCTGAGGGTCCCTGTTGGTCCAATCCGCGACCAAGAGGGCCAGTCCCGAAGCTCGGAACGCCGAGCGGACGGCATCCGTGTGCAGGGCGATGCGCTCGTTCACCTTGCAGGACAGGCACCAATCGGCCGTGAAGTCGATGAAGATGGCCTGGCCCTCTGCCCTCAGGGCTACGACGCGCTCCGGGGAGAATGCCTCCCATTCGACGCCCCCGGGTGGAGGAGCGGACGCGGCCAACGGATCGCCGGTCCGACCCCCCTGAACCGCCAAGGCGGCACTTGCGAAGACGATCAAGAGGGCTGCCGCGCGCCTCACCGTCGAGGGCGACCTGCCTGTGGCTCCCCCATAGATCCACCCGGACAGAGCGAGGAGCATGAGGCCGACGAGGAGGAGGCCGGTGGCGTCCATTCCGGCCTGATTGCCGAACACCCAGATCAGCCACACGACCGTCGCGTACATGGGAAAGGCGAGCGCCTGCTTGACCGTATCGGTCCAGGCTCCCCCACGGGGCAGACGATCGAGCAATCGGGGAGCAGAGGTGAGCACCACGTATGGCGCCGCCAGCCCGAGCGCGAGCGCCGTAAACACGGACATCCCCACGAAGGCCGGCTGCAACACGGCGAAGCCGAGGGCCGCGCCCATGAACGGCGCCGTACAGGGCGTGGCGACGACCACCGTGAGGGCGCCGGTGAGGAACGAGTCGCCGAGGCTCCGCCCCCCTCCCACCGAACCAAGGCGCGTCAGGCCTCCCCCCAGCTCGAAGAGCCCGCTCAGGCTTAGGCCCAGCCCAAAGAGGAGGAGAGCCAGGAGCCCGACGATCACCGGGGACTGGAGCTGGAACCCCCACCCCAGACTTTGGCCACCCGCGCGGAGCAGTAGCAGAGTTCCCGCGAGCGCCCAGAAACACGCGAGAACGCCGGCTGCGAACGCGAGCCCGTGCCTCCGTGTGCGGGACGGATCCTCACCGCCTCGGTCGACGAATGCCAGCACCTTCATCGACAGCACCGGGAACACACACGGCATGAGGTTCAGAATGAGCCCGCCCACGAAGGCAAACAGGAGAGCGGCCGCCAGGCCGGTCATGCCGCCGGGCATGGTCGGCCCGCTCTCCTGGGCGGGCGCGTCCGCCGCCTCCCCTAGGCCTGGCACGCCCCCCGTCATAATCGTCTCGGCGACGTCGAAGGCATCCCCGGCCTGGCTCGTCGGCGGACCCGGCTCCACCGGGCCTTCGATCCACCACGCCACCGGCATCGCCGATCGGACATCGCTGACCAGGAGGCCGCCGATCCGACTCTCGTAGTCGGTGGCGAAGTAGTTGCGGGGAACGACGAGCCGGATCCTGTCGCCAACCCTTGCCACCGCCTGCGCCGCAGCGTGCTCGATGACGAACTCGCCGTCTGCCAGGAAATGTGGCTCCGGGAGGGACCCCGGTGTTGGGATGGAGCCTGCTCCGGTGGGCTCGATCTCGAGAATGTAAGCGGCTTCCTCCCCGTCTCTGCCGTTCGTTCGCGCTCGAAGGGACCACCCCTCGGCTAGCACGGGGAGGCGGGACCGCGTATCCGCGACTGTGGCAGCCCAGTTCTCGTCCGGAGCAGGCGGCCCCGACCGAACCGGCAGCACCACCTCGATGTCCTGGAGCGCGATCAGACAGATGTCCGCGCAGACCTCGTAATCCGCGCTCCCGCGGAGGACGGCGTCTGCCCCAACCGGCGCGTCGTCCGGCAGCGTGATCTCGACGAGAACGAAGACCTGTCCCAGGTAGCCGTAGCTCATCAAGGGCGGGGCGGGGATCAGCTGCGGAACCGGCCACTGGAGAGGCCCGGCCGTGTACCCGGCGGGAAGGGACCACTCGACGAACAGCTCGTTTCCGGCGTCGCCGCCGTTGATCCAATAGGTGTGCCATCCCGGGTCAATGGCGATATGCACCGCGAGGGTGAACGGCGTCCCCGGTTGGACCGACTCGACCGACGAGAGGAGCGCGATCTCGCTGTTCGGGGTCGGGTCGTCACCGCTCGGGAGCTGCGGCACGGGCGCCTGGCCCGCCGCTCGGAAGGGAACCGAGGCCAGGAGGATGGCGAGGGCGACCGCGAACTGGCTTCTTCGGGCTCCGGTCCGCATCATATACAGGTTCAGGTACAGGTTCAGGCTCTCGATTGCGTGAAACAGTCGCGTCGGATCGCGGCCCCGTCAGTCAGGGGCCCATTGACAACAGGAATAGGTGAGATTTGGTTCCATCGCGCCAGTCTCGGGGGCCGCGTCGACCCGTTGCGTCTCCTTCGATCACACCAGGTCCACCCTTAGCAGAGCGGTAACGATAATGCGACTACCGACCATTAGGTCCCGCGCGCTCGCGGCGGTGACCACGGCCGCCTTCCCGCTTGCGGCGTCGGCGCAGGAGCCGGCGCTCGGGCCCGTCGACGGATTCGATCTTTCGCCTGAGGACATCTCACGGGTGCGCGTCGGAACGGTGGCGCCCGACTTCACGCTCGCGCAGTACCGGGGAGACACGTTCACCCTTTCCGACCTCCGGGGGTCCAGGTACGTCGTCCTCGTCTTCTACCGCGGGTGGTGGTGCCCGTACTGCATGACTCAGCTCACGGAGTTGCGTAACCTGCTCGACGACGACCTGAAGACCGAGGTCGAGCTCGTTGTCGTATCGATAGACGGGGACGAAGAGAACGGACGCGCGTTTCAGCGGATCGCGCGCGACGACGGAGTGGAGCCGGACTACACGTTCCTTTCCGATCCTGAGAGCACGGTGATCGGGCGATACGGGATCCTCAACCCGGACGGCGGCCGGCGCGGCGCCATTCCCCACCCGGCGGCCTACGTCATCGACTTGGGGGGGGTCGTGCGCTGGATGGACGTCCAGACGGACTACACGATCCGGCCCTCCAACGAAGCGGTCCGGGACGGGCTCCGAGCCGCGATGGCCCGCTGATCCGGGCGCACGCTCCCACGGTCCCCGCCGAACGTCCGACGACTCCGGGTTCCGTCGCGAGCCCTGCCTGACCATGTTCTGGACGGTCGACCGCGAAGTCCGCGGTCGGCCGTCAGGTCGTTATTTTTGGCAGCTCAGTGCCCCTCCATACCAGCGGGAGCGCGATCGACTCCATGTATCGGCCCCAGCTCCAACTTTCGAGCGTCGATCCTGAAGTCTACGTGGCGATTCAGGGGGAAGTCCTCCGGCAGGCAGGCCAGCTCGAGCTGATCGCGTCGGAGAATTTCGTGTCACGGGCGGTGCTCGAGGCCGCCGGCTCCGTCCTCACGAACAAGTACGCGGAGGGGCTTCCGGGAAAGCGCTACTACGGCGGGTGCGAGTTCGTGGACGTGGTGGAGGAGCTCGCCCGCCAGAGGGCGAAGGAGCTCTTTGCCGCCGACCATGTGAACGTCCAGCCGCACTCGGGCGCCCAGGCTAACATGGCGGTCTACCTCGCCTTCCTGGAGCCGGGCGACCGCATGCTGGGAATGAACCTCTCCCACGGAGGGCATCTCACGCACGGGTCCCCAGTCAATGCGTCGGGGATCCTCTACCGGGTGAGTGCGTACGGCGTCCGCGAGGAGGATGGGCGCGTGGATTACGACGTGCTCCGGGAGCAGGCTCTCCGCGAGCGTCCGAAGCTGATCGTCGCCGGGGCGAGCGCGTATCCACGCATTCTCGACTTCGAGGCGTTCGGGGCGATCGCCCGGGAGGCGGAGGCCGTCCTCATGGTGGACATGGCCCACATCGCGGGGCTCATCGCCACGGGGCTCCACCCGAGCCCCATCCCGCACGCGGACGTGGTGACGACGACCACGCACAAGACGCTCCGGGGGCCGCGGGGCGGCATGATCTTCGCGAAGGAGTCACACGCGAAAATCGTAGACAAGGCCGTCTTCCCGGGGACCCAGGGAGGGCCCCTCATGCACATCATCGCCGCCAAGGCCGTCGCGCTCCACGAGGCGCTCCAGCCGGAGTTTAAGGAGTACCAGACGCAAATCGTCAGGAACGCGAAGGCCCTGGGTGACCGCGTCATGCAGCGTGGGTTCCGCCTCGTCTCGGGGGGCACCGACAACCACATGATCCTCCTGGACCTCCGCGATCGGGGCGAGCTCACGGGCAAGGACGCCGAGCGCGCCCTTGAGGAGGCGGGCATCACTGTGAACAAGAACACCGTCCCCGGCGAGACCCGCTCGCCGTTCGTGACGTCGGGTCTCCGCATCGGCACACCCGCCCTTACCACCCAGGGCATGAGAGAGCCGGAGATGCTGAGGATCGCCGACTGGATCTCGGACATCCTCGAGCGCCCCGGGGACACCGATCTGCGATCCCGGATCCGTGCCGAGGTCTCGGATCTGACGCGCACCTTCCCCCTCTACCCGGATCTCGCGAGCGTGGGGGCGTGAGCCGATCCTCGCCTGGCCTGCCCCTGGCGTGGGTGCCGCCCGGGGCCCAACTTCAGCGCCATGACTGAAGTTCAGTTCGCCGACGAGGTGCTCGAGCGCCTGAAGGAGCGCAATCCTCGGTTCCACGGAAAGGCGTACCTCTTCCTTCTTTCCTCCCTGCATCACGTGATCCAGGGACTCCCCCGCCCGCGTCATATCTCGGGGCCGGAGCTGGCCGAAGGGGCCCGCTCCCTCGCGCTCGAGCGGTTCGGGCCCCTCGCCGGCACGGTGCTGGAGCACTGGGGCATCCACACCACCGACGATCTTGGAGAGATCGTGTTCGCGCTCGTGGACGCCGGGATCCTCGTCGCCGAGGAGGGTGATCGTCCCGAGGACTTCCGTGACCTCTTCGCCTTCGAGGACGCCTTCGAGCGAGACTACCCCTGGACAGCCGGGGGCTGACCCCCGATGGAACAGGACGTCCGCTTTCTCCAATGCCAGAAGTGTGACACGGGATACCTCCTGCCCCTCTCCGACTACGGGCGGGACGGCGCTACCATCCGCTACAAGGCGTGGGTCTGCTCGAACCCGGAGTGCGGGTTCAACATCCGAATCGACAATGGTGAGATCACCTTCGGTCGGACGATCGGCCAGAGCTTCAAGTAGATCGGGACTGCTGCCGCTACCCACCATAGCCCGATGACGAAAGGCCGGGACACGTCCGGGCTCCTCGCGAGCTCGGAGCTGCCCCGCTGCTTCGGACGGGAAGAGGTCTTTCTCCCGACCGGCCCCGAATCCGCCGAGCTGGATCGCTGGTCTATGGACGAGCGTGGCGTTCCCTCGGCGCTTCTCATGGAGAACGCCGGGCGGAGTGCGGCCCTCGTGCTCCAGCGCGCCTTTCCCGAGGGGCGGGTCACGGTCGCGGCCGGGCCGGGGAACAACGGCGGAGATGGGCTCGTCCTGGCCCGAACCCTTCACGCCCACGGGCGGGACGTGAGGGTCGTAGTGGTCGGAGAGCGGCCCGTACCCGATCCGCTCCTCCACGGATGGCCGGTCCCGGTCGAGCCGGCTCCGGAAGGCGACGAGGCGCTGGACTCGCTCCTGGGCGGCGCGGGCGTGGTCGTGGACGCGCTCCTCGGGACCGGAGCCCGCGGACCGCCGCGCGCCGAGCACGCGCGTGTGATCCGGGCCATGAGCTCGTCGGGTCGGCCCGTCCTTGCCCTGGACGTGCCGTCGGGGGCCGATGCGACGACGGGGGCTACGCCGGGCGATGCGGTACGGGCGCGCGTGACCGTGGCGTTCGGATCCCCAAAGCTAGGGTGTCTCTTCTTTCCGGCGCGCGAGCTGGTCGGCCGCCTGGTCGCGGTCGAGATCGGCTTCCCTCCGCCTCCCGTGGGGTGGGCGTCGGCCTGGCTCTTCACGCCGGCGTGGGCGTGGGCCCGGCGGCCCCGCCGACGAAACCCGACCCACAAGAAGGCCGAGGGGTGGGTCCTCCTGCTTGCAGGCTCTCCGGGGATGGCGGGGGCTGCCGTGCTGGCGGCCCGGGGGGCGCTGAGAGCCGGGGCCGGCTACGTCCAGGTTGCCTCGTTCCCCGAGAACCGGGAGGTGATCCAGGCGGCGGCGCCCGAGGCCATTTTCGTGGATGTAACGGACGAGGAGCGCCTCTTCGAGGCGGCCCGAAGCTGCGACACGCTCGCCGCGGGCCCCGGGATGGGAACCGGGGGAGGGGAGGCGGAGCGGCTGGATCGACTTCTTTCGCTTCCCGAGCTGGGTGGAGTGGTCCTGGATGCGGACGCTCTCACGCTCCTTGGGCAAGGGAAGCTCTCGAGCTTCCCGGGGTCCGTCCCGAGGGAGCGGCGCCTGCTCACCCCGCACCCGGGAGAGATGGCCCGCCTGGGCGAGAGCGCCGAGGCCGTTCGTTCCTCCCCTCTGGAGACGTGCCGTTCGGGGGCCGACCGTTGGGGGGCCACGGTTCTCCTCAAGGGCGCCCCATCCGTGGTGGCGGGGAGCGGGGAGGGGCCCGTCGGGGTGTCGGCGACCGGCTCCTCGGATCTCGCCCGGGCCGGCGTTGGGGACGTGCTCACCGGGGTCGCCGGGGCGTTCATGGCGCGGGGACTCGAGGCCTCGGTGGCCGCCGGGGTCGCGCTCCACTACACGGGCCGGTCGGCGTCCGTCACCGGTAGGAAGGAGACGCTCCTCCCGACCGACCTGGCCGACGCGCTGGGCACGGCGCTCCTGGAGGAGCCGGCCCCGAGCGACCTCGGCTACCCGTTCGTGACCCTGGACGTGGACCCACCCCGGTGAGCTCCGCCGGCCGACCGACCCCCCTGGGTCCCGGCCCCGAGTTCGACCGGATCCGGGCTATCCTGTCGCATCTTCCGGACGTGCCCGGCGTTCTTGTCGGCCCGGGCGACGACGCCGCCGTGCTCGTCGGCGGCGTCGTGGTCACGACCGACATGTCCGTCGAGGGAGTCCACTTCCGCCGGGACTGGATCTCCGCGGAGGAGGCGGGCTACCGGGCGGCCGCCGCGGCGTTGAGCGATCTTGCGGCCATGGCTGCCCCTCCCGACGGGCTCCTCGCCTCCGTTTCGGTGCCCGGGGACGGAGCGGACGCCGAGGCGGTGATGAACGGGGTCAAGCGTCTCGCGAACCGGTACGGGATCCCCCTGCTGGGGGGCGACCTCACGCGCTCGCCGGGCCCCCTGGTCGTGGACGTGGTCGCGGTGGGTCGAAGCATGGACCCCCTCCTGAGGTCGGGCGCCCGGGTGGGAGACGAGGTTTGGGTGACAGGGACGCTCGGGGGCGCGGCCGCCGCCGTGGCGCTGTGGAAGGCGGGCCGCCTCGTTCCGGCCGAGGCGAGGAGGGCGTACGCCGAGCCGGTCCCGCGGATCTTCGAGGCCTTCTGGCTGCGCTCGGCCGGAGCGAGAGCCGGGATCGACGTGTCCGACGGGATTGCGGGAGATGCCGGCCACCTGGCCGCGGCGTCTGGGGTCGCGATCGTGCTGGACGAGGCGGCCACCCCCCTGCATCCGGGGTTGACTCACGCGGACCTTCCCCCGGGCACGGATGCGATGGAGTTGGCCCTCCACGGGGGGGAGGACTACGAGCTTCTCGTCGCCGTGCCCGAGGGCGTTCTGGATTCGGGGGTGGAGGAATTCCGCGCGCGATTCGATCTTCCGCTATCCCGGGTGGGTCGGGTGAGGGAGGGGTCGGGCGTCGTTCTCGCCGCGTCCTCGCCCGGGGAAGGAGAACGTCAGCTCCGGGCCGGCTTCGACCACTTCGACGTGGAAGGCGGGCTGAACGCGAAAGGGATGCCTTGATCCGCTCGATTGTTGTGCTCGTCGTCGGGACCGCGCTCACCCTCGTCTATGCGAGTGGGGCGTACTTGGCGGCGGGGCGGGGCGGGGACCGCGCGCTCTGCTCCTGCGATCGGATCACGCGCCGGTGGGTGCGTCTCCTCCTCGGTCTCGCGGGAGTCCGTGTGCGCCTCGACGGGGTCGATCGGGTGGACTGGTCCGGGCCCGTGGTGGCGGTCGCGAATCATCAGTCTTGGTTTGACGTGTTCACCCTGATCGCGACCCTTCCCGGCCACACGCGCTTCGTGGCCAAGAAGGAGCTCGGCCGCATCCCGATCTTCGGACCTGCTTGGAGGCGCTGCGGCCACATTTCCCTGGATCGCTCGGACCGGGCGAAGGCGGTCGAGTCCCTCGAGGGCGCGTCCCGAAAAGTGCGGGAGGACAAGCTCACGCTCGTGCTCTTCCCGGAAGGGACGCGCTCGCCGGACGGCCGCCTCCAGGCCTTCAAAAAGGGAGCCTTCGTGCTCGCGATCAGGGCGGGGGTCCCGATCGTGCCCATCGGGATCGCGGGAAGCCGAGCCGTGATGCCGAAGGGGTCCTTTCGGATTCACCCGGGGGAGATTCGGGTCCGGATCGGGGAGCCGATCCCCGTCGAAGGGCTCGATCACGCAAGTCGGAACGAGCTCATGTCCCGGGCCCGCGCGGCCGTGGCGGAGCTGATGGAGGACTCGGACGGGCTACCGGCGGCGAACCCTCCGGATGCGGAGCGTAAGACCGGTGGGTTGGAGCGGACCCCGGCTGACGACGCCCGTGGGGGACAGGATGCCCGGGCGGTTTCGTCCACGGAAGCGGAGGCGGAGTGAGCGGAACCAGGATCCGGGAGGTTCGCGGCCGGGAGATCCTCGACTCGAGAGGAAACCCGACCGTCGAGGCGGAGGTTGTGCTCGAGGGGGGTGCGCGCGGACGGGCCGCGGTGCCCAGCGGGGCCTCGACGGGAGAGCACGAGGCCGTGGAGCTCCGGGACGGGGACGCGTCCCGCTACCTGGGGAAGGGGGTGACGAAGGCCGTCGGGGCGCTCTCGGGCGAGATCCGGGCGCTCCTGGTGGGAATGGACGCCTCCGACCAGGCGGCCCTAGATCGAGCGTTGATCGACGCGGACGGAACGCCGAACAAGGGGCGGCTCGGGGCGAACGCGATCCTGGCAGCGTCCCTCGCCGTCGCGCGCGCCCGGGCCGACTCCCAAGGCCTCCCCCTCTTCCGCTCGCTCGGAGGGGAGGAGGCGACGCTCCTTCCCGTGCCGATGATGAACATCCTGAACGGAGGGGCACACGCCCCGAACAACGTAGACCTCCAGGAGTTCATGGTCATGCCGGTCGGGGCGGAGAGCTTCGGCGAGGGTCTCCGGATGGGGGTCGAGATCTTCCACCACCTGAAGAAGGTCCTCTCCGAGCGCGGGGGGAGCACGGCCGTAGGAGACGAGGGCGGCTTCGCTCCCGACCTTGCCGGAAACGAGGAAGCCGTCGAGGTCGTGCTGAAAGCGATCGAGCGGGCCGGCTACCGCCCGGGCCAGGACGTCGTGCTCGCGCTCGACGCGGCGGCCTCCGAGCTCCACGGGGACGGGAAGTACACGTTCCGCTGGTCCTCAGGGGAGGTGAGGGACTCGGCCGGGATGGTCGAGTTCTGGAGTGAGTGGGTGGGGCGTTACCCGATCGGCTCCCTCGAGGATCCCCTGGACGAGAACGATTGGGACGGCTGGAACGCGCTCACCCGCGCGCTGGGAGACCGTGTCCAGATCGTGGGCGACGACATCTTCGTCACGAACCCCGAGCGGCTCCGCCGGGGGATCGGGGAGGGCATCGCGAACGCGATCCTCGTCAAGGTGAACCAGATCGGGACGCTCTCGGAGACCCTCGAGGCCGTAGGTGTGGCGAGCGAGGCTGGGTACCGATCCGTCATCTCGCACCGTTCCGGCGAGACGGAGGACGTCTTCATCGCGGACCTGGCCGTGGCGACCGGGGCTGGTCAGATTAAGACCGGGAGCGCGTCACGGACTGACCGGGTCGCGAAGTACAACCAGCTGCTCCGGATCGAGGAGTCGCTGGGCGAGCGAGCCCGGTATCCGGGCCGCTCCCTGTGGGGTGATCGATGAGGGGGCGGGGGGTCATCTCGAAAGGAGCGCGCGTGCAGATCCGACGTCTCGTCGTGACGGGCCTGCTAGTGACGGCGGCGTACTACGCCGTCTTCGGGGGCGAGTACTCTGCGCTGGAGTTCCGTCACATCGGACGTGACGTGATGGACACCCGCGTGGCCGTGGCCGCGGTCGAGGCCGAGACCGCGCGCCTGGAGCGCCGGGCGCACGCGTTGGAGAACGACCCGCGCACGCTCGAGATCCTCGCGAGGGAGAGCTTCGGGATGATTCGGGACGGCGAGGTGCTGTACCGCTTCGCGGACAGCGGGGAGAGCCGTTGACACCCTCCCCGCCGGCGGGTAGCGTTTTCTTCCCTCGCCGGAGTAGCTCAGCTGGTTAGAGCAGCGGAATCATAATCCGCGTGTCGGGGGTTCGAGTCCCTCCTCCGGCATCCAGTAGGGACAAGGGTTGTAGGCCTCTCTGGTTCGCTCGGGAGGCCGATTTTCTTGCCAAAATGTTCTGGTTTTGTCAACAAATACTTCATGGGCAGTTCAGGTAGCTTCAGAGGGTGTGTAAACAGGCGGAAGGCGGTGACGCCTTTCGGTTGACCAATCAACCACGGGCCTCGTGCCCGCAACGAGAGGAGCCACCGCCGTGCTGAAAGAAGCCAAGGGGTCCCCCCGCCCGATGCCGTTTACATATCCATTTGACCTGACATCGAGCGCTCTGGCCGATACCGAAGAAACACGTGGTAGGAGCGGGGTGACCCGTAGAGGAACTTCAGGTCCTCGGCTATCCGATAGCGCGTGACATCGGCTCCGAGTCCCAACCGGCCGTACCGGCCAACCACGAGGTCGCGCACGTACCCGACGGTAAACGCACCGACTCGGGACTCCGGATGCCGGTGGACGACCCCGGGGATGTGGACCCCGCCTCCAAGGATGCTCTTGTCAACCACCTCGGCCCGGCCGTAGAACGCGTTTTTCGCGTTGGGCCGAATCGTTGCCTCCGCGACGTAGGCATCGAAGACGCCGAACAGCTCACGGTTCTGACCCCACGCCACCAAGATGGCGGTCGAGCGGTCCCCCGAGGTGCGCGTGTAGCCGACCGACGCCGTGAGTCGGGTCACGTCGCCCGGCTCGAGTGGCTCGGGCTCGTTAAGCCACGCGCTGGACACCTGCGCAGACCACGGGCCGATCGTCCACGACAGCCGAGCGGCCCACGAGTCCGGCGCGTCTAGATCCAACCCGATCCGATCCTCGTCGGGCTCGCGCCCCTGAAACCAGGACACCTCGAACCCCACGATCCCCCGCTCCACCCCGGCTTTGACGACGCCGTGCGTGATGTGGGTCGCATCCATATTGTGGTGGCCGAGCGTGGCCTGCGGATTTTCCGCGGCCGAGGGCCGGTGCATGAACACAGTCGGGCCAATGGACGGGGCGCCGACGAGGTCAACACCGACCCGCACCATCCAGTCGTCCACTGGCCGGCGGTATTCAGACCCGAGGGCCATGAACAAATCGTGAGGGTGTTGGTAGTCGATCAATCGCCGGTTCTTGAATGTCTCGCCGGTCTGGAGGAGCTGAGGTGAGCCCATAGCACGCATGGTGAACGGCTCGAACGAGAACGTCGAACGGAAGGTCAGGGTGCCTCGACCGGCCGTGCGGGATGCCATCGTCATCAACCAGTTCTGCGATTCGACCTCGCGCTTTACCTCGCGGATGTTGATGAACCGGCGGTGCTGATAGTTGAGGCCGAAGAAGACATTTGCGTCGACCGACCACTGCCATCCATCGGTCGGCGGTAGCTGCTCTTGTTGCGGCTGTTCCTGTGCCGCCGCCCGATCCGCCGCGAAGAGCATCGCGCACGGAAGCGGCACCAGCAGCCCGAGCGTGCAGACAGCAGAAAACTTCATCGACATCCGGACCAAGTAATGTTCTACCGTGTAATCTTCTACCGTACTCAATGTTCTACCGTATTCGGGGAGGTGTTTGCTAATTTGTCAAGCGTGAGGCTGCGTACTTGGTTGGTAGGACCGATCGCGACCGCGATGGTGGCGTGCTGTGGTGGGTCGGAACCCTCTGCTGCGACTCCGCCAGGCGGAGGCGGATCAGGCGCAGTCGCGGTGAGGATCGTGTACCTGGCGTCGACGGTCCTGCGTACGGATTTTTCGTTGTCGGAGCTCGCCTGCGTGCGAGACGAGTCGCCCACGCATATGCACGTAAGCTGGCTCAACTACCAGCCGTTCAACATGGTCCCGGTCGGTAGCGATCGATGGGAGGCGACGTTCGATGTGCCACCGGACGTGCGCCACCTGGTTCTCATCACTGATCCGAATCTGTGCGATCGAGATCAGACCGCTTCAGTGACCCAGAACGTCTTCGCCAACGACGTCCCTCTCACTGATGTGCAATCGGTGTCGGGCACGGACCCCCCGGCCTCTGGGTTGGGCTTCACCGTCGCCTCGGATGGCCGCGTGAGCCCATAGCAGTCCGTGGTGCAACTCCGGAGTCTCCGAGAGGATCGCCGCCTAATGCCGTTTACACACTTTATTGACCTGACCTCGTTGTAGAGGGTTCAATATCAGATGATGTCTGTTGGCACCACCAGACCGGTCGGCGGTCGGTTCCCCTTCGGGTTGATCGGGCGCAACCTCGCTAGTATGATCAACCATCCTCCGATGGAGTGGCAAGAACGACTTTGGGATCTGGGATGATTAGCGAAGTCACTTTCGTACGGCGCACGTCCGCTGTTTTCTTTGCCGCCGTGTTCCTCACGATGGCCCAGGGGCAGGCCTTCGGGGTGGGGCATTGCCTGGTCCACGACGGCGTTCCGGGGCCGGCCCCGCCCGCGCCGTTGTCGTCCGGATCTCACGATCACTCCTCCGATCACGCTTCCAGCCACGGGCCGCTCGCGGGCCCGTCGACCCACGAGCACGATCACTCGGGAGCCCCCGGCGGCTGCATGGGCGACTGCCCTGTCGCCACCGGCAATCACCTGGGGGCCCTTTCGGGACACTCCGCTCAGTCGGAGCCCTCTCTGTTCTCCTTCACAGCCGGACCGATCGACACTAGCACTGCCTTCATCGGTCCCCGTCACGCCCCCTTCGAGCTCCACCTTCCGAACGCCCCTCCCCGCTCCGCCTGAAGCTCATCGAGGCCGGCCTCCGGTCGACGTAGGACTCCGTAGGACGGCTTACAGCCCCAAGCGGCAAGGTTCACGACCTCCGTGTCCCATGAGCACTGAGCGAACGTCTCAATCCAGACTGGAGCGAAACATGATCTTCAAACGTCGCCCGCGGCCGAGGAGCGCGAGATCGAGGGCGCTTCGACCCCTTGTCGTTTGCTTCACCTCGGCGGTCCTCACTCCCCTCCTCGCATTCGCCCAGGAGGCTCCGACCGTTCGGACGATCCTGACCGGGTATGCGGCCGTGGGCTACTCCACGACCATCGGGGCGGACGAGCGCCGGAGCGATTTCACGGGGCTCCTGTCACTCGTGCCGCTCGCCTGGATCACGGAAGACGTGTTCATGGAAGCCGAGGTCGAGGCCGGGCTCCACGGAAACGAAACGCTAATCGGGCTGGAGCACGTGGAAGCCCGCTACCATGGCTTCGAGCGGCTCCAGTTCGTCACGGGGAAGTTCCATCTCCCTGTGGGCCTGTGGATGCACACGAACTGGACGAACAAGATGCCGACCCCGCCGCTGCTCTACGAGGATACCCATGGGGAAGCGGCTGCCAACGCGCTCATCCCGATCATCTTCGATCTGGGCGCCATGGCCACGTGGACGATCCCCCTCCTGGAGGGTTGGCGCACCTCCGCATCCCTCTGGGTCAGTCAGGGTCCGGTAGGCTCTTCCGGGGGGGGGCATGCGCACGACGGTGCCGAGGACGAGGGGGACCCCGAGTCCGAAGCCGACGCCCCCCTTCTCGTCTACGGCTCGAATTACGAGGACAACAACACGGACAAGATGCTGGGGCTCGCGCTGCGGGCGGTGTCCGCAACGGGCTTGACCGTACAGGGCACGGGCTTTCGGGCAGCCTACGACCCGGACGGCGATCTGACGGTTTCCGCGCTCAACCTGGGAATCGTGTGGGCGCCCGGGTCGGGCCCGGAGCCGCTCTTCCAGCTGAAGGGAGAGGGCATGGTCCTCGTCCAAGAGTATCTCCTGGACGGAGCCGTGGAGAAGGTGGACTACGGCGGCTATTACGTTCAGTTGAGCCGGCGGATGTCGAGCCCCTGGGAGCCCGTCGTCCGATGGTCCCACCTCCCCCGCGCGGTCGCCGGCCAGGGCGAGCTCATTCCCCGACGGAAGCAGCTGGCCCTCGGCCTGAACTACTGGATGACTCCCTCGGTGCCGGTGAAGGTCGCGTACCACTGGGAAGCGGATCGGCCGGACGGCCTCTTCGTCGAGTGGGCCCTGGGATTCTGAACCTGATGACTCCAGACGACGTGACGAACATGAACAATATCTTGATGGATCCTCGGTCGGCTCCCCGCCAGCCCCCGCGCGCGCGATCCCGGCGCCGCTTCCTCGGCATCCTGGCGACCGCTCTCTCCGTAGGGCCACTGTTGGGGGGATGCGCGAGCGCCGCCGTCCAGGAGCAGCCGATGGCGACTTCGGAGATCGCGCAGATGGGGGCGCGAATCTGGCTCGCTACGTGCGACCGGTGCCACAATGCCAGGCCCGCGAGCGAGTTCACCGCGGAGCAGTGGCCGGTCCTGGTCGCGCACGTACGAAGTCGTGCTCATCTTACGAGGTCCGAGGCACGGGCCGTGACCGCCTTCCTCGTCGAGCTGTCCGCCTCCGGGCCCTGATGACGACGGGTGGGGCCGGCAGGATGGCGCTCGCTTCGCTCACGTGATCCGCCGGGGTCACGTCGTCGATCGGGTCAGTTAGTGGGCCCGGCAGGGTTAGCTCCGCTGCGCTCCGCAGATCCTGCCGGGGTTGCGTTATCGATCGAGTCAGTCTATGGGCCGGGCAGGATTCGGCCCTGCGACCCTTCGATTATGAGGGGGACTACAAGTCTAGGGAAGAGTCTGGTCTATTCCGGTATAGTATTGCTGCGTAAGTACTTCGTCCACCACACACCGTGAACCAGGGATCGCCCCTCGTCCCCCGACGCGCGCCAAAGGGTGCAATCATGCCTCTGCTTCGTTCGTTCCTGGCCGCGACCGTCGTGGCCACCTTCCTCGCAGCGTGCGGAGGGAGCGGCAGCCCGTCCGATCCGGGCGACACCCGCGAGATCAAGTCGAACCCGTCCTTCGCCGCCGATGTCCAAGAGATCTTCACCCGGAAGGGCTGCAGGGCCGCGAGCTGCCACGGAAGCGCAGCGGGGGGATTGATACTGGGAAGCAACGGGGACGCGAACTATGGCGTCCTCGTCGGAGTCCCGTCGATGTCCGAGCCGAACTTCAACAGGGTTACGCCCAACGATGCCACAAACAGCTACCTGGTGATTAAGCTGGAAGGCCGCCAGAGGGTCGGAGCGCGGATGCCACTGCGCGGCTCCTTTCTGGACAACATCGACCTGACGAACATCAGGAACTGGATCAACACCGGCGCCCCGAACAACTAGCGCCCCGCGGCGCTCAGGAAATCCTACCAGCACGCGGACCCCAACACGATTCCCGCTCGGCCTCAAACCGACCTATTACCTCGCTTCCTTAGCTGTTGCCGATTCGTTGACTTCAGCCCCAGGGCATGTGTCCCGAGGCCCCGTGGGGGGCTGGCGGGCCGCGGCGACGCGGCATTACAGAGCTACCACGGGACGCGGAATCCCAAACCTCAAGAACAGCGCCGGCACCACGATCATGTTGAGCACGAGAGCGGTGAGTAGTCCCCCCAGGACGACAATCGCCAAGGGACTCTGGATCTCGTTACCCGCATCGCCTCCTGCGAGAGCCAGCGGAACGAGAGCAAGCCCTGTCGTAAGTGCCGTCATGGCTATCGGATTGAGCCTCTCCATAGAACCCTTCCATACCGCCTCACGAAGCGAGAAGCCTTCTCCGAGCAGGTGATTGTAGTGCGACACCAGAAGAATCCCGTTCCGCACGGCGATTCCGAACAAGGTGATGAAGCCGACCATGGTGGCGACGTTGAGTATTCCCCCTGTCAACATCACCGCAAAGACGCCACCGACGAGGGCCAAAGGAAGATTGACCATGATTAGAATTGCCTGACGGACCGACTGGAACTCCATGAAGAGGAGGAGAAACATCAGCGCAACCGCCAGCAGGGAAAGCCCGCCGATGGTCCGGGAAGCCGACTCCGCAGACTCGAACTGGCCCCCATACTCGATGTAATAGTCCTGGGAAAGGCTCACCTCTTGAGAGATCCGCTCGCGCAGTTCTTCTACCACACTCCCCACATCCCGACCAGCAACGTTCGACTGTACGACGATCTTTCGCTGCACGTTCTCCCGAGAGATCTGGTTGGGTCCCATGTCGCGCCGGATCGTGGCCAGGGAAGTCAGAGGGACCTGGGCGCCAGACGGGGTATTGACCCGAGAGTTCGCAATGTTCTCGATCGAACCGCGGTACGGCTCGGCGAAGCGCACCAGGATATCGAAGCTCTGCTGTCCCTCCAGCACACGCGAGACCGCTTCTCCGGCGAAGGCTACATCGATGGCTTCGCCGAGACGCCCTGGAGTCATGCCGTAGCGGGCCATTGCCGCGCGGTTCATTATGACGCGGACCTGCGGGACATCTGCTTGGGGCTCCATTGCAACATCAGCTGTTCCGGGCACGCTCGCGGCAACGGATTCTACCTCACGGCCGATTCTGCGCAGCTCCCGAAGTTCCGGGCCAAAGATATTGATCGCGATACTTGCCCGTGTCCCGGAGAGCATGTGGTCTATGCGGTGTCGGATAGGCTGGCCGATCGTGACTTCCGTACCCGGAACCATGGCCACCGCCTCTCTTAGCTCGGCAAGGACAACGTCGTAGTCGTACCCTTCCAGGTTCAGTCGCACATCGATTTCAGCTGCATTGGTTCCTTGCGCGTGTTCGTCCAGCTCTGCTCGCCCGGTGCGGCGTCCCGTCTCCTCCACAGCGGGATGGCTCAGCAGAATTTCTTCTATCCTCCGGCCTAGGGCATCGGATTCATCCAGCGACGTTCCTGGCAGCGTTATCGCCTGGATGACGAGGGTCCCCTCTCTAAACTCAGGGAGGAAGTCCCGTCCCATGAACCCGACCATCACGAGCGCGGCAGCCACGAGCCCGGTCGTACCCAGAAGCACCGGGATTAGGCGATCGAGGAGGGGGTCCAGAATTCGCGCATATGCGGCCTTGAGGGTCCGGCTGACCCAACTCTCTCGCTCGCGCTCGACCTCCGGAGAGCCCGGCAAGAGAATAGCAGCCAGTGCGGGCGTAACCGTGAGAGCGACGACGAGCGAGGCCATGATTGCCACGATGTAGGAGAAGCCAAGAGGCACAAGCATCCGCCCCTCGATTCCGCTCAGAAAGAAGAGGGGGACGAAGACGACACTAATAATGAAGCTGGCGCTCACGATGCTTGGTCCGATCTCCGACGACGCAAAGCTTACCACCTCAAGGGAAGGTTTCGCTTCTTCGGGCGGAAGCGCACGGTTTTCGCGAAGCCTTCGGAACACGTTCTCTACGCCGATCACCGCATCATCGACCAGGGCGCCGATCGCGATCGCCATCCCGCCTAGCGTCATCGTGTTTATCGTGATGCCTGAAAGGCGCAGCGCAAAGATCGCAGTCGCGAAGGAGAGGGGGATGGCCAAAGCCGAAATGAACGTGCTGCGTCCGCTCCAGAGAAAGAGGAACAAGATCAGAACGACGAGAACCGCCCCATCTCTCAGGGCCTCCAGCACGTTGTCGACTGCCAATTCTATGAAGTTTCCCTGTCGGAAGATTCCGCGGTTAATCTGGAGACCCGGGGGAAGACCCTCCTCGATATCCGTGAGGGACTCGTCGATGCGGTCCGTGAGCTCCAAAGTGTTGGTATTCGGTTGCTTCTGAATGGATAGGACCACCGCAGCCTCGGCGTTCGCAGATCCTCTGCCCAATTGAGTAGCAGGCCCTATGCGGGTGTCTGCTACATTCCCGATCAGGACCGGAGTCCCGTCTCGTACGGCGACCACCGTTCCCGCGATGTCATCCAGCTTCTCCACACGCCCAGTCCCACGGATCAGGTACTCCTGACCTCCGGCCATGAACACGCCACCCGAAGCGTTCACGTTGGACTCTTCCGCGGCCCTCATCACCTCATCGAGCGTCACCCCGTAAGCTGCAAGCCGCGTCGGATCCACCAGAATCTGGTACTGTCGAACCTCCCCTCCGAGCGGAATCACCTGGGACACACCAGGGACCGCAAGAAGTCGGGGACGAACGACCCAGTCCGCAAATGTTCTTGCTTCCATGAGGGACGTGGACTCATCTGCCGTAACCGCGATCAGCATAATCTCACCCATGATCGACGAGATGGGGGCGAGGGCTGGCGGGAGCACACCGACGGGGAGCGACTGACCCACGAGTTGAAGCCTTTCAGCCACAATCTGCCGGGCCTGGAAGATGTCGGTTCCCCACTCAAATTCGACCCATACGATGCTGATTCCTTGGGCGGTGGACGAACGGACCCGCCGAACGCCCGTTGCACCGTTAACGGAGGTTTCGATTGGGAAAGTGACCAGAGTTTCCACCTCTTCAGGAGCCATCCCGTGGGCTTCGGTCAAGACGGTCACCGTGGGTGCCGTTAGGTCCGGGAACACATCCACCGGCATTCTAAGTGCCGTTATTATCCCAGAAACCAGCAGTAGGCTGGCCGCAGCTAGAACCAAGAATCGATTCCGAATGGACCAGCCGATTATTCCTGGGATCATGGTCGGCCTCTCAATGGGCATGGGCACCGGCGAATTCACTGCCGGACATCGAGGCGAGCCGGACCTGATAGGCGCCTTTCACAACGATCAGTTCTCCCGGAGTGATCCCTGCCTGCACCAACGTGTGAGTTCCGTCCGTGGGGCCGAGCGCGAGGATCCGGCGCTCGAAGGTCTCGCCCCCAGTTTGGACATAGGCTACGTCCGTACCGTTGTCGTCGATGATCGCCTCGTTTGGAATGACGATTCCGGAAGCTTCCCCGCCTAGAGGAACGAAGCCTTCCGCTAGTTGTCCATAAAAGAACCGGTCACTCGTCGCTGACACGTCGAAAACGACTGGAACCGTGCGCGTCTGCGAATCCATGATCCTACCGATCGACACGAGGCGTCCCGTCTCACGTACCTCCTCGGACCCTTCGAGACGGTACCTTCCCGAGGCGCCCTCGAGTACAGACGACACAATCTCGGCCGGAACGGCTAGGCGGAGCCAAGCCGCCCCCGAGTCGACGATCGTGAACAGCGGTTCGCCTGCCTCGACTCGCCCTCCCGGAATGAAGCTGCGGGTCGCTACCACACCGGTCATCGGCGAGGTGAGTTGAAGCCGCGAAGGGCCATCGGAAGCCGAGGCGCCCATAGCTTCCGCCTCAGCCCTGGCAACCTCGAGATCGTAACGTGCCTCCTCGAGCCGTCGCCGCGGAATTGCGCCAGCCTCAACCAGCTGCTCGGCCCGCTGCACCTCTCTTTCGAGCCGTTGAACGGTCGCGACCGTCCGTGCGAACCCTCCCTCCTGCGCGGTCGGCGCGAGCACCGCGAGGACCTGTCCCCTGGTGACGTTCTGTCCGACAGAAGGAGCGGTCCGGTTGGACTCTTCCAGCGCAATCCCGGCCACAGGCGCCCCGACTTGCACCAGAGCGCCGTCCGGGGCGACGACCTCGCCCGGCACCGCGATGGTCCCGAGGATCGAGCCCGTAGCGGCTGGCGTGACCGCCCACGGCATCTGCCACTGTTGTTCCTTTAGGAAGGCGATACCTCCCCCTTCCTCCTCCTCTTCCGCCAGAGGCGCGTCCGATTCGCTCGCAAATACCTGGACGTCGGGAAGGACATGCGTGCTCCGCGCCTGCGGACTCTCCAGAGCAAGCTCCACGCGGTAATGGCCGGGCGTTGCAACGACCGGATCCAGGAGGAAGATTCCGTCCCGCGCCACGCCCTCAATCGGGAACGACGCTTGGACCGACTCGGCCGAGAGGAAGTTGACAACGAGACTCCCAGAGCGGATCGGCTCGAAGGTCTCCATGCTCGTCAGGTGGATCGCCCAATTCCCCGTAGGCTGCCCTGCGACAAGGTGCGGGTACTCGAGGAAGAGCTCCGTGGATTCATTCCACTGACTCACGACGACCGAGCCGATTCCGGGCTCGAGAGTCTCCGCCGCCGGCTCCTGCTCACAACCCACGCTTGCGAGTGGGGCTACACCTACGAACAAAGTCAGGACCACCCGGCTCGTCGCACCGCGCAGTCCAGCTTTCGTGCGCCTCTTACGCTCAATCATTCGTCGTCCTCCCCTTGCCCCGAGAGATCGCCGGATCCACCAACGGCTCGCTCGAGATCGTAGTAGCTGATCCATACATCGGATCGAATGCGAATAGTTGCTGTCTCTGCATCACGAAAGGCCTCGGCCGCATTCCAGGAGCTCGATCAACTCCATCTCACCCGCATCGTACGCGACCTGAGCGACATCCAAGAGATCGGTCGTCTGGGCTCCGCCCTCACCCGAAATAAGCTCCGCCCGCTGAACCTGGGAGCGGTACGCGTCCAGGGCGCTCCACGCATCGTTCTCAATCTCCCGCCGCGTGAGGGCTAGAAGCGTCTGGTCTCCTGTGACTCGGGCGTCTGCAGCTTCGATGGCGTCCGCAGAACGATTCCAGAGAGGAAGCGGGACCGACATCCCGAGGAACAGCCCGTTGAACCCATCGGACTGACGCCTGAATCCGCCGGTCGCCGTCAGATCGGGAATGCGTTGAGCCCGGAGCCCCCTGACCTCGGCCTGCGCGGACCTAATGTCCGCTTGCACAGCTGCGATCTCTGGACGCCGGCTAACTGCCAATACCTGCAGCTGATCTAGATCCAAGAAAGGGGGCATGCCCACAGGGGCAGCGGCGGGCGCGAGCTGGAGGTCACCCGTTTCAGGGGCAACCAGGAGAGCCAACTCGCGGCGCGCCGAACTGAGATCGAGGAGAGCATCAGCAAGGGAGGCCTCGTAGCGCACCCGTTCGACCTCAATGCGGCGGAGATCGTAGAGCGATACGTCACCTTCATCGTATCGCTCCCCTGCCCTTTCTACAGCTTGTCGGAAGACCGTTGCCACGCGCTCAAGAATGTCGGTGTACGTTTCGGCCCGCGCCGCCTCGACGTACGCGCGCTTCACACGAAATCCCAAAAGAGCGCTATCGGCTGCCACGCGAGTCGACGCTGCTAATGCGTTCTCGCTCGCCATGGTCTGGCGCGCACTACGGCTTCCCGGCCACTCCAACCGCTGCGATAGGGTGAGGTAACTCTCGGACAACTCGCCGGTCGCATCGAGGGTCTCATGGCTCGCTGTGAATGCTGGGTTAGGGTAGGCTTTTGATTGGCGAGCTATCGCCTCGGCCTCCAACCGTGCTATGCGGAGTCCCAGGTTTGCCCCCAGCAGCCCAAGCACCTCATCGAAAGTGATCCGTCGAAACTGGTTCTGTTGGTTGACGGCACCTTCTGCCGCAACTTGGGCAATCACAGATCGGGGAAAGATCATGAGACCGAGGAGCAAGGCTCCGACTAAGATCGTGGCGTTCGTTTTGGTATTCACCTATCCCTTCTCCTGTGACCTCGCACCCCCCGAAGGAGGGGCTGCGAGGAGTCCAGATGTGTGGAGACGCGCCGGCCTGGCTCGGGCCGGCCGTTCGGTCAGGAGAGGTGCGGCGGGGCGCGGGGGGCGTTGTTGGGCGGTGGGGCCCGTTCCCTGGGGCGGATTGGCTCCCGGCGTTGCTGGACTACGCTGGATACCGCTGCAGGTATTGGTTCCGAACCGGATGCCACCACCGCGATGAGTTGGGGCGGGCTGGACGAAACCCGTTCCGCCTGCTCGACGAGGATGGTGCCGTGCGAGTGATGGTCAGGGCCGATAACATGAACTGTGCCGTGCGAGTCATCGGACCGCTCATGATGATGCGAGGGCACACCGGTGGAGAGCGCGCAGACCAACGCGATCAGAAACGATGCCGTCACGGAACGGAACTGTCGTGAGAACCACATAAGATGCATCATGAGGGCAACAAGCGTTCGCGTCAATTGCCTCAAATATGTCGAAGATCAGCCTCGTATTGGCCCACCCGCGGAGGGCTTACCCGAGCTCTCGTAGAGTACATCGATGGGTTGGTGCAATCGGGAGCGACGGCACTCGACCCTCGGGTATCTGAGTCCGATCGCCTATGAGGAGCGACTACGTCAGGCCGCGTGACCTAGGTGTCCACTTTTTCGAGGCCTGGGATGGCCTCCTGCTCTGGCTCCGCGAGGCAGCCGTCCCCACCGGGACGTTGTCGCGAGAAGACGCCGACCCCATCACCCGCCTGTACGCTATCCTTGAGGGCCTCTACCGCCTCGAACGTGGGATCGGCGACGGCGAGGTGGCGTGTCAGACTTTGTTCACTGACGTTCCAGAACAAGGCGTAGAGCGGCGGAAGTTCCAGTGCGCAACAACGCTCTAAGTGATTGCAGGAGATTCGGTGGCCGAACAGGAGCACTCACAAGGTAAGTCGTGGTTTCGCAATCTAATCCGCGTGTCGGGGGTTCGAGTCCCTCCTCCGGCATTTCTGGAAAGCCCCCAAAAGCAAGGCTTTACGAGATGGGATCCTCCTTCCGGAGGGGCTCCCCCTATCGAGATCCCAGTGGAGGTTGGAGCACCGTCGCACGAATCCCCGTGTACGTAACGCTTGAAGCTGAGGAGGAAGACGGCTAGAAGGCCTGACTCGGAAGGCTAGACCTTCCTTGGCCGCGGAAGGACGCCTCCGTAAGTTGGACTTCCCATGCCCAGCTCGAAACAGACGACCCAGCTCATCGAGGAGCGCCGGCGGCTGCTCCAGGAGGCGATAGGCCGGCCGCTGCGTGTGCCCGGCGGAACTGTGGGGGCCGCCCTTCCCGTGGAGGGACGACGTCATCTTCTGGAGGAGCTCCAGGAGCTCTACTGGAACGATCTGGAATGGGAGAACGTCACCGAAGAGGAGCGCATGGAGGGGGGGCCGCTCCCGGAGCTGACCTTCCCGGGGGTCCTGGCCCTCGTGCGCGGGCTCCTGCTCACCGAGGTCTTGGAAGGCTCAACCGAGGAGCCGGAGCCGCGGCCGGAGGTGGTCGAGGACTTCCTGGCCTTCCTCTCGGATCGCATCCTCGCGCTCCGGCGCGACGCCGCGGGTGGCCCCGGAGAGGAGGGCGACCGGGCCGCGCTCGAGCTGCGCATGACGGAGGGGTTGCTCGACCGCGTGCTCCTCGAGTACCACCGCCTTTCCCCCGAGGACGTGGGGACCCTGGAGTAGGGACCTCATCCGCCCGCGGGCCGGGTCCCGTCGGCGCGTCCACGACCGACTCGAGACACGCATCGTGATCGGCCGGCCTCGTCCCGGGCACCGTTACCTGGCGGGCGCCCCACTCCTCTTCGCTCATCGCGGCGGCTCCGCGCTCGCCCCAGAGAACACGCTCGAGGCGTTCCGCTCGGCAGTGGACGTCTGGGGGGCGGACGTCCTGGAGATGGACGTGCGCCGCACCCGGGACGGGGAGCTCATGGTGCTCCACGACGAGACCGTGGACCGCACGACGGATGGGACCGGCCGGGTGTCGGGCCTGCAGTGGAGCCGGGTTCGGGAGCTGGACGCCGGATACCGGTTCGTGGACCTGGAGGGGAAGACATCGTTCCGGGGACAGGGGGTGCGGATCCCGCGCTTTCTGGACGTGCTCCACGCGCTACCGCACGTACGCATGAACGTGGACGGGAAGGATCCGCTCGTCCAGGCGAAGCTGGTCGAGCTCGTTCACGGGGAGGGGCAGACCCACCGGATCCTCCTCGCGTCGGCCGAGGAGGAGGGCCGCGCGGACCGGCTCGGTTACCGTGGCCCGGTGTCGGCCACGCGGAGACAGGCCCGGCTCTTCTACTACCTGCACCGCCTCCCCGGGGGGGGGCCGTACACGCCGCGCACGGATGCGCTCCAGCTCCCGGACTGGTGGCAGGGGCGCCGGATTGTGACCCCGCGGCTCGTCCGGGAGGCTCACCGGAGAAACCTCCCCCTCCACGTATGGATTGTGGACGATCCGGACGCCATGCGGAGGCTCCTCTCGTGGGGGGTGGACGGGATCCAGTCGGACCGTCCGGATCTGCTTGCCCGGGTGCTCCACGAGGAGATGGGGCGCCCCTTTCCTCCGGGTCTCTCCGGATTGCCCGGCCTGGACGGGGAGGAGCGGTGACGGACCTTCCGGGCCGCTTCGAAGCGCACCTAGGCGAGCGAGGGTGGGTCTCGTCCGGCGATCTCGTGATCGTCGCGTGCTCGGGCGGCCTCGACTCGCTCGGCCTCCTGCACCTGGTCCGCTTCGCTCTGCCCGGCCTGGGGCTCCGTGTCGAGGCCGCGCATTTCGACCACGGCATGCGGGCCGCCTCGGGAGAGGACGCGAGGTGGCTCTCGGGGCTGACCGCGGCGTGGGGTGTCCCACTCCACACGGAGCGAGCGTCCGAGGCTCCGGGGACCGAGCGCGAGGCGCGGGATCTCCGCTACGCGTTCCTCGAGGACGTGAGGGCGCGGACGGGCGCCCGCTGGGTGGTCACGGCCCACCACGCGGACGACCAGGTCGAGACCGTTCTGTTCCGCCTCGCTCGAGGGAGCGGCCTCGAGGGCCTCCGCGGGATCCCGGAAGCGCGGGAGCCGGGGATCCTCAGGCCCCTGCTTCCTTTCGCGCGCGCGGAGATCGCGGCCTACGTGCGGAACTGGAAGCTCCGGCCACGCGAGGACTCGACGAACCGCTCCCTCCGCTTCGCGCGGAACCGCGTGCGGCATGAGCTCCTGCCCCTCCTCGAGCGCATCCATCCCGGGGCGCGGGAGAGCGTGCTCCGTCTGGCCCGCCACGCGGCCGACGCGGCGCTTCTTCTGGACCGGCTCATGGAGCCCCTCGTCCAGTCGGTGGTCGTCGAGCGCTGGAATGACGGCCTTAGGATCGACCGGGACCGCTTCCTCGCGCTGGGCGGAGAGGAGAGGACCGAGGTCTTCCGCCGGCTGAGTGCCTCCATCGGGTTCGTTCCGTCAGTTTCTGGAACTGAGGCTGCCCTCCAGTTTATGACGAGAGGTTCCAGTGGGGGGGAGGTTCGGCTCTCGGGAGAAGTCACGATCCGGCGCTCCTTTGACCAGTTCGCGCTGGAGCGGGGCGCGCCCTCTCGCCATGGGGACGAGGTGCCCGAGAGCCGAGACCCCGCGGGCGGCGGCGCTCGGGAGGGCCGCCTTCGAATCGGGCGGCGAGGGTCACGGCGGTCCCTAGAGATCTCCTCCGTCATGGCCGGACGCGGGGCGTTCGCCTGCTCTGGGCGCGACTACGAGGCGCGCTGGGGCGTCGGGGCGGCCGAGGGTGCCGGCGGGGCAGAGCCCGCATGGGAGTGGGCCGCCTTCTCCCCCTCGGAGTTGGCCTTCCCCCTCCAGCTCCGATCGTGGCAGGACGGGGACCGCACCCGAACGTTTGGAGGAGGTAAGAAGCTGAAGAAACTGTTCGGTGAGCTTCGCATCCCGAAGGAAGAGCGGGGGCGGCTCCCGTTGCTCGTGGACGCCGAGGAGGTGGTCATCTGGATTGCCGGCAGGCACCTGGCTCCGGCCGATCGGGTGCGGCGCGAAGGGGGGCCGGCACCGGGGGCCCTCGGGTCCGAGGAGCCCTGGCACGTGGGGGTGCGGTGTGTCGGCGGGGACTGATACCGTCCGGAGCGTCGTGTACACACGGGAGCAGATCGCCACGCGGGTCACCGAGATGGGCCTGGAGATCACCCGGCACTACGAGGGTCTGGACGACCTCCTGGTGCTCGGCCTCCTCAAGGGCTCGTTCATCTTCCTCGCGGACCTCGTGCGCGAGATCCAGGTCCCCTTCCACGTGGACTTCATGATCGCGTCGAGCTACGGGGCCGGACGCGCCTCGTCCGGAGAGGTCGAGTTCCTCTACGATCCCGGGGTCCGAATCCGGGACCGACACGTTATCTTGGTGGAAGACATCGTGGATGCCGGGTCCACCGTCGGCTTGGTCGTGCCCCTGCTCGAGGCGCGGGGGCCGGAGAGCCTTGAGCTTTGCGTTCTCCTCCACAAGCGTAGAGTCCGACTCGAGAAGGAGCCCCGGTGGGTCGGCTTCGACGCTCCCGGGGAGTTCGTCGTCGGGTACGGCCTAGATCACGCGGAGAGCTTCCGGCACCTTCCGTATATCGGCAGCCTTGACGGGGTCCCCGAGCTGGCACCCCGAAGCGAGTGACGCGAGATGGCTCAACGCCAACCGCCGCGATCGCAGGACCCCAAGGAGGCGACGTGGACCCGCCTGTCGCGTAGCGCCTCGTTCTGGATCCTCCTGATCCTTCTGCCTCTCTTGTTCCTGAACCTCATGAGAGGGCGGGGCGAGCCCAGCCTTGAGTTCTCGTACACGGACTTCCGGGAGCAGCTAGAGCAGGGGAACATCCAGGAGGTGACGGTCGTCCAGGGCGTCCGCGTGGAGGGCGAGTTCAGGAGACCGGTCGTCCGCAACAACACCGAGTTCATCGCGTTCGAGACGAACCTGCCCTTCGCGAACCCGGAAGGGCTCCTCGCGGATTTCGAGACGCAGGGAGTGACGGTCCGTGGCGAGCCAGTGCAGACTCCGTGGTGGACGTTCCTCATCTCCGCGCTCCCCTGGGTCATCCTTATCGTTTTCTGGTTCTGGCTCCTCCGCACGATGCAGGGCGGGGGGAACAAGGCGTTCCAGTTCGGTCGGTCGAAGGCGAAGCTGATCTCGCCCGACACCCCCAAGGTGACCTTCACCGACGTGGCCGGCGCGGACGAGGCGAAGGACGAGCTCCAGGAGATCATTGAGTTCCTGAAGGATCCGCAGAAGTTCTCCCGGCTGGGGGGACGGCTCCCCAAGGGGGTGCTGCTCGTTGGCGCGCCCGGCACCGGGAAGACGCTCATGGCCAAGGCCGTGGCGGGCGAGGCGGGACGCCCGTTCTTCCAGATGTCCGGATCGGACTTCGTCGAGATGTTCGTGGGGGTCGGGGCGTCGAGAGTTCGTGACCTCTTCGAGCAGGGGAAGGCGCACGCACCCTGCATCATCTTTATCGACGAAATCGACGCCGTCGGGCGGCATCGAGGCGCCGGGCTCGGCGGCGGGCACGACGAGCGCGAGCAGACGCTCAATCAGCTCCTGGTGGAGATGGACGGCTTCGAGTCCAACGAGGGCGTGATCCTACTGGCTGCCACGAACCGGCCGGACGTGCTCGATCCAGCGCTGCTCCGTCCGGGCCGCTTCGACCGGCAGGTTGTCGTGGATTTGCCCGACGTGCTTGGGAGGGAGCAGATCCTAAAGGTACACGCCCGGAAGCTCCCGCTCGAGGACGACGTGGAGCTCTCGGTCGTCGCGAAGGGGACGCCCGGGCTCTCGGGCGCCGACCTGGAGAACATCTGCAACGAGGCCGCGCTCCTCGCGGCTCGCCGGGGCGCCGAGAAGGTGTCCATGGACGACTTCGAGACGGCCAAGGACAAGGTCATGCTCGGCACCGAGCGCCGGAGCATGGTCCTCACCGAAAACGAGCGAAAGCTGACGGCCTACCACGAGGCGGGACACGCCGTGGTCGGGCTTCGGACTCCGGGCCTCGATCCCATCCACAAGGTGACGATCGTGCCCCGCGGTCGTGCCCTCGGCATCACGGCCTCGCTTCCCGAGGAGGATCGCCACTCCTACACGAAGGAGTGGCTCGAGGGGCAGCTCTCGATGCTGTACGGCGGACGGGTCGCCGAAGAGATGATCTTCGGGCCGACGAAGATCACGACCGGGGCGGGGAACGACATCGAGCGGGCCACCGAGATGGCCCGCCGCATGGTGGCCCGTTTCGGCATGTCCGACCTCATCGGCCTCATGGCCGTCGGCGAAGCCGAGCACGAGGTCTTCCTGGGGCGGGACATGGCGCAGCGTCGGGACGTCTCCGAGTACACCGCGCAGCTCGTGGACCAGGAGGTGAAGCGGATCCTGGACGAGGCTCACGAACGGGCTCGTCGCGTCCTCGAGGGAGACCCTAACCTGATCGAGGCGATCGCGCAGGCGCTCCTCGAGCGGGAAACGCTGGGGCGCAAGGAGGTGGATCTCCTCGCCCGGGGCGAGTCGTTGCCCCCGCTCGACCAGCGCCGCGCCGAGATCGAGGCCGAGGAGCCGAAGCCCCAGTCGGAACAGGAGGAAGGAGGTGAGGACGCGGGTGCCCCGGGTCCCCGAGAGAAGCCGCGGAGAGCGAAAGAGGAGGAGGACCGGGTCCCCGAGACCGTCGGGGAGGCGGCGCACTCCGACGAGGAGGCCCCCGTCTCGAGCCCGGTCGCGCGCCTGAAGGCCGAGGAGCCGGACCCCGACGCCACCCGGGGATGAATCGGCCCATCCCGGGCCCGAATCGTTGACGCCAGGAGCAGCACCTCACGTCCCGGGACGTCCCGACGTCCTGAGTGCGCCCGACGCCTGGGCGATCGCCGGAGGGACGCTCTCTCTCGAGCGTCCGGTGATCATGGGGATCCTGAACCTGACACCCGACTCGTTCTCGGATGGCGGGGAGCTCCCGAGCGTGGCGTCCGCTGTCGAGCGGGCGGAGCGGATGGTGGATGAGGGAGCGGCCCTCCTCGATCTGGGGGGTGAGTCCACCCGACCTGGGGCCCGGGCGGTCTCGGCCGAGGAGGAGATCGGGCGGGTGGGGCCGGTCGTGGAGGCGCTCCGGGATCGCGTCTCCGTCCCCCTCTCCGTGGATACACGGAAGGCGTCCGTGGCCCGCGCCGCGCTGTCTGCGGGGGCGGCCATCGTAAACGACGTATCTGCCCTGGCCTTCGATTCCGAGATGCCGGAGGTAGTGCAGGAGGCCGGGGCCGGGATCGTGCTCATGCACATTCGCGGGACCCCCGACGACATGGTGGAGAGAGCGGTCTACGACGACCTGGAAGGGGAGGTCCTGGGTGAGCTCCGGGGAGCGGTCCAGCGCGCGCTCGACGCCCGCATCGCCCGGGACGCGCTGGTCGTGGACCCGGGGATCGGCTTCGCCAAGACTGCCCAGCAGAGCCTTCGCCTCCTGGCCCGCCTGCAGCGGCTGGGTGAGCTTGGTCTCCCCGTCCTCGTGGGCCCCAGCCGAAAGAGCTTCCTCCAGCCGATCCTGGGGGTTCCCCCGAAGGAGCGGGTCGTGGGGTCGGCGGTCGCTTGCGCGATGGCCTATCTCGCGGGCGCGAGTATCTTCCGGGTGCACGACGTGGCAGCCGCGAGGCACGCGCTTCTCGTAGCGGAAGCGATCACGGCGGAACGGAGGTGAGGAGCACGAAGTGAGCTCTCTGTGGGAGCAGGTGCAGCTCTTGAGGCCGGGGTGGGCCGACCTGGTCGAGATCGCGATCGTGGCGGCCCTCGTCTACCGGCTCCTCCTGCTCCTCCAGCGAACCCGGGCCATGCAGATGATCCTCGGGGTGGGGCTCCTCGGAGCCGTCTACTTCCTGGCTCGGATGCTGGACTTCTCGCTCATCGGCACCATCCTCGAGACCCTCTTCCAGTACGGCGCCATTGCGGCGCTCGTGGTCTTCCAGCCCGAGCTGAGATCCGCCCTGGCCCGGCTCGGGCAGACGCACATGTTCCGAGTTTTCGCAAAGCTAGAAAGCCGACAGGTGGTGGACGAGGTCTTGGAGGCGGTCGAGCAGCTGGCGCGGACGAGCACGGGGGCCATCATCGTGCTGGAGAACGAGGTCGGCCTGGCCGAGTACGCTGCTACGGGGAGCTCGCTCGAGGCTCGCGTCTCGCGCGAGATGGTCACGACGATCTTCACCCCGCTCTCGCCCCTCCACGACGGGGCCGTGATCATCTCGGGAGACACCATCAAGGCGGCCGGAGCGATTCTTCCGCTCACCCAGACGCCTCTCCTGGACAAGTCGCTCGGTACGCGGCACCGAGCGGCCCTGGGCCTCGCGGAGGAATCCGACGCCCTCGTGATCGTCGTGAGCGAGGAGACCGCCAGGGTCTCGGTTGCTCACGGGGGACGGCTCGAAGTGGGAGTGGGACTGGCGCGGCTACGACAGCTGGTCGAAGGGGCTGTGCCGGCCCCCGGGCGAGCTCGGGGACTCGCCCCCGCGGCGGGATGAATCTCGGCGGGCGCCGCGTTGACAGTCGGCCGCGTCGATCTGTACGTTGGCGTGCCTGGTCCGGCCAGGCGTCGACAAGGAGGCGGGTCTGAGCTCAGAATATTCCCTGATGACGCTCTTCACGGACGGGGGATTCATGATGTACCCCCTCGTCCTGAGCTCGCTCATCGGGCTCGGCGTCATCCTCGCGAAGGGTTACACGCTCCGGGTGGCGCACCGCCAGACCAACCGGATCCTCGCCGAGGTGAGGGTGCTGACCGAGGCGGGGCGTCTGGACGAAGCGATCCAGAGGTGTAGGGCGACCGCGGGACCCACCGCGGCGATCCTCCTCGTGGGGCTCCTCCGGATCCGGAGCGGGCAGGTGCAGGAGGACGAGCTGGAGCGGGTGATCGCCGCCACCGGCACGATCGAGCTCGCGTTCTTGGAGCGCGGCCTCGTGATCCTGGCGACGATCGCGAACGTGGCTCCGCTCATGGGTTTCCTCGGCACCGTCGTCGGGATGATCCAGGCGTTCGCGACCATCGAGGTGTCCGGAAACGTGGAACCGGCCCTCGTCGCGGGCGGTATCAAGGTCGCCCTTGTCACGACGGCGACGGGCCTCCTGATCGCGATTCCGGTGAACCTCACGTACAACTTCTTCGTGTCGCGGATCGACAAGCTCATCGTGGACATGGAGCAGGCAGCCAAGAGGTCCTGAACCTGGTCTGGGACCTCGAAAAGGCGGGGAAGGTCGGCACCCTATAGGAAACGACCCGACACCGTCCCAGTGGGAGGCGCGGTGGCGATTCTGAAGCGCAAGTCCCAGGTGACGGACGCGATCCCCACCGCCTCCATGGCGGACATCGCGTTCCTACTCCTCTTCTTCTTCCTCGTGACCACGGTCTTCCCGAGGGACCAGGGCCTCAGGGTCGTGCTCCCCGAGGACGCCGCCGAGCTGGAGGTGGCCCAGCGGGACGTTCTCTACGTCGAGATCCAGTCCGACGGCACGGTGCAGGTCCGCCGCGGCGACAGCGAAACCGCACAGACGGTGCTGGCTCGCCAGATCGAGCAGATCTGGAGGGCCGAGTTCGAGACGAACCCGAACATCATCGCGGCCGTGAGGACGCACCCTGACGCCGCGCACCAGTACATGATCTCGGTGCTGGACGCCCTCCAGCTGGCGGGCGCCAGGCGAATCTCACTTCAGGTTCTGGAGACCTAACCTAGTGGCGCTGACGAGCGGCGGCTTCCAGCGGAAGTCGAAGGCGATGGCCAAGATTCCGGACTCGTCCCTGGCCGACATCGCCTTCCTGCTTCTCATCTTCTTCATGGTGACGACCGTCTTCCGGGAGGAGCGGGCCCTTCCGATCGACTGGCCCGACGCGGAAGCCACCGAGCAGTACGAGGAGAGGCAGGACAGCCTCCTGTACGTCTGGCTCATGTCGGACGGCGAGGTCTTCATCAACGATCAGAACGTTCCGATGGAGAACGTGAGCGAGGTCGTGCGGCCGGCCTGGCAGGCCTCGGACGAGCAACTCCTGATCTCGCTCCGGGCGGACGCCCAGGTGCCGTACCGGTACGTGGACGCCCTCCAGGCGGAGCTCAGGAGCGCCGGGGCCGTGTTCGTCGTATTCGCGACCGAGCTGGAACGCCGCCTGGTGACGGTGACGCCATGAGCCGGGGCAGCTTCGCGGGTGAGGTTGCGATTTCCATTACCTTGGAGACGACGCCGAGCTGACCCCGGGCGAAGCCACCAAGCCGAGAGGTGAGGCCCCGTTGGCCGGTCAGCGGTCAGCGGGGCCTCGCGTCTTGGGTGCCGGGAACGACGAGATGTACGAGGGGCGCCTGCGAGATACGCTTCCGCGGGTTCGTGGGCGAATCGAAGCGGCCGCCCGACGGGCCGGACGGGACCCAGAGGCGGTTCGGATCGTGACGGTCACGAAGGGGCACGGATACGAGGCCGTGGAGGCGGCGCTTGAGGCCGGGCTCCGGGACCTTGGCGAGAATCGTCTGGGGGAACTCGAAGAAAAGGTGGGACGTACCCCGGACGGCGTGGCTCGCTGGCACATGATCGGCAACCTGCAGAGGAGGAAGGCTCCGAGGGTGAGGGGCGTCGCCGACCTCGTGCACTCCGTAGATTCAGTACGGCTGGCGGAGCGGCTGGACGGGCTTGGGCCGGCATCGCCCGACGATGCCGGCGGAGCTATGGGGCCGGCCGAAGGGGACGCCGCTCCGCTTCGAGTCCTCCTCCAAGTGAACGCCTCCGGGGAGGGGTCGAAGAGCGGCTTCGCCCCGGAGGAGTTGCTGGACGGGATGGAGCGCGTGCTGGAGCTTCCGACGCTCGAGGTCGCGGGGCTCATGACGATGGCCCCGTGGACGAACGACGAGGAGGTTCTCCGCCGGACCTTCCGGAGGCTGCGAGAGTTGCAAGAGGAAGCCAGCAAGAGGGTTACAGGATATGGAGGGATGGACCTCTCCATGGGTATGTCGAACGACTTCGAGATTGCCGTGGAGGAGGGGAGCACCATCGTGAGGCTGGGCACTGTTCTCTTGGGGGAGAGACCGGAATGATCGATCTCACGCCGCTGGACGTCCGAAAGAAGAAGGGAGATTTCGCGAAGACGATGCGGGGCTACGACCCCCAGGAGGTGGACCACTTCCTGGAGCTCGTGGCCGAACGACTCGAAGAGCTGGTGAGGGAGACCATGACCTTGAGGGAGCGAGTCGGGGGGCTCGAGGTCCGCGTTCGCGACCAGGATGGAAGGGAGAAAGCCGTTCAGGAAGCCCTCGTCACCGCCCAGGCGCTCCGGGAAGAGATCAAGGAGCAGGCCAAGCGAGAGGCGGAGCTGGTCCGGCGGGAGGCGGAAGGAGCGGCGCAGGTGATCCGGGACGGGGTGGAGCGCTTCGTCGAGGAGCGGAGGGGCGAATTGAGGACCCTGAGCCGAGCGCGCGCCCGTTTCCTCGCCACGTTCCGCACGCTGCTCGAGTGTCAGATGGATGCCCTCGAGGCCGAGGAGGCGAGCCTGCCGCTCCTGGACGTGGACCTCGAGTCGATCGGATGTCGTTCGGAAGCGGTGCCCGGCGCCGAGGAGACGCGCTCCCTCGACTCCCTCCTGACGGACCAGGCTTCTGAGCCCGGGAGCTCGGCCTCCAGCGCGGACGGCTCCAAAACCGAGACGCGAGCGGACGGGACGCCCGGCCAAGCGGAGCCGCTCGATCCGGAGGACGCGTCGGCGGTGCCGGACGTGGAGGAGGTACAGGAGCCGGGCATCGCGGAATCGGAGCGGAGCGAGACGTGACCCCGGTGGTCGTTGCCGAGGAGAGGATGGGCTCACTCCACGCGGCCCGGGACGGGGTGCGGGAGCGCTCCCGGTTCGAGCCCAGGGTGGCCGTCGTCCTCGATTCCGGGCTCGAGGGCGTGTCGGACGTGATCGAGGCTGACGTCGCCGTCGGGTACGAGGAGATCCCGGGCTTCCCCTTCGCCGGGCACGGAGCGCGTGCGGGCCGGCTCCTCCTCGGGCACTTGGACGGCGTCCCGACCGTAGCCCTCGAGGGCGGGCCTCACCGCTACGAGGGATGCTCCCTCCAGGACGTGACACTCCCGGTTCGCGTCGCGCGCCTCCTGGGAGCCGAGACCCTGATCGTTTCGGGCCCGTGCACGGGGCTCGGTCCGACTCTGACCCGTGGTGACCTGGTTCTCCTGGACGACCAGATCAACCTCATGGGCGACAGCCCGCTCGTGGGTCCGAACCTGGACGAGCTCGGCCCCCGATTTCCGGACATGTCCGAGCCGTACGATCGGAAGCTCAAGGAGCGGGCGCTCGAGGCGGCCCGGGCCCGTGGCGTGCGCCTCCACCGTGGAGTGCTCGCTGCTGTCGTGGGGCCGAACCTGGAGACGCGCGGGGAGTGCGGCATGCTCCGAACCTTAGGCGCCGACGTGGTCGGCGCTTCGACCGTCCCGGAGGTGATCGTGGCCCGTCACATGGGGATGCCCGTGCTCGGCGTCATGATCGTGACCGACGTCTGCGATCCGGAGCACCCGGAGCCGGTGGACGCGCCGGCCGTCGTCACCACAGCCCGCGACGCGGAGCCGTGGCTCGCGGCGCTCCTCCGGGACGTCGTGAAGGAGCTCTGACCATGGAGCTGCGCCGGAGTTACGAGGGGACTGGGGGGCTGAGGTGAGCGCGCGCTATCCCGCCGTTCCGGAGAGCCTCCTCGCGATCGAGGAGCAGATCCTCGCCCGGTGGAGGGAGGAGGACCTGTTCCGGCGCACGCTCGAGGTCACGGCCGGTCGGGAGCCGTTCGTCTTCTACGAGGGCCCACCCACCGCGAACGGCCGTCCGGGCCTCCACCACATCATCTCCCGTACGATCAAGGATCTGGTCTGCCGCCATCGCGCTATGCAGGGGCGGGACGTGACACGCATGGCCGGCTGGGACACGCACGGGCTCCCGGTCGAGATCGAGGCGGAGCGGAAGCTAGGAATCTCTGGAAAGCCGGACATCGAGCGGATCGGGATCGAGCGCTTCAACCAGGTGTGCAGGGAGTCCGTCTTCACATACCAGGATGACTGGGAGCGCCTCTCGGAGCGGATCGGCTACTGGCTCGATTACTCGCGTCCGTACGTGACCTTCCATACACCGTACATCGAGTCGGTGTGGTGGATCCTGAAGCAGCTGGCGGAAAAGGGGCTCCTCTATCGCGGCCAGAAGTCCGTACCGTACTGCCCTCGCTGCGGGACGGCCCTCTCGTCGCACGAAGTGGCCCAGGGATACGACGACGTCGAGGACCCGTCCCTGTACTTCCTCGCCGAGTGGACGGACGAAGCCGGCCGGCCGGATCCCGAGCGGCGCGCCTTCCTCGTGTGGACGACTACTCCCTGGACGGTTCCGTCGAACACGGTGCTCGCCGTGCGCTCGGACCTGACGTACGCGGAGGTCGAGTGGGAGGGGAGGCGGATATGGCTCGCCGAGTCCCGCGTGCCGGAGGTGTTCGGAGATGACGCGCGGATCCTGGAGACCCGCTCGGGCTCTGATCTCGTGGGGATCCGCTACCGCCGGGTCCTGGACCTCGTCCCCGTGACGGACGAGGAGCTCCTCAGCGGATGGACGGTCGTGGCGGAGGACTTCGTCTCGGCCGAGGAAGGCTCGGGGATCGTCCATATGGCCCCGGCGTTCGGAGCGGACGACTACGCCGTTGGGCAGCGGAGAGGGCTTCCGCTCCTCCGCCCCGTGGACGACCGCGGGCGGTTCCGGGAGGAGATCCCGGTGGTGGGGGGGCTCTTCGTGAAGGACGCGGACGCCGTCCTCATCAAGGAGCTCCGAAAGGTGGGAGCCCTCTTTCGGGTGGGGACGGTCACGCACTCGTACCCGCACTGCTGGCGCTGCGACTCTCCCCTCATCTACATGGTGCGGAACTCCTGGTTCGCGGCGACCTCCACGCTCAAGGACCGGATGCTCGAGAACAATCACCAGATCGGGTGGCACCCCCCCGACGTGGGGGAGGGGCGGTTCGGGGAGTGGCTCCAGAACAACGTGGACTGGGCGCTCTCCCGGGATCGATTCTGGGGCACCCCGCTCCCCGTGTGGGTGTGCGAGAGCGATCCCGAGCATGTGGAGTGGATAGGCTCCGTGGCCGAGCTGGAGGAGCGGGCCGGCCCTCTCGACGAGGGGTTCGATCCGCACCGGCCGTGGATCGACGCGCTCACCTGGGGCTGCCGCGAGTGCGAAGGGGTGATGAAGCGCGACCCCGCCGTGATCGACGCGTGGTTCGACTCGGGGGCGATGCCGTACGCGCAGTGGCACTGGCCGTTCGAGCACGAGACCGAGTTCCGTCGCCACTTCCCCGCCGACTTCATCTGCGAGGGGCTCGATCAGACGAGGGGGTGGTTCTACTCCCTGCTCGCAATCGGGACCATGCTCGACGTCGGGCCCGTGTACCGGAACGTGATCGTGAACGGGCTCATCCTCGACGAGGAAGGACAGAAGATGTCCAAGTCGAAGGGGAACGTGGTAGACCCCTGGGACGCGATCGGGGAGTTCGGCGCGGACCCGCTCCGCTGGTACCTGATCACCTCGTCGAGCCCGTTGGTGGCCAAGCGCTACGATCCCGAGGGCGTACGGGAGGCGGCCCGGCGGCTCTTCGACACGCTCCTGAACACGTACCGGTTCTTCGCGCTCTACGGGAACGTCGATGGGTGGCGCCCGGGAGACGACGATCCCTCCCCGGGGGAGCGGAGCCTCCTGGACCGGTGGCTCCTCTCGCGACTGAGTCGCACGGTCGCGGAAGTGGGAAGCGAGCTCGACTCGTACCAGCTCACCCATGCGTACCGGCTGGTGGCCGACTTCGTGAGCGAGGATCTCTCCAACTGGTACGTGCGACGCTCTAGGCCGCGGTTCTGGGGCAACACGGACTCGAGCGACGCTAGGGCGGCGTTTCGGACCCTATGGGAAGTGCTCGTCACGGTCTCCCGGATCCTGGGCCCGATCATCCCGTTCTTTTCGGACTGGCTCCACCGGGCCCTCGACGAGGGGCGCTCCGTCCACCTGGCTTCGTTTCCGACGGCGGACGCGGCCGGCGTGGACCGGGAGCTCGAGGGCGAGATGGCGGCGGTCCGGGTTCTCGTGTCCCTCGGCCGCGCTGCACGGGAGGAGGTGACGATCCGGGTCCGCCAGCCGCTCCGCCTCCTCCAGGGGGTGGTGCCCACCGGGTGCCAGCCCCGGCCCGAGCTCCTGGGCCTCCTCCAGGACGAGCTGAACGTGAAGGAAGTGCGCTTCTTGGCCTCTGCGGACGAGTTGGTCCGCCGGGTTGCCCGCCCGAGCTTTCGGGCGCTCGGCCCCCGCTTCCAGAAGCGGAGCGAGGAGGCGGCCACCGCCATCCGCGCGCTCGGGGGCGAGGCACTGAGCGCGTTCGGCCGCGGTGAAGTTGTGACGATTCGGGTCGGTGGAGAGGACGTGCCGCTCGAGCACGAGTGGCTCGAGATCCACGAGGAGGCTGCGGGCGACCTCGTCGTGAAGGCCGAGGACGGTCATGTGGCGGCGCTCGATCCGACGCTGGACGACGAGCTCAGGGCCGAGGGGATGGCGCGCGAGCTCGTGAGCCGGATCCAGCGGCTCCGAAAGGATGCGGGGCTCAAGATCACGGACCGGATCCGTCTGGGGATTGCCGGACCGGAGGAGGTGCGCGCCGCGCTTGCACGGCACCGGGAGCTGATCGCAAGGGAGACGCTGGCCCTCGAGGTGGAGGGGGCGGCGGAGGATCTGGACGGGCGCTACGATGCGTTCGTCGAGGACAAGATCGACGAGACGAGGGTGAGGCTGGCCTTGAGCCGAGCGGGATGAGCGCCGGGGCCCGATCGGCGGACGCCGAAGCGCCCCGGCCGGGCCCCGAGCGCCGGGTCCTCGTCGTGGGGAAGGAAGGGAAGGGCATCCGGCTGGACATGTGGCTCGCGGAGCACATCGAGCTGTCTAGGACCCGAGTGGCGTCGCTCGTCGAGTCGGGGAAGGTGCTCCGGAACGGGGCTCCCGTCCGGAAGTCGGAGCCCGTGAACGAAGGGGACCGCCTCGAGATCGAGGTGCCCGCGCCTGAGCCCCTGCGCGCAGAGCCCGAGGATCTCCCGCTCGACATCGTGTACGAGGACCGCCACCTGGTCGTCGTGAACAAGGCAGCGGGCATGGTCGTCCATCCGGCCCCCGGCCACCCGCGCGGGACCCTCGTGAACGCCCTCCTTCACCATGTTCGGGATCTCTCTGGGATCGGCGGGGTGCTCCGCCCAGGGATCGTCCATCGCCTGGACCGCGACACGTCCGGGCTCCTCGTGGTGGCAAAGGACGACCAGACCCACCATGCCCTCTCGGCGGCGCTGAAGGAGCGGCGGGTCCGGCGCCTGTACGTGGCCGCTTCCTGGGGGCATTTTCGTGAGAGCCCGATCCGCGTGGACGCGCCTGTCGGGCGGGACCCCAAAGAAGGGCGGAGAATGGCAGTAACCGAGGGGGGCCGGAGGGCGGTGACACGGGCGCGGGTGAAGGAGCGATGGGCGGCCGCGGAGCTCCTGGACGTAGCGCTCGAAACCGGTCGGACCCACCAGATCCGGGTCCACCTGGCGCATCTGGGTCACCCCGTGGTGGGCGATCCCGTCTACGGGGCGGCGTGGGAGCAGGGAATGGGAGGCCCGGCCCGGGGGTGGGCGCGGGAGCTGGCCCGACGTACCCCGCGGACGTTCCTCCAAGCGGAACGGCTTCAGTTCGCCCACCCCGAGACGGGTGCGCGAATGAGCTTCCGTGCGCCTCTGCCACCGGAGCTGGAGGCGGTGGCTGCGTGGGCACGGGGGCCGGTCACGAGTCCAGGGGACACGTACGGTTGAAGGCGGATCGGCGGAAATGACCATCGACCTCGATACGCGGCTCACCTTCGATACGTTCGTCGTCGGCCCGGCGAACCGCCTCGCGTTTGCCGCCGCGAAGCGGGCCGCCGAATCGCCGGGCACGAGCTACAACCCGCTGTTCCTCTACTCGGCTTCGGGGCTCGGCAAGTCACACATCCTGGCCGCCGTCGCCCATCACAGCGCGCGCCAGCGCCCGGATCGGGTTGTCGTGTATCGGACGCTCGAAGGCTACCTGGACGAGCTCGCGAAGGCGCTCGAGGCGGGGGGCCAGGACGCGATGCGCGAACGCTATCTGAAGCTGGACGTGCTCCTCCTGGACGACGTCCAGTTCCTCACCGGGCAGGCGCAGGCGCAGGAGATGCTGCTCCGCACCCTGGATGCCCTAACGGGTCGGGGAAACCAGATCGTGCTCGCCTCCGACCGGCCCCCGGCGGAGATCAACGGGCTCGACGCCAGGCTCCTCTCCCGGTTCTCGGGCGGGCTCATCGTGGACATCGGTCCGCCGGACTACGAGACCCGGGTGGCCATCATGCGCCGAAAGTCGGAGGAGCGTGGGACCCCGCTGGCGGCAGGGGTGGCCGAGGCGTTGGCGCGCTACCCCTTCAAAAACGTGCGGGAGCTCCAGGGTGCCCTGAACCGCCTCCTCGCCGTCCAGGAGCTGGAGGGGCGCCCGGTCATGGTGGGCGACCTCGCATCTCTCATGGGAGATCGCTCCGAGGAGGGGGGCTCGGACCTCGCGGAGTTCCTGGGCGGGATGGGGACATCGGGCGACCCGGATGCCGAAGGCGCCGCCCCGAAGCCCGATGAACCGCGCTGGCGGAAGGAGATCTGGGAGACCGTGAGCCAAGGGGAGGGAGAGGGGTTCTCGGTCCAGCGGATCGCGAAGCTGCTCGATGAGCAGGAGGAGCCCGAGGACTGGGAGGAGACCCTCCAGACTTTCCGGAACGACCTCGACCGGGCTCGCGAGATCCGGATCGAGCTGAACGATCTCGGGAATCCGTGGCCGGAAGCTGCGACCACGCTGCTCCGGGATCCGGACCGGCTCGCCGAGGCGGAGAGCCTCCTCGCGTCGGCGCGCGAACGGGCCCGCGCGTTCTCGCCCATCGCGGAGGGTCCCAGCCTGGCGGAGCTCGAGGGCAAGTACCCGGCGCTCGCACTTCGAGCCGCGTCCCGGCTCATGAAGGTGGAGCGTCCGGACTACAATCCACTCTACCTCTATTCTCCCGATCCTGCGCGTGCGCGCGGGATCCTCGAGGCGGCGGGACGGACGTTCATCCGGACACGTCCGGAGGGTCGGGCTGCCCTCGTCTCCGTGTCCGAGTTCGCGGAGGAGTTCATCCGCGCGATCTCGTACGGGGTCGCCGGGGCGTGGCGGGAGCGCTGGTGGTCGGTCGAGCTGCTCCTTCTCCACGGGATCGAGGGCCTTTCCGGCACGGAGCGCGCGCAGGAGGAATTCTTCCACCTGTTCGAGGCCCTGATCCGGAGGGGTGGGCGAATCCTCCTCGCCGCCGACCGCCCTCCCTCCCGCGTGGAAGGGGTGGACGACCGCCTCCTCTCCCGGTTCGAGGGAGGGCTAGTGGTCGAGCTGGGTCCCGAGCCCGGCGGCTCCGACCTGAGCGTGGACGGGGAGTTCGCGCTGGCCGAGGAGGGTCCCACCGAGGCCGAGCCCGAGCGCTCTGAGGCGACGACTACGACCGACGAGGCCCCTGGGCCCGTCCAGGCGCCGGACTCGGGCACGGGTTACGAGCGGGAGATCTCGCTCACCGAGCCCGAGACGACCTCGACTCCGGAGCCGGGCCTGATCGTGGCCGACGCCGCTCAACCGAACGGGACCGAGGACGAGATGGACGACCTGGCGGCCGTGCGCGAACTGGCGGGGGTATCCCGGGGCCGCAAGAGGGAGGAGCAGCCCGAGAACGGAGGAGGGCCTCGTCGTGGCAGTGCCCAAGGCGTCGGGGGCGGCGGACTGGTTCCCTGACCGGGAACGGGTCGTGTGGGACTGGCCCGTGCTCGAGGACCTCGTCCAGGAGGAGGAGGAGTGAGCGTGAGGCCGTATGGGCATTGAGGGTCAGCTCCGGGACAAATGAGCCTGGCGGACATCTGCCAGCTCCTCTCGATGGGTCGGAAGACGGGCTGCCTCACCGTCACGGACCGCTCGAACTTCGGGTACGTCTACTTCAAGGGCGGCCGGGTCATCTACGCGACGGTGCTCAATCGACCCGACCGCCTGGGTGAGCTCCTGGTGCGAAACAACGTAATCAACCGGGAAGAGCTCTCCGCTGGCATGCATTCCCAGGCTAGCCATCCCGGGAAGCGGCTGGGACAGATCCTGGTTGAGCGTGGAAGCATCACCGAGGAGCAGCTGAACCGCTTCATCACCATCCAGATCGAAGAGGCGGTCTACCACCTGTTCAACTGGGACCAGGGCTCCTTCCACTTCGATCCGGACCAGGCCCCGGACGAGCACGGCGGGATGCTCGTCTCGATCGCCGCGGAGAGCCTCCTCCTCGAGGGGGCGCGCCGGGTGGACGAGCTCTCGCTCATCCAGAAGAAGATCCCATCCCTGGACCTTATCTTCTCGGTGGAGCGCCTTCCGGGAGAGAGCGAGGACGTGGAGCTCTCGAAGGAGCAGGAGAAGATCCTCTCGCTCCTGGACGGCCAGATGACGGTGGAGGAGGTGATCGAGGAGTCGGGGCTCGTCGAGTTCGAGGGCACGAAGGCACTGTACGGGCTGCTCCAGGCGGGCTTCGTCTACGGGAGCGGCCGCCGGGAGGCCCCAGCCGGTGAGGACGTGAGCGTGACCCAGCGGCTGAACCTGGGCGACGCCTTCTATCGGGCCGGGATGCTCGAGGATGCCGAACGGGAGTACGGAGCCGTGGTGGAGGCCGATCCTGGCCAGGCGGAGGCTCGGTCCCGCCTGGCGATAATCGCGCTCCGGGCGGGTGAGCCGGAGAAGGCTCTCGAGCACTTCGATGCCCTTCTCGCCAAGGAAGACGGCGGGGCGATCATCCTCAGGAACCGGGCCGTGGCCCTGGAGCAGCTCGGACGCTACGCCGAGGCGCTCAAGTCCATCGACCGCGCGCTGGGCCTCGTTCCCGACGACGGCCGCCTCGTTCTGGCACGTTCGATCGCTCGCTTCAAGAACCATCAGCCAGAGGCGGCGCTCGAGGGCTTCCGGAAATACCGGCGCTCTCTCGGGAAGGATGAGGCTCCGCTCCCCATGTACTTCGCGTACGCCCTCCTCGCCGCCGCGGCGGCCGGGGAGATGGACGAGGCGCTACACCTGGGCCGCGAGGGGATGACCGCCTACCCTGGAAACGGCGCGATCCTCGTGAATCTGGGCGCGGTGCTCGAGCGCCGAGGAGAGAGCGACGCGGCCGAGGCCCTCTACCTGAGAGCCGTGGGGGAGACTCCACCGCTCCCGCAGGCGCACAAGAACTTGGGCGACCTAGCCTATCGCCGCGGCTACCAGGCCGGGGCCCGCGCGCACTACGAGCGCGCGCTCCAGCTGAACTCCCGTCTGGGCGACGACCTGTACCTGAAGCTGGGGAATCTGGTCTACAAGGACGGGGACCGGGATTGGGCCCTCGAGCTCTGGAAGAAGGCGCTCGAGCTGAATCCCGAAAACGAGGTCGTGCGGACGAACCTCGAGCTCATTGCGGTCGCGCCCGGCCGCTAACCGCGCTGCCCTTTCCTCGGCTCCGGGGGTAGGACGTCTCCCATGGGGCGCTTTCTCGTTCTCGCCGTCTTTTGGCTCGGGCCCACGCTCGGGACCGAGCTGGACGCGCTGTCCGGCGCCTGGCTCGACGCTGACGCCCAGATCGAAACACCGTCGGGCGGGGCCCAAGAGGCGTTTCCGGCCTCCCTCGTCTTCCCCTCGGACGTGCCACGAATCGGGGAGGCGGAGGTGCTCGTTCCCGCGAGCCCCGCACTCTCGTCCCGACTCCGTGTCGTGTACTGGCCCGGCGGCGAAGAGCGGGCCCGGCGCGTCGTGGAGGTCCTCGATCGCGTCCCCTCTCCGCCCGGCCTCCCCGCCGACGTGCCGGGCCGCGCAGTGATCTTCCTCGCGCCAGACCCCGAGGTGTGGGACGCGCTTACGGGGGGCCGCGTTCCCGACTGGGGAGCGGGCGTGACGCTCCCCGTGCTCGAAAGGGCCGTGATTCCGCTCTTCGAGTCGCCCGGGGGCGGGCTCACCGCTCGGGATCGGACCACGCTCCACGAATGGGCCCACCTCGGGCTCCACCAGTACCTGGACGGGCTCGCCATTCCGCGGTGGTTCGACGAGGGGTACGCCCAGGTGGCGTCGGGCGGGTGGAACGTGGACGAGGCCTGGCGGCTCCGCCTGGCCCTGGCGCGGGGCGGATCCCCCCTGGATTCCCTGAGCCTCCGCTGGCCCATGGACCGATCGAGCGCGGAGCTGGCCTACCTGCTCTCGGCGTCTGCCGTCGAGTACCTCTTCCGGGAGAGCGGTCTACGCGGGATGGAGGTCTTCTTCGCCCGCTGGCGGGAAGCCGGAGCATTCGAGTCGGCGTTCCGAAGCGCGTTCGGCATCACGAGCGTGGGTTTCGAGCGGCTCTGGCTCGAGCACGTCGAGCAGACGTACGGCTGGATCCTGGTGGCGTCCCGGACCGCTGTGTTCTGGCTCCTGGCGGCCGTGGGCCTCGCTCTGCTCTTCCGGATCCGGAGGCGGCGAGACCTCGAGCGGATGGCTCGGCTCCGGGCATTGGAGCCTCCGGCCCGCCCGGCGTACTGGGAGTCGGCCACCCAAGGCGTGTCAGGCGGAGACCCGACCAGCCGTGACCGGTCCGGAGGCGAGCCGTGGCGCTCGAGCAAGGTTGACCCCCCCCGGGGCTTCCCCTAGGGTTCACCGACGATGGGCCGAAGACGCAGGGACCGGGAACAGGCGCTCCAGTCGGATGCCCGCAAGTCGGACGCCGGCCCTCCGACGACTCCGAAGCGCGCCCCGGAGGCTCTGGCGTTCTCGCCGTGGACCGGCGTCTTCGGAGGCGCTGGGCTCGTAACCGTTCTCCTCGGCTTTTACCTCCTGATCCAGGGCTCACTGGCCTTGGCTCCTGTCCTCCTCGTCATCGGCTTTCTCGTCTTCTTCCCGATTGCCCTCGTGAAGTGAGGGGCCGGCCCCGAGTGCTCCTGTCGATGCGCGCGGAGGTCCACGGCGGTCTTCAGGATGATCAGCAGGATCAGTGCCGGGAGCGGGCTTCCCAATAGCAGGATGAGCCAGCCGCCGAAGATGATCGTCACGTGGAGGACGATGACCCGCTTGTAGGGCTCGCTCATCTGATCGGATGCGCTCCTCCCCGCGTGCTCCCGCCGACTCAGGAAGTTCGTCGCGAACGAGATCCCGTGGCTCACCAGGAGCGCCAGCAGCGCGGGCCAGAGGGGGATGAACAGCTCGCCCAGCGACTCGAGCACCGGACCCTCGGTTCCAACGGAATCGATACCGCGCACGAACATGTAGTAGACGAACAGGAAATGGACGGCCATGAACCCGCCGAAGTGTCCGAGAAAGAAAGGACCCACGAAGATGACCGCCCACCTAGTGACCACGGCCAGCTTCAGAAGGTTGTAGAAGCCGATCACAGCGTTTTCTGACCAGAACAGGACCATGATCTCGCCCAGGTCCCATCCGAGGAAGACGATGCCGGCGAGGGGGATCAGGTTCGCGGCCAGGAGGGCCATGCCCGAGCGGGACGTCAGTGGGATGGGCTCGCTGGGCTCGTCGCCGGCCTGGGGCTCGGCCGGAGCTTCGTTGGCGGACCGAGGCTCAGTAGCGGCGTCCTCCTCCTCCCGTCGTTTCCGCCTCCCGGGCGGCAGCCAGCGAAGGACGTCGATTCCGGGCAGGTCATCGTCGCGCTCCCTGACGTGGATCGGGGCCGCGGTGGCCGCCGCGCTGTCCCTGAGGGCGTCGATCGCCGACTGAATCGTCCGGATCCGCTCCTCGGCCGCGTCCAGGGGCAGGTCGTTTCCAATCCCATGGTCGCCCCCGCCATAGTCGAACCGGATCCGGCCTCGCCCCGGGGCATTGGACGGCTCCACCCGAAGGTTTCGGACCCTGGCCAGGTCGTACTCGATCAGAATCTTGAGCGGCCCCAGCCGGGGCACGTGGATCAGCCGGTCTCCCCGGATGCGGGCGGACTCCCCGTAGAGGAGAAAGAGCACGGTGAGCAGGAAGAAGATCATGACGCCCACCGACCAGCCCAGGACCCAGAATCCCGTGAAGAGGGCGAGGGAGAGGTCGAAGATCGATTCGACGTCCCCGAAGGAGATCGAACGCACCTGCGTGAACGCGATCGCGGCGAACAAGGCGAAGACCGCTCCGAACACGAGACCGACGGGCCACATCCGGGCGGAGGGGATGGAAATCGGGATCAAGTCCCTGGTGTCGTCCACCAGAGACAGCCGGATCCGCTCGGGAAGGGCCATCGAGAGCTTCCGGGTCCTCATACGCGGGAATGGTAGGCCGGGGAGCACGGCCCCGACAGGAGGCCGGCCCCGAGATGGTGCCCCAACTTCGTCACGCACGCGAGCGCCTTCTTTCGCTTCTCGTCATGTACAAGTATTTGTTAGCTGAGGGCCGGCTCGGCGACGAATCGCCGAACTTGGCGTCGCTCTGGCAGTCCTGAACTGACGAGGGCTTCGTGATGACGACTCGCTTACCCCGGAAGGGCTTCGTGACGAGAACTCGCGCACTCGGGGCGCGGTCGTTCGGTCGGCGGCTCTCGCCCCTGTGGGTGACGTCCGCGCTTCTCCCGTTGGCCTTCGGGTGCGCGGGGGTTCGAACCGGGGGCGGTCCCGCCGAGCCGTCGGCGGATCAGCTTCCCCGGTTCACCTCGGACGGAGAGCTCGTCCGTCCCGTTGGGTGGGAGGAGTGGGTTCTGGTCGGGGCCTCCACCGGGCTCTCGTACTCGGAGCCGAGGGGTGGGGGCTCCGCTACATCGCCAGGGCGGTTCCACAACGTGCACATGCAGCCGTGGGCCTATCGCTACACGATGGAGAACGGCGCCTTCCCTGATGGTGCCATGCTCATTCTCTCGTTCTATTCGGCGTCGCAGAAGGCCAGCCCGGCGCTCTCGGGTTTCTACGAGGGCGACCGCGTCGGCGGAGTCGAGGTGCACGTGAAGTGGGCCGGCGTCGATCCCACGGGGTGGGCCTTCTATAACTTCCGGAACGAGAGCACAGCAACCTCCGCGAAAGTCCGCGGAGATGCCTCCTGCTACTCTTGCCACGCCGAGGAGGGAGCCTTCGACCACGTGTTCGTGCAGTTCTATCCGACGCTCCGGTCGAGGCTCCTCGCCCGGCCGGACAGCCTTGCAGAGAGTGCCGTTACCGGGCCGTGACCCCTCCGTCATCGGCGCCGCTTGCCCTTCATCGCGGCCCGCTAGCGAACCAGACTCCGGTGTGTGCCATTGCCTCGCTACAAACTGGCCGCAGGGATGGTCGTGGGAGCGCCCCTAGCAGTGTGGCTCTCCCTCCGGGTCCTTGAGGTCGGACCGACTCCCTCGAACGTCGCCGCTGCCGTCTTTCCGGGCGTACTCGCGCTGGCCCTCGTGGAGTTGATGGCATGCACCGCACCGACTCTGCGGGCTCTCCGGATCCGCCCCATGGATGCGTTGAGGACGGACGCCTAAGCTTGCGACGAGAATGCGGCTTGATTTCCCCGGGGAGTGCTGAGAGGGATCCCCGCAATCAACCCCTCCAGTCGTCGGCATCTGTCCACTGATCTTCCTCCCAGAATTCATCCTCCGCCTGGCGAATCGCATCTTCGTCCAGGGGCTCACCATCGTTCGGAGTGTGCAACGCCTCGTGATCCAGAATCGAGCGGAGGAGGTCATCGGATACAACGGGTGACCGGCCCTCCACCGCACGCCGAACCCGGCGACGCGCAAGGAGCCCGGCCAAGAGGACGACGAAGGCGAGAATCAAGAAAAGAGTGCCCAAAATCACCTGCTCACGTTATCGCCGAAGCCCCAGCAGGGGTCTCGTGCGAATGGGTCTGGTGGTTCAACATCCACCGCCTCTTCGGGCCGCTCGATCACGTCCCCCCAGCCGAGGGGGCGCGGCCTACGTCCGGCCCAGGCGTCGCTACCAATATCAGCTAAGTCGCAGGCGACGGAACTTTCGGGCGCGAGTGCGACTTGCTAACGCATGGAACGCCAGGTCAAGGGAACGACCACAGTCTGCCCCGAATGTCTGGAGCGGGTGCCAGGCACCGTGGTCGAACGAGACGCCCGCGTGTACCTGCAGCGCAACTGTACCGCGCACGGCGCCACCGAAGCCCTGATCGCCAGCGATGCCGCTTTGTACTGGAACGAGACGCGCGGGCCGGTCTGCGGACCCGGCGGTTGCTGCGGCCCAAGTACGAACCACAGCTGCACCCTGATCTTCGAGATCACCGAGCACTGCAACCTCACCTGTCCCACGTGCTTCACGGCGTCGTCACCGCACCTCACTTGGGCGATGCCCTTCGACGAGTTCAGGGTGAAGCTCGGGCGCCTGCGCGCGGCCGGCAAGGACACCGCGGACGTCGTTCAGCTCTCCGGAGGTGAGCCCACGACGCACCCGGAGTTCGAGCAGATTGTAGCCCACTGCTTCGAGCAAGGCGTGAGTAAGGTTTACGTGAACTCTAATGGGGTTCGGTTCGCCTCCGATCGCACCCTAGTCCAGCGGCTCGCGGAGATCGATGGCGGCAGCGAGCGTTTGCACATTTACTTCCAGTTCGATGGCTTTGCGGAGTCCACGCATGCACAGATCCGAGGATCGAAGAATCTCTTTCCGGTGAAGCAACGGGCCATCGAGAACCTACTCGGTGCAGGCATCTTCGTCGTGCCCGTCATGACCGTCACTCGCGGGATCAACCTCTCTGAGGTGGGTGCGGTTATCCGAATGGCTCGTGAGCACCATCCGCACATGAACACCGTCATGCTCCAGCCGGCGTTCTATGCCGGCCGGTACGAGAACGATCGCAACGCTCCGCTCCTCACCATGGCCGAGATCGTGCATGAGGTCGTTGCACAGACAGACGGCCTATTCTCGCTCGATGACTTCGGTCCGATCCCCTGCTCCAGCCCCAACTGCTTCGGGATGGCCGTTGCGCTTGTGCGCGAAGACCGCACGATTCCTGTCTCGCGCTATTTCCCTCGGTTCCAGGAGTGGGCATCCCCGGCTGTCGCTCCGCTCGTCGACCAGGTTAGAGACCGGCTGCCTGCCACGATGCTCGAGGCAGTCGCCGAGAGCGACGCTTTGGATGTCGTGCTCGACCTGCTCGGCGAGAACGACGACTCGGCGGATTGGTCTAGCTACCGTGACTTCTTCATCGTAGCCATCAAGCCGTTCATGGACGCGTACACCTATGACCAGGATCGCGTGGACCGGTGCTGCGTGCACGTGATCGATCGTGCCGGCCAGCCTGTGTCACTTTGCGAGTACAACGTGCTTCGCAGGCCGCGGGGGCTCATGTGATTGTACACGTGCTCGGTGGGTTTCTCGGCGCTGGCAAGACGACGTTAGCGCGCTCTCTCGCCGGCCGGCTGCGTGATCAAGGCGAGCGGGTCGCGATCGTGACGAATGATCAGGGAAGTCTGCTCGTGGACACGCAGCTGTGCCGCGACGCGGGTGCCAGCCTCCAGGAGATTCGCGGCGGCTGCTTCTGCTGTCGCTATCCAGAGCTTGAGCGTGCGCTGGCCGCGGCGGTGGATTCCGGGGCCACCACGGCCATCGCCGAAGCGGTTGGTAGTTGTACGGACATCGTGGCCACGGTGCTAGCTCCGCTCGCAGACCGACACTCCACTCGTTACGAGTTTGCGCCATATGCCGTCGTCGTGGATCCGTGGCGTGTGCTCGACGTAGCCACCGGAGCTGTCTCGAACGAAATCGCGTATCTCTTTCAGAAACAGATCGAGGAAGCGGATGTCGTGCTTGTGAGCCGCGCGGACATGGCGCCCCCGCACGTTCTCGATCGCGTCCGCGCCTGGCAACCGCACGCTCCGGTGGTGCCCGTCTCGGGTCGTACCGGCAAGGGGATCGACGAGTGGTTGCACTGCCAACCCACGCACTCAGCCGCTCCCCTGACGATCGATTACGATCGGTACGCGGCTGCGGAAGCGCAGCTAGGGTGGTTCAATGGCGCCGTGTCCGTTCAGCACAACAAGACGCTGGACCAAAGCGCCATCATGCGGCGTTTCCTCGAGCGGTTGTCGGATGCGCCGGTCGCCCATGTGAAGATGGCGGTCACAACTCCAGGCGGCGGGTCAGGGGCGCTGGTGCGCCGCGGCGCATGGCAGATCGTCGAGGCGGCCGCGCAGACCGAGGATAGATACCACATTCGCTGGCTCGTGAACGCCCGCGTCGCGTTGCCGCCATCCGAGCTTCGGACGCTTCTTGGCGACGCCATGGTCGCGGCGGCGGCGCCCGCACGAGTCACGTGGAACGACGTCGAGTGCTTCAGCCCCGCACGTCCGGTTCCGACACACCGGTATGCCGCTCGCCGCAGCACCCGCGGCGAGACCTCATGCTGCGTTGCGTTCTATCAGCGCGAAGACGTGCTCAGGGTATTGGGCCACTCCCTCCATCCGGGAGGCATCGCGCTCACGCGTCAGGTCGCCTCCGCACTCGGCCTCGTGCGAGGCCAGACGGTCCTCGACGTCGCGTGCGGCACAGGTGCAAGTCTGCGCGCCATCCTCGGCGATCATCCGGTCTCCGGTATCGGTCTCGACGCGCAAGCGAAGCCGTACGCCGATAGCCGTCTAGAACTCCGCACCGGCGACGCGCACGCGATACCACTGGCTGCCGGCAGCGTGGACGCGGTGCTGTGCGAATGTGCCCTCAGCACATTCGTGGACCAACCGGGTGCGCTGCGCGAGATGCTGCGTGTCCTACGAGCCGGCGGCCGCGTAGCGATCACCGACATGGTGCTCGAAGGCGACGTGCCAGAATCGTTGCGCGAATGGGTTCATTCAGGCACGTGCCTGCAGCGCGCGCTCTCGGCACGGGCCTACGCCCGCGCCCTCGCGGACGCGGGATTCGTCGAAGTCACGAGCTGGGATGCCAGCGACGCCCTCAGCGAGCTACTTCTCCGTATCAAGCGGAACCTTGTCGGGTGGGTAACCGCCTCCGCGTCGGGAGCCGCCGCGTCCATGCCGCGATTCGACCTGCGGTCGGCGCGGGAGGCGTTGCGTGAGGCTGAGCGTGCCGTGAACGCCGGCAGCATCCGCTATGGGGTGTTCATCGCCCAGCGACCGGCTCATCTCGTATGAGCCTCTCCTTCGACCTGGCCATTATCGGCGCTGGTTCCGCAGGGTTGATCGGTGCTGAGTTCGCGGCCCGGATTGGCGCCAAGGTCGCTCTCCTCGAGCGCGACCGCATCGGAGGCGATTGCACTTGGACGGGGTGCGTCCCCAGTAAGTCGTTGATTCGGGCTTCGCGCGTGGCGCACGATTCACGGCGCGCGGGCTTGTTCGGGATCGACGTCGGATAGCCGCGCACTGACATGCGCCGCGTACGGAACCGGGTGCAAGACGCGATCGCGGGCATCTACGAGCACACAGCGCCTGAGGCGCTTCGGCGGCGAGGGATCGACGTATTTCTGGACCCGCGCGTTTTGAAGCCCCCCACGCGATCGTCAGCGGTGACCAGCGGATCGTCGCGAAGCGGATCATCATATGCACCGGCGCGAGCGCACGGATTCCTCCGGTCACGGGCCTTGAGAACGTTCCTTACCTCACCTACGAACGGTTGTTCGAGCTCGACGAGCTGCCGTCTCATTTGGTCGTCCTCGGCGCTGGCCCGCTCGGAGTCGAAATGGCTCAGGCTCATCGGCGCCTGGGAGCACGCGTCACGCTGATCGGCCCTCAGGTTATCGGGCGCGAGGAACCCGAGACGCAGACACTGGTCGGTTCAATCCTAGAGCGCGAAGGCGTTCGAGTGAGTCTCGCTCGCGGCCTGGCCGTCCAGACGACAGCCGCTGGCATCCAGGTCCAGACCACACAGGGGGCGGTGGCCGGCGACCAGCTACTCGTCGCCACGGGACGCGTGCCGCGTGTTGAGGGGATGGAACTCGAGCGTGCAGGCGTCCGATATGGCGATCGCGGGATACCGGTCGACCGCTACTTGCGAACCAACGTTAAGCACGTCTTCGCATGTGGGGATGTCCTTGGTGGACCACAGTTCTCTCACCTCGCCGGATGGCAGTGCTTTCGAGCCGTGCGAAACGCTCTCCTTCCTGGCAAGTCCGCGGCGCGAGCCGACGTGCTGCCCGCGGTCACCTTCACCGATCCCGAAGTCGCGCGCGTTGGATGGACGGAGGCTGAGGGACGCGAGCGACTGGGCAGCACCCTCACGGTGCATCATGTACCCTTCACGAAGGCAGATCGCGCGATCTGCGATGCGGAGGAAGCCGGGCTCATGAAGCTCATCACGCGCCGGGATGGTCGAATCGTCGGGGCAACGATCGTTGCGACGCGCGCCGGCGAAATGATCGCTGAGGTTGCGCTGGCCATGGAACATCGGCTTGGCGTCGAGGCCCTCGCGGGAACCATTCACGCATATCCGACATGGGCGAGCGCCGTTCAGCTCGCTGCCGTCGATGTCCTGACGTCCCACCTCGTTGAGAGCCGTGTCTTTCGGCTAGCAAGGTGGTGGTCAGGCCTCGGTAGGAACTGACTCGGCCGCCGTCGAGTCCATTTGCGCGACGCCACGCGACCCCGCCCAAGGGTTCCTCATTCGGGCACGGTTACTGGCTCCCGTACGTACAGCTTGAAAGCAGTCTCCGACCCTCTGTTCTCTACCGCGCTCAGTAGCTTCCTCTCTGCAGCGTCGATATCGTCATTTCGCCCGTGGACTCCGCCACGGACCTCACGCATCCCGCAGCCAGGGTGCTCGCCGATGAACTCGCGCACGCAGTCCTCCAGAGGCTTGCCCCCCCCATCGGTCCCGAGGAGAATGCTGAAGACCTTAGCCTCGACCCAGCCACGCCTCTCGTGGCCCGTCCTGGCCCTCATCGGCTTTCAGCTCAGCTCGTGTGGGCCTCCGGTTCCCCAGGGTGAGGAGCTGGCGGTGCTTCTCGGGCCGCCGGCCGTACCGACTCCGATCACACGTGGTTACCCCACCACGGTAGTCGTCAACCTGGAGACGAACGAACGGACGGAGCGCCTTGCGGATGGGGTCGAGTACACTTTTTGGACGTTCGGCGGCTCCGTTCCCGGCCCGTTGATCCGGGTTCGAGAGGGCGATCGGGTGGAGTTCCACTTGAGCAACCATCCGACGAGCCGAACCCCCCACAACATCGACTTGCATGCAGTGACCGGACCCGGGGGAGGCGCGGTCTCATCTCTCGTCGCGCCCGGCCAGTCGGCCACGTTCAGCTTCAAAGCACTCAATCCGGGTCTATACGTCTACCACTGCGCAACCGCGCCCGTGGGCATGCATGTGGCGAACGGCATGTATGGGCTCATTCTCGTCGAGCCCGAGGGTGGGCTGTCCCAGGTGGACCGTGAATATTACGTGATGCAGGGGGAGGTCTATACGGCGGGGGAGCACGGTGCCTCCGGGCTGCAGCCCTTCGACATGGCGATGCCCTCGACGAGGAGCCTCCATATGTGGTCTTCAACGGGAGCGTGGACGCACTGACGGAGGAGCGTGCGCTAACGGCTGAGGTCGGTGAGACAGTGCGGATCTTCGTGGGAAATGGGGGCCCAAATCTGATTTCGTCCTTTCATGTGATCGGTGAGATCTTCGATCGTGTCTGGCACGAAGGAGGCACGATGGTCAACCGAAACGTGCAGACCACTGCCATTCCGGCCGGAGGCGCCGCGATCGTCGAGTTTGGGACGCAGGTTCCTGGGTCCTTTCTCTTGGTCGACCATGCGCTGACCCGGGCGTTCAACAAGGGGCTCTCGGGATGCTTCGCGTCGAGGGACCCGAAGACTTGGCGCTCTACTCTGGCCGCATTACCGAGGGTGTGTACGAGCCAGAGGGGGGGGCGATCCAAAGCCTCGGGTTCGTTCGCGTGGAGCCCCTGCGCTCAGGGACGGTCGCAGAGAGCATCGAGTTCGGCCGTCAGGTCTATTCGCAGAGTTGCGTGGCCTGCCACCAGAGCGCGGGGACGGGAATCCCGGGAGTTTTCCCGCCGCTGGCCAGCTCCGACCTCCTGAACGGGGATGCCGAGCAGCCGATCCGAATCGTGATCAGCGGCCTTTCCGGACCTATCACCGTGAACGGAGCAGAGTACGACAGCACCATGCCAGGGGTAGCCCTCTCTGACCAAGAGGTGGCCGACCTTCTCACATACGTGTACAGCGAGTGGGGCAACTCCGGTGCCGTGGTCCTTCCGGAGCAGGTGAGCGCTGTACGCGCGCAGATCGAAGGACCGTAGGTGGATTCGGCACACGTCGCCTCGACGTCGACTGCTCGAAGTGTCCGCTGTAACGGACAGAGGAGGCGGCGAAGTCGCTGCGCCCCGCCGAGGGATCGTCGTTCCTGCAGAGTGGCGACGATCACGCGAAATCGGGGCCGGAATGCGGTAAGGTTCCCGGGGCCGGGTCGTCCACTCTCCGAACTCACCCGATTAGCCGTCTCCGGGGTCTCTGATTCGATTGCCAGTGCGCAGCTCAACCCGCCAGCCCTGCGGCCGCACGAAGTTGCTTCCGCGCAGCATCACGAAACAACAACGCCGATCCGACAAACGACGCGACGAAGAATCTGTTGAGGATCCAGATCCACAGGGAATACTGCGGTCCCTGACGTCCAAAATAGGCGGCGGTGATCACAGGGACGACCATCTGGGCGAGCGCCGTCGCGAGCAACGCGTGCGCCATTCCTCGTGGCTGGAAACGCGCGAGGATTGCACCGGTGATTCCAACGGTTGGGATCACGATGTAGAAAAGGTCGGCGGGGTGGTCGTGTCACTCCCGAGGAAGCCCCCAACGCCAATGATCAGGAAGAGAACGAACGTTGTCGCGAGCGCAGCGCGGACGCCCCAGCGGTACGAAGCACTATGGGTCTGCGTTGCGACGTGCGCGATGATAGCACCGACGACTATGGTGGGAGCCATAAGAAGGACCATTCCCTCGGAGAGGAGGGACATCCCCTCAGGGTCGGAGATGCCAGCGGCGATGACGAGGAGTGCTATGGCGACCGCAAGGCCGGCGGCGAGGCGGTACGGGCGGACTGCGGCTCGGTACGCGGTTTGGTCCGTCGTCATCGCTTCCTCTGGGGTTGAGGGCTCGGTTTCCGCAACCCAGCGCAGGTACGCTGCGGCTGGACAAATATAAAGAACTTTGTAACATAAAGCAAGCACACGCCGCGTCGTCGCGAAGCCTGATCGCATCATGCTGTTACGGGATGACATCGGGGAGCTAAAATCGCGCTTAACGCGTGGCAACTGCTAGATGTTCTGCTCGTACTCTGAGGATCGTTGTCCGTGGAGGAGGCAGAGATGATTGGCAACGAAGTTGAGGGAGACGGCGGAGTGAACGAATCCTCCACCCCTGAGGAGTGGGCAGAGTGTTGGGCGGAAGGTACGTTCGACCCACCACTTGCCAGAGGTGAAATGGGGAACGCCGGCGACGCCGTGATCCGGGCAGGTTCACGGCCGCTCAAGAACGAACACGTTGAACGGTACTACGGCATCCTGCTCTCGGGATTCCTGTCGCTGGTACTCTCTGGCGTCCTTACGCTGATCGCCCTCGAATTCTCCCGCGCCTGGCTCGTCGCGTGGGGCACAGGGTTCGTGCTCGGCTGGCCGCTGGCCGTGATACTCGTTGCGCTCTTCGGTGGAAGGATCAGGAGGCTGGCCATGACGTTGGCACGTCGTGTGGAGGTGGCGAAGTGAGCGAGCTCGTGTCGGGCTCCGACCCGGGCCCACGGCCATTGCGGAGATCAACATCAGGCCGCACAGGTGAACTTCCGCGCGCCCGGGCCGCCCATCAGGAGGAGGCGCAAGACCCTCCCCCGTGCGCCATCTTCATCGAGTGCAAGTAGGGGAAGGCAACCATTGGCAATCGCAAGGAGGCTGTGATGTCCCGCTCCCTCAAACTGGTGTTCGGCCTAGCCGCGTCCCTCCTGCTTCTGTCCGCACAGCTGCAGGCGCAGGCAGCCTACAACCCGTATCACGCCCTGCCTCGTGCTTGGGACCAGCTACCCATGGGTCAGCAGTTCGGGGCGCTGACCGGCGCCTTCCCCGATCCGGACGGCCAGCACATGTGGATGCTCGGCCGCTGCGGGGCGAACAACTGCGCCGACAGCGACCGGGATCCGATCCTGAAGTTCGACCTCGAGGGGAACTTGGTGGAAAGCTTCGGAGCCGGCCTCTTCGGGTTCACCCACGGCTTCTTCGTGGATCGCGACGGATTCTTGTGGGTCACCGAAGGCGCGCCTGACGGCGATAACCGGGCCGAGCCGGGGTACGCTCGAGGGCTAGGACATCAGGTGCATAAGCTGAACCAGCAGGGACAGATCGTGATGAGCTTGGGCGAGGCGGCCGTCTTCGGGTGCGATGAGACGCACTTCAACGGTCCCTCTGATGTCGTCGTCGACACCAATGGCGGCATCTGGGTCGCGGACGGGCATCGCGGCGGCAACAACCGTCTCGTCAAGTTCTCGCCCGACGGGCGGTTTCTCTTCCAGCGGGGAGGCTGTGTCGGTGATGAGAGCAAGGAAGCCGGGATGTTCGACGACCCGCACGGTCTCGCGATGGACATGGACGGGCGGATCTTGGTGGCCGATCGGGGCAACAGCCGCATCCAGGTCTTCGACCAGGACGGCAACCTGCTCTATATCTGGACCCAGTTCGGTAAGCCGAGCGGGCTCGTCGTCGATCGCGACAACGTGCTCTACGTCGTGGATGGGTTGTCGGGCGCCGAGCGTCCGGGGTGGCGGGACAACTTCGGGTGGGAGAGGGGGATTCGGATCGGAGACGCCGCGACTGGTTGGGTAACGGCCTTCATCCCGACCACCCAGCCGGCCTCGGGGGCGGGGTGGGAGTTTCTGGGCGTCGACTTCCAGGGCAACCTCTACGTGAACGATCTTCCCCGGGAAAGCATCACCAAGTACGTCAGGTTCAAGCCGCTGGGAATCGGCCGGTAGGGAAGTGGCGTAACGGCGCCACGAAACCCCTTGGGGCGCTTAGCTCAGCTGGTTCAGAGCGCCTGCCTTACAACTCTGGACCTAACAAAAGTCGAACATGGGACAGGGGCCGTCCTGCCGCGCCGGCGGGGCGGCCCCGATCCGTGTCCGGGGATGGCGACAGGGACGTGATCCGGGGGTCCGCGTACCCAGCCACGTACAGAGGTTTCCGCCGCGGACGCGCTCGAGCGCCGCGGGGGCGAGCTGAAGGAGCTGGCGGAGAAGCTGAGGAGGGCGGGGGAGTGAGCGACCACGACCCGGCAGGCGCGCCCCCCTGAGCCCCCCCTCCGCCCGGTGGTGCCCGCTGGACGGAAGAGGGAGCGGGGGCGGGGACGATGAGTCACGTGATCTGCCTCACCGCGTCGCTGAAGGTGTAGACGAAGAAGCTCACGATGCCTACGTAGGCCGCGATCACGCCGACCCACCGGAACGTCCACCATCCCCGCTCGATCACATCCGCCTGGTGCGCCTTCATGATGCCCTCCCGTGTTCATCGGCCGAAATTCAGGCCGTTCGAATCGGAGATCCTTCCCAACTATCCCTGGAGGAATTGGGCGCGGGAGGATAGCGGCGCCTGCCTGACCTTCCCGTGCGCAGTTCGGGTTGGAAAGCATCGTCTAGGGCTAGCCAATAGTGAACCCGACCCCGGCCTGAATGGTGAAGGCTCGATTCCTATTGTTGCCTCCCCCATCGACAATCGTTCTGAGGCCGAGATTGTAGAGCGCGTCTATGGAAAGGACGACGCTGCTTGTGGTTTCTAGCGTCAGTCCGAAACCTCCGACCGCACCGATGTCGACAGTTCTCGTATCAAGGTCGAGTCCCTTGCAGCCGGTCGAGATACCCGAACCGCCATCCGACCCGGTTACGTGACAGTCAACCTCAAACGATAGGGCAGGTCCCAGAAAAAGTTGGGCACCAAGCGTACCTTGGGAGGGGACTCGGACTGTCAGTAGAGCGGGGACCTCTAGGTAGTCGAGGGCGACCGTCGCGCTCAGGCCTTCCGCCCTCTCCGCGACCCCCTTCTGCGAGTGACCTGCCCCGAAGAGCGGTACCACAACCTATGTTAGTCCCAGCACCTGTGGAGGGCGGTGAAGGACGGGCATCCTCAGGAACCAGGGCGACGGCTTAATCGCCTCAGGGGCCGGGGGAAAGCCGCCGCAGGCGCTGTGGGGTCGGACGGTATTGTACTCGCGCCTCCATTGCTCGACCAGCACGGCCGCCTCCGCCAACGAGCAGAAGATCTCCCCGTTCAACAGCTCGTCCCTGAGCTTGCCGTTGAAGCTCTCGTTGTAGCCGTTCTCCCACGGGCTGCCCGGCTCGATAAAGAGCGTCTCGACGCCCACGCGCCCCAACCACCGCCGCACGGGCTTCGCGGTGAACTCCGGTCCGTTGTCCGACCTCAGATACTCGGGAGGGCCCGTGTCGGACGAACAGATCGGCCAGCACCTCGAGCACGTCGTGCGAGCGGATCTTGCGAGCCACCACGATCGCCAGGCACTCCCTCGTGTGCTCGTCCAGCACTGTCAGCAGCTTCAGCGCACGCCCGTCGTGCGTCCTTGAGGCCACGAAGTCGTACGACCAGACGTGGCCCCGATACAGCGGCCTCAGCCGGATGCACGATCCGTCGTTGAGCCACAGCCGACCTCGCTTCGGCTGCCGCTCCGGGACCTTCAGCCCCTCCTGCCTCCAGATCCGCTCCACCCGCTTGTGCTTCACCCCCCAGCCCTCGATGCGGAGCGTGTCCGTGACGCGTCGCTAGCCGTAGCGGCCGAATCGACTCGCGAGTCGCACGATATCACCTCGGAGCGCCCCCTCGTCACTCGCCACTCTCCTCGCCCGGCGCTGGGTCGTGCGTGGCTGCCCGAGCACCCGGCACGCTCTCCTCTCCGACGCCCCGAGCTGCTGACGTACACGCACCACACAACGTCGTCGGCCCTCGGGGCTCAGAAGTTTCCCTTGGCCGCTTCCTCCACGATCAGCTTGTCCAGTGTCAAGTCCGCCACTGCTCGCTTCAGGCGCCCGTTCTCGCGCTCGAGCTCCTTCAGGCGCCGTGCCTGGCTCACCTTCATCCCGCCGTACTCCCGCCTCCACCGGTAGTACGTCTGCTCGGTGATGCCGAGCTCCCCCCTGATCAGCTTCACGGATTTGCCGCCGGCCAGACCGACCTCTGCCTCCCGCACTGCAGTGATGATCTGCTCCGGAGTGTGTCGCTTCCTTCCCATCCTGACCTCCTCGCTGAAAAGCTTCGGACCAGGTCGATCCTAACATTGCACCTGGTCTCGTTTCAGCGGGTCAGGTCAACGTCCAACATCCTCTTCTTCGGTAACTTCGTTGGGATGAACGAAGAGGATTACGTCGAGGGCATGCAGGGATTTGATGAGGAACACGGACCGGGTCTATCTGAACATGACCCGCGACCTCTACTCTCTCGGGGGCGTCCTCGAGCGGAAGTTCCGGCTACTGAGGGTCTCCTATACGGCCTTCATGGTCGGCTTCGTGGCGGGTGTCCTTCTCCTCCTCGTGGGGTACGGGTTGACGGGCGCAGCGACACTCTGACCGACGGGACTGGCACCGAAACGGGGTGCCGAAGGCCCCACCCGAGACCTCGCGCGTCGGACCAACCTCCTGGGGCGAGCTCATCGAGCACCGCCTTGATGAAGGCCAGGTACTTCGCGAGCGAGCCCGTCGCCACAAGCGCCTGGTCCACAGTCTTCGGGTCGTGCTTGAGCATCCAGAGACGCACCCAGTTTATTTCCCGTACTGGATGACGCTGAGGTACGGCGGTGAGGTGACGCTCTCTGCACCACGGTGCTGAGCCGCCCTCTTCATTCCACCTCACCGCCTGTCTCTTGGGATTCCGACCTATGGCTGGAGATCAATATGGAGCCTCCGGCGCTCAGTCTCTGATAACGGAGTCTGGCTCGCGAGCGCGCCGCGAAGAAGGGCACGAGCTTGCGAAGGCAGCCGTAGTGCCCAGCGGAGCGTTACCCGAAGGGCGAACGAGCGAATGCGAGTTCATGCGAGGAGCGCGAAGTTCACGAAGTGGCCATGCAGGATAGGGCACGAGTCTTGGCTCACTCTGACGGTGGGGGCTGGCAGATGACGCCAGGATACTTAGATGTGAATGGTCGCGATCTCAGAGGACGACTGCTACCTGATCCTTGGGGAAGCCCCGGCCGAGGGCGATGAGAGGCCGGAGGTCGAGAAGGTCCCCGACACCTGGGTGAAGGACGGCAATTGGAACAGGATCAGGGAACGACCGGACCTGATGCGCAGATCACGGTAGTGTGCATCGGCGAGATGATGTTGCTCGTGACTCCGGCGGCCAGGCTGTTGAGGAAGCTTCTTCGCATCTCGCCCCCCGGTCGTTCGTTCGTCCTTAAGAATGGCAGTATGATGACCCTCGCGACACATCAACGTCGCTCAACGCTCAGGCTGTTACAGGCAACTAGCTGATGACAAGAATCACATGCCTTCCCGACCGGAGGGAAATCGACGTCAGAGACGGCGAAACGATTCTAGAAGCGACACTTCGGGCGAACCTTGCACACGCACACGCGTGCGGCGGCCACGCCAGATGCTCCACCTGTCGTGTCTGGATCCTGGAGGGACTAGAGAACTGTGTCGCACGCTCAGACCAGGAACGCTCCCTCGCAGATCGACTCCGGTTGGGGCCGGAGGTACGCTTGGCCTGTCAAACCAAGATAGTCGGGGACGTGAAGCTCCGACGCTTAGTAATCGACGAGACGGATCTAGAGATCACCAGCCAGTTATCGCGGAAGCGGTTGGGGCGTTGCGGCGAATTCAAGAACGTCGCCGTTCTGTTTTGTGACATACGTGGTTTCACGGCCCTGACCGAAACGCTGTCAGCATACGACGTCATTTTCATCCTCAATCGCTACTTCTTCCAGGTCGGCGATGTCGTGGAGCGCAACGGCGGCTATATCGTCGACTTCTACGGGGATGGTATCCTGGCTCTCTTAGGTATCGAGGACGACGCTCATGCGCCCCTGCGAGGCGTGAAGGCGGCCGTGGAGATGCTACATGTGGTAGATCACCTCAAGCCCTATTGATCTACCCCCCTAAAACGAGACCGAGTCCAGTTTTAGAATCTGGACGGGGTCAAGACACGAAAGGGGAGGGCACAATGGCCGCACCAAAGAGGCTGAGTCCGGCACAGATCATCAACCGGCTACGCAAGGCAGAGGTGGCCCTGGCGAACGGCAATACGACCAAAGAGGTGTGGCGAGACCTGGGGGTGAGCGAGCAAACGTACTACCGATGGCGGCGGGAGTACGGGGGAATGAAGCTGAGCCAGGCGAAGCGTCTCAAGGAGCTCGGAGGCTTCCTTCAAGATCAGCTTGTCCAGCGTCAGCTCTGCCACCGCCCGCTTCAGCTGTTGGTTCTCCTTCTCGAGCTAAAACTTCTAAGCCCCGAGCGGCGCAGACGCTGCGTGGTGCAAGTACGCCAGCGGCTTGGGGTGAGTGAGCGCAAGGCGTGCCGGGTGTTGGGCCAGGCACGCTCGACGCAGCGTCGGATACCGAAGCGAAGCGAAGATGAGGAGGCGCTGAGAGAGGACGTGGTGAAGGTGGCTCGCAGGTTCGGGCGCTGCGGGTACCGGATGGTGACGGGGATGCTGAGGACGGAGGGCTGGGCCGTGAACCACAAGCGGGTGGAGCGGATCTGGAGACAGGAGGGGCTCAAGGTGCCAAGTAAGCAGCCGAAACGAGGGAAGGCTGTGGCTGACCGACGGTTCTTGTATCCGACTGCGGCCCCTGTACCGACACCATGTATGGGCGTATGACTTCGTGGCGGACCGGACGCATGATGGACGGCCGCTCAAGATGCTGACGGTGCTGGATGAGTACAGCCGGGAGTGCCTGGCGATCGTGGTGACTCGCAGGCTTCAGGCGGACGATGTTCTGCAGACGCTGAGCGAGCTGTTTGCCGAGCACGGTCCACCGGCGAATCTTCGCTCCGACAACGGTCCGGAGTTCACGGCCCGAGTGGTTCGGCAGTGGCTCGGTGAGCTAGGCGTGAAGACGCTGTTCATCGAGCCGGGCAGCCCGTGGGAGAACGGCTACAATGAGAGCTTTAACGGCACGCTCCGAAACGAGCTGCTGAAGCGCGAAATCTTCCATTCGCTGGAGGAGGCGAAGGTGCTGATCGAGCAGTGGCGGCGCGAATACAACACGCATCGACCGCACAGCTCTCTGGGTTATCGACCCCCGGCCCCCGAAGCGATCCGGCCAGACCCAAAGCTGCTCAACCTACCTCTGCTTCTTGGACCACCCCCCAGCCAAAAGGAGGTGCTTGGACTAACACTCTAGGTGGTACCGCTTTTGGGGGCAGGTCAATGTTCGGGTAAAGCTTCGACGTCGGAATCGGTATGCATTACGGCCCGGCCGTGATCGGTACCGTCGGATCTGCCACGACGGAGAAGCTCACCGGGGTCGGTGAGACCATCAACGTCGCCAGCCGCATTGAGGCCGCTAACAAGTCCGCGGACACTCGCCTACTCGTTTCCGAAGATCTTTACCAGGAGGTGAAGGAAAGCGTGACGATCGAGGATTTCGTGCGAGTAAAGCTGCGGGGGACGAGTGAGCGCCGGAGCTTATACGAGATCGCGGGACTGGTTCCATCGGCCGCGGCAGCCCTCCAGACCGAGGTCGAGCAACCAGACGAGACGAGTCACAGATATGCCGGCTTGGACTGGGTGCGCGTTCTCAATGAGGCCGAGTTGCCCATCGGCACGCGCAAAGTCGTCGAACTCGAGAAGTTAGATCTCCTCCTCATTCGCACGGCGGACCGGCTTCATGCGATCAACAATGCTTGCCCTCACCTGATGCTTCCACTGAACGATAGCGAGGTGGGAGATGACGGCTCCATCACTTGCCGCTGGCACGAGAGCTGTTTCGATCTGGAGACAGGTGAGATAAGGGAGTGAGCCGGAGCCTTGGCAGCGGATGGAAGAGCGGTAGGCCAGGAACAGTTGGGAGATGTGAGCAAGAACCGACAATCTCTGTCGATCTTCCCGATTCGCGTGTCCGAGGGCTCCATATGGGTGTCACTCGAGTAGCCCTCATTTACGCATGCGTCCTGAGACCTGAGTTGAGGAATTCGGGAGATTCCCGGTCGTCCAGCGGGCGAATCGTCGTTGGCCTCCAGCTGGATCGCGCTACTTGCGGTCTCTGCCTGTAGGCCGGGGACGAACGCCGCAGTAGATGAAAGCGTACCCACCTATCGGCAGTTTCCAGGCGAAGTGTATGTTTCGGTTGTCCGCGCTCTGGACAGCCCCCAGGGATGTGGCCAGCCCGCAGCGAAACTAGAAGACGGAGAAACATCATGAAGAAGCTCGTCCTCGGGCTCACACTGTCGATCGCGCTTTCGTTTTCCGCCCTTTCATCGTCGGCGGATGCGCAGGATGCGCCTGCTCAAGGCAGTGACGCCGCGCCGACAGGGAGCGCCTGGCCGTCGGTCACCGATTTCGCCGAGCGCGGACCGTTCTCCATCCAACGGGAGACCAACGTCGGTCCAAACGCCGCCTACGACATCGTCCGGCCGATGCAGCTAGGAGAGGAGGGACGCAAACATCCGATCATCAGCTGGAACAACGGGACGCGGTACCAGATCGATCAATACCAAGACCTACTGGACCACTGGGTGTCACACGGGTTCGTCGTCATGGGCGCCCACACCAACAGGACCGCCGGCGGGGCGGTTCACAAGGCCGCGATCGACTGGCTGGTCGCTGAAAACGCGCGCGCCGGCAGCGTGTACTTTGGAATGTTGGACCTCACGAAGATCGGTGCTGCCGGGCACTCCCAGGGCGGTGGGGCCACGATCACCGCGGGAGCCAACGTTCCCGGCCCGGCCGGAATCGTCACCACCGTGCCGCTGATGCCGATCACGTCTTTTGAGCGTCCCCAGCTAGCGCGGCACGCTGCGTCGATGCTTATCGTCAGCGCCACCGAAGACGCGCGGGCCAACGGAGTCGCCGATCAGGCACTCGCCGACGTCACCACGGAGTTCGTCGACGCACAATTCGTGGGCGTTCATGAGGACGCCATGAACCCTGGAATCCACGGGGCAACCGTCGCCTGGTTCCGATATCAACTGATGGGAGACGTAGGCGCGAAGGCTCAGTTCTATCCGCCAGCGACTTGTGGCCTGTGCCGCGACAGCGCCTGGATGCGCGTCCGCCACAATAACTCCCCGCGGCCCACGTTCGTGCTGGCCCGCGCCTATCTGGATCAGCTCGAGCGGGGGAGGGGGCTCGCGGCCAACCGCATTGCGATCGTGCGCTTCCAGCTGGGGCTGCTCGAGGGGATGTCCGCCCAGGCGCGGCGGGGCGAGTTGATGCAGCTCGCGACCCAGCTGGACGGGGAGGCCAACCGGGCCGCGGACGCCACGACGGTGCGGATGCTCGGCGGCGTCGTGCGGCAGCTCGCCCAGCAGTAGGACGGCCGGATCCGGGGGCGGGGGGGGGGTGGGCGCGAGGATGCCCGCCCCCCTCCTTGGAGGCCGGATCGTTCTGCGTGGCGCGCGGGCCACGGATCCTTCGCGGCGCCACACTCCTCACACCTCAGTGCGCCCCATCTAGAGCAGGATTTGACTCACCGACTCCCCCCAGGAGGGGGTGTAAATGGGTCCCATAGAGAGATAGGGTGGCTAGCGAGGTGAAGATGACCGGCACCTGGAGCGCGACTGGAACCACGTAGTCACGACGACCGAGACATCGCGACGCACCCCGACGGGCGTACCCATGACTGGCTATTAACTATGAAAGTAGTTGACACGCAGTCGCCAACGTCCCATTCTCTACTATATCTCTAGTTGACAGTGAAGAGCTGGCCCATGACCAAGATCAACTTCACCGACCGTGAGCTGGACGTGATGGGTGTCCTTTGGGAGAAGGAGACCGCCACCGCGTCCGAGGTGCGGGAGCGCCTTCCGGACCCCCTCGCGTATACGACCGTCTCCACCGTGCTCCGCGTGCTCGAGGAGAAGGGGCACGTGGCCCACACGGAAGAGGGGAAGGCTCACCGCTACTATCCACTCGTTCCCTGGGAGCGGTCCCGGAAGAGCGCCCTCCGACGCATGGTTCAGAAGCTCTTCCGCGGCTCTCCCGAGCTCCTCGTCACGCAGCTCGTCTCGGACCGGGGACTTTCCGACGCGGAGATGCGGAGAATGCGGGAGCTTCTCGATGGGCGGCTGAAGGAGGAAAACCAATGATTGGCGCGTGGATGATATACTGCCTGGGGATCGCACTGCTGCTGGGCGTCGCGGCGGCCGCGCTGGAACGCGTCGCCCGGCTCTATGGACAGCCGGCCCGGCTCCCGTGGGTTGCCGCCATCGTGGGCTCGGGCCTCTTCCCCCTCGGGGCGTGGTTGGCCCCACGGGCCGTGGAGCCCGGCGCGGGATCGGGCGTTTTGATCGGCCCGATCACCGTCCTCACGAACGGGGCCGTCGGTGTCCCGGATTCGTGGACCCCCTCGTTCGCCGCGGCGGACCCGATCCTCCTCTATCTCTGGATCGGGATGTCTGGGGGACTCCTCGTCTACCTGGGGCTCTCCCTGCTGTCACTCGCAAGGCTCCGGAGGTCGTGGTCGGCAGAGCACGTCGCCGGCGAGGACGTGCTCCTGACGGAGGACGTCGGGCCCTGCGTCATCGGGTTCGTCCGGTCCCGGATCGTTCTCCCGAGCTGGGTCGTGGACGCCCCCCGCTTCGATGGCCGGCTGGCGTTCGTGCACGAGCAGGAGCACGTGAAGGGTCGCGACCCGCTCCTCCTCCTCCTGGCCACGGTCATGCTCGTGGCGATGCCGTGGAACCTCCCGCTCTGGTGGCAGCTCCGACGGCTCCGCGCCGCGATCTAGATGGACTGCGATGCGCGGGTGTTGAGCCGCTACCCGGACAAGCAGGCGTACGGTACGCTCCTGCTCGAAGTCGGAAGCCAGCGCGCGGTGCCGCGAAGCTTCGCGCTCGTCGCCCTGGCCGAGCCCAAATCCACCCTGGAGAGGAGGATCGAGTCCATGACGGACCGAATCCAAGGTCACCGGGGACGGACGGCGCTCGGGCTCGCGGGGCTGGCGACGATGATCCTGGTGTTCGCGTGCGAGGCACCGGTGCCGACCGTGGAGCTCGAGACCGACCCGGCCATCACGGCCCCGGTCGTGGGCACGCGCCCGAGCGTGGACACGAACGCGAACCCCGTGGACAGCCCACTGGACGAGACGACTGTCGGCGGGGACGGGGACGCCCCGGCGCCACCACCGTCCCTCGGACCGGACGACATCCGCTCGATTATCCAGTCGTCCGCCCCGCCCCCGTCCGTCCAGGATCCAGGGGGACCGGTCACCTCGGCCGCGCCGGGCTTCACGCCCTACGAGTTCCAGCCCGAGCTACGGAACCGGGCCGAGGTCGGCGACGCGCTGGAGAGGGAGTACCCCCCGTTACTCCGGGACGCCGGGGTTGGGGGGACGGTCATGCTCTGGCTCTACATCGACGAGACGGGGTCCGTGGAGAACGTGCTGGTGAACACGACCTTCCCAGCACGCGCCCCTGGATGCCGCCGCCCTCCGGGTCGCGTGGACGTTCCAGTTCACGCCCGCGCTGCAGCTGGGAGCGCCGACGGCTGTGTGGGTCGCGATGCCGATTACGTTCGAGCCGTAGGATCGGCCCCGGCCCTCGCGGTACACGCTCGATCCCGAATCCAGCGATCCGTTTCCCGTTGCGAGCAGGACGTCGATGTCGTCGAGGGTCTCTTCACAGAGATCGTGATCAGCTTCGACACGGGGATCCGGTAGGAGCTTACCCACTGCGGGGGTAGGGCGCGAAGCACGGGTACGCCTCGGGTCTGGGGATCTCCCGAAACTAGGCCGCCCGCTCGGGCCTCATGAAGATATCTGCGGTGCGCTCTTCCCCTTGACAGGATTACGCCGTAAGCTTACGCTGTAAGGTAAGCGGGCCCACGCACCCTTGCGAAAAACCGCAGGTGGAGAGCACGCGCAGAAATCTGGGCGCCCAATCACGTACTCGACAAAAGATGCGGGCCCATGGCTTCCCCCCGAACGCCCTTAACGCGCGAGCGAGTACTGCGTGCCGCGATCTCCTTCGCCGATAGAAACGGGATCGAGTCACTCTCCATGCGCAAGCTCGGTGGGCAGCTCGGGGTCGAGGCAATGTCTCTCTACAACCACGTCGCCAACAAGGACGACATTCTGGACGGAATCGTCGAACTCGTCGTGAGCGAATTCGCGGCGCCGTCCGACGAGGCCCCCTGGCAGGTGGCCCTGCGTGACACAGCGAGGTCGGCTCGCAAAGTGCTACTGCGCCATCCCTGGGCGGCCGCTCTAGTCGAGTCGCGGGTGACGCCCAGTCACGTGCGGTTCCGATACAGCGAGGCCGTGATCGGAACGCTTCGACAGGCGGGCTTCTCGATTGAACAGGCGTACAGAGCCCAACTCACGATTAACGCCTACGTGCATGGCTTCACGCTCCAGGAGGTCAACTGGCCTTTCGCCCCCGCGGAACAGCACAGTGTAGCAACCAGCCTACAACCGCACGTCGACTCGGACGAACACCCGTACCTCACCGAGATGATCGGCTGGATCATGCAAACCCGTTTCCCTAGCGCTCACCGGAGGGACGCTGTGGCCTACGAGTCGGAGTTCGAGTTCGGCCTCGATCTGGTCCTCGACGGCCTCGCGAAGCTCCTGCCCTGAACACCCAGGGCAGCCAGGTTCACTGTCCACCCAAGAGGAGAGGTTTCACGATGCAAGCCACGTTCTGGGATAGAAGAGCCAGAAAGTACGACGACGATATCCGGAGGCACGATTCCCTCTACATACGGACCATCGCGAGTGTCAACTCACTGCTGACCAACTCCGATGTAGTGCTCGATCTCGGATGTGCGTCTGGGGAGATAGGCCTCAACATCGCGCGCCATGTGCACCGAGTTCACGGCATCGACGTGTCGGCGAAGATGATTGAGCTGGCCAATCAGAAGATACGTGAACGTGATCCGAACGTACCCAACGTCACTTTCAGTCAAGAGGACGCGTTCAACCAGAAGCTGACAGGCAGCTCCTTCTCGGCCGTTACCGCGTTCAACGTCCTTCACCTCTTGGACGATATCCACGGCGTCTTGACTCGACTGCATGACCTGTTGGAGCCGGAAGGGTTGTTCATTTCGCAGACTCCGTGCCTTGGAGAGAGGGATTGGCCTGTCAGGTCGCTGCTAGGTCTCGCTCAGCGGTTGGGCTTCGCACCGCCGATTCGTAGCCTGACGTTCGCTGAAGTGGAGTCACTCGTGTCCAGCAGTGGCTTCGAGATTCTCGAGAGCGAAATCTGGGATGAGAAGAGCGCCGTTCAATGGGTAGTTGCGCGGAAGGAAGGTGGCCAGCGAGAAGACTTTGACGTGACGACGAGCCACTTCAAGGCGAGGGCCCCAGTGTAGGCCGACGCCAAAACATGTCCTCCCGCGCGCGAAGCGTCGGACCGGGATCACGGCTGACGATCCGCGTGGAACTGGCAAACCTCCGTGTCCCCTAGAAGCCCTCGTTTGACGGCTCTTTTGAAGCCTGTGCCGTGACTGTGCCGCAAGTCGGACGCTGCGAGCGTAAGCGGGGTTGTCCGACCCAGTTGTTATCCGATTCTCAAACCCCGCTTGTCACGAGGGGCCCATGACGCCCATCACGAGTCCACCCGACGCTCGTATCTAGCGACATGATGTGGACCGACCTCGATTTCGCTCTGGAAAATGAATCCACGACGCTCGTAGAACGCACGGAGGCGCGGGCGAAGCGCGTCACAGTCCAGACGCAGGTACTGTCGCCCGATTGAGCGCGTGCGCTCGACGGCCCAGTCGATCAACGCTGAAGAGACTCCCGTCCTGGCGTATCGCCGTCGAACGGCGAGACGATGGATGAACGTGCTCTCTCCAGACGGCTGCGCCGGCCAGAATTCTGGGTCCGACAACTGGAACTTGGCCACAGCAGCGGGCTCTCCATCTACCGAGGCCAGGACGAACAGTCCTCCCTCAACGTCTGGCGCCACCTGTGCCACCTCCAGCTCGTCGGGGTTCCGTGGCGGGCGCGGGAGCAAGTGCGCATCTTGGTGGAGCCCCAGGAGTCAATCCCAAAGTTAGTTGAAACTGGAGCGGCCTCCGTCTCAGGCGACAGCATGTGAACGGCTCTCGGGAAGGGTGATCCCGAGGTCCTTCTGGATCGCGGCCCTGAGGAGCGGGAGGTGTCGGTACCCGAGCAACCTCCGGAGCCGTGACTAGATCTCCAGGAGCGTGGTCGCGAGCCATCGGTGCTTCTGGCTCGAGTTCTTCCAGTGGTCCACGCGTCCGCACCTCTGCTCGGCCAGGGCGTTCACGGACTCGAGCACGTTGGTGGTCTTGAGCGACTGGCCGACCAGGGGGAAGACTCCCAACCGGTGGAGGGTGAGGGTCTCCTCGAACCCCTCATCGAGACTGGCCGCCGCGGACTGGTTCACCCCCGCGAGCTCCTGGCGCAGGGCCTTGAGGTCCTTGACGGCCTCTTCGTACGTGGGCCGCTGGTAGGCGCGCTGCAGACGCTGGCGCCAGCCCTTCTGCTCCGCTCTCGGCAGATACGAGATCACGTTCTTCCGCTTGTGCCACTGGCACCGCTGGATGAGCACCTGTCCCTTGAAGACCGCCAGGACGCCGCTCCGGAGACCGCGGGCTCCATCGATCACCACGAGCGCTCCGGCCGACAGGTCGAGACCTCGGTCCTTCAGACTCCGAAGGAAGGATCGGATCACCACGGCGTTCTCCGTGTCGGTCTGGACGAACCCGAGGAAGACCTTGTCCCCCTTGGTCGTCACCCCGAGCGCGACGACCATCTCGTCCTCGGCAAAGCTCTTGCCGTCCAGGACGAGTGCCACCCCACGTCGTAACCCGAGAGGTCCCGCTCCTGAAACTCCTTCAGCTTCGCGGCCGTGGCCTTCTTGAACTCCCGCGAGACCGTCGACTTCGACAGCCCGATGGCTCCAGGCACCGCCTCGACCGCTGCCTCGTAGTCCCGGCACGAGATCCCGAGCAGCACCTTCCGAAACAGCCCCTCGTCCATCTCGCCGGGCGAGCCATGCAGCTGCTCATACGCCGCCAGCCTCGACTCTCCGGCCGGGCCTCGCACCCGCGGTACTCGCACCGGATGCCGCTGGCCGCCCAACCGCACCGACCCTGGGTTATGCCCATGCCGGCAATGTCGATCGTCCTCGGTCTTCCTGGCGTGACGTTGCCCCGCCAGTTGCTCCACTTCCTCCTCGAGCATCCGGCCCACCTCCGCCAGTCCCAGCGGAATCAGCTGCCGGATCAGCTCCACCCGAGGGTCCAGCTCCAGCGCCTCGATCTCCTCCCAACTCACCTCCCTCGGTTCCCCGAGCCGCCGGTCCTTCTTGCCCCGCTCGACGAGCCTTGGCATCCTTCCCATCGGTGGCCCTCCTTCCTCTCTTGTGATCCCGTGGTGTGGTCGCACACCCACGTTACCTGAGGTTGGAGGCCGCTTCAATTTCAACTAAAGATGGGACTCACTCCGCCCAGCATCTCTTCCCGCGTCTTGTCAGTTGGGCGCAGTTCCGTGATTCCTCTTTGTAACGGGACGTATGGCCGACTCCTCCGAGAATCCTCTGAAGCGTCTGATCGCTGAGATCCACCGCCGGTCCCTGTGGCAGGTGTTGGGCATTTATGTGGTTGGCAGCTGGATCGCGCTTGAGGGGGCGGGCGTGCTGACGGAGACCGTCGGCCGCGACACGACAAGTAGCCTGTAGGGGGGCCTGCTGGGCGCTCTACCTTCTTCAGTACCGGGCGATCACCCGCTGAGTCCCTCGAGACTGCCGCCTTGAGCCCGCGCGAACCCGCCTCAATCCCGCACGAACCTCCCGCCCAACGCGTCTCGGCGTTGTTCTACGTGGGGATGTTCCTCGCCGCCGCCCTGGCTCCACTCGGATCCACGATGATCGCGTTGTTGGAATCGCCGCGATGAGCCCGGGAGGAAAACTCGGGGATTTGATCGGTCATGAACGCGGTCTCGTCATCGGCATGGCCATCTACGCAGTCGGCTCGATGGCCGGATTCGCATTGGCGAACCTGCCCAGCCTGGTGTTTGCCCGGATCGCGATGGCCGCTGGGGGAGCGATGACGGTACCGGCAACAATGGCGCTTCTGCGAAACCTCGTACCGGTCGAGAGGCGGCACGCACTTTCGGCTATTTCGGTTCCGTGATGGGAACCGCGGCCGCGATCGGCCCTCTCGTGGGGGGGGAGCTCACAGCCCTGTTCGGGTGGCGGTCCGTCTTCATCGCCAACATTCCGGTGATCCTGGTCTCATACTTCTTGATTCGGCTCGCGACTAAGTCAGAGGGAACCGCACAGGCCGCTATCGGCCGGCGGTCGCCTCGCTTCGATGTTCTGGGCAGCGTGCTGCTGGGCTTCGGGATGACCCTGCTTGTGGTGGCAGCTCAGACCTCGGGTTCGACGGCCTTAGGGGCGGCGCTGGGCGGTGTGGCGCTGCTGGCCGTTTTCGTACGCTGGGAGCGCCATGTAGCGGAGCCGGTCCTCGACCTCAGGCTGTTCCTGCGACCCACGTTCACCGCCGCAAGCGTCGTCATCGGGCTCCAGAACCTGGCAATGTATTCGCTTCTCTTCCAGCTTCCGATCTTCTTCGAGCAGGTGCGAGGTGTGGAAGCCGGGACTACCGGACGAACGATCATCACCATGATGATCGCGATGATCGTAGGCTCGCCTCTCGGAGGCTGGGTCTCGGAGCGGGTCGGCGCCCGTGCGACCGCATTCGTGGGCACCCTGACTGCACTCGCCGGCGTCTACCTCGTCTCCGACTTCCAGGCCCTGCAGTCACCCGGGGACGCCCTGGTCGGCCTCCTTCTGATCGGTGCCGGCCTGGGACTCTCGTCGGCCCCGGCCCAGGCGGGCGCCATGAGTGCGGTGGGTCGCAGAGAAGCCGGGATGGCCGGGGGGGCCGTGTCGACGGCCCGCTACATCGGAGGCGTGATCGGTATCTCGGCGCTCGGATATCTGCTCGGAGGGGAACAGGCGGGTGTGAACGCACATAGTGCGGCTACGGTAGTCTATTTGGCGGCCCTAGTCGTCGCGGCGATCAGCGCGCTGGCTTTGCCCGGAAAGGCCGCCGAGCCTGGATAGGGAGCTTGCTTGCTCCCCACCAACCCCACCGGCATCTTCGTCAGCAGACAGTCCCCCCCGCCCCCCGACGATCCCATGACCGTCTTGTCGAGTAACCCAACTGACATGCGATGAACATTATCTGGTTGGACGATGCTGGGTGTCAGGACGTCTCTCGGGTTGGAGGCAAGGTGGCCAACCTGAGCCGACTCGCAGTGGAGTACCAGGTCCCGCCCGGCTTCTGTATGACTACGGCGGCTTTCCAGGAGTGGGCGGGCCATGGGGACGGCCACGCGGATGAGTTTCCAGCGGAGCTGCTCCGCCAGCTCAGCGATGCCTATGGTGAGCTGGCTCAGCGCTCAGACGCCGAGAAGCCCAGCGTGGCGGTGCGGTCGTCTGCAATTGACGAAGACGGTTGCCTCGCCTCCTTTGCCGGACAGTACGAGACCTATTTGAATCTGACGGGTGATGCGGCCGTGGCCGCCGCCGTGCTGCGCTGCTGGCACTCCGCGGGGGCGGAGCGGGTCACCGAATACAGACAGCGCTACGGGCTAGCGCTCGACAGTATAGCGATGGCGGTGCTCGTTCAGCACCGGGTGCCGGCCGACTCGTCGGCCGTGATCTTCAGCGCCAATCCCGTCACCCACAATCGCGACGAGGTCGTGATCAACGCCAGCTGGGGGCTGGGTGAGAGCATCGTCGGCGGAACCGTCAGCCCGGACACCTTTACGATCGACAAGCGGGACCTGACAGTGACCGAGTCCAAGATCTCCGATAAGAAGGTCATGACAGTGCTGGTTCCAGATGGCACTAAGGAAGTGACTGTTCCGAGGTTCATGCGCTCGCACCCGACGCTCTCCGATGAGCAGCTGGTCGCTATGGCGGAGCTGGCGATGAGCCTGGAGGATGAGATGGGATGGCCGGTCGACGTGGAGAGCGCCTATTGCGGGGAGGAGCTGTTTCTACTGCAGTGTCGCCAGATCACTACGTTGGCCGAACCCGATCACGGGTGAGCAACGCAAATCCGAAAACGGAGGAAAGCGGGCCATGTCCGATGCAGGATCCCCACCTGAACCCGTAGCAATTCCACCCCAAGAGGACTTCCCGGTCGAGTGGGCCTCCACCGACGAACAGAAGACTCCCTGGCAGCACGACCGGATGCACTTTAACGAAATAATACCACCTCTCGAGGGAGAATTCTGGACCCGTTTCATGCACGGCGCGCACCTAGCCATGGAGCATTACGAGATGCCGCTGCAGGCGGTGGCCAAGTCGTTCAACTACTGGTTGTATTTCGCCATCTTCCCCCGAGTCTCCCCGGACGAGATGCAGGAACTGGGCAAGCGTTCGGACGAGGTCGTGATGGACACAATCGGCCGACTGCAAGAGCGCTGGGACGACGAATGGCTACCCGAGATCAAGAGGCAGATCGAAGACTGGGACGCCTTCGATCTTGCGGCGGCCTCCACCGCGGATCTCCAAGCACATTTCTCGAAGGTGTGGGAAGATTCCTTGCGTCTGGCCGACATTCACTTCCAGATCGTATTCCCGGTGTATGTCGCGCTTTCGCTGCTGGACGATCTGCACCAAGACCTGTTTTCGGATGGCATCTTCGAGTCGCAGAAGCTCACGCAGGGTTTCGACAACAAGACCCTGGAGGTGAATCGTGCACTGTGGGATCTAAGTCGCGGGGCCAGGGCAAGCGATGGGGTCCGCAAGGTCTTTGGGGAGCGCGCCGCCGGCGATGTGGTGAAGGCCCTGTCGGGGTCCGATGACGGGCAGGCGTTTGCGAAGGAGTTGGACGCGTTCTTGAACCTCCACGGAAAGCGAACGTCGGATTGGGGAATCTGTCACGGGAGCTGGGTCGAGGACCCCAGTCCGGTCATCGTCACCAACCTACAGGACTACGTCGGACAGGAGGGCGACCCGGCCGCCGAGCTCGAGGAGCGAGCCGCAGAACGCGAGGAAGCCGTAGCCGACGTCAGGGAGCGACTTCAGGGGTACCCGTCCAATGTCCGCGACGAGTTTGAATTTCTGCTCAAGGCGGCATCGACGGCCGTCGTACTCACCGAAGATCACGGCTACTGGATCGATTTTCAGGCCACCTACCGCGTGCGTCGAGTCATCATGGAGATGGGAAAGCGATTGGCCGAAGCGGGGACGCTAGCGACAGCCGAGGACATCTTCTTTCTGCAGACAGGCGAAATCGCGGAAGCGGTCGCCGCCTCACCTGTGCCCGATCACAAGGGTCTCGTGGAGGCCCGTAAGAAGGAGGTTGAGCATTTCGGATCGCTGAAGCCGCCGCCGTTCATGGGCACGGACTACGGTCCACCACCACCCGGTCTGGTTTCTACGTCGTTGGCCAAGTTCTTTGGACTGCCGCCCGAGCAGAGCGATGCGGCAGATACGTTGGCGGGAAATGCCGGCTCACCGGGTAAGGTCCAGGGAACAGCAAGGGTGATACGCTCTCTGGACGAAGCCGACAAGCTCGGGGTGGGAGACATCTTGGTCGCCGAGGGCACCTCGCCATCGTGGACGCACGCCCCTGTTCGCGACGGCCGGAGGCATCGTTACGGACACAGGAGGCATTCTCAGCCACTGCGCCGTGGTGGCTCGCGAGTATCGCATTCCGGCGGTGGTCGGAATTGGCGTGGTGACCAGCACGATCAAGGACGGTGACACGATCGAGGTGGACGGCGACGCGGGGAGCGTCCGCATTGTCGACTGAGGTCGGGCACCAGCCTCTTGGAGGCGCGAGAGAATCCGTGCGGACGGGGATGGCCCGGGCCACCCTCGGTCGATTTCTTGTCCAAATTCGGCACACAGCTGTGAGAGTGCACCAGTAGGCCCCTGACCGCCAACCCCATCACCCGCCTGAAGGCTGCCCTGATATGGGGTCCCATACACCCCCCCGGGGCATGCCCTACTCTTTTTGGGGGTAAGGTCAGGCGATTCCGAACAACGGAGGCTTCCATGACCGGCACGATGATCGAATTCCCGAGCAACGGAGGAACCACCCGGGGCTACATGTCGCTCCCGCCCTCTGGCAGCGGACCTGGTTTACTCCTGATCCAGGAATGGTGGGGACTCGTTCAGCACATCAAGAACATGGCAGGGCGCTACTCCGCACGCGGCTTCCTCACCCTCGCGCCCGATCTTTACCACGGCGAGACCACCACCGAACCGGACCACGCCATGACCCTGATGCGTGAGCTGCAGATCACGGAGGCGTCTAAAGACCTGAGAGGCGCCGTCGACTACCTGAGAACGCACGAAGCGAACAGCACCGGAAAGGTCGGATGCGTCGGCTACTGCATGGGAGGCGGAATGACCCTACTGCTCGCATCATTGAAGGCCATCGACGCCGCCGCACCGTTCTATGGCGTCCTCCCGGGCGGACTGCCCGACACTAGCACCGTCCAGTGCCCGATCCAGGGCCACTTCGCCGATGCAAAGAACGACGCCGCAACGGAAGCTATACCGGGACTCGAGGAGTCGCTGAAATCCGCGGGCGTCGAGTCGGAATTTTTCATCTACGAGGGGACACACCACGCCTTCTGCAACGATGACCGCCCGGACGTGTACAACGAACAGGCGTGCCGAAGGGCGCTGGAGCGTTCGGTGCAGTTCTTCCAGAAACACCTGGCTGCCGGGTAACCTGCAGATCCACTCACCTCTTCCGCGCGAACCCCCTTTGAATCGCCTATTCGCGGGCGGTCCACCGGGTCGGTGCCGCGCCACTCACATGGGGGGGAGTGGGGTCGGATGGGGCACGTTGCCTGGCATCCAGACCCTCCTTGCAGATACGCATTTTGCTGTGCATGTTCGATTCCCAAAAACCCGTGGATGATTCGACTCCCATCAACAGAGTCAGGGGAATACCGCGTGGTTACATGAAAGGAAGAGCAAGAAACGGCATAACCGCACGTTTTCCGCAGTGAGGTCGCGGCGGCCAGGGCAAAGGAATCGACATCAATGGACTTGTTAAGCCACGACATCCTTATCGTGGGCGGCGGCGGTGCTGGGCTGCGGGCGGCCATCGCCATTGGCGAAGAAAACCCACGGTTGAGCGTCGGCGTCGTGTCGAAGGTCTATCCGATGCGCTCCCACACCGTCTCGGCCGAGGGCGGTGCGGCGGCGGTTATCAAGGCAAACGACAGTCTTGAGGATCACATCTACGACACCATCTCAGGCGCCGATTGGTTGGCCGACCAAGATGCGGTGGAAGCCTTTGTCAACGAAGCACCCGAGGAAATGATCCAGCTGGAACATTGGGGCTGCCCCTGGAGCCGCGAACCGGACGGCACTGTGGCCGTGCGGCCATTCGGTGGAATGAAGATCGAGCGGACCTGGTTTGCCGCGGACAAGACCGGGTTTCACATGCTTCACGCACTGTTTCAGACGGCGCTGAAGTACAGAAACATCACCCGCTACGACGAATGGTTTGCGACGAAGCTGCTTGTTCACGACGGCCGCTGCCAGGGTGTGGCGGCTTTGGAGCTTCGGACAGGCCAGATTCGCGCGATCGCAGCCAAGGCTGTGATCGTCTGTACCGGTGGGGCGGGACGCATCTTTCCGTTTACCACAAATGCATCGACCAAGACGGGTGACGGAATGGCTCTTGCGTATCGGGTCGGCGTGCCCTTGAAAGACATGGAATTTGTTCAGTACCATCCAACCGGTCTGCCGGGAACCGGCATCTTGATTACCGAGGCATCGCGCGGGGAAGGCGGCATTCTGATCAACAAAGATGGCCACCGCTATTTGAAGGACTACGATCTTGGCAAGCCGTTGGACGTAACGGACCCCAAGCATCCCCAGAAGCGGAGCATGGAGTTGGGGCCGCGCGACCGATTGTCCCAAGCGTTCGAGAAAGAGCAGGAGAAGGGCGGGACCCTCGAGGGACCCTATGGACACTTTGTCCACCTCGACGTCCGTCACATGGGTGAGAAGGAGATTAACAAGAAGATTCCCTTCGTCCGCGAGCTGTGTCGCAACTACGCTGGCATCGATCCGGTACACGAGTTGATCCCCGTGCGTCCTGTCGTGCACTACGTCATGGGCGGTGTGCACACCAACATAGAGGGCGAAACGCCACTGCCCGGGTTGTACGCGGCCGGCGAGTGCGCATGTGTGAGCATCAACGGAGCCAACCGGCTCGGCTCGAATTCGCTGACCGAATTGCTCGTGTTCGGTGCACGGGCAGCGCGGGCGGCCGTTCGTTTCGGCGGCGAGGTGGGCAACATTGCGGCCCAAGAGATCACTGTCCAAGCCGTAGAGGAACAGCGGCGGATCCGGGAACGGTTCTTCCAGCCTAATGCCGGCAAAGAGACCATTGCCGGACTACGCGTGGAGTTGACCAATGCTATGGAGAGCGGCGCCGGGATTTACCGCAGCGAGGAGTCGCTGCGCGCCACCTGCGACAAGATTCGCGAGTTGAAAGAGCGTCTAGGCCAGATTGAACTAGCAGATCACAGCGTGACGTTCAACACCGAACTAACGACCGCGTTGGAGCTGGAGTTCATGCTTGATGTGGCCGAAGCGTTGGGCCACAGCGCGCTGGCCAGGACCGAATCGCGCGGCTCCCACCAGCGCACAGACCACCCCGATCGCAACGACGAGCGATTCTTGAAACATTCGCTGGCCTACCAAACCGACGGAGACCCGCGCATCGACTACCTCGACGTGATCGTCACCCGTTGGCCACCAGGAGAACGGGTTTATGGCAGCAACTGACGCGGACCAGTCCGGCAGCAAAATTACTCTAGAAGTTTTTCGCTACCGACCGGATGAGGAAGACGAGCCGCGATTTGATCGTTATGACGTTCCTTATCACAAAGACTGGGTGGTGCTGGATGCGCTGAACCACGTCAAGGACGAGATGGATGGGACGCTGTCGTATCGCTGGGCGTGTCGGATGGGCGTTTGCGGTAGTTGCGGGATGATGGTCGACGGCGAGGCGAAGCTGACTTGTGCCACCTTTCTGCGCGACTACTATCCGGAACCCATACGCATCGAGCCGTTGGACTACTTCCCAGTGATCCGCGATTTGGTGATCAACATGGACGACTTTCTGCACAAGCTGAACGATGTCCAGGCCTGGCTGATCCCAAAAGAAGAGAGATCCGTTTCGGAAGGCGAGTACCGCCAGTCGCCAGCGGAGTTAGCCCGATACAAGCAGTTCAGCATGTGCATCAACTGCATGCTCTGCTACGCGGCTTGCCCGGTATACGGCCGGCATCAGGGGTTTATCGGACCGGCAGCTATTGCCCTGGCCCAGCGCTACAACCTCGACTCACGTGACGGCGGCGCAGACGATCGGGCCGAGGTGATTTTCAGCGACGAGGGAATTTGGGAATGCACGTTTGTCGGTGACTGCACGCGGGTCTGTCCGAAGAATGTGGATCCGGCTGCGGCAATCCAGCAGGCCAAGGTGGACGCCACGAAAGATCTATTTCTGTCCGTCCTAGTTCCCCACGGGACGAAGAAACAGTAAGCAACAAGCTGTCGGCGAAAACAAGTAGGCAACGCGATATGTCAAATCAGTCCGCCGCAAAACAAAGCAAGGAATACGTTCGGCCGATGCCCGTGACCTGGTGGCTGAATCGCAAGACGTATTTTCTGTTCATGGTCCGCGAACTGACGTGCTTATTCGTTGGCGGGTACGCGCTGTTTTTGCTGGTGTTGCTTGCCCAGGCAAACGACGCGGACGCGTTTGCGGCCATGCTCAACAGTCCGCTGAGCGTGGTGCTTCATCTGGTCGCCCTGTTGATGGTCTTGTATCACAGTATCACCTGGATCAATCTGACGCCCAAGGTCATGGTCGTGTGGCGGGGAGAGGACCGTGTCAGCCCAAAGTGGATTGCCGCCGCGAACTATGTTGTCTGGGTGGTCCTGTCCCTTTCGATCTTTGGGATTTGCTGGAGGATTGCGGGGACGTAAGCACGATGGCCAAGTCCAATGAACCGATCTGGTGGTCTCTGTTTTCCGCGGGCGGCGTGGTGGCCGCGTTCTTTGTCCCGGTCACCATCATTCTCACCGGCATCGCCATACCAGCTGGTGTGATCGACGTTGGGCAGTTCAATGAGTTGATCCGCCATCCGTTGGCGCGTGTGTACCTTTTCGTGCTTATTTCCCTACCGCTGTTCCATTGGGCGCATCGCTTCCGCTATGCCGTGGCGGACCTGGGTCTAAGAGGGTTGGACCGCGTGCTGGCCTTGCTTTTCTATGGACTGGCGATTGTGGGTACCTCTTTCGCACTGTATTACCTGTTGCTGCTGTAACCCAGTCCAGACTCAACCAAGAGTCGTTGTAATCCACTCGTGGAGTGGGCGACTGACCTGCCCCGAAGAGCGGTACCACAACCTATGTTAGTCCCAGCACCTGTGGAGGGCCGTGAAGGACGGGCATCCTCAGGAACCAGGGCGACGGCTTTTAATCGCCTCAGGGGCCGGGGGAAAGCCGCCGCAGGCGCTGTGGGGTCGGACGGTATTGTACTCGCGCCTCCATTGCTCGACCAGCACGGCCGCCTCCGCCAACGAGCAGAAGATCTCCCCGTTCAACAGCTCGTCCCTGAGCTTGCCGTTGAAGCTCTCGTTGTAGCCGTTCTCCCACGGGCTGCCCGGCTCGATAAAGAGCGTCTCGACGCCCACGCGCCCCAACCACCGCCGCACGGGCTTCGCGGTGAACTCCGGTCCGTTGTCCGACCTCAGATACTCGGGAGGCCCGTACCTCCGTCAACACCGCGGTCGTTCATGCGCTTAGCCGGGACAGTCCACACACCCTCGTCCCGATCGATCTCGGTCCACTCGGCACGGCTCAGGTGTTGTAATTCACGGCAAGAAATCGTCTAAGTTAAACTGGGACTGCACGATCTGCCGACCTTGCCGTTAGACGATATCTGAATTGACAGTACTGAAATAGCGGGAAAACCACCACAAATGGCGGGAATCCGAGTTCGTATCCCCGGGTCAGCTGCCCGTCTCCACGTTATCTTGGAACCCCGACACACCGGGGGGATCGCGGGACACCTCCCCCACCGCTATGCAGCCATGAGGGAGGTGGCACCAGAGCGCGCGCGCCCATACCTCCTGCTTCTCCGGTTCGCCCCACAGCGGCATGCCCTTGGCGCGACGCTCCGATGCCGAGGTCGACTTCGGGCTCGGCGACCTGACAAGGGTCGATCTCGGCGTTCATGAGTAGATTGCGGAGCTGTCCAGAGGCAGCGACATGAAGTCCGACTCGAATAACTTCTGCGTCTCCGTAATCGCAAGGCGTTGGAGGCAGTAGAGACGCCAGAAATCGTCCCAAAGTAGCGAATCGGGCTGATGGTAATCGATCTCACCGCCAAGTGGGGTAGCAATCTGCGATGACGCCGATCCCGGCACCTCCATGGTACTTCTCAGCGTCCGGGGCCTGGCCTCGCGCGGGGGCCTTCGAAAGATCGCCAGATCCGCGGCTGCGGCTGGAACGGAGTCACTGCGAGGACTGGGGCAATCGATTCCGTCGCCACGTAGGGCGACATGTCGAGTCCCTGCTCGTCGAAATAGACCAGACGATTCGGTATGGCGGCAAGAATCGCAACCCGGTCGGGCTCGCTCAGCCGCTCGAGCCGGTACCGCACAGCGAAGTAAGTTAAGATGCTCTCGGCGACGTCTTCTCTATCTGGAAAATCACGGGAATAGTCGGAAATGAAGACGCCGTCGGCCTGCTGTGCCGCGCGCCATCTGGCGGCGTTTGCATGCACGGGATCCAGCGAGATATGCCCGGCTTCATGGAGAAGCACTTCCTCCAGGAAGCCGTCGCGGATGCGTTTCTCCCCATGGTCCGTGTGAATTAGGAAGCTTCTGTCTCGTGAGTTGCCTCCGAAGAGCTCATCCCCGGCGTTGATCTGTACTTCGAGGGCTCGCGACAGAAGAACGGTCGGCAGCCGGCCGATCGCCGGCGCGTACTTCTCAACTTCCGTCTGTGCTGCCTCCACGCTGCCAAATTCCGGGTTGACCTGGAACTCCAGTACCTGTCCGTCGTACTGCGCGTCGAAAAGGTAAGCGTCGACCGTGATCCACATATCGGGCCGCCTGTCATAGATCATCCGCTCCCCGCGTCCGGCATACGCTACGCTCCGGAGCGATGTGGGGTCCGAAGCATCGAGGATGTTTGGCGTGATGAACACAGTCCCCGCGAACGGCGGGATTCCCGTGTGCTCGAGGGTGAAAACGACCGTGCGGTCCGCGTCCACAGTAACCTCGACGGTCTCCGCTACGTAGCTGGGCTCGGCGGTCACCGTAACCGTAACCGTCCCCCAGACGTTCTGGAAACGGTAGTGCCCGTCGGGGCCGGTCGTCATGGATTCCTGTCTGCCGTTTTGGAGCCGCACGACCGCGCCGGCAAGCATTGGACCGTTTCTCCGGCTGTCGCTCACCGTGCCAGATAGAGTAAATGTGGGCAGAACCGTGACCACCGCGGAGCCTGACGCCTCACCCGCGCTTGCCGTAATCGTGGCCACTCCTTCGGCGACCCCCGTCACCAGACCCCTAGCGTTCACCGTCGCCACCGCGACGTCGCTGGACTCCCACGAGAACGCTACGCCTGCCACCGCATCCCCGTTCTCGTCGAATCCCTCCGCCATCAACTGCAGCGTACTGCCCAACCCAATCGTCTCCACAGACGGCGACACCTCCACCGAGGCGACGGGCTGCATTACACTCACCACGGCGGAGCCTGACGCATCGCCCGCCCTCGCCGTAATCGTCGCCACCCCTTCGGAGACTCCCGTCACGAGGCCCGATTCGTCGACTGTCGCCACCGCAACGTCACTGGACTCCCACGAAAACTCGGTTCCCGCCACCGCATGCCCGTTCGCGTCGAACGCCTCTGCCGCCAGCTGAACGGTCGCGCCCAACGCAGTCAGCTCGTCCACGGACGGCGACACCTCCACCGAGGCCACCCACTGCGTCACCGTCACCACCGCAGAGCCTGACGCCGACCCGGCGGACCGTCGTGATCGTTGCCGTCCCATTGCCCACAGCTGTAACGAGGCCCGACGCATCCACCGTCGCCACCGAGTTGGCGCTACTCGTCCAGATCACGGTGGCCTCACCCATGACCCTGGCGTTCTGGTCACGCACCTCTGCGCTCAGCTGAACCGTAGCGCCGAACGCAGTCAGCTCGTTGGTGGCCGGGCTCACCGCGACCGTCGTCGGGCGGGCGGGCTCTGGCGTTGGAGGCGCGCTAGGGCTGTCACCGTTCCCGCACCCCTTGGCCAAGGCCGCAACCGCCAGCACCGCGGACAGCCGCACGATGGTCCGGCGACGGCTCATGGGGATTCTTCTCCGCACAGCTAATTAGAGTGGCTGTCGTTCGAGAACCGGGCTGCTTTCCCCTCGGGCGCGGCGAAGGCGTCGAGCCAGTCCTTGGAGATGTCGATCCCGACGGTGCGAAGGATGGTGCTCATGTGTTCTTCCCTTCTCCTGTGCTAGGGTCGGTCTGTTCCGATCCGCACCATCCATGGACAACCTTCCATGCGGGCGTCGTGCTCCCGCGACCGGTCTTGCGGCGAACCTCGACAGTCTTGGTCTGACGTTGCCCCCAGCCGCGTCAGGACGTCACTCACCCGCCAGTCCCCCGGGCGATCAACGCTTGATGAACGGCGACCGCCGCAGAATCGCCTTCTCGTCGTCGCGTAGATAGGTGTCCGGGTAGCTGCCATACCCATCCCACATCAGGGCTGGGTAGTCGCACGTTGGCAATCCTTCCTCACATCCGGGCGGATGCGGCACCAAGAACGTGTGCCCGAGTTCGTGGGCGGTTCCCCCCATCCAGCGGCCAAGAGTCCCTTCCCACGGTCCTCCATCACAAGCGGAGTACGGCCCTGGATTCGACAAACCCTCCAGATCCCCGCTCCCCATCATGGCAACGCCGTCCCACCCCGCCCCAAACCCCTGGCCTTCGCGTCCGTCGCAGACTTCGACCACGTCGATATAGAGCAACCATGTAAACCGGGAGCTGCCAGGGAGCGGCCCATCGCGCGGAATCAGATCGGTCACAGATACCCCTGCCACCACCGGCGCGCAGGACTGGACATCGTCCAGGACCTTTTGCCAGGGGTCGACGCGGCTGTAGTACTCCTCGTTTCCGGGGAGGTGACACTGTTCCGGTATGACGCTGTAGATGTCGAACGTTAGGCCGTCGAGCTGCCGGCGGTACCACCCCTGGACATCCACGATCGCCCTGGAGAGGCCGTCGCTGTAGTCATTGCGGAACTCCTTGTCCGCGGGCACGACATACAGCACACGCACCGACCACTCGCTGAGCGTGGAAATCCACACAGAGATCATCGATTCGACCGTGTGCTCCTCATAGCTTGCCGTGATCGTGGCGTTGCCCCCTCGGACGGCTGTCACAACGCCCTCGGAGACGGTGGCCACCGATGTGTCGCTGCTGGTCCACGTCACGGTCACGCCAGTCATCACCCTACCGTTCTGGTCCCGAACCTCCGCTGTCAGCTGTACGGTCTCACCCAACGCAGTTAGCTCGGCCGCGAATGGGCTCACCGCGATCGTCGTGGGACGAGGCGGATCGGACACTGGCTCCGGCGCCGTGGTGCTGTCTCTGCCACCGCAACCCGACGCCAAGACCAGACCCACCAATAGTGCGGACATCTTGATCATCGTTCGGTAACGGCTCATCGGATTTCCCAAGGGGCCATAGCGATCACCTAATGTGATTCCAGGGGCTGGACTGTGGCATTACTCGCAGAATACACGGGGTCTCGACCGATTGCCATCTCGGTTCTTGCTCCGTGCCTTACAATCTGTCGGCCCCAGTAGTGGGCGCTCGCACACGCCTCCATCGCCACCGTGCAGGGCCGCTGCGAGGCGAGGAAATTCAGCAACTTTCCCCGGCTCAGCTTCCTCCGATATGCTACCGACCCGTCCGCCTTCGCCCCGTGTACTGGAAAGCTGCGCTTTGCCATATCGATCCCGACGGAACCTGTCAACAGCAATGAGACACCCGGAGTCATAAATTAGTGAGCAGGCTGCGGTGTTGGAGCCGCAGCTGGTGGATTGATCCAGACCTCCGTTGGGAGAGGCTGGGGCGTGGGGATCCCCTGCACGAAGCGTTCAGGTTGGGGTGGTATTTGACGGTCTTGAAGTGCGCCTCCGAGAAGGGGTTGTCGTCGCTGCCAGAACGGTTCTCGGCTCTTGCCGAAGAGCTGGTTGATCAGGGAGGCGACGCTGTAGGCGAGCGAATAGGTGTCGAGCAGCGGATCGTCGAGTGGGTTCCACTGCCAGGCGCCGCCGAGGCCGATCTCCAGGTAGTCGTCCCCGCGCCCGGCGCCTTCGAGGATCCGGCGCACGTCATGGCAGAAGTCGCCCTTGACCTCTAGCACCAGGGCGCTGGCCCGGCGCCCGGGCCGGTCGGCCTGCCAGGAGAGGAGCTGCTGCGCGAACGGATACATGCAGGCCGATGTCTTGCCGGAGCCGACGGCCCCGACGATGAGCACGCCCGTATACAGCCCCGTCTCGGGAACGACGAGCCAGGACGGCCGCTCTCTCTCTCGCGGGACGACGGTATGGTGGAGCTCGCCGATCACCAGCGATGGCGCCTCGTCCTCGGGCGAGGCGGGCCAGGGTGGCAACGTGCCCCTGCGCCCTCCTCCCGCCCGGGGCTGCAGCCAGACTCTCCAGACCGAGAGGCCGAGGCTGCCGAAGAGCACCACGGCGACGGCGGGCGCCACGTAGTACCAGACTCGGATCACCGTGTGGAAGCCCGGATCGTGGTAGGCGATCAAGTCCAGCACCGGGTTGCCGCCGGGGCCGGGGAACGGCGCCCGGAACGCGTGAGCGATGGCGGCCGCCGAAGCGAGGCCCACGAGTACGAGCGTCGCGGGTTTCAGCATCGCGCTGGCACCCTTCCCGGAGGGCAGCCATATTGGGAATAGCCATCTCGTCCAGCCAAGTCCCATAACGCATATAACTGACTTGTTTATATTGACTTATCACGATGCATAAGGATCTCTCCTGTCCCATACCGATCCGCTCCATACCCTTGCATCCGCTAATCTGTGGTGGATATATTGGTAGGTATGACACCCCCCAAGCGACCCCCGCAACGCAAGCCGCGCAGACGGCATCCCAACAACGCCCTGACGCCTGCCTTCGTGCGCAACGTGAGCCAGGCCGGACGCTATTGTGACGGCCAGGGCCTCTATCTCGATGTGCGGCCCTCGGGCAGCCGGGGCTGGATCCAGCGCCTCACGATCCGCGGCCGCCGAACCGAGCTCGGGCTCGGCGGATTCCCCCTGGTCTCGCTGAAGGAAGCCCGAGAGAAGGCGTTCGCCAACCGGAAGCTCGCCCGCGAGCGAGGCGATCCCCTGTCGGAGAAGCGGCGGGTCGAGTCGACGCCCACCTTCGCGGACGCGACCCGGCAGGTCTGGAACCAGCTGCGGCCGGGCTGGCGCTCCCCCCAGCATGCGCAGCTCTGGCTGAGCAGCCTGGAGCGCTACGCTGTTCCTCGCATCGGGAAGATGCCAATTTCGGAGGTGACGAGCGCCGACGTGATCGGGATCCTCGCTCCGATCTGGCACGACATGCCGCCCACGGCCCGGAAGTTGCGCCAGCGCATCCGCGCGGTCATGGAGTGGGCGGTGGCGATGGGTCTCCGGCCCGACAACCCGTGCGACCGGATCGGCCCGGTGCTCGGTTCGCAGGGGGGCGTCGTTCGACACATGCGGGCGTTGCCGCACGGCCAGGTGTCGGCGGCGATCGAGACGGTGCGGAGGTCGAACGCGCGGCCGGTCGTGAAGCTGGCATTCGAGTTCCTGGTGCTGACGGCGACACGCTCCGGCGAGGTGCGTGGGGCGCTCTGGACGGAGATCGACCGGGGCGAGGGTGCGTGGATCATCCCGGCCCGACGCACGAAGGCGGCGCGCGAGCACCGGGTCCCGCTGTGCCGGCGTGCGCTGGAGATCCTCGAGGAGGCGCGGGCGCTCGATCGCGGCAGCCCGCTCGTGTTTCCAGGCCTGCGCAGAAACCCCATTGCGACCACAGCGCTGTCGGAACTGCTCAGGGAGTTAAAGATCGCGGCTGTGCCGCACGGGTTCCGGTCGAGTTTCCGGGACTGGGCGGCCGAAGATACGGATCATCCCCGCGAGGTCGTGGAGGCGGCGCTGGCGCATGTCGTCCAGAACAAGGTCGAGGCCGCCTATCGGCGCACGGACCTGTTCGAGCGGCGGCGCCGACTCATGGAGGACTGGGCGAGCTACCTGGCTGGCGAGCGTCAAGAACCGAAGGGCACGTAGCTCCATCGCCACGGCCCATTCTAACACAGTTCGGGTGCGGTGATGTACACACTGGGCCGTGGGCGCCTTGGTGTGCCAGATCGGAGTGAGGATCTCGATCACGTCGGCGCGCGTGACCTCATCTGGACGGCGCACGCCTGACAACGAAGCACGAGCGACTCCTGCGGCTCGAAGAGACGCCAGGGAACGGGATCCGCCGTACCGGAAAGCTCGCATCAGGTCGTCGACCACCAGTTAGGGAGCAACGCGGTGGAGCCGGGACCGTCTGGGATGATTCTGGGCCACTCTCTTTAGATGCCGAGGGTCATCTGTGGATGGGTCCCGCGACGAGTGGCCTGCCAGAACTTCTGGCCGAGCGGATTCTTGCTATAGAAGACCAATGAATAGAGGAAGACGTTCTTTCCAAAAACTCTGATCGGGTGCGCGTCATCTGGTTGAGCAGCCCGATAACCGATTCCAGTCATCGCCTCGTCGAACTTTTCCAGAATAAACCGTATTAAGCCCCGACTCCCATGGCCCTTGCCAGCCCACCCTTCCCGCCAATCTGGATCATCGATCAGAGAGGCGATTCTGGTGTCGCTCGGGTCTGATAGGTATCGACGGAAGTTGGTTCGGACATCTCTACCCAGCATCAGGACGATAAGAAAGTCCATCTGATAGCGGGTCCCGAGGGTCTTAATCACGTCGAAATTGAGGTCGGCAGAAAAAGGGTCGATGAAGCAAAAGGACAGTAGCTTGTGGTCAGAACTGTAGCTTGGCATAGCCTCAACGATCTTCTCTCCGGCTAAATTGACGTCTTCGAGGAGAAGCGTGAAGTCGTGCTCGCCCGGCAATGCAGCAATCCGCCCCTTCAGGGCTTCAATGCACCGGAGGTCGTTATCCACGAAGACGTACTTCGTGAAAGGATGTTGAACCCGAACCGCGGACATCGCCGTCGTCTCGACTATTTCGTCGGTCTCCTCGACTCTCGCCCGGCCCGCTCCAGAGCAGAGACCGAGGTAGGCCCGCTGGGGCCATTGTCTCTTCATCGAGGTACTGAACAACTCCACGTAGTAGTTGTGGAGTTGGATCTTGTGCAACGAATGACACTTGATCGTGGGAGTGTAGAGCCCGTCGTCTGTGAGTCCTGCGAGAAAGTTGTAATCAGACAACCGTCATCTCACTTGCCAGCAGTCGCTACCACTGGCATCTCGTCCCAATGCTTCCCGTCCAACTCCCTGCCGCCGGCCTTGGGCGTGCGGCCACCCCACTGCTTGAAGAAAAATGGAACACCTGCAGTGCGACACTGGTCACGGATCGACAGGGCCCAGGCAGGCTCCATGGGTCGGCGGACCGGTCCACTCTCCCCGCCAGCGATGACCCATCCGATATCGTTTAGATCCAGCTCAATCGGTCCGATCAAGGGCTCACAGGAGAGGAAGCGGACCCATGCAGGTACTTGTCGGAGGTGACCAACTCGGTAGGCCACATCTTGATGCTCTACGGATGTCCCGATCCAGATATGGCTGGGAATCGGGTCACCTCCGAACAGGTCTGAATTCTCGCGCCAGAATCGAGCGGCTCGTGATGGACGCTTTGTTAGCACCTGATAGGTATGCCAATTGGCTTCGAGCATGACCTCGAATGTCTGGCGCAGGAAGTCAGTGGGGATGTCGGCATGGAACACATCACTCATGCTGTTGACGAAGATCACCCGTGGATCCTGCCACTTCAGAGGCTGGGATAACCGTTCAGGCCACAGCCGAACGGCGAATGGATCTCGCCGGGTGATATCCGAGTCGATCACAGGGGCCCGCTCCAAGTAAGCCTGTCGAAGTAGTCGGGCGGCGAGGGTGGCAGCGTAGCAATTGTCACACCCTTCTGTTACACGAGTGCACCCAGTGACGGGGTTCCATGTCGCGTCTGTCCACTCGATTCCCGTCTGCTGGGCCACGGATCACCTCCGGCAACCGAAGACATACCGAACATTACAATGTACTCAAATTGCATAGTGTTGCGTAGGTAGCGCATTCCGGAAACCAGACTCGCGGGATACTGCATCACCACGTCCGTCGACGCTTAAGCCATACGCGCTACCACCGGACAGCACCACCGCGTCGATGTTCGGTATCGGTTTCTCGCGGTCTTGGGCCGCCACTCCGTATTCCACCGGTGTCGATCACCCTGTGGGAGCAGAGGTCCATAGCGGCGCTGGAGTTGTGGGTTGACGGTTGAAGCTATGGGGTGGAGTGGGGCTTGGGTGAGTCGTGCAGGCGCCTCATGGAAGCACCCTCGAGATCCCCGAGCGCTGCGTCGGGGAGGTCTTGCCACTCGTCAAGTTCTGTGATCGCGTCGCGAAGAAAGTCCTCGGCGAAGAGACTTCCCTGGAACAGGCGACCCGTCGTCATCCGCGATTAACACATGTGGAGGTACAGCGGCCGCCAAGACATCGGCACGGACAGGGTCGTCGCCCTTGTTCAACCGCCGGTTTCCTGGCGCGTGGCTTCGGCCTGCGTCTTCCTATCGGCGAGTCCTCCCTTGGCTGTGATCCGGCTCGTGTCGCCAACTACCTACCGACGCGTCTAGGCGGGCCTCTTTGAGAGCTCATGTGACCCCGCGACCCGGCTCGGCTTCGTAGCTGAAGCCGGGCCGCTGAGAGCCCCGGAGAGCCGTGATCTTCCGGGCCCACGAGGCCAGCCTCACTTCGGCCGATTCGCTGCCGTGCTCCAGGCCGGACCCCACCGGGTCCGGTGACCATGCGGGATACACCCCGCACCTCTGCCAGCATACGAGAAGGGCGAGACTCAGAGTTTCTACAACGGTTTCTTCGAGGTGTTCGACGTCCGCCGCCGATCCGTAGCGCGCTATGAGGAGCATGTAGCCAAGCTGAACAGACTCTTCTCCAGGGGATCGGCGCTCCCGCTCCCAAGCTGGCGGGCGTCGGGCGGGTCAGTCGTATCGATCTGGAACGGCATTCGCCAGTTGCGGCCGTCCAGACCTCCAACTATTTCTCGCATGCTTTCGGTTTTCGTGGCCACGCTTCCGGGTTTGGTCAAGGAGGAGGTCAGTTAAGTCGTGGAGCTTGCGTGACGTGTTGAGAAGGGTATTCGCAAAGGGCAGGAAGTGGATGCGCCGCCTATTGTGCCGCGTGCTGTTCCGTTGGACCTCTCACAGCACAGACGATGAGGGCGTGACGGAGTCTGCCGAGCCTCAAGCACCGTCGACCAGCTGCGAAAGCCCATCGGCGACATCGCCTCCGGCACTGCCGGAAAGCCCACTCGCAATAGGAAATTCGCCTTCTCGTGCTTCACCCAACGATGGCGGATCCACTCCTGACGGCAAGAGCGATGCCAACGGGCATGATCGCAAGACCGATGGCGAGAGCTCGGCTCCCTCGAAGCGGCGGAAGGAAGGCAAGGGGCCGGAGCTTCGACCTCCCCGAAGTATTACAGGAAGACGAGACGGACCGACGCAGACCAAAGCCGTAATTGAAAACGAAAGAGGAGGAACTCGTGTAGGACGTCCAACGTCCAAGCCCCGTCCGGAGCTTATCTGCCGTAGACCTTGGGGTTCAGTGCGGTGGGAAGTACTGCTCTCCGCAGATGAAGAATCCCGAATTGCAGCTGTGAAGCAGAACGGTGAGCCGCTCAGCCTGGGGAACGGAGGGTGGCTTCTCACGTCGTTCGCCGGTCGCCTGTCCATCGACTTCGAGCAAGGCCCACCGATCGACGTTTCCCTGTTCGACAAGAGCCCACTGATCTTCAAGCTGAACAAAGATTGGACCGGGGATGGCCGCAAGATCACCCGTCTCACGAAAGGCCACTTCATCGTGGTCGCGCCGGTGGAGTTGGTTCGTTCGGGTCATGTGCCCGTTGAACCCGATGGCTGCTCCGACTCGGCGTTCATGGCGCACTATTTCTTCCGGGACGGTAGCGAGTCCACGGAAGAGCAAGGCGGCTTTTCGGGGCGTGAGATCGACTCGAGCGCACCCGGATTCAAGTTGAGCGGAAAGCGTGTCTTCGACGATTCCGAGGAGGGTGACCTATTCGTGGGAACTCCTCCGCGACTGAGTCATGCGGACCGAGTGGTTTGGGCGCGGGTCGGAGAGGAAGGCGCACACGGCTGGAAGGGCTGTAATTTCAAACCGTCCGAGCGCACCCTTGCCGAAGTCATGGACGCTCGGCAGGGTCGCTTCTTCCTTCGCGTCTACGATGAGCAAGGGGCAATGCTGGATGGTGCCCAGTTCCGATACCTGCGCGGTCTTCGAGAGATTCGGTTGAATGGAGAGCCTTACTCCGGAGACACGCTGCTCGTGCCGACCGCGACAGGCCATCCGTCGACAACGGTGCGGTTCATCGGCGCCGATGGCGTACCAGTCCACGCCACCCTGCCGCCAGGAGCGGCGGGCGTGGAGGACGGGATGGGCGGTCTGATCGCCGAGCCGCACCCCGACGTGGATGAGATTTCGTGTGCGCTAGAAGCCGACGGCGGTCGCGTGGACATCGCCTTGCATTTGCCGCGCATCTGGTGGCGGATGGAGCGAGAAGGCACCGAATGGGATGGCGAGTGGTGCAGCACACCGTTCAAGATGACGCGCCACGATTTCCGGGAACGCGCTGACTCGAACCAGATACTGCGGTTGCGATCACCGAAGCCAATCAGGTCGGTTGTCGTGGGGTTCGGTGACGAGCCGGGGCTCAAGTACACGAGGAGGGAAGATGAGTTCACATTGCCTCTAGCCCACTTCGTCGATCATGTCCAGATCGACCATCGCCTGACCGAGGATGCCCTGTTCACCGTCCGATTTGATCAGTCCAACGACCGACGCGGTCAGAAGCCGCTGACCTTGGTCCGGATTCCCGCCGACCCGCCGCCGGCAATTATAGCGATATCGAAGCCATTGGTCCGCCCCGCGTTCCGCCAACCGGTCGCCAAGGTTCTGCGAGGGGGTGGCGGCTGGCGACCCGGCAAGGGCTTCAGCGGCGGAGAGTTGCGCGCAATCGGCTTGAGCGCGACCGAGGCAGCGCGAAGGTCGATCAGGATCGACAGACGTCGACGCAGCGTGCATCCGGCCAACGTGAAGAACCTTCGGAAAGTGTCCAATGGCTGACGTGCACGACATGGGCTCGTGGCCAGAGAGGATTCGCCAGCGCTACGAAAGCTATCTGAAGACGTCGTTCTTCTTCAAGGATCCCGGCCTTCGCGCCTCGTTCCAGGCCGCTCTGCAAGAGGAAGAAAGCCTGCTGAAGGGCAGCTATCTGGAATCGGCTCGGAGCTTCCGCACGGGATTGGCCGCGCGTGCGCTGGCGCGGGAGTGCTTTCCCGAGACCGCCACCGACCTGCTTCCGGCGCTGATCGACGCTCCGCTGTATGTGCACCAGGAGCGAGCCGTCCGCGCCGTCCATCAGAAGCAGCGCAACATCGTGGTAGCCACCGACACCGCGAGCGGCAAGACCGAGAGTTTCCTGTACCCGATCCTGTTCGAGCTGTATCGCCAGCATCTCGCTGGCCAACTGCGCGAGCCTGGGGTTCGGGCCATGATCCTGTATCCGATGAACGCGCTCGCCAACGACCAACGCGACCGGTTGGGCAACATCGGCTGGGGTTTACGCGAGGCAGGGTCGGGTTTCCAGCCTACATTCGGGCAGTACATCGGCCAGACACCCAAAAACAGCCGGGACCAGTGGCGTAATGCTGATTGGTGGGCCGAGAACCGCCTTCCCGGAGAAATGATCTTCCGCGACGAGATGCGCGAGGCTCCGCCCCACATCCTGCTCACCAACTACTCGATGTTGGAGTACCTGCTCATCCGCCCCGACGATAGCCCACTGTTTGACAGTGGCCGGGGCGAGCGCTGGCAGTTCATCGTGCTCGACGAAGCGCACCAGTACCGGGGCGCCAAGGGCATGGAGATGGGCATGCTGATCCGGCGTCTCAAGCAGCGGTTGCGCGACGGGGGTCGGCGGGATCCATTTCGCTGCATCGCCACGAGCGCGACTCTCTCCTCAGGCAAGAGCGAGGCCGACAGACACGCGGTCGCCGAGTTCGCCAACGAACTCTTCGGGGAGTCCTTTTCCGCGCCCAGCATCGTCTTCAGCGAGTTGCAAGTAGCGGCGGCCGACGGGCCTCCGCGCCGCTACCACGCCTTTCTGCGCGCTCTCGAGGGGGCGTTTCTGGTGCACAGAGACGGCACGGACGCGGTGGTGCTGAACCGTAAGGGCCAAGCCGGGGATGGCACCGCCGCAGAGCCGTTGGAAATCGCCCTGTGCAAGGAGTGTGGTCAGCACTACTACGTCGGTCGAAATCAGGATGGAATGCTTCGGGAGGCCATCCGCGATCCGAGCCACTCGGACTTCGGCGTGGACTACTATCTGCCAGCTGAGGACGGGGGCCAACTTCTGTGTCGGCGCTGCGGTGCGCTCTCGGGCTCGCCGCCGGCGTGCGAATGCGGAGCGACGGTTCGCGTGAGACGGTGTGAGAACCACAAGGACCACGCCGATCAAATGAAGCGATGCGAGGCGTGCCAGTATCGGCGCGGCGGCATCGGCGACCCCATACAAGAGATCGTGCACGGCTCCGACGGACCGAACGCTGTTATCGCTACCGCCCTGCACGAACTGCTCCCAGAGCCCCGGCGCAAGGTGCTGGCATTCGCGGACAGCCGCCAAGAGGCGGCGTTCTTCGCTTGGTATGCGGAGAATTCGTACGAGAAACTGCGCGACCGGAACCTCATATTGCGGGCGATTAAGGCGGGGCCGGTCGACCGCGGGGGGATGTCCATCAGCGATCTCCAGAGCCGTTTGCTCGTCCAGTGGGAACGCGCCGGCCTGTTGAAGGCATCCGACACCAGCGAGGACAGGAACCGGAAGGTGCTGACCGCCATTCTGCGGGAGGCGGTGACGGACGAAAGGAGGCTGTCCTTGAGCGGCGTCGGCCTCGTAAAGTGGTTCGTTGCCATACCAGATTCGTTGCGTTTGCCGCAATCCATGCTACACCCGCCCTGGAGTTTCCAGGAGGAAGAGGCACGCGGCCTGATCGGCTACCTGCTGGACGAGTTGCGCCCGCGCCGAGCCATGAATCTGCCGCCACGACCGTCGCTCGCATGGTCCGACGTGTCGCCTTGGCCACAGCAGGCGTACTGCAAGGGACCGCCAGGCAGGCGGCGGGGCGTTCTGCAATGGGGCGGCCCTCAGTCCGCAGTCGTCAGCCATTTCCTGGACCGGTTGCTCGCGGACTCCGGCCTGTCAGCGGAACAGAAGCGGTCGGAATCAACCGGGCTCATGGACGAGGTGTGGACGGCGTTGCGGCATGATCCGGACGATCCGATCCTTTCGCGCGGAACGGCGAACGGGACGTTTCGGATCGATCCGGTTTGGCTGCGCATCAAGCCCGCTCATCCCGCAGCAGTCTGGGAATGCGGCACCTGCGCAACCCTGAGCACCTACAACATCCGCGGTGTCTGTCCCCGCAATGGTTGTCCGGGCGACCTGACGCCCGCCAACCAGGAGCGTCTCCAGGAGAATCACTATCGGATTCTCTACGACGACTTGGACCTTCCCCCGGCGCTGAGCGCGGAAGAGCATACCGCCCAGATTGACAGCGACGAGGCGCGCCGACTGCAGGACCGGTTTAAGAAGGGCAAGATCCACCTGCTCAGCTCGTCGACGACGTTCGAGGTCGGCGTCGATCTCGGCGATCTCGATGTGGTGTTTCTGCGCAACGTGCCGCCGGAGCCCTTCAACTACACGCAACGCGTGGGGCGGGCGGGGCGAGCGGCCACGCCAGGCTTGGCTCTGACCTACTGCCGCCGGAATCCCCATGACCTGTATCACTACGAAGATCCAGAACATCGGGTGATCCGTGGCGCGGTGCACCCGCCGCGCCTGCGGTTGACGAACGAGAAGATCGTCCTACGGCACATGGTGGCCACCGCCCTGTCCGCCTTCTTCAGATTCGGCAGCAACGCCATGCGATTCAACCGTGTACAGGACTTGGTTGGGGACTGGCAGAGCCCACGCGCAACGCTGGACCTGAGGGCATTCTGCGAGAACAACAGCGCATTGGCGGCGTCACTGCGCGAGATCGTTCCCAAGCTCCTGCACAAGAGCACCGGACTCGCTGCGGACACATGGACTGAGCAGGTTGCGGGGTCCGACAGTCGGCTTGCTGCCGTGGAGATGGAAGTGTGCTCGGACTATGTCGACATGGAGCGCCACCGGCAGGATCTGTTCAACCGGCGCAAAGGCACGAACAGAGTGGAAGCCCGTATGAAGACCATCGCCGGCGAGCAGACGCTTAATTTTCTGTCCCGCAAGGCGGTCATCCCGAAGTACGGGTTTCCCGTGGATGTCGTCGAACTCGATACTCGTCCCCAGGACGGCAACCGCACGGGCGTTGCGCTCCAGCGGGATTTGTCGCAGGCCATCGCCGAATATGCCCCCGGCGGCAAGGTGGTGGCCAGGAAACTGGAGTGGGAATCCTGCGGCGTGAAGAAGGTCTCCGGTAAGGAATGGCCCGTTCGGCATTATCGATACGACGACGCGCGCAGTTTCAAGCAATGGAACGAAGGCGATCCGACCGCACCGCCCAATGTACGAAAGTACCTGATACCGGAGTTCGGGTTCGTAACGCCGCTCTTCAAGCAACCGAAGGAGCCGCACGGGCGAGCGCGTCGCCTGTATACGACGCGACCGTTCTTTCGAGGCTTTGACGACGATGACCTACCCGAAACCACGTACCTCTCCGGCGTCCAGGTAACAAAGGCTCAACCCGGGACCCTCGTTATCCTTTGCGAGGGCAGGAAGCGGGAGGGTTTCCTTATCTGCCGTTCTTGCGGTGCGCATATGACCGAGCCCAAGGCGACGCACAATTCACCGTCGGACTCTCCATGCAGCGGGACGCTGGGACGGTTCTCGCTGGGCCACGAACTGGTGACCGATGTCGTGCGTCTGCAGTTTTCGGGATTGCACGGCGAGTGGGCCGCTTATTCGGTCGCGTATGCGATGCTACTCGGCGCGGCGGAAACTCTGGACGTTCCGGACACGGACCTGAACGTAACGATCGCTGTCGGAACCAATCCCGGCGAGTCCGCCATCGTGCTGTACGACAACGTGCCCGGCGGCGCCGGGCTGGTGGCCCAAATGGAGCAGGAGATTCTATTCGACGAAATACTCGCCAACGCGAGGCAGCGAGTTCAGGGAAACTGCGGCTGCGACTCGAGCTGCTACGGTTGCCTGCGCAGCTACCGCAACCAATTTGCGCACCCGTACCTGGATCGGCGTTATGCCCTTGAGGGTATCGTATGACATCGGCCTGGACAGCGCTGCTTCCTAACTGAGCCACCATGGCCAAGTCGTCCGCCCGACCGCCTTGGGATCAGACTTGACCGTCTCAACCCGACTTCCCCACTCTCGCCAGCGACGACGCGTTCCGTTCAACTTCATATCCTCTCATCGTTCCACCCTTCATCTCTCTGCTTCTCTCCCCGTCTTCGCGCTGAAGTCCTTGCGGCACGATGTCCTGCCAACCAGGCAGGGTCACAGGGAGAAAGCGGCAGCGATGATCGCCCATCCGAAGGGACGCGAGAAGGCGCTGGAGCGCTTGGGCTGGACGGGACGCCGGGCCGAATGGATCGTCCTGGCCAGTCTCCACGGCGGCGTCTTCACCCGGGCGCAGTGGACGAGGTTTCTGGGGTGCTACACCGAGAAGGTGCGCCGCTCCGTCCATGCCCTCATCGCGCAGGGCGTAGCCGTCGAAGAGAACCCACGCTGATCCCCTCAATCCATCCCTCTTTCTGAACGGGAATCCATGGGGCGATCGAAGACGCCCGTGGACGAGGTTGTCGAGCGAACGGACCTGTTCGAGCGCCGATTGGCTGCCTAGAACCATTAGCGGCTCGGACCATGATCGCGCTCTCGCCCCCGCTGGCGCATCAGCTCCAGCGCCCGCGCAACGTCTCGGCGAGCGTCCTGTAGTCCCGGGCCAAGTATGTCGCTTGCCCGCTGAGCTGCGCGACCTGCCGCTCCAAGGCTTCGACCTGCCGCCGCAAGGTCTCGACCTGCGCGGCGTGCTGCTGCTGCGCCTGCTCGTACTGCGCGGACAACGCCCGCAAGGCCTTCGTCAACTGCTGTTCTAACGCGGTCATAGAGCTCCTTCACTCGTTCGATAGCTTCACGGCCGGCCGAGTGTCCACGGTCCAAGGCGGATAGGCGAGCGCGCCGGCCGGCAGCACCACGAACCGCTCCCCCTCGATCTCCCGAAGCGCGATTCCCCAGGTGGTCGCCTCGAGCCGCGCCAGGGTCTGGCGTGCCTCCCCGATATCCAGGTCGAGGGCGGCGGCCGTCTCGATCCGGGCCTGGATGCGCGTCGACAGCCAGTGCAGCGTCGCCCAGCTCCCGCCGCAGATGCCGAGCCAGAGGCTCAGGCCGACTACCAGGGGCCGGAGCCAGGCCTTGAGCAGGAGCGCGCGCATCCGCCCGGTCGCCACCGCCGTATTGCGTTCGATGGTACGTAGCGCGTTGCTCGCAACGCGCCTGGAGTTCGCGCCGAGCCGCTCGAGCTCGCTCGCGGTCAATTCCTCGATCGCCTGGCGTTCGCTCTCCAGCCGTCTGCGCAATCGCTCGGTCAAGTCGTTCGCGTTTGAAGTCATGTGCGTACACCTCTCCTTTCAGACGCCACCGGTCCCCCGTCGTGGGATCCAGAGCCGTCAGGTAGTCCTGGCCCTGGCGCGGCACCTCCAGGCCCGCCTCCCGCAGGGCGGCGACGATATCGGCCCTATTCCGTACCGTGCCGTGCTCGACACGCTGGAGCAGGTAGTCCCGGATCAGGTCGCGGGGGGCGGGCTCGAGCGCGAGGCCGGCACGCAGGTGCGCCGCCTCGACGTAGGCGCGGTGCCCGGGTTGCTGCACCCGCGCCCGCGCCGGGTCATCCGGCCGGCTCCAGCCCTCCTCGGCGTTGAAGGCGTCGCGGAGCGGGTCGAATGTCTTCTGCCAGCCCGGCGGCGCGATGTTGAGGCTCCGGCCGGTCTCCAGGTCGCATCGCGCGGCGAGGACATGCACGTGAACGCCGCCGTCGCGCTCCCGATGCACCACGGCCGCCCAGGCGTAGCGGTCGGGCTCGAGCCCCGCCCAGGCCGTCTGTTCAAAGGCATCGATGACCGCGCCGATCTGCGCGTCGCTCGGAGTGTCGTCCGGTGCCCAGGCGATCACGCCCGACGTGTACTTGTGCTCGAACGCCAGCGCGTCGGCCACCGCGGCCACCCGATGGGGATCCCCCTGGAGGACCTCCACGCCCTCGCGCAGTTGCCCCGTCGCGTCCCGCACCCCGAGGAGGTAGTCGGCCGCCTCCCGGGCCGAGCCGGTTCCGCGGGCCAAGAACTTAATGTGCATCGGCGTCGGGGCGGACGACGGGGGCCAACGCTGCGAGCGCCCGCTCGATGGCGACCAGGTGGGCGACGATCTCGACGGTCTCGGCGTTCGCTTTGAAGGTATTGGCCCAGCGGGCGATCTGGTTCAGGTTCGCCCCGATCCGCGCCAGCTCGCGGGTCCGCTCTCGCTCCACCTCGGCGTGCGCCACGGTCCAGGTGCGCACCCGGCCCACCGACCGGCGCACCAGATCCGACAGCGTCAACCCTGCAGAGCGCGCCTTCGCGTGCCACTCGGCACGCTCCGCCTCGCTGGCGCGGAGCTTCACCCACACGTCGCGTCCAGCGCCCCTCATGTGCCGTTGCCGTTGGGGGGGTCAGAGGGGGCACGGCCCCCCGCCAGCCCCTGCCGGGGACCCGCGAAGCGTGGCCCCAAAGGGTAGGCTGGCTCTCCCGCCGTAGCGGCCAAACTCGCCCGCCGACGCTCGGAACACTGGGCCGTCAAAATCGCCATACCCGTACATTGAGGAGGCTGCTTTTTGCTGTGTCAACAACGGGCAAAGAGGCGATGTCCCAGGTGTTCCAGCGACGTACTAGAGGCGGACCGGGCTCCGCCAACGGACGCGTGAAGTACACCGAGGGAGCCGCGCAAAGCTGTGGCGACTCCTAGCAGCCCGCGGAGGAAAGGGTCGCCAAGCTGCCGTTGCTGGGAGTGACCCGAACGGCTACCGCTGCATACGGGCTCGGGCGCCCCGGCGCCGCGTACCCGCTGGGGAGCGGGATAGGGAACGACGTTCTGAACGCATCGTGGCGGATCAGCCCCGGTGTTAGCTGTCCGAATGAGAAGGCCGCCGCACTACCGTGTGAACCGACCGCATCTGGGATCGCCAATTGTCATTTGACAGGCGACGGACTAGAATTCCGCAGTGATTGCATCGTTCCGCCACCGGGGGCTGAAGGCGCTCTATGAGGGAAGGACGGCACAGCGAGTCGCGCCGGAGCATGTAGGCAGGTTGCGGGACATCCTGGCGGCACTCGATTTCAGCCGGGGGCCGGAGGGCATGAGTCTGCCGGGGTTCCGGTTACACGCACTCAAGGGGCCGCTGAAGGGGCACTACGCGGTTTCGGTATCCGGCAACTGGCGCGTGACCTTCCGGTTCGAGGACGGCGCGGCGGTCGATGTGAACTACGTGGATTATCACTGAGGAGGAGCTGATCATGGCGATGCACAACCCTCCGCATCCGGGCGGTATCGTGAAGCGGCAATGCCTCGAACCCCTGGGTCTGACCGTGACCCGTGCTGCCGAAGGGTTGGGCGTTACCCGGCAGGCGCTTTCGGAGTTGGTGAACGAGCGCACGGGGGTTTCGGTAGAGATGGCGATACGGCTGTCTAAGGCCTTCGGCTCGACGCCCGAGACCTGGCTGGGGATGCAGATGGCCTACGATCTTTGGCAGGCCCGCGGCCGCGCCGAGGAGATCGCGGTGGAGAGTTTTGTGGCGGCGTGATCCAGCCACTTGCTCGCGAAGCAGCGTCGTCACCTCAAGGCCGGCCGTCGTCGTGGCCGTCTCGAGATTCGTCAGCTTCTCCTCCAGGGGCCCAACTCCCCGCCCCCTTCGTCCGTCTCACGAACAGCCCCAGCACCCGACTCTCGAAGAATCCTTGAGCTCCTGAAACAACCCCAAAAGAGAATGCATTCCCGTGCCACTGACTCCTGAACAGCTAGCCCGCGAGGAGATCGACGAGCAGCTCGAAGCCTGCGGATGGGTGGTTCAGGACTTCACGTCCATGAACATCCATGCGGGGCTCGGCGTGGCTGTTCGGGAGTATCCGCTCAGGTGGAAGGAAGGCGCGAAGACCTGCACTGGGTCCGCCGACTACCTGCTCTACGCCGACGGACGCGCGATCGGGGTCGTCGAGGCGAAGCCGGCAGGGTATCCGCTGAGAGGCGTCGAACCCCAGTCCAAACGGTACACCGAGGGTCTCCCCGAGGGGATCCCGAACTACCGGTTGCCCCTACCGTTCGCGTATGAGTCGACGGGCAAGATCACCCACTTCACGAACGGCCTAGACCCCGACCACCGGAGCCGAGAAGTCTTCACGTTCCACAGTCCGGAGGAGCTGAAGCGGTTGGTAGAGCTCCAGTGCCAACTGCGCAGCAACCTGCGCGAGATGCCGGTGCTGGAGCCTGGGCGGCTATGGCCGGTCCAACGCGAAGCCATCACGAACCTAGAGCGGTCCCTTGCGGCAAACCGCCCGCGCGCACTCATCCAGATGGCCACCGGGAGCGGCAAGACCTACACGGCGTGCTCGTTTTGCTACCGCCTCATCAAGTTTGGAAAGGCAAAGCGGATCCTATTCCTGGTGGACCGCAACAACCTGGCCCGACAGACGCTGAACGAGTTCCAGCAGTTCGTCAGCCCCCAGACGAACGACTCTTTCACAAACGAATACGTCGTTCAGCACCTAAGAGGCAACGCCATCGACCCCGCTAGCAAGGTGATCATCACGACGATCCAGCGGCTGTACGCAATCCTGAGGGGCGACGAAGAGTTCGAGGCGGAGCGCGAGGAGGGCTCGATGTTCGAGTCGGGCAGCCCTGCGACGAAAGACCCTGTGCCCGTGGAGTACAGCCCGAGCGTGCCCATCGAGACCTTCGACTTCGTTGTAGTGGACGAGTGTCACCGCTCGATCTACAACGTCTGGCGCCAGGTGCTCGACTACTTCGACGCCTTCACCATCGGCCTTACAGCGACGCCGACGCCCCAGACCATTGGCTTTTTCAAGAACAACGTCGTGCAGGACTATTCGCACGAACGAGCAGTAGCCGATGGGGTGAACGTTGGATACTCGGTGTACCGCATCGATACGAAAATCACGCAGCAGGGCGGCCGGATCAGTGCTCGCACCTACGTGCCGCATCGAGATAGGCGCACGAAGGAGCGGACGCTTAAGGAACTGGAGGATGACCTCACCTATAGCTCGACCCAACTCGACCGCGATGTGGTCGCCGAAGATCAGATTCGACTTGTCGTACGAACCTTCAGGGACCGGCTTCCGACTGAGATTTTCCCCGGTCGCACTGAAGTCCCCAAGACACTCGTCTTCGCCAAGACCGACAACCATGCCGAGGATATCGTCAATATCATCCGAGAGGAGTTCGGCAAGGGCAACGAGTTCTGCCAGAAGATCACGAGTAAGACAACGGGTGTCGCGCCCGAGGACCTGCTGGCCCAATTCAGAAACTCGTTCAACCCGCGCATCGCGGTTACGGTGGACATGATCGCGACGGGCACGGATGTGAAGGCATTGGAGTGCCTGCTCTTCATGCGGAATATCAGGTCGCTCTCGTACTTTGAGCAGATGAAGGGCCGAGGGGTACGCATCATCAATCCCAACGACCTTCAGAGCGTGACGCCCGACGCGAAGCAGAAGACGCACTTTGTGGTTGTGGATGCGGTTGGCGTCTGTGAGAACGACAAGTCGTTGTCGAAGCCGTTCGATCGGCAGCCGACTGTCGGGCTTGACAAAATCCTCCAGCAGGTTGCCCAAGGGATCGTCCACGCTGACATCGTCTCGACCCTAGCGTCTCGGCTGACACGGCTCGACAGGCAGATAGGAGACGAGCAGCGATCCGAGATAGCGGAGCAGGCGGACGGCAGCGAACCGGGGACGCTCGCAGCCAATCTCCTCGCCAGTATCGATCCTGACCGAACGCGAGAGCTGACCGTACGGAAGTTCGATCTGACCGAGGAACAGGCGCCAACTGAGAAGCAGCTCGCCAAGGTCGAACGCGAGGAGATGACGGAGGCGTTGAAGCCGTTCCATCGGCCTGAGCTGCGTGACACGATCCTGAACGTCCGACGGATCCTCGAACAGGTCATCGACGAGCTCACCCAGGACGAATTGATACGGGCTGAGTATGATCAGGCCGCTCTCGACGACGCCCGCTCGAAGCTCGCCAACTTCAGGCAGTTCATCGAGGATAACAAAGACGAGATCGAAGCCCTCCAGATCCTCTACTCTCGGCCGTATCGTGCTGGTCTGCGATACCGACACGTCAAGAAACTGGCTGAGGAACTGAAGAAGCCGCCACTGTCCCTGCACGACCCTATCAACCAGCTCTGGTCCATGTACACCGCCGTAGAGCCCCAGAGCGTGACAGGGGCAAGAGGGAACGCCCTCGTCGACCTTGTGGCCATCATAAAGCACGCGATCACACCCGAGCAGCCCCTCGAGCCTGTCGCTGAGACAGTTGAATCGCGGTATCGGGAGTGGAGAGGGGAGAAGGAGGCGACAGGCTTAGTCTTTACGCCCGAGCAGGGACTCTGGTTAGACGCCATCAAGGACCACATCGCGAATGCTCTGAGCATCGAGCAGGACGACTTCCAAGAGGTGCCCTTCAGTCAGATGGGTGGGCTCGGGAAGGCGCACCAGGTCTTCGGTGCCCAGCTCACAGTCGTGCTGGGTGAGTTGAACGAGAGGTTGGCTGCGTGAGTCAGACTGCCTCCGTTCCCAGCCGCTGGGTATCCTTGGCTCTTGAGGAAGCCGTCGATATCCATGACAATCTCCGCGAGCCCGTCAACTCAAAAGAGCGCTCCACGCGCCAGGGGGAGTACCCATACTACGGGGCAACAGGTCAAGTTGACTGGATTGACGGTTACAAGTGTGACGGGGAGTACGTCCTACTTGGCGAAGACGGTGCTCCCTTCCTCGATCCGTCCCGGCCGACAGCCTACCTGGTGCGTGGGAGATTCTGGGTCAATAACCACGCACATATCCTCAAGGGCAAGAATGGCCTTTTGGAGAATCGGTTTCTCCTTCACCTGTTGAATTCTCTCAACTATCGCCACTACGTCAGTGGTACAACCCGACTAAAGTTGACCCAGGGGTCGATGCGGAAGCTGCCCCTTGTCCTCCCTTCCATCCAAGAGCAGCACCGCATCGTCGCGAAGCTCGATGAACTGTTCTCCGAACTCAATGCGGGCGTTGCGGCACTGGAGCGCGCCCAGGCAAAGCTGAAGCGCTACCGTGCATCGGTGCTCAAGGCAGCGGTCGAAGGGAAGCTGACGGAGCAGTGGAGACGGAACAATCCGCCCGATGAGACGGGCGAGGAGCTATTAAAGAGGATTCTGGTTGAGCGGAGAAGGCGTTGGGAGGAAGAGCAGCTTGCCAAATTCAAGGCGAAAGGGCAGAACCCGCCGAAGAACTGGCAGCAGAAGTACAAGGAACCCGTGGGGCCAAACACAACTGAGCTACCCGAGCTGCCCGAAGGGTGGTGCTGGGCGACGGTGGATCAGGTGGGGAACGTAGCGAGCGGTATTACAAAGGGTGGCAAGAAGCGTGACGTGACCCGTCGGGCTGTTCCCTATCTTCGCGTAGCCAACGTGCAGAGGGGTCGCCTCGACCTGAGAGTGGTCAAGACTATTTTGGCTTCGGACGACGAGATTCGCCGGTATTCTTTAGAGTCGGGCGATGTGCTCTTCAATGAAGGTGGAGATCGGGACAAACTCGGACGTGGTTGCGTGTGGTGTGGAGACCTGTTGGAGTGTCTACATCAGAATCATGTCTTCCGCGTGAGGCCGTTCCTTCGGGACTATTCCTCGGAATTCCTCTCGCACTACGGCAATTCGACCGGACGAGAATGGTTCTATCGACGGGCGACACAGTCCGTGAACCTAGCCTCGATCAATCAAACCGTTCTCCGATCGCTTCCTGTTCCACTTCCACCGCTTCAGGAACAGAAACACGTAGTCAGGCGTCTCGCTGACATTCTGCGGAGTGTGGAATTCGCTGGCACAGGGCTCATCCGCCAACTGAACCACGCTGCTTGCCTCCGTCACTCCATCCTCAAGCGTGCGTTCGAGGGCCGCCTCGTCCCACAAGACCCTACTGACGAGCCCGCTTCCGTCCTTCTCGAGCGCATTCCGGCCGACAAGCAAGCCAGTCGGAGCATGCGCCCTCCCACAAAGCCGAATGGGAAGAGGAGGAACCAAGTCCCGTGATGCCGAACAACCACACCCAGCAGATCGTCAACAAGGCCTGGAGCTTCGCTCACGTCCTGAGAGACGACGGGCTCTCCTATATGGCCTACACGGAGCAGATCACTTTCCTGCTCTTCCTGAAGATGGCCCACGAGCAAACCCAGCCGCCCTGGAACCGGGCCCCAATCGTTCCTGTGGGCATGGACTGGCCGAGCTTACTGACACGCGATGGCTGGGAGTTGGAGTTGCACTACCGACACATCCTACGGGAGCTCGGTACACAGTCGGGGATGCTCGGAGAAATCTTCAAGAAAGCACGACAGGAGATTCAGAACCCTGCGACCCTGAAGCGGCTGATCGTCGATCTTATCGATCCCGAGAGTTGGATGTCGATGCAGGCCGACGTAAAGGGCGACATCTATGAGGGGTTGCTTTCGAAGTCTGCTCAGGAATCACCGAAGGGGGCCGGTCAGTACTTCACCCCTCGTCAGCTGATTAAGGGCATCGTGGACGTGATGCAGCCACGTCCCGATGATACCGTTTGCGACCCTGCGTGCGGGACCGGAGGCTTTCTGCTTGCCGTCCACGAATATGTCGTCCGAGAACACGGCACGGAACTGGATCCCGACCAGAAGCGACATCTCCGCGAAGGCTTTGTGCATGGCTGGGAACTGGTCCCGGCGACCGCTCGCCTTGGGATCATGAACTTGTACCTGCACGGGATCGACGCCGATCCGTGCCCTATCCGTTCGGGTGTTGACAGCCTCGCGAGCGACCCTGGTGAACGGTTCTCAGTGGTACTCACAAATCCGCCGTTTGGGACGAGGAGCAGTATCCAGATCGTGAACGAAGCGGGAGGGCTGGAGAGTGAGGCTCACGCCTACGAGCGCCAGGACTTCTGGGCCACCACGAAGAACAAGCAGCTCAACTTCCTTCAGCATGTGAAGACGCTGCTCAGCATCCATGGCCGGTGCGCCATCGTCATGCCCGACAACGTCCTGTTCGAGGGTGGTGCGGGTGAGACCGTCCGCAAGAACATGCTTCAGCAGTTCGATGTGCACACGCTGCTCCGCCTCCCAACAGGCCTGTTCTACGCGCAGGGCGTGAAGGCGAACGTGCTGTTCTTCGACAGGAAGCCTGCACGGGAGCAGGCATGGACCGAACAGCTGTGGGTCTATGACCTCCGCACGAATAAGCATTTCACGCTGAAGACGAAGCCGTTGCAGCGCTCGGACCTCGACGACTTCGTGGACTGCTACAGGGCAGGTCGACGACGCGAACGCGAGAATACTTGGAGCGAAGGGAATCCAAAGGGCCGGTGGCGGTCGTTCAGCTATGAGGAACTGCTAAAGCGGGACAAGCTCAACCTCGACATCTTCTGGCTAAGGGACGAATCACTGGAGGACAGCGAGAACCTGCCTGAGCCTGAGGTGCTGGCTGCCGAGATCGTGGAAGACTTAAATGCTGCGTTGGAAGCGTTCCAAGCCATTGCCCAAGAGCTTGAGTCGTCAGGAAACACTGTATGAAGGACAAGACCATCTTCGAGGATAGGTCTTCCGGGCTCGAGCGAAATGCCGCCGCGTGAACGCACCTTTACCCCCGCTTCTGGGGAAGCCTCGCTCTCCTAGTAGGAGGAGTAGGTCAAGTATCCCCTGAAGGCTCAACGCTCACCTGTCCATCAACCTGGGACAGCCCCAGGGGTACCCGTACATGTCCACCATCCTTTTCGGCATCGCCGTCGTCATCCTAATCGCGCAGTTGGCGGGAGCCGTCTGGTCGGTCGCCGTCCCAGATAGGCGATTGTGGCCACCGCCGGGCCGTGGTTCCTGGCAGCACCTGCTGACCTGGGCGGGCTTCTGGGCGGTGATCGGGATCAACGTTCTTCTCCTCCTGATGTACTGGAACTCCTGGGTCTTCCAGAGCCCCTTACGGTTCATCATTGGGGTACCCCTAGTGGTGCTCGGCGGCCTGCTGGCCGTGTGGGGAGTGGTCACTGTGGGCTGGAAGAACACGAGCGGGTTGAAGGGCGGGTTCGTGTCCACCGGCCCCTACCGGTTCACGCGGAATCCGCAGTACCTGGGTGACATCGTCTGCTTCGTGGGCGTGAGTGTGATCGCGAACTCACTATTGCTGTGGATCACGCACCTTCTCCTAGCGGTGGTGTTCGTGGTTGCGCCGCTGGCCGAGGAGCTGTGGCTGGAGGAGCAGTACGGCGACGCTTACCGGGAGTATCGGAGCCGGGTTCGGCGGTTTCTGTGAGGACGGGGGGCGGAAGTTGGCTGCGCGCCAGTTCCTCAAGGAATCCCCCGTCGGGGACTGGCTAGACGTGCTTCCCTCCCGTGCACCAAACAGACTCGTGCGCCCACGCTCGGATACCTCGCCGGTCGTGTCGCTCATGCACGCGGACGTCCTCGAGTGGCTGGAGGATCCGGGCGGGTCGGCTGCGCCGCCGTCGATCCCCGATCTTCGGCTCCGCCGAAACTGAAGGTCGAGGGGAGCTCCGCGCTGGATCCCGGGGTCCTATGGGTCACCCAGCGCCGAGAAGTCGGCTCTGACGGTCTCCAAGAGCCTCCTCTCGGCCTGCCGCGGCCGCGGAACGGGCCGAACCCCCCCGGGTCGCGGCCGACTGGCGCCTCCCGGGGCACCTGCGATCGCCGCTCTTGAAAGCCGCTGAGGGGGCGGGAAGGACGGGGGCGCAGGCGATGGCCATCCGATCACGTCCACGAAGGGCCCTGGACAGCCGATTCAAAACGGCGGATGAAATGGGGGGGCGAGCACAGTTTCTGAATATGTAAGTGATTGACATCACGTGTGTTATGGAACTTCCCGAGGCAGTCCGGAGGGATCGATGACCGGGAGCGACCCCGCCGGGGGCAGCGCGTGTGAAAACACGCACGCCCCCACGCCATCACCAGGACGTCCGCGGGCGGGGTCGCTCCCGTTCCGGTCGGCGCGCCCCGATGTGCCTCGCCGACCGGGCAACACCGGGCGTAACCGCAACTACTACAAGGAATCGCGAGTCATGCCTCTGTGAATCGCCCCCCGGGCCATTTGTGAATCGACCCTGCGCGTCGTTTTCACACTCTAGTCGTGGCATGAACACGCAGGCCGGTCATCGGAAGGGCGCACCGTTTGCCAGGCGCGGCTACTGTGGATCGGCCCTTGGCCAGTACCTTCCAGAGGCCGCGATCCACGTCGTCCTAGGAACGGGGCACCGTCGTGGTCTCATGGCCCGGATCGATGTAGACGAAGACGGCGCGGCCGGTGTCCAGAGCGACAGGTAACTTAAGTGGGAAGCCACGCCGGGTGTTTGCGCCGGCTCCGCGGTAGAGCCGTGAGGGCAGGAGCCGACGCTCGATGCCGAGCTCTTGAAGAGCGCCGACGTTCTCGGGCTCCGTCGGAAGCCACGCCCCGTGCGAGTGCGGTGAGCCGCTTGAGGCGGGCGGACTCGGCCCGCACGGATAGTGGTGGTGGAGAGCCGGTTCAGGACTGTCAGGGTACCCATACCAGCTACATTGAGGCGTGTGGCTTATGCTATGTCAACAAGGGGAAAAAAGTGGACGTCCCAGGGATTCCAGCGAAGTGCCAGAAGTGGATGGGGCTCCGCCAACGGGGACGCTCGATCTCCTCCCGGAGAGCCTGAAGAGAGGCTGAATCACGGTCGGTCGAAAACGTTCTATGCCGGGTCAGTTCATGCGCCACAGCCCGCTCCGGATCCTAGCCGAGCACGAACGCCAACGTAACTCACGCCTTCCGCTGGCTTGGACTTTCGTCCAACCCACTTCAGGTTAGACGCTGTGTCCCGCACCTCAGGCCACCAGACCCGGTGAGGTCTAGGTGGAGGGTACAGAGGCGTAGGGTTGTCGAGGGCTGCAAGGTCCGGGAAGTTGTGGGCTCCCGGTGTCTAGGTCTTTCTCGCCGGTTCGACGATGATTCGCATACGCCCGCGCTTGACCACATAGCCGCCCGGACGAATCCGAAGCCGACCTTCTTGAACAAGGGTCCAAAGACTCTCGGCGATCAATTCGGCGCTACGGTCCGTCGTTTTCGTGGCTACCTGTGAGGAGAGCCACTCGGCGAACGCCCGCTCTCCAATATCTTGGCCGACCGACCTGCGAAGTGCGTGCAGCTTGCGGAGCTGTCCCTTCGTCAGAGTACTTTCATCAATTCGTCTCGATGATGTCTGCGGCATAGATCTTCCCTCCGTGGTACTGTGTTGAGATTGTTGTTGGGTCGCAAGAGACCCCATCCGTCGGAGCACGTCGTCGAAATCCCGCGCGAGCTCGGCTCGTTCGGAGGCCAGCCTCTGACGGAATCTTGGCCTGGTGAGGACCCGCAGATAGACCTGGGCGTCCTCCAGAACCCGACCGAAGCGCTCCCGCCAGAACAGGGCCACGATCCCGACAAGCGGGGTCCCGGCGGCGGCCGCGACCAACCCCAGCCGGCCCCAGTAGAAGAAGGACACGATGGACACCGCGAGGACCGTGAGGGGCACGGTGACGAAGGCAGCCGCGAGCTTGTACGTCGCGAGCGACTCCAAAGCAGGCTTCAGCCGGGGAATCACCCAGCGCGGGGCGACCCACGCAGGGTACCAGATCACGGAGCCCACGAGGGCGAGGGGCAGGCCGAGCCCGAGTGCGAACCCCTCGCGTAGAGCGTACCAGGCGACGGATCCCGCGGGGTATCGGCGCGGCACCACCCCCTCCCCGACCCCGGCGGCGCGACTCACCCTGTCCACTCGCCGCACCCGTGGGGCCAGCGCTCGATACGTTTCCGGCTCGTTCGCGCGCAGCCACTCGAGGGCCTCGACGAAGCGCCGGAGGCGGGGCACCCGCTTGGCTAGCGGATCCCGCTCCCTGGGGGCGTGGAGCCTCCGTTCCCGGCTGTAGATGCGGTCGGCCGCCACGATCAGCTCCAGGTCGTCCCGGCCACTCAAGTTCAGGGTGACCTCCCGCAGCCGGTCGGCGATCTCGTCCGTGAGCGCCCGCACGGCCTCGTGGTCCTCGGTCCCTCCGGGAGTGACCCAGGGGGCGACCAGGAACGGCTCGCCGACGTCCGCGAGGACGCGGCCGCGAAACCGATGTTTGCCTTCCCATGTTAGGCCAATGGGAACGATCCGGAGGCCGAGCCGGCCGCCGCTCTCCGCCTCGGCGGCCAGGGCGATCCGGGCAGCTCCGGTTCGAAGCGGCTCGATCGACAGCTCGGAGTGGCTCTTTCCCTCCGGGTAAATCTGGAGGGAGTCACCAGCCTCCAGGGCTTCGAGGGCGGCCCGGAACGTCTCCTCATTTCGGTGCGTCTCGGCGGGGTGGTCCTGTTTCCGGTAAACCGGAAGCCCCCCCAACCTTCGGAGCACGGCGCCCAGGATCCGCTGGTCGAAGAGGGCCGCCTTCGCAAGCGGCCGCGTGGGTCGTCCCGCAGCCCTAAACACCATCAGCGGATCCAGGAGGGCGTTCTGGTGGTTCGCGACCACCATGACGGGCCCGCCTGGAATGGGCCCGCCGCGGACCTCGATCCGGTGGAACACGGAGGCGGCCCGAGCGGCCAACCCTGTAATGGCCCCGGTCAGGAGGGGATCGGTGCGCGAGACCCGGCTAGTTACCTGCATCCGATGAACGGTGAAGACGGAGACGGACGATGGGCCGCGGCCGGCAAGGCGCGACGACGAGGTATAGCCGGGCTGTTCCGAAGAGAAGGCAGTCCGCCGGCCGGGGAATCCGTACAAGGAGGTGCCGATGCGTGGACTTCCGTGGGCGTTGGCGAGCCTCGTCGCACTGTCCGGCGCCCCGAGGTCGCTGGGCGCGCAGGAGACCGGAGTCATCCAGGGCACGGTCTTCGACGAGAGGTCTCAGCGGCCCCTGGCCGGTGCGCAGGTCTTCCTCCCCAACATGGGCGCGGGGGTCGTGGCCCAGCCGTCGGGCCGTTTCGTCATATCCGGGGTTCCCGCCGGTACTCACAGGCTTCGCACGAACCTATTGGGATACGCGAAGACAAGTTTTGGGCTTAAGGTCATGGCCGTCAACTCTCTTTGAGCAAGACTGTCTGGATTGATGCCTGGCGGCCCACGACGCTCGGGGTGTCGAACCGTTTTCCGGTTATTGGCGGTATGTCGGTCCAGGTGTCCTGTAGTGGCGCACCTTCTGCAAGATAACGCTTGAACCGTGGGAACCCGGTCCCGCTTTTGGGCCAATAGATGCGTCCATGCTCGTCTAGCAGGCTGGGCCAGCTTACGGTTGGAGAACGTTTTCGCGCGCGCTTCCTCTAGCGAAATCTGAGGGAATTTGCCGAGCTCGAGCTCACGGTTTCGGCCACGGTGGTGAGGGGCTGGCCCAGTTTCAGTTGCCGGAGGACTGGACATCAGGATAATAGGATGTCGATCAGGTTTGGTCGGGGGCGTCCGAGGATGTCCGAGGATCGTTGCTGATACTGACCTGCCCCGAAGAGCGGTACCACAACCTATGTTAGCCCCAGCAGCTGTGGAGGGCCGTGAAAGACGGGCATCCTCAGGAACGAGGGCGACGGCTTAATCGCCTCAGGGGTCGGGGGAAAGCCGCCGCAGGCGCTGTGGGGTCGGACGGTATTGTACTCGCGCCTCCATTGCTCGACCAGCACGGCCGCCTCCGCCAACGATGTAGAAGATCTCCCCGTTCAACAGCTCGTCCCTGAGCTTGCCGTTGAAGCTCTCGTTGTAGCCGTTCTCCCACGGGCTGCCCGGCTCGATAAAGAGCGTCTCGACGCCCACGCGCCCCAACCACCACCGCACGAGCTTCGCGGTGAACTCCGGTCCGTTATCCGACCTCAGATACTCGGGAGGCCCGTGTCGGACGAACAGATCGGCCAGCACCTCGAGCACGTCGTGCGAGCGGATCTTGCGAGCCACCACGATCGCCAGGCACTCCCTCGTGTGCTCGTCCAGCACTGTCAGCAGCTTCAGCGCACGCCCGTCGTGCGTCCTCGAGGCCACGAAGTCGTACGACCAGACGTGGCCCCGATACAGCGGCCTCAGCCGGATGCACGATCCGTCGTTGAGCCACAGCCGACCTCGCTTCGGCTGCCGCTCCGGGACCTTCAGCCCCTCCTGCCTCCAGATCCGCTCCACCCGCTTGTGGTTCACCCCCCAGCCCTCGATGCGGAGCGTGTCCGTGACGCGTCGCTAGCCGTAGCAGCCGAATCGACTCGCGAGTCGCACGATATCACCTCGGAGCGCCCCCTCGTCACTCGCCACTCTCCTCGCCCCGCGCTGGGTCGTGCGTGGCTGCCCGAGCACCCGGCACGCTCTCCTCTCCGACGCCCCGAGCTGCTGACGTACACGCACCACACAACGTCGTCGGCCCTCGGGGCTCAGAAGTTTCCCTTGGCCGCTTCCTCCACGATCAGCTTGTCCAGTGTCAAGTCCGCCACTGCTCGCTTCAGGCGCCCGTTCTCGCGCTCGAGCTCCTTCAGGCGCCGTGCCTGGCTCACCTTCATCCCGCCGTACTCCCGCCTCCACCGGTAGTACGTCTGCTCGGTGATGCCGAGCTCCCCCCTGATCAGCTTCACGGATTTGCCGCCGGCCAGACCGACCTCTGCCTCCCGCACTGCAGTGATGATCTGCTCCGGAGTGTGTCGCTTCCTTCCCATCCTGACCTCCTCGCTGAAAAGCTTCGGACCAGGTCGATCCTAACATTGCACCTGGTCTCGTTTCAGCGGGTCAGGTCACGCCCTCCGCCCGAACCGACGCCAGCATCGTTGCTTGATGTACATCCAGTGCCACATACTTCGTCGTCCGCTTCATGAGGGCCGCTCCTTGTTGGGTTCCAAGCGTCTTCGTCGATATCTTCTTGGTATCCGCAAGGGGCGTGCTCTAAATATCCGTTAGGCCATGAGTAAACTTAGACGCGCTTGGAGAACTCAAGATGTCACTTGAAACCCAACAGCTGGCAGACCTCCGCAAAGTCATCACCGAGAATCTTCGTGTTCAACGTGGCGGGGCAGACGCCGTTCCGTACATCGACGTATCCCGCGCGCTGAGCGACATCTGTGCGCGCCAGAATCACGCCGTGTTCGCCCGCCGTGGCTGCGGTAAGACCCTGCTGCTTCACCACTCGGCAAAGGAGCTGCCAGGCGACTTCAGTCGGTCTACCTGAACTGCGAGGATTTCAAACACCACTCGTTCCCAAACGTTCTCATCGAGGTCCTGGATGTTCTCTTCGCTGAGCTCGAGCGCAACCTGTCTGGATGGTTTGGCAAGAAGAGGAGGTCATGTGAACTCATCGCCGAGATTCGCCTTGATCTAGCGAACCTCCGTCAGCAAGATGACGAATCAGAGGCTGACGTGGTTGAGTCGCACATCGCGACGGAGCAGGAGGGGGACAAGGCCGGTGGCTCTATTGCCTCGAAAGGCTTTAGGCTCGCCGGTGAATCCACCAGCCACGCGGGCAAGAGTACAGCCCTAGAACTCCGTTATGCTCAACGGACTGACAAGCTTGGCGAACTCCAAACGCGGCTCCCACGGTTGAAGCTGCAGATCCGAGAATTCTTTGGTCTCTCCAAGACCGTGAAGGCAGTCTTCCTCCAACTCGACGATTTCTACCATCTCGCCCGCGTTGACCAACCCGACGTGATGGACTACCTGCATCGACTCTGTAAGGATCTGCCGCTGTATTTCAAGGTCGCCACCCTTCGGCACTCAAGCACTCTTTACGCCGACCGCGACGGCCAACCCATAGGAGCTCAAGAACGGCACGACTATCAACCCATTAACATCGACTTTGCCTTTACCGACTTCCGGAGGACTGCGCGCCAAAATCGTCAGATCTTCGGCGAGTTTGCGAAACTCGCGGGACTCAACTCTGGAGACATTGACTCGCTGTTCAAGGGTGCGGGGTTCGATCGGCTGATAATGGCAGGGGGCGGCGTTCCGAGAGATTGCCTGTCACTGTTCCTTGAAGCCCTTCAAGGTGCGAGTCAGGGCGATGGCCGCATCGGCAAGGATGACGTTCGAATCATGAGTCGCTCGAATTTTGAAAGACGGATCGAAGAACTCAAGCAGGACTCGGCAGGTGATGAGCAGGCTACGTTAATTCGAGGGATCTATGTGTTGCGGAAGTTCTGCATCGAAAAGAGAACCAACATCATGATGGTATCCGAGGAGATGATGCAGCAAGAGGACCAGATTCGGGCACTACTCTATCGCCTGCTCGACTATCGCATCATCCATAGTGCCGGAGCCGCTCTGACTCATAAATCGTCTCCCGGAACGTACCAGGCTTTCGCGATCGACATCGGATGCTACGCTCACATGCGCAAGCTTCAAGATAGGTTCAACGAGATCGATGTTGCGGATATGACAGGGAGCGAGAGAATGCGCTCAGCTCAGATTCTGACGAAGAAGCAACTCGAAGACTTGTGGTCAACTGCGCCGGTTGACGCAGAGGGTGCGTTGCGCAGCGAGGACGAGGAGGCTGCTCAAGCGTCAACTTTGAAGTGCAACACGGGCTAGATAGTTGACGCTAAGGATCTACGATACCGACGCTGCCATCAGTGTTCTAAATCAGGAGATTGACCGATGTCCGAGTGATGAAGAACTCAAGCTGAGACGGTCGATTATGGGATTGGAACTCGACCGGATCCACTTGATAGACCAAGATCCCTTAGGAGTACCCACACCAGATCGAGTGATACTGCAAATAGCTTCCGACGCCGTGCGGGTTCCGAGAGAAATCGGCCATGCGGAGTACGCAGTGGAGTACGCCTATCAGGTGATTCGCGCCAATTTCAACAATCCAGACGGACACCGGGCGTTCCTTATCGCTTTATCTCCTTTTGGGACTGAGCCGCTTCTAGAAACCCCAGAACGTGTAGAAAGTGGAGTTGCGGTGTGCTATGTTGAGCAAGGGATTGGATAATTCTCGAGGAGCTACGAGATGGTACTCCACCATTTGCGGAGCCTGAACTTCCGCCAGATCATGAAATCTCTAGAGCCATAATTGGTAAGAAGGTAGGGGATACTTTATCTATTGCTAGGGGCATTCAGGATCGTATCGGCACAATAGTCACAATCCATAATAAGTACCTCTACCGTTATCACGATTGCTTAGAACAGTAGCAAGTGCGATTCCCAGAACTTCCGTACCTAGAGTGATGTGACTAGCGAACGGGAAGACGGTGGGCGAGGGGACCAGGCACGCCACGTGAAGGAGCTTGAGCAGGAGAATGCACGGCTGAAGCGAGCGGTGGCGAAGAGGAAGCGGCGAAGGGAAACTTCTGAGCCCCGAGCGAAGACGCAGGGCAGTGGTGCATGTGCGCCAGCGGCTCGGGGCGAGTGAGCGGCATGCGTGCCGGGTGCTGGGCCAGTCACGGTCGACGCAGCATCGTCGGCGGAAGGTGCGGGCCGACGAGGCGGCGCTTCGCTCGGACGTGGTGCGGTTAGCGAGCCGGTTCGGCCGCTACGGGTACCGCCAGATCACGAACCTGCTGCGGATCGAGGGCTGGGGGGTGAACCACAAGCGGGTGGAGTGGATCTGGAGGCAGGAGGGGCTGAAGGTGCCGGAGCGGCAGCCGAAGCGAGGAAGGCTGTGGCTGACCGCCGGTTCTTGTATCCGACTGCGGCCCCTGTACCGACACCATGTATGGGCATATGACTTCGTGGCGGACCGGACGCATGATGGACGGCCGCTCAAGATGCTGACGGTGCTGGATGAGTACAGCCGGGAGTGCCTGGCGATCGTGGTGACTCGCAAGCTTCAGGCGGACGATGTTCTGCAGACGCTGAGCGAGCTGTTTGCCGAGCACGGTCCACCGGCGAATCTTCGCTCCGACAACGGTATCGACCGCACAGCTCTCTGAGTTATCGACCCCCGGCCCCCGAAGCGATCCGGCCAGACCCAAAGCTGCTCAACCTGCCTCTGCTTCTTGGACCACCCCCCAGCCAAAAGGAGGTGCTTGGACTAACACTCTAGGTGGTACCGCTTTTGGGGGCAGGTCAGATGGCGCCGACGCAGTCGATTCTCGCGGGGGGTTGCACGGTTGTGATTCGCGGGGTATCCTCACTTTTTTACCGCCGTAATGTTCATGCCAACTCGCAGGTACCCCTACCCGAGAGGACCTTTCAGTGATACGGACTCTACTCGCGATCGCAATGCTGTCATTCGTCGCCGGATGCGCCACACTCGTCGGTGGCGGGGGCGCGCAGGTCGTGTCAGTGACGGCGGCTCCTTCTCAAGCGACCTATACGGTCGTCTCTTCCGGTGGCATCGAAATGGCTTCGGGTGGGGTTCCTGCTATGGTATCCCTACCGCGCCGCAATCAGTACCAACTTGAGATCTCCCTAGACGGATACGAGACGAGCACACTTGCCCTCACCAGAGGCACGAATGGATGGGTGTGGGTGAATCTTCTCTGGGGCGGCCTCCCAGGAATAGTCATCGACTTTGTTACTGGATCAGCCTACAAGCTAGAACCAGCATTCGTCAGCGTTACACTTGATGAGATGGCCGGCCTACCAGGATCCGCTAGTTCCGTGTTTGTCGTTGTGGAATTGCTCGACGAGGATCGCGATCTCATCCGGAGAGATACGGTGAGACTTCAACGAGCGAAAACCGAATGACCTAACCGGAGAACAAACCCGAGAGGGTCAGATAGACAAAGGCCCCCTAGCGGAAGCCAGGGGGCCTTTGTCTTCCTGTGAAACTCCCTTCGGACTTCTGTGCGGCCTGCTTGATCTGGATCTCGAGGCCGAGCTTGTGCAGGCGCCGGAGAAGGTGCTTTGCCTGGCTCTGACCTGCCCCAAAGCGGCACCACCTACAGTGGTGTTAGTCCCACCGCCTCGGTGATCTACCCCCCTAAAACGAGACCGAGTCCAGTTTTAGAATCTGGACGGGGTCAAGACACGAAAGGAGAGGGCACAATGGCCGCACCAAAGAGGCTGAGTCCGGCACAGATCATCAACCGGCCACGCAAGGCAGAGGTGGCCCTGGCGAACGGCAATACGACCAAAGAGGTGTACCGAGAGCTGGGGGTGAGCGAGCAAACGTACTACCGATGGCGGCGGGAGTACGGGGGAATGAAGCTGAGCCAGGCGAAGCGTCTCAAGGAGCTCGAGAAGGAGAACCAACAGCTGAAGCGGGCGGTGGCAGAGCTGACGCTGGACAAGCTGATCTTGAAGGAAGCCTCCGAGGGAAACTTCTGAGCCCCGAGCGCCGACGACGTTGTGTGGTGCGTGTACGTCAGTAGCTCGGGGCGTCGGAGAGGAGAGCGTGCCGGGTGCTCGGGACAGTCACGCTCGACACAGCGTCGGATACCGAAGCGCAGGGAGGACGAAGAGGCCCTGAGGCAGGACGTGGTGAAGGTGGCTCGCAGGTTCGGGCGCTACGGGTACCGGATGGTGACGGGGATGCTGAGGACGGAGGGCTGGGCCGTGAACCACAAGCGGGTGGAGCGGATCTGGAGACAGGAGGGGCTCAAGGTGCCAAGTAAGCAGCCGAAACGAGGGAAGGCTGTGGCTGACCGACGGTTCTTGTATCCGACTGCGGCCCCTGTACCGACACCATGTATGGGCGTATGACTTCGTGGCGGACCGGACGCATGATGGACGGCCGCTCAAGATGCTGACGGTGCTGGATGAGTACAGCCGGGAGTGCCTGGCGATCGTGGTGACTCGCAGGCTTCAGGCGGACGATGTTCTGCAGACGCTGAGCGAGCTGTTTGCCGAGCACGGTCCACCGGCGAATCTTCGCTCCGACAACGGTCCGGAGTTCACGGCCCGAGTGGTTCGGCAGTGGCTCGGTGAGCTAGGCGTGAAGACGCTGTTCATCGAGCCGGGCAGCCCGTGGGAGAACGGCTACAATGAGAGCTTTAACGGCACGCTCCGAAACGAGCTGCTAAAGCGCGAAATCTTCTATTCGCTGGAGGAGGCGAAGGTGCTGATCGAGCAGTGGCGGCGCGAATACAACACGCATCGACCGCACAGCTCTCTGGGTTATCGACCCCCGGCCCCCGAAGCGATCCGGCCAGACCCAAAGCTGCTCAACCTACCTCTGCTTCTTGGACCACCCCCCAGCCAAAAGGAGGTGCTTGGACTAACACTCTAGGTGGTACCGCTTGGGGGGGTAGGTCACAACGGCGCCTCTCGCTGCGAGGGCGCTTCACGGCCGACTCCGGGGTCGCGCCGGCGGAGGGCGGAGGGAAGAATGTGTCAGATCCGCGCCATGGAGGAAGAAGAGGAGGCTCGCGGTGGCGGCCTGACCGAGGCACTTCATTGTTCAGGAGTCCGGATGCGGTTATCTCCATTCCGGAATGTCTGTATGCGGTTCTCTTAACGGAGTCTCACATGCGATCACGTCTTGCCGCGGTCCTGTTGGCTATATCGCTAGTCGCTTGCGGCAGCGACGACGACCCGGTCGGGATGAACGATACGCTGAGCGCGGCGGAATCGACGGCACTCGCCAATATCCTCGTCTTTCAAATCACGTCGTTCGTGGATGATGAGGCGCCCTCTGCGCTCGCCCCGGCGGCCACTCCCGCCCGAGCGCCTTTCAGCATCACCGAGCAAGTGTCGGCCACTCTGCCCTGTGCACTCGGGGGATCCATGGGTTTGAGCGGTTCAAGCACCGTTACCGGAGACACGGAGAGCGACGATGTCCTGAGCGTGATCGTATCGCTGGTCACGGTCCACAGGGGCTGCGTGGCGGTCGACGAAGGAACCGGCTTCCAGTTCACGATGACGGGAGCGCCGAACATCACCTTCACCGTTGAGCTGCTGGGAGACATCAACGCCGGCCTGAGTGTTCAGGGGACGGCCATAGGCAGTGTCCGCTGGGAGACACCCGACGACCGAGTCGGGTTGTGCGGCATCGACATGGGCTTCGCCACTTCTCTGAATTTCGTCACAGAGGTGCTGACCCTCACGACCGAAGGTCAGGTCTGCGATGACGACATCTCTTTTTCCGAGACGATTAGCTTCTCGGACATCTTTGAGTAGACTGCATCGGCCCCGCCATCTGGAAGGCTGTCTGGGAAGTCACGCGGTGTCCGCCCGCGATTAAGGGACTCACCCGGACGACACCCCCGGTGCTGTCGACCGCCAATTGTCGACCACCAAAGTGGGTCCCCTCGGGATGTCGTCGCCGTCAGGAATCAGCCGGCCGGGCTCCGGCGGGTACCGTCTTTGTGTCTTTGGCATCTGACACCTCGCCCTCCTCGATCTCGTAGGTGTCGGCCAGATCGGGGAGCTTGACGGAAACTGTCGTCGGGCTCCTCTTTCTTGCCACGCCCCATCCGGACCAGGCGTGGTTATCGGGTCGCAGGGCTTCAGGAACGCTTCCGTACCCTGTCTCACCACCGTTATGTGGCCGCTCGTTCTGCCTCCGCCATCGCTGGTCCATTGTCCGCCGGAAAGGTTCAGGGTCCGGATACGCGCCAACGCAGGTCCGTCGATCTCGATGCAGCCGACGGCACCGGCTTGCCCGACGATCTCGTCCCGGATTCGTGGAGTACGGTCGCAGACGCCCTCCTCGATCGTCACTTGGGCGGCATGCGGGTAGCCGCGAACGTACCCGGTCTCCTCTCCGGGCAGATCCAACGTAACGGCAACAACTTCGCGCGCTGGCTCGATGTCATCGTCATCGGTGATGGCAATCTCGATCGAAGCGCTGCTGGCCCCCGCGGTAATCTCGATGGTGCCCCCACCACCGTGCGAATGGTCCGACGCGTCTGCATCGTCTCTTTCGGGATCGTCATCTACGCCGAGCGTGTACCCAAAGGCGACCGCCGAGCTCGCGGGGGTGCTGAGGGCAACCTCCAGCACCGCCGTGCCGCCCTCCGGCGCGGACTCTGACCGGGAGACGAACGACACCGTGGGTGCTGTCGGTTGGAACAGCGCGATCGGCTCGGCTGACCCGCTCTCGATGCTCCGGATATCCTCGGGCGCCGGTGGCGCCCGCCCCGCAGCAACCTGCGTGCCGCCAGCGCCAGCCTCATTCCGTGTCACGATCACGTCCGTGCCGAGCACACGTCCTGCGTCAACCACCAGCTCGGACGCCGACAGGTCGCCTCCCTCGGCTGATAGTGGGATCCGCATGGGGAAGGGTGCACCCTCCCGCACGCTTACCGTGATGTTGGCGGGCCCCGGGGCCCGGAGATCTTCGTCGTCGGTGCGCTGGAGCTGTAGCAACCTCGAAGCGTTTGTTGTGCTCGTGCGCTACTTCCGGGAGTTTGGCAACGTACGTGTCATGCCCCAACCCCATGCTGTGACCGATGCGGGGGTCGCCTACGATCCGGAATTTCTCACACGGTTGCGGTTGCTGAGTCGCTATCTGCGGGGCGTGGGAGACGAGTTGCTGGCCCGACTCGAGGAAGTCTACGGAGAGGTCGAAAACCTGGGTCCCGCTGGCGAGCGTGAGGAAGCGTCCCTTCAGAACCTGACACGGACTCCCAGAGCCAACCTCGGCCCCTCCTCTGCAGAAAGCAGCGCCGCGACAGGGCTGATGTCGATGTCATTCCCGGAAAGCGAGACGGGCACCCATGATTCACGCTTGATCAAGTAGCCGACGCCCGCGCCAATGGCGCCCAAGGTCCCACCGTACAAGGCCATCGCGCGAATGCCGATTCCTGACTCCACTTCGTCGCATTCGTCGCTGGCACCTATGAACACCTCGCACGTTGCGCCGTACAGTTCGCCGACAACTGATCCCACGAGAATGCCCACGCCGCCGCCGATGAGAAGACCGTTCTTCCAACGTGATTGGGCACCGGTGCTCCGCTCCAGACGTTGTATGCGGTCGAAAGCGAACGTGCGTTGCGCCTGATCCTGAAGTTCGAGCCGTTCGTCGCCCACCACGCTGATTCGGCCCGTCACCAATTCACCTGCGTAGGAGAAGCGAACGCGGTCTCCGACAGCCTGGGCGAGCAAGGGATACGGTACCAGAACAGCGGCGAGCACAGTGAAGATCACCGCGCCGCGCTGACATGTTCTTCTTGTGTCATGATTCTTCAAAATCAGCCTCCTCTGCAACCCTCAACGGATCCCGAAATCCAACGATCTGTCGTCATCCACCCTCGTGTTGGTGCCGAGGACCACGGCTAGCGTAGCGCTAGGAGCCTGCGCGTCAGAAAACTCTGCCCCCCTGATCCCCAAGAACTAGTGGGTCAAGCATCTGCATACTACCGCATATGGTATCACGCCCGTCCAAAACAGGGGCTAAAACCGTTCTGCGGCGCAGGCTCCTAGCTGAGGCGGATTGTCTTCTGAATCCTCCTCTCAATGAGTGACCACACCGGTGTCCGCTACGAATTGTACCCACCCGTTCTCACTCGCCAGCGCGAGGGACGGCACCATGTCAACGTCGCAGGAAGCCGTGCAGGGTATCGCTTGGTCTTGACGATTTGGAGCAGGCCCTTGGTGGTATTTTCGTAGTCGAGGCTGCCGGCGAAAGGCGGGTTCGCCAGCACCAGCGTGTACTTCTCTTCCTCGCCTCCGTGCTCCTGCGCCAACGAGTCGCAGTACCGGATGTCCGGGTTCCCCACACCGTGCAACAGCATGTTCATGCTGCCGATGCAGCATGGTGTTGTCGAAGTCGAAGCCGTGGAACAGGCCGCGGGTCGGCGTCCTTTGGGAGCTTGAATTTGCCTTGGCATAACTCCCAAACGGTGCGCAGGCGTTGCTGTCCGTCTACGACGTCATTTCGGACCGCTGAGGGTCCGCGCAGGTAGCAATCGGAGCGGTGGAACGGGTTGCCGCGGCAACCCGGCGCGCGGTGCTGGACAGTCACATCTCCGAGCATCCCTGGGCCGGTGGCGGCGCTCCCGTTGTTGAACTCGACCCGAGGCACGGCACAGCAGATAGGGCGCTCTTCACGCGGCCCCCATCCCCTGCATAAGTTTTCCCGTGACCAGTCTGAGCTGGGCCGCCGACACCTGCCCCAGCTTCGAGGCGTCAGCCGCGTCGATTGTCGCTATCTTGGCGCTACGGATGAGGGATGGGGAGGGTAGGCCCGCCATCTTTAGGTTGGTGACCGGAACATCGTCGGGCCAACCTCGGTTCTCGGCGCTGGTAATCATGACGACCCACAACAGTCCGTGTAGATCCTTGAGTCGAGCCGTCGATACCACCAAGGCAGGTCGAGATTGACGCGTCGCGCGATCCGTGTACGGAAACGGCACTTTGATAACGTCACCTCGCTCAAAGGTCCGCATAGGCCTTGGTATCTGCTTCTGAGCGCCATTCCTCGAAGGTGCGGAACGGGTCGTCCGCCGTGGACCCGCGCCGGGCCTTGGTGAGAATTACTTGGCCATCGATGATCTCGTACAACAACCCGTCCCCAGGCTGCAACCCGAGTGCTGCGCGGATCGGCTGTGGGATAGTAGTCTGAGCCTTGGAAGTTAGCTTGCTGATGATCATGAAAACCGCCTCCGTCAGGGTCTGGTGTGCCTCCTATTGTAAGGAAGTTCCTTGCTTTTGGCACCTCCCCTCTATGATACCTCTTCCCGTTGAAATGTGGGTTCCCGATCATGGCGTTGATTATCCGTGCTACGTCGATCCCGATAAATCCCGGGGCAGTTGGATTGCGTCCGCACGGCTTCAGCCCGCGCTGACGTGCGGGGCCAGCGCAACCCCTCGAACCACTCCACCGCCGTTCGCGTCGAAGCACCCTCTCGGACGGCAGGATTCCGTTGTTGTTGAGCTCTTCGGGGGCTACAGCTTCCAGATGGCTCCGAAAGGTTGCCGCGAATGTGCGGGGATGGACCCTCTTTTGCGGAGCGACGGTAGGCCGAGTCGAATAAGCCCCCAGAGCGCGGAGGATGGACCCACGTGGGAAGGAAGCCGCCACAGACCAGCCGTTCGTATCGACGCTACCAGCGTCATGCGCTGAGAACCTCCTTGGCGTTGCGCCGGCTGCCTCAGCCACCTCCGGGTTCCTCGCTGACCTCACAGCCGCCTTGAGACCCAGACGGCGCGTCCGACGATGCGGATTTCATCGACGAGGCATTCGTAGCTGTCGTACTCCGGGTTGGCCGACTTGATCACCACCCTTGGCGGCTCGGAGTGCGGCACATGCTCGATCCGCTTGGTGACCAGTCCCATTCCGTCCCAGATCACGAAGATGCCCGGGGGGACCGGGACCTGCCGGCTCACATCGATCAGGATCCGGTCGCCGCTCGAGAAGAGCGGCTCCATCGAGTCCCCGTCGACGGTGATCATCCGCAGATCTTCCGGTCTAGCCCGGAATTCATGCCGGATGAGGGGATCGGGGAGAAGCCAGGTCGCCTTGGTCTGCTCCATCTCGTCGTTCCAGGCCCCCGGACCCGCCGCCGCACGGACGTCGATCTCGGGCACCGCGCTGTAGCCCCTCGGAACGGCGCGCGGGTCGGCCGAGGGCGGCTGTGGACGCTCTTCCCCATTCGGGGGCCGGCCGTGCTTGATCTCTTCGGGGCTGCAGCCCAGGTGCTTCGCCAAGGCCTCGCGGTCGTCCTCGGCCAGGACACGGGGCGTGCCCCGGTGGATGAACTGGTGCAGGTAGGCCGCGTTTCGTCCGATGGCGAGCGAGGCCATCCGCAGGTTCGAGCGATTCTCCGCAATCAGCCCGAGGATCCGCTGGCGAACCGGGTCCATCGCCATGTCGTCGTATCTCGTTGCCCGTCCCATATAGTGGGATATTACCTACTACCTGTAGCCGGCACAACAGGACACCCCGACTCGGGGACGGCGAACGTAGGAATCACCCCGTAGCCCGGATCGCCTGGCAGCACTCTCCGGCCGGGCTTCCGGTCAGCGGGCCGCCACACGGCCGAATCCATCTAGACCCAAGGCTTCCACAGCGTCGAGCGGGTGTTCTGGGACCCGCTCGAGGCCCCGCTGGCGGAGCGTCGCCGGACCCCCGTTTCCGCATCTCGTTGCTCCGCAAGAACGTGGGAAATGCCCTATTGCCTACTGTCTTGCGTCATTTGCCAACACCGTATTTGGTGCACTGGTATGGAGAGCCTGACGGAGCAGTTCGAGCAGCGTATCGCGGAATTCCTTCGGCGCACGCAACTGACGCCGTCGGATTTCGGTGAGCGGGCGATCGGCGACCGGAAGTTCTGCGGAGACTTGCGGCGCGGCCGTTCGCCGAGGCTGGCGACCGTGGACCGGGTTCTAGCGTTCATGGAGGCCTACGACGGGGCTGCGCACGGGGCTCGCAGTTCAACCGGCAGCGAGAGCCTCGGGGATTCTTCCTCGACAGCAGGAGAGATGGGGCGATGACACGAGCGGTCGAGCCGGGCAGGGACGTGCCAGCGCGCATCCTTCGGTTTCAACAAGTGCAAGCCCGCACGGGGCTGTCGCGGAGCACGATCTATCGGCGACGGCCAAGGGGGCCTTCCCCAAACCCGTCCAACTGGGCGCACATGCGGTCAACTGGATCGAGTCGGAGGTGGACGAGTGGATCATCCGGCAGCAGATCGCGGCGAGCCGCGGCGACGCTGAGTGACCGGCGCATTCAACGGAAAAGAGGGAGAAGACGATGCAGACGTTCTTGAGAACAACGCGAGCGGCGGCTTGGACCACGCTCACGCTGTGGTTGCTGTTCCCCGGGGTGCTGTGGGCGCAGGGGACGAGCCCGTGGGTGGAGGCGGTGAACGAGCTGCAGGCGCAGTTCACGGGCCCGATCGCACGAGGGCTGTCGCTGATCGCGATCGTGGTGGGCGGACTGATGTTCGCGTTCGGCGAGGGCGGGAGCAAGCGGACGCTGGCCGGGATCATCTTCGGTCTCGGGATGGCGATGGGCGCGGCCAACTTCCTGGCCTGGCTGTTCTGATGCGGGGCCTGAGGCGCTGGGCCGGCTATCCGGCGTTGAACCGTCCGCTCACGATCCTGGGCGTGGAGCGCAGGGGGTTCCTGCTGAGCGCGACGCTCGGGCTCGCGATGTGGAACGCGACGGCTTCGCTCGTGACGGGCGGCGTGGTGTTCGCGGTCGGCTTTGGGGCCGGGTGGCTCGCGGGCCGCAAAGACCCGGACATGCTGGGTGTGCTCCGGGCCGGGACGCGCTACTCGTCGCGTTTCGACCCGGGCAAGTGGGCCGAAGAGCCCTGGCATCTCGTGATCCGGAGCGGGCGGTGAGGATCTCCGCGGAGCTCAGGGACTACGAGGCGGCCGGCTCGCTCGCGGAGGAGCTGCCCTACTGGGGCTGGCTCGAGGACGGCTGTACCTGCCTGACCCGCTCGGGCGAGTTGATCGCGGCCGGCCGGCTAGCGCCCGCGGTGGTCGATGGGCGTTCACCCGAACAGATCGACCGGGTGCTGGGCCGCTGGCAGCGGTTGCTCTCGGGTTTGGACGCTGACACGCGCCTCTACTTCTATATGCTCCGTCGGCCGGTCTCACCCGAGGCCGCGGCCCACGAGGGCTCCGGCATCGTAGCGGTCTCCCAGCGGAAGCGGAGTGCGTTTCTGGCCGGCCGTGTGCAGCAGCTCGAGGCCTACCTGGTCTGGTCGCACGATCCCCGTCTCCGGGCGGTGGCAGACGGGCCCAGAACAGGAAGCGCTTCCCGGCTCAGGCAGTGGTGGAAGCGCCGCCGGGCGAGCGCGCCGACCTACCTCGGTTCCGAGATCGAGGCCGCCGCCGCCCGCTTTCGCGCGACGGTCGACGCGGGCCGGGCGCTCGTCGGGGAGCACACACCGATCGAGATGCTCCCGGCCAGCGAGGCTTCCCGTCTCCTCTCCGAGCTGATCAACCGGCCGGGCACGGTGTGGGACGGCGCGACGGGGAGCGGGATGAACTGGCGGCTCGCGCTCTCTGAGCTCGAGGCGGAGCGCTCCCACCTGCGGCTCGACGGCGAGCCCGTGATCCTCTACTCACTTCTGTCCCCGCCCGGCCAAGCCTACGCGAACCTGCTCCGGGACCTCTACTGCCTGGACGCGGCGATGACGGTCTCGCTCGAGTGGCGTCCCTGGGCGGTGGAAGCGGCCCGGCGCCGCATCCGGGGCGCGCAGCGGCACTACTTCGCCAAGCGCTACTCGATGATGGCGCACGTGCAGGAGACGGAGGGCACGGCGGCCGCGATGGTCGACTCGGCCGCGGCGACGGAGTCCGACCGGCTGGGCGAGGCGCTGGTCGAGCTGGAAGCAGACGGGGTGAGCTACGGCGAGGCCACGCTGACCGTGGCGCTCCACGGCGAGCTCGGAAGCATCGAGCGGCTGGACGGCGACCTCCGCCGTCTCTTCGCCGCGCACGACGCGAAAGTGATCCGGGAGGGCTACGGCCAGCTCCCGGTCTGGTTCTCGCGGCTCCCGGCCCAACCGCGTGGGCGGCAGGTACGGAAGGTGTTCGTGTCGGCCGGAGTGGCCGCGTGCCTCGCGCCGCTGTTCGGGCCTCCCCGGGGGACGCCGCAGAGCCGTCACCTCGGTCGCGAAGCGCTCGCGGTACTCGAGACCCCGTGGCGTACGGCGTACCACTACGATCTGTTCGCTGGCGACGTGGGGCACACGCTGATGCTCGGCGCGACCGGCTCGGGCAAGAGCTTCACGCTCAACTTCCTGCTGGTCGAGGCGCTCAGGTACGACCCTCGGGTCCTGATTCTGGACTTGGGCGGCTCCTACCGTTGGCTGACCCGGTTCCTCGGGGGCCGCTACCTGGAGCTCTCGCCAGGCGAGGCGGAGCCGACGCTCCGGCTGCAGCCGTTCGCGCTGCCGGCGACTACGAGGACCTTCCAGTTCCTGACCGGTTGGGTGCTCCGGCTTTTGAAGCTCGGCGGTTGGGAGGCGAGCGGGGCGGACACGAGCGAGATCCGGGCGCGGATCGAGGATCTGTATGCGTTCGAGCCGGAGCGGCGGACGCTGAGCGTATTGGCTGGCTCCCTCCCCTCGGCGATGTGGCCGGCCTGGAGCCGTTGGATCGAAGGCGGCGCCTGGGGCGCGTACTTCGATAACCCTGCTGGCGGGGCACCGGATCTCGAGTTCGCCGACTGGCAGGTGATCGATCTCGCCGGGGCGGTCGAGCATCCGGATCTCTGCGACGCGGCGCTCTCCTACCTGCTCGAGCGGATGCGCTTGGAGGTGGAGGACCCGTCCGAGGCGGCGCGGCTGAAGCTGATGGTCGTGGACGAAGCCTGGCGCTACCTGCAGGACCCGGCGGTGCTTAGCTATCTGGCCGAGGCGGCGAAGACGTGGCGGAAGAAGAACGCCGCGCTGATCCTCGCCACCCAGTCCGCCGTGGACGTGACGGCAACGCCCGGCGCGGCGGCGCTCCTCGAGTCGATCCCGACCAAGCTCTTCCTCGCGAACCCCGAGCTCCCCGACGAGGTCGGCGCGCTGTTCCGGCTGAACGAGTCGGAGCTGGCCCAGGTCCGGGGCCTGATCCCCAAACGCGAGCTCTATCTGCGCCGTCCGGACGGGGCGGCGGTGCTCCGGCTCGAGGTCGATCCGGAGAGCTACTGGCTCTACACCTCGTCCGCATTGGACGCCGAGGAGAGGGCCCGGGCGGTCTCCCGTTATGGACTGAGCCGGGCCCTCGAGGTTCTCGCGAGCCGAGACGATCCCACCCCCACCCCCAACGCAAGGAGCTGATACGCCATGCGATCCCCGACTACACCCCTCGTTCTAACCGCGCTTCTCTTGGCTGCCCTCCCCGCCGGGGCCGTCGCGCAGCAGGACGACGACGCCTTCCTCCGAGTGCCGGTCCCGGAGGAGGGCGAGGATCGGATCCACCGGCTGCGGACCCAAGTCCGTCACACGACGGTCATCGTGCTCCCCGCCGGGGAGAACATCCTCGACTTCGTGGTCGGCGACTCGGAGTACTGGCACCTGACCGGCGCGGCGAACGTCGCGTTCCTGAAGCCTCTCTCTCAAGATGCGGCGACGAACATCGCGCTCGTCTGCGAGTCCGGCCGGATTTACTCGTTCCTGGTGGCTGAGCAGAGCGACGGGCCACCCCATCTGGTCGTCCGTGTCGAGTCCGGCACGGAGAAGACGGGGGTGTCCAGCGGCGGCAGCGGCCGTCCCGCGTTCGTCGCGCGGAGCGAGGTCGCGGCCTACCAGCAGATGGCCGCCGAGGCGGCGGAGGCGGCCAGGAGGACCCAGGAAGAAGCCGAGTCGCGCGCGGCATCGGAGATCGAAGCGTTCCGAGCCGGCTATCCAGAGCGTCTCGCGTTCGAGTACCGCCTGGACGGGGACGCGGCCGACCGGCCGTTCCTGGTCGAAGCGATGTGGCACGACGGGCAGTTCACCTACCTCCGCTCGCATGCCCAGGAGTCGCCGGCCCTCTATGAGCTCCGGGACGGCGAGCCGGCGCTCGTGGCCTACGACCTGACGGAGGACGGCCTCTACATCACCCGACACGTGTTGGGCGACGGGTGGCTCCAGATCGGCGACAAGCGGGCCGCTTGGCGGTTCACGCCACGGGAAGGACTCCGATGAGCCGCTGGAAGCAGTGGGTCCGGCCGCCCGAAGGCGCGCTGCCGGGGGGGATCGTCACCAAGGCCGGCGTGGTGCTGATCGCGGTGCTCGTCGGCGGACTCCTGTTCTCCTGGGCGGTGACGGGTCCCGAGGAAGATGCGACCGCTCTCGGGGCCTTGCCCGAGGCCCGGGCCGTCGACGACGGGATGGGGAGGTCGCTCCAAGACCGCATTCGCCAGGAGGCCGAGCGGCAGACCCTGGAGGCCGCCGCCCGGGCGCGGGCCGAGCTCGAGCGCCGGCAGGCCGCGGCCGCCGAGGAGATGGCTCGGCTCCAGACCGAGTCGGAGACGCCGAACACCGCAGCCTTGATCCCAGGCGTGAGCGCGGCCGAGTCGGAGCTTAGGGAGGCGCTTCGGCTGGAGGAGTTGGAGCGAAGAACCCGCTCGCTCCGTGCCCTTCCCGTGGCTCAGTCGTACAGGGATCCGAACGCGACCGCGGAGTCGTCCGAAGCCGGCACCGGCGATGCGGCCGACGCGGGTGTGGCGGTCCTCGAGAACACGGTCCAAGCGGCTCTCGCCTCCTTCGAGCAGTCGCTCGGGGCGCTCGAGGGCGAGCTGGCGGCGGAGCAGCTTCTCCTCGGGTCCCCTGGCATCGCCGCTACGGCGGCGCCCGCGTCCGGGCCGCAGGCCTCCCTCCGAGCGCCCGGCACGGCTGAGCCATGGCGTAGCGTCCGGCCTGCCGACCTGCCGGGCTGGGAGCGGATCTACGAGGGCTCGTTCCTCGAAGGGGTGCTCCTCACTCAGCTCACGGGCGATTTCCCCGGACCGGTGCTCGCGACTGTCTCGGTCCCGTTCTATTCGGCCGACCGCCAGCGGGTCCTGATCCCGCGCGGCGCACGCGTCGTCGGCACGGCCCAGGCCGTTCAGGACCCGGACCAGAGCCGGCTCGCGGTCGCGTTTCACCGGTTGCTGCTGCCCGACGGCAGCTGGATCGACCTCGAGTTCACGGGCCTCAACCAGGCGGGCGAGGGCGCGCTTCGGGACCAAGTCGACCGCCACTACTTCAGCACGTTCGCGGCCGCCGGAGCCGTCGGTGTCGTGAGCGGACTCGCCTTGGCCGGTGGTTCGCCGTTCGGCCTGAGGGCTGGCATCGGCCAGGGCCTCGGCCAGAGCGCGACCTCGGTTCTCGACCGGTTCCTGAACCGGCTACCCACGATCACGATCCGCGCCGGCCATCGCCTGCGCATCTGGTTCACGTCCGATGTCCTGGTCCCCAGGTCCGGGACACGGCAATGACACCAAAGGAGCTCATCATGCGTCACCGCAGCCTTACCACCGTCCTCTTGGTCTCCATCCTGATGCTCGCGAGCGCAGGGCCGGCCAACGCCTTCTTCGACATCGGCGGCGCGATTCAGCGAGCCCAGATGATCGTGAACCAAGCAACCCAGATCGCGAACCAGATCCGCCAGATGCGGACGATGACCCGCCAGCTCACCGAGCTCGAGGAGCAGCTCGACTACATGAAGGAGGTTGCCCGGGGCGAGGTGGACGGGCTGATCGAACCGTTCGCGGAGCTGGCGGCCGGATCCATCGGCCTCGTCGGCGACGGCCTCGACTGGGGCTCCGAGTTCACCGGAGCGGCCGGCGAGCTGGTCGACGCGGTGCGTGACATGGGGAGCGGAGATTCGTTCACCGACGGCTGGCGTAGCGCCCAGGGTGTGGCCGACCAGGTGAGCGAGGCGGACATCTTGGGGCTCTACCGTAACCGCCCGGCCGAGGCATCCTCCCGCGCGGTTGAGGACTACCGCCAGGCCAAGGAGGCCGCCGACCGCCAGCGCGTGCTCGACTACGCGATGATGGACGCCGCGGCCTCGCTCGCCTCGACCGTCGAGAGCGCGCAGAGCTCGTTCGACGAGCTCACCGCGAATGGGAACCTGTCGAATACGGCACTCCAGCAGGCGCAGGTCGCGGCCGCGCTGACGCAGGGCCGGATCAACGCCGCCGTGGCGCAGGTGCTCGCCTATCAGGCCGTCGAGCAGGCGAACCGGATGCAGCAGGCCGAGATCGACCGGCTCGAGCGGCTCGCCGAGTGGAGGGACGCGCGCCTCCGTACGAACGCGATGGCGGATGCGATGCGGGCGGCCGCGTTCCAGAACCGCGACCGGCTCCGGGAAGGGCTCCTCTTCAAGGTCCCGTCGTTCTACATGGGCGGCCAAGTTTAGGCCCCGGGGAGCGACCGTCATGCAGCTTCCTCCCCCCCAGTCCATCGATCCGAACGTCCCGGCCCAGATCCCGGCGGATCAGCTCCAGGACTTCAAGGGGTTCCTGGACGTCGTGCTCGATACGGTGGTCGGCGGCGCGGCGCCCGACGTGCTGACGCTCGGCCACCAGCTGTGGGGCGGTCTCGCGGCGATCGTCGTCGCCTGGACCGGCCTCAAGATCGCGTACAGCGGAACCTTCGAGCCCTGGTCCCTCGTGCGGGTCGTGCTCGGGATCGCGATCCCCCGGACGCTGCTCCATTACTACAGCATCCCGATCCCGGGCGTGGGCTTCACCTTTCCGGCCATGGTCGCGGCCGGAGGGATCTGGCTCCAGAACCTGTTCATCTCCGACGTCGTGTCCGTCGGCTATACGGAGATGACCGCGCTCGTCCAGGCGTTCGCCGCACGGCTCGGCGCCGCATGGTCGGGCGGGAGCCTGATGACCGTCGTGACCGAGGGCGTGAGCGTGTTCTTCTCGTCCCTCGTCGCGCTGATGATGGGCGTGCCGCTCGTGCTCGGCCTGGTCGCACTCTTCTGCCTGACCTACGCGCAGGTGATCTGGGCCCAGGTGGCGCTCGCTATCGTGATCCTCTTGGGCCCGGTCTTCATCCCCTGGCTGCTATTCGAGCCGCTCGCGTTCCTGTTTTGGGGATGGTTCCGCACGCTCATGGTCTACACGCTCTACGGCGTCGTGGCCGGAGCCATCCTCCGTGTGTTCATGGGCGTGGGCATGGGCTACGTCACGACCTATACCGGCGCCCTGATGGGCACCGGCTCCTCCGACCCCGCCGAGCTCGGGATCTGGGTCGTCGTCCTCCTCCCGCTCGTCGTCTCCGGCCTGATGGCCGGCATGAAGGTGGGCGAGCTCGCCGCGATGCTCGTCTCCGGCTCCGGATCCGTCGGGTCGGGCATGATGGCGCTCGTGGTCCGCGGCGGCGGGCGCCTCACGGCTGCCGCGAACCCGGCCCGCCCCCCAGTCCCCGGAGGCTGAAGGAGACATCCATGAACCGAGAACACGATGCCGGCCGCGAGTACGCGGAGATCTGGGGTGAGACCGTCGAGGCTAACCGGAAGCTCAGGACCCTTGCAATCGTCCTCGCTGCCGCGTGCCTCGCGCTCGGCGTGCTCCTGCTCCGGGTCGCGACCGTCGAGCCGCCCCGGCCGATCGTCGTGCGGGTCGACGAGGTCGGCCGTGCCGAGGCCGTGGCCTACGAGGCCGCCACGGCGCAGGCGGATCCGCTCGATCCCACGACCAAATACTTCCTTAACCGGTTCATCGCCGACTTCTATTCGCGCCGCCACGCCACGGTCGAGGAGCACTGGACCCGGAGCCTCCGCTTCCTGTCGACCGAGCTGGCGAACGCCGCGTTCACGAGGGACGGCGCCGAGGTCGCCGCCATGGCGGCCGGCACCTCCGACACCGAGCACCAGGTCGAGCAGGTCGTGCTCCGCATCCACCCCGCACCGGAGGCACCCCACGGCGCGACCGCCGACTTCGATCTCGTGCACCTCAGGGACGAACAGGAGATCCGCCGCGAGCGCTGGTCGCTCACGCTCCGGTTCACCTTCCTCACCGTCATCCCCTCCGAGCTCGTCGTCTACAACCCGATGGGCATCCTCATCACCTACCTCCAGGCCGACCAGGCCCTGGTCACGGACGACTCGAGGTGATCGCCCATCTTCGGGGGCGCGAGGCGGCGCTCGAGCCGCTCGGCTGGACGGGACGCCAGGCCGAGTGGATCGCGCTCGTCTGCCTGCACAGCGGCGTGTTCACCCGCACCCAGCTCTCGGCCCATCTCGGCCTCGACCGCTGGAAGGCGCTCCGGTTCGTCCGCGCCATGTCGGACCAACGGCTGGCGGACGAGGAGATCCTTGGGGGCCTGAGGGTCTGCCGGATCTTCGCCCGGCGGACCTACCGCGCGCTCGGCGCCGAGCACATCCGCCACCGCAGGTCTGCCTCCGAGGAGGTGCTCATGCGCCGCCTGCTCTCGCTCGACTACGTGCTCGAGCACACCGGCTTGTCGTGGCTGCCCACCGAGATGGAGAAGGTCGGCGCGTTCGAGGCGCTCGGCATCGAGCGCCGGCTCCTGCCCTCGCGGCTCTACCGCGGAGCCGCCGGGAACACCCGGCGCTATTTCCCGCTCAAGCTGCCGGTCGCGCTCGAAGCCGAGCGCGCCGTGTTCGTCTACGTCGATCCCGGACACGATACCACGACGGCGCTACGCTCGTGGGCCGTGGCACATCGCGGCCTCTGGGAAGCGCTGCGGGAGCGCGGCCGATCCATCGAGGTCGTGGCCGTCGTCCGCACCGTGAGGGAGCTGCAGCGGGCCCTGACGATCCTCGAGGGCTGGACCAACACATCTACAGCATCCGGCCCCTCCGCCGCTCCGGAACCCGACAGTGCGGCCCGCCGCGAGATCGTCCGAATCGAGCAGGCCATCCGCAAGAAGGATGACCGGGTGCTCAAAGAGTATGGCGACCTGCAGGCCTGCCTCAAGCGGATCGTCGAGCTGAAGGACCTGCTCCGGTCCGCGCGGCCCGGAACGGCGATCGACGGGTTCACGACATGGCGTTCGAGCCGGCTTCCAGGGGGCGGATCTTGACCGCCGGACGGCGGGCGTCGGTGGCGTGCCGCGCGTGCACATCGACATCGGGGTGCTTGTGCACGAAAACGCCGCTTCCATGTGCGCGCCGCCGATTCCGCATATCGCTGGCGGCGTTGCGGTTGCACCACGGCCGCAGGACCGGCGATGCCGTTCCGGAGGGTGCGGCCGTGGAGGGAGCGACCCCCCCTTCGGGATGCCTAGTACGGCATCGGGGAAGGTGGCATGTGCACGCCCATGCCACCCTCCCCGGCGGGGTCGCTCCCGTCCAGCGATCCTTCCAGGAAGGGTGTTAGACCGATGAGGCCAGCAACGCTCGCCGTCATCGGCACTGCGCTGGGCGCCTCCGCCGGACACGCCCTCAGGGCACCGTTCCCCGGCACTGGCGGCGACCCGGTGCTAGACCTGATCGCCTACCACGATCCGGGCCTCCACTCCACGATCCGCGTCTGGTACTACGTGGCGCCCGCCATCGCCGTCGTGCTCGCCGGGAGCCTCTGCCTCTCCGTGTGGCGAGTATGGCTCCAGCCACGAGCGGGAGGAGGGCGCCGGGGCACGTTGCCACCCTGGCCAGCCTCGCCCGAGGACGAGACACCATCGCTGGTGATCGGCGAGCTCCACCATCCCGTCGTCCCGCGCGAGAGCGAGCGGCCCTCCTGGCTCGTCATCCCCGAGACGGGGCTCTACACCGGCGTCCTCATCGTCGGCGCCGTCGGCTCCGGCAAGACCACCGCCTGCATGTATCCGTTCGCCCAGCAGCTCCTCTCCTGGCAGGCCGACCGGGCCGGGCGCCGGGCCAGTGCCCTGGTGCTCGAGGTCAAGGGCGACTTCTGCCACGCAGTGCGGGGGATCCTCGAGAAGGCCGGGCGCGGCGGCGACTACCTGGAGATCGGGCTCGACGGCTCGTTGCAGTGGAACCCGCTCGACGATCCGCTGCTCGACACCTACTCGCTCGCCTACAGCGTCGCCTCCCTCATCAACCAGCTCTTCGGCAAGAGCCGAGAACCGTTCTGGCAGCAAGCCTATACAAATCTCGTGCGCTGGATCATCGAACTGTACCGGCTCTTGCCGGGGGGCTGGGTCACGCTCCAGGACATCTACCGCTGCACGGTCGACGCGGAGCTCTTCGCGGAGAAGATCCGCGAGGCCCGGGAGCTCGCGGCCCGGCTCTCTCCGGTACGCGCCGTCATCTCCCACGACGATATGATCGGCCATCCGGAAACACTGAAGAACTGGGCCTGGGAACGGGTGCCCGACACCGAGAACGTGAGCTGCCGGCTCGACCCGGAACTCAGAGCGCGACTCGCCGAACTCGGCGTCGCGTACGAGACGGAGGAGATCGGGGGCGGCGCGGGGAGCGAGTTCGGCGCGCAGGTCGAGGCCATCGAGCGGTGGTATCTGCATGACTGGATGGCGCTCGATGCCAAGCTTCGCACCTCGATCGTCGAGGGGATCAGTGTCTTCCTGTCGCTGTTCGACCAGCCGCAGGTCGCCGGCGTGTTCTGCCCGCCGCCTCCGGACCCGGACGAATCCATACATATGTATGGTGCCGCGCCGGACGAGGACGCCGAGTCCGTCCGGCCCGTGCCGGGCCTTCGGCGGAGGCTGCCGCCGCTAGCCGAGCTGATCGACGAGGGAAGGGTCCTCGCGCTGAACATGCCCGCGGGCGCGAACCCCGCGCTCGCCCGCGCCATCGGCGTGCTCCTCAAGAACGCCTGGATGCAGGCGCTCCTGCGGCGGCCCGCCGAGGCCGCCCGCCGGCCCGGCCGCTACCTCCGGCCCGCCGTCTTCATCTGCGACGAGTACCAGGCGTTCGCCACCGTCGGGCAGGACGATCCGTCGGGCGACGAGAAGGCGTTCGCGCTGACCCGGCAGTGCCGCTGCATCCCGATCGTCGCCACGCAGTCGATCTCCTCGCTCCGCTCCGTGCTGCCCGGGGGCGAGGCCTGGCGCACGCTCGTCCAGACGCTCCGCACCCGGATCTTCCTCTCGCTCTCCGACGAGTCCTCGGCGCGGATCGCGTCCGAGATGTGCGGGAGCGTCCTGAAGACGCAGCCCTCCTACACGTTCACCGAGACCACGGGACGCCCCGAGTTCTCGCTGCTCTCCGGGCGCGCAGGCGGCGGACGCGGCACGATCGGCGCGAGCAAGTCGTTCCGTCAGCAGAGGGAGCCGGTCTTCACGCCCCGGGACTTCAGCCTCCTCGCCAACTATCAGGCGATCTGCCTGCCCTACGACGGCACGAAGTCCCTGCCGGCCCGGCGCGTCTATCTGAAGCCCCATTACCTGCCGAGGGGCACGGGCCACTGGCGCCTTCGCGAGGAGGGCCGGCTGTGAAGCGCGCGAGCGGGATCGGGCATCTGAAGCCGTTTCTGCCGGGACTTGAGGCCGTGCTCGAGGATCCGGAGGTCTCCGAGCTGATGATCAACGGCCCCGGCAACGTCTGGGTCGAACGCGGCGGCGAGCTCGAGCCCATCGAGGCGCCGGCGCTTACCGCCGCCGCGCTCCATCGGGCGGCGATCCACATCGCGCGGCCGCTCGGGCTCGATCCGGCCACACGGCCCGTCCTCGATGCGCGGCTCGAGGACGGCTCGAGGGTCGCCATCTGCACGCCGCCCGCGAGCCCCCACGTGGCTATGACGATACGCCGGTTCGGGGGCCGCGCGTTCTCGGCTCAGGACCTGGTGCGCATGGGCTCGCTGCCGGAGACGGTCCTCGGGGCCGCCCGGTCGGCCCTCTTGGCCCGCAGGAACATCCTGGTCTCCGGAGGCACCGGCTCGGGCAAGACCACGCTGCTGAACGCGCTGATCGAGCTGCTCCCAGAAGAGGAGCGGATCGTCGCCATCGAGGACACGCTCGAGCTCAGGATCGACCGGACCAACTGCCTGCGCTTCGAGGCCGGAGCGGCGGGCTCCGACGCGCCCGTATCGATCCGCGACCTGGTCCGGCACGCGCTGCGCCACCGGCCCGATCACATCGTCGTCGGCGAGGTGCGAGGCGGCGAGGCCGCCGATCTGCTCCAGGCGCTCAACACCGGCCACGGCGGCTCGCTCACCACCGTCCACGCCAACAACGCACGCTCCGCGCTCTCGCGCCTCGCGAGCTGTGCCATGCAAGCCGGAGGGGCGCTCCCCTGGGAGGTCACCTGCCGGGGCGTCGTCGACGGGATCGCACTTGTGCTACACACGGCCCGGCAACGGGGCAGGCGGTTCGTCGAGGAGGCACTCGAAGTGCGCGGCTACGACGCGGCCAAGGGCCGCTGGATCGCCGAACCGATCTGGAGCGGGGCCGACGAAGCCCCGCAAGAACAGCACCCACACACCGAGGAGGTGAACCCATGAAAGGCGACGAGAACATCGTTCGCGTCGAGACGCTCGATGACTTCGACCGCGAACTCGCGCGCGACGGAGGCGAGGCCCTCGAGGTGCCGGCCTCGCTGGCCGAAGAGTACGGCCTCTTCTCCGAGGACGTGGGCAGCGAGGACGAGATCCGCGACGCCGGAGAGGATCCGCACGGCCCCGAGGAGGAAGAGCTATGAAACACGACGAATATCACCGCCAGTTCGCCGACCGGGTCATCGAGCAGATCCGCCAGGGCACGGCCCCCTGGCAGAAGCCCTGGGGGCCGGGCGAGCGCGTGCTCCCCGCGAACGTCGATACCGGACGCTCCTACGCCGGAGGGAACAGCCTGCACCTTGCCGCCGTCCAGCAGGAGCGCGGCTACGGCGACGTGCGCTGGGGAACCTACCGCCAGATCCAGGCCCGGGGCGGACAGGTCCGGAAGGGCGAGCAGGGCACCCGCATCCTCTCCTTCCAGGACCACCGGAAGATCGCCGTCACCGACGAGCGCGGACGGCCCAGGAGGGACGCCGAGGGCAAGCGCGTCTACCGCTACGAGCGGATGCCCACGCCCGTCGTCCGGCAGTACACCGTCTTCAACGCCGAGCAGGCCGACGGCCTCCCGGCCCGGCCCACACCCACGGCCGAGCCGCTCTGGAAGGTGCACCAGCAGGCCGAACGCGTCCTCGAGGACGGCGGGGTCCCCGTCCGTCACGTGGCGGGGGACCGGGCGTTCTACAACCTGAACCGCGACGAGATCGTGCTCCCCGAGCGCGGACAGTTCCCCTCCGCGAACCACTACTACCAGACGGCGCTGCACGAGCTGGGGCACAGCACCGGCCATCCAGAACGGATGAACCGCCCAACGCTCACCCAAGGGATCGGCGAAGGGTTCGGGTCGCCGGCCTATGCGAAGGAGGAGCTCCGCGCGGAAATCAGCGCGATGATGACGGGCGAGCGCGTGGGCGTCGGCCACGACCCGAGCCGCGGGGCCGCCTATGTCGAGGGGTGGGTCGCCGCCCTCGAGGAGGATCCCCGGGAGATCCGCCGCGCCGCGGCTGACGCGCAGAAGATCTCCGACTTCGTGCTGACGCGGAGCCGTGAGCGCCAGGCCGAGCGGGAGCCCACGCCCGTGGCCGCGACCCGCGCACCCGCGCCAGGCCGGGCCGTCCACCCCGTGCCGTCGCTCCCGATCCCGGAGCGGAGCTTCGCTCCTCGCCGCTGACGACCGGGGAGGAGCCCAGGAGATGTTCGATCGCACGATCGAACCGGACCCGCGTCCCGCCGCGCCACCCAGCCGCGCGAACCAACGCATGCGGAACGGCCATCGCCGAGAACACGCCGCGAGCCGGGACCGCGGGTCCATCTCCTTCCCCGAACGGTGCGGCCGTGCGCTTGCCGACATCGGCGTCTACGGAGCCGTATCGTACCGCGATCTCGCCGAGGCCCACTTCGGCGGGCATCCCTACACCACCCGGCGGGCCGTGAACGCTTGGGTCCGCGACGGGCTCGCCCAGGAGACCCAGGCCACCGGACCCAAGGGCAACCCGTTCAAGGTCCTGACCCTCACGCGGAAAGGCGTGGCCGAGGCTCGGCTGCGGGCCGGCGAACGGGGAATGGATCCCGGCCAGGAGATCCGGTTCGCGCGCATCCGCCCCTCCGAGGCCGCGCACGACATCGCCGTCTATCGCGCCTGCCGAAAGGAGCAGCAACGCCTCCTCGACTGGGGTGCCACCGTGCGGCGCATCCGGCTCGACACCGAACTCAGGAGCACCGTCGCGCGCCGCAGTGAGTCCGCGCGGGCGAAAGACGGCCGGCGGGCCGCAGACGCCGAGCGGCACCGCGTGGCCGAGGAGCTCGGCTTGCCGATCGATGCGCGGGGACGCGTGCTCTACCCGGATGCGCAGATCGAGTACACCGACTCCGAGGGGCGCACCGGACGCGTCAACATCGAGGTCGCCTCGGGCAACTACCGCGAACGGTCCGTCCGCGCCAAGGCCGCCGCCGGGTTCCGGATGCACGCCAACGGACCGGCGGCCGCGCGTCTGCTCCGCTCACTCGGCGTGGGCGACGGCGGAGATCGCTCCTCCCTGCGAGGGCCGACCGACCGGGATCCGGCCGCGCTTGAACTCTGACTCCCACGAGTAGCCTGCCATGCAGCCTTGGAAAATCAGTGCAGGACTCACCGCCGCGATCGCGGGGTCTGCCGTGCTGCTCGCCGGTCCGCGCCTCGAATTCCTCGCGCCGTTCTGGACGGTGATCCTCGCCAACCACGGCATCTTGATCGCAGTGCACGCCGGGCTCGCACTCGCAGCCGTTGCGGCCGCCATCTACGCCGTCGCTCGTGCAGCCGGACTCGCCGACCTCGGGCGGCGCGTCGATCTCGCCGAACGGTCTGTACGGCGCGGCGACGGGGACCCGGGCCTCACCGACGCGCTCCGCAGGGACGCCGAAGGTGACTGGGACTGAGCGCGGACGGACGCGCATGACCGGCCGTGCATCCGTCGAGACCCTGCCAGCCACCTGGCGGACGCAGGCCAAGGCGCTCCGCCGGTACGGGGGCGAGACGCCAGCCGTCGCGCTCGAAAGCTGCGCGGCCGAGCTCGAGGCCACGCTCCGGGAGAGGGACGAGACCACCCTCTCGCTGACGGAGGCAGCCAGGGAGAGCGGCTACTCCGCTGACCATCTCGGCCGTCTTGTGCGGGACGGCAAGATCCCCAACGCCGGAAGACCCGGCGCGCCCAGGATCGCCCGCAGACACCTGCCACGGAAGGCACCAGCCGAGCCGCGAGTGGTCAACGAGCTTCGTCCGCGCCAAGTTTCCAATGCGCAGATCGTGCAGTCCATCATCGAAAAAGGAATCGAATGATGGCACGCACGAAACCTATCCGGCGCAGCTACGGCGCCGGCGAATGGGGCCGGAACCGGGTCCGGGTCTTTCCCGATCCCAAGACCGGCCTGTTCCAGATCGAGTGGCGCGAGAACGGGCGCAGGCTCACAAGGTCGCTCAAGCACCGCGACTGGAGACGGGCGAAGCGGCAGGCGGACGAGTTCGCCGCTGGCTTCGCCGGGCCGGAGATCGAGGGCAAGGCGGAAGCCGAGTCCGAGCCGCTCACCCTGGAGACGCTTTTTGACATCTACGGTGAAGAGGTGACGCCCACCAAGCGTGGGCAGTCGCGGCTGCACGACAGGGCCGCGATGAGGATGTTCCTCGGTTGCTTCGGCAGGGACCGGAAGCCCGCAACGCTCTCCCAGCGCGACTGGGACCGGTTCATCCGGGAGCGCCGCGCGGGCAGGGTTGGCCCGAGCGGCAAACCCGTGTCCGACCGGATGATCGAACGGGACTTGAAGTTCCTGCTCGCGGTCCTCAACTGGGCCGTGAAGTCGAGGGACGAGCGGGGCGAACTGCTCCTCGGCTCGAACCCGCTCAAGGGCCTGAAGACGCCCACGGAGAAGAACCCGACACGGGTGATGCTTACCGAGGAAGAATACCGGGTCCTGCTCCACGTGTCTCTGGAGATGGACTGGCGCTTTCACGTTGCTCTGGTCCTCGCACACGAGACAGGACACCGCATCGGCGCCATCCGTCAGCTTCGATGGTCGGATGTCGACCTTGAATGCGGAGTGGTGCGGTGGCACGCAGAGCACGACAAGTCGGGCTACGAGCACCGGACGCCGGTGACCGCCGAGGCGCTCGCTGCCCTGGAGGAGGCGCGAAAGAGGAATCCCGGTATCGGGGACGCACCCGTGCTGCCCTCGCCTTGGGATCGCTCGAGGTGCGTGAGCTGTTCGTGGATGCAGCGCTGGTGGGAGAAGGCCGTAGCGCTCGCAGGGCTGGAATCCAAGCGTGGCCGCGGCTGGCACTCCCTAAGGCGGAAGTTCGCCTCCGACCTCATGGACCAGCCGCTCAAGGTGCTCTGCGAACTCGGCGGTTGGAAGGAGGCCAAGACGGTGCTGCACTGCTACCAGCGGGCCGATGAGGCACAGCTCAGGAAGGCTCTGGAGAGCCGTCGCAGAGTTCGCGCCTGAGACCAATCAGCGGGAATCAAACGGCGGGAACCCGGTTGGGTACGTCCGTAAGTTCAATTACCCCAAGCAGATGTGAACCTGTCGGCTTCTGCCCACTCGGCCCACCGCACCTCACCCCATCGTGCCGCCGTCAGCACCAGGAACTCGAACGCCAGCCGGACGGCCAGCGGCACCGTTGATGCCCGCGCGGTCTGGATGGCCGCGGCCACCTCTCGATGCGGCAGCGCCCGCATGTGCTGCACGACGTCACGCTGGGGACCCAGGACCGGGCCGATCCGGTCGCACGGGTTGTCGATCCGGAACTCCATCGCCACCGCCCACTCCAACACCGCGCGGATGCGCTGCCGCAACCGCCGGGCGGTGTCCGCCTTCGTGTGCCAGATGGGAGCGAGGATCTCCAGCACGTCGGCGCTAGTGACCTCCGAGACCGGCATCTTCCCGATGCGCGGGAAGGCGTACCGCTCGAAGGTCAAGATCCAGTCGCGGCCCTGCGCCCGACTTCGCCACCCGGCCCTCTTCTGCTCGACCACACGTCGAGCGGCTTCGGCGAACGTGGGTATGCCAACAGAGCGCCGCTTCTCAGCCAGCGGGTCGCCGCCCGTGCGGGCGAGCTTGCGGTTGGCCAGCGCCTGCTCGCGGGCCTCGGCCAGCGAGACCAGAGCGACGCTGCCGAGCCCGAGCTCGCGCTTGCGGCCCCGGATCACGAGCCGCTGAATCCAGCTCCGCGTTCCCGTCGGCTGCACGTAGAGGTACAACCCGTTGCCGTCCGCGTGTCTTCCAGGCGGGGCGGTGCGCACGAAAGCGGCCGACAGGGCCTTGTCAGGATGGCGGCCCTTGGGCTTGGTTTTCCGCGGCGGAGTGGCCTTGTTCGTTACAGAATCCATCCCCATATAATATATGGGATGGAAGCGGATATCAATGGATGTCAAGTTGGAAGAATCCGCTAGGACATGTCCATAACTTATTGTTATAGCAGTTACTTATGGACAGTGCTGGACGATACTGCACACCGGTCCAGATAGTCTGCCCATTCCTGGGTCGTGCGTGGCTGCCCGAGCACCCGGCACGCTCTCCTCTCCGACGCCCCGAGCTGCTGACGTACACGCACCACACAACGTCGTCGGCGCTCGGGGCTCAGAAGTTTCCCTTGGCCGCTTCCTCCACGATCAGCTTGTCCAGTGTCAAGTCCGCCACTGCTCGCTTCAGGCGCCCGTTCTCGCGCTCGAGCTCCTTCAGGCGCCGTGCCTGGCTCACCTTCATCCCGCCGTACTCCCGCCTCCACCGGTAGTACGTCTGCTCGGTGATGCCGAGCTCCCCCCTGATCAGCTTCACGGATTTGCCGCCGGCCAGACCGACCTCTGCCTCCCGCACTGCAGTGATGATCTGCTCCGGAGTGTGTCGCTTCCTTCCCATCCTGACCTCCTCGCTGAAAAGCTTCGGACCAGGTCGATCCTAACATTGCACCTGGTCTCGTTTCAGCGGGTCAGGTCACTTAGAATCCGCGAGTTCGTCGTAGTGCGTCGGCGAGGTTGTCGAGCTTCGGCTTGTTCAGGGCAAGGGACATCGAGTTGTGCTTCCTATCTCCCGTTCCAGCCACTGCGCCCAGGTCAGGGCAACGGGCTGGGGCTCGGTAGTGTGGACTGCAGCGGCGCCGGCTCATCGTTGCGCATGTAAACCGTGCGGATCGGGAACGGGATCTCGATTCCCTCCTGGTTGAACCGGGCGTGCAGGTTCTTGATGAAATCGTGCCGGATAATGAACTGCTGACTAAACTTCGAGACCGGGAGGAGCACGTCGAAGTTGATGCTCGAGTCCCCGAACTCCCGATAGCGGACCATGGGTTCGGTCTCGGGCGGTCTCCCCTCGACTTCCTTCAGAGTCTGCCTGCTAACCTCGACCGCAACCCGTTCGACGTGCTCGAGGTCGCTGTCGTAGGCGACACCGACCGCCACCTCGATCCACAGACTGAGTTCGGGCAGGCTGTAGTTGGTGACGATGTTCGCTGCCATGACGGCGTTGGGAATCACCACGAGGTTGCCGTGGGGAAACGTCCGGATCGTCGTGTTGCGCGCCTTCACGTCCGTGACGAATCCTGCCTCACCGGACGCGAGCCGAATGTAGTCGTTGGTCCGGACCTGGCCCGCAACGATGATGGAGACGCCGGCGAACAGGTTGCCGAGCGTGTCCTGAAGCGCGAGCGCGACCGCCAGACCGCCGATCCCGAGCGCCGTGATGAGCGGCGTGATCTCGATGCTCAGGTTCTGCAGAATGAGGAAGAGCCCGATCGTGCCGATGACGAGGTTGGCAAGGTGACTGACGAGCGACGTCGATGGGAGTCCCGCCTGGCTGCGCGCGGAGAAGCGGGTGATCACGCCTGAGGCCAGCCGCATCGTGATCACCGTAAACGACCCGATGATCACGATGCCCACGGCCTGGTTGATCCGGGCCTGCGCCACGGCGTCGAACCCGCGTACGCGCATCGCGGCCCAGACACCGGCTGCGGTCCACCAGACCAGTGGCATCCGGTGGACCGCTTGGATCAAGAGATCGTCCCAGGTCGATTGGGTACGCTTGGCGATGGCGTGGAAGGTGCCGACCAGGAATCGCTCCGTGAGGATACCGAGCAGAAGCCCACCGAGGACGAAGCCAACCTGCTGGACCCAGGGCGTCTGTGTGAGGAACTCCATCATGCCTGCGCCGCCGTGTCGGGTGCTCTCTGCCTGAGCGCCTGAACATCGCCGCCCGCTGGCGCCGGAAACACACGCCGTCCGGACTCGGGCAACACGGAGAGCAGACGTTCGAAGACGTCGAGCTGGATCCCCTCATAGTGGACCCACTCACTGTATTTGACCATTCGGATGTGAGGCTCCTCCCACATCACAATACCGCTTGCTGTTCCTATGGGCGCCAAAACGGGGTGACTTGCATAGTGACAGCCGCCGCGCCGGCCATTCCCGTTGATCCCACCATTCATGTCAACTTGCCTCCACTCCGCGACTATTCCTATTTCTCTACTTCGAGTCGGACGGGTTGTGGCTGTCTTCTTCGTGGTCCGAAGTGCCTCCCATCTGGTGTGCCAGTGGTGTGCCAAACGCGCCATACTCTGGGTAACTAGAGCATACAGGGACACACGATAGGGAGGGGAAGGGCCCAAGCAGGAGTAGCCTTCCCGATACGCTGCCCAACTCGGGCACACAAGGCCATAAAGGCCGGATTCAGACTAAAAAACCTCTGGGAGCAATCCCTTTCGGGTTCGAGTCCCGCTCCCGGCATCAAGCTGCTGAATCCCGTCATCATCGTGGACGATCGTCTGGACGGCTGGGGCTGGGCGCACTTCGACGAACGAAAGGAGGAGTGGGAGATCCGGGAAGGTCCCTCGAACCTTACGGAGATGCCGACCGTCTGACGCGGCAGGCGGTGTCCTATTAGACCATTGGTCAGCGGGGCGACGTGCCGTATGCTACGGCATGCCGGAGCCCGAGCTGGAGGGGCGCGAAGCTCGACTCGAGATCGGGGTCGGTAGGTTGGGGCGGCCGATGGCCGACCGGTTTCTACGGGCTACCCAGACCGTGGCCCGACTAAGGCTCAGGGACGAATGTTCAAGCCTCTTCGCACCGCTCTGGTGGCCGTGCTTCCGACGTTCGGGGTAGCGGAGATGAGATCGTCGTCGGAGACGGCGCGGCTCCGCTGAGCGCGGCTTTTGCGCCGGGCACGCAGACGGTCGCGGTGGGAGCAACAGCGAACTTTGCGCTCAACGTCACTGGCGGCACAGGGACGGCGACGTGGACGTGCTCCGTGAGCCAGGCGCCGGCCACCGCGCAGGACACGACGAACGGCTGCAGCGCCAGCAGCAGCTCGTCGGGCAGCTACCTCGTCACGGCCGTGGTCACGAAAGGGTCCGAGACGTTCACCGTATCGGCTTCGCTGACGGTCCCCGCCGTCGTGACCACGGCGGCCAGGGTGACGATTGCGGCGATTAACCAGGGCGGAGCCTCGGCGCCGATCGGCAACATCCAGGGCCAGGTCGACGTGGCGCTGAACATCGAGCGCGGCACGGAAATCCTCGAGCGCGTCGATCTTCTGGTCGACAACACGGCGGTCGCGTCACAGACGCTCGGCGTCGCCACTGCCGCCGAAGGGGACGGTCCTGACGCACAGGCGATCCAGAGGATCACGCTGTCCTTCGACTCCGGGTGCTACTCGAGCGGCGAGGCTGGCGCGGCCTGCGGCACGGTGGACGAGGAGGCCGGCGTCGCGTTCGTGAGACACGCCAACGGATCGCATACGGTCTCCGCCCAGCTGGTGAGCGGCGGGGAGACGTCGCTCCGCGCGTCCAACACTGTGACGCTCGTCTTCAACAACACCGGCGGATTCCACGTTCTGGCGGATCTCCCGAGGAAGGCAAACGGCACGGTGGCCAGTTTCACCGACGAGAACGGCCTCATCTGGTACGGCGGTTCCAATACCTCCGAGTTCGGCATCACGGCGATTCCCATCCAGTTTGGGGCCGGCACGGTCACGTCGGTAACCGTTGACTTCTTGGATTGCGGTACCGACACGAACGTCGGAGCGCCCTTCATCTTCGAGTTCGACTGCGAGGGCGAGGAGGGCGCGACCATGAGTAGGACGCCCACGAGCGCGAGTGTGATCCCGGTAGGAGGGACTGCCCTTCCCGACGAGGTGAGGATCGCATGCGTCACGGCTAGCGCCGCCATGCCTGCGGCGAGGGCCACCGACGCGCCCTTCCAGCCGTGGTGGTACGACAGGACGAAGGCGGGCGCGATCGGCAGGATCCAGAGGAGAAGCCCTGCGTCGCCGGCCACGAGGTCCGGAACCACGGCGGATCCGACGACAGGAACCACCAAAGCAATGAGCGAGAGCAGGAGGGCAACGCGGGAGGTCGCCGCTTCCGGGCCTTTCTCCAGGCTACGCATCGACGCACGCCGTCCGATCGCGGACGCGGTATCCACCTCGACGATTGTAAGACCCCATTTGGCCGCAAAGTATGGGTGGGCCGAGTTTCCCTGCTATTCTCAACACATCCGTCCGCCGAAAGGGAATTCGGCGGACGGTGTCACCCAACCGGAGCATACGGGCCCACAAAAGGCCGGAGTCAGACTGACCTGACCCGCTGAAACGAGACCAGGTGCAATGTTAGGATCGACCTGGTCCGAAGCTTTTCAGCGAGGAGGTCAGGATGGGAAGGAAGCGACACACTCCGGAGCAGATCATCACTGCAGTGCGGGATGACGTGACACCCTTAGTTGATCCGTTTATTCCCTGACTCCATGTGGTGGTTGAGGGCGAAGTCCGCAGGTGGGAGATCGCCCAGGGCGCTGTGGGGTCGGACGCGATTGTAGTCCTGCCTCCAGCGTTCGATCGTGTGCCTCGCATCCCGTAGGGAGAGGAACCAGTGGAGGTTCAGGCACTCGTCCCTGAAGCTCCCGAGGAAGCTCTCGACGAAGCAGTTCTGAATCGGCTTGCCCGGCTGTATGTATTCTATCTTGAGGTCCCGGGAGTAGGCCCAGGCGTCGAAGGCACGGCTCGTGAACTCGGAGCCGTTGTCGCAGATCACGCGCTCCGGCAAGCCGCGTTCCTCCCGAAGTCTCTCGAGCACCTCGATCACGCTCGCCGCAGGGATCGAGTGAGCGACGTGGAGTGCCAGGCACTCGCGGCTGAACTCGTCGATCACCGCGAGGCACCGGAACACTCGGCCCGTACTCAGCGTGTCCATGATGAAGTCCACGCTCCACCGCTCGTTCGGATGGCCGAGTGGGTCACGCACCGGTCGTGGTACCTGGCTCCGTCGTCTCCGACCCTTTCGCCGCACCGCGAGCCCTTCCTCGCGGTAGAGCCGGTGGATCCGCTTCCGGTTCACCAGCCATCCCTCGCGGCGCAGAAGCACGTGGATGCGTCGGTAGCCCCAGCGAGGCCGCTCGCCCGCGAGCTCCCGGATCCTCGCACGTAACCCCTCCTGAGCTGGGCGCTCGCTTCGGTACCGGATCGTTGAACGCGGGAAGCCTGTCCAACGGACCACTCGACGCTCCGAGGCCTTCTCGGCGGCTTGCACCCTCCGGACGACCTGGCGCCGCTCCCCGGCCGTCACAACTCGTTTCCCAGCAGGTCCTTCAGCACCTGAAGGTTCAGCGCCTGGTCGGCCACGATGCGCTTGAGCCGTCGGTTCTCGTCCTCAAGTGCCTTCAACCGCCTCGCGTCACTGACCTCAAGGCCCCCGTACTTCTTCTTCCACCGATAGAACGTGTCGTGGCTGATCCCGTGGCGTCGGCATACCTCTTTCGTCGCTCCGCCCGCCTCCGCCTCCCGTAGGATCCCGATGATCTGCTCTTCCGTGAACCTACTCTTCCTCATGACTCCTCACTTACTCCGAGGAGTCAGAGAATAGCTGGCTCAGCTTCCGGGTGTCACGTCAGGGAGGCAGAGGTCGGTCTGGCCGGCGGCAAATCCGTGAAGCTGATCAGGGGGGAGCTCGGCATCACCGAGCAGACGTACTACCGGTGGAGGCGGGAGTACGGCGGGATGAAGGTGAGCCAGGCACGGCGCCTGAAGGAGCTCGAGCGCGAGAACGGGCGCCTGAAGCGAGCAGTGGCGGACTTGACACTGGACAAGCTGATCGTGGAGGAAGCGGCCAAGGGAAACTTCTGAGCCCCGAGGGCCGACGACGTTGTGTGGTGCGTGTACGTCAGCAGCTCGGGGCGTCGGAGAGGAGAGCGTGCCGGGTGCTCGGGCAGCCACGCACGACCCAGCGCGGGGCGAGGAGAGTGGCGAGTGACGAGGGGGCGCTCCGAGGTGATATCGTGCGACTCGCGAGTCGATTCGGCCGCTACGGCTAGCGACGCGTCACGGACACGCTCCGCATCGAGGGCTGGGGGGTGAAGCACAAGCGGGTGGAGCGGATCTGGAGGCAGGAGGGGCTGAAGGTCCCGGAGCGGCAGCCGAAGCGAGGTCGGCTGTGGCTCAACGACGGATCGTGCATCCGGCTGAGGCCGCTGTATCGGGGCCACGTCTGGTCGTACGACTTCGTGGCCTCGAGGACGCACGACGGGCGTGCGCTGAAGCTGCTGACAGTGCTGGACGAGCACACGAGGGAGTGCCTGGCGATCGTGGTGGCTCGCAAGATCCGCTCGCACGACGTGCTCGAGGTGCTGGACGATCTGTTCGTCCGACACGGGCCCTCCCGAGTATCTGAGGTCGGACAACGGACCGGAGTTCACCGCGAAGCCCGTGCGGCGGTGGTTGGGGCGCGTGGGCGTCGAGACGCTCTTTATCGAGCCGGGCAGCCCGTGGGAGAACGGCTACAACGAGAGCTTCAACGGCAAGCTCAGGGACGAGCTGTTGAACGGGGAGATCTTCTGCTCGTTGGCGGAGGCGGCCGTGCTGGTCGAGCAATGGAGGCGCGAGTACGATACCGTCCGACCCCACAGCGCCTGCGGCGGCTTTCCCCCGGCCCCTGAGGCGATTAAGCCGTCGCCCTGGTTCCTGAGGATGCCCGTCCTTCACCGCCCTCCACAGGTGCTGGGACTAACATAGGTTGTGGTACCGCTCTTCGGGGCAGGTCAGTTTGTCGCCCTTGATGACTGTCATCTAGCCAAGCAGATCACGGAGCTATTTGGAATATCGTGGAGAGTTAAGAAGCCCGACCAAATACTCTTGAGTGGAGATGCCGTGAGAGACAACCCGTGTCCAGACAGTCGCATTGTGCTCTTCTCTAATGATGAGCGCGCTGGGCACTTATGCTTTCTTATGCGGACATTCAACCTCTTGAACGGAGAGAAGATCTACGACAAGCCTAAACAATCAGACGTGGAAGATGATGTTACAATCATCATTTTACCTGAAAAAGGCAGTGATGATGATTGATCATGGAAACACAAATCAAGGTAGGAATATCTAGGCCACCAGCTCCCGATAAGTGAGGTTGTCGGTGTGCATGATCCGGGCTAGCGTGTCGCGGAAGATGTGGGGGTTGTTGCGGTTGTTGAACCGCCACTCAAGCTCTTCCAGGTAACGGTCCATATGCTTGACGCTCATCTTGTGGAAGGCCCCGACGATGGAACGTTTGAAGAGGCTCCACATGCCTTCGATGCTGTTGGTGTGAACGTCGCCAACGACCCATTCCTCAGCGGAGTGACGCACCGTCTCATGGCGCGTGTCATCGTCTCCGATGCCCAGGTAGGACTTGAGGTCATCCGTGTAGATGGCTTCGGCCTCGTCTCTCACGGCGCGGCCGATGAAGTCATGGAGGGTACGCCGCGTCACGTCGGGGATGCGCTCGATTCGGACATTCCCGCCGCGCTGGACGGCCCCCGCGACCCAAGTCTTGTTGCCCTTGTAGGCACGGCCCCTGCCCTTGGTCTTGCCGCCGATCAGGGTTTCGTCCACTTCAACGATCCCGACCAAGATGGGTCCGGTCAGCGGGTCGTTGCCCATCGCTTCGCGGATGCGGTGACAGAGATACCAAGCGGTCTTGTAGGAGACGCCCAGGATGCGCTTGAGCTGGTTGGCGCTCATGCCCTTCTTGGACTCGCACATGAGGTAGATGGCGATGAACCACTTGCGGAGCGGAAGGTGGGAATCGTGCATGATGGTGCCCGACGTGACGCTGAACTGGTAGCGGCATGAACGGCACTCCCAACGATTGTGCTTCCCGAGGTCGTTCACGTCCATGTCGCCGCACCGGAGGCAGGCAACGCCAGCGGGCCAGCGGAGGCGCTCCAAGGCAGCGCGGCACGTATCGTCGCTGTTATAGCGGTCGACCAACTCTACGAGGTTCATAGCCATGGCTCAGACTCCCAAGAAACGGAAGTTACCGCGCAACGCCTTGGAGCTTCCCGACCACGAATTCTTGGAGAAGATCGTCGGCAAGCGCGTCATGAAAGCCGTTGACGCGGAGCTTGCCAAAGAGTCGAAAAGCGTTGAAACGAAAGGTGATGCGGGTCTCATAGAACCAAGTTAAGGCCATGGGGTTACTTTGTAAAGTATACAAGCGCGATTTCATTAGCCAACGTGCGGCGGAGCTGGAACGCGTTGTGAGCGGAACGCTGGCCGGCTCACCTGCCGATTCGGTGGCGGGCGCGTACGCGGTGGGAGAGGTGCCCATCCCGAGCCAACCTGAGGACCGCACTCCCATCGGGTACTACAACCTGGGCGTCGGCTACATGAACCGGGGCGAGCACCTCGAGGCGGCGCTGCTTTATAGAAGGGTCCTCCAGCTCGACACCGCGTCCGCCGACGCCTATCACAACCTCGGATGGTCCCTGGCCAGCCTCGGCCTCTTCGAGACCTCGATCCCGGCGTTCGAGAGAGTCCTCCGGTACCGGCCCGGTGACGAGCTCGCGACGAACCTGACGTGGGTCAGAAGTCAGATGGGAAGCCGCCCGTAACGATTAGCCCGAACCCGTGCCTCCCGACGGTCCCGTGCTTCCCGATCCCCCGGTCGAACCCGATCCGCCCGTCCCACCGGTCTGACCACCGTCGCCGGTCGGGTCATTCCCGCCGGTGTCACCATTTCCCCCGGTCTGGCCCGTGCCGCCCGTCGCCCCGGTCGGAGCTGTGGTACCCGTTGCGCCCGTCTGCCCGGTCGTGCCTGTCTGCCCGGTGTTGCCGACGGGCGCGACAGGCCCGCCCTGGTCGGAGCACTCTGCCGCAATCAAGAAGACGATCAGCGCGGGAACGCTGACCCGGCGCAGAGCGCGCCACCCTTCAGTTCCTTTCGTTCGTGGGACCTGCTCCTTAGCGATGTGACACGATCATGAGCGAGTGACGCGATCATGGATCGACGTCTCGGGGGCAGGGGTCCAGCGCCTACTTCGAGGGGAAAGAGAAGCTACCGGAGCATCTTTGGACCGGCAAGCGAGCGATGAGGCGTCAAGTAGGAGTCTTGCAAGGGCCGACGCTGCTAGATGGGCTCATCGGCTCCGGAAGGTCGCACGCATGCGGGATGCGACGTATCATGAGGTATTACGGAGGAGCACCCCCAGGGTACAGGTCGATCGCCGACAGGGTTGCCGACGCGTCCGGGTTTCCCGAGCACGGAGGATCAAGATGAGGAGCCTACCGCTGCACCGCCTGATTCCGCTTCTCGGAGCGTTCGCGATCTTCTCCACGCCCGAGGCGTGGGCTCAGCAGAACATGGACAACGTCCAGATCGTCGCGCACCAGATCCGGGGAGGCATCTACTACCTCGAGGGACAGGGCGGCAACATCGGCCTCTCGATCGGAGAGGACGGGGTCGTGATGATCGACGACCAGTTCGCCCCGCTCACGGAGCGGATCGTAACGGCCATTCGGCAGCTCTCCTCGGGTGAGATCCGCTTCCTGATCAACACGCACGTCCACGGAGATCACATCGGCGGGAACGAGAACTTCGGTAGGATGGGCGTGACGATCCTGGCGCGGGACGAGGTCCGCGTCCGTATGGTGGGGCAGCGGCCCTCCCTCGCGCTCCCCGTACTCACGTACGACGGAGACATGACCCTCCACCTGAACGGGGAGGAGGCGTCGATCTTCGCCGTGCCGCCGGCGCATACGGACGGGGACAGCTTCATCCACTTCCGCGGGTCCGACGTGATCTTCGTGGGAGACTTCTTCCGCACGGTTGCCTTCCCCATCATCGATCTCAACAACGGGGGCACCCTCCAGGGCACGATCGAGGCCCTCGCCGTCGCGATCGGGCTGTCGACCCCCGAGACGCTGCTCGTCCCTGGGCACGGGGTGGTCTCCACCCGGGAGGACGTAATCGAGTTCAGGGACATGATCCTGGACGTGCGGGACCGTGTGGCCGAGATGGTGGAGCGGGGCATGACGTACGATCAGGTCGAGGCGGCTCGCCCAGCGGCTCAGTACGAGGCGAAGTGGGGCGACCCGGGACGCTTCCTCAGCGCCGTATACTCGGAGCTGGGTGGGGAGCAGTAGTCCCAGCGGCCCGGGCCGCTCCTTCTTCTCCGAACAGCCCGTTCGGCCGGGGCACTGTTGGCCTTCCTCCCGGTCGCTGCTTGCCCGTCCACGAGGCCCTGGAGTAGCTTGCTTCCGCAGGAGAGGGCTCCGGACGCTGGGGGTTGGATGGCCATTCGCCTCAAGGCCCTGGGCGGAATCCGCGCATGGCGGGATGACTCCGGCGAGGTCCAGGAGCTCAAGCTGCCCGAGCAACCGGTGCGGTGCGCGCTCCTCACCCTCGTAGCGGTCTAGCGGGACGTAACCCGGGAACGCGCAGCGGCGTTGATCTGGCCCGAGTACGATCCCAAACGCGCGCTCCACAACCTCAGCGAGACCCTCAGGGTCCTCACCAGGGACATCGGGCGAGACCCGATCGACCGGCCGCCGCTCAGGCTCGTCGCGACGGACCGCCTCCGGGCCGACACCCGGGAATTCGAGGAGGCGGTCGCCCAGGGCCGGTTCGAGGACGCCGACGCGCTCTACTCGGGACCCTTCCTGGACACGGTCCACCTTCAGGACCTCCCCCGGCAATTCGACGAGTGGGTGGAGACGAAGCGGTACGCCCTGGATGGCCTCTACCGCGACGCGCAGAGGATCCACCTGTCCAGGCTCGCGGCCAGCTCGGAGGGCGATGCGGCCCTGGCGGCGGCCTGGTGCTGGGCTCTTGCCGATCCGCTCGAGGACGAGCCGAATCACCAGCTCATAGAGCGGCTCGCCGAGAGGGGTATTGCGGATCCGCGCGATCCACCACTACGAGACCTACTGTCGGCGCCTCGAGGCCGCCGAGCTCGATGCGGAGCCGCGGGAGGACACGAAAGCCCTGGTGCAGGCGCTCAGGGAGGGGCACGGCAGTGTCCCGGTGAATGGGGAGGACGAGTTCCGTGAGGCGAGCGTCCTGAGGGCGGATCAGGGGGTCGCGGTCCTCCCCTTACTTGACCTCTCCCAGGACCGCTCGAAGGCGTACTTTTGCGAGGGCGTTGCGGAAGAGATAATCAGCGTCCTAGGAACGGCCGAGGGCCTCCGAGTCACCCCGCGCACGACCGCGTTCGCCCTGAGCGAGGCCGGCGTGAAGGTGGGGGAGGTGGCGCAGCGGCTCGGGGTCACGCACCTCGTGGAAGGGAGTGCGAAGTTCAAGGGGAGCCGCTACCGGGTGACCGTGTGCCTCCTGGACACGCGGCTGGAGACCCCCGTCTGGCAGGATCAATTCAACGGATCCCTGGAAACGAGCGACGCTTTCGAGCTGGACGAGAACGTGGCCACCTGTGTGCTCGATGCCCTGAGGACCCGCGTTCCGTCGGCCGTCCCGCCGCAGGAGAAACCCCGCTCCGAGGAGAAGCCCCCCCCGCCTTCCGGGCGGCGCTCCGTGACGCTGGAGCCACAGACGGATCCGGCCGCGTATGTGGCCTACCTGAAGGGGCGACACGCCTGGTTCGGCCGTACGGTCCACGGTCTCCAGGGAGCTCTCGAGACCTTCGGTGAGTGCGTCCGACTGGATCCCCGTTACGCTCGGGCCCATGCCGCGATTTCGGATGCGTACAACCTCCTGGGGGCCTTCGATTACGGGGTGATGCCTCCCGACGAGGCCTATCCGAAGGTGCTCGAGGCCGCCCGCACCTCGCTGGAGCTGGACCCCGATCTGGCGCAGGGGCACGCGGCCCTCGGGAACGCCCTCATGTCCTATGAGCAAGACTTCGCCGGGGCCGAGGAGGCGTTTCGAACGGCGATCGAGCTGGAGTCCACCTACTCGCCCGCCCGACAGTGGTACTCCACCCTTCTCGTGATCGATGGCCGCGAGGACGAGGCGCTCAGCCAAGCCGCCCTGGCCCTCGAGCTCGACCCGTGGGCGCCTTTCCTCGCCGGGAACCTGGCCAGGATCTACCGCTTCCTCGGGGAGCCCGAGCGGGCGGCCGAGCAGTTCCGGCACTCGATCGAGATCTCGAAGGAGCAGTTTCTGCCGGCCTTCCTGGGTCTCGCGCTGTGCGAGGTCCAGTGCGGGCAACCTCTGGAAGGCCTCGCCGTCCTGGACGAGGTGCGGTCGAGGGTGGGCGATCAGATGTTCATGCTCGAGGCCCTGAGGGGGCACGCGCTCGCCAGGGCGGGGCGGTTGGAGGACGCGAGGCGGGTGGCCGTGGCTCTGAAAAAAGCGCGCCTGCGACACTACGTGCCCGACGAGTACTTGGCGATCGTGTACCTCGGAACAGAAGAGTACGGCCGCGCGATCGAGTGCCTGCTGAGGGCCAAGGAAGCGCGTTCACAGGCGATCATGCTTCTGGGGGTTGAACCGTTGGTCGCGCCCCTTCGGGGCGAGCCTGGCTTCGCCGCGCTCCTGGACTAGCCCAGAGGGCTGGCCCACGCGGCGCAGATAACGGCATATTAGGCCCGTTCGCTCCATCGCCGAGCACAGTTCGGCGAAATCTGTCCTGTGGTCGGGAGGGCGAGGAGTGTGCGACGAGGGAGTGAGCCTGTGAGGCGCAGGGCTCTGATCACTTGGGCGGGTGCGCTTCTCCTGGCCGGACATATCCGGCGAGTACGGTGCGCTTCTCAGCGGGCATACCAGGGCTGAGTTCACCGTCTACGGTTACGAGAATCGGATCAACCGCATCCGCCTCGGGGCGGGGTTCGGGTGGGTCTCCTACGCCCTCTCGGACCCGTTCTAGGCGGGCCGAACCCTGAGCAGCGCGAGGGGCCACGTCGCGATCGGCTTCCCGTGGGAGATCGGACGGGGGATCCGGGCCTACTCCGAGCAGCGGGTCGCCCTGGTCCGCCTGCGGTCCGAGAAGGCCGAGGACGTCGGGCAGGCGGGCCCCGTGCCGGAGGAGGGAGAGAGGACGGTCGAAGACCAGGTGCTCCGGGCGGACGGTGTGGGGGTGGAGTCCGTCTGGGGGCTCGAGGGCCCGCTTCCCCGGGGCTGGTTTCAGGGATTCAACTGGACCGCTTCGTTCCACTTCGGGATCTTCCAAACCTGGCCGCTGGAGCTCTTCGATGGGGCTCCACCCGTGAATTCGGCCAGCACCCGGGGGTTGTATCTTGGCGCCTTCTGGTACCCGTAGGTCGACTCGCGCCCTTCTTGCGCTCGCCGGTGCCCAGCTCCGGGACGAAATCGCTGCCCCACGGGCGCCCGACTCCGCGCGGATGTTCCTGGGCGGTGTGCCCACTCGTGCACTCCGGAGATCGACCCCGCGGTTCCTTGCGGATTCGCCCGACAGAGCCGCTTTCGCCAGCAGCCTCCTGGGCCCCTCGGACCTGGCCCTGGGAGGGAGGTCACTGCAACAGGAGAGCGATTCCACCTACTGGGGCGCACGCCGGGGCTTCGCGAGGGCGTCGTTCTGGTGGACGATGTCGAGCTTCGCGGTTTGGGTCACCAACGAGCTCAACCCCAATAAGATCCCGCGCATCACCCAGACGAGCCCGCGGATCTGGTGGAGCAACATCGAGGCCGGATTTCAGTGGGATGACAACACGTTCATGTACAACCAGATCGCTCACCCTTACCACGGTGCGGCGTTCTACAACTCGTTCCGCAATCACGGATTTCCCTTCTGGGCGGGCGGCCTCCGGTTCTGGGAGTCGGCGGTCTTCTACACGTTCCTGGGCAGCCTGGCCTGGGAGTGTTGTGGGGAGAGCCAGCTCATGTCCACGAACGACCTCATCACCACGACGATGGGGGGGGCGGCGCTGGGTGAGATCACCTATCGGACCTCGTCGTGGATTCTGGACGACACGGCGACCGGGTTCGACCGCCTTTGGAGGGAGCTTACCGCCGGGATCCTGAACCCCCCGCGGCTCTTCGATCGGCTCCTCACCCGCCACCTCACGCCCATCAACGTCACTCGGGGCCCGAAGCTCGACGAGGAACAGCCCACGCAGTCGGATCTCATCGCCGCGGTGGGATGGCGATCGCAGGGGAAGGAGGAGGATCGGCAGAAGGGGGTCTTCCTAGAAATGGGGTGGCGGTGGGGTAACCTTCTCGCGCTAGACGACACGATCAAGCACAAGCCCTTCGCGCTGTTCTCGGTGGCATCGGAGATCAACCTGGGGGGCCAGGGTCCCTTGGTGGGACGCGCGCAGATCGAGGGGAGCCTCTACTTCTGGGACGTGGATGGACCGGCCGCCACGGACGGCGACACGCCGTCCGTGCAGCCCGAGGACACGTCTCAGGAACCGAGCGTGCACAAGCTCCTCGTCGTGCACAACCTCGACTACTTCCATAACCAAGCGTTTCGCTTCGGCGCGCAGAGCGTGGGGCTTTCCCTCTTTTCGAGCTTCCAGCGGGGGGGATTCCTTTGGCGAAGCCAGCTCGGGGGTGACATGGCCGTCCTCGCGGCCGTCGAGTCCGAGGAAGCGCACAGGGCGGGGATCGTCGGGTATCAAGAGCGCGAGAGGGAATACGATTTCACCATGGGCCCCGGGGTGCGGGGGAAGCTCGGAGTGGCCCTCGTGAGGGACCAGGGAGCGCATCGGAGGCTCCTGGACCTGAGCTACCAGTACCACCGCCTTTTCACCCTGAGCGGATCGAACGATGACTACTGGGACTCCTGGCACGACGTCCATGCCCTCGGAGCCCGGCTGAAGCTCCTACCCTCCCCCCTGGGAGCGTGGGGACTCGACTTCGATTTCTTCGGCTTCTGGCGAACGAGCCACTACACGAACCCTGCGATTCAACGGCCGCTCGTGGGGGAGTTCACCCCGCAATTCCGGATCATGCTCACGTGGGAGGAGCGGGGGCTGCCGCCCCCCGCGGACACCTCCGCCGATCAGCCGGGGCGCATCTATCTGCCCCCGTCGCTATAGCGCCTGCGAGTCCAGGGCCAAACCCGGGAGTCGAGAGCCCTCCATGAGTCGAGAGAACCGATGAGGACGCGTCCGAGGCCGATCCGGTGGGCCATGTCCACGGTCCTCCTCCCCCTGCTCCTTCCGACCGCCGCCCTGGCCCAGTGCATCGAGCCTCAAGAGGGCGACGGAACTGAGCCGCGTCTCTGGCTCCGCGACTTCCAGTACTTCAAGTCACCCCGGGCGGACATCCGCACTCCCGCCATCTACGCTCAGATCATGCCCTTGTCGGACAGCGTTCCGATGGCAGGCTATTCCGTCGAGAGGAATCCGTTCAACGGGAAGAAGGGCCGCCTCCATGCGGAAGCGGGTTTTGGCGGGGACATTCCTATCGTGTCCTGGATGATCGGGGAGGAGGAGTGCACGAGCGGGATCGACGTCTACTTCCACCTGAGCGTCCACACCCTCCTCCGCATGAGTGACCAGGACATCGTGAACTCGGACTTCGGGTTCGGTATCGGAAGTCGGTTCCGGCTATGGGGGCCGATGGAGCGCGTTTCGGGGCGGCTGCGATGGAAGCACGAGAGCACGCACCTGGGCGACGAGTACACGTTCAACGCCGCGTCGAAGGGAGACTTTCGCCGATACAACGTGGGCGTCGAGACGCTCGAGCTGCAGCTCGGGCTCGACAATGCCCCCGAGTTCGTCCAAATCGGGTGGTACAGCCGCGTGTATGTGGGGACCCGGTTCCACATGGGGAGTGAGGAGGGCCTCTTCAGGTTTGACTACACGGCGGAGGGGCACGGTGTCCCGGCCGATCGGGGATCGGAGCCGGTCCCCATTGCTCCCCTCCGTTACCAGAACCAGTGGGACTTCAGCGTAGGGGCCGAGTGGTGGTCTCCTCTGATCGGTGTGGAGGGGCGCAAGGCGCGGTTCTTCGTGGCTGGAAAGCGCTACTGGCGCGACCGTCTCGACACGGAAGCCCCCGAGCGGGTGCCGAGCTGGTCGGGAGGATTCGGATGGCTTTTCGGGCAGCGGGGGCTCGGTCAGTCCGAGGTCGAGTTCAGCGCCCGCTTCTATGGTGGGATCCACCCGCATGGCCAGTTCCGTTCGATGGACGGCTTCCACTACTGGGCCCTCCGCCTGGGCTTCAACCCCTGAGGTCGGGCCCTACGAGACAGGAGGAAGGGATGACGAGGTGGACGGCTCCTCGAGGCACCGCCGCGTGCCTCGGGATCTGTTTCCTGGGGCTCGCATCGGCTCCCACCTGGAGCGCCGGGCTTGCGGCCCAGACGTTCGAGCGGGGGGAGAACTCGTTCTGGTCGCTCTACTGGGAGAACGACACGTTCTACGACACGGACCAGTCCTACACGAACGGGTCCCGCATCGTCTTTTCGGTCGAGTCGCTGGACCCCGGCGAGAACCACTGGTGGCTCCCGGACGATCTGGTCCGGCGCGTGTTCCAGCCCTCGTGTGACATCGACCCCGACCTCTGCTGGGAGTGGTCGGGTGGGTGGGTGATCGGGCAGAACTTCTATAGCCCCCAGGACATCACGATTGCCGACCTCATCGAGGACGACCGGCCATACGGCGGATGGCTCTATCTGGGGAAGATGCTGCACGTGTCCCGGCCCGACGTGGGGGACCTCGGAGACTTTAAAGCGACGCAGCATACCTTCGAGGTGGACGTGGGGGTCACGGGAGATCTGTCATTCTCGGACGAGACGCAGACCTTTGTGCACGAGCACGTCGCCACGGGGGCGCCCGAGCCCCAGGGCTGGGATCACCAGATCCGAACTGAGCCCGGCATCGTGCTCCAGTACGTGGGGAAGCAGCGGGCGATCCAGTGGACGGCGTTCGACCGCCGAGCGTTCGACGTGATCCCCGAGTGGACGGTCGTCGCGGGAAACATCTTCACCTACGGCGGTGGGGGCGTGACCGCGCGTTTGGGCTGGAATCTGGGAGACGACTTCGGTCCAAGCCGCATTCAGCCGGTCGCTCCGATGATGGCTCGCCAAGGCGACTTCGAGGCTTACGGCTTCGCGTCGGTGGGCGCCCGCGTCGTCGCTCACAACATCTTCCTGGACGGGGGGTGGTTCGGGGACGATCCGCACACGGTCTCGAAGGAGGGCGTGGTGGGAGACGCGGAGCTCGGCGCCTTCGTCCGCTTCAAGCGGATCGGGGCCAGCTTCCGGTGGGTCCGCCGCACGCCCGAGTTTCGGGAGCGCAGGATCTCTCAGGAGTACGGGGCGCTGAACCTCATCATTGGCGACGAGGAGCTCGAACCCGTATAGGAGGGTGGATGTTCGACTTCCCCATGCTCGAGACGGCGATCGGCCTGTCTCTCGTGTTCATCCTGTTCAGCCTTCTCATCACGGCCGTGCAGGAGCTGCTCGCCTCGCTTCTGGACTCCCGGGGGAAGTTTCTGAAGGAGGGGATCGAGAACCTGCTCTACCACGGTGGGTCCACCGAGCTGGCGGAGAGGGTGTTTCGCCATCCCCTCGTGCAGACCCTGAACCGCGGTGATCGGGACTTCTCTCCCGAGAAGCCGGGGAAGCTCAAGAACGCCGTCGTCAACGTGTCCCGTCCCTTTCGCCGCTGGGATGGGAAGCGGTTCGTCGAAGCGGCGGACGGGGGAAAGGCACCCCTCCGAAGCGTGGTGGGCCTCAGCTACATGCCGACCGCGACGTTCAGCGAGGTGCTCCTCGACGAGGTGAGCGCGATGGTAGGAAGGGATCGCGCCGATCCGCGCACGCTCCCTCTCCTTCGAAGAGGCATCCAGGAGTGAGTCCCATCTTTAGTTGAAATTGAAGCGGCCTCCAACCTCAGGTAACGTGGGTGTGCGACCACACCACGGGATCACAAGAGAGGAAGGAGGCCACCGATGGGAAGGATGCCAAGGCTCGTCGAGCGGGGGCAAGAAGGACCGGCGGCTCGGGGAACCGAGGGAGGTGAGTTGGGAGGAGATCGAGGCGCTGGAGCTGGACCCTCGGGTGGAGCTGATCCGGCAGCTGATTCCGCTGGGACTGGCGGAGGTGGGCCGGATGCTCGAGGAGGAAGTGGAGCAACTGGCGGGGCAACGTCACGCCAGGAAGACCGAGGACGATCGACATTGCCGGCATGGGCATAACCCAGGGTCGGTGCGGTTGGGCGGCCAGCGGCATCCGGTGCGAGTACCGCGGGTGCGAGGCCCGGCCGGAGAGTCGAGGCTGGCGGCGTATGAGCAGCTGCATGGCTCGCCCGGCGAGATGGACGAGGGGCTGTTTCGGAAGGTGCTGCTCGGGATCTCGTGCCGGGACTACGAGGCAGCGGTCGAGGCGGTGCCTGGAGCCATCGGGCTGTCGAAGTCGACGGTCTCGCGGGAGTTCAAGAAGGCCACGGCCGCGAAGCTGAAGGAGTTTCAGGAGCGGGACCTCTCGGGTTACGACGTGGGGTGGCACTCGTCCTGGACGGCAAGAGCTTTGCCGAGGACGAGATGGTCGTCGCGCTCGGGGTGACGACCAAGGGGGACAAGGTCTTCCTCGGGTTCGTCCAGACCGACACGGAGAACGCCGTGGTGATCCGATCCTTCCTTCGGAGTCTGAAGGACCGAGGTCTCGACCTGTCGGCCGGAGCGCTCGTGGTGATCGATGGAGCCCGCGGTCTCCGGAGCGGCGTCCTGGCGGTCTTCAAGGGACAGGTGCTCATCCAGCGGTGCCAGTGGCACAAGCGGAAGAACGTGATCTCGTATCTGCCGAGAGCGGAGCAGAAGGGCTGGCGCCAGCGTCTGCAGCGCGCCTACCAGCGGCCCACGTACGAAGAGGCCGTCAAGGACCTCAAGGCCCTGCGCCAGGAGCTCGCGGGGGTGAACCAGTCCGCGGCGGCCAGTCTCGATGAGGGGTTCGAGGAGACCCTCACCCTCCACCGGTTGGGAGTCTTCCCCCTGGTCGGCCAGTCGCTCAAGACCACCAACGTGCTCGAGTCCGTGAACGCCCTGGCCGAGCAGAGGTGCGGACGCGTGGACCACTGGAAGAACTCGAGCCAGAAGCACCGATGGCTCGCGACCACGCTCCTGGAGATCTAGTCACGGCTCCGGAGGTTGCTCGGGTACCGACACCTCCCGCTCCTCAGGGCCGCGATCCAGAAGGACCTCGGGATCACCCTTCCCGAGAGCCGTTCACATGCTGTCGCCTGAGACGGAGGCCGCTCCAGTTTCAACTAACTTTGGGATTGACTCCTGGGGCAGGGAAGAGGACCCGGGGATTCGACGGTGGGGAAGACGTTCGTCCACCTCATCGACCGGGCGGAGCGGCGCGTGGAAGCCGGCTCCGGGGAGGAGGAGCTTCTGGCCGAGATCGAGGCGTGGTTCGACTCCGGCATGGACCAGGTGAGCGGCTGGTACCGCCGTCACACGCAGAAGGCGCTCCTCCTCCTGGGGCTTGGTCTGGCTGCGATCTTCAACGTGGATGCCCTCCGAATCACGAGCGAGCTGTATCGCAGTCCGGCCCTCCGCGCCGACGCGGTTGCCGCCGCCGAGCTCATGAACGCGCTTCCGGAGGCGTCCGAGGACCCCACCGTTCAGCAGGCCACCGCCGAGTTCGCGGAGGCGGTCGCGAGGATGCAGGGCGAGCTCTCCACTGCGGGGATCCCGATGGGGTGGGCGGGGATCGCTGTCCTCCCTCCATCCCAGGGGTCCGGAGTCGCCGACACTGGGGACCTACGGTTTTGGGCCAGCTCTGGCCCTGGGGGCTCGAGACGATCTTGAGAATCCTCGGCTGGCTCTCTACGGCGACCGCGGCTAGCCTGGGGGCTCCGTTCTGGTTTGACCTATTGAAGAGGCTGGTCTCCGTCCGGGGCTCCGAGGGGCGGCCGCCGGGGCTCCGAGGGGCGGCGCGAGACGTGGAGGGAGGGGCGCAGCCGAGCCGGAAGAGATCGCGGCCTCGGGGCCTCCGGCCGGGTGATGAACTGAACAAATCCCAGCTGTTCGAGCGTCGTGCCGATATGCTGGCCTTCGGCCTCTGGCGGACCAGGCACCCCGACTTCACGCTGAGGTAGACCGCGCGGTGGTCATCCACGCGGCGGTCCGGACCGGGGTCAGAGCCCGGGTGGCTCGGCGGGTGGAACCGAAGGCCCGACGACCGATTCTACCGGCGTCCGCCGTGCGCGGTAGATGATGAGGCCCACGAGGAGCGCCGCGCCGCCCGCCACGAGATTGTTCAGCTCCGCGCTTGCCAGGAACACGAAGGAGAGGGCGAGCGCGGCGCCGGGGACGGCGTAGCCGCCCGGGATCCGGAACACGTCCGGCCGTCCGGGGAACCGCCTCCGGAGGATGGGAACGGCTGCCGCGGTGCCGACGTACGTGGCCAGGCGAGCGACGATCGACAGCATGGCCAGCCCGACGAACGATCCCGAAAGCGCGAGGATGAGCGCGATAGCGGATTGGAGCACGATGGCCGCCGCGGGGGTGCGGTAGACCGGGTGCACGCGAGCGAGCACGGCCGGTCCGAAGCCGTCCCGAGCTAACGCAAACAGATACCGAGGGCCTACGAGGGTAGTGTTGCCGACGTTTCCCTCGATCGAGATCATCGCGCCGACGGTCATGAGGATCGCGGCCCATCCACCGATGAACAGCGCCGCTGAATCCGCGAGCGGGGAAGCGGAGTCCGCCAGGGCGGGAAGGGTGCCCAAGGCCACGATCTGAACCAGCGTGTAGAGGACGGTGATCGTCCCAATCATTACGAGGAGCGCGAACGGTACGTCGCGCTGCGGGTTCCTGTACTCGCCGGCCGGCGCCGGCGTGTTCTCGAAGCCAGCATAGGCAAAGAGGAGGAGGAGCGCGGCTTCCCCCAGGACTCCCGGATCGGGCATCTCGGTCACGGCCACCCGCTGCCAGTCCACCGAGAAGATGCCCACGGAGATGAACAGGAGCAGGGGGAGCGTCTTCACGATCACGAGGCCGACCGCGACCCGCGCGCCTGCCCTGACTCCCAGGACGTTGATCCAGGTGAGGATGAGCAAGGGGGCCGCGATCACCACGGCCCGCGGCCATCCGCTGGCCGCCGCAGGCCAGAGGAAGCTGGTGGCGAGCGCAAACCCCGCGGAGAGCGAAGCCACGGACGCGATGCGCGCGAGCCATGTCATCCAGCCCACTTCGAAGCCCACCATCTCCCCAAAGGCTTCCCGCGCGTACAGGTATCCGCCCCCAGGCTCGTCGAAGTAGCTGGAAGCTTCGGCGAAGCAGAGCACGAGAAGCGCGACCGCGCAGCCGGCCAGGACGACCGCCCACACGCTGGCCGGGCCCATGAGCGCCGCGGCCGCGGCGGGGAGCAGATAGACTCCGCTCCCGATCACGTCGTTCAAGGAGAGGCCCACGATCTGCCAACGGGAGACCGCGCGAACCAGCGTGGGGCGCTCCGGACTCAGCATCGGCCGGGGACGGCCTGGTAAAACCCGTTCGCTTGCACCACGTCGACCGGCGTCCCGAAGAGCTCGCTCAGCCGGCGGCTCGTCAGCAGCTCCTCCTTTCTTCCTTCCCCTACGACCCGACCCTCCTTGAGCAGCACGACACGCTCGATCTCGGGCGGGATCTCGTGGATGTGGTGGGTGACCAGGATGACGGTCTTCCCCGACCGCATCAGCCTTCGGACGAGCGCCAGGTACTGAAAGCAGGCCTGGAGATCAAGGCCGCTCGTGGGCTCGTCTAGGACCAGCGCCTCGGGGTCGTGGATGAGCGCCCGCGCCAGCAGGAGGCGCCGCTGCTCGCCCGTGGACATCTCGCCGTAGCGTTTCTCCTTCAGGAACGTGATGCCGAGGTGATCCAGCACCTCCTCCACGCGCGCCAGCTGCGCATTGGTGAAACGATGATGGGGCCAGACCCTGGGCGTCGAGTAATAACCGGAGAGGGCGACGTCCCGGCCGGTGGCGTACGAGAAATAGGCCGTCTGTAGATCGTGCGACACGATGCCGAGCCGGGTACGGAGCTCCCAGACGTTCCACCGCTCCCTCCCGAAGAGCCGCATCGCGCTCCCCTCGCGGTGCTCCGGGAAAATCTCGCGCGACAGGAGCCGGAGCAGCGTGGTCTTGCCAGAGCCGTTGGGTCCCAGGATCACCGTGCTCGAGCCTAGCGGGAGATCGAGGGAAAGCCCTGCGAAGACGCGAGTGTGGCTCCGCCACGCCGCGACGTTCCTCATCTCGACGATGTTCTGCCTGGACAAGCCGCCGGGCTCCGATGGCCACCGGGTGATCGAAGAAGGATGTCCCGCGCGGGACGGTATCATGCGGAGAGGAGGGCGTCCAGCGGCCGCCCCCCAATCGGAAGACGCAGCCGCCCTGATGTGGCCGGTGTTGCGGACGTGGCCGGGCGAGCCGACGTTCAACGGAAGGCGCCCCCCGGGTGACATGTTTCCGAAGTCTCACTTCTCCACAGGAGTCATTGAAGGAGTCATTGATGACGAAGCGAATCGCGACGACCTTGCTCCTCGCAAGCACGCTGGCCTTTCCAGCCTTCGGAGCTGCACAGCAGGGTGCTCCGGGGGCCCTCACGTACGAGCTGGCGCGGACCGCGATTGACGCGGCCGAAGCCGAAGCGCGGCGAAACGGCTGGAACGTGACGATCGTGGTCGCGGACGCCGAAGGAATGCCCGTGTACGTGCGGCGGCTGGATGGCGCTTCACCCAGGACCCACGATGTCGCCATGCGGAAGGCCGCCACCGTCGCGGCCACGGGGCTCACGACCGCGGTTTACGGACAGCGCCTCGAGGCCGGGTCCGTACCGGAGGTCCCCGACGGCACGCCGTTCGCGGGCGGGGTCCCGATCCTGCGCGGCGGTCAGCTGATTGGAGCGATTGGGACCAGCGGCGTGGCCGCCGTCGACGACGAGCGGGTGTCTCAGGCCGGGGCGGACGCCATCGCCAACTGAGGGCGGGGGCCGGGGAGTCTGGAAATGTTTGGACGGGCCCGGGGAGGCCCGGACCCGTCTCGCTCTCCCTTCGCTACCGGTCGCGGATCATGGAAAAGCTGCAACAGAACCACCGCTCCGAGCTGGTGCGGTTCGCGCTCAAGGTCGGGCTCCTCCGCGGGCTCTGAGAAGGGCACGTCCCGGAAAAGGTCCCGTCTCGAGACCGATGTCCCTAGAGCCAGCGTTTCACGCGCTCCGTGTACTCGATGTACTGTCGTCCGAAGCGCCGTTCCAGGATCTCCTCTTCCGCCCGGATGAACTGGATGGAGATGACCCACACGAACACCGGGATCATGAGCCATGGGGAGAGGCTTCCCAGCAAGATGGCCAACCCGGTCAGGAGCACCACGCCCCCGAGGTACATGGGATTACGCGTGACGCGGAACAGCCCTTCGGTCGTAAGCTGGCTAGGCTCTCCGAAGGGCAGGATCGTCGTCTTCAGTCGATCGAAGTGCCCGGAGGCCCAGATGTTCATCCACAGCCCGCCAGCAATGAGGACGGCCCCACCGAGGTTCCACGGCGAAGGGACGACTTGCGTCAGGGGGGCAAGGGCGTCGAGCAGACCCATGAGGAGGATGGAGCCGAGGAAATAGACCGGTGGCAGGACCCGAGGGCGGGGCATGAGGCGACGGCTTTCGGACCCGTGGCTCACGCCACGCGCTCGATTCCCGGAACGGCGTCGAACGCAGGGTCGAAGCTCAGGATGCGAGTCACGCCGCGCCGCTCCATGACGACCAGATGGATCGCGTCCCGCGCCGATCCAGCTCCCAGGCCATCGAGCGCGCGGCAGATCACTCAGCCCGCTCTCTTCCGGGGATCGTGCGAAGGACGGACCCAACGCCCGGGCGCCGGAGCAAGCCTTACGGCAGGGTGAGCCTCAGGATCCGGTCGTCGCTCGCCACAGGGTCGCCCCGCCCATCCCGGTTGCTGGTCGCGACGTAGATCTCGCCTGCCGGGCCCACCAGGACATCTCGCAGCCGTCCGTACTCGCCGTCCAGTATCGTCTCGGCCGAGATGGCTCGACGACCGTCGTCGGAGAGGGTGATGTGATACAGCGACTCCCCGCGCAGCGAGACGGCCAGGATGTCTCCGTCCCATCCCGCGATGGCTTCGCCGACGTACACCTCCGCGCCCGCAATGCCCACGGTCGGGGACCAGCTGTAGAGCGGCTCCACCACGTCGTTTGCCGCACAATACGCCTCCTCCTCCCGCGTGGTGCAGAAGCCTTCGAGGGTGGGCCATCCATAGTTCCGGCCCGGCTCGATCAGGTTCAGCTCGTCTTCATCCCCCGCGCCGTGCTCGGCGGAATAGAGCCTCCCGTTCGGGTGGAAGACGAGACCCTGCGGGTTCCGGTGGCCCAGGCTCCAGATGTGGTCGCCGAACGGGTTCCCCGGGGCCGGCGCCCCCTCCGCCGTGACTCTGAGAATCTTTCCGTTGAGGGACGTGAGGTCCTGTGAGAAGGGCCGGTTCCCGGCGTCTCCCATCGTCATGTAGAGGAACCCGTCCGGCCCGAACACGATACGGGAGCCGTCGTGGTTTCCCCGCCCGGCCAACCCGTCGAGCAGGACCTCGGGAGCACCGAGCGATCCACTCTGGAAACGCATGCGAACCAGGCGATTTCCGATGCCGCCTCCCGTGTCGTACGAGTGCGCGGCGTACACCATCGGAACGTCCGGGAAGTCCGGATGGAGAGCGATGCCTATGAGTCCTGCCTCACCTCTCTCCAGCACGTTCGGGACCTCTCCCAAGACCGTGCGGGTCCGCTCTGCGAGGTCGAGGCGCGAGATTCGGCCTCCGCGCTCGGAGAACCACATCGAACCGTCCGGCGCCCAGATCATGTCCCAGACCGTGTCGAGGTCGCCTAGAAAGGTTTCGACGTCTACCTGAGCCCGTCCTCCGGTGGTGAGGATCCGCTGAACCCCCCGGGCCTCCGAGGTCGTGGACCCGGCCCGGAAGAGGAGGGCGGCGAGAACCAAAGATCCGACGAGAAGACTCGCGAGCCGGGCCATGACGCACCCCCGTTGATGTGGTCTTTACGTGGATTCCTTTCGAAGCTGAAGCGAGGCCTCACGTGAACGCAAGTGGATTGGCGTGCAGAGCGGCGGGCGCCTGCGCCTTCAGCCGAGCTCAGGCCGTTCCGCGATGAGCCTCTTGATCCGGGCGAGCTCCTCCCGGGCCCAATCTCCTTCCTCGGTCTCCCGCAGTTCTTCGGCCATTCTCGCGAGCATGGGAGCGGCCTTCTCCGGATCGCCCATCTTCCCCTCGTAGAGCTCGAGGAGCTCTCTGCGTGTAAGCGTCGCGGTCCCGGCAGGCATTCGGGCGTCGCGAAGGGCCCGCTTGAACCAGGCCGCCGCGTTGTCGAAGCGCTTCAGCTCGTCGCGGTACAGTCGGGCGATCCGCAGGTAGGGAGTCGGGTCGGAGCCGTCCTCGGCGATGGCGAGCTCGAAGGCCGTGATCGCCGCCTCGGGGTCGCCCCGGGCCGCAAACGACTCGGCCTGGGAGTACTCCCGCCGGCGCGGGGTAGAAGACCCGGAGGGGTGATAGATCTTGCTCGCCGCCCTACCGCTCAAGTGCAAGATCCAGAGGATCGCGGAGTAGGTAGCCACCCCCCCGAGCAGCGTGACGGCCAGCACGATCCCGCCGCCCCACCCCCACTGGATCGAGCCGAACCGGCCGAGGAGGAAGCCCAGGACCGCACCCGGGATCGCCCCCTGAAGAGCGCGGATCCGCAGCACGCGCTCTTGCGAGTCGATGTCCCGAGCTCCCTTCCAGTCGGTAGGCGAGGGGCGGCGCAGGGGCCGGCGGTCCTCGCCGGGCCGGTGCATGAGAGGGCCAGGATGGTCGGGCTCGGGTCCGGGATCGGGGCGCGGTTTCACCGGAACGGTCTCTGTGGGAAACGCTAGCTCACGCGCATTCCTGTCGTTCGTGCCCTCGGGCACATCGCCAACATCCAGCCACCGATCCTCAGGGGCAACCTCGTCGAGCGCGGGTTCACGCTCCCTGGCATGCGGCAGCGTCTGCCTCAGTCCACGATTCCGAACGCCACCTCGGCTGCGAGCACGGAGCCGTCGTCCTGGAGGACGCCGAGCGCTTCACCCCTCACGGCGCGCCCCGCCTCGAGGGCTTCGGCAACGCTGCCCAGGGTCTCGAATTCCCCGTGGAAGACGGTGGCGTCGTTCACCACCACTGTCACCTCGTCGTCACCCTTCAACAGGGTGAAGACACCCTCCTCCAGGTTGACGGCCGTGACATCGCCGCCCAGTTCGACCTCCTCGACGTCAGGCTCGGGATCCTCCTCCACGACCACGAACAGGACCTCGTCGGCCACGAGGGCACCGTCGTCTCGAAGCGTGCCGGCGGCTTCGGCTCGCACGGCCTGGCCTTCCTCGAGGGCCTCCGCGACTCCGCTCAGGGCGTCGAAGTCGCCGTCGAACTCGGCTCCCTCGCCTACCACGACCAGCACTTCGTCATCGCCCTTCGCCACGGTGAAGGTGCCCTCATCGGGGTCAACCGCGGTCACCGGGCCCCCGACTGCCACCCTCTCGACCTCCGGCTCTTCCTCGTCGACGTTGTCACCGAGGTCTTCCTCCACGATTCCGAACGCCACCTCGGCTGCGAGCACGGAGCCGTCGTCCTGGAGGACGCCGAGCGCTTCACCCCTCACGGCGCGCCCCGCCTCGAGGGCTTCGGCAACGCTGCCCAGGGTCTCGAATTCCCCGTGGAAGACGGTGGCGTCGTTCACCACCACTGTCACCTCGTCGTCACCCTTCAACAGGGTGAAGACACCCTCCTCCAGGTTGACGGCCGTGACATCGCCGCCCAGTTCGACCTCCTCGACGTCAGGCTCGGGATCCTCCTCCACGACCACGAACAGGACCTCGTCGGCCACGAGGGCACCGTCGTCTCGAAGCGTGCCGGCGGCTTCGGCTCGCACGGCCTGGCCTTCCTCGAGGGCCTCCGCGACTCCGCTCAGGGCGTCGAAGTCGCCGTCGAACTCGGCTCCCTCGCCTACCACGACCAGCACTTCGTCATCGCCCTTCGCCACGGTGAAGGTGCCCTCATCGGGGTCAACCGCGGTCACCGGGCCCCCACCGCCACCCTCTCGACCTCGGGCTCCTCCCCCGGGTCCCGATCCTCGCCGTCCACCTCCAGCGCACCGACGTATTCGCCGTCCTGGCTCTTCACCTGAAGCTCCGGGGAGACCTCGACGACACCGGAGCCCGTGGCGGTCACCTTCCGGACCGTGGCGCTGGCGTCGAATACGATGGTCAGGACCTCCCCGTCCGCGTCCACCTCGAACTCGGCGTGAAGACGAAGGCCGTTCGGCTCCACGCTCGGGATGAAGAGGGGATGCGCACCGGCTTCGAGGGTGATCGGGCCGACCCGAAGGTCTTCCTCCAGCGTGATGGTTGGCACGGCGGTGAGGAAGAGCCGAAGCTTCTCGTAGCTGCCCGTGGGAAGGGAGCCTTCGAGGAGCTCGAGCCCCTCTTCGGGCAGGTCGATGAGTTCCACCGTGGCGTTCACCACTCCGGCGGTCACCCATCCTCCGCCTTCCCGCTTCGCTTCGACCGATCCGACTTCCAGGGTGATGGACGCCACGCCGTCCAGGGAGATGGTGGCCAGGGCCGGTCCTTGCGGGATCGGGGCCGGGCTCGGGGTCGACGCTGCCTGAAGGACGATGCCGAAGGACCCGGCCGGACCCTCCGTCACGTCGTCCACCAGGTTCGTGGGGCTCGGCACGTCGCAGCCCGCAGGGACGAGGGTTACCACCACCGCCAGCTTCCGCAGTCGCCGTGTCGTCTTCGTCATGGTTCTCCACCTCGTTCGGGTTCCCTCGTTCGAAGGCAGAGGACCGGCTGGGCGAGCGCGGCCAAAACGAAAGCGAGGACCGTGCTCGTCGAGCGAGAGCCACCCCCCGGGGGCGGCCCGGCTGCGTAACACGGTCCTCGCGGACCCGGTCGCTGCTCTGCTGTACTGCCCCATCTCCTCTGCAGCCTCCGTGCCAGAGAGGGGTGTGGGAGAGTGGAAATGGTTGGAGCGCAGGGGCTTGGAGCGGTTGAGCAGGCCCGTCCGCTGGGTCGGATCCCCCCGGCCCTCTCTCGCAAAACGCGGCAAGGAGACTCGGTTTGCGAACAGTCCGAACGGCGCGGTAGGTTCCTCGGCGAGCCCCCACCGCCCGGGGAGGCAGCCCATGACGCGTCGCCCGACCTTCTGGATCGTCTTCGCCGTCCTCGGCGTGGCGGGCTTCGTCGCCGCGGTCCGGCTCTTTCCGGCCGCGTTCCCCATCATCACGCTGGACATCGCGATGGATCGCGATGCGGCCGTTGCCGAGGCCGAGGCCCTTGCCCTCCGGTACGGGTGGGACCCGCCCGAAGCCCGAGCGGCCGCCACGTTCGGCCAGATCGATCCCGAGGTGCAGACGTACGTCGAGCTGGAGGGAGGGGGACGGGACGCCTTCGTGGAGCTCGCGGAGAGCGGCATCTACCACCCGTACGTGTGGAGCGTTCGACGGTTCGCGGAGGGGGCGGTAGAGGAGAGCCGCGTGCGCTTCACACCCGCAGGCCAGGCGTATGGATTCAGCCTCCAGCTCTCCGAGGACGATCCCGGCGGGGGCAACCTCTCGGAGGAAGAGGCGCGCGCCGTGGCCGAGCGGACGGCGGAGGAGTGGGGGGTGGATCTCGGCTCCTTCGAGCTCCTGGAGTCGTCGGAGGAGACCCAGCCGGGCGGGCGGGTGGACCACACGTTGGTGTTCGAGCGGACCGACGCCGCGCCCGGTGACGGCGGCTTCCGGCTTCGGATCGAGGTCGCCGGGAACCGGGCTTCCCAGCTTACCCACTTCGTCTACGTGCCAGAGGCCTTCTCCCAGCGCTATCTGGACATGCGGTCGGCCAACGATGCCATCGCCCTCGTCTCTCAGTCGGTGTTCATCCTTGTCTTCGTGCTTCTGGGAGGGGTCGTGGGAACGGCCCTGCTCATGAGGCAGGGTTGGGTCGTCTGGCGTACGCCCCTGCTCTGGGGCGGGGTCACCGCGGTTCTCCTCGGCCTTGGGATCGCCAACGCCCTCCCGCTGGCCTGGATGGCCTACGACCCCGCCGTCTCGGTTCGGACCTTTCTGCTCGAGCAGCTGGCTGTGGCGGGTGTGGTCGCAGTGGTGGGCACGCCGCTCTTCGCGTTCTTCTTCCTGGCGGGGGAATCACTCGGCCGGCGTGCCTTTCCCGGCCACCTCCAGCAGTGGCGCTTCTGGTCCTCCGAGGTGGCGGCGTCCACGCCTGCTCTTGGGCGAACCGTGGCCGCGTATCTGCTCCTGGGGATCGGGCTCGGGTACGTGGTGCTCTTCTACTTGGGCACGTCGCTGCTCGAGGGATGGTGGTCACCCGCCGAGGCGCTGGTGCAGCCGGACTTGCTCGCGACCTTTCAGCCCTGGCTTCAGGCGGTGTCGATCTCGCTCTTTGCGGCGTTCTGGGAGGAGAGCGTGTTCCGCGCGGTCCCCATCGCGTGTGCGGCGCTCCTGGGTGCGCGCTACGGCAGGAAGAGCGTCTGGATCTGGGGTGCGGTGGCGCTCCAGGCCATCGTCTTCGCCGCAGCCCACGCCAACTACCCGCAGCAGCCCGCCTACGCGCGTGTCGTCGAGCTCACGTTCCCCGCGTTTCTCTGGGGCGCGATCTACCTCTACTTCGGTCTCGTTCCGACGATCCTCACTCACTTCGCGTACGACCTCTCGCTGATCTCTCTTCCGCTCTTCGCCTCGGCGGCACCCGGCACCCTCTTCGACCGCGCGATGGTGGTGGCGGTGGGGGTGGTGCCGCTCGTGATAGTGGCCAGGGCGCGGCTCGGCGGGCGCGCCCGCGCCGAGGCGCCCGAGTGGGCGTACAATCGGGCCTGGAAGCCGCAGGACCGGGGGCCGCCCGCGGTGGAGGCGACCGCGGTCGAGGAGCCGGTGGTGCAGGCGAAGGGGAAGCCGTCCGAGGCGGCCGCCGCTTCTGCCGGAGAAGTCGCCGCGCCCGTCGCCGAAGCGATCGCTCCCGCGGGCGAACCGGTTGCGAGGCACGGCGCGCGGAGCCTTCTACTTCCCCGGTGGGTGGCGTACCTGTTCGGCGCGGCCGGTGCGCTCGTGTGGGGGGCCGGCGTGGTCAGGTCCGTGGGCGACGTGCCCCGACTGACGCAGTCAAGGGGCGAGGTCATCGCGGTCGCCCTCGATGCGCTCGGGGAACGTGGCAATCCGGTGGGGTCGTGGAGAGCCCTCGCCGCAGTGCCTTCGAACCGGGGGGACGACCACCGGTACGTCTTCGAGGAAGCCGGCGAGGAGGTGTACGCGAGTCTGCTCGGGACCTATCTGGCCGGCCCCCGCTGGGTGGTGCGGTCCGTGGACTTCGCGGCGGACCCGGAGGAGCGGGTCGAGGAGTTTCGGGTCCATCTCGGGGGCGCCCTCGGAGCGGCGCCCGAGCCCTTGCACATCGAGCATGTCCTGCCCGAGGCACGCCCCGGGGCGCGCCTGGAGGAGGAGAACGCCCGAGCCGCCGCGCTGCGTGTCATCCGGGATCGGTTCGGGATTGACGCGGGGTCGTTGGAAGACGTCGGTGCCGTTCAGACGACGCGCCCGGCGCGCACTGACTGGGAGTTCACATTCGAAGACCCCTCGGTGCTTGCGGGCGTAGCCGGAGAGGCGCGGCTGACGGTGCAGCTGGCGGGCGACGAGGTGGTGGATGTGAGTCGCTCGGTGAGCGTGCCCGAGGAGTGGGAACGCGCTCGGCGGGGCGGCGAGGCGCTCCGAACGCTGGTGACGGCGGGCGCAGGGCTCGTGCTCCTGCTCGGGTTCGTCGCCGCGGGCGTGCTGGCAGTGATGGCGTGGGCGAAACGGCGGCTGGAGACGCGGCCGCTCGTCCAGGCGACCCTCCTTGCTTTGCTGGCGTTGGGGCTGGGGCAGGCGAACTCCTGGCCGGCGACCACGGCAGTGTTTTCACCGACCCGACCGTGGGGTCTTCAGGCGGGGATCGCGATATTCGGGGGCTCCCTCGCGGTTCTCGTCGGATCGGCGGCGATCGGTCTCGTGGCCGCGCTGGCCCACACGTGGCTTGCAGACAGGCCGGGAGGGCCCGCTGCCCCGGGGGCTGCCGTAGCAGTGGGCTCCGTTCTCCTCGGGCTCGGGACCGCCGGCGAGCTCCTCTCCGGGGGCCTGCCTACATGGCCAGAATTCAGCGGGGCGGTGTCGTTCGTCCCGCCACTGGCTGGTGCGTTCCAGGCCACCTTCGCGTACCTCCTCGTGACCACCGGGCTGCTCCTGCTTAGCGGGCTCGCGCTGAGGTCGCGGGGACGTCCTTGGTTGTCCGCCGCGTTGTACATAGCGACCCTTGCGGCGGGGCTGCTCCTGGTCCCCGAGCCGCTCCAGGAGTCTCTTCTCACTTGGGCTCCCACGGCTCTCCTGGGTGCGGCCGTAGTCTTCGGCCTGACGCGTCTCGGCGCGCGTGCGCCCGCTCTGATCCCGGGCATCATTGCGACGCTGATTGGAGCCGATTTCCTCGCGGGGCTCCTCGCTGGAGCGTATCCCGGGGTGAGGGTCGGCAGTCTGGTAGGGCTCGTCGTGGTCGCGTCGCTCGCCGTCTGGTGGACGCGCGAGATCGCGGCTTCGGCCGAGGGGCGCCCGCGCTACTGGACGGTGAGCGTGTAGCTCCCGAGCACCTGCGTCGAGAACGTCCTCGCGTCGATCACGTACGCCCCCGTGGAGGGTGCGCTGAACACCAGGCGGGCATTCGTGCCGGGGCCGCTGTCGTCGTCCTGCCGAAGAACGTTGCCGGAGATGTTAAGGATCCGGAGATAGGTGTCCATCTCGCCGGAGTCCATGGAGATCGTCACTCTGGCGTTCGCCGCGAGGAATATCCAGTACTGGTCGGAATAGAACCCGTCCGTGAGGCAGTCGTTGGCCGTGAGGCTCTGCGTCGCCTCCAGACCGGCCATGATCCAGATGTCTATGCACCCGGTCACGTTGGATGGGCCCGGCAGCGACGGGAGCGTGTAGTCTCCCGTCTCCTCGTCGTCCGCGTTCGCCCAGAGCTGGTAGCTGCCCGACGCGAGCAACATGCGGAGCGTTGCATTAAGCGAGCCCGCGCTGTCGTCGTTGAACCCGAGCCCGTCGTCCGAGGCGTCACTCATGAGAAGAAAGGGGTCCACCTGATCGGACGACATCCCCCCTGTGGGGACGGGATCTCGATGGCGTAATAATCGACGTAGCTATCATCGCCGCCCAGCTGGCAGTCGCTGGTCTCGAGCCTTCCGGACACGGTCGTTCCGATGGAGTAAGGCAACAGATACTCGCACCAGTCCGAGGGCTCCACCGTGAGCGGGAGGGTACCCGTGCGGCCTTCGCTCGCTGCCCGAATCGTCGCCGTGCCGGGCACGCCCGTGGTGAGCCGGCCGTTTGGGCTGATCGCCGCAACCGCTGCATTGGTCGTGCTCCAGCTGACGGTCCGGCCGGTGAGGAATTGGCCGTCTTCCTCCGGTCGGGAAGCGTGAAACGTCCGGAAAGAAGAGGCGCGCATACTAGGCTAGCCCCGTTCAGCCTGCAACTCGTCGGCCGTGAAGACGAAGGTCCATCGGTAGAGCTCCGTGAGCGCTTGCTGCCCTTGGGCCGCTCTGTCAGCTTCCGTTCTCGGCGCGGATTCCGCCGGGGCTCGTCCAGGTCCCTGGCGAAGTCCCGAGTCAGGGCTCAGGCTTGGGGTGGGTTATGCGGATCCTCGTTATCGGTGCTGGTGCGGTAAGCTTTTATCTGGCCCGTCGGTTGACGGACGAGCCCCACGAGGTGGTCCTCGTGGACCCGGACCCGGCCAAGGTCCAGAGGGCGGTGGACAGTCTGGATGTGCTGGCGATCCAGGGAAACGGAGCCTCCCTCCAGGTTCTCCAGGAAGCCGGGATATCGGAGACCGACATCGTGATGGCGGTATCCGGGGTGGACGAGGTGAACCTCATCGCCTGCATGGTAGCGGCCTGGAGCGGGGTCGGAGTGAAGGTGGCCCGGGTGAGACATCCGGAGCACTTCAGCCTACGTAGCAGACTCCCGAAGGAAGAGCTCGGGGTGGACCTCCTAATCGGTCCCGAACAGGAGATCGTGGCCACCGACGTGACCCGCCCTCTCCGCAGGTAGCGCAGGATCGCGTTCGCCGCCGAAATGCGAGGGGAAACGCCCGCATCCAGCCCCATCCTGGAATCTTCACGGTGCTACTCCTCTTCCACCCCGACCTTTGGCGGCGGTGAGTCCGCAGCCATCGCCAGCATGAGGTCCATGACGTTGGTCCCGGTGGGGCCGGTCTTCACCAGATCTCCCAACGCCTCGAAGAACCTGTAGGCGTCGTTGCGCTCCAGGTGGTCGTCGGGGTCGAGCCCCATCGCGAGCGCGCGGGGGACAGTGCTCCCCGCCGCCATCGCACCGGCCGCGTCCGTGGGGCCGTCCACACCGTCGGTTCCGCCCGAGAAGACCAGGACCCCCTCCGCACCTGCGAGCTGACGTGCAGCACCGAGCGCGACCTCCTGGTTGCGTCCTCCCAGGCCCCTTCCTCGTACCGTTACCGTCGTTTCCCCAGCGCAAACCAGGCAGGTCGGTAGGGAGCTCGACGCCCGCAGGCGGAGCGCGCTCGCTGCCAGGACGGCGCCCACGTCCCGAGCTTCCCCAATCACTTCCGTGGATTCCACTCGGGTGTCATAGCCCAGGCGTCTGGCCTCCTCCGCGGCGCTGCGGACTGCCAGCGCCGCATTGCCGACGACCCTCACGTCCACCCCGCTGAAGACGGTGGCTCCTTCCTTCGGCGTCTCCTCGACCCCACCGTTCCTTCCCCGCTCGAGGTGTGTCCTGACGGAGTTGGGTAAGCTTTCCCACACAGCTCGGGTCTCGAGCACGGTGATCGCCTCGGCAAACGTGCTCGGGTCGAAGGAGACCGGACCAGAGGCGATGACGTCCAGAGGGTCTCCCACCACGTCCGAGAGAACGAGGGCGGTCAGTGGAGCGGGGTGAGCCAGCGAGGCCAGCCGGCCACCCTTGAGCGACTCAACGTGCTTCCGCACCGCGTTCAGCTCTCGGATCGTCGCACCGGCGAGCGTAAGTAGCTCGGTGACGAGCCGGACGTCTTCGAGAGAGATGCCCGGATGGGGGAGGGTGAGGAGCGCTGAACCGCCGCCAGAGAGGAGAAGAAGGATGCGGTCCCGGGGGCTCGCCTCACGCACGACGTCCCTCACCTCGATGGCCCCGGCCACACCTTCGGAGGTCGGCAGGGGGTGGCCGCCGAAGTGGATCCTGAACCCCGTAGGTGCCAGCCCTCCGCTCCCTGCCGGCGCCACGGCAACGCCCTCGGCGACCGCGTCCCCGAGCACCGCCGTCGCGCCCCTGGCCATGGCGATCGCTGCCTTTCCAACGGAAAGGACGATGAGTCGTCCGTCCTTCGGCGGGGTCAGCTGCGAGAGCAGCACCCCCACCAATGCGTTGCGGGCGAGGACCTCGGGGTCCGCGGCGGAAAGAGCTCGGTGAAAGATCGAGAGCGCGTCCCGCCGGAGCCGCGTCTCGGTCTCGGAGAGGGAAGGCTGAGGCACACGTCGGCCGGTCGGGGCCCGTTCCTCAGGCCGGTTGTGTCGCTCTCGCGAGAGGCGGTCGGGGAGCCTCGTGGCTTACGCGCCTCCCCAGAGGGTCGGGACGACTAGAGCGCGTCCGAGAATCTCAATCTGTTACCTCGATGACCCCGCGCATCTGATCCGGATGCAGGGCGCACCTGTACTCGTAGCGGCCCGGCGCCGTGAAGGTATGGCTGAAGGTCTCACCGGGGCCGAGCACGTCCGAGCTGAACGTCCCTCCGGTCGCGGTCACCGCGTGGGGCGTCTGATCGATGGTGCTATTTCTCCATACCACCGTCGTCCCGACCGGTATGGCACGGTTGGAAGCTCGAAATCCCATCCGCGTGATCCCCACCTCGCCTTCGCGTATCTCGTCTGATCGAGCGTACTGTCCCGGGAGCTGGTGGACGTTCGTTCGGAAGACGTGGTCCCGCGCGGCAGCCGCTCCGGCACCATGGCAAGCAGCGCAATTGGCCGTGTTTTCGGGTGCACTCTGGTACGTTCCATCCGGACGGAACGACACGTACTCCCACTCTCCCGAGCGTGCGTCGCCGTACCCCGTTCCGAAACCTTGCTCCTTTCGCATCACGAAGATCCCCGAGAGCTGAGATCGGATGAGGTGTCCGTCAGCGTCCATGACGAGGTTGTCGTTCGCGTCAACGACCGGTCGCCAGGACTCGAAGACCAGGATACTGCCGTAGGGATACGGCTGACCTGGTTGAACCCGCGTAGCGATCTCGTTGGCACAGACGAAGGAAATGCTGCGGGCGTCGAACCGATCGAATACGTAGAACTGGCTGAACGACGACCGGTATCCTTGCGGGTACCCGACGCGATCGGTGCTGAGAAGCGTGCCGGGCGCGGGAGGAAGGGGGGCAGCCGGGGCCGGCGACTGGACCATGCTCACCGGCGAGGGGCCGCCACATGTGGGCTCCTGGATCTCGGAGGCTTCCCACGGCCTCCCCAACACCTACGGCCATGGCTACCACTAGTAGGGATGACAGAGCGCGAGGCCACACGGTCCACCTTCTTCTCCGGAAGAGAGCCGATCGCACCTGTGATGCACGCCGGGCTTCACCTCCAACCTTGCTGTAGTCGTCGCGTCGCGCCAGCACGGAGGACCCTCGGTCCCGACGGGCTTCCCTCCTACTCCATCCCCGTGTGGCGCACGCGCCAGATCCTCCCTCCCCCGTCGTCCGAAACGAGAAGGGATCCGTCCTGGGTGACCAGGCCATCCACGGGCCGGCCCCATGTGGTGGTCCCGTCGCTCGACAGCCAGCCCGTGAGAAAGTCCTCGATCGGCCCGGCCGGCTGGCCGTTCTCGAACGGAACGAATCCGACCCTGTAACCACTTGGGATAGAGCGGTTCCAGGACCCATGGAGGCCCACGAAGGCGCCGCCGCGGTACCGCTCCGGGAACTGGTCGCCCGTATAGAAGGTCACGCTCAGCGCCGCGGCGTGAGCGGGAATCCATACATCGGGCACGATCGCCCTTCCAACCAAGTCCGGACGCTTCCCCACATGCTCGGGATCGGGGTTGCTCCCGAGGTACGAGTACGGCCAGCCGTAGAAACCCCCGTCCTGAACGGAGGTGATGTAATCCGGCACGAGGTCGTCGCCGAGGGTGTCGCGCTCGTTCACCGAGGTCCAGATGATATCCGTGCCGGGTTGGAGGGTGAGCCCCACCGGGTTCCGAAGGCCGGACGCGAAGATCCGGTGCCCGGTACCGTCCGGGTTGTACTCGTTGATGGCGGCGCGTACGGGGTCCTCTCCCTCGCTCTTGTTGGACCGCGATCCCACGGCCACGTACATCTTGGTTCCCGCCCGGTTGAAGACGATGTTCCGTGAACTGTGGCCCCCACCCGGCAGCTCGGCGAGCGTTTCGGGGTCGCCCCGCGCCACGATCTCGCCCGGCGTGTAGGGCACCCGGACGACGCGCTCGGGTGCTCCGAGATAGATGTACCCGGGCTGGAAGGCGATTCCGAAAACGCCGCCGAGACCGTCGATGTAGGTGCTTCGGGTATCGGGCACACCGTCCCGATTCGTATCCCGCAGCACCGTCACCGTTCCGGCGCGTGACTGGGCCACGAAGAGGTCTCCGTTCGGCGCCAGCCGCATGGTTCGAACGCCTGGCAGGTTCTCAGCGAACACCTCAACGCTGAAGCCACTTGGCAGCTGAAGCTGGGAGCTGGGAGCCCGTTCGATCACCTGCGCGGAGGCGCGAGCGGAGGGCGTCGCGAACGGCTCCGGCAACGGGAACTGCTGGGCGTCGACCGTCCGGGCCAGACCGATGGCGGCCAACGCTACGAGGAGGCCCAGGAGGCACGAACGCCGATCCTGGATCCGAGACCCCAATTCCTTTTTCATTGAGCATTACCCCCTCAGATGTGCCTTCCAGCATCGCAGAGCGCACCCTCACCGCCCCAGCCCATCGCCTGCGGCTCCGTCCCGTCTCAGCCTGTGGACTGATGTTGATCTCCGCAATGGCCGGGGGCCAGAGGCCTCCGTCGTCCAACGCCAGGGGAGACTGGCACCGGGCTGGAGCCACGGCGGCCTCACCGGGTTGCGAGCGAACTCGAGGGGGCCGCCTGCGGAACGCGTCGGATCGTTGTTGACACCGGCTCACCGCCGAAGTACGACTACGCAGGCGGTCCGTCCTCGACCTCGAGCCGGCGGATCGCGGCGTCCACGCCACCCCGGCGAATGGGGATTCCGGAGAGCGCGAGCCCGCTCTCGACTCCCGCGAGCGTTCCGAGGAGCATCAGATCGTTGAAGTCCCCGAGATGCCCTATGCGGAACACCCTTCCCTTGACCTTCCCCAGCCCCGACCCGAGGGAGAGGTTGAAGCGGTCCAGCGTAAGCCTCCGGACCCGGTCCGCGTCGTGGCCATCCGGGACGCGGACGCCAGTTAGGACCGGGCTGTGCTCCGCGGCGCTCGCGCATTGCACCTCCAGTCCCCAGGCCGACACGGCTTCCCGGGTCGCGGCACCGTGACGAGCGTGGCGCTCGAAAACGCGCTCGAGTCCCTCCTCCTTCAGCATGGCCAGGGCCTCGCGAAGCCCGAAGAGGAGGTTCGTGGCGGGCGTATACGGAAAGTAGCCCTCCTCGTTCCGGGCGACGATGCGCTCCCATCCCCAGTAGGAGCGGGGAAGGGCGGCCTCCCTCGAGGCCTCCATCGCCCGCCGGCTCACCGCGTTGAAGGCGAGCCCCGGCGGAAGCATGATCCCCTTCTGGGAAGCGCCCACGGTCACGTCCACGCGCCATTCGTCGTGCCGGAAGGGGGTCGAACCGAGCGACGAGATCGTGTCGACGAGGAGGAGTGCGGGGTGCTCCGCCCTGTCTATGGCGCGACGGATCTCGGGGATCCGGCTGAGCGTCCCTGTCGAGGTCTCGTTATGGACCACAGCCACCGCCCGGAGGGCGTGCTCCCGGTCTGCGGTCAGCCGCTCCTCCAGGGCGCCCGGGTCGGCGCCGCGACGCCAGTCGCCGGGCACCATCTCCACCTCGAGACCGAAGCGACGCGCCACCTCGGACCACTCTACCGCAAAATGCCCAGTCTCGAACATGAGGACACGGTCGCCGGGGCTCATCGTGTTGACGAGCGCGGCCTCCCAGGCCCCGGTGCCCGACGCCGGGTAGAGGACCACGGGCCCCTCGCTCCCGAGTACCCAGCCGAGGCCGGAGAGCACCTCGCGGGTCAGCTCCGCGAACTCGGGGCCCCGGTGGTCGGTGGTCGGCTGGGCGATGGCCAGGCGAACCCGCTCCGGAACGTTCGTGGGCCCGGGGATCTGGAGGAAGTGCCAGCCGGGGGAGTGCCTCGGCATGGTGAGTCCGCGTCGGGGATGGGGGGGACGGTGGCGAGTCGTCGGACCGTTCTGCGCGGTCCAGAGGGCGAGCGGGCGCAAAGTAGAGATTGTCGAAAAACGGTGTCAAGCGGCGGGGGGCTCTCTGAGCCCGCACTTCCCGGTGCCCGTCCACCCGACGACGCGCTCGTCGCCGCGACCGGGGTCTCCTGTCAGCAGCAGATCGATCATGGCACGGGGCGAAGGACCTTCCACCCCGTCCTCCTCCTCCGCGACGCCGTCAGAGTTCCATGATCACCGAAAGCGTCTGGATCGCGCTGGCCGGGCTCACCGCGGTGGTGGTCCTCCTCTTCCTCCTGATCACCCGCTACAAGTGGCACGTCTTCGCCGCCTTCCTGGTGCCCATCCTCATCTTTGCGGCGGCCCCCGGGCTGGACCGGGAGGCGTTCATCGCCGCGTTCGAGGAAGGGTTCGGGAGGACGATCGGGGGCATCGCGGTCGTGATCGTGCTGGGTTCGATCCTGGCCGAAGCCCTGAAGCACACGGGTGCGGTCGAGCGCATCACGACGACGATGATCGGGTGGGTTGGGGAGCGTCGCATGCCGCTCGCCCTCACCCTCAGCGGCCTCGTCATCGGGATCGCGATCTTCTCGGACGTCGGCTACGTGATCTTGAACCCTCTGGTCCACTCGGCTGCCCTGAGAACGGGCCTGAACATGAGCGTGATGTCGACGGGGCTGGTGGGAGCCATGCAGCTCACGCACGCCCTGGTGCCTCCCACCCCGGGACCCCTGGCCGCCGTGGCCATCGTGGGAGCCGACATCGGGCGCGTGATCTTCTTCGGGTCCCTCGTGTGCCTCACCGGAGCCCTCGCGGGGTGGGGTTTCGCTCTCCTCGTGGGCCCTAGGATCGAGTCCGCACCCTCCGAGGAGTGGGTGGGCCAGTCGTTCATCGACCAGGGGCGGGAGAGCGAGCTCCCGTCGGCGGTCTGGGCGTACGCCCCCATCTTGGTCCCGCTGGCGCTCATCGCCGGGCTGAGCGTGACCCAGCTCACGCTCTCGGAGGACCACTTCGCGAACGCGGTGATGCTCTACCTGGGCTGGCCCGTGGTCGCGCTCACCATCGGAGTGCTCCTCGCGTACCGGAACACCAGACGGGAGCAGTCCAAAGCACGCACGGGGGAGTGGGTTGAAAACGGGCTCAAGACGTCGGCCATGATCATCGTGGTCACCGGGCTCGGGGGGGCGCTCAGCCAGATTCTCAGGGCCACTCCGGCCGTGGACGCGGTTGCGGAGGCGGTCGCCTCCACCGGGCTCCCCGCGATCTTCCTCCCCTTCGTCCTCGGTGTCGTGGGAAACATGATCACTGGGTCCACGACTGTGGGTGTCATCACCGCTGCCGCGATCTCCGCCCCAATGATGGAAACGCTGGACCTCAGCCCCGAGGCCACCATGCTCGCGGGTGCGGCGGGCTCGATCATCATCAAGTACGTGAACTCGAGCTATTTTTGGGTCTGCACGTCCCTCTCGCGCATGCCGCTCCGGTCGGCGCTCCTCTCGTACGGAGGGGTCACGCTCGTGAACGGGGTCGTGACGATGGGGGCCGTGTACGTGCTCTGGGTCCTGGGCTGGATTTGAACGCTGCAGGCTGGGAGCGACGACGAGCGAACTTGAGCTGAGGGCGCAGATGGCGGTCGATTAGTTGCCGGCCGCGGGCGGAACAAACGCAAGGCGATCCGGATTCACAAGCTACACCTACGAGGGGATTCCGTTTTCATGACGACACCAGGAACGCACGCGAGGACCCACCCAACCCGGCACACGGGAGCTCGAGCCACCCGCGTGGGCGACCCAGCCTCCCACATCAGCGCCCGCTTCCAGTCCGTCCGAGAGGCCACCGAGGCCCTGACGGAGGGCCTGGCAGCGGAGGACTTCGTCGTGCAGTCCATGGACGAGGTAAGCCCCACCAAATGGCACCTCGCCCACACCTCCTGGTTCTGGGAGGCCTTCGTGCTCTCCAGGTGGATGCCCGGATACGAGCCGTTCCACCCGCGATACCACTACCTGTTCAACTCGTACTACGTGCAAGCGGGTGAACGACACTGTCGCGCCCAGCGAGGATATCTCTCGCGGCCCACGGTGCCCGAGGTGATGAACTACCGGCGTCACGTCGACGGAGCGATGCTCGAACTGATCGAGCGGAAATCCGACGGGGCGAAGGATCCGGAGCTCACGGCCCTGGTGGAGCTCGGCTTGAACCACGAGCAGCAGCATCAGGAGCTCATGCTGACCGACCTGAAGCACGTGTTCTCGGTGAACCCTCTTCGCCCGGCGTACCGGGAGTCGGACTCCACGGAACCGGGAGGCGAAGGCTCCCCCGCGAATCCGGATCTACTGCGCTGGCTCACCTTCGAGGGCGGCTTACGGGAAGTCGGCTGGATGGGGGAGGGCTTTCACTTCGATAACGAGGCGCCACGTCACCGGCGCTACCTGGAACCGTTCGAGCTCGCGGACCGGCTCACAACCAACGGAGAGTATCTGGCCTTCCTGGAGGACGGTGGGTACGAACGGGCCGAGCTCTGGATGTCCGAGGGGTGGGCGCGGCGCGAGGCCGAAGGGTGGACCGAGCCGTTCTACTGGGAGCGCAGGGGAGACGAGCGGTGGATCTTCACCCTTGGGGGGATGCGCCCCCTCGACCTGGCAGAGCCTGTTTGTCATCTGACCTGGTTCGAGGCGGACGCCTTCGCGCGCTGGAGCGACGCTCGGCTCCCGCGCGAGGACGAGTGGGAGGTAGCAGCGGCAGAGCTTCCGATCGTCGGGAATCTGGCGGAGTCGGGACGCTACCACCCCGGGCGCGCCGGATCGCCCGGCGAAGAGAGCCCATCACTGCGTCAGATGTTCGGGGACGTGTGGGAGTGGACGGCCAGTCCCTACTCCCCTTATCCAGGATACGCCCCCCTCGAAGGGGTTGTCGGCGAGTACAACGGGAAGTTCATGTGCGGCCAATTCGTCCTCAGGGGCGGGTCCTGCGCCACGCCCTCGACACATGTTCGAGCGACCTACCGAAACTTCTTCCCCCCAGACGCCGCGTGGCAGTTCAGCGGGGTCCGTCTGGCCCAAGACCCGAGGTAGTGTTCTCTCGAGCCAGGACGCAGTCCGCGCTCACCGGGCAGGACCCGCTCTCACGTCTGTTCCGGGAGGTATCGGGCAGTCTCCAATCGACCCCCCGGCGGATTCCCGAGAAGCTCCTTTACGACCAGCGCGGCGCTGAGCTCTTTGAAGAGATTACGCGCCTGGACGCGTACTACCCGACGCGACTCGAGATCGAGATTCTCGAGGCCTGCCTGGAGGAGGTCCGCGAGCTCGTGGGCCCGGACGCTACTGTCGTGGAGTTCGGCTCCGGAAGCGGGCGTAAGACTAGTTTGCTCCTGGACTCGCTGGATCGACCAGCGCGGTGCATTCCCGTCGACATCTCCGAGACACAGCTGCTCGGGTTCGCGGATCGACTCCAGGCCGAGTATCCGGGGGTGGACGTGCTCCCGGTGGTGGCGGACTACACGCAGCCATTCTCCTTGCCGAAAACGGGCGACGGCAAGGAGGGGGAAGTCGGTCGGCTCCTCTTCTTCTTCCCCGGCTCGTCCATCGGCAACTTCAGGCCCACCGAAGCGGAGCGGTTCCTCCACCGAGTGGGTCGGATCGGGGGTCCGGGGTCGTCCCTGCTCATCGGGGTGGACTGCGTGAAGGAGAGAGAGCCGCTGCTGCGGGCCTACGACGATCCGGAAGGAGTGACCGCGGAGTTCAACCGGAACGCGCTTCGGCACCTAAACGAGCTGTTCGACGGCGACTTCGCGGTCTCTTCCTTCGCGCATCGGGCCGTCTGGAACGCGGCGCGCTCCCGCATCGAGATGCGCCTCGTCTGCACGGCGCAGCAGGACGTGAGCCTCGAGCCGGCGTTCCCCGATGGCGAGCCTCTTCGGATCCGGCTCGAGGAGGGAGAAGAGATCGTCACGGAGCACTCGTACAAGTACCGCCCGGATCAGTTCGAAGCGCTTTGTCGGAGCGCGGGCTGGGAGACGATCCGACGGTGGACCGATCCCCGCGGGTGGTTTTCCGTTCACTTTCTGGAGCGGGAGGCGGATCGCGATGGAACCCTCGAGTGAGCGAGCCGTGCTGAGCGAGCGGCAGGAACGGCTCTGCAGTGAGAGTCAGTGGGACTTCTCGAATCTGAACGCCCTCTTCCTCAACTGCACCCTGAAGCCGTCGCCGGAACGGTCACACACGGAAGGGCTCATTCGGATCGCCGTCGCCACCATGGAGAAGTTGGGGGTCGGAGTGGAGTTGCTTCGGCCCGTGGATTACGAGCTCGCGCGCCGGGAGTCTACCCGGACATGCGGGAGCAGCATGGGGCCGAGCGGGACGATTGGCCCGGAATTTACGAAAAGGTCGAGAAAGCGGACATCCTCGTTCTCGGCTCCCCCATCTGGCTGGGGGAAAAGTCCTCGGTCTGTACGCGGGTCGTGGAGAGGCTCTACTCGTGTTCGGTGCAACTGAACGAGGCTGGGCAGTACTCGTACTACGGCAAGGTGAGCGGATGCCTGATCACCGGAAACGAGGACGGGGCCAAGCACTGCGCCATGAACATCCTGTACTCCCTCCAACACGTCGGTTACCTGATTCCTCCACAGGCGGATGCGGCCTGGATTGGCGAGGCTGGACCGGGCCCCTCCTACCTGGACCCGGGCTCCGGCGGCCCCGAGAATGACTTTACGAATCGGAACACCACGTTCATGACGTGGAACCTCCTCCACCTGGCCCGCACCCTCCGCGACCAGGGAGGGATTCCCGCTCACGGAAACCAGCGCTCGGAGTGGGATGCCGGATGTCGGTTCGACTTTCCGAACCCTGAGCACCGGTAGTCTCAGGAAGAAGCGTAGGCGGGCGAGCCGAGCAACGCGCGGCATGGTCCGGTGCGCCGGACGGCCTGAGGCGCTCTCGGACGCCGAGGAAGATCTCCTCCAAGGGTGGCTCGGACGAAGCGTCTAGATCAGGAACCCTAAGGGGTGAGCATCCTCACGATCCCGTCCTGCTTGTTCAGCAGAAGGATCTGTCCCTGCGGGCCGGAGGCGATCCGAAGGTCCACGCGGCTCGCCGGCTCACGGCCCTGCTCCCGATTCTTTTCCCGAATGATGTCGAGAAGCGTCATTGCCCGACCGTCGTGGTTCAAGAGGATCCGACGGACTGATCTCTCACCACCGTCCGGAAGGTCGTCGGCGTCGAAGTAGAAGATCTCGCCGCTGGGATTGTCTCCCCAGATGACGAGTCCGGTCAGCTGCGGGATCTCCGTTTCGCGATAGACGTGTACCCCTGACGCGGCGCAGCACGGCCCGAAGAGCGGATCGCCCTGCCCGTATTCCGAAACTGGGTAGGTCACGCCGGGGTCGCCACGAGGGTTCGAGAGATCGAGCCCGGAGCGGGAGAGGAATCGGTAGCTTCCCTCCCAGGTATTCCAGCCCAGATTCGCGCCCAGAGTGACAAGGCTCACCTCTTCCACGAGGTTCTGGCCGATGTCCGACACGTACATGTTTCCGTTGGCCGGGTCCCAGGCGACCCGCTGGGGATTCCGAAGGCCGTACGCATAGATCTCGTCCAACGTGTTCGGGTCCCCGTCGTCTGCGAAGGGATTGTCGTCCGGTATGCCGTAGGCCCTGTTCGAGCTGTCGGAGCCGAACGGGTCGACGCGAAGGATCTTGCCGAAGCCGTTCGCGAGATTCTGGGCAAGGTTCATCGGGTCGCCCCCACTCCCCCCGTCTGCCACGCCGATGTACAGGAGCCCGAAGTCCGGATCGCCGGGAGACGCCAGCGGGTTGAACGCGAGGAACCCGCCGTTGTGATTGCCGAAGGGCTGTCGGAAGCGGAACAGCTCTCTTGGCGGTCGGCCGTCGTACGTGTCGCCCGTGGGGTCCGCCGCGGTCCACTCCAGGAGCACCGTATGGTGGGCTTCCTCGTCCCCGGTGGGAGTGAAGTCGGGGGCCGGAGAGGTGTTATCCGAGTCCGTCCAGGTGTAGAACCTCCCATACCCCGAGGTGCCCGCTTCCTCGAATTGGGGATGGAAGGCGAAGTTCTGCATCCCACGCTCCCGGCCGCCCGCCTCGACGCTGACGCCCCAACGGGGCTCGTCGATGTCGACGTACTCGCTGACGGTCTGGCCGTCATGGCTTACGACGTAGATCGGTCCCCGCATGTCACTCACGAAGAGCCTTCCCGTTACCGGCTCGTTCACCACATGCATCGTCCGGGCGGGCTCGCCGTCTACGTCAGGGATGGTCGCGAACTCGACATAGTTGACCCGGATGACGCCTCCGTTGGCCTCGATCGACGCAGGGAACGGGTTGTCGGGGCTCTGCGCACGAGCGGGGGAGACCACGAGGAGCAAAGCGAATACGATGCGGATTGTCGACATGGCGACTCCTCTTGGAGGATATAGGTGGCGGCCGCTTCCTGGCCCTTACATCCCCCCGACCTCGTACTTCGTGAAGGCAGATCCCGCATCCTGGAGCGAAGCCGGCCCCTCGGCGACGTACACGTTGCCGTCCGCGTCGACCGCTACGCCCTCGCCCGCCACGCCACTTTGCGGCCGGCTGTCGGAATCCCACGGCGGGATGAAGCCCACGAGCCAGTCCCGATCGACCGGCCCGATGCGGACGCCGTCGCTCCAGCCGATGTGCCGCCCCTGATTCGATTCGGAGTCGACGGCGTACACCATGTTGTCGTCGGTGATGAAGAGGTCGCTCACGCGCCCGTACAGGTAGCGCGATTCCAGATAGTTCCCCTGCTGATCATAGACCTCGAGGCGGTGGTTGCCCCGATCGGCGACCCAGAGGCGGCCCTGCGGGTCGAACTCGAGGGCGTGAGGCGTCCGGAACTGACCGTGCTCGGTGCCGATCTCGCCCCACTCCATGATGTACTCACCCTCGGGCGTGAACTTGACGATGCGACCAGTGAGCCCCGCCTCACGTCCTTCGGCCATCTGCTGGGCGGTCGTCATACCCTGGCCGCTGTGGCCGTCGGCGACATAGACGCTGCCGTCGGGGCCGACGATGACGTCGTTGGGCTGGTTGAGCTGGCCGGGTCCGTTGCCGGGTTGGCCGGCGACGCCGAGGCTCAGGAGCAGCTCGCCCTCCGGGCTGAACTTGTGGACCTGGTGTCCCTTGGTGCCCGCACTGTTGCCGGCGAAGTCGGTGGCCCAGACGTTGCCTTCGTCGTCGGCATAGATGCCGTGAGGGGTGACGAAGATGCCAGCCCCGAAGTTCGCTAGGATCTCGCCCGTGTTTCGGTCGAACTTGAAGATCGGGTCGACCGGGTTGCTGTCACAGTTGACCCCGGCGCCTCCGGCCGAGCCCGAAGCGCAGCGCTCGTAGCCCCAGACGTGGCCGTCCGTCGGAGAGATGTCGATGCCTGCGGTCGAGCCCCACTCGCGTCCCTCGGGAAGGGTTGCCCAGCTCCCGATCCGATTCGGGTTCGGGTTCGGCATTCCCTCACCCGTGATCGGGTTGGGGAAGTAGCTCTCTCCCGCCACCATGCCCCCCTGTGCCATGGTCGAGCCCGCAGTGTCTGCACTCTCGGCGCAGCCTGCGAGGATGATGGCGGAGAAGACAAGGAACATGGGAATCATGGCGCGTGACGATCTCATCGGAGGCTCCTCTTTCGTAAACCCATGGGGCGACGTCGCCGCAACAGGCGTGTGGGCTTTGGGCCTGGGCTCAACTTTAGGGTTAGTAGGCTCGCGCGCCAGCGCGAGGCGGATACGCGTGGCTCGTCACAGAGGTTCAGTGCGCTTGCATTCTGCCCTTTCTCCGCGCCTCGGTGGAAGGGGAGGGTTTCAACTGGTCCCCCGGAACCCCGCGCTGTACCTTCCCGGGCGTTTGAAGCGGGCCTTGGACGGCCATTCCTCCAGAGTGAAGACCGGGTCGACACCCGAATCCCCCGACCGACACGGATGGCAAGCCCAGGTACTGCCGATCAGCCGCTGCGCGTGGCCGTTGTGGGCTCGGGGCCCGCAGGTTTCTTCGTGGCGCAGCATCTGCTGGCCAAGCCGAACCTCGTAGTGACCGTGGATCTCTACGAGCGTCTGGCGACGCCGTTTGGCCTGGTCCGCTTCGGCGTAGCGCCGGACCACGAGGAAATCAAGCGGGTGGCACGCCAGTTCGAGAAAACGGCCGCGAAACCCGGCTTCCGCTTCTTCGGGAACGTGGACGTGGGCTCGCACGTGACCCTGGACGAGCTCAGGCGCCACTATCACATGATCTGCTTCACCACCGGTGCGCAGACCGACCGGCAGATGGGCATCCCCGGCGAAGACCTGGCTCGCAGTCACGCTGCCACCGAGTTCGTCGCGTGGTACAACGGGCATCCGGAGTATCGGGACTGCCACTTCGATCTCTCTGTCGAGCGGGTCGCCGTAGTGGGCGTAGGCAACGTGGCGGTGGACGTAGCCCGCATCCTCAGCCGTTCGGCGGAGGAGCTTGCCACTACAGACATCGCGGACTATGCGCTGGAGGCCCTCGGGAAGAGCCGTATAAAGGAAGTGTACATGCTGGGCCGGCGAGGACCCGCGCAGGCTGCCTTCACCAACGCGGAAGTGAAGGAGCTCGGGGAGCTCGCCGGGGCCGACCTTCGGGTGCGAGAAGGTGAGGTCGAGCTGGATCCGCTGAGCCGCGCGGAAGTGGAGCAGAGCGATGAACGCAGTCTTCATCGGAAGCTGGAAATCCTGCGAGAGTTCGCGGCCCGCTCGCCGGCCGGGAAGCCTCGCACGCTTACGATCCGTTTTCTGGTGTCTCCCGCGGAGCTGGTGGGAAACGAGGACGGTCAGGTGGTGGGTTTGCGGCTCGTACGCAACCGGCTCGTTGCGGACGGACGCGGGAGGCTCCGAGCTGAAGCCACGGATGAGTCCGAGCTGCTTCCCGTGGGCCTGGTCTTCCGGTCGGTCGGGTACCACGGTGTCCCGCTAGCGGACTTGCCCTTCGACCAGAAGTGGGGCGTGGTGCCGAACGAGGCCGGGCGGGTGCTCACTTCCCCCAGCGCCGCGCCGATGCCGGGCGTCTACGTTAGCGGGTGGATCAAGCGTGGCCCGAGTGGCGTGATCGGCACCAACAAGCCGGACGCGGCGGAGACGGTCAAGGCGATGCTGGAAGATCTGGAGCTGGAAACGCTGCCGTCACCTGCTCATCCGGAGCCCGCGAGCGTAGAGTCGTTCGTCAGGCAGCGGCAGCCCGCGTTGGTAACGTACGCCGACTGGCAGCGGATCAATCAGTTCGAGACGGCGCGGGGAGAACCACAGGGGCGGCCGCGAGTGAAATGCACGTCGAGTGAGGAGATTCTCGCCGCGCTGAACTGGGAAGGGTAAAACCGGTGTGCTGGTCTCGCGGTTGTCGGCGAGTCAGCTCTCGCGGCCTGTCGCAACTACCCGCTCTTCATCGCCCTCGAAGAACGCCTTGTTCTTCTCAATGTAGCTGTGCCACTCCGGCGGGGTCTCTTCTTCCGTGAAGATCGCGGTAACGGGACACTCGGGCTCGCAGGCGCCGCAGTCGATGCACTCATCGGGGTGGATGTACAGCATATCCTCCCCCTCGTAAATGCAGTCCACCGGGCACACATCCACGCACCCGCGGTCTTTCTCCCCAATGCACGGCTCGGCGATGATGTACGTCATGAGGGGCAAATCTTGGCAGGGGCCGGAACGGCTGTCAAGAGACGGCGTCGTGGCCATCCGGCGGATCGCGCTCCCCCAACATCGCCTTAGCCCGTTCCGCCACGCGGGCTCCAGCGGGCCTCCGACGCACCCCCTCCGCTTCTGCTCGCTGCGCCAGACGCCCCCGCCCGGACCCCCTGGTCCCCAAGAACCCCGCGCTCTACCTTTCGCATCCGAAAAGCCTCTGGATGCCGTCCCTCCAGGCCCTTCTTCACGGGTCGATTTGGCGGGCCATACGCGTCCCGATCGGCGCTCAACCGACCCACCGGTGTGAGGAGCCATGCAATGAGCACGAGTGGTCTCGATATTACCATTGCGATAGGGGGAGCCGCCGGCCAGGGGATCGCGACGCCCGGGAATGTCCTGGCGCGCATCTTTGCCCGGCGGGGGCTTCACCTCTATGCCTATAACGCCTATCAGTCGATCATCCGGGGCGGCCATATCCTCTTGACGCTACGCGTTGGCGACCAGGAACTGTACACCCACGGGGACCGGATCGACCTGCTCCTGTGTCTCGATCAATCGACCATGGACCGCCACCTGGGGCTCTTGGAAGACGGCGCGCGCGTCCTCTTCAACAGCGACGGCATCGAGGTGGGAACGGCACGCGATGGGGTGCGTCTTTGCCCCCTGTCTGTAAAGGAGCTCTCAGGGAACAGTAAGAACAAGCTGATCCAGAACACCCTGTCGCTCGGGGTGATCATGTCCCTATTGGGCATCGACTTCGGGGCCCTCGATGAGGCGCTGAAGCAGATGCTGGGGAGGAAGGGGGCCGAGGTGGTCGCGGAGAACGTGTCCGTGGCGCGTGCCGGATATGACCACGCGGAAGCCAACTTCGAGCCCTTTCCGGTGTCCCTACCCCAGGGCTCGCAGCCACTCGCTGTGTGGGCCGGCAACGAAGCCCTCGCCATGGGCGGCGCGGCGGCAGGGGTCAAGTTCTACGCTGCGTATCCAATGAGCCCGTCCACCGGGGTGCTACACTGGATGGCAAAGAACGCCCGTGCGCTCGGGATCATGGTGCGTCAGGTCGAGGACGAGATCGGCGTGGCCAACATGACCATCGGCGCGGCGCATACCGGCGTCCGTGCCATGTGCGCCACGTCTGGGGGCGGCTTCGCCCTCATGACCGAAGCGCTGGGAAGCGCGGCCATGATGGAGGTGCCCGTCGTCTTCATCAACGTTCAGCGTGCCGGCCCATCCACGGGCGTGCCCACCAAGACCGAGCAGGGCGACCTCTGGCAGGCGCTGGGAGCGAGCCAGGGGGACTTCGAGCGCTTTATCGTGACGCCGAAGAACGCCCTGGACGCGTACAACACGGTGCCGGAGCTGTTCAACCTGGTGGACCGAGCCCAGTGTCCAGGCATTATCATCTCCGATCTGCTCATCTCGGAGGGAACCTTCACTGTGGACCCCGCGGACCTCGACCTCCATCCGACGATCGATCGCGGTGCGCTCCTGCTCGATCCCTCCCCCAACGGCGACTACCACCGCTTCGCGGACACGGAGAGCGGCATCTCTCCCCGCGTGCCGCCGGGAACAGAGGGATTTGTCCACGTCGTGGCCACGGACGAGCATGACGAGGCTGGTGTCCTGATCAGCGACGAGTTTACGAATCCGCTCAAACGGCGGCAGATGGTGGAAAAGCGTGCCCGGAAGTTCCGCACCGTCGCCGCCGACGTGCCGGCTCCCTCAGTCGAGGGCCCGAAAGACGCGGACGTGACGCTGGTCGGCTGGGGATCGACCTACGGCGTGATCAAGGAGGCGCTCGAACTACTTGCGGAGCAGGGTGTTAGCGGCAATCACCTGCCCATCAAGTGGATCGTTCCGCTCCACGCCGATGCCGTCACCGCGGCGCTCACGGCCGCGAAGCGAATCATCATCGTGGAGAACAACTACAGCGGGCAATTCGCCCGCTATCTGCGTAGCGAGACCGGCATCGCAGCGCACGCCCACATCCGCAAGTACGACGGGGAGCCCTTCATGCCGCATCACGTCGCGGAGGGCGTGCTCGAGATCCTGCAGGGCGAGACCGCCCTCTTCGTACCCACCCAGGAGATCATGGTATGAGCCAGGCGACTCTGAGTCCGCCCACCGCGCAGCTGCCCCGGACCCCCGCCTCTCCCAAGGACTTCAAGGGCCGGGTGGAGCCCGACTGGTGCCCCGGCTGTGGAGACTTCGGGGTGCTGAACGCCCTGCGGCGCGCCTGCTTCGAGCTCGGCCTAAAGCCGCACCAGATGCTCCTGGTGAGTGGCATCGGTTGCTCGTCGAACCTTCCCGGCTACGTCAACGCCTACGGCATGCATACGCTGCACGGCCGGTCTCTCCCGGTGGCCACGGGAGCCAAGCTCGCGAACCACGAGCTCACGGTGATTATCACGGGCGGGGACGGCGACGGCTTCGGCATCGGCGGCAATCACCTCACCCACACCGCCCGCCGCAATATCGACCTCACCTATATCGTGATGGACAATCAGATCTACGGTCTCACCACCGGCCAGGTCTCTCCCACCAGCCGGATGGATATGAAGACCAAGAGCACGCCGCAGGGGAGCGTGGAGTGGCCCCTGAACCCGCTCACCTCTTCGATCATGAACGGCGCCACCTACGTGGCCCGCGGCTACAGCGGCGATCCCAAGCAGCTCACGACGCTGATGAAGCGCGGCATCGAACACCGAGGGTTCTCCCTGATCGACGTCTTCAGCCCCTGTGTCACGTTCAACCTCGATAACGACTACGCGTTCTTCAAGCGGCGCCTGAAGAAGCTGGAGGACGAGGGTCACGATCCCCAGGACTGGAAGAGCGCCTGCGAGCGGGCCATGGAGTGGGGAGACACTATCTACACCGGTCTCTTCTTCCAGACCGAGCGGCCCACTCTGGACGCCATGGAGCCGATCCTCGAGAACGCGCCGCCTCTGGCGCACCGTCCGCTGGGCTTGAGCGACGAACAAGCGCGGCCGCTGATCGCTCGGATGATGTGAACGGGGGGTGACCCGCCTGTCGGTCTGACACGCAGGAGGAGGATATCATGGCGGTGACCGGGAACTTCCGGACCACTGGGTTTCCGTTGGTGGCGGTGTCTAGCCAGTACAGGGTGGTCGTGCCGCCTTCGGCAGGGACGGCCTTCAGCTTGTGGGGGAGGAAGGCAGCGCCCGAAAGCAGGGCCCCGCCGCTCACGGGTTGCGTTTTCAGGTACGAGCCATCCGTGGCCCCGATCCAGTAGAGGTTATTGGCGTCCCTGGCGAGTCCCCGGTTCCCACCGAGAGGAAAGACGTCAACCTCCTCGGGCGTCCCCCCGGCCATGCGGATCCGGTAAAGGCGATCCGTGATGAACTCGTCGAAGTAGATGTACGGAGGCGCCGGTAGAGGTACGTTCTGGATGATGTAGGAGCCCACGGACACGGACTCGATGTCCCCGCCCGAAACGGGCCACCAGTAGAACGTAGCTTGATCGTGCCAGTAGGCCACGCCGTCGTGCACGACGAGGCTCAGCTCCTCGCCACCTGCGGGAATGGGGCGGTAGGCGTAGCTGCTCGGCGCCAGGGGAAGCCGGAAGAGCTTGGGCCCGCCGAGGTGTTCAAGGGCGTAGACGTGCTCCAACTCGCGGTCCTCCAGGTCTCTCCCGACCAGGGAACCAAGGAACTCTTCCACGTGCACGATGAGCTGGCCTGTGCCCGGGCCGGTGTCAGGGCCAGTGTCGGGGCCCGTCACGTCCTCGGTGCCCCCGCCGGAGTCCGAGGCGCAGCCGGTGACGAGCGCGAGCGACACGGCCCATGCGCTCAGGGGCAAGAACGCCCCGGTGTGATAGCGCTGCATCGCGACCTCTACCGTTCCCCGATCGGCAGGCCCGCTTCCACGACCGACGTCGCTTGCAGCGAGCGGAGGCGGGAGGCTCGCCTCAAGGCGGCTCAGGGTGAGATCTCCGCCTCAGCTCGCTCTACCCGACCAGAAGCCCGGTCACATACATGATCGCCAGCCCCGCGAGCACGCCGCCCGCGATTGCCGGTCGCCATACCCCCTCCGCACCTTGACTGAACATCCGGAAGAGGAGCACTACGACCTGCGCGATCGCTCCGACACCGACCGCAAGGAAGACCGTCGCTAGAGTCGGGGTGAAGGCGAGGCCACCGATCCAGGAGCCGACGATCGTCGGGACGCCGGCCAGCGCGCCCATTCCGGCTAAGGTCGCAATCCGGGGTCTGTCCTTCGCAATCGGTGCGACAATGGCGAGTCCCTCAGTAGTGTTATGGATCATGAACCCGGTCACAAGAAACGCGGTCAGCGCGGCTTCGCCGATGGCGTAGGCCGCACCCACCGCGAGGCCTTCGCCCAGGTTATGCAGCCCCACACTGAGCGCGATGAACCACCCCACCGCTCGACGTCCATCGGCCCCGACCTGGACAGTGCGCGCGCCGGCGGCGAGCTGGAGCACCAGGAACGTGCCCAGAGACCCTAACAAGACCAGCGCAGTGCCTTGGAAGGCAGCCGGCACCTCGCCCGCCGTCTCCAGGGCCTCGAAGAGGGCCTCGACGCCGATAAAGATCAGCAACCCTGTCGTCAGTGCGAGCATGGCCTCGAAGCGCCCCCGCGAAAGCCGGCTGATCAGTGGCAAGAAGAGCAGCCCGATGGCCACCGGAAGAACGCCGACGTAGATGCCAATCATCGTGAGCAGGCCCAGACTCCCGGCGTCGGCTGTCGGCGTCTCTACCGCGAGCGCGATCTCGTGCTCAAAAGTGAGCCCCGTCGAAGTCAGCAGCGTGACCAGGTGAGCCTCATCCTGGACCCAGGCGTAAGGGATCACGATTGTGGCTCGCCCAAGGCGATTCAGGGTGGTCGAGGGGGTCATCTCGAACTGCCGAAATGCCTCATCCACGGTTACTTGAGCGATCGTCACCGGTTCTGGTCCGCCGTTGACGACGGCGAGGGTGATCGACCCCGGTGCAAGTGACACGCGCTCGACGGTGAGGTCTTCCACCGGCGGAAAGGTCCCGCGTAGGCGCTCGAGCAACCCCGTCTGGGTTACCACGACCACCAGCCCGGCGAGAAGCGCCAGGGGAAGGACTCCCCAGATCCAGCGGCGTCCGGTCATTCCGCTACCGCTTGCTCCGTCACGTTGAAGACGCCCATCCAGCCTAGCTCGGCGAATTCCGACTGGTGAGCATGGAACATGAACTTTCCTGCGTACTCGTACGTGAACTCCAGTATGTGTCGCTCTCCCTGACAGAACATCAGCGTGTCAGTGAACTCGGATGGGGCCTGCGCTCCAGTCCGGAAGACGTTGAAGAAGTTGCCGTGAAGATGCATCGAGTTGATCAGGTCAAACTCGAGAGCGTTGACCATGTATAGCCGCTGGAGTTCACCCTTTCGTACCGGGATCGGATCGGAATGGTAGGCGAACGGCACGGTATTGACGGCGTAGGTCTCGTTCGAGCCGTCGAAGTTCGTGTCGAAACCGTTCATAACCATCACCATCTCTCGCGCAGGAGGCCGTGCCGTACGGGGGTCGACGATGAACGTCCCGTACAAGCCCTTCGCGAGGTGTCGCTTGAGAGGGAAAGCGTGGCAGTGGTATAGATGGAGGCCGACGGGCGCTGCGGTGAACTCGTAGGTGTAGCTCTCGCCCGGTTGAATCACTTCGTACACCCCGTCCATGTCAGCCGCATGAATGCCGTGGAAGTGGGCGGTGTGGGGATGGCTTCCCGCATTCGAGAACCGTATCCGCATTACATCGCCTTCAGACGCACGAATTGTCGGCCCAGGCACCTGGCCATTGAAGGTCCAGGCCGCGTATCTCACCCCCGGCGCCACCTCGATCTCGCGGTCGACCACCGTGAGTTGGTACTCGCGAAGGGTCCTGCCGTCAGGCAACTGCGACGCCTTGCCGTAATCGAAGTGCTCGAGGAAGGCCATCGGATCGATTGACGAGTCACTGACCTTGCCGTTGATGAGTGGCAGCGAAGGATCGTAAGAGCTCGTCATCGGAAGATGTCGTTCCTCAGTGGCGTTCAGCGCTCGGCTTCCCACCACGACTCCGGCGGCACCCAGTGCGCCCCGGGTGAGGAGCGTGCGCCGCGAAATTCGACCGTCGTTCATACCGCCACCTCCTGCCCCAAGGGCAAAGCCAAGAGCGACTGCGCCAACCCAAACCCAATCACTTGCGGTCGAGCGCCAGCATCCACACGCCGTATCGTGACCGGTCCACGGAAGGGCGTCGCTTCTAACACCTCGAATCGCACGCCGACCCGGAACCCGAGCGACGCGATGTAACGGAGCCGACTCGGATCATCGTCGCTGACCAGTCGGACCTCCCCAAGTGTCCCCACAGCGACCTCCGTCATCGGCACCAACTCCTGTCGTTCCACTTCCCCATGCACGGTTGGGATCGGCGCGCCATGGGGATCGTATTTCGGATTATCCAGCGCCTCAGCCATCCGCTCGATCAACTTGTCGGAGGCCGCATGCTCGAGGCGTTCGGCCTCCTCATGCACGATGTCCCAGTCCCACCCGAGCTCCTGGGCAAGGTAGGTCTCAAGGATCCGGTGCCGCCGAACGACCCGGAGCGCTGCTCGGCGCCCTTTATCGGTCAACCTGACGCCACGATAGGCGGCACGTTCCACCAATCCAGCATCGGCAAGCCGCCGGACCATTCCACTCACTGAAGCTGGTGCAACCGCCAATGCCTCGGCGAGAGCACCCGTCTGCACCGATTCCCCCGAGCGCGCCAGGCCATAAATGGTCTTGAGATAGTCCTCTACGGACTGGGACAGCACTGTCATTTAGCCCAACCTAATTATGAGATTAGGATTGACTAAACTAGTTTGGACTGGGTGTCGGAGTCAACCCTGGGCCGCGGAGGCCCGGTCAGTTCCTGGGGGGTCTCTCCAGGGGTCTCCTGCGTGTTGCGGCGGAGCCACGTGTTGCGGGTCAGCGAGCGAAATTGTGCGGTGACCCCTCTCCGTCTCCGGGTGATCTTGCGGGCCAGAAACTGGGCGCCTATTGATTTGCGCTCCTAGCAAGTGATTCGCCCAAGCCTAAGTCAAGAGGCAGACCGTGTCGGAGCAGAACAAGAGGGCGTATCAGAGGTTTATGAACGAGGTCATTGGCAAGAAGGAACTTTCAGTGCTCGACGAGCTGATCTCTGACGCTTTTGTAGACCGCCAGCCGGCTCGATCCCACCACCTGGCCCCGGTCACTGATGGCGTTGGCGGTGGATGTGGACCCGCCGAGCGTGCCCAGGTCCGTGATGGTGATCTGCGGGACTTTGTCGGCCAGCGGCAAAGCTTCGGGCACGGCCAGGGCAGCCGACTCAGGTGCTGCGATGCCGGCGTCCCGGCAACCGCCCAATGAGAAGCATGGCCGCGACCGGGAACGCGAACGGCCAGCGCATGACGCGCGTGAAATGGGATCTCATGGACGGCTCCTTGCATGTCTTCGTTCTTGGGCTGTGGAACCAGAGATCCCCCGATTCCACCCAGGACTCTCGGAGAAGGCGCAGAGTACGCCCACGCAGGATCGCGGTCAAACAGCTCGCACCCTTGAGAAGGGGCCCCCGTAACGCTTGCCCGGTCGCACGTGCGGAGCGCCGCGGCCGAGCACGGCTAGCCGAAGATCATGCCCTTCCGCCAGCGCGCGCAGGGAGGGTAGAATGGAAACGCACTGGACCTTCCTGACGCCCGTTTGTCACCCGGCTCGTCGCCCAGAGCGTTCGGTGCGCCCAGCGCGAGGGGCCGTAAGTCGTTACAGTACGGTGTGTTCGCCGGGGTGGCGAAATCGGCAACCGCAGGGGACTTAAAATCCCCCGGGGGCAACCCCTTCTGGGTTCGAATCCCAGCCCCGGCACTTCAACAACCACACTCGGCATCCGCCGGGATCAATGGATTACCCAACGCTTACGATCCAACCAGAAGTCGTGATCGAGCGGAAGTCGTCTTCGCTTAACAAGGCGGGTTCGCGGCTGCGGCACCCTTTAAGTGCCTCCGTCCAACCTCACTCGCTACCACATCGGGCGTAAGCGTGGGAGGACGTCCCCTAACGACGCACTCCCTCAGTTTCCTAGCCGCCGCCGAGATGGCGTGCTTCAAGCTTGTACGGATCGTGACCCTGATGCATCCTGTCTTCCCAGAGACCCGCCGTCCTCCCCGCGGATTGGACCGAGAGGGATTACCCGTCCAGTCGAGAGGGCTCCACATGTCCGCTCGCCTCTGCACGCTCACTGTTCTGTCCTTGTTCACAGCCTCTTGCGACATACTGACCGGACTGGCCGATGTGCCTCCCGTCGCTACCGCGGTGAACCTGTCGCCTTCCACGTTGAGCTTCAACTCGGTGGGTGCCAGCCAGCAGCTGACGGCCAGCGTGAAGGATCAGATTGGGGTGACCATGACGGGTGTTCCCGTAACGTGGGGGGTCGTCGGCCGAAGCGATCGCAACGGTTTCGTCCACGGGACTGGTGACGTCGGTCGGCAACGGTATTGCGACGATCACCGCCGGATCGGGCTCGGCCTCGGGTAATGTCCTGATCACGGTTGAGCAGGTAGCCGTGTCCCTCGAGATTTCGTCCACCTCGGTCGCGTTCGCCTCCCTGGGCGAAACGGTGCGCCTCACGGCTGCGGTCACGGACGCCAGCGGGACGGCGATGGCTGGTGCCGTCGTAACGTGGGGGTCGTCGGCCGAAGCGATCGCAACGGTTTCGTCCACAGGACTCGTGACGTCGGTCGGCAACGGTTCGGCCACCATCACTGCCAGATCGGGTCCGTCCTCCGGGAGTGCCTCTGTAACGGTCGAGCAAGTTGTCATAGCGGTCACGCTTGCCCCGGACGCGCTGACGCTGACCAGCCTCGGTGGCACAGCGTCCATCGTGGCCAGGGCCGTGGACGACAATGGAAGCGAGATCCTCGCCGAACAGGTCTTTTCGTGGTCCTCGTCGGACGTGAACGTGGCGACCGTAAGCGCCACCGGGCTCGTCACTGCGGTGGCCAACGGGTCGGCCACCATCACGGCGACGACTGACGGCGTGAGCGGCCACGTCCATGAGCCGACGGCGGCGCTCGAACAGGTCGGAGCGCATGTAGGCGGCCTCGACCGGGTTCCGGACTACATGGGCCAGGGCCGCCTCGACGACTTCGCGGGGGTGGTCCGTCTCTTCGGCGGCCCAGTCTCTGAACGACGACCTGAACCCATGCGGCACCGCCGCGATCCCGTGCTTCCTGAGCAGCCGGCCCATCTGCTCGCCGCCCACCTCTCTGCCGCGCTTGCCGACGAACACGATCGGACTCCCGCCGCCGCCCAGCTTCCGCGCCGCGTCGAGAATCTCCAGCGCGCGGCCGCACAGCGGCACACGGTGCGCGCGCAGGCTCTTCATCCGGCTCGCGGGGACCGTCCAGACGCGCTCCTCCCGGTCGATCTCGCTCCATACCGCCCCGCGGACCTCGACGCCCCGCGCCGCCGTGAGCACCATGAACTCGAACGCCAGCGCGTCCACCTTGCCCGCCTTCGCCGCCCGGACCTTCTCGATGGCCGCCCCCACCTCGCGGTGAGGCAGGGCCTTCCGGTGTCTGACGACATGTTGCTGGGAGCCGAGCACCGGCAGGAGCCGGTCGCACGGGTTGTCCGTTCTCCAGTCCATGGCGATGGCCCATTCCAGCACGGCGCGGATGCGGTGGCGAACGATCCGGGCCGTCGGCGGGTTCGCGTGCCAGATGGGTGTGAGGATCTCGAGCACGTCGGCGCTCGTCATCTCGGAGACCGGCACCCTCCCGATCCTTGGGAAGACGTGAATCTCGAAGCTGCGATACCAGTTCCTCGGCACCGCCGCGTTGCGCCATCCGGCGCTCTTCTGCTCGATGACGCGCTTAGCGGCCTCGGCGAAGGTGGGAATGCCCGCCGAACGCCGCTTCTCGGCCAGCGGATCGCCGCCCGCGCGGGCAAGCTTGCGGTTGGCCAGCGCCTGCTCCCGCGCCTCGGCGAGCAAGACCAGTTGGGCGTTGCCGAGTCCGAGCTCGCGCTTGCGGCCCCGGATCACGAGCCGCTGAATCCAACTCCGGGTTCCGGTCTTCTGGACGTAAAGGTAGAGACCGTTGCCATCGCAGTGCCTGCCGGGCGGTGCCGAGCGCACGAAGGCGGTCGAGAGCCGCTTGTGGGGATGGCGGCCCTTGGGCTTGCCTAGGCGGCGCTTGACGGGAGATCGAATCACATTATCCATCCCACAATCATAACTGGGATGGAACGGGATCGCAAAGGGCACTGCTGGCAGAACGAGACAAGAAAGAAACTACGTAACCTGTTGTAAATACTGGATGTTATGCACCTACCCGGAAATCCTTGGACGGTATCGGATTCAAGTTGTGCGTTTACGGCAAGTAATCGTCTAAGTTCAACCGGGACTGCACGATCTGCCGCACTTGCCGTTGGCCGATGGCTGATTGCAGCGTACCGAAACAGCGAGAAAACGGCATCGAATGGCGGGAATCCGGGTCGCATCGGGTCCCGTGTCAGCGCGTCCCGATTGTATCGGTGATCGCCATGGCACCACCGATTTCCTAGGCTCATCCGTTGTCTGGCTCGAATAGTCTCCGCTGAGGTGAACATGCTGTGGCAAGCCGATGACGGCCTCCTCGCCGGAGGAGGCCTCGAAGGGTACGCGAAGTATCTGGTTCTGCCCGGGTGGCAAGGCTAGCCTTATCGGGACGAGGGCGGCGAATCCGGGTGCTGCCCTGGGCCACATTCCCGGTAGCTCGACTCAATACACCGGCGCGCGAAGTCGGTAGCGCGCCTATGTCCTCCTGCGTCATGTATCGCTCTAGGCGCTCCCTTTCGCTTCGGGCCCGTGCGTCTCCGTTTGCTCCGGCCATGTTGAACCACATATGCGCCAACACCGTGTCCGTCGGGACCGTCGGGGCCAGCTCAACGGAAGCTTGGCCGCCCAGCCAGAGCTGGTCCCAAGGGTCGCCGCCGACGTACATCCACCCGAGATAGTACTGTGCACGGGCCTCGCCCTGCTCGGCGGCTATCCGATACCAACGTACGGCTTCAGCGTCGTCCTGAGTGACCCCCCGGCCGTTGTCGTACATGCCCGCGAGGTTGAACTGGGCACGGGGTTCACCCTGCTCGGCGGCTATCCGATACCAACGTACGGCTTCAGCGTCGTCCTGAGTGACCCCCCGGCCGTTGTCGTACATGCCCGCGAGGTTGAACTGGGCACGGGGTTCACCCTGCTCGGCGGCTATCCGATACCAACGTACGGCTTCAGCGTCGTCCTGAGTGACCCCCCGGCCGTTGTCGTACATGCCCGCGAGGTTGAACTGGGCACGGGGTTCACCCTGCTCGGCGGCTATCCGATACCAACGTACGGCTTCAGCGTCGTCCTGAGTGACCCCCCGGCCGTTGTCGTACATGACGCCAAGATTGTTCTGCGCCTCGGCGTGACCCTGCTCGGCAGCCATGCGGTACCAGCGCACGGCTTCGGCGTCATCCTGAGGGACCCCCTCGCCGCTGGCGTACATGACACCGAGGTTGTACTGCGCCTCGGGCGAGTCCTGTGTCGGGAGACACCCGGATACGGCGAGCACGAGAAGGAACCAAGGCGCGCCTGTGATGCGTGCGGCCTGCTGCCACTCCTTCATGTCAGGCCTCGCGATGTCCGCGCTGGGCGGCTAGGTATCGACCCGAACCGTGTCCTCCTTGAGTTCCCGATCCGTCGGGTTGCGTCCCCCCCTCTGAGTCGCCTACTGAAGCTTCCGTGAACCACCCTCCGCCATCTCGTGGAACGCGTATCTTGATGGCGTGCGGGGAGATCCGGAAGGGCAACGGCGTCGCCACGGTCTGGTGACGTCAGGCTGTTGTGACTTCGGAGATCTAGAAACATTACACGGGACTCGTTGATGGATTGCATTGTTCGGTATTGAGGTACTGGTACAGTTTGACCAAAGGGATTCAGCGTCACGCCGGAGGCACTGTCATGGGCCAGCACGTAAAGGAACGAAGGCTAGGCGAGCCGGCGCTCCATCTTTCGGCGCAGATCGTCACTCGACGTGAGCGACGAAACCATTTCTCCTCCCACATCCGAGAGCCTGGCCAAGTCCATCCGAGGGATCTCAGCCTGATCGTCGAAAACTAGAATCGACTCGAAGTCCAAGTGAATTCGGTGAAAGTGGGACAGGATAATGGTGGTCAGACGGGCCTTGTCCCGATTCGGAACGCCATACAAGAAAACCTGCCCACCACGCTTCCCTGGCAATCGATAGTCGATCGGATAGGCCTCGGAGTTGGGAATGTCGGGCAGAAGGTGGTCGCGCTGGATCTGTTCTTCGTCAGCCGTATGGAGGATAAGGTCCGCGAGGTCCTCGTAGAAGGTGGAGGCGTCCCGTGACCGTGAATGGAGTGTGAGGTCATAGATTCGGGTGAGGGCGCGACCATAACGAAAGAGGGCATCGGAAAGACGGTCGGTAGGCGTATCTAGGTAGAACACGCCTCGGTCCTGGTCGACTCGTTCCTCGCTCAAGATGCGCTCGATCAGTAGCCCGCGACTTCCGGTAATGAAAGCGTCGATGTCATGGTCGTAGCTTATCCGCATCAACGTGTCGCCCTTGTCTGATAACCGGACGCCGCCGGGGGCTTCCGATAGGTGGATTGGGTATTTGTCCCCATCGGGGAATTCGAATTCAGCCGCGAGCATGAACTCGCCGTCGGGACGTTGCTCCACACGAACGGCGGCGCAGAGCTGTTCGCACAGTCGCCGCTCAAGGTCGTCAGGTTTGATGGCCATGAAACAGACTCGGATGATCAGGTTCGGCGTGTACTCCAGACAGGTTAAAGTCTTCGATAAGACATGCAAAGGCACCCTCGAGGGTACTGTAGCGCGTGGTTTCCTCGGCTGGCTGCTCTGGTCGCGCCCCAGCAGCCATGGCGGTCTCCGTGGCCCGATGAATGTGAGTTTTGTAACGGATGCCCCCGTGCCGGTGACTCGGCCCATTGTACCGAGCCAGCGTGAGCCTCGGCCCACTTGGTGGCAGGTAGACGATCCCGCACGAGTAACTGGGCTCGTCACGAAGGTTCTTACGTTGATAGATCAGGAAACGGTGTTCTCGGCCATCCGTACTGGTTCCTGTCGCCTTTAAAGTACGTTGTCTGTGGGCCGGATGTTCTGTCGGTTTCTCAGACCAGTGGGCTCCCGGGTTTCGTACCTTCTTGGGAAGCTTACGGAGCCTCATGAGCTCCTCATCGGTGTAGTTTCGGATCATGTGCCTAGGGACTCGGGTTGTGCGTAGGCCAGGTCAACTGGAACCGTTCGAGCGAGTGTGCGAGACGAGGAGTAGTTCCGCTACCGGCACGCTGCCGAGAGTTCCTGCTCGTTCATACTCTTTGAGGGTGGACCGCAACTTGGCTAGCGGGTCATCCGCCCTCCGCTGAAACGCTAGCACCGTGGGTGGCCTGCCTCCCGATGCCTCGCAGTGGCACGTTCACCTTCGCAGGCAAGATATGACAAGTGTCGTGCCGCCGTACAGCTCGTCGCGGCAGTTCTATCTCGGGAGCTTCTCGGGTCGGCAAATGGACCGCAAGCCGATGACTGGACGATGGTGTATCTGAACCGCGAGACGAACGAGAGGCGTGAGTTTCTGGACGACGAGGTGGACTGATGGACAAGCGCCTCCGTGCGCCGCTACGCGGAGACCGCCAGTTCTTGGCTGAATTGGCAGATCTGCTTCGGCAGGCAGGCTTTCAACGTGCGCAGGCGGCTCGTGCGTCGCCACTGCGCCACCCCCGCGTGAAATTGGGGGCCTCGCAGCTGCAGCCGAACCGCTTTCAGGGCACCGCCGTTGAACCTAGCCATCCGATCATAGGGCGGGGGGGCAGGTATGGGTTCGAACCCTAGCATTATGCTGCCCCTTCGAACCCCCTGCGGCGCGCGGCTAGGCCAGGCACGTGGCTTCCGGCCGTGGCGGCGTGGCCGTCCGGTGGCCGACACGTTCATGGTCTTGCTGGTGGTATCGTGGCGCGGCGAGACTTCCGACAGGCGCCCCTGTACCCTTGCGAGCGCGGTTTTCGCTTCGAGTGCTCTTGACTTGAGCAGTACGGGCAAACGGGCCGGGAGTGACCAATTGCCCCCTGCGCCGGTGAGCACTGGGGGGACTCCGGGGTACCCCCGCCAGCAGCCGCGATGGATGTCCCGTGGGGAGTATGCGCCTTAGAGCGCCAGTACAGGGATTGGCGGGCATCGCGGCGCCCATGGATCATCACAGGGGAGGTCATACCGTGCGCCGTCATCTCGTCTGTTATGGGTGAGCGAGCCGTCAATCCCCTATATGTCAAACGACATTGGACGAACGGATCGACGGGACGTCGCGCCGGTGAAGGTGTTGCACTTGGGGAACCCGCACGAGTCGTGGACGACGGGTCGAACGGACCGGCCGAGGGGTGATGATGTCCGCGGACCTATCCAGTCTGAAGGCTAAATTCCAGCGCAAGCAGCTGGACGACGCTGCCCGGTTGGCGAGAGAGGGGCATCACTCGGATGCCGCCGAGAGGTTTGATCGGTCGGGCTCGTCGCCGAAGCAGCAGGCGAAGCACGCTGACGACCTAGCATACGCGTTCTATCGGCGCGCGCTGGCGCACCAAAGCGATCTGGACGAATCGCGGACCGTCGGGGATCTCCAAACTGCTCTGCGGTTTCCCGGCGTGCCCCGGCGACTCAGGTGGCTGATCCAGCAGCAGCTGACCGTCATCCAGAAAGGTGCGAGCGCGGAAGTCAGGAAGTTCGACGCGGCGATCGCAGAACAGTTCGAGAGGCCGCCCTCGGAGGTCGAGTTGCGCGGCAGGTTCCTGAAGCAATTCGGATTGAACCAAGCGATACGCAGCCCGACCGTAGTGGGAATCGACGAGGTGTCGGCCATCGGCGTCTACCGCTGGGCCGGCGACAAGAACCGCAACGAGCAATGGTCGCTACTAATCCGGGAATTCAAACAGGGCAATCCTGTGCTACCGGGTTTTTTCGGGCGCGTTCTGGCAGAGCATGTGCGAGCCAGCCCGATGTGCCGAGCGTGGATCCGTGAAGTGGATTACATCGTACCAGTGCCCGCGGCGGAGAGCCGGAGGGCAGAGAGAGGCTTGGACATCCTGGCCAAGACCGGAGAACACCTGAGTTCGAGGCTCAGGATCCCGCTGCGCACGGACTTCCTCGAACGAGCGGACAGCTCGGCGCGGTCGAGATTCGTCGGCAAAACAGAGCTGGCCCGCCAGTACTCGTTCGCCGACCGGAAGGCGGATGAGGTGCGGGGACGAACGGTCCTACTGCTCGACGACGTGATGAACCGCGGTCACACTACGGGCGTGTGTGCTCTGCGGCTTCGCGAGTCCGGTTGCCAGCGCGTCGTGCTGCTGGTGCTTGCGCTGGCGGAGAGTTCGCTCCAGTCCAGCCGCCACACGCAGGGAACGGGGAGTTGAGGACGTACGGAACGGCCCGTTGGTCGCGTCCCATTGACGAAAACGCGACGGGAGCGCCGGTTGGCAGGAAGACGACCGCCTGGCGGCGGTGCTGGTAGTGAGAGAGGAATGACGACGCAACGTATCGAGTCACGGCTGGACGAGGCGACCATCAAAGCGCTGGACGGTTGGCGGACCACTCGTACCCCAGCGCCATCGAGGTCTGAAGCCGTCAGGTTGTTGCTGGAGGAACGGTTGCTGAGGGGCCGGGACATCGTAGGGGACGCACCGTATCGAAGCGGGCGCGGCCCTGGCGCCGACCGTCTCGGCGCCATTTTCGCGCTGGAGCGGGTCCCCGGGTTCGGTCCTGTGAAGTTCCGTGCCATGTACGACGCCGGCGTCGACGCACAGGCGGCGATCAGGAACCCCGATCTCCTGCCGTTCAGGGGGCGCACGGGCGAAAAGCTGCGAGGCGGTATTGCCGCCCTTTCGGAGGCGGACGTGGCCGCGGGGCGGGGGAGGGCAATCGACCAACTCGAACGTGCAGCCGAACTCTCGGCGACCATCCTCGTCCATGGCGACCCGGGGTACCCGGCGCGTGTGTACGCGAGCAACAATCCGGTACCCGTGCTCTACGTGCGCGGGGATCCGGCGGTCTGGGACGCGGCGGGGACGGTGGCCATCGTGGGCTCGCGGAAGACGCACGAACCCTACGCGAGCGCCGCTCAGCGGTTCGCGACGGTGGCGGCGCGCAATCGAATGGTGGTCGTGTCGGGGTTCGCAATGGGCGCCGACTCGATGGGGCACAGCGCAGCCGTGGAGGCTGGGGGCCGCACGGTGTGCGTTATGCCCTGTGGACTCGACAAGGTGTTTCCACCGGAGAACCGCGAGTTGTGGCAAGAGCTGCTCGCGCACCCAGGAGCGGCGTTCGTCAGCGAATTCGGCTTCGGACAGCGGGCGTCGTCGCTGCTGCTCAGAAAGAGGAACAAGCTGATCGTGGCGTTCGCCCAGGGCGTCCTGGTTGCCCAGTCGTCGCTGACCGGGGGAGCGATGAACGCCTACCGCTTCGGACGGGAGCAGAAGAAGCTGGTCGCCACATTCAGGACGGATGGGTCCAAGGAGACGAGCGGCAACGCACTCATCGAGGAAGACGATCGCACGGGCGGTTTCGCCTTCGAACTGACGGACAATCCGCAAGAACAAGAAGCGTGGCTGCAACAGTTGTCGTCCTGGATCTAGACGGGACGGTTTGGGACAGCCGCCCGTGGTACGCGGGGACCATCGCACGGCTGTCCGGCGTTTCGGCGCTGCAGGTCGAGCGGGAACTCGAAGCTGGCGTAAGCGTCGTACGGGCAGCGAGGGATCGCGGCGTGAGCAACGCGCGGCTGGCCCGGGCGGCGAGGGAGGACGGCGGTGCGGTCGAGCTGTACGACCGGGTCGTCCCGACGCTGGACCGGCTTCGGGGAAGAGGAACGCCGATCGGTATCGTGACGAACCTGCCGGACTGGCTTGTCCAGCCCCTGCTGCAGTCGACCGGCGTCGGCAAGTACTCCGCCGCCATCGCGACACCCCGGGCGGAAATACCAGCGAAACCGAGGCCGCACGGGATACGCTGGGTTCTGGCCGAGATTGGGCGGGAAGCGGACGCGGGGATCTGGTTCGTGGGGGACGGAGCCACGGACGCTGAGGCTGCGGAGGCGGCCTCAGTGCGGTTCGCCTGGGCGTCGTTCGGGTACGAGACGGAGGAGCCCTACCGCGCGGACAAGGTGCTCGCGCGCTTCGACGAACTGCTTGACCTGTGAGGTTTCTCTACAAGATACACAGCGGCTACGACGGCTTCCGGCCAGCCGTGCTCCCGGAACGGATGCAGGGTCGCCGATTGCGGCTCGGGTGGCGCCACTACATCGACGTTGTGGAGAAGGGTTGGGAATGCTGGGTGTACTTCCACGGCCCCCACCGCTTCGAGAACGGCGTGTACGCGAAAGGGATCGTCGACGGGATAGACCCGGAAACGGGGGAAGTCAGTCTACGGGTGCGCGAATACCGAACGGACGCGCCGATGACACCGCGCTCGACGTCCGCGAGGGTTGCAGACGTAGTCGCCACGCGCTACCGCCAAGTGTTCCTGTGGCCGGACGACTGGACGGTGCCGCCGCAGTGCGAGCCTACGGCGTGCGCCGGCAGGCAGTGCGGGGACTGCAGGACATGGGCGAAGATGCCGTTGATCGGAATGGGGGACTCGACCGCGCCACAGCGCTTGCGCTGGTCCGCGTACGAGGCGGTCGTAGCCGCGCACTGGGGTTCAGATGAGATAAGATGTCAGTATATCTCCTAAGGCTTCAGCGTCCCAACAGGTTCACCAACAGTGGCGATATTAGGGGGGGTAGCTGGTCCCGGTAGGCAGCACCACTCAGAGGAATCAAAGAAGTCCCACCACATCTCAAATCCTCGAAGCAGCTGTCGGGCAAACCCAACGATCAACGGTGGGAGACGACACCATGGTACACAGCGACAGACTTGAGGGACACGAAGTCCGTCTGTTTCCGTCTGCACACATCTCCAGCACACGGGAGGCCGAGCTGCGCGCCGCAGCATCCCTATTAGCTATGGTACGGGCGGTGTCCGAGTTTGGGCGGATCGTGGTTCGTGCTGCGGGCGGGCCTGCGGGGCGCATCTCGTGCTACACCGAAGCGAGCTTCGAGATGGGGACTTCTCCGACCAGGATCGTTCGACCAGATGGCATAATCCGTGTCATCCGCGGAAAGACCCAGTGGTCGGCGCCCGTCGAGGTCAAGGTGGGTGACAATCTCCTCGACGCTGGACAGGTCGATACCTACCACAAGTTGGCGGGCGAGGGAGGTTTTGATGCCCTCGTGACAATCAGCAACCAGGCCTCCCTGCCCAACGGACGACCTCCAGTGGAGTTAGATGGGAGACGTCTGCGTAAGGTGCCGGTCGTCCACCTATCGTGGGAGCGTCTTCTCGCGGAAGCACAAGTGCTCAGTACCAAGAAGGAGATCAAAGATTCGGATCAACACTGGATGCTTGATGAGTGGATCAAGTATATCACCGACGACGAGTCGCGCATCATCGCCCCCCCGTCGCTCGGTGCTCACTGGGGTATCGTGCTTCAGGCTGCGAGAGAACACAAACTTTCTACGGTACCTAATCAACTGACCGACGTTACCGAACATTGGGATGCATTTCTCAAGAAGCTGGCTTTCCGGCTGCGCGCCAAAATGGGAGCAGACGTGCAGCGCCGTACGTCTCGGGCAGATGTGAAGGACCCTGGCAGACGCACGAAACAGATGTGTGCGGAGGCCCTTGACAGTGGCATTTTGACAGGCGCATTGAAAGTGCGAGATGCGATTGGTGATATACGTCTGGAGCTGATGCTTCAGGGTAAAGTCGTGCGGTATTCGGTCAGGTTCCCGGCGCCGAGTGAAGGAAGAACAAAGACACGGCTCAATTGGTTGCTGCGGAAGCTTCCCATTGACGACCTTCCCAAGGGATTGCAGGTGCACGTAGAGTGGAACAGGCGAGGGCTATACACTGAAGCCCCGATCGACGCCCTTCAAGACGGACCCATGCCGATCATGACGGGCCCTGATCGCGCGGCGATCTCTACAGACGCAGAACCTCGTTTCTTCGTGCTCAGTTGGACAATGGGGCTGGCTACCGGGCGTGGACGACGGGCCGCTACCGGGCGTGGACGACGGGCCGGTGCCCGTGTACTCACGTCCATTACGGACGGTGTGGAACGCTTCTATCGTCAAGCAATGGAGGGTCTGGTGCCGTATGTGCCGAAGGCTCCCAGATTTCCGCGTGATGAACCGGAGGAATCCCCTCCCGAGAAAGCAACATCGTCTGCGCCTTCACTCCTGGCCTGATCGAAATCAGCAAGCGTCGGGTGTTCTGTGATGGCATTCACCTGACAGTTTGGCCGGATCGAAACGGTCTGCCGGATGAAGATGGAAAGAGATGCTTCGATAGACATGTAGTGGGCAGCCTCCAGGAAGTCTCTTCGGAGCGAAAGGATGGCCATGAGAAGCGACACCGAAGGTATGTCTAGACTAGGTCAAGGTGATCTTGGTCTGCGCACCCACCAGGTGGGAACGGTCTGGGTACGCAGCGTATCCGCTGAGCTCGCCTTTTACCCGCGGCTCGTGCTCAACGCAGGCTGTCAGTTGCAGGAAGCACCCGCTCGCCCTCCACTGGGTAGCCGTTCCCGTCGAGCACGAGCACCACAGGCGATACCCGGCCACCCGGACCCTTCCGACGCCTTCTGTTCGTCTCCGGCCATGTTATCCATGCTCCTCGGCACCTGCCGGCGCCAGGGGTTGGCAAGCGCCGATCCAAGAATCTCTCGGGCTCGTGACAGTTGGCCTATTACATTTCTGGCGACATTTCTGGCGCGTGGTATAGGGGCGACTCGGGGCCCCCCACAAGCCCCACACGCGGGCTCAGGGAGGGCCCTGGGGGATAAGGACGCTTGCGCCAGGGCCCGCCAGCCCCTGAGTCTACCTGGATCAAGGCGGCGAAGTGGATCTAGGGTGAGCCTAAGGACCGTTCAATGACCGGATCTTCCCGTCCTTCGCTCGGGCTCGTCGCGCTCGCCGCGCTTGGAGCGTGGGCCTGCACCCCCGAGGCTCCGAGCGGGCTGGCGTCCCGAAACCTCATCGTGATGATCGCCGACGGGGCGGGCGTCGAGCACTGGACGCTTGCCTACTTCGCCCGGAGCGAGCTGGCGGTGCGGGAGTTCCCCGTGACAGGCCTCGTCGATACCAGAGGCCACGGCCATGTCGTGACGGGAAGCGCGGCGGGCGCCACCGCGCTGTCGACCGGCACCCGAACGTTCTTCGGAGCCGTTGCCGTCGGGCCCGACTCGGCCCACCTGGAAACCGTGCTGGAAGCCGCCAAGCGGCAAGGGATGGGGACGGGGCTCGTCACGACGACGTACATCACCGATGCCACTCCGGCAGCCTTCGGCGCCCATGCCCTCTCACGCACGGAGCAAGTGAGCATCTTCCGGCAGATGATCGACCTGCCCGTGGACTTGCTCATGGGGGGCGGCCGAGGGCTGTTGGACATTGCGGAGGAGCGGGCGGGCGTCGATCTCTGGGCTCTGGCCAGGGAGCGGTACGAGATCGTCGAATCCCTCACGGAGCTGGAAGCCGTTCGTACCGATCAGGAGGTCGCTCTCCTCGGCCTCTTCGCCGAGGGCGAGATGGCGCCCGCAGCGGAGCGGTCACCCAGCCTTGCGGCCATGATGTCCGTCGCGCTCGAGATGCTGGAGGGCCGCCCCGGAGGGTTCTTTCTGATGGTGGAAAGCGAGGGCACCGACACGGAGGCGCATCGGAACGCCGGGCGCGAGATCCTCGTCCGGGAGATGCTCGCCTTCGACGACGCGGTGCGACTGGCGCTCGACTTCCGCCGCCGGAGCCCCCAGACGCTGGTCGTCGTGACCGCGGACCACGAGACCGGCGGCATCGGCCTCCCCACGGCCGAGCGCCGCGCCGACAGTCTGCAGTACACCACCGAGGACCACTCGGCGGCGTTTGTTCCGCTCTTCGCCGTGGGTCCTGGTGCGGAGCGCTTCGGTGGACTGAAGGAGAACCGGGAGGTGGGGCAGCTCCTGCTCGAGGCCGTGCGCCGCTGAAGCGGACGGTGCCCCGCCCGGAGCTGCCCGGGACCGCCCCCGGCTTAGGACCTAACGAAGTTGCGGTCGGTGCGGGCGTTGCTGATCGAGGAGGGAGCATTGCTTGCTGGCTACCCACGACCATGCGGGGGTGACCACGGACGAGCTCCTCCGCCAAGTGTGGGGGCGCCGGGGCTCGGACGATACCCGATCGCGTGCGCACTGTCGTGAAGAAGCTCCGCGCATAGCTCCGGCGACGCCGCCATAGAAGCTCTGAGCTTGTCAGGACGCCGCCTCTGTCGGGCGGTGTGTCCGGGCGCCGAAATCTGAACAGGCGGAAGACCTCGTGAACGATCGTGTGGGCGCCGCGCCCGTTCCCGGCCCATCGGTCGATGCAGCAGTCTTCCTTCCCGTATCACCACTGACCTATCGTCCACTTGTGATCGCTGAGGAGTCCCGCGTAGGTGTGGGCCGTCATACGGGGGACCATCCACGTGACCTTGGCCAGCGTGAGGAACTCACGACGAACTGCTGACACGGGACCCGATGCGACCCGGATTCCCGCCATTCGATGCCGTTTTCTCGCTGTTTCGGTACGCTGCAATCAGCCATCGGCCAACGGCAAGTGCGGCAGATCGTGCAGTCCCGGTTGAACTTAGACGATTACTTGCCGTAAACGCACAACTTGAATCCGATACCGTCCAAGGATTTCCGGGTAGGTGCATAACATCCAGTATTTACAACAGGTTACGTAGTTTCTTTCTTGTCTCGTTCTGCCAGCAGTGCCCTTTGCGATCCCGTTCCATCCCAGTTATGATTGTGGGATGGATAATGTGATTCGATCTCCCGTCAAGCGCCGCCTAGGCAAGCCCAAGGGCCGCCATCCCCACAAGCGGCTCTCGACCGCCTTCGTGCGCTCGGCACCGCCCGGCAGGCACTGCGATGGCAACGGTCTCTACCTTTACGTCCAGAAGACCGGAACCCGGAGTTGGATTCAGCGGCTCGTGATCCGGGGCCGCAAGCGCGAGCTCGGACTCGGCAACGCCCAACTGGTCTTGCTCGCCGAGGCGCGGGAGCAGGCGCTGGCCAACCGCAAGCTTGCCCGCGCGGGCGGCGATCCGCTGGCCGAGAAGCGGCGTTCGGCGGGCATTCCCACCTTCGCCGAGGCCGCTAAGCGCGTCATCGAGCAGAAGAGCGCCGGATGGCGCAACGCGGCGGTGCCGAGGAACTGGTATCGCAGCTTCGAGATTCACGTCTTCCCAAGGATCGGGAGGGTGCCGGTCTCCGAGATGACGAGCGCCGACGTGCTCGAGATCCTCACACCCATCTGGCACGCGAACCCGCCGACGGCCCGGATCGTTCGCCACCGCATCCGCGCCGTGCTGGAATGGGCCATCGCCATGGACTGGAGAACGGACAACCCGTGCGACCGGCTCCTGCCGGTGCTCGGCTCCCAGCAACATGTCGTCAGACACCGGAAGGCCCTGCCTCACCGCGAGGTGGGGGCGGCCATCGAGAAGGTCCGGGCGGCGAAGGCGGGCAAGGTGGACGCGCTGGCGTTCGAGTTCATGGTGCTCACGGCGGCGCGGGGCGTCGAGGTCCGCGGGGCGGTATGGAGCGAGATCGACCGGGAGGAGCGCGTCTGGACGGTCCCCGCGAGCCGGATGAAGAGCCTGCGCGCGCACCGTGTGCCGCTGTGCGGCCGCGCGCTGGAGATTCTCGACGCGGCGCGGAAGCTGGGCGGCGGCGGGAGTCCGATCGTGTTCGTCGGCAAGCGCGGCAGAGAGGTGGGCGGCGAGCAGATGGGCCGGCTGCTCAGGAAGCACGGGATCGCGGCGGTGCCGCATGGGTTCAGGTCGTCGTTCAGAGACTGGGCCGCCGAAGAGACGGACCACCCCCGCGAAGTCGTCGAGGCGGCCCTGGCCCATGTAGTCCGGAACCCGGTCGAGGCCGCCTACATGCGCTCCGACCTGTTCGAGCGCCGCCGTCGGCTCATGGAGGAATGGGCATGCTATCTAGACCGATGTGCAGTATCATCCAGTACAGTCCATAAGTAACTGCTATAACAACAAGTTATGGACACATCCTAGCGGATTCTTCCGACTCCGGCATCCATTGATATCCACTTCCATCCCCTATATTATATGGGGATGGATTCTGTAACGAACAAGGCCCGCTCGCCCCGGAAAACGAAGCCCAAGGGCCGTCATCCCGACAAGGCCCTGTCGGCCGCTTTCGTGCGCACCGCCCCGCCTGGAAGACACGCGGACGGCAACGGATTGTACCTCTACGTGCAGCCGACGGGAACGCGGAGCTGGATTCAGCGGCTCGTGATCCGGGGCCGCAAGCGCGAGCTCGGACTCGGCAGCGTCACCCTAGTCTCGCTGGCCGAGGCCCGCGAGCAGGCGCTGGCCAACCGCAAGCTGGCCCGCACGGGCGGCGACCCGCTGGCCGAGAAGCGGCGCTCCGTTGGCATACCCACGTTCGCCGAAGCCGCTCGACGTGTGGTCGAGCAGAAGCGGGCCGGGTGGCGAAGTCGGGCGCAGGGCCGCGACTGGATGTTGACCTTCGAGCGGTATGCCTTCCCGCGGGTCGGGAAGCTGCCGGTGTCGGAGGTCACGAGCGCCGACGTGCTGGAGATCATCGCTCCCATCTGGCACACGAAGGCGGCCACCGCCCGGAAGCTGCGCCAACGCCTCCATGCGGTGTTGGAATGGGCGGTGGCGATGGAGTTTCGGATCGACAACCCGTGCGACCGGATTGGCCCGGTCCTGGGTCCACAGCATAAGGTCGTGCAGCACATGCGGGCCTTGCCACATCGCGAGGTGGCCGCGGCCATCCGGACGGCGCGGGCATCGACGGTACCTCCGGCCGTCCGGCTGGCATTCGAGTTCCTGGTGCTGACAGCAGCGCGGTGGGGCGAGGTGCGGTGGGCCGAGTGGACCGAGATTGATCGGGAGAATGGCGTGTGGACCGTACCGGCCAGGCGGACGAAGGCGAACCGCGAGCACCGGGTCCCGCTGTGTGGTCGTGCACTGGAGATTCTGGACGGGGCACGGACGCTCGTGGAGGGAACCAGTCCGTATCTGTTTCCCAATCGGCTCGGCAAGCAGCTCGAGGAGAAGCAACTGCGCCGGATGCTCGGGAAGCACAAGATCGCGGCCGTGCCCCACGGGTTTCGCTCCAGCTTCCGCGATTGGGCGGCCGAGGAAACGGATCATCCCCGCGAGGTCATCGAGGCGGCTCTCGCGCATGTCGTCCAGAACAGGGTTGAGGCGGCCTATCGGCGCACGGACCTGTTCGAACGCCGACGCCGGCTCATGGGTGACTGGGAAGCCTACCTCAGTGGGAAGCCTGCGGATGGTCGGTCTTCTTCGCTACGTTAGTTTACCTCGGACAAGAGAATCGGTGATGTCGGAAGCCACGCCTGCCCGCGTTGCCGGCCACAAAGGTGACAGAGCTTCCGGATCCCGTATCCTTCGCCCAGTTATCCGGAATTACCCAGAGACTTGGAGCGGTCCAAATATCACGCCTGAAAGTTGGACTTCTCGGGTAGATTCGAGCTACCTAGGTTGCCGAGCTCCGCACTCGTCACCCAGGGGGGATTACCCAGAACTAGAAGTGGCTTCGGCAGGTCACGGATTAGCTCTTCCCAATCGGTCTGAAAGAAATCAGCCTGCTGAATGTGGACGTGCGCATCCGAACGCGCTCCGTTCAACAAGCTCTCTGCTTGAGCCACGTACTGCGGGTTGATCTCCATGCCCACGATTTGGCGCGCAGCCGGAAACGCCCGGACCGCCGCAGCCAGGAAGCTCCCTGTGCCACAAGTAGGCTCAAGGACGCTAGAAGGATGAAGACCGTGATCGACGAGTAAGGCACACACTTGCTCGGTTAGTGCCGGGGGGGTTTAGAAGTCCCCGAATTCTGCTTTGCTCTTGGTCTTCTTCCGGACAGCCATGCTGTTTACCTCACTCGCAAGATGCCGTCGACCGCACCAGCCTGGTCGATCGCCCGCCGGTATTGCAGCCTCCATTGAAGAGCATTCGAGATCGTGAGATACCCGACCTCGGGAGGGTTGGCTGGCTAGCGAACCTTCCCCATCTCAACCGTCGGGTCGCTGAGTGGAGCCCACGCGCATGCGAGCGCATTACCTCCAGCACGTTCCCTTCGAGGGGCTCGGTGCCATCGAGCCGTGGCTCGGAGCCGCCGGATACGAGGTCACCCGCACGCCTATATACGAGTCGGTGGAGCTCCCGACGCCGGAGGAGATCGACTTCCTCGTCGTGATGGGCGGGCCCATGAGTGTGAACCACGAAGCGGAGCACGGCTGGCTCGTGCCCGAGAAGCGGCTGGTTCGGGCCTCGGTCGAGTCTGGGAAGCCTGTGCTCGGCGTGTGCCTGGGTGCTCAGATGATAGCGAGCGCGATGGGCGCGAGGGTGTACCGGAACCGGGAGAAGGAGATCGGGTGGTTCGCGGTCCGAGGGGTGGAACCGGCCGCGGCCGACGGAGACGGCGATCCGATCTTCCGATTTCCACCGTCCACCGAGGTCTTCCACTGGCACGGCGATACCTTCGACCTCCCTCGCGGGGCTGTCCACCTGGCCCGGAGCGAGGCCTGCGACAATCAGGCGTTCCAGCTCGGCCGGTCCACGATCGGCCTCCAGTTCCACTTGGAGACGACGCCCGAGGGTGCGAGGGAGCTGGTCCGATGCTGCCGGGGCGGCCTCGAGCCTTCGACGTATGTGCAGACCGAGGAGGAGATCCTAGCGCCGGGCCCAGAGCGCTATCGATCCATGTATCGGCTGATGGGCGACGTACTCCGGTTCCTCCACGAGGCGGGCCAGTGAGCCGGGGGGTGGCGGGCGGGTCTAGCGAACGGAGCGAGCCAACGGGCGGGGCAGGGCGCCTTCGGTCCCAGCTCGCTAGAGTCGTTCGAAACCTCGAGGCCGCTCGCGACCGTCTCCACGACCTGGTCGACACGCTTCCGGACGAGCGCTGGGCCCGGCGCCCCGCGCCGGGGAGCTGGTCGGTGGCGGAGTGCGTGGAGCACCTGAACCTGACGGGACGGGCGTACGTGCCCGTTCTCCGGGACGCGCTCGACGAAGCCCGTCGCCTGGGAGGACCCCCGCCGGAGCGCTATCGGCGGGACCCCGTCGGTTGGCTCCTCTGGGCCGGAACCGGGCCCGTCCTGCGAGTCGGCCGCCTCCGATTCGGACGGATCCGAACCTCGCCGGCGTTCGTTCCCCGAGGAGAGCTTCCCCCAGGGGACGTCGTCCGGGAGTTCGACCGGCTCCAGGACGAGCAGATCGCGCTGGCCCGCGCGTCGGACGGACTTCCGCTCGCCTCGGTCAAGATCGTCTCCCCGTTTGACTCTCGGCTTCGCTACAACGTGTACTCCTGCCTCGTCGTACTCCCCCGCCACCAGGAGTGGCACCTGGTACAGGCGGAGCGCGCAGCCGAGGCGTGAAGCCCTCGGTCGGTCTGTCCCCCTCTGTTAGATTCCCGGGCTGTGGAACTCGGGATCTTCACCTTCGCCGAGACCCGACTCGATCCGGTGACCGGGCGACAGCTCGGCGCGGGCGAGCGGATCCGAAACCTCCTGGAAGAGATCGAGCTGGCGGACCAAGTCGGGCTCGACGTCTTCGGTGTGGGAGAGCACCACCGGCCCGATTACGCGGTGTCCGCGCCGGCGGTGGTCTTGGCAGCGGCCGCGGCGCGCACGAAGCGGATCCGCCTGACGAGCGCCGTCTCGGTCCTGAGCTCGGACGACCCCGTGCGGGTGTTCCAGGACTTTGCCACCCTGGACCTGATCTCGGGCGGTCGGGCGGAGATCATGGCGGGGCGCGGCTCGTTCACCGAGTCGTTTCCCCTCTTCGGGCAGGACCTCACTGACTATGACGAGCTCTTTTCCGAGAAGCTGGATCTCCTCCTCCGGGTGAGGGAGGCGGAGCGCGTCACATGGTCGGGAGGGCATCGCCAGCCCATCGAGGATCGGGGCGTCTACCCGCGCCCGGAGCAGGATCTCCTCCCGGTCTGGATCGCGGTGGGCGGGACGCCCCGCTCTGTCGTGCGCGCGGGGGCGCTCGGGCTTCCCATGGCGCTCGCGATCATTGGAGGAGCCCCGGCGCGGTTCCGGCCGATCGTCGAGCTGTACCGGGAGAGCGCGGAGGAGGCGGGATACGACTCTCGGGCGCTCCGGCTCGGGATCAACTCCCACGGCTTCCTGGCCGAGGATGCCAAGGACGCGGGTGACACGGCGTTTCCGCCCGTCTCGGAGGTGATGACCCGCATCGGGCGGGAGCGCGGATGGCCGCCGTTCGGTCGGGATCAGTTCGACCGGGAAGTCCGGCTGGACGGCGCGCTCTTCGTGGGGAACCCGGAACAGGTCGCTGAAAAGATCCTCTTCCAGCACGACCGTTTCCTCCTTCAGCTCACGGTGGGTCCGATGCCTCACGACCGGGTCTTACGCGCGATCGAGTCTCTTCGGAACGAGCGTGGCCCCTGTGGTCCGAAAGGAGACGGCGACCCGATTGGCTCACGACAGTACCGAGAACGAGGCTCGCCCGAGCCGGGGTCCGGCGGCCTCGGCCCGGGCCGCGCGCTCCCCGAGTTGATTCGGTGGGGGCGGGCTTCCATGGGAGTGGACCCGGACGCCCTACCAGGCCACCCCCTATGATCCGGGGAACGAGCGCGTGGACCTCGAGGCAGACGCGCTCTGGATCATGCGAGGAGGCTCGTTCAGCGACACCGAGCAGAACGTGCGGGCTGCCGTTCGCGGAGGAGCGGATCCGGGAGCGAGGCGGCTGTTCATTGGGTTCAGGATCGTCCTGACCCCTCCTTGAGACGCGTTGGCGAGGGGGGCGCGACGTCGCTCGCGTGACCGGCGCCGCTCCTCCATACTTAGAGGGCCCCCGCCGGGCGGAGAGGAGCGTCTCCACGCCGGGGGGCCGAGAGCTTCACGGACCCCGGTCGAACAGCGAAGGAGTGAGCGATGAAGGAAGCCATCCGTGGTGTCGCCCCCGCGGGACTCGTCGGGCTCTTGGTCCTCACGGTACTCGCCCCGCCCGCGTTAGCGCTCCAGCAGCTCCAGCCGGTTGCCGTTCCCGAGGAGGCCCGAACCGCGCCTCTCGACCTCCTGATTCCTCCGAGCCCGGCCGTCTCGCTCGGCGAGCTCCCGAACGGGCTCCGATACTACATTCGCTCGAACCAGGAGCCCGGGAACCGGGCGGAGCTCCGCCTCGTCGTGCGCGTGGGCTCAATCGTTGAGGACGACGACCAGCTGGGCCTCGCCCACTTTCTCGAACACATGGCCTTCAACGGCACCGAAAACTTCGAGGAGCAGCAGCTCGTCGAGTTCATGGAGTCGATCGGGATGCGCTTCGGGGCCGGCGTGAACGCTTCCACGGGCTTCGACGAGACGACCTACCGCCTGACCGTGCCCACGGACGACCCGCGTTACATGGCCACGGCCTTCCAGATCCTGGAGGACTGGGCTCACGGCATGACCCTAGATCCTGAGGAGATCGACCAGGAACGAGACGTGATCGTGGAGGAGTGGCGCTTCCGACGGGGGGTCCAGGCCCGGGTCCAGGACGAGCAGTATCCCGTGATCTTCCAGGGCTCGCGTTACGCGGAGCGGCTACCGATCGGGACGATCGAGAACATCGAGACCTTCGAGCACGAGTCGCTCCGTCGCTTCTACCGCGAATGGTACAGGCCCGACCTGATGGCGGTGATCGCCATCGGAGACTTCGACCGCCTGGAGGTGGAGGCGCTCCTCACGGATCACTTCGGGGACTGGCCGCCTTCGGGAGGCACCCGCGAGCGCGTCGCCTACAGCGTGCCCGACCATGAGGAGACCCTCTACTCCATCGTCACGGACCCCGAGCTCACCACGTCGAGCGTATCGGTCTACCACAAGATGGACGCGAATCACGACTGGACCGTGGGGGGCTACCGCCAGACGATCGTCGAGGGGCTCTACAACTCGCTCTTGAACGACCGCTTCGCCGAGATCGCCCGCCAGCCGGAGGCGCCCTTTCTGGGAGCCTCGGGGTCCCAGGGCATGTTTGTGCGCACGGAAAAGATCTACTCCCTGAGCGCCACGGTTCCCGAGGGTGGGGTGGAGCGCGGGCTCGCGGCTCTCTTCGAGGAAGCGGAGCGGGTCGAGCGGTTCGGATTCACGGAAACGGAGCTCGAGCGAGCGAAGACCAACATTCTCCGACAGATCGAGCAGATCTACACGAACCGGGTGAACACTCCCTCGGGTTCGTTCGCCGCCGAGTACACACGGGCGTTGCTGGACGGCGAGGCGATTCCGGGGATCGAGTACGAGTGGGAGCTCTATCAGCGATTCGTCCCGGAGATCACGCTGGACGAGGTGAACCGGGTGGGCCAGAGCTGGATCACGGACTCGAATCGAGTAGTCCTGGTGTCTGGACCGGAGGGCGCCCAATCGGACCTCCCGGACGAGACAGAGCTCGCCGCCGTGCTCGAGGGCGTCCAGACGGCGGAGATCACGCCCTACGTGGACCGGGTGGCCGCGGAGACGCTCCTGGATGACGTTCCTACCGGGTCGCCCGTGGTCGAGACTCGCGAGCTGGAGCGGGGCATCACCGAGTGGCGGCTCGCCAACGGGATCCTGGTCGCGCTCAAGTCCACGGACTTCGAGGAGGACGAGGTCGTCTTCCGGGCGTACAGCACGGGCGGGACGTCCCTCGCTTCCGACGAGGACTTCGTTCCGGCGATGACCGCGGCCCAGCTCATTACGGCGGGTGGCGTTGCCGACTTCGACGCGATCGCGCTGGACCGGCTTCTCGCTGGGACGGTGGCCTCGGCGAGCCCGTTCATCACGGACTTCGAGGAGGGCGTGAGCGGAGGGGCGTCGATCCGCGATCTCGAGACGCTGTTCCAGCTCATCTACCTTCGTCTGACCGAGCCGCGAATGGACGAGCAGTACTACCAGGTGTGGCTCAACCGTGCCCGGGAGTCGCTCGCCAACCGGGACGCGGATCCCAACACGGCGTTCAACGACGCGTACGTGCGCATCATCACCCAGGACCACCCGCGAGAACGACCCGTCACGGTCGCCACCCTGGACCAGACCGATCTGGCCGAGTCGTTCGCCTTCTACCAGGAGCGTTTCGCCGACACGGACGACTTCACGTTCGTGTTCGTGGGAAACATCGACTTCGACGTCATGCGCCCTCTCGTGGAGCGCTACCTGGGCGCCCTTCCCGCCACGGACCGGGACGAGACCTGGCGGGACGTCGGCGTGCGGCCTCCGAGAGGTGTCGTCGAGGAGACGGTCGAGCGGGGCCTCGAGCCGATCAGTCAGACGGTCGTCACCTTCACGGGCCCGTTCGATTACGGAGACCAGGTTGCCCGGGCCGCGATCCGAGCCCTGGCGATGACCCTCGACACGCGCCTGAACAGCGAGATCCGCGAGGTGCTGGGCGGCACGTACAGCATCGGAGTCGGCCCGGGGCTGTCGTGGCGTCCCGAGGAGGCGTACCAGTTCTCGATCGGCTTCGGCTCGGATCCCGAGCGCACCGAGGAGCTGCTCGACGCCATCTTCGAAGCCCTCGAGACGATCAAGGCCACCGGCCCCACGGAGTCCGAGACGGCGGACGCACGGGAGGCGCTCCTCCGGCAGTTCGAGACGGACTTCTCGAGCAACCGCACGTGGCTCAACCAGCTGGTGGCCGACTATCAGCGGGGAGTGCCCCCGGGCTCGGCCGTCGATACGTTCGGGGCGACCGTGGACGGGCTCACGCCCGCGGACGTGCAGGAGATGGCCCGGCGCGTCCTCGACACGGAGAACTATTTCAGGGTCACCCTCATGCCTGAGTAGGGGCGTGCAAGGGGAGGGCCGAACGATCAGCCGAGCCGCCGCCCCGCCCCCGACGGCACGCGGAAGGGCCATCGTCCTGGCGGCCGTGGGGTTAACGGCCTCAGCGGCTTCGGCGGGGTGCGCGTACCTCTCTGACGTGGACTGGGAGCGGCCGCTCCGCTGGCTCTACGGAGAGGACGCTCCCGCGTTCGTCTGGGACACCCTCTCCCCGCCCCCCCTCGACCCGGCTGCCGGGTGGACCGAGCCCGACCCCGTTCCCATCGGGCTCCCTCCCGAGGCGGACCGCTACCACGACGCGATTGACGTGCTCCACTACGACGTGGAGCTGGTCGTGCCACCCGAGGGTGATCGGATCGCGGCGCGGACCGTCATCCGGTACTTGAGGGAGGGTCGCGGCGTCCACACGGTGACCGTCGACCTGTCGGGACTCGCGGTCGAGGCGGTCACGGCTCGCGGGGTCCCGATTCAGTTCCGCCAGGATCCAGGCCTCCTCCGCATGGTGAGCCCCGGGATGCCCGGGGTCTACGACACCCTCCAGGTCGAGGTCATGACGCGTGGCACCCCGGACGACGGCCTCATCATCGGGCGGAACGTGCACGGGGAGCCAACCGTCTTCGCGGACAACTGGCCGAATCGGGCGCGTTTCTGGTTCCCGTCGAACGACCACCCGTCGGACAAGGCCACGGTTTCGTATACCGTGCACGTGCCGCCCGCCTATAGCGTGATCGCGAATGGGGCCCAGACGGGGGAGCCCGAGCCGGCCGATCCGGCTCGCACCGGTGGGATCGAGGGGCTCGTGACCTGGCGCTGGGGGACACGGGTTCCGATCCCCACCTACCTCATGGTCGTGGGGATCGCGAACCTCGAAGTGCTGGATCAGGGGGTGGCGGCGTGCGGGGCGGCGCCCGCCTCTCCCCGGTCCGACGGGTGCATAGAGGTGACGTCGTGGGCGTTCCCACCCGACACGGCGTTCGCTCGGGAGATCTTCGGCCGCTCCGGGCAGATGGTGGACGCGTTCACGGATCTGTTCGGTCCGTATCTCTTCGAGAAGCTTGCGAACGTGCAGGCCTCGACCCGCTTCGGGGGGATGGAGAACGCGTCCGCCATCTTCTACTCGGAAGAGGCGATTGCCGAAGGGCGCGACATCGAGGACACCGTCGCCCACGAGATCGCGCACCAGTGGTTCGGGGATGCGGTCACGCCCGCGGACTGGCCGCACCTCTGGCTCTCCGAGGGCTTCGCAACGTACTTCGCGGCCGTGTTTCGTGAGCGGATCGAGGGGCCGGAGGCCTTCCAGACCCGGATGGCGCGGTCCCGGGAGCGATACCTGACCTCGGACGTGGTCGACCGCCCGGTGGTGGACTCGACCGCGTCGAACCTGTTGGACCTCCTCAACGCGAACTCGTACGACAAGGGTGCGCTCGTCCTGCACATGCTACGGTGGGTGGTCGGAGACCGGACGTTCTTCAACCAGATCCGGAGCTACTACCAGCGGCACACCGGTGGAAACGTGGTGACGGCCGATCTCCAGGCCGCGTTCGACGAGGTCAGGGGCGAGCTCCTGGACTGGTTCTTCCAGCAGTGGCTCCACTCACCGGGATACCCGACCTACCGGGTGGAATGGAGCTGGGACGAACGGTCCCAGCGAGCCCGGGTCTCGATCGTCCAGGATCAGCCGGAAGATTGGCCGACCTTCCAAATGCCGGTGGAGCTCGAGTTCCAGCTCGCGGGAGGGGTCCACCGCGTCACCGAGTGGGTAGACGGACGCGAGTGGTCGGTCTCGGTGACCCTGCCGTCTCGCCCGACCCGTCTCCGCCTCGATCCGGACGGGTGGCTCCTCATGAGGGCCTTCGTGAGCGGGCCGACCGACGCGGCGCCGTAGGCTGCGCTGCCGCCGTCGTTACCGCGATGTACTGCTTCCCGTCCACCGCGAACGAGATCGGGTGCCCCGGGGCGGAGGTGCCGAGTCGCGCCTCCAAGAGGACCTCGCCGGTCCTCACGTCGTGCGCCCGGAACCATCGCGATCACTCTGCTTCGCGCGGTGGTAAAGAGGGCGTGGAGCGGAGGCAAGCTCGGTCCGCCGGGCGTCCATCGAGCTTTCCGGGAAGCCCCGCGGGGCGCAATAGTCCGTCAGGACGGGTACGAGGAACTGGCTGCGATTGGGAGCTAGGCAGGGGTCACGAGGGCCTCGACTAGCGCGTTGTCGAGCCGGAAGGGAGGAAGAGATCCGACGGTGAGGGAACGCTGGGCGTGGGGTCTGGCGGCGGCGATGGCGGCCGTAGCTGTCGGGCCGGCCCTGTCGGGGAGTAGGCCCGCCCCGATGGCCGCGCCCCCGGCCGGCTCTCCAGTGGTGGAGCCGGGCTCCCCCTCTGGGGCCACTGCGCGGCCCTCGTTTTCAGCCGCGCTCGATTCGGTCGCGGTCAGATGGACGCCGGCCGAGGTGCCCCAGGGGACCCTCTTCCAGGTCCGACTGTCGGCGGTGGACGGTGGGCTCCCGGACGAGGTTGATGCCACCTTCGCGGGTGAGCCGATCCACTTCGTGGAGGGACCCGACGGCGCGCTCCTCGCTTTGGCCGCGGCGCCCGTGGACGCCTCGGGTCGCCTCCAGCTGTCGCTCGATCTCCGCGGGCCCGCGGGGGAGCGGGCGAGCCAGCTCCATCAAGTGCCCATCGTGCCCGGAGATTACCGAATGGAGCGGCTCACGGTCGCCCCCGAGTTCGGGGACCCTCTGCCGCCCGATCTCCAGCGCCGGGTGGACGAGGAGTCCGCGCGCGCGATGGCGATATCTCGCGCCTCGCACGGCACGCCCCGGATGTGGGAGTGGGAGGCGCCGTTCGAGGCCCCGCGCGGCACCCGGATCACGAGTGGTTTCGGGCACGGGCGCGTGTTCAACGACCAGGTCCAGAGCCGCCACATGGGGACGGATTACCAGGGAGCGCCCGGGGAGCCCGTGCTCGCCCCGGCCCCCGGGATCGTCGCCCTCGTCGATTCCTTCTATCTGGGCGGAAACGTCGTCTATCTCGATCATGGCGCGGGTCTCGTGACCGCCTATCTGCACCTGAGCGTGCGGGAGGTGGAGGAGGGGGACGTCGTGGCGCCCGGTCAGGTGATCGGGCGGGTCGGGGCCACCGGACGGGTCACAGGCCCCCACCTGCACTGGATCGTCCGTTACGGGGTGATCACCGTGGACGGGACGAGCCTGCTCTCCCTTCCGTAGTTGAGGGCGCGGGGCCAACGTGGCCGGGTCCAGTCACTATTCTCGCTGCCTTTCCCCGTTGTCGGCCGTCCTGCCACCCGTTAGGCTCCCCGCGTGAAATACCACACCGATGACGTCCGGATCACGGGGATGGAGGAGGTGGAGGCCCCGGAGATCCTGATCCGGGACCTCACGCTCTCCGATGTCGCGTCCGAGCTCGTGTTCTCGTCGCGGTGGGAGATCGGACAGATCATCCACGGGCGGGATCCGCGGCTCCTGGTCGTGATCGGCCCCTGCTCCATCCACGATCCGAAGGCCGCTCTGGAGTACGGGGCGCGACTCCACGAGCAAGCCGTCCGCTTCGAGGATGCACTCGACATCGTGATGAGGGTGTACTTCGAGAAGCCGCGCACGACGGTCGGTTGGAAGGGGCTCATCAACGACCCACACCTGAACAACTCCTTCGTGATCAACGAGGGGCTCCGCATCGCCCGCGGATTGCTCCGCGACCTGGTGGACATGGGGATAGCGCCGGGAACCGAGTACCTGGATCCGATCTCCCCCCAGTACTTCGGTGACCTCGTGGCCTGGGCGGCCATCGGGGCCCGGACGACGGAGAGCCAGGTGCACCGCCAGCTCGCGTCCGGCCTCTCCTGCCCGGTGGGCTTCAAGAACAGTACGCTCGGCTCCGTACAGGTCGCGGTGGACGCGGTTCGGGCGGCCCGCCATTCTCACATCTTCCTCTCCGTCACCAAGGAGGGGCACTCCGCGATCTTCTCCACCGCCGGGAATGAGGACTGTCACATCATCCTCCGGGGAGGGAACGGCGCTCCGAATTACGACCGGGAGTCGGTGAAGGAGGTGGTCCAGATGCTGGAGCGGGGAGACCTTCCCCCGAAGGTCATGGTCGATCTGAGCCACGCGAACAGCGGAAAGCGGTTCAAGCAGCAGATCGACGTCTGCGCGGACGTCTGCGGTCAGCTTCGCGACGGCGAGACGGGAATCATGGGGGTCATGATCGAGAGCAACCTGGTCGAGGGAGCCCAGGCGCTAGGCGACGTGCGTGAGCTCGTATACGGACAGAGCATCACGGACGGGTGCCTCGGGTGGGAGGACTCCGTATCCTGCCTCGAGCAGCTCGCCGAGGCGACGCGGGCGCGGAACGCGGCCCTCGGATGAGCTTCAGAGCCCCGTCAGTTCTTCGCTAAGCTCCCGGAGCCTCTCCCGAGCCGTCGGGTCGTAGGCCTGCGCGTTCGCGCGAGCGGGCCTCGTGCCGTTGAAGTACTGGCCGGTCCCGACGTCCGATCCGGTGATGACGTTCATCACGGCCGCTGCTCCCTCGTCGACCGAACTCCGTGCCGTCGCCCCCCGCGAAAGCACCATGTTCGTGTCCATCATCGTGGCGGGGTGGAGGGTGTTCGCGGTTACCCCCGTCCCGGCCAGCTCTTGCGCCAGGTCGAACGTGAAGAGGATCTGGGCGAGCTTGCTCTGAGCGTAGCCCCGGCCATCGGAATAGCCCCGCGTCATCATTGGGTCGTCGAAGTCGATCGGCCTCTGGGCTCCCGAGGAGACGTTCACGATTCTCGCCGGCGCGCTCTGCCGGAGGAGCGGGAGGAGCATACGGGTGAGGAGGAAGCCCGAGAGGTAGTTCACCTGGAAGTGAAGCTCGTGCCCGTCGGCGCTGAGCAGCCGCCCATCCGAGGGCTCGAGCCAGATCCCCGCGTTGTTCACGAGGACGTCCAGGCGGTCGTAATCGGCCAGGATCTCCTGAGCGAGCCCCCTCACCTCGTCGAACGATGCCAGGTCGGCGGCGTAGAACCGTGCGCTCCCGCGGCCGCCGGCCTCGATCTCTCGGACGACATCGAGTCCTCGCTCGCGGTTCCGTCCGTGCACGATCACGTGGGCGCCGGTCGCCCCCAGTCGAAGGGCGACCTCGCGACCAAGCCCGCTCGTGGATCCCGTGACGAGGATCACGGGTGCCTGTCCGGCCCGCGGAGCCGGCGGGCGCGGCTCCGCGAGCTCGCGGGACTCCGGGGCTCCTGCCCCCGATGCGGCGCCCTCCCGAACGATCGAGGCTCCCGCGGCGAGGACGGCAAGGAGGACGAGGGGCACCGAGCCGCGGGGCATCAGTCGATCGCGAAACAGAAGAAGAGCCCGTCGCCTCCCGTCCCGCGGAGATCCTCCTGGCCGCACCCCGACGACGAGTGGGCCGAGTTCCAGGACGTGGGATTCTGTCCGCCGCCCTGCCGATCGAAGTGGCCGACCTGCGCGCTTCCCGCGCCGTTGCTCGTCCAGTTGTTGCACGTCGTATCGGCGGCCGGCCCTGGCATGACGGTGCCTTCGATCTCGGAGCCGGTGAGGACGTCGTGGCGGTTCGGGCTGTCCCCACGACCGTGGATCACGACGCCCATCTCACTCAGGGCGGTCTCCTTCGCGAGGTTGTTCTGTCCGTGGAGCTCGTCCACGTCACTCGCGACCATGACCCCGGCGTAGTTGTACCACGGGCCGTCCCCGATCCGGTCACGTGCGTTCACCGCGGGCCGCCCGCCGGTACCGGCCGCGCTCAGGTAGGCCCTCCAGGTCTTGTCCTGCATGCCGACGGCGTACGCGAGGTGCTCGCAGTGTGCGTCCGCACCGGCCAGCTCCCCCAGGTTCGCGCCGTCTCCCGGGCCCACGCTTGTGAAAAAGAAGTTCATCCGCGGGTCCTGCGCCTCGACCGAGCCCGGCACGGCCAGGCCGGCGAGGATGAGAGCCGCGAGATACATCTTCGTACGAGCCATTACACTTCCCTCCTATTGTTCAGAGCAGAAGTGCTGCGGACGAAGGGACCCGCCAGACCGCAGGTCGAAGCCCACTTGTCGGTGTGATTCGAGCCTCGGCTAGGGTAACGGTCGGGGGGCGCAGGCGCACCCCTCGGAGGCGTTTCTTGCCCCGTGATCGGCGGGCTCTTACCGTCACGTGCTCCCAGCCCGCGGGTTCTCGTTAGATGACCGATGGGACCCGACCGAGTCCCACCAGGAGGTGTGAAGAATGAAGGCGATCCGGGTCCAAGAACTTGGAGGGCCAGAGGTCCTCCGATTGGAGGACGTGCCCGTTCCCGACCCGGGCGAGGGAGAGGCGAGGATCCGCGTAGCGGCATCGGGTGTCAACTTCATCGATGTGTACTTCCGGACCGGGGCCTATAAGAGCCCGCTACCCTTCACTCCCGGTATGGAAGCGGCCGGGATCGTGGACGCCGTGGGCCCCGGAGTGGACGGCGTCCAGCCGGGGGATCGGGTTGCGTACGCGATGCAGGTCGGGAGCTACGCCGAGTACGCCGTCCTTCCCGCGTGGAAGCTGGTGCCCGTGCCGGAGGGCGTTGACCTCGAGATCGCGGCCGCAGTCATGCTCCAGGGGATGACGGCCCACTACCTGGCGCGGAGTACGGTTCCGCTCGAGAGAGGCAAGCGGGTGCTCGTCCACGCGGCGGCGGGCGGGGTCGGCCTCCTCCTCACCCAGATGGCGAAGCTAGGCGGCGCTACCGTCTATGGAACCGTCTCCACGGAGGAGAAAGCCGAGCTCGCGAAGCAGGCCGGCGCGGACGAGGTCATCCGTTACACCGAGAAGGACTTCGCGGAGGAGGTCTCGCGGGTTACGGAGGGGAAGGGTGTGGACGTGGTTTACGATTCCGTCGGGAAGGACACATTCGACGCCAGCATGAAGTGTCTCGGGCCCCGGGGGTTTCTCGTGCTCTTCGGTCAGTCGAGCGGCGCCGTCCCTCCCGTGGACCCCCAGCGCCTGAACGCGGGTGGCTCCCTTTACCTGACCCGCCCCACCCTTGGGCACTATATCGCCACGCCCGATGAGCTGCGGGGCCGGGCGGGAGACCTCTTCGAGTGGATCGAGGCCGGCCAGCTTGACGTGCGGATCGGCGAGAAGCACCCGCTCGGGAACGCGGGCGAGGCGCACGAGCGACTGACTGGCCGGAAGACGACCGGGAAGGTGCTCCTGGTGCCGAGCTGACGGTCGGCCGGTTCGCGCCGCCCGGCCTACGGCCTTGGCGCGTTCCCGTCCAGCGCGAACGTCCACACTCGGCCGGCGGACTCGCCCGACTCCTGCCGGCCAGCGAGGATCGTGACGTACTGCCGCCCGTCCATCTCGTACGTCATCGGTGACCCCAGGCCCGCCGGAAGGTCGTATCGCCAGAGCTCCCGACCGGTCGTGGCGTCGTACGCGTAGAACACTCCGCCAGCCTCTCCCGTAAAGAGCAGGTTACCGGCGGTCGTGAGCGTCCCCGCGTTCCGCCGCGTCTCGTACGGGATTCTCCATCGCTCGGCATTGGCCGCAGGGTCCCACGCAACCAGGTACCCGGGGGACGCGGGGATCGATGGGGCCTCGATGGTCCTCGGAGCCGACCCCCCGGTCCCCGTGTTGAACCGTCCCCGCACGACCTCGAAATCGATGTTCCGGCGGTAGAAAGACTGGTTGTTCTGTCCCGGGACGTAGACGAGCCCGGTTCCGGGATTGTAAGACATCGGCTCCCAGTTGTGCGCTCCGATGGGCCCGGGCGAGATCCAGGCGCCCACTTCGTCGTATCGGGCGATGGGGGTCTCCACCGGGCGACCTGTCTCGAGATCGATCCGCGTGGCCCAGGTCGTGTATGCATACGGCTCGGCCGAGATGAGCCGGCCGGTGCGCCGGTCGATCACGTAGAAGAAGCCGTTCTTCGGCGCTTGCATGAGGACCTGACGCTCCACGCCGTCGATCACGATATCCGCGAGCATGATGGGCTGCGTGGCCGTGTAGTCCCAGTCGTCTCCGGGCGTCGTCTGGTAGTGCCAGACGTAGGACCCGTCATCGGGGTCGACAGCAATGATCGACGAGAGGTACAGGTTGTCCCCCTCGCCGGCGCTTCGGATCTCTCGGCTCCAGGGAGAGCCGTTTCCGGTCCCGATATAGAGGAGGTCCAGCTCGGGGTCGTAGGCCATCGCATCCCAGACCGTCCCGCCTCCGCCGAGCGCCCACCAGTCCCCCACCCAGCTCGATGCGGCCACCTCGAGGGCTACGGACTCGAACCCGTCCTCCGGATTGCCCGGTACCGTGTAGAGGCGCCAGGCTTCCTCGCCGGACTCCGCGTCGTAGGCCGTGATGAACCCGCGCACGCCGTACTCGGCTCCCCCGTTCCCGATGATCACATTTCCCTTCACCACCCGGGGTGCCCCGGTGATGCTGTACTCGACGCCGACCGGGGTGGTCTGGCGCGCCCACAGCAGTCGACCGGTCTCCGCGTCGAGCGCGACGAGGCGTCCATCGAGGAGCCCGGCGAATACCTTGCCCCGGTAGAGCGCGACCCCGCGGTTGTTCGGCCCGCAGCAAAACGTCGGCCCGCCCTGGCTGTATCCTCCCCTCACGAGGGCCGGATCCCACATCCACTTGAGCTCCCCAGTTCGCGCGTCCAGGGCGAAGACCGTGCTGTACGTGCCGCTCGCGTACATGACGCCGTCGTGCACGAGCGGCGTGGACTCCAGTCGGCCGTTCGTGCCTACCACTTGCCACGTCCACGCGAGCCCCAGCCGGCCGACGTTTCCGTCGTCGATCTGGTTGAGCGGGCTGAAGTGGGTCTCCGCGTAGTCCCGACCGTAGGTGAGCCACTCGGCGGGGTCGGCGCGCCGGATCAGGTCATCGTCCACCCGGACCGCCGCCTGCGGCACGGTCCCGGGGGCTCCCTGCTGGGCGGTGAGGGCCCACGGCACGGCGAAGGTCAGGGGAACGGTCAGGATGGAAAGGATCCGCCTCATGTCGATCTCCACGAGAAGCTCGGGGTTAGGGCGAGTCGGGGTTCGGCAGCGGGGGCGTAAGGGCCGGGGGAATGCGCGGGCGAAACGCCTCCTCGTAACCATACGCTAACTGGACGAGTCGCGCATCGTCGAGCGGCCGCCCCAAGAGCTCGAACCCCAGGGGAAGGGCGTCCGCCACCAGTCCTGCGGGAATCGTTATGGCTGGGAGGCCCGTCGCGGCGCTCAGCTGGCACGCCACCCCTCCCTGGCCCTCTCCCACGCGCGCGGGCGGGCGGCGGACCGAGGGGTAGGCCAGGGCGTCGAGGTCCTCGCTCTCGAGGAAATCGATGACCGTCTGCCGCGCCCGTTCACGCCGGGCGAGTGCCTCGCGGCGCGCGTTCGAGTCCCGGCTCTCCACCGCGTCGCTTCGCCTGAGGCCGCCGGCCACCGCGTCGTGGTAGAGCCCGCTCTCGAGCACCTCGGTGAGGGTGCGCCACGGGGAGGTGGGTGTGGCCGCCAAATAGTCCAGGAGGTCGAACTTGAACTCCACGGAGATCACGCTCGTGCCCGCGAGGAGAGAGTCGAGGCCAGGAAGCGTCACTTCGACCACCTCGGCACCGCGCTCGGACATTCGGGCGACTGCTCGTCGCACGAGCTCCCCGACCTCGGCGTCCTCGGGAGCACTCCCGAAGTAGTTCGCGAGCACCCCAATGCGAGCTCCCCGGAGCGCGTCGGGATCGAGAGCCTCGGCAAAGCGGGGCAGGGGGCGCCCGGCCAGGATCGCCGTGGACGGATCACCGGGATCGGGACCGACCGTTACGTCGAGACCGATCGCGAGGTCAGACACGGTACGGGCCAGGGGCCCGGGCACGTCCTGCGTGTGTGCGAGCGGGATGATGCCGTCGATGCTCGCGAGCCCCTTCGTGGGGCGGAGCCCAAAGAGGCCGTTCAGCGCGGCGGGGACCCGGATGGATCCACACGTGTCCGTTCCCCACCCTATGGCCGCCAGGCTCGCGGCCACCGCGGCCCCCGTCCCGCCGCTCGATCCCCCCGCGATGCGCGTCGGATCGTAGGGGTTCAGCGTTTGGCCTCCGAGCGAGCTGATCGTGGTGTACCCGCGCGCCCACTCGTGTAGGTTCGTCTTCCCGAGGATCACGGCTCCTGCCTCGCGGATCTGCCGGACGATCGTGGCGTCGTCGGGCGGGATCACGCCCGCGAGCGCCATGGACCCGGCGGTCGTCGGCATGTCCCTCGTGTCGTAATTGTCCTTGAGCAGGATCGGCACGCCGTGCAGGGGCCCGCGCACGCGTCCCGCCGACCGCTCCCCGTCCAACGCTGCCGCATCGCTCCGCGCTCGCTGATTCAGGTGGATCACCGCGTTCAGGCGGGGGCCGGCCAGGTCATATGCTCGGATGCGTGCCAGGTAGGCGTCGACCAGCTCGACCGAGGTCACGCGACCCGCTCCCATGGCTGCTTGGAGCTCGGCGATCGTGGCCTCGTGCACCTCGAAGGGCGGAGAATCGACGGGCCGCTGCGCCTGGGCAGCGGGCGCCCCCAGCCACGAGGCAGCCGCGGCCAGGAACCCGCATGTGGCGAGGCGGCGAGTGTTAGACACGTTTCTAGGACCTCGTCGTCGGTGACGGGCGAAGAGTATGCACGGAGGGGGCCTGGGGAAAGGAGCGCCGCGGCACCGCTCGCCCCGCCTGGGGTCACGGGTACGGACCGTCCGGGGCCGGGATGCCCGCTCCCCTTGACGGACCGCTCCATAGGTAATATCTGTTAATCCGGATACAAGGATTAACGTTACGTGGCCATCTCTTCTCCAGTTCCGGTCCTAGGCCGGCTCAGCTCGCTCGCCGACGAGACCCGAGCGAGGATCCTGCTCCTCCTCGACGGGAGCGAGCTCACCGTTTCGGAGATCTGCCAGGTGGTGCAGCTTCCCCAGTCCACGGTGAGCCGACACCTCCGGATCCTGTCCCGCGAAGGGTGGCTCACGGCGCGCGCCGAGGGCCCCAGCCGGCACTACCGCGTATCTCCGTCGCTCGAGGCGTCGGCCCGAGCCCTTTGGGACGCCGTGCGAGGCGAGCTCTCCCGGAGCCCGGCGGCCGAGGCCGATCGGGCGCGCGCGAAGAGCGTGCTCGACGCGAGGGCCGAGCGCTCGAGGGCCTTCTTTTCCTCGGCAGCCGGGCGGTGGGACACACTGCGTGAGGAGCTGTTCGGGGCCGAGGTGGACTTGCGGCTCCTCCCCGCGCTGCTCCGCCCCGGGGACGTAGTGGGGGATCTGGGGTGTGGGACCGGACGACTAACCCGGCTCCTCGCGCCCTTCGCGCGCCAGGTCGTGGCCGTGGACCGCTCCGCCGAGATGCTCCGGGTGGCCCGCGAGAGGCTCGCAGGGCAGGAGAACGTGGACGTGCGGGAGGGCGACCTGGAAGCGCTACCCATCGGCGAACGGACCCTCGACCTGGCCATCCTGTCCCTCGTGCTCCACTACGTGGTGGACCCGCCCCGGGCTCTCGCGGAAGTCCACCGGGCTCTCCGGCCTGGGGGGAGGATTCTGATCCTGGACATGGTGCGTCACCAGCGGACCGCGTTCCGGGAGGAAATGGGCCACGTCTGGCTCGGTTTTACCCGTGAGGATCTGACCGGCTGGCTCGAGGCCGCGGGGTTCGATCCGCCTCGCCTCTCGGAGCTTCCGGCGGACCCGAGCGCGGCCGGGCCCCTCCTGTTCAACCTTTGCGCCACCACCCGAACCTGATCCGAGGAAGGAAAGATGCCCGTAGCCACCAAGGCCAAGAACCCGCTCCTCTCCAGGGAGCTCGACGGAAGCCCGGACTTCAAAGTCAAGGACCTCTCGCTCTGGAGGCTCGGAAGAGAGGAGATCCGCCTGGCCGAGCACGAGATGCCGGGGCTCATGGCGCTCCGGGAGGAGTTCGGCCCCGCGCGTCCGCTGGACGGCGCCAGGATCATGGGCAGCCTCCACATGACCGTGCAGACCGCCGTCCTGATCGAGACGCTCGATGACCTCGGGGCGGAGGTGCGCTGGGCCTCCTGCAACATCCTCTCGACCCAGGATCAAGCCGCGGCGGCCGTGGTGGTCGGGAAGGGTGGATCCCCGGAAGCTCCGGCGGGAGTTCCGGTCTTCGCCTGGAAGAACGAGACCCTGGAGGAGTATTGGTGGTGCACGGACCAGGCGCTCCGCTGGCCGGATGGCCGGGGGCCGAACCTTCTCCTGGACGACGGCGGCGACGCGACGCTCCTCGTGCACCTCGGGGTCAAGTACGAGGGGGCGGGACGGGTCCCCGACTTCGACGCGGAGACCCAACCCGAGGAGTGGGGAGTCATCCTCGACCTGCTCCGCCAGTCGCTCCGAGAGGATGGTACTCGCTGGACCCGGTGGGCGAAGGAGATCCAGGGCGTGTCTGAGGAGACCACCACGGGGGTGCATCGGCTCTACGAGCGGATGAGGAGCGGCACGCTCCTCTTTCCTGCCGTCAACGTGAACGACTCGGTGACCAAGTCGAAGTTCGACAACCTCTACGGCTGCCGGCACTCGCTCACGGACGGGATTCTCCGAGCCACGGACGTCATGCTCGCCGGGAAGGTGTGCGTGGTCTGTGGCTACGGCGACGTGGGCAAGGGGTGCGCCCAGGCGCTCCGCGGCCAGGGAGCGCGTGTCGTGATTACGGAGATCGATCCCATCTGCGCGCTCCAGGCCGCGATGGAGGGCTACCATGTGGTCCAGCTCGAAGACGTGATCGAGACGGCCGACGTGTTCGTGACAGCCACGGGCAACACGTCCGTGATCACCGTGGACCACATGGCCCGGATGAAGGACAAGGCGATCGTCGGAAACATCGGCCACTTCGACAACGAGATCGACATGGCCGGGCTGAAGAAGCGCGGGATCCGCAGGAACGAAATCAAGCCCCAGCTCGACGAGTTCATCTTCCCGGACGGACACAGCGTGCTCGTCCTGGCCGAGGGCCGGCTATTGAACCTGGGATGCGCCACCGGACACCCGAGCTTCGTCATGTCGGCGTCGTTCTCGAACCAGGTCCTGGCTCAGCTCGACCTTCACGCGAACGCCGCCTCCTACGAGCGGAAGGTGTACACGCTTCCAAAGGTGTTGGACGAGAAGGTTGCCCGGCTCCATCTGGAGAAGCTGGGCGTGCGCTTGACCGAGCTCACGCCGAAGCAGGCGGAGTACATCGGTGTGCCGGTCGAAGGCCCTTACAAGCCGGATCACTACCGCTACTGAGCGGAGAGAGAGATGCGGGTCGCTATCCTCTCGCTGGGATCCCGGGGCGACGTGCAGCCGTACGTCGCGCTCGCTCGAGGTCTCTTGGCGTCCGGTCACTCCGTGGTCCTCGCGGCCCCGGAACGCTTCCGGTGGCTGGTCGAGCCCTACGCCGTCCCGTGGATCCCTCTCAGCCACGATCCGCTGAAGCGTCTTAGAGCGGTGCTCGAAAGTCGCTCGCCCACGGGCCTCATGGAGAGCTGGAGGTCCTTCGGGGAGAGCGCGATCGGGGCTTTCAACGAGTGTCTCTCCGCCACCGAAGAGGCGGACGTCCTGCTCGCTCATCCGGGCGCGATCGCGGCGTCTGACATTGGGGAGCGCCGGAAGATCCCGGTCGTGTTCGCGAGTGCCCTCCCGACGCTTTGTCCCACTCGCGAGTTCCCCTCCACTTTCTTGGTGGGACGACCCCTGGGGAACTGGGGGAACCGGGCCAGCTATAGCGTCCTCGACATGCTCCTCGGCCCGATCCGCCGCACGCGTGACCTGTGGCGGCGGGACCGGTCCTGCCCACGCCCGGGGACTGGGAGCCGGAGTGGAAGACCGTGGGGTACTGGACCCTTCCGCCGCCCGACGGGTGGGTGCCGCCGACGGAGCTCACGAGCTTTCTCGAGGCAGGCCCTCCACCCGTCTACGTCGGCTTCGGGAGCATGACCCACCCGCGGACGACCGAGCTGACCCGTGCGGTCGTGGACGGTGTGCTCTCGACGGGGGCACGCCTCCTTCTGGCCCGTGGGTCGGGTGCCCTGGCTCCGAGGGAGGTCGCGGCTCGGGGGGAGGGGAGTCGCGTGCTGGCGCTGGACGGCTGGGAGGGGGTGCCACACGAGTGGCTGCTGCCGCGCGTCGCGGTCGTGATTCACCATGGGGGCCCCGGAACCCTGGGCGCTGCCGTCCGGGCCGGGCGCCCCCAGGTGTGCTGTCCGTTTGGAATGGATCAGCCGTTCTGGGCCGGGCGGGCGCGGCTCCTGGGCGTCTCGCCTCCGCCCCTGCCGGTTCGGCGCCTCACGGCCGCACGGCTGGCGGCCCGTGTGCGGGACATCGTGACGGATGCTCGGTACCGCGAGCGCGCGGAGGCGCTCGGTCGCCGTGTTCGGACGGAGGAGGACGGCACGAGCCGCGCGGTGACGGAGATTGAGGCCCTTGCCGGGTCACCCGCGACGCGAACTGCCGCATCTCCGCCGCGGATCGCTAGGACGCCTTCTCGACCTCTCCAATGATCCGCTTGGTCACCACGTCGGGAACGGCCTCATAGGCCACCAACTCCCTCTCGTGGTGCGCTCTTCCCTGCGTCATCGCGCGTAAGGCCGCGGCATACTTGTAGAGCTCTGCCTCCGGCACTCTCGCCTTCACGGTGGTCCGGCCTGAATCCCCCTCCATTCCGAGGACCTTCCCCCGCCGCTGGGTGATGTCGGCGAGGATGTCCCCTACGTGCGAGTCGGGGGTTGTGACGCGAACCTTCATGATCGGCTCGAGCAGGACCGCTCCCGCGCTCTCCACCGCCTGACGGAACGCGAGGGATCCGGCCACCTGGAAGGCGATGTCCGAGGAGTCCACGGCGTGGTACCCCCCGTCGTAGCACACCGCCTTGAAGTCGACCACCGGATAGCCGGCGCGCACGCCCTTGGCCGCAGCCTCGCGGATCCCGCGATCCACGGAGGGCACGAACTTCCCCGGAATCGCCCCGCCCTTGATCGAGTTCACGAACTCGTAGCCCTCGCCCGGCGCGAGGGGCTCCAACCGTATCCAGCAGTCCCCGAACTGGCCACGGCCCCCCGTCTGCTTCTTGAAGCGGCCGTGGGCCTCGGCCTTCCTCGTGATCGTCTCACGATACGCGATCCTCGGCTGCTCCGTCTCGACCGTGACGCCGTACTTCCGAGCCATCTTCTCGATCTGGACGTCGAGGTGGAGCTCGCCGAGCCCGCGCACGATCGTCTGGTGGAGCTCGGCGTTGAACTCGAACTGGAAGCACGGGTCCTCCTCGCGGAGACTCGCGAGCACCTCCCCGAGCTTGTCCTCGTCGCTCCGGGCGACGCCTCGCACGGCCAGGGTGATGTCGGGGCGTGGGAAGCGCACGCCGGGAAGGACGACGGGGCGCCCCGAGTCGGCCAGCGTGTCGTTCGTGTGCGTGTCACGGAGCTTAGCCACGACTCCGATGTCTCCGGCGTGCAGCTCGGGGACGTCCGGGCGCTCCTTCCCGAAGGGGACCGACAGATGGTTCAGCTTCTCCGAGGCGTTCCGCTCGACGTTCAGAACCTGGGCTCCGTTCTTCACGGAACCGCTCACGACCCGGAAGATCGAGAGGTGGCCGACGTGGGGCTCGGCCGTGGTCTTGAATACGAGCGCCGCGAACCGTTCCTCGTCCGACGCCTTCAAGGTGATCGTCTCGTCGCCCCCACTCGCGGGGCGGGCGGTATTGGGCGTCGCCTCCGCCGGGTTCGGGAGGAGCTGGACGATCCTGTGGAGGAGCGCTCGCGTCCCGTACCCGTGCCGACCGGATCCGAGGAGCACCGGGAAGACCTCGCGCCGCTTCATTCCCTGGGCCATTGCCTGAATGGCTTCCTCGCGCGCGATCTTTCCGCCCTCCAGGTACTGCTCCAGCAGCTCCTCGTCCAACGTGGCGAGCGTCTCCTGGAGTTCCGTGCGCCACTCCTCGAAGCGTCCCTGGAGCTCCTCCGGAACATCGCTCACGTCGAACTCCCCCTTACCGTCGGGGGCCTTGTAGATGTGCGCCTGCTCACGGAACAGGTTCACGAGCCCCCGGAAGCTTTCACCGGATCCAATCGGGATCTCGATCGAGACGACCTTCTCTGTGAGCCGCTCCTTCACGTCCTGGAACGCCGAGTCGAAGTCCGCGTGCTCCTTGTCCATCATGGACGCCACCACGATGCGCGGGATGCCGCGGGCCTCGCAGTACTCCCAAACCTTCTCGGTCCCCACCTCGACCCCCGCGGTCGCGCTGACTAAGATGATCGCCGCGTCCGCGGCCCGAACTGCGGCAACGGCCTCCCCGGTGAAGTCCAGGTACCCGGGCGTGTCGAGCAGATTGATCTTCGTGTCTTCCCACTCCACGAAAGCCGGAGTGAGCTGCATGGAGACGCGGTGGGAGATCTCCTCCGGAGTGGTCAGGGTGACGGCGTGCCCGTCCTGGACGTTCCCCTTTCGCGTGGCCGAGCCGGCGGCATAGCAGAGCGCGTCGACCAGGGTGGTCTTGCCCGATCCGGCGTGCCCGAGGACGGCGACGTTGCGGATGCGCTCGGTGGGGAACTCCTTCGCTGACGGCATGCTACCTCCCTAATCGATGGACTCACTCTGGCCTCCCTCGATCGGGAGGCTACTTCACCACTCCAGGCGGACCTTCCTCCCCTCCCAGTCGATGGACTCCCAACGCCTGAGCTTCTCGGGGTCACGGTAGTGGAACGTCAGGGTGGGCTCCTGCACGCCGTCCACGCCGAGGAACTCCACGCCGTGCACCTTTCCCGCAAAGTCCCTTCCGTCCTCTTCGTCCGCCAGGGATGCGGCCATCCCCGTGTGAACCATCCCCTCCTCGATGACACCCACGAGGCCGAAGAGGTACCGATCCTTGAGGTTCACGGCGTGGTGGACTTCGAAGAGTGCGGCCATGGGTGCGGCTCCTTCTCAGTCGGATTGGCGAGGGGTCCGTCGTGGCGTTCCGGTAACAACCTTTTCAGCGGAGACGTGTGCGGCAAGGGGCGAGCTGAGACACGCCTCATGACACCCCGACCCCCGGTAGCCTCCGCACTCCGTACCGTGGTATCTTTCGGCCCTTCCGGAGGGGGACGGTGGAGCGGGTACCCCCCCCCCTGGATCCGCGGGTGGGGCACCCGGGCGACTCCAGCTGTTCGTCGAATGTCAAGGGTTCATCCGTTACAGGCCACTAGGGAGGCGGGAGAATGACCGGCAGCGGTAAGGACTACAGGAACAGCCTCTCAGTTCGTGACAACCGGACGGGCAAGGAGTGCGAGATCGAGATCCTAGAGGGGGACGTGATCCGGGCCATGGACCTCCGCCAGATCCGGGTGAACGATGGCGACTTCGGGATGATGGCGTACGACCCCGCGTACACGAACACAGCATCGACGCGAAGCACGGTCACGGAGATAGACGGCGGGAAGGGGATTCTCCGGTACCGTGGCTACCCGATCGAGCAGCTGGCCGAGCAGGCGACCTTCCTCGAAGTCGCATACCTAGTCGTGAAGGGCGAGCTCCCCACGCACTCCGAGCTGGACGCTTTCACTCACGAGATCACGTACCACACGTACATCCACGAGAACATCACCAAGCTCCTGGGCGCGTTCCGGTACGACGCCCACGCCATGGGGATGATGATCTCCGCGGTCGGGGCCCTCTCCACGTTCTATCCGGGGGCCAAGAACGTCCTGGATCCCGCCAGTCGCTGGACCCAGGTGGTCCGGCTGGTGGCGAAGATGCCCACCCTCGCGGCGTTCGTGTTCCGCCACCACTTGGGTCTTCCGTACGTCTATCCCGAGAATCGGCTTTCCTACACCGGGAACTTCCTGAATATGCTCTTCCGGATCGGGGTGAAGGAGTACGACCCGAGCCCGGTCTTCGAGCGTGCCCTGGACGTGCTCTTCATCCTGCACGCGGATCACGAGCAGAACTGCTCGACGACCGCCATGCGGGTCATCGGAAGCTCGCAGTCGGACCCGTTCTCGGCGCTGGCCGGAGCCATGGCTGCGCTCTACGGGCCGCTCCACGGTGGGGCCAACGAGGCGGTCCTCCGGATGTTAAGCGAGATCGGAGACGTGAAGGAGGTCCCGGCGTTCATCGAGCGGGTGAAGGCTGGGGAGCGACGGCTCATGGGCTTTGGGCACCGCGTCTACAAGGCCTACGATCCCCGGGCGAGCATCATCAAGAAGACGGCGCACGACGTCTTCGAGGTGGCCGGCCGGAACCCGCTCCTGGACATCGCGATCGAGCTGGAGAGGATTGCGCTCGGGGAGGACTACTTCGTGTCACGGAACCTCTATCCGAACGTGGATTTCTACTCCGGGCTCATCTATCAGGCGATGGGGTTCCCCGTCGAGATGTTCCCCGTGCTCTTCGCGATTCCCCGGACCGTGGGCTGGCTTGCGCAGTGGGAGGAGATGCTCTCGGACCGGGAGCAGAAGATCGCCCGGCCCCGTCAGGTCTATCTGGGGAGTGGGGAGCGCTCCTACGTCCCCAATGCGAAGAGGGGCTGAGGCCTGCGGGGCCGTGGCACCGGCAGCGCGGGCCGCCATAGCGCGGATCATCCCCGGCGCGTCGAGCGGGGAGGCTCGGTGACGGAGGGACCATCACCCCGGATCGGCGTCTACGGCTGGGGAATCGTGGCCCCCCGGTCTCCGAACATCGAGACGTTCCGAAAGAACCTCGAGACCTCGGAGAGCTGGCTCGAGCGGTTCGAAGAGTTCGGTCCGAGCTCCTTCCTCGTCGGGGTCCCGGAGTTCGACCTCGCGGACTATCGTGCCTGGATCGACGCCCGCTTCCCCCCCACGCGCTTCCGTCAGCTGACGTCCAAGATGGAGGCCACCGCGCTCTACGCGGTGGGGGCCTTCATCCAGGCGCTTGGGCAGAACCCGGGGATCGAGACGCTCCTCCAGGATCTTGGTCCCCAGGCGCACGTGTACCTAGGGATCGGGATGGGCTCGCTCCCGACGATCCACGGCGTGACGCTCGAGTTGGATCGCGCGCAGCGCGTCTGGGACCGCTTCTGGGCCGAGCCGGCCCGATGCCCAGATCGCTTCCGCTACGAGGAGAATCCCGATCGTGTGAGGGCCGAGCTGGGAGACGTTCCCCCGGATCCTTCCGGGATCGAGGACGAGGACGATCGGCACGATGCCGCGCGCGTTTGGAACGCTTATTGGGCGGCGCGCTCTCCGGATCTCCGGAGGTATCTCGAGGGGCTCGCAGAGATCGAGGAGGCGTCTGTGGGTGGGGAGGTGGAGGCCGGGAAGCTCAAGCTCATCCGTGACAAGGCACGGAGTCGCGCCAAGCTCCAGGAGCTCTGGGGGGTGCCCGATCCTCCGTGGGCCCAGGTTTCGTCTAACGTGCTCTGGAACATCCCGAACACCGCCGCGGCCCAGGTCTCGATGCTGGGCGGCATTACGGGATTCTCCTTCGCGCCGGTGGCGGCGTGCGCGACCTTCGGCGTTTGCCTGAAGGTGGCCATGGACGCGATCCGCCGCGGGGAAGCAAAGGCCGTAGTGATCGGCGCGACGGACCCGCCTCCGCACCCCCTGATCGTCGGAGCCTTCTACAGGGGGAGGGTGCTCGCCGCGGGCGGCAGGGTGTCGAAGCCCCTTACGGGCCTCCGGGGCGCGCACGTTGCGGGTGGGGCCGTCGTCTGGATCGTGGGCGACCGGGCGTTCATGGAAGGGAAGGGGTTCCGGCCCCTCGGAATGGAGCCGGTCGCCGTTGGCGTCTCGTCCGACGCGGACCACATCATCACGCCGTCCAGGGAGGGACCCCAATCGGCTATCCGCCAGGCGCTCGAGGTGGCGGGGATCCCCCCGGAGGAGATAGGGAGCTGGGACCTCCACGCGACCGCCACCCCGGGCGACTACGTCGAGGTGGAGAACCTGAGGGACCTGCTTCCGGCCGACGTTCTCGTCACGGCTCGAAAGGGGACGTTTGGGCACGGCATGAGCGCCGGAGGAGGCTGGGAGCTGACGGCCCAGTACCTGGGGGCCGAGCGAGGGCGGCTGTTCCCGACTCCGCTCAAGAAGGGGGAGGTGAACGCCGAGATCGCCGACCTGCACGACGCGTTCGTGTACGACACGGGTTGTCCCGCCCCCAGGAAGCCGATGGGAAAGCTCTCCATGGGAGTCGGCGGCGTGAACGCGTGTGTGATTTCGCGGCCGCTGGAGTAACCCCTACTTGGTCTTCATCGTGTACACGCCGTCCCAGTCCGCGGGCGGAGGGCTCTGGGCGTATTCGGCGCAGCGCTCCATGTAAAGCGCGGTCGGGCCGTCTTCGGGAAAGTCGCGAGCGAGGGCCTCGAACGAGGCCCTCGCTTCTTCGAATCGCCGCTCCACGTAAAGGCCGAGCTCCTGGCTGAAGCGCTCGAGAAGGTCCGAGAGGTCGGGGGGGGCGCCGTTTGAGCGTGCGGCCAAGATCTCGAAGATCCTCACCGGCTCGTTCTTCCCCTTCACGCGGATTCGATCGAGCTCGCGGCCGACCATGTGGTCCTTGACGGCCTCCCAGGTGAACTCGGAAACCATGACTTCCGTGTCGTACAGCTTGTTCGTCCCTTCCAGGCGGGAGGCGAGATTCACCTGGTCGCCCATGACTGTGTAGTCCATGATGCGGTGGCTGCCGAGGTTCCCGACGAGCATCTCTCCGGTGTTGATCCCGACCCGGGCCTCGAGAAGCGGCTTTCCCTCCTCCTTCCACTTTTCCCTGAGGCGGGCCAGCGTCGCGCTCATGCGGAGCGCGGCGCGACACGCCCGCACGGGATGATCCTTGAGCGGGACGGGCGCGCCGAACTCGGCCATGATCGCGTCCCCCTGGTACTTGTCGATGATCCCGCCCTCTTCGAGGATGATCTCCGTCATGGCCGTCAGATATTCGTTCAGGAGCTCGACGAGGGCCTTCGGCGTTAGCCCCTCCGAGATCGTCGAGAAGCCCGCCACGTCGCTGAAGAGAACGGTGAGGACCCGCTCCTCTCCTCCGAGGCTCAGGAGCTCGGGCTTTTCGATCAGCTCGTCCACTACCGACGAAGCCACGTACTGTTGGAACATCCCTCGGATCCGCGCCTTCTCCTGTTCCTCGGCCATATAGAGGGCCACGTTCGACCCCGCGTACGAGAACCCCACGGAGAGTAGCGGTGCGACGCTCCAGAGCCAGAGGCCCTCCCGGGCGAAGAGATACCAGGCGGCATAGAGAGCGGCACCGCCGATCATGAGGGCCACGCCCGCCCCCCAACAGGGCCCGGGCCTTCGGGGCGAGCGAGGTGACGAAGAGCGCGAGGAGGAGGGTCCAGGCATACTGGATCGGCCGGGAGACCTGGCGGAGGTGGGCGCCCGAGAGGATCGTGGCGACCGCGTGCGCGTGGATATCCACTCCTGCAGTGCGAACTGCGCCCGGGCTCCCGGCGATCTCACGGAACGGAGTCGCGTGGAGGTCCTGGTCCTCCGGGATCGTCGAGCCGATGAGGACGACCTTGTCCTGGAACGTGCTGTCCGCCAGGAAATCCTCGTACGTGTCGAGGTCCCAGTCCCCGATGTCGGTGTATGCGTCGTCCACGACGTACGCGTACGAGTAGGAAGAGACCGAGCCCGCCGTCCCCAGGAAGTTCACGAGCATCCCCCCGCCTGGGCCGCGCGGGATCTCGCGCTCACCGATCCGCCACCCCGTGGGCGTAGTCTGGAGCGCCTGGTCCGGGAGCCCCAGGTGGAGGAGGGCCGCCTTCACGCCCAGCTGCGGGACCCGCCCCTGCGGGTACTCGTGGACGATCGGATACTCCCGGATGATGTCGTCGGTGGCGTCGGGGCTGATGTCCACGATCCCGATCGGGGCGCCCCTGAGATCCCCGGCGGGCTCCTCCAGGCTCACACCCTGCGCGTTCCGCGTGAAGATCACGTTCGACTTCGCGCCCAGAACCGTGACTCCGGTCTCGTCGATCACTCTCCGGAGAATCGAATCCTGGGCTGGAAACGCGTCCGCGAACGTCGCGTCGAACGCGACCACGCTGGCGCCGGCTCGGGCCAGGTTCTCCACGAGCTTCGCGTGCCAGTCCCGGGTCCAGGGATAGCGGCCGAGCGACTGCTCGGACTCGACGTCGATCGGAACCAGAACGACGTCCGTGGGGCGCGGAAGGGGTCCGCGGAAGCTGAACCAGCTGTCGTAGAACCGGCGCTCGAGCGTGCGCCCGACCCTGGCCTCCGCGATTACCAACGAGAGGAGAGGCGCGGCGAGCGCCACCCCTAGTAGGAGGAGTAGGATCCGCCCGCGCGCCGCCCCAAGGGCCATTGCCGTCCGGTCAGAAGGGCCGGTTCACCCGGAGGCGGGTCAGAATCTCCGTCGTGTCCCGCTCAGGGAACCGGTCGTCCGCGTAAGAGACGACCCCCGCCTGGAACGTGACGAACGAGGACGACGTCCACTCGAACTCGCCGCCCAGCATCAGCTCGTTCCGATTGTAGATCAGGCCGAACTCGAGAGCTTCCTCGGGCGTCCGCGCCAGCGTGAGGGTGCCGTCGCCGAGCGCGGTCCAGCGCTCTGTGATCTGGCGGCGACCGGTGGCCTGCACGCGGCGGAAGTCCGTGTGCACGTTGTCGAATTCGGTCAGCACGGAGCGGTTGAGTCCGTACATCAGGCTGAACTCGGTCCCCCGGTCCAGCGTCTCTCCCGAGACCCCCGCGAGGTAGTAGTGGTTGCTCGACCCCACGAACTCGTTCTTGGGGTCGTCTCGGGTGATGAGCGACCAGTTTACGTTGATGCGCGTGCGGAGGCCCTCGACCAGGGTCACGGGATAGAGGATGCCGAGCCCGAACGTCCGACTCGACTCGTCGAGTGCTCCGTCCTCCCCCTCGGGCAGATCGTTCGTGCGCGAGCCGACGCGGATGGAGGCGTTCACCCCCGGCCGGTCCGGCGCGGCCTGCCAGTTCAAGTCCGCGAACACTCCGGACGAAGTCGTCGTGGCCGCCTTGACGTCGGCCAGATTGTCCTCGTCCTGCTCGAAGCCGAGTGACAGGGCCAGCGACCGGTCGAGGAGCGTGAACGAGTCGTGCACCCGGTACCCGCGCTGGTCGCGCTGGAGGGCTGGGTGTCCGAGCGAGTAGTACGCGCCTCCGATCGAGCGCCACTCGGCCGACAGGTAGTGACGCGTCACTCGTGCCCCTCGATCCGAGCAGTGCCTGCCCGCCGTGACGGTGGCCCGAAAGCGGCTTCACGAACGCGGCCCAGCAGCTTCCAGTGGATCGAAGTCGATGTCGAGAGGATCCTCATTCAACTCGACCAGGAGCGAGTCGATCTGCCTGCGGCTGAGCGGTCCGCCAGAGATGTCGTTCGCGAGGAGCGAGATTGCGTTCTCGTACTGCAGGAGCAGGCGACCCGAGAGGAAGCGCAGCGTCATGTCGGTACCCAGGGCCAGGTTGTCCTTGGGAAGGCGGTTCACCGACTGGGTGCTACCGTTCGCGTCGGGGTTCGTGCGCAGGTTGGAGATCGAGCCCACGTCGTCGCGCACGTGGAGCGCGGTGATCCCCAGCTGGAAGCGCTCCCCCCGCCCGAAGCTGGGACGCACGGCGAACAGGTCCCGCCCGAAGGTCCCGGGGCGAAGGATGCTGCTGGGGTCCACCCGCCACCAAGGCGAGCGCCAGGGCGCCTCCCGTGCTCCAGAGCGTACGACGCATCGGCCGGTACCTCTGTTTAGGCGTGAAACCGCTGGGCTCGGTGCCTCCGAATCCCCCGAAAAGTGTACGGCGCCCCCTGCCGATTGTCGAGGAGTCCGGGAAACGCACGTGTGAGGAACTGAGGAAACACATGGGTACCCACCGGGTCGAGGCCTCCGACGCTTCCCGGATCCTGGCCGTCCCGATGCCCCGATCGATCCCTCAGCGGATGAACAGCATATCTCGGTAACTCGGAACGGGCCAGAGCTCTTCGGGCACGAGCTTTTCCAGGAGATCCACCACCTCTCGCACCTCTTCCATTGCCGGAAGCACGTGCTCGCGCATGTGGACGACCTTCGAGCTCACCTCCTCCCCTCCCAACTCGGCATTCTGCTTCCGGAGCGAAGATAGGGTCTCCTCGAGCTCGTCGACGAGTCCGGCGACCTCCTTGGCCATGCGCACGACGCCCGCCGTCTTGACGCCGGCCTCCTTCGCCTTACTTACCGCGTCGAGGAGCTCGTTCAGGTGGCGGACCGCGGCCGGGAGAAAGCGGGTTCGTCCCATCTCGGCGACGGTCTCCCCTTCGATGTTGATCGTGTGGAAGTACTGATGGAGGAGGATGTCGTAGCGGGACTCAAGCTCCCGCCTCGAGAGCACCCCGTAGCGCTCGAAGATCTCGGCGTTCTTGTCCTTCACGAGATACGGGAGGGCGTCGAGCGTATTCGACAGGTTCAACAGGCCGCGGCGCTCGGCCTCCTCGGCCCAGGCGGGCGAGTAGCCGTCCCCGTTGAAGATGATCCGCCGGCTGTCCTCCAGGGCCTCGGTGAGCACCGCGCCGAGCGCGGCCGGAAGCTCCTTTCCGGTTCCCATTTCCGACTCGAGCGCGGCACGCAGGTGGTCGATCGACTCGGTCACGATTGTGTTGAGGACGGTTGCCGGGAACGAGACGCTCTGCGACGCTCCGAGGGCGCGGAACTCGAACTTGTCGCCGGTAAACGCGAAGGGAGAGGTCCGGTTCCGGTCGCCCGCGTGCTTGGGAAGGTCGGGGAGGGTGAGGACGCCGAGCCCCAGGAGCCCCCCTCCCCGGTAGTGGGTCGCCGGTCCGCCTTCGGCGATCTGCTCGAAGATGTCGGTCAGCTGGTCGCCCAGGAACACGGAGACGATCGCGGGAGGGGCCTCCCCTCCACCCAGGCGAAGGTCGTTTCCGGAGAACGCCACGGACGCCCGAAGCAGATCCTGGTGACGATCCACCGCGCGGAGCACGGCCGTGCAGAAGAACAGGAACTGCATGTTCTCGTGCGGGGTGTCGCCGGCCTCGAGGAGATTGTGGCTCTCGGCGTAAAACGACCAGTTTAGGTGCTTCCCGCTCCCGTTCACGCCCGCGAACGGCTTCTCGTGCAGGAGGCAGACGAGGCCGTATCGCGGCGCGATCCGACGCAGGTGGGACATCATCAGCTGCTGATGGTCTGCCGCCGTGTTGGCCTCTTCGTGGACGAATGCCATCTCGAACTGCCCCGGCGCTACCTCGTTGTGCCGGGTCTTCACGGGCACGCCGAGGCGGTAGAGCTCCATCTCCACTTCCTGCATGTACTCGAGCACGCGGTCGGGAATGGCCCCGAAGTAATGGTCCTCGAGCTCCTGCCCCTTCGGGGGCTTGGCCCCGAAGAGCGTCCGCCCCGTCGTGACCAGGTCCGGGCGGCGGTAGAAGAACTCCTGGTCCACGAGGAAGAACTCCTGCTCGGGACCGAGGGTCGCCCTGACCCTTCGCGCCTCCACGCCAAAGAGCTTGAGCGCCTTCAGCGTGTTCTGCTCGAGGGCATGGATGGATCGGAGGAGCGGGATCTTCTGATCGAGGGCGTCACCTGCCCACGAGGAGTAGGCCGTCGGGATGCAGAGGGTCGCCCCGCCAGGCCCGGCGGTGATGAACGCCGGGGACGTGGGGTCCCAGGCCGTATAGCCGCGCGCCTCGAAGGTCGTTCGAAGCCCGCCGGAGGGAAGCGACGACGCGGCGGGCTCGCCTCGAATCAGCTCCCTTCCGGAGAACTCTGCGAGCGCCTGCCCCGGGTTCGACGGAGTCGGGTTCAGGAAGGAGTCGTGCTTCTCGGCCGTCAAGCCGGTGAGGGGCTGGAACCAATGCGTGTAGTGCGTAGCGCCCCGCTCCTGGGCCCAGTCCTTAATGGCGACCGCAACGGTGTCCGCGACGGACGGGTCCAGCTCGGATCCCGATTCGATCGTCGCCATGAGGGCGCGGAAAGAGCCCTCGGGGAGGCGAGCCTTCATCTCGACGAGCCCGAACGTGCTCTCGCCGAAGACGCGTTCCACCTCGACGCTCTCGCTCGGCTTCGGCCGGACCCCTGGGGATATCATCGGACGCAGGTCGGGTTTGGGGGTCGGCGGGCTTCCGGGCCCGAGAGTCAGAACCTTCGACCCCCGGGGGGGGCCTCTATTGGACCTTCCTCTGCCAGGGGGGGACGGCGCGGGTCCCGCGCCGTCCCCCCCCCAGCTCCTAGTTGTCGTAGTAGAGGAAGAACTCGTGCGGATGCGGGCGGAGACGGAGCGGCTGAACCTCCATCTCCGTCTTCCAATCGATCCAGGTGCCGATCAGGTCGTCGGTGAACACTCCTCCCTGCGTCAGGAACTCATGATCGGCCTCCAGAGCCTGGAGCGACTCCTCCAGGGACGCCGGCGTCTTCTCCGTCCTTCCGAGCTCCTCCTCCGTCATCTCGTAGATGTCGCGGTCGAGCGGCGCCCCGGGGTCGATCTTGTTCTTGACTCCGTCGATCATGGCCATGAGCATCGCCGAGAACGTGAGATAGCCGTTGCAGCTCGGGTCCGGGCAGCGGAACTCGAGGCGCTTTGCCTTGGGGTTCGGCGTGTACATCGGGATCCGGACAGAAGCCGAACGGTTCCGCTTGGAGAGCGCCAGGTTCACCGGGGCCTCGAAGCCCGGAACCAGGCGACGGTAGGAGTTTGACGTAGGCGCCGCGAAGGCCAGAAGCGCCCTCGCGTGCCTTAGGATCCCCCCGATCGCGTGCAGGCCGAGCTCACTCAACCCCGCGTACCCGTCCCCCGCGAAGAGGGGCTCCCCTCCCTTCCAGAGCGACGCATGGATGTGCATCCCGCTCCCGTTGTCGTCGAAGATCGGCTTCGGCATGAAGGTCACGGTCTTGCCGTGCTCCTTCGCCACGTTCTTGGTGATGTACTTGTACCACATAAACTGGTCGGCCATGTGAACGAGCGGAGCGAATTTCATGTCGATCTCCGCCTGCCCCCCCGTGCCAACCTCGTGGTGGTGCGCCTCCACCACGATCCCGATCTTCATCATCTCCATCACCATCGCGGTCCGGAGGTTCTGGTAGGTATCCGTGGGGCTCACGGGGAAGTAACCGCCCTTGTAGCCCGGCTTGTGTCCGAGATTCGGCTCCTCGAAGCGGGCCGTATTCCACGCCCCCTCGACCGAGTCGACCTCGTAGAAGCCGCGGTGCTGGGTCTGCTCGTAGCGCACTTCGTCGAAGATGAAGAACTCGGGCTCTGGACCGATGTAGCAGGTGTCCGCGATCCCGATCTTCTTCATGTACGCCTCGGCCTTCCGGGCGACGTGGCGGGGGTCGCGCGAGTAATCCTCGCGGGTCTCGGGGTCTACGATGTCCGCGATGACGCTGACGACCGGCTCGTCGAAGAAGGGATCGACCTTCGTCGTGGTGGCGTCGGGGCGCGCCATCATGTCGGACATGTGTATCCCCTGCCATCCGCGGATCGACGAGCCGTCGAAGCCCACTCCTTCCGCGAACGTACCCTCGTCCCAGGTCTCGATCGGGAACGTGCAGTGCTGCCAGCTTCCGAGGAGGTCCACGAACTTCAGGTCCACCATCTGGGCCCTGTGTTCCTTGGCAAACTTGAAGAATTCCTGCGCTGTCATCGCCTTCTCTCAGTCCTGTGGGTTAGCTGCTCCTCTTCTCGGCACTCCTAGCTCGAGGCCGGGGCTCCCTCCTGCCGAACACGACCTCTACCTCGCGGTGGTGCGCCCTCGAGAGCGACCCGCCATGCTCCTTCGCAGGCGTGTGCGTCGGAAGGGCCTTCACTCGACCCTGCTCACGCGGGTCCTTCGCCGCCTACGTTTCGGCTCATGTGCCGGGCCCCTAGCCGCCAGGGGCGTCAACCGCTCACTGCCACAGGGGTCACCGCGGCCCGGTCCCGCTCTCCCGTGCGAATCCGGTGCACCTCTTCCACTGGGAACACGAAGATCTTGCCGTCTCCGACCTCCCCCGTGCGGGCGGACTTGAGGATCGCTTGGATGACCGGCTCCTTAAAGGGGTCCGAGACCCCAACGTCGAGCATCACCTTTTCGGTGAGCTCCATCTTGACCGTCGTGCCCCGGTAGGTGGCCACGGGAGAGGTCTCCCCACCGTGCCCCTGGACGCGCCACACGGTGATTCCCTGCACTTCCGCCTGGAAGAGCGCCTTCATGACGTCGTTCAGCTTCTCCGGGCGAATGATGGCCCTGATCAGTTTCATGGCGTTTTCTCCGGTGGTCAGGATCAGCCCTCGAGACGTGCGCGAGAACGCGACGGGCCTGAGCGGCGGCCCCCTAAACTCACGCACCCTTGCCAGGCCCGTTGATCTCCTCGTGAAGGAGGAGAACGGCGCCTTCGCCGTGCGCGTACGCCTCCTCCCCGTGGTTCAGGATGTCCATCCCGACGCCCTCGTCCTGGGCGGTCCCACGGAGCGGAACCACGAGCCCGACCAGCTTCAGGATGATGACCGTTCCCACGGCGCTATAGACGAAGACCGCCAGGACGGCGATCGCTTGGGTCCCGACGATCCCCGCGTTGCCGTCGAAGAGAAGCCCGGACCCTGCGGAGTTGAACGCTGAGCTGGCGAAGACCCCGGTCAGAATTGCTCCGGTGGCGCCGCCGACTCCGTGTGCCGCGAAGACGTCGAGCGAATCGTCCAACCGTGTGCGCGTGCGCCACTGCAGGACGAAGTAGCTCGGAACGGCTGCGATCGCGCCAATGAGGAGAGCGGACGTCGGGGAGACGAACCCGGCCGCCGGGGTGATCGCCACGAGCCCAACTACGATTGCGGTCGCAACGCCGACGGCGGTGGGCTTCCCGGCGCGGAAGCGATCGAGAAACGCCCACACTACGAGCGTGGCCGCCGGAGCGAGGAGGGTGTTCACGAAGGCGAGCGCCGCGATCCCGTCCGCCGCGAGCGCGCTCCCCCCGTTGAACCCGAACCAGCCGAACCAGAGGAGGGCGGCGCCGAGGAGCACGAAGGGCACGTTGTGGGGAAGGAACGCCTGTCTCCCGTACTCCGAGCGGCTCCCGAGCACGACAGCCCCTGCCAGGGCCGCCGCTCCCGCGTTCACGTGAACGACCGTCCCGCCCGCGAAGTCGAGAGCACCAAGCTCGCCCAGCCACCCCCCACCCCACACCCAGTAGCACACGGGGGAGTACACGAGGATGCTCCACAACCCGAGGAACAAGACGTAAGCGCCAAACCGAATGCGCCCGATCAGGGCCCCCGAGATGAGCGCGGCCGTGATGATCGCAAAGGTGGCCTGGAAGGCCATGAAGAGGATGTCCGGAATCGAGCCGTTGGCCTCGAGGCCCACCCCCCGGAGGAAAGCGCTCGATGCACCTCCCACGAAGCTTGTCCCACCCTCGACGAAGGCCAGGGAGTAGCCGACCACTGCCCAGAGCACTCCCACGACGCCCAGGGCGATGAAGCTCATCATCATCGTGTTGAGCGCGTTTCGCGAGTTCGCGAGCCCTCCGTAGAAAAAGGCGAGTCCCGGGGTCATCAGGAGGACGAGCGCGGTGGAGATGAGGAGCCAGCTCGTGTCCGCTCCGGAGATCTCGCCCTCCTGTGCCGCCAGATCACCCGCCTGGAGGAGGAGGAGGAGCCCTGGGAACCAGAGGCTCCGGAGGACGGGGAACGCGAGGGCCGCACAGCGTCGGAAGGGGGTGACGGTTCGCATTTGTAGGGTTTCCTCAGTGTCAGAGGTTGTCCTCGTGCCAGCGGCGTCACATGCGGGGGGGGGGCCGGCCGCAGGGACAGGGAACGAGTATAGGGACGGGGGAGCACTCTGGTAAGGGCCTCAGGCTTGATATTTGGATATAGTAAAATTAGCCTAATATGATTTATCTAAATGTCCTCGGCTCGGGTCCCGGAGGAATCATCGGTGGCCGCAAACCTCGCCTCGGCTCCCTCGCCCCTCTTGGGGCGGGGGCCGGAGCTTGCCAGGCTCCGGGCCGCACTGAGGCACCGAGGCCCGCGACTCATCGTCGTAACCGGGCCGCGGGGACGAGGTAAGACCGCGGTCGTTCGACAGGCACTGAGCGGTCGGCGCGCCATCCATCTGGAGACCTGCGAGCTGACCGAGGCGGAGCTCCTCCAGGACTTTCAGTCAATCGCCCACGCCGCGCTGGGCGAGGCTCCGACCCCTCAGCGTCCGGGCGTCCTTCCAATGGCGTCGGGGCTGGGCGGCTGGCTTTCGGTCCTCATGGGCATTGTGGACCGCACGGAGGGTGACCGCCCGCTCGCCCTCACCTTGGACGGCATGGAAGCGCTGCTGGGCGCAAGGCGCAAGCTGGGCGGAGTAATCGCCGAGGCGTTCCAGAGCGCGCGGTCGCGGAGCATTTCGCTCCGGCTAATCCTGACGGCGCGGGACCCCCGGACCTTGGCGGCCCTGGTCGGCCCCCAGGGGGCCTTAGGCCCGGCCGACCTGGAGCTGGCGCTCCCGGCCCTGCCCTTCCGCACCGCTGGGTGGGGGCACGGGGGGAGGGACGCGCTGGACGCGTTTCGCCGCTGGGCCGTCTTTGGGGACGACCCCGCGCACCTGCCCAAGGGCCTCAAGGCAGGTGGTCTAGAGGCGTCGGTGATCGGGCGGGTGCTCGTCCCGGGCGGTGACCTCTTCGACGCGCCTCTCGGCCGTCTCGAGCGCACGTTCCAACGCCCCGCCCGGTACGCGGCCGTGCTCCGCGCGCTCGCGCGCGGGCCGCTCAGCTGGTCGGGGACCCTGGAGAAGGCTCGTGGGATCGACTCCGGGGGCCAGCTTGCCCCCTATCTTCGCCGACTGGAGGAGGAAGGGCTCGTCCGCGTGGACCTTCCGCTGGACGCCAGTCCCCACAGCCGGACCCGGCGGTACGCGCTGGCAGACCCGTTCCTGGCCTTCTGGTTCGGGTGGGTCCTCCCCCACCGGAGCCTCCTCTCCACGATGGGAGCGGAGACCGTGTGGCGGCATCATATCGGACCGACGCTGAAAGGGCACTACCAGTCCTGGATGGAGGAGATCGCCCGCCGCTGGCTCCGTGACCATGCCGAAGAGGCGTTCGGGGCGCAGGCGCGAGAGGCCGGCGCCCTGTGGGGTGCCGAAGCTGAGTTTCCCGTGGCCGGCCGGCTCGCGAACGGGCAGGTCTGCTTCGGCCTCGCGGAATGGAGCCCCGCCGGGAGAGACCTCGCGCGGGACATGGGGGAGCGCATGAAGGCGAGCCGTTACGGGATCGGCCGGGAGGCCAGGACGCCCATCTTTTTCCTGGCCGGCGAGGGGGACGAGGCGGTCCGCCGGATGGTCGCGCGGGTGCCCTATGCGTCGGTCGTGGACCTCGCCGACGTCATGGGACCACCTCCGGGAGCGGGGTGAGCGCGGCGGATCCGGCTCTGCCCTTCGGCTCGTGGGCACCCGCGCGCGCCCCCAGGCCCCTGGTTCGAGGGACGTCCGCTTCCCTACCTTTCGGCATGCCGACCATGCAGAACGTGTTCGGAGAACGCGGCCCCGTGGCCTCCTCTCGCTTCGGGGTTCGCCCCATCGGGCTTCTCCTCTCGGCCGTGCTGGCCGTGTCCGGCGCGGGCTCTCCCGCGGTTGCGCAGGAGATCCGGGTCGCGGGCGGCATGGGTTACTCCAGCGTGGACGAGGTGGGGTTCACCGACGGGTTCGGGGCGGGCCTCCGTTATTTCCTTCCGAACGGGATGGGGATCGGGATCGAGTTCGACCGCCTTGCGCCGTCTCCAGATGTGTACCGCGTGACCTGCGGGGTCACAGGAGAGGACTGCCTCAAGGAAGACGTCGCCGCGGAGACCGACGTGGACTTTACGAGCCTCATGCTCATGTTCCGGGGGGGAGGCGAGAACTGGGCGATGCGGGCGGGGGTCGGGCGGACCGCGGGGGTCGTGACGTCGGTCGGGATCGGGAGCATGACGGGCCGTTCCGTGGTGGTGCCCCCCGCGGACGCGGGCCGCGGCCGCCTGGCGTGGAGCCGCGGGGCGGACGGAAGCGTGATCGTCTTCGAGCTCCATCGAAGGCTTCCGGTGCCCGGCCCGTTCCCCGTCAGCGTTTACGGGGGGTTCCGTTTCCACCAAGTCAAGATGGAAGGGTGCGAGATCGGGGACTACTCTCCGCTCTGCGGCGACCAGTCGGTGACGCTCCTCGAGGGCGGCCTGAACCTGGGACTCTGGCCCGAGAGCGAGGATTCGCCCTGAAGACTCTCCTGCTCCGTGCCCTGGTCACGGTTCTCGTGATCTCGGGCATGGTGACGGTGATCCTCGTCTTCCGCATGGCGGGCCTCCAGGCGGCCGCCGCCCCCGAAGTGGAGCCCGTCGCCCTCTCGATCGACGAGGCGAGCGTGGTGGCCCGGCTGTCCGAAGCGATCCGGGTGGGCCGGGTCGAGGTCCCGGCGTTCGCGGGAGGGCCTGTCACGGCGGACACGCTGGCCGGGGGCTCGGTCCTCCTGACCTGGGAGGGGTCCGACACGTGGCTTCCCCCGATCCTCCTTGCCGTCTCCCTTTATCCGAGCGATGGGGCGGAGCCCCCGCCGGAGGCGGCGCGCCTACCGTCGGAGGGGGGCCCCGGCCCGATCGAGGGTGGATACGCGCAGGGCCGGGGGGCGCGTTCGGTGGCGGCCCCCGCCCTGGCCCTGCTCGAGGCGATGGACTTGCTCCTGGGCGACGGGTTCCGCCCGCGGCGCACCGTCCTCGTGGCGCTCACGCGCGATGGCTCCCGGTCCGGGGCGGGCGCGGGGGCCGTGGCGGCCCACCTGGCGCGTCGAGGGGTCCGGCCGGTGTGGGCGTTGGTCGGCGGCTCCATGGTGCGGACCGCGCTTATGCCGGGCCTTTCGGATCCGGTAGCGGTGGTCGGCACGGCCGAGAGAGGGCGGGCGGTCCTCCGGGTGAGCGGGCCGCCTTCCGCCGGTGTCCCGGGGAGCCCGGGAGCGGCGGAACCGATCAACCAGGCCGTGTTGCGGCTTGAGGAGGCGCGCCTCCCGGCGCGCCTCACGGGACCGACCCGAGATCAGCTCGTGACCCTGGGGCCCCATCTGGACCCGGGATCTCGAATGCTCGCCGCGAACCTCTGGCTCCTGGAGGGGCCCGTGGCCCGCGCTCTCGCCGAGAGGGCCGAGCTCGAGCCGGTGGTCCGGACGACGTTCGCGGCCCTGAGGTCCGACGCGAGCCAGGGCGCGGAGCCGTCGCGGCCCCGGGCCACGGCCGACCTAGAGGTCGGGATCGCTCCGTGGAACACCCTAGAGTGCGTCCTGGCGAGCGCGCGCGAGGCCGTGGGAGACCTGGGGGTCGAGGTCTCCCTGTCCCCCGACGGCGGCCCGCCCATCCCGCCATCCCGCGAGTCTTCCGCGGGATCGGACGGGTTCGCCCTCGTCCGTCGCGCGGCCTTCCGGACGTTCCCCGACATCGTGGAGGCGGTCCCGGGACTCGTGGCGGCGCCCACACGCGGTCGGGCGTTCGAAGACGTGACCGATACGGTGCTCCGCTTCGTGCCGCTCCGTGAGGAGGCCGAGACGGGCAGCACGATGCCCGAAACGGAGCGCGTCCGCGTGACGGGGTTCCTGGACGCGGTTCGCTTCTACGCCGGGCTCGTTCGAGACGGCGCCGGCTGACGTGACGCCCGCTCCGCGCGGGCCCTCCAGAACGCCCACGCGAGGGCGGTGTTCACCGGCAGCGCGATGGCGAGCACCTCGCCGTTTCCCTGGTCGAGGAGCGGAGTGGCTTCGACGAGCGCGGTGAGGAGCGAGAGGGCCGCGATGAGGCTGGCCACCACGAGCGCGGCGGCTTGGGCGCGCCCGCTCCCCCCGGACACCGCCGCACCGAGAGACGCAACGGCCAAAAGGAGGCCGAGCGGGGAAAGGTGGAGCAGGTTCACGTTCCGCTGGATGAAGTCGTGGTCCGTGAACCACGCCATCACGAGGAGCCCGCCGAGTCCCGCCGAGAACAACCCCCAGCTCGCGGCGGCGAGCGACAGCGCCCAGCGCCCCCACGTGAGGCTCCGGCGGGCCAGCCTGCCCATCGCCACGAGCCCGCCTCCCAGCCCGAGGCCGAGCACGACCCACGCGGCCGAGAGCGTGGGCGGTGAGTCCGGAGCGGGGGGCCGGGATCCCTGATAGAGCACCTCCCTCGGCCCGAGGAACGGCGCCGTGCCGTCCGGGCCGACGGAACGCCTCGCCCCTTCGAGCAGCGTCATCATCTCCATGGGGACGAACATGGCCTCCCAATCCGAGCGGGCGAGGTCTCCTCGGGTTCCGAGAAGGAAGGAGAGGCCCTGGTCGATCCAGAGGGTCGCTTGGACCAGCCTGCGCGTGTGCCAGCGATAGCTCCGAGAGACCCCGCGGCCGTCGAACGTCTCTCTCAGCACCCCGCCCGTCACACGATCGAGCGCGTCCCGGATACGGGTAGAGCAGTTGTCCCGGAAGTAGTGGTAGACGTAGGAGCGGTTCTCGGGGAGGAAATTCCGGAGGACCAGCTGGTTGAGCGCTCCCGCTTCCTCGTCGGACAGGAGGACCTGGTTCGAGTAGACCGTACGATCGGCGGCCACGTACGAGGCGAGGAGCGCGCCCGGCTCGAACGGCCCCATGCTGTACTCCATACTGCCGCGGAGGAACCGGACCAGGAAGTCGTCCGCGCTGAAGTCGAAGAGTCCCCAGTTCCAGGCCAGCTCCTCTCCGGTCGTGCGGTCGCGAATCAGGAGCGCGTTATGCCCGAAGCGCTCCCAGACCGCGGCTCCCTGGTCGATGGTCCAGAGAAAGACCTCGTACCGCGCCGCCGCGGTGTCCGGCTGCGCGGGCGATGTCTGGACGGGCGCGTTCTGCGCGAGCAGCCCGAGAACGAAGGAGAGTGCCGGAAGCATGAGGTAGTCCAGGGCGGGATTCCGGACGGATACGCCTGATCCTCGGTGCGCGGAGCCTGCGGGTCAATATGGGTTCGGGCTTTCTCCCGACCGTCCGAACCGCGATCGTCTCTGTCGGGACGGGCAGCGAGGATGGATCGGAGGGGTGGGAGATGATCGAAGGCGTGGATGAAACGGGTACGTCGGGAATGGGCGAGCGGTCGCTCGCGGCGCTCGTGTATGGGCTGTCTGCCGTCGTATGCGCCGTGGTTTTCGCTCTCGTCGTATTCCCCGAGACCCTGAGGATCGAGGGGCTGGACGTGTCGGGCCTTCCGCGTGTGCACGCCGTCCTGAACGGCTCGACGGCCATCCTCCTCACGGTAGGATACGGGCTCATTCGGGCCCGTAGGGTGACCGCGCACCAGAGGGCCATGGTCACGGCGTTAGCGCTGTCCTGCGTGTTTCTCGTGTCGTACGTGCTATATCACTCTCAGGCCCCCTCCGTCCGGTACGGAGGGGAGGGCTGGGTGCGGACGGCCTACTTCGCGATCTTGATCAGCCACGTGTCACTAGCGCCCCTGGTGCTCCCTCTCGCGCTCTATACGGTCGTCCGCGGGCTGAGCGGCGAGTTCCGGCGGCACAGGCGGATCGCTCGGTGGACCCTTCCAGCTTGGATGTTCGTGGCCGTCACCGGCGTTGTCGTCTACCTGATGATGATGCCATACTATGCGGGCTGACCGAGCGCCGCCTTGGCCCGCGCGGTCGTCGAGTGGGCTTCGGGTCGAGCCGTTTGTGAGGAGTGTGTACGGGTCCGAGGGCGCGGCCCTGGGGGGCCTCGACCCGGCGGCGCGCAGGGTCAACACTCCAGTCTGGCCGGGTGTCTAGAACGGGTGCCCGCTTGCCTTCACTCGAATGGTGGTGATGTGATGCGCCGAGCCTTCATAGCGCTGACTCCTCTCGTGCTCCTCCCCCTCCTGCTCTTGCCTGGATCGCTGGCGGCGCAGGACCCCGGTCAGGCTCCGGGGGGTCGCCCCCGGGTCTTCTTCGACTGCCAGGGGCCGCAGTGCGACCAGACCTACTATCGAACCGAGATCACGTGGATCAATTGGGTGCGGGATCCCCAGGACGCTCATGTCCACGTGATCATGACGAGCCAGGCCCTGGGCGGGGGGGGCCGCGAATACATTCTCGACTTCATCGGCCGCGGTGCCTCGGCCGCCTACGTGACCCAGAACCGCTACCAGTCGAGGAACACGGACACCCAGCGTGAGGAGTTGGACGGCGTGGCGTACACGCTCTCACTCGGGCTCGCACAGTTCGCGAACGTAGCGGGCTTCCGAAACGTGGCCAGGGTCGAGCCCTTCGAGGGGGACGCCGATGATGTGTCCGACGCGTTGCCCCCCCAGGGCATCGTCGCGCCCGAAGAAGTGGACGATCCGTGGAACCTGTGGACGTTCCGGGTCAACGGGGGCGGGAATGTCGACTTTGAGGCGACCAGCAGGGAGTACCGGGCCAACGCCGGGTTCAACGCGTCCAGGACGACCCCCACGTGGAAGACGAGTCTGAACGGCAACTGGAACCTGAACAACGACGAGAGACAGCGGTCGGACGAGACCTGGTTCACGAATCGCCGGGTGAACTGGAGCGTGAACTTGAGGCTCGTCTATTCGATCGCAGAGCACTGGTCCGTGGGGGTCACGGGAGGGCCCGCGCGCCAGGAGCAGCAGAACCAGCACGCCAGGGTCCAGCTGAACCCGGCCATCGAGTACAGCTTCTTCCCCTACGAGGAGGCCACGCGACGCTCCCTCACGGCGTTCTACCAGATCGGCCCGGTGTACCGGGGATACATTGAGGAGACGATTTACGGGCAGGATAGCGAGGTGCTCGTGGAGGAGGCCTTCACGCTCGACTTCTCACAGCGGCAGCCGTGGGGGAACGCCTCGGTCTCGGCCACCTTCTCGAACTACATACACAACGCCAACTTCTACAACCTGAGCTTGTTCGGGTTCGTCAGCTACCGGATCACCCGGGGGATCAGTGTGAACCTGAACGCGAGAGTGTCCAAGGTCCACGACCAGATCTTCCTCTCGGGTGAGGACCTGACGGAAGAGGAGCGACTGTTCCAGGTTCGCCAGCTGGCCACGGACTACGACTACGGGGGTTCCCTCGGGCTCTCGTGGCAGTTCGGGTCGATCTTCAACAACGTGGTGAACAACCGCTTCCCGGGCGGTGGCGGTGGCGGTGGCCGTGGCCGTGGCGGTGGCTTCGGTGGTGGTCGCGGCGGCTTCTAGCTTGACGGACGGCTCGAACTGGGAAGGCCCAACGGGCCCCGGAGCAGAGGCTCCGGGGCCCGTTCCCGCTACCGGGCCGGGCGCGCACGCTCAAGCTCGACGGCCGGGTCCCCTGTGATGAGTCGGATTCCCCGAGCGTAAGTCAGGTACGCCCAGGCCCACTGGATCATGACGAGAATCCGGTTCCGGAAGCCGATCAGGTAGAAGATGTGGACTCCCACCCAGACGAGCCACGCCGCGAGTCCCGAGACGTGGAATCCCGCGATCCGGGCCACCGCAGCGGCTCGGCCGATCGTGGCGAGGTCCCTTTTGTCCACGTAGCGGAAGGGCTCTCTCTCCTTCCCCGCCAGGTCGCCCCGGATCATCCGGGCCGCGTGGCGACCCATCTGGATGGCGCCCTGCGCTACCCCGGGCACGGGCGAGCCGTCCTCCCGGACCTGAAGGGCCAGGTCTCCGACGACGAAAGTCTCGGGGTGCCCCGGGACGGAGCCGTCGGGAGCCACCCGGACCCGCCCGGCCGGATCTACCTCGGCCCTGACCCGCGCTCCCAGCGGTGACGCAGCGACGCCGGCCGCCCAGAAGATGTTTCCGGTCTCGATGCGCTCCGCGCCGACCCGCACGTAATCGTCGCCGACGTCGGTGACCCTGGCACCGAGACGCACCTCCACGCCCAGGCGCTCCAGCTGTCGCTTCGCGCGCTCCGAGAGATCCGCCGGATAGGTCGGGAGCACCCGATCGAACCCCTCGACCAAGAGGATGCGGGCACTCGCCGTGTCGATGGCGCGGAAGTCCATTGGCATCACCCTTCGGGCGATCTCCGCCATGGCGCCGGCCAGCTCGACACCGGTCGGTCCGGCGCCCACGATCACGAACGTGAGATGCCGCCTTCGCGCGTCCGGGTTGGCCTCGCGCTCAGCCGATTCGAAGGCGAGGAGGAAGCGGCGGCGCATCTCGGTCGCGTCGTCCACCGTTTTGAGCCCGGGCGCTACCGCCTGCCACTCCTCGTGACCGAAGTACGCGTGGGTCGCGCCGGTCGCGAGGACGAGATAGTCGTACGAGACCATCGTGCCTTCGGCCAAGACGACCTCACGGTGTGTAGGGTCCACGTCCACGACCTCGCCCAGCCACACCTCTGCGTTCGCCTGCTTCCTGAGGATGGCGCGGATGGGGCTCGCGATGTCGGCTGGCGAGAGGGACGCCGTGGCGACCTGGTAGAGCAGGGGCTGGAAGAGGTGGAAGTTCCTTCGATCGACGAGCGTGAGCCGGACGGGCGCCTTCCGGAGTGCTCGGGCGCAGTACAGGCCTCCGAAGCCGCCGCCGACGATCACGACATGAGGGGGTGCCATGAAGCCTCCCGTGGCGTTGGGTCCGATTGGATTGACCGTTCACGGGGCCCGGAGTACGATAACCATATCCATGCCCGGCTCGATCTCCAGGTCCCGTAACGGCAACCGTAGCCGGCGCCCAGATGGCGGGGATGCGCTCCGGGTTCGTTGGGCCCGGTCCGGTGCGGCGGTCGCCGCCCTGACGACCGTCGCGATCTCCGCCTTCCCGTCGCCCGCGCTCTCGCAGGTCCGGACGGTCCAGCCCGGACCTCCGGGGGGCTCAGTACGGGTGCTCACCCGCGACGATCTCTCGAGCCTTTCCGGGCCGGAACACACCGCGGCCGACGCTCGTTTCATGCAGGGAATGATCGTGCATCACGAGCAGGCCATCCTCATGGCGGCGCTGGTGCCCGCCCGGTCCGTGAGCCGGGACGTCCCGCTCCTGGCCCGGCGCATCGAGCTGTCCCAGATCGACGAGATCCGCCTGATGGAGCGCTGGCTCGAGTCGAGGGGGGAGAGTCGAGCGCTTGGCGTTGAAGCACCCGCCGGGGCGCGTCCGGATGCGTCGCCTGCTTCAGGGGCCCCGACGGCCATCATGCCCGGGATGCTTTCCGCCGACCAGATGGCGGCCCTTGAAGGTGCCGAGGGCGCGGAATTCGACCGGCTCCTCCTAGAGGGAATGATCCAGCACCACGAGGGCGCCCTGGAGATGGTAAGTGACCTCTTGGGAACCCCGGCCGCCGGACAGGAGTCGGAGATTTCCGCGTTCGCGTCGCACGTTCACGCGGACCAGAGCATCGAGATACGCCGGATTACCCAGATGCTGGCGGGCTACCCCGATCGCGGGAGCAATCCGGGATGAGAGCTCGGCCGAGAGGGGCGCGAGGATGGAGCGAGCGTGGGCTTCGTGTCCCCGCTCGAACCTGGTCGCCGTGGATTCTCATGGGCGTGCTAACGAATGCGGCGGACGTGAGCGCTCAGCAGGCTGTGCAGGCGCAGCCGGGCGCGAACGTGGACCCACCTCCCGCATGGGAATGGGATGCCGCCGACCCGCGCATTGGGCTCCGGGCAGGGCTTCTCGATGCCGGTGAGGCCGCGCGCGGCCTCGAGCTTGTGGCCACCATCCCCCGCCCGGCGGGATTTGCCGAGAACTCGGACCTCGCCTTCCGCGACAGCTACGCCTTCATGGGGAACTTCTGGGGCTTCAACGTCTTCGACGTGTCCGATCCCACGGATCCGGAGCTGATCGTCTCGGTCGTCTGTCCCGGCAACCAGGGCGACGTCTCGGTCTACGAGAACCTGCTCTTCCAGTCTGTTCAGGAGAACATCGGCCGGCTGGACTGTGGCACGCAGGGGGTCGAGGATCCGGTCAGCCCGGATCGCTTCAAGGGCGTCCGCGTCTTCGACATTACCGACGTCCGGAACCCCCGTCAGGTGGCGGCCGTGCAGACGTGCCGCGGCTCCCACACCCACTCGCTCGTGACCTCCTCCGGCGACCCCGAGAACGTCTACGTGTACGTGTCCGCTTACAGCCCTACCCGCCCGCCGGAGGAGGTGGCGGGCTGCTCGGACGCGGAGCCGGAACAGGATCCGAACACCTCGCGCTTCCAGATCGAGGTGATTCAAGTTCCGCTCGCATCACCCGAGAACGCGCGGATCGTGAACCAGCCTCGCATCTTCGGCGATCCGGTCACCGGGAGCATCTCCGCGATCTACGGGGTCGATCGCGATGCCGGCGAGATTCCCCCCATCAGCGCGTGCCACGACATCACGGCGTATCCCGACATCGGTCTCGCGGCGGGCGCCTGCCGGGGTGACGGGATCCTCCTCGACATCTCCGATCCTGTGAACCCGGTGCGCGTGTACGACGTCGCGGATCCGAACTTTTCGTTCTGGCACTCGGCGACGTTCAACAACGACGGCACCAAGCTGGTCTTCACGGACGAGTGGGGCGGGGGCATTGCCGCGCGCTGTCGCGCCTACGATCCGCCGCTTTGGGGTGCCAACGCCATCTTCGACATCGTGGGTCGGGAGCTGCGTTTCCGGAGCTACTACAAGCTGCCCGTTCCGCAGACGGAGGAGGAGAACTGCGTGGCTCACAACGGGTCGCTCATTCCCGTTCCGGGCCGAGACATCAAGGCGCAAGCATGGTACCAGGGCGGGATTTCGGTCTTCGACTTCACGGACGCCGGCCGCCCCTTCGAGATCGCGTTCTTCGACCGAGGGCCGATTGACGATTCGGAGATCACGCTCGGGGGCCATTGGTCGGCATACTGGTTCAACGGGTACATCTACGGCTCCGAGATTGCCCGCGGTCTCGACGTTCTCCGGCTCGTTCCGAGCGAGCATCTCTCGGAGAACGAGATCGCAGCGGCCCGGCTGGCGCGAACGGACACCTTCAATCCCCAGCACCAGCCCCGGATCACCTGGCCCACGAGCGTGGTCGCGGCGAAGGCCTACTTGGACCAGCTAATCCGGGGAGAGAACATCGATCCCCAGATGGCGGCGCGCGTGGCTGACGACCTGGACGCGGCGGCGGCCTCAGCGGGGCCTCCGGTGGCGGACCGGCTCACCGCGACCGCCGCCGAGCTTGAGGCTCAGGCCCTGGATGGCCTGACCCGCGGCCGGGTCGGGGAGTACGCGCGGAAACGCGCGCTGCTCGCGGCCGAGATGGAGGCGATCGCGGCCACGCTACGCTGAGGGTGATGAGAGGAGTAACCCGCTAAACCTGAAGCGGGGCCGCCCCGAGATCGGGACGGCCCCGCCTGTGCCTCTCTTCAGTGCGGAGGGGTGCTCAGAGCGCGACGACGTTCTCGGCCGCAGGACCCTTGGCGCCTTCTACCACGTCGAACTCGACCTGGGCCCCTTCGGCGAGGGTCTTGAAGCCCTCCGCCTGAATCGCGCTGTGATGGACGAAACAGTCCTTGCTACCGTCCTCCGGCGTAATGAAGCCGAAGCCCTTCTGATCGTTGAACCACTTCACGGTTCCCTTGGTACGCATCAATGCGCTCCTTGGGTTTTGCAAGTCGGAGTCGCTATGACACGTACTAACCGACCGGCTGGATATGCGCGGATGCGCCGCGCCTCGTGTGACCCTCTCGGTCACAACATACGAAAAGGCGGCAGCCTCCAAAGAACGAGACCCCCGCCCTCATGAATTCGATAACCACCCCAGACCAAGGATGACGTCTAACGCTCGCATGATAATCAAAAAGCGTCAACAAAGGGCCGAACGCAAGTCTCTTCGGCTGCGCGGTTGTCTCGGCACGCCCCGTCATCAAGCTGTGAAGGCCAGGGGGTTGGGGGTGATGGCTGATTCTCCCAGAGGCGCTACATCTCCTTGCCTCCCCCCTGACTGAAGCCGAGCGCCAGCCCACCGTCCCTGCTCGGGAGGACGCTCACGCTCCTCCGAGCACCTCTTTCATCGTTCTAAGAAATAGTTCGGTGTCGAGGGGCTTGGTGAGGGTCCGGACGGCCCCGGAATCCTGCGCCAGGGGAAGCTGCTCGGGACTCATTCCAGAAATCGCGATGATCGAAGCGCCAGGATCGGATGCAAGGATCTCCCGGATGAGCTCAACACCGCCGACAACGGGCATGACTAAGTCGGCTATCACTAGGTCGAACTTGTCCGTCTCGTAGAGCGCGAGCGCAGCCGCTCCATCGGGTGCAACCACAAGATCATGGCCCCCCTTCGCCAGAAGGGACTGCAGGATCATAAGGTCCAGTGTGTCATCTTCGGCAACGAGAACGCGGGCCATGGACTACGCTCTCAGGCGGATGGTCGGACACCAGCTCGCTCAAGAAGTGTTACCAGCAGGTGGACCGGGACACCATGCTCCGCGTGGTCCTCGAACCGGCGGAGGCTAAGGGAAGCGAAGTGAGATCGGCGCTGAACATGCACACTCAACATGCACACCCCACCGGACCTCGAAACTACTTGAGGTCTACAAACCGCGCTGTTGAGCCAACCCTGCTGACTGGGGCGGTAGGGCTCGAACCTACAACCTCCTGGTTAACAGCCAGGCGCTCTGCCAGTTGAGCTACACCCCATCGGTCCATTTCAAAACGACTTCCAAGATAGTGGGATCGTCCGCCCCCGTGTAGGTGCTCTCGTCGCCGCCCGCGAGACCGAAACCGTTGTGCCGGGGGCGCTCCCCCGGGATAATTGGTCGACCCTCGGTTCCGTGCGTGCGCTCCCTCCCCCTTCCTCCACAGCCCATGAGCACGATGAGCGTGGTCTCGCCCGACGATCAGAGGGTCACGTTCGTCGAGCTCTTCTTCGATCTGGTTGTTTGTGTTCTCGGTCACCCAGGTGGTCGGGCTCCTCCACGAGGGGATGACGCCCGGACGGGTGGCCGAGGCGACTCTCGTGTTCTGGCTCGTGTGGTGGGCGTGGACCCAGTTCACCTGGGCGCTGAACGCGGCCAACACGGATCACCCACGCATCGGGCTGGCGACACTCGTCTCGACCGGGGTCGCGTTTTTCATGGCTGTTGCGGTGCCGGGCGCGTTCGGGAGCGGGGCCGTCTGGTTCGCCGTGCCTTACGTGGGCGTGCGGTCGATCGGGCTCCTCGTCTACTGGTGGGTGGCCGCGGACGACGCGCACCGCTCGGCCGTGCAGGTCTTCGCCCTGGCCTCGGTCGGAGGGCTCGCCGCCGTCCTCCTGGGGGCCGTGCTCGGGGGCAGGGCCCAGTACTGGCTCTGGGGCGCGGCGATCGCCCTGGACATCGTCGCGGCGGCAAAGGGGGGACGGCAGGAGGGGTGGAACCTCCGCCCCGAGCACTTCGTCGAGCGGCACGGCCTGATCGTGATCATCGCGCTCGGGGAATCCCTGATCGTGGCGGCCGCGGGACTGACTGCTGTGCCGACGGATCCCGACCTCATCGCGGTGTCTGTGCTCTCGGTCGCGCTGACCTGCGCTCTCTGGTGGGCGTACTTCCCGCGGCTGAGGCCCGCCCTCGAGCGCTCGATGGTGGCGGCGTCGGACACCGAGCGAACCACGATGGCCCGGGACGCCTTCTCCCTGGCCCACTTCCCCCTTCTCTGCGGGGTGATCGCGACGGCGGCCGCGATCGAGGAGCTGATCCTCCACCCCGGCGATCCGGTCGCAGGGGGGCCGCGCGCCGCCCTGGCCGTCGGGCTGTTCCTCTTCCTTGGGCGCTCGGCGGTATCGGCCTGGCGGGCGACCGGAACCGTCCTCGTGGCCCGGGTGGCGGTGGCGGTCGTCGTCGCCGGTGGGGTGCTCGCGCTGGGGGCCTCACCCGCCTGGGCCCCCCTGGCCCTCGGGGTTGCGGGGGGCGTCCTCTTGTCCGTGGTCGAGAGACGGTAGCGACGGTCTTCAGGCGCCTCCTGCAGCGGCGGCGGCGAAGCGCCGCACGACGTCCCCGGCGCGCTCGATCGACGTGATGGCCGCTACGCTCCTTCCCGCCTGCCAGTACTCCTGCGCGCTGTCGTCCCGGAGCGACGAGCGCTTGAGCTTTCGAAGCGAGTTCAAGGCGTACCACGTCCTCATCCAGTGCTTGGTTCGGCGCCACCGGAGGAGCCGGACGGCGACGGTGCCCGCACGGGTCCCCATCGCCTCGATGAACGGGGTCCGGATCACCGCCACCGGGACTCCGGTGATACGCTCCGTCCAGACGATGTCCTCCTCGCCGGCCTCCACGATCGCTCGCTTGTAGGCGTTTGACGCCCGGCACTCCTCGGTCGCGATGAAGCGGGTGCCCATCTGCACGCCCGCGTAGCCCATCGCGAGCGCGGCCTGGAAGTCCTCCGGGCTCCCCACACCGCCCGCGCACACGACCGGGAGCCCGAGGTCTCGCACCTCGTCCAGTAGCTCCGCCGCGGACCGCTGTCCGGGGTGACCGCCCGCCCGTCGGTTGACGGCGATCAGGCCGTCCACCCCCGCGTCCAGACCCTTCTGGGCCCATTTCCGCTCCGTCACGTCGTGATAGACCTTCCCCCCCATGGAGCGGACCCTCTTCACGACCCAATCCGGCTTCCCGAGCGATGTCACGAAGAACCGGACCCCCTCCTCGAGCGCGACATCGATCCAGCTCTCCATCCGGCGCCGATACGCCTTGGACGAGGCCTCAATGAGGGCGTTCATCCCGAAGGGGGCGGACGTGAGGGATCGGATGAGCCTGAGGCCGTCGCGAAACGGATGCCGGTGCACGTAGGTGAGGCTCATCGGCTGGACGATCCCGACCGCGCCCGCGTCGCTTGCGGCAGCCACGAGCTCGGGATTCGAACACGGATACATGGCCCCGCAAATGAGCGGGACGGAGCATCCCGCGTCCTCGGTCAGGCGCGTGCGGAGGCGGGGAGCAGGGACTCCGGTTGCCGGGGGGACATCGACCGGGGGTTCGGGCCTGTCCTTGTCGTCGCCGCTCACCGGATGGGGCTCAGCCGCCAGAGCGAGCGGACTCGTGCGACCTCGTCTCCTGCCCCGTCACGGATCGTTGCCGTCACCCACTCCTCCGCCCACCTCCCGCCGCTCACGTCCCCCCCTTCGTCGTCATGACGTGCGTAAGGTCGGGGGGGGACCAGCGTGACTCCGCGACGAGGCGTCCCCGCGCCTTCTTGGTGTACTCGGACTCGAGACGGACCACGATGCCCCGGACCCCCCCGGGGATCGCCGTCAGGGTGGCGAGCCCGCTCGTGACCTCACCCAGGTTCGTGAGTGCGACCGCATGCACCGAGCCCAGGTGGTTCCGCACCCTTCTCCGGTCCCGGAGCGCGACGCGGGCGACTCCGGCCTCCAGATGCTCGACCCGCGGGGCTACCGTGCCCGTGTAGGGAACCCTCCACCCTAGGAGGCGGGAGAAGAGGAGCCTCCCGCCGGGAAGGGGCCGGAGGCGGGTCCAGAGCCGGAGGAGGGCAGCACCGGGAGCGGCCGGGGAGTCGTTCATCTCCTGAAGATCCCGAGCTCCGCGGGCCCCGGCAACGGGCGCCCGGCGGACTTGGCGTGGCCCCGAGTGCGGTTAGCTTCCGAGGTGCGTTACACCGGAGATTCCAGGGCGAAACAGGAGTATGGGAGCGGATGGCGCGGGACGATCGGATCCCGGTTGCGGTGCTGGGCGCGACCGGAAGCGTGGGTCAGCGCTTCGTGCAGCTTCTCCACGGGCACCCGTGGTTTCGGGTCGCGGCCGTGACGGCCTCCGAGCGCTCAGAGGGCAAGCGCTACGGCGAGGCGGTGCGGTGGGTTCAGGAACGGCCTCTGGCTTCCGAGGTGGCCGAGCTTCCCGTTCTCCCCACGACCCCGGGTCCCGAGGTGCCGATCGCCTTTTCCGCGCTGGACTCGAGCGTGGCAGGGCCGGCCGAAACGGCGTTTGCCGAGGCGGGCGTGATGGTGGTGTCGAACGCGCGGAACCATCGCATGGACGCGGACGTTCCCCTGCTGGTTCCCGAGGTGAATCCGCACCATCTCGCGCTGCTCGAGGCGCAATCCTTCCCGGCGGGCGGAGGGATCGTCACGAATCCGAACTGCTCTACGATTGGGCTCGTGATCCCACTTCGAGCGCTCCAGCAGGCGTTCGGAGTGAACCGCGTGCACGTCGTGACACTCCAGGCGCTCTCGGGCGCGGGACTCCCGGGCGTCGCGTCCATGGAGATCCTCGACAACGTCGTCCCCTTCATCTCGGGGGAGGAGGAGAAGCTCGAGACGGAGACCCGCAAGATTCTGGGCCGGCTGAACGGGAGGGGTGTGGAGGAGGCCGAGATCGTGGTGAGCGCGCAGTGCACACGAGTCCCGGTGTTGGACGGGCACCTCGAGATGGTCTCGGTCGGGCTCGAGCGTTCGGCCTCGCCCGAGGAGGCCATCGAGGGCATGGCCTCCTTCTGCGGTGTGCCTCAGGAGATGGGTCTGCCGACGGCTCCCGAGCGCCCGGTTCACCTGCTCGCGGGGATGGATCACCCCCAGCCCCGGCTTCACCGAGACTTGGACGGAGGTATGGCCGTGTCCGTGGGAAGGGTCCGCAGGTGCGAGCTGCTGGATCTCCGCATGGCCGTCCTATCGCACAACACGATCCGCGGAGCCGCCGGTGGCGCGCTCCTCTGCGCCGAGCTGGCGGTGGCAGAGGGACGGGTACCCGGCGTGAGCGCTCCTTAGGCCAGCGAGGTGTCGATGAATCAGAAGCGGCCCAAGGTCCGGAAGGGGGCGGCCGCCGGTAAGCGGCCGGCGGCGGAGCGTACGCCGACACGGAAGACGGGTGTCACCCCGATTACCGTCCTCGGAGCGGGGAACCTGGGCAGCGCGATCGCGCGAGGGATCGTGCGTGCCGGTCTCCGTCGGCCCGAGGAGATCATGCTCACTCACCGCCACCCGAAGGAGCTGGCGGAGTTCGCGGCGCTGGGCTATGGGGTCGGGAGCGATAACGCAAAATTCGCCTCGGCCGCGCGGATCGTGATCCTGGCGGTCCAGCCCCGTGACACGCTGGAGGTCCTCCCCGAGGTGGCTCCGGTGCTCGATCGGTCGCGGCACGTGCTCGTATCCACGGTGACCGGGGTTTCGATCGAGGCCCTCCGAACGTACGTGGGCGACGACCTGCCGGTCGTTCGCGCGATGCCGAACCTGGGGATTCAGACTCTGAACTCGATGACGTGTCTCGCGCTGGATGCGGCCTCGGAGCCCGTGCTTCCAGAAGTGGAGGCGCTCTTCGCTGGACTCGGGGAGACGGTTCGGATCGACGAATCCAACATGGCCGCGGCGACAGCGCTCTGCGCCTGCGGGATCGCGTTCTTCCTCAGGGCTATTCGGGCGGCCGCCCAGGGTGGAATCCAGATCGGCTTCCACGCCGAGGAGGCCATCCGGATGGCCGCTCAGACGGCCAAGGGAGCGTCCGAGCTGTTACTGGTGAATCAAAGCCATCCCGAGACCGAGATCGACAAGGTGACGACCCCGAACGGCTGCACGATCGCCGGGCTGAACGAGATGGAGAATCGCGGGTTCAGCTCCGCGCTCGTGCGCGGGCTGGTGATGTCGGCTCAGCGGGCCGGCACCCTGGACCCGTCCTCCCCGGGCGACGGGGGCGGATCGTGATCCAGCGGTTCTTCACGGTGCCCGAGGCAGGGGCTCTGCTCCCCCGCCTCACGTCGGTCATGGAGGAGATCCGGCAGGTCCGGCAGGAGATCGAGCGAACCGCAGATCGTGTCCAGCTTCTGGAGGGGCTCTGGGGGGAGAAGATCCGCGCGGCCGGGAACCCCGATCGGGAAGAGTTCCTCCGGTCCAGGGCGGAACTCGAGCGGAGCGTGCACCGCCTCGAGCGGCTGGTCGAGACCGGCCTCCTCTCCCTAGGTGTCCGCCTTCCCGCGGGGGGCATCGAGCATGGCCTGGTCGACTTCCCGGCTCGTTACGCCGGTCGTACCGTCTACCTGTGCTGGCGCATGGGCGAGGACCAGATCCTGGCCTGGCACGAGGTGAACGCGGGATTCTCCGGCCGCCGCCCCCTCACGGAGGACGTCGCCCTTGCCATGGGGCGCGAGCGCGACGTCGAGTGACCCCCGGTCCGGTCCGGGCGCCGTCAGAACTCACCGACAAATGTGATCTCGGGAACGAGGGCGTGCCCGGTACGCTCAAGGACGGTCGCTCTGGCCAGCTCAATCAGATGGACGACCTGGCCGGCCGTCGCGCCCCCCAGGTTCACGATGATGTTCGCGTGCTTGTGGGAGATCTCGGCTGATCCGTGCACTCGGCCCTTGAGCCCGCACTCGTCGATCAGCCTCCCCGCCCCTACACCGTCGATCTTCCGGAAGATCGAGCCCACGCACGGGTAGAGCCACAGATCGGGGTGGCGCTCGCCCCTCCACGCGAGGTTCTCCCGGATTACGCGGCGGAGCTCGTCCTCGGGCGTGGGCTGGAGCCGGAACGTCGCCGACAGCACAACGTCCTGCCGGTGCTGCAGGATCGAGTCGTCGTAACCGAACCGGAAGTAATCCACGCCAACCGTCCGCCGATTCCCCTCCTCGGTCAGGATCTCGGCCGACTCGAGCACCTCCTCGATGAATACGGTCCGCGCCCGAGCCGGAGCGGGCGAGAGAAAGTGGAGGTTCTGCCAAAGCGCGCCCCCGACCGTGCTGGGGATACCGACGAAGTGATGGAGCCCACCGAGCCCCCGGGATACGGTGGCCTGGATCAGGTCGGGAAACGTCTCGACCCCCGCAGCGGCCCGGACGCGCACCCCGTTCAGGAACTCGATCCCCTGGAGCTCGGATCGGATCACGAGGCCCCGGAACCCCCGGTCCGCGACCAGGATGTTCGCGCCGCGACCGAGGAGGAAGTGAGGGATCTGGAGCGCGCGCGCCTCGGAGATAGCGAGGATCATCTGCTCGGGCGTCCGCACACGCACGAGAAGATCGGCGGGCCCCCCGATCCGGAAAGTGGTGAAGGGAGCGAGGAGGATGTCCCGCTCGAGGACGAGGCCTGGGAGGCGCCGGGCGAGCTCGGGAATTCGGTCCTTCCACGTCATCGCGGTCGTCGGCGGAGTGGGCGATCGTGAGACGATCCGCGGTCCATCCACGCGGTCGATCCTCGGCGGCCGCGAGGGGCTCCGATCCATGTGGCGGCCCCCTCATTGTAAGGGTAGCTTCTTCGGGTCGCACCATCGCTCGATACGGAGGTTCAGGCATGGCCCGAGCCGCGGGGTCTCCCTCTGCCCACCCCCTGCTCCCGCGGTCGATCCTGCTACTCGGTGCCGGTGAGCTGGGAAAGGAGATCGCGATCTCCGCGCAGCGGCTCGGGCTCCGCGTGATCGCGGTCGACCGTTCCGCTCAGGCGCCCGCCATGCAGGTGGCTGATGCTTCGGAGGTGCTCTCCCTCAGGGATGGGACGGCCCTCCAGGGCGTTATCCGGAGCTACCGCCCGGACCTGATCCTGCCCGAGGTGGAAGCGATCCAGGCCGACACCCTGGCAGGTCTTGAGGAACAGGGGTTTCACGTCGTCCCCAGTGCCGCCACGGCCGAGCTCGTGATGGACCGCTCGGCGCTCCGCGCGCTCGTCCGGGACGAGCTCGGGCTCCGCACGCCGGTGTATCGGTTCGCGTCCTCGGTGGAAGAGCTTCGCGAGGCCTGCGATGACGTCGGATACCCATGCGTGGTGAAGCCTGTCGCGGCGTACCCGGGAAAGGGCCAGAGCGTCGTCCCGGGCCCGGCCCGGGTGGATCGAGCCTGGGCGTTCGCCTACGAGGAAGCGATGGGAGATGCGTTCGGCGTGGTCGTCGAGGAGTTCGTGGAGTTCCGGTCCGAAGTCACCCTCCTCACAATCCGCGAACTGGACGGCACGACGACCCACCTCCCACCGATCGGGCAACGTCAGGAGCGCGGAGGACACCGAGAATCGTGGATCCCCGCCGACCTGGAGGAAGGCAGGTCCCGGGAGATGCGCGAGCAGGCGGGGCAGGTGGCGGCGCGCCTGGGCGGTGCCGGTGTGTTTGGGGTCGAGTTCTTCGTTACGGATGAGGAGTCGATCTTCTCCGAGGTCTCCGTAGGCCCCCACGACACGGGCATGGTGACGATGGTCTCGCACGACCTTTCGCAGTTCGATCTGCATCTTCGGGCCGCAATGGGCCTTCCCATCCCGACGATCCGGTTTCTGGGGCCGGCCGCCTCCGCGGTGATTCTGGCCGACCGGGACGGCCTCGTCACGGGTTACCGGGGCCTCGATCGCGCCCTCCAAGTCGAGAGCGCCCAGGTGAGGATATTCGGGAAGCCCGACGCCTACCTACATCGGCGCATGGGCATCGCCCTGGCGACGGGGAGGACGGTGGCGGAAAGTCGCACCCGGGCGCTCGAAGCGGCCTCGCGCATCTCCGTTGACTACCACTGACCGCGGTCGGTCCGGGCGGTCCAGGACGCACCCGGAGCCAGCCGCCTCCCGCTACGTCCTCATCTACGATGGGGAGTGCGAGCTGTGCCGCCGGTCAGTGAGGTGGCTGCGTGCGCGGGATGGAGACCGCGCGATCGATGCCGTTCCGTATCAGGATGCGGGCGTTCGTGAGCGGTTCCCCGCGCTCTCCCAGGAGCGCCTCGAGGCCGCCATGCACTTGGTGGCCCCGGACGGCCGGCGCTGGGAGGGTGCCCGGGCAGCCGAAGAGCTCTTCCTCCTGCTTCCCGGAGTCGGGTGGGTGGGGTGGGGGTTCCGGGTCCCTGGAGTACGCTCGCTCGCTGCGGTGGTGTACGCGTGGGTGGCCCGAAACCGACAGCGATTCGGCTGCGGCGACCACTGTGCCGCGGAGCCCCGTCACCCCTCGAAGTAGGGCTCGATCGTCGCGAGGAGCTCCTCTTCGTCCAGGTCGGGGGGGAGGATTCGGGCCACGCGTCCGCCGCGGTCCACCAGGAACGTCCGGGCCGAGTGGTCGATCAGGTACTCCGAGTCCGTGGCCACGACGAGCGACCCGCCGCTGTTCCCCGCCGTCCCGGCCGCGGGCCCGTGTCCCGCGTGAGGGTCGGCCGTAGGAGCTGCCACGGTGGGCGAGCGGGGTGGGGGCCCTCCCGGGTCCGAGCGCATGCCAACGTACACGCCCCACGCCTCCGCCACGCGGGCGATTTCCGCCTCGGTTCCGACGAGGGCCCGAATCGACGGATGGAAGCTCTGCATCCATCGCGTCACGGCCTCGGGGGTGTCCCGCCCCGGGTCCACGCTTACGAAGATCCCGTGGAAGCGGTCCGCCCCGCCCTCCAGCCGAGCGAGGGCCCGGGTCCAGGTCGCGAGGGTGAGAGGGCAGACGTCCGGGCAGTTCGAGAACCCGAAGAAGACGAGGGCGAGCTCCCCGCGGAGGCCGGTGAGGTCGAACGTGTCCCCCTGGGTGTCGGGAAGGACGAGGGACGGGGCGGGGTAGGCCGGGAGCGTCGCGGTCACACCGCTCTGAGAGGGCGACGGGCCCAGCACCCTCGCCCAGAGGAGCACGGCGACTACCGCTAGCCCCGAGAGCGTGCCGGTCAGGATCTGGAGCGCCCGATGAAACATCGTCCAGGCTCTTCGCGAGGACTGGGGGAAAGGGGGAACGCTTGATTCACGAAGATAACCTGGTCAGCTGCCGGACGGGCCGTGGGGCGCATACTTTCCGGCAGGGTGGAGTCGGCGGAGAGTCCGGAAGGGGCCGCAAAGGCAGTGTCCATGGGCCCCGTGCCCCAATGGCGCGCCTCCGCGGGGGTGATTAGCTTCACAGGTTACCGACGCCCCACAGGCGGGTCGCGCGAACGGGGCTCGCGCGCGAGAACACCGCTCGACCCCGATTGACCGGGCGCTATTCTTGCCCGCTCTGAGAGGTGATGATCGACCGGGTCCGACGTTCGACTCGGGTCCTCCTGGTCGAGGAGACGCCCGAGGATCTGGGCAACTTCCGAGAAGCTCTCTCCCGACTCGACGACGGGTATTACCAGGTGGAGAGGGTCGGGTGAGCTCGGTCCACTGGCTGTTCCGGGTCGCCGAGCGGGCGAACGCGTTCGCGCCCAACGTGCCGATCGTGGTGCTTGCGTTCAGCGAGGACCTCGATCTGGCCCTCAGGACCGTGCAGGCGGGGGCCCAGGACTACCTCGTGAAGGAACGCTCGGACGGGGATCTTGTCGCCCGCTCCGTCCGGTACGCGATCGAGCGCCATCGCCTCTTGTCGGCCCTCCGAAGTCTGTCCCTGATCGACGACCTAACGGGTCTCTACAATCGGAGAGGCTTCCTGGAGCTCGGCGAGCACCACGCGAAGCTGGCTCGACGAACGGGCCGGCCGCTCGCGCTCTTCTACCTCGACCTCGACCAGTTCAAGACGATCAACGACACGTACGGCTATCACGTCGGGGACCGGGGGCTCCTCAAGGTGGCGGAGATCCTCCGGCAGACCTTCCGGCGGTCCGATCTGGTGGCCCGCCCTGGCGGAGACGAGTTCGCGGTCCTGGCGCTCGAGGCCTCCGGGGACGACGCGGAGATGCTCGCGCGGCGGCTCCGGGAGCGTCTCGAGGAGTTCAACGACAGCGGGCAAGCCCTCTTCCGGCTCTCCGCGAGCATCGGGATCGCGCGGTACGAGACCGGCCGGAAGACGCGACTGGACGAACTCCTCGCGGAGGCCGATCGAGCGATGTACGAGGAGAAGCGCGTGAAAGTGGAGAGGGTCGGGTGAGCTCGGTCCACTGGCTGTTCCGGGTCGCCGAGCGGGCGGGGATCGTGCCGGACGAGCGCCCCGAGCTGCCCCCGACCGCGCCGGTCCGCGAAGCATGGCCGATCGTGACCCGGGCGCTCGGCATCGCGGACCAGCGGATGTCCGAGCTCGTGGCCGAGTATTTCCGGCTGAACATGGCCGACCTGTCCATCCCGGATGCCGGTGCGGTCGAGACCGTGCCCGAGGCCATGGCCCGGAAGTACCACGTTTTCCCCCTCATGCTCACGGACCGGCACCTGGTGGTTGCGACGTGCGACCCCACGGACCTGGACGCCGAGCGATCCCTCGGGTTCACGTCGGGGCGGACGATCGTGTTCCAGGTGACGGCTCCGTCGGCCATCCAGGAGGTGCTGGACGAGCGCTATTCGCCCAACCTTCAAGTCGAGAACATCCTGGGCTCGATGGACGCGGGCGACGTGGAGTTGGACGACGTCGCCCTGGTCGAGGAAATGGGCCCGGAGTCCATCTCGACCGAGGACGTCGATTCGGGGCCCGTCATCCGACTCACGAACCTGATCCTTAGGGACGGCATCGGGGCGGGGGCCTCCGACATCCACGTGGAGCCGGGCCGGGGCAAGGGATCGATCCGCTTCCGCGTGGACGGCGTGCTCCGGACGCACATGGAGCTCCCGACGATGTCCGCGCTGAACCGGGTCGTGTCGCGGATCAAGATTTTGGCCAAGCTGGACATCGCGGATCGCCTCCGCCCCCAGGACGGGAAGGCGAGGGTCACGGTGAACCGCCTCGGGTACGATCTCCGGGTTTCGACCCTTCCCGCGGCCGGGGCCGAGAAGTGCGTGCTCCGGATATTGGACTCGAACGCCCAGTTCACGCTCGACGACCTGGAGCTTCCGGCGCACGAGCTGGGGCGCTTCCGCCAGCTCCTCTCCTATCGGGAGGGCGTAGTCCTCGTGACGGGCCCGACGGGCTCGGGAAAGACGACCACGCTCTACGGCGCGCTTCGAGAGCTGGCCGACGGGAAGGTGAACATCATGACGGTCGAGAACCCCGTCGAGTACGAGCTTCAGGCCGTGACCCAGACCCAGGTCGAGCCGAAGCAGGGGGTCACGTTCAGCACCGCGTTGCGCGCGATCCTGCGCCAAGACCCGGACGTCATCCTGGTGGGGGAGATCCGCGACAAGGAAACCTCCGAGACGGCGGCGCAGGCGGCGCTCACTGGACACCTCGTGCTCGCCACGGTTCACGCGAACGACGCCGTGAGCGCCATAGCTCGTATGGCGGACCTGGGTCTCCAGCACTCGACCATCAGGTCGGCGCTCCGGGGGGCCCTCGCGCAGCGCCTGCTTCGGAAGGTGTGCGCGGCATGCGCCGAGCCGGTGCGTGGCGTTCTCACGCCGGAGGAGCAACGACTCACGGAGCTCTACGAGACCGAGCCGGTCATCCGGGCCGTGGGGTGCGCGGAGTGCGGATTCGCCGGCTACAAGGGGCGGATCCCGGTCCAGGAGGTGATGATCGTGGGTCCGAGGATCCAACAGGCGATCGAGCTGAAGAAGGGCCACACGACCCTTGAGCGCCTCTCAATCCAGGGCGGCATGCGGACCATGATGGACGTGGCGATCGAGTGGGTGACCCTCGGGAAGACGACCCTCGTGGAGGTGGAGCGCGTACTGGGGCAGGCGGTAGACGAGGAGCTGGTCGAGGGGTCAAAGGGTCCGCCGAGGGTGCTGGTGGCGGACGACGACGAGGAAGCGCGCGTGATGATGTCGGTGCTGCTGGAGTAAGGAGGGCTACGAGGTGAAGACCGCGGTGGACGGACGGGCCACGGTCGACATGCTGAGGGCGGATCCCGACTACTCGCTCCTCGTCCTCGACCTCTTCATGCCGAAGATGGACGGGCGAGAAGTGCTCCAGTGGGTGCGCGACTCGGTGCACACCGCGGCGCTCCCCGTGCTGATCAGGACCGGAGCGGAGGGCGACGAGTCCGAGGCCGAGCTCCTGGAGGCCGGGGCGGACGAGTACCTCACCAAGTCGATGCAACCGGACCGCTTCCTGGCCCGCGTCCGCGCCGTCCTGCGCCGCGCCGCGCTCTAGTGACCTGCTGACGGACGTGCTCGGCGAGTGAATTGACACCTCACCACCCGGCGCGCGAAGTTATGAGCCTCGGAAGGACTTCCCGTCTCGATTCGTTCCGCCCACATCCCGCCGGCTGAAGCCATGTTCACATCCCTCCGAGCGCGGATCCTCGTGATCCTGGCCGTGGCCGGGGTCTGCGGTTTCAACCTCTATCGCACCCAGACCGAGATCGGCTCGATCGTGAAGCTGGGGCTGGATCTCCGGGGAGGGATGCACCTCGTCCTCGAGGTGGACGACCCCGATGGCCTCATGTCCGTGGACGAGAGGTCCGATGCCATCGACCGGGCGGAGCGGATCATTCGGAACCGGGTGGACGAGCTGGGCGTCGAGGAGCCGCTCATCCAGAAGGTGGGGCAGGATCGGCTCATCGTGGAGCTGGCGGGGGTGGACGAGGAGCGGGCGAAGGACGTCATTGGCCAGACTGCCCTTCTCGAGTGGAAGCTGGTGCTCCAGAACTCACGGGCGCAGCCGTACCTGGACCGGATCGACCAGGTCATCGTAGCCAGGCTCGGGGTGGATTCCCTCCGGGCCCTTGGGCGCGCGGTGGAGGCGGAGAGCGATGCCCAGGGCGAGAGCGTGTCCGACCTCCTCTTCGGCGGCGGGGCCGACTCGGTCGCGGCGGCGGCCGACTCTACGGCCCCGGAGCCCGCGCCGGATTCCGTCGCGGAGCCGGACGACGGGTTGCTCGCCCTCTCCGAAGAGGAGCAGAACCTCCGGCCCTTCTCGTCGCTTCTCTTTGCCGGGCCGGATCAGGGCGAGTTCCTGGTGCCCGAGGAGAGCTTCGAGCTCGCCCGGGGATTCCTCCAGATGCCCGAGGTCCAGGCCGTCTTTCCAAGGACGCTGGCACTCCAGTGGGGATGGGAGCCGTACGCGTTGGGAGGTGCCGTGTACCGACAGCTGTTCGTCCTCGAGCGCGATGCGTTCCTGACCGGGAACGAGCTCGTGGACGCGCAGGCGCTGCGTGACCCGCAGTTCAACCAGGCGATGGTGACGTTCGAGCTGAACCGCGTCGGGGGCAGGCGGTTCGGGGAGATGACTGGGCAGCACGTGAACGAGAGGATCGCGATCATGCTGGACGGCGAGGTCGTGAGCGCGCCGATCGTGCGGGCCCGGATCGGCTCGCGTGGCCAGATCGAGCTGGGCGGCTCCACCCTGGAGGAGGCGAGGGATCTAGCGCTCGTGCTGCGCGCAGGCGCGCTTCCCGCCGCGCTTCAGATCATCGAGGAGCGCACGGTGGGGCCGTCGCTCGGGCAGGATTCGATCGACCAGGGCCGGATCGCGGGGATCGTCGGGATCGTGTTGGTGATCCTCATCATGGCGCTCTACTACCGTGTCGCGGGGGTGCTTGCCGTGGGCGCGCTCGGCATCTACGTGGTGCTCGTCCTCGGCGGGCTCGCGGCGGTGAATGCCAACCTGACCTTGCCGGGCATCGCGGGCCTCATCCTCTCGGTGGGGATGGCCGTCGATGCGAACGTACTTATCTTCGAGCGGATTCGAGAGGAGCTGGCGGCCGACCGATCCGTTCGGACCGCGGTGGACGAAGGTTTCGCCCACGCCCTGTCGGCGATCGTGGACTCGAACATCACCACGCTCCTCACCGCCCTCGTCCTTCTTCAGGTCGGGACCGGACCCGTGAGGGGGTTCGCCGTGACGCTCACGATCGGGATCATCGCCTCGTTCTTCACGGCCCTCTACGTGACCCGCACGCTCATTGGCATCTATCTGGGTGGAAAGAGGGTGCGTGAGACGTTGAGCATCTAGCCGACCGGCCGGGAGCCCCCGATCCATGCGGATTTTCGAGAACGCGTCCTACTCCTTCCTGGAGATCCGGCGGAAGGCGTATGTCGTCTCGGGGTGCCTGATCGGGGTCGGCCTCATCGGAATCGTGTTGAACCTGTTCACTATCGGGAGCTGGGTGAATTACGGCGTCGACTTCACTGGTGGTACGCTAATGCAGGTGCGGATGGCCGAGGGGGTCACGGACGCGGACGTGCGTGAGGCGCTAGGTGGGGTCAACGCGCCCCCGATCACCCGCTTCGGAGCCGAGAACGAGTTCGTGATCCGCACGCCGGGCCTGGAGGGGGTTGGAGCGGCGGAGGTCGTGGAGCCGATCCGACAGCAGCTGGAGGTAAGCCCCCGGGTGGGCCAGTTCGAGGTGGTCCGCACGGAGTTCGTGGGGCCCAAGATCGGCGTGGAGCTAAACCAGAGGGCGGGGCTCGCGATCCTCATCTCGTTCATCCTCACGCTGATCTATCTCGGGCTCCGCTTCGAGTTCCGCTTCGGGTTGGCGGCCGTGATCGCGACGGCCCATGACATCCTTGTCACGCTCGGCGTGCTCGCGCTCTTCCGGATCGAGATCTCCCTACCCACGGTCGCGGCCGTGCTCACGATCATCGGGTATTCCCTGAACGACACGATCATCGTGTTCGACCGGATCCGAGAGAACCTGAACAAGAAGGGGGGCCGACGGGAGGACCCCATCGCCCTCATCAATCGGTCCATCAACGAGACCCTCCCGAGGACAGTGATGACCTCGGGAACGACGCTGGCCGTGCTGGTCTCCCTCCTCCTCCTGGCAGGTCCGGTCATTCAGGACTTCACGATCGTCCTCATTCTCGGAATCGTGATCGGAACCTACTCGTCGATCTTCGTGGCCTCCCCGGCTCTACTCGAGATCCAGCAGCGGTGGGGAACCAAGGAAGAGGCCCGCCGGAGGAAGGAGCTGAAGCGCCCGAAGGGGAAGCAGGCCATCCCCGTTTGATCGGCCAGGGTGGGGCCGCGGATCCCGGATGCTCCTGGACACCCACTGCCATCTGACGGACCCCCGCTACGAGGCGGACCTCGCGCTCGTCCTGGAGCGCGCCGGCTCGGTCGGCGTCGGCGGCATCGTGTGCGTCGTCTCGGACCTGGACGATACGAGGGCCACTGAGATCGTGGGTTCGTACCGGGATGGCGACCCCGCGGACTCTGGGTCCGGGGCCGAAGGGGCCCTGCCCCAGGTGTGGCGCACGGTCGGGATCCATCCCCATGCGGCGGGCCGAAGCGGGGGGGATCTGACGGCCCGACTCGGGGAGGCGCTGGACTCGTCGGAGCGCGTGGTCGCGATCGGGGAATGCGGCCTCGACTTCCATTACGACTTCGCGGCGCCTTCCGAGCAGAGACGGGTGTTCGACCTCCAGATGCGGATTGCCGAGGACCGTGACCTTCCGCTGGTCGTCCACTGCCGCGAGGCGGAGGCGGAGATGGCCGGAAGAGTCCGGGACGCCGGTACGGCCGGAATCCGGGGCGTACTCCACTGTTTCACCGGGGACGCTTCGCTCCTCGACGCCGCTCTGGAGGCAGGTTGGCTCGTGTCCTTCACGGGCCTCGTCACGTTCAAGTCGTTTCAGGGTGCGGAGTCCGTTCGTGCGGTACCGGCCGGACGCTACATGCTGGAGACCGACGGCCCCTACATGGCGCCCGTTCCCCACCGCGGAGAGCGGAACGAGCCCGCCTTCCTTCCCGCGATCCGGGATCGCGTGGCCCTCCTCCGGGGCGCGACTCCCGACGATGTGGAGCGCGAGACGACGGAGGCGGCCCGCGTCATCTTCCGGCTTCCCCCCGGCGAGGCGTAGGCGCTCGGCACGGCGAGCGCGACCCTTCATGCCGCGAACGATCCAGATCCTCCCGGACACGGTGGCGAACCAGATCGCCGCCGGGGAGGTCGTAGAGCGGCCAGCTTCGGTGGTGAAGGAGCTCGTGGAGAACGCGCTCGACGCGGGTGCCCGCACGATCCAGGTCCGGATCGAGCAGGGCGGCAAGCGGACGATTCGCGTGGCGGACGACGGTCACGGAATGGGCCGCGAGGACGCGGTTCTCTCGTTGGATCGACACGCCACGTCCAAGATCCGCTCGGCTGAGGACCTCCGCGGTGTGGGCACGTTCGGGTTCCGGGGCGAGGCCCTTCCATCCATCGCGTCGGTCTCTCGTTTCACGGTCGAGACGTGCGCTCGGGGTGAAGCCCTCGGAACTCGCATCCGGGTCCGCGGGGGCGCCATCTCTACGGTCGAGGACGTGGCACGGACGACGGGGACGACGGTGACCGTGGAGACGCTCTTCTTCAACGCGCCCGCGCGGGCCAAGTTCCTGGGTGCGCCGGCCGCGGAGACGCGCGCCGTAAGTGAGGCCCTGATCCCCCTGGCGCTCACGCACCCCTCGGTGGCCTTCACCCTCGACTCCGAGGCCCGAAGCCTCCTCGACCTCCCACCCGCGACGGATCTCGTCGAGCGCGTGGCCCGCCTGTGGGGCGAGGAGGCGGGCGGCGCCCTGATTCCGGTGGAGGCCGAGGAAGGAGGGATCTCGCTCCGGGGGCTCGTGCACCGGCCCGATGCGACGCGCCCGGGCTTCCGGCGAGCTTTTATCTTCGTGGGGGGACGTCCCTTCCGGGAGCCGGTCCTCCTCAAGGCGGCCGATCGCGCGTACCGGACGACGATTCCCGAGAAGAACCGACCCTGGCTCTTCCTGTTCGTTGAGGCCCCACGTGGCGCCGTGGACGTGAACGTGCATCCGACGAAAGCCGAGGTCCGGTTTCGGAAACGACGGGCCGTCGAGGATCTGGTGGAGCGAGGGGTTCGGGCGGCGCTCGAGCCTTCCGCTAGCGCCGCGACCTTCGATCCCAGGCCGGCCCCCCCGATCCTGAAGGTCCGGGAGCCGATGCCACGGAAACCCAAGCACGACGAAACAGCCGAGCGGCAGATGGTCCTCTTCCTGGCGCGTTCCGGAGCCGGCCCGGCCGAGGCGCCCGGGCCCGAGGAGGACGACGGCGGGAGCCGTCGTCGCCCGGTGGCCTTGATGGGAGATGAGGTGGAGGCCGGCGCTCCCGCTCGTCTCTGGCAGGTCCATCAGGCATGGATCGTGGCGGAGGTGAGGGATGGCCTCTTCCTCATCGACCAGCACGCGGCCCACGAGCGGATCCTCTTCGAGCGCATCATCGGGGGCTTCGAGGCCGGGGGAGAGGGCGGGAGCCAGCGTCTCCTCTTTCCCCTCACCCTTCGGCTCACGCCCGCCGAGCACGCCATGGTGGAGGACCTCAAGGGTATCCTCCGGCGCACCGGCTTCGAGGTCGAAGGGTTCGGGGGCAACACGGTCATCGTTCACGGAGTCCCGAACCCGCACCCCCATTTCGACGCGGAGCGCTGCTTCCGCGAGATGATCGCCGAGCTCACGACCGGCTCCGATCTCACGCGTGCTGCTCGAAACCAGCACGAGCGGCTCGCCATGACCTTCGCCTGCAAGGCGGCGATCAAGGCCGGTCAGGCCCTCAAGGAGTCGGAGATCCAGGAGCTCTTCGACCAGCTCTTCGCGACCGAGCTGCCGTACCACGACGTCCACGGCCGTCCGACCACGATCCGCCTCAGCCTGGGCGAGCTCGAGCGCCGGTTCGGTAGGTGAGGGCAATCGCGATCGTAGGGCCCACGGCCTCGGGGAAGACGAGACTCTCGATCCCGATTGCCCGCCGCCTTGGGGCCGAGATCGTATCGATGGATTCTCGTCAGGTCTACCGGGGCATGGACGTCGGTACAGGGAAGGTCACGCCGGAGGAGAGGGCGGAAATCCCCCATCACGGGCTCGACCTCGTGAACCCGGACGAGCGGTACTCCGCGGGGCAGTTCGCGAGGGACGCGCGAGGCTGGATCGACGGGATCCGGTTGCGCGGACGGCTCCCCCTTCTCGTGGGCGGCACGGGCTTCTTCCTGCGTGCCCTCGCGCACCCGGTCTTCCGAGAGCCGGCCCTGGAGCCCGAGCGGCGCCAGCGGCTCCGGCGCTGGCTCCGCGGGCTCGATCGCCAGGAGATGGCCAGGTGGGCGGGTGTTCTCGACCCCGAGCGGGCCCGGCTCGCCCGGGCGGGGGGAAGACAGCGGCTCTCCCGGACCATTGAGGTCCCGCTCCTCACCGGGCGTCCGCTCACGTGGTGGCATCGCTGGGCTCCCCTAGAGGGCGACGCGATCGAGATCGGGGTGATCCTCCTCACCCTTCCCCGGGAAGAGCTTCGTCGAAGGATCGACGGCCGGGTCGTCAGGATGTTCCAAGGAGGGCTCCTAGACGAAACTCGGGGCCTGCTCGAGGCAGGCTTCACCGTAGACGCCCCCGGAGTGACGGCGACGGGCTACCGGGAGGCCGCGCGCTCGATTGCGGGCGAGATCGATCTCCGGGAGGCCGTCCGGCTCGCTCAGGGGGCGACGCGCCGGTATGCTCGGCGCCAGCTCACCTGGTTCCGGAACCAGCCCCCCCGTCCCGACGTGACGATCGACTCCACTGCGCCGCTGGCCGACCAGATCGATCAGATCGTCGACTGGTGGGAGGGGATCGGGGCCGGCGGGCGGAGTGTACGGATCACGCCGTGAGCCGAACGCCGCCCAGCCGGGGACCCCACGCCATGAAGATCGCGATCGCCTGCTACCCGACGTACGGGGGGTCCGGCGCGGTTGCGGCCGAGCTCGGTCTCGCGCTCTCGGAGCGGGGGCACGAGGTCCATTTCATCTCCTACGCCCAGCCCTTCCGCCTCTCGGAGTTCCGCGACCGCGTGTTCTTCCACGAGGTGGAGATGGAGCACTACCCCCTCTTCGAGCACCCTCCATACGCGCTCGCGCTCGCGGTCTCCATTTACGAGGTGGCCGAAAAGTTCGGGCTGGACCTAGTGCACGTGCATTACGCGATCCCCCACGCGACTTCGGCCTGGATCGCTGCCCAGATGTTCGAGGATCGCGTCGCCCCCAGGATCGTGACCACCCTGCACGGGACGGACATCACGCTGGTCGGCCAGCATCCGTCGTTCCACTCCATTGCCCGCTTCTCCACCCTGAAATCGGACGGGATTACCGCCGTGTCGCGGTACTTGCAGGAGCAGACGGAGCGGAGCTTCGGGGTCGAGTCGGCGCGGATCCGGGTGATCCCGAACTTCGTCGATACAGATCGCTACCGGCGTGATGGAAAGCCCTGCCACCGGGCCAGCCTGGCTCCGGAAGGCCACAAGATCCTCATGCACGTGTCGAACTTCCGGGAGGTGAAGCGCGTCGAGGACGTTGTGGAGATCTACGCGCGTGTGCGGAAGCGAGTCCCGACCCGGCTCGTGATGGTCGGGGACGGCCCGGGTCGTCCCCTCGCCGCCCAGCGCGCGGAGGCACTCGGCGTTGCGGACGGCGTCCTCTTCCTCGGCAAGCACAGCTCGGTGGACGAGCTCCTCGCGTGCGCCGACGTGTTCCTCTTGCCGAGCGAGTCCGAGTCGTTCGGGCTCGCCGCCCTGGAGGCCCTCGCGTGCGGGACGCCGGTGGTGGCCAGTCGGGTGGGCGGCATTCCCGAGGTCGTCCAGGACGGGGAGAGCGGCGTTCTCCTTCCGGTGGGAGACGTCGAAGGGATGGCGGACGCTGCGGTGGACCTCCTCTCCGCGGAGGAGCGATGGAGAGCGATGAGCTTGAGCGGACGGCGGATCGCGGAAGAGCGATTCGCGGCGCGAGTCGTCGTGCCCGTCTATGAGGCGTATTACGGAGAGGTCCTCGCGGGCTCCACGGCCGCGCGCGGGCCCGTCGGGGTGGACCGGGAACGCATTGACGGTGCACGTGACGCTCGGCCCGGCCGCCTCCCGGCGGACGAGCCGAGCGAGGCGGAGGAGGAGGGGCGTTGAAGTCCGGACATCAGCGGCAGGGAGCTGCCGGGGACCGCGTGGCAGGCTGGGACGAGGCTACCCAGGAGGAAGCTCGGACGCTCGTCGAGGCAGCGCTCTCCGAGGACGTCGGTCCGGGGGACTGGACGACTCTCTGGACCGTCGATCCGGATCTTGAGACGGAAGCATCGGTCCTGGCGAAGGAGCCCATCGTTCTCGCAGGCGTGGCTCTAGCTCGCATGGCGTTCCGGGGCGTGGACCCTGGCCTCCACGTGGAAGGACTCGCACCGGACGGGGCGTGGGTCCCGGCCGGGAGCTCGGTCCTCCGCGTTCGGGGGTCCGCCCGCTCGATCCTCACGGCCGAGCGGATCGCGCTCAACTTCCTGGGCCGCCTCTCCGGCGTCGCGACGCTTACGCGACGTTTCGTGGACGCCGTCCGGGGCACCGGCGCCGACATCACGGACACCCGGAAGACGACCCCTGGGTGGAGGCACCTCGAGAAGTGGGCGGTCCGGTTGGGGGGCGGCGTCAACCACAGGATGGGGCTCCACGACATGACCCTCGTGAAGGACAACCACGTGGCCCTCGCCGGAGGGGTGGGCGAGGCCACCCGGCGGGTCCTCGAGCGGAACACAAAGGGGCTCCCCGTCGAGGTGGAGGTCACGACGCTCGACCAGCTGGATGAGCTCCGGGATCTCCGCGTAGACCGAATCCTGCTCGACAACATGGAGCTCGGGGCCATTGCGGAGGCCGTCCAGCAGGTTAAAACCTGGCCGCTCCCCCGCCCGGCGCTCGAGGCGTCGGGGAACATGACGCTCGAACGCGTGCGGTGCGTGGCGGGGGCCGGCATCCGGTGGATCTCGGTGGGGGCGCTCACCCATTCGGCCCCGGCGGTGGATCTCTCACTCCGGGCGCGGACGCCCTCGGGCCTCGACATCGAGCTGCCCGGGGGCGTGCCCCGAGGGGAACCCGGGTGACGATCCAACCGCCGGAAACCCTTCCCGCGGCTTGGGGGGCGCTCGGGGCGGAGGCGTGGGCGCGTCACCTGGGCCTTCCGAGGATCGAGGTCCATGCCGAGCTCGCGTCCACGAACGATCGGGCACGTGAGCTCGCGCTCCGGGGGGCCGCCACCTTTACGACCGTAGTCGCGGGATCGCAGACTCGAGGGCGCGGGCGCGGGGGAGCCAGCTGGCACTCTCCGGCCGGCGTGGGGCTCTGGATCTCCGTGCTGCTCCCGTTTCGAGCACAGGAAGCTTCGGCGCCGCTGTCCCTGGCGGTCGGCGTTGCCACAGCGAGGGCCGTGGAGCGCGCGGCAGGGATTGCCGTCCAGCTCAAGTGGCCGAACGACATCCTCCGAGGCGGTCGGAAGGTGGCAGGGATCCTCTGCGAGACGGTAGCGGAGGCGGAGGGACGAGCGGTCGCGGGGATTGGCGTCAACCTGCGCCGCGCGGGATGGGAAGCCCCCGCGCACCTCGAGGCGCGGGCCGGCTTCCTCGAGGAGATCGCGGCTCGGGGGATCGCCGAGCCCGATCTCGCCTCGGCGCTCGTCGACGAGCTCCGCGCGTGGGCCGATCCGGTGCCTCGTGTCGTGGACGGCGCGCTGCGGGCCGAGTGGGAGACGAGGGACTGTCTCCGCGGCCGGCCGGTCGTAGCCGAGGGGGGCGCGGTCGGGATCTGCGCGGGGGTCCGAGAGGACGGAGCACTGGAGCTGAGCCTCGCCGACGGTAGCGTGGTTACCGTGAGGTCGGGCCGGGTTCGGCTGATGGAGCGGGGGGCCTCGCCCGCGCTTCATAGCAATGGAGACTGACATGACTCACCTGGTGGTGGACGTTGGGAACACCGAGACGGTCGTAGGCCTCTTCCGTCCGGGCTCGCTCGATGTGCTGGCCCACTGGCGCTATACCACCTCCGTTCCGCGCACGCCCGAAGAGCTCCTGCTCCTATATAAGATGTTCCTGAACGACACCGGGATGATCGAGAGAGAGGCGGTGGCGCGAGTCGTCCTGGGGTCCGTCTCCCCAGTTCAGACCGAGCTCCTCCGGCGGACCCTCCCCGGGCTCGAGCCGGACCGCGTGCACGTCCTTGAGAGCGCCGACGGGCTCCCGATTCGCCTGGACGTGGAGGAGCCCAGAACCGTCGGCGCCGACCGCATCGCCAACACCCTCGCCGCCTCGCACCTCTACGACCGGGATGCGATCGTCGTGGACCTCGGCACCGCCATCACCTACGACTGCATCGCCGCGGGGGGGCGCTTCCTCGGGGGCGTGATCGCACCGGGGCTCCTCGCGGGGCAGGAGTGGCTGGCCGGCCGGACGGCCAAGCTTCCACGGGTGGAGCTTCGGCCTCCCGACACGGTGATCGGAAGGAGGACCGAAACCTGCCTCCAGAGTGGCCTCTTCTTCTCCGCCGTGGATGCAATCGACGGGATCGTCGGCAGGATCCGTGACGAGTGGGAGCGGCCTGACGTGCAGGTCGTGGCCACGGGGGGACATGCGCCGATCGTCGTGGCACACTCCAGGACGATTCAGAGAGTCGACCCGCACCTGACGCTGATCGGGCTCGAGCTGGCCGGCCGACACCTGGAGGGGGAAGGGAAGGGCGGCTAGCCCTCTCCGTTTCCGCTGGCGAGGGCGAGGGCCCGGAGCCGCTCCTTCTCGAGCCACCCGTTCGAAAAAAAGAGCAGCCGGGTCCGGAGCACGAGCTTTCCGACGTCGGACCGGCTCACCTTGACGGGTCCGTCGAACACCTCCGGGTTCCCGCGGCTCCACGCGGCCGTGCGGGCCGCGAGGAGGGCGGGAATCACGCAAAAGACCCGGATCCCGCGCTCGGTCCTCGGCAGGTCCTGGCAGTAGGCGAGGGCGTCCGCGATGTGCCGGCCCGCCTTTCGGACCAGGAAGTCCACGATTCGCGCCCGATCGTCCTGTCCGAGCCGGCGCGGATCCGACCAACGCTCCCCGCCCGGAAGGATGGTCCGAGGCACGTAGCTCCACCCGCGGGCAGGGTCCTCGTGGAGGCCGCGGATCACGTTCACGGTCTGCAGGCCGAGCCCGAAGGACACGGCCCGCTCGAGGAGGGAGCGGGAACGCCTGCGGATCGGCGCCGAATGGGCGGCGAAGAGCTCCGTGAGGAGCACACCCACCCGTCCGGCCACCTCGTACATGTATCGGTCGAGGGCCGCCTCGTCCGGAAAGTCGTCGCCCAGACGGGTCCAGGCGGCCATCCCCCGGGTCGTGTTGGCGGTGTGCCGACGAATCGAATCGCGAAACTTCGGCGGCAGGGCGGCCAATCCAGACAGGATCGACCGGGCCGCGGTGGCCGCGGCGTAGTCGGGAAGGTCCCGATCTTCACGGGAAACGCCGTCCAGGAGCGGCCCGAGGGCCGCGGGATCCGGAAGCCGGTCCGCGGCCTCCAACAGGGCGGCCCACGCGGTCAGGTGGCGGCGCTTCTCCTCCGGGCCGAGGGTCGGGGAGTCCTCGAAATAGTCCGCGACGCGGAGGACCAGGTAGGCCAGCGTCACGGCTTCCCTCAGCTGCCTGGGAAGCGCCTCGATCCCGACGGCAAACGTTCGGCTGGTCGAGCGGAGGAGCGCGTAGTGTTCCCTCATCGAGGATCGCGAAGGATGGAGGTGGGGCCCCACGGCCGCAACCCCTGGGCTCGGCCCTCGGAACCCTCGGGGCGCCCCGGCTGGCTGCCCGTCGCCCGTTGACAGGCTCCGGCCCCCAGCTAGATTGGACTCCGTTAGCACTCGTGTATTTTGAGTGCTAACGGTCCGCAGGCAATGGTTTTCGTGAGGCTCACACAGAAAGCGCGGAGGAAGGAGAGCATGGCGACTAAATCCGCCACGAAGATTCGTCCCCTTCACGATCGGGTCGTTGTCCAGGCGCTCGAGGAGGCCGAGCAGACGAAGGGCGGCCTCTACATTCCCGACACGGCCAAGGAGAAGCCCCAGCAGGGGAAGATCATCGCGGTCGGCCCCGGGAAGCTCTCGGATCAAGGCGAACGCCTCAAGCCGGACGTGAAGAAGGGAGACACGGTTCTCTACGGGAAGTACTCGGGCACCGAAGTCACAGTGGACGGGGAGGAGTACCTGATCCTCCGGGAGTCGGACATCCTCGCCGTGATGGGTGGGTGAGGCGACGAGGCCCGGCCATGCCGGGGTGAAGCGAAAATCTCACGTGTAAGGAGACATCGACGATGGCATCGAAGGAGCTGAAGTTCGATAGCGACGCCCGGGCGAAGCTCAAGGCCGGCGTCGACAAGCTGAGCCAGGCGGTGAAGGTCACGCTCGGACCGAAGGGCCGTAACGTGGTTCTGGATAGGAAGTTCGGAGCTCCCACCGTGACGAAGGACGGAGTCACGGTGGCGAAGGAGGTCGAGCTCGAGGACGCCGTGGAGAACATGGGTGCGCAGATGGTCAAGGAGGTCGCCACGAAGACCTCGGACATCGCGGGCGATGGGACCACCACCGCGACGGTCCTGGCGCAGGCCATCTTCGCCGAAGGGCTCAAGAACGTGGCGGCCGGAAGCGATCCGATGGCCATCAAGCGGGGCATCGACCAGGCGGTCGACCGGGCCGTTGAGGAGCTCAAGAAGCTCTCGGTCGAAACGAAGGGGAAGAAGGAAATTGCGCAGGTGGGAACGATCTCGGCCAACTCCGACGTCGAGGTGGGCGAGCTCATCGCGGACGCGATGGAGAAGGTCGGCAAGGACGGAGTGATCACAGTCGAGGAGGCCAAGGGCCTCGAGACCACCCTTGAAACCGTCGAGGGGATGCAGTTCGACCGCGGCTATCTCTCTCCATATTTCGTGACCGATCCGGAGCGGATGGAGGCGGTCCTCGAGAACGCCTTGATCCTTATCCACGACAAGAAGATCTCGAATATGAAGGATCTCCTCCCGATCCTGGAGAAGGTCGCCCAGCTGGGCCGCCCGCTCGTGATCATCGCGGAGGACGTAGAAGGTGAGGCGCTCGCGACGATCGTCGTGAACAAGCTCCGCGGCACCCTCAAGGTTTGTGCCGTGAAGGCTCCGGGGTTCGGGGACCGGCGAAAGGCCATGCTCCAGGACGTCGCGGTCCTCACGGGCGGCCAGGTCATCTCCGAAGAGCTCGGGTTCAAGCTGGAGAACGCCGTGGTGTCGGATATGGGCGAGGCGAAGAGAATCGTGGTGGACAAGGACACGACGACGGTCGTGGACGGGGGCGGAGAGCGGGCGAAGATCCAGGGCCGGATCGAGGAGATCCGGGTCGCGATCGACAAGTCCACGTCCGACTACGACCAGGAGAAGCTCCAGGAGCGGCTGGCCAAGCTCTCGGGCGGCGTCGCCGTCATCAACGTGGGCGCGGCCACCGAGATCGCGATGAAGGAGAAGAAGGCGCGCGTGGAAGACGCGCTCCACGCGACGCGAGCGGCGGTCGAGGAGGGGATCGTGCCCGGCGGTGGGGTGGCGCTTCTACGCGGGCAGAGCGCGCTCGGGAGCTTCAAGGTGGAGAGCGCGGGCGAGCAGGTGGGGGTGGACATCCTGCGCCGCTCCCTCGAGGCGCCCATCCGGCAGATCGTGGCGAACGCGGGCGTCGAGGGATCGATCGTCGTAATGAAGGTCCGCCAGTCCAAGAAGTCCAACTTCGGCTTCAACGTCGAGACCGAGGAGTACGAGAATCTGGTCGAGGCAGGCGTGATCGACCCGACCAAGGTGGTTCGCACCGCGCTCCAGAACGCGGCGTCTATCGCGGGTCTACTTCTCACTACGGAGTGCGTGGTCGTAGAGCATCCCGAGAAGGAGGCTCCGGCCGCGCCCGGTGGCGGCATGGGCGGCATGGGCGGGATGTACTAGCGGGGCAGCAGCAGAGGGACGGCGGGGCATCCATGTCTCGAGGCTGCCACGCCAGTTGGCGAGGACCGCGGGTCATCGCACGGTGGCCCGCGGTTTTCTTTCTCAGGAGCCCGACGGCATATTCGAGCGATGCAGACCTCCGATCCACTCACGCGGTCGTCCGATGACCGGATGGTGGCGGGAGTGTGTGCCGGGATCGCACGGTGGCTCGGGTGGGACCCGACCGCCGTCCGCATCGCCTATGTTGTCCTCTCGCTCCTCTCCGCCGGCTTCCCCGGGGCGTTGGTCTACGTCATCCTCTGGTTCGTGATGCCGCCGGACCAGGGCTGAGCCGGCGGGGCCGGTTCGGAGGCCGGCGGTGAGCGAGCGGGTGCCGAGCCACCGGGGATGGGGGAGAGTGGACTGCCGAGGCCGGCGCGGAGCACCTGGAAAGCAGAAGGGCCCCCCGGATCGCTCCGGGGGGCCCTCGGTCCACACGGTGAAGAGCTCGATCTTGGGATCAGGTCACCTTCACGACGTTGTCCGGGGCCGGCACGCTGCTTGGTCGGGACGCCGCCCGGGCGTGGCTAGAGCGAAAGGATGTAAGCCGCGAGCGCATTGAGCTGCGGGTCCGTGAAGGTCGCCCCCCCCATCGCGGGCATCCCAAAGCCTCCCGGCGAGCTCGGCGTGGCGACCCCTATCCTGATCACGTTCATCACGTCCGACATCGCCGTCGGACTGCTCGGATCGACCCAGAGCCACTCGTCGTCCGTCAAATCCGGACCGAGGCTACCGTTCATTCCACCGGGTCCGTGGCACGCCTGGCAGGTCTGTGCGAAGAGCTGCTGTCCTTCGGCGATCAGCTCGGGCGTGGCCGCCATCGGGGCCGCCGCACCTCCGCCCGCGCCCGCCGTCGGGGCCGCCGCACCTCCGCCCGCGCCCGCGGACGCGCAGCCCGTCACCAGAGAAGCCGCGACCGCAATCCAGGCGAAACGTGCGCCGCTATGCATGCTCTTGCCTCGTACCTGATGTAATGAAACGCCTCCTCGAACGCGCGAGCGAACAGTAGGAATCGCGAGGGCCCTCGGCAAGAGCGCTTGCCAGAGGCCGCAAGTGAGCTCGCTCCGTGGGCCAGGAGCGAGGAGGGCTCGCCGGGGGCGAGGCCCGCTGTCCCGCTCACGCTTTTCGCGTGCTTGCTGGCTTCGGGGTTCCGTGGCTAGTTTTTTTAGACGCTCACCGCGCACCGCGTCGCCTCGATCCGCCGTTGATTGTGGCGACAGGAGTGCGGCCCGGGCCCCTGGACATCGTCGCGGAGGTAGCCATGAAGCTCGGAGCGAACGACCATCCGCTGACCTCGGGGGCGACGCTCGTCGCCCTGGCCTGCGCTGCCATCGCATCGGTTCCCGGCAGTCTCTTGGCCCAGGGGCTCCGAGCTCCACCCTCTTCTAGTGCCGTCTCGGGCGGTGCCGTACCGGAGGTCACCTTCGCGAGGGACGTGCTCCCGATCCTCCAGGACAACTGCCAGAAGTGCCATCGCCCGGACGGCGTGGCTCCAATGGCCTTCGAGACCTACGAGCAGGTCCGACCGTGGGCGCCGCTCATCAAGTACCGGACCGGGCTCCGGGACCGTGCGGGCGTCATGCCCCCGTACTACCTCGAGCGTGGCATCGGCATCCAGGAAATGCAGAACGACGAGAGGCTGACCGAGGCCGAGATCCAGACCATCGCGGCCTGGGTGGACGCCGGAGCGCCCCTCGGAGATCCCTCCGAGATGCCCCCTAAGAAGGTCTGGGACGACTCCGGCGATTGGAGGCGGGGCACGCCCGACCTCGTTGTGAGCACGGAGGACTTCTTCGTCGAGGCCGGGGACCCTTGACTGGTGGGGCGACATGCCGAGCGTACCGACGGGGCTCACGGAGGACCGATATGTGAATGCCGTCGAGATTCGGGAAGTGAACACAGCGGTGGGTGGCGCCGCGAATGAAACATCCGTCGGAGGGCGCTGGGTCGTCCACCACATGATCTGGAGCACGCGCGGAGGGGGCGGACTCACGTTTTGGCCAGTGCACGAGCTCGGGCGGAATCCCGACATCTTCGACCCCAGAGCGGGTCGCCTCCTCCGGGCGGGCTCCGAGGTCGTGTCGAGCTCCGTGCATCTGCACTCGAACGGCCGGGACACGCGAGCGCACCTGGAGATCGGGTTCTACCTCCACCCACCCGACTATGAGCCGGAATACCGGAGCCTGGGCTTCGAGCTGGGCGATGGGATGAACATAGACATCCGTGGGGGCGTCGAGGGGCTCCAGGAGCTCCATGCCTTCCAGGTGCTCGATGTCCACACCAAGATCGTATCCTTCGAGCCTCACCTGCACGGCCCGGGCGCGCGCATGTGCCTCCAGGCCATTTGGGGAATGCAGATCGAGACCCTGAACTGCTCCGGCTACGATCACAACTGGGTCAAGCAGTACGTCTACGACGACGACCATGCGCCCATCCTGCCGGCGGGGACGGTGCTCCACCTCGTGGGCTCCATGGACATGTCGGAGGACAGCCCCAACGTTCCGGATCCGCGGAACTGGCAGGGCTCGGGGAACCGCTCGATCACGAACATGTTCATCGATCTCGGGAGCCGCGTGGCTCTGACGGACGAGCAGTTCGTCCAGGAGATGGCGACGCGCCGTGAGCGATTGGGGGTGGGCGTGAATGATCACGTCGTCGGCTGTCCCCTTTGCATGGCGAACGTCCCGCCGTTCGAGAGCCAGGACCAGGCCGCGGACGCCGACGGCCCGTGACGACCGACCGACGCCGACGGCCCCTCATGGCGATCCGAGATGTGAGAGGGTGGGGACACCCGGCCCGAGTGGTGCTCGGGGCCCTCGCTGCTGTGCTCATCCTGTGGACGCCGGCCGCCGGAGCCCAGCTTCGGGCATCCTACTCGTTCGGCCAGGGAATTTCCCCGGCCTTCGAGGGTTGGATGAGTAACGACGACGGTTCCTACGACATCGTCTTCGGATATATGAACCGGAACTGGGAGGAGGAGATCCAGGTTCCGGTCGGGCCCGACAATTACTTTGCGGTCGTGGACGTCGGGGCCCTGAACGAACTCGAGCGATCGGGCTTCGAGCTCGCGGCCGCCGACCAGGGCCAGCCCACGTACTTCCTTCCTCGACGGAACCGCTTCGTGTTCACGGTTCGGGTTCCGGCCGACTTCTCGGAGGGGGACCGGGAGGTGGTGTGGACGCTCGCGGCGAACGGCTCGACGGAAAGGGCGTACGGGTCTCTGGCCAGGGATTACATGATCGACAACATGGTGATCATGTCTGAGACGGGCTCGCTTGGGGCGGGCACGAGCAACGAACGCGTACGCGCGAACGAGCCGCCGACCCTCGAGCTGGACAGCGAAACCGTCCGCACCGTATCGGTAGGCGAGGTCCTCACTCTCGTGGCCGTGGTCACGGATGACGGAGTTCCCGAAGCGGGCGGGAACCCGCCGGAGGCGGACGCGACGGCGCAGCAACTGTTGGACCGTGCGCTGAGGGAGCCGCGACGCATCACGGTGGGGAAGACGGACGGCCTCCACCTCTCGTGGTTCGTCTACCGGGGCCCGGGTGCGGCCGTGGGGTTCGATCCGCCCCAGGTGAAGCCGTGGGAAGATACTCGCACGTTCGCCAACTCGCCGTGGGCGGCGTTTTGGGTCCCCCCACCCGTTCCCGAAGACGGTCGCTACGTTACGCGCGTGACGTTCCCTGAGCCGGGCACGTACGTCCTCCGTGGACGAGCCGACGACGGAGGTCTGTTCGCGGACGTCGAGGTCACCGTCCAGGTGACACCAGGAACGATCTGATTCGGTCGCGAGGCAGAGACGAGGGGCGAGCCGCTTCCTCCGCGAGGCCTCGAACGGAGGACTTGTTTCACGACCGGCACGCTGGTATTGAGTACGACGGAGACCGGGTGACCCCCTTGGGGAGTTGTCCTACGCTCATCCTTGTCGGGAGCGCGCGATGAAGATGCGTTGGTGGCTGCTAATTGCGGCTGGGCTCTCGGTTGCGTCGGTGCCGGCGGTCCCCGCCCTTCAAGCCCAGCAGCTGGGTGCACTGGGGCCAGGTGCGAACGAAGGTCGTGCCGCCGCGCGTGACGTGACGTTCGCGGGGGATGTCGTGCGGATCCTTCAGGAGAACTGTCAGAAGTGTCATCGGCCCGACGGCGTGGCGCCCATGTCGCTGATGACCTACGAGGAAGTCCGTCCGTGGGCTCCCCTGATTCGGTACCGGACGAGCTTGCGGGACGAGGCGGGCGCGATGCCTCCGTATTACTTGGAGCGGGGCCTTGGCATCCAGCAGATGAAGGATGACGAGCGCCTGACGGAAGAGGAGATCGAGACGATCGGCGCCTGGGTCGAGGCAGGGGCCCCGTTGGGCGATCCGGCGGACCTGCCTCCCCCCGTTGTATTTGCCGAGACGGGAACCTGGCCCGGCGTCCTCGGTGAGCCGGATCTGATCACGCAAACGGAAGAATTGTTCATGGCCGCGGGCGCGCCCGATTGGTGGGGTGACATGCCCAGCGTGCCCGTGGGGTTGAGCGAAGACAGGTACGTGCGTGCGGTGGCGATCCGGGAGGTGAACTCGGTCGTGAGAGATGCCGCGGACGATACGTCCGTCGGGGGCCACTGGATTGTGCATCACATGATCTGGAGCACCCGAATGCCCGAGCTGGAGGAAGGGGAGGAGGCCGAGGAGGCTCCGGCGGGGCAGGCGGCCGACGCCGGCCAGCAGACGGCCGACACCGGCCAGCAGCAGGCCTCGGGGCAGAGCGCGGAGCCCGATCGCGAGGAGGAGAGTACCCGCACCGGTTGGCCCGTTCACGAGCTCGGACGCAATCCCGACATCTTCAATCCCAGGGCGGGCAGGCTTCTCCGGGCCGGATCCCAGGTGGTGTCGAACTCGGTCCATCTACACTCCAACGGTGCGGATACGCGGGCGCACCTGGAGATAGGTTGGTATTTCCATTCGGTCGATTACGAGCCCGAGTACAGAAGAGGGGGCTTCAGTCTGGGCGACGGGTTGAACATCGATATTCGAGGGGGCCAGGAGGAGTACCAGGAGCTCCACGCGTTTGCCGTCCTCGACGAGCATGTGAAGATCACCTCGTTCGAGCCGCATCTCCACGGACCGGGGGCACGGATGTGCCTTCAGGCCATCTGGGGGATGCAGATTGAGACCCTGAACTGCGCGGGGTATGACCACAACTGGGTCAAGCAGTACACCTACGACGACGACTACGCGCCTCTTCTACCCAAGGGGACGGTCGTACATCTGGTGGGATACATGGACATGTCCGAGGACAGCCCGAACGTTCCGGATCCCAGGAACTGGCAGGGATCCGGCAATCGGTCCATCACGAACATGTTCATCGACCTAGGAAACCGGGTGCGCCTGACGGACGAGCAATTCGTCGCGGAGATGGCCGCTCGCCGACAAAGACTCGGTCTCGGCGTAAACGATCACGTGATCGGTTGTCCACTTTGTATGGCGAACATTCCGCTCCTCCCCCCCGCGGCCGAAGCGCCCGATGAAGGCAACAGCGCGGCGGGGGCAGGGGACCCCGCGGCGGCTCCTCCTGACGCACCGGCCGGGGCGAACGGCGTGGGGGACGGGCCGTAGCCGCGAAGGTTCGAACGTAGAAGCGGCCGCTGGCTTACGAGCCGGCGGCCGCTTCCTTTGGCGGGTGGTTTTCGTCGGAATCCAGTGGCGGGTGGTTTTCGTCGGAATCCAGGAAGTGTACGTTCCTCGCGCGCCCGGTGGCTCGTCGTCGCTCCGTTCACACCGTGGCCCGCGCGCCGCTGCGGTGCCCGGACCTGAGGGCTCAGACCCGTGATCCAGTCGCAGATCAACCGTCTCCTGGCTCCCATCGAGGGCTGGCTCCAGGGCAACCCCATTTTTGGCGCACTCACCGTGGCGGCAGGTGTGGCCGTGCTGGGCGAGGCGCTCCATCGGCTGTTCCGCTTTTACGTCCTCCAGCTGATCCAGCGGATCGCCAAGCGGAGCTCGACCCGCTGGGACGACGCGTTCCTTCAGGCGCGCCTGCCCCAGCGTCTCGCCTGGGCAGTACCGCTGGTGTTCTGGTATTACGGCGCTCTCCTCGTGCCGGGCGTGCCGACGGATCTCGTCGACCTGGTCCGGAGGGTGCTCCTCGCGACTCTCATCGTCGTCCTGGTGCGCGCTTTCTCCGCCGTCCTCGACGGATTCCATCAGATCTACTCGGGGCTCCCTCGCGCGAAGGAGCGTCCGATCAAGGGCTTCCTCCAGGTCGCGAACATCCTCGCCCACCTGGCCGGCCTGGTCCTCGTCATCGCCGCGCTCATGTCCGAGGATCCCCTCTTCTTCCTGGGCGGGATGGGCGCGTTCGCCGCGGTTCTCCTCCTCGTGTTTCGGGATTCCCTCCTCTCGTTGGTCGCTGGGATCCAGATCACGACGAACGACCTGATCCGCGTGGGGGACTGGATCGAGATGCCGCAGTTCGACGCGGACGGGGACGTGGTCGACATCGCGCTCAACTTCGTGAAGGTCCAGAACTTCGACAACACGTTCACGGTGATCCCGACCCACAAGTTCCTGGAGCATTCCTTCCGGAACTGGCGGGGGATGGAGGAGTCGGGGGGACGACGGATCAAGCGCGCGTTCAACATCGATCAGGGGACGATCCGATTCCTCACGGACGACGAGGTGGATCGCTTCGGCGAGTGGGAGCTCCTCCGGGAGTACGTGGCGCGGAAGCGGGTCGAGATCGAGGCCCACAACCGGGCTCACCAGCCGGCGGACGGGGTCCGGGTGCCGGCCCGTCGCCGACTGACGAACGTCGGCGTGCTCCGGGCGTACCTGGTCGAGTACCTTCGGCGACACCCCGATCTAAGGAAGGACTCGACCCTGCTAGTCCGCCAGCTCGCCCCCGGGCCTAACGGGCTTCCGATCGAGATCTACGTGTTCGTGTCGGACACTCGCTGGATCGAGTACGAGGGGATCCAGGGCGACGTTTTCGACCACGTCCTCACGATGGTCCCCCAGTTCGACCTCGGGGTCTTCCAGAGTCCGTCCGGAAGCGATTTCGCGGCGTTTGCCCGTGGAAAAGCGACCGCATAGTATCTTTGTCCGTCCGGAAGCGATTTCGCGGCGTTTGCCCGTGGAAAAGCGACCGCATAGTATCTTTCCACGGGGGGGGAGCCTCCCCGTCGTCACCCTCGATCGGCCTTTGACCCAACATTCGACCCAACAGTGAGAGCGAGACATGGTGAACATTCTCAGGTCGTGGCTGCCGCTGCTCGGGCTCGTCGCCCTCGCTGGGTGTGCGGACCAGCCTCAGGAGACGGGGGAAGCGCCGGCCCAGGCTCCGGTGGCGACCCCGACGCTGGAGCCGCCGAGAGCCACGGTTACCATAGTGCAGCCGATGAACGGGGCGGCGGTCACCGGCCCGAACCTACAGGTGGTCTACGGCGTCACGAACCTGAGGATCGCGCCGGCCGGGACCCCGGACCCCGGCACGGGACATCACCACCTCTTCGTGGACGTGGACCCCACGCCGGCGGGACAGGTGATCCCGGCGGGACAGCCGGGGATCATCCACCTCGGGATGGCGCAGACCGAGCACATGGTGGAGGGACTCGCCCCGGGGCCCCATCGTTTGATCGCGGTGGTGGCGGACGGAATGCACATCCCGCTCGATCCACCCGTGACGGATACGGTCGACATCTCGGTGACGGCTCCGTAGCTCGGTCGCTCTACAACAGCGGCCGGATCCTGGCTCCGGACGCCGCGATCCGGCTGAGGCCCCGTCCGGGACCCGAACCGGGAGCGTCTAGGCGACGCGAGGCACGAACGTGAGGAAGCGGCGCGGGTTGTCGCGCTGAATGGCGTCCAGCACGCTGGGATCGACCCCGGCCTCCCGAAGGAGCGGCGCGAAGACCGTGATGGGGTTTACGTAGCCGGGGCGCTCCTCGGAGCGCCGGCCCGTGAAGTCCGACGAGATCAGGAGCTTGTCGGCATGTCCGGCCTCGAGGAACGCCAGGATCGTCACGACCTTCTGGGCGTCGTCCACCCGCCCGCCCGTGACCCGATCGAATCCGACGAAGGCGCCCCTCTCAGCGATGCGGATCAGCACGCTCGCCGAGGGATCGTCGAGGCAACATGCGTGCCCGATGACGATGTGCTCCGGCGGAACGCCCACGGACTCGAGGACGTCCAGCTGCGTGAGCCCGGCGTCCGGCCGCACGTTCTCTCCGGTCCCATACGCGTTGTGCGTGAAGACCGGGATTCCCGTGGCTACGTGGGCCTTCCCAACCGCGCGAAACACCTTCCGTTCGTCGGGAGTCATCTCGGCGGCGTTGGAGTTCTGGCCGATACTCGCCAAAGGCACCCAAGCGGTCTCGCGAGGCCTCGGCGACCAGCTCCTCGGCGATCAGATCCTCGCTCGAGGTCGCGATCTCGGGCGGGTAGTAGCGCTCCATGTAGTAGCCGCCCGACGCCACGACGTGGACGCCGGTCTCGACCGCGACCCGCCGTACAGCGGCGAGATCCCGCCGCATGTCCGGATGGCCTCCGTCCACGATGCAGCCGACTCCCTCCTCGGCCGCGATCAGGACTTCGCGAATCACGTTGTCGACGTCGTCCGTTGCCGAGGGGCGATCGGGATTGAGCCGGATCGACAGGTGCTCGTGGAAGAGCGTCGCCCCGCGAATGGCCCCGGGCGTGATGTCTCCGAGCAGAGTTCGGACCATCGCGTCGTCCGGCACCCCGGCCAAGCCGGAGCCCGCGCTCGACTCCCCGGCGCTGAATGCTCTGCAACCTTCCAACACTCCGATGCCGGCGGCTCCGCCGAGGAGGCGGAGCACCTCGCGCCGAGAGATCGGGTTCGATCGATCGTGTAAGTGTGGCATTAGTTTCGGTGCTCGTTTAAGGAAGGCGAAGACCTTGTCGATGTTCTCACGGCCGGCGCTCGCGTGCGATCCGCCCGGAGCCTCCAGGTATACGTATTCCATCCCAAGCTCCTGTGACGTCTACATGAGTCCCAGAGCCACCCGTAGCTCCGCCGCGGTCATGTTCGTCACGAACACCGGGGTGCCGGGATCGAAGTCCCGCGCTCGCTCCAGGGGCCCGACCACGACCGCGTCGAAGCCGGCGTCCACGACGAGGCCCGCGGTGATCCGAACCACCTCATCGTCGTCACCCGCGATGGGAATCCCCACCTTCTCTCCGGGGCGGTGGGCTTCACTTTCAACGGATCGGTAGTTGATCGCGTTGAAGGCGCGCACGAGCCGAACTCCCGGGAAGAGCTCCGCGGAGACGACGCCGGAACCCCTGGCCAGCGCGTCCTCCGCCAGCGGTCCACCGTTGTTCTGGGAGGGATTACTGCAGCCGATCACCACCTTCCCCTGCATCAGAGGGGAGTGGTCGCGGCCCACCTGGGGGAGCGCGTCGAAGGGCACGGCGACGAAGACCAGGTCGCCGAACTCCGCCGCCTCGCTCGGGAATCCCGCACGGGTCCTCGGGCCGCCCCGTTCCACCAGAGGTGTCAGCTCTCCGGGGTTCCGGGAGGAGAAGAGGATATCGTGTCCAGCCTCGGCCCACTTGAGCCCAACCGCTCCCCCGATCCGCCCCGCTCCGATGATGCCGATCCTCATGGATTGGGGCGCCGCCCGGGCGCCGGCGAAGCGTTCCGGGGAGAGCACGGGCGCGAAGGCGAGTCCCGCCGCGGCCGCAGCCGCGCTTTGGAGAAACTCCCTACGTGACGGCCTGCCGATGTCCGTCCCGTACGATTTCTTCATGGGAGTGTTCGGGATTGTCGTCCGACAGTCTTCGCCGAACTCGCTCGCGTGGAAGGAGCTAGCAGGCTGGGCGTCGAACGTAGCTCGGAGATTGCGGGGCAGCAATGATGCGATTCCCGGCGGAGTGCGCGCCTGGCGAGCTCGGAGGCTCACCCGAAGCTCTTCACGTCGGGTGGGCTCTGACGGAGGGCAGTGAGGTAAGCGAAGGGCTTCCGGCTGTACGCGTCGTCGGGGCCTGGGGCGAGCGGGCTCGGGAGGTCCCCCCCCCGTCACCGGCCGTGCCGCTTTGCCCCTTCGGCCGTAGCACCCGGCGCGCCGCTCCCGGCCTCCCGTGCATCTCGAGCGCGGTCACCTCGAGGGCGATTACGTTCAGGACCGCGCCATCCCGCTGCAGCCTCCCCTTGACTGAGAGGAACGGCTCCATCCGGACAGCCGCACGGCACTTCTCGTAGACTTTAGCCTTCACGATCGTGTTGATATGACCGAACTCATCTTCCATCAGGATAAATACATAGCCCTTGGCCGTCTGGGGGCGCTGGCGGGCGATCACGACCCCCGCGAGCGTGACGATCGTCCCCTGGGGAAGATCAGCCAGCCGCTCCGACGAGATCGTGCCCGGGGCGAGCCGGTCCCGGACGAGGTACAGGGGGTGGAGGTCGGTCGAGAAGCGGAGCATCCGGTACTCGGCCACCATCCGGTCCGTGTCCCGGAGCTCCCCGAAGGGCCGGTCCGCGTCGGGGTCCGGGATCGCGATCGGGATCTGGGGGTCGTCCGAGCGCCCCCGGGCGCGGGTGCGCTCCTCGTCGGGGCCGAGCCATAGCCCGGTCTGCCAGAGGAGTTCTCGCCTCGTGAGCCCGAGCCCGTTTAGCCCTCCCACCCAGATCAGGTTCTCGACGGAAGGGCGGCGGAGCGCGGTGGGGGTGCGGCGCAGGAAGTCCACGAGCGTGCGAAAAGGGCCGTTCCGATCCCTCTCCTCCACGACCCGCTCGGCGATCTCCTCCCCCCAACCCCGGACGAACCCGAGCCCGACCCGGAGGTCCCTCCCCTCGGCCGTCGAGCGCACTCCGCTCCGGTTCACGTCGGGGAGCAGGATCCGGATCCCGTTCCGCTTGGCGTCCCGGGCGAGCGCGTCTAGCGAGTAGAACCCCATGGGCTGGTTGTTGAAGAGCCCAACGTAGTACTCGGTCGGGAAGTAGTGCCGGAGCCACGCGGACTGGTACGCGAGAAGCCCAAAGGCGGCCGCGTGCGACTTGGGGAAGCCGAACTCGGAGAACGCGACGACCTGGCGGAAGACGGTCTTCGCCGTCTCCTCGTCGACTCCTTTCGCGGCCGCGCCCTGCCGAAACGCCTCCCAGTGACCCTGCATGGCCCCCATCGAGCGCTTCCGGCTCATGGCCCGGCGGAGCGACTCGGCCTGCCCGTCCGTGAACCCGGCGAGCGCGCGGCAGACCTGGAGAACCTGGTCCTGGAAGATGATGACGCCGAGCGTCTCCTCGAGCGCCTCCTCGAGGAGGGGGTGATCGTACGGGATCCGGTAATTCGGGTCTGCGCGTTGGGCTTCCCGGCAGCGGACGTACGGGTTCACCGCGCCCCCCACGATCGGGCCGGGGCGGACGATCGCGACCTGGACCGCGAGCTCGGGGATGTTCGAGGGGAGGGTGCGGCGGAGCATCTGGATCTGAGCTCGGCTTTCCACCTGAAAGAGCCCGACCGTGTCCCCCTCCTGGATCCGCCGGTACACGGCCGGATCGTTCAGATCGATCCGGGAAAGGTCGGGGGCGCGACCCGTCGGGCTCCGCTCCGCGATCAGGTCCACGGCTTCCTCGACGAGGGAGAGCATCCCGAGGGCGAGAAAGTCGATCTTGATGAAGCCCGCGTCGTCGCAGGAGTCCTTGTCCCACTGGCAGAGGAAGCGCCCCTCCATGGCGGCGGGCTCGAGCGGGACGATCTCGATGAGTGGCCGGCTCGAGATGATCATCCCCCCCACGTGCTGGGAGATGTGGCGGGGAAGCCCCCCGATCTCGTCCACCCGTTCGAGGAAGAGCTTCCAGGGGTGGGTGTCGAGCTTGTCCTTGAACTCGGGGATCGTGGCGAGATCCCCCCGGAGCCCCTCAGTAGAGCGGTGCTCGGCCAGCTTCGCGACCTTATCGAGGTCTCCCGCGGGGAGGTCCAGCGCCTTTCCCACCTCCCGCACGGAGGAGCGGAGCCGGTAGGTCGGGAAGATGCACACGAGCCCCCGTGTGGTCGTGGCCGTACTTCTCGTAGACAGCGAGGATCAGCTCCTCCCGGATGTCCCGGGGAAAGTCGAGGTCGATGTCCGGGACCGAGCCCACGGCCTCGTTTAGGAAGCGGCCTAGGAAGAGGTTTGCCTCGACCGGATCCACGTGGGAGAGGCCGATCAGGTAGCAGATGATCGAAGAGACGGAGGAGCCTCGGCCGCGCCCGGGCGGCCACCACCTTTGCGAGCTCCATGATGTCCCGGTAAACGAGGAAGAACCCCCCGAGCCCATGGTGCTCGACCAGGCGGAGCTCCTGCTCGAGACGGCGCTCGGCCTCCGCCCGCCGCTCCTGGGCCCTTCGCCGGAGCACCTCCCACTCCCCGGCCTCGGCAGGGGACGCATCGGGATAGGCGAGCCGGGGATCCTCCGGATAGTGCTCATCCAGGAGGGCGCGAGTGACCTGGGCGAGCACCTCCATCGCGTTCTTCCCGTGGGCATTCTTTTCGGAGCCCCCCTCGAAGTCGGGGAAGACGTAGCCCAGATCCTCCGTGAGGTCGAAAGCGGCACACCGCTCGGCGATCCGGAGCGTGCTCCTGAGCGCGTCGGGGCGGGAGGCGAAGCGCCGTACCATCTCCTCGGGAGAGGCGAGGTGGAACTCGGAGTTGGGGCGGCGGCGCTCGTGCGAGCCGTCTAGCGTCGAGCGATGCCGGATCGCCGCCAGGACATCCTGGAGACGGTGCCGCTCCTTCCGGTGATAGTGGACGTTCCCCGTGGCCACGACCGGGATCCCGAGCCGGTCGGCCAGGCGGGCCAGGCGGCGGATCCGCTCGGCGTCCCCGCGGACCCGGTTGTCCTGGAGCTCGACGAAGAGGCGGTCGGGGCCGAACGCATCGAGGAGTCGTTGCGCGAATGCCTCTCCCGCCGCCGTCGAATCCTTGAGCGCACGGAGGAGGGGGCTCCGCCGGCAACCGGTGAGGAGGACGAGCCCCTCGGCGTGCTCGAGGAGAAACGACAGGGGGAGGGAAGGGGAGCCCCGGGGGCTCGAGCGGTGTGCTTCGGTGAGGACCCGACAAAGGTTCGCGTACCCCGCCGGCGTCTCGGCGAGGAGAGTCAGGTGGAAGAGATTAGGCGGCTCGTCCGGTCGGGAGGAAGCGGCGGGGGTGGGACGGGGTGTGTCGGGGGACGTGCCGAGCGACGCGGCGCGCGCCAGGGGGGCAGCGTGGGAAGCTCGCGGGGCGGCGCCATAGGTGCGTGGGCCCGGCACGCCTCCCGCGCCCTCTCCGGGAAGCCCGCACTCCCGGACCGTGATCTCGGCTCCCGTGATCGGCTGGAGGCCCTCCTCCTTCGCGGCCCTGGCGAACTCCATGGACCCGTAGAGGCCGTCGTGGTCGGTGAGGGCGAGCGCCGGATAGCCGAGCTCCTTCGCGCGCTGGACGAGCTCCTCGGGATGCGAGGCCCCGTCCAGGAAGGAGTAGCCCGAGTGGGTGTGGAGCTCGATGTACGGAGGCGTGGGCGCGGCCATGGGATAATCGGGTATTCGGTTCTGCCGACCCGAATATACACCGAATATCGGGGCCGTGACAACGCAGTGACCCTCTTTCGACTCGCTTGCCCGGATGCGGCTGCCGCCCGGTATCTCGTCGTTTCGACGGCACTCAATGCGTCGGCCGGGCCGACCGAGATCCTGGGCGAGAGGTGCCCAAGCGAAGAGGCCCGCCGGCGCTTCTGCACCGGCGGGCCTCGGTCGTGTCTACGCCGAACCCTTCGTGAGCCCAAGCGGGGCTACTCTTCCAGCACCTCCCTCAGGAAGGCCACCGTCCTGGGCCAGGCCTGCTGAGTGGCGCGCATGTTTGCACCGCTCTGGCCGTCCTGCTGCCGCAGGAAGCCATGCCCAGCTCCCTCGTAAGTGTTTGCCTCGTACCGGCCCCCGCGCTGGTTCATGACCGCCTGGGCAGCCGGTATCGTGGCGTTCACGCGAGCGTCGTTACCACCGTAGAGCCCAAGGACCGGCGCCGTGACCCGGGCGACGTCGGCATCCGCCGGTGAGGTCCCGTAATACACGACGGCCGCGTCGAGGCCCGACCAACGGGTGGCCAGCGTAAAGCTCGTTCCCCCTCCCCAGCAGAAGCCGATGGAGGCCACCCGGTCCGTGGCCGCAGGCAGCGCGGTGCCATAGGCGGCGACGGCCTGGAGGCGGCGGGTCACCTCCGCCGTGTCGAGCTCGCGAACGAGCGCTACGGCACCCTGCTGGTCCACGGAGTCGCTCCCACCTCCGCCCGGGCCCTTGCCGCTCAGAAGATCGGGGGCGATCGCGATGAACCCGTCCGCGGCCAACTGATCAGCGACGGAGCGGATCCAGTCCGTGAGCCCATAGATCTCCTGGATCACGACGACCACCGGGGCCGCGGTCGAGCGCTCGGGATACACTACCCAGGCCCGTACCTCGTCACCGCCTCCGGTATCTACGGTCACCCACTCTCCGTGCCGCGGCGAGGCGTTCAATCGGGCCAGCGCCCCCGGCTCATCGGGCGGAAGCTGCTGGAGGGCGCCGGTAGGGGCGGCCGCCGACAGGGCCAGCGCGACCATCCCGGTCACTAGACTCGCTCGACTCATCTAAGCCTCCTTGGACGTTCTGGGGTGTGGCGGTCCATCCTGAGAAGCTGGTCGAAAGCGGGCGACGAACAGCCCCGCGGCCGGCCCCCTCTTAAGGGGGGCCGATGGGGGACAAGCCCGCCGGCCACGTCCCCTCCACCATGGCGTTCCGCAGGACTCCGATTCCCTCGATCTCGACCTCGTACACGTCGCCAGGCTCCATCGCGGCGGTCGTGCCCATCGTTCCCGTCCAGATGAGGTCGCCGGGATAGAGCGTGAAATACCGGGAGATGTAGCTCAGCATCTCGTGCATGTCGTAAAGCAGGTCCGAGGTGTTACCGGATTGGCGCACCTCGCCGTTCAGCCTGCCCGTGATGTCGAGGTCGTGGTAATTCAGGCCCGCCACCAGGTGCGGCCCCACCGCGTTGAAGCTTCTGCTCCCTTTGGCGCGGGTCCACTGGATGTCCTGCACGTTCTGCCAGGTCCGCTCACTCCCGTCGTTTCCCGCTGAGACACCGAAGATGTAGTCGGGGGCATCCTCGACGGAGACGTTCGCCGCCTCCCGCCCCACTACGGCCACCATCTCAGCCTCGTAATGGAAGTTGTTCGCGTCGGGAGGCCGGACCATGTCCTCGCCACTTCCGACGATCGACGAGGACGGGATGAGGAAGAGACCTGGATGATCGGCGGGGTCCCCCGTGATGTGGCTCAGGAAGTTGAACGCGGTCATGAAGATCTGCTCGGGGTCGACCGGAGCCTTGAGCGTGACCGCGGAAGCCTGGACGGACTGGCCCGTTCTGGTTCCGCCGAGGTAGGGCGCGTCAGAGAGCTGGAAGATCGTCTGGCCGTCGAGCACTCCCCAGGAGATCGTCTGCCCCTGCTGGTACCGGACGTAGCGGGTCACCCCCTGTTGTGCTTCCGCCGCGAACGCGGTGGCGGATAGCGCCAGGAGACCCATGGCGATTGCTCTGGCCGTATGCTTCACGTCCACCTCCTGTGATGTGGATTCCTCGATCGGCTCCCGTCTCGATCAGGCGCCAGTACTAGTAACTCCCGGGGGGTGACCCCACAACGAACTGCGCCGCAAGACTGGGAGCCGGGCGGCCTCCCTGGCGGGGCACCGATCGGGCCCCTACCTAGGCGCCGACTCCATCAGGGTCGCGGGCTTTGAGCCGCCCCGCCCCGGGGCACGTACACGCGACCTCCCCCTTCGCGGAACTCCGCCGACTTCTCCCGCATCCCCGTCTCGAGCGCGGCCCCCGCGTCGATGCCGAGGCTCGCGGCGTAATCGCGCACGTCCTGCGTGATCTTCATGCTACAGAACTTGGGCCCGCACATGGAGCAGAAGTGGGCGGCCTTCGCCCCTTCGGCAGGCAGGGTCTCATCGTGGAATGCGAGAGCAGTCTCCGGATCGAGGGACAGGTTGAACTGATCCCGCCAGCGGAACTCGAAGCGTGCCTTCGAGAGCGCGTCGTCCCACTCCCTAGCCCGCGGATGCCCCTTGGCCAGGTCCGCTGCGTGTGCCGCGATCCGGTACGCGATGACTCCCTGCTTCACGTCCTCGCGATCGGGCAGGCCGAGGTGCTCCTTCGGAGTCACATAGCAGAGCATGGCGGTGCCGTACCATCCAATCTGGGCCGCCCCGATCGCGCTCGTGATGTGGTCGTATCCCGGCGCGATATCGGTCGTGAGGGGACCGAGCGTGTAGAAGGGCGCTTCGTCGCACCATTCGAGTTGCTTCTCCATGTTTTCCTCGATGAGGTGCATCGGAACGTGCCCGGGCCCCTCGCACATCGTCTGGACCTCCATGTCCCACGCGAAGCGGGTGAGCTCGCCCTGCGTCTTCAGCTCCGCGAACTGGGCCTCGTCGTTCGCGTCCGCGATCGAGCCCGGACGGAGCCCGTCCCCGAGAGAGAACGAGATGTCGAAGGCCCGCATGATCTCGCAGATCTCCCCGAAGCGCGTGTAGAGGAAGCTTTCCTCGTGGTGGGAGAGGCACCACTTGGCCATGATGCTCCCTCCGCGGGACACGATTCCCGTCACCCGGTTCGCGGTGAGGGGCACGTAGCGCAGCAGCACGCCCGCGTGGACGGTGAAGTAGTCCACACCCTGCTCGGCCTGCTCGATCAACGTGTCCCGGTACACCTCCCAGGTGAGCTCCTCGGGAACGCCCCCAACCTTCTCGATCGCCTGGTAGATCGGAACCGTTCCGATCGGGACGGGAGAGTTGCGGACGATCCACTCCCGCGTCTCGTGGATGTCCTTCCCCGTCGAGAGGTCCATGACCGTGTCGGCGCCCCACAGCGTCGCCCAGCGGAGCTTCTCCACCTCGTCCTCGATGGAGCTACGGACGGCCGAGTTTCCGATGTTCGCGTTGATCTTCACGCGGAAGGCCCGACCGATGATCGTGGGCTCGAGCTCAGGGTGATTGACATTCGCCGGGATGATCGCACGACCGCGCGCGACCTCGGCCCGCACGAGTTCCGCCTCCATCCCTTCCCGAATCGCGACGAACTCCATTTCCGGAGTAATTTCGCCGAGCCGCGCGTAATGCATCTGGGTAACGGGGCCCGTCCCACGGTAGGTCGGCCGACGGAGAGGGGAAGGGATCCTCGGCTGGTGGCCCCGGTCCGGCGGCGACCCAGCCCCGTTCCCTTCGCTCCCGCCGCCCTCGAACTGGAGAGGGATGCTTCGCCCCGTGGTCGTCACGTCACGCGCGTGGATCCAGGCTCCGCGCACTGAGGGGAGACCCTCCCGGACGTCACGTCCCAGGGGCCCGCTGGTGTCGCTCACGAGGAGCGGGGGCTCCCCTCTCGACAGCGTGATCCGGCGCATCGGGACCCGAACACCCTCCGGGCCCTCCACGTACACCTTGCTCGACCGGGGGAAGGCGGTCCCGTAATCACCCTCTCCGGAGACGGACGAACCGCCAGCCGGGCCGTTGCCCTGTGGCGTCCCCGGGGAGGACCTAGCACTGCTGAGGGACGGCATCTTCCGGGACGGGGTCATCGGGGTCCTCCCTTCCAGTGAACGAGAGCGGGTGCACGACCAACTGCGAGCCGGAGCCGAGCCGTCACCGGGGGAAGGAAGGAGGGGCCCTGAAGAGAGCGAATGCCGCGCCTCCTACGCCGGTATGACCCGGATTCCAAGGGACTTTCTCAACCCCGACCGCGGGATACCGCTGGCGGCTCGTAGCTGAGAAGCAAGTTACCGACGGGCCGGTGCGCGGCTCAAGGGTCGCCCGCCGAGCTCGATCCGGGCGTCGTCGTCGTCCGCACTCCCGCTGGCGGGGGGCCGGCCGGCCTCCGGCCGAGCTTCCGCGCCCGCGGCGCCGAGCTTCCCGGCCTCACTGCTTCCTCCACCAGCATGCGTGCCCGGGACCAAATCCCGTCGAACGCCTCACGCATGAGCGTGCCGGTGAAGGTGTTCCGCTGGCTGGGGTGGTAGGACGCCAGGAGCGTCAGCGTCCCTCCGACGACGACCTCCGTGCCGTGCCCGAATCGCGTACGCGGGGACGGCACGGGGAGCCCACGATCCCGGAGCACGCGCACGACGTGGTCGAACGCGTACCCACCCAGCGCCACGATGCACCGGAGGTCGGGCAGGAAGTGGTCGAGCTCCGCTTCGAGAAAGGGGCGGCAGCGTGCCCGCTCGTCCGGACTCGGTCGGTTTCCCGGCGGAGCGCATCGAACCGTGGCCGTGACGAACGCGCCCTCGAGTCGGAGTCCGTCGTTGCGAGAGACCGACTCGGGCGCCGACGCGAAGCCGGCGCGGTGGAGGGCTTCATAGAGCCACTCTCCCGAGCGATCCCCCGTGAACATGCGGCCGGTCCGATTCGCGCCATGGGCGGCCGGCGCGAGGCCCACGATCAGGAGCCGAGCCTCCGGGTCCCCGAAGCCCGGCACCGGCCGACCCCAGTACTCCTCGTCGGCGAAGCCGGACCGCTTGTCGCATGCGACCTTCTCTCTCCATCGCACGAGTCGCGGGCACGCCCGGCACTTCGTGACACGACTCTGGAGCGCGTCCAGCGTTCGGCCGTCCTCCACGCTCGCTCTGCGGTCGCTCATGGGTCACTCATGCCTTCAGTATTTCCTGAACTTCCGGACCGCTTGCGGGTGATCAAGGTGCGCGTGTCTCTCGGGGGCGCGAGGGGACGACGCCTTCGACCGGGCCGCGGGGGCCGGACCGCACGCGAAACCAACGAGACCGATGCCGCTACAGGTCGTGAACCCCTCGACCGGAGAGCTGATCCGCGAGGTTCGGCTCTCCACGCCGAAGGACGTCGATCAGGCGATCGAGAAGGCGCTGACCGCGTTCGGGGCGTGGCGCGCGTCCGACGACGGTTCCCGAGGCGGAGTGCTCCTGAGAGCCGGCGCGCTCCTCCGCGAACGGGCGGATACATGGGGGGCGCTCATGGCAGAGGAGATGGGGAAGCCCATCTGGCAGGGGCGCGCGGAGGCCGAGAAGTGCGCGTGGGTCTGCGACTACTACGCCGACAACGCCGGGCGCCATCTCGCGCCGGAGATCGCCGAGACGAGTGCCGCGCGAAGCTACGTGACGTTCGAGCCACTCGGGGTCGTCCTCTCCATCATGCCCTGGAACTTCCCGTTCTGGCAGGTCTTCCGGTTCGTGGCCCCGGCCCTCATGGCGGGGAATGTGGTGCTCCTCAAGCACGCGCCGAACGTGCCCGGGTGCGCGGCGGCGATCGAGGGCCTCCTCCTCGAAGCCGGCCTCCCGGAGGGCGTGCTGTGTGCGCTATATCTGGGGAACGAGGAGACCGAAGCGCTGATCGATCGACCGGAGATCCGGGCCGTCACGCTCACGGGGAGCACGCGCGCGGGGCGGGCGGTAGGAGCCCGGGCGGGGGCGGCCCTGAAGAAGGTGGTGCTGGAGCTGGGCGGGAGCGACGCCTATCTGATCCTCTCCGACGCCGACCTCGAGCGTGCGGTGGAGGCCGCGGCCACGAGCCGGCTGAACAACTCGGGCCAGAGCTGCATCGCGGCGAAGCGGCTCATAGTCGTCGAGGAGCTTCACGAGGAATTTTGCCAGCGGCTCGTTGCCCGAATGGGATCCGTGCGCGTGGGCGATCCGATGGCGGGCGGGACCGATGTGGGGCCGCTCGCCCGAGAAGACCTTCGCGACACACTCCACCGGCAGGTCACGGACAGCATCGCGGCGGGCGCGGGGCTCGCGTTGGGGGGATCCGTCCATCCCGGGCCCGGGTGGTTCTATCCGCCCACCGTCCTCACGGGCGTGGGGCCCGGCATGCCGGCATACGAGGAGGAGCTCTTCGGTCCTGTGGCGGCCGTCATCCGGGTGGCCGACGAGGAGGAGGCCGTGCGAGTGGCGAACGACTCCGCGTTCGGGTTGGGCGGTGCGGTCTTCACCGCCGACAGGGACCGAGGCGAACGGATCGCAGCCAACGAGCTTGAGGTCGGGTGCGCCTTCGTGAACGACTACGTGCGCTCGGATCCCCGCGTCCCGTTCGGGGGGGTGAAAGAGTCCGGGTTCGGACGGGAGCTCGGGATCTTCGGGATCCGCGAGTTCGTGAACGTGAAGACGGTCTGGGTGGCCTGAAGGCTCCTTCCCTGCGCAGCTCGTGGAAGGCGGACCCGGTGTGCTCCGGCGACTCGGGCCCGGCGGGGGCAGCCCATTCCCCTCAGCCGTTTCCGAGCTCGACCAACCGCGTCCGGATCCCGCTCCCGTCTAGGTGGGCGACAACGAGCGTGGCGCCGAGGTCCGCGGGCGGCGCGCCCAGGCTACCAGGGTTTACCGCGAGGACGCTTCCCACACGGCGGGTGACGGGCTCATGCGTGTGGCCGAATATGACCAGGTCGGCGTCCGGATGGAACTCGGCCATCGCCTCCGGAGTCGGCGTGCCCACCTGATGGCCGTGGAGGACCACGACCGCCTGGCCCTCCCAGAGTCGGTGCGCCACCTCGGGCACTTCGCTCCTCAAGTTGAATCCGTCCGTATTGCCCCAGACGGCGGTGACGGGAGCGACCGCCTCCAGATCGCGGAGAATGTCGAGCGGTCCGATGTCTCCGGCATGAACGATCTGGTCCACGCCCTCGAGACGCGGGAAGACCTCGGGCGGAAGGCTCCCGTGCGTATCGGAGAGGATCGCGATGTTCATCTCTGCACGCCGCTCTCCGCGACGAACGCGCGTCCGACGCTTTCCAGATCGTACTCCCGCGCGCGTCGAAGTCCCGCCCGTCCAAGGCGGGCTCCAAGCTCCCGGTCCTGCAGGAGCAAAACGAGCGCCTCGGAGAGGGCCCCTGGGTTCCCGGGGGGCACGAGTAGCCCCGTTTCACCGTCTTGGACCAGCTCGGGCACCGCGCCGGCGCGCGCGGCTACGACCGGGAGCCCGGCGGCCATAGCCTCTAGGAAGGCGATCCCGAACCCCTCCTGACGGGACGGAAGACAGAAGACGTCCGCCTCGAAGAACGCCCGTCGCACCGCGTCGTCGTCCGGCACCGCGCCCTCGAACCGGGCGGCATCTCCGAGGCCGAGCGTGGACGCCAGGGCACGGAGCTCGGGCAGCTCCGGCCCGCCCCCCACGATCCGGAGTCGTGCCCCTGGAACGGCCCGGCGGACGTCCGGGAGCGCCCGGAGGAGGGTGGCCGTGTCCTTCCGAGGATACTGGCGAGCCACGCTGAGGATCGTAGCGGGCTCGCGAGGAACCCGGTCCGCCGTGCGGAGCCGGTCGAACGGGGCCAGATCGATCCCCTCGGGCACCACGCCGATCCGGTTTCTTGGGATGCGGTACTCCCGCTGGACCACGCCCACGGAATACTCGCTGGGCACGATCACGCGATCCGCCCTACGGGCGTTCCTCCGTTCGAGGCGGCCCAGCGTCCGTAGGAGCCGTCGCTCGGAGGCGGAGCGAGCGAAACGAGCCTCGTCCCACGCGATTCCTTTCAGAGCGACGACATAGCGGGGCAGGGCCGACCCGAAGCGCAGGAAGAGCCCGTCCAGATCGAATCCAACGACCAGATCGGGTACCGGCCGGTCTCGAAACCGCCCCGGCAGTCTCAGGTTGAACAGGATCCGGCTCGAAAAGCTCCCAGAGTCCGTCTTCGGACGGAGTACCGCGACCTCGTGGCCCAGGATTCGAAGTGCCTCGGCCAGGCTCGCGATGCCCACCGCGGTCCCGGAGCCGTCGTGGGGAGCGGTCCGCCAGGAGTCGAGGAAGACGATGCGGAGCGGCCGGGCCAAGGGCTCACGCCAGGCTGTCCAGCCGTGCGGCGAGGATGAAGTCGTTCGCGCTCAGGCCACCGATGGAATGGGTCCAGATCCGCACGGTCGCCTCTCCCCAGGTTAGCGCTATGTCCGGATGGTGCCCCTCGGCCTCGGCGGCGCCTCCCGCCCGGTTCGTGAAGGCGAGGGCACCGAGGAAGTCGTCGAACTTGAACGTGCCTTCCAGGTGGTGTTCCTCCACGACGGTCCATCGGTCCGAGAGGGCCGCACGGTACGGTGCGATCGCGTCTCCCCGGAGGGGCGCCGTACCCCTTGGAGGCGGCGTGCAGTGGAGCGAGAGAAGATCGAGCGTCATCAGGGGCTCCCTTCCGCCTCGTCGAGGCCGAGCTCAACGGAGACGCCTAGGTGGAACGTGACGAGGTTCGTGTCGCTCCTCCTGGGATTCAGGGCCACACTCCCGTCAGGTAGGTCCTGGATGTCCCCCTTCCGGAGGTAGCGAGCCTCACCATTGCCGTGGTAGCGCAGGCCCAGGTTGACGCGCACCGGGTTCGGCCCACGGTAGACGAGGAGCTGGGCCCCGCCGCCGCCGGTCCACGCAAACGTGAAGTCGTCGAAGTTAGTCGAGGACGCGAACGGGTCGCCCTGGTTGCCTGACCCTTCGGCCGAAGACGTCGTGGCGAAGTACGCGAAGCCCACGGTCGCGTTCCCATAGAGTCGGAGGGCTCCCGAGCTCAAACCCACCTCGGGGCCGATCCCGCCGAATAAGATGTTGTTCGAGGTGGTGAGCTCACCCGTGACCCGGCACGGCTGGGTGACGCAGATCCCGATGGTCTCGTGGCCGTAATTGATGAATCCCAGATTGGCCCTGAGGGCGACTTCGCCCCCGGAGGTTACGAAGACGCCCGCGTGACCCTCTATCCCGAGGCCCCTGCGGACGTTTTCCGCGAACTCGCCCGTGGGCGAGGCCAGGAGGAGGTCACCACCCACGAAGACGCGGACCGAATCCGGCTCCTGGGCCAGAGGACGGAGCGGTGTCGCCAGGATCCAGGCGAGGCCGGCGGCGACCCGCCATGCTCGGCTGGCCTTCGATGCATGCGGGCCCCCGTGGGCCCCGGTCGTGTCCATGGGTCAGGCGCGAGGGTTAGGCGCGGAGGCCCTCCGCGTGGAGAGAGGTCGAGGGACAGGGGGAAGATACGGGACGGGACTGCGGGCGCCATGGAGCGCGCACCCAGCGGGCCCGGCGACGGCCGTCGAGTCGGAAGAGCGGATTCCCCCGACTGGAGGCCCCCCAAGACCAGAGGACACCTTTGACTTATTGAAAACCACTTATCATCTGGCTAGCTTTTCAGGCATGTCGTCTCGCTCACACGACCACGCGCTCGCCGGTCCCGAGGACGCCTTCCACCGGCTGAGCACGATAGCGGGCTGGGCCGTGTCGGCCTGTGCCGTCCACTGCCTCCTCACTCCCTTTGCGGGGGTGCTTCCGTTGATCGGGTTGGGCGTCTTCGCGGCGTCGTGGTTCGAGTGGGCGGCGTTGGGGATCGGGGCGCTCCTCGGCGGTCTGGGGCTCGGGATGTCGCACGCGGACGTTCACGACGACCCGTGGCCAAGTGTCACGTTCGCTGCCGGAGTCGCGTTGCTCGCCGCCACGCACTTGTTTCTGGAGGAGTCGGAGTTCCTGCACGCGTCGGCTTCAGTCATCGGAGCTGCGGTCATCCTCTTCGCCGGCGCGAGAAACCACGCGCTCGTGCATGCCTGTGAGCGCTGCCATCCCCATCCGCAGGGGCGGGTTCGGCGCACAAGGTCTCGTCCTGGACTGAGCGCCTCCCACCGGAACGAGAGGCGCTGGTTACTGCTCCCACCATCCTCCGTCGACGAGATCGAGGGTCAGGAGCTTCCCGTTCTCCAGGACGACCTCGTGATAGAGACGCGAGATCGGACGCCTCCACCACTCGTCATCGATCCGCCAGACTTCCCGAATCGCGGCGACCCGTTCGGGCCTCGTTCCCGCTCGTCCTTTCGTTCCGCCCCGTCCGCTCACCCCTGCCCCGAACCGCACCTCTACCGGTCGTCCCTCCGCGTCCGTCCGTACCTGGATCGGTGAGGGAGAATCGAGTGGCCTGATGGGCGCCTCGGGGTTCATGGCTCCAACCCCAGCAGCGCATGACGCCGCTCGGGGATCCGGGACCAGGGATCCACCTCCACCACTCGGTAGAGGGGAGAGTGCCCGAGCCTCAGGGTGAGCTCACGGACCGCTTCCTTCAGTGTCCGTGAGATCCGTCCCGCGGCCAGGGACGTACCTCCCACCGGTCGGCCTCCCTCCTCCTTGCGCTGGAAGAGGTCGCTCTGGAGCACGGGCGTGCCGAAGTCGAAGAGCTCCACGAAGAGGGATTCGAGAGCTCGAGGGGGAGGGAAGAGGGAGGCCCGGTTCCGGAGCGAGAAGGCGAGGACCTCCCGCCGGGCCGAGGGCTCTCTCAGTGGCCTCCACCTCCCAGGAGCCTCCATCCTCGAGCCGACCTCCGGCCCGGATCCCCCGGACGCTCCTGTCCCGCCGCTCCGGCCGCGCGAGCCCCCGCTCGAGGAGTCGCTCGAGCCCTCCGCTGGAGGGACTCCCGCTCCCCCACGGGAGCGGGGAAGTCGAGGGTGACCCGGATCGGCCGGGGGCGGTGGAGGGGACGCACCGGGTCGATTCGCTCTCCACGCGCCAGCGCCCTGGCCTCCTCTCCCAGCTTTCCGAATTGACGGAGAAGCGCCGAAGCTGGGAGCTCGCCCAGCGCTTCCAGGGTGTTCACGTCCAACCGCTCCAGCCGCTCCCGCATCTCGTCCGGGAGTCGCAGAACCGAGATTGGGCAGGGAGCCAGAAAGGAGACGAGCCCCTCTTCCGCTACGAGGACCGGGCTTCCCGGACGCGTCGAGGCGGCGGCTACCCAGGCCCCGAAGAGCCCCGGAGCCCGCCCGGCCCGAACGGCGGCCACGAGGGGAGGGGGGAGGATCTCGAGCAGCGCGTAGAGGACCCGGTCCACCTGAGCCCGAGGAGGACCATAAAGGCGATCCAGCCCGTCCACTCCACGTGAAAGACGCCTCCTTCGCTCGACGTTCCACCGGCCCCTGCCGCCGCCGACCCCGCGAACGACCCACCTCCCCTGCCTGGCAGCCCATCCTCACCCGGCTGCACGATTGGGCTCACTCCCTCCAGCACCTCCAAGATCTCCCTGGTGGCGGCCGAGTCAATCCCAAAGTTAGTTGAAACTGGAGCGGCCTCCGTCTCAGGCGACAGCATGTGAACGGCTCTCGGGAAGGGTGATCCCGAGGTCCTTCTGGATCGCGGCCCTGAGGAGCGGGAGGTGTCGGTACCCGAGCAACCTCCGGAGCCGTGACTAGATCTCCAGGAGCGTGGTCGCGAGCCATCGGTGCTTCTGGCTCGAGTTCTTCCAGTGGTCCACGCGTCCGCACCTCTGCTCGGCCAGGGCGTTCACGGACTCGAGCACGTTGGTGGTCTTGAGCGACTGGCCGACCAGGGGGAAGACTCCCAACCGGTGGAGGGTGAGGGTCTCCTCGAACCCCTCATCGAGACTGGCCGCCGCGGACTGGTTCACCCCCGCGAGCTCCTGGCGCAGGGCCTTGAGGTCCTTGACGGCCTCTTCGTACGTGGGCCGCTGGTAGGCGCGCTGCAGACGCTGGCGCCAGCCCTTCTGCTCCGCTCTCGGCAGATACGAGATCACGTTCTTCCGCTTGTGCCACTGGCACCGCTGGATGAGCACCTGTCCCTTGAAGACCGCCAGGACGCCGCTCCGGAGACCGCGGGCTCCATCGATCACCACGAGCGCTCCGGCCGACAGGTCGAGACCTCGGTCCTTCAGACTCCGAAGGAAGGATCGGATCACCACGGCGTTCTCCGTGTCGGTCTGGACGAACCCGAGGAAGACCTTGTCCCCCTTGGTCGTCACCCCGAGCGCGACGACCATCTCGTCCTCGGCAAAGCTCTTGCCGTCCAGGACGAGTGCCACCCCACGTCGTAACCCGAGAGGTCCCGCTCCTGAAACTCCTTCAGCTTCGCGGCCGTGGCCTTCTTGAACTCCCGCGAGACCGTCGACTTCGACAGCCCGATGGCTCCAGGCACCGCCTCGACCGCTGCCTCGTAGTCCCGGCACGAGATCCCGAGCAGCACCTTCCGAAACAGCCCCTCGTCCATCTCGCCGGGCGAGCCATGCAGCTGCTCATACGCCGCCAGCCTCGACTCTCCGGCCGGGCCTCGCACCCGCGGTACTCGCACCGGATGCCGCTGGCCGCCCAACCGCACCGACCCTGGGTTATGCCCATGCCGGCAATGTCGATCGTCCTCGGTCTTCCTGGCGTGACGTTGCCCCGCCAGTTGCTCCACTTCCTCCTCGAGCATCCGGCCCACCTCCGCCAGTCCCAGCGGAATCAGCTGCCGGATCAGCTCCACCCGAGGGTCCAGCTCCAGCGCCTCGATCTCCTCCCAACTCACCTCCCTCGGTTCCCCGAGCCGCCGGTCCTTCTTGCCCCCGCTCGACGAGCCTTGGCATCCTTCCCATCGGTGGCCTCCTTCCTCTCTTGTGATCCCGTGGTGTGGTCGCACACCCACGTTACCTGAGGTTGGAGGCCGCTTCAATTTCAACTAAAGATGGGACTCACTCTGGCGGCGGCCCTGTAGTGGGCCGGGTCGGGCTCGAGGAGAGTGAGGGACGTGCACAGGGAGATCGCCTGGGATACGCGCATTCCCGGCCGCACTCCTGACTGGGCCGCGCGCTCCGAGACCTGCCAGATCTCCCCCCGTCCCCCCGGCGTCCCGGGATGGAGCAGGGCCACCGAGGTGGAGTCCAGCTCCGGGGTCCGGACCAGCTCGAGGCGGAGCTCGAAGGTTGGGAGCCAGAGACAGAGGGAAGTGCGGGAGGAGGGGAGTCGCACGATCCGTGAGGGCGAAGGGCGCTTGAGGAGATACGGTGGGGCACAAAACAACCGAAGATAAACCGAAAATGTAGAGGAGGCAACGACACCGGAGAAAACAGATTTTTCCGGAAGGATCTTCCGTTTCCCGGCGGGTCAGCCCTTCTCCAGGGAGGCTGGGAAGCCCGCGGACTCAAGAAGGAAGCCGAGTTTCCCGGACATGGACTGGCGGAGTTGTCGAAGAGTGCCTCCCTCCTCGACCCACTCCTCGAGGCTTCCCCGAATCGTCCACACGAGGAGCGAAGAGAGGGACGCCGGATCGATCTCGCGAATGGGAACCCGGACGGGGAGGGCCTCCTCCAAACGGTCTTCGATCCACCGGCGGATCCGCTCCGTTTCCCGTGGCTCGTCCGCGCGGAGTCGGGGGAGCCCGACGAAACGGGGGACCAGAGCCTCGGCCAGGCTCCGGTCTCTGGCGAGCCGCTCGGCCACCGCCTCTCCGAAAGCCAGGATCGCTTCCGTCCCGGAACCCCTCCGCCCCGCGATCTCGCCCAGCGCTTCGCTTACCATCCGATGTAGCGCCTCCGTGAGGAGGTGCTCCTTCGTCGGGAAGTGGTTAAAGAAGGTTCCCTTGGCGACGCCTGCCGCGCTCGCGATCTCGGAAACGGGCACCGAATCGAACCCACTCCGCGACACGAGACGGAGCGCCACGGTCAACAGCTTCTCCTGCACGGGTCCAGGGGTCACGGCACGGTCGCGGAAGGAGGAATCGGCCATGAGCGGAACTGTGACTGGGGGCAACCGCCCTGGTCAAGGCCCCAGTCTTGCAGTTCACCGGCCCGAGCAGATAATATCGGGCTGGCACGGTAACCGGATTCCGAACGAGGGTTGAAGCCACTCCCGATGAGCACGCACTTCGCCCCTGGCGGGTGGACATTTCCGTCGGCTCCCGTGTTCGTCGAGGGACTGGGGGGTGGGGGGCTCCTCGAGCGGCCGTCCCCTGATCCGCGGGCCGCGGCGAGGTCTCCGACCGGCGCGAGGCGGATCGGAACGGCCGCGAAGGCTTCGCCGATCGCGGGGGCGGATCCGAGTCTCCTGCTCCGTCACCTGGCGCGGGAAGCCGCACGGGCGCTCCGGGTTTCTCGCGTGGGGATCTGGCAGTTCGATAGCGGGACCGGCGGCGTGCGATGCCTGGTGCGTTTCGACCGCGGTGAGGGTTCGCTCCTCGAAGATCGCCTGTTTTCTCAGGAGCTCGCGGCCGGTTTCCGGCTCGCCCTCGATCGGGTCACGGCGGTCGCGGTAGATGACACCCACCGCCCCACCGGTACCGCGCCCGTCCTGGACGAGTGGGCCGCCTCGGAAGGTATCCGCTCTGTGCTGGTCCTCCCGGTGAGGGAGGAGGGCGATCTCGCGGGCCTCGTCACCTTCGAGGAAGGGCGGAGCCCGAGGAGCTGGACCGCGCAGGAGAGGGATCTCGCGGCCGCCCTCGCGCACCAGGTACGCAGCGCCCTCTCCGACTCTTCCGCGAGACTCGCTCCGCCGCCCCTCGCCCCCGAGGCGCCGGTCTCGGACACCCGAGTCACCGCGGGGGAGCGCCGGAGAGGTGCGTCGGCCCCGACGCTCACGCCCGAGGGTCGGGCGAGATCGAAGACGCTGCTGCGCAGGCTCCCCCCCTGGAGGGGGCCGCGCTCCTCGCCGGAGAGCGGGCCGAGGAGCTCCTGGCGGTGCTGGAGATCCAGCGCGGATACCTCGCGCTTTTGGAAGAGTCGCTGTCCACCAGCGGGGAGGATGCCGCGCTCGTCGGCGAGGCCCGCGACGCCGGGACTCGTGTGGAGGAAGGTGTCCGGGACTTCCTGACGCACCTGAGGAAGGGGATTCCAAGGGGCGAGGCCGTGGATCTGAATCGCACGATCGCGGCGCTCGTCCCCGCGCTCGCGAAGGAGGCGGGGGACGGCCTCCGGCTCAGGGTCGCGCCAAGCGCGGAGTCGCTTCCGGTCGAGGTCGATCCCGGGCTGCTCGAGCGAGCGCTCCTCCATCTGGTTCGGAACGCGCGGGAGGCATCGGAGCCTGGGACGGACGCTCGCATCTCCTGGGGCCCCGTTCCCGCGGCAGAGCGGGACCAGCCGGCCTCGGAGCCGGGGCTGGCGCGTATCCGGGTGGAGGATCGGGGCGAGGGGGTTCCCGCGGAGGATCTGCCGTGGCTCTTCGAGCCCTTCTTCTCGAGCCGCCGTGGTGATCGCCAGGGGGATCGGCCTCTCTGTCGTCCAGGCGGTAGTCGAGGGCTACGGTGGTTGGGTGGAGGTGAGCTCCGCGGTCGGCGAGGGAACCACCGTCGAGATCGTCCTTCCGCTCACTGTTCCTCCGATATCCGCGGACGCTGGGCGAGCGCCGGTGGCCCAGGAGGCCGAACGGGATCTGGAGGCAGCAGCCGCCCCGGCCCGGATCCTCGTCCTCGAGGACGAGCCCCTGCTAGCTCGGCTGCTCGAAAGCACGCTCTCCAGGAGCGGCTACCTGGTCGAGGTGGCGGCCGCGCCCATGGAGGCGGAGCGCCGCTGGCACCGGTTGGACCACGACGTGGATCTGGTGGTCGCGGAGCGCACGCTGGCCGGGGGCCGGTCCGGGGTCGATGCGGTGACGCGCTGGCGGCGGGAGGTGCCGGGGCTCCGGCTCATCGTTCTGGACCGACACGCTCCGTCGGGGTCTCCGGCGCGGACCCCAGAGGGAGAGCCTGTGCTCACCCGACCCTTCGAGCCTGCCGACGTGCTGGCTCGCGTGCGCGAAGCGCTCGGCCATCGCCGCCGCGCCGGTCGTGATCCCGATCCCGGACCTCCAGATCTGCCGCCCGAGGGCTCGGTTGGGGTGGGCGGAGGAAGCATCGCGCACTAGCAGGTCGCTGAAGGGGGGCGGGCCGCGTTACGAGCGCTACGGGAGCGCTAACGACGGAGATGGCCCCGTGCCGCCTGCTAGGTCCCCCGGGCCCGCCTCCGCCGGACCGGTCAGCTTCGGCCTCGCCGGGTGATCCGCGAGAGCAAGAGGACCGGAATCACGCCGGTGGCGATGATGAGGAGGGCCGGCAGCGAGGAGCGGGCCACCTGCTCGTCCATTGCCAACTGAAAGGCGCGGGTGGCAAGCGTGTCGAAGTCGAAGGGCCTAAGGATCAGGGTCAACGGAAGCTCCTTCAGAACGTCCACGAATACGAGCAGGGCGGCCGATGCGAGCGTCCCCTTGAGGAGGGGGACGTCCACTTTGAGGAGCGTCTTCAGGGGTGGGGAGCCCAACGAGCGCGCGCTCTCGTCCAGGTCCTTGCACGTCCGTTCGAAGCCGGAGTCGATGGGGTTCAGGGCGACCGCGAGGAATCGCACGACGTAGGCGAAGACGAGCGCCACGACCGTTCCCGTGAGGACGAGCCCCACGGAGGTGCCTGCGGTGGCCCGGACCACGGACGCGATCTGCCGGTCCATCCAGACAAACGGGACCAGAATCCCCACGGCAATCACGGCGCCGGGGATCGAGTAGCCCAGCGAGGCGGCTCTCTGGAGCAGCTGGAGGGTTCGGGTAGGAGCGAGGCGTACCGAGTAAGCGATGAGGAGGGCCGCGGTGACCGTCGCGGCCGCTCCCCCTAGCCCAAGCCCGAACGAGTTCACCGCCAGCCGGCCGAACCGTGCATCGAGGGCTTCGGGCGCGACCTGAACGGCCCACATGAGGAGCTGCCACACCGGCACCAGGAAGCCGAACACCACCGGAGCGAGACACGCTGCAAGCGCGCCCCACCGTTTCCACCCGCTCAGGTCGTAGCGCGCCACGGGCCGCGCCCTTCCGGTCAGGTCGTCGAATCGGGCCCGGCCCCGCTGCGCCCGCTCGAGGAGGATCACGACGAACACGAACAGGAGAAGGCATCCGGAGAGGCGGAACGCCGCGCTGGGGTCTCCGAGGGCGAACCAAGAGCGGAAGATCCCGGTCGTGAACGTAGGCACCCCGAAGTAGCGGACGGCTCCGTACTCGTTCAGCACCTCCATCAGGACGAGGGTGACCCCGGCGACCACGGCGGGGCGCGACAGCGGGAGCGCGACGCCCGCGAACGTCTGCCACGGAGATTTGCCGAGGATCCTCGCGCTCTCGAGGATCCCTCCGGACTGCTCGCTGAACGAGGCGCGCGTGATCAGATAGACGTACGGATAGAGCACGAGAGCCATGAGGACCCCGGCGCCGGGGAGCGACATGAGCGACGTGCGAAGGGCCGCCGTGGTCGCCGGCTCGAGGAATAGCTGGAGCGCTCGCTGAACCGGCCCCGTATGCGCGAGGAGCGCGACGTACACGTACGCGATGATGTAGGTCGGCACCGAGAGAGGGAGCACGAGGGCCCACTCCAGCCAGGACCGTCCCGGGAACTCGCACGTCGTGACCAGCCACGCGGTGGCCACACCGATCGCGAGCGTCAGGGCCCCCACCCCCACGACGAGGAGCGCGGAGTGGACCAGGTAGTCCGGAAGGACGGTGGAGGCGAGGTGGCCCCAGGTGTCGCTCGGCCCCCCGAAGACGCCGGCGAAGATCGCGAACAGGGGAAGCAGGACCATGGCGACCAGGGCGGCCGTCGCGACGGTCCATGGTGTGAGGATGGAGGAGGCGCGGGCACGCGGGCGCGCCCACGGCCGCGTGGCCCGGACCCGGGGCCCGGACCGCCGGTCGTCTACCGCCATCCGGCGCGGTCGAAGATCTCGACGGCCTGGCTCCCCAGCTCCCCTAGCCGCTCGAGGCCCAGGCCGTCTCTACGAAAGTCTCCCCACGCCTCGAGCGTGGCCGCGGTCGGGACCCCCTCGCGTATGGGATACTCGTACACCGTCTCCGCGAACGACCGCTGGGCCTCCTCGCTCACGAGGAACTCGATCAGCCGGGTCGCGTTCACGGGGTTCGGCGCGTGCGCCGTCACGCCTGCTCCGCTCACGTTTGCGTGTGCGCCCCGGCCCCCTTGATTCGGGAAGAAGACACCGACCTGAGATGCCAGCTCTCGGACGGCCGGATCCGGGTCGTTCAGGAGCTGACCCACGTAGTAGGTGTTCACGATCGCGATGTCGCCGACGCCCGCGGCGACGTCCAGAACCTGGTCGCGATCGCCTCCCTGCGGGGCGCGGCCGAAGTTCTCGACGACCGCCCGCGCCCAAGCCTCGGCCGCCTCGGCTCCGTTCGCGGCAATGAGCGAGGCGAGGAGAGAGATGTTGTAGACGTTTTCCGAGCTTCGGCTGAGCACACGCCCTCGCCAGATGGGATCCGCGAGCGCCTCGTACGTCGAGAGCTCGGAGGGATCCACACGCTCACGAGAATACGCCAGGACCCGCGCGCGCACCGTGAGGCCAAACCAGTACCCTTCGGGGTCGCGCAGATGAGCCGGAATGACGCTCTCGAGCACCTGCGATCGAGTGGGGCGGAGAAGCCCTCGCTCCTTGGCGCGGTGCAGGCGCCCCGCATCGACCGTGATGAGCACGTCGGCGGGCGACGCCTCCCCCTCGGTCTCAAGGCGCGTGATGAGGTCGTCCGCCGATGCGGTCACCACTCGAACTTGGATACCGGTGAACTCGGTGAATCGCTCGAAGAGCCGCTGGTCCGTCTCGTAGTGCCGGTGGCTGTAAACGTTCACGACCTCGGCGGGCTCGGCCTCGCACCCCTGGAGAAGGGCGAAGGCGGCCGCCAAAGCGAAGGTAGCCGGAAAGGCGGCGAGCGAAGGCGATCGTGTGACCGGGCCGGGGATTGCCATTGGGACGGTGCTCCTGGCGAGAGACATGAGATTGAGAACCAACCTCATCAGTTTCCCACGGTGGGTCAAGGCGCTTCACCCCGATAGGGTCAGCGGGATGGCGGCTCCGTTCACGATGCGCGCGCTGTCCGAGGCAAGGAACGCGAGGACCTCGGCAATCTCGTTCACGGGGAGCCAGGTGGAGGTGTCGACGTCCGGCATGGCCCTGCGGTTATCCGGAGTGTCGATGATCGAGGGGAGGACGGCGTTCGCCGTGATTCCGTACGGCGCCCCTTCCCGGGCCAGCGTGTGCGCGAGGTTCAGGACCGCTGCCTTTGCCGCGCCGTAGGCCGACAGGCTGGCTTTTCCGCGCTCCAGGGCCGGGAATGCGGAGACGTTCACGATGCGGCCCCACCGTCGCTCGATCATTTCCGGGAAGACGGCACGGGAGCAGAGGAAGGCAGTGGTGGCGTTCATCCTCCACATGCGGTCCCAGACCTCAGGATCGGTTTCGTGGATCGGGCTCATTGCAAACCCGCCCGCGAGGTTCAAGAGGATGTCCGGTCCGCGCCCCCCGCCGCTTCGGACCGCCTGGATCACGCGGTCCACGTGGTGGGGGGCAGTCAGGTCCGCCTCGGGCACGATTACCACGCGGTCGGCCTCGCCTTCCAGAGCGCTCCGAAGACGCGCCGCCTCGCGCTCGTCGAAAACGGGCACGTAGACCTCCGCTCCGTCGCGAAGAAGGCGCCGAACGACCGCGCGCCCCAGGTTACCGGCGCCTCCGGCGACGAGGGCGACCCGGGTCGGGGAAGGGGAGGGCATCGTGGGGTCTCCAAACTCACGCCGGCGACCGGCGTCGGAAGGAAGTCGGCTGGCCCGAGCGCTCCGCGAAAACCCGGCCATCTGCGAGTGCGGGGAGCCTACCCGGAGCGGCCTCGGGGGTGCCTTCCGCCGTCACGGATGAGCCATTACGCTTGCCGACGGCTGTTCCTTGCCCCTCCGGTCCGCGCGAGGATAAGTTCGATGGCTTTCTCCGACCCCGGCCGTTCTCCTGCCTCCTCCTCTAAGTGAACCTACACGACCACGGTCAGGATGAGCGACTACCAGTACGCCCGCATCCCGGCGACGGGGAACCCGGTCACCTACGTGGAGGGGGTCATCGAGGTCCCCGACGTACCGATCATCCCGTTCGTGGAAGGGGATGGGATCGGGCCCGACATCTGGAGAGCCACCCGGCACGTGGTGGATTCCGCGGTGCAGAAGGCGTACAACGGAAAGCGGGCCATCAGCTGGATGGAGGTCCTCGCGGGAGAGAAGGCCCATCACGAGTGCGGGGAGTGGCTCCCCGAGGAGACGCTCCGGGCGCTACGGGAGTTCAAGGTGGCGCTCAAGGGTCCGCTCACGACTCCGGTCGGGGGCGGGATCCGCTCCCTGAACGTCACGATCCGGAATGTTCTGGACCTTTACTCCTGCGCCCGTCCGGTTCGCTGGATCGAGGGCGTGCCCTCCCCGGTGAGAGACCCCGGACGTCTGGACGTAGTGATCTACCGCGAGAACACGGAGGACGTGTACGCGGGGATCGAATGGGCCTCGGGGACGCGGGAAGCCGAGCGGGTGCGCCGGTTCCTGGTCGAGGAGATGGGGGCGCAGGTACGGGAGGAAAGCGGGATCGGGATCAAGCCGATCTCGCCCTTTGGAACCAAGCGGCACGTCGCGGCGGCGATCCGCTACGCCCTGGACCGCGGGCGCACGCGCGTCACGCTCGTCCACAAGGGCAACATCATGAAGTTCACCGAGGGCGCCTTCTGCGACTGGGGATACGAGGTCGCGCGGGAGAAGTTCGCGGATCGGACCATTCCGGAGTCACGTGTGTGGGAGGGGGAGGACCCCGACGGGCGAGTCGTCATCGGGGACCGGATCGCGGATGCTATGTTCCAGCAGGTTCTCCTCCGTCCCGACGAATACGAGGTTCTGGTCACGCCGAACCTGAACGGGGATTACCTGTCGGACGCGTGCGCGGCCCAGGTCGGGGGCCTCGGGATGGCTCCCGGGGCCAACATCGGGGATGAGGTGGCCATATTCGAGGCGACCCACGGCACGGCGCCGAAATACGCGGGACAGGACAAGGTGAACCCGGGATCCCTGATCCTGTCGGCGGTCATGATGCTCGAGCACCTCGGCTGGGACGAGGCGGCGCGGGCGATCAACAGGGGTCTTGAGGGGGCCGTACGGGCGAAGACCGTCACGTACGACCTCGAGCGCCAGATGGAGGGAGCCACCATGGTCGGCACCTTCAAGTTCGGGGAAGAGATCGTTCGGCACATGTGAGGCACCCCACCTCCTCCAGCGACCAGCGAATGTCCGCCCGGCTCTTTCGAGACGACCCGCTCGGCTGCGACACGCCGCTACTGGCCCTCCCGGTCTTCCAGGACGGGGATCCCCTCTTCTCGGCTGCCCGAGCGGCCGCAGAGCGGGTGGGCGGCGCGTTTGCGTGTTCGCGCGCCGCCGGTGACTTCCGGGGCAGGGAGGACGAGTCTGCGCTCTTCTACCTTCCCGAGGGAGGAACGCCCGGCCCTCGCAGGATCCTCTTCGTGGGGGCGGGCCAGCGGGCCGAGGCGGACACGGAGACGCTGAGGAGATTCGCCGCCCGGGCGGTGCGAAGGGCCGAGTCCCTGTCCGTTACCGAAGTCGCAGTTCACGTGCCGGAGGAGTGGCCGGGAGGGGGCGGGCGGACGGTACAGGCGGCGACCGAGGGCGCCCTTCTCGCGGCGTGGGATTTCCGCGAGCTGCGGAGCGAAGCCGAGTCGGCCCGCGCCTCCGCGGCCGAGCTGAAACCACTCGTCGAGGATGTCCTCCTCTGCTCGTCGGGAACCACAACCGATGCGGAAGCGGGACTCCGCACCGGAGTAGCGTTTGCCGAGGGCGAGAACCTCGCTCGCACCCTCCAGTGGAGACCGGGAAACGTGGCCACCCCCTCTCACCTCGCGTCGGTGGCCGGAGACCTCGCCGAGCAGCACGGCTTCGCGTCCACGATCCTGGGTCGGAGGGAGATCCGTGCCGAGGGGATGGAGGCCCTTCTAGCCGTGTCTACGGGGTCGGAAGAGGAGCCGTACCTGATCGTGCTCGAGCACGGCGGGGGCGCGTCGGAGGATCCGCCACTGGTGCTGGTCGGCAAGGGCCTGACGTTCGACGCCGGAGGGATCTCGATCAAGCCGGCCCAGGGTATGGAGGACATGAAGTACGACATGTCGGGAGGCGCGGCGGTGCTGGGGGCCATGAAGGCGATCGGAGCGCTCGAATTGGCGCTGAACGTGGTGGGGATCGTGCCCTCGTCCGAGAACCTCCTTTCCGGCCGGGCGATGAAACCGGGGGACGTGATCCGCACTCGGGCGGGAAAGACGGTCGAGGTCGTCAACACCGATGCGGAGGGGCGGCTGATTCTCGCCGACGCGCTCTCCTATGCCGTGGACCACTATGCGCCGAGGGCCCTGATCGACTGCGCGACACTCACGGGGGCCTGCGTCGTGGCCCTCGGGCACCATGCGGCGGCTGTGCTGGGGACCGACGAAGCTCTGGTGGGCGAGCTCAGGGAGGCTGGCGACCGCGCTGGAGAGCGTTGCTGGCCCCTCCCTCTGTGGAAGGAGTACCGAAAGCAGCTCGAGAGCCCGGTGGCGGATCTGAAGAACGTCGGCGGGAGGCCGGGTGGGACGATAACCGCCGCATGCTTCCTCTCGGAGTTCGTCGGGAAGACTCGCTGGGCCCATCTCGACATCGCCGGGACGGCCTACGGAGAGCCTCGGGCTCCTTACCACCGAGAGGGAGGATTCGGCTTTCCGACGCGTCTCCTCCTAGAGTGGGTCAAGGGCCACGCGGAGTGAGGTTCTCGGTGGGGGCTGGCGTCGCCCGGGCCGCAGCGGGGTGGCTCCTCCTTGCGCAGCTCCTGGCCGGTGGCGGGATGCTAGGGGCATCGGCGCTCGGAGCGCAGGACGTGCCGCCGACTCTCCCGCCCATAGACACGCTGCTGACGGCGGACACGCTGCCGGCGGCGCCGCGCGAGGTGCGGAATCTCATGGAGCACCCTCGCCCGCCGTCACCGGGTTTCGTGACCGGTGTCTGGGAGTGGAACGAGGAGGGTCTCCTCTCCGCGCGTGCCCTCACCCTCCTCGAGCTCCTGGAGGAGATACCGGGCGTCGTGCCGCTCCGCGGGGGGGACTACGGGCAGCCGTCCACGGTCACCGCGTTCGGGCTGGGGGGTGGTCGGGTACGAGTCTTCCTGGACGGGGTCGAGATGCCGCCCGTGGACGGCGGAGCCGTGGATTTGTCCAGGGTCGGGCTCGGCGGGATCGGTACCGTTCGCGTCGAGCGCCGTCCCGGCGAGCTTCGCGTCGAGCTCTTCCCCCTGCGGTTCTCGGACGCCAGACCGCTCAGCCTCATCGAGGTCGGGACCGGGGACCTGAACACGAACCTCTTCCGGGGAACGTTCGCCCATCCGTTCCTCCTGGGGAGCGGCCTCACGGTCTCGCTCGATCGAATTGACACGGAGGGTCCGTTCGGCAAGGAGCCCGGGGTTTCGTTCGGCGCCCATCTTCGCCACACGCTCTTCGCCGGCGCGCGGGCGGGACTCGCCTGGGAGCTGCGCCAGCGGGCCTCGAGCCGTCCTTCCGACCTGTGGGCCCCGGCCCGGGTGGACCGACGGGAGCTGGCGCTCCACGGCCGTTATGCCCCGGCGCCGTGGATCTTGGCGGGGGTCTTCGTTCAGCGTTCCTCGCTCCGGGTCGAGGAGGAGGGCGGGGTCATGACCGGCCTTCTGGAGGCATTGCCGGTGGACGAGGAGCGCAAGACGGCCGCTGGGGTCCAGGTTTCGGGTGCCTGGCGGAGCCTCTGGGCGCGGATCGAGCTTCGAAGGGGGTGGGGACGGGAGACGGCCTCCTCAGCGCAGTCACTCGCGGGCGGTGCCGAGTGGCCCGGGATCGGCGGCGCGTCCGGTTTCGTCGAGCGGGAGACGCGCGCGGGCGTGACACTGTCCCGCGCTCACGCGCGAGTGTGGACCGAGCGCGTACTCGGGGTCTCGATCTTCGGGGAGGTGGACGCCGGCCGGCGCCACGTGCCCGTCGCCTTCGTCCCGCCGGAGGCGGAGCCGGACGGTTCCGAGGATCCCGATCCCCCGACGGCTCCTCCCTCGGTCACGGATCGCACCGGCTACCGCGTGGGTGCTCATCTTCGGGCCGCGGACTGGGAGCTGGGCGTGGCCGCCGTCCGGACACAGGCGGATTCGCTGCACCCTATAGGCCTTCCTTTCGACAGCGGCGGGATCGTCCTCGCGGGAGGCCGGAGATGGGGGCTCGAGGCGACGGCCCGCGTTCCACTAAGCGCGATCCTGGACGGCCTGGAGCTCCAGGGAAGCGCGCAGCGCTGGGACGCCGCCGCCGAGTGGCGGTACCTCCCCAAGCGGATCTATCAGCTCGGACTTCGCTTCCACGACGTCTTCCTGGAGACGGGGAACCTCGAGGTCTGGTCGGACGTGGCGGTGAGAGGGCGCGATCCCATGCAGGTTCCCTTGCCGGGGACGACCGGTTCGCCGGCACCGGTGTCCGTTCCGTTCCAGCAGAGCTGGTTCGCCCGGGTCCAGGTCCGCGTCGTATCGGTCCGAGTGTTCGTGCTCTGGGAGAATTTCACGGTGCGCGAGCGCAATCAGGACTACCCGGGTCGCATCCTTCCCCCGACCCGGGCCCTCTACGGAATTCGATGGACGCTGTGGGACTGACGCTCGACCCTCCGGACGGGCGGATACCAACCCTCATCGGTTAGAGGCCGCTAGATTGCTCCCGGGATGAACGAGACCTCGTCCGCGGCACCGACTCCCTCGGGTGAGGGGGCGCGCCTCCGCAGCATGACGGGCTTCGGGGAGGACGAGCGGGTGCTCCCTTCCGCTCGCCTCCGGGTCGAGGTCCGCACGGTGAACCACCGGTTCCTGAACATCCAGGTTCGCACGCCCCCGGGTCTCGAGCGGCACGAGGCGGCTCTGGAGCGGCGACTCCGCGACTTCTTCGTCCGTGGGCACGTGAAGGTGAGCGTCGTCGTGGAGGGGAGTCTCGAAGGCGGGACGGGTGGGGTGCCCATCGATCTCGCTCGGGCCCGCGGTTACGTGGAGGCGCTGAGGGCCCTGCAGGAGGAGCTCGGCGTGGGGGGCACGATCGAAATCGCCACGCTCGCCCGGTTCCGGGACGTGTTTCAGTCGTCCGAGCCGGGCCGATCCCAGGCGGTGGTCTCCGAGGAGGAGCTCGTGGCTTCGGTAGCGGAGGCGGCTCGGCGAGCGCTCGAGACCCGGGAAGAGGAAGGCGCGCGGCTGGCTCTCGACCTCGCGGCTCGGGCGGACGTCATGGAGCAGGTGACGGCGTCGATCGAGCGCCGGGCCCCCGAGCGTCTCGTCGAGGAGCGTGACCGACTGAGGGAGGCGGTGCGGGCGCTCCTCGAAGGGGAGACACCGGTCGAGGAGGAGAGGATCGCGCGCGAGATCGCGCATCTGGCCGAGCGGTGGGACATCCACGAGGAGGTCGTGCGGTTCCGGTCCCACCTGACGATGTTTCGGGAAGCCCTCGTCCGTGGGGATTCGAGCGGCGTCGGGAAGCGCTTGGGGTTCATCGCTCAGGAGCTTCTCCGGGAGGCGAACACGATGGGATCCAAGGCGAACGATGCCGAGATCGCGGCGTCGGTCGTCACGCTCAAGGAGGAGATCGAGAGGCTCCGGGAGCAGCTGGAGAACGTGGAGTGAGCACCGTACTCCCGTACCGGCCGGTCCCGGTAGTGCTCGCGGCGCCGAGCGGTGCCGGGAAGACCACGATTGCCCGGGCCCTGGTGAAGGGCTCGAAGGACTTCCTGTTCTCGGTCTCCGCGACAACTCGTGCACCCCGAGCGGGGGAACGAGACGGCGAGTCGTACCGCTTCGTGTCCGAGGAAGAGTTCCGGCAGATGATCCAGTCGGGCGATCTCGTGGAGTGGGCCGAGGTACATGGCAGCCTGTACGGCACGCCAGCGAAGAGCCTGGAGCTGGCACGCGATCTCGGGAAGCATCCGATCATGGACATCGACGTGCAGGGCGCCCGACAGATCCGTGAGCGAGTTCCCGAGGCCGTGCTTATCTTTATCCTACCGCCCTCCGCGGAGGCCCTCCGGGACCGGCTCTCCGCGAGGGGCACGGAGCCCACGGAACAGGTCCGCCGGCGCCTCCTCACGGCCCGTCGGGAGTTGGACGACGCGCGGCACTTCGACTACGTCGTCGTGAACGAGGACCTGGAGAGCGCGGTGGCCCGTGTGAGAGCCGTGGTGGAGACGGAGGGGCATCGAAGAAAGCGAGCCCTCGATCTCGAGGGCGAGATAGCGCGAATTCGTAGCGAGATCGACCGAGTGCTAGAGTTGGAGACCGACTGAAGCACTCGCGCCAAATCAGAGGAACCGGACATCGGGAGCGAGAATGTACGTTTTCACGCCGGATCAAATGGCGCAGCAGACCGGGACCAAGTACCTGGGGGTTCTCGTGGCTGCGAAATACGCACGAGAGCTGAATTCACTGCCGAGGGACCTGAAGCCGCTCGGCCAGGAGGAGAAGCTCACGACGCGTGCCCTCGGAGCGCTCACCTCGGGCCAGATCGAGTTCCGCCTCGTCGAGCGCCGCCGGGTCGAACAGACGTAGCGGCGCGCGCCAGCGCCGCCCTCGGTGTTCACCAAATCTCTCGTACGGGACGCTAGTGCGGAGCTCCCCCATGCCCCTGACGGCGGGCCCTCTTGTTCCCCGCGCTCCCTGGGCGGGCCGGCGGATCGTGCTCGGAGTGACCGGCGGAATCGCCGCATACAAGGCGGTTCAGCTGGCGCGTGATCTGACGCGCTCGGGTGCCCGCGTGAGCGCCGTGCTCTCGCGATCGGCGCGGCGGTTCGTCGGCCCCCTCAGCTTCGCCGGCGTGACGGGAGAGCGGGTCTATACCCGTCTGCTCACGGCCGACGGCCTGGCTCCCCACATCGATCTGGCCGACGAGGCCGATCTGGTCATGGTTGCGCCCGCGACCGCGGATTTCATCGCCAGGGCCGCTCAGGGTCGGGCCGACGACCTCTTGGCCGCGATCCTCCTTGCCACGAGGGCCCCCGTCGTTCTGGCCCCGGCGATGAACGACCGCATGTATGCCCATCCGCAGACGCAGGCCAATCTGGCGCGCTGCCGGGACGCTCTCGGCTACCGGCTCGTGGGTCCCGCGGTCGGCCCCCTGGCGGCGGGCGAAGGTGAGGGTCCGGGCCGCATGCTCGAGCCCGGCGCGCTCCTCGACCACGCGGGCCGGGCCCTCGCGGAGGGACCGGCCTTCCTCGGCAGATCCGTGCTCGTTACCGCGGGGCCCACGCGGGAGGCGCTGGATCCGGTACGCTATCTGGGGAACCGCTCGTCGGGCCGCATGGGCTTCGCCCTCGCCCGGGAGGCCTGGCTCCGAGGGGCCGAAGTGACCCTGGTCACCGGCCCTTCCGCGCTCCCCGATCCGACCGGGGTACGCACCGTGCGAGTAGAGACCGCGAGTGAGATGCTCTCTGAAGTAACTGGGGCTATCCACAACGCATATGTGGTGATATACGGCGCCGCCATCTCCGACTTCCGGCCGCTCGAGCCCAGCGCGCACAAGTTGAAGCGAAGCCCGGAGGGCCGCCTCACGATCGAGCTCGTGAGCAATCCCGACATCAGCCTCGAGACGCGCGCAGCTCGTCTGAACGGGGTCGTGACCGTCGGCTTCGCGCTCGAGACGGAGGAGCTCCGCGCGCGAGCGAAACGGAAGCTGGAGGAGAAGGGGTTCGACCTCATCGTGGCGAACGACCCGGGAGAACCGGGGGCGGGGTTCGACGTGGCGACAAACCGCGTGACGCTCCTGGATCGCGAGGGTGGTACGGAAGAGCTGCCGCTCCTCTCCAAGGGAGACCTCGCGGGCATCCTCCTGGACCGCGTGGCCGAGCGGCTGCACGCCCGTTGAGCGAGGGAACGGGAAGGCCGGATCCGGGGGCAGTGGCCCGATTTCTCGTCCAGCGTGCGGAGCTCGGGGCTCCCGAGCTGGTGTTCGAGAACTGGTCTAGGAAGGGGGCCCTCGGCGCCGCGGCGGCCCGGCCGAGCGGTACGGTGGATCCGGCGAAGACGGCCTCGGCGGAGGAGGGCCCGAGCGAGCGACCAGTCGGGCCGCGCGAGTCTCGCCCTCCGGTGGAGGACGCCGGGGCGGAGTACGACGCGCTTCGCGCGACGGCGTTGGCGTGTTCGCGCTGCCGGCTGGCCGAAGGTCGAACGCAGGTCGTGTTCTCCGACGGAACCCCCGAGGGGAGCGTCATGGTGGTCGGGGAGGCCCCGGGCGCGAACGAGGACCGGACGGGGCTCCCGTTCGTGGGCGCCGCGGGGCAGCTCCTCGACCTCCTCCTCGCCTCGGTCGACCTGTCCCGGCGCACGTCGGTCTACATCTGCAACGTGATCAAGTGTCGCCCGCCGGGGAATCGCAACCCGCGGGCGGACGAAATCGCGGCGTGTTCGCCCTACCTCCGTCGCCAGATCGAGCTCGTGCGGCCCGAAGTCATCCTGGCGGTGGGCACCTTCGCGGCGCAGTTCCTGTCCGGCTCGGATCGACCGATCGGCGAGCTCCGGCGTACGGTCCACAGCTATGAGGGCACGCCACTCGTGGTGACGTACCACCCGGCTGCGTTGCTCAGAAACCCCGGCTGGACCCGCTCGATGTGGGAGGACCTGCAGGTCCTCCGTCGGGTGCTTGACACGGGAGGTCGGCGGTGAGCCGCCGCGTTCGCGAGGCCGACCCGGTGCGGACCGAGCTCCGCACAGATCGGGAGGCGCCCTACTCGCTCGAGGCCGAGGTCTCGGTGCTTGGCGGCCTTCTCATCGACTCGCAGTCCGTCGTGCGAGTGGAGGACACGCTTTCCGACTCGATGTTCTTCCGGGAGGCGCACCGGATCCTCTTCCGCGCGATTCGCCAGCTTCACGAGCGCCGCACGGCGGTGGATGTGGTTACGGTTGGCGACCACCTTCGAGACACGGGAGAGCTCGAACGGGCGGGCGGGATGGAGTACCTAGCCGAGCTCCTCGACGCCGTCCCCACGGCCGCCAACATTCAGTATCACGCCCGCATCGTACGCGAGAAGGCCCTGCTCCGCCGCCTGATCGAGGCCTCGACCCACATCATCCAGGACGTGTACGAGCCCGGCGGCCGCTCGATCGAGGAGCTCGTGGACGAAGCGGAACGGCGGATCTTTCAAGTCGCCGAAAGCCACGATCGGGGCGGCTTCGTCTGGATCAAGGATCTGCTCTGGGAGGCTTTCGAGACGATCGAGCGGCTCCAGCAGTCGAAGGGCGGCCTCATCGGGGTGGCGTCCGGCTTCCGAACGCTCGATCGCATGACGACGGGCTTCCAGAAGGGGGACCTGATCATCGTGGCGGGGCGCCCCGCCATGGGGAAGACGTCGTGGGTGCTGAATGTGGCGCAAAACGCCGCGATCGACCACAAGGTTCCGGTGGCGCTCTTCTCGCTCGAGATGTCGAAGGAGCAGCTGGTGCAACGGCTGCTCTGCTCCGAGGCGCGCGTGGATGCGCACAGGCTTCGCACCGGAACACTCTCTTCCTCGGACTATCAGAGGGTTGGCACGGCGGGCGCGAAGCTCAACACGGCTCCCATCTGGATCGACGACTCTCCCGGAGCGACGGTGCTCGAGATGCGCGCGAAGGCGAGGCGGCTCAAGGCGGAAGCGGGTCTTCGGCTCCTCGTGATCGACTACCTGCAGCTCATGCCGTCCACCGACCGGGCGGAAAGCCGTCAGCAGGAGGTGAGCCAGATCTCGCGCGGGCTCAAATCCCTCGCCCGCGAGCTCGAGATCCCGGTGATCGCGCTCTCCCAGCTATCGCGTGGCCCCGAGCAGAGGACGGACCATCGCCCCCAGCTCTCGGATCTCCGCGACTCGGGATCGATCGAACAGGATGCCGATCTCGTCATGTTCCTGTACCGGCCCGAGTACTACAGTTCAACGGGCCTGGATGAGGAGGGAAACTCTCTCGAGGGGAGGACCGAGCTGCACGTGAGCAAGCAGAGGAACGGGCCCACGGGCCTGATCGACCTCTACTTCCACAAGACGTACACGCGCTTCGACGAGGTGGCGCCCGAGCCCCGGGAGGCTCCCCAAGCGGGCCGGGAGAGCGGGACCGAGGACATGCCCTTTTGAGTGAGCGTTCTAGGGAAGGTGGGCAGGCGTCCCCCGGCCCGCGCGTCGGCGTGGCGATCCCGGCCGCGGGAGGCGGTAAGCGTCTCGGGGGAAGGGACAAGGCGCTGGTGGAGCTTCGGGGGGAGCCCGTTCTCCTCCATGCGCTCCGTCCGTTCATGGAGCACCCGCGGGTGTTCTCGATCGTGGTCGCCCTCGCGCCCAGGATCGCGTTTCCGCCCCCCGGCTGGCTCGTCGCGCTCGGCTCGCGGGTCCAGGTCGTGCCCGGTGCGAAGACCCGGATTCGCTCGGTCCTGGCGGCCCTCGAGGCGCTCGATCCCGAGGTGGACGTCGTCGTGGTGCACGACGCCGCCCGTCCCCTGGTGACGCGCGAGGTCATCGATCGGTGCGTCGCGGGTGTGTCGGACGGGGAAGGCGCCGTCGCCGGCTGGCCCGTCGTGGATACGCTGAAGGAAACCGACTCGAGGGGGAGCGTGCTCGCGACCCCGGACCGCGCGCGTCTCTGGAGCGCGCAGACGCCGCAAGCGTTCCCCCGGGGCCCTTTCCTGACGGCCTATCGGCGTGCCGCGGCCGAAGGCCTCCCCGCCACCGACGACGCGCAGATTTTCGTTCGGTTCGGCGGCCGCGTGCGGATGGTAGAGGGGTCGCCCAGGAACCTGAAGATCACTTACCCGGACGACGTGGGAATCGCGGAATTCCTTCTCGAAGAGCATCGGGGAACGTCCGCGGGCCCATGACGGGTCCGACGACTCTCGACGCGACGGCGGGTGCCGACCGCCTCCTGCCGCGGATCGTCGACCACCTGGAGGACGGGGGCCTCCTGGCCTGTCCGACTGATACTGTCTATGGGCTCGGGGCCGCCGTGGACGAGGAGGGGGTGGGGAGGCTCTCGGAGTTCAAGGTGAGGCCTCCCGGAAAGCCCTTCCTCGTACTCCTGCCCGAGCTTACGGGCGACCAGGGGGCTTGGGACGAGGAGCTCCGGTCATGGGGGCTCGAGCTGTCGGCCGACGCGCTCCCGCTCGCCAGGGCCCTTTGGCCGGGCCCGCTCACCCTGGTAGTTTCAGACCCGGCGGGAAGGTTTCCGGAGGGAGTTCGGGGACCGGCCGGCGGGGTGGCCGTTCGGGTGTGCTCCCACCCCTTCGTCCGTGCCCTGCTCGGACGCTGGAAGCGCCCCCTCCTCTCGACGAGCGCGAACCCTCCGGGCGAGTCTCCCGCGGTTACGGCTATCGGGCTCGCAGAGCGGCTCTCCGCCCGGCCCCATGCGGACCGGCTCTGGATCGTGGATGCGGGACGGCTCGAGCCGTCCCGTCCGTCCACCTTGATCGACTGCGCCGGGAACGGGTGCCGCGTGCTTCGCGAGGGAGCGGTCCCGCTCGAGCGTATCCGCGCGCTCGTGCCCAGGATCGAGGCGGAATGACCAGCAAGAGCGGCGAACCCTTCAAGATCCTGTTCGTTTGCACGGGCAACACGTGCCGGAGCCCCCTGGCGGAGGTGCTCACCCGACGGGCCGTCGAACGGATCGGGTGGGACCACGTAGAGGTCAGCTCAGCGGGAGTCGCGGCCGCGGACGACGCTCCCGCGAGTCCGGGGTCTCTCCGTGTCGCGGAGCGGCACGGGCTCGATCTCTCGGGTCACCGGAGCGCGCGGTTGAGCCTCCCGCTCGTCGAGTGGGCCGACCTGATCCTCACGATGTCCCCGGGCCAGCTCTCCTCCGTCCAGGTGGCCGAGGGCGCGAGCAAGGCCTCCGTAATCACGGACTTCGTACGGGGGTCGGAAGGGCGAGACGAGTCTGTGTGGGGTGGGGTGCCCGACCCATTGGGAGGGGGCGACGAGGAGTACGAGGGTACGTACCGGCAGCTCACCGACCTCGTGGACCGCGTCCTGGTGCGACTGGCGCCGCTGGTGGCGCCATGATCGGGGCCGAGAGCCGGGTCGTCGCGCTCTTGGGGGATCCGGTCTCACACTCCCTGTCCCCGCGGATCCAAAACGCAGCCATTCGGGAGGCGGGCGTGGACGGGGTTTACGTGGCCCTTCGATGCTCCACTGCTGAGCTGACCGGTCTTCTCGTCGGGATCGCGCGGGCCGGCGGCGGAGGGAACGTGACCGTCCCGCACAAGGAGGAGGTGGCGAAGCTCGTCGACGAGCCGAGCGAGACGGTCCGCGCCACGGGCGCCTGCAACACGTTCTGGCTCGACGAGGGACGGGTTCGGGGAGAGAATACGGATGTGGCCGGATTTCGAGGCGCGGTCCGGTCCCTGACGGGGCGAAGCGCCGCGGGGCTACGTGTGCTCCTCCTGGGCGCGGGCGGCGCGGCGCACGGTGCGCTCGTGGCGCTCGCTCAGGACGACGTCGGTGAAGTCGTGGTGTGGAACCGGACCTACGGCCGTGCGGAGCACCTGGCCGCTGGGGCCCAGGCGGGAAGGGCCCGGGCTGCCCGCTCTCCCGACGACTTCGGTGACCGCTCGTTCGATCTCGTGGTGAACGCGACCTCGCTCGGGCTAGGGGACGGCGATCCCCTCCCCCTGGACGCCGAACGATTCGAGCGAGCGGGAGCCGTGCTGGACCTGGTCTACCGTCCCGAGGAAACCGCGCTGGTGAGGCGGGCCCGGGAGCTCGGCGTTCCCGCGGCGGACGGTGGAGAGATGCTGGTCCTCCAGGGAGCGGAGGCGTTCGAGATCTGGTGGGGGTGCCCGGCACCCGTGTCGGCGATGCGCGAGGCCCTGGCCGAGGCGCGGCGTGAGCTCTCCGATGTCCGGGAGGACTGACGGGAGGCTCGGGCTCGCCTGGGGAAGACGACTCTTCGACTTCGTTCTTCCGTCCGCGTGCGCGGGGTGCGGGGGCTACCTGCCGTCGGTCGGGCCGCCCGCCCCGGCGCCCCGCATTTGTCCGGAGTGCCGGTCCCGGCTCCGCCCCCCGTCTCACCCGAGGTGTGCGCGGTGCCACGCACCCATCGGAACCGGGATCGCAGAGGGCCGGCCCTGTTCTGAGTGCCTGGAGTGGCCCGACGTCTTGGTTGCAGCCCGGTCGGCGTCTCTGATGCGGAGTCCGGCGGACGCGCTGGTGCACGCGCTCAAGTACGGGGGATGGCCGGAGCTGGCGGATGAGCTCGCGACCTGGATGGTACGGCTCGTCCACGCGGAGCCGCGCCTGTTCAGGGGGCGAGCGATCGTACCGGTCCCCACCGCTCGGGCGCGCGTTCGGGCCCGCGGCTACAACCAGGCGCGGGTGCTGGCCGAGGCCGTCCGCCGGGGCATCGACGGGACCCTCGTCGATGCCCTCGTGCGGCGCGAGGGAGGGGGGAGCCAAATTGCCTTGCACCCGGGAGAGCGCCGGGCTAACGTCCTCGGGGCGTTCTCTCTCTTCCCGACGCGAGGTTTCGCAGGCGATCCGGGACAGGGACGTGCTCCTGGTGGACGACGTGCTCACGACGGGTGCGACCGCGGGGTCCGCCGCGGAGGCGCTCGGAAGCGGGGGTGCGCGGAGTGTGGTCGTCCTCACGTTTGCACGGGCGCTCCCGGCGTAGCCGGCTCGAACGACATCCACGAGGACAGAGGAGACCGGGCAGTGGCGACTCGAGTTGCCATAAACGGGTTTGGGCGGATCGGCAGGCTGGTGCTCAGGTCCGCGAAGCAGGGAGGCTTCCGGGATGTCGAGTTCGTGGCCGTCAACGACGTGACGGACTCGAAGACGCTCGCGCACCTCCTCAAGTACGACTCGGTGCATCGTACCTTCCCTGGCGCCGTGGACGCCGTGGAGGGCGGGCTCCGCGTAGACGGAGAAGAGATCCGGGTCCTGTCGGAGAGGGATCCCGCGGCTCTTCCGTGGGGGGACTTGGGCGTGGACGTCGTGGTCGAAGCCACCGGGAGGTTCACGAAGCGGGAGGACGCATCGAAGCACCTCGCGGCCGGGGCCCAAAAGGTGATCATCTCGGCCCCCGCGAAGGGAGAGGACATCACGGTCGTCCTCGGGGTCAACGAGGACAGCTATGACCCCGCGGAGCACCACGTAATCTCGAACGCTTCGTGCACCACGAACTGCATCGCGCCGGTCGCCAAGGTTCTCCTGGACGCGTTCGGCCTCGCACGCGGCCTCATGACCACCATTCACGCGTACACGAACGACCAGACGGTCCTCGACGCTCCGCACAAGGATCTCCGTCGCGCGAGAGCGGCCGGCCTGGCCATGATCCCGACGACCACCGGAGCAGCGCGCGCGACCGCGCTCGTCCTCCCGGAGCTGGAGGGAAAGCTGGAGGGCATGTCGATTCGGGTGCCCATACCTAACGTTTCGCTGGTGGACCTCACCGCCGAGCTGGAGCGACCGGCCTCCGTCGAGGAGGTGAACGCGGCGTACACGGCGGCGGCGGCCGGTGCCCTCGATGGGATCCTCTCGGTCACCACCGAGCCCCTCGTATCCGTGGACTTCACGGGAACCGACTCGTCCGCCGTCGTGGACCTCCTCTCGACGGCGGCGGTCGAGGACCGGCTCGTGAAAGTACTGGCGTGGTACGACAACGAGTGGGGGTACTCGTGTCGCGTCCGCGACCTCGTTCGGTATGTCGGTCAACGGTTGCCCTCGGTGGCGCGAGGGTGACCTCCCGGTGCCCCGGATCCGTACGTTATCGGACCTGACCGACCCCGAGCTCCGGGCGCGCCGTCTTCTTCTCCGGGTGGATTACAACGTTCCGCTGGACGGGAGTGGCGCGGTCTCGGATCTGACGAGGATCGACGCCACAATCCCGTCCCTCGAGCGCCTGCGTCGAGCGGGCGCCCGTACGCTTCTGGTGTCTCACCTGGGCCGACCCGGTGGGAAGCGGGATCCCGCGGCCTCGCTCCGCCCGGCCGCCGGGCTGTTGGAGAAGAGGCTGGGGTGTTCCGTGCCCTTCCTCGAGGATCCGCCCGACGATCCCGGGATCGGGAGGGCTGTGGAGTCGCTCGACCCGGGGGGCGTCGCGCTTCTTGAAAACATCCGGTTCCACCCGGGGGAGACCCGAAACGATCCGGATCTCTCAAGGTCGCTCGCGGACCTCGCGGACGTCTTCGTCAATGACGCGTTCGGCGCAGCCCATCGGACCCACGCATCGACGGTGGGGGCGCCGCGCCTGATTCGCGAGCGGGGCGGGCCCGTCGTGGCGGGCGCTCTCATGGCTCGGGAGCTTCACGTCCTCGACGACGCGCTCCGGAGCCCGAGCCGACCCTTCGTGGCGATCATGGGGGGAGCCAAGATTTCGGGGAAAATAGACCTCATCCGGGCGATCCTTTCCCGAGTCGATCGCCTGCTCGTCGGCGGTATCGTGGCGAACACGTTCCTCCGCGCGCTCGGCGTGGACACCGGGGACCCGTTTGAGGGGGACGATCGGGTCGAGCTGGCGCGCGAGCTCCTGGAAGAGGCGGGGGACAAGCTCGTCCTTCCCGTGGACAGCGTCGTAGCCGAGGACCTGACTATGGCGGCCCGGACCCGTCCCGTGGACCGGACCGAGATCCCGCCGGGTGTGAAGATCGGTGACATCGGTCCCCGTTCCCGGGAGATTTTCTGCAGCGAGGTGGCCCAGGCCGCGACCGTGTTCTGGAACGGGCCGCTCGGGAAGTTCGAGATCGGACCGTTCTCCGAAGGCACGTTCGATGTTGCTCGCGCGCTCGCGGAGGCGGCGGACCGGGGAGCGGTGGTCGTCGTCGGGGGGGGCGACTTGGCCGCCGCGGCCGAGAGAGCCGGTGTGGCGAGGCGAATGACGCATATCTCCACCGGAGGGGGCGCGTCGCTCGAGTTCCTGGCGGGAAAGGAGCTCCCGGGGGTCCAGGTGCTCGACACCGTGGAGGCTCCGGAGGAGGACGACGGCGTCCCGCGCGAGGGGGCGATCGGCGGATGAAGCGGTTCGTGGCCGGTAACTGGAAGATGAACCACGGCCCGGGCGCCACGGTGCGTTTCGTGAAGGAGCTTCTGCCGCTAGGCAACCTGCGCTGCGTGACGGTCGTCCTATTTCCTCCCGCCGTTTCACTCTCGGCTGCCCGCGGGGCTCTGGGACCGGGCGCTCCAATCTCGCTCGGAGTCCAGAACGTGCACGCGCACCCGTCTGGGGCGTTCACCGGTGAGGTGGCCGCGGAGATGGCCATGGAGGCTGGAGCGGCCTACGCGCTCGTCGGTCACTCGGAGCGGCGGTGGCTCTTCCAAGAGACCGACGAGGACGCCGCCGACAAGGTAGAGGCCGCGCTCCGCGCAGGACTCATTCCCGTCCTCTGTGTGGGGGAGCGAATCGAGGAGCGAAAGGTGGGTCGGCTCGAGGACGTGATCGTGGGTCAGCTCGACGCCGTGCTGGGAGCGGAAGGCGCGGGTGGGGCCGTGCGGGACGGGGCCCCCCTCGTCCTGGCCTACGAGCCGGTCTGGGCCATCGGGACGGGGGAAACGGCCACCCCGCAGGACGCCGCCCAGGCTCACGCGATCCTGCGGGAGGCGGCGGGGAGACACCTGGGGGACGGTCGAGCGCGCGGCCTCCCGATTCTCTACGGGGGATCTGTGACCCCGGAGAACGCCCCCGACCTGCTCCAGGCGGAGGGGGTAGACGGGGTGCTCGTGGGGGGGGCTTCGCTCGATCCTGGATCCTTTTCCAGGATCGTGGACGCAGGCCGCGCTCTGTGTTGACACTGCTGTTCCCTCCGACGACCTTTTCTCGCCAGGGCCGAACCCGCTCCCGATGGTTCTTCCATGTACGGATTCCTTCTCGCTCTCCTCGTCCTCGACGGGATCGTCCTGACGGTCGCCGTCCTCCTTCAGGCGGGAAAGGGAGGGGGGCTCGCGGCCATGGGCGGCGGTATGCCGGGGGCCACGGAAGGGGTCCTGGGCGGGCGTCAGGCGGCCACGTTCCTGACCCGGACAACGTGGACGACGGGCGCCATCTTCATGGTCTTGGCTCTCGTGCTATCAATCAGGTCCTCGCAGCAGCAGCAGCCGGGCTCCGTCTTGCAGGACGCCCTCCAAGTGCCCGTGACCCCGACTCCGGTCGTTCCCCAGGCCCAGCCGTCCACCGAGATCCCCGCCGCCCCGGGCGGCGGCCCCGACGCGACTCCGCCTAGCCAGCCCTGACGATTCTCGCGCCCTAGGAACCGCGACCGTGGCCCGAATCGAAGTGGCGATGCCTCAGATGGGTGAGTCCATCGCCGAGGGGACCGTGTCCAAGTGGCTGAAGAAGGTCGGGGATGCGATCGAGCGGGACGAGCCCATCCTTGAGATTTCCACGGACAAGGTGGACGCCGAGATCCCGGCGCCCCAGGCCGGTACTCTGATGGAGGTGGTGGTGGGGGAGGGCGAGACCGTGGAGGTGGGCACGGTCGTTGCGTACATCGATACGGAGCCGGCCGCCGCGCCCGCGGGTGCGGCGGAATCCCCGAAGCCGGAGGCCGCCCGGAGTCAGGCGGCCGCGCCGTCGGCGCCGCCCGAGCCCACCCCGAAACCCGTCCCCTCGGCGGCGGCTCCCCCGCCTCCAACCGACGGCTCGCTCCGATCGGACGGCGAGCTGTCGGAGGAGCAGCGGCTCCGGCAGCGCTCCACCCCCCTCGTGCGCAGGATGGCGGAGGAGCACGGAGTCGATCTGACCAGCCTGGAGGGTAAGGGAAGCGGACACGCGGGGCGCGTGACCAAGCAAGACCTGCTTGCGTACCTCGGGAAAGAGGATGCCACCGTGGAGGTGCCCGCGCCGCCTCCTCCCGCCAGGCCGGCTCCCGCGCCGCCGGAGAGGGCCGAGGGCGTGCCCGCGACGCCCGCAGCCGAGCGGCCCGCCGCCCCGGCTCCGCGCTCGGCCCCTCTCGGCCCCCCCGTCCCTGCGTCCGAGCTCTGGGGGACCTTTTACACACAGGTGCAGCACCCGGAGTTTCCCGTGCGGGAGGGAGACGAGGTGGTGATGATGGACAAGATCCGCCGTCTCACCGCCGAGCACATGGTTCTGGCCAAGCGAATTGCCCCGCACGTCCACACTTCGATCGAGATGGACTTCACGAGCGTGGACGCGCTTCGGAAGGCGAACGCGAAGAAGTGGCAGGAGCAGGGGGCGCGGGTGAGCTTCACGGCCTTCGTGACATGGGCCGTGTCCCGTGTCCTCCGGGAGTTCCCGATCGTGAACGCGACGGTCTCGGGCAACAACGTCATCTATCGCGGGAGCGTGAACATCGGGATTGCCGTAGACCTGGACCCCGGTCTGATCGTGCCGGTGATCCGGGATGCGGACGACCTCTCCCTCGTCGGGATCGGAAAGAAGGTCGTGGACCTGGCCGAGCGGGCCCGGAAGCGGGCGCTGGCGCCCGAGGAGATCCAGGGAGCTACGTTCTCCGTTACCAATCCGGGGGTCCTCGGAACCCTGGTCGGGCTCCCCATCATCCCCAAGGGAACAGCCGCCATTCTGGGCACGGGCTCTATCGAGAAGCGGGTCGTGGTGGTGGGAGATCCCATCACGGGACAGGACTCGATGGCGATCCGCAAGCGGTCGATCTTCTCCCTGGGATACGATCACCGGATCGTGGACGGTGCGGACGCCGCGCGCTTCATGGCTCGCCTCAAGCAGCTCCTGGAGGACTTCCCGGACGACGCGTAGGCCGGATAGTGTGCCGGACGGCGCGCAGAGATGTCATGACCGCCCACTCGACTGCGTCCGAGGCCTCCACGTTTCGGCCCCCGGGTAGGGTTCTCGAGGTCCGGCGCCTCGGGACGGTTCCTTATGGGGACGGGGTCGCCCTCCAGCAGGACCTCGTTTCGCGTCGTCGCGCGGGCGAGATCCCCGACCAACTCGTTCTGCTCGAGCACCCGCACGTGATCACGCTCGGCTCCGGGTCGCACCCGGAGCATGTGCTCGCGGACCCCGGACGTCGGGAGGCCCTCGGGATCGAGCTCCAGGAGACGGGTCGCGGCGGCGACGTCACCTATCACGGACCCGGACAGCTCGTCGGGTACCCGATCCTCGATCTGAGGCCAGACCGGAAGGACGTGCATCGCTACCTCCGTGACCTCGAGGGAGTCCTGATCCGCGTGCTGGCCGAATACGGTGTCGAGTCCGGCCGCGTTGACGGAAGGACGGGGGTGTGGACGGCATCCGGCAAGGTGGCGGCGATCGGGATCCGGGTGTCGTCCGGCTGGATCACGTCCCACGGGTTCGCGTTGAATGTCGGGACCGATCTCAGCTACTTCGAGACGATCGTCCCGTGCGGAATCGAGAGTAGCTCGGTGACCTCGATGGAGCGCCTTCTCGGAACGGCCCCACCAATGGAGGAGGTGGCCGGGCGCACGGCGGCGGTTTTCGCGAGCGTGTTCAGGCGGTCGCTTCGGGCGGAGACCGGTCGGCAGCACCCCCGGCGGGTGGGCTGCCCCGCCATTCCCGCTCCGAGCCGCGCAGACCCCGCGCGCGGTACTCGAACGGAACTTCCCTAGAACGGCGGTGGAGGAGGGGCCGACTCCTCGAAGTCGAGGTAGCGGCCGCTCTTCGCACGCTCGGCGTCCAGCCACTCCTCGAAGCGCGAGTCCACGAGCCCGTTCGAGGGCTCCTGGCTCCTGGCGGCCTCCACGGCCAGGTGGTTCGCATACTCGTTGCGGGGCATCCCGCTGTGTCCCCGCACCCACTCCCATCGCATCTGGTGCGTGTCCGCCGCCAGGTCCAGATCCTTCCAGAGCTTCAAGTTCTCGATCGGCCCCCCCTTCCGCTTCCAGCCGCGGGCCTTCCACACGGGGAGCCATTCCCGCATTCCCTTCACCACGTATTGAGAGTCGGATACGAACCCGACCCGGCACGGTTGTGTAAGCGCCCGGAGTCCTTCGATGGCGCTCCGAAGCGCCATTCGATTGTTCGTCGTGGCTGGCTCGGACACCCAGTAGTCCCGTCGGACCCAACCGTCCCCGGTCCAGAATTCGACGAGCCCTCCGGCGCCCCCGGGATTCTCGCGGTCCCGAAACTGATTCCCGAGGCACGATTCGTCCGCATAGATCAAGACCAGGGGTCGGGAGGGCGCGTGGGAGCTTGGTCGCGGCCGTTCGTTCATGCTGGGCTGGGCACCACGTTTCGCTCGGGCGCGGGGGTCGGCTGGAGTGACGAGGCGGCCGGGCCAGGAAGATCGGATCAGAAGATAGGATTGAGCGTGCCCTGGAGGGAAGGCGGTAAGTTCGCTCCTTGACGCGGGTTCGGCCCACTCTACATTGCCCGAACCGGGGCCGCGATCGTCGCGCTCCCGGGTGCTCGGTTTGCCGAGCTTCCCCGTTCCTGCCGCCCCGGGACTGCAGTTGTTCGACTCTGGTACGGCCACGCGGGCCTACCTCCTCCTCGAAGACGGTCGCCGTTTCGAGGGCAGCCAGCTGGGCGACGCCGGCGTCGCCCTCGGTGAGGTCGTCTTCAACACGGGCATGACCGGGTACCAGGAGGTCCTCACGGACCCCTCGTACGCCGGCCAGCTCGTGGCGATGACCTATCCGCTAATCGGCAATTACGGGCTGAACGAGGAGGACGGAGAGTCCGGCGCGCCCACTGTGGCGGGCTTCATCGTGAGGGAGGCTGCGCGGAGAGCCTCCTCCTGGCGCGCGAAGGAGGGGCTTGGCCCCTACCTCGCGCGGCACGGCGTGATCGGGATCGAGGAGGTGGACACGCGGGCCCTGACCAGGCATCTGCGGGACCGGGGGGCGATGCGCGGCGGGATCGCTCCGGCATCGGTCTCCGCCGAGGAGCTAGCCGCCAGGATCGAGGCGCATCCCCGCATGGAGGGGCTGGAGTTGGCGTGCGGGGTGTCCACGACCGCCCGCTATGACGTGCCGGCCCAGGGCGAGGCGCGCTTCCACGTGATCGCATTCGACTTCGGGGTCAAGGCCAACTCTCCGCGACTCCTTTCCGAGGCGGGATGCCGAGTGACCGTCGTTCCCTCGACGACGACCTTCGAGGAGATTATCGAAGCGAACCCGGACGGCGTGTTCGTCTCGAACGGGCCGGGCGACCCCGCGGCTGTCCCCGGAGTGGCCGACACGATCGTCCGCCTCTCCGAGCGAGGCATCCCCGTGTTCGGGATCTGCCTGGGACATCAGCTCATCGCGCGTGCCTTCGGGGCCCGGACGTACAAGCTCCCCTTCGGCCACCACGGGGTGAACCACCCGGTGCGAGCCATGGATCGGAACCGGGTCGAGATCACGTCGCAGAACCACGGCTTTGCCGTCGAAGCCGACCCCGGCGGGGCTATCCCGGGCGCCCCGGACCTTCGCGCCACACACATCAACCTGTACGATGGCACGCTGGAGGGGCTCGAGCACCGTTCGCGCCCGGTCTTTTGCGTCCAATACCACCCCGAGTCCGCACCCGGACCGCACGACTCTCGCCACCTCTTCCGGAGGTTCACGGAGCTGATGGAGGAACGACGGACGGCGGCGGACTGAACCATTCGAGGAGGCAGGGATGACGAAAGCAGACCTCGTCGAGGAAGTCTCCGGGGCGATCGGCCCCGGGGTCACGAAGAAGGACTGCGCTCTGGTCGTGGACGGGTTCCTCAACGCCGTGAAGAAGGCCCTCACCAACGGGGAGAGCATAGAGATCCGAGGGTTCGGGACCTTCAGGGTGCGAGCGCGCAAGGCCCGTAAGGCGCGAAACCCTCGCACGGGAGACACGGTACGGGTCGCCGCGCGGCTCGTTCCCGTCTTCAAGCCGTCGAGGCAGCTTCGCACGCGGGTCGCCCGGCGGGGAAAGGGCCTTCGGTCCTGATCCCCTCGAGGGAGGGGTCTCATCCGTAGCAGGGCCCCGGGGGGCGAGTCGCCCTCTTTAACGGAAACCCCTTCTCCTGCGTCTATCCGGTGAGTTCGGTGCGCGAGCCAGGTCGGTCCCAGGATCCTTCGGATGCCGAGCTGGTGAAGCTTGCCGTTCGGGGTGAGGCGGGGGCGCTCGAGAAGCTGGTGGTGCGCCATCAGGGCGTCGTGTACCGGTTCGTGCTGGGTTTTCTCAAGGACGAGGATCAGGCGGCGGACGTCACGCAGGACACGTTTGTGAAGGCCCTGGACCGCCTGGACGGATTCCGTGGCGATGCGGCGTTCCGCACCTGGTTGCTCGCGATCGCGCGGAACGAGGCCCTGGGTTTCATTCGAAGCCGCAGTCGGAGGCGTGAGGAACCGCTTCACGCGACCGAGAACTTCGAGGAGGGAAGGGAGGGCCCCGACGCCGAGGCCATGAGGGCGGACGAGGTCTCGCGGATACGGGCGGCGCTGGATCGGTTGCCGGAGAAGCAGCGGCTGAGCGTTTCGCTGAGGCTGTTCGATGGGCTGAGCTTTCGCGAGGTTGGGGAGGCGATCGGGTCCTCAGAGGGTGCGGCCCGGGTAAACTACCACTACGGCATCGGCAGGCTGCGGGAGTGGTTGCATGAAAGGGACGGATGAGGAGGACTTCGTGACGGGCGATCGCACGGAAGATCTCGCCGGGGAGTGTGCCCGGACGAGAGACCTGCTTCCCCTGCACGTGTCCGGCGCGGCGACGAGTGGGGAGGTGGCCGAGCTCGTGAAGCATCTGGCGACCTGCGCCGAATGTCGAGACGAGGCGCGGCTCGTGGAGAGGCTCCAGCTCGCTCGGCCGGAGCCTCCGGACTCCCTCGCGCCGTCCATCATCGAAGCCTCGCGGCGGCCGCGTCGCCCCGAAAGGACCATCGTTCCGTGGCTCCTCAGGGCGGCCGCGATCGCGATCCTCGCCGTCGGCATCGGAGTGCTGTGGCGAGACGACGCCCCGGCGCCCGAGCCAGTGTGGACGGTGGCGCTCGAATCGCAGCCCATGGTGGACTGGTACGGCCATGACTGGATGGTGGCCGGTGAGCCGCTGCTCGATGCTCTCCCGGACGATTTACTCGCGCAGCTGATGGAGGAGATGGAACCATGAGACGCCTCGCCGTCGTCTTGGCCGTCGCCACGCAGGTACTCGTCCATCCAGGTCCGACCTGGGCGCAGCGAGGCCCCGGCGGCCGGGGTCCCGTTTCGCGGCAGGAGATGCTGAGCCGCATCCAGACGCAGTTCCAGGAGCAGCTCGCGCGCGAGCTCGCCCTCGCGCCCGACGAGAGGTCACTTCTAGCTGAGGTGCTTCGCGGCTATGCCGAGACCCGCGCGGACATCCTTCCTCGCCGCATGGAGCTTCAGCGTGAGATCCGGCGGAACCTCACGCAGGGGGGCTCGCAGCAGGAGGCGCGTCGGCTGATCGACGAGGTGCGGGCCCTTCGGGAGCGGGAAGAGGCGCTGATGGTCCAGGAGGAGGAGCGGCTGCTCGAGTTCCTCCAGCCCTCGCAGGTCCTTCTCCTCCAGTATCTCAGAGACCAGTTCGGAAACCGGATCCGGAGGCTCGGTGCCGAGGACGGTCCCGTCCAGCTACGCCTCCGCGGGGGAGCCCCCCCCGGGGGTCCCTGAAAGGCATCACGCTGAGCCGACGAGAATCGAGCCGGGGCCCCTGCGGGTCCCGTTTTTTTTCGGAATCCCGGCTGGCGAAAGCCCCTGTCCTGCACTGGTGTCGGTCCGTCCTCGGGGCGCCGTTGACACCTCTAGGGGCCCCCGGTAGCTTGCGGCGGACTTTTCCAGGGACGGGCCTCTTTCAAGAGGACGAAAGGAGCGGATGAGGAAGATAACCGTCGTGGGCGCGGGGCACGTCGGCGCCACCTGTGCGCAGCGCCTGGCCGAGGCGGAGCTGGCCCGTGAGGTCGTCCTCATCGATGTGGTGGACGGCGTTCCCCAGGGGAAAGCGCTCGATCAGTGGCAGAGCGGGCCGGTCGAGGGATTCGACACGCGCATCGTGGGGGCTACGGAATACGGAGCCGCCGAGGGCTCGGACCTCTTCATCATGACGGCCGGGATTGCGCGGAAGCCGGGGATGAGTCGGGACGACCTCCTCAAGACGAACGCTGAGATCGTCCGGTCCGTCTCGGAGCAGATCGCACGGGTGGCGCCCGATTCAATCATCATCATGGTGTCGAATCCGCTCGACGCGATGGCCTACGTGGCGATGAAGACGACGGGCTTTCCCCGTGAGCGGGTGATCGGGATGGCCGGCGTCCTCGACACAGCGCGCTATCGGACCTTCATCGCGGCGGAGCTCGGGGTAAGCGTCGAAGACATCCAGGCTCTGGTTCTCGGGGGGCACGGGGACACGATGGTGCCCCTGGTGAGCTACACGACCATCAGCGGCATCCCGATCCGACAGCTGCTGTCGGAGGACAGAATCGAGGCCCTGATCGATCGCACGCGCGGCGGCGGGGCCGAGATCGTCGCCTTCCTGAAGACCGGGAGCGCGTACTACGCGCCTTCGTCCGCCGCCGTTCAGATGGCCGAAGCGATCGCGAAGGACAAGAAGCGGATCCTGCCCTGTGCAGCGTACCTCGAGGGCGAGTACGGCCAGAGCGGAATCTTCTTCGGCGTACCCTGCAAGCTCGGGGCGGGCGGGCTCGAGCAGATCGTCGAGGTCGAGCTGACGGCTGAAGAGCGCTCGGAGCTGGAGAGAAGCGCGGTCGCGGTCCGCTCCACGATCGCGACCCTGGGCTGAGGCCCCGGGGCCCGCTTCACACGAACATCCATGATGTGCTAGTCGTCTTCGTCCAAGTATCGCTCCGTCCTAGGTCACTTCACTGATCTCCAACAAGTGACCGTCTGGATCCCGGAAGAAACATCGGACCTCACCTCCACGATCAAAGGGAGGTGTGAGGAACGGCGCTCCTTTGGATTTCAGTGCAGCGTACGCGGCACGGCAATCGGGCACTCGGATCGTCAGTTGATGATCAACCCGATTTCCGTCCGCAGGCGGGGCGAACGTCACTCCAGGCTTGTCCTCAGTCGGAGGACCCCCGCTCACCAGAAGAAGCCACATGCCGAGGAACCGAAGGACTAACGAGTCACCTCCGTACTCCCGGTACAGTTCGGCCCCCAATACGTCTATATAAAAGGTCTTCGACCGTTTGGGGTCGCTAACAACAAGAAGCTGGGTAACCTCCGATTCGCTTGGCGGAAAAGGTTCCTTCATACCACCTCCGTGCGCCTTGCTTGGTTAGACCTCTTCCCGGTGTACGCGAGCTCATGATCGTCGCACGATCTGCAGTCCCTCACACTGGCCTGATGTTTCGGTTCGTGCGAAACACGTTTTCTGGATCCCACTTTGCCTTGACCTCGGCAAGCCGTTGGATTGCCCCGCCGAGCGCGGCCTGGGTTCGCTCAGGACCCTCGTCTTCCGTCAAGAAGTTGATGTAGGTGCCGCCAGTGGAGAACACTCTCATGTCGTTCCATGCGTCGCGCGCCCACTGGATGTTGGCCTCATCCTCGCCAGCGTGCTCCCACGACCCTGCGATGTTGAGCCACGTAGCGGGCGTCCCGGTTTCCAACTGGGTAGTGATCGCTCCCAAACTGGTTCAGAGCGCCGTCGAGCTGAAACAGAATGACGGCGGAGTGCGGGGATCGGATTCTCGCAGCATGCTCCGCGAGCTTTCCGCACAGTTCCGGCTCAATGCGCGAAAGGTACTCGCTCTTCCAGTAATAGCGCCGTCCCTTGGGTTGCGTCGCATCTAACAACGACTGCATCTGCAGGTATGGCCGGCGGACCAGCACATCACCGATCGGTTTGCCGAACGACTTAATGGGAGCAACGGCGTTCTCTCCGTCCGCGATGCTCCCGCTGTGGCAGGCCAACACAGCCACGATCGGTTTTCCGTGAGTTTCCTTCGGGAGCCACGGCGCTGGCGGTGCCGGTCGGATCAAAGCGACGAGGGTGAGCTCGGCCGGAGCCTGCTTGGCGAGAGTCCGGTAAAGCTCCAGAACGGCGGGAGCCTCACTTGCGGGCCAGGCTACCACGCCTCCAACGACCTCTGGACCGACCGAGTGAAGCGCGTAGTCGATGCCGGTGACAACACCGAAGTTCCCGCCACCACCTCGCAGCCCCCAAAAGAGGTCGGCGTTCTCTTCACTGCTCGCACGCACCACCGTCGCGTCAGCCGTCACCAGGTTCATGCCAACTACGTTATCGGACGTCCAACCCCACCGCCTCGTCAGGTAGCCGAATCCGCCACCCATCGTGAGGCCTGTGATGCCTGTGAGTGATACGAACCCGAGAACCGCAGCAAGTCCGTGCACCTGCGTTTCGCGATCTACGTCGCCGAGCAGACAGCCCGCCTGGGCATGAGCTACTCGCCCCTTCGGGTCCACCCACACGCTGCGCATGAGCGACATATCCAACATCAGCGCACCATCGGCCGTGGCTAGGCCTGCGATGTTGTGGCCTCCGCCCTTGATGCAGAGCAACGATCCCGTTCGCGCGTGAACTGCACACATGCGATCACATCCGCAACCCCGAGGCACCGCACTACCACGGCGGGCCTGCGGCCGATCATTTCGTTCCACACCGTGCGCGATTCCTCGTAACTGCCGTCACCAGGCAATGCCACCGGCCCCCGGAGTCGCAGCCTCAACGCGTCGAGTGCGTCTTGGTCAAGTTCGATCTCGCGTCCATCAATCGCGGTTGCCTTCATCGTTGGTATCTCACCTCTCTTGAGTTGTACCTGGCTTAACCGAACCACAGCTCGCACGCCGCGATGGCACAAAACGGTGTCCAACTACGGGAGCCCGCCGCTCTGGTCTCGCCAGGATCGCCGAAGAGGACGGACAAGACGGCCGCTGGTTACACCGGGCCGTCACGAGACTGGAGGCGTTTGAACGGCGCTCGCGCATCCTGGCCGCGAAAAACAAGCCGCGACCCAAAATGAGTCCACGACTCAAAATGAGCCACGAGGGGAGGGGTTTTACCAGGGGGGAGGACGAAGAAAAAAAGAGCGGTGGGTGTGACCCGTCGTTGGCGTGTGCTGTTGAAGTGGAAGCCGCTGCCGTGGAGGTGGCGTCGAACGGTACGAGCCCCCCCACCAAGCAAAGCGAAAAAATCGCGCCGCCGAAACCAGCGAGTACAGACCCATGACCACGCCGATAGCCGTACTGGAGAACGCGCACGAGGTGGCCGTGACTCAGAATGAGCCGCGGGTCGAACGCTGGGCCATCCAGAACGAGGGGGAGTCGTGAAGATCGGGCCCCTACTTCTCGAAGACCCAGACCTGCGGGTCCCTGTCCTCCTCGAAGGTCACCGTAATCGTGTTCCCGCTGATCACCCCCTGGATGGGATCGTCCGGGTCCTCCGTGTCTATGAACGTGATCTGACTACCGGACACGACATAGGTCCCCTCATCGACTTCTTCTTCGGTGCTCGTAGCACCGCCCTCGGTCTCTCGCCACACGAATCGGGACAGGTAGGTGTTGTCGGAGAGCAACGTGAGGGGAGCCCTCGAGTACCTCCTCTGTGTACCCCGGCTCCTCGTACACGACGCCGGGCAGCGGGGAGCCGTTGACCATGACCAACGAGTACGTCCCGGTGATGCTGCCGTCCTGGGTTCCGGTACCGGCATCGGCGCAGGCAACGGTAGCCGAGGAGACGAGCACGAGGGCAAGTGGAACACGAAGTAGCCTTGGGCGCGCCATTGCTTCCTCCGGGCCCGGGGGCAGGTGGGTAGCGGCGACGGGGCGAAGACTAACGCGCCAGCTTCAAGACCGGGCCGGGGCAACATGGGAAGACTCGCGGCCCGGTGCCACCCCGATTCCTCGTTACCTGATCCGTGCTACCACAGAGGCGCCCCCGAGCCGACCGCCACCGACCCGGAAGCGGGATCTGGCGACCGGCCACCTGCTACGGAAGCAGACGCTCTATGAGCAATAACCGTTGTGGCACAACGACTATCCAGCGGTGCCCGCATGTCTAGGGCACAGGTAGGGCACGTCGTGACCCAGAACACCGTACCCTTAGCGGGCGCCGCGCGGCCTAACAAGCGATTGCTGCAGCATCTTCGGTAGCGTGAGAGACAATGGGAAGTCCGGGAGCAAGTCCGGGGACAAGCTCGTCAAGCAGAAGCACGGTGGGGCGCTGAAACAGGGCGGCAACCATGCTCGTCCAGGCCGTCCCCCGAACGAACTCCGCGGCTCGATGCGCGACATCCTAGAGAAGGGCCTACCGCATCTTGAGGAGTTCGCGACCGGCAGGAAGGAAGCCAGGCCAGCAGACCAACTCAAAGCCATCGACATCGCGGCCAAGTTCGGGCTACCCAAAGAGCCCTACGACCAGGACCTCATCGACGAGCTATGGGACGCGACCGAAGGTGCGTTACCCCAGGCCGATTCGGCTGTGATCCACAAGATCAAGAAGGCGTGGGTGCCCGTGCTCGCCAGCAGGTTGATGGCGTGAGGGTAATCGACCACCCCGTAGGTCGAGCACTCCAGCACCCAGATCATCGGGCGAGCTGTCACACGTTCCGTCACTCCTTCGCGACCCATCTACTCGAGGATGGCCACGACATTCGCACCGTCCAGGAATTGCTCGGCCACCGCGACGTGAGCACCACCATGATCTATACGCACGTCCTGAACCGTGGACCCAGTGCCGTCCGCAGCCCCGCGGACCGAATCCTACTCTGAGCGTCACGAAGACCGGCCATGCCCGACGCGAACACACGGTGATAGGCTGCCTCTCCCCACGGCATAATCGGACGTGCGACGGCGTGCGTGCCGGCGGAAAGTACCTGCCGGCCCAGAAGTTGCGACGGGCGAAGCAACGTCCGGCGCGGTCAAAACGTTGCGGGCATCTGCAGCGTTGCCCCTATTACGCAGTTCAGTCGATTTCTTGTTAGCTGTACGAAAGCTGGCGCGGAACAGGGAGAGCAAGCACATGCTGCGCGTGAGTTTGCGACGAATAAAGCCGAGCAAAGAGGCCCGGTTGCGAGCATGGCTAGCTGAACTTTCGACGCGGGCCGACGAAGTCCGGGCAACGTTCGTTGAGGAGACGATTAGCCACGAGCAAGCGTTCGTTCTCCAGACGGTCGACGGGCCCATCCTCGTGTACGCGATGGAGGCGGCCGACTTCGACCGCGGGAGAGAGGCATTCGCTCGGTCGACGCACGCGATCGATGAGGAGCACAAAGAGGTCATGGGCGAGTGCCTCGGGGATCGAGTGGACGTCCAACCGCTATACGACGTCGCGCTAGACGACTCGCGGGGCGACGACAGCTAACAAGCCGCTGCAGCTGCCCGCGCTGTGCGCGGCAGCTGAGCGGCGAGACGTTAGACGGCATCTCATGATCGTTCGGATCGAAGGCTGAGCAACGAGGCGAAGGGGGACAGGCATGTCGGACGGGGGCGCTAAGTCCATGCCGGGGCGAACCAGGGCGTGGGCCTCACTCGGACTCCGTTTGGCTGGAGAGTTGCTGGTGATCATGCTCGGCGTATCAGCCGCCCTTTGGGCCGAGGGCTGGCGACAAGGCAATGAAGAACAGCGCCTTGAGGCACTTTATCTCGAGCGCCTAGCTCAGGACTTTGAAGCGAACGGGCGGGCCCTCCGAACGATCCTGTCCGAGAGTCGCGAGATGATGGATGCGGCGCACAAGGTTCTCGCGTTTCTCGACGCTCCTAGAGGACAGTCCATCGATACGATGGCGGTCCTGAATGCGGTCGCGTTCGCGGCCTTGATGCGGAATGTGCCTCTCACGTAGGCGACGTTTGACGAGCTGGTCAGTTCAGGCCGGTTGACCCTTATCGAAGATGTTGAGCTTCGGAGGGACCTCGTGAACTACTACCGGCAGGCCGAAAGGCGGAGCGAACGCTTTGACGAGGCCCCAACCAGAGTGAGTCCCATCTTTAGTTGAAATTGAAGCGGCCTCCAACCTCAGGTAACGTGGGTGTGCGACCACACCACGGGATCACAAGAGAGGAAGGAGGCCACCGATGGGAAGGATGCCAAGGCTCGTCGAGCGGGGGCAAGAAGGACCGGCGGCTCGGGGAACCGAGGGAGGTGAGTTGGGAGGAGATCGAGGCGCTGGAGCTGGACCCTCGGGTGGAGCTGATCCGGCAGCTGATTCCGCTGGGACTGGCGGAGGTGGGCCGGATGCTCGAGGAGGAAGTGGAGCAACTGGCGGGGCAACGTCACGCCAGGAAGACCGAGGACGATCGACATTGCCGGCATGGGCATAACCCAGGGTCGGTGCGGTTGGGCGGCCAGCGGCATCCGGTGCGAGTACCGCGGGTGCGAGGCCCGGCCGGAGAGTCGAGGCTGGCGGCGTATGAGCAGCTGCATGGCTCGCCCGGCGAGATGGACGAGGGGCTGTTTCGGAAGGTGCTGCTCGGGATCTCGTGCCGGGACTACGAGGCAGCGGTCGAGGCGGTGCCTGGAGCCATCGGGCTGTCGAAGTCGACGGTCTCGCGGGAGTTCAAGAAGGCCACGGCCGCGAAGCTGAAGGAGTTTCAGGAGCGGGACCTCTCGGGTTACGACGTGGGGTGGCACTCGTCCTGGACGGCAAGAGCTTTGCCGAGGACGAGATGGTCGTCGCGCTCGGGGTGACGACCAAGGGGGACAAGGTCTTCCTCGGGTTCGTCCAGACCGACACGGAGAACGCCGTGGTGATCCGATCCTTCCTTCGGAGTCTGAAGGACCGAGGTCTCGACCTGTCGGCCGGAGCGCTCGTGGTGATCGATGGAGCCCGCGGTCTCCGGAGCGGCGTCCTGGCGGTCTTCAAGGGACAGGTGCTCATCCAGCGGTGCCAGTGGCACAAGCGGGAGAACGTGATCTCGTATCTGCCGAGAGCGGAGCAGAAGGGCTGGCGCCAGCGTCTGCAGCGCGCCTACCAGCGGCCCACGTACGAAGAGGCCGTCAAGGACCTCAAGGCCCTGCGCCAGGAGCTCGCGGGGGTGAACCAGTCCGCGGCGGCCAGTCTCGATGAGGGGTTCGAGGAGACCCTCACCCTCCACCGGTTGGGAGTCTTCCCCCTGGTCGGCCAGTCGCTCAAGACCACCAACGTGCTCGAGTCCGTGAACGCCCTGGCCGAGCAGAGGTGCGGACGCGTGGACCACTGGAAGAACTCGAGCCAGAAGCACCGATGGCTCGCGACCACGCTCCTGGAGATCTAGTCACGGCTCCGGAGGTTGCTCGGGTACCGACACCTCCCGCTCCTCAGGGCCGCGATCCAGAAGGACCTCGGGATCACCCTTCCCGAGAGCCGTTCACATGCTGTCGCCTGAGACGGAGGCCGCTCCAGTTTCAACTAACTTTGGGATTGACTCCCAGGGAACGGAGGGGGCCAGGGACGTCGTGTACTCGCCCGACGGTGACTGGATCGCCTATTCGATCGGAACAGAACTCTTCAAGCGTCCACTCGTTGGGGGCTCTCCCATCAGGATCGCGGAGGACGCACCGAGCACGGCTGGCCTCGTAGGTCTCTCTTGGCTCGACGACGGTACGATTCTCTATGAGCAGTTTGGTACTGGGGAGGGTGTGTCCACCCGTCGGATTGCGCGGATCTCAGAAGACGGAGGAGCGCCGCTCAACGTGGTCTTTGGGGCTAGCGAGCAAGAGGTGTCGATCACTTGGGTTCACGGTCTCCCAGGCGCACGAGGGGCACTTGTTGTCGCTTGCCCAGGAGTGGGCTGTACGCTTGATACCAACCAGCTCCACATCGTGGATCTGGAGGATCTATCATCAGAAGTCCTCTTCTCAGGAGTCGCACGAGCTTGGTACGTCCCCACCGGACACATCGTCTACGTCCGCGCCGACGGCGCTGTCTTGGCCCAACCTTTCGACATCACTGCGTTGCAGCTTGCGGGCTCCTCAGTCCCACTCCTCGAGGGTGTTAGAACGGCAAATCTCGGCAACTCAGGTATGGCAGACATGGTCCTTGGTTCCGACGGGACGCTCCTCTACGTGGAAGGGTCCGCCTCAGCGTCATTGAACGAGTTCGTATGGGTCACTCGCTCCGGCCAGGCTACGCCCGTCGATCCGGGGTACGCGTTTGCCCCTACAGTAGGCAACTACGGATGGAGGCTGTCCCCGGATGAAACGAAGATCGTCTTCAATAGCATAGTCGATGGGAACATTGATGTTCGTATCAAGCAGTTGCCCGATGGCCCGGAAGAGAGAATCACCTTCTCGGAGGACCCGGACGTCAGGCCATTCTGGATGCCCGATGGGCAAAGCGTAACGTACTTCTCGGCGTCGAACATTTGGTCCAGGCGTGCGGACGGGACTGGAGACGCGGTGCTCATACTCGATGACGAACGTGGCGTCACCCAGGGATCGTGGAGTTCTGATGGCGAGTGGTTGGTGTTCCGCAGCGCCGCGACAGCATCGGAGGGTCTGGGCCTGCGAGACATTCTCGGCTTCTGTCCCGGGGTGGACAGCTCCGCAGTATCCCTGGTCGCCTCAGCCGAGTTTGCGGAGCAGGGACCGGCCCTGTCTCCAGACGGTCGCTGGCTCGCGTATAGCTCGAACGAGACAGGTCGTGACGAAGTGTTCATTCGTCCGTTTCCCAACGTGGACTCGACCAGAGTGCGTGTCTCGACCGACGGGGGATTCGAGCCGCTTTGGGCGAAGAGTGGCGACGAGTTGTTCTTCGTGGATGATGAGCGTAGGCTGCTGTCCGCCCGGTTCGATCCTGCATCGGGTCAGGCCCGGACCCCAGAGATGCTGTTCACCATCCCAATTGGATACCCGGTCGGCCCGAGCAACTATTTCTACGATGTCAGCTCAGACGGCGAGCGGTTCTTAATGGTGCGTCCCTTCGGAGGTTGCGCCGAGGAGGGCGCTGCCGAGCCACAGCGCCTTATCCTGGTCCAGAACTTCTTCGAGGAGTTGAGGCAGGTGGTGCCGGATCAGTGACCGACCCTACCACCCGACTGAGCAGAGCCCTCAAAGGCCGTTAACCGGCGGGACGTATGGCTGACCCCTCCGACAATCCTCTCAAGCGTTTCATCGGCGAGATCCACCGCCGTAGTCTCTGGCAGGTGCTGGGGATCTATGCTGTGGCTAGTTGGGTCGTGCTGCAGGTGGCAGGGGAGCTAACTGACACCACGGCACTACCGGAGTGGTTCCCTACGCTTGCGCTGGGTCTGCTAATCGTTGGGCTCCCGATCGTGCTCGCGACCGCGTTCGTGCAGGAAGGCGGTCCGGGACACGAGGCCCAACGCGCCAAGAGCACAGCCCCGGCACAGGAAACGGGGGATCAAGTGGAGTCCACGGTCCCGTCCCGTCTCTTTACGTGGAAGAAAGCCACCCTGGGGGGAGTCGGGGCTTTCTTCGTGTTGATCGGCGTAGGGGTGGGCTGGGTCATGTTCGGCGATGGAACGGGATCCACGACCGCTGAGGCTCCCGCGTCCATTGAGCCGTCGGTCGCGGTGATGCCATGCACCGATGCGAGCGCGCCAGGAGATCAGACCCCTCTCACTCAAGGTTTCGCCGAAGGGATCATTGGTGGCCTGACGCAGCTGCCCGGCCTCAAGGTCATTGGCATTACCTCAGTCATCGCGCTTGAGTTGAACGCCGACATCGAGGAAATCGCGGAGACGTTGGATGTTGCGACAGTGCTGGAATGCGACCTTCAGCAGGTGGGTGAGACGGTTCGTGTCCGGCCTCGGCTTGTAGAGGCTGCAACTGGGGCTGTTCTGTGGTCGGAGGCAATCGACGGCCCAGCTTCGAACATCTTCGCGATTCAGGACGCATTAGCCCGCGCAGTTACGGACGAACTTCAGGTCGCGCTGGCCGGAGGGGCAGAGACGCCGCTCGTGGCACAGGGGACCACCGTTCCTGAGGCGTTCCAGGCGTATCAGCGAGGCCGTTTTTTGAGTCAATCCCAAAGTTAGTTGAAACTGGAGCGGCCTCCGTCTCAGGCGACAGCATGTGAACGGCTCTCGGGAAGGGTGATCCCGAGGTCCTTCTGGATCGCGGCCCTGAGGAGCGGGAGGTGTCGGTACCCGAGCAACCTCCGGAGCCGTGACTAGATCTCCAGGAGCGTGGTCGCGAGCCATCGGTGCTTCTGGCTCGAGTTCTTCCAGTGGTCCACGCGTCCGCACCTCTGCTCGGCCAGGGCGTTCACGGACTCGAGCACGTTGGTGGTCTTGAGCGACTGGCCGACCAGGGGGAAGACTCCCAACCGGTGGAGGGTGAGGGTCTCCTCGAACCCCTCATCGAGACTGGCCGCCGCGGACTGGTTCACCCCCGCGAGCTCCTGGCGCAGGGCCTTGAGGTCCTTGACGGCCTCTTCGTACGTGGGCCGCTGGTAGGCGCGCTGCAGACGCTGGCGCCAGCCCTTCTGCTCCGCTCTCGGCAGATACGAGATCACGTTCTTCCGCTTGTGCCACTGGCACCGCTGGATGAGCACCTGTCCCTTGAAGACCGCCAGGACGCCGCTCCGGAGACCGCGGGCTCCATCGATCACCACGAGCGCTCCGGCCGACAGGTCGAGACCTCGGTCCTTCAGACTCCGAAGGAAGGATCGGATCACCACGGCGTTCTCCGTGTCGGTCTGGACGAACCCGAGGAAGACCTTGTCCCCCTTGGTCGTCACCCCGAGCGCGACGACCATCTCGTCCTCGGCAAAGCTCTTGCCGTCCAGGACGAGTGCCACCCCACGTCGTAACCCGAGAGGTCCCGCTCCTGAAACTCCTTCAGCTTCGCGGCCGTGGCCTTCTTGAACTCCCGCGAGACCGTCGACTTCGACAGCCCGATGGCTCCAGGCACCGCCTCGACCGCTGCCTCGTAGTCCCGGCACGAGATCCCGAGCAGCACCTTCCGAAACAGCCCCTCGTCCATCTCGCCGGGCGAGCCATGCAGCTGCTCATACGCCGCCAGCCTCGACTCTCCGGCCGGGCCTCGCACCCGCGGTACTCGCACCGGATGCCGCTGGCCGCCCAACCGCACCGACCCTGGGTTATGCCCATGCCGGCAATGTCGATCGTCCTCGGTCTTCCTGGCGTGACGTTGCCCCGCCAGTTGCTCCACTTCCTCCTCGAGCATCCGGCCCACCTCCGCCAGTCCCAGCGGAATCAGCTGCCGGATCAGCTCCACCCGAGGGTCCAGCTCCAGCGCCTCGATCTCCTCCCAACTCACCTCCCTCGGTTCCCCGAGCCGCCGGTCCTTCTTGCCCCCGCTCGACGAGCCTTGGCATCCTTCCCATCGGTGGCCCTCCTTCCTCTCTTGTGATCCCGTGGTGTGGTCGCACACCCACGTTACCTGAGGTTGGAGGCCGCTTCAATTTCAACTAAAGATGGGACTCACTCCGGTTTTTCTTTAGCCAACGCACCGTGCAGAGACTTCGCGATGCGATCACCGAGTTCGAGCTTGCGATAGAGCTGGATTCGGAGTACGCAGAAGCGTACTCCGGGCTCGCGGACCCCTATTTCTTGGTGAGCTTATACGATTTGACCGATACCCGCCAAGATGAGCGGCCGAATGTTGACCAGGGACTCATCGCAGCCCGCAGAGCCGTGGAACTGGACCCCTCCCTCGGCATGGCTCGCGCTTCTCTGGCCTACGGGTTGCAGAACCTTGGCGAATGGGAAAGAGCTGAACAGGAGTTCGAGTTGGCGATCGATCTGAACCCAGGATATGCCCAAGCGCACCAATGGTACGCTGGTCACTCTTACAGCACTGGAAGCGCGATCGAGGCAGTAATTCATGCAGAGCGGGCTTTTGAACTCGATCCGGTCTCCCAGGCGCATTCTATGGTTCTGGGTTGGGCCTTGTCGGTAGCTGGGCGTATTGACGAGGCGATCGAACAACACTACGAAACCATAGCCTTGGCCCCAGAGTGGCAAAATGGCTGGTTTGAGCTATCTAAGGCGCTGTTGGAGGTCGGCGAATACGAGGAGGGGCTGGAAGCATTTGGTAGGTATCTGGAAATCGCCAATGTTGACGTTCAAGCCGGGAGAGACGCGTATGAAGCGGCGATACGCTACCACCAAACTGGTCAGCCGCCAACGGTCTCCGGGGGTTCGTTTTGGATGTCCACTGAGACCGGGCAATCTGAGCGCGCCCTCGCGCTGTTCGAAGAGATCGTTCGAGCGGGATTATACGGACGCGCGGCCGTTGCCGACGCACGCTCGAACCATCCGGACCTCCTCCGCGACGACCCCAGATACCAGGCGTTACTCGAAGAGGCGGGGGTTACGTGGTGAGGTGTCCATCCGGCCACCTAGCGTTTTCCGCCGCGGACGCGCTCCACGACCTGGATGGCCGAGCGGCTCCGTCAGGCGGGAGCGGACGTGCGGCTGGAGCGCGTTGCGACTCGATTTGATGCCGCCCGGAGAATGAGCGGACCGTGGCAGAGATGAAGGTCCGAGTCCGTCAGGTTGGCCCGTCGACGAGCGAGGCGACCATTCGAGAGCACAAAGTGCTCGTCGACCGGCCCGAGGCCAAAGGCGGCGCCGACGAAGGTCCCATGGGCGGCGAGTATTTCTTGGCAGCGGTCGCAGGTTGCTTCATGAGCACCATGCTCGCAGCGATCAGGGCGCGCGAGGCCGACGTTTCGGACGTAGAGACCCTCGTGACGGGAACTCTCGCCGATAGCCCCTCACGATTCACTTCCGTCTCCCTGGAGGTAACCGGCGACTGCGCCGACAGCGACCTCTTTGAGCGCCTCGTGAGAATCGCGGAGAACGGCTGCATCATGGTGAACACGCTAACGCGCGGGGTAGACTTCAGGGTGAGCGTCGGGTCGCCTGATTTCGTACGGTGACTCAAGCGGTCATCGACGCGCTTTACCTCTCCAGAGATTCCCTTAGCGCGGTGTCCATCCAGCGACCTAGCGTTTTTCGGCGCGGACGCCCCTCGATTCGGGGGCGGATACAGTAGTCAAAAGATTGTGCCCTAGGAGTGCCCTACCCAGCATCCGGCCGGATGCCTAGAATCCACTAAGTTGTTGTTGTACAAAGCCGTACGCTTGGCCCCGCTGGCTCAAAGCACCTGGAGTGAGACTAGCGACAGCCCACCGAGAGGTCAATCTTGGAAGTGCGATTTTCGGCCCGGTGGACTCACCCGAGAAGGCGGTAAGGGCATCAATCGTCAGCGAATACCGACAAGGGCAGTAGTATGCTTGACGCACCCCCGGCAGTTCAGAAGCGATACGTATAGTTCGCCTTGAGGGATGCGCCTTGGGAGCGGGTCGCGAGATCCCGTCCCTCCAGGAGCCCGGTCCCGTAATTCTCCCAGTTGTGTGTATACACGAGGAACACCTCGTTTCCGGGACTTACGATCCATCGGAGTCGGGAGTAGAGACCAACGATCTTGCTCTGGTCGTCGTACTGCAGCTCACCGATGGCGCTGACCCAGGGCGAGGGGGTCCACTCGGCGTCCACACCGTAAACGCTCGCCTCGAAACTTCCCTGAGGGAGCGTCACGTCATTGTGCTCGACGTCCGTAGACAGGCTGACGCCGGGCCCGGGCCGCACCGTGACGCGCCCCTGGACCCGTGTCCGCTCACCGTTCCAGAAGTCCCCGAGGTCGAGGGAGCCGCGGACGGAAACCGTCCGCCTTCCCGTCGTGCCTGCCTGGATTCCGTAATTCCACGTGGAATAGCCGCCCGCGCCGATGTCGATTCCATCCGAGATCTCGAAGGGTCGGTCCAGGTATTCGTACGTGTTGGTAACGCCGATATTCACGTTGTCGCCGCTCTCGAAATCCAGCCCCAGGACCCCGAGCGACCACTCTCGCTCCTCCAGAATCTCCGTGCCCAGCTCCGTCAGGTAGCGGAACTGGACCTCGAAGTTGAGCCGCCGTAGCCAGGGGACGCTCTCCGGTCGCGGTGACCATCCAATGTTGGGCTCGACCCGGCGGAAGTCGTTGCGGGTCACGAATCCCACCTCTGGATTGTAGTGGTCGCCGAATTCCCGGTACGAGAGATGGCCGGACCAGATATCGTTCGGGAAGTTCAGCCGGAAACCCCGGGCGGAAAGGTCGTTGAAGGAGCGGTCCGTGCCCCGCTCGGGGTCCGAGTTCCACAGGAGGAACGCCTCCATCTCGGCGTTGTTTTGCCCGAGGAAGCTCCGTGTAGCGAGCTCCAGGTCCACGCCGACCGTGTGGCGGTCCGGTGGAGCGAATCCTTCCTCGTCCTTCCCGGTGGCTCGCCGCGTGTAAACGGCTCCGATGCTGGACTGCTCGAGGATCCGGCGCTTCACACGGGCCACGGTAAAGTCCTCGACGGGACCTCGCACTGGCGACCCTCCCTCCTCCGCCGGATCCGGGGTGGCCCGTCCGGTACGGATCTGATAGAAGCCCAGCTCGTAGATGCCCGCCTGGCCGGTCATGCGGGCTCCGAAGTCGATGGGCACCTCCTGGCGGTTCCTGAGCCCGATCCGCCGAGAGAAGAATGGATCGGGGCCGCTCCTCGGCGCGAAGGAGAAGACTCCCGATCCCTCCAGGAAGAAGTCCCTCCGCTCGGGGAAGAACAGAGGAAATCGGGTGAGATTGACCTGGCGCTGGTCCGCTTCCACCTCGGCGAAGTCCGTGTTTACCGAGAGCGAAGCCCGGAGGCTCGACGTGATGCTGTAGTTGATATCGAGGCTGAGGTCCCGGGGGAAGGTCGAAGGATCCTCGTCGTCCGGAGTCCTCTTCCAGCTCACGATGGTGGAGGGTACGGCCTCCAACCCCACGCCCTGGGAGAGTCCCTCCAAGCCGGTCAGGTCTCCGGCGTACACGGGGCTGAACAGCCCCTGGTTCCGGAGCCAGCCCCTCCAGAGAATCTCCTCCTGCCGTCGTCGGATCGTCCGCTGGAAGTTGATGCCCCACGTATCCTGGGCAGGATCGAAATTGAGAGTGCGGAAGGGGATCTGGATCTCGGCCGACCATCCGTCCGGGCGACGGGCCGTCCGCGCTTCCCAGATCCCGTCCCACGACTTGTTCAGACCCCCGCCTCCGCCGAGGATGCCGTCTCCCATGAGGCCCGCGGCGTTGATCTCGAAGAAGTAGCCCGTCCGCCCGTCATGGAACGTGTCCAGGATCCACATGAACCGGTCATCCGTCCCGAGCCCCGCGTCCCTCTGACGCTGATAGGCGAGGATCCCTTCCGGATCGTCGTAAATGACCGCCCCGATGTAGAGGTTGTCCTCGTCGTAGACGACCCGAATCTCCGTGGGTTGACTGGGGCCTGCCCCTTCCACGGGCTCCTGCTGCGTGAAGTCCGTGATGGGTATCGCGCCCTGCCAGGCGTCCTCCTCGACTCTCCCGTCCAGGGTGATCTCGGTGCCCCCATCCATGCGATGGGCCAGCAGGGACGGGAGTGGTGAGCCGCTTCGGTCGGCCGCCGGCACCAGTGGTTCTGGCGTTGACGGGGCGGCCGGAGTCGTGTCCTGTTGGTCCTGGTCGGCGCGGCTTTGCGGGTCCTGGGCGATGAGCCGTGTCGGAAACTGAATCACGAGCACCATGATGCCGAGGGCCGCTGTAAGGCCGGAAGTGCGCAGCAAGGAGGACCTCTAGTCGGGGGAACCAACGCGGAGACGGGCAGCCGTGCTACTGGCGGGGACACATGCGGGCGGGTTTCCGTTGACCCTTCTAGGCTGACTCCTCGGATTCGTCATCCGTCACGCCCCTGTAGCTTAGCGGGTAAAGCCGCCCCCGACGAGGAGGCAGGCTGCCATGATCGGAGACGTTCGACGAGGCGAGGATTACGTGGTGAGGTGTCCATCCAGCGACCTAGCGTTTTTCGCCGCGGACGCCCCTCGAATTCGGGGGGCGGATACAGTGGTGAAAAGATTGTGCCCTAGGAGTGCCCTACCTAGCATCCGGCCGGATGCCTAGAATCCCCTAAGTTGTTGTTGTACAATGCTGGGAGCTTTAGCTCGCTGGTTCAGGGCACGCTAGAGCTTCGGCAGCGTGACCCCCTTCTGGTCTTGGTACTTCCCCCCCCGGTCCTCGTACGCGATCTCCGGCTCCTCGTCACCCTGGAAGAAGAGGAGCTGAGCGATCCCCTCGTTCGCGTAGATCTTCGCGGGAAGCGGCGTCGTGTTCGAAATCTCGAGGGTGAGGTAGCCCCGCCAGGTCGGCTCGAGTGGGGTCACGTTCACGATGATCCCGCAACGCGCGTACGTACTCTTCCCCACGCAGAGCACCAGCGTGTCGCGGGGGACGCGGAAGAACTCTACGGTCCGCGCGAGCGCGAACGAGTTTGGGGGGATGATGCACTCGGACGCGGGCACGTCTACGAAGGACCGCTCGTCGAAGACCTTCGGATCCACGACAACGCTGTGGACGTTCGTGAAGACCTTGAACTCAGGAGCGACTCGGATGTCGTATCCGTAGGAGGAGAGGCCGTATGATATCGTCCCCTTCCGCACTTGGCCTGGCTCGAACGGCTCGATCATGCCGTGCTCCTCGGCCATCCGCCGGATCCATCGGTCACTCTTAATCGTCATGGGTTTCTGGGCCGCGGGGGCATCCGTTGAGGGGGTCGTCTTAACAGGAAGCTGCGGCGAACGCGGGAGAGTATACCGGGGGGTGGGGCAGTGGGCAAAGAAAGGAAATGCGGAGACTGGAGCGATCGGGCCGTACCGAGGGGGTCCATCGGCGAGCCGCGGCATAGCGAGCCATGACGTCGAGGAGTATCGGGTTGGCCAGCGGCCCCGAGGGAAGACCCTCGTCGCCCCGGGCCGCCAACCCCCGAAATCCCTTGAAAATACAGTAAATAAATAGACCGCCTGGGTCGGGTTGACACCCCCGCCGTTTTCCGGGTAGATTTGTGCGACTTGCTAGTGAATAATTTCACAAGCGTAGTGCTCTCCCCGAGACATGTCCTCCAGTTACCTGCCGATTCTCATCCTGCTCGGCGTATCGGTGGCGAACGCGGTGGGTATGCTCGTGGCCTCGCATGTGCTGAACCCTCGGAGGCCGACCCCCGAGAAGGAGATGCCGTACGAGTCCGGGATGATCCCCCTCGGGGACACGCGGGCCCGCTTCTCGGTCAAGTTCTACATGGTCGCGCTTAGCTTCATCATCTTCGACCTCGAGGCCGTCTTCCTCATCCCGTGGGCTGTGGCGGCCCGTGCACTCGGTTGGGAGGCGTTCGTGGCGGTGGTGATCTTCACGGCCGTGCTGGTCGTCGGGTTGATCTACGAGTGGCGAAAAGGAGTGCTAGACTGGGAATGAGCGAACCGAGGACCGTGGTGCCCGCTCCCGCGAAGCGCGGGCTCACCGGGGGGATATTCAGGTCGGGGACGCCTACGTTCCTGACCACCAAGGTGGACTTCGTGGTCAACTGGGCCCGGCGCAACTCGTTATGGCCCATGCCGTTCGGGACGGCGTGCTGCGCCATCGAGATGATGGCCTCCGCGGCCTCGAATCAGGATCTGGCGCGCTTCGGGATGGAGCGGATGGCGTTTTCGCCGAGGCAGGCGGACGTCCTCATCTGCGCCGGGCGGGTTCCGTACAAACTGGCGCCGGTCCTGCGGCGGGTGTGGGACCAGATGCCCCAGCCGAAGTGGTGCGTCTCCATGGGAGCTTGTGCGTCGTCGGGGGGTGTGTTCGACGTCTATTCGATGGTTCAGGGGATCGACACGGTCATCCCCGTGGACGTCTACGTCCCCGGCTGCCCCCCGCGCCCCGAGGGGCTGATTTATGGGCTCATGATGATCCAGGAGAAGGTCCGAGGCGAGACACTCGCGCGGCACTCGGAGCATCGGATCGAGCGTGCGGAGGAGGCCGGCGCTCCCAGGGCGGAGGCGGCGGAGATCCGTGCCCTTTCGGGTCCGTTCGGCAACTCCACCGATCAAAACCGTGTGAGCGGTATGGTCAGGGGAGCTCCTCAGGACCGCCCGGGAGACCGGACTCCTTGACCCCCGCGTTCCCCAAGCATGTCCTGGAGGCCCCGGCGTGTCTGAGGGCGTGACGCCGGACCGCTCCGACTCCGCGGACGCGTCGCCCGGCGCTGCCGCGTCCCCGGAGGCTCGCGGTACCCCCGTGGCGACCCCCACGGAGGACGCCCTCCGCGAGCGCTTCGGCGCTACGATCCTCCGTCACGAGGTCGTGGCGGGGGACGAGCACGTGATCTTCGTGGAAGCCTCCCGAGTCGTGGAGATCCTGGAATGGCTCCGGGACGAGCAAGGAGAGGCGTACAACTTCCTCTCCGACATCACGGCAGTCGACTACGGGGGCGGGCGGCCGGTTCAGGTCGTGTACCAGCTCTTCTCCCTCCCTCATCGGCGCGCGCTTCGGGTGAAGGCGGAGCTCCCCGTGTCCGACCTGCGAATCGAATCGGCCACGCGGCTCTGGGGAGCCGCGAACTGGTTGGAGCGGGAGGTCTACGACATGTTCGGCGTCCACTTCGAGGGTCACCCCGATCTCCGGCGCATCCTCATGCCTCAGAACTACGCGGAGGGGCACCCCCTCCGGAAGGACTTCCCGCTGAGGGGCCGGTTCTCCCGCGAAGAGCAGACCCAGCGTGCGCTCTCGCACGACCCGGAGGACCACTACATCCCCCTGGAGCTCGAGCTGGGAGGACAGCCGCAGGTCGTCCCCTGGCGCGAAACGGGGGGAGAGGCCGTTCCCAAGGATTCGAGCGAGCAGCCGAGCAATCCGGCTGAGGATGAGCCCGGTCGGCGAGTGAGCAACGGGAGCGAGGAGACCTGAACATGTCGAGGCGGACGGTCGAGCTCGAGGTATCCCGTACGCCGGAAGCGGGGATGGACTTTCGCCCGGCGCGGGGGCCGGTGCTCCCGGCGGACGCTCCCTCGCCTGAGCTCGATTCGCGGAACATGCTCATCAACATCGGGCCCCAGCACCCCGCCACGCACGGAGTGCTCCGCTTGGTGCTCGAGCTGGACGGGGAGACCGTGGTCCGTTGCATTCCGCACATCGGATATCTGCACTCCTCTTTCGAGAAGCTCGGTGAGTACCGGACGTGGAATCAGATCGTCACGCTCACCGACCGCATGGATTACCTGGCGCCCCTCATATACAACTGCGCCCACGTAATGGCCGTGGAGAAGATGATGGGACTCGAGGTGACCGAGCGCTGCAAGGTGGTTCGCGTGATCTGCATGGAGCTGGACCGGATCTTCTCCCACCTGCTCTGGCTGGGCACGTGGGCGATCGATGTGGGGGCGTTCACGCCGTTTCTCTACGCGTTCCAGGAGCGGGAACGGGTCTACGAGCTCCACGAGGCCTTCACGGGGGCTCGGATCACCACGTCCGCCACGCGGGTGGGCGGGATGATGGCGGACATTCCGGAGGGGTGGGCCGAGGGCGTGCGGCGGTTCGCGAGCACGGTCCCGAAGACGCTGGACGAGATCGATCTGCTCCTCGCGAGGAACGGAATCCACATCGGGAGGGCGCAGGGCGTCGGAGTGATATCGGGCGAGGACGCGATCGACGCCGGGCTCTCGGGTCCCAACCTGAGGGCGTCCGGCATTCCGTACGATCTCAGAAAGGATCGGCCGTATTACGACTACGACAGCTACGATTTCGAGGTACCCATCGGGGAGCACGGGGATTGCTACGACCGCTACATGGTCCGTATGGAGGAGATGCGCCAGAGCTGCCGGATCCTGCTCCAGGTGCTAGACCGGCTTCCGGACGGCCCGATCAACGTCGACGACCCGAGGGTCGTGCTTCCCGACAAGACCGACTGCATGAACGATATGGAGTCCATGATCCACCACTTCAAGCTGGTGATGGAGGGCGTCAAGTCACCGCCGGGCGAGTCGTATTGCCCCATCGAGGGGTCGAAGGGGGAGCTCGGCATGTACGTGGTGAGCGACGGCGGCTCCAAGCCCGTGCGCTGGAGAATCCGGCCCCCGTCGTTCGTCAATCTCTCGGCGATTCCCCGGCTCGTCGAGGGAGGCCTGCTCGCGGACGTCATCGTCGTGAACGCAAGCCTGGACATCGTCCTGGGAGAGATCGACCGGTGAGCGACTCCGAGACCCCATCCTACCCTCAGGCTCCCTTTCGAAATCCGGGGTGGGCCGGGAACACAGGAGAGTTCGAGCTGACGGAGTCCCAGGTGCGGGGGGACGACTACTTCGGCTCCCGACCCCTGGACGGCGGTCACGCGTCGGGAGCGCCCGCCTACCCGTTCATGCTGGCCGACAAGAATCCCGACGCCCCGCTCTTCGAGGGTCCGTATCGGCTGCGTTACGAGAAGATCCTCGCGCGCTACCCCGATGTGCGGGGAGCGCTGCTCCCGGTCCTCGCCCTGGCGCAGGAGGTCCGTGGACACGTTTCGCCCGAAACCATGCAGGAGGTGGCTGAGCTCACGGGGATTCCGGAGGCGGACGTGAGGGGGGTGGCGACCTTCTACACCATGTTCAACAAGCGGCCGGTCGGCCGCTTCCTCATTCAGGTCTGCACGAACATCTCGTGCAACTTGTGCGGCGGTGACGAGGTCCTGGAGGCGTTCCTCGAGCATGCCGGCACCGAGCTCGGGGAGACCTCGGAGGATGGCCTCTTCACGGTGACGGAGGTCGAGTGTCTCGCGGCGTGCGGCTTTCCCACCGCCGTCCAGATCAACTCGCGCTACTACGAGAACGTGACGCCCACGGGCGTTCCGGCGCTCCTCGAGCGCCTGAGGGAGGAGCGCCGATGACGGAGGGGGCGCGGGTGATGCGCGGGCGCACGACGGCCTCGCGGGCTAGGTAGGATGGCGTACCCTTACGTTCACGAGAAGGAGGTCACCGTCCTCAGCCGGGGGTGGGGCGACCCGCGTGCCCGAACCCTCGAGGGCTGGCAGGCGCTGGGCGGGTACGAGGGGCTCCGGAAGGCCCTCGAGATGGGCCCCGCCGCAGTCATCGAAGAGGTGAAGGGGAGCGGGCTACGGGGCAGGGGAGGCGCCGGATTTCCCACGGGGCTCAAGTGGTCCTTCATGCCGAAGGACAAGAAGGGCCCGCACTACCTCTGCTGCAACGCGGACGAATCCGAGCCCGGCACGTTCAAGGACCGGGAGCTGATGCGGTGGACGCCCCACCAGGTCGTGGAAGGATGCCTCATCGCAGCCTTCGCGATCCAGGCAGACCACGTCTACATCTACTGCAGGGGCGAGTTCTTCGAGGCGAATCAGGTGCTGGCGCGGGCCGTGGAGGAGGCGTACGGAGCGGGTCTCGCCGGCTCGGACATCCTGGGCACCGGGACCACGATCGAAGTGACAGTGCATCAGGGGGCGGGGGCCTACATCTGCGGGGAGGAAACGGCCCTGATGAGCTCCCTCGAGGGGCGACGCGGCCTTCCCCGGGTGAAGCCCCCCTTTCCGGCGGCGGTCGGTGCGTTCGGGCAGCCGACGACGATCAACAACGTCGAGACCCTGTGTGCCGTCCCGCACATCGTTCGAAGCGGCGCGGAGTGGTACCGGCAGTGGGGCACGGAGAAGAGCCCGGGGACCAAGTTGTTCTGCGTGAGCGGGCACGTGCGTCGGCCGGGGAACTATGAGCTTCCGCTCGGATTCCCCATGTGGGATCTCATTTACGACGTCTGCGGCGGGTTCGAGGAGGGGAGGAAGCTCAAGGCGGTGATCCCGGGTGGCGCCTCGGTGCCGATCATGTCCGCCGAGGAGTGCGATGCCTGCGCACTGGACTACGAGGGGGTCGCGAAGCAGGGGTCGATGCTCGGGTGCGCGTCGGTCATCGTCATGGACGATCGGACGAACATCGTGAAGCAGGTTCGGCGGATGGTCGAGTTCTTCTCGCACGAGTCGTGCGGGCAGTGCACGCCCTGCCGCGAGGGAACCACCTGGCTGGCCAGGATCCTCACCCGTATCGAGAACGGGAGGGGCACCGAGGAGGATCTGGACACGCTGCTGTCGCTGGGCGCGCAGATGACCGCGACGACGATCTGCGTGCTTTCGGACTCGGCCGCGGTTCCCGTCGCGTCTTCGATCCAGAAGTTCCGGGAGGATTACCTGGCCTTGATCCGACGCGGCGAAGCCGTGGGGGTTGGATGACGGGGGGCGCGAGCGAGCGCGGCTCGGTGACCGACTGGAGGGGAGTGGCCCGATGAGCGAGACCGTCGACGCCAAGCCCATGGTCAGCGCGACCGTGGATGGGCGAGCGGTCCGCGTGCCCAAGGGCACCACGATCCTCGAGGCGGCCGAGACCGTCGGGATCCGGGTTCCCCACTACTGCTACCATCCGGGGCTCTCGTCCCCGGCACAGTGTCGGCTCTGTCTGGTCGAGGTCGAGGGTGCGCCGAAGCTGGTGGCCTCGTGCGTCACGGAGACTCAGGACGGGCAGGTGGTCCGCACCGAGAGTGACGAGGCGAAGGCGATGCGCCGGGGCGTTCTCGAGTTCTACCTGGCCAACCACCCGCTCGACTGTCCGATCTGCGACCAGTCCGGAGAGTGCAAGCTCCAGGACTATGTGTTCGCCGAGGGGCGCATGCACGGCCGGAGCCGAGAGCCCAAACGGGTCTTCGGGCGGGACGACTTCGGGGGCGACGTCCTGTTCTACGGCGATCGCTGCGTCATGTGCACCCGGTGCGTCCGCTTCATGAACGAGGTGGCGCAGGATCCTCTGCTCACGGTAGTCGAGCGGGGGAACCGATCCATCATCGACACGTTCTTCGAGGAGGGTGTCGAAGGCTCGCCGTTCGCGGGCAACATCGTGGACATCTGTCCGGTGGGCGCGCTGGTATCGAAGGACTTCCTCCACAAGGCGCGGGCGTGGGACCTGGATCACACGCCCTCCGTGTGTCCGAATTGCTCCCAGGGATGCAACATCGAGCTCCACGTCCGTGACGACGTGGTCCAGCGCCTCCGGCCGCGTCCCAACCTAGACGTCAACCACCACTGGATGTGCGATTACGGCCGGCACCGCTACGGGTGGATGAACCGGCGGGACCGGATCGAGGTCCCCCTGATCAGGGAGGGTCGGGAGGCCGGTGCGACCGAGTGGGGACGGGCTCTTGACCGGATCGCCGAGCGTCTCGTCGAAACTTCGGGTCCCGTGCGGGCGGTGGCATGGGCGGGAGCCTCGAACGAAGACCTGGCCGCTCTCGTGCTGCTCGTCCGGGCCCTTGGCGGTGGAGAGCTGGTGTTCCGGTCCCCGCGTGCCGAGAGGGAGATTCCTCTACCGGGCTTCTCCGAGCTCACCCGTCGCCGGGATCTCGTGCCGAACCGGCAGGGGGCAGAGATCCTGGGGCTCGAGCGGGTCGGGGCGGACGACGGCACGGGTGGGCTGGACGGCTGGGAGGAGCACGAGGGAACCTTGCTTGCTCTGGGCGACGAGCTCCGGGACGCCGGGAGCGCGTTCGGCGCCCGGGCCGGCCTCTACGTGTATCTCGGCAGCTACTCGACGCCGGCCTGGTCCGCCGCGCACGCCGTCCTTCCGATCACGACCTTTGCGGAAGGAGAGGGCACCTTCACGAGCTTCGAGGGGCGGGTTCAGCGCTTCTGGCCTGGCGTTCGAGCGCCGGGGGTGGCCCGCCCGGCGTGGAGGGTCCTCGGGGCTCTCGCGGAGCGCGTCGGAGGGGATCCGGCGCCCGCGAACGTCTACGAGGCGTTCCTCCGCGCGGCGGAGCTCGCCCCCGAGCTCCAGGGCCTCACCTATGAGGCCATCGGCACTCAAGGCTCGCTCGTGAACGAGCTTGCCGCCCTTCCCGGGACCTGAGTCGTGCCCGAGCTCTCCCCGACCGTCTTCGTGATCTCGACCGTAATCAAGGTCGTCGCGGTATTCACGGCAATCCTCCTGGCGGTGGCGTACATGACCCTGGCGGAGCGCAGAGTCTCGGCGTTCATCCAGGATCGCCTGGGGCCGAATCGGGTGGGTCCGTTCGGGCTCCTCCAGCCGATCGCGGACGGCGTAAAGAACGTGCTCAAAGAAGAGACGATGCCCGCGACCGCCAACCAGTTCTTCTTCGTGCTCGCGCCGGCCCTCGCGATCGTGCCCGCGCTCGTCACGTTTGCCGTGATCCCCTTCGCCGCGCCGCTCCCGACGCCCTGGGGGGTGGTGGACATGGTGGTGGCGGACGTGCCCATCGGCATCCTCTACGTCCTCGCTTTCGCGTCCCTCGGCGTGTACGGGCTGTTCCTGGCCGGGTGGTCCTCGAACAACAAGTACGCGCTTCTGGGCGGAGTCCGCGCGTCAGCGCAGATGGTGAGCTACGAGGTGGCCCTGGGGCTCTCCGTCGTACCGGTCCTGATCCTCTCCGGAAACGTGACTCTGACCGAGATCGTGCACCAGCAGCAGTCCCTCGGGTTCTGGTACGCGCTCCCGCTCTCCCTCTCGTTCGTTCTCTTCGTGATCTCCTCGTTCGCAGAGACGAACCGGCTGCCCTTCGACCTTCCGGAAGCCGAGTCGGAGCTCATTACCGGATACCACACGGAATACTCGGCCATGAAGTTCTCGATGTTCTTCATCGCCGAGTACGCCCACGTGCTCACGGCCTCGGCCCTGATGGCCACGCTGTTCCTGGGCGGTTGGAGCGTCCCGTTCTGGTCCGGGGACGACATGTTCTGGTACCAAGGCACGCTCGTCTCCGGGCTCACGCCGACCGGACAGCCGATCGCGGCGAACCCCGCCTGGTGGATGACACTGATCACGTTCCTGGCGTTCGCGGTCAAGACGGGGTTCTTCGTCCTGGTCTTCATCTGGGTGCGATGGACGCTTCCGCGGTTTCGCTATGACCAGGTCATGCATCTCGGGTGGAAGGTGATGCTGCCGGTCGCGCTCGCGTATGTCATGCTCGTGGGTGCGACAGTGCTCGTCCTGGACCAGCTGGGGGTGGAGGGCTTTCTCTTTGGCGGCGCCCTGACGGTCGTGAGCGGGATCGCAACGGCGGTGTTCGTTTTCCAGTTGGATCGCGATCGGATCCTGAAGGGCGCTTCCAGAGGGAAGAGCCCGGCGTCGGGCCGTCCGGAGCCGGTGCTAGCTCGGACGGTCACGCGCCCGGATCCCACGGGAGTCTCGACATGACGGTGACCGTGAAGCTGATGCGCCGCCCGGAGGCGGGCGAGATCTCTTACCTTCGCGCCACTCTGAAGGGCATGGCCCTCACCTTCAAGCACCTGGTGAACCCCAGGAAGGTGACGCTCGAATACCCCGAGGAGCAGCCGGCTCTCTTGCCGCGGTGGCGGGGAACGCACGTCATGGAAACGCACGCTGACGGCCGCCCGAGGTGCGTGGCGTGCGGGCTTTGTCCGACCGTCTGTCCCGCCAACTGCATCCGTCTCGTCGGTGGCGAGGACGACATGGGGAACCGCTACCCCATCGTCTACGAGATCGACGAGTTCCGTTGCATCTTCTGTGGAATGTGCCAGGAGGTGTGCCCGGTCGAGGCGATTCACGTCGGGGTCCACTTCGAGAACGCGGAGTACACGCGGGAGCGCTTCGTCTACGACCTCGATCGCCTGATGGAGCAGGACCACCCGAGCACGCTTCTATGGGACCCCTCCGACCCCTTATCCGAATGAGCGCGTGAAGCTGGCGCCGTGCTGCGTTCGCCTCCGCGCGATTCCTTGCGGCGTACGATTCAGTACGCCTCGGTCGTCGTGCTCGGTGGCCTTGCCCGGTATCCGGCTTGACGAGTTCTCCCCAAGGTCGGCTCATGGCTGAGGTCCTCTTCTACATCTTCGCCGCGATGGCGGTGTGCGGCGCAATGGGCGTCGTGCTCCAGAAGAATCCCGTGGGAAGCCTTCTCTTCATGATCGGCACGCTGGCGTCCGTGGCCGGGATCTACGTCCTCCTGGAGGCCCACTTCCTGGCGGCCATCCAGGTCATGGTATACGCCGGGGCGATCATGGTCCTCTTCCTGTTTGTGATCATGCTTCTGAACCTCGGACACGATTACCGGGCCGACCTGAAGCGAGGGCTGGGTGCTTTCGTCTCCTCGGCCGTCGCGGGAGCGGTGGGCGGGCTGATGGTCCGCCAGCTAGGGCGCGTTGGCGACAACCCGCTCTATGCGTACCTGCCGGGTCCAGAGGGACTTGACCAGGCGCTGGCCGAGGACGGGGCCATCGGGGCCATCGCTCGGCCCCTCTTCACGGACTACCTCGTGGCCTTTGAGCTCGTCGGCCTCCTCCTCTTGGTAGCCTTGGTCGGGGCCGTGGCCCTGGCCAAGCGGGGAGCGTGACCGTGCTCGCGGAAGCCCTCTTACTGAGCGCGATCCTCTTCGTGATCGGCACGCTCGGGGTCCTCGTTCGGCGGAACGCGATCATCGTTTTCCTCTGCATCGAGCTCCAGCTGAACGCGGTGAACGTCTCGTTCGTGGCGCTCTCCCGGTACCTGGGCATCGACGGCCAGGTCTTCGTGTTCTTCGTCATGACGGTTGCGGCTGCGGAGGCGGCAGTGGGGCTGGCAATCATCATCTCGGTCTTCCGGCACTACCAGACGGTGGACGTGGACAACTTCAACGTGCTCAAGTGGTGATCGAATGACCGAGTTCCAGCCCTTCCTCCCGGGACTCGTGCTCCTCTTCCCGCTCCTGGGATTCCTCGCGAACGGGGTGCTCGCGCTCCGAGCCGGCGTCCGCTCGGCGGCCGGGGTCCGCGAGGGTGGAGCTGGACACGGGAGCGGGCGAGGCGGCGCTGGAGGAGCCGACGACGGCGGCGGTCGAGGGGCCGACCCCGTGGGTGCTCTGCTCCCGGAGTCGGAAGTGGGCCACGGGGCCTCCGCGGCGCCGATGGACGCGCTCCCGGGATGGATCGGCCCCGGCGCTGTCGGAGCCGCGTTCCTCATAGTGCTCGTGAACTTCGTCCGGATGGCGGGCAGTGGATTGGAGGAGCCAGCGGTCGTCTCCTACTGGAGCTGGATGGCGACGGGCGAAATCACGGTGGATGCGGCCGTCCAGCTGGACCAGCTCTCCATGATCATGATGCTCGTGGTGACGGGGGTGAGCTTCCTCATCCACGTGTTCAGCGTTGGCTACATGCGGGAGGATCCTGGATACGCGCGGTACTTCGCCTATCTGAACCTCTTCGTCTTCTTCATGCTCGTCCTCGTAATGGGGGCGAGCTTTCCGCTCATGTTCGTGGGATGGGAAGGGGTGGGGCTCTGCTCGTACCTCCTCATCGGGTTCTGGTTCGAGGACCCAGAGAAGTCGGACGCCGGCAAGAAGGCGTTCATCGTGAATCGGATCGGGGATTTCGGCTTCCTCGTCGCGATCTTCCTCATTTTCGTGTCGCTGGGGACGGTGGATTACGTCGAGGTCTTCGAAGCGGCCCCGGAAGCGCTGGAATACGGCGGCATCACCGTCACGACCATCACGCTCTTCCTTCTCCTGGGAGCGGCCGGCAAGAGTGCCCAGATCCCGCTCTACGTGTGGCTCCCCGACGCCATGGCCGGCCCGACCCCCGTGTCGGCCCTGATCCACGCGGCGACCATGGTGACGGCGGGCGTATACCTCGTCGCCCGCGCGTCCGTGCTCTTCGCCCTCGCGCCGGCCGGGTCGGCAGCGGTCGCGACCATAGGCGCCGCGACCGCCCTCTTTGCCGCGACCATTGCGCTCCAGCAGTACGACATTAAGAAGGTGCTGGCGTACTCCACCATCTCCCAGCTCGGGTTCATGTTCCTGGGCATGGGGGCAGGGGCCTACGTGGCTGGGATCTTCCACCTCGTGACGCACGCCTTCTTCAAGGGGCTCCTGTTTCTCGGCGCCGGCGCGGTGATCCACTCGATGCACCACGCCTTCCACCAGACCCACAGGGACTGGGACGCGCAGGACATGCGGAACATGGGTGGGCTCCGCCACAAGATGCCCGTAACGTGGGCCACGATGGGGATCGCGACCCTCGCGATCGCGGGGATCTGGCCGTTCGCGGGCTACTTCTCGAAGGACGAGATCATCTGGTATGCTGGGGCGGCCCGCTCAGGTGGGTACGAGCTGCTGTTCACGACGCTCTGGGGCGTGTCCCTCCTGGCCGCCGTCCTCACGGCGATCTACATGACCCGACTCATGGTCATGACGTTCTACGGCGCGAGCCGAACGGGCGCGCGGGAGGCCGAGCACCTGAGGGAAGCCCCACTAGTCATGACGATCCCGCTCGGGCTTCTGGCCGCGCTCTCGTTCTTCGGCGGCTGGCTGAACGTGCCGGAGGCGGTTCGAGAGTCTCCGTTCGGCGGCTTCGGGATCCTCCCCATGTCTGACTGGATGGAGCGCTGGCTTGAGCCAGTGACCCAGGTGGCCCACGAGATCCACCTGGAGCACGCGGGCGAGTATGCGGCGGCCGCGCCGCTCGGAGGGGGCCACGTTCTCTGGGGGGCGATCGCCACGGGCCTCGTGCTCGTCGCTGTGGCGCTCACCTATCGGATCGTCTCGCAGCTCGACGTGAAGCCGGCCGCGGAATCCTCGGCGCCCGCCGGCCTCCGGGGCGTCCTCTATCACAAGTGGTACGTGGACGAGCTCTACGACCGAGTCTTCGTACGAAGCCTTCTCGGAGCCTCGCGCATCGCGTGGCGCTGGATCGATCAGACCCTGATCGACGGGACGGTCGGCGTCGTCGGTGGGCTCGCGAAGGCGCTTGGCTGGTTCGGATCCCTCTTCCAGACGGGTCGGGTGACCACCTATGCGTTCGTGCTCACCGTGGGAGCGCTGGCGGTGCTCGGCGCTCTGATCCTGTGACGCCCTCGTGAGCGCGCTCCTGGAGGCCGTCGGGTACGACGCGTGGGCCCTCCACGCCCTCGTGTGGCTCCCCGCGTTCGGCGCCCTGGTCGTTCTGCTTTCCTCCGAGGAGGTGGCGAAGCGGGTGGCCTTCGCGTTCTCCGGGGGGGTCTTCGTCCTGAGCGTTGGGCTCTGGTGGGCGTTCGATCCGGCCGGGGAGCTGTTCCAGCTGGTGAGCCGAAACGAGTGGATAGAGGCCTGGGGGATTAGCTACGCACTCGGCATCGACGGGATCTCGCTCTTCATGATTCTCCTCACGACGCTGACGATCCCGCTCGCCGTCCTCGGATCGTTCGAGTACATCACGGAGCACCGCCGGGCGTTCTACGCCCTCATGCTCCTCCTCGAGGCCGGCATCGTGGGCGTGTTCGTGGCGATGGATCTCTTTCTCTTCTATGTGTTCTTCGAGCTGACCCTGGTCCCGATGTACTTCATCATCGGGGTCTGGGGCGGGGAGCGGCGGGTCTACGCGGCGGTGAAATTCTTCCTGTACACGGCGTTCGGGTCCCTGCTCATGCTGGTGGGCATCATCTACCTCTACTTCCGCGCGAGTGACGCCGGGCCCGCGCCTTCGTTCCACTACCTCGACCTGCTCGGCACGCCGCTCACGCTCACGGAGCAGCTCTGGCTCTTCGCTGCGTTCGCCCTGGCGTTCGCGATCAAGGTGCCGGTATTTCCGTTCCACACGTGGCTTCCAGACGCCCACGTCGAGGCGCCGACCCCGGGATCCGTGGTCCTCGCGGCCGTCCTCCTGAAGATGGGCACCTACGGCTTCCTCCGATTCGTGCTCCCGTTCTTTCCCGGTGCCTCGGTTCACCCGACGGTCGTAGCCTTGATGCTCACCCTCGGGGTGGCGGGCATCGTGTACGCCGCCTGGGTTGCCGCCGTGCAGCCCGACGCGAAGAAGCTCATCGCCTACACGTCGGTCGCCCACATGGGGTTCGTCATCATCGGAACGTTCGCGCTCACGGTAAACGGTGTGCAGGGCAGCCTCATGGTCATGATCTCTCATGGGGTGTCCACGGGCGCGCTCTTCCTCCTCATCGGGATGCTCTACGAGCGCAGGCACACCCGACTGATCTCGGATTTCGGCGGGCTCGCCAGGGTGGCGCCGCTCCTCTCGACCGCGTTCGTGCTGACGGCGCTCACCTCGATCGGGGTACCGGGGACGAGCGGATTCGTCGGGGAGTTCCTCGCGCTGCTCGGTACCTTCGAGCGCTTCCCGGTGGCCGCGGTCGTGGCGGCGTCGGGTGTGATCTTCGCGGCTTACTACATGCTGCCGATGGTTCAGCGCCTGCTCTTCAACCGGCTCGAGGGCCCCGAGAATCGGAGCCTGCCCGATCTCAGCTGGAGGGAAGGTGCCATCCTCGCCCCGCTCCTCGCCCTGATGCTCGTGCTCGGGGTGTACCCCACCCCTGTACTCCGCCGCATGGAGCCCAGCGTTCGGGCGATCGTCGAGTACGTGGAGGGAGGGGGCGAAGGGGGGGAGCTGGAGCAGCTGACCCTGGGCCCGAGATCTCGGTGACGCTCGACCTCGGATCCTCCGCCCATCTGGTGCTGATCCTCCTTCCCGAGATCGTCCTCTCGGTCTGGGCGATGGCCGTGCTCCTTGCCGGGGTGTGGATCGAGGGCGCCCCAGGCGAACCCACGGATCAAGCCCAGCCGCTGGGCTGGCTGGCGTTGGCCGGCCTCCTCGCCGCCGCTGTCATGAACGGATGGCTCCACGGAGTCATTCCCACGGGCGGGCCGGGGATGATCGCGCTGGATTCGTTTCGTCTCTACGCCAACTGGGTGTTCCTCCTCGGGGCCGCGCTCACCATCCTGGTCTCCTTCCCCTACATGGCGAGGCAAAGGCTTCAAGCGGGCGAGTTCTACACGCTGATCCTCATGGCCACGGTCGGGATGATGATCATGGCGGGGACGACGAACCTCATCCTGTTGTTCCTGGCTCTCGAGACCATGTCCATCTCCGCGTATGTACTCACGGCCTATCATCGGCGCGAGCGGAAGTCGGCGGAGGCCGGGATCAAGTACTTCATCCTGGGAGCGTTCTCGTCCGCATTTCTGCTCTACGGCATTGCCTTGGTGTGGGGAGGCGCGGGTACGGTGGACCTGGTACAGATCCGCGCGACGGTGGAGGCGGGCTCGGGCTTCAACGGTCTCGTCCTCGCGGGAATGGGGCTCCTCGGCGTGGGCTTCGCGTTCAAGGTCGGAGCCGTACCGTTCCACATGTGGACTCCGGACGTATACGAGGGGGCGCCTTCCCCGTCCACCGGCTTCATGGCCGCCGCCGTCAAGGCCGCCTCGTTCGCGGCCTTCCTGCGCGTCTTCACGGCGGCCTTCGCTCCGCTGTACGAGTCCTGGTATCCGGTCGTATGGTGGCTGGCCGCACTCACTATGATCGCGGCTAACCTGATCGCGCTGGCGCAGTCGAACGTGAAGCGCATGCTCGCGTACTCGTCCCTCGCCCACGGAGGGTATCTCCTCGTGGGGGTGGCGGCGGCGAACGAGATCGCGACGGCCGGGATCCTCTTCTACATCCTGGTCTATACGGTCATGACCCTCGGGGCTTTCGGGGTCGTCATGATCGTGGGCGAGCAGGGAGAGTCCCGCTTCCAGCTGGAGGATTACTCCGGGTTCGGGCTGTCCCAGCCGTTGCTCGGGGTGCTTCTCACGGTGTTCCTTCTCTCGCTCGCGGGCTTTCCTGGTACGGGCGGTTTCATGGGGAAGATCTTCCTACTCCAGGGAGCTGCCGAGAGCCGGCTCTGGGTCCTCGCCACCATCCTGGCCCTCACCACAGTGGTTTCGTACTACTATTACTTGAGGGTCGCGTGGCACATGTGGATGCGTGCGGCTCCCGGAGACTGGCGCCCCCCGGACGTAATGGCGCCTCTCAGCGTCCTCGTGGTGCTCGTGGGGTGCGCCGGAGTCCTGCTATTCCTCGGGGTGTTCCCCGGTGGGCTGCTGGACGGCGCGACGACCGCCGCGGACGGTCTGGGACTTCGGGTATTCGAGGCCGCTGCGAGGTGAATCCCTGCCGAAGCGGCGGCCCCACACTAGGCCTCGGTGCGCTGCTATGAACTTATCGGCTCGCGTTTTTCGCGAATACGATATTCGGGGGATCGTGGGGGAGGACCTCACCCCGGCCCTCGTTCGGGACGTCGGGCGCGCCTACGGGACCGTCCTGGCTGAGTCCCTGGAGGGAGACGGGATCGAAGGCCGGAGGCCCGTCGTCGTGGTGGGGAACGACAACCGCCCGGCGTCCGACGAGCTGGCGGACGCGGTGATCTCGGGCCTCCTGTCCGCGGGAGTTGACGTGCGGGCCCTGGGGACGATGCCGACCCCGGTCACCTACTGGGCCGAGCAGATCGAGAGCTCCGACGGGGCGGTCCAGATCACCGGATCGCACAACCCCCCGGAATGGAACGGCGTCAAGATGACGCTTAGGGGGGGCCCGTTCTACGGCGACGACGTGCGCGCACTTCGTGAGCGCATCCTCGGAGGGGATCTCCGCTCGGGGGACGGGAAGCGGACGGACGTTTCCGTGCTTGATCGATACGTGGACGACGTGGCGAGCCGGTTCCGCCTGGCGAAGCCCGTGAAGGTGGTCGTCGACTGTGGCAACGGGACGGGCTCGGTTGTGGCGGTGTCGCTGCTGGAGCGCTTGGGCGCGGAGGTCGTGCCACTCTTCTGCGAGTCGGACGGGACGTTTCCGAACCACCACCCCGACCCATCGGTGGACGAGAACCTCGAGGCGCTGATCCGAGAGGTCCGCTCGACCGGGGCCGACGTGGGCGTCGCGTTCGACGGGGACGCCGATCGACTGGGTGCCGTGGACGACCGGGGCCGGATCATCCGCGGGGATGTGCTCCTCCTCCTGTTCGGCCTCGATCTTCTCGAGAAGCGCGGCCGCGGGCAGCTCCTCGTCTACGACGTGAAGTGCTCGCAGGTCCTGCCCGAGGTTTTTGGGAAGGCGGGAGGAAAGGGCCTCATGTGGAAGACGGGTCACTCCCTCATGAAGGAGAAGATGATCGAGACGGGCGCGCCGATCGGGGGGGAGCTCTCCGGCCACATCTATTTCGCAGACGAGTTCATCGGCACGGACGACGCTCTCTACGGCGCGTGTCGCCTCGTGGACCTGGTCTCTCGCTCGGACCGCCCGATCTCCGAGAGAACGGACGCGTTTCCGACATACGCCTCCACTCCCGAAGTCCGAATCGAGGTGCCCGAGGAGTCCAAGGCTGGCATCATATCCGCCGCGGTGGAGCACTTCCGGCGCCGCCACGAGGTCGTGTCGGTAGACGGCGCGCGGATCCTCTTCCCTGACGGATGGGCACTCCTCCGCGCCTCGAACACCCAACCCGTCCTTGTCGCCCGCTTCGAGGCTCGGGATCCGCGGGGCCTCGTCGGGATTCGGGGCGAGGTGGAATCGTGGCTCCTGACCCAGGGCGTCCATGTCTGACCGAATGCTTCGATCGTTCCGGGGAGGGCGCTTCCTCCTGGCGGGTTTCCTGGGGCTCCTCCTGCTCCTGTTCGTGGGCCGCTGGGGCGTCGTGCTTTACGTGGACCTCCTCTGGTTCCGTGCGGAGGGCATCCCGGAAGTGTTCTGGACGAGGGCGATGTGGGAGTGGGGGGCGCGGGTGGTCACGGGTGCGGTGACCGCGCTGGTCACGTGGGCCAACCTCCAGCTCGTCGCCAGGTCGTTCCAGGGGCTCCAGGTGAAGAGGAGGTTCGGAGATCTGGTCATCCAGGAGCAGCTGCCCGGGAGCTACGTGGCGTGGGCGGCCGTTATCGCGAGCGTGTTCGTCGGATTCTGGTGCGCCACCGTGATCCCGGGGGGAACCGGGCTCCGAGCGATGCTCGCGCTCTACGGCGACCCCTGGGGCACGATCGATCCGATTCTGGGCCGCGATCTCGGATTCTACGTCTTCCTTCTCCCCCTGCTCGAGGGGGCGGTCGCCTTCGGGCTCGTTATCACGGTCCTCATCGGGGCGCTCTCGGCCGGAGGCTACGCGGCCACGGGGGCGATCGGATGGACGAGCGGCCGGCTCTCGATGTCGCTACGCCCGGCACGGCACTTCGCGATTCTCGCCGGAGCCTTCCTGATCATCCTCGGGCTCCGGTTCTACCTGGTCCCTTTCGGGCTGCTCATGGACGGGAATTCAGGAGTCCAGAACATCTTCGGATACGCCGACCACCAGGTCCGGATCCCCGGGTACCGAACGGTCGCGTTCCTCTGCCTGGCCGCTGCCGCGGCCGTGTTCTGGGGAGCTCGACGCGGCTGGCTCCTCCCCGCGGGAATCAGCTTCGGCGCCGTGTTCGTCGCCGCCGTAGGGCTCGGGCAGGTCTACCCGGCGCTCGTGCAGCGCTTCCAGGTACAGCCGAACGAGATCGAGCGGGAGACCCCCTATATCCGGGACGCAGTCGCGTTCACGCGCCTGGGGTTTGCGCTGGACGGGATGGACCGTCAGCGCCTCGACTACTCGGTGCCCGACGCCTCCGCATGGGAGGGCGCCCTCGAGCGGCTCACGCGCCTCCCGGTGTGGACCGACGCGACACTGCTCACGACCTTCCGGCAGCTCGAGGCTCGGTTCCAGTATTACGACTTCCGCGAGGTCGCCTTCGACCGATATCCCTCGAGCGAGGGGGTGGCGCCGATCGCGGCCTCGGTCCGGGAGGTGAACCCGACGGGGATTCCGGATCCGAACTGGCAGAACCTCCACTTGAGGGAGCGGTACATCTCGGGGATGGGGGCGGTGGCGGGCCAGTTGAGCCGGCATACCGAGGGCCGGCTCCCCATGTTTCTGACGGCGATCCCGCCGGAGTTTCGACCCGGACCTGGCGTTCCCGATCAACTCCAGCTCACGCGACCCTCGGTGTTCATCGGGAGCCGCCCACAGCTCTACTCAGTCATCAACGCGACGGAGGATGAGTTCCTCAATCCGTCGGGCCGGCCCGGAACGCCGGGCGTGGATTACCCGAACGGAATCCCGGTCGGATCGCTGTTTCGCACGCTCGCGCTGGCCTGGCGGTTCCAGGATCCGAACGTGCTGCTCGCGTCGGAAGTGGGTCCGGAGAGTCGTCTCGTCTACCGCCGGCAGGCTCAGGAGAGAGTGATTGCCCTCGCCCCCTTCCTCCTCTTTCCCGAGCCGCCCGTCCCGATCGTCGCGGACGGGCGCGTGTTCTGGATCTTGGAGGGGTTCACCGCCTCCGAGTCCCTTCCGCTTTCCGGTGTCCACCGGCTGCCGAACGGGCGGGAGGTGAACTACCTCAGGAACTCGGTCAAGGCGACTGTGGATGCCGTAACGGGAGACACGCGGCTGTACATGGTGGACCCCGCGGACCCGCTCATCCAGGCGTACGCCCGGGGATTCCCGACGCTGTTTCGGGACCTCGCCGAGATGCCGGCCGAGCTGGCGGGCCACCTCCGCTACTCAAGGGTTCTCCTGGAGCTGCAGGCCGAGGTACTGACGCGCTTCCACCAGGAGAGCCCGCCCGTGTTCCACGGGCAGCAGGACCGCTGGGACCTCGCAACTGAGCTCTCGACGAACCCGGCCCTGCCGGTCGCCTACCGTGCCGAGTACGGGCTGCTGGACCTTCCCGGTCCGGGGGACGAGGAGGCATACGTCCTCTCCACGGTCTTCGTGCCGCAGGGGCGCCAGAACCTGGCGTCGTTCCTGGCGGCGCGCTGGGTCCCCGGGGAAGGCGGCCGGCTCTCCCTCTGGGACGCTCCTGTCGAGCAGCAGATCCTCGGCCCCGGGCAGATCGAGGCCATGGTGGAGCAGGATCCCGAGATCTCGCAGCAGTTCTCGCTCTGGAGACAGGGGGGGAGCCAGGTCTGGACCGGCCACCTGCACCTCGTCCCGGTCGAGAACACGCTCTATTACCTCGAGTCCGTCTTCCTCGCGGCTGATGTGGACGCGATTCCGGAGATCCGTCGATTCGTGGTGAGCGACGGGCGGAGGGTCGTGATGGAGACATCCATCGAGCGCGCCCTGAGCTATCTGGCCCAGGGGGCCCTCGAGGAGGGCACGGAGATCGACCTCGGCCCGGGAAGGTCCATTCTCCTCCCCTCGAGGGAGAGTGCGAGTAGCGCGGCCGTCGAGGCCCTCGATCGGGCCGAAGAGCGCCTTCGGGAAGGGGATTGGGAGGGGTTCGGACGCGGCCTTGAGGAGCTGAGGCGCATCCTCACCGACGAGCTCCAGGGCACGGACCCGGCACCCTGACGTGTCATCGAGCGGCCCGGCGACGGGCGGGCGAGTAATGGGCGCCACCGCCCGGCGACTTCTGGGGACGGGCCGATCTTGATCGCCTCCCGACGCTCTCCGTACCTTGCTGACTCTTTTGCCCCCGGCGCCACCGAGGGTCGATGAACCTGCACGAGTACCAGGCCAAAGATCTCTTCCGCGAGGCCGGAATTCCGGTGCCTCCCGGAGAGGTCGTAGAGACCCCCGAGGATGCTGAGCGCGTGGCGATGCAGCTGGGCCCAACGGTCGTCGTGAAGGCTCAGGTGCACTCCGGAGGACGGGGGAAGGCGGGTGGGGTCAAGCTCGCGAGCTCGCCCGCGGAAGCCCGGGAGCACGCGGCCCGGATCCTCGGCATGGAGATCCGGGGGCTCACGGTCCGCAAGGTGCTCGTCACTTCGGCGGAAGAGATCGAAAAGGAGGCCTACGTGGCGGTCCTGATCGATCGGAGTCGGAAGGCCCCCGTCGTCATGGCGTCCGCGGAGGGTGGTGTGGACATCGAGGAGGTGGCGCACTCGAGGCCGGGAGCGATCCGGAAGGTGCACGTGGATCCTCGGTACGGGCTCCTGCGGCACCAGGCCTACGGGATCGCCGCCTTCCTGTACGACGATCCGGACGTCGCCAAGCAGGCCTCGAAGATCGTCTCCCGCCTGTACGATGCGTTCGTGGTGAGATCATGTTCGCTGGCCGAGATCAACCCCCTCATCGTGACGCCCGAGGGGAAGGTGAAGGCCATCGACGCGAAGGTCACGATCGACGACAGCGCCCTCTACCATCTTCCCGACATCGAGGCCTACCGGGACACGGCGGCCGAGCCGCCCGCCGAGCGAAAGGCCAGGGAGGCCGGGCTCTCGTTCGTGAAGCTGGAAGGGAACGTGGGATGTTGCGTGAACGGGGCGGGGCTCGCCATGGCCACCATGGACCTGGTCAAGTATCACGGGGGCGAGCCGGCCAACTTTCTGGACATTGGGGGCTCCTCGAACCCCGACAAGGTGGTGGCGGCGCTGGAGATCATCACGGCGGACCCGAACGTAAAAGTGATCCTGTTCAACATCTTCGGTGGGATCACCCGATGCGACGACGTCGCTCGGGGGATCGTCGAGGCGGCCGATCGGATCGCGATCGATCCGCCGATCGTGATCCGCCTCACGGGAACGAACGAGGCGGAAGGAATCGCGATCCTAAAGGAACGGGGCCTCTCCGCCTATGCGTCCATGGACGAGGTGGTCGAGCAGGCCGTCCGGCTCGCGGAGTAGCCATGGCCGTCTTCATCGATCGCACGACTCGTCTCGTCGTCCAGGGAATCACCGGACGGGACGGATCGTTCCACACAGCGCAGATGCTCGCGTACGGGACAGCGGTCGTTGCGGGGGTCACACCGGGGAAGGGCGGGCAGAGCTTTGATACCGGGAACGGATCGACCGTCCCCATCTTCAACACCGTTGAGCGCGCGGTCGAGGAGACGGGCGCGAACGCCTCCGTCATTTACGTGCCACCCCAGTTCGCGGCCAGCGCCATCATGGAAGCGGCGGACGCCGGCGTTCCCTTCATCGTGGCCATTACGGAGGGTATTCCCGTCCAGGACATGGCCCGCGCCCTCGCGATGGTGGGGGACCGGGGAACGAGGCTCCTCGGGCCGAACTGCCCGGGACTGATCTCGCCCGGCCAGTCTAAGGTGGGGATCATTCCAGCCCAGATCACGACGCCCGGCCCGGTCGGTGTCATCTCGCGCTCCGGCACCCTCACCTACGAGGCCGTGAACCAGCTGACGCTCGCCGGAATCGGCCAGACGACCTGCGTGGGCATCGGGGGTGACCCGATCATTGGCACGAGCTTCATCGACTGTCTCGCGGCTTTTCGGGACGACCGTCAAACCGAGGCCGTCGTCATGATCGGGGAAATCGGGGGGACGGACGAGCAGGCAGCAGCCCGGTGGGCGAAGGAGCACCTCTCGGTTCCGCTGGTCGGTTTCATCGCGGGTCAGACCGCGCCCCCGGGTCGCCGGATGGGCCATGCGGGGGCCATCATTTCTGGGTCGGCGGGTACCGCGGAGGAGAAGATCGCGGCCTTCGAGGAGAACGGAATCGCCGTCGCGCGTCGCCCGGTCGAGATCCGAGACCTCGTTAGGAAGGCACTGCGGGCCTGACGGACGACGGATCCGGGACACCCCGCGAAACGACCATGCGGCTGTCGGAACTCCTCTCCCCCGAGCGCATCAAGCTAGGGCTCACCGCGGCCTCGGTGGCCGAGGCCCTCGCGCTGCTCCTCGAGGACGAGGGGGGCACGCCCGACGTGCGCTCGGCAGAGGAACGGATTCGGAGGGCGCAGACGGGTGAGGGAGGGAGCGTTCGCCGCGTGTCTCCGAACACGCTGGTGCTGAGCCTCCGGCCGAGAGACGGCGAAGGGGCCGTCGCGGCCCTGGGGGTGGCCGCCAACTCTCTCACGCCTCTGGACTCCGAGGCAGACGATGCGCCGGGTCCCAGAGTCGTCCTCGTCCTCGTGACGCCCCGCTCTCAGGAGGTGAAAGGCGGGGCCCTCGAGAACCTGGCGCGCGTGCTCCGGGATCCGGCCGTGGAGTCGAGGATCCTCGCTGCCGCCGGGCCCGACAAGGTCCGGTCCTCCCGGCGGCTCATGAGTATCGAGCTTACGGAGGCGCTCCGAGTCGAGCACGTTCTCGTCCCACTGTCTTACCGGGTCTTTCCGGACACGCCGCTCCAGGAGGTCGTGGATCTCATGGCCCGGAAGGGGTTGCAGGCACTGCCCGTCGTCGGCGAGGACCTCCACCTCGTGGGCGTCGTGACGGCCGGTGACGCCTTGAGACACGCGCTAGAGCAGAAGGGGCGAGGTGGGTCGGAGGGAGAGGGCCGTTGGACGGCCACCGCCCGGCAAGCGATGATCCGGTCCGTCATGTGCGTGCCCGAAGAGCAGGACCTACTGGACGCGGCCCAGCTCATGGTCAACAAGGACGTAGCGCAGCTTCCGGTCGTCAGGGAAGGGGAGATCGTGGGGATCCTGACCCGGGACGCCGTCCTCGGAGCCCTTTTCGGGGGACGTTGAGCGAGACCGGCGATCGTCGAGCCGGGCGACCCATTCGGCTCCGAGCCTGCGACCCGGCCACCGCGAGACAACGGCACGAGGTGCCGGTCATGCCGAGTGTTCATCCGTTGTAGGCCATCAGTGTACACGTCCACACGGAGCGAGCCGACGATGACGAGGACCCTGGCCATCCTGAAGCCGGACGCGATTTCGGCGGGCCATGCGGGCAAGATCCTGGCTCACCTCGAGGCAGGGGGCTTCCGGCTCCGGGCGTGCCGCTTCACGCGACTGAACCGGCTTCAGGCGGAGGCGTTCTACGCAGTCCACCGGGACCGGTCCTTCTTCCCGTCCCTGGTCTCCTTCATGACCTCGGGGCCGGTCCTTCCAATGGTGCTGGAGGCGGACGATGCTGTTCCACGGCTTCGCGAGGCGATCGGGGCTACGGATCCCGCGGAAGCCGCGCCCGGCACGGTCCGGGCCCTGTATGCGAACTCAACAGAGAGGAACGCGATCCACGCCTCGGATTCCGAGGAGAACGCCGCTCGGGAGATCGCGGTTTTTTTCTCGGAGGCGGACCTGCTGGGCAGTGAGTGATCCGCTCTCGCGGATCACTCACTGCCCCCCTTCGGTCGACGGACGAGTCTCTTTAGTGACTCGTCGTTACTGCCCGGGCCACGTCGGGCCCTGCACCCGAGCGTTCACGGCACGCATACCCATGTACGCGAACTTCTGGATGCGCTTACCCTCGTAGGTTTCCGTCGTGTAGATGTTGCCAAACGAGTCCGTGGCAATGCTGTGAGCTCCGAAGAACATGCCCGGGTAGCGTCCCCCCTGGCCGAAGGTCGTGAGCTCCTGCATCGTCTCGCGAAGCACCACGCGGACCCTCTGGTTCGTCCCGTCCGGGATATAGATGTAGGTCTGCTCCGGGTCGGGCGAGAAGGCCACGTCCCAGGTCGAGGCACCGATGTTTCCGAAGAAGTGCTCGCTCACGTACTCTCCTGCGGTTGTGAAGACCTGGATCCGCCTGCTCCCGCGGTCGCAGACGTAGACGAGCCGGTCAACAGACACGTCGGCGCAGTGCACCGGCCCCCGGAACTGCTGCGACACGGCGCCACCCTCCGGGTGCTCGTAATTGTCGTCGGGCGGGTTCCCATACGCGCCCCAGTAGCGGTCCACCATGCCGGTTTCTTGGTCCAGGACCGCCACGCGCCGGTTGAAGTAGCCGTCCGCGAGGTACACCTCGTTCGTCACCTCGTCCACGAAGATCTTGGCCACGCGGCCGAAGCTCTCCATGTCGTGGCTCCCGCGCACCATGTTGCCCGACGCGTCGGCCCGGGCGTTCGCGTGGCCGAACTGTTGCACCACGTTCCCTTCCTGGGTGAGCTTCAGGACGTGCGAATCACCGCCGCCGTTGCCGCCGACCCAGACGTAGCCCTCGTGGTCCACGAAGATCCCGTGGTTCGAGGAGGGCCACTCGGCCCCCTGGTACATGGCTCCCGCCTCGGGCCCCCAGGCATGGACAATGTTCCCCTCTAGGTCGAACGCCAGGATGGGCGGCGCCGCGATGCAGCACTCGGCCCCCCCATCGACCGCCCCGGCCTCGCCTCCAGTGAGGTTGCCGCGGTGGACCATCCAGATCACGTCCGAGTCGTCCACCCATATGCCGATGGAGCTACCCAGCAGCCAGGCATTCGGCATCGGATTCGGCCAGAACGGGTCCACCTGGAACATTGGTGCCTGCGCGCTTTGGGCCTCCACTCTGTTCTGGAGCTGTCCCTGAGCGAGCCACAGCACGCCAAGCGCCAGGACCAGACCGGCGGCGCCGGCCATCCCCCGCTTCGATCTCATCGATGGCCTCTCTTCCCTAAGGGGGCTTCGCGGCGGCGCGCCACCTGGGCGCCGGGCCGGAGCCCCGAACACTTGTGACCCCGCCCGGCACGAGCCGGGGGGGTGTGGACGCATGTTACGTCGGAAGGCGCCGCTACGCAAACGATCCGGCTTGCCGTCCGCGACCTCCGACGGCACCTTGGTCCCGATGCGGGTTCGCCACCGGGAAGCCTCTGCCGGCCTCGGCGGGCTCGATCGGACGGAGGTAAACGTGCGAAACCGTAGTAACCCGGCGGCCATCACCCCCCTCTTCCTTGCGCTGGTTCCGGCCTGTGGCCCCGGTGGGGCGGCACCGCTGGCCGACCTCCAACACGGCGGCACTCGCTCTGTCCTCCCGCCGGAGGTCCACGCCGACCGCGCGGTTACCTCAGGCTCAGGGCGCCCGGGGCCTAGGAAGTCTCCGTGTCCGGCGCGTCGCTCACGGAACGGTCGAGCTCCGGACCCACGACTCGCGAGTGGCGGGGATGGCCCCGGCAGGTCTACGTCTACACGCCTCAGGCTACGACCAGGGCAGGGAGCCCCCTCCGGTTCTCCACCTCCTCCACGGCGTGTTGGTCAGCTACCGGTTCGGCTCGCAGCTGCCCGGACCAGGGGAACCTCAGCCCCTCCATGGGGGCGGCTACTATTCCGGGACGCGCCGGTCCTTCGGGCTCGGCAGGGACACTCGGCTGGTGAGGTGCCAGTGAACGACATCTCGATCGCCCACCTGTACGTCTCCCCGGGACACAACTTCTTCGGGCATCACGGCCAGCCGCCCGGCGAGTACCCGACCGTGGAGGTCGAGGAGGTGCGCTGCGTGACCGGCCGCGGAGTGGTGGGCGACCGTTTCTACGGCCACATGCCGGGTTATGCGGGAGAGATCACTTTTTTCGAGCTGGAGGTTTACGAGGAGCTTTGTCGTACCCTGGACGTTTCGGACCGCCACCCGGGGGTGTTCCGGCGGAACGTCACGACCCGGGGCGTTCGGCTGAACGAGCTCATCGGGCGGCGCTTCAGCGTCCAGGGAGTGGAGTTCCTGGGAGTTGCCCACTGCAGCCCGTGCTACTGGATGGACCACGCGTTTGCGCCGATGGCGGAGAAAGCGCTGGCGGGGAAGGGTGGGCTCCGGGCGAGGATCCTGACCAACGGCGTCCTTCGTGCGGACTCGCCTCGTTACCAACGGTCGGGACCCGCCGGTCGAAGCGCGGGAGTCGAGAACCCCTCATGAGGCGCGCGAGCACAGCGGTCCTTCTACCTGCGTCCCTGGCCCTGGCTCTCGCGAGCTGCGCGGAGCCCCGGGTGGGCGACGGAGCGCAAGGCGCTCCCGGGCCCGGCGCCGCAGCGGGCTTGGGTCCCACCGTTCGGGCCTTCACGAACGCGCGAATCTGGACGGGCGCCGGGGCCCCCGCGCTGGAAGCCGGCACAGTCGTGTCGCGAGCGGGGATCATCTCGGAGGTTGGCCCCTCGGCATCCGTCGTAGTGCCACCGGATGCCGAGGTCATCGAGCTGGGGGGCCGCTGGCTGCTTCCTGGGCTAATCGACGCGCATGGTCACGTGAACGATTCGGGTGACCGGTCGTCGATCCCCGAGCAGCTCGAGATCTACGCGCACTATGGCGTCACGACGGTCCTAAGCCTAGGGGACGACGCCGAGCACATGCGGGAGGAGCGGTGGAGTCCCCAACTGCGCCGCGCTCGCCTCTTCGTTTCCGGGCCGAGCCTGAGGCCTCCTTCGCCCGCGGCGGCGGCCGGGGAGGTGGCGAGAGTTTCCGCCATGGGCGTCGATTGGGTGAAGATGCACGTCACCGGCTCGCGTGGCCGGGAAACGCACGCGGCGGTGATCGCGGCGGCGCATGCGAGGAACCTCCCCGTGGCCGTCCACATCACGGAGCTCCAGGATGCGAAGAGCGTGGTGAACGCCGGTGCCGCGCTCGTTGCCCACAGTGTTCGGGACCTCCCCGTAGACGAGGAGCTGATCGATCTGATGCGGGCCAGCGGCGCGTGCCTGGTGCCCACGCTCACGCGGGAGCTCTCCACCTTCGTCTACGCCGAGCGACCCGACTTCTTCGACGATCCCTTCTTCTTGGAGAGATCGGCGCCTCCGCGCCTCGACTCCTTCCTCACGCCCCGGCGGCAGGCGCAATCTCGGAGCGCGAGCGCGGAGTACTGGAGGGAATCGTTCCCCCTGGCCATGGAAAACATGGTGCAGCTTCACCGGGCGGGCGTGGGGATTGCAATGGGGACGGACACGGGCCCGACCGGTCGCTTCCAGGGCTACTTCGAGCATCTCGAGCTCGAGATAATGGTGGACGCGGGGCTCACGCCGGAGGAGGCGCTGACCTCGGCCACAAGCGTAGCCGCGCGGTGCATCGGGCTGGATGGCGTGGTGGGCACGATTCGGCCTGGTGCCTGGGCGGACTTCCTCGTCTTGAACCGAGACCCTCGAGAGGACATCCTCGGCACCCGAGACATCCACGGCGTTTGGATCGCCGCGAACCGCGTGCGCTGAATGGCGCTCACGCTGACGCGACACGAACGGGCGCTCACGCCTCCCCGCGGCGGCGCACTCCCGCTCAGCTAACGGGCGCTCACGCCTCCGCCGCTGCCCGACTCCACTGCCCCCGTGCGCTCCTCCGGTTTTCGCAGAGAGGCCGGGATGAGCATCGATATCAGCATGATCCCGGAGATGAGATAGAAGGGAACGGCGAAGCCTCCGGTGGCGTCCGTGAGAGCGGCGATCGCGAATGGCCCCAGCACCCCGCCCACGCTCCACCCCACGATCACGGCGCCGTAGATGGCGCCGGCGTTCTTCGGGCCGAAGAAGTCGGCCGCGGTCGCCGGCATGGTCCCGAAGCCCCCCCCGTAACAGAGGTACACGACAGAGCTCAGGAGGAAGAACAGCCAGATGGGGGCGGCGCTGGGCAGGACCCCGAAACAGATCACCTGCAGGCCGAAGATGGCGAGAAAGGCCTTCATCCGGCCCACGTGGTCGCTCGTCCATCCCCAGAACACCCGCCCCGCTCCGTTGAAGATCGCGAGCACGCCGACCAGACTCGCCGCTCCCGCGGCGCTTGTGCCCGTGATTGCCTGGGCCGCGGGCGCCGCCTGTGAGATGAGCGCGATCCCCGCCGTGACGTTCAGGGCGAGGATGGCCGTCATCGCGTACCACTGCGGCGTGTGAAGGGCTTCCGACAGCGTGTACGAGTCGGCGGTAGCCGGCGCGCTCTTCACCCCGGGCTGGAACCCGGGCACGGCGTACCCCGGCGGCGGGTTCCGAAACCACGAGCCGCCGGCAAGGGTGGCGACCAGGTAGGCGAGGCCGAGGGGGAGGAACACCTGGGATACGTCCTCCGCCACCAGGAGCCGGTTCGCGACGGGGGCGGTGACCAGCGCTCCCGCCCCGAACCCCGCCACGGCAATGCCGGTGATGAGCCCGCGTTTGTCCGGGAACCACTTGACCAACATGGCGATCGGCACGATGTACCCGGCCCCGAGCCCAAGCCCGGCGATCACACCGTACGTGAGGACTAAGAGCCAGAGCTGGTCGGGCGTCTCGACGAGCGACGCTAGCATGACTCCCACGGAGTAGATGATGCCGCCGGCCAGCACAACAGGCCTGGGTCCGATCCGGTCCTGGATGCGGCCGCCCACGAAGGTGCCGACGAAGAGCACGCCGATCGTGACGATAAACGGGAGCGCGGTCTCGGTGCGGGACCACCCCATTTGTTCGATGAACGGGTTGACGAAGATGCTCCACGCGTAAACGGCGCCGAGCGCCAGCTGGATGAGCACGGCGGCACCGGCCAGAAGCCAGCGCCCGCGGGTCGGGTTTCCATCCGCTGTGGTTACCATGGGACGATTCGCTCCTGGCCGGCGTAGATGTTGAAGCGGTTCTCTCGCAGGAAGCCGACAAGCGTCATTCCGAACTGGCGGGCCACGGCCACGGCGAGGCTGGAGGGTGCCGAGACCGCGCACACGAGAGGCACGCCGGCGACGAGGCCCTTCTGCATGATCTCGAAGCTGCACCGGCCGCTCACCACGAGCAAATGATCCGTGAGAGGCAGCCGGTCCTCCAGTAGCGCCCAGCCGACGACCTTGTCCACCGCGTTGTGCCGGCCCACGTCCTCCCGCACGCACACGGGCTCGCCTGCGGCGTCGAAGAGCCCGGCCGCGTGGAGGCCTCCGGTGGAGGCGAAGAGTCCCTGGGCCTCCCGAAGGCGATCCGGGAGGCCCAGGACGACCTCGGCGCTAACCTCGGGCCCGGGCGGTGGAGCGCCGCAGCCCCTGATCTCGAGCGCCTCCAGGCTCGCCTTTCCGCACACGCCGCAGGCGCTCGTCGTGTAGAAGTGGCGCTCGAGCTTTCCGAGCTCGGGGAGGGACGGGGTGGACAGCTCCACGCTCACGACGTTGTACCGCTGATCGGTGTCCAGTTCCGGGTCCGTGCAGTACCGGATCTTACGGAGCTGGGCGCGCTGATCGATTACCCTCTCGCCGCGGAGGAAACCGGCCGCGAGCTCGAAGTCGCCGCCGGGAGTGCGCATCGTGATCGCCACGGTTCGCGAGGTGCCCCCGGCCACGAGACGGATCTCGAGCGGCTCCTCCGTGGCGACGTGGTCCGAACGCCACCGCGCGCCCTCGCGCTCGACGATTCGCACGCGTGTTCGGGTCCTGCCTCCGGGTCGTCGGTCCACGTCATGCCCGGGGGCTGGCGGCCTTCTCGAGGGTCACGACGGCGTTGTAGTCGGGGATCCCGGCCTGGGGCGAGCGCTTCCGGCGGTCGATCAGCACGAGCCCCTCGGGCCAGTGGACCTGGAGGCTACGCGGCGTGACGGGCGCGATCATCGCGCGCCCGCGAAGCTCCCCGACGTCGCTACGGAGGATCACTCGATCGCCGTCCTCGACTCCGAGTCCGTCCGCGTCCACCCGGCTGACCAGTACGGCCTCCCGCTCCGCGCCGTTGAGGGCATCGACCCGCTCGTGGACCATGGAGTTGAACTGCTTCCCGCGCCGCGTGGAGACCATGAAGCGGCCCGGGGGGAGCCGGATTTCGGGGAGGGGCACCACCGAGAAACGCGCCTTCCCGTCGGGAGTGGGGAACTTCCAGTCCGCGCACAGGTGAGGGCCCCCGTACTGAAACTGGTCACCGAAGGCCTCCAGCCGCTGGATCCCGTCGTAGATGGGAATCGCCCGCGCGATGTCCGCACGAATCGCGGGCGTTCCGTCGAAGTGCACCTTGTCGCTCAGGTGGGGAACCACCCGCTTGGCCAAGTCACAGAAGATCTCCCATTCGGGACGGGCCTCCGCGATCCGGGGCCCCCGGATCTCCGGGCTGAACACGACCCGCCGCTCCGTGGTCGTTTCAGTCACGCCGCCGGGCATCTCGTACCGCGTCGCGGCCGGAAGGAGGACTACGACCTCCCCGGGGTCCACGAGCATTTGACTCGACAGGACGATATCGATGTGCACACGGAGCGGCATCCTCTCGAGGGTCGCCTCGCAGTAGTCCGGCTCCGGAAGGACCTCGAGGAAATTGCCCCCTGATGCGATGAGCACGTCCAGGCGGCCCTGGTGAGCGGCGTCGATCATCTCGGGGGCCGTCATGCCCCGCGAGTGGCTCACCTCGAAGCCCCAGAGCTCGCTGAAGCGAGCCGCGTTCTCTGGCGTCAGCGGCAGGCCTCCGGGGAGCACGGTCGAGTAAGCGCCCATCTCGGCACCACCCTGCACGCCCGAGTGCCCGCGGATCGGCATCACCCCACACTTGTCCCGACCGACGAATCCCTTGGTGAGCGCGAGGTTGATGATAGCGCGGACGTTGTCCTCACCGAACTCGTGCTGCGTGATCCCCATGCTCCAGACGAACACGGCCGTTCTCGCCTCGCCGAGCATGCGCGCGAACTCCTCCATCTCGTCCCGGGAGGTCCCCGCGAGCGCTTCCAGGCTCTCCCACGACTGAGCGTCGAGGTTCGCTCTCAGGTCCTCGAACCCCGTCGTGTGGCGCTCCACGAACTCATCGTCGAGCCAGCCGTGCCCGATCACGTGCTTCAAGGCGCCCTTCAGGAAACCGATGTCGCCGCCGACGTTGATGAGGAAGAACCTGTCCGTGATGCGGGTGCCGAACACCGCGCTCTCGAGGTTCGAGGGCACCCAGTAGCGCTCCATCCCCGGCTCGCGGTAAGTGTTGATCATCACTACTCGCGTGCCGGCCTTCCTGGCCTTGTAGAGGTACTTCATAGCGACCGGCTGGTTGTTCGCGACGTTCGAGCCCACGAACACCACCAGGTCGCTACCGATCCAGTCGCTGTAGGAGCAGGTCGTTGCCGCGACCCCGAGGGCGCCTTTGAGCCCGAACGTGCTCGGCGAGTGGCACACGCGCGCCGCGTTGTCGATCGAGCTGCCCCCCATGGCCCGGACGGCCTTCTGCGCCGCGAAGTAGTTCTCGTTGGGCTGGCCCCGGCTCGTGAGGTAATAGCCCGTACGGTCAGGGGACGAGGCCCGGATACGACTCGCGATCTCGTCCAGTGCCTCGTCCCAGCTCGCGCGCGTGAATCCGGGCTCGCCCTTTCGCCGGATCATCGGATAGGGGAGCCGCCCGAGATCGCGGAGCTCGGAGCCGCTCTTGGTCTTCAGGGACGCCACGTTCGACAGGACGCTCGCGTCCAGGGCAGGCATCGTGTTCAGCCTGAGCAGCCGCAGTCGGATGTTGCAGAGGTGGGCCTCGTCGAGCGTCCAGTCGCGGAGGCCCATCGTCCCTAGCGAGCAGCCGTCGCAGGTGCCCTCTTTCAGGATCCGCCACGCGTACCCGAGCTGGTCGCGGTTCTCCCGCAAGGCTTGGACGATCTCGAGGTAGGCGTTCGGTCGCTGCTCGCCGATCCCAAAGGGCTTCCAGCTGGCCCAGGCGGCCCGATCGACCCTCTTCCCGTCCGCCCGATTCTTCATCACGCCACCCCCTGGCTTGGACCCCGGTCGTTTCCGACGCCGCGCCCCCTCTGCGACTGCGACCACCTCTCCATTAGGCGACCCCCGTGACCGAGGCGCAATGGCCCCAAACGGCCGCGACCCGCGTGTGGACCCCGTGCCCGATCACGGGCCGCCAGGTGACCGCCCGGCCTCCGGAGGGAGGGCCATGCGTTCCGCGAGCTCGAGATCGGCTCGGGTGTTCACGTTGAAGAAGAGACGCCAGGGGTCGCCATACCGACGCACCTCGTCCACCGGCACGCGCTCGAGGCGGATCTCCTCAAGGAAGCCGACCATGCGGTGGTCGCGGCGGCTGATTGCGCTCTCGATCGGCTCGATGCATGAGCGGGAATAGAACGCGAAGAGGGGCTCGATCCCCCTCCGGTTGCCCGGATTCTCTGGAACGACGGCGTCTGCCCCACCCGACGCCGCGATCTCCGCGATTCTTCGGAGAAGCGGGGCGGAGGGAAACGGCAGGTCGCAGGCGACGGCGAGGATCCCCTGCCTTTCCAACTCCGCCGCCCAGTGGAGGGCGGTGAGCACTCCACCCAGCGGTCCGAGCCCCCGGACCCCGTCGCCGCGCGCGGGGAAGCCCACGTGGTCACGAAGGGCCGTCTCGTTCGTGATCAGCACCACCTGGTCGGTCGCCTCCGCGAGCGCGGTCGCGACTCCGTCCACGAGGCGCCGCCCCCGGACCGGCTCGAGAGCCTTGGTCGCTCCGTACCGCGTGTTGCGACCGCCCGCGATCAGTGCTCCCACGGGAAAGGCGTGTGAATCCACGGGCCCCCTGCTCTCCCCGGCTCGGATGCCAGATTGGTCGGTTACGGAGCTACCCCGGAAGGGTGAGGCCGTGCGGCGGCCGGCGCCCAACCGGGCGCCCCGTCCGCCGTCCACCTGGCGCACAACCCTCGATTGACACTCGGGCGGAGCTACAATAGCGTTTCTGGTCTATGTTCAGGATCGGGCTCAGGGAGCTCGAGCGGGTGGGCTCCGTGCGGGTGCGTCACACGATCGCGGCGGATGACCCGCTCTGGGAGGGCTCGGACCTCGAGCTCCTCTCGGGGGTGGACGTGGAGCTCCTGGTGTCTCGGGCCGCGGCGGGCGAGCAGGTCGTGGCCCGCGGCGAGATGTCGGCGCGACTGGGCGGTGCGTGTCGACGCTGCCTGGCCGCCGTCAGGCACGTGGTAAGGGAGCCGCTCGCCCTGGTTTGGTCGTACGGGGACGACGGGTCGGAGACGTTCGAGCTGGATGGCGAGATCCGGACCATTCCAGCCGGCGCGGCCGATCTGGACGTCCGGGATGCGATCCGGGAAGAGATGCTCCTTGCTGCGCCCGCGTACCTCCTCTGCGTGGACGCTTGCCGGGGGATCTGTCCCCGATGCGGGATCGATCTGAACGAAGAGGAATGTCGCTGCGAGGGTCAGGAGGTGGATTCCCGGTGGGAAGCCCTCCGGCTGCCCCGAAACGGATGAGGCGAGGCAGGCCATGGCCGTCCCCAAGAAGCGCACATCGAAGCAGAGGAAACGGAAGCGTCGGACCCACTTCAAGGCGGAGCCGGTGGTGACGCACGCCTGTCCGCGTTGCGGAGATCCCAAGCAGCCCCACCGTGTCTGTGGCTCCTGTGGATTTTACCGTGGTACAGAGGTCCTCCAGGTCGCTGACGAAGTGTAGGGAAGCCCTTCGGGTCACGGGCAGCACGGGGCCATCCCCGTCGTCGGCGCTCCTCCGAGCGACCCACGGGGTGGAGATCGACTGACGGGGAGGCGGCCGGTGCGTATCGCCCTGGACTGCATGGGCTCGGACGGGTCACCGGCCATCGAGATCGCCGGGGCCGTGCAGGCGCTGGAGGGTGGCCCGGAAGATCTCACCATCTCCCTGGTAGGAAACCTCGAGGACATCGAGTGGGGTCTCACGGACGTGGATCCCGCCTCCCGGGGGCGGCTCGACATCGTCCACGCGCCCGATCGGATCTTGCCGGGGGAGTCACCCGCCCAGGCCGTCAGACGCCGGCCGCGCTCGTCCATCGTCACCGGCATCCGTCTCCTGAAGTACGGCCACGCGAACGCTTTCGTGAGCGCGGGCTCGACGGGGGCCGTCATGGCGGCCTCCCGGATCCTGCTCCGCCCTCTCCCGGGAGTAGCGCGCCCCGCCATTGGCACGCTCCTCCCTACCTCGAGGCGCCCCACGCTGATGTTGGATTCCGGGGCCAACGTGGACTCGAAGCCGCAGCACCTGCTCCAGTTCGCCCGGCTCGGCGCGATTTACGCTCAGGATCTGATGGGTTTGGAGCAACCGCGCGTGGCGCTCCTGAACATCGGGGAGGAGCCGGGCAAGGGGGGCGAGCTCGCCCTCGAGGCGCACGAACTCCTGTCCGGAAGCGGGCTCCACTTCATCGGAAACGTCGAGGGTCGGGACATCATCCGCGGGGCCTGCGACGTGCTCGTCTGCGACGGGTTCGTCGGGAACGTGCTCCTCAAGTTCTACGAGTCCGTTGCGGAGTTCACAATCGGCCTGCTAACGCGCGAGATGGATAAGGCCGGGACCTCGATGGACCTGGACGAGGTCTTCCGCGTTCTCGATTACGCCGAGTACGGGGGCGCGCCCCTCCTCGGCGTGAACGGGGTCTCGATCGTCTGCCACGGACAATCGCCGCCCAAGGCGATCCGGAACGCGATTGCCGTGGCGGAGCAGGCCGTCCGCACCAGGATGGTCGAGCACATCGCTCGCGACCTGGCGGGCGACCTCCATGGCCTGCTTGCGCCGTCCGAGGACTAGCCGATCCGGTGTCCCTCGCGCTCCTGTTCCCCGGGCAGGGATCGCAGTTCGTCGGGATGGGCCGATCCCTGGCCCGGTCCTTTCCGGTCGCGGCGGCGCTTTTCGCCGAGGCTGACGGCATCCTCGGGGAGCCGCTCTCGACCCTCCTCTGGGAGGGCCCTGAGGAGAAGTTGGTCCTGACCCAGAACGCGCAGCCGGCGATCCTCACGCATTCCGTGGCCGCGCTCAAGGTGGTCCGAGACCGCCTCGGGCCCGTGGCGCTCGCGGCGGGACATTCCCTGGGCGAGTTTACCGCTCATGTGGCTGCAGGCACGATTCCCTTTCCGGATGCGCTCGCGGCCGTCCGGGCGCGGGGCCGGCTCATGGCGGAAGCCGGGGGGGCTCGCCCAGGCGGGATGGCGGCCGTGCTCGGGATGGAGGAGGAAGCCGCGGAGGCGCTCTGCCAGGCGTCGTCGCGCCCACCGGATTCGATCGTAGTCCCGGCCAACCTGAACTCGCCGGGCCAGGTGGTCGTCTCCGGGGATCGGGACGCGGTGGAGCGCGCGGTCGATCTCGGTCCGGGGATGGGCGCGAAGAAAGTGGTCCCGCTCGGCGTATCCGGCGCTTTTCACTCTTCCCTCATGGAGCCGGCCCAGAGGGGATTGCGAGAGCGGCTGGAGGCCGTGAAGTTCCGTCGCCCTCTCTACCCGGTGTACTCGAACGTCACGGCGGAGCCGGTGAGCGACGGGGGAGTCGCCAGGGAGCTTCTCGTGCGGCAGCTCACGTCTCCCGTGCGCTGGGCAGCCTCGGTCCGGGCCATGGTGGCTGCGGGCGCGGACCGCTTCGTCGAGATCGGTCCGGGGTCCGTGCTCGCCGGCCTGAACCGGAAGAACGCTCGGGGCATCCCGACCGTCTCGGTGGGCGAGCCCGGAGACATCGCCGCCCTGGAGGTGCTTCTCCTCGGGTCGGTCGGGTAGCCTGGAGGCGCCATGGAGCTCGCCGGTCAGATTGCCCTCGTAACCGGGGGATCTCGCGGGATCGGACTCGCCATCGCGGCGGCGCTAGCGGATGGAGGCGCCAGGGTCGCCGTGATCGGTCGGGACGCGGAGAGCGCGCGCGCGGCCGCCGCCGGGCTCCCAGGGAGCGGACACCAAGGGTTCCGGTGTGACGTGGCGAGTCCCGCCGAGGTCCAGGCGACTGTGTCCTCCGTGGAGCAGGCCCTCGGCGGCGTCTCCATCCTCGTGAACAATGCGGGGATCACGAGGGACAACGTCCTCGTTCGCCTGAAAGATGAGGATTGGGACGAGGTGATGGAGGTGAACCTCAAGGGCGCGTTCAACATGACGCGCGCCGTGGTCCGCGGGATGATGAAGCGCCGCGACGGGGTCATCCTGAACGTCACGTCGGTGGTGGGGCTGTCGGGCAACGCGGGACAGGCTAACTACGCGGCGTCGAAGGCCGGGCTCATCGGGTTCGCCAAAAGCGTCGCGCGAGAGCTCGCCTCCCGAGGGATCCGTTCAAACGCGATTGCCCCCGGGTACATCACCACGGACATGACGGCCTCTCTGACCGATGAGCAGACCGAGGAGCTCAGGCGCCAGATTCCCCTCGGGCGCCTCGGATCTCCCGCGGACATCGCAGGCGCGGCGCGCTTTCTCGCCGGCCCGGCGGCTAGCTACATTACGGGCCAGGTGCTCACCGTGGACGGGGGCATGCTCATGTGACCGGCCTTCCGCCGATCGCTCGATCGTCGGGACCATCAACCGAAGGGGTGACGAATGGGGGAAAGCATCGAGGCGAAGGTGAAGGAGATCATCGTGAACGAGCTGGGAGTCGAGTTTGGAAAGGTGACGCCGCAAGCCTCGTTCGTGGAGGATCTTGGAGCCGACTCGCTCGACACAGTGGAGCTCGTCATGGCCTTCGAGGAGGAGTTCGGAATCGACATTCCGGACGAAGATGCGGAGCAGATGGGCACCGTGGGCGACGCGATCGAGTACCTGAAGAAGCATTCCAAAGGGAGCGAGTGACGGTCATCGGGCTGTGGTTGGCTCAGCGCGACGGCCGCGCGGGCGGACGCGATGACTGACAACGCCGGGAGGGAAGTGGTGGTGACGGGCCTTGGGCTCGTCACCCCGGTCGGCGTGGGCGTCGAGGCGGCGTGGGGCGCTCTCCTGGCAGGCACGCCCGGGTGCGGGCCCGTGACCCATTTCGAGGCCACGCTCGAGTATCCCACGCGGATCGCGTGCGAGGTGAAGGGCTTCGACCCTGCGGGCGTCCTGGATGCGAAGGAGATCCGTCGATACGACCGATTTGCGCAGTTCGCGCTCGTGGCGGCGCATGAAGCGGTGCGACACGCCGGGCTGGTGGACGCCCCATCCGAAGGGGTCGATCCCGATCGTTTCGGGGTCATCGTTGGCACCGGCATCGGCGGCATCGGGACCTTCGAGGTGCAGTGTAAGATCCTCCTCGACCGGGGCCCGAGCCGGGTCAGCCCCTTCTTCGTCCCCATGTTCATTCCGGACATCGCACCGGGCCTCATCTCGATCCGTTATGGCGCGAGAGGGGCGAATTACACGACCGTCTCGGCGTGCGCTTCTTCCGCGCACGCCATCGGCGACGCGCTCCGCATCATCGAGCGGGGAGATGCGGATCGGATCATTGCGGGCGGCACGGAGGCCACGATCACGCCCCTCACGATGGCCGGCTTCGGCTCCATGAAGGCCATGTCCACGAGGAACGACGAGCCCGAGAAGGCGAGCCGCCCGTTCGACGCCGACCGGGACGGGTTCGTGATGGGGGAGGGCGCGGGGTGTCTGATCCTCGAGGCCCGCGAGGTCGCGGAGCGGCGGGGTGCTCGGATCCTCGGTCGGATCGCGGGCTTCGGCATGTCCGCTGACGCGTACCACATCACGTCTCCGGTGCCCGGCGGCGCGGGGGCGCAGTCGGCCATGCGTGCGGCCCTGCAGGACGCGGGGATTCGGCCCGAGGACGTGGATTACATCAACGCGCACGGGACCTCCACGCCGCACAACGACCGCACCGAGACGCAGGCGATCCGCGCCGTTCTCGGCCCTCACGCCGACCGGGTTGTCGTGGGCTCCACCAAGTCGATGACCGGACACCTCCTGGGTGCGGCGGGGGCGGTCGAGGCCATCATCTGCGTGCTGGCATGTCAGGACGGGACGATTCCGCCTACGATCAACCTGAACACGCCCGATCCCGAGTGCGACCTTGATTACGCGCCGAACCGGGCGCGGGAGAAGCCGGTCCGCCTGGCGCTCTCGAACTCCTTCGGCTTCGGCGGCCACAACGCGTGCATCGCCATCGCGCAGGAGGATTGAGGCTGAGGATTGGGCTCGGCTTCGACTCTCACCGCTTCGACCCCGATCGGGCCTGTGTCCTGGGTGGGGTCCCGATCCCCGACACCCCGGGGCTCGCGGGGTTCTCCGACGGGGACGCGCTCGCGCATGCGGTGACAGACGCCATCCTGGGGGCCGCGGGGCTCGGGGATATCGGGACCCACTTTCCGCCCGGAGACGAGCGCTGGCGGGGAGCGGACTCCATGAACCTTCTGCGTGCGGCCGTGCGGATGGTCCGGGACGCTGGGTACGGTGTCGGGAACGTGGACGTCTCGGTCGTATGCGAACGGCCCAGGATCGCCCCGGTCGCCGATTCTATCCGGGACTCGCTGGCCCGCGCGCTGGACGTGGCACCGGGATCCGTGTCGGTGAAGGGGAAGACGAATGAAGGCATGGGCTGGGAGGGCAGGGGTGAGGGCGTCGCGGTCCATGCGGTGGCCCTGCTCGTCTCGTTGTCTGCTCCTGCCTGACGCTGCGCGGCTCGATGTCCGACGGGGGGGCCTTCCGGACCGAGCCATATCGGGACTTCCTGGCCTTCGAGCGCGGACTCTCCGACCGGACGGTAGCCGCCTACTACCGTGACGTGGAACGGCTCGCGCGGTTCCTCGTCGAGCGGGAGGTACACTCCCCTGAGGAGGTCTCGCACGTCACGCTCCGCGAGTACCTCTTCCACCTGAAGGAAGCTGGGCTGGCCCCGACGTCGATCCGGCGCTCCCTCTCCTCCCTTCGGAGCTACTACGGCTTTCTTCTCGAGGAGGGCGTGGTGAGCGCGGACCCCACTGAGCGCCTGGAGGCTCCCAAGACGGGGCGAACGCTCCCGGATGTCCTGACCCAGCGGGAGGCGGTAGCGCTGATCGAGTCGCCCTCCCCGGAGAGCGGAGTCCACTGGAGGGACCGCGCGATCCTAGAGCTCCTGTACGCGACGGGGATTCGCGTGTCGGAGCTCACCACGGCGCGGATCCCCGACCTGGATGCAGAAGCGGGTCTTCTGACTGTCTTCGGGAAGGGCTCGAGGGAGAGGATCGTTCCCGTCGGCCGCGTGGCCCTCGGTGTCGCCCTTCGCTACCTGCGGGAGCTTAGGCCCCGCCTGGATCGGGGGCGGGGCGCGGGCGCGATCTTCCTGAACCAGCGGGGCCGGCCGCTCACCCGGATGGGGGTCTGGGGGGTCGTGAAGGAGGCAGCACGCCGGGCCGGAGTCGAGCGACGGATCTCCCCGCACACGCTCCGCCACACGTTTGCCACCCACCTGCTGGAGGGGGGAGCGGACCTTGCCGCTGTGCAGGAGCTCCTAGGGCACGCTGATATCGCGACGACGCAGATCTACACGCACATCGACCGCGACTACCTGCGCCAGGTGCATCGGCGCTATCACCCCCGCGCCTGAAGAGCCCCGGCTGGAAGCCGGCCCCCGGGGGAGACCGGTCAGAGGCCTCCGGGCGCCCCCGCGGGCACCGCGACGCCCGCCGCCCCGACCGGCTCCGGCGGGGGGCTGGCGGCCGCGCGCTCCGCTGCCGCCAGCACGAAGAGGTCCTCCTGGCGCCCCGCCTCGGTCAGAAGGCGCACAGCCGCGGCCAGAACGGTGTCCCGCTCGCTCCGAACCTCCAGGTATCGGGCCTCGTTCTCGATCCGGGCGTACATCTGTCCCTCGACCTGCCAACGTAGGTACCCGAGAGATTCCTCGTTCATGGTCTCTTCGGGGATACCCTCCTCGACGAGCGCCTGGACGAAAGCGTCGAAATCGGCTTCCGGGAACTCGTCGGGGATCTCGCCCGTCTCCCGGATACTGCGACTCACCGCAAAGGCGGCTTCCTGAATCCGGCGACCCAGGGGGATCTCGGCCTCGACCGCAGCGAGGGGAAGTTCCTGCGCGCTCGCGCTTAGCGTGTCCTCGACCAGCTCCAGATCGGGGAAGACCCCGCCGCCGCCCCGGAGGGCCCGGCCCCCCACGGATCGAAACTCCTCAACGATCGGGTCCGCTACCTCGATAGGGCGTCCGTCCGCGTCCCTCCGGCGGTTCAGCGACCGGCCCTGCGGCGTCAGCCACTCGCCCGACGTCACGCGGAGGAGGTAACCCTCGGGGAGGGGAATGACGCTCTGCACGGTTCCCTTTCCGAAGGTCCGCTCGCCCATGACGAGCGCACGGTCATGGTCCTGGAGAGCCCCCGCCACGATTTCGGCCGCCGAGGCCGAGAACTGGTCCACGAGGACGACGATCGGCAGATCCCGGACCCGCGGGGTGAGGCGCGCGTGGTGGGCCTCGTCCAGCCGCTCGCCGTTGCCGCCCCGAATCCTGGAGCGGGTCCGCGCGAGCACGGAGCCCCGATCGAGGAAGAGGTCCGACATGCGGAGCGCTTCGTCGAGATACCCGCCCGGATTCCTCCTAAGATCGATGATCAGCCCATGTGTGCCGCCCATCGTTCCCAGCACCGAGTCGACCTCGGCGGCGGAGTTCCGTGTCACCCGCCCTACAGCGATGTAGCCGATGTCGGAGAATATCCGCTCCGCCGTGACTGCGGGCACGTGTACCTCGTCGCGCTCGATCTCCTGGGTGAGCGGCTCACTGAGCCCGTCCCTTTCCACCGTGACCACGACCAGGGTTCCGGGGCGCCCGCGGATGCGGGAGGAGGCGTCGTCCTCGTTCCATTCCCGGCCGTCCTCCGCGCCAACCCCGACGATCCGGTCCCCCACCTGGAGCCCCGCACGCGCGGCCGGCGTGTTCCGGAACACCTCCGTGATCGTGACCGCCCCGTTCAGGCGGTAGATGGCGATCCCGATGCCGGCGTAATTCCCGGTGCTTTGCTCCTCGAACTCGCGGACCTGATCGGGGGTGAGAACCGTCGCGTAGGGATCGTCCAGCCCCCGGATGAGCCCCTGAATTGCCAGCTCGAACAGGGCCGAGTCGCTCTGGGCCTCGAGCGCGTAGTCTCGAATGGCCTCGATAGTGCCCTGGAGGACGGTGGCCTCCGGGATCAGGTCCGGAGGGGCTACGGCGCCCCCGTCTCCCGCGCGCTGCGCATGGGCGCCGAGGGGAACCGCGAGAGTCAGGGCGAGGATCCACAGACGCAGGCGACGGCTCATGGCGGTGGCACCCGTTTGGCACGCGGAGGAAGGAACGTCCAATTTCAACAAAGTACCTCAATGGGGCCGGTCGTTCCAGGGATTCTGCGGTGTTATTTTCGTCGTCGGCCTGGCCCCGAGAGGGGTCACCCCTCCCCATCCCTCTCCGAGGGACCGTTCGGGCCGGCCGGGTGGAGGGTCACGAGCAGCTCCGGAGTCGCTGGAATGGTGGACATCGCGACGCCGATCCGGGTAGAGCTGGCGCAGCTTCGCCCTGACAAGGGGCGGGTGGACGCCAACCTGGCGCGCGTCCGGGAGTGGGCCGCCGGCTCCGCCGGTGAGGTCGATCTCCTCGTCTTCCCGGAGTGCGTGACCTCGGGGTATTTCGTCGAGGGTGCCGTGGAGGAGGTCTCCCGCACGGCCGGCGAAGTTGCCGCGGGGCTCGGGGCCGCCGAGCCGGGCTCTCCCGACATCGTCCTGGGATTCTACGAGAGCGGGGACGGCCCGACGTACAATGCAGCGGGCTGGTTCACGCCCGACGAGGGCGCCTATCGTCTCGTTCATCGCCACCGGAAGATGTTCCTCCCGACCTACGGCGTGTTCGACGAATCCCGCTTCGTTTCGCCCGGCACGGCTATGGAGGCGTTCGAGACCCGGTTCGGCCGCGCCGGGATGCTCGTTTGCGAGGAAATGCACCACTCCCTGCCGCCCGCGATCCTCGCGCTCGACGGGGCGGAGCTCCTCGTCGTGGTTTCCGCGTCGCCAGCTCGCGACTTCTCGCCGGGCCCGGGGTTTCCCCTGAGTCTCGAGCGGTGGGACCTCGTGGGACGGTCGGCGGCCCTGGAGCACGGGATCCACGTCGCCATCGCGCAGCTCGTGGGGAGCGAGGGAGGTAAGGTCTTCGGCGGCGGAAGCGCGTTCTACCTGCCGGGCGGCGAGGTTGGCCCGAAGGCTCCCCTGTTCGACGAGGGATCCGTCCGTGCCGTGATCGACCGCACGGCTCGGCACCGCTACCGGGCGCGCTCCCCTCTCCTGTCGGACCTGAGGAGCCGGCTGCCCCACCTCCTCGCGTCGATCCGGGCGTCGGGAGGGGGCGGGCCGGCCAGGCGAACAGTGGAAGCTCTGGGACCCTCCGTGGACGGACGGGCCGCCTCGAGGCGCGCGCCCGCGGAGCTGCCCGATCCGGACGATTCGTCGCCCCTGGACCTCGATCTCCCACTGGTCGAGCGTACGCTCGTGACGTTTCTCCGGGACGAGATCGTGGAGAGGCGAGGCTTCCACGATGTCGTCGTTGGAGTGTCGGGCGGGGTGGACTCCGCGACCTCGCTCCTCCTCGCCGTGAGGACGCTCGGGCCCGAGCACGTCCACGCCGTCTTCCTCCCCTACGCAACCTCCAGCCCCGAGAGCCTCGCCGATGGGCGGCACGTCGTCGAGCGGGCCGGCGTCGCCTCCCGAGCGATCGAGATCACCCCCTCGGTGGACGCGTACGTGGACAGGGAGGAGCCGGATCTTTCCGACCTGCGCCGGGGGAACCTGGCCGCGCGCTTCCGGGCCCTCGTTCTATGGGATCAAGCGGCCCGTCTGGGTGCCCTCCCGTTGGGAACGGGAAACAAGAGCGAACGGCTCCTCGGCTACTTCACCTGGCACGCCGACGACTCTCCTCCGATCAACCCGCTTGGGGACCTGTTCAAGACACAGGTCTGGGCGCTGGCGAGGCAGCTCGGTGTGCCCGAGGAGATCGTGGTGAAGGCGCCGAGCGCCGACCTGGTCCGCGGGGTCCACGACGAGAGCGAGATCGGGGTCCGGTACGAGGTGGCGGACCGGATCCTTTACTGGCTTCTCGAGGGGTACCGCCCCGAAGACCTAGTTCGGGCCGGATTTGCCGAAGAAGCCGTGGAGAGGATCAGGGCGCGCCTCCAGGGGACGCACTGGAAGCGGGAGCTCCCCACCGTGGCCACCCTCTCCGAGAACGCGATCGGAGAGTTCTACCTGCGCCCGGTCGACTACTGACTGATCGCGACCACCGACCGTCCACCTACCGGGCGGAGTCGGAGCTCACGCTTCAGAGCACGGAGGTGGGATCCGCTGCCGAGGGGAAGAATGCTGCTCGTCATCGACAACTACGACTCCTTCACGTGGAACCTCGTCCAGTTCCTGGGTGAGCTTGGCACGGACCCGTACGTCGTCCGGAACGACGAAGCCTCCGTCGAGGAGCTCGAGGCCATGGGCCCGTCCCGGGTGGTGATTTCCCCCGGCCCATGCACTCCGAAGGAAGCCGGGGTGAGCGTCGAGGCCGTTCGACGGCTCGGGGCCGAGCGACCGCTCCTGGGGGTCTGTCTCGGACACCAGGCGATCGGGGAGGCGTTCGGGGGACGCACGGTCCGCGCGGGGAAGGTGATGCACGGGAAGACGACCGAGATCCGGCACCTGGGCGAGGGGATCTTCCGGGGCCTGCCCGTGCCGCTCGAGGTGACCCGGTACCATTCGCTCGTGACCGAGGCCGGCGTCCTCCCCGATATCCTAGAGGCCGTCGCGTGGTCCCCACGCGAGGGTGGGGCGGAGCCCGAGGGGAACGGGCCCTCCGGGGAGGAGATCCAAGGGATTCGGCACCGGGAGCTGCCCATCTGGGGAGTGCAGTTCCACCCCGAATCCCTCTTCACGCATGACGGGAAGCGCCTGCTCAAGAACTTCCTGGAGCTCTGACTCCCCGTCGAGAAGGGTCGAGAGGGGGCCGCGCTTGATCCTCGCCTGGGCTTCTCCTACCTTCGTGGCGTGAAACTTGCAAAGACTCACCCCCGCGACCTCCCGACCCCCCTGGGAGCGAACCGGTGAGCGAGCCCGTGCTCGGGGTCGTTCCCGTGCGGTTGGAGTCGAGTCGCCTCCCCCGAAAGCCCCTTTACCCGATCCTGGACCGACCGCTCCTCGAGTGGGTCTGGCTCCGGGTGGCTCCAATGAGGGTCTTCCAGAGCCTAGTCGTGGCCACGGACTCGGAGGAAGTCCGGGACCTGTGCGTGGGCCTGGGCGCTCCGGTCGTCCTGACGGACATGAATCACCCGTCGGGCACCGACCGCGTGGCCGAGGTGGCCGAACGGCCTGAGTTCCGGAGCTTTCCCGTGGTCCTGAACGTCCAGGGAGACGAGCCGCTCGTGCAGGAGGAGCACCTTGCGCGCGCGGTGGCGCTCGTACGGGAAGAGGGATGGGAGGTGGGGACGTGCGCGACGCCCCTCCGAGACGCGGAAGCGCGGCGGGACCCGGCCGTCGTGAAGGTCGCCCGCGGGCGAAGCGGGCGCGCCCTCTACTTCTCGCGCGCGGGCATCCCCTACATGCGTGACGGCAAGCCGGACGGGGAGGTGCTCGGGGCCCCGCCGTTCCTGGGGCACGTGGGCATCTACGCGTACGGGCGCGAGGCCCTCCTTCGCTGGGTCGATCTCCCCCCTTCGCCGCTCGAGGAAGTGGAGCGCCTGGAGCAGCTCCGGGCGCTCGAGGACGGGATCAGCATCGGAGTGGCCGTAGTGGACGGGGCGAGCCCCGGCGTGGACACGGCGGCGGACGTGGTTAGGATGGAGCAGCTCCTCCAGGGGTCCAGGGAACCGATCACCATGAAGAACGGGACATGACGCCCCAGAGCGGCCCAACGAAGTACGTCTTCGTCACCGGCGGAGTGGTCTCGTCCCTGGGGAAGGGGATCGCCTCGGCTTCGCTCGGACGCCTGCTCAGGGAGCGGGACCTAAAGGTCACGATCCAGAAGTTCGATCCCTACATCAACGTCGATCCCGGCACGATGTCGCCGTTCCAGCACGGCGAGGTCTATGTAACCGACGACGGTGCCGAGACGGATCTGGATCTGGGCCACTACGAGCGGTTCATCGACGAGTCACTCTCTCAGGCGAACAACGTCACGACGGGCCGCATCTACCAGTCGGTCATCAGCAAAGAGCGCCGCGGCGACTACCTGGGCTCCACCGTTCAGGTCGTGCCCCACATCACGGACGAGATAAAGGCGAGCGTGCGACGGCTCGCCGACGGGAACGACGTTGTCATCACCGAGATCGGGGGCACGGTCGGCGACATCGAGAGCCTCCCGTTCCTGGAAGCCATCCGGCAGTTCCGCCACGACGTGGGACCCCGGAACGCGATGTACCTCCACCTCACGCTCGTGCCGTACATCGCGGCGTCGGGCGAGCTCAAGACGAAGCCGACGCAGCACTCGGTGCGCGAGCTGATGCAGATCGGGATCCAGCCCCACGCGCTGATCTGCCGGTCGGAGCGTCCCCTGGACGAGGAGATCCGGAGGAAGATTGCCCTGTTCACGAACGTGGATCTGAGAGGGGTGATCGAGGCGCTCGACGTGGACTGCATCTACCAGGTCCCGCTCGACTACCACTGCCAGGGCCTGGACGATTACGTGCTCGAAACCCTCGGGATCGAGGCTCCCCCGCCGGACTTGTCCGAGTGGTCGCGAATGGTCGAGCTCTTCCGGAACCCCCCGGGCGGGGCCGTCCGTATCGCGGTCGTGGGGAAGTACACGAACCTGGTGGACTCGTACAAGTCGGTGCAGCAGGCGCTGATCCACGGCGGCATCGCCAACGAGGTTGGGGTCCGCATCGATTGGCTCTCGGCGGAGGAGCTGGAAGGACGCGATGTGGGCGCGAGGCTGGAGGCGTACGACGGGCTCCTCATCCCAGGCGGCTTCGGTCCGCGGGGGGTGGAGGGCATGCTCGGCGCGATTCGGTGGGCCAGGGAGGAAGGGCGGCCGTTCTTCGGCATCTGCCTGGGGCTCCAGTGCGCCGTGATCGAGTTCGCCAGGAACGTCGGTGGTCTTCGTGAGTCCCACTCTCTCGAGTTCGCGCCCGACTCCCCGGATCCGGTGATCTGCCTCATGGACTCCCAGCGCCAGGTGACGGACAAGGGAGGAACCATGAGGCTTGGCGCCTACCCGGCGAACTTGAAGGTCGGCTCCCGGGTGGCGGAGATCTACGGGACGGATGAGATCTCCGAGCGGCACCGGCACCGCTACGAGGTGAATCACCAGTACTTGGAGCGGCTCCAGGAACGGGGTCTCGGGGCGAGCGCGGTCTCTCCGGACGGCAAGCTCATCGAGATGATCGAGCTGGCAGACCACCCGTGGTTCGTGGGGTGCCAGTTCCATCCCGAGTTGAAGAGCCGGCCGACGCGCCCGCATCCGTTGTTCGCATCGTTCATTCAGGCGGCCGCGAGTCACGCGGCGCTCGGGCATGCGGGCGTGCGTGAGGCGGCGGTGGGGGTGAAGGGGTGAGGGATGGCAGTGTTCGAGAGGTTCACGCTGATCGCCGGTCCCTGCGTCGTGGAGGAGCACGAGACGACGCTCCGCATCGCTGAGCGACTGGCGTCCCTCTCGAGCCGGCACGATCTACCGGTCGTCTTCAAGGGTTCCTTCGACAAGGCGAATCGCGCGCGACTGGATTCGCCGCGGGGTCCCGGGCTCGAGCGGGGGCTCGAGTGGCTCCGGCGCGTGCGCTCCGAGTTCGGCCTCCCCGTCCTGACGGACATCCACGAGCCCGACCAGGCCGGGCCGGCCTCGGAGGTCGTGGACATCCTTCAGATCCCGGCCTTTCTCTGCCGCCAGACCGACCTGGTCCTCTCCGCGGCCCGAACGGGACGCGCGATGAACGTCAAGAAGGGCCAGTGGATGGCTCCCGAGGAGATGGCGGCCGTGGTCGAGAAGGCCCGCGCAGGAGGGGCCCCCACAGTCACGGTGACGGAGCGGGGCACGTTCTTCGGGTACGGAGAGCTGGTCGTGGACATGAGATCGTTCGAGCGGATCCGCTCGGCGTGCGGCGTTCCCGTGGTGTTCGACGGAACCCACTCGGTCCAGCGGCCCGGAAGGGCCGGTGGCTCGACCGGAGGCGACCCCGAGACCATTCCCGCCCTCGTCCGGGGCGCGGTGGCGGCCGGCTGCGACCACCTGTTCCTCGAGGCCCATCCGGACCCGTCCTCGGCCCCGTCGGACGGTCGGAGCATGCTCCCGCTCGAGCGACTGGAGCCCCTGATCGAGCAGGTCATGGGGATTCGGGAGGCGCTCTCGGGTGGCGGGGTGGGAGCGAGATGGAGCGTTTCGGGGTGACGCGGATCGTCGATCGGCACGCCTGGCCCGAGGCGCCCCAGGGGGCCGGCCACGGGGAGTTCCCGCAGGGTATCGCCTTGGGCATCCGGCTGGTCGTCCTGGACGTGGACGGTGTCCTCACGGACGGCACCGTGTACATCGGACAGACGGCGGGCGGCGAGGACGTGGAGCTCAAGCGCTTCGACATCCAGGATGGGCTCGCGCTCAAGCTCCTCCGAGCCGCCGGAGTCGAGGTGGCCTTGGTGTCCGGCCGGAGCTCCGCCGCGACGGTGCGGCGGGCTCAGGAGCTCGGCATCCCGTGTCACCAGGACGACGACGCGAAGAAGCTTCCGACTGTGAACGGCATCATGGAGCGTCTCGGGCTCGAGTGGACCCAGGTGGCGATGGTGGGTGATGACCTTCCCGACCTTCCCGTGATGAGCCGGGTGGGGTTTCCCGTCGCCGTGGCGAACGCTGTCCCCGAAGTCAGGCGGGTCGCTCTCTGGTCGACGGAGCGGGGGGGGGGGAGAGGTGCCGTGCGCGAGTTTGTTCGAGCCCTTCTGCTCGCGCGAGGGGACTGGGATCGGGTGGTGACGGAGTACTGCGCGGCGCGGACCGATGCGTGAGCTCGCGAAGGCAATGGCCGGCGCGCCCGGCGTGGCCGACCCGGAAGGGGTGATCGAGGAGGGACGCCGCGTCCTCGTGGCGGAAGCCGGCGCGATCCGGGGGGTCGCCGATCGCCTGGATCGCCAGTTCGTGGCGGCGGCGAACCTTCTCCTGGGGGTCCGGGGACGGGTGATCGTCACCGGCGTTGGCAAGAGCGGTATCGTCGCGCGCAAGCTCGCGGCGACGCTGACGTCCACGGGTACCCCGGCCAGCTTCCTTCACCCCATGGACGGGCTCCACGGGGACCTGGGGATCGTCTCCCGGGAGGACGCAGGGATCTTTATCTCGAAGAGTGGGGCCACCTCCGAGCTGTCCGGGCTCATGGAGTACATGGTCCGCCTGGGCGTCCCGACCGTGGCCCTCATAGGTCGCGTGGACTCGCCCCTCGCCGAGCACGCGACCGTCGTTCTCGATTGCGGCGTGAGCGCAGAGGCGTGCCCGATGGACCTGGCCCCGACCTCCTCGACGACCGTCGCGGTGGCCATGGGGGACGCGCTCGCCATGGTGCTCCTCCAGGCCAAGGGCTTCCACCCGGCGGACTTCGCCCGCTTCCACCCCGGAGGAGCGCTCGGACGGAGGCTCACCCTCCAGGTGGCGGACGTCATGGTGGGCGAGAACTACCCGGAGGTCACGGACGGGGCCACCATGCGCGACTGCATTGTGCCTCTGGCGCACATGAGAGGGACGGTTCCGGTCGTGGACGCGGCCCACCGGGTGGTCGGGGTCGTAACAGCCGGTGACCTCACGAGGCTTATGGACCGGCGCGAGGACTTCCTGGACGTTCCCGTTCTGGATGTCATGACGACGACTCCGAAGGTCACCACGCGTGAGACCCTGGCGGGAGCAGCCGTCCACGAGATGGAGGGGCACGGTATCATGGCGCTTCCCGTGGTGGGCGCCGGAGGGGAGCTCGAGGGCGTCGTTCACCTCCACGACCTGCTTCGGGCGGGGATCGGGTGAGCGGCTCCCGACGTGCGCCTCCGGCGCCGATCCTCGCGGTGGTTGGGGCGCTCTCTCTCGGAGTGGGGGCCTGCCGTGAGGAGCCTCCCGTAGCGTCCATCCCTTCGGGGGAGTCGTTCCGCCAGGCCGACGCGGTCATGATTGGCGGCGAGCACTACTTCACGAACGGCGAGGGGATTCGAACCTCCGTCCTCCGCTTCGACACGCTTTACTCCTGGAACGACTCCATCAACTCTCAGCTGCGCGGCGTCGTTCTGTCGATCTTCAACGACGACGGCTCCGAGCGCGCGGAGGTCACGGCCCGAAACGGGACTGTCGACGCGCGCTTCGATAACTTCATTGCGCAGGGCGACGTGGTGCTGGAGGTTCCGGGCCAGGGAATTCGGCTCGAGACCGAGGAGCTCAGCTACCACTCGGCGTCGGACCAGATCGAAAGCGACGCCTGCTTCGTCATGAACCGGGAAGGGAGCACCCCCCTCCGCGGGAACTTCTTCCGCTCCGACCTCGGGTTCCAGAATATCACGGCGGAGAATAGTGGGGGGTGCGGACCGTGACCCCGGTTCCCGTTCTCCGGTCCCGTACCGCCGCGGCTGCGGCCGTGACGGGCCTGACGCTCGTGGCCCTGACGGCCCTCCCTTCCGCGGCGTGGGCACAAGACCTCGGCGGAAGTTGCTCGCTCCTCGACTACCGAACGCTCAGGCGGGATCCTATCCCCGGCACGGCACACGCCATCTGGTGGTTGGGCGCGCCCGACCTGTCGTGCGGAGACGGCGCACGGGTTCAGGCAGACAGCGCGATCTCGTACTCAGAGTCGGGCCGGAACCAGCTCATCGGGAACGTCGTGATCCTTGACGCCGAAACGGAGCTCCGGGCGACGGAAGCGGACCACTACGAGGTACAGGGCCAACTCTTCGCGCGGGGGAACGTCACCTTCCGGGATCTCGGGACCGGCCGCGAGATGTCGGGCGATACGCTGACGCTCCTCGAGGCCGGCCCCTCCGGAGGCGCGGATCAGCTGACCCTACGCGGCCGTCCCGCCGTCGCGTCCCTCCCCCGAGAGGGCGCTACCGCGGGGGAGCCGGCTCCCGCGGGTGCGTATCGCATCGCTGCGAGGGGCCTCCGCTTCGAGGGCGAACGCTACGTGTGGGGTACCGGCGAGGTGGCGGTGGAGCGAGACTCGCTTCGCATCTTCGCGGACTCCCTCGCCTTCGACCGCCAGACCGGAAACCTCCTCGTGGTTGGAGGTGCCCGGATGGAGGAGGGGGGGACGGTGTTCGAGGGAGATCGGATGCAGGTGCGGATGCGGGACGACATCGTCGAGTCCATCGAGATCGAGGGACACGGGCACGTTGTTAACGACCAGATCGAGCTGACGGCCTGGACGATCTCGATCACGATCCAGGAGGAGAAGGTCCAGCGCGTCCTCGCGGACAGGGGAGGGGGGGGCGAGACGTCCGACGTGCCGCGCCTTCTCACCGAAGAGTTCTTCATCGTGGGAGACCAGCTGGACATCCTCTCGCCGGACGAGGTACCCGACCGGGTGCGGGCCCTGGGACGCGCCTGGGCGCAGACCCACGCGACGGGCGACCCCCTACCGCCCCTCGACGCGCTGCCCTCGGAGCGGCTCGCCCGCGGCCCGCTCACGCCCGAGGCGCTCGCGGACGACTGGATCCAAGCGGACGATATCGATGTCCTCTTCGGCCGAGTAGAGCCCGCCGCCGGACCGGCGAACGCGGGTCGAAGCGACGACGAGTATTACGTTCGGCGACTCACGGGGAGTGGAAGCGCGCGGACCCTTTACAGGTCCCCGCCCGAGGATGCGGAGAGGGCTTCCCCGCAAGCGGGGCTGGATGCGCCTGATGTGCTCCCGCAGACCCCCGTAGACTCTCCCGAACCCGATCGGGCAGACCAGCCGATCAGCTACGTCCTCGCCGATCGGATTTCCGTCTACCTGGGGCAGGACGGGGAGGTTCAGAGCATCGTAGCCGAAGAGCAGGTCCTGGGCCTCCAGTTGGACCCGGAAACGGGTCGTGCCACCGCCGGGTCGGCGCCAACCGCCAACGGGCCCGCGACGCCCCCTGACGGGTCGGTGCCGACGACGGGAGGGGCGCCGTGAGCGAGATCGACGTGAGAGATGGGCCCGCGGAGCTCTCGGGCGTGCTTGAGACTGTCCGGGGAACGAGTCGGTTTCGCGGGGATCGACTGACCAAGATCTACGCGCGCCGGCGCGTGGTGGACGAGGTGGATCTCGAGGTCACTCAGGGCGAGATCGTGGGCCTCCTGGGACCGAACGGCGCCGGCAAGACGACGACGTTCTACATGATGGTGGGCCTCATCGACGCGGCGTCGGGCAAGGTCTACCTGGACGACACCGAGCTGAAGCGCGTCCCCATGTACCAGCGGGCCCGGATGGGGGTCGGGTACCTGGCGCAGGAGCCGTCCATCTTCCGGAAGCTCACGGTCGAGGAGAACGTGCTCGCGATCCTGGAGACCCTCGACCTCCCCAAGAAGGAGAGAGCGGCCCGTCTGGACGCCCTCCTGGACGAGCTCTCGATCGGGCACCTGAGGCGGAGCAAGGCTTACACCCTCTCGGGCGGGGAGCGCCGGCGGCTCGAGATCACCCGGGCGCTGGTCCAGCAGCCGAAGTTCATGCTCTTGGACGAGCCGTTCGCGGGGATCGACCCCATCGCGGTCAACGACATCCAGCAGATCGTGGCCGGGCTCAAGCACCGGAACATCGGCGTGATCATCACGGATCACAACGTCGAGCAGACCCTGGAGATCGTGGACCGCGCGTACATCATGTACGAGGGGAGGATCCGCGTGAGCGGTACGGTCTCGGAGCTCGTCTGGAACGACGAGGTGGCCCGGATATACCTCGGCCCGAACCTCACGGCACGCATGCGGCAGCGATACAGCCCGCCGGCGACCCCCGTCTCCATGCAGGATCTAGGGCCGTGAGGTCGCCCCCGTGAGTCGAATCGGCAGCCACCTCTACCAGAGCGCCGATCTCCGCCAGGAGATGAAGGCGAATCCGCGCCTGTACCAGGCGATGGAGCTCCTTCACATGCCTCTCCTGGACCTCCAGCAGCACCTGAAGCAGGAGCTGACCGAGAACCCGTTCCTCGAGCTCGTGGAGCCGGACGTCGAAACGGAGGTTTCGCTCGATGAGGAGGAGACCCCCGAGAACGAGAAGGAGGACGAGATCGATTGGGAGAAGATCCTCCTGTACGGGTTCGATCAGGGAGGGAGGAGGACCCAATGGGAGGACCGGGAGTTCCGGGAGCCCACGCCGGTCGAGTCTAAGGACCTGAGGGACCATCTGCTCGAGCAGCTGCACCACCTCTCCATCTCGGATCGAGAGATTCGGCTTGGAGAGGAGATCATCGGGAACATCGACGATTCGGGTCTCCTCACCTGCGCATTGGACGAGGTAGTCGCGGGCGCCAACCGCTGGCTGGTGGACGTGCGGGAGATCGCTCTCGCCCGCGCGCGCGAGATCGAGGACTCCGAGGAGCAGGCCCAGGAGCTCGAGGAGGTCCAGGGGCTCTTCCGGGACTACTGCCCGGAGGAAGCCGAGGCCCTTCTCGCCATCGTACAGGACCTCGACCCGGCCGGCGTGGGGGCCCGCGACCTGAGGGAGTGCATCCTGCTCCAGTTGAAGCGGCGCGGGGGAAGCGACGGCCTCGCGTACCGGCTCGTCCGCGATCACTACGCCGACTTCCTCGGCCGTAAGTGGAACGAGTTGGCGCGGACCCTCCGGCTCTCCACCAGAGAGGTGCAGGACGCCGCGGACGAGGTCGCCAGGCTGGACCCCAAGCCGGGGCTGGGACACTCGCCCGACGAGGGGACCTACGTCCTCCCCGACCTCGTCGTCGAGAAGATCGACGGGGAGTACCAGGTGTTCCTGAACGACACGAACGTCCCGAGGCTCCGCCTTTCCCGCGCGTACCGAGAGGTGGCGCGCGATCGGAAAAAGTTCCGGGGGGAGAACAAGGAGTTCATCGCCGCGAAGCTGAACTCCGCGAGCTGGATGGTCCAGGCGATCGAGCAGCGGCGGCAGACGATGCTCAAGGTCATGGGCTTCATCGTGGATCGCCAGCGCGAGTTCTTGGAGAAAGGGATCCAATACCTGCGGCCCCTCACGCTCCGCGAGGTGGCCGACCACATCGACATGCACGAGTCCACGATATCGCGGGTGACGAACGAGAAGTACGTGCAAACGCCGCGAGGGGTGTTTCCGCTCAAGTTCTTCTTCTCGAGCGGGCTCGCGACGGCCTCCGGCGAGGACATCTCTGCGCGGGGAGTGAAGGACAAGATCCGGACCCTCGTCGAGCAGGAGAACGTGCACAGCCCCCTCACGGACCAACGCATCGTGGAGCTCCTGGAGTCCGACGGAGTGCACATCGCTCGGCGCACCGTGGCCAAGTACCGGGAGCAGCTCGGTCTTCTTGCGGCTCGGATGCGGAAGCGTGTCTGAGGCGGCTCGGTCGGGCACGTCGCGCGGACGCGCCTCCGAGGCGAGGGACGTCGTAGAGCCCTCCCCGACTCCGGCGATCCCAGAGCCGTACCGCAGGGACTTCGCCGTGGTCGTGCCCGCCTTCGACGAGGCCCCGGGCGTCCACGATCTGGTCCGGGAGCTCCGTGAGACCTTCCGGCGCCACGGTCTCGAAGGCGAGGTGATCCTGGTCGACGACGGCTCGTCGGATGAAACCGGGGCCTTGGCGCGCGAGGCCGCCGCCGGCTGGAGCGCGTTTCGTGTGATGACGCACCGCAGGAACCTGGGGAAGACCGAGGCCCTCCTCACCGCCGCTCGGGCCACGGATCGCTCCGTCCTGATCGTCTTCGACGCCGACCTGCAGCACTCCACCGAGGAGATCCCGCGCTTTCTGGCGCTCATGGGCGAGGGGTGGGACATCGTCTGCGGCCGGAAGACGGGCGAGTACGACAAGCGCGTCGTGTCCTCGATCTACAACCGTCTCTCCCGTAGGATCTTCCGGGTTCCGGTCTCGGACCTGAACTCGATCAAGGCGTTCCGCGCCGAGGTATTGGAAGGGATATACCTGAGGCACGACTGGCACCGGTTCTTTGTCGTGCTCGCGCACGCTCGAGGGTATAGCGTAACCGAGATGGACGTGACGCTGTATCCGCGTCGGGCGGGAACGTCCAAGTACGCCGGACGGTGGCGCGTTCTGGGTGGGCTCGTGGACCTGCTCTCCGTATGGTTCCTGCTCATTTTCTCGCGAAAGCCGCTTCTCCTCTTCGGGACCCTCGGCCTCGGAATGATCGCCGCGGGCTTTCTGGTGGGGCTCCTCGCCATCTACCTGCGGGTCTTCCATCAGCTGGGGTTCCGTCCCCTCCTGACGCTGGTCGCGCTGCTCGAGACCGTGGGATTCACTCTCTTCGGATTCGGCCTCCTCGCAGAGATGGTCGCGCTCGTACGCGAGGAGGTGGAGGCATACCGCCGGCGCGGCGTCGGATGACGATGGAAGGGGGCGTTGGGGCCAGGGTGCTGGCTGTGGTGGGTACCCGGCCCGAGGCCATCAAGATGGCACCGGTGGTCCGGGCCCTCGAGCTCAGGGATCCCCACCTCGAAACTCGGCTCGCGCTCACGGGGCAGCACACGGACCTGGTGGATGGGGCTCTCGAGACATTCGAGCTCGACCCGGACTGGGACCTTCAGATCATGAAGGAGGGCCAGTCCCTCACGGACGTGGCGCAGGAATGCCTCACGGGAATCGGAGCCGTGCTGGAGGAATGGCGTCCGGACCTGCTTCTCGTGCAGGGTGACACGGGCTCGGCCTTCTACTCTACCATGGCGGCCTACTTCCACCGGACCTGGACCGGGCATGTCGAAGCGGGCCTTCGCACCGGGGACCTCCGGAGCCCGTTCCCGGAGGAAGCGTTCCGCCGTCTCATCGCGGTGCTGGCGGACCTGCACTTCGCTCCCACACGCGCCGCGAGGGAGAACCTCCTTCGAGAGGGAGTCCCGGACGAGCGCATCCACGTGACGGGAAACACGGTCGTGGACGCTCTTGTCGACGTGGCTGGCCGCGGAGTGCCCCCCCGATCCGAGGTTCTGGCCCGGCTCCTGGAGAAGGGCGCCCCTCCATTCGTCCTCCTCACGCTCCACCGGAGGGAGTCGTTCGGAGCCCCCATCGAGCGTGCGCTTGAGAGCGTGACCCGCCTGGTGGCGGAGGTTCCGGACCTGGAAGTGATCTACCCCGTGCACCCGAATCCCAATGTCACGGAGCCCGTCCGCCGCCTGCTAGGGGACCGCGAGCGAATCCACGTGATCCCTCCCCTCTCCTACCCGGACCTGGTTGCCGCCCTCCGGGGGGCCCGAGCCGTTCTCACCGATTCGGGAGGGATCCAGGAGGAGGCGCCCAGCTTCGGTACGCCAGTCCTCGTGCTCCGGGACAAGAGCGAGCGGCCCGAAGGGCTCGACGCCGGGGTTGCCCGGCTCGTGGGCACCGACCCCGAGCGGATCGTCGGCGAGGCCAAGACGCTCCTCGCGCGCGGCGCCACCGAACGGGACGGCTCCGGGGCTCCGAACCCCTACGGGGATGGTCGGGCGGGGGAGAGGATCGCTTCGATCGTCGAACGGTTCCTCCGCGAGCGTGGGAAGGGGGAAGGGGAGTGAGGGTCCTCCTCCACGCCGTCTATTACCTCCCCGAGGTCGGGGGAATGGAAAGTCACGTCTCGGGGCTCGCCGAGGGGCTGGTGGCGCGGGGGCACGAGGTTCGGATCGTGACGTCCCGGTCGCGTCCGGGGCTCTCACTGGAGGAAGAGGTCGGAGGCGTCCGCATCCGGCGGTGCTGGATGCCGTCCCGATCAGCCGTGGGCTGGACCGCCTACGCCCTGGCCTCCGCTCCGGCGACCCGCCGCTGGGCCGGTTGGGCCGATGTCCTTCACGCCCAGTCCTTCGCTTCGGTCCTTCCGGTGGGCCTCGTTGCGCGCGGCGCCGAGAGGCCCTGGGTGGCCTCCTTCCACACCTCCCACTTTCTCGCTCGCGCGCGGAGTCCCCTGTGGCGTCCGATTCTCGCGGCTCTCGTTGGCTGGCCAAGCCACGCGCTGGCCGCCTCCAAGGAGATCGCCCGGGTCGCTCTCGATCTCGCTCCCGGCGCTCGGGTGGAGGCGATCACGAACGGCGTGGACACCGATCGCTTCGCCCCGGTGCCCCCATCGCTCGCACCGCGCAACGGGGAGCGGAGGATCGTGGTCCCGCGGAGACTCGTCCGAAAGAACGGGGTGGAGTACCTGATTCGGGCCGTGCCCGAGATTCTGGGGCGCGTGCCTGGGGCGCGGCTGGTCCTGGTCGGTGACGGGCCGGAGCGCCCCGCGCTCGAGGCGCTCGCCCGAAGGACGGGAACGGGGAACGCTGTCGAGTTTCTCGGGGCTCGCCCGCACGAGGAGATGCCCGGGCTCCTCTGCTCGGGAGAGATCGCCGTGTTCCCCTCGCTCATGGAAGCGACGTCCGTGGCTGCCCTGGAAGCCATGGCCTGCGAGCGGCCCGTCGTGGCCACGGCCGTGGGAGGCCTCACGGAAATCGTGAACGCAGGCGTGGGGGCCCTCGTACGGCCCGGGGATCCATCGGCCCTGGCCGAGGGCGTGGTCCGCCTGCTAGAGGATTCGGGGTTGGCCGACATGGGGAAGAGGGCCCGGGAGCGGGTGGTCGCGCGCTGGAGCAACGCGCAGCTGGTGGGCCGGCACTTGGAGATCTACGAGGATCTGCTCGCTGGCCGGGACGTGCGGGAGCCGCGACCGGAGGCCGGGGCGCGATGACCGCGGGTGGAAGGCGGAGGCGGCGGGGAAAGGGGGGCGCACCGGACGAAGGAGAGGCCGGGGCCCCGAAGGAGCGCGCCGGCGATCCGAGCGGCGCATCCGGATCCAGCGAGTCGACCGGCGGCCGGCATGAGGCCGAGATCCCCCGATGGGTGCCCCCGGTCGCTTACGCCGCCCTGACGCTATTTCTGTTCCGGGAGTTCGTCTTCTCGGATCGGATGCTCTACGGCTCGGACACGCTCGGGCTCGGCTACATGGCGCGAGCCTTCTTCGCCGAGACTCTCCGAACGACCGGCTTCCCCGTCTGGAACCCCGTTCTTCTGGGAGGCACGCCCTTCCTGGAATCGCTCGCGGGCGGGGACTCCCTATATCCGCCTTCGCTCCTCCTCCTGGTGGTGATGGAGACCTACCGCGCGCTGGGGTGGAAGCTGGTCCTTCACGTCTTTCTCGCCGGGTGCTTCATGCACGCGTGGCTCCGGATGCTCGGGGTCTCGAGGGCCGCGTCGCTCGTGGGAGGCGTGGCGTACCTCCTCACCCCGACACTCGTAACCCTGGTTTTCCCAGGGAACGACGGGAAGCTCATGGTGACGGCGCTCGCGCCCCTCCTGTTCTGGGCGGTGGAGTGGGTATTCCGGCGGCGGGACCTGGTACCGTTGGCGGCTGAGGGAGCCATCGTGGCCCTCGTGATCCTCACCACGCAGTTCCAGATGGCGTATTTCCTGTTTGGGGCCGCGGGGACGTACGCGGTGTTCCGCGCCGTCCAGGAGGGGGCCGTGAGGGGAGGGCCGGCGCTGAAGCGCCTGGCGCTGTTCGTTCTCTTTTCCGTTCTGGGGGCCGGGGCGGCCGGCGTCCAGCTCATTCCGTCCGTCGCCTACGTGTTGGAGCACTCGCGCCGCACGATGACGACGGTAGCGGCGGAAGAGGGGGCGGGCGTGGAGTACTCGTCCTCCTGGTCGCTCCACCCGGAGGAGGCGGTCGCGCTCGTCGTCCCGGAGTTCGTCGGCAACTCTGCCGCCGACGCAGACTGGGCCCAGGGCACATATTGGGGGCGAAACCCCGTGAAGCTGAACCACGAGTATCTCGGCCTCGTCGCCCTCCTTCTCGCCGTCCTATCCCTCTCGGGGACGGGGTGGCGCGGGATCCGCTGGTTCCTCTTGGGGCTGGGAGGGACGGCGCTCCTGTTCGCCCTCGGCGCGCACACCCCGGTCTGGCGAGTTGCGTACGAGCTTCTTCCGGGCATCTCGCTCTTCCGGGCCCCGTCCATGGCCGTCTTCCTCACGGCCTTCGCGGTCTCGACGCTCGCGGCCCTCGGCGTCGAGCGGGGCCTCGAGATCACGGCTCGGGGAGAGACGGGTCGGGTCGTGCGGCCACTCCTGGTCGCTGGCGGCCTCGTGGCGTTGGGTCTCGTCCTCGCCGCGTCCGGCGCACTCCTCCAGGCATGGACAGCCGTGATCCACCCTGGCCTGACTGAAGTGGGCCTCCAGGCCCTGGGCCGCGCCGCGCCGTTCATCACGCGCGGGTTCTTCGTGGCCACGCTCTTTTCCGCGGTGACGCTGGGCGTCTGGTGGGCGTACGGCCGCCGATTCCTGAACGGAGCGGGGCTCGTCTTCCTGCTGGCCCTCCTCGTGGCCGCGGACGAGATCCGGGTAGACCGCGCGTTCGTTCGGACGCTGGACCCAGGGGCCTTCCTCACAGCTGACCCCAACGTGCGCTTTCTACAGGCACGCGCGGAGGAAGAGCCTCCGTTCAGAGTGTTCTCGATGGTCCAGGGGGGGCAGGACGTGATCCCGGGGATGCACGGCCTCGACTTGGCTGGAGGCCACCACCCGAACGACCTGGCCCGTTACCGGGAGCTCATCGGGATGGAGGGGAGCGGGATACCGGAGCATCTGGCGCTCTTCCATCCGAACGTCATGCGGATCCTGAACGTGCGCTATGTCCTGTGGCCGGACGCGCAGTACGACATCCTCGAGGGCGCCGAGCCGGTGAGCCGGACGGTGCTGGCGGACGGGAGCCCGCTCGCCTCGGTCTATCCGTATCCGGGACTTCCGCGCGTCCGCGTCGTGGGCGAGGCCATCGTCGTGCCGGAGGATCGCACGCTCGCCGTGATCCTGGGGGAGGACGAGGTGACGTACGACCCAGCCCGGCAGACGGTGCTGGTGGAACCGCCTCCAATCGAGGTCGGCGGACCCGACGTGCGGGGAACCGCGACCTGGGTCGATCGGACGCCCAACCGGCTGGTGCTGGACGTCGAGGCGTCCGGCCCGGCGCTCCTCGTCCTCTCCGAGAACTGGTACCCTTCGTGGAGGGCCTCCGTGGACGGCGAGCCCGCTCGGGTTCTTCGGGCCGACCACACGCTTCGTGCGGTGGCCGTTCCCCAGGGAGCGCATCGGGTCGAGCTCTGGTACGAGTCGCCCCTCCTCCGGGCGAGCGCCGGGGTAAGTGTGATCTCGACGCTGCTCCTGGCCACCCTGGCGGGCATGAGCGGACTCCGAGCTCGGCGGCGGGACGGGCCCCGGGGGCATGGCGCGTGAGGGTGGAGAGAACGTGAGAGCGTGGGCCAGGTGGATCGGGCGGCTTGCCCTCACTGTTGGCGTCACCTGGCTGATCGTCCGGCAAGTCGGCTTCACGCTGGACGAGGCGCTCTCCCTCGAGACGGCGTTCCCCCGGGTGTCTCTCGGCGTGCTCTCGCTGGCCACCGTGCTTCTCCTGGCCGGCTTCCTCACCGGCGCCAGGCTCTGGGGGAAGATGGCGGCCGAGCTCGGGGGTCGGGATCCTGGCTTCCTGGCGTCGTGCAGGATCTTTCTTTCCGCGAACCTCGGGCGCTATCTGCCCGGCAAGGTCTGGCCGGTGGCCGGGCTGGCCGTCCTCGCGAGGAGGGCCGGAGTCTCGGGGACCGTGGCCGCAGCGGCGGGAATCCTCGCGCAGACCTTCACGCTCGTGGCCGCTGCGCTCCTGGCCTTGCCAGTGATCTCCGGGCCGGGCGCCGGCTTCATGGTTGCAGCCGCCGTCACAGCTGCCGTCCTGATCGTGTGGCTGGCTGTCCCCACCCTTCTCCGGAGGGCGCTCGCCCTCGCGTTTCGGGTGGGTGGGATACCCGTAGAGGCGGCCCCAGGGGTCACGCGCTTCTTTGGGCCCCGGTGGATTCTCTGGTACGTCTTTAACTGGGTGGTCTACGGAGCCGCGTTCTACGCGTTCGTCCATGCGCTGGGCTTCGGGGCCGGGCCCGTCCCCGTCGTGTCGGCCTTCGCCCTGGCATACCTTCTCGGCTACGTCGCGGTCTTCGCTCCGGCGGGACTCGGCGTTCGCGAGGGCGTTCTCATCGCGCTCCTCCAAGGTGAGCTCGGCGGAGCTGCCGTAGGAGTCGCCGTGCTCGCGCGTCTCTGGATGACCGGAGTGGAGCTCCTCCCCGCGGGGGCCATGGCGCTCTGGGAGGTGCTCCGCGACAGGACTGCGCCCGAGCGCCGGGACGGTCGTGGCCGCGGGGCTGCCGAGGCTTGGGACGGCGAGGGATGAACGAATCCAGCGACAGGGGAACCCTCATCGTCGTTCCCACCTTCGAAGAGCGGGAGAACCTCCCACGGCTGATCCCCGCGATCCTCGAGCAGTCCCCCGACCTGGACGTCCTCGTCGTGGACGACTCGTCTCCGGACGGGACGGGCGAGGTGGCCGAGGCGCTCGCGGCCGCGCACGCCGGGCGCGTCTTCGTCCTTCATAGGGAAGGGAAGGGTGGTCTCGGTCCTGCTTATCTCGCGGGCTTCCGGTGGGCGTTCGAGCGCGGCTATGCGCGGATCGGTCAGATGGATGCGGACCTCTCGCACCCCGTTTCGGCCATCCCCGAGCTTCTCGAGCGATCGAACGAGCCGGGGGTGGATTTCGTGATCGGCTCTCGCTACGTCGGTGGGAACGTGACCGTGGTCAACTGGCCCGTCACCCGACTCCTCGTATCGCTTTTCGGGAACCTCTATGCCCGCATCGTCACGAGGCTTCCCGCAACGGATGCCACGGGCGGCTTCAACTTGTTCCACAGCCGGGTCTTGGAGGCCTTGAACCTGAGCCGGATCGAGTCCACCGGGTATACGTTCCAGATCGAGCTCAAGCTCCGGGCGTGGAGGAAGGGTTTCCACTTCGCCGAGGTGCCGATCATCTTCACGGAACGTGGGCGCGGAAAGTCGAAGATGTCGAAGCGGATCATCTTCGAGGCGGTCTGGAAGGTCTGGAAGCTGAGGCTCCTGGACGTCGCGGGACGCCTCTAGGGACGCACCGTTCGAGGAAGATACGCATGCCGCTCGCGCACCTGCTGTACCGATGCCCTTGCTGCGGGCACGAGCCCCTGGAGGCCCAGGGGAGCTCGGTCGGCTGTCCTGCCTGCCGGCGGCAATTCGAGCCCGGGACCGGGGGAACCCGGATTAGGGTGAGAGACCCGGCGGGTGAGGTCGAGGAGGTCCCGGCCCGCGCCCTCGCCGACAGGATGGGCGGTCCGGCGGGCCCCCTCCCAGCGGGAGGGCAGGGCCCCTCGGCCCTGCCGGCCGAGGTGGACGCGTCCATGCGGGTGGCGGCCCGCGAGTCTCCGATCCGGTTCCGGGGTGCACTGCTGGGGTACTGTGAGCGCTTCGGGGTTCGAAGAGCTGGGGTCCTCCGGTTGACGGACGACCGCCTGACCTTCACCGAGAGAAGCGGGCCCGTGCACGAGTGGCAGCTGAGCCGCGTTCGGGCCGTCCAGGGCTCGTCGTCGGCAGTGCAGATCGCGCCCGCGGAAGGCGGCCTCGTGAGCTTTCGGCTCGATCGGGATTCTCCGCGGAGGTGGGAGGAGCTCCTGAGAGCGCAGCTCCGTGTCGTGTGGCGCGCGGAGGGACGGGGGGAGATCGCGGAGTTCCAGCCTCGCATCCGGGGGTGGTAGCGTTGGGGGCGACTCCCTTCACGTATCGCCTCATACAGCTCGCGAGCGGGTGGTGGGTACGCCGCCTGGCGGACCTTCGGGTCGAGGGCCTGGAGAACGTTCCACGGACCGGGCCTTGCATCCTCCTCCCCAATCACCAGAGCGTGATCGATCCCATCGTGGTGCAGTCGGTGTGCCGCCGAACCGTGCACACGATGACGAAGAGCACCCAGTTTTCGTCCGCGTTCTTCCGCGCGCTCCTGGGGCCCACCCGGGCGTTTCCCGTCCGCCGATATCGAGTCGACCCCCAGGCGGTCCGGATCCTCCTTCGCTTGCTCCAGCGCGGGGAGGGTGTGTGCCTGTATCCGGAAGGAGAGCGGAGCTGGGAGGGGACCCTCCAGCCGCTCCGAAGGGGAGCCGTCCGGGTCGTGCTCCGGGCCGGAGTGCCCGTGATTCCGGTGGGGCTCGACGGGACGTACGACGTATGGCCCCGCTGGGCCGCCCGCCCAAGGGGCGGGCAGACGGTACACCTCCGGTTCGGATCCCCGCTTCACTTTCGGGCCCACCGGACCCGGGCCGATCGGGAGGCTGCGCTTCCCGAAGCGGAGCGCGTGCTTCGAGACGCCCTCCTGGAGCTGTCGGGCGAAGCCGCCCGGAGCCGAGCGTGGGAGGACACCCAGGGGTCTCGTCTGAGCGGGGTGACCCGGCCAAGTCCCGACGCCCTCCAATGACGGGGAAGGACGCCCCGGACACTATCGATCGCCGGCACTACGAGACCAGCGGGTACTTCGAGATGGGAGGGCCTCACCTCCGCGATCCCGAAAGCGCCTTCCAGCGCTACCGCGTTCGGGAGGTCCTGAAGCTCTGCCGCGTGCGGTCCGACGGTCGAGCCGTGGACCTCGGATGCGGCTGGGGCACGATCTCGTTCGGGTTGGCCCGGACCGCGGCCATCGTGGTCGGGGTGGATTTCGCGGCGGCCGCGCTTGCCGTCTGCCGGAGTCGTCTTGCCGCCGAACCGATCGACCACCTCCACTTCGTCCAGGCCGATGTGGCCGAGACCGGGCTCCGGGGAGGAGTCTGGGACCTCGTCGTAGCCGCCGACCTGGTCGAGCACCTCTATGCGGAGACCACTCGGCGGGCCTATGGAGAGGCCCATCGGCTCCTACGCGCCGGAGGGCGTCTCGTCGTCTGGACGCCCAATCCAGGTCACTTCTTGGAGCGCCTCCGCGTGCAGGGCGTCCTGGAGCCGGATCCGACTCACGTAGACTACAAAACGCTCGAGCGTGTGACCGGAGAGCTCGAAGCCATCGGGTTCTCCATCGAAACGGCGCGCCACGTCCAATCCCACGTCCCGTTCCTCCGGACGGTGGAGCGATGGGGGCAGGCGCTCGTGCCGGGGCTTCGAAGACGGGTGGCCGTGGTCGCCGTGCGAAAGGACTAACTTTACATAATGTACATTATGCGACACTCAGGGGGACACGGGCATCCACCACAACTCATTATTGGAATGGGATTTACGATGATCCTGCCCTGAGGCGGGCGGACGGCTAGAGCGTCTGGGCCCGGAGCTCGGCGAGCCGCATCTCGAAGCGGGACCGGGTAGGGTCTTCCGGATCCAGCACGGCCAGAACGGCCTCGTATGCGGCAATCGCCCCCTCCGTGTTCCCTCGCGCGAGCTCGGCCCGGGCCAGGCCCTCCCCGGCCTCTCGCTCCTGGAACGTGAACTCCGCTCGATCGAGGAGCTCTTGGTAGAGCTCAGCGGCATCGTCCGAGCGCGCGGCTTGCTCGAACGCCACGGCGAGCAGGAACGCGGCCTGGACGTGGAGGGGCGACCGAAAGGACGGGCCGATCTCCTGAAGGGCGGAAACGGCGGCCTCGGGCTGCTCCTGCTGGAGGAAATGCTCTCCGAGGAGCAGGTACGCCTCGATGGCGTAAGGGGTGCCGCTGAAGCGGTCGATATAGGCTCGGAGCTCGTCCTCGGCCTGGGGGCCCTCCATAACCAGCGCCACGAACTGGATGGTTTCCAGCTCCGCGGCGGCCAGGTCGAGCCGCTCCGAGCGTTGCAGGAGGTAATACGCCACGGCCGCGACCAGCAGGACCGCCACCACGGAGCCTGCCACCACCGTCTGCGTGCGACCCCGCGCCCAGTCGAAGGAGGCCACGACCCACCGGTTAAAGGCCGGATCGTACCCGCTGTTCGAGGGGGTTGGAGGTGGGGTCTTGGTTAGTTTGGGCTTGGCCATCGGATCGGGTTGGAGCGCGGTGCCGCCGGAGCGTATCGTAGTTGAGACCGGCGGTGGAATTCCGCGCCTGGCGAGCCGGGACCGCCCTCACAGTCCGCGCGAGAGAAGAAACGTAGGATCGTGAAGATGGAGGGTCAACGGATGGAGCGAATCCTGGCAGTCGTGGGGGCGTGCCTAGGCCTGGCCGCCGTTCTCCTCGGGGCGTTCGGGGCGCACGCCCTACAGAATCGGCTCGCGCCCGCTGATCTGGCGACCTTCGAGACGGCCGTCCGCTACCAGATGTACCACGCCCTGGCCCTCCTCCTCGTTGCCGTCCTGGTGGGGCGCCACCCGGGCCCGCTGGGATCATGGGCGGGATGGGCGTTCGTGGCCGGGATCCTCGTGTTCTCCGGGTCGCTCTACCTGCTGGTCTGGACTGGCGTCCGGGCCCTGGGCGCGGTGACGCCCCTGGGTGGGCTCTGCCTTCTCGCCGGGTGGGCGCTCCTCGCCCTTCACCTGATCCGCGCACCCTGAGGAGCGGCGGCGAGCCGGGCCCCTACCCCGTAAACGGCCCTACGGCACGGGTAGCCAGAAGGACGCCTTCACGAGGAACCAACCGGGACGCGCCCTGACGACGCTCGTGGCGGCGTTAACTGCGGGCACCTGGGTTTATTCTCGAACTGAAAGGCTCAGCCTCCGGCCGGCCGCACGTCGAACGGTAGGCGCGCGCGTGCGTCCACCTCGCTGAGCCGAACATCCTGGCTCAAATCCACATCGAACAAGTGCGCCAGGTTGTTTCCGGCCAGATCCTCCAGGTCGGCGTCTACGTCGATGACGTAGCTCCCCGCGTCCCATGGGCGGTCGAGCGTGAGTCGCCAAACGGTTTCGCCGTCCGTCACTTCGATGCGGCCCTCGACTCGCTCTCCGCCCTCCGCCACTACCGTGATGAGTCGATCGAGGAGGGCGCGGTCCATCGGCTCCGGAAAGGCGATCTCGAGCGGGTCACGCGAGCCGGCCACCGGTACCTTGACCACCCACGTGTCTGCGTCCGGCGACACACGGTCCGCCGCTCCGACGGAGAACGTCTTGGAGAATCCCTCGGCGAGTGGCCTTCCTGATCCGTCCCTCCACCCCTCGTCGATCTCCAGGACGTAGCTCTCGCCGTCCCGTAACGGGAGCCCGAGCGTGAGGTTGGGTTCCAGGTCCCTCTTGATACGGCCTGGGTCGAACAGCAGCGTCAGCCTGCGCCGCTCCGGGTCCCACAGCTCTTCCAGCACCTCCAGGATCGCGTCGGGAACCACCTCGCCTGATGCGTCCCGGAGGCGGACGTGCTGGTACGCCTCGCCGAAGCGCATGGGTGCCGAAAAGTGCACGTACATTTTGAGCAGGTTCATTGGGACGATCGGCGCCGTGGGGTAAACCTGGACGACGCGAGTGGGCGCGGCTGAGGCGTCGAGCGGAATCGAGAGTTCGGCCTGTAGCTCTTCGAAGGCCGGTGCTTCCGCCGCCTCGAACCCTGCAGCCGCCAGAAAGTCGTCGGGGTCGAAGCGCGCCGTATAGGGCGTGCCAGGGGCCAGGGGGAAGCGGGGCCGGAAAACCACGCGGTCTTCTTCCACCGCGTACTGCCCGAGCATCATCGGAAGATCGCTGTCGGCTGATGCGATCCCGATGGGAAAAAGCGACTGCCAGGCCTCGCTCGAGGGTGGAGAGCGGTTCAGAGCGTCGATCATCGTCGATTCCAAACCGAGGACGACCACGGCGGCTCCTTGGTCCAGGAGCTCGATTCGTGGCACCCCTGCACCAGCGCCTCCGCCAACCGCGCCAGCGTCGCGGCGGACTTCATCACCGCCCGCGATCGTACTCCCATCGGAGCCGGGCACCAGGACGACGATGCCGCCCCAAACGAAGAAGGCAGCGGCCAGGGCGAGAAGCGCCCCGGCCCACCGCCGGTTCTTCCGAGACCCCATCGGGCCGATCGCTCGTCTAGAGAGCGGCCTTGCTCAGGGATCTGAGGTTCATGGGCCCGTCCTGGCCTTCCTGCTGGAGGATGAGCACGTAGTCATCGTTCAGGTTGTCCATCTGGCGGATCCCCGCCTCCTGAATGGTCTCGAAGCCGATGCCAGTTTCCTGGGTGGGGTTTTCCAGGCTCTTCGCACCGGGGATTTCGCCCGGATTGACCTTCAAGAGCGGGTGGCGGCTGTTCGAGATCAGGATACGCTCCTGCCCATTCACCGAGTAGGAGATCATGTCCAGAGGCCGGTTGCCGGCACCCAACTCGGCGATGGTCTTTCCGATCACGTGTTCGCCGTCCGACAGGTTCTCGGTGGAGAACTGCACCAGGGGTGTGCACGTATAGGCCGCCAGGATGTGCGTCTGGTTCTCAATTTCCCGAGCCATGAACGTCATGACCGGCGCATGGGTCTCGTTCTGGCCGTGGGAGACGTGATAGATCTGCAGGCTGGTGGACCGATGTGCACCCGTGAACGGGAATGGTAGACGGCGCACGTTGGACGCGAACTCCTCGTTCGACAGCCCTGCCACAAAAACCTCACCATCGACGAAAGCCAGATCCGTGATGGAGTACGTGAGCGCGGAGGCGCGTCCGCCGTAGAGCTGATCCTGTTCGGGTGCGTTATTCAGCTCCATAACCGAATAGCGCATGCCGGGGAAGGGCACTTCCTCAATGGCACCGTCTCCGGAGACCCGCAGGAGAACGGGCGTCGCGCCCAGCCCCCGTCCTCGCATGACGGAGAGGTAGACGGTCTGCGCGCTCGGATGTACGGCCATGTCGGCGATCAGGAGATCCTCGACGGCGATCCCGAGCATGCTGGCGATCTTCCGGTCGATGCCGTCGAGCTCGACCGCTCCGCCGTTGCCCTGGGCCATGTCGGCCAGGTCCATCGCGTAGATCGCGCCGCCCTGCGTATCGCCCACGAAGAGGATGTTTTCGGGGCCGAACGCCAGGGAGCCTACCGAAACGGGCGCTGGCGAGACATCCGTCAGCGTGGAGACCAGTGTCCGCTCCACGTCCGCGGTGCCGGCTACTAGCGCACCAGCCAACAGCCCGACCGCCAACACGCTGAAGGTCTTCTTGATCGACATCGCTACCCCCTTGAAAGAGTGCAGGCGACGCTCACTTCGCGGCTCTTCTGTCACAGCCAGCCTCCAAGGTAAGGGCTCGGACCGGGATGCGCAGCGGGGGTCCGGACCTGAGAGCCCATCCCGGAACCTCTCTCCTGCTCAGCGTCCTCGGCAGGACTCGAACCTGCGACCTGCTGCTTAGGAGGCAGCCGCTCTATCCACCTGAGCTACGAGGACATCGTTACTGTACAACGAGTTACGGTGTCATGGCTTCCGGCCCTCTATGCCGTAGGGCACGCATAGGGCACAGACTTTCAGCCGTGCGACCCGGGACAGAAGATAGGGCACAGCGCTGGCGACGGAACCCTAGCCGCTAGCGTCACTCCCCTGCCCTCCTCAGCTTCAACGCCAGCTCCTTCACGTCGAGGAACCGGCCGTCGGACCCCGCTCCCCTCATTCCACCTCGATCTCGGGCAGCTCGATCTCGAACGAGGGAGTACACTCCCCGAATTGCTTGAACTTCCGGATTCGAACCTGGACCCCGGCGCTATAGCGGCAGGTGTGGTCGTGACCCTCGATGGTCAGCGTCTTTCGCCACCGCACCGTAATGGGCCACTCCCCGGTCCAGTGCACCAAGGCGTCGGCGACACCGAAGTGACAGATGCAGTGCTCGGAACAGCCCGGCGATCTCGCGTCCTGACGCTGCCTCCGGTTGAACTCGCTAATGGACCCCTCGACCACGGTCCGGATCTCTTCTTCGTCGGGATCGGGGCAGTCCTCGTAGCTCTCTGAGACGCCGGGGGAGATGTTGGGCTGGTCCATCTCCCACCAGGTCTTGATGCAGACGCCATTGCAGCCTTCGAAAAGCTCATGGGGCATCGCGGGCTCTCCATGGGTTGATTCGGGGGCAAGGAGGCGGACGTCAGCGGGTGCCGGGGCGTCGGTCGACTACCGCACCCTTACCACCCCTGGTACGGTTGAGCCAGAATCTCCGGATCCCCTACCCTACCCTTGTGCCACTCTGTACCCGAGAGCTCCGGCGTAGCGCCGAGTGTTCGCAGTGGAAAGAGATCATCCAGGCACTCATGGCCCGCGGTGATCTTCGATCTTACCTTCACCCGAACCAGCCCTCCTATCTTGATGGGTGTCGACTGCTGACAGGTCTTCGGCAGGCCGGCACTCCCTCTATTTCAGCCGGCTGGAACTCCTGGCGGCGATCCAATCTCGTGGCATACCTTAGGCTTCTCAGCAGTGCGCGCCTGTAGCTCAATTGGATAGAGCATCAGACTTCGGATCTGGGGGTTGGGGGTTCGAGTCCCTCCAGGCGTGTTCCGCGGGTTAGGGCATGCTCGCTTTCACAAAACGATCACCGTCGATCGCCTGGTCGGAGACCGCATCCATGAGAGTTCGAACCGGATTCTGCCTTTCGCTGGCGCTAGGCGCCGCTTTCGCTGCCGCTGGACCGCTCGCCGCCCAGGCCAGCTCCGTGAGCGAGACCCAATTGGCGGATCTCAGCACCATGAAGGACAAGTTTGTCGCGTTGGCGGAGGTGTTTCCGGAGGAACAGTACGACTGGAGGCCCATGGAAGGAGTGCGCTCAGTGAAGGAAGTCCTGGTCCTCATTGCCAGCGAGGGCAACGGCTTCCCTACCCAGTGGGGAGCGCCAGCGCGTGCGGGCGTGAATCCGGATCGGGCCACCGAGGACGCCCGGCTCCAGGGACTTTCCAAAGTAGGGCTCGTCGCAGAGCTGGAAGTAGCGTTCGACAACATCATCGGTACGGTTGCCGGCATGGATGAAGCGACGCGCTCCCGGGAGATCCGCTTCTTTGGGCAGCAGGTGCAGATCGGTGCCGCGATCCTGATGGCCGCCGGCGACATGCACGAGCACCTGGGACAGCTTATCGCTTACGCACGCATGAACCGCATCGTGCCGCCCTGGAGCCAGTAGCTCTGCTGAATCGCGCCGGCGATGGTCGGGCTCGGCGGGGTCGAAGGGGCCTCTTGACTGTCAATGGGGCTTCAGGAGTGCCGGGTCCAGCAGTCTAAGGTTCCGTTCCGAGATTGGTAAGAAGACAGTTTCTCAAGCCCGGATCACTCCCGCCGAGAACAACCCAGCCGCTCTGACCTGACCCGCTGAAACGAGACCAGGTGCAATGTTAGGATCGACCTGGTCCGAAGCTTTTCAGCGAGGAGGTCAGGATGGGAAGGAAGCGACACACTCCGGAGCAGATCATCACTGCAGTGCGGGAGGCAGAGGTCGGTCTGGCCGGCGGCAAATCCGTGAAGCTGATCAGGGGGGAGCTCGGCATCACCGAGCAGACGTACTACCGGTGGAGGCGGGAGTACGGCGGGATGAAGGTGAGCCAGGCACGGCGCCTGAAGGAGCTCGAGCGCGAGAACGGGCGCCTGAAGCGAGCAGTGGCGGACTTGACACTGGACAAGCTGATCGTGGAGGAAGCGGCCAAGGGAAACTTCTGAGCCCCGAGGGCCGACGACGTTGTGTGGTGCGTGTACGTCAGCAGCTCGGGGCGTCGGAGAGGAGAGCGTGCCGGGTGCTCGGGCAGCCACGCACGACCCAGCGCGGGGCGAGGAAAGTGGCGAGTGACGAGGGGGCGCTCCGAGGTGATATCGTGCGACTCGCGAGTCGATTCGGCCGCTACGGCTAGCGACGCGTCACGGACACGCTCCGCATCGAGGGCTGGGGGGTGAAGCACAAGCGGGTGGAGCGGATCTGGAGGCAGGAGGGGCTGAAGGTCCCGGAGCGGCAGCCGAAGCGAGGTCGGCTGTGGCTCAACGACGGATCGTGCATCCGGCTGAGGCCGGCTGTATCGGGGCCACGTCTGGTCGTACGACTTCGTGGCCTCGAGGACGCACGACGGGCGTGCGCTGAAGCTGCTGACAGTAGGACACGCCGACCTCGTCCGCCAGCCCCTGCAGGTTTCCCGTCACAACCTGCAGCGCCTGGTCTATCATGCCTTGAACCTGACCTGCCCCGAAGAGCGGTACCACAACCTATGTTAGTCCCAGCACCTGTGGAGGGCGGTGAAGGACGGGCATCCTCAGGAACCAGGGCGACGGCTTAATCGCCTCAGGGGCCGGGGGAAAGCCGCCGCAGGCGCTGTGGGGTCGGACGGTATTGTACTCGCGCCTCCATTGCTCGACCAGCACGGCCGCCTCCGCCAACGAGCAGAAGATCTCCCCGTTCAACAGCTCGTCCCTGAGCTTGCCGTTGAAGCTCTCGTTGTAGCCGTTCTCCCACGGGCTGCCCGGCTCGATAAAGAGCGTCTCGACGCCCACGCGCCCCAACCACCGCCGCACGGGCTTCGCGGTGAACTCCGGTCCGTTGTCCGACCTCAGATACTCGGGAGGCCCGTGTCGGACGAACAGATCGTCCAGCACCTCGAGCACGTCGTGCGAGCGGATCTTGCGAGCCACCACGATCGCCAGGCACTCCCTCGTGTGCTCGTCCAGCACTGTCAGCAGCTTCAGCGCACGCCCGTCGTGCGTCCTCGAGGCCACGAAGTCGTACGACCAGACGTGGCCCCGATACAGCGGCCTCAGCCGGATGCACGATCCGTCGTTGAGCCACAGCCGACCTCGCTTCGGCTGCCGCTCCGGGACCTTCAGCCCCTCCTGCCTCCAGATCCGCTCCACCCGCTTGTGCTTCACCCCCCAGCCCTCGATGCGGAGCGTGTCCGTGACGCGTCGCTAGCCGTAGCGGCCGAATCGACTCGCGAGTCGCACGATATCACCTCGGAGCGCCCCCTCGTCACTCGCCACTTTCCTCGCCCCGCGCTGGGTCGTGCGTGGCTGCCCGAGCACCCGGCACGCTCTCCTCTCCGACGCCCCGAGCTGCTGACGTACACGCACCACACAACGTCGTCGGCCCTCGGGGCTCAGAAGTTTCCCTTGGCCGCTTCCTCCACGATCAGCTTGTCCAGTGTCAAGTCCGCCACTGCTCGCTTCAGGCGCCCGTTCTCGCGCTCGAGCTCCTTCTCAGGCGCCGTGCCTGGCTCACCTTCATCCCGCCGTACTCCCGCCTCCACCGGTAGTACGTCTGCTCGGTGATGCCGAGCTCCCCCCTGATCAGCTTCACGGATTTGCCGCCGGCCAGACCGACCTCTGCCTCCCGCACTGCAGTGATGATCTGCTCCGGAGTGTGTCGCTTCCTTCCCATCCTGACCTCCTCGCTGAAAAGCTTCGGACCAGGCCGATCCTAACATTGCACCTGGTCTCGTTTCAGCGGGTCAGGTCAGTCAACTCTGTCCAACTTTCGAGGCGCACTTCAACTCTCGGAACCCGATCATTCGACGCCTTTCCTCGTCCCATAGGGTGAGGCGAAAGAGCGGCCCGATGTTCCGGAGGGTGATCCGGGTGGCCTGCTGGAGCTCGGGATTCGCATCCACGCATTCCTGGAGCCGATAGTTGGGGATCCGGCTGCTCAGGTGATGGACGTGGTGGATGCCGATGCTCGCGGTAAGCCACTGGAGGAGCCCGGGAAGAACCAGATGCGAGCTTCCGATGACGGAAGCCTCGAAGAAGTCCCAGTCCGGCCTCGTGTGCCAATATGTTCCTTCGAACTGATGTTGCGCGTAGAATAGGAGGATTCCGGCCGCTCCGGAGATGAGGGTGATCGGAATCTGCACCATGAGGAAGCGGCCGAGGCCAATCGTGAGCGCGCTCACGATCAGGACTCCCGCGATGCCAGCGTTCGTCCACCATATGCTGGCCCACGCCTGCTTCCAATCTCGCGGCACCTCCCACGGGTAGCGGTGCTTCAGCACGAAGTGGAAGAGCGGGCCGGCGAGAAGGAGAGTCGCCGGATTCCGGTACACCCGGTACCAAAGTCGCTGAGCCCGAGACAGGGCGACGTACTCGCGCACCGTGAGCGTGTCGACATCTCCAAACCCCCGCAGGTCCAGATCCCCGCTGTGCGCGTGGTGGTGGGCGTGTGTCCTGCGCCAGTAATAGTAGGGAGTCAAGGTGAGGATGCCGATGCAGAAGCCGACCGCGTCCTGTGCCCGCCGCGAGGTGAAGTACGATCCGTGACCGCAGTCGTGCTGAATCATGAAGAGCCGTACAAGGAACATGGCGGCCGACAGTGCCAGCACCAGCGTGATCAAATAGCTAATCTCGAGTGCCCGGTATGCCGCGGCCCAGAGGAAGAAGAATGCCGCGGCGGTCCCCGTGAGCTGGAGGATGCTCCGGCGATTGTCCGGACCCAGGAAGGGCGCGGTCATGGAGAGCCAGCTCCGGGAGGGAAGCCCGCTCGTCGGAGCCGCAGGCTCGGTCAGGGAAGTGCTCCAAAGGCGTTGGACTGTGAAACAGGGCCGCGCGAATCCTGCAATTTCCCGTCTCCTAATCCGGAACGCAAAGCCGCTTCTCCGGGAACTGTTGCGGACCCGTCAAACGTCCGCCTCTGCATGCCGAGGGAGCGATAGAACGGCTGTAGATCAGGAAGACAGAGCAAATCTACCATGTAGAGGTGCCCGAGCCGATCAAGCATTCGTCGCACCAGCTCCTTCCCGATGCCACGACCCCGGTAGGCGGGAAGTACCTCGAGAAGGGGAATGTAAGCGGCCAGCACTCCGTCGGATATTCCGGTGATGAATCCTACAACCGCCCCAGATCCCGCCTCCAGGGCCAACACGACGGCGTCGCTCTCTCGAAGGAGCCTCAGGTGAGTCTCTCGGGACGGAGGGTTCGGCCACCCCTGAAAGAAGCCCGGTGGCAGCTGCTGAACGCTGAGTGAGTCGGCGCTATCGGTGTACTTGATCATCACATGAAGTCTGGGCAATCCAAGGGGTCTCGCGCTCCGTTCACCTCAGTGTGCGGACCTCGACCCGAGCCTGGGATCCCTCTCACGGCTCCTCCCCGGAGATGATCCCTCTCGTCTGCTCCCCCGAGGCCTCCAGCAACCGATCCCGCATCCATTGAAAGCCGCGATGCTCGGCGGCGCCTTCAAGTTCTAGGTATCGGTGGCTCAGCACAGCCCCAGAGATGAGCCAGAGCATGAGCACACTGGCCCCTAGTAGGCTCAGGCTGTCAGCGTAGTAAGTGGCAGCCACGAGAGAACCAACGATGCAGGCGAGACCGTGAAAGGGCGCCACCTAAGCGGGCAAGTGTTTCCATGTGCTAGTCCGTTAGCCAGTGCATTACGTTGAGCAGGAGATCTAAGTTCTGCGCGCCCTGGGGGCGTCGCCGAACACGGCCATCCGCCCTCTGCCAATTCGCTTGACGGCGCCCTGGAGCCATCCGGCCACGGATACGGTAGGCGTGTCGCTATCAATATCCCACGGAATACTCGGCTGGTACGAAACGTATTGACGTGAGAGGATCATCAGAGGTTCGGCCCCCTCGGCCACGAACGCTTGTCCGTCGAACGTCGCGACGGAGTCGACACGCGTTCCCGGTCGCCTCCCACGTGTGATCACATGGTCTATGAGAGTCCCGTCTGTTCGACCGAAGGTGGCCGGGTCCCAGTGACCTGCCCCGAAGAGCGGTACCACAACCTATGTTAGTCCCAGCACCTGTGGAGGGCGGTGAAGGACGGGCATCCTCAGGAACCAGGGCGACGGCTTAATCGCCTCAGGGGCCGGGGGAAAGCCGCCGCAGGCGCTGTGGGGTCGGACGGTATCGTACTCGCGCCTCCATTGCTCGACCAGCACGGCCGCCTCCGCCAACGAGCAGAAGATCTCCCCGTTCAACAGCTCGTCCCTGAGCTTGCCGTTGAAGCTCTCGTTGTAGCCGTTCTCCCACGGGCTGCCCGGCTCGATAAAGAGCGTCTCGACGCCCACGCGCCCCAACCACCGCCGCACGGGCTTCGCGGTGAACTCCGGTCCGTTGTCCGACCTCAGATACTCGGGAGGCCCGTGTCGGACGAACAGATCGTCCAGCACCTCGAGCACGTCGTGCGAGCGGATCTTGCGAGCCACCACGATCGCCAGGCACTCCCTCGTGTGCTCGTCCAGCACTGTCAGCAGCTTCAGCGCACGCCCGTCGTGCGTCCTCGAGGCCACGAAGTCGTACGACCAGACGTGGCCCCGATACAGCGGCCTCAGCCGGATGCACGATCCGTCGTTGAGCCACAGCCGACCTCGCTTCGGCTGCCGCTCCGGGACCTTCAGCCCCTCCTGCCTCCAGATCCGCTCCACCCGCTTGTGCTTCACCCCCCAGCCCTCGATGCGGAGCGTGTCCGTGACGCGTCGCTAGCCGTAGCGGCCGAATCGACTCGCGAGTCGCACGATATCACCTCGGAGCGCCCCCTCGTCACTCGCCACTCTCCTCGCCCCGCGCTGGGTCGTGCGTGGCTGCCCGAGCACCCGGCACGCTCTCCTCTCCGACGCCCCGAGCTGCTGACGTACACGCACCACACAACGTCGTCGGCCCTCGGGGCTCAGAAGTTTCCCTTGGCCGCTTCCTCCACGATCAGCTTGTCCAGTGTCAAGTCCGCCACTGCTCGCTTCAGGCGCCCGTTCTCGCGCTCGAGCTCCTTCAGGCGCCGTGCCTGGCTCACCTTCATCCCGCCGTACTCCCGCCTCCACCGGTAGTACGTCTGCTCGGTGATGCCGAGCTCCCCCCTGATCAGCTTCACGGATTTGCCGCCGGCCAGACCGACCTCTGCCTCCCGCACTTGCAGTGATGATCTGCTCCGGAGTGTGTCGCTTCCTTCCCATCCTGACCTCCTCGCTGAAAAGCTTCGGACCAGGTCGATCCTAACATTGCACCTGGTCTCGTTTCAGCGGGTCAGGTCACCAGGTATCGGGATCCTCTACAAAGCCGTCGATAAAGGTGAAGCCGAAGCTCTCGCCTAGCGTCGCGGCTGCCCCCGCAAACGGCATGTGGTCTGCCAGCAACAGCAAGGATCCGCCTCTATCCACCCACTGACCCAGAGCTGCGATCTCAGAGCGTGAGAAGGCGGAGACGGCCGGGTTGGGTGTGGTGGGTAGCCGACCGCGCTCGATTAACGACCAATCGTCGACGTTCTGCGTATGGAGCGCGTTGCCAATCACAAGCATGTGTACGGCGCTCAACGCTTCGGGCGTAATGAGTGACGTGAACGGCTGAACAACGAATCCGTCCGCCTCAAGCACCCGCACGAACGGTTCATAACGGCCCGCAGTTCGAACGCCGTTGTTGTGCGCCTCATCGATCCATACGGTTGGACCCTCACCCGACGGATGGCTAGGTGGGGTCGGTATGATTGCTCTGAACGCGAGATCAGCGCGCTGTCCGGACGAGCATGAAACAGCTGCCAACGCGGCGATCATCACTGAGGAGAGGGGACCGGTGGCTTTGCTCATTGACGTCCTTCGGGTGTCAGGCGGGTCCAGACCAGCAAACGGCCGTGTGGATCGCAGTCCCAATCACGTTCGAACCGATGGTACTGTTCGACTTTCGGCCCTAGCTATGAAAGGGTGCCGAGCCGCTACAGGACGGCCCAACACCCGACGCAGATCACCGCGAGCCACTTCACAGCGAGGGCCCCCGTGTAACACGCAAGGTACGGTGGGTCCCTGAGGAGGGACGCCCACGCCCTCCGGCTCCCACCGGTCGCGGCCGTGATGTTGAGGAGCCGGTCCGAAAGCGGGTGTCGGAGCTTGGCCACGAAGCGCATGACGCGGCCCAGGATCGCGTGGAGGACCGCCCACGTGGGGAGTGCCACGGCGGTAAAGAGCGAGACGCCTCGCCAGGTCACGGGCTCCGGCGACACCCGGAGCACGATCAGGCCGGCCAGGACGACCGCGGCTGGGCCGGCGACAAGCCTGGCGGAGAAAGCCGGCCCGGGCCAGCGGTCTCCAATCTTCCTCACCTCCCCACAGACTCCGCGAACACCAGCCGAACTGCCCTCTCCCACGTCTCAGGGGAGTACCTCCTCACCTTGTTCACGACCCCATCCTCCCAACGATTGGCATGCCAGGCGACGGACGACCGGCAGTTATTCGTTCACCACCCTCTCGTGCAGGTTCTCGACGGTCCGCCACGCGGACTCTACCGCTCCTTCCAGCCACGCCGGCCGGTTGCTGATTGCCGCGGAGCCCAAGTAGATCCGACCGTAGGGCTGACTCAACAGGGACATGTTCTCTCCCGGGCTGCTCGCCCACGCTCCCTCGCTGAACGGGACCTTCGACCACATGACCGCGTACCCGCTCTCCAGCTCCGCGCGCATCTGTGGGTGGACCTTGCTCGCGTGTGTGAGCACGTGCTCGAACCGCATCCGAATCGGTGAGTCGATGAGCGGCACGCCGTCCACACCCGAGATGTTCGGGTTCCCGTAAAACCCCAGGAGGATACCCTTCTTAGAGACGTAGTCGTTCGAGGGGTACGAGAACGAGGGGAGGAGATTCGAGAGGCCGGTCTGGCTACCGCCTCCCGCTCCCGCCGCGTCGTAGGCCTGGAACTGCAGGTGACCGCCGTAGATCCCGTCTTCCTCCTCCCAGAAGCGGCGTCTCATTTGGAAGCCCATCTTCGAGCTCGAGCTGTGTCCGTAAGCCTGGATGATCGGCGCGACGTTCGCCGGAAAGGTCACATCGAGCTGCTTCAGGATCGACATAGGAAGGCACGACACCACGTAATCCGCGATCTCCTCCTGGCGAATCCCGGTCCGCGTGTCTTCCCACACCACACGGACCTCGTTCTCGAGGGAGCGGATCGAGGTCACCCGCGCATTCATGGTGATGCGGGGCCCGTGGTAGCGGGCGAAGGCCTCGGGGATCTCCTGCATGCCGCCCGTCGGCTGGAAGACGGGAACCGGTCCCCCCGTGTTCGAGGTGAGCGAGCGGACCTGGTTCCGGAACGGCACTTGGAGGAGCGTGGTCAGATCGTACGCCTCCGCCGACCCGCGGGCTCGCACGTTCGGCCGATACACCTGGTCCGCGCTGTCCAAATAACCGGCTCTTACGAGGAACTCGACCAGGAGCTCCTTATCCTCTGTCGTAAGCGTGTCGTCGAGAGCGCCCTGATTCACCGCCTTTGCCAGCAGCTCGGTCGTGTGCCCCCACATGTCCGAGGTGATCTCGCGGAGGTGGACCTTCCGATTCGCCATCGGACCCAGCGCCGGGTTTTCGCTGAAGAAGACCTCGTTCATGTCGTTGAACGGCTCGAGGCGGACATCGAGGTCTTTGATGTACCCCATGATTCCATCGTCATCGTGGGGGAGCCGCCAGGCTCCGGAGTTGAAGTACTGCCCCGCGTCGAACTGGCAGATCTGCGCCTCGCCGCCAGGCCCGAGCTCGGTGTGGGTGTCACCCCGGCGCACCGTCCAGCACAGGCCTCCCACCCGATCCCGCGCCTCGAGGATCCGATACACGTAACCGAGCCGGCTCAGCTCGTATCCCACGATCATCCCGGAAACGCCGGCACCCAGGATGATCACCCGAGTGCCCTGGGCTTTCGCGGTCCCGGTCAGGTTGGGCCGCGGACCGATCGGCTCGGCTCGCAGGTTCCACGCTCCCATGGCTCCGAGCACCATCGACGACCCCCCGAGGGCCCCAAACCACTCGAGGACCTGCCGCCGGGTCAGGAGGGATCCCGCCTTCCCAGCGATAGACTCCCGAGCGTCAAAACGGTCTTTCGTCATCGTGGGGCTTCTCCGAGGATCGGGGTGGCCTCGTCCAGCGGTTTAGAACGTGGCCAGCGCGTTGAACGGACTCGCGGTTCCGCCGGGCACCGGGTTGATCTGAATCGCCACCATGAACTCCCATCGCTGGAGTCGTGCAGCCGTGGCCGCGGCGTCCTTCAGGTATCCGTTGTCCACGATCGGAAGACCGAGATTTACCTGGGTAAGCTGGTGGATCGGCCGGTTGATCCCTTCGACGCCCGATGGCTGCACGTCGTTGACCGCATCCCCCACCAGAACGGCAACGTCCCGTTCATGCAGCCACGGGAGTACGGAAGCGTGAAGGCCCGCACCTCCTTGGCCGTAAGCCCACGGCCCTTCCGCGTCTCGCCTGGACCAGCGACCTGTGCGAACCAGCAAGACGTCCCCGCTGCCTATGGTAACGCCCGCGAACTCCTCCCATTCCTCGAGGTCGGTGGCGTAGATCGGTGTGCTCGGCTCGAGCCATTCGACCCCTCGCATGAGGGGAATGTCCACGAGAACGCCCCGGGTGACGTACGAGGTCCCCATCCGATCGATCGCCAGGTCCTCGCACCCGTCTACGGTGAGATTCTGGCGATACCCGTTGAAGATTACGTACTCACCGTCGATCTCCGTCCTGTAATGGCAGAGAGCGTCCATATGCGAGAGCATCCCGTCGTGCAGCGAGAACTGGATCTCATCCAGAGCGAAGGTCGGCAATCCGGTGTCGGGATCGACCCGGCTCATCCAGTGTCTCGTGGGTCCGAAGGCCTGGCTGTCCATCGCCTCTTCGCCCGTCACGAAGTGCTGGAGGGTCACGGTCTCGCCCTCCGTGACCAGCGCTGCGGCCTGCCTCGTCTTCTCCGCGGTGATCAGGTTCAGGGTACCGCGCTGGTCGTCAGGGCCCCAGCGTCCCCAGTTGGACAGCGCGTCTTCCCACGCCGCGAGCGTCTCGAGCGTAACGATCACCGTGGGATCCTGGGTCGAGGGATGTGCCTGAAAACCCTGCCCGTAGGCTCCTTGTGCGGAAGCGAGCAGGGTCGTTGTGAAGCAAACCGCAATGATGCGAAAGCGTTTCATCGGTTCGACCTCCACTGAAGGGCTCCAGGGAGTGGCGAAGTCGGCGTGGCCGCACGGGGACCCAAGGGCAGCCACGGTGAAGTAGCGGCGTCTGCCGCTGCCGATAGCGACGGGAGATCGGCTAGTTCATGCGGGCGGCGATCGCGGCCCGATCGACCAGGCTCGAAAGAAAGAGGTTCGCCCCCCAGCGGCCTAAGGGTGGCGCTTCGCCCCCTTAGAAAGCGTTACGACGCGTAGGTCAGTAGGGGTAGCCTGGAAGCCTTGGCTGCCCGGGCTGCCAATCCGGTAGGGGAGCCCAGTTATCACGATTGGGCATCTCCACCATCGGCAGACTCTCGGCGTCGAGCACCTCGTCCTCCGCGACGAGGTCGTTCCAGTAGAGCAGTAAGGCCGTCAGTGCGTAGACCTCATCGGCTGTAAGGGTTTCTGCTCCGTTGAGAGGCATGCCGCGATTGATGAAGTCCCATACCCCCGTCGCGTACGGGGAGCGGATCGCCAGTATCCGTCCAAAGTCCCAGGGGTCCTCAATCGGTCCCGTTTCGCGCTTGACCAACCTGGGAGCTTGGCCGCCTGTCCCTTCCGCTCCGTGGCAGAACGCGCACTTCTGCCCATAGACCAGCGCGCCTTCCGTGGCGGTTCCACTTCCCGGCGGGAGTTCCTCTCCCGTAGGACCGATGGAGATATCCCAGGCACGGATTTCTTCCAGCGTCGGGGTCCTTCCCACACCATAGGTGGGCGACTGCGCCATCGCGGAGCCCGCCCCCAGGAGCATCAGAAGCGGGAGAAGCCTAAGCGATCGCATTTTGAACGCTCCCATCGCTCGTGATCCTCCACGGCTGAATGGAATTGTCCTGGCCCGTGAAACGGATTGGCTGATCCGGAGCCCCGGGGTAGGCCCTTCCGGTCCTCCAGAACTCGGCGCCCTCAGCTCGCGTCGGCTGAAGCTGGCCCAGCTCGTCCGTGGAGCGCGACATGAGCTCGGTCTCTGTTCCGTCCCAAGTCCAGGGGAAGGTGAATCGGGCATGCGCCATGCGCTGTGGGATCCCACTGATTTGGGCGTCCGTCCAACTCCGGCCACCGTCGGTGGATACCTCCACCCTGCGAATGGCCCCCCCGCCCGACCAGGCCAGGCCGCGGATCTCGTAGAATCTGCGGTCGGGCAGCTGTTGTCCTCCGGAGGGATAGGTGATGACCGACTTCGGTCCGATCTGGTAACTCAGCGCAGCGTTGACGGGGTCCTGACGAAGATGTCCGTAGTCGTTGTAGGTCATGTAGTACCGGTCCACCACCTTGATCCGCCTCAGCCACTTCACGTGGAAGATTCCCTCGAAGCCGGGAACCATCAGCCGGAGCGGGAAGCCCTGCTGGGGACGTACCGCCTCGCCGTTCATGCCGTAGCAGACCAGACAGTCGTCCATCGCCTTAGTCATCGGAATGCTCGACGCTCCTCTCACGTTCTCCACCCCTTCCGCTACGATCCAGGTCCCCCCGGTCCGAACGCCCGCCTCGTTGAGCAGCAAAGACAGGGGCACTCCGGTCCATTCGGCGCAACTGGTCAGCCCGTGCGTTTCCTGCACCGTCTCGTGCCGCGAACTCGCACGGTTCCCCGCGCACTCGATGAAATTAAGGCGGGTCACCGCAGGGAGACGCAACAAATCTTCCATGGTGAAGATCAGCTCACGGTCCACCATGCCGTGGATCATGAGCTGATGCTCCCGCGGATCGATGTCCGGAACGAAGGAGCCACGCGTGGTCGCCACATGGTGGAGCGCGGACGGGGTGATCACCCCCACCGAATCCTGAAGCGGATTCGCCACATGAAAGACGAGCCCAAACTCATCGGGTGAAGGCCTGCCGCCGTGCGGTATCCGTTCCGACGTCACGAAACGGGAGCGCTGGCCATAGGCGATCAGTTCTGCGCTTGAATAGTCCTGGCGCTCGACGGACTGTCCAGATGGTGGCGTCTGGCCGATCGCCCCCCCCGCACTCCCAATCGCCCCCCCCACACCCCCCACGGCAAAGCCACCGGCCAACGCCGCCCCGCGTTTTAGGAAATCCCTTCGATCAGGGTGTTTCGAAGCCATGGGTCCCTCCTTCGCAGATGAGGCTACCCGGAAACCGCTTCCCTCCGTCGCAAGTATACGCCGAGGCGAGGCGGTCGGCTAGGCATCTAGCGATGCTCGAATGGGACGACTGGATGTGTGGAGGGGCGGCGACGGGGTGAGCGGTGGTAGACCCTTGCGGTAGCGGCCTTTGAGGGCTGCGTTCAGGCGGGTGATGGGTGACGTGGTCATTCCTGATATGGATAGGGTGCATATAGGGTCAGCACCCTGCCCTTCTAGGCCCCCAATCTGAATCGTCGCCGATCCTCAGCGATACAGGTCGAGCCACTCATTGACAGGAGTCAGAAGGGAATTATAGCGAATGGTGCCCAAGCCTCACGGCTCGTCGGACTCCGGTGAGGGGTTGCTAGTATCCTTCATGTAGTCCCATTCGTCGAGCTTGCGGGGCTTCGTCCGCATCAGGGCTTGGGCCAGCTGCTCGGGTGTCGCGTCGATGTGCGGGAAGTGCTCGTCGCGGGTGGGGCTGGCGGGCTTCGTTGCTTTCTTGGATTCAGTCATCGGTCTCCGCCATTGGGTGCGTGGTTGCGTTCGGTACAATCGAAGTCTATGGTGTCATTGTCGTCAAGTCGAGGGACCCGGTTTCTGTCGGGTCGCTCGCTGAATACAACAGCCTGTAGATCCCGAGGGCGTTCCACGCGGGTAGCTCCCGCAGTCCCAAGGGGGAGGGCGAATAAGCGAGCCTCGCACGTTCCCTCGTGACTTGGCGACAACGGCCCGGCACCTCCGGGTCGTCATCCCAACATCGGTCATCGACAAGCGGAAGCATTCCTGAACTCCCGGGTGAAGAGGCAGGCCCTTCCTCGTGTGTGCTCCGTGCGTTGGTGGACCCCACCATCTCGGGGAGGGCACGATGAACCGCTGCAGCGCACTCACGCTGGCCACCATCTTTCTGATTGCCGGATGCACCGGCGATCCCGGACCCATAGGCCCACAAGGCGCGACCGGGCCGCAGGGTGTGCAGGGGATCACCGGAGGCACGGGCCCGGAAGGTCCACAGGGCCCCGGGGGCCCACAGGGCGGCACCGGCCCCCAGGGCCCCGAGGGCGACCCCTTGGACTGGGGCAGGGTGCTCACCGAGCACAGAATCCAGAAGACCACGTACCTGCTCGGGTTTTTTTACACGAGCCCCCAGGACGGTCGGTCGCGCTTCCTCAACTATTGCAGCGCCTTCGCAGCCTACTACACAAGCATGATCTGGACGAACGCACACTGTGTCGACGGGATGCTCGAGGTCCTCGATGAATGGGCGGATCGCAATCCCAGGTTCTTGGTCGTCCAGGCCGGCACCACTTTCGACGGCCAAGCCTACTGGGTCAATCACGACCGGTACTGGAAGCACCCCGCTTACGACGGGACACCCTACTCAGAAGACGTCGGACTTGTGGACATCGAGGGCGATTTGCCGGTTCTCTTCAATCTTCTACCGCGAGAGTATGCCGACGCAATCAGTGTAGGCCAGCCCATCGGCACGCTAGGGTTCCCCGGTGAGAATGAATCCACCGGCGAAGCCGCGGATGTAAGAATCACAGCTACGTTCAAGGCTGGAGTGGTCAGCGCCATGCGGCTGATGGGAGAAACCCCGCATGTACAGCTACAGTACGATTTCGATGTGACGGGTGGCACGAGCGGCAGTCCCGTGTTCGATCACAACGGTTGGATCGTCGGCTTGAATCATTCAGCCATCGAAGCCGAAGTCAGGGACACAGCTGGTGACATCGTGCAGATCAGTCTCGGTAGCTTGGGCTTCGGGATCCGTGTCGACGCGATTTGGACCCTCATCGACCACCTGGACGGTCCGACCCAGGTGGCACCTCCGAACGCTTACCCGCACGTCAGCTACCAGCCCTTCCCCGACAACTGGAACGGGGAGACGATCTTGCCCTGAGAAATGGACCCAAGGCAAGCAGTCACTTAGCTTGCTGATGCCAAAAGGCCCCCGGGATTTCGCCCGGGGGCCCCAAAACAGTCACTCGCCGTTCACAGCGGCGGGAGACAGGGCCGCTTTGCGGCCTGACGCCATGAGGACAGTACCATGGAGAAGCACAAGAATCAACCGGGCCGGTTCGGGAAGCTGCTACTGGAGATGTTCGAGGAAATGTCCGATCTCAAAGTTCTTGATGAGATGCGGTGGGCAGAGACCAAACAGCGAGAGGAAGAGGAAAGAGAGGCGCGCAGGATCGGGTTCTAGCCAGACCGCCGGCCAGGTGTGTCAGTCGGCGACCAGGTCCCGGTACCGGAGCCGCTTGCCTTCGAGCCCGCGCACGATGGAGTGCATCTGCTGGATGGTGTCGAGCGGCCGGACGTTGTGGCGGCCGGCGAACTCGTTGACGTACCGCTGGAGGTGCTTCGGGGACATCTTGTGGTAGGTGCCGTGGTAGCCGCGCTTGAGCATCGACCAGAAGGACTCGACACCGTTCGTGTGGGCCTGCCCGTTCACGTACTCCGACACCGAGTGCTTTACGCTCTCCCGATTGGCGAGGCCGTCATACGCCCTCGCTTCGTCCGTGTACACTCTGGCTCCATCCACGATGCGGCCTTGCACGAAACCCTGTAGCGTCGGGCTGTCGGTAGCCTCGACCACGCGTGCCGCGACCTGATTCGTCGGGCGGTCCTTCGCGCCCACGACGGCGGTCTTGGTCACCGGGCCGCGCCCCAGGTGCGCCCTCTTGACGGCGTGCTTGTTCTTCTCGAGCCCGCCGATGTAGCACTCGTCGACCTCGACGGGACCGGCGAAGGTCGCACCCTCATGCGCCCACGCCTCGCGTAGCCGGTGCAGCATATGCCAGGCGGAGCTTTGAGCGATTCCCAGATCCCGGTGCAGCTTCATGGAAGACACGCCCTTCAGGTTCGTGGTCATCAGGTAGGCCGCGATCGCCCACTTGCGAAGTGGGATGTTGGAGTCCTGCATCGCGGTACCCATACGGACACTGAACCGCTTCCGGCAATCGCGGCACCGCAAGGGCATGGTCTTGTGCTTCGCGCCGGTCTGGACGTTCACGCTTCCGCAGTGCGTGCAGGCGGGCTCATCGCCCCAGCGGGCCTTGGCGAACCACTGCTCGGCCGCCGCATCGTCGGGGAACCTGTCGAACGCCTCGATCAGCGACAGTCCCTTCCGGTAGCTCTTCCCTGGCCCTTTCTCGCTCGCCATCCTATTAGCTCCCTTGCGGTTATCGCTTCTACCCGGCACTATAAATATAGTGCCCAGGGGGGGGGTGGTTTGCAAGGGAGGCTTGGGCACCATTCGCTATAATTCCCAGTCAGAACATCGATGAGCGGACCCGTCTCCTGACAGATCGACCCGCCGTCCACCATTCTTGTGTGTGGAGTCGGACTCGTAACGTCAGAGCGTCAGAACTCCATGTGAAGCCGAACGAGGGAAGAAGGGGCAGGAGAGTCTCTCCGGTCTCGGCGATGACCGTTCCCTCAGGGAGGCTCACCTTGTAGTTGAACGAGCGCACGTTCTGGCGGTTGTAGAGATTGAACACGTCGAGAAAGACGCTGAGCCGGCCCTGCCCGATATCGAACGCGCGGGTCGCCCGCAAGTCCATCCGATGGTAGGCCGGCAACCGCCGGGAGTTGATAGCTCCGGGTCGCTCGTAGTATAGGACCTGTCGCTCTTCGGGCCCGGCGTTGGGAATCGTGTCGACCTGGAACTCCATCGGGGTGGTCGGCCAGCCGGTGTGGTACTGCCAGCTCGCCGACAGCCGCCATTTCTCGTTCGGCTCGAATTGCCAGCGGAGGTTCGCCGTATGCCGCTGGTCCAACGTGCGCGCGATCCAGTCGGTGCCAACCCGATCCTGCGCGCTCGCGAGAACGTACGTTGCCGTCCACTCCGAACGGGCGCCGAGCGGACCGGACAAGAGAAACTCGAGGCCTCGCGCCTTCCCCTGCTCGGGAAGGAAGCGTACCCTGTCGCTCCCGATCTCAGGAAAGGGAACGATCTTTCGCCCGACATTCAGGTAGCGCGGCCGCGGATCGGTGGTGCGCCGATAATAGGCCTCGACTCGCGCCTCGAGCCCGCCCCTAAAGCTGTGCTGCAATCCGAGCGCGACCTGCTTGGCCACCTCTGACGGAAAGAAGATCGTATCGCCGTCGACCACAGAGAGCTCTTCGACGCCCTGGGATTGACGGTATGCACCCCAGCTGCCTTTCAGGGTGGTGGCGGGCCCGACGTCAATCGCCGACTGGAGCCGAGGAGATACGTCGGAGTCGGATGTGTGACTTCGGTGATCGTAACGTCCGCCTAGCTCCAAGGTGACGCGATCGAGGGGCCGCACACGCACGGCGAGGTAGGCGCTGGACTCGGTTGCCGTCGGATCGAGCGTAACGGCTGTCGTGTCGTAGCTGACCCCGACAGTTCGATCCGCTTGCAGGAACTCGTCGCTGCTGACGCTTCGATACTTGTACTCCGAACCCGCCCACCTCACCTGTCCCCCGAACTTCAGCACTACGCCACGAGCCATCCCCAGCCGCCAGTCCTGCCTGAGCGTACCGAACGTGAAGTCACCCCTGTCGTCGACGTCGGCGAAGTCGGCGGATTCACCCGATCCGGATGCCACCCATTCCCCCGTCCGCCTGCGCGTGAGGTGGCTTCCTGACAGGATCGTCGACACATCCAGCGAGCGCGAAATGCTCCAATCCCAGCCTGCCCAGAGGTTGGTGTTCGTCCATTCACTGCCGAGCGAGGCTCGCTCGGACGGAGGATCCCCGCCCTCATCGATGCCGAGATCGACATCCACGAGGTTGAGATCGTCGCCCGCGTAGAGGAGGTGTGCCGAAAGCAGATGATTTGAGTTCGCGAGGAACTCCACCTTGGCCATAACATCGAAGTAGCGAGACGAGAGATCATCATCGTTGTCAATGTCGTCATGAGTCGCTGCAGCCATTCCAAGGATCAGATCCAAAAAACCCCTCCGGCCGGAGAACAGCCATCCGCCCCGCCCCCCGGCGAAGCTTCCCTGGGTGTGACCTGCCCCGAAGAGCGGTACCACAACCTATGTTAGTCCCAGCACCTGTGGAGGGCGGTGAAGGACGGGCATCCTCAGGAACCAGGGCGACGGCTTAATCGCCTCAGGGGCCGGGGGAAAGCCGCCGCAGGCGCTGTGGGGTCGGACGGTATCGTACTCGCGCCTCCATTGCTCGACCAGCACGGCCGCCTCCGCCAACGAGCAGAAGATCTCCCCGTTCAACAGCTCGTCCCTGAGCTTGCCGTTGAAGCTCTCGTTGTAGCCGTTCTCCCACGGGCTGCCCGGCTCGATAAAGAGCGTCTCGACGCCCACGCGCCCCAACCACCGCCGCACGGGCTTCGCGGTGAACTCCGGTCCGTTGTCCGACCTCAGATACTCGGGAGGGCCCGTGTCGGACGAACAGATCGTCCAGCACCTCGAGCACGTCGTGCGAGCGGATCTTGCGAGCCACCACGATCGCCAGGCACTCCCTCGTGTGCTCGTCCAGCACTGTCAGCAGCTTCAGCGCACGCCCGTCGTGCGTCCTCGAGGCCACGAAGTCGTACGACCAGACGTGGCCCCGATACAGCGGCCTCAGCCGGATGCACGATCCGTCGTTGAGCCACAGCCGACCTCGCTTCGGCTGCCGCTCCGGGACCTTCAGCCCCTCCTGCCTCCAGATCCGCTCCACCCGCTTGTGCTTCACCCCCCAGCCCTCGATGCGGAGCGTGTCCGTGACGCATCGCTAGCCGTAGCGGCCGAATCGACTCGCGAGTCGCACGATATCACCTCGGAGCGCCCCCTCGTCACTCGCCACTTTCCTCGCCCCGCGCTGGGTCGTGCGTGGCTGCCCGAGCACCCGGCACGCTCTCCTCTCCGACGCCCCGAGCTGCTGACGTACACGCACCACACAACGTCGTCGGCCCTCGGGGCTCAGAAGTTTCCCTTGGCCGCTTCCTCCACGATCAGCTTGTCCAGTGTCAAGTCCGCCACTGCTCGCTTCAGGCGCCCGTTCTCGCGCTCGAGCTCCTTCAGGCGCCGTGCCTGGCTCACCTTCATCCCGCCGTACTCCCGCCTCCACCGGTAGTACGTCTGCTCGGTGATGCCGAGCTCTCCCCTGATCAGCTTCACGGATTTGCCGCCGGCCAGACCGACCTCTGCCTCCCGCACTGCAGTGATGATCTGCTCCGGAGTGTGTCGCTTCCTTCCCATCCTGACCTCCTCGCTGAAAAGCTTCGGACCAGGTCGATCCTAACATTGCACCTGGTCTCGTTTCAGCGGGTCAGGTCAGGGCAGGTCAGTTCCGCACGCTCATGGTCTACACGCTCTACGGCGTCGTGGCCGGCGCCATCCTCCGCGTCTTCATGGGCGTGGGCATGGGCTACGTCACGACCTATACCGGCGCCTTGATGGGCACCGTCTCCTCCGACCCGGCCGAACTGGGGCTCTGGGTCGTCGTCCTCCTCCCGCTCGTCGTCTCCGGCCTGATGGCCGGCATGAAGGTGGGCGAGCTCGCCGCGATGCTCGTCTCCGGTTCCGGGTCCGTCGGGTCGGGGATGATGGCACTCGTGGTGCGCGGCAGCGGGCGCCTCAGCGCTGCCGCGAACCCGGCCCGCCCCCCAGTCCCCGGAGGCTGAAGGAGACGTCCATGAACCGAGAACACGATGCCGGCCGCGAGTACGCGGAAATCTGGGGCGAGACCGTCGAGGCGAACCGGAAGCTCCGGACGCTGGCGACCATCCTCGCCGCCGCGTGCCTCGTGCTCGCTGTCCTGCTCCTTCGCGTCGCGACCGTCGAGCCGCCCCGCCCGATCGTGGTCCGGGTCGACGAGGTCGGCCGCGCGGAGGCCGTGGCCTACGAGGCCGCCACGGCGCAGGCGGATCCGCTCGACCCCACGACCAAGTACTTCCTGAACCGGCGAATTATTCAGTAACCCGTTGCTACGCTTGCGGTTAGCCGGTCGCCGATACGTTGTGGATCACTTCGGATATACAAAACGAACGGGCGACCGCGGAAGGGATCGGTCACACTCCGACGGAAGGCTGGGCGGCCTCACGCCTCATAACTGCCCATGAGCATCAAAACTAGGCAGCATCGCGTGCGCGATATCCGGCTCTCACTCGGGCGCGGCAGCGTCCAGGGCCTGCCGTGCGTCGAGAATGTCCCGGACGAGCTGCTCGACATCGCGCTCGTCGATGAACGGCGAGAGGATGAAGCTCTTCAGGCCAACCATCGGCTCCCCGTAGTCGGTTTCCCGGTAGCAGTCGGTCATGGAGATGCGGACGCCTTCGCCGCGCATCGCCCGCTCGTATAGATACCGGAACAACCGGCGGTTGTAGTCATTGTGGCGCAGCAGCTCGTCCCGCGCAGCGGGGTCGGTCCGCTCGCGATCCTTGACCGTCCAGGTGTCCACGCCGTCGGGATAGACCCGAAAGACGGTGACCGTGCCGACGCCGTCGTCGTTGAGGACCGTCGTGCAGTCGTGGCCCTCTAGGTACTCGCGGAGCGTTTCAGCCATCTCCACGAGATGGCCGAGTAGGACGCGCAGGCCCACATGTCCGAATAGCTGTAGGTTGGCGTAGGCCGCGAGCACCCCCGAACCGCCGCGTGACGTCTCCAGCGTGAACACCCCGGGATGGCGCTCGCCGCTCTGGAACAGGTACGGCATCTGTTCCCGGCCACGGACGAGAAGCTGCATGTCGGCGCGGTCGCGGGCCAGGAACAGGCTTGAGATGTAGGGGGTGAACCCGGTCTTGTGGAAGTCGATGCCGACCGAGTCGGCCCGGTGCAACTTGGAGATGCGCCGACGCGCCGACGCCAGCGCGCGCACGGTGCGCAGCCGGAAGCCGAGCGGGTTCGCTTCGAAGTCGTAGTCATTGAACACCGACCAGGCCCAGCCAATGACGGCGTCGGCGTGGATGTGCGGCCTGTAGTCGAGGTCGTACTCCTCCACCAGCCGGTCGCGCAGGTCGACGATGGCGTCTAGGTCGTCGACGCCGAACGCGTCGGTCGTGCCCATCGTCGCCACCAGCGCCACGATGCGCCGCCCCTGGTCGAGCGCCTCGCGGGCGGCCGCCTCCAGCCGGTCGACGCGGATGTCGTTCTCCAGGTGGGTCGGTACCGCAACGACGCTCTTCTCGCCGAGGCCGAGCCAGCCGGCAACGTTCAAGCGGCAGTAGTGGCTCTGCGCGGAGGCCAGGATCATGCCGCCGCCCGGCACGCCGTTGTCCATCGCGTCCGGGAACGCCTTTTCGATGCCGAGCTTCGCGCCGTAGAGCACCGTCCCGGTCCCGCCGAACGTGAACACGCCAGCCGCCCGCACCGGGTCGTACCCGACGAGCCGCGACACCATCGCCACGACCGCCGCCTCGGTCAGCATGAGGCCATACGACGTATCGTCGGAGACCAGATTCGGATTGTAGATGGCCGGCAGCAGCGACCCGATGACGCTGGGAATCGACGGTGGCGGGACGACGTTGATCTGCGTCCGCGGATGCCCCCAAATAGGCATGCCTTCGAGCTGGCCGACCAGCTGGCGCGCCACCTCCTCGACGCTGCGCCCTTCCTCGGACAGCTCGGCCCGCTCTGCGGCCGCGTAGTCGAGCGTCCGCGGCCGGCCGAGCAGCGGCACCTCGGATTTCAGGTCGTCGACCTGATCGAGCGCGCGGAGGATCGAGAAGACGAAATAGGCGTCGTGCTTTCGGTCCGAAACCGGCGCGGGAAAGGTGTCCCGCAATCGGGCGAGGAGTTCCTGGTAGGGTCGCTGTGTCACACTGTCCGGCTGAAGCAGCCTACTTCCATCCTAGCGTCGACGCCGAACCAATCCGCGGCGTTGTTGCACGAATCGTGACTGGCCCGCACGATGCCAACCGACAGGATCCTCACCTGCCGAAGGATCTCACAGCCGAGGACGACCTCACTCCCCTGCCCAGCTGGGCTCCGGGCGCGAAAGCCCTCTCCGATGATGGACGTGTATCGGAAGAACACATTCTCCACCGCGCCTCGGGTCACATGCGAAACTAGATCTATAACGCGGAACGACGAAGCGCCAGGCAGGTCATCTCCCCACAGGCAACCACAGAAGAGACGGATCGCAACCTGGAATTGATTGCCGAGAGTCTTTGGCCCCTTGTCTAGCAAGAAGAGCTTAGGATTCGTCCTGGGGGCTATCTGGTCAAACGCGGGTGCGGGCGAATTGTCGTCGAGCCAGCGAGAAAGACCTGGACACCGGGAGCCCTCGAGCTTCCACTGGTGGAGCTTGGTCCGGCTCTGGCACTTGGTGGGACCTTCAGCTGGGTCCACCCGTAGCGCGCGAACTCGCCGGCGAAGAAACTGCGCTTCCCTCCGAATTCCTCACTTTCGGCGTCCATATCGTCCATGAACTTGTAGATCAACGCGATGGTGATCTGCTCGACCTGGCTCTTGGGGTCCGGTACCTTGCCAACCAGGATGTCGCGGGCGGTGTCGATGCGGCGCTTGGTGTCGGAATCCAGCATGACAGGTTCTACGCGGCGAACTGGTTCAAAGACATGTAGTCCTTGACGTATTCCGGAATGAGGTTGCGGTACCTGTCCGGTACGGCGCGGAAGTCGCCGGCGGAAAAGGACGGGTTGGTGGCAAGGTCGGCGAAACGCTTGCTATCGACAATATGGCGCACCTGGTCGCTGGTGGCATAGGCTTTGAAGTAGCTCTTGATGGCCGGGATGGCGGCGGCTTCGTCGGGTTTGTAATCCACCACGAACTTCGCGAATTCCTCTTCCAAATAGCTCATCCTTGGATTTGAAATCGGAAATGAGTCCGAATACCTTTTCCAGAATCTCGCGCAGGGTGAGCCGGCGGTCCACAGCGGCTGCTTGGCGTAACTTTTTAAGCGTGTAGTACTCCTCGGGTTTGTCGAAGATCTCTCGGTTTACATAATCGATCACACGATCCCACTGGTCGGCCATCACTGCATCGGCGATGGTTTCGTCTTTGCGTACGGTGTCTTCGAACTTCTCGAAGAGCATCCGGTCGATCTTCATTCCTTCGTTGCCGATAATTTCTTCGCGGACCGAGGCTATGATGTCGGCCCCGAGGTGTTCGTAAGATCCCGCGAACTTAGTCGGTCCGATATCGTCCCCGCCGCTACTCGTTTGGGGCCGGGGCAGCTTCAGCACCTCGTCGTAGTTGAACTCGGTTTCGAAATACTCGCAGTTTCCGAAGAAATCTAAGAGCTTAAACGCGGTCTTCCGCGCGTCGGCGATGCCGTCCTTGAGGCTGTCACTGAGAAGCTCATCCCGGAAGTCGTGTCTGCGGGTGCCGCGCCCCTTGATCTGGACGAAATCGGTGGGCGAGAAGATGGGGCGGAACAGGCCAAGATTCAGGATGTCGGTGCAGTCGTACCCGGTGGTCATCATGCCAACTGTGACGCAGACACGAGCCTTGCTGGTCCGGTAGCTGGGCCAGAAGTTGGTTGATCCCAGCAGGTTGTTGTTGGCGAAGTTGACGGTGAATTTCTGGGCATCTGCGATCTGCGAGGTCACCTGCACGGCGAAGTCGGAGCGGTACTTGCCGGGAAACATCCGGTCAGCGATCTGGTTGAAGACCTGCGCGAGCTTGCCCGCGTGGTTCTGGCTGACAGCAAAGACGATGGACTTTCCGGTTTCCCCGCTGATCGGGTCACGTAGTGCGTTCTCAAGGAAGGTCTTGCAGAAAAGCTGGTTGGTAGCCTCAGAGTAAAAGCGCCTTTCAAACTCACGTCGCTTGTAGGCTTCCTCTTGGTCTTCACCCGTTTCGTCAACGAATGAAACGGCAACCCCCTCTTCGGATAGGAGCTGGGTGGTCACCTCCGTACGCGCGTCGACCATTGTCGGGTTGATCAGAAATCCGTCTTTCACGCCATCTAGCAGCGAGTAGCGGAAGGTGGGTTGCCCACTCTCGCAGCCAAAGGTGCGATAGGTGTCGAGCAGGAGGCGCCTCTCGGCCGCACGCGGGTCACGCGTCGCGGTGAGCGTCTTGCCAGTGCCCTTCAAGTAGTCACGGGGCGTCGCGGTCAACCCGAGCTTGTAGCCCACGAAGAAGTCGAACACTGCGCGGGCGTTACCGCCGATCGAGCGGTGCGCCTCGTCGGAAATGACGAGATCGAAGTCCGTGGGCGAAAAGAGCCGCTGATACTTGTTGGTGAACAGTAGGGATTGAACGGTCGTGACGACGACGTCGGCGCGATGCCAGGCGTTGCGGTTCTCCTTATAGACAACCGTCTGAAAGTCCGCCGAAAGCAACGCGGTGAAGACCTTGTACGCCTGATCTTCCAATTCCAGCCGGTCGACCAAGAAGAGTACGCGGCTAGCATTTCCCGAGCGCAGGAATAGCTTGATGACGGCGGCGGCGGTGAGCGTCTTGCCGGTGACGTGACACCCGGAAGCTGAGCCAGCTATTCTCTGACTCCTCGGAGTAAGTGAGGAGTCATGAGGAAGAGTAGGTTCACGGAAGAGCAGATCATCGGGATCCTACGGGAGGCGGAGGCGGGCGGAGCGACGAAAGAGGTATGCCGACGCCACGGGATCAGCCACGACACGTTCTATCGGTGGAAGAAGAAGTACGGGGGCCTTGAGGTCAGTGACGCGAGGCGGTTGAAGGCACTTGAGGACGAGAACCGACGGCTCAAGCGCATCGTGGCCGACCAGGCGCTGAACCTTCAGGTGCTGAAGGACCTGCTGGGAAACGAGTTGTGACGGCCGGGGAGCGGCGCCAGGTCGTCCGGAGGGTGCAAGCCGCCGAGAAGGCCTCGGAGCGTCGAGTGGTCCGTTGGACAGGCTTCCCGCGTTCAACGATCCGGTACCGAAGCGAGCGCCCAGCTCAGGAGGGGTTACGTGCGAGGATCCGGGAGCTCGCGGGCGAGCGGCCTCGCTGGGGCTACCGACGCATCCACGTGCTTCTGCGCCGCGAGGGATGGCTGGTGAACCGGAAGCGGATCCACCGGCTCTACCGCGAGGAAGGGCTCGCGGTGCGGCGAAAGGGTCGGAGACGACGGAGCCAGGTACCACGACCGGTGCGTGACCCACTCGGCCATCCGAACGAGCGGTGGAGCGTGGACTTCATCATGGACACGCTGAGTACGGGCCGAGTGTTCCGGTGCCTCGCGGTGATCGACGAGTTCAGCCGCGAGTGCCTGGCACTCCACGTCGCTCACTCGATCCCTGCGGCGAGCGTGATCGAGGTGCTCGAGAGACTTCGGGAGGAACGCGGCTTGCCGGAGCGCGTGATCTGCGACAACGGCTCCGAGTTCACGAGCCGTGCCTTCGACGCCTGGGCCTACTCCCGGGACCTCAAGATAGAATACATACAGCCGGGCAAGCCGATTCAGAACTGCTTCGTCGAGAGCTTCCTCGGGAGCTTCAGGGACGAGTGCCTGAACCTCCACTGGTTCCTCTCCCTACGGGATGCGAGGCACACGATCGAACGCTGGAGGCAGGACTACAATCGCGTCCGACCCCACAGCGCCCTGGGCGATCTCCCACCTGCGGACTTCGCCCTCAACCACCACATGGAGTCAGGGAATAAACGGATCAACTAAGGGTGTCACGTCACCGGTGCCTGTCGCCATCTCGAACAAGAAGCGATCGCCTCCATCTTGTACCGCCCGCTGCAACGCATGGATCGCTCTGAGCTGGTAGGCACGTAGAAAGCGCAATTTGTTAGCTTGGACGAAGCCTGGCCGCTCGGCTTCATTCTTCCATGCCGCTTCAGAGGCATAATTAGGCCGGTGAGTAAGAACGATGTAATCCTCGCCGACCTGTTCCTCGATCAGGCGTTGCGGGTTGGGAACTATCTTCCGGTAGCTGGATACCGATTCCGGCGTCGGGAAGGAGGTGATGACATAGGGGTTGCCGCGTTCCAAGTCCCAGAAGTAGTGCAAATTTCCGTTCGACAGGATGACGAAGCGGCAATTTCTGTGAGCGGGCGTATTTGCGGGCCTGCTCCTTGCCAGTGAGCGGATTCTTGTTCTCCGACTTGGCTTCCAGGACGATGTAGGGAAGTCCCTTGATGTCGAGGAGCAGGAAGTCGATGTAGCTCTTGGATGTCTTCTCGAAGTCGTTGCCCAGGGCGTCGAGATCGGACGTTCTGATCGTGACATTTAGCTCGAGGCAGATATTGGCAGGCGAGTCTCCGTCGGCGAAGAAATGCCAGCCGGCGGCTTCTAGCAATTTGTTGATCTTGATCCGCGCGGTCGCTTCGTTCATGGGAATTCGGTCGCGTTCCTGGTGCGGTGAGGCGATCTAGGCGCTGCCTGTGTTTCCTTCTCCCAATCCCCTCTGTTTGCTCGAACTCGGTGCCTATCGAACGGTGTGGATCCTCAGGTGAAGTCCCTCGCGTTTCTGGAGGTAGCCGATGATCTCAAAGAGGTTCCGGGCCTGGGGGTTGCCGTTGGGGCCGAACATACGCATCAGGCTCTTGGGAGACTTCGCGGTAGACGCGCCAAGCTCCTGAAAGCCGATGGTGGCATTGATGTAGTCCCGCAGTACCGCCTTGCCGGTGTCCACGTCGCCGGCGAGCAAGCATTCCACCCCCTCTTTGAGCAGTTCCTCGCGGAAGGCAGGATCGCGTTCAATGCGCGCCTGAATCGTTTCCTTGAAGTTTCGTGTTAGGGACATGGTCTCAAGTCTCCCGTCGCTTGCGCCGCCTGTATTCTTGCCAGAGGTCGTGGGCAGTCTCGATATCCTGTTGCTGTCGCTTCTTGGTCCCACCACCCAAGAGGATGATCAGGGTCTCGGCGCCCTTACCGAAATAGACCCGGTAGCCGGGGCCAAAGTCTATCCGGTGTTCGAAGACACCGGCGCCCACGCCCTTAGCGTTAGAGAGGTTGCCTTGCTCCATCCGGACCAGCGCCGTCGCCACCTTGGCTGCAGCTTGGGCGTCAAGCCGATTGAACCATCTGGCGTACGGGCTACGGCCTTCGGTGTCAATGTATTCCCTGATCTCAATCATCGACATCGGGTAACTGATACGTTACCACTTGGCCAGCCCCCGCGGCAAGTGTTGTCAGTCATGAGAGTAGAACCCAACCGGCCGCCAGAATAACGCTCGACAATTTCCAACGTCACTGGCCGACCGATGACGATTACGCACCCATGTCCAAGTTCGTTCGCGACAGATTCCCGGTCTGCAATGGACGAACATGCCCGAAGAGCAGCCGGGATCGTAGACAACCCTCGGAGGCCAACCAGTTCCGTTGCCAGGGCTTCGCGGTCATGCTCGGCTAAGATCCGGAGCGTGCCGCGATGGATGGACTGCTCCAGATAGACAGATCGCGATCGAGGCCCCCGGCTAGTTCAAGCGGTCCTTTCAGAAGCAGCTCAAGAGTCCGTTGGCGGAGCCTGGCCGGGCTCCAATACGTCGCTGGACCTCTTGGGATATCCGCTGATTTCCCCTTGTTGACAGGGCAAAAAGCAGCCTCCTCCATGTAGTGGTATGGAGATCTTAACGGCCCAGGGCTCCAAGCGCCGGTGGATGAGTTTGTTGGGCGCACGGGAGCGAGTTGGTTTAGCGCACGGGAGCAGCTTACCCAATGTGCAACATTGGAGGCTGGCGAGGGGGCGCTCCGCCCCCCTTCGATCCCCCGGAGGCCCACATGCGCCAGCGCAGCCTCCGCCACCTCGCGGGGGTGGTCCGTCTCCTCGGCCGCCCAGTCCCTGAAACTCGACTTGAAGCCGTGCGGCTCGGCTGCGATCTCATGCTGTTGGAGCAACTAGCCTAGCGCAACTGCTTGTTAGCGAGCGGATTCCCGCCGCCGCGGGTGAGGACCATCGGACTGGTGCCGTTGTCCCGCATCCGTGCCTCGCCGAGAATCTCCGTAGTGCGGCGGCACAGGGGCACCCGGTGCTCCCGCTTCGCCTTCATGCGCGTTTTGGGAACCGTCCACACGCCCTCCGTCTGATTGATCTCGGCCCACTCGGCACAGTACAGATGGCGTGAATCACGGCAAGGAATCTTCTAAGTTCAACTAGGACTGCACGATCTGCCGCACTTGCCGTTCGACGATATCTGACTCCACCGTACTGAAATAGCCGTGCTGCCGGCATCGAATGGCGGGAATTCGGGTCGCATCACGTTCCATCCGAGGGGCGCTGCGCAGCACCACGAGGAAAGTGCTTCCAGCTCAAGGGTGATGGCAGCGGGGATAAGGCGTTGACGTGACACCCTTAGTTGATCCGTTTATTCCCTGACTCCATGTGGTGGTTGAGGGCGAAGTCCGCAGGTGGGAGATCGCCCAGGGCGCTGTGGGGTCGGACGCGATTGTAGTCCTGCCTCCAGCGTTCGATCGTGTGCCTCGCATCCCGTAGGGAGAGGAACCAGTGGAGGTTCAGGCACTCGTCCCTGAAGCTCCCGAGGAAGCTCTCGACGAAGCAGTTCTGAATCGGCTTGCCCGGCTGTATGTATTCTATCTTGAGGTCCCGGGAGTAGGCCCAGGCGTCGAAGGCACGGCTCGTGAACTCGGAGCCGTTGTCGCAGATCACGCGCTCCGGCAAGCCGCGTTCCTCCCGAAGTCTCTCGAGCACCTCGATCACGCTCGCCGCAGGGATCGAGTGAGCGACGTGGAGTGCCAGGCACTCGCGGCTGAACTCGTCGATCACCGCGAGGCACCGGAACACTCGGCCCGTACTCAGCGTGTCCATGATGAAGTCCACGCTCCACCGCTCGTTCGGATGGCCGAGTGGGTCACGCACCGGTCGTGGTACCTGGCTCCGTCGTCTCCGACCCTTTCGCCGCACCGCGAGCCCTTCCTCGCGGTAGAGCCGGTGGATCCGCTTCCGGTTCACCAGCCATCCCTCGCGGCGCAGAAGCACGTGGATGCGTCGGTAGCCCCAGCGAGGCCGCTCGCCCGCGAGCTCCCGGATCCTCGCACGTAACCCCTCCTGAGCTGGGCGCTCGCTTCGGTACCGGATCGTTGAACGCGGGAAGCCTGTCCAACGGACCACTCGACGCTCCGAGGCCTTCTCGGCGGCTTGCACCCTCCGGACGACCTGGCGCCGCTCCCCGGCCGTCACAACTCGTTTCCCAGCAGGTCCTTCAGCACCTGAAGGTTCAGCGCCTGGTCGGCCACGATGCGCTTGAGCCGTCGGTTCTCGTCCTCAAGTGCCTTCAACCGCCTCGCGTCACTGACCTCAAGGCCCCCGTACTTCTTCTTCCACCGATAGAACGTGTCGTGGCTGATCCCGTGGCGTCGGCATACCTCTTTCGTCGCTCCGCCCGCCTCCGCCTCCCGTAGGATCCCGATGATCTGCTCTTCCGTGAACCTACTCTTCCTCATGACTCCTCACTTACTCCGAGGAGTCAGAGAATAGCTGGCTCAGCTTCCGGGTGTCACGTCACGATAAACTACGTACGAGGGCAGCTTTCCCTCGCCGCGAACCGGCCGCTACAGCCACTGGCAGAAGTACAGGAGACGGCTAGCGTAGAGAGAGTCTCGACGGGTCCGACGACGACTGCGGGTTCGCGTCCAGCTCCCGACCTCTCACTCGACCCGACGTACGGCGACGTCAACCTCGATGAGGGCTTCTTGCCGGATCCCCATGAGGTCTCGCTGATCGCGGGCGGAGACATCGAAGTGGCCGTCGGTTCGTGCAGCTACGGATACGTGGCCGAACCCCCTGACGTAGACTTCTACTACACGACCTCCGGCGGCTCCAACCTATAACGTATACGTGAACGCCGCCGAGGACACCACGCTGCTGGTCAACCGACCGGACGGTAGCTGGGTTTGCAACGACGACGATCTCGGCTAGTCGGAGCTAGGCATGATATTACGCAGTCGGCGCGTATCGACGCTGGCGCGGCGCACAGCTGTCATATAGGACAAACCAGGCTCCCCAGCTTCTCTGTCAGCTTCATGTTTTCCGAGTAGTCGACCGGACAGTCGATGATCACGACCGTGTCGTCGGCGATTGCCTTCTTCAGGGTGGGCACCAACTCGTCGGCGGCTTCCACCCTATAACCTTTGGCCCCGAAGCTCTCTGCAAACTTCATGAAGTCGGGATTGTTGAACGTGATGTGGCTGGGTCGTCCGAAGTGACGCAGCTGATGCCAATGGATCAGGCCATACTCGTTGTCGGTCCAGATGAGAATGATGATCGGGGTCCCGATACGCAGCGCGGTCTCGATCTCCTGACAGTTCATCAGGAATCCTGCATCGCCGGTTACGGTTACGGCCGTACGCTCCGGACGAGCCAGCTTCGCCGCGATAGCACCCGGCACGCCGATCCCCATGCTGGCGAAGCCGTTCGAAATGATGCAGGTGTTGGGGCGCTCGGCCTCATAAAGCCGGGCGGTCCACATCTTGTGAGCACCCACGTCGCTTATGACAATGTCCTCCGGTTCGAGCACCTGGCGAAGGTCCCAGAGAATACGCTGGGGCACCATGGGAAACGCCGGGTTCTCCGCGTGCTCGGAGTGCTCTCGGAGAACGAAATCCCGAAGCGTTCCGAGGTTCGGCTCGTGCTGAGGCCGCGCCAGTTCACCGATCCGTTGCAGGGACTCACCGACGTCGCCAATGACGCCGGCCGCCAGAATGTAGTGCTCATCCACTTCGGCGGGTGTCTCATCGATGTGTAGGAGCTGGGCGTGCTTTTCGGGGTGCCACAGGTAAGGATGGTACTCGATCATGTCGTAGCCTACACAAATGATCACATCGGCCCGGTCGAATCCGCAGTCGACATAGTCGTGCGCTTGTAGCCCCACTGTGCCGAGGCTCAAGGGGTGCGAAAAGGGTATCGCGCCCTTGGCCATGAAGGTGGTCGCCACCGGAATCTGAAGATTCTCGGCGAACGCCTGTAGTTGCTCGGTAGCACGGGAGCGGATGATCCCGTTCCCCGCCATGATGATCGGGTGCCTGGCGCTCGAGATGATCTCAGCGGCCTGCTCGACCTTGGCTCGGGGGGGCTCCGGGGTCGCAGCAGCCTGCACTCTGAGCGGCTCCTTCCCCTCGACATCGGCGCCGGCGACGTTTTCGGGAAAGTCGATGAAGCTGACGCCGGGCTTTTCTGTCAGCGCCTGCTTGAACGCCTTGCGAACTACCTCCGGGATGATTTCCGGTTCCCGGATCTGCGTGCTGTACTTGGAGATGGGAGCGAAGAGGCTGACCAGATCGAGGTGCTGGTGGCTCTCCTTGTGCATCCGGGTCGTGGCCGCCTGGCCCGCGATGGCCACGACTGGTGCCCGGTCCATATTCGCGTCCGCTACCCCCGTCACCAAATTCGTGGCGCCGGGACCGAGCGTCGACAGGCAAACGCCCGCCCTACCCGTCAACCGCCCGTACACGTCGGCCATGAAGGCCGCGCCCTGCTCGTGGCGCGTGGTGATAAAACGGATCGTGCTGTCGAGCAGGACGTCCATCATATCGATGTTTTCTTCGCCCGGGATGCCGAAGACGTAGTCTACATCCTCGTTTTCGAGGCATCGGACAAAGAGCTCGGCGGCTGTCATGGGTCCAGCATCCCCGCGTCCACCAGCACGCTCCGGGCCCGCTCCTCGTCGTCGTCCCGAACGACGAGCCGCGCAGGGTTCACGAACGCCAAGCCCACGTCCATACCTCCCGCATCGTCGATCAGTAAGGCCGAATCCACGCCCGCGCTCTCCAGGTACCCGTGAGCCATCTCCCCTTCGTGGCGATAGTGGAAACGCGCCACGACCGTGGTCATGATCCGATCACGGCTCACATCCGCTCCTGTGCCATGGATACGTGCCTCAATTGGGGAAGAGCGACCGATCGATGCTGGGCACCAGGTCGAGGGCATTCTCGTAATAGATCTTGCGGAGCACCTCGTCCGGGAGGTCCAATCCATACATCTGCCAGAATGCGTGGTACCTCCGCACCGACCCTGGGTTATGCCCATGCCGGTAATGTCGATCGTCCTCGGTCTTCCTGGCGTGACGTTGCCCCGCCGGTGGAGGCGCTCCCTTATGTACTCGTCATGTACTCGTCGAGCTTAAGCCCCAGCCCCACCGTCCAGAGACCCTCGTAGTCCCTCCAGACCCCGTCCCCGCTCTGCTTGTTCATCTGTCCTCCCTCACGCTGAATGAAGGGCGGCCGCCCCGTGCGACCACCTCTCCCGCATAGGATGTCGGCGAGCTCCGGTTCATATAAGCGGAGTGGGGGGAGGGCGTGCGATCGGTGAAGTTCGCGGCCGTTCGTGTTTACCTTCGTGTTTACCTTTCGGGGATTTCAGGCACGACAACGGCTCCTCAGGCTATCTGCCCTAGAGGCCATAACTCGTTGCTAATGAATATCTTACAACTGGGATGGGCCCGGCAGGATTCGAACCTGCGACCCTTCGATTATGAGTCGAGTGCTCTAACCGCCTGAGCTACGGGCCCCCTGGGAGCGCGCCCGGGCACGCCCCGGGGAAGGTAGAGGGGAGCGAGCCACCGGGGCCACCCTCCCGTGGTCTGAAAGAGTCAATCCCAAAGTTAGTTGAAACTGGAGCAGCCTCCGTCTCAGGCGACAGCATGTGAACGGCTCTCGGGAAGGGTGATCCCGAGGTCCTTCTGGATCGCGGCCCTGAGGAGCGGGAGGTGTCGGTACCCGAGCAACCTCCGGAGCCGTGACTAGATCTCCAGGAGCGTGGTCGCGAGCCATCGGTGCTTCTGGCTCGAGTTCTTCCAGTGGTCCACGCGTCCGCACCTCTGCTCGGCCAGGGCGTTCACGGACTCGAGCACGTTGGTGGTCTTGAGCGACTGGCCGACCAGGGGGAAGACTCCCAACCGGTGGAGGGTGAGGGTCTCCTCGAACCCCTCATCGAGACTGGCCGCCGCGGACTGGTTCACCCCCGCGAGCTCCTGGCGCAGGGCCTTGAGGTCCTTGACGGCCTCTTCGTACGTGGGCCGCTGGTAGGCGCGCTGCAGACGCTGGCGCCAGCCCTTCTGCTCCGCTCTCGGCAGATACGAGATCACGTTCTTCCGCTTGTGCCACTGGCACCGCTGGATGAGCACCTGTCCCTTGAAGACCGCCAGGACGCCGCTCCGGAGACCGCGGGCTCCATCGATCACCACGAGCGCTCCGGCCGACAGGTCGAGACCTCGGTCCTTCAGACTCCGAAGGAAGGATCGGATCACCACGGCGTTCTCCGTGTCGGTCTGGACGAACCCGAGGAAGACCTTGTCCCCCTTGGTCGTCACCCCGAGCGCGACGACCATCTCGTCCTCGGCAAAGCTCTTGCCGTCCAGGACGAGTGCCACCCCACGTCGTAACCCGAGAGGTCCCGCTCCTGAAACTCCTTCAGCTTCGCGGCCGTGGCCTTCTTGAACTCCCGCGAGACCGTCGACTTCGACAGCCCGATGGCTCCAGGCACCGCCTCGACCGCTGCCTCGTAGTCCCGGCACGAGATCCCGAGCAGCACCTTCCGAAACAGCCCCTCGTCCATCTCGCCGGGCGAGCCATGCAGCTGCTCATACGCCGCCAGCCTCGACTCTCCGGCCGGGCCTCGCACCCGCGGTACTCGCACCGGATGCCGCTGGCCGCCCAACCGCACCGACCCTGGGTTATGCCCATGCCGGCAATGTCGATCGTCCTCGGTCTTCCTGGCGTGACGTTGCCCCGCCAGTTGCTCCACTTCCTCCTCGAGCATCCGGCCCACCTCCGCCAGTCCCAGCGGAATCAGCTGCCGGATCAGCTCCACCCGAGGGTCCAGCTCCAGCGCCTCGATCTCCTCCCAACTCACCTCCCTCGGTTCCCCGAGCCGCCGGTCCTTCTTGCCCCGCTCGACGAGCCTTGGCATCCTTCCCATCGGTGGCCCTCCTTCCTCTCTTGTGATCCCGTGGTGTGGTCGCACACCCACGTTACCTGAGGTTGGAGGCCGCTTCAATTTCAACTAAAGATGGGACTCACTCGCACTTCCAGGCGGGACAGCGAACCCAGTTCGGGTGGAATGGGGCCCGTCAGGTCATTGTTGTTCAGGTAGAGCTGCTCGAGGTTGCCGAGTGAGCCGAGTTCCGCAGGGATCGCGCCCGTCAGGTTCGCATAGGCGAGAAACAGCGTGGACAAGTGGCTGAGCGAACCGAGTTCCGGGGGGATGGAGCCCACAAGGTTGTTCCGGCCCAGCAGCAGCCGGGTGACACGGCCCTCGCCGTCCACGTCGACCCCACGCCAGCTCTCGAGGGGCGCGTCGGAAAGCCAATTCGTGTTGTCGCTCCAGTCGGGCCCGCCGGTTGCGTAGTAGAACGCCACCAGGACGTCGCGCTCCGAGAGCGGGCCGCACTCTCCGTCCGTGCCTCGATGCGACTCGAGGCTCGTCAGCCAGGCCTGGAAGGAGGCGTTTGCCAGCGCGCAGAGCTCCGTGTCCGCATAGTGGAACTCGCGGAGAGGGAGATGGGCCAAGTCCAGCGGCAGCGGCCCGGAAAGGGCGTTGCCATCGAGGCGTAGCTCCGTCAGGCGATCCAGTCGAGCCAGCGTCGCAGGCAGGAATCCGACGAGCCCGTTGTGGCCGAGGTCGACCGCCACGACCCGCCCCAGGGCGTCCGCGGTCACGCCGAACCACTGGTCCAGCGATGCGTCGCCGAGCCAGCCGTCCGAGTTCGTCCAACGGCTTCCGCCGGTCGCCTCATGGAGCGACGTGAGCGCAGAGATGTCGCCGGCATTGCAGAACGGCCCTTCCGCTCTCCGGATCTCCGCCAGCCATGCGACGAAGGCGCTCGTGACCGTTGCGCAAAGCCCGTCATTTCCCCCGAAAGTGAACCCAATCAGCCCCTGCAGCTCCAGAAGATCTCGCGGGACAGGGCCCGACAGATCGTTGGATTCGAGCGACAGCCACGTCAGGCGCGGGAGACCTCCGAGTTCGGCTGGTACGACCCCCGTCAGGTCATTGTTGCTGAGGCTCATCGTTGTCAGTCTGGCCAGCGAGCCCAGTTGCGGGGGAATCGAGCCCGTCAGGTTGTTGTAGCCGAGCCCCAGCAGCCGGAGCTCGGTCAGCAGACCCAGCTCGCCCGGGATGGAGCCCGTCAGCTGGTTCAGGCCGAGCCTCAGCTCCTCGAGACCGGCCAGCGATCCGAGCTCTGGCGGGATCGGGCCGGTCAGCCTGTTCAGATAGAGGTAGAGCTCCCTGAGACTCGCCAACGATCCCAGTTCCGGCGGAACGGGTCCGCTCAGGTTCTCGTTCCTGGCGAGATCCAATGACTCGAGGTCGGCCAGGGAGCCGAGCTCCGGCGGGATCGGGCCCGCTAGCTCATTTTCGGAGAGAGCGAGCCACGTGACCCGCCCTTCGGCGTCGACCCGGACCCCGTGCCAACTGCCGAGCGGTGCGTCGGTCAGCCAGCCGGCGCCGTTCTTCCAGTTCGGACCGTCGGTCGACGTGTAGAGCGCCACCAGTGCGGCGTGGTCCCGGCTGCCGGTCACGGTGAGCCGCGAGATGCCCTTTGCATCCCCAGAGGATGCGGTGATGGTGGCCGATCCTTCCCCCACTCCCCGTATGAGCGCGATTCGCGCGGTCCCGGATGCTCGCACCGTGGCCACCCGTGGATCGCTCGACGTCCAGACCAGCTCCGCTTCGGCCACCGCATGTCCGTTGCGGTCGACGACCGAGGCCGCCAGCTCGAGCTCGTCGCCCGGAGCGATGCTCGCGACAGACGGCGTCACGGTGACGATGTCCGCCGACGGTGCCACCGAGACGACGGCCTCGCCAGATGCCTCGCCATCCGCAGCGATGATCATGGCCTCACCCCTCCCGGCCGCGGTCACGAGGCCCGTACGGTCGATCGAGGCGACTGCGGGGTCGCTGGACGACCAGGAGAGCTGCGCGTTCGTCACGACCTCCCCGGATAGGCGGAACGCATCCGCTGCCAGGCGAGCGGTGTCGCCAATTGCTGTCAGAGTGACGGTGCCCGGAGAAACTAGGATGCGCCCGATCGGGGCCGCTGTGACGGTCGCCACGGTCGTGTCGGAGGTGGCCGCCGCGAAACTCAGTGGGTCGCCGTCGGGATCGCTGAAATGGGTCGACAGTCCCACGGTGAGCGTCTCGCCAGCCTGGACCGCCGCGGCCGTAATCGCCGCCGCCACTGCCGGCGGCCGGTTGGGAGGCTCGGGAGGCGCAACCGGGTCGTCACCGCAGGCTCCCGGAGGAAGCACGATGAACAACAAACAAAGGAGTGAAGCCATGCCAAGCGACGAGAACATCGTTCGCGTCGAGACGCTCGATGACTTCGACCGCGAGCTCGCGCGCGACGGAGGCGAGGCCCTCGAGGTGCCGGCCTCATTGGCCGAAGAGTACGGCCTCTTCTCCGAGGACGTGGGCAGCGAGGACGAGATCCGCGACGCCGGAGAGGATCCGCACGGCCCCGAGGAGGAAGACCGATGAAACACGACGAATACCACCGCCAGTTCGCCGACCGGGTCATCGAGCAGATCCGCCAGGGCACCGCGCCCTGGCAGAAGCCCTGGGGGCCGGGCGAGCGCGTGCTCCCCGCGAACGTCGATACCGGACGCTCCTACGCCGGAGGGAACAGCCTGCACCTCGCCGCCGTCCAGCAGGAGCGCGGCTACGGCGACGTGCGCTGGGGCACCTACCGCCAGATCCAGGCCCGGGGCGGACAGGTCCGGAAGGGCGAGCAGGGCACCCGCATCCTCTCCTTCCAGGACCACCGGAAGATCGCCGTCACCGACGAGCGCGGACGGCCCGTCAGGGACAACGAAGGCAAGCGCGTCCACCGCTACGAGCGGATGCCCGTGCCCTACGTCCGCCAGTACACCGTGTTCAACGCCGAGCAGGCCGACGGGCTACCGGCCCGGCCCACACCCACGGCCGAGCCGCTCTGGAAGGTGCACCAGCAGGCCGAACGCGTCCTCGAGGACAGCGGGGTCCCCGTCCGTCACGTGGCGGGGGACCGGGCGTTCTACAACCTGAACCGCGACGAGATCGTGCTCCACGAGCGGGGACAGTTCCCCTCCGCGAACCACTACTACCAGACCGTGCTCCACGAGCTGGGGCACAGCACCGGCCATCCCAAGCGGATGAACCGCGACACGCTCACCCAAGGGATCGCCGAAGGGTTCGGCTCGCCGGCCTATGCGAAGGAGGAGCTCCGCGCGGAAATCAGCGCGATGATGACGGGCGAGCGCGTGGGCGTCGGCCACGACCCGAGCCGAGGCGCCGCCTACGTAGAGGAGTGGGTCGCCGCCCTCGAGGAGGACCCCCGCGAGATCCGGCGCGCCGCCGCCGACGCGCAGAAGATCTCCGACTTCGTGCTCGCCCGGCACCGCGAGCGCGAGGCCGTGCGCTTGCCGACATCGGCGTCTACGGAGCCGTATCGTACCGCGATCTCGCCGAGGCCCACTTCGGCGGACATCCCTACACCACCCGGCGGGCCGTGAACGCTTGGGTCCGCGACGGGCTCGCCCAGGAGACCCGGGCCACCGGACCCAGGGGCAACCCGTTCAAGGTCCTGACGCTCACCCGCAGCGGCGTGGCCGAAGCTCGGAAGCTGGCCGCCGAACGGGGGATGGATTCCAGCCAGGAAATCCGGTTCGCCCGTACCCGGCCTGCCGAAGCCGCGCACGACACCGCCGTCTATCGCGCCTGCCGAAAGGAGCAGCAACGCCTCCTCGACCGGGGCGCAGCAGTGCGGCGCATCCGGCTCGACACCGAACTCAAGAGCACCGTCGCGCGCGGGAGCGAGGCCGCGCTTGATCCAGGAGCCTCCGGTCATCGATACCCTCGACGGAATCCTTGAAGAGTGCCCAGAGGGCCGTGGCGTCGTTGGTCGCGCCGGTGAGTTCAGGAATTCCGGGGTCGCTGTGCTTATTGATTCCGATGAACACGGCGCGAAGGGCCATGGCTCATGTCGCTCCTCAATCGATGTGGCTTGGGTATCGCAGCGGCCGCCTCGAAGCCAACGCCGATCACTTCCGTATGCTGGGGCTGCTGCCATCGCCGGATCTGCGTCGTCCAGGAAGCCAGGTAGGCCGTGTTCCAGCGGGTAGGGTCCAGTTTTTCGCCTGATCAGCGATCCGGACAATTTGGGCGAGCTTCAAGGCAGGCTTCGACGATGCACTCGTCTTCAAGTGAAGTCACCCCCTATAAGGTGGAACCGACTCAGTTGGGAGAGAGGAGTCCAGCATGGGAAGAACGAGACCGGCGTACTCCAGCTCACAGGAGCTCTAGGAGGATGAGCACCAACACCAGATACAGGAGTATCCATCCTCGTGTTACCCGCCCGCCGCATCGCTGCACCAAAAAGGGCGAGCCCCGCACCCAGGAATCCGAACCGACCGGACGATGCCGGCAGAGTAGGGTTCCGGTCGCGAATGCAAAGGCTGCCATAAGGTAGCTTACGGCGGCATCGAAATCCTCAGCCTATTCCTTTTCGAAGCCGTGGCTCGTGAACTTCAATGTCCGGCTATTCTCGGTGACTGTGCGAACGACGTGGACGGCGCCTCCGCCGGCTCCTACAACGTCGCGATGCGGAAGGCGGCCACCGTCGCGGCTACGGGCCTCACGACCGCGGTGTACGGACAGCGCCCTCGAGGCCGGTACCGTACCGCAGGTCCCCGACGGCGTGACCTTCGCGGGCGGCGTCCCGATCCTGCGCGGCGGTCAGCTGATTGGGGCGATCGGGACCAGCGGCGTGCGGGCGGTCGACGACGAGCAGATCTCCCAGGCCGGGGCGGACGCCATCGCCAACTGAGGCTGGGGGCGAGGGGGACGATTGCGGAAACCTTGGGACGGGCCCGGGGAGACCCCGGGCCCGTCTCGCTTTCCTCTTGCTTCCGCCCGCGCGGTGCGACGGGAGTCGACCCGTCTAGTACGAATAGGTCAGGCGGATGAAGAAGATGCGGCCCGGCTCGGCAATCGGCGTCCGGGAGAAAGGGTTCTTCGCGTTCAGGTGGTCGTAGTACTGCTTGTCGAGCGCGTTGTTTACCCCGGCACGGACTTGCACTCCTACATAGGGCTGAAATCCACCCTGTAGATCGACCGTCGCGTATCCGGGGGTCGGGGTGCCCTCGCCCCGGCTCACAGCCAGGCGGTCCTGCTTCCCTACTGCGGTCACCAGGCTCTCGAGGAAGTATCCGGCCCCCGACTCTTCGTAGCGGAGCCGGAGGCGACCCTGCACCGGGGCGACCCCGAAGGCCGGCTCGTCCAGCTCCGTGTCGTCGCCCCGCAGATACTCGCCGACCACGGTTGTCGAGAACCGTTCGCTCCAGCGGTAGGCGACGGATGCCTCCACCCCCCAGAAGTCGGCCTCTCCGTTCACATACTGGACGACGTTCGTGTTGCCGAGCGAGCCCGTCAGTGGGAGCAGGAAGGGTACCTCCGCCGGGTCCCTCGGAACGATGGTGATGTAGTCGCTGACCCGGCGGGCGAAGACGTTGGCGTCCAGGCTCAGGTTGGGAAAGCGGCCTTCGAGCCAGATGTCGCCCTGGGTGCTTCGCTCGGGATCGAGGTGGGGGTTGCCCAGGAATTCGGTGGTGAGCTGGGCCCTGGTGCCCGGAATCCTGTCTCCGTAGCGCTCGGAGGCGTCGGCGGTCCGGACTACCGAGCCGGCTCCGGTCGAAAGGCTCCAGTTGGAGCCCAGGTTGGCGCTGAGCGTGGCGGCCGCGTTGAAATTGGTCTCCGACGCGTCCACGTCGGCCCGGGTGGCCCCGGCATAGTCGAGGAAGGTGTCGGACACGTCCTTTGCGTCCGCGGAGACGAGGTCGAGGCGCACCGCCGCGGAAAGGCTCAGCCTGTTGGCCAGGGGCCGGTCCGCCCGGGTCCATAGACCTACGTCGGTGATCGTCGCGTCCGGCCACATCCGGTCGTGGAAGGGGAACAGCGGCGGCGTCATCTGGTTGGGATCCAGGGCGTCGATGAAGCGGTCCGCGTCCCGCTTAGCGCTGTATGCGTCACCCCCGATCTCCACGTCCCAGCCGCCCTCCGAGACCAACTCGATGGCGGCCCGGCCCCCAGTGACGTCGATATGGGAGTCCACCAGCACGTCCAGGGCGAAGGGGGGCACCCGTCCCTCCATGGCCATGCGCGTCGGCTTGTCCGTGTTGTCCATCTGGTGGTCCACGCTGTTCAGGTAGACCAGGAGATCGATGTTGCGAAGGAGCCCTTGGGCGCGGGCCAGCTCCCACTCGGCCGCGAGGTTGTTCGTCTTGAAGGACTTGGCGCTTAGAAGGCGGCCCGGATAGTCGATCGGGCCCTGCTTCTGGTAGCCCATGTCGAAGCTCAGCCAGGAGGCGTCGCCGGTCCGGTAGCCGAGCTGTCCCCGGGCCTCCCAGGAGTCGAAGTCGGCCGGAATCACGTCGCCCGATCCTGTCTCGTAGTCCGTCCCGGTGCGCCACACGCCGTGGCCCCAGTAGGCCACGCGCTCGCTGCTGCCGAACAGGGTTCCCGAATACTCCTGAGCCTCCAGATTGGTGTCGTACCCGGCAGACAGAGTGCCGCGAAGCCCTCCCGGGATCTGGGGCGGTACGGACCGGGTCTCGATGCGGATTGCAGCCATGTTCCCGGCCCCCCAGGTGAGGGCGTAGGGACCCTTCACGACTTCTATGTGCTGGATCGCGCTCGGATCCAGGTGGGTCAGCGGGGAGTCCATGCGGGCCGGGCCGGCCGGGAAGAGGCGCGTGCCGTTCATGTAAGTGCCCACCTGGGTTTCGCGGAGCGCCCGGATCGACGGGTCGAGTCCGATGGGTCCGCGCCGCACCGCGTCCACGCCGGCGATCGCCCTCAGCGCATCGCCCACGTCCCGTGGATTGGACTCGCGAACCGCGTCCGCCTCGATCTGGGCCGTGTGTCGCAGGTCGGGGCGGAGAACGTGGACCTGAACACCCAGCACCTCCACCGGACGAACCTCCAGCTGGACGTTCAACGTTCCCACGCCGCCCGCGGATACCTGCACCTGCTGGGTCGCGTCCCCGTAGCCCAGCGCGTAGATCTCCACCTCATAGGAGCCGGCAGGCACGCGGGGGATGACGAAGCGCCCGTCGGTCGCCGTAGTTCCCTGCAGGTTCTCACCTGGCACACGGATCGTGGCCCTGACTACGGGCGAGCCGTCCTCGCTCGTCACTTGCCCGGCGATCTGCCCGGTCTGCTGGGCGGAAAGATCTCCGCCTCCAAGGAGCGCGACGGTGACTACCAGAGCTTCGAGCGTTCGGCGTGCGCTCGTCCCGTGAATTCGAAGCTGATTTCGATGATGCATTGCTTGTCTCCTCATGTCACCGTGACTACTGCAGGTTACGCCCCCAGCTGCAGCCTAGCCCCTGTCGGGGCGGACGGGATCGACCCTTCGCGGGGGAGTGCTCTCGTCGAGAATAGCTCTACGAGAAGACGGTCGAGAGCCAATCTGAGCACGATGGACCGTCAACTTGGCGTTGCGGCCTTTGCTTCTCTCGTCTCGCTGGCGAGGCACACCGCCTAGTCTGCCGTAATAAATGCGCTAACTATATGTTATACAGTATGTTACGAATTCTAGCCTATTTACCCAATCACCCCTGGGATCACCCTTTGCTCCGTTGGTAGGGGAATCCCCATGACCGGGCTCCGTTCGCCGAAACCGTTCGGTCGTCCCGTGGGGCGTAAGCGTTCGGTCGAGCCGTGGCGGGGCGGGTTGGATTTTCTGGTTGCGGATGCGTTTCCAGTGTTTGGCAAGGGGCCGGAGCCAGACGTCCTTCCTGGGTTTGCCGTACTGCCTGTGGGTGTCGTAGCGCCCGCGTCCCCGGGTGGTTCCTACGTGGATCCAACCTGAGGCCCTGTAGATGCGGCCGGTGAAGCGCGGGGTTTCGACGAAGGTTTCGATGAGGACGGGGGTGGTGTTGTAGCGTTGGGTCAAGTCGCGGGGCAGGCGGCGGCGGACGAGTGCGAGGATGTGGGATCCCAAGTTGGGTATCCTGATCCAGGGCTCGCAATAGCCGAGACCGACATTTGCTCGTCGTTACAATTTGAACTTCGGAGTACAAATATAACTCGACGTTAAGGTGTCCTCTCATGGATCATGCTGCCGTTCGATACAACGGCGGTATCTGTTCCGTCAGGCCGTGATGGATCGAAAGGGGCACGTCCGGGTGTCGATCCGGCGTAGAGTCTGGATCAGATTGTTCCCCTCAAGCAAGGACGTGGGCGATGATTGGAACCTGCGGGAATCTTAACCAATGGTCATCGTAGGACAAGTTGAGTCGCGAAGTTCATCCGCATCTTCCCGGGACGGCCCACCCGGTGAATCGGAGATCCACCGACTCAACCCGCAGCGTGAACTGAAAATACGGAAGGCGATGGATTGGGATTCCTTGGAACCGGGAAGTCTCAATCTCCGTGTCGACGGTAATGCGGTAGCAAGCCTTGCGGGAACTGGAGGCGCTCATTTGCGAGCGTCCTGATGAAATCGACTATCCGGAGGAAATACGAGCATATTCCCAAATATCGTGGGGGTTACAAGTACTATTCCGCTACCGCAACTGTAGGTCACGAAACCGAAAAAGTTCTTGTTCGGAGGGCTGCTGTTAAGCCAGTGCCACGGCGCATTGAGCTATTTGCCGCAGTTAATTTGCGGTGTCGTTTCCAATTAGAGGATGGCGACGACGTTCGTCTTACAGAGATAGGTTCGTGAGAGGCCCCGCTAGGGTCTGACCTGACCCGCTGAAACGAGACCAGGTGCAATGTTAGGATCGGCCTGGTCCGAAGCTTTTCAGCGAGGAGGTCAGGATGGGAAGGAAGCGACACACTCCGGAGCAGATCATCACTGCAAGTGCGGGAGGCAGAGGTCGGTCTGGCCGGCGGCAAATCCGTGAAGCTGATCAGGGGGGAGCTCGGCATCACCGAGCAGACGTACTACCGGTGGAGGCGGGAGTACGGCGGGATGAAGGTGAGCCAGGCACGGCGCCTGAAGGAGCTCGAGCGCGAGAACGGGCGCCTGAAGCGAGCAGTGGCGGACTTGACACTGGACAAGCTGATCGTGGAGGAAGCGGCCAAGGGAAACTTCTGAGCCCCGAGGGCCGACGACGTTGTGTGGTGCGTGTACGTCAGCAGCTCGGGGCGTCGGAGAGGAGAGCGTGCCGGGTGCTCGGGCAGCCACGCACGACCCAGCGCGGGGCGAGGAGAGTGGCGAGTGACGAGGGGGCGCTCCGAGGTGATATCGTGCGACTCGCGAGTCGATTCGGCCGCTACGGCTAGCGACGCGTCACGGACACGCTCCGCATCGAGGGCTGGGGGGTGAAGCACAAGCGGGTGGAGCGGATCTGGAGGCAGGAGGGGCTGAAGGTCCCGGAGCGGCAGCCGAAGCGAGGTCGGCTGTGGCTCAACGACGGATCGTGCATCCGGCTGAGGCCGCTGTATCGGGGCCACGTCTGGTCGTACGACTTCGTGGCCTCGAGGACGCACGACGGGCGTGCGCTGAAGCTGCTGACAGTGCTGGACGAGCACACGAGGGAGTGCCTGGCGATCGTGGTGGCTCGCAAGATCCGCTCGCACGACGTGCTCGAGGTGCTGGACGATCTGTTCGTCCGACACGGGCCCTCCCGAGTATCTGAGGTCGGACAACGGACCGGAGTTCACCGCGAAGCCCGTGCGGCGGTGGTTGGGGCGCGTGGGCGTCGAGACGCTCTTTATCGAGCCGGGCAGCCCGTGGGAGAACGGCTACAACGAGAGCTTCAACGGCAAGCTCAGGGACGAGCTGTTGAACGGGGAGATCTTCTGCTCGTTGGCGGAGGCGGCCGTGCTGGTCGAGCAATGGAGGCGCGAGTACGATACCGTCCGACCCCACAGCGCCTGCGGCGGCTTTCCCCCGGCCCCTGAGGCGATTAAGCCGTCGCCCTGGTTCCTGAGGATGCCCGTCCTTCACCGCCCTCCACAGGTGCTGGGACTAACATAGGTTGTGGTACCGCTCTTCGGGGCAGGTCACTCGCTCGACGCTCGTCCGCAGCGATCCCATTCGGTCCGCCGGATTCCGGTGGGGCGTTTGGGAATCGCTCATTGTGGAACGGCCGGAGCTACCGAGCGAAGAGATCGCCAACCGATCTTGGCTTGGCGGCCTCTCCGGTCGCCGCCGGCCGTCTATTCCGGCAGGTACCGTTAGCAGTTCGAGCCGACCGGGGTTCCCGCGATTTGATGCGATTTCCCCGCCATTCTAGTGCGGTGGACTCAGGCATGGTCGAACGGCGAGAAACGCAAATCGTGCAGTCCTGGTTTACTTTAGACGATATCCTGCCGTGATTCACACTACTCGTGGAGTGCGCTACCAGCGCGAGGGGCAGCTCAGGAACGCTCTGGAGCACCGCCGGAGGGCTCGCTCCTGAGGGCAATTCGCGGACATCAATTCGCGGACATCGGTCCGTAAGTTCCCGTAAGTTCAATCGGGGCGCCCGGATTCGAACCGGGGACCTCCTGCTCCCAAAGCAGGCGCGCTACCGGACTGCGCCACGCCCCGTCATTCCTTGTTAGTCAGTGTGTTCCTCTGTCGGCCTCATCGGGCGCGTACTCCTACTGTGCGCACCTGAAAAAGAACGATGGGGACCGACGGACACCCGAGTCAGCTCAGGCGATTCCTCCGGTCCCCATCGTGCAACTCCCGACTTCTATCAACTACCAGCAACTACGCTACGACCTCCGGTCGATCAGTTCCCGGCCTGCGCGACCGTGTCCTGGCGTCCCTCACGCTCGGCGAGAAGTCTCTCGTAGCCCTCCTCGTCCAGGTGCGTGATCCCGATCCACGCGTGCGACATCTCGTCGGCCGTGCGGCTACCCCCGGCGACCCACTGATCCGGGTCGGGGTTGTTCGGGTGATTGACCGTGTTGTCGTACCACTGCTTGACGATCAGAACCGAGCCCGCCGGAATGAGCGGGGCCGAGTCCTCGCCATAAATGTGGCTGTGATGCCACGTGGCGCTCCAGTTCGTGATCATGCTGATCACTTCGGTCTCCCCGGTCTCCGGATAGAAGACCTCGAGCGACGCGTGGAGCAGCCTCAGGTGCCCGTGGGGCTGGTACTGGTCGATCCGCACCGGGTGGTCGAACGAGTGATACCCGATCGTCATGGCCGTGCCGTGCGGAGGCATGACGAGCTCCCCTGAAGGTCCGTTGTCCCCGTAGCCGGACAGAGTCTGCTCGTACTCCCACTCGTAATCCTCGGGGTGCAGCCAGATGCCGAGCTCGACGACGTTGCCCTCGATCGCCTCACCCGTCGCGCCTCCTCCGACCCCACCGGGGAAGAGGTGGATGGACCAGGAGACCCACGCCTCCGCGGGAATCGTCCGGCACACGCCCTCGGGCAGGATCTCACCGAACTTGCCCATCGCGTACTCGGTAGACATACCAAACCGCTCGTACGTGCCGTCCTCCTGCAGGAGCTGGAAGCTCGAGTTCGCGTGGTGGACGACCGACTTCGCGTTGCCGACCCCGGGCTTCACCTGCAGCGCCTTGATGCAGCGCTCCTCCGCGAGGTTCGTCGGCATCATCGGCGAATACCACATGTCGTTCCCGGCCGCCGGCACCTCGATAATCCCCGGCGTGCCGATCACGAGGTCCGGAGGTCCGAACTCGGCGGCCATCCTCCACTCATCCGCGCTCGCAAGCTGGATCGGCGGAGGCAGGTTCGCCGGATCGCCCAGCGCCGCGCCCTGATCGACCCAGGCCACGATCGTCGCGATATCTTCCTCGGAAAGCCGCCAGTCCTGCTGCAGATCCTGGATGCCTACGTCCCTGTCATACGCGTAGGGAGGCATCTCGTGGCGGGCGACCCTCTCGCGGATCATCGGAGCCCACGGACGGATCTCCTCATAGCTCCTGAGCGCCATCGGCCCAATCCCACCCGGCTGGTGGCAGATCTGACAGTTCTCCTGGATGATGGAGGCGACGTCCTCCGCAAACGTGACCTGCCCGTCGGTCATCTGCGCGGAGAGGTTCCCTCCGAGCATGACCGCCGCCGCGAGCGCGAGCGCTCCCGTCCACCAGTGCAAACGCGTTTTCGAGCCGAGACTCCTCACTTTGGGCGAACGGTGAACAGACCTGCCAACATCAGATATTATGCGCTAGGGAGGGCCCGCCCCGCAAGGAGAGGCGGACCCCCCTAGGGGGTAACGGTGACCGTCACATAGCCATTCGTCCAGCAGCACTGCCCTCCGGCGCCGCTGGCGAGCCTTCCCTCACATGGGCCCTCATCTACGAGGAGTCCGGCCGCGACCTCCGCTCGACAAAACGGTGCAGCGTCTGCTGCGAGGAAGTACAATGCCTGGACTGGGGCGGCACTTCTGAGGACCGCCCCGCCACGCTGGAGGACCCATGGCCAAGTACGTAACGCTCTACCAGTTTACCGATCAGGGAATTCGCAACGTAGCGGAGTCACCGCAGCGAGCGAGGACCGCGATCGCTGAGGCCGAGAAGGCGGGCCTGAAGGTCCTGGGCGTCTACTATACGCAGGGCCCGTACGACGTCGTCGTTGTTTCCGAGGCCGACGATGAAGAGGTAGCCATGGCTTTCGCGTTGGGCACCGCGGTCCAAGGCAACGTCCGGAGCACGACGATGCGGGCCTGGGACCTGGACGAGTTCACTGGGATCGTGAACCGGATGCCCTGATCGCGCGCTGGGCTCTCTGGGCCCGAGCGCCGCGGGTCGTCTTCGATCAGGGCGATTCACCGAACCGGCGCAGCCTCATCGTGAACGGCCCGGCTGATCCCCAACCCCCGCCTCCCCATCGTTCACGTGCGTGCCGATGGCCGGCGCCCCACGCCAGAGGGGGTCCCCGGCGTCCGAAGCCGATCGATGATGAATCGTGGCTCAGTCCCTCTAGATCCGGTTGATTTCGAGAATCCCCAGGTAAGCTCCCAGCGAACCGGGCTGCCAGGTCGGGTCGTCTCCCGGACCCTCTGTTCGCCTCGTCAGCCGGTGCACTCAAGGCACCGGCAGAGGCCCCGTAGATAGCTGAACGGGTAGATGCCCGTGGTGTGTCCGTCGCTCCAGTCGAACTGGAGGGCATAGCGGCCAACGTGTTGAATCGTCAAGGGATACACGTCCTCTGAAATGGCTGCCTCGGTAAGTGTCCGACGCCCTGTCATCTCGTCCACGCAACCGGCGCACGGACACGCCATCCGGAGGTCTCGGGGTCGATACTCGGATACGTGGTCGTCCTTCCAGCGGATCCGGAGCTCGGTCGCGTCCCCGTTCGGTCCGATCTCCTGGGGGGTCTCCGGGTCGGAGCTCACGAGGCGTCCCCTAGCAGGTGGGCCTTCAGGGCGCCAAAGGCGGCCCCACGGTGGCTCCGCGAGTCCTTCTCGGCAGCCGAGAGCTCGGCGAAGGTTCGACCATCCGTGGGATCCAGGAAGAGAGGATCGTAACCGAACCCCCCGCTTCCTTTTGGGGCCTCGAGGATCGCGCCGGCCGCTTCCCCCCGAAACGTGAGGGGCTTGCCGATTCCGAGGTCCATGGCCGCCACACACACGTATCGCGCCGTCCGAGTTTCCGGAAGGACACCCTCCAGCCGTGTCAGCAGATGCCGATTGTTAGCCTCGTCCTGCTCGCTCTTGGAGAGCCCGCCCGTCCCGGGCGCGAACCGACGTGAATGGACACCGGGCGCACCCCCGAGCGCGTCCACGGAGAGCCCGGAGTCGTCGGCGATGGTCGGCATTCCGGTGAGGCGACGGAAGTACCGAGCCTTGGCCACGGCGTTCTCGCCAAACGTGTCGAAGACCTCGACGCGTTCCTCCTCGTGGGATGGCGGCACACCAAGCTCCTCCAGGCTCCGGAGTCGGATACCGTTCAGCCCATCGAGGATCTTCAGGATTTCGCGGAGCTTCCCCCGAGAGCGGGTCGCGACCAGGAACGCCTTCCGCTCGGGCGTCACCGGAAGCCCTCGACCAGCGTGCCGGCGGGGTGCTTCATCACTCCGGAGCCGCCCGCTCGAGGACCCGTCGCTGAAGGCCGTGGAGCTCGCGGATCCCCTGTTCCGCGAGGTCCATGAGTTCGTCCAGCACACTCCTGGGGAACGCTTCGCTCTCGGCGGTACCCTGCACCTCGACCAGGCGGCCGTCCTCGAGCGCGACCACGTTCATGTCCACTTGGGCCTGCCGATCCTCGGAGTACTCGAGGTCAAGGAGAGGGCGCCCGGCCGCTATGCCGACGCTCACCGCGGCGACGAGCGCGCGCATCGGATGATGCTTAACCAGCCCCCCGTCCACCAGGCCCCGGAACGCGAGGGAGAGCGCCACGCCTCCGCCCGTCACAGCCGCCGTCCGAGTTCCCCCGTCCGCCTGCAGCACGTCGCAATCCACGATGATGGTCCGGGGGCCGAGGGCCGCGAGGTCCACGGTTGCCCTGAGCGCTCGTCCGATGAGTCGCTGGATCTCCTGGCTCCGCCCGCGCGCGCCGTCCCTCTCGCGGGGAGCGCGGGAGTGCGTGGCTCGAGGGAGCATGGCGTACTCGGCCGTCACCCAACCGGCCGTTCCCTGGGCCCTCCATGGAGGCAAGCTCTCCTCCACCGTAGCGGCGCAGAGAACCCTCGTGTGCCCGAAGGAGACGAGGCACGATCCTTCGGCATAGGGCGCGGCTCCGACCTCGAGCCGGACGGTTCGAAGCTCCCGGTCCCCGCGTCCCTCCCTCATCAACCCCACTTCCGCGAGTCACCCGCCATCGCCTCGACCCGTGACCCTCAGTCCCTCCAGGACCACGTCCGCTCCCCGCTCGAGGAGGAGGTCCGCCACCCGCCTCCCAAGCCCGTGGGGATCCCCTCCCGATCCGGTGCCCTCGGCCCGAACGAGCCGACGCCCATCGGGCGAGGCAACCAGGGCTCTCAGCCGAAGGCCGCTCCCGAAGGAGAGCCCGAGCGCGGCCACGGGGAGGCGACAGTCCACCCCAAGGGCCCGAAGAAGGGCGCGCTCGGCTTCCGCCTGGGCCCGGCTCGGGACATGATCCAGATCCTCCAACCAACGCCGGACGTGCGGGTCATCGAAGCGGGCCACGACGGCGAGCGCTCCCTGTCCGGGGGCCGGCACCCAGCTCCCGGGCTCAAGATACTCGGCGATGCGCCCGGTCCAGCCCAGCCTCCTCACCCCGGCCGCCGCGAGAACGACGGCGTCCAGCTGGCCGTCGTCTACCCTTCGGATCCGCGTGTCCACGTTGCCCCGGAGGGGCACGACCTCGACGTCGGGGCGGAGCGCGCGAAGCAGCGCGACCCTCCGGAGCGACCCGGTCCCGACCCGTGTGCCGGCCGGGAGGGTCTGGAGGGCCATGTCTCGCCCCTGTGCGCCCACGAGCACGTCACGCGGATCCTCCCGTTCCGGAATCGCCACGATCGCCAGACCGTCGGGCAGATCGGCCGGAAGGTCCTTCAGGGAGTGGACAGCCAGATCCACATCCTCGGCCAGGAGAGCGTCGTCTAGCTCCCTGGTGAAGAGGCCCTTCCCACCGTGGTCGGCCAGGGGGCGGTCGCGCATCGCGTCGCCGCTCGTGCGGATCCGTCGAAGTTCGACGACGGGGCCGCCCTCCCGGCCGACCCGCTCGGCGACCCACCGGCTCTGGGTGAGCGCAAGGGGGGAGCCGCGGGTGCCGAGACGGAGGGCAGCCCGCGGCATCACCAGTTGGACTGGAGGCCGTCGACGATGGCCTGGGCCAGTCGCCTGATCGCCAGTCGGCGCCCTTCTTCCTCGAGCTGTCCCTCCTCCAGAAACTCCCCACGAGCCTGGAGGCCTGGGTTCTCCCAGAGGATCACGTTGTTCACGAGATCCACGACCTCCACGTTCACGGTCAGCATGACCTGCCGCTCCAGCACCCTGGCCTGGTCCCCGGCCGCGTTAGGCCGATAGATGGGAGTCTCGACCGAGTAGCGCGTGACCGTGCCCCGTACAACCGCCTGGGCGAACTCTTCGCCTCCCGTGCGGACTCCGAAGACGCTAGGCAGCTGGTCCAAAAGGGTGTCGTGGAGCTCCTGGGAGATCTCGAACCGACTGGTCTCGTTCTCGAACGGGATGATCGCCAGGGTCTCGACGTGCGGAGGCAGACCGGCGCCCGCCTGGAAGGTGTAGTTACAGCCCGCGAGCAGGACGGCTACCGCGACCGGGATGGCCGTCCTGCCCCGGTCAGGACGCCGGGTCCCAGATCTCCGAAGGGAAAGTCTCGACACTCTCCACCGCCTCGAGTGTGATCCGGAGCTCCCGCACCTGCTCCAAGTTCCGGTACATGGCCTGCCGCGGGAAACGCTCCCCCTCGGGCAGGACGAGCTGGAGCTGCTCGACTGCACGGTCTGCGCTCACGACCTCCATGCCCTGCAGCCGCCCGTTCTCGAGCTGGAAGCGGAGCTCTCCCCCCCCGGCGGGCAGGTACCGGAGCTCCGAAGCGCCAGCCCGGGTTCCCGTACCCCCCTCCAGCACGCTCGATTCCCCCGGTCGAAACACCCCGAATGCACCCCAGAGGAACGGGGGTGGCGGGAGGTCCGCTCGTCCTCCCTCTGCGGTGCGGAGCTCGTCCTCCACCAGAGCCGCCGCGGCAGCCCGTTCCCCGTTGGTGAGAAAGAGATCGAGGCGGGCTCTATAGGGCGGCTCGATCCGAGCCACGCCTCGCCCCCGGAGGCGCGCGCTCGGCTCGTCCAGGCTCCACTCGAAGACGAGCTGGTACGCCGCATCCAGCGCCGAAACTCCCTCGGCGGCCCGGGCCAGCTGTCCCGCGTCGAGGAGCGCAAGGGGAGGCAGCGGAGCGGCCGAAGCGCATCCCCCGAGATGGAACGGCGCGGACGCCACAAGGAGCCACGCCGCGCCCCGAAGAGGCAGGCGTCTCTCCCCCGGACGTCTCGGTCCGGAGCCCCTCCCGGCGTCCAGGCTACGGTTCATCCGCGAGTGCATCCGCGCCTCCGCCGCGGGCATCGGAACCCCTTCCGACATCTCGAGAGGAACATAACGGCGGGACCCTCGTGGGTCATCGCGGCGCGGCTTCCCCGCCCCTGTGCCCAGACCTAAGTTCCGCCCCATGTCCGCCAGCTCCGTCTACGTCGCTTCCGACCAGCACCTCGGCGCGGCCCCGCCGCGAATGGAGGAGGCCTTCCTCGGCTGGCTCGACTATGCGGCTGCACGAGCCGGCACGATCGTCCTGAACGGCGACCTTTTCGATTTCTGGTTCGAGTGGCGCGCGGTGATCCCTCGCGGGCACGCCCGCGTACTCGGGGCCCTTCGTCGCGCGGTGGACGAAGGGGTTCCGATCCACCTATTCGGAGGGAATCACGATTGGTGGGGCGGCTCATATCTGACGGACGAGATCGGCGTAACCTTCCACCAGGGGCCGACCCGCCTTGACCTGGCGGGCCGGACCACGCTCGTGGCCCACGGCGACGGGCTCGGTCCCGGGGACCTGGGCTACCGGATTCTGCGATCCGTCCTCCGGAGCAGGCTCGCCCGATGGGGCTTTCGCTGGATCCACCCGGACGTGGGGGCGGCCCTCGCCCGCGTGGTGTCCCAGACCGACGCCGGCGAGTTGGCCGGGGCGCCTGCGGAGTCGCAGCGACTCCGGGCCGAGCAGCTCGAGCGCTGGGCGCGGGATCGTCTGCTTGAGGACGACGAGCTGGACATCGTCCTCCTAGCCCACACCCACCTTCCTAGGAGAATCGAGGTCGCGCCCGGACGTTTCTACCTCAACTCCGGGGACTGGCTCACGCACGCCACCTACGTGGTGCTGGAGGAAGGGGCCCCTCCCCGGCTCGAGCGCTGGAACGGCGCGCCGCCGTAAGCCGTCGGACCCGGCGCGGCGAGCTGCCGTGCTCTCAGCGCACGACCACGGAGAGCCGCACCTCGATCCCCTCGGTCTCGCTTGGAAGGACGCTGAGCGTCAGGCGCCCGGGCTCCGGGAGGGGAAGCGTGGCTAGGGAGAGGCGCTCCGGGTAGTCCATCAGGTGGGCCGAGACGTACGCGTCCGCTGCGCTGATGAGGACGAGAAAGATCGAGAAGGCCGTCCAGTCTTCCACCTGCTGGCCGCGCGCGTCGATCAGCCCTTTCCACTCTTCGACGGCTGGGTCGGCTTCGACCGCTGCCTCGATCTCGGCCGGGTCCGTCGCTCCACCGAGCACGACCCGCTCGCGCACGGCGCGCCGCGCGATCTCTATCAGCCGCTGGGCCTCGCTACGCCGGCGCGCCGACTTCCCGATCATCCACAGGCTTCCGGCCTGAGCCCCGAAGTAGAGTCCTCCCCGCCCGTACGACCCGGTGACGACGTTGCCCCATCCCGGAATGAGCAGGGAGCGCAGAAAGGCAGACCTGGGCGTCACCGTGACGACGGTGGCGGAGTCTGCCTGCTGTGCGAACGCACCACCTGGGAGCGCGACTGCGACGGCCAGGATCCAGGCACCCACCGCGCCCCGGGCGCTGCTTAACGGGCCAGAGCGACGGGTTCGGTGTACGCGCTCGCCCGGGTCCTCCCGAGCCGAGCTCACGCGTCTTCCCTCCCTTGGGGCCTCCCCTCGGGAAGCTCGAGGACGCGGAGGCTTCCGACCTGAATCCGCACGTCGAGAACGGTGGTTCCCTCGGCCATGATCTCCCCGTCCAGCTCGAAGAAGAGCGGCTCACCGTCGAGTCGCCTCAGCTCGATACCCGAGACCTGCCGCCGATGGACACCCTCCGTCGGTTCATCCGTGCCCCGGAGTATTCCTGGAAGGGACCGGAGCACCTGGACCATTCCCATGTTCTCGGCGACGAAGAGATCCAGGAGGCCGTCGTCGGGTCGAGCCGCTGGCGAAAGGAGGAACCCACCTCCTATGGAGGGGCCCACCGTCACCGCGGCAAGGAGGACCTCACCCTCCATCGAGTCGGCGGGCTCCATGGAAGCGGCGGGCCCGCTCGACGACGAGGACGTCACCCCCAGCCGAACGGGGCGGTAGCGGAGGAGAGCCGACCCGAGCGCGGCGAGATACTGGGGCAGCCCGCGAAGCGCCGTGAACGAGGCGCGACGCTTCAGGACCTCCACGTCGATTCCGACCCCGACCAAGTTCACGAAGTGGGCCTGTCCCCCGTCCCAACGCACGAACCCCACCTCGAACGGGCGCGCCACGCCCTCCCGGAGCGTTCGAACGGCCCCCCCGACGCTTCCCGCTCCGCGCACCATACGGCAGAAGTCGTTTCCAGTCCCCACGGGCAGGACGGCGAGCGGGGGGAGCGTCGGGCCGGGCCGTTCGGGGGTGGTCCCCGACAGAAGCCCGGTCGCGACCTCGTGCACGGTCCCGTCCCCGCCCACCACCAGGACCGCCGACGGCTGGCCCCGCGCCGTGAGCGCCATCTCTCTCGCGTGCCCCGGAGCGCGCGTGAAGTCCAGGGAGTACTCGACGCCGCTTGATCGAAGCGCCGCCTCGAGGTCGGCGACCACTCGAGCCGTCCGTCCTCCGGATGCTTTCGGATTGACGATGACGCGGACGGGTCGGGGCACGGACGCTCATGGATGGGAGTCCCTTTCCGCCGGCCCGGAGGCCGAGCCGAGGAAGCCCCAAGATGAGTGGCCCGGGGCCGGGGCGGCAACGTCTCGGGAGCGGCTGAAGCGCCGTCGCGGAGTGTCCGAGGCAACGCATCGGGAGCGTCCGAAGCACCATCCCGGGGAACTCCGACCCTGCCCGCGCAGTTAGAAGGGTGAGAACACGCCTCCTCAACGCGCACGGTGTTGCATGCCGCTTCCGGTTGTCCGCGTCGCGATCCTCTTCGCAGCGCTGCTCCTTCCCCTGGCCTCGGGAACCGCCCGGAGCCGTGCGGCCGACATGGTGGGAGGTGCCGTAACCGACGCCTCCGGCCGCCCGGTCTCGTCCGCGCACGTCCAACTCTGGGACGGGGACCGCATGCTGGCGTCCGCGTGGACGGATCGCGAAGGGACGTTCCGGATCTCGACCACGAGGAGCTGGACGCCGGCCTGGCGGCTCCGGGTGGAGCGTCTCGGGTACGAGCCGGCCGACGTCCCGGTTCCCGAGGCAGCCCTGACCGTGTCGGTGGTCGTCGAGCCGGCTCCGCTGCCCCTCCCCGGGCTCCGGATCGAGGCAGAGGTCGATCTTTGCTCTGCCCCGGATCAACCGGCAGCCCGCGCGCTCCTCGAGGGCGCGTCGAGGCTGCACCAGAGCGGCCTCGATACGCTCGCCATCGCCACCTACACGGAGGAGTGGACCGACACGATCGCCTCAGAGCCCGCCGGCCCCGACCGAACTTCTGAAGGATTGATCGGGCAGCGGTCGTCGGCCCCCCTTCTCAGGCTCAGCTGGAACCGCAGGATCGAGCGGGACGGCTACGCGTTCCGAGTCCGTCGAAGCGACAGCGAGCGATCCTACGACTCCTGGAGCTACGCCCCGCTAGAGGCGGACCTGGCGCCCCACTTCCTGTCGGAAGCCTTCGAGGAGCGTCACCGGTTTCGCGTCGAGACGGCGGACGGAGCCGGCTGGATCCTCCGCTTCTGTGGAACTGAGAGGGAAGATCCCTATCTGACCGGGCTCCTCGAGCTGGGACCGGACACCCTGGTGGCGCGGGCCGAGTGGGAGTTCCACACTCCGGAGCCGGATGAGTCGGCGGGGGGGTGGGCTGGCTTCGACACGCGGGACGACGGGTTCGGGCGCCCACTGCTCCTTCCGCGGGAGAGCTTCATCTGGCGGACCCTACCCGACGGGGGGACGATCCGGAGGGCGCAGTCCTACGAGGGGTGGATTACCGCGCAGGGCGACTCCGTGCCGTTCCTTCCCGCTCGGACCACGCCCCCCGGGTAGGGCGCTACCGCCGAACCTCCGATCTCTCGATCGGGTCCCTGACCCGGATCTCGACCTGATCTCCCGGGCGGGCGAGCGAGCCCGAGGTGACGTGCGTCGAGCCTCCGGGGCTCTCGATTTGAAAGCGGAGGGCCTGGAGCTCCGACCATGGGATCGAATAGTTGTTTCGACCGTTCCCATCGATCGTACCGAGGGTTATCCGACGTGCGGGCGAGAGGGCGTGGACGATCACGCTCCCCGGCGTCTCATTCGTCACGAGGATGCGGATCTGGGCTCCGGTGCTGCCCCGGAACGGGTCCCAGTTTCCTCGAAGGAGCGTGTTGCACCCGGCGGTCAGCACGGCCAGGGTCAGGACAGCGGTAAGAACCCTCATGGGCCCCATCGCCTCCCGCAGCGGGTCAGCTGACTCTCGCGATCGCGTCGATCTCCACGATGGCATCCCTCGGTAACCTCGACACCTCCACTGTTGCGCGGGCCGGGCGCCGCGCACCGAAATGCCTCTCGTATACTTCGTTCATCGCGGAAAAGTTCGTGAGATCGACGAGATAGACGGTCGTCTTCGTCACGGTAGAGAGGCCTCCGCCGGCCGCGGTCAGCACCGCCGCGAGGTTTCGGAGCACCCGGTCCGTCTGCTCCGCGGCACCGCCGGCGACTATGTCCCCCGTCTCCGGATCGAGTGCAATCTGCCCGGACGCATGGATCCATCCATCGGAGACGACGGCCTGCGAGTACGGCCCGATTGCCCGGGGCGCCAGCGGCGTCTTGATCTCGTTCACACCGTCCATTCCACGCTCTCCTCCACGCGAAGTCTCTACGGTCCAGGAGGCCTCATCATTATGAGGTGGGGTTTCGGGGCGCAATCGGCGCCCTCGCAGCACACGGCCCCGCCTAACGAGTACCTCTGGAACCTCATCTCCAGGGTATGGGTTAGAAGATTTGTGGAGTGACGACGCGTCTCGAGCCGGATCTCGGATCGGGCGCTCCCCTTCCCCCGCTGCTTTTCCAGAGGAAGTCAGATGAGGTTTCCTGATCTCGCTTTCCCGACGCCAACGACTCCGCCCGTCGCGACGGGCGCCCTCCTCCTCGTAGCGCTCATGGGGGCTCCCGCTCCGGCGGACGCCCAGTACTTCGGGCGTAACAAGGTCCAGTACGATGAGTTCGACACTCACATTCTCACGACACCGCACTTCGACATCCACTTTTACGAGGGGATGGAGGTGGCTGTCGAGGATGCGAGTCGGATGGCGGAGCGCTGGTATGAGAGGCTGGCGCGGCTCTTCCAGTACGAGTTCCGGGAGAGGAAGCCTCTCATCCTCTACGCGGATCATCCGGACTTCCAGCAGACGAACACGATCTCCGCGCAGATCAGTGAGGGCACGGGGGGCGTGACCGAGTCGATCAAGAACCGAGTCGTGTTGCCGTTCGCGGGCTCGTACGCAGCCACGGACCACGTGCTTGGCCACGAGCTCGTTCACGCCTTCCAGTACAACCTCGCGGAGTCGCGAAGGGGGGGCGGCCTGCCGGGGCTCATGCGGATCCCGCTGTGGATGATTGAGGGCATGGCGGAGTACCTGTCGGTGGGGGCCGAGGACCCGCTGACGGGGATGTGGCTTCGGGACGCGCTCCTCAACGACGACTTCCCGACCCTCACCCAGTTGACGACGGACACGCGGTTCTTCCCGTACCGGTTCGGGCAGGCGTTCTGGACCTACGTGGGCGGGACGTACGGGGACGAGAGGGTCGTGGACCTGTTCCGCACAGCACTCCGGATAGGATGGGAGCCCGCGATCAATCAGGTCCTCGAGGTGTCCTCGGACACGCTCTCGGCCCAGTGGCGGGCGGCCGCGGAGGCTCACTACCGCCCGCGCATGCAGGGGAAGACCTCTCCCGGCGAGGTGGGCTCGCTTCTCCTGTCACTGTCCACCGGCGCCGGCCGGCAGAACGTGGCGCCATCTGTGAGCCCCGATGGTCGCTATGTCGTGTTCATGTCGGAGCGGGACCTCTTCAGCTTCGACCTCTATCTGGCCGACGCGCAGACCGGAGAGATCATTCGCACGCTCACAAGCGCGGCTGCTGATCCCCACAGCGACGCTCTTCGCTTCATTGACTCGTCCGGCGGCTGGTCACCGGACGGCGAGCAAATCGCGATCGTGACGTTCGCCCAGGGCCGGAACGAGATCGTTCTCCGGGAGGCCGACGACGGGAGCGTCCTCCGCCGTCTCTTGCTCCCCGAGGAAATCGGAGAGATCACAAGCCCGTCGTGGTCGCCCGACGGAGGCTCGCTCGTGTTCTCCGGTCAGGTGGGGGGCATCACCGACCTCTACCGCTTCGCTCTCGAGACGGACGAGCTGACCCAGCTCACCGATGATCGGTACGCCGACTTCCAGCCGGTCTTTTCGCCCGATGGCGGCACGATCGCGTTCGTGACCGACCGGGGCCCCGTGACGGACTTCGAGGATCTGACGTACTCGGACATGCGGCTCGCTCTCCTGAACCCGGATACCGGCCGGGTCGAGGTGCTGGACCTGTTCGGAGACGTCCGGCACATGAATCCGCAGTTCTCGCCGGATGGACAGAGCATCTACTTCATCTCGGATCCCGACGGGTTCAGCGACATCTACCGCGTGGACCTGGCGACGGAGACGATCTTCCGCGTCACGGAAGTGGCCACGGCGGTTTCCGGGATCACGGGGATGTCGCCGGCGATGAGCGTCTCCCGTGAGACCGGAATCGTGGTGTTCTCGGTCTTCGACGGGTTCGACCTCCACGTGTACTCGATGGACTCGCGGGACGCCCCGGCGGCGCCGGTGACGCTGGCCTCGATGGACTCGGCCGGCCGGCGAGTCCCACCCCCGGAGCGCAGGGTCTCGTCCCGAGTCGTCTCCTATCTCGCCGACCCCGAGACTGGGTTGGTTCCCGTGGGGACCTACCTGACCGCGGACGCTAGCGACTACAACCCTTCCCTGAGCCTCGATTACGTGGGACAGCCCTCGGTCGGGGTCGGGGCCGACCAGTTCGGAAACTTCCTGTCGGGGTCAGCCGCGGCCTACTTCTCCGACATGTTGGGAAATCGGGTCCTCGGCGTGGCCATTCAGGCCCAGGGAACGCTGAAGGACATCGGGGGGCAATTCGTCTACCAGAACATGGAGCGCCGATGGAACTGGGGCGTGGCCGCGGGCCGGGTTCCCAACCTCTACGTGGGGATCACGGACTACAGCCAGACCTCCATCACCCAGGTTCGCTTCCGTGAGTATTGGACCGAAGCAATGGGCCTGGCATCGTATCCGTTTTCGACCACGCGGCGCTTCGAGGTCAAGGGAGGGGTCACTCGCTACTCGTTCGACGCCGAGGAGGAAACCTTCGTTTACGACCAGTTCCGGCGGCTGGTCGACTACAGGCGCGGGGATTACACCGGCGAGCAGCAGTCCGATCCGATCAACTTCGTGCACTCGAGTATCGCCCTGGTTAGCGACAACTCCTTCTTCGGGTTCACGTCTCCGGTCCGCGGCGGCCGCTACCGGCTGGAGTTGGGTGTGACGGCGGGGAATCTCGACTACTCGAGCATACTCCTGGACTACCGGCGGTACTTCAACCCCGTCAGGGAGCTCACTTTCGCCTTCCGGGGCTTCCACTACGGGCGTTACGGGGCCGGCGTGGAGGACAGCGTCCTCCAGCCCTTCTACGTTGGCTGGGAGTCTCTCGTTCGAGGCTACTCGTATAACTCGTTCGATCCCCGGGAGTGCTCGAGCCAGACCTGTCCGGAGCGGGAACGCCTGTACGGGAACCGCATCGGGGTCGCGAGCGCGGAGGTACGCGTTCCCCTTCTGGGGGTCGATCGCATGGGGCTCCTCAACGTGGGCTTTCTCCCGACCGAGCTCGTGCTCTTCACCGACGCGGGGCTCGCGTGGAATGCCGACGACCCACCGGTCTGGGAGTTCGCGCGTTCGTCCGCGGAGCGGATCCCGGTGTTCAGCTCGGGCGCCAGCGCTCGACTGAACGTGCTTGGATTCCTCGTGCTGGAGTTCTACTACGCGATCCCGTGGCAGCGCCCGAGCAAGGGTGGCCACTTTGGGTTCCAGCTCCAACCGGGGTGGTGAGCCGGTCCCGACGGAAGGCCGAAGCAAGGGTCCATCGTTCTTTCCGCAGCACGGGGTAGCGGAGGGACGGACAAACGTCGGTCGAGTCGCTCCTTGAGATCGCTTCACCGAGTCTCCTTCGCGCTCCTGGCCCTCGTGGCCATCCCCATCGCCGCGCTGGCGCAGACCGGAGTGGTAGTGGAAGGCCGGGTGTTCGAGGAGGGCGGGACGACCGGTATTCCGACCGCGAGGGTCGAGCTCGTGGGTCACGGATCCACGCTCACTTCAGCCGACGGGAGCTTCCGGTTCGACGGGGTGATGCCGGGCCGGTATACGTTCCGGGTCGTGACTTTCGGGTATGCCTCCGAGAGCCGGTTCCTTCCCGTCGAAAGCGACACGACCGTGAGCGTCCCGCTCGAGGTCGCACCCGTGCTCCTAGACTCCCTCCTCATCGGCGCCCGTGCCATCGACATCGAGGGCGGGGTCCGGGACCCCGAGATGGATATCCGTCTCGTGGACGCGGAAGTCCTCACCAACCAGGGCGTGGCGGCGAGCACCGACCGTCGGGGCCGCTTCCGGCTGGAGCGGGTCCTGGAAGGCGTCCGGCTCCAGGTGAGCGTCCGAGCGTTTGGATATCTTCCGCTCGACTCGATTATCGTGCCCACCGAGAACGAGAGCTACGCCTTCGAGCTCGAGGCAGACCCAGTGGTGGAGGCCATGATCGACGAGCAGGTCGAGCGGATCGAGGAGCGGGCGGCCGCCCGTCGATCCGTGGTGATGCGGCCCATGAACCGCCAGCGTCTGCTCCGGTTCGCGGGGACGCACACGCTCCGCGCGGTGCTCGAGGGTGAGTACCGCTTCTACCTGGAGCGGGTGAGGTGCGTGATCATCGACGAGCAGCAGCAGATCGGGGTGTGGGAGCCCTCCACGCTTTTCTACCTTTTGCCGGAAGAGATCGAGAGAATCGAGTTCCTGTTCAGGGGAGCCATGCTCCGCATCTACACCCGGGAATTCATGCAGGAGATGATTGCTCGGAACACGGAGCTGCGCGAGCCGATCTTCTTTGCTCCCCCGAGAAGCGTCGTCATCCCATTGTGCCGGTGATGCGAGCGCGATCCGGATGGGCGCTGCTGGGGGCCTCGGCGTACCTGCTGCTGGCCTCCGCCGTTAGCGCCCAGGTGCCCGTCGTCCTTCGCGGCCGCGTCGAGGACGCGGTCTCGCGGAACCCGATCGTCGGAGTCCAGGTCTTCACTGCCGACTCCTCCAGGGTGGTCGTGACGGATTCCCTCGGTGCGTTCGCTCTCCCGCTCGAGCCCGGGGCGCCCGTCACGATTTACGCCCGGCGCCTCGGCTACCTGCCGGAACGTTTCGATCTCGACGATGCCGCGCCTACCAGGACCTCGGTCCTGCTCCTGGAGCCCGATCCGATCCCGCTCGCGGGAATCGAGGCTCTCGTCGTGAATGAGCCGGACGCTGCGGTGCTCGTCGAGCGGATAGAAGTGCTCGAGAAACGCATCGAGGACAGGCGGAACGCGTTTCCGGGACCCATGAGCGCCTTGGGCCCAGTCGCTCTGGAGAGTTTCGCCTTCGGGAGCGTGCTCGACCCCCTTCGCACGAGGTTCCCCATGATCAGGCCCTGTTGGGGGGGGGCCGCTCGAGCTCTGTGTGCCGGTGCGCTCCCGTTCTTCCTTCAGGAGGACGGCCTCAGAGCGCCGTGTCACCGTTTGCGTGGACGAGCGGACGTCCTACTTCTCTTACAGTGAGCTCGATGGGATCCCGGTCCAGTCCGTGGCGTCCGTCGAGGTTTACGGCGGGGTCTATCCCGGCCAGGTGAGGGTCTACACGGACGGCTGGACTGTCCGCCGGGCTCGAACCGGGCGCACGTTGCTCACGCCCCTCTTTTGGGGGTGCCTCTTCGGGTGACGGTGGGGACTAGAATATCTCGACCCGGACGTACCGGTCGGGGTTCTCCCTCACATCCCTCGCCAGGAACAGGATCTCCTCCAGGGCCGCGTTCAGGTTCTGGTACAGGGTTTCCTCCGTTGCGAGCCTCCCGAGCGTGCCTTCCCCGCGGCCGATCCGCCCCACCACGGCTTCGAACGAATCGGTCGCGCGCGCGAGGCTCTCCCCGGCGCCCCGGAGCTCCGCGAGCGTCGAATCCGCCCGGGCGAGGCCCCGCTCGAGCCCTTCGCTTCCCGTGAAGTTCTCGACGCGCTCGGCGGACCGAACGAGCGAGGACGAGAGGGCGGCGACCTCGTCCCGCTGCTCGGAGACGAGGGCGGACATCGAGCTCATGAGCTCCCCTAGGTCGGCGAGCGACCCGTGGAGCGAGGCGATCGCGTCCTCGTCCAGAAGCCCCCGGACACGGTCCAGCGTCTGCCGGGCCTCCGCTCCGAGCTCGTACGCCAGGTCCAGCACGCCATCCACCGCCACGCCGGGCATCACCGCTCCCTCCGCCAGGGCCTCGCGTGACATCCCGGGGATCACCTCGACCGTCCGGCCGCCCAGGAGGTCGATTCCCGCGAGGCGGGTCCGGGAGTCCGAGGGGACCGACCACTCGCCCTCGATCTCTAGCGTGATCCGCACCCCGTCCCCGACCAGCTCGAAGTCGTCGACGCGTCCGATGTTCACCCCCCTCATCTGGACCGCGTCGCCCCGCCGGATCCCGCCGGCATCCGTGACGTCCGTGGCCACCATGTATCGCCCCCGGAAGGTGGCGGGATCGGTGAGGAGGAACAGGACGGCGAGGAAGGAGGCGATGCCCAGGAGGACGAAGACCCCGACCCTCACCTCCCGCCCTCCCGCAACGGGTGGGGCGCGGAGGCGGATCTCCTCGTCCGAGACCCCACCCCGACGCTCCCCGGTCTCTCCCGGCCGGGCCATCGGCTAGTACACCTCCCCGTTCAGCGCGGCGACCGCCGCGGCACGATCGAGGAACGCCCTTACGATGCCGTCACCGCAGGCCCGGAACTCGTTGGGCGTGCCCACGAAGCGGAGCGTCCCTCCCTCGAGCATGGTGACCCGGTCGCACATCTCCAGGCCCCCTTCGATGTCGTGAGTCACCATCACAGACGTCACCTCGAGCTGCTCGGTCAGACGCGCGATCAGACGCTCCACCGCCGCAGTATTCACGGGGTCGAGCCCGGTCGTGGGCTCGTCCCAAAGCAAGATACAAGGTCGCCCGACGATGGCCCGGGCAATCCCCGCCCGCTTCTTCATCCCCCCAGACAGCTCCGCGGGGAGCTTCTCCAAGACCTCTCGCGGCTCCAGGTTCGCCAGCTCCAGGGCTTCCCAGATCCGGCGGCTAGCCTCCGGTCTCCGCATTCGTTTGAGCTCGTCCTCCGGGATCCCCATCTCCACATTCTCGTAGACGGAGAGGGAGTCGAAAAGCGCGGCGTGCTGGAACACGTAACCCACCTCTTTGCGGATCCGCGCGAGCGCCCGGGACCCACCGCGGTACGCGGATTCCCCAGCCACCTGGACATCGCCGCGGTCCAGAGGGATGAGCCCGATGGTGCTTTTCAGGAGCACGCTCTTTCCCGCTCCCGACGGGCCGAAGATCCCGAACGTCTCCCCCTCCCGCACCATCAGGTTCACCCCCTCCAGGACGGGCGCGTCGAACGCCTTCCAGACGTCCTGATAGTGAATCATCACTGGAGAAAAAGCGGGGGGAAGAGGGCGTCGAGGATGAGCACCGTCAGGGTCATGAACATCACGGAAGCCGTGGTCGTCCGGCCCACCCCGGCCGCCCCTCCGCCCGTTCGAAACCCCATGTGGATCGCGATCACCGGAATCGCGAACCCGAACGTGGCCGCCTTCACGAACGAGTAGAAGAGGTCCCAGTTGTGCCAGAACAGCCGGGCCCCATAGAGAAACGACTCGTAACCCAGACCGATCGTGATTCGGGCGGAGACCATGCCCGACGCGATCCCTACGACATCGGCGATCCCCACGAGCAGCGGGACGATGATGATTCCCGCCAGGATCCGGGGAGCCGCGATGATCGCGATGGGGTCCCTGCCCACGGCCTCGAACGCCTCGATCTGCTCGGAGACCCTCATCGTCCCGAGCTCCGCCGTGATCCGGGCTCCGACCCGCCCGACCAGAACGATGGCGGTGAGCACGGGTCCCAGCTCCAGCACGACGCTCGCCACCACGATGCTCCCGAGGATGTAAAGGGGGATCGAGCCCTGGAACTGGTATCCTCCCTGCTGGCTGGTCACGATCCCCGCGAGGACTGCCGTCACTAGCACGATGGGGACGCTCTGGACCCCCATCACGTACACCTGCTGGAGGACCGACTTGAGGGACACCTGGAACGTGGCCACGGCGCGGACCGACCGGGCCAGGAGGAGCGCCATCTGCCCAGAGTGCTCGGCCACGCCGATCGAGACCCTTCCGATCGCGCGGATCGGCTGAATCACCACGCCCGTGTGCAGGACGCTACGCGAGGGGGAATTCGACACGATCTGGAGGCGCTCGTCTCACCGGCGGTGGCCGGTCGGGGTGGGGAGCCTGGCTCGAGGATCCGACGCGCGGTAACTGGAAAAGTTTCTACAAAAGCCCCTGTCGATGCAACCCGAATCGGGCGAGGGCAGTCGTAGGGTACCACGACTCGGGCCAACGACCGAGGAGACCCCCGCACTCGATGCCGCTCGCCGGCTCAAGCGCGCCGCGGCCCCCAGTTACGCCAGCCCCTCCGCCGCCGAGCCGGCCCTGCCCGCCGGCTTACCCTGCGAGGTGGACCCTGCGTTCAGCGCGGGCGGTAGCTCGGCGCTCGGCTGGGTTCGCGCCGGGTCGAGCTCGATCACGAAGGTCGAGCCTTCCCCTCCTGGCTGGTCGCGTTCAGACGGAATCCCATCAGCTCGCAGAGGGACCGCGAGATCGCGAGACCCAGCCCGGTGCCCCCGAAGCTCCGGGTGCTCGACGAATCGACCTGGTGGAAGGGGCTGAAGATCTCCTTCAGACGCGTGGCAGGAATGCCAATTCCCGTGTCCACGACCTCGATCCGGCTGGGCCGATCCGAGCCATCCTCGGCCACGACGTGGATCGTGACGGAGCCCGACGGTGTGAACTTCACGGCGTTACTGGCCAGGTTCAGGAGAACCTGGCGCACCCTTCGCGGGTCGGCAACCAGCGGCCGGAGCGCGCCCGGAACCTCGCCCCGGAGCTCTAGGCCGCGCTCTCGCGCCTCGACGTCAAGCGTGCGGACGACCTCGCCCACGAGCTCGTCTAGCTGTAGCGGCTCCCGAAGGATGTCCATGCGCTGCGCATCGATCTTCGAGAGGTCCAGGATGTCGTCGATGAGGGAGAGGAGGTGCTCCCCGTTCGAGAGAATCCGTTTCAGGTAGTCCGTCTCGCGGGCCGGCAGCTCGGGGCCCACCTTCTTCATTAGGATGTTCGCGAAGCCGATCACCGAGTTCAGCGGCGTCCTGAGCTCGTGGCTCATGTTCGCCAGAAACGTGCTCTTGGCGCGCGAGCTGGCTTCGGCCTCATCGAGCGCGTGGCGAAGCACCTGCTCCACACGCTTGTAATCCGTGATATCACGTATCACCAACACCTTGGCTGGCTTTCCCTGATGTACTGTCTCAACTACGGAGACGGTGATCGGGAACAGGCCCCCGTCATACTTCCGCCCCTCGAGCTCGTGCCCCACGCCGGCCGGACCGTGCGATTCCAGGCCTTTCAGCATTCGGGCCGCTACCTCCTTGGAGCCGTCCAAAGCAAGCAGGTTCAGGACCGGCTCTCCCAACAGTTGAGGCACCGCGACCCCGAACATCTCTGCGGCCCTAGAGTTGGCGTCCACGATGTAGTCGTTCCTGAAGATCACTACGCCCTCGAACGTGGCATCGGCGAGGCCCCGGAAGCGTTGCTCACTCTCCTTCACCTGCACGATCGCGCTCTCCAGGGCCTTGCGGGCCTCCTGCTCCCCTCGGCGCGCGCGCTCCGTCTGATTCAGGGCGCTCTCGAGCTCGATCTGCCTCACCCGCTCGCCCAGCCGCAACCCTTCGACTCCCAAGAGATTTCGGGCCCGAGTCCCGAGCACCACGGCGGCGAGCACGGTACCGAGAAAGAGCAGGAGGCCGAAGTGAACCCACTCGGGGTCCGGGAGATGAGCCCGCACGACCATGAGCCAGCCCGTAAAGCTCAGGGTGGCCACGACAGCGAACCAGCTCCACTCGACGAAGATGAGCCCCGCCCCTAGGACGACGAGGAGGATGGTGGTCGTCTGACGTGCCTCGCCGGTGAGCTGGAGGTGGACGAGCGTGTTCGCGAGCGCTGCCGCTGCGATGACAGCACCCGCAGCGTGACCGAAGCCCTCGGGGAACCCCCAGCGCCTGAGGGCCAGAAGCGCGGCAAGGAAGAAGATCGCCGTGAGGGCCGCGGTCGCGGACAGGACTCGCGCGTAATCCGGCGAGAGCAGGAAGAGGCGCGTCACGCCGAGGATCGCGTAGACTCCGAAGAGCGTGAGGAGCACGGGTGGGATCGCCTGGGTCACCGTGCGGTCGAAGACCGCGTGGAGATCCTTCGTCGCGTGCTCCGGGTGCGCGTCGACTCCCCGGCGAACCTTCTCCGCCATCCGGTCTCCTTCGGAGGGTCTGGGTAGGCACTCCTGGGGGAGGGCCCGACGTCCGGCTGCCGGAATTTCGGGAAGGCGGCACCCAGGCGCCAGCAGAGGGCCGGGCTCCGGGCCGGTGCCCGGGGGCTCCCTTCTTCGGAATCGGGACCGAACCTCCGGTGCCCGGGTACGGCGTGGCCCGAGCCCTAGCGCTCACGCACGAAGCTACAGGAGGCCGCATGCCGATTCGTAAGGGATCCGCGGAGTGGAAGGGTGCACTGGTCGATGGTAGCGGAACTGTCCGCTCGGAGACCGGGGCGGTCGAGGGCGCGTACTCGTTCTCGTCGAGATTCGAGTCGGGTACCGGAACGAACCCGGAGGAGCTGATTGGCGCCGCGCATGCGGCGTGCTTCTCGATGCACCTTTCGGCCGGCCTCGCCAACGCCGGTCATGTGCCTCAGTCGGTGAAGACCGAAGCTCGTGTGCACATCGAAAAGGGTGAGGCTGGCTTCTCGATCACCCGAGTCGATCTCGTGACGGAGGCTCGCGTTCCCGGCATCGAGGCGGGCCAGTTCCAAGAGCTGGCCGCCGAGTCCCAGCGGGGGTGTCCGGTATCCCAAGCCCTGTCCGCGGTCCCGATCCATCTGGAGGCGTCGCTGGCCTGATCCGGGTCGGCGCGGGGCGTACCCGCCGCCGGTCGGGGGCTCGCGCGCCCTCCGGTGCCGACTTCTGGCTCCACCTTGTCCCACCCCCCGGGGGCGCTCGATAATCCGGTGGGATGACACAGCTCCTCTGGGTCCTCGGGCTCTCGCTCGGCGTCTCCTTCCTCTGCTCGGTCTTGGAGGCGGTCCTTCTCTCCGTAAACCGCTCGTTCGTCGCCCTCCTGCGCGAGAGCGGCCGGCGCTCGGGGGAGTTCCTCCACCGAATGCAGGGGAGGATCGACGAGCCGATCTCCGCAATCCTCACGCTGAACACGATTGCCCATACCGTCGGGGCCGCCATGGGAGGCGCTCTCGCTCTGGAGCTGTTCGGGAACCAGTGGATCATGGTGTTCTCGGTTGCGCTCACCTTCGCGATCCTCGTCTTCTCCGAGATCATCCCGAAGACCCTCGGCGCCACGTACTGGAAGGCGCTGGCAGCGCCGTCGAGCTACGTGCTGCAGGGGATGATCTGGACCATGAAGCCGGTCGTGGTCCCCCTTACACTCTTATCACGCACGTTCAGCCGGCGGCGGGCCCGCCAATCCACCGTCAGCCGGGCCGAGCTGGCGATCCTGGCTGAGATCGGACGCCGGGAGGGCACGATCGACGAGGAGGAGTGGCGGGTCGTCACGAACGTGATGAACCTGGACCAGGTCACGCTCGGCGAAGTGATGACGCCCCGAACGGATGTGGCTGCGGTTCCCGTGGAGTCGAGCGTCGAGCGTGCGAAGGCCGCGATGCTGGACGAGGGGCATCTCCGCGTTCCGGTCTACGAGGGGACGTTGGACCGCGTGGTCGGCATCCTCCTGGCCAGGGATCTGTGGCAGGCGGACCGAGAGGGCATCCGCGAGATTCGGGGGATCCTACGGGCCCCGACGTACGCCCCCGCCAGCAAGCCCGTGGAGGACCTGATCCTGGAGATGAGACATCGTCGCACCAACATGGTGATCGTCGTGGACGAGTTCGGCGGCACGGCCGGGATCGTTACCCTGGAGGATCTGATCGAGGAGATCGTCGGGGAGATCCAAGACGAGCACGAGGCGGACGAGCCGGTGCCCTTCCAGGACGTGGGGGACGGGGTGACGCGGATCTGGGGTGGGGTCTCGCTCCGGGACGTGAACGAGCGTCTCGGGCTGGACCTTCCGGAGGATTCGTTCGACACGGTGGGAGGTTACGTGTTCGGCTCGTTGAACCGGGTGCCCCAGGTCAGCGACGAGGTCCCGGTGGCCGAGGGCCGCCTGCGTGTCGTGAAGATGCGGGGCCGTAGGATCGAGTACCTGCGGTATCTCGCGAAGGTCTCGGAAGACGGCTACCCGGGCTGATCCGCCCTGGTCGCTCCGGCGGCAGACCCCGGATCTCCCCCCTTCCGGCCGGGTTCCGCGTCGGATTCCGGCCCCGAGTCCTCTAGCCAGAAGCTCAGGGCCAGCAGAATAGCTCCGCACGTGATCGCGGAGTCCGCGGCGTTGAAGATCGGCCAGAGCATGAAGCCGAGATCGATCGGGCCGATGAAGTCCACGACGCCGCCATCCCAGCGCAGGCGGTCGTAGAGATTCCCGATCGCGCCACCCAGGATGAGGGACGCCGAAGCGACCCGAAGGCGCTCGTCAGCTCCCGCCTGGCGGATCAGGAGCAGCAGGAACGCTACTGCGACGAGCGTGATCGGGATGAAGATCCAGCGCGGGTCGGACCCGATGCTGAGGCCAAACGCGGCGCCACGGTTGAAGGCTAGCGTGAGCGGGACCCACCCCCCGACCAACTCGATCGTGCGTCCCCCGCCGAGCGCCGACAGCGCCCAGGACTTCGTGACGATGTCCAGGACGATGACCCCGGTGACGAGGCCCGCCGACACGATGCTCTTCCCCTTCCCCATCGAGTCCCTGGTGGACTGTAAGCGATGAACCGGCAGTATCCGTCGGGCGCTGGACGCGCGGGTGACGTGAGCTTTCCGCGGAAGTGGTGCTGCCATTGCCCTCGGCGAGCGCTTCTCGGTTCTACATCGTCGCGCGTGGGCCCGGGCAGTTCCGGGAGGGAATTTCAACGGCGCGGGTGCACGACGCCACCCCCGTTCCCGCATCGCCCCCCGCTCGACCTCCACTCCTCGGTCGGTACACCGAAGGCCGATCCGGCCATGGTCGGGCACCCCGACGCCATGAATCCTTCGGGCGCGTTCCGGTGGGCCCGGAGCGCACCCGGGGGAGCGTCGGACCCCGCTCCTTCGAGTACCTAGCTCGGGATCCGTGAGAAGGAGGGCAAACCATGACGGAGTTGACACACCCCGAGATGACGGGTCTGGCCGGCGACGGCTTCTGGTCCGGGGTCGCCTGCGGGCTCGGCATCGTCTCCTCCTTCTACCTGGCGCTACAACCTGATCCTCTGAGCAAGATCGCACTCATTGCTTACGGGGGCGGCCTCCTTTCGTGCGTGACCGCATTCCGGTCCCGGGTCCTGGGGGGGATGCGATGAGCGAGCTCCGGAGAATCGAAATGGAGCGGATCTCGGCCGGAGTGGGGTGGACCACGTGCGGCGTCACGCTCGGTGTGTCGATCGCCGCGACCATGCTCTACGGGGTCACGGGGTTTCTTCTGACCGTGAACAAAACTCTGGTGGCGTGCACGCTGGCCGCCGCGACCTCGCCGAGAGTGGGGCTGGCCCGCTTCCGGTGAGCGGGCGGCCCCCGAGGCCCGACGCAGGGGTCGCCTGGCGGAGGACTCCGGCGTCCGGCGACCCCGCGCTGGCTCGGTTTCTCTGTCTCGCGCGCTGGGGAGGTACCGAATCGGGGCCCGTGACCTCGTGGACAAAGCCTTTGGAACGCTCCAGGGGCGCGTCATGCTACTAGTCACGGGCCCTGGCCGTGCCGTCCGTCTGGCACCTTGCTCGGGGCGACTGGGGCCTCGGGCGCGGTGACCTCGATGAGCCCTCCCGCTGGGGTGCGCTGATCCTCGCGCACGTGGGGTTGACCGCGTGCTTCGTGGTCATGCTGGTGGCCCAGCTATTGAAGGGGTTGGTGCTCGGGCGGCATGACGATCCCCTCCTCGCTCACCCGTGGGTCCTACCGGACCTCGCCGCTCTCGCAGTAGCGGAGTCGATCGCGCTGATCTCGCTCTATCTCTGGGCGTTCTTTCTACCTGTTCCACTTTCATCTCCTCGTCGGGGTGGGGCCTGCGCCCGGCTGGACGCTGATCGGCCACGGGACCACGGCTCTGGCCTGGTCCGGAGCGCTCGGCGCGCTCGTCGCGGCGGTGCTCCGGGCCGTCATTGTCGGCACCGGCGCAGGAGCGCGCGCCGGGCGCATCCAGCGGCTCACGATCGTGCCTTTCCTCCTGACATTCCCCCTGTTCGTGGTCCTCCCGACGGTCCTGCTCGATCAGGCGCCGCGTTGGGTAGCCGCTCTCGGGCTCGCGGGCCCACGCTGGCTCTACCTCCTTCAGGCTCCGGCGGCGGTGGCCGACTCGATCGGCCGCGGAGCGTGGTGGGTGACCCTTACCTGGGGGGGGACCGCCACGCTGGCGGCGGCGCTGGCCGGCCGGGCCGTCTGGCGGTGGAGGGGGAGCGCCCTGGCCGACCTCCCGATCGATCTGCACGCCATCCGCGTTCCCCGCTATGTCAGCGCCTTCTCGGCACTCGGGCGGCTGGGTGGCGCGTGGCCCGCGGGCGCCACGATCGCTCGCCTCTTCTGGACGAAGGACGTGGCTCTTCCCGTGCGGCGGGATCCGCTCTCCTACCTCCAGGGCCAGGTGATCCCCGTGGCCGCACTGCTCGCGGGACTGGTCGTGGCATCCCGACTCGGGGGCCCGCAGTCGGGTCCCGGCCACACTCTCGCCTTCGAGGCCGCCCTTCTGTTCGGAGTCGGATGGACCGCGGCTGGGCGCTCCCTCGGCTCCCTCGGGGAGGAAGGCGAGGGCATCGCGCTTCTCCGGCCTCTTGTGTCCCCGGCCAGGCTATTCCAGGGCAAGGTCCTGGGCGCCGCCCTCTTCGGCGTCAGTCACGCCGTCGCGTACGTCGTGCTCGTGCTTCTCGGCGGGCGGGCGGTGGGCCTCCCGGCGCCCGACGTCCCCCTCCTCGCGGCGGAGGCGGTCGCAGCAGGCCTTCTCTTCTCCATCCTCGGGACCTCGCTCGGATTCCTTCTGCCGGGCCTCGAGCGGGGCGGTGGGGTGCCGCCCGGTGCCTCCCTCGCCGCGAAGACGCTCTACGCGATGGTGGGCGGCGCGACGGGTTCCATCTACCTGGTCGCCCGATCCCTCAAGAGTGCCGGCGCGCTCTCGGGCGCTCATCTCAGCGCCGTGGTGGGGGTGCTAGTCGTGTGCGTAGGTGGCGGGGCGACACTCCTGGCAGGATGGGCGCTCCCGTGGTCGAACCGGATGGAGCCTTGACGCCTCAACCCATCCCGATCGAGACCGTCGGGCTGACCAAGCGCTACGGTGCCCGGGCGGCGGTGGACCGCCTCACATTCACGTTGCCCCCCGCCACGTGCATCTGCCTCCTGGGGCGGAATGGAGCGGGCAAAACGACGACCCTGCACCTCCTGATGGGACTCCGAAACCCGACATCCGGGGACGCCCGGATCCTGGGATCGAGCCTCCGCTCCTCGGAAATCCATCGGGCCCGCAGACGCGTTGGATACCTGCCCGAGACTCCCGTGCTCTATCCGCAGCTGACGGGCCGGGAGCTCCTGGAGTTCATCCTCGAGCTGCGCGGCGTACGGTCCGAGCGGGCGGCGGCAATTGAGCGAGGGATCCAGACCTTCGGGCTGGCAGAGGTCGCAGACGCCCCGATCCGGACCTACTCGGCGGGCATGCGAAAGCAGGTCGCGTTCCTTGCCGCGACAGTGCACGAGCCGGAGGTCCTCATCCTAGACGAGCCCACCAACACACTGGATGTGGCCAGCGCACGCCGGGTGAAGGAGACCGTGATCTCTATGCGTGACCGCGGGCGGGCCGTCCTCTTTACCACACACGTGCTCGAGATCGTGGAGGGTCTCGCGGATCGGCTGGCGATCCTCCACGACGGGGCGCTCCGGTTCGAGGGTACGCCGGACGAGCTCCGCCAACGGCACGGAACCGACGGGAGCGAGGCTCTTGAGGACGTCTTCCTGCGGATCACGGGAGGAGGCCCGTGATCCGCGTCTTCCCTAGGCGGCGCCCTCTCGTTCGGCAGCATGAGCCGACGGACTGCGGGCCCGCTTCCCTGCTCACGATCCTCCGCTACTGGGGCGGCGATACGAGCCTGGTCGAGGTACGGGAGCTCGCGCTCACCGATGCGCAGGGGACGACCCTCTGGGGGCTCAAACGGGCCGCGGAGGCCCTCGGATTCGAGGCGCGAGGCGTTCGCGGCTCGTACGACGAGGTGGTCTCCCGTCAGCCTTTCCCGTGCATTGTTCACCTCACCTCGAGCGAGGGTGACGCGCACTACGCGGTCTGGTGGAACGCGGATGCGCATCGAGTCTCCCTAGGAGACCCGTCGGCGGGCCCAAAGACCCTGCAGCGCCGGGAGATGGAGCGTCTCTGGACCAGCCGCGCGGCTCTGCTCCTCGAGCCCACGGCCCAGCTCCGCCGGGCGCCCCCGGGAAGCTGGATCCCATGGCTGGCGGGGTACGCCCGTGGCCACGGCGCCTGGATCGTCCAGTCCGTCTTTCTCGGGGCCACGGGCACGGCCCTGGGGCTCGTGACGGCTCTCTGTGTCCAGCAGATCATCGACCGGTTCATCCCCGAGGGGGACCCGCTCATGATCGCGGCGACGGGCGAGCTCCTGCTGGCGCTGCTCGTCCTCCGCACGTTCCTGGGCCATGTGCGTAGAGGGCTTCTGATCTCACTTCAGTGCGCCGTGAGCAGCCGGATGAATCAGGACTTTCTCGCGCGCCTCTTCCGGCTCCCCCTCCGGTTCTTCGAGAGTCGCGCGACCGGCGACGTCACGGTCCGCCTAGCCGAGGCGGTCCGGGTTCAGGACGCCGCTTGCGGAGATGCTCGGGACGGTCATCATCGACGGCCTCGTGGTTGCCGGATCCCTCGTGCTCCTCGCCGTCCTCGCTCCGCCCCTGGCGGTGCTGGCGCTCGCCGCGGTTCCCGTCTACGTGACTCTTCTTCTCGGGGCCACGTGGCGACTCAGGGACCCTGCGACTGGGCGAGTTAGTGGCCGGCTATTCCCTTCTCGGGGGGATGCTTCCTTCCGCTGACCGTCTCGTGGGTGCCGTGGGGACCTTCCAGGAGGCGTCGGTATCGGCCCACCGGCTCCTCGACGTGGTCCTGGCCCGGCCCGAGACGCTCGAAGGGGGGCGGACGCCACTCCGGGTCACGCGAGAGCTCCGGCTGAGGGACGCCACGGTCGAGTGGCCCCCGGGGCGTCCCGTGCTGGAAGGGATCGACCTCGTGGTCTCCCGCGGCCGGCTCACGGCGTTATTCGGCCCGAACGGCGCCGGCAAGACCACCCTGATGCGGGCCCTGGCGCGGCTCATCCCGCTCACCGCGGGGCGCCTGCTGGTGGACGGCGCGCCGGCCGAGGAGTACGCGCTCGGAGAGTACCGGAAGCGCATCGCCCTCTGCCCCGGCAGCCCGCGAATCTTTCGCGGGACGTTGGGTCACAACGTCCTGCTCGGTCGCGATCCGGAACGCCTGAATGGGCTCACGGCCTGGGCCGCGGGCTTCGGGCTGGCCTCTTTCCTCACCCGCTTCCCGGCCGGATGGGACACCCGGGTGGGTGAGGACGGCCGACGCCTGTCCGGCGGCGAGCGGCAGATCGTCGGCTTCCTCAGGGCCGTGGCCACCACGCCGGAGGTGCTCCTCGTGGACGAGGCGCTCGGTGCCATCGACGGGCGGCTGGCCACTGTGCTGATGGAGGCGCTGACTGCATATGCGGTCGGACACGCGGTGCTGGTCGTGTCCCACGATGCCCACGTTCTTGATCGATCCGACCACGTCTACCTGCTCGAGGCCGGACGGGTCAGGGGCGAGGGCCGTCCTGGCGAGATCCGCCAGCTTGTTCGTAACGTCCCCGTTCAGGTGAGGAGCCACGGTGACCGCGGGGCCTGACGGGTCGGACGACCTTCGCGCGCCGGACGCGGACGCCTCCACGGCGCCCCGGCTCCTCACCTGGCAGCTCGTGGTCCTAATGGCTGGCCTCCAGGTAGCCTCGGTGGCGTACATGAACCGGATCGTGATCGGGGACGACCTCTTCCCCGCCCTCCTTGGGGCCGGATCAGCAGGTGTCGAGGCGGCCCGCCGGTGGGAGCGCCTGACCTACCTGCTCGCGCCCGTCGGAGTCGTCGTACGAGCAGGGCTCGTGTCCCTCATCGTCCAGCTCGCGCTCCTCCCGTGGATCCGAAACCCTCCGATCGGACGGATCTTTCGCGCGGCCCTATGGGCCCATTTCGCCCTCCTGGCGGGCAGCATCGTCCAGACGCACTGGCTGGCCGGGCTCCCTCCCGCCGCGCTTCTTCAGGGACTGCCCCAAGAGCTACCGGGCTCCCTGGCCGGCCTGCTCAGGTTGGGGAGCGACGTTCCGGGAGCGGTGTACCTCCTCGCCACCCAGGTCTCCGTATTCGATCTGGCGTGGGCGGGCATCTTCATCCTCGCGCTCGAGAACGGACCGGGACTTCCGCTCCGCGCCGCCCTCGTCTCCGTGGGCACGGTCTGGCTTGCCCTCACCCTCGCGAAATGGGTGTTCTTCCTTTACCTCGGGGGAATGGCCTGACGTCTTCGCATGCCCGTCCGTCCCCGGTCGCGTGTTCCTCCACACCCGGCCGCCCTCCCTTGCTGCCGGGACGCGCCCCTCCTACTGTCGGCGAGGACTGTCTGCCAGGAAGGCCGGTCGGACGAAATTGTCTCTACGCCACGCGTAATGACGCGGGCAGGGGAGGGGGAAAGATGAGCACTCGATGGGAGGAGCGGACGGGACGTTCCCCGTCCATCGGAGCGGTCGCCTTCCTGGCCCTCGCGGCCACGATCCCCCTCTCTCCGGCCCGGGCGCAGGAGCCGCCCGCGGTCACGAGCGAGACTGTCGAGCGCTGGATGGTGGAGCTCTCGAACGCGGGTCGCTGGGGGCGCGCCGACGAGCGGGGGACCCTGAACTTCATTACGCCCCAGGTGAGCGTCGCGGCCACGCGGCTGGTTCGGACGGGGGTCTCGGTGTCCCTGTCCCACGACTACATCAAGGAGGAGGCTGCCGACGCGACCTCACCCTTCGGGCACGAGCTCCTCAGCACGGGGGCTGGCTCGTTCGTGAGCGACCGGTTCGAGGTGTCGTATCACGGATATGCGCACAGCCACCTGGATGCGCTGTGCCACATGGCAAGCCAGGGCATCATGTACAACGGCTTCTCGAGAGACGCCTACGATCAGGACAACGGCTGTGGACGCCTGGCCATTACTGCGGCCAAGAGCGGGATCGTCACACGGGGAGTCCTGGTCGACGTCGCGCGCCTTCGGGGGCTGGACTATCTCGAGCCCGGCACACCGATCCTCGTGCAAGACCTGGAGGCCTGGGAGGCCGAGACCGGAATCACCATCCGGAGCGGGGACGTCGTGTTGATCCGAAGCGGTCGGTGGGCGCGCCGCGACGTCGAGGGTCCCTGGGCCACCGGCCGCCTCGCCGCGGGGCTGCACGCGTCGGTCGCAGCGTGGCTTCACCAGCGTCAGGTCGCCGTGCTCGGCAGTGACTACACGAACGACGTGCTCCCCTCAGGCGTGGAAGGCGTCTCGATGCCGATCCACCAGCTCGCCCTGGTGGCCATGGGGCTTCCCCTGTTCGACAACCTGGACCTCGAGGCGCTGGCCGCGGCCGCGCAAGAGCATCAGCGTTGGGAGTTCCTGCTCGTGGCCGCTCCGCTCGCCGTTCCGGGAGCCACAGGCTCTCCCCTGAACCCGCTCGCCATCTTCTGAGCGCCCGAGGGGTCCTTGCCGGCGCCAACGTGAAGGACTTTCGTCGCGTCCTCGTCACGAATCGCGGCGAGATCGCCATTCGGGTTTTCCGCGCCTGCACGGAGCTCGGCAAGCGCACCGTCGCGATCTACAGCGAGGAGGACTCCCTCGCTCTCCACCGATACAAGGCGGACGAGGCCTACCTCCTCCAGCATGCGGGTGGGCCGGTCGAGTCGTACCTGAACATCGAGGCGATCCTGGCGCTCGCGGTCGAGCGTCGGGTAGATGCCATCCATCCGGGGTACGGGTTCCTCGCAGAAAACCCGGCGTTCGCCCGGCGTTGCGCGGAGGAGGGCCTGGCGTTCATCGGGCCGTCCCCAGAGCACCTCGAGCTCTTCGGGGACAAGCTCCGCGCTCGCGAGCTGGCCCGCTCGCGGGGCGTACCCACGCTTCCCGGAACCGATGATCGGGTGGACACGGCGGAGGAGGCGCTGGCCTTCGCCAGGAGCGCGGGCTTTCCCGTGATCGTGAAGGCGGCGGCGGGAGGTGGGGGACGCGGGATGCGTGTGGCTCGGGACCCGGCGGAGCTCGAGACTGTCTTTCCGGTGGCCCGGCGAGAGGCGGAGGCGTCGTTCGGAGACGGCACCGTCTACTTGGAACGCTTCCTCCAGCGCCCCCGGCACATCGAGGTACAGGTGCTCGGGGACGCCGCGGGACAGATCGAGCACCTCTGGGAACGGGACTGCTCCATTCAACGCCGGCACCAGAAGGTGATCGAGGTCGCACCGGCGGTCGGGCTCTCGGAAGAGATCCAACGCGCGGTCTGCGCGGCGGCCAAGACGCTCATGGACGGCACCAGATACCGTGGGGCGGGCACGGTCGAGTTCCTCGTCGAGGAACCGGGCGCCTTCCACTTTATCGAAGTGAACCCCCGCATTCAGGTCGAGCACACGGTCACGGAGCTGGTGCTGGGCGTGGATATCGTGCAGGCGCAGATCCGGATCGCTGAAGGGCACGATCTCGCGAGCGCGGGCCTGCCGGACCCGATCCCGGATGCGAGGGGGTTCGCGATCCAATGCCGTGTGACGACGGAGGACCCGGAGCGCGACTTCCTTCCGGACGCTGGACGGATCGCGCACTACCGATCACCGGGCGGCTTCGGCGTGCGGCTGGATGGAGCGACCGCGTTCTCGGGGGCCTACATTAGCCCGCACTACGACTCGCTTCTCGTGAAGGTGTGCACGACCGCGCTCCGCTTCGAGGACGCGGCGCAGAAGATGCACCGGGCCCTCGCGGAGTTCCGGATTCGGGGGGTGAAGACGAACATCCCCTTCCTCGAGAACGTCGTCACCCACCCGGACTTCCTCGCGGGGCGGGTGGACACCGGGTTCGTCGAGGATCACGAAGAGCTCTTCGACTTCCGGCCGCGGAAGGATCGGGGGACTCGCCTGCTGCGTTACATCGGGCGCATCGTCGTGAACGGTCAGGAAGGCGGCCCCCGAGCCCGCCAGAAGCCCGCGTTCAGACCCGTTCCCGTGCCGGCCTTTCGACCCGATTGGCGGCCGCCGGCGGACACCCTGAAGACATGCCTGGACGAGCGGGGGCCGGAGGCCCTCTCGGATCGCCTGCTCGCCCATGGGCCGGTCGTCCTCACCGACACGACGTTCCGGGATGCCCACCAGTCCCTCCTTGCCACCCGCATGCGGAGCGCGGATCTCCTTCGGATCGCGGAGGCGACCGGGCGGCTCGCAGCGGACCTGTTCTCGATGGAGGTCTGGGGCGGTGCCACCTTCGATACGGCCTACCGCTTCCTCAAGGAAGATCCGTGGGAGAGGCTTGCGGCCACCCGGGAGAAGATCCCCCACGTCCTCCTCCAGATGCTCCTCCGGGGGCAGAGCCTGCTTGGGTACTCGGCGTACCCGGACAACGTGGTTCGGGCGTTCGTGCGGGAGGCGGCCGCAGCGGGGGTCGACATCTTCCGGATCTTCGATTCCCTGAACTGGCTCCCCAATATGCGCGTCGCAATTGACGCCGTGAGGGCAGAGGGGAAGGTGGCGGAGGTGGCCCTTTGCTACACGGGTGACCTCCTGGAGAAGGGCCGAAAGAAGTACGACCTGAGCTATTACGTGGACCTGGCACGCGAGCTCGAGGGTGCGGGGGCGCACATTCTGGGGATCAAGGACATGGCGGGCCTCCTGAAGCCGGAGGCAGCCCACCGGCTGGTCAGCGCCCTGAAGGAGGCCATCGGCATCCCGGTGCACCTCCACACGCACGACAGCGCCGGAGTGGGAGTCGCCACCGCCGCCAGGGCGGCTCTCGCCGGAGCCGACGTCGTGGACGGCTGCATCGACGCGCTGGCCGGGGGAACGTCACAGCCGAGCCTCCGGGCAATCGCCGCCGCGCTTCGCGGAACGGAGCGGGAGCCCACGCTCGACCTGGACGCTGTGCAGCCTCTCGAGGACTACTGGGCTGCCGTGAGGGCATACTACGGGTTTCTCGAGGGTGGCCCCGTGCATCCCGACGCTGGCGTTTACCGCCACCAGGTTCCGGGCGGTCAGTTCACGAACCTGAAACAGCAGGCAGCGGCCCTGGGCTTCAAGACACGCTGGCGCGAGGTCGTCCGCGCCTACGGGGAGGCCGACGCCCTCTTGGGCGAGCTGATCAAGGTCACGCCGTCGTCCAAAGCCGTGGGGGATCTGGCCCTCTTCATGGTCCAAAACGAGCTCACCGGCGAGACCCTTCTGGCCCGGGCACCGGAGCTCATCTTCCCGGATTCCGTCGTCGGGCTTCTCAAGGGCCGGCTCGGACGTCCGCCGTACGGGTTTCCGATGGAGCTTCAGGCGGCCGTGCTCAAGGGCGAGGAGCCGCTCTCGGATCGCCCGGGCGCCTTCCTTTCCCAGGTCGACTTCGAGCCCATCCGGGAGAACATCCGGATCCTCACGGCCGGTGACGCGGTGCCCCGGGAGGTCACCGACCGTGATGTCCTGAGCTCCATCCTCTTCCCGGACGTCTTTCGGTCGTTCGTGGAGCATCGGAGCGAGTATGGGGACACGTCCGTGCTCGACACGCCGACGTTCTTCTACGGGCTCGAGCTCGGAGAGCGGGTGGCCGTCGAGATCGAGCCGGGGAAGGTCCTGATCATTCGACTCATATCCGTGGGAGAGGAGCGACCCGACGGGACGCGGACCGTTCTCTTCGAGCTGAACGGCCACGCGCGCGAGGTGCGGATCGAGGACGAGAAGGCGGTGGCGGACGCGCCGCTGCTCCGCCCGAAGGCCGACCCAGGGGAGTGGACGCAGGTCGGCGCCACGATGCCGGGGAAGGTCACTCGGGTTCTGGTGCATCCAGGGGATTCCGTGCCCCGGGGAGCGCCCCTCCTGATCGCCGAGGCCATGAAAATGGAGACGGCTGTGGCGGCGCCCCGTGACTCAGTCGTGGAGGAGGTGCTGGTTCGTCAGGGGGATGAGGTGACGCCCGGGGAGCTCCTTATGCGCCTGGGACCCGTGCCCGACACCGAGGAGATCTAGGGGAGACTCGAGCTCGACATCGGGAGGCGTATCCGACCGCAGGAGCGCTCCCATGGGCGGCTGCGCGGCCGCCTCAGCTTCCGGAGCCGACCATCCCACCCCTCACCCATCGTTCTCCGAACCCGAAGACGGCGGCCATCAGGAAAGCGAGCACGACACCGAGGGCGGCGGCGGCCCCGAAGTCGAACGCCCGGAGCTGGGACAGGATCTCGACCGAGATTGGCCGGGACCGGTACGTGTACAAGAGGATCGACGAGACGAATTCTCCTAGGGCCGTGACGAACGCGAGCAGCCCGCCCGCGGCCAGACCCGGGAGGACCAGGGGCACCGCGACCCTCCGCATCACTGTGAACCAGCTCGCGCCGAGCGACTCCGCGGCCTCCTCAACGGAGGAGTCGTATTGCCGGAACGAGGCCATGGCCGCCTGCGCGACCAGGGGCACGTTTCGCACGAAGTAGGCGAGCGGCAGGATCCAGAACGTGCCCACGAGGACGAATCTCCCGAACCACGGCTGGCTCACCGAGAACGCAGTCGCGAGCGCGATCGCGATGACGGTACCGGGGAGCGCCCACGGGAGCATCATGAGGAGCGTGAGGGCTCCCTTCCCCCGAATTCTGCGTCGGACGAGCACGTAGGCGAGGAGGAAGCAGAACACCAAGTTCGCGGCCGTGGCGATCGAGGCCATCTGGAGAGAGTTCAGGACCGGTGTCCAGAGCTGAGCGCTCAAGAAGAGCGTCCGGTAGTTCTCGAGCGAGTATCGGGTCGGGATGATCTGGGTCGTCCAAGCACCCTCGGGCACGAACGACACGAGCACGAGGGTCAGGTGCGGGAGCAGGAGCAAGAGGACGGCACCCACGCCCAGAACGGGCACGCCTATCCTCGCGGCGCGCGATGTGACGGCGCGCCGGGCGGCACCCAACCCCTTCCCTACCGTCGCGAACTCGCGGCCCCGCTCGAGCCTTCGGAGGATCACGAGAAAGAGGAGGGAGGCGGCCGCCAGCCCCACGGTCTCGACCGCGGCCATGGTGAGCTGCCCGTTCACCTTGCTCGCGAAGATCTGCGTCGTGAGCACGCGGTAGCCGCCGCCGAAGATGTACGGCGCGGAAAACGAGGCCATCGACGTCATGAAGACCAGGACCGAGGCGGCACCGAGGGCCGGAGCGAGCATGGGGAGGGTGACGGAGAAGAGCGTACGCCAGCGTCCGGCTCCCAGGGACTCGGCGGCCTCCTTGGCCGACGGATCGAGCCTGGAGAGGCCGGCCGTGGTGAAGAGATAGAAATAGACATACATCGTGTACGCGTGCACGAAGAGGACTGCCCACCCACCGACCATCCGCCACGGGGGGTTGTCCAGCCCCAGGACGAGCTGCACCGTGCGGGTCAGGATCCCGCTCTCCCCGTAGAGGAAGAGGAATGCGATCACCCCCACGAGAGGCGGGAGAAGGACCGGCACCGCCGCAAGGGCGCCGAAGAAGGCTCTTCCGGGAAAGTCTAAGTACGAGAACGCGAATCCGAGTGGGATGCCGATGGCCGCCGACAGGGCCACGGTTCCGGCGCTGATCCAGAGGCTTCCCCAGAGCGCCTCGAGCTCGGCACGGCTCGTGAGGAACGTCCGGTATCCCTCCAACGACAGGGCTCCGTCGACCCACGCCGAATCCCTGAGCACGAACAGGTTCGGGTAGAGGATCGCCCAGAGTAGGACCGCGACCAAGGGAAAGGCGAGCCACCAAGGCGCCTTCGATCCCTGAGTCACGGAACCCGGGTACGCTTGGGAACCGGGGGACGCTGAACCGCGGGATGCCGTCGAGTTGCGGAACGTCGTCGAACCGCCGGAGCCCCGGCCATCGGCGGCTCGCTCACGCCGGCTCCTCGGGAAACAGGTGGAGCCGGGCACCCTTTCGGGGTTGGATCCTCACAGTCGTTCCCGGGGCGGGACCACCGGGCGGGCCCAGCACCTCGACGACCGCCCGCACCGACGAGGGCGCGGAGCCCGGCGCCCGCGCCTCCACTTCCACCTGAAAGAGGGCTGAACGTCCCCGGAAGCGGCGGTCGCGGACCACTCCAAGGAGGGGGGCGCCCAGATCCGGGTCCGGCTCCCCGTCCACGAGCGCGAGCTCCTCGGGCCGAAAGAGCAGGATGGCCAGGGAGCCGGGCGTGGGGCGGGCCGCCCCGGAGGACCCAGATCCTCCGGTGGCCGGGCCCGAGAACGGCCAGACCACGCCGTCCGAGATCCGGACACCGGTCGTCTCGAGGGTCACCGCGAGCGAGCTCGCCCGTCCCACGAAGCTCGCCACGAACCGGTCGGCCGGTTCCTCGTACAGAGCCCGCGGGCTCCCGATCTGGACGAGCCTCCCGGACCGCATCACCCCGATCCGATCCGAGAGGTCGAACGCCTCCTCCTGATCATGGGTCACGAAGATCGCCGTGATGCCGAGCTCTCTCACGAGGCCTCGGAGCTCCGCGCGCGTCTTCACCCGGAGCGTCTGATCCAAATTCGAGAGCGGCTCGTCTAGGAGGAGGAGCGGTGGCTCGGTCGCGATCGCCCGGGCAAGGGCGACCCGCTGCTGCTGCCCGCCCGAAAGGGCCTGGACAGCCCGGTCCCCGTGATCCGGGAGCGCCACGAGCTCCAGCGCGGATGCTACGCGCTCCCGGAGGCGAGGCTCGGGTATCCCGCGGGCGCGGAGCCCGAAGGCCACGTTCTCGAACACGTTCAGGTGGGGGAAGAGCGCGTAGCTCTGGAACACCATCCCGAAGCCGCGCTCCTGGGGCTTCCGGGTCGTGACGTCCCGCCCCTCGAACCAGACGCGGCCCTCGTCGGGCGTATCGAATCCGGCGATGAGTCGAAGGGCGGTGGTCTTCCCGCACCCGGAGGGGCCGAGGAGGGTGACGAGCTCCCCCGCCCCTACCATGAGCGAGAGTTGATCGACGGCTACGACCTCCGGGAAGCGGCGCGAGACTCGATCGAGGTGAAGGATCCCATCTTCCCTCCCCTCACTCATAGCCGAGAGCCTCGCCCCTTCTGCGGATGTTCGCGTCCCAGTATCTCATCCACTCCGGGGTCCGCTCCCGGACGAGCTCGGCATCCACTTCCATGGGGCGAATGCTGGTGAGGGACTGCCTGAGCCACTCTGGGAGGCGCGCGGGATCCACGTCGTCTCGCGCGGGGATTCGGAAAAACGACTGGGCGGCCTCGATGAGCGCCTCCTCGCTCCCCACGTACTCCACAAACGCGCGTGCCAGCTCGGGGTGGCGGGTGCCGCGGACAACTGCGACCCCGTCGATCACGACCGGCGTGCCTCCCTCGGGAATCACGTAATCGATGGGATAGTCGGTCGTCGCGCGAAGCGTTTCGATGTCCGGCATGGCCCAGAGCGTCACCATCCCCTCCTGGCGAGCGAGCTTTTGATACAGGAGGGTCGGGTTCAACACGTACTCCCTCGTCTGCGCGTCCAGGCGGAGGAGCCACTCGTATCCGGCCGAGGGGTCACCGGTGCCCCGCGACTCCCGCCAGATGATCGCCGAAAAGATGGCGCGCATCGTCCCGGACGCGAGCGGATCCCGGATCAGAACCTCCCCGCGCCAGCGCGGGTCCAGCACGTCGTCCCACTCCCTCGGCGCCTCGTCCGCGGAGACCGCGTCCGAGTTGTACGCAATGACCTCCGGTGTGAGGTACGTCGCGAACCAGAGGTCCCCGGGCCCGCGGCCCTCCGGTGGAAGCGCTTCGGCCCAGGTGGGCCGATACGGATCGAGGAGCCCGTCCTCTGCGCCCTGCACAAAGATCTCGGCCGGTGCGCCCCACCAGACGTCCGCCTGCGGGTTCGCCCGCTCCGATCGGAGCCGGTCTAGCACCTCCTGGGATCCCATGTCCAGCCACTCTACGACGATCTCGGGGTTCAGGGCCTGGAACCGGGCCGCGAAATGCTCCAACAGATCCGTTCCGTGCGGAGTGTAGACGACGAGCGCGTCTCCCCTACCGCCGTCGCAGGCCCACAGGCTGGCCACGAACAGTAGGCTTCCGACCCGGGTGAGAGAACTTCGGCGCATGAAGCTCCGGAACGGGCGTTACAACTCCGAGCCGCGGAGAGAGATCAGGTTCGCGAGGATTCGGAACGCGCCCGGCAGGCCTCGCGGAAGCTGGCGGAAGAGCGCCAGCCCCGTGTACACGTAGGCTCCTTCTCCCACTCGCGCGACGACCAGGGAGCCGCTGTTCGGCTCCTCTCCCGGGTCCGCCATTCGGAGGAGGGGCGTGTAGCGGTCGTCCCACCGGTTTAGGAAGTAGAGCCCCCGCTCCTGCACCCATCCCTCGAAGTCCGAGGCGGAGAGCGGATTCGGAGCCGTCAGGGCCCGGTGTCCCGGATCCAGGAACGTGACCTCCGCGTCCGGGTCCGTGACCCGATCGTGCGGGCGGGCCATCTCGACCGGGTAGGGGGCGAAGTCCCCGTTCGCGAACGCGTACTGATTGTATTGAACGACGACCGTTCCCCCGTCCCGTGCGAAATCGAGAAGCCGCTGGTTCGACGCCACGAGGTCGTCTCTCGTCTCGTAGGCTCGGATTCCGACGAGGATGGTCGTGAACCGATCCAGCGAGCCCGAGCGGAGGTCCTCTGGGACGAGCGCCTCCACGTCCACGCCGAGGTCGGCCAGGCCGGTGAGGTCGCCCGCCCCCGGGCCCTGGACGTACCCCACCCTCAGCCCCTCAGCGACCCGGACGGGGAAGTACGACACCCAGAGCTCGGCTGGCTCGATGAGCGGCGCCGGCTCGATGTGCGGGTAGTCCACCATTACCACGCTTTCGTCGAGCTCCCCTCCCCCATCGGTCACCACCGCACGGAACCCCGCGACACCCGGGGCGGCCCCGGGGGTCGGCCGGATCTGGAAGGCGAACGTCGCCTCGCCTCCGGGCTCGGGTAGCTCCACAGGGTGGAGCTCCGGGGAAACCGTCCACCCAGCGCGGGGGATCAGCCTGAGCTCGCCCTCGGTCCCCGCAGCGGAGAGGTTCGACACCCGGACCGAAACTGGCCGTGCCCCCGCCTCCCCAGCCGGCCAGGCCATGCTCCTCCGCTCCACCTGGACGGCCATCCGCGGAAGCACGTGGAGCGGAACCCGGTACTCGCCGGACGCTCGCTCCACCCCCACGTAGCTCGCGGCCCTCTCGATCTCCGCGGACTCGGGCACCTCCACCGTGATCTCGATCGTCTCAAGCTCGCCCGGGGGTACCGCGTAGGGAGCCGACACGGGTCCGCTGGACGTCCATCCGCTCGGAAGGGCCAGATCGACCGCGGTCACGACGATCTCACGCGCGCCCCCGTTCCACACGACGACGTCCACTCCGATCGTTTCCCCAGGGCTCACCCGCGCCCGGTCGGCGCGGGCGTCCATCACGATCCCTCCAACTGCGGCAATTGCGCGAGCCAGCGTCGCCCCCCGCCTCTCAAGTACGTTCACCAGTTCAGTGCGGCCGGGGCCCGCCGGCGCCTCGGCTGCGACCGCCCGGGCGTCCTCGAGGTGGCTCAGGGCGGTGACAAGATGGGCCACGGCGGGCTCGGGATCGGCGACCTGCAACGTCTCCGCCGCCGCCAACAGGGCTTCGCGGTACGCCCGTATCAGCTCCAGCAGGACGGCCTCGGCCGGCCCCCCCGCGGCCCGAGCGATCCCCACGAGCGTCGTGTCGATCCCGACGAAGAACCCGTCCTCGACGCCCGAGCCCGACACGCGGCTCTCCACGAGAGTCCCCCCGGAGGCCCGCGGCCCCGGCGCTTGGGACGCCCCCTGGGCTTGGGAGCGGTGGCGGCTCCGGCTCTCCATCGCGACCTGGTGGAACGACCGCCCCAGCAGGGGGTCCAGCTGGCCCGTCTCCACCAGGACGTCCGCCACCTGGCCCCCGCCCCGCCGAAGCTGGTACAGCTTCGGGGTCGCCCACGCCTCCACCCCGAGCGCGAGCTGGTCCACAAACCGGGAGGGATCGGCTGCCGCCTCGAACGCGAGTCGCGCGGCCACGCCGGCAGCCTGGTGCTGGCCGTGCCCGTCGGAGGGTGTGCCGGTGAAGACCGAGAGGATGACGTGGGGCCGGAAGAGGCGGACGACCCACACGACGTCCCCAACCAGTTCCTCCTCCGGCCAGTGTCCGAGCGCCTCCTCCAGCGTCTTCGAGTACCCGAAGTCGATCGCTCGGGAGAAGTACTGCTCGGCGCCGTCCACCAAGCGCGCGGACACGAGCTCGCCAGTCCGGATGAGGCCGAGCCCCTCCTCGAGATCGGGGCCGATCAGGTTCTGCCCGCCTTCGCCTTGCGTGAGAGAAAGGTACGCCGTCCGCACGCCGTGCCCCCGCGCGAGCGCCGCCAGCATGGACGTGTCCTCGTCGTCCGGGTGGGCGCCGATCATGAGCACCCGCTTCTCGCCGTCGAGCTGCCGCAACAGCTCCGCGGCCTCGACGACCCCAACGCTCGGTCCCCGGAGCTGAGCGGAGACAGGGTCGGAGGGGGCTGCAAGGAAGAGGAGTAGGAGGGGGCCGGCGAGGCGGAAGGACGGTCCGGCGAGCCCTGGGATGTTCATGAGGGTTAAGCTACCCACGGCCGGGACGAGGGGGAAGAATGGCTCCGCCGGAGGCGCTCGCCAGCCCGGCGGCGCATGTGTTAGAATCCGCGCGGCTGAACCGGATGGTGCACAACCTCGAGCCGGAAGAGAGTACATGGATCGGCCGTGGGTCTACCTGCTGACCGACCTCGGGAAGGTCGAGGCCAGGACGGAGGGCTGGGAGGGGGTCCGTGGGCTCCTCGGAGGAAAGGGAGCCAATCTCGCCGACATGATGCGGCAGGGGCTCCCGGTGCCGCCGGGGTTCACCGTGACGACCGAGGCGTGCATCGCCTACCTCGACGGGGGTGAGACGCTCGCCCCGGACATCTGGGCGCAGATCGAAGACGCCATCCGTCGGATCGAGGAAGCGACCGGAAAGGCGTTCGGGGACCCCGCGAACCCGCTTCTCGTGTCCTGCCGGTCTGGATCGAAGTTCTCCATGCCCGGGATGATGGACACGATCCTGAACCTCGGCATGAACGACGAAGTGGCCGAGGGCGTGGCGAACCTGAGCGGCGACGAGCGTTTCGCATTCGACTCGTACCGCCGGCTCGTCCAGATGTACGGTTTGGTCGTGAAGGGCATGGGAGACCAGGCGTTCGAGAAGGTGATTGCTGAGCGACGCCGTGCTTCGGGGGTCTCGTCCGATGCCGATCTCGGAGCCGACGACTGGCGCCAGGTCACCGAAGCCTTCAAGGAGCTGGTCCGCCGGGACACAGGGGCCGAGTTCCCTCAGGACCCTCGCGTGCAGCTCCGGGGAGCCACGGAAGCCGTGTTCCGGTCGTGGAACGGGAAACGTGCCGTGGATTACCGGAACGCCGTGGAGATTCCTCACGACCTCGGTACCGCGGTTAACGTCCAGGCCATGGTCTTCGGAAACATGGGGGACGACTCGGTCACCGGCGTCGCGATGAGCCGGAACTCGTCCACGGGAGAGCCGGGTCTCGAGGGCGACTTCCTGGTGAATGCCCAGGGCGAGGACGTCGTCGCGGGAATTCGTCAGACGCTCCCCATCGGAACCATGGAGGCGCGCTTCCCCGAGGCCTACCGGAAGCTCGTCGGGATCGCGGAGGCGCTCGAGCGTCGGTATCGCGACATGCAGGACATGGAGTTCACAGTCGAGCGCAGCACGCTGTGGCTGCTCCAGACTCGGGACGCAAAGCGGACGGCCCAGGCCGAGGTGCGCATCGCGGTGGACATGGTGGATGAAGGGCTCATCTCCCGTGACGAGGCCGTCCTCCGAGTGTCGCCCGACCAGCTGAGCTTCTTCCTCCACCCCCAGTTCGACGAGTCCGCCCGTCGGGCCGCTCGCCTCGTGGCCGAGGGACTGAACGTGTCTCCGGGAGCGGCCGTCGGAGTCGTGGCGCTCGATGCTGACACGGCGGAGCGCTGGGGAGGCCAGGAGGGGAAGGACGTGATCATGGTGCGTCCCGAGACCAGGCCCGACGACGTGCACGGGATGCTCGCGGCCCGCGGGATCCTCACGAGCCGGGGCGGCCGCACGAGCCACGCCGCCCTCGTGGCGCGCCAGTTCGGGAAACCGGCCGTGGTCGGCGTCGAGGACCTGGACATCGACCTCGAGGCGCGGGAGATCCGTGTGGGAGGAGACCTCGTGATCCGAGAGGGGGAAGCAATCTCGATCGACGGAGAGCGGGGACAGATTTATCTGGGAAGGGTCGCCACGATCGTTCCGGACGTGCGGGACCAGTGGTTGTCTCGCCTGCTCGACTGGGCGGACGAGATCCGACGGCTCGGGGTCTGGACGAACGCCGACTACCCGAGGGACGCCCACCGCGGACGGGAAAACGGCGCGCAGGGCATCGGGCTCTGCCGCACGGAGCACATGTTCTTCGAGGAAGACCGGCTACCGATCATGCGGGACATGATCATGGCCCGAAGCCCCCACGACCGCCTCGAAGCGCTCGACAAGCTCCTTCCGTACCAGAGGATGGACTTCGAGGGGCTCTTCCGGGTTATGGACGGGCTCCCGGTGGTGGTGCGCCTGCTCGACCCTCCGCTGCACGAGTTCTTGCCCAGCTACGAGGGCCTCCTCGTGGAGACCGCCGAGCTCCGGGCCCGGATGCGGACGTCGAAGGACCCGGCCGAGCTGGAATCCGTATCGGCAGAGCTGCAGGCGAAGGTACGCCTCCTCGAGCGGACCGAGAGCCTCCGGGAGTCGAACCCTATGCTGGGAACACGCGGGTGCCGGCTCGGGATCCTCCTCCCGGAGCTCACCCGGATGCAGGCCCGCGCGCTCTTCGAGGCTGCCGCGACGTGCCTCGAGGATGGAGTGGACGTGAAAATGGAGATCATGATTCCGCTCGTCGCGCACGTGGAAGAGCTGCGCACCCAGCGGGCGGAAGTGGAAGCCGTGGGGCGCGAGGTCATGGCGGAGCGCGGCATCGAGATCCCGTTCAAGCTCGGGACCATGATCGAGGTGCCGAGAGCAGCTCTCACCGCGGACCAGATTGCCGACGTCGCCGAGTTCTTCTCGTTTGGCACGAACGACCTGACCCAGACCGTGTTCGCGATCTCACGCGATGATGCGGAGGCCGGGTTCGTAGCCGCCTACGTACAGCGCAAGATCTTCCCCGAAAACCCGTTCGCGACGCTCGACCCGGAGGGGGTCGGACGGCTCATGGGCACGGCACTCGAGCTTGGGCGGCGGGTCCGGCCCGACCTCGAGGTAGGGATCTGCGGGGAGCACGGCGGGGACCCGAAATCCATCGAGCTCTGCCATCGTCTCGGCCTGGACTACGTGAGCTGCTCGCCCTACCGCGTCCCGGTGGCCCGACTGGCCGCGGCCCAAGCCGCGCTTCGCCATGCGGCGACGGAACCGGCCGGACGGCCCCGTGAGGCGGTCGGGGTGGCGAGGTAAGGGCGGAGCCCGGGCCGCCTCCGGGTCCAGAGCGGGGGCGTTAATGCGCCCGAGCTCGGCCCCTCGTGGAGCTGGAGGACCACCATTGCCTCCTAATCGCAGCCCCCACAATATGGACCCCCACGCCGCAGGAGCTGGTTCCCCAGACTGATCAGCCAAGAGCGCCATGGCCTCCGATCCAACCGACCCCGTCACGACCTCTCCCAGCGCCAACGAAGCGTTCTCGGACCTGGCGATGCCCGACCTGACCCCGCGGGGCCTAATGAATCACTTCGGGCCCGGCATAATCCTGATGATGACGGGGATCGGAACGAGCCACTTGGTCACCGCTCCCACCGCGGGGGGGCGCTTCGGCTATGCGCTCCTGTGGTGCGTTCCCGTGGCGTACGTGTTCAAGTACTACGGCTTCGAGATGGCCTTCCGCTTCACGAACGCCACCGGAAAGAGCATGATTGAGGCGTATAGCACGGCGTGGAAGAAGTGGCCGCTGTGGTACGTGCTGATCACGACGCTCATCCAGTGCGCCCTGGGGCAGGCGGGGCGCCTCATCGCCGCCGCGGCAGTCCTGTTCTACGTGGGATCCGAGGTGATGGGCCTTCCCGTCTCGCTTCCGGTGTACGGCCTCATCCTCGCCGTGATCTCGGTGGCCATCATTCTCCGGGGTCGCTACAAGGCGGTGGAGATCGCCGCCAAGCTCCTCGCGGCGGTGCTAGTCCTGTCCACGCTGGCAGTGTACGTGGCGGAGCCCGCTCCGCTCTCGGACATGGGGCGCTTCTTCACGGTGGAGGTCCCCGAAGGATCCTGGCTCATCATCGCTGCCTTTCTGGGTCTGCTGCCGACCGGAATGGACGTGTCGCTCCAGGCGTCCGAGTGGGGGAAGGCGAAGAAGAAGGGGATGAGCAAGATTCGCGAGCGGCTCGAGGGCCTGGGACTCGCCAACCGATTCGACCCGTTCGCACCCAACCGGGACGACCTCAGCGTGGACACAGGCAGGCTTCCGGCCAACGCGGCGGAGTACTGCAGAAGGTGGTTCAAGATCGGCACGTGGGACTTCCGTGCCGGCCACGTGGTCTCCTTTGTGCTCGCGTCCATCTTCCTGCTGCTCGCGGCTGTGTGGCTCTTTCCGAGCCCGATCGAGGGTCGGGCCGTGATGGGCGAGATCGCGGGCATCTTCACCCAGAGCCTCGGCCAGGGCATGATGGCCGTGTTCATGGTGGGAGCCTTCGCTGCCACCTTCTCGACAGCCTTCAACTACTTCGACGGCTGGCCCAGGATCGTGGGAGCCTGCTGTCGCAACCTGTTCCGCGGGACGGCCGGGCTCAGCGGCACCGACCCGGAAGGTCTCACGTCGGAGCATCGGCGGATCTGGTACTCCGAATACAACATCTACCGCGCCACGATGATGTACTCCCTCGTCGCGTCGGTCGCGATCATCGCGGGCCTTCAGCGTCCCGTCTTTCTCGTCCTGGTCGCTTCGGCGCTCGCTGCCTTCGTCGCCCCCGTCATCTTTTTCCTGAACTTCTACTACTGTCTGGTCGTGATCCCCAGGCAGGATCGGGCATTCTATCCGTCGACCTTCGCCCGGTGGTTCGGCTGGATGAGCCTCGTGGTCTTCACGGGGATGACGCTGGTTCTGATCTACTGGACAATCTGGGTCCCGATCGTCGGCGGGTAGGCTCGGCTTCTACCGACTCCCGGCCGCATACTCGTACAGGCCGGCCTGATGGGCTCGCTGCTGGACCAGCGCCAACACGACGTCGATCGTGGGCGTCGGGACGCCGACGAGGCGGCCCATCTCCTGGACCGCAGTGACGAGAGCGTCGATCTCCATCGGACGTCCGCGCTCCAGGTCCTGCAACATCGAGGTCCGGTGGGCTCCGACGGCCGCGGCTCCGTCGATTCTCTTCTCGATCCCGACCGGCAGCCGCACCCCCAGCTTCTCGCCGATTGACTGAGCCTCGGTCATCATGGCCCGGGCTACGCCGCGGGTGCCCCTCTCGCTGGCTACAACATCGAGAGTCTCCAGGGTCAAGGCGCTGATCGGATTAAAGCAGAGGTTTCCCCAAAGCTTCACCCAGATCTTGTCCCGGATGCTTCGCATCGGAGCTCGCATCCCGGCGGCGATGAGCGCCGCCGAGAGTGCCTGAACACGATCCGTCTTATCTCCGGACGGCTCACCGAGCGTGAACCGGTTTCCGCTCATGTGACGGATGACCCCGGGCTCCACGACTTCCGTAGCGGGGTAAACGACGCATCCGATCACCCGCTCCGGCCCGATCCCCTCCCACTGAACCCCACCTGGATCGACGCTCTCGAGCCGGTGGTTCTGCCACGGGCCCTCGATTCCGTAGAAATACCACCAGGGCACGCCGTTCATGGCGGTCACCACTGCGGTGTCAGGGCCGAGCAGGGACTGCATGGGCGAGACGATCGCGGGCGCGGAGTGCGCCTTTACCGTCATGATCACGTAATCCTGGATGCCCGCTTCGCCCGGGTCATCCGTACAGACGGGGTGCGCCACGCGCTCCTCGCCATCGATGAGGAGCCTCAGGCCACTCTTCCGCATGGCCTCCAAGTGAGGGCCCCGGGCAATGAGAGTGATCTCCTCGCCGGCCCGGGCCAGCTCGGCGCCCAGGTAGCCGCCAATCGCGCCCGCTCCGTAGATACAGATCCGCATCGACCTTCCCGGGTCAGGCGATTCCGAGCTGCTCGGCCAGTCCGATCCGGCGAAGCTTGCCCGTCGGGCCTTTCGGAATCTCGTCCGTCAGGAGGATCTGGCGCGGGACCTTGAAGTCGGCAAGGCGCCCGGCCGCGAAGTCACGCAGCTCCGCCGGAGTCGCGGAAGCGCCCTCCCGGAGCACCACGGCCGCCGCGACCTCTTCGCCGAGCTTGTCGTGCGGGACCGCGAAGGTCACGACCTGCGCAACCGCGGGGTGATCCATCAGGACCTCGTCGACTTCCTTGGGCGAGATCTTCTCTCCCCCACGGTTGATAATCTCCTTGAGACGGCCCGTGAGGGTGACGTAGCCTTCCCCATCCATGATGCCCTGGTCCCCCGTGCGAAACCATCCGTTGGTGAAGGCCTTGGCGTTGGCCTCGGGGTTGTTTTCGTATCCGCCGGTGACGTTTGGGCCGCGAATGACGACCTCACCGACCTGGCCGGCCTCCAGCAGGTTACCCTCGTCATCCATGATGGAGACCTCGGGTCCTGCTGCGGGTCCCACCGTCCCGGGCTTTCGGACGCCGGGGGGCAGCGGGTTGCACGTCATCTGATGGGAGGCCTCGGTCATCGCGTACGCCTCCACGACCGGAGCCCCGAACGCGTCCTCCAGCTCCTGAAGGACCTGTGGCGGCAGGGATGCGGAAGAAGAACGGATGAAGCGGAGCCCAGCCCGTGCAATGACCTCCGCATTCCTTACCGCCCGGGAGAGGATCGCCTGGTGCATCGTGGGGACGGCGGAGTACCACGTAGGCTGAACCTCATCTAGCCACGCGAAGAACTTGAGCGCGTTGAACCCCGGAGTGCACGCCACGGACGCACCGGCCGAGAGCGACGCGAAGACCGGCGCCATGAGCCCGTGGATGTGAAAGAGCGGCATTACGTTCAGGCATCGATCGTCGGAAGTCAGTCGAAGGGTGGCGACGATGTTCCTCGCCGACGCGCAGACGTTTCCCTGAAGGAGCGGGACGATCTTCGGGCGCGAGGTGGTGCCCGACGTGTGGAGCACGAGCGCCACGTCGTCCGCACCGGTGGGTCCGGGCGACGTCGTCGACTCCAGGTCGGAGCCAGCGTCGGGCACGAGCTCGAACTCGCCCGCGCGCGCGCCGTCCGGAACTCGCAGCTCGAGCACGGCGATCCCCAGGTTTCGCGCACTCTCCACTGCATCAGACCCACTTCCGGCCTCGGCGACCAGTGCCTTTGCTCCGAGATCCTCCAGGTAGAAATCGTACTCCCTACGTCGGTAGTTGGGGTTCAGCGGCGCGGTGGCGGCTCCCGCCGCGATCGACACGAACGCGGACGCCATCTCCGGCCCGTTCGGAAGCACGATGCACACGCGGTCGCCCCGGCCGAGGCCCATCTCGTTTAGGGCGGTGACCGTCCGAGCGACGTGATCTCTCAGGCCTGCATAGTCGAGGTCGGAGCGTCCGGGAGCCCCGATTGCAACGGCGCTGGCCTCACCGCGCTCCAGGAGCGCTCGTACGGTGGTAGCCTCGGGCACGATCATTCCTCCCAGTCCAAGTTCGCTTCATGCACTCGCGCGAGGGCGGCGGGGTGAAGAGCGCCTCTCGAGCATGGTCGCAGTAGCGCCTCCCGCCGCCCGCGTTGCGAAGGGGCGCGTTTCGGTCCTACCCTGACGCTCCCCGAGGCTCGCGGGTTCCCCCGAAACGAGCGAAAGACCATCATGGCGCTCTGGATCCGGGTCAGGCACGACGCGGACGTCAAGTTCGGAACCCTGGAGGAAGGCGAGATCACCGTCCACCGGGGGGAGATGTTCGACCACCCGGAAGCGACATCAGAGCGCATCCCGCTCACCGCGGTAGAGGTCCTGACCCCGTGCCAGCCTACCAAGATGATCGGGCTGTGGAACAACCTGCGCCCGGCGGCGACGAAGCAGGGGTGGGCCGAGCCCAAGGAGCCCCTCTACTTCATGAAATCTCCGTCGTCCCTCCTCGCTCCCGGAGGGGCGATCGTGAGGCCTCGATCCTACGAGGGCAGGGTCTCTTTCGAGGGCGAGCTCGGAGTCGTGATCGGCAGGCGCTGCCGCGAGGTCTCCGAAGCAGAGGCCGCCGACTGCGTCTTCGGGTACACGTGCGTGAATGACGTCACCGCCGTCCAGGTGATTCACGAGGATCTTTCCTTTCCCCAATGGTGCCGCGCGAAGAGCTTCGACACGTTCGGTCCCTTCGGACCGGTGATCGCGACGGATCTGGACCCCGGATCGCTGCGGGTGACGACCCACGTCGGCGGCCGGATGCGGCAGGACTACGGCGTGAACGACATGTTCTTCACCCCCCTCGCCCTCGTGCAGCGGACGTCGCGCGACATGACGCTCATGCCGGGAGATCTCATCGCGTGCGGGACGTCGACCGGGGCCCTTCCCATGAGGCCGGGCTCTACGGTGGAGGTCCGCGTTGATGGGATCGGGACACTCTCGAACACCTTTTCTGCGGATCCTAGGGAGGCGCCTTCCCCCTAGCTGGTCGCCGAGGAAGGAACACGGGCAACACATGCCACCGGTCCTGATCGAAGCCCGACCCTCGATCAGCGGACGCGGAGGTACTTGACCGTAGGCGAGCTCATCGCAGGACCCGACTCGGTCCCAACCGTCGTGACCCACAGCGTATCGGCACTCAGTCGGAACGTGTACTCGTTGAATACTCCCGGTGCCATCGTGCCTGGGTTCTTCGCAACCATCGGTCGCCGGATCATCGTGTTGCCCGAGACTTCGAAGGTGCCCGCGTTCGCCGTGAACGGATTCCATGCCCTGAGCAGATCCGTAGCGGAGACCACGCCGCTCGGCAGGTCCGGACGGGGCTGGTCACCCGTAATGAGGGTGTAGCTGTAGTACCGGCCCGTGAAGAGCAGGAGGCCAGGCTGGGGTGAGTCGAGCACGGGGGCGCCCGGCCCCGGGCCCGCTACTTCCGTCACGCGCCAGGCCCCCTCGAGGGGCTGCTGACCCTCGAGCCCCGAGGAGACCAGCAAGACGGCGACTCCGACCGCGAGCGCGGCGCTCCTCATGCAGGACCTCCTGGATTGTCCGTCGATGCCTGCGTGGGGCCGAATGTCGCCGGGGCGGGGGGAGGCCCGCAAGGCAGAGCCGTGATCGAGGGCCGTGGCGATGAATCGACTACGAGGCGCTCTCACGATCCCTGTGGTCGACCGGTGGAGTAGGGACAGTGAAGCCAGTATCGTCCCCCAGCGAAGGGCCAGGACCGCAGCTTCCGCGCCCGCTCATAAGGTGAAGACCCAGGTCGGGAGGAGGTCCACGGCCCAGGCCTCCAGGACCTTGTCCAGCCGGGTGAACACCAGCGTCCCGAGAACGAGCACGGACCAACCCAGGATCTTCTTTCCCAGCGCGCGTCCCGAGGACCCGAGGCCGTTCCGTTTCTTCAGGATCCTTCCGGAGAACAACCCTACGCCGAGCAGTACCCCCCCGGTGCCCACCCCGTACGAGAGCATGACCGAGAAGGAGCTGAGAAGATTTTCCCCCAAGGCCGCGAGCGCGATCGCAACGCCAACGGTGGGACCGACGCAGGGGAGCCAGACAACCCCCAGGAGCGCTCCCACCCCGAACTGCGCCGGACCACCCCCGGCGCTCAGGCTCCGGCCAGGATTGAACCCCGCGGTGAGGCGCGAGAGCACGGCGGCCGCCCGTTCGCCCAGACGGTCCACGACGAGCAAGATCCCCATCGCCACCAGAGCGCCGGCCGCGACGTACCGGAAAAGCTCGGGATCCAGCCCGGTACTGACCAGGAGAAACGTGAGGAACGTGCCCGCAACCCCAAACGAAAGACTGAGCCCCCCAGCCAGGAAGAACGGCCCCCCTCGGCCACCCGTGGCCGCCGAGGCCATGACCACCGGTACCAGCGGCCATACGCACGGAGACATCACGCCGACGACCCCGGCCAGAAGGGCGAGGGGGATCGCCGTGACGTCGAGCGTCACCGCGTGGACACCCCCTCATTCAGAGCCTGGAAGATCATCTCTTCGCGCGTTTCGGCGACGCTGAACCACAGCCGCTCGGTCCCCCGGTAGAGGATCAGCGTGGACTGACGCGGAGCGCGGAAGTACGTGACCACATCCTTCTCCGTGTCGAAGTCCACCACGAGCGTATGAAGGGCGACGTCGGGTCTCCGCTCTCGATACGCCTCTAACACCGTCTGTTGGATCGCGCAGTCCGGGCACCAGTCCGCGAAGATGTCCACCAAAATCAGCGCGTCCTGAGCCTGAAGCTCTTCGAAGCGCTCGTGCGTGAACGCTTCCTTGGTGTGCGCCGTGGCGGTGGACGAACTCGCCTGAGCCTCGACCGCCGGGACGGCGAGGACCATCGCCACGAGGGAGCCGATCAGTGGCCAAGCCGTCGGATTCGTACGGGGCATCGTTGCCTCCTGTTGTTGAAAACGTTGGTCAGCCAGCGGCCTGCGGGGAGCCGCCGGCGGTCACGGTCGCCAGTGCGGGAGGCGCACCGTAGACGCCGCCCACCACGCCTCCGTAGAAGAGGTGTCCCACCAGACTACCCATCGCCAACGTGACGGATCCCGAGAACAGGGGCATCCCCATCATCGGCATGACCGCAATCTGCGCGAGAAGAAACGGAGCTATCCCCATACAGGGCTCCCCGCACCACCGACGGACCGGGAAGCCAGGGAGCCACGGCCGCGTAGGTCAAGGCAAGGATCGTTCCGATCATGAAGTGACCGATCCAGCCGAGTATCAGCACCCCACCCATCGCTCCCGCCAGCATGTTTGCGGGGTTCATCGGAGGTATTCCCATCATGGGCGCCACCCACGTACCGACAATCGTCATGACGACCGTTCCCAGGACACCGGCGAAGACGGCTTTTCCGAAAGCGATATTCATGGCGGTCTCTCTCCGCTGAGGTTTGATGTGTGCTAAAGAGACGTCCCCGCTCGTGCTCACCCGAACTCGCGACCCTAGGATCGGGTTCCCGCGACGTCCGGTCCGAAGTCGTGGTGAGGACGCGGAGCGAAGGCTGCTCCGCCAGAGCACGGGTGCTGCCGCCGCTTCGGGAACTTAGACCCGCTGGGCCGGATTCAGTAGTTATGATGCCGACGTTTCGGGGCCACCGACGCCGCTCGCAGAGGCCGGGCTTGCGGGCCTCCCGCTGGGCCGCCGCGGTCCTCGGGGTCGGGAGGACCCACGGCCCTTCGGCGCCACGTGCTTGCCGGTCGTGAGGGGGTCCTTGGATCGGGACGATTCCTTTCGCGAGGAGGCGGTTCCGCAAATGGAGGCCGTCTATCGCTTCGCGCACCGTCTCACCAAGGACGCCGAGCGGGCCCAGGATCTGGTTCAGGAGACGTACTTGCGTGCCTATCGCAGCTGGGATAGCTACACGCCAGGCACTCGGGTGAAGAGTTGGCTGTTCACAATCTGCAAGAACAGCATGCTCCGAGCCGAGGAAAGAGATCGGCGCCATGATGAAATCGTGGCCGTCCTGGCAGACGAAGACCCGCGCGGCATTTCTGGAGAGACCACGGTGTTCATGGCAACGGCGAATCGTGATCCTGAAGGCAAGTTCTGGAGGAATGTCGTCGACGAGGAGGTGCTGCGAGCCATCGACACCCTGCCTCACGAGTTTCGAGAAGCCGTAGTGCTCTCGGACCTCGAGGACCTCTCGTACAATGAGATCGCTCAGGTCATGAACGTGCCTGTTGGCACCGTGAAGAGCCGGCTCTTTCGGGGCCGCCGGATGCTTCAGGAGAGCCTCTACGAGTACGCGGTCGCGTCGTCGTCGTGAGCGGGCCGCCCAACGGCCGCCGTGGGCCGGAGGAGGGTAATCAGGGATGAACTGGATCGAGGAGTTGCGGCGCCTGCTCCGTGGAGTCACAGGGGAGCCGCCGGATGCGGATCCCCCGGGCGGGATCTCGTGCCACGAGGCGGCGGAGGTGCTCTTCGACTGGCTGGACGGGGAGTTGCCTCCTGACCTGGAGAAACGGGTCGGCACTCACCTGGAGACGTGCGCTCGGTGTTATCCTAAGCTCGTGTTCGAGCGATCGTTCCTCGAGGCGGTCGCCAGGGCGTCCCGGGTAAGCCGGGTGCCGCCCGAGCTCCGTGCGCAGGTAATCGAGGCGCTCGAAGCGGAAGGCCTGGCGATCACGTAGAAAAGAGGAATCCTCCATGCCGGCGTTCTCAGCCTGGTCTCGGGTCCTCGGTGTCAGTTCGGCGGTCTTGCTGCTCTGGTCCACCCCCGCGGCGCGTGGCCAGGCGCCGGACATCTCCGCCGACTTTCCCTTCGAGTCGCGCTACGTCGAGGTGCTCGGATCCACAATGCATTACGTGGATGAGGGCGAGGGCGATCCCATCTTATTCGTCCACGGGAACCCCACATCGTCCTATCTCTGGAGGAACATCATTCCCTACGTCACGGACCGTTATCGCGCGATCGCCGTGGACCTCATCGGTATGGGGAAGTCGGGCAAGCCCGACATTGGCTACACGTATCAGGACCACGCGCGTTACCTCAACGCGTTCATTGAGACACTCGGCCTCGAGGACATCACTCTCGTGATTCACGACTGGGGCAGCGTGCTCGGCTTCGACTACGCCCGGAGTCATGAGGACAACGTCCTCGGCATCGCCTTCATGGAGGCGATCATCCCGCCCCGGTACCCGCGCCTCGACCCGATTGGAGGCTCTCTCGGACGCTTCCGAGGTCCGGGAGGAGAGGAGCTCGTTCTCCAGCAGAACATGTTCGTGGAGCAGATCCTTCCGGGAAGCGTCCTCCGCGGACTCACGGAGGAGGAAATGCGGCGCTACCGCGAACCGTATCCAACTCCCGAGTCGCGCCTTCCGACGCTCCAATGGCCCCGGGAGCTGCCCGCTGTGGGTGAGCCCGCGCGAAATGTGGAGGTCGTTACCGCGATTGGTGAGTGGATGACAGAAACCGAGATCCCGATGCTGCACCTCTGGGCCCGACCCGGCGCGCTAAATCCGGTGAGCGTAGTGGAAGCGCTAGTCGAGCGGGTACCGAACATCCAGTCCACGTTCGTGGGCGCCGGGCGCCATTACATCCAAGAGGACCAGCCAGAGATGATCGGACGTGCGATCGCGGATTGGCGTCGCCGGATCGACGTGCGGTAGGTCGTTGCTGGTTCCCGTTCGTAAGGACGCCATCAGGGAACGAAGGGGTCCGCACGCGGGTGTCGCCTGGCCGCTCCCGGGGGCCACTGCGGCGAGACGCGGTGGCGACCCCGTCACCTCCGGCGGAGCGCGTAGTCGAGCTTGGACCTCGCTCGCCATGTCGCCCAACTCAGGCCGGTGGAGAGGTGCTCGAGGGTAGGGTCCTGTGCGCCCAGCCCCGGCGGGTGGCCGCGACGTACATCGCCTCATAGGACGCGAGGATATCGGCCCGGGGTTGCCGGCGAAGGACCGGAAGCTGGGTGCCAGCCCAGTGGATCATCCTGGGCACGCCGGGTCCCTCGAAGATGTCCCGCCGCTCGAGGCTCGCCGCCTCTTCTCCTCGGGCCCACCACGCGAAGGGGACCCTGCCCAGAGACCAGACCCCCTCCTGCGCCCTTCTGGGAAAGAGGTAGTTGCACAGGCCCTGGTCCACTCCGTGGAAGATGCCCTTCGTGCGATGCCTGGGTGGTGAGGAGGAGAAGTCCACGAAGTCGTCGAGGTCCTCCGGCCTCAAGAGGCCGGAGGTGGCCACGTAGTGGCCCGCGCTGAAGCAGAAGCCTGGTGGCTCGAAGGCGGGGTCCAGCTCCCGGAGCGCCTCGATGTGATAATACCTACGCATGGCCGGAGAGTCCGGCGGCGTCTCCAGGTGGGTCGCCACGACGAGGTCCTCTCCCATCTCCGCCAGGGAGTCGAGAACGCGCCCCACGAACACGACGTCGGCGTCCACGTACAGGTAGCGTTCGCGCTCCGGTCGCGTGAGCAGCTCCAGCTTGGCGAAAGCGCTCCCCGCCCAGCGTGGCGAGACGTTCCTGGCGCGCACTCCGAAGCCGGATTCCAGGGGGGAGGTGTCCAGGCGCGTCTGGTTCTTGAGAAGCGTGATCGGAATGTCCGGGTACCAGTAACGGATGCTCGCTACGCAGATGCGGGCCATCCACAGGTCGGCGCCGTGGCAAAGCACGTACACGTGCTCGATGGGATTCATGGACCGGGACCATCCGGCTGGAGCCCATGCAAGGCGACGTCGGCCGGCCCTACTACCTGGCGCGGACCTCGATTGACTGTATCGCATTGCTCGAACCGCCGCCCGGACACGAAGGCCCGGGCGGCGGTTCGGGTTCTTTGCAGCAGTGGAGGCGGCGGGAGTCGAACCCGCGTCCGCGAACCGATCCGTCTAAGCGTCTACGTGCGTGTCACCCCGTTGGCTTCGCGATCGGACGAGGCCGGGGCGCGGCCTGCCCGAGCTAGCCGCCCAATCGATCTCGTCCCGGCCGGGGCGGCGGCACCCAGGGACCAGCCCGACTTTTCGACGTCATCCGGAGTCGCCTCGGGCGGGCTCTTCCGGCGACGGGCTACAGCTAAGGCAGAACCTTACGCAGCCAGTGCCAAGTTGTTGTTGGCAGTTGTGTATTCCCCGAGAGGTTTACGAGGCCCCGGGACCTCGGCACGCTGCATCGACTTCACTGAACGCGTCGAAACCGTGACGCCCCCAGTCCAGTCCCGTCGCCGTCGTTCGGGACGGCGCGTGACTCAAGATAACACGGCCTCGGCAGGACGGGGTTCCCGGCCTCCTTCCCGTGTAGCGGAGTGGCGCTCCAGGTAACCGCTCAGAAGCTCCTTCACCTGCTCTAGCGAGGTGACGGCGAAGAGCTCCTGCCGGAGATCCTTCCCACCGGGGAGCCCCTTCGTATACCAGCCCAGGTGCTTTCTGAACTCGCGGACAGCCCGTTCTAGGTCGCCTCCGTAAGCGATCGCGTTCTCGGCGTGCTCCACGCAGATCCCGAAGCGCTCGGCTGCATCGGGATCGAGAGGGATCTCCTCCCCCTCGAGCGCGGCCCGGGCCTGCCGGAAGATCCACGGGTCCCCATGAGAGCCACGCGCCACCATGATGCCGTCACACCGGGTCTCGTCCCGCATGCGCGCCGCGTCCCGACCACTCTGGATGTCCCCATTCCCGATCACCGGGATGCCCACGGCCTCCTTGAGGTCACGGATCTCCTCCCACCGAGCCTCCCCGGAGTACATGTCCGCACGGGTTCGGGGATGGAGGGTGATCGCCCTCGCTCCCGCCTCCTCGCACACCCTCCCGATCCGCACGGGATTCCGGCTGTTCTCGTCGAACCCGCTCCGGATCTTCACCGTCGTAGTCATGGTCGTGGCCTCAGCGACGCTCCGGATGATCCGGGCCACCAGCCCCAGGTCCTTCAGGCATCCCGAGCCACCGTTGCGCTTCACCACCTTCTTGACCGGGCACCCGAAGTTGATGTCGATGAAGTCGGGCGCGAACGTTTCGTGAACCAGGATCGCCGCGTCCGCCATCATGGCAGGGTCCGATCCGAAGATCTGGACCCCGATGGGACGCTCTTCCTCTTCGAACCGAAGGTATCCGAGGGTGCGCTCGTTCCCCCGGCAAATCCCGTCCGCACTCACGAACTCGCTGACCACGACATCGGCCCCAAAACGCCGACAGAGGCGCCGGAACGGGGACTCGCTCACCCCCGCCTGGGGGGCCAGATAGAGCGGCGTGTACGAGCCGGTCAGAAGGTCCAGCACCGTCGAAGCCATGAGAGGAACCTACCCCGCAACGTGAGGCCGGAGAAGCTCTGCCCCGCCCCGACCTGCAGGGCGCGCTTCTGCTTTGACATGGATCTCGCGTTCCAGTAAGGTTGGCGCTTCGCAACCCGAGCACCCGCACCGTCACGGAAATCGCCCCGGAGGCGACTCGAATGAAGCTGAGGGATTTCTTCACACTCTCGACAGTCCAGCTCGACATGGCCTCGACGCTCAAGGACGACTCCCTGAGCGAGCTGATCGGCCTTCTTAGACTGGACGAGAAATCGGAGGCCAACCTCTACAAGACGCTCAACCGACGGGAGAACCTGGGTTCTACCGGAATCGGCAAGGGCATCGCGATCCCGCACTGTCGATCGCTCGTCGTGAACAAGCTCCGACTCGCTTACGGGCGAAAGATCGACGGGATGGAATTCAATGCCATTGACGGCCAGCCGGTCCGACACTTCTTCCTGATCGTCGCGCCCCCCCTGGAGATCTCGAATCAATACCTGCCGGTGCTCGGCAAGATCGCCCAGTTCGCGAAGGATCCCGCGGTCCCCCAGCGCCTCTCCGGGCTGTCCGACCCGAGCGAATTCCTCGAGCTGCTGGAAGAAAGGGCCTGGTAGCCTGTTGTCCCTTCTGGGACGCGAGGCGTCGATCTCTCAGGAGGTCGATCCTGCGGTATGTCGGGGTGTGTAAAACGACGCTCGCGGGTGGGGCCCGCGCCTTCAGCTCCCTACGAAAATCCGGCGGTTCTGGGACTGCCCGTTCACACTGAGCTCGAGGATGTAGACCCCCGACGGCACGTAGGCGCCGGAACGGTTCCGCCCGTCCCAATACGCCTCGTATCGCCCCGGAGCCGTATACTCCAGGTCGATCACAGGTGTCCCATCTCCTGCCGGATGGCCCAATGCGGTGGGCGACGCTACATACTGCCGGAGAATGTCGTATACCCGGACCGTGACACTCGCCGACCGCCCACCCACAAAGAGGCTCTCGAAGAGCTCGAACGGGATTCTCGTGTCGGGACTGAACGGATTGGGGTAATTGGTCCCGAGCTGGAACCCCAGTTCCGAGGCCTCCGGCGCCCCGGCTGCCGCACCCGCCTGCTGGGCGTAAAGCCCCTCAGACGACAGCGGCGCGGAGATCAGGACGAGCACGAACAGCAACGCGTGCCGCATCCGACCCTCCGCACACTCCTCTCATCGTACCAGAAAAAGGAATAGTGCTCCTTGAAGTTTGACTACATGACTTCACGAATAGTTGCCTTCATTATCTATGGACTTTCAATCGGGCGGTCAAGCCATCTCTCTATCGGCCCCCCTTTTCCCCTGCCTTCCCTGATCGGCCTCGGCCCCTTCGGAAGTCCCAACGAAGGGCCGGAGCAGCGCAAAGGACCGAAACCGGCGTGTGGGGGCCAGGTGATGGCTGGAAAAAGCCTCCAGATAGCGAAGATGTCCCCGGACGCCGGGAAGGAGCGGGGGCGGGTCGCCCTGGACGAGCCTCAGCAGGTCGGCGTGGGCCCGCGGCCCGACCCGGGGGAGCTCTCGCCCGACCGAGCAGTCCGGACAACGGATTCCGCCGGAGGCCGCGTCCAGACGGTAGAGATCACCGTCACCCCACGCTGGAGCTTGCCCGCAGCCCACACAACTCGTGAGCCCGGGCGCGAATCCGAGGTGGGCGAGGGTACGCCAGGCCCCGGCGAGGATCCACCCCGGAACCTCAGCCGCGGGTGCGTCTCCCAGGCGCGCCAGGACGGCCGAGATCCAGTCATACAGCTCTGGATCGCCCTCCTCGAGGGCGTGCGCGAGGAGGAGCTCGGCCACGAGGGAGGCTCCCAGGAAGCGCGGAAGGTCCCGCCCGAGCTCGAGCGAGTTGCTGGTGCGCTCGAACCCCCTCATCGTCTGGAGCTCCCGGGCGGAGCGAAAGAAGAAGGTCAGGACGCCCTCGGCGAACGTATCCAGGCCGGCCTCCCCTTTCGAGCTTCGGGCCCGTACACCCTTCCCCACGAGGCCCATCAGACCTCGCTCACGGGTGAGAAATCTCAGGATCCTGGATGAGTCCGAGTACGGATGGGAACGGAGTAAGATCGCCCGCGTGGTGACGAGCGTCATCGGCTAGGGCCCAGACAGCTCGCGCAGAAGCTCGGCTCTCCGGGTTAAGTATCGGTTCCACGCCGCTCCCCCGGGCTCCCCCGTCCGGTGGAAGTCCTCGTCCAGTCGCGCGACCTCGAGGAGAATATCCCTGCGCGTCCTCGGCACGGTACCACCCGCCGTGGCGAGCTCGGGCCCCGGACCGCCACGGGCCGGCCTTCCCTGTTGCGCCACACCCCAGATTCCGCCCGCCACCAGGAGGAGGGCCAGGGTGATGGAGAACCAGACCCCGGTGCCGGGACCCGTGTCCTCCCCGATTCGCACTTGGACCATCTGGTCCCTGATCCCCTGGGCGACCCATCGGAGGTACGACGTGCCTCCGTCCTCCACAGGCTCGATCGGGGCCATACCGTTCACCAGGATCGAGGGGGCCGGCTCGCGGACGAAGATCTGGGCCGCCTGCACTTCGCCTGGCATCTCGAAGTCGATCTCGAGGCTCTCGACGTCGTACTCGACCATGAAGTAGTTCATGGGCCCCGGAAGGATCGGATTCCGGGCGACGATCCGACCGTCTTCAAACCCCACGGGGCCCTCCGCGGGCCCCCGCTCGACCACGCGCGGAGCGAGAGCGCCGGCCGGAAGCGGGTATTGCCAAACAGTGCCCCCGGCTCCGCTGGGGACGTACGTGACCCCAGAGTCGTTTCTCACGATGAAGGCCTCGGTCACCAGCCACCCCCTCGGCCCCTCCTCGACGGTGATCTCCAGGAGCGCGATGGGAAAGCGGATCCCGCTCTCCGGGGCGGCCTCGGCCGGGAACGCCTGAACGACGTAGAGGGAGTCCAGCTGCGCCGGCGTCCGGATCGGCGGCCCGTAATAGAGAATCCCGTCGTATCGGGTCGTAACGAGGAACGTGTCCGTCCCGGGCACCGGAAGATTCGGGAGCTGGAGCAGGAAGAAGCCGTCGGGATCCACCACGACCGACGCCAGCTCGCCCTGATCGTCCTCCGGTGTGATCCGATGGAGAACTGCGGTACCCGAGTCGGCTGGAAGACCCGCGACGAGAAGTTGCCCCGAAACGGCTGCCCGTACGGTCTCCTGGGCGCCCGCGGCGACCGGGATGAGGAAGAGGCCCGCGAGAGCGAGCCGGGTCAGGGGGGGAGGTTTCCGGAACTCGCTCGCGCGCATACGTGTTCCGGTCAGGGAGAGAAGCGGCCGAAGTCCTCCGGATTCAGCCGACGGAGGTACTCCTTCAGCTCATCGGCGTCCGCGAACGCCGCCCCCTCCCCTTTCGCGCGGCTCCCGCCCTCAGTGGAAAGTTGGACCTCGTCGTCCGTCACCTCGATGGACGCGAGCTCCAGGAGATCGTCTTCCGCGAAGATCCTGGCGTCGGTCCGGAGCGCCACCGCGATCGAGTCGGACGGACGAGCGTCCACGCTAATCGTGTCGTCGGGCCGTTGAATCACGAGCTCCGCGTAATACGTGGAGTCGGCCACTTTCGTGATCACCACCCGATCCAGATCCCCCCCCATGCCCGAGACGACAGACACAATCAGGTCGTGGGTCAACGGGCGAGAAAACTTCATCTGGGCCAGCTGCATCGCGATGGCGCTGGCCTCACCGGGACCGATCCAGATCGGGAGGACCCGATCACCCTCGAGCTCCCTGAGGATGAGGACCGGCGTGTTCGAAGCTCTGTCGAGTCCCAGGCTCTGTACCTTGACCTCAACCAGCACGCTCCCTCCTCATCCGGCATCCCTCGTGGCGTCCCCCCGTGTTCGTCGAGGCTCCCGCCTCGACGAACCCATCGCGCCCGATTCCAACCCCCCGTGGGATGGCGGGTTCCCGAGCGCCGGCCAACCAGTGACTCGGAACACTAGCGACCTGCCGCTAGCTCGCCTCGACGGCGGACAGTAAGTCGGAGACCCGATCCGTTCTTTCCCATGGGAACAGAGAGACCGTCCGCCCGTCTCGAACCTGGCTCTCGGAGGCTCTCCCGAAGTGCCCGTACGCTGCGGTGGGACTGAAGATGGGGTTCCGGAGGCCGAGATCCCGGATGATGGCGGCGGGGCGAAACTCGAAGACGGACCGGAGGGCGCGCGAGATTTTGTCGTCGGGAACCACGCCCGTGCCGAGAGTGTCCACGCGGATGGATACGGGCTCCACGACCCCGATGGCGTACGCGAGCTGGATCTCGCAGCGCCGGGCTAACTCCGCGGCCACCACGTGCTTGGCGGCCCACCGCGCGGCGTAGGCGGCGGAGCGGTCCACCTTGGTGGGGTCCTTCCCCGAGAACGCGCCGCCTCCGTGACGCCCCATTCCGCCGTACGTGTCCACGATGACCTTTCTCCCGGTGAGCCCCACGTCTCCCTGGGGTCCCCCGGTCACGAACCGCCCCGTCGGATTCACGTGGACGGCCGCGCTCTCGGCATCGAACAGATCGGAGGGCAACGACGGCAGGATTACTTCCCGCCGGAGGACATCGCGGATCTCGGCTGTCGAGACGTCGGGCTCGTGCTGCGCGCTCAGGACGACGGCCGTGACCTGAACCGGGCGATCGCCTTCGTACGCCACCGTGACCTGGGACTTCCCGTCGGGGCGGAGCCACGGGATCGTCCCGCTTCGACGTGCGTCGGACAGGGCCCGGGTGAGCCGGTGGGCGAAGACGATTGGAGCCGGCAAGAGCTCCTCGGTCTCGTCGGTCGCGAACCCGAACATCATCCCCTGATCGCCGGCCCCTCCGGTATCGACCCCGATTTTGATGTCGTCGGACTGGCGATCGATCGCGACGAGGACAGCGCATGTCTTTCCGTCGATCCCGTACGCCGGATCGTCATACCCAATGCCAACGATCGTTTCCCGCACGATCTCGGGAATATCGATACGCGCGCTCGTGGTGATCTCCCCGGCCACGAGCGCGAGGCCGGTCGTCACGAGCGTCTCACAGGCCACCCGCCCCTCCACGTCCGACGCGAGGACGCAGTCCAGCACCGCGTCCGATATCTGATCCGCCACCTTGTCTGGATGCCCCTCGCACACCGACTCCGACGAGAACTGCCGGATGCTCAGAGCATTGTCCTTTCGCAGGGCGGGCTTGGGTTCGGTCGAACGAGTGGTCTCCATGGGCGTGGGGCAACCAGGGTTCAGGTGAGTGAGAGGCTCCAGCGGCCGGAAAACGCGGCGAGATCCACGGCCGACCCGATCCCTTCCGCCAGGGCCCGCGTCACGTCGCGCGAGGTCGGCGCCGCGAGCGCCTTGCGCGCGGCCACGCGCGCGTCTTCGATCCGGACGCTCCGGATCACCTTCTTCACCTCGGGGAGTGACGGCCAGGACACGGACAGGGCGGTAATGTCCAGGCCCAACAGCAGAAAGGTCCCGAGCGGGTTCGCCGCTATCTCTCCACAGGCGCTCACTTCGATCCCCGCCGCCCGGCCGACCCGGGAAACCTGGTGCAGCAGCCGTACGACGGACGGGTGGAACGGATTGTACAGGTTCGCGAGTCTGGCATTCGTGCGATCCACCGCCAGCGTGTACTGAACGAGGTCGTTCGTCCCGACCGAGAAGAAGTCACAATGTCGTGCGAGCTCCACCGCGTCCAGCGCGGCGGCAGGGGTTTCGACCAGGCAGCCGAGCTTGTATCCGGACGAGAATGGATGGCCCGCACGCTTGAGCGCCTCCTCCTCCTCCGCGAGGAGCTCACGCACTCGCGCGACCTCGTCCACGTCGTTCACCAGAGGGAGCAGGATGCGCACGTCCCCGTGGGCCGTGGCCCGAAGGATGGCTCTGAGCTGAGGGCGGAAGAGATCGAGTTTGTCCAGACATACCCGGATCCCCCGCCATCCGAGGAACGGGTTCTCCTCGGCCGGCATGCTCAAGAACATGGGGAATTTGTCTCCGCCCAGATCGTACGTCCGGATGAAGACCGCCTGCTGGGGGAACACGTCCACGACCTGTCGATAGCTCTCGTACTGCTCTTCCTCCTCCGGCATGGATCTCCGCCCCACGACGAGAAACTCGGTGCGGAAGAGACCAACGCCCTCGGCCCCGTAGTCACGAGCGCGCGCGGCCTCGTTCGGGAGGTCGATGTTCGCGCGAAGGGCGACCGGCTGACCGTCGAGCGTCACCGGATCGAGTTGGGCGAGCTCGGCCAGTCCCTGCTCCCAGGCCCGGATCCTTCCCTTCCGCTCTGAGAAGACCGCCCGCTCTCTCTCGCTCGGATCCAGGATCACTCGACCGACCCGCCCGTCCACGATGGCCTGCTCGCCCACGCGGACGCGCTGAGACACGTCCCCGAGCCCCCCCACGGCCGGGATCCCGGCGGAGCGAGCAAGGATGGCCCAGTGGGAGGTTCTCGTTCCGAGATCCGTCGCAATCCCCAGGACCTGGGAGGGATCCATCAGGACCGTGAGGGACGGAGTCAGGTTCCTCGCGACCACGATGGCGCCGGATCCGTCCCCGACCATGTCGTCAGGCTCGGGAAGATCGAGCAGGCGATGGAGGACCCTGACGAGAAGGTCCTCCAGATCGTTCAGCCGGTCCAGCACCAGCGGATTCGACGTCCGCACCCAGAGCGCCTGGAGCTCCAGGACTCTCCACTCGAAGGCGCGGGGCGCCGTCAGTCGGTTTTCCCGGATGTAGCGGAGCGTTCCGTCCACGAGGTCGGGGTCGTCCAGCATGAGGAGCTGGGGCTCGAAGATCCGGGCCTCCATGCTTCCGAGGCGCTGGGCAGTCCCTTCCCGGATCGCGTCCAGACAGTCGCGCGCCCAGGCTCGGGCCTCGTGAAAGCGCTCCACTTCCCGGTCCACCTGCTCTTCGGGCACCGTCAGATGGGGGACCTCGGGCACACCCCAGCGGACCCGCCGGACGGGGCCGATGGCAATTCCCTCCGAGATGGGGAGCCCTTCGTGGATGCGGCCCACCGCTACGGCTCCCCCTTGAATCCGCGCTCGACCAGGGCGGCCAGCGCGTCCACCGCCTGGACGGCATCCGCGCCCTGGGCTCGGATGACGAGATGGCTACCCTGCTCCGCGGCCAGCATGAGCACGCCCATGATGCTCTTCCCGTTCACCGTGAGCACGTCCTTGGACAGGCTGATCTCAGACTGGAAGCGGCCCGCGAGCTTGACGAGCTCGGCCGCGGGCCGGGCGTGGAGACCCAGACGGTTCCTGATCTTCACTTTCCGCTGCGCGACGGAGGTCTCGCTCATGTCAGCTCCCCGCCGGGAGCGGAGACGCGGACCCCCAGACAAACCCCACCAAGGCGATCAGGAGCAGGAGGAGGGGCCCCCACCTCTGCCGCGACTCTCCCGCGAGGAGCCCCGCCCCAAAACAAGTCGAAGCGCCCACCGCGAGGAGCATCCGCGGAGAGGTCAGATCGAGCCCGGCCGACAGCATTATCCCGGACGCGACGCCGAGGAAGAGGACCCCGGCCCTGGCGGTGCGTTCCGTCCATGCCGGGAGATCGAGGCGACGGATCCCTTCCCCCACTCCGAAGCCCAGCTCGAGCCCCACGCTGGCCCCCCACACGCGAAGCGCCAGGTTTACGGCGTTGTACACCACGACGAAGCCGAGAACCACCGCCAAGGGAGGGGCGCCGAGCTGGCCGGCCGAAAGGGCGCCGACGAGGCAGAGCGGCCTCCACACACCCCAGACGAACCCGTCCCCCAGGCTCCCGAGCGGTCCTCTCAAGGCGTCCTTGAACCGACGAACCCGGTCTGCGTCGGCACCTTCCGACTCTACCTTGACCAGAGCGCCGATGGCGAGGGCCGCCAGGTACGGATGCGAGTTGAACGGGGCCGCCAGCCGGGCAATTCGATCGGAGGACTCGTGCCCCGGTCCCCTGGGAAGGAGCGGAAGCAGGGCCCACCCGAGCCCGGCTCCGAGGAGCGTCCGGTAGTTCCAAGAGCCCTGGATGAGGAGGGAGCGGAAAACCACCCGCCACCTGAGGCCAACGCTCTTCATCCCGCCGTCCCTGAGCCGAGGAGCCATCCCGCGAGGAGCCCGCCCGCGAAGAGGAACGCCCCCCACCGGACCCCTCCGGAAGCGACCGACCACCTGCGAAAGAGCGAGCCTCCCGCGAAAGCGCCGGGGAGGGCGAGGAACGCCACGGTCGAGGGTTCGCTCACCGCCCACACCCGCGCGAGGGACGGAGGGAGAAGGAGGGCGGCCGTGAGACCGAGCGCCACCAGGAACACGCCGCGGAGCGCATCCAGAGTCACACAGGCCAGGTGCCGTCGAACCAGGGCACCCGCGCTCCCCTCCCCCTCGTCCAGCCCCCCCACGATCGCGCCGTTCAACCGGCGTTGCGCCACCGTCGAGGCCCCGCCCAGCACGCTCCATACGACTCCCAGCGCCACGCCGATGCCGATGCCGCCGGCGCCTCCCAGCCACACGGCCGCCGCGACGGCGGGAATGGCCGCCGGCCCGGGCTCCGCGAGCCGCGCGGCGCCGATCGGAACCGCTCCCAGGTGCGCCGCCTCGAGGAGCCCGCCCACGAGGAATCCGGTACCGGGGTCGCCCAGGATCCATCCCGCCAGCGTTCCCGCAACCAGCGGTCTCGACACCATGATCTGCGCGAAGCTCGTCCCGTCCAGGGCCACCCACGCGGCCAGGAGGAGAAGAAGAAGAAGTGCCCCGCCGGGCTCAACCATGGAGGAGGGCCGACCCCCGGACCTCGCCCGCCCCTGGAAGGTCCTGGGCCCAGACTTCGACGCCCTCGGCTTCGACGGCACGGATGCGGCCTCGGTCGTCGTCGTCCAGGAAAAGGTACGGGAGGACTTCCGTGCGACCCGGCCGGTGATGGATCCCCCCCAGGTTCACCGACTCGCCGGCCAGGAGCCTGCCCCGCGCGAGGCGAAGCATGTGGTCGAGATCCCGGGTCAGGACGACGGAGCGGCTCGGAGATGCCTTCCAGTCGGAGAAGTGCTCGCGAGCGCTCCGCACGCTGAAGAAGTCCGAGATCGCATCCGCGGGCGTGCCGAGGCGGTACAGTTCCTGCTCCCACTCCGTCTCCGCCAGGTCGTCGTCCACGATCCAGTAGGCGGAGGGGCGAAGCTGGCTCCCCCACCCCAGGGTGACCTGGCCGTGAATGAGCCGCTCATCCACCCGCAGCAGAACGATTCCCAACCCGACCCTCCCCGGGCTCGAAGGAGCGGACGGCCGCCCTTCCGCGATCAACCAACCGCGTGACCAACTCGTCCAGAGGAAGGCGTCGATGGAACACGAAGTCGAGGAGCATGGCGAGGTTCGTGCCGAAGACGACCCGGCGCCCCGCCGGATCGCGGCAGGCGAACTGGGCCGCGAGCGCGCAGCTTCCCGTCTCCAAGTCGGTGAAGATGATGGTCGGCCCGTCGCCCGCGAGCTCGGACACCGACCCGAGGAGCTCGTCGGGACCCTTTCCGTCGTTCGAGATCGGGATCAGGGCGTCCGCAGACGATCCGGCGATTCTCCGGACCGCGTCCACCATACCGAAGCACAGGGACCCGTGCGTGACGACGATTCCCCGGACCGCCCGGGGCGTCGCCTCACTCATAGTCTTCCTCGAGATACTCGTCGATCTGCGCCATCTCCGCCGTGAGCCGGCGCTCGAACTCGGCCGCCGAGTCCACGCCCGCGTACTTGAGGAGGTGGTTCATGGCGACGACCTCGGAGAGGACCGTGAGGTTCTTCCCTGGATTGAGCGGGATGGTGACCATCGGGATCGGGACGTCGAGGATCTCGGTCTCCCCTACGTCCAGACCGGTCCGGTCGTACGGCTGCGTGTCGTCCCACTCCTCGAGCTGGACCACGACCTCGATGCGCTTCTGTTGCCGGATGGCGCGGATGCCGAAGAGGGCACGAACGTCCACGATCCCGATCCCCCGGATCTCCATGTGATGCCGCTGGAGATCGTGCCCGCACCCGATCAGCACGTCGTTCCCCCGCCGGGACACCATCACGACATCGTCCGCTACCAGGCGATGCCCTCGCTCGATCAGATCCAGGACGCACTCGCTCTTTCCGATACCGCTCTTCCCCATGAAGAGCAGCCCCGCGCCGTACACGTCAGCCAGCGATCCATGCACCGCCGTGGACGGCGCCAGGACCACCTCTAAGTACGGCTTGACGCGTCGGAAGAAGTCCCTGGTCGAAAGCACCGACCGAAAGAGCGGGACTCCCTTGCGGCTCGCCGCCTCGATGAGCGCGGGCGGCACGTCCATGCCCTTGGTCACGAAGGCAGCGGGAACGTGGCGCGAGAAAAAGGCCGCGAGCCGCTCGGCCTGGACGTCGGGAGCCAGGGTGGACAGGTAGAGCATCTCCGTCTCCCCGAACACCTGCATGCGCCCGTCGGGGAACCGGTCCACGAACCCGGCCAGGGCCAGGCCCGGGCTCGCCACGTCCGAGTCGGAGCAGTCCCGCTCGAGGGAGACCCCCGGCGTCAGGAGCTCGAGGGACAGCGACGCCCCCCGTGCCTCTACGAGCTCCTGTATGCGCAGGGTTGGCGCCACGTACGCGTCACTCCGTCTCTCCGACCGTCTCTCCTACGATGTCCCTGAGCCCGGGTCCGTGATGTTGGGTCACCTGGACTCTCACGCTTCCCCTCCTCAGGATCTCGACGGGCCGACGAGCCCCCGATCGGAAACCACATAAGGTACCTGCCGGTTCAGCCCGAAGCCACCGCGGCCCCTAGCGCTCGCGAGAGTCGCTCCGCGCTCCTCTCCCAGGTGTGAGCTTCCGCGAATTCTCGAGCCGCTCCGCCCATTCCGGCGCGCAGGCGGGCGTCGTCGAGCAGGTGTTTCAGGCGGTCTGCGAGGGCCCGGACGTCACCGTGCGGAACCAGGAATCCGGTGCGCTCGTGAAGGACCGCATCGCGGAGGCCGGGGGAGTCACTAACCACGCTGGGAGTCCCGCAGGCGGCCGCTTCGAGGATCGAGACGCCCCATCCCTCCTTTACCGAAGTCAGGGTGTGTACCCAGGCCCTCTGGAGAAGCTCGACCTTCTCCGCTTCGGGCACGAAGCCCAAAAACCGCGCATCCTCCTCGCCGAGGCCCAGCTTTCGCGCCCGGCGCTGGAGCCACTCGCGCTGGTCGCCCTCACCGGCCACGAGGAGTCGAACCTCCTCGCCTAGACGGCGGAGCTCCGCGACCGCCTCGAGGATCAGATCGACCCGCTTGTACCGCTTCAGCCGACCCAGGTAGAGGAGCGTGGGCTCGGGAAAGCGCTTACCCTCGGAAGGCGGTACGAACCGGTTCACGTCCACCCCATTCTCGATCACGCGAATCCGATCGGCGGGGAGCCCACGCCGCGCTAGATCACGCTTCGTGCTCTCGGAGACCGCCACGACCCGGACGCCCCGGTAGACGAGCGGGATCGGACGCTCGAGCAGCCACGTGGGCAAAGCGAGCGGAAGGGCGGCCTCGTGAAACGCGGTTCCGCCGAACAGGTGATGGACGAGGAGCACCACCGGCCAGCGCGACCACACGGGTGAGAACAGGGGGACCTTGTTCAGATCCTCCACGAGCAGGTCGAACGCCAACTCCTGGAGCTCCGCCCTAACGTAGGCGGGCGCGCGTGTCACGTAGGTGTAGCGCCCGCCCACCCGATGCACGTCGAGGCCGTCCACCGTCGCGCGGGCCGCAGCGCCCGGCCAGCCCGACGTAACGAGCGTGACCTCCCATCCGTGGCGGACCAGGCGGCCGAAGCACTCGTGGAGGTGGGTCTCGGCACCGCCGGACTGGGGGTTCTCCCGGTCCAGCCAGTTCGTGACGAGCAGCTTCAGGAACGGTCTCCGAGTGACCGGAGGACGGCGTCCAGGACCCCGTTCACGAACCGGGGCGAGTCGTGGCCCCCGTATTGGCCGGCGAGCCGGATGCCTTCCTGAACCGCCACCTTGGGCGGCACGTCCTCCAGGAAGAGCATCTCAGCGACCGCCAGCCGAAGGATCGCGCGGTCCACACGGGAGAGGCGATCGAGCCGCCAGTTCTCCATGGCCTCGAGAAGGGCGCGATCCACCTCCGCCTGGTGGTCGGCGAGAGCAGTCACATGGCGCCGAACGAGGGGCACCCGGTCCACGGCCACCCGCCGCCGTCTGAGGGTCTCCTCCATCACCTCGGCAAGGGGGCGATGCGGGTCCGTGCTCTCCCACTGATAGAGAATGTGGAGCACCCAGGAGCGGGCGCGCGTGCGCTGGATGCGCTCCTGCCAGGTGAGGGCGGGGGCGGGGCTCACGGAGGTCACCTCCCGTCCAACTCGCGGTAGAGACCCGCCATTTCGAGGGCAGCGAGAGCCACCTCCCATCCCTTGTTCTCGTCCCGGCTCCCTGCTCGCCGCATGGCCTGCTCCAGCGTGTCGGTCGTGAGCACCCCAAACACCACGGGGACCGATGCGGAGCGGGCCACGGCTCCGAGCCCTCTGGAGGCCTCTCCCGCCACGTACTCGAAGTGGGGCGTCTCCCCCCGGATCACGCACCCGAGCGCGACGACTGCGTCCGATCCGCCGCGCTCGACCACGCGCTGGCACGCAGCGGGAAGCTCCCAGGCTCCGGGAACGCGAATCACCTGGACATCGGCGTCGGCTACACCGTGCTCGCGAAGCGCGTCGAGCGCACCGCCCACCAGCTCGTCCGTCACCACTGAATTGAAGCGCGACGCCACGACCGCGAAGCGCCGTCCCTCTCCGTCCCGGGTGCCGGTGATCTCCCTCAGGGGAGGTGCCCCAGCTTTCTGCGCTTCGTCTCGAGATACTGCTCGTTGTGACGGCCTGGCTCGACGCGGATCGGCTCTCGTCCGGTGATCTCGAGCCCGTACCCCTCCAGCCCCACGATCTTCTTCGGGTTGTTCGTGAGGAGGCGGATCTTCCGGAGCCCCACGTCGATCAAGATCTGCGCCCCGATTCCGTAATCCCTGAGATCCGGTCTGAACCCCAGGGTGAGGTTCGCTTCCACGGTGTCCTGGCCCTCGTCCTGGAGCTCGTAGGCCCGGAGCTTGTTGCCGAGTCCCATGCCTCGCCCTTCCTGGCGCAGGTAGACGATCGCCCCCAGGCCTTCCGCCTGGATCCGCTCCATCGCGGCATCGAGCTGCTCCCCGCAGTCACACCGGAGCGATCCGAAGACGTCGCCGGTGAGGCACTCTGAGTGCATCCGGACAAGGACGTCGTCCTTCCCGTCCACCTCCCCCTTGAGCAGAGCGACGTGCTCGCGGTCGTCGATTACGCTCTCGTACCCGATGAGACGGAAGTCCCCGCGGTGCGTGGGAAGGCTCACGCTCGCGATCCGGCGTACGAGCCGCTCCCGCGTGAGCCGGTACGCCACGAGCTGGGCCACCGTAATGAAGCGGAGGCGATGCTCCCGAGCGAACTCCTCCAGATGCGGGCGCCGGGCCATCGACCCGTCCTCATTCAGGATCTCGCAAATCACCCCGACCGGAGGGAGACCCGCGAGCCGTGCGAGATCCACCGAGGCTTCAGTCTGCCCGACCCGGCGGAGCACCCCGCCCGGCTGCGCCCTGAGGGGAAAGATGTGCCCGGGTCGGCGGAGGTCCCCGGGGCCCGACTTATCGTCTGCGAGGACGTGAACGGTGGTGGCCCGATCCTGCGAGCTGATGCCGGTGCTCACCCCGAAGCGCTGGTGGGCATCGACGGATACGGTGAAGGCCGTGTTGTGCGGGTCGGTCCCTCGCTCGATCATGAGCGGCAGATCAAGTTGGTCGGCACGCTCGCGGGTGAGGGCGACGCAAATGAGCCCCCTCCCGAACTTCGTCATGAAGTTCACATTGTCGGCGGTCACCATGGCCGCCGCACAGACGAGGTCCCCCTCGTTCTCGCGGTCTTCGTCATCCGCCACGATGACCATCCCACCGCTCCGGATGTCCTCGATGGCATCCTCGACGCGGTCGAACGGTGCTTCCACGCCTTCAGGCGCCATGCGTTCCTCCGGCGTCATCCCCCGTTTCCGATCCAGAGCGGACCAGCGTACCCACGTACTTGCCGATCAGGTCCCCCTCCACGTTCACCGGGTCCCCCACCGTCAGCTTCCCCAGGTTCGTGTGGCTCCACGTGTGCGGGACGATCCCGACCTCGATCCGGTGGTCGGGGAGGAGCCGGTTCACTGTGAGGCTGACGCCATTCAGGCAGATCGAGCCATGGTCCACGGTCAGTCGGTGAACTTCCGACGGGATGGCCACCTCGAGCAAGTGGAAGCTCCCGTCATTCGTAATCTGCATTAGATGACCGACTCCATCCACATGACCCTGAACGAGATGCCCGTCCACTCTCCCGCCCATCCGGAGGGCCCTCTCGAGATTGACGTACGTCCCTTCCCGATAGTGGGCCGCCACCGTACGGGAGAGGGTCGTTCCGATCGCCTGGGCGACGAACTCCCGGTCGGCCACCTCGGTGAGCGTGAGACAGGCCCCGTCCACCGAAACCGACGAGCCGGGCCCAAGCTCCGAAAGGAAGTCCCCCGCGACCCGGATTCGGAAGCGCCGCGACCCGTCCTCGTCCTCGGATCGCACCACCTCGCCCACGGCCTCGACGATGCCGCTGAACATCTAGAGGGCCCCCGAGGGCTTGATATCAGCCTCGGGCTCGGGGAACTCGGACGCTGGCTCGGGTTCGAGCGCGATCCACACGTCGGAACCCAGCAGGCGAGGGGCCTCCCCCGGACGCCACCGCCACGCCTCGTCGGCGGCATCCGGGAAGCGTCCTGGGAACGCCGGAACGCCCTCAGCTCCAAGGATCCTGGGAGTCACGAGCAGATACAGGCGGTCCACGTGCCCACCGGCCAGGAGCGCCGTGCCCAAGCGTCCCCCTCCCTCGCACAGGACGGAGTCCACCCCCTCCTCCGCGAGGCCGGCGAGAACCGCGCCCAAACTCACCCGGGAGTCCCCCTCGAGAGGAGCGACCAGCACATGGCCGCCGCGTTCCCGGATCCCGTCCCTCCACACCTGTGACGACGCGTCGGTCGTCACGACCCAGACCTCCCCCCCGGGTGCCGAAAAGGCCCGGGCACGGGGATCGATGCTTCCCTTGGCATCCAGGAAAATCCTTCGGGGCAGTACCCGGGGCACGACCGGGCCCCGCACGGTGAGGAGGGGGTCGTCGATCAGCGCCGTCCGCGTGCCGACCAGAATGGCGCCGAACCCTGCCCGAAGCCGATGCACCTCCTCATTGGCCTCCTCGGACGTGAGCGGTGTTCGCACCCCTTCCCGGCCCGAGATCCTCGCGTCCAGGGACATGGCCAGCTTGAGCCCGACCCAGGGTCGGTCGCTCCGGCCGTGGTAGAAGAAGGGGTTCTCCCAGCGTGCCTCTCTCTTGTCAAGCGCCGGGCCGACGGTCTCGATCCCGGCGGAGGTAAGGGCCTGCGCCCCACCCCCGGACACCTCCCCGGGATCCGGGGCGCCGTACACGACACGCGTGACGCCGGCGCCGAGGAGCGCCCGCGTACACGGGGGCGTCTTCCCTTCGTGGCAGCAGGGCTCGAGGCTCACGAAGACCTCCGCCCCTTCGGCCCGCTCGCCCGCCTCGGCCAGGGCCAGGACCTCGGCGTGGGGGCCGCCGAACTCAGCGTGCCATCCCTCCCCCACGAGCTCGTCGCCCCGGACGACGACACATCCCACGCGAGGATTGGGGTGGACCCGTCCCCACCCTCGCCTGCCCAGCTCGACGGCCCGAGCGAGGAGCTGCCGCTCTCGGTCCGTAAGGCGCACGGAAGCGGCTCCTTCGGGGTCCCCGGTCGGGCCGACCGGAGCCGGGCTCAACGTGACCATCGAGGCAAGCGCACCCGCCCCTTCAATAGGTGATTCGGACCGTGACGGCACCGAGAAGCTCCATCTCTCCGGGACTGTACGGGCCGCTCCCCTCGATCGAGGGAGCCGAGGAGCCCTCCCAGACCCACGCGACCTCGCCGGCGAGCTGGGCCACGAGCCAGGTCAGGTTGGCCCCCCCGAACACGTAACGCTTCCTCACGACGGAGTCCACCGGGCCGGCGGACCGCTCCTCGAGCTCGGGCGGGGCCGACGGAAGCTCGAGGGACCCCCGGGCCGTGATCCGGGCAGACGCCGTGTACTCGTCCCATCCGGCTCCGGCCGAAATCCCGACGGCTAGAAGGTCCTTCCCGACGACGGCCCGGAGAGAGCGCGCCCGCAGCCGCATTCCGATGGTTCCGCCGTTGGCCCCCGTGTTCCCGTACTCCATCTCACCCGCACGGTGGTACGTCGCCGAAAGGGTTACGCCGGGAAGCGAGAACGACTCCCGGAACAAGCCTAGGCGAACGCCACCGCCCCACGACCCCACGGACTCGGTGGCCCCGTCCAGCCCGTCCACCTGGAGGAGCTGGGCGCCCCCGATCCCGTCCAGAGACAGCAAGCCCCCGACCCCCGGGACCGGAGAGAACCCTTCGAAGACGCCGACGACCACGCTGAGCTTGGCCCCGTAAAGGAAGCTCCGGCGGTCGGGAGGCCCGTCCACATCGAGGGGCGACGACAAGTCCGGATGCCGCACGGTGGACCACGCGAGCCCCGCATCCACGACCACCCGAGGCTGGGTCGCGAAGCGCCGGCCCGCCGTACTCGGGCTCACGGGAAGCGCGCTGCCGGCGCTCATGAGCAGGCCGACACCCCCCATGAGCGCCTCCATCGTCAGTGCCGCATCCGCGCAACGACCGGCCACCGTGTCACTCGCGTCTTCGGAGCACGCGGCGTAGAGCGCCTCGACGTCCCCCTGCGCATGGGCCGCGCCGGGCAGGACGAGCGCGAGCCCGAGCACCGCTAGGGGCCGGCCGCATACGGTGAGCGGCCGACCGCGCACGGGCCCCATGGCGGGAGCCCCCGTAGTGGGCGCGGGAGGGTCAGATGAAGCGGACACCGGGCTCCGTCACCACGTGCCCGAGGACCCAAGCTCGCTCGCCCGACGTCTCGAGTCGCCCGAACACCGATTCGGCGTCTTCCGGAGAGACGACCAGCACCATCCCCACGCCCATGTTGAAGACGCGGAACATCTCCTCTTCCTCCACCGATCCCATCTCCTGGAGCGATCGGAAGAGCGGCGGCACCGACCACGAGTCCCGCCGAATCTCGGCCCCGAGTCCGGCAGGAAGGGAGCGCGGGAGGTTCCCCGGGATTCCCCCGCCCGTAACGTGGGCCAGCGCCCGAAGCGACCCACGCTCCAGCTCTCCACGGAGAAGCGGGAGATAGCTCCGGTGAACCCGGAGGAGCACCTCGCCCACCGAGCCGTCGAGCCCGGGAAACGGGTCGTCCACATGGAGCCCGCCGGCGTCGAAGAGGATCTTTCGAGCGAGGGTGTAACCGTTCGTATGGAGGCCGGAGGAAGGGAGGCCCAGGAGAACGTCCCCCGCGCGGACCCCGTTCCCGTCGAGAATCCGATCGCGGGAGACGATCCCGACGACGAACCCCGCCAGATCGAACTCGCCCGCCGCGTAGAAGTCGGGCATCTGCGCCGTCTCGCCGCCGAGGAGGACGCAGCAGTTCTCCCGGCATCCCTCCGAGACCCCTCGCACGACCGCCTGGACGACGTCCTCCGCGACCACCCCGACGGCGAGGTAGTCCAGAAAGAACAGGGGGACGGCGCCCTGGACGAGGATGTCGTTCGCGCAGTGATTCACGATGTCCCGACCGACCGTATCGTGGACACCGGACAGGAAGGCCACCTTGAGCTTCGATCCGACCCCGTCCGCGGAGGAGACGAGCACGGGATCGCCAACCTCGGGAGGCACCTGGTAGAGCCCGCCGAAGAGCCCGAGCCCCGACAGGGTCCGCCCGTCTCGGGTGGACTCGAGTAGGTCGCGGAACCCCTCCTTCTCGCGGTCGGCCTTCTCGAGATCCACACCCGCGGACCGGTAGTCCAGCCCACGCCGACCGCTCACGACACCCCAGACGGCGACGGAACGATCTCGAAGTGGGTCATGTCGCGAAGCTCCCGGACCCGGTCGGCGACCTCGTCGGGCGTCAGCCGCTCGACCCGGGAGACCCCGAAGTCCTCGACACAGAACGAGGCCACGGCCGACCCGTAGACGGCGGCCCGCCGTAGCGAGGCGCGCGAGGCGTCGCCGACGTAGTGAAGGAACCCGAGCACCCCCCCCGCGAAGCTGTCGCCCGCTCCCGTAGGATCCCTCGTCTGCTCCAGCGGATAGCTGGGAACGAAGAAGATCTCGTCCCCGTCGAAGAGCACCGCACCGTGCTCCCCCTTCTTGACCACCACTCTCCCCGGTCCCCGCTCCTGCACCCACCGTGCGGCCCTCAACAGGTTCGGCTCCTCCGCCAGCTGCCGGATCTCGGCGTCGTTCACGAAGAGGACGTCCACCCGCTCGAGAACCCGGACCAGCTCCAGTCGCTTGCCTTCGATCCAGAAGTTCATTGTGTCGCACGCGGCGATCTCGGGCTCCCCGACGGAGTCCAGCACCTCGAGCTGGAGGACCGGATCGATGTTCCCGAGGAAGACGATGCCGGGAGACTTGAAGGTGTCGGGGATTCGCGGGTGGAAGTTGGCGAAGACCCCGAGCCGCGTCTCGAGGGTGTGCGCGGTCGAGAGGTCGTCGCCGTACCGCCCGGACCAGCGAAAGCTCTCTCCTGAGCGGGTCTCGAGCCCCGCGAGGTCCACACTCCGCTCGGACAGGAAGTCGAGGCGAGATCGGGGATAGTCCTCTCCCACGACCGCGACGAGCTGAACCGGAGCGAATAGCGAGGCCGAAGCCGAAAAGTGGACGGCGGATCCCCCCACGATGTCCGTCTCGCGGCCGAAGGGCGTCTCGAGCGTGTCGAGCGCCACGCTTCCGACGACGAGGATGGACATGCTACCCCCTTCCCTGCTCTTGGATAGACCCTCCCTCCTCCTCCCGCCGCATCGCCTCGGGCGCGTCCAGCCCCAGGAGGCGGAGCCCGTTTCGGAGAACGACCCGAGCCCCGCGGGTGAGCATCAGCCGCGCTCGCCGAAGTTCCAGATCATCCACGAGGACGGCGAGCCTCGGGTCTCTCGTCGGGTTCCCGGCATGATACCACGAATTCACGGCGCCTGCCGTCCGGTCGAGGTACTCGCAAACCAGGTGTGGGGCCCTGAGCTCGGCCGCCTTCCGGACAAGCTCCCCAAACTCCCCGAGCTGGCGGATCAGCTCACGCTCCCCTTCCTCGACGAGGAGCGCGGGATCGCCCCACCCCGGGCCCACGTCGGCCTGGTCCACCCCCACCTTCCGGAAGATGGAGCACATGCGGGCGTGGGCGTACTTGACCTTGTAGACAGGATTCCGGTCTGATTGGTCCAAGGCCTGCTCCAGATCGAAGACCAAGTGCCCGTCGGGCTTTCGCATGAGGAAGAAGTAGCGCGTCACGTCCGCGCCGACCTCCCGCACGAGCTCCCGGAGGGTCACGTAATCGCCGGCACGCTTGGAGAACTTGACCTCCCGGCCCCCCTCTTCGACCGTGACCATCTGGTGCAGGACGTACTCCGGGTATCCTTCGGGAAGCTCGAGCGCCTGGAGCCCCGCCCTCACGCGGGCCACCGTGCCGTGATGGTCGGCCCCCTGAATGTTCACGGCGTGGTGGAAGCCGCGCTCCCACTTTGTCACGTGGTAGGCAACGTCGGGAAGGAAGTACGTGGCTGACCCGTCCGACTTTACCATCACGCGGTCCTTCTGGTCCCCGAATCGGGTCGTGCGGAGCCACACCGCCCCGTCGAGATCGAAGACAAGGCCGGTCTTGCGGAGCCGCTCGACAGTGGCCACGACCAGCCCGTCCTCGTAGAGGGACGACTCGAGGAAATAGTGATCGAAGCGCACCCCGAAGGCCGCGAGGTCCCTGTCCTGCTCCTCCCGGAGACGGGAGATCCCGTAGCGGCGCATCCGCTCGAGTGCCTCCGTCTCGTCCGCACTGAGCCAGCGGTCGCCCTCCTTCTCGATCAGCTCCTTCGCGAGCTCGACGACGATGTCGCCGTGATAGCCGTCCTCGGGAAAGTCCGCGTCCTGCCCAAGCTGCTGGCGATAGCGCGCCAGTAGGCTCTCCGAGAGTCGCTCGATCTGGCGGCCCGCGTCGTTGTAGTAGAACTCGCGGTACGCGGACCACCCCGTCCACTCCAGGAGCGAGGCGATGGCGTCGCCGAGCGCGGCCTGCCTGCCGTGCCCGATGTGGAGGAGGCCGGTTGGGTTCGCGGACACGAACTCCACGTTCACCCGCTCGCCGTGCCCGACTTCGAGGCGGCCCCAGCGCTCGTCTGCGGCCAGGATCTGCTCCAGGATGCTGCCGACCGCGGCGGACGAGATCCGGAAGTTCAGGAACCCTGGTCCCGCGACCTCGACGGACTCGACGCCCCCCGACCCGGTGGGGATCCGTTCGGCGATCGTCTGCGCGATGACACGAGGAGGCTTACCGAGCCTGGACGCGAGGGAGAGCGCCACGTTGGTCGCAAGATCTCCATGCGTCGGGTCGCGAGGACGCTCGAGGCGCACCTCGACGTTCTCGACCCCGAGCTCGCAGAGGGCTGCTTCGACGAGCCCGCGCACGCGCTCCAGCGTCATCCCGCGCTCAGGGGGATGAGCCCGAAGCGGGCGGCTTCCCCGGCTTCGAGGAGGCTCCGCTGCCGGCCTTCGGCTTCGAGGGCTTCGCTCCGTCGGATCCGGCGTCCTTCCCCTTGCTCGCCTCCGGCTTTGCTCCTTCCCCGCCCTTCGTCTCAGCCTTCTGAGCCTCCCGGTAGGCATCGGATCGGTAGTCGGTGATGTAGAATCCCTCTCCCTTGAAGAGGAGGCCGGCCCCGGCCGAGAGGAGGCGCCGTGCCTCACTGCCGCATTCGGGACAGCTGGCGCGCGGCTCGGCCGACATCTTCTGGACGAGATCGAAGTCGTGACCGGCGGTGCAGCGGTACTCGTACGTGGGCATGCGGTTTGCCGTGCTCGCGGCGACGTTTGCGTCAGGCCGTGGCTGAAACCTAACGGGTCACCGGCTGCGGTCGAGGGTCAGGACGACTTCGACGTGCACCGTCTGAGGGAACAGGTCGAACACCTGGAGACGCCGGATTTCGAAGCCGCCCCGGAGACGGCGGACGTCCCGGGCCAGAGTGGCGGGGTCGCAGCTCACGTACACGATCCGCTCCGTGACCCCGGTCACGAGCATCTCCGCGACGCCTGACGCAATCCCACGGCGGGGCGGATTCACGACCACGAGATCGGCGGGAAGCGCGTCCGGTAAGCGCTCCTGGACGGTGCCGGCCAGGATGCGGAACCCCTCGGCCCCGAGGCCGCCGGCCATCTGGAGCCCGGCCGGGTCCGATTCGATGCCCACGGCGCTCGCGCCTCGCCTTGCGGAGACGAGTCCGTAGAGCCCGAACCCGCAGTACGCATCCACGAGCCGCTTGCCGCGGACTTCCCCGAGCTCGCCCAGGACCGCGTCGTGGAGTCGCTTCGCGGCCTCGCGATTCCCCTGCAGGAAGGCCCCTGGTACGAGATCGAGGGGCTCACCGTACCACTCCTCCTCGAGTCTCTCCGCCCCCGCCAGGAGACGGGGAGGTCCGCCCTTTCGACCGAACGCCTTCCAGATCGCCCGAACGGGCGGGATGCGCTCGAGTAGGAGCTCCGGATTTCCACGCCCTCGGCCCCCCCGCACGAGAAGGAGCACGTCTCCCCGATGGTTGGCCCGGAGCGTGAGGTGAAGCTCCGCTCCCGAGGGCAGGTGGCGGGCCTCCGGCCCCCACGACCGGCGGAGCGCGGCCCACGCCTCGGCGACCGGACCCTCTGGCAGGAGGCATCGCTCGTCCACGTCCACGACCGAAGCGGGGTCCTCGAGGGCGTGGAAGCCAGCCGTCACGCTCGCCCCCGTCCGGCGGAGCGTGAAGGTCACCCGGTTCCTGTACCGCCACTCGGACGGGGAGTCCCTGAGCTCGGGCTCCGGCATGGCGTCGAGCCCCCCGATCCTCCGGAGGGCGTCCGTCACGACCTTCCCCTTGACCGCGAGCTGAGCCGAGTACTCGACGTGCTGGAGCGTGCACCCCCCGCACCGATCATGGTAAGGACATGGGGCCGCTCGACGGTGGGGTCCCGATGCCACGACCTCGACGAGCCGGCCCCGAGTCCACCGCCCAGCCTCTTTCGTGAGCGCCAGCCGAATCCGATCGCCCGGAGCGGAACGGTGGACGAACACGACCCGGCCGTCGGCGAGGCGTCCGGCACCCGCCCCCTCGGACGTGATCCCGTCGATCCGGACGGATTCGGGGAGGGTCGGCGACCCGTTCAGGGCAAAAGGGGAACGAGCCGCCGGCTCTCGATCCGAACGGGGTAATGCCGGCGCACGATGCGGTCGTCCACCACAGAGAGCACGCCCGTCGCGCCGGCGAAGTCGCGGATCTCCCTCAGGGCGCGCAACGTCCCGGAAGGAACGCCTCCACCCAGTCGCGCGGCGGTGAGTAGCAGGCGGGCGGCATCGTACCCGAGGGCTGCCGTCGGTGAGCGAAGCGTCTGCTGGAAGTGCCCCTCGTACGCGGCCACGAACCGGGGCCATGCCGGCCCGAACTCGCCCTCCTGGGGCCAGCTCGTCACGGCGAGCACGCCGTCCGTATGCCTCGGCTGGATTGCTTCCAGGACGGCCGACTCCGTCCAGCTCTCGCTGCCGAACAGCTGGAGGCCCTGGATCTCGCGCACACCGTAAAAAGAGATCTGCGGTGCCAAGAGCTCGACGTCGTCCGTCCCCGGAGAGAGCAGCACGACGAGCCCCGCCGGAGCCATCACCGTCCGGACCAGCTCAGTCGAATCGGGGGTCACCTCAACCGGGACCAGCTCGGTCGGGATGAGCCTGATCACTTCCTCGAGGTAAGGCCCGAATCCGGTCGTGCCTACAGGGTAGGTCAACGTACGTACGTACGGCCCGCCCGCGCCCCCGAGGGCCTGCCGGAACCACCCGGCCTCCTCGAACATGTCCACCGACGAGGGGTGGAGAACCACGACGTCCCGCATGCCCTCCGCCGAGACGAGGGCCGCGAGCGCCCGTCCCGCCTCGGGGTCGACGCCGCCGAGGGAAAAAACGCCCTCGAGCCCGTCCGGGACGGTTGCGGCCGTGGGGGACACGATGGGAAGCAGGCCGGTCCGCGAACGCGCGGCCGCCTCGAGGAGGGGATCCACCAGCGGGCCCACGACCCCGACGGCTCCCGTCCGCTCGAAACCCTGGATGGCCAGGGCCACGCGGGCCGGGTCTCCCGCGTCGGACGCGAGGCTGAGGGGACTCGCTCCCGCAACCTCAGCCAGGGCCAACTCCACGCCCTCCCGGATCGCCTGCGAGAGCTGGACGAACGTGGGGGCTCCCGAGCCCGTAAGGATGGCACCCAACCGGGCCGACACAGGGAGCTCTTCCTCCACCCTGCCCTCGACGACGCTTCGGGCCCGGGCGGCGACGCTGGGCCCGGGCGCCATAGCGAGCGCCCGCTCCGCCAGCGCCCTCCCCTCGGCCTCGGCCCCGGCCAGGTACCTCCGGACCCCCATCTCGGCCACGAACGAAGGGAAGAATCTCGGGTGTCCGGAAGGTCCGGCGATGAGCTCGCTGAGCTCCGATGTCTCCATGCCGCGCCCGAGCGCGATCGCCAGCGAGTCGCCCGTGGCGAGCACGTCCTCCCCTGCGTCGGACGGGACCGCGAGGAGCGCGTCGAGCGCGTCTCTGCTTCCCGTCTCCCACAGGGCCTCGGCGTGCAGAAGGACGGCGGCGGCGTAATAGGGACCAACCGGGCCCACGACCTCCAGATAACGCTCGACGAATGATCGGGACCCCGGCCAGTCGTCCAGCCGGGCCGCCGCGCGCGCTCCGAGCCAGAGGGCGAGGCTCGAGCCGGTCGCTTCCGGATAGTCCCGCTCGACCGCCTCGGCCCGCTCCCTCGCCTCGGCGAAGCTTCCCTCGCGAAGAAGCTCCTCCCCCTCCGTCAACAGCGTTACGGCCGCGCGCGCCTCGGCTTCGGTCCGAAGCCCAATGCGGATCGGGGGCGCGTCCGGAAGGGACGTGTCTGTCGCGCCGCCAGGCGCACTACCTCCCGCCAGCGCACATCCGGCCAGCGCGATCGCACAGCCGCACAGGGGAACCGAGAGGCGTCCTACTGAACTCCGCTGAAAGCCTGCCGTGTGTCGCACGCCCTGACGTCTCCGCCGACGCGACCCTCAGCCCGTGTCCGACGCGGTCTCGCCCTCTTCAGGGGACGCGGCGGAGGCTTCGGTGGACGGCTCGCCTGACTTTTCGATGGACCGCTCGCCCGAGGCTTCAGCGGACGGCTCGCCCGAGGCTTCGGTGGACGGCTCGCCTGACGCTTCGGTGAGCACCTCACCCGAGGCTTCGGAAGGCACTTCACCCGGCGCTTCGGTGGACGCCTCGCCCGAGGCTTCGGTGGATGCTTCGCCTGACGCTTCGGTGGGCGCCTCACCCGATGCTTCGGAGGGCACTTCACCCGGCGCTTCGGTGGATGCGTCGCCTGACGCTTCGGTGGGCGCCTCACCGGATGCTTCGGAGGGCACTTCACCCGGCGCTTCGGTGGACGCCTCACCTGGCGCCGTTGTCTCTTCGGCCGTTACCTGCCCTTCGGGGGCACCCTCCGCACCTTCCGGTCGCGGCTGATGTTCCGGCTGCGAGGTGACCTCGAGGACGATCCTCCGGTTCGCCGCGTCGGACTCGAGCACGCGAAGGTCCACCGGCTCCCCGGGTCGGTAATACTCGTCCAGGCGGCTGGCGTCGTCCACCACCGCGTGAGAAGCGGGCACGAAGCCCTCGATGTCGTCGCCGAGGTCAACTACGACGCCCTTCTCTTGCAGCCGCGTGACCTTCCCCTGCCACTCGACACCTGGCGAGAAGCGCTCCGCGATTCCCGGCCACGGGTCCTCCGAGAGCTGCTTGATTCCGAGCGAGATCCGCTTCTGCTCCGAGTCGATGTCCAGGACCATGACCTGGACGTCGGCCCCCTCGATCACCTCCGAGGGATGCTCCACCCGCTTCGTCCAGCTCATGTCCGAGACGTGTACGAGGCCGTCTATACCAGGCTCGATCTCGACGAAAGCACCGAACGAGGTGAGGTTCCTGACCGTGCCTGCGAGGATCTCCCCGGTCGGGTATCGCATGGGGAGGGAGAGCCAAGGATCTTCCTCGATCTGCTTCATCCCGAGCGAGATCTTCTCGTCGTTCGGGTCCACCTTGAGGACCACGGCCTCGATCTCGTCCCCGATCGAGACGAGCTTCGACGGATGCCGGATGTTCCGCGTCCAGGACATCTCGGAAATGTGCACGAGACCCTCGACGCCCTTCTCCAGCTCCACGAAGGCCCCGTAGTTCGTGATGGACACGACCTTCCCGCGGACCCGCGAGCCCACCGGATACTTCTTGTCGATGTCCGTCCACGGGTAGGGGAGGAGTTGCTTGAGCCCGAGAGAGATGCGCTCGCGGTCCCAGTCGATGTCCAGGAGCTTCACGTCCACCGCCTGCCCGATCTGAACGACCTCGGACGGGTGCCCCACCCGACCCCACGACATGTCCGTGATGTGGAGGAGCCCGTCAAGCCCGCCCAGATCGATAAAGGCGCCGAAGTCCGTGATGTTCTTCACGAGCCCCTCGCGCACCTGCCCCACCAGAAGCTCCTTCACCAGGTTCTCCCGCTTCTTCTCGCGCTCCGCCTCCAAGATCACGCGCCGGGACACCACGATGTTCCGCCTGCGCTTGTTCAGCTTGATGATCTTGAACCTGTGCGTCTCGCCGAGGAGATCCTCGATGTGTGGAACTCTTCGAAGCGCGATCTGCGAGCCCGGCAGGAAGGCGTCCACCCCCATTAGGTCCACCGTCACGCCGCCCTTGATCTTACGGGCGAGCGTGCCCTTCACGGGGCGATCGTTCTCGTAAGCCTCCTTGATCTTCTCCCACACTCGGAGGAAGTCCGCTTTACGCTTGGAGAGGACGACGACTCCGTCATCGTCCTCCAGGCTCTCGAGGAGCACCTCGACCTCGTCTCCGGGCGAGAGCGCCTGAGGATCTTTGAACTCGTCGAGGGGAACGGATCCCTCGCTCTTGAAGCCGAACTCCAAGATGACGGAGCCTTCCGTGAGGGAGAGGACCTTCGCCTTCACGATCTCGCCCTCCCGGGCATTCTGCATCTCCCCGCCGAACTCATCGAGCATGGCCTCGAAGTCGTCGCGCGAGATATCCATCTGCTCCTCACCGTACGGATCCCTCGACAGCTCGGGAGAGAGGCCGACAGGAGAGGATTGGTCGGGCTGGTCTGCGGTCTGGTTGGACATCGGGGATCGGGATCGCTTCTCCCCCGGGGCGCGGAGACTGACGGCCGGGGGGCCTAGGGACGCCCCTGACATGGCGTTTCCCGGGGGAAGCGTACCGGGCCCGCGGTCTCGGGGTCGTCCTGGGGGACGTGAACCTCGCTCGGCTACAAGCCCGGAAACTATTCCGTGGAGGATTCGTCGGTCAACCCGAAGACCTCAGAGGCATCCCTGGTGATGCGCTCGACCTGGCCTTCGAACGTGATGCTCGTCGTGTCGATCACGAGAGCCCCCGCGGGGGTCCGGAGGGGGGCCAGCTCGCGGCCTTCATCCCTCGCGTCGCGTTCTCGGATCCGGGCGACCGCTCTGGATATCGCCTCTGGCGTCTCCTCCCTTCCCTCCTGGAGAAGCCTGCGGACCGCCCTAGTGTCGAGGTCGGCGGTCAGGAAGACTTTCAGTGGCGCCTCTGGAAAGACCACCGTGCCCATGTCGCGGCCTTCCGCCACCACGCCCCCGAACCCCGGAGCACTCCGCTGGAGCCTGAGCAACCGGGCACGTGCCGCCGGGATCCTCGCGAGTCGCGAGGCCTTCTCGGTCACCTCGAGCGCGCGAAGCTCCGGGCCGGGGGTGGCCCCGTCCAGCAGCACCTCGAAGCCGCCGGGCCGGGGCTCGAGACGGATGTCGATGGCTGCGACCGCGGCCGGCCCGATCTCGGGCCACCGCTCCCCCGGGACTCCACGTCGAACGAACGCCACGGTGAGGGCACGATAGAGAGCCCCAGAGTCGAGGTGTCGCAAGCCCAGGCGCGCGGCTACCGCGGCGGCGGTCGTGGACTTCCCCGATCCCGCCGGCCCATCGATCGTCACGACCGGGGGTCGGCTGCCGCTCGCCCGGCCCAGGCTCACGCCGGGGCCCCTCCCGGCGCTTTCGTCGGAAACGGGCCCCCGTTAGAGCACACCGGATCCGCACCACTCGACCGGAGCTCGTCCAGGAGCTTCCAGAATCCGGGGAAGCTGACCGCTGCCGCCGCCGAGTCGTCAACTGTGACCCGCTGGCCGGGGAGCGCACCCAAGATGCCGAAGGACATGGCGACTCGGTGGTCGCCTAACGCCTGGACCCTTCCCTCCAGGGGCCCACCGCCGCCCTCGATCCGGAGACCGTCCGGGAGCTCCTCGACCCGCGCGCCGACCCGACCCAGGTTCGCGGCCATGGCGCGAATCCGGTCCGACTCCTTCACTCTCAGCTCGGCGGCGTCCCGGATCTCCGTCACGCCCTCCGCGCAGGTTGCCAGCACAGCCAGCACGGGAAGCTCGTCGATCAGTCGCGGGATCATGTCGCCGCCCACGGACGCGCCCCGGAGCTCCGAGCGCCGCACGACCAGATCACCGGCGGGCTCTCCCGCCGGATCGGTGGCCTCGCGCGGGTTCTCGACGTCGAGGTCGGCGCCCATCTCCCGGAGCAGGTCCAGGAGCCCGATGCGGGTGGGGTTCAAACCGACGTTCTCGATCCGGAGCCCGTCCCCCGCGCCCCCCAGGAGGCCCAGCGCCACGAGGAAGGCCGCGGACGAGAAGTCGCCCGGCACCTGGAGGTCCAGGGAGCGGAGGCTCTCGGGCGCCTCGACGAGCCGGACAGTCCATCCCTCCGGCCCCGGCCCCGAGTCCACCCGGACGCCCATCCTTCGGAGCATTCGCTCCGTGTGATCGCGGGAGGGGCTGGGCTCGGTCACCTGGACAGCGACTCCGCCCGTCACCCCCGCGAGGAGCAGAGCGCTCTTCACCTGGGCGGTCGCCGCAGGCGACACGTGCACGATGGGGCGGAGCGCTCCGCCCGTCACCCGGAGGGGGAGCTGCCCCTCCCCACCCAGTTCCTGGAAGCGCGCTCCAACCCTGGCGAGCGGCTCGGTCACCCGTCGCATCGGCCTGGAGCTTAGTGAGGGGTCCCCCACGATCGTGGCTTCGATCGGGAGCCCGGAAAGAAGGCCCAGGAGGAGCCGCGCGGTCGTCCCGGAGTTCCCGCAATCGAGCTCGGTGTCGGGAGCGAGGAGCCCGCTAAGCCCAACTCCGGGAAGCCGCATCTCCGATCCGTCTCCGGGAACGGTCGGGACGGGCGCGCCCAGCCTCCGGAGCACGGAGGCCGTACTCTGGCAGTCCTCCCCGGAGAGGACTCCGCGGATACGGCTCTCGCCCGACGCGACCGCGCCCAGAAGGAGGGCTCGATGGCTGATTGACTTGTCGCCCGGAACCGTGATCACGCTCCTCCCTCTCGCCACTGGCGGGTGCGCTCCATGAACTCTGCGATCCGATCGACGTCCCTTCTGGCCAGGAGGTCAGCGAGCACGTTCAGGGCCTTGGCGACGGATGTGAGGCCGACCCCGGTCACGGGAGCGGAGGCCTCCAGGAGATCCTTCCACAGGTTGGGGCTCGAGCCGGCGAGCCGCGTCATGTCCCGACCCCCGGGTCCCAGCCGGGACGGGTCGATCCCCGCGGAATCCAGCGCACCGGCCAGGGCGTTCGACACGAGCTGGGGGAGGTGGGATACCCACGCCATCATCTCGTCGTGCGCACGCGCCTCGATCCACTCCGGGTCGCCCCCGACCCCCGCCCAGAACGACCGGCCTCGCTCCCTGCCTTCGTCGGTGACTCCGTTGCCCGCGCACAGCCAGATCCTCGCGCCCCGGAAGAGCCCCTCCCGCGAGTGCTCGAACCCTGAAGCCTCCCCCCCGCAAATCGGGTGGGCGCCCACGTATCGGTCCGCGAAGCCGCCTGCGCCCGCGGCCCGCAGTAGAGGCGCCTTGAGCGACACCAAGTCCGTGATGAGCGCTTCCCTGCTCCAGGAAGCCGCCTGCTCACGGAGAAGGGCGAGGGTCGCGCCGAGGGGGGTTGCGTAGACGACGACGTCCGCGCGGGCCACCGCGTCCCTTCCGTCCGGCGAAAACCCGTCCACAACTCCCGCTTCCACCGCTTGCGCACCCCGGGTCACGTCCGGATCCACCCCGAGGACCGTCGGCGGGCGTTCCTCGGCCTTGAGGGCCCGACAGAGCGAGCCTCCCATGAGCCCGAGCCCCACGACCGTGACCGTATTCACACCACTCACTCCTTCGGGGCACCCCACCTGACGGCGCTCAGCGCGACGGCGTTCACGAATCGCCGTCCGACTCGAACCCGATCTCGACAGCGAGCCCGTCGTACGCCACTTCGGTCACGGGGAACACCTCGCGGGCCTCGCGCTCGAGCGGCTGCGGGTTCGCGGAGTAGCGCGCCGAGAGGTGCGTGAGGTAGAGGCGGTGGACTCCCGCGTCCCGCGCGACCTCAGCCGCTCCCTTAGCCGTGCTGTGGAACGTCTCGCGCGCCCGCGCCACCTCCTCTTCCGAGAAGGTGGCGTCGTGGATCAACATGTCCGCCCCGGCCGCGGCCTCGACCACCTCGGGGGCGGGCGCGGTGTCCCCGCTGTAGACCACGAGCCGCCCTGCGCGGGGCGGTCCGACGACCTGAGCCGGTTCGATGCTACGGCCGTTCACTTCGATCGCTTCTCCTCCGTGCAGCCTCCCGAAGAGCGGCCCCTCGGGGACCCCGAGGGCGCGGGCCTTCTCCACGTCGAATCGCCCGGGACGTGGATGCTCGCGCAAGGCGAAGCCGAGGGCCGGCGTTCCGTGACGCACGACGAGAGCCTCGACGTCGTACCCCACCCCCGACAGCCGATCACCAGGTTCCATCTCACGGATCTCGATCGGGAAGTGTGTCCGCTTTCCTCCCCCGAGCCTTACGACTTCCCCCAGGGTATCCCTTGAGCCCAGGGGGGCGTAGAGGACGAGAGGCTCCGTTCGTCCCTGGAGGGCCATCGTCCGAATGAGGCCGATCACCCCCAGGAAGTGATCGGCGTGGAGGTGGGAGATGAAGATGTGCTCGACCGAAAACCCCGTGCCGAAGCGCATCATCTGGCGCTGCGTGCCCTCCCCGCAGTCGAGGAGGAACACCTCCCCCTCCCGCTGGAGCGCCAGCGCGCTCACGTTCCGACCCACGGTCGGCCGCGAGGCGGAAGTACCGAGGAACGTGATTCGTATCACGGGACGGGGCTCCGGCCAAGCGCCGGGTGGGCGTGCGCCGGGGCTTCAGCGACCCGCCACATCGTCCTGCGCGCCGGGAAAGGTGGGAAGCTAGCGCGTCCCCCTCGGCGATCAACCCGCGGGCGGCACCTCCCGTAGTGAGTCACCCACTGCCAGCGACCCCGAGCGGTCGCCAACCTAGTGTAACCGGCTAGATTTGACGCCGCCCCGCACTCCTGACCCCTCACCTGCCGACCGAGGAAGCACATGGACTACTTCGCGGACTACCGGGCCCACGTGGGAGCCCGCGACGGAAGACACTTCAAGAGCACCGTCTTCCGGGGCCAGCGCCTCCTCGTCGGGGTGAACTGCCTGGAGCCCGGCCAGGCTCAGGAAGAGCACACGCACGACGACCAGGACAAGTTCTACATCGTTCAAGAGGGGCGGGGGCGATTCTCGGTCGGGGACACGGGGTTCGAGGCGAAGCCGGGCGCTATCGTCTGGGCGCCGGCGGGCGCGCGTCACGGGGTCGTGAACGCGGGGCCCGAGCGGCTCGTCCTCTTCGTGGGGATGGCCCCGCCTCCCGGATCGGGACCCGTTGACGGTTGACGCGCCGGCCTCTTACGCCTGCCGCCGGCCTCCGGCGATGGCTCCGATCACCGTGAAAGCCTCTTCGCCCGACACCACGGCGTCGGGGAGGCGCGTGTCGGGGGGCTCGTGCGAGAGATCGTGGCCGCAGGCGAAGTACCGCATGAACGCGCGGCGATCTCCGCGCCCGTGGTCCCGGATCGTGCCCTTTAAGACCGGATAGGCCGCTTCGAGCCCGGCCAGGACGCTCTCGATCGTCGGCAACGCCCCGGCCTCCACGGTCACATCCCCACCGACCCGAGCCAGGCTCCGCAGGTGAGCGGGGAGCTCGACCCGAATCCTGCTCACTGGATCGTCTGGACCTCGACCGAATAGACTGCCGGAAGGTGCTTCGCGAGCGCCTTCCACGAGTCGCCGCCGTCGGCCGAGGCGAAGACCTGCCCCCCCGTGGTGCCGAAGTAAATTCCCGCGTCTGACATCCGATCCACGGACATCGCGTCACGGAGGACGTTCACGTAGCAGTTCCGCTGGGGAAGCCCCTTCGAGAGCGGCTCCCACTCCTCCCCCCCGGTCCGGCTCCGGTACACACGGAGCCGGCCGTTCGGCGGGAAATGGTGAGCATCGCTGACAATCGGAACCACGTAGATCGTCTCCGGCTCGTGCGGGTGGACCCCGATCGGAAAGCCGAAGTCCGTGGGGAGGTTCCCGCTCACCTTTCGCCAGTTCGCCCCGGCGTCGTCGGAGCGGCAGACGTCCCAGTGCTTTTGCATGAACAGGGTATTCGGGCGGCTCGGGTGCATGGCAATGTTGTGCACGCAGTGCCCGACCGGCGCCTCCGGATTGGGGATGTTGCGCGAGTGGAGCCCCTTCGTGGCGACCTCCCACGATGCCCCGCCGTCCGTGGTTCGGAACGTTCCCGCGGCGGAGATAGCGACGAACATGCGGATCGGATCCGCCGGGTCGATCAGGATCGTGTGGAGACACATGCCGCCGGCCCCGGGCGCCCAATCCTTTCCGGTCGAGTGGTTTCGGAGCCCGGAGAGCTCGCTCCAGGAGCCTCCCCCGTCGGTGGAGCGGAAGATGGCCGCGTCCTCCACCCCCGCGAAGACAGTGTCCCGGTCCTCCGGCGAGGGCTCGAAGTGCCACACGCGCTTGAACTCCCACGGGTGCGGGGTCCCGTCGTACCACTGGTGCGTACCCGCTTCCCCCATATACTCGAACTCGTTTCCAACCGCGTCCCACGTCCGTCCGCCATCGTCGGAGCGCTGAACGACCTGCCCATGCCAGTCCGTCCAGATCGAGGCATAAATGCGGTCGGGTGAGACGGGCGAGCCCTTCACGTGCATGACCTCCCACCCGGGGAACTCCGGCCCGACGATCGTCCACTTCCGCCCGCGCACCGTCAGAGCGGAGGACGAATGCTCCCTTCTTGGTTCCGACCCGGACCTCGGCCACAGTGCCTCCATTCGTTTGGTGATTGTCTACTTGCCGCAAGGTTGCCGAGGCCCTACTATGCTTAGCTACGCGGGCGATTCCCGCCTCGTGCTTAGCCTCATTGTAGGGTGCGGATATGGCGCAAAGGAAGCTGAAGGGTGGTCCCGAGAAGAAACCAAAGAAGCTAAAGGGACTGCTCGAAAAGGAAGAGCCTGGAAAGCTCACCGACCAAGAAACCGAGACTGTAATGGCCTGGCTCCAAGAGCGAGCCGGGGAAGACCTACCCTGCCCTGTGTGTTCACACGAAGCATGGCTCATTGGAGACCTCAAGGGGAGATTACCTGCGCCACACCCTTTAGGTGGCCCCGCCTATCCGTTTGTCGTGCTGCTCTGTATGAACTGCGCCCATACGCTCTTCTTCAACGCCATAGTCATGGGCGTCGAACCAAAAGCGGAGGATTCAGACGATGCCTGACATCCAAGATTCTTCCGGCGTCGTCATTAGTGCTGGCGAACGTGGCGCAATTCTCCACAACGAAACGGCAGATAGGATTATGAAATCTCATCTCGTCTCAGATGCGGAGCTTACAAGCCTTACAAAATGCGAGACGGACGTGCTATTTGGATTTTCCGCTGCCAGCTTCCTACTGAGTGTGGGGATCACGTTCTTAGTTGAGTGGCAGGTGAACGCTTTCACGGCGGGCATCTTCCCGATGGTACTAGCATTCGTCACGTCTGCTATCTTTTGCGCTTGGGGCGCAAAGGCTTGGGGCCACAGGAAGACGGTTCTAAATGACATCAGGAACCCAGGGTCCGAAAATGCCGGAGAACAGTGATGCGTCCTACGCCGTGAGCGCGTCATACGTGAGTGCATCCGTGTCCACGATCCGCCGCAGCGTATCGCGGAAGATGTGCGGGTTGTTCCGGTTGTTGTGTCTCCATTCGAGTTCTTCGAGGTAACGGTCCAGATGCTTCCTGCTGATTTTGTGGAACGATCCCATGATGGAGCGCTTGAACAGGCTCCAGACGCCTTCTACGCTGTTGGTGTGAACGTCACCTACAACCCATTCGTCGAGGTTGTGCTGCACGGTGTCATGCGCGATGCCCATGCGCTCACCGAGGCCACGGTAGGCGGGAAACTCGTCCGTGTAGATGGCCAAGGCTTCATCGGTAACGGAGCGCCGAACGAAGTCGTCCAGAGTAACCCGCTTGGTGTCAGGGATGTGCTCAAGCTTGACCTGCCCGTCGCGCTGGACCGCTCCGACGACAATGGCCTTGTTGGTGGTGCTGTACGGCCCCCGGCCCTTGCCTCTCTGGACTCCGCCAACCCACGTCTCGTCCACTTCGATGATCCCGAAAAGCGTGGGGCCGGTGAACGGATCGTTGCCCATCGCTTCACGGATGCGGTGGCAGAGGTGCCAGGCCGTCTTGTAGGCGATTCCGAGGGTGCGCTTCAACTGGTTCGCGCTGATGCCCTTCTTCGACTCGCACATGAGGTAGATGGCCAAGAACCACTTACGGAGCGGAAGGTGCGAACGGTGCATGATCGTTCCCGCCGTCACACTGAATTGGTAGCGGCATGAATTACAATCCCACTGATGCCGGTCTTGGATCTCGGACACGGAGGTATCGCCACACCGAGGGCATGCTACTTCGTCGCTCCACCGCAGGTCTTCTAGATACTCACGGCATTTGTCGTCGTCAGAGAAACGATCAATCAGACTCACGAGGTTGATACCAGCAGTCATGGCTCAGAAACCCAAGAAGAAACGGAAGTTGCCGAAGGACATCACCGAACGCCCCGACCGCGAGGTCATGGACAAACTGTTCGGAAAACGGGTTATGAAAGAGGTGGAGAAGATCATGAAACCCGTTGAAAACAAAGGCGATTGAATGTCCATGCACCTAAACTTACAAGCGTTCGTACCTTGTGTCAAGTAGATAATCACCATTCGTTTACTCGGGGGTGGTGCTGCGGGCCACCGAAGGGGCTCCGGAAGTATAGTCCGCCGTTGGAGGACCGGGACAGTGAGGAGCGGCAACGACTGTGGCTCGACGCTGCACGGTCGACGCGCGACGCTCAACGCTCTACAGTACTCCGGGGTCACCTTCGAAATGAAGCGCCTCTCCCCGCCCGACCGGGTCTCCCCATTGCCAGGAAACTCCATGCGATACACACGACGCGATGCGATCAAGTTGGGCGCCGCGGCTGCCGGAGCATCGCTCCTCTGCGGTCGGAGCGTGATCGAAGCGGCCGTCCGTCCGGCAGCTCAGGGGCAACTCGTGAAGGCGATCCCGAAGACGGGGGAGCGCATCCCGGCGGTCGGTCTCGGCACCGCCAACACCTTCATGCAGGCCGCTAGGACGCCCGCCGAGCGGACCGCGATCCGCGAGGTGGTTCGCCTGTTCACGGAGCACGGAGGGCGGTTCATCGACACCTGCCCGTGCTACGGGACGTCGGAGCAGGTGCTTGGTGACCTCGCTCGTGAGATCGGGAACTCCGAACAGATCCTCTGGGCCACTAAGATCAGTGGCGCCCGCGGGCGGGCGGCGGGGTTGGTCCAGATGAACAGATCGGCCGAGCGTCTGGCCCCGGGGCAGATTTTCCTCAACCAGGTCCACAACCTCGGGGACTGGCAGACCCAGCTTCCACTGCTTCGCGAGCTGAGGCAGGAAGGCCGAGTCAAGTACGTGGGAATCACGACCACCAGCGACAACAGTTACGACGAGGTCGCGCGCATCCTCCGAAGCGAGGAGCTCGATTTCGTTCAGCTCGACTACGCGATCGACAATCGGGAGGTCGAGGAGACTCTCTTCCCTATTGCACGGGATCGCGGCGTCGCGACGATATCGGCCCTCCCCTTCGGCCGGGCCCGACTCTTCAACCGGGTGGCGGGCCGGCCCGTCCCGGAGCTCGCCGCCGAAATCGGGGCTGCCACGTGGGCGCAGTTCTTCCTCAAGTACCTGCTCAGTCATCCGGACATGACCGTGATCATCCCGGGAACCTCTGATCCGGAGCACCTGGTTGACAACCTGGGGGCAGGGCTCGGGACGCTGCCGGATCAGGCGACCCGGCAGCGCATGGCCCAGATCGTGGACGCGCTGCCATCGGCGTAGCTTACTTCCGGCGGAGCTTCCTTCGGCCCGAGAGCCGGGCTTCCACGTCGCGCTTCCAGCGGAGGCCGGGGTTGACGAGACACCTGTGGGAGGAGGAACACGGATCATGATCTCGGAACCCTGCACCTTTTCCACGGACAGTCTCGTGGCGTTCGTGAGTGGGGACCTGCCTCTAGACGAGGAGCTCACGATGGCAGAGCACCTGGGAGACTGCGAGCCCTGTTCCGCTCGGGCCGCCGAGCTCGTCACGCTTCGGTCGGCCCTGTCCGAGTGCTGCGCGACCCACGTCGTGCGTTGGCACCGGTTCCCGACTCCGTTCGGGGACATGTTCGTGGCCGCGACCGACCGCGGCCTGGCCCGCGTCTCATGGCGGCAGGAGGGGGACGATCCCGGTTCCTGGACCCCGCAGGACGCCGACACCTTTGTGGAGGAGATGGAAAGGAGCTCCCCGGAGATCCCGATCGTGAGAGACGCTCGGAGGCTCGCCGACGTGGAGCGCGAGCTCGGGGAGTACTTCGCCGGAATTCGATCTCGGTTCGATGTGGCCATCGACCTGAGTGGCCTCAGCCACTTCGATCGTCAGGTGCTGGACGCCGCTCGAGCCATCCCCTTCGGTGAGGTAATCCCATACGCCGAGCTCGCCCGACGCATCGCCAAACCCGGGGCCGCCAGGGCCGTCGGGAGCGCCCTTGGACGAAACCCGGTCGCCATCGTCGTCCCGTGTCACCGGGTGGTCCGCACGGACGGGTCACTAGGTGGCTACGGCGGGGGCGTCGAGTACAAGGAGCGGCTCCTCGGCCTCGAGCGGGGGGACTTGCTGCTCGCGAGCTGATCCCCCGGGGCGGGCGAATCGGCGTGCTCGCGCCCCGGGATGCTGAGCGGGGCCGAGCGGCGCCGCACTACGACCCCCGTCACGGCCATGCGACCCCGATCGTTCTCTTGTAGCACAAGTCGTTACGTCCCTTACCCGGAGACCATCCTTGAAGGCCTACTCGAGCCTTGGTACCGCCGCGATGCTGGTGGGGATGCTCGTGGCCTGTAACAGTGACCCCGCCGGCCCGGAAGGCTCCCTTCGCACCGTGGGGGTCCCTCGGCTTGAAGTCGTCGTCCCTGGCGGGGGAGAGATCCTCGTGGACGGCGTGTTCAGCATCGCGTTCGTCGGAGTGACGGAGCGAACTACTCGGTCTCTCTGGGCGGTCAGGAGTTCTACGAGATCATCAGCAACGGCGTCGACCGCAACCTCAAGCAGGTCAGCGCCACCACGGCGCTCAACGGCTCACGGAGCGTCAACACCTACGCGGTGCAGTTCCTCGGTGCCGAGGCTACGATAGCCGAAGCCCTGCGCTTCGTGTTCTCAGAGGCAGCCGACACCAACTATTTCTGGTTCGACACGACGGCCGGCCATATAAAGATCATGACGGTCGGCACGTTCGTCCCGCCCAACGGGCAGGTCGACCACTTCCTGTTCGCCCGCATCGGGTTCAGCGGCGACTACAACGAGAGGACTCTCGCTGCCCGGTGGACGTCGTCTGCGTCTGGGAAGGTGACGCGGCCGCCGCGATCGAGCTCACGATGGGGACGGGCCCCACGCATGCCTTCAGGGTCCACACCACGCTCGAGCCGAACGCCGCGGAGCACGCGGGTTACCGCGTCGGTCTGCTTCGCCTCGATCCCCTGCCCCACTCCGGCTCCGCGATCGAGCTGGGAACCTACCGCGCGACGCTTAGCATCGAAGCCATCGACTAGGACGAGCGACGCCGCAGCTCGGAGGACTGGCGGGATTTCGATCGCTACGGGGCTAAAAGCCCCTACGGTTTATGGCGCCGGCTGCCTCGTCTCCGCCGCTCTCCGCTCCCACTCCTCCCACATCCACTCCCCCGCCTGCTGCAGGGGCCCGATGTAGGCGCCCATCTGGTAGTGGCCGACGCCGCTGAGACGGATGAGCCGCACCGTACCGCCCATGGCGTAGAGGCTCTGGAGGGCCTCGAAGGCGGGCTCGAAGGGCACGACTTCGTCGTCGACGCTGTGGATCGCATGGACGGGCGTAGACGAGAGGCGGTCGAGGGGGTCGTTCCCTGGAGAGCTGGCCATGGGAATAGCGCCGGTGAAGAAGTCGGCGTTTCGGGTGGCGAGGTACCAGGTGCCGCGCCCACCCATGCTGTAGCCCGTGACGACGATCCGGCGGCGATCGACGGCGTGCTCGGAGAAGACGTGCTCCAGCAGGGCCATGACCGCCCGGCTCGACTCGGCCGTCGCCCAGCTCCGGGCGGGCACGTCGGGGGCCACGAAAATGGCGCCCCAACTCCGGAGGCCGGGCTCGATCATCTGCCGCATGAAGCTGGTGCCGTAGTACCTGCCGCGGCCTCCCGGGTGGAGCACCAGGACCAGCGGGCGAGGCCTGTCCGGGCCCTCGTCGTAGCCCGCGGGAAGGGCGACACCGTAGTTCATCTCTCCGCCATCGGGGAGGGCGAACGAGGTTTCAACGATCCGGGGCGCAGCTTGCTGAGCATCGAGCACCGCCACGGGGGTCAGCAGGACCGCGACTCCCAACGCGAGTCTGGCACTCCTCATCCAGCACCTCCTGGGTTGCCGCTCGAGATCCTGGACCGGTGCGGACACCGGCGAGGCGGCGCTCTTACGATAGCGCGAAGACGCCGAGCTTGCCTCCCGCGGCCCCACACACCCCGGCCTTTCCCTCGATTGCCCCTCCGAGAGGCCCGCGGTAGCTTGCCTTCCCGCGCCGCCCCCCTCCTCAGGCGAATGTCCGAACCCACCGGGATGCTCCCCTCCCCTAACACGCGGTCACATTCTAAGGACTACCGCGGCGGGCACGTCGCCTGGATCGACCGGGTCAACGAGGGCGTCGGCTCCTTCATCCGTTGGCTGGTGCTGGCGATGGTGGTCGTGGGGGCGTACAACGCCCTGGCGGCTGGCAACGATCCACCTGTTGTTCCCCGCCTGCACCGGCGTCCACGGTGACGATGACCGAGCCCGCGCCTCCTTGCCTGGCTCGCAGCCCGAGTCTAACCATAGATTCCGGGAATCACTCGGGGCCGAATCGAACCCGCAAGGGAGCCCACGCTCCCAGCCCTCCAGAGAGGAGATCAGGAAGATGAGCACGAGGTGGCTTGTGACAATTTCGGCGATGGTCCTTTGCGCCGTGGCCGTTCCTGGCGAAGGGGTCGCTCAGGACGAGCCTCTTGGATTCTTCATCACTAGTGTGGGCCTTGGCAACGGTGGAGACCTGGGTGGCCTTGACGGGGCCGACGCGCACTGCCAGACGCTTGCCCAGAGCGTCGGGGCCGGGGACAGGACGTGGCGGGCCTATCTGAGCATCCAGGCGGTTCGCCGCTCGGTGGACGGTGCCCAGCCGGCGGTCAACGCTAGGGACCGAATTGGCGAGGGACCGTGGTTCAACGCTGCGGGTCTCCGGATTGCGGCTAACGTGGACGACCTGCACTACAACAACTCGGCCCTCAGCTACGAGCACTCCTTGACCGAGCAGGGCGAGCCGGTGAACTCCGGGGCCATGGGGGATTCGCCGAGCATGCATGACATCCTCACCGGGACGCAGCTCGGCGGCACCGCTTTTCCCCCTGGGCTGGATCGTACCTGCAACGGCTGGACGAGCAGTGGCGAGGGAAGCGCCATGTTGGGCCACCACGACCGGTTCAGCTTCCAGGACCCAGGATCCCCTTGGAACACAGCACACCCCAGCCAGGGCTGCAGCCAGGAGCAGCTAGTGGCCACGGGTGGGGCGGGCCTGTTCTACTGTTTCGGAAGCGAGGAGGAAGGAGGCGATGGCGACGGCGGAGCTGCCGACTGAGCTCGGTGTTGGGAAGGGGGAAGGCTCGGATTCGGTACTGAGCCGGCCCGCAGCCGGAGTATAGAGCTACACGCCGATGCCCTCTGCAGCCGGTACCCACCGGAGAGCGAGTAAGACTGGACGACGGCCCATGGAGGTCGTCAGAGTCTGGACAGTAGAGTCATTAGCAGGGCCGCTGCCAGGCTGGCAAAAGCCGTCCTGATCGAGTTCCATATACGTCCTCTTCCTCGTCCTCAGGACTTCACCACTCCTCACTCATCTAGCTCTCACTCCCCCACCTCCTCCTGGAGTTCGGCCACGACGGTGACGGAGGCGTTGCCGCTCACGCCGTCAGTCGTCGCCGTGATGGTGGCCGACCCCTTGGCCACCACCAGTGACGAGCCACGTTCATGACCTGGCACCTCCTCCACCTGGCCCTCATCTTCCGCGACCACGGAGGGATACCTGCGCACGGGAACCAGCGCTCGGAGTGGGATGCCGGATGTCGCTTCGACTTCCCAAACCCCGAGCACCGGTAGTCTTCGGATCGCAAGAACGCTCCCGCTCGACGCCGGGCCGGCGCTCTGACGTGCCCTTCGTGCGGATCCCCCAGGGGACGCCTATCATTGGTGCGGTCTACCGTGCTCCCCCGACACGCCCTGGAGGGCCCTGGCCATGACCTCGATTCGCGCGGCGGTCATAGGCGTGATCGGCCTGAGCGCAGCTGGGGCTTCGCCCCTGGTCGCGCAGGCCCTGGACGAGTCCTTCGCCGCTACGTATGAGCGGCTGCAGCGCGGGCCCGCTTACTCGCAGGAGGTCCCGACGGGCCGACTGGAGCTGACGCAGGCGAACGAGAACGGCCTCGCTCACCGGTATGTGTTGATGGTTCCCGCGGACTACGATCCGTCACGTCGCTATCCGGTGGCCTTTTACCTCAACGGTGGCGTGTTCCGGCCAGATCGAGGGCGCGGGGGAGAGTGGTGGCGCAATTACGACGACGTGATGGGCTACGATCGCATCGCGGTGCTTCCGCAGTCGTGGAACGAGTCGCTCTGGTGGGAGTGGAGCCAGGTCGAGAACCTTCGAGGCATCCTCTCGGACCTGAAGGGCACGTACAACGTGGAGGAGAACCGGGTCTACGCGTTCGGAAGGTCGGACGGCGGCACCGGCGTGTACTTCTTTGGCTTCCGGGACACCACCCCTTGGGCGGCGTTTCTCCCGTTCATCGGCCATCCGGCTGTGCTGCTGAATCCACGGGTCGGGGCCGACGGCCTGATGCACGTGGCCAACCTCACGAACAAACCGCTGTTCATCGTCAATGGGGAGACCGATCGGCTCTACCCGGTGCGTGTGATCACGCCCTTCCTGTCGGCGTTCCAGCGGGCCGGCGTGGACTTCGTCTTCACCGCGAAGCCGGGCGGGCACAGCACCAGTTGGTGGCCCGAGGAGGCGGAGAACATCGAGCGCTTCATCGCCGCTCATCCTCGAGACCCTCACCCCGAGCGCATCCTCTGGGCCACGGAGCGCACCGACCGCTACAACCGGGCGCACTGGGTGGTGATCGACGAGCTAGGCCCGATCGCGGGAGACCCAGATCGCGGGGGTCTCGCCGGGCTCACCTTTGACGGTAACAGCGGCGTGGTACGAGCCGTCCGGTCCGGCAACACCGTGACCGTCGACGTTTATCGCGTCCGGAAATTCACGCTATTGATATCGCCCGACGTGTTCGATCTGGGTCGTCCGATCCGGGTGATCGCCAACGGTGAGGTGGCGTTCGACGGCATGGTCCAGCAGCGCGTGGAGACGTTGAGGAAGTGGGCCGCGAGGGATGAGGACCGCACGATGCTCTATGCGGCCGAGGTCACGGTAGAGCTGACTCCCGAGTGAGGCAGCCTACCATAGGGTCTTCTCCACGCAAGAGCCGCCCTGCTCGAGTCGTCAGCTGCGCCCGCCCACAGCAACCCGACTTGCGTGTCCAGGCTCGACTGCTACCGCAGGCCTCTTGGACGGGCAATCGATAAAGGGGCCGGGGCGTCCGGCCGGGCCAGCGGCGGGGACGGGGATGGCGAGATCGGGCTCCAGTCGCAAGAATGCCGTATGATCCAGGCTCGTCTGCTGACAGGGGTCCTCGTCGGCATCTCCGTGTGGGTCGCCCGCCCGCCGGCCCTCGCCGCCCAACTGCAGGCCGAAGCCGAGGTCAGGGATGCCGTGGCGCGCGCCCTGGTCGCGCTCAACGCCGGCGACATCGACGCGTATCTCTCGCACTTCATGCCGAGTGCCCGCGTCCTCATCCAGCATGACGGAGACAACAGCAGCCCGGTAGAGCTCGGTCCGGACGAATGGCGCGCGAGACTCAGCAAGCTCGCTTGGACTCCGGGTGAGATCATAAGCCAGGTGCTCGGCGGCACCGCCGTGACGGTGGTCGAGGTCGCCGGAGCGCTACCGGGTCCGGATGGCGGCACGCTCCTGGGTCTCTGGCGTTACGCCGAGCTCAGGACTCGTGACGAGGGCACTTGGCGGATCGCCCAGCTCGATATCTCGCCTCGGCGAATGGGCCTCCCCGTAACACTCTTGGATGGCTCGGGGCAGCCCATGGCTGCGCGCGCGGAGCCCCCCTCGGTGGTGGCCGATGCCCCGGGGTCCCCAGCTGCGGTGGCCGATAGCCCGGGGCCCCCGCCGGCGGTGCCCACCGCCCCGGAGCCACCCCCAAGGGCAGGAGTCGCGGCAGATCAGCCCGTCGTTGTGGCTCTGCCGCCCGGCGTTCCCGCGGCGCCCGCGGCGCCTGAGGTCATCACGCGCGACGACGACGGAAGCGCGACGGTCCGCGCGGTCCGCCTGAACGAGCCGCTCGAAGTGGATGGTCGGCTCGACGAGCCCGTGTATTCCGAGGTGCCTCCCATCGGCGACTTCATCCAGACCCTCCCCGACGAGGGAACACCCGCCACGGAGCTGACCGAAGCGTGGATCATGTTCGACGAGGACAACGTCTACGTCTCGGCTCGGGTGCACGAGGAGGTCCCGGAGAGCCAGTGGACCGCCAACGAAATGCGGCGCGACTCGAACCAGATCGGAAACAACGACAATTTCGGCGTCGTTTTCGACACCTTCTACGATCGCCGCAACGGGTACTTCTTCTACACGAACCCGCTTGGCGCCATGGTGGACGCCCAGATCACCAACGAGGGGAGCCCGAACTTCGATTGGAATCCGGTGTGGGACGTGCGTACCGGGCGCTTCGACGGCGGCTGGACGGTGGAGATGAGGTTCCCATTCAAGGCGTTCCGCTACAGCCCAGGTACGTCACAGGTGTGGGGCCTCCAGGTGCGACGGGCGATCCGGCGTAAGAACGAGTGGTCGCACCTTACGCCGGTCCCCCGGTCGGCGGCGGGATCAAGCGGACGCGCCGCGATCATGCGCTTGTCCCGTGCCGCGACGCTTGCGGGCATCGAAGCCCCCCCCGCCGGGCTCAGCATCGACGTGAAGCCTTACGGCATCGGCCACATGACGACGGATCGGTCAGCGACGCCCGAGGTCGAGAACGAGCTCGGCGGCGACGGAGGGGTCGACCTGAAGTGGGCCATTACGCAGAACCTGGCCGCAGACTTCACGTACAACACCGATTTCGCGCAGGTCGAGGTGGATGAGCAGCAGATCAACCTGACGCGCTACAGCCTCGTCTTTCCCGAGAAGCGTGAGTTCTTCCTGGAGAGCAGGGGGATCTTCGATTTCCCGGCGCGTGGAGCGGGCGGTGGTGGTGGCGGCGCCGGTGGTGGCCGCGCCGGTGGCGGCGGCCCGGGCCGCGGTGGCGGCGGTGGCGGAGCGCCTTCGGCCTTCTTCAGCCGTCGGATCGGTCTCCAGGGCGGCCAGCTAGTGCCGATCCTCGGCGGGGGCAGGCTCACGGGGAAGATCGGTCCTATCGGCGTCGGGGCGCTGAACGTCCAGACCGATGAGGTGACGGAAGTCGACGCCCTGGGCAACGAATCCACCGTGGCCGAGCTCACGAATTTCACGGCCGTTCGCCTGCGCGCCGACATCCTGGGCCGCAGCAACATCGGGGCCCTCTTCACGCGCAGGTCGAGGTCCCTCGCCTCGGACGGCTGGAACCACACCTACGGAGCCGACGCCTCCTTTGCCTTCTTCGAGGATCTCTACATCGCCGGCTACTATGCGCTCACCGAGACTCCCGGACTCGCGGACCTCCAGGAGCGGTTGGGTCAGAGCTACCAGGCCCGCGTCAACTACAACGCGGACCTGGAGGGCTTTTCGGCGAGCTACTTGCTCGTGGAGGACGACTTCAACCCCGAGGTGGGCTTCCTGCGTCGCTCCGGGTTCAGGCAGGCCCAGGTCTCGCTCCGGCGCAGCCCGAGACCATCACTCGAAGCCATTCGGCAGGTCAGGATCCAGGCAAGCGCCGACTACGTGGAGAATGCCCGGCTGGGTTACGTGGAGAGTCGCGGTATCTCGGCAAGCGTCGGGATCGAGTTCGAGAACAGCGACCAGATCAACTTGAGCTACACGGACACCTACGAGAACCTCACCCAGGACGAACGGATCACCGGCGCGACGATCCCAGCGGGTCGGTATCCGTTCGGCTCGGCCCAGGCCTCGTACTCGTTCGGGCCTCAGCGCTTCTTGTCGGGAAACGTCTCGGCGCGGTACGGCACGTTCTACGATGGACACCTGGCGTCGGCCGGGATTAGCCGGGGGCGGATCGTGGTGATCCCGCAGCTCTCGCTCGAGCCGAGCGTCTCCTACAACTGGGTGGATCTGCCGAGCGAGACCTACAACACGACACTGGCCGTCACGCGCGTGAACTTTACCTTCACGCCACGCATGTTCCTGAGCGCGCTCGTCCAGTACAACTCGAGCAACGACTCCTTCAGCGCCAACGCGCGCCTGCGCTGGGAGTACGCGCCCGGGAGCGAGATCTTCCTGGTCTACACCGAGGAGCGCGACACGTCCGACTTCGAGCGCTTCCCCGTGCTCTCCGACCGCGGCCTCGTGCTAAAGGTGACCCGGTTGCTGAGGTTCTGACGTCGGGGCGATTACTCCGGCGCCATCCCCTGAGACACGGGTCGGCCGCGCCAGAACCCCCTCTCCTTACATCCCCCCGACTTCGTACTTCGTTGAGCCTGCCTCTTCGGGCCCTCCACGTCCATAACGATCAGCAAGTCCACGTCGCTGTCCTGCCGCGCATCCCCGCGCGCCTAGCGCCGGATACCCGTACGGCGAGTTCAGGATCGGGGAGGAGAAGAAGGCGTCGGACATGAGCTAACCGAGCAATGTCGTTGTTGCCGGTCACGAACGTGAAAGACGCGGCGGCTCCTGCCCCAGATGGGGACCATGGGGCGAAAAGAGACCGAATCCGCTGGCAAAGAATACGAATCGCCTCACCGAATCTCGTAAAGCATTGTGGTTACTTAAGTGCCGGGGCTGGGATTCGAACCCAGAAGGGGTTGCCCCCGGGGGATTTTGAGTCCGTAAGCGCCATGGTAGCAATGTGGTACTGACGCGTACTAGATGGTACGGTTGAGCCATCGGGGGCGCGGGCGCCCCGGTCTCCCGGCCCTCTGATTCCCCTGGTGAGCGAGCAGACGTCCTGCTGACCTGCCCCGAAGAGCGGTACCACAACCTATGTTAGTCCCAGCACCTGTGGAGGGCGGTGAAGGACGGGCATCCTCAGGAACCAGGGCGACGGCTTAATCGCCTCAGGGGCCGGGGGAAAGCCGCCGCAGGCGCTGTGGGGTCGGACGGTATCGTACTCGCGCCTCCATTGCTCGACCAGCACGGCCGCCTCCGCCAACGAGCAGAAGATCTCCCCGTTCAACAGCTCGTCCCTGAGCTTGCCGTTGAAGCTCTCGTTGTAGCCGTTCTCCCACGGGCTGCCCGGCTCGATAAAGAGCGTCTCGACGCCCACGCGCCCCAACCACCGCCGCACGGGCTTCGCGGTGAACTCCGGTCCGTTGTCCGACCTCAGATACTCGGGAGGGCCCGTGTCGGACGAACAGATCGTCCAGCACCTCGAGCACGTCGTGCGAGCGGATCTTGCGAGCCACCACGATCGCCAGGCACTCCCTCGTGTGCTCGTCCAGCACTGTCAGCAGCTTCAGCGCACGCCCGTCGTGCGTCCTCGAGGCCACGAAGTCGTACGACCAGACGTGGCCCCGATACAGCGGCCTCAGCCGGATGCACGATCCGTCGTTGAGCCACAGCCGACCTCGCTTCGGCTGCCGCTCCGGGACCTTCAGCCCCTCCTGCCTCCAGATCCGCTCCACCCGCTTGTGCTTCACCCCCCAGCCCTCGATGCGGAGCGTGTCCGTGACGCGTCGCTAGCCGTAGCGGCCGAATCGACTCGCGAGTCGCACGATATCACCTCGGAGCGCCCCCTCGTCACTCGCCACTTTCCTCGCCCCGCGCTGGGTCGTGCGTGGCTGCCCGAGCACCCGGCACGCTCTCCTCTCCGACGCCCCGAGCTGCTGACGTACACGCACCACACAACGTCGTCGGCCCTCGGGGCTCAGAAGTTTCCCTTGGCCGCTTCCTCCACGATCAGCTTGTCCAGTGTCAAGTCCGCCACTGCTCGCTTCAGGCGCCCGTTCTCGCGCTCGAGCTCCTTCAGGCGCCGTGCCTGGCTCACCTTCATCCCGCCGTACTCCCGCCTCCACCGGGATTCTTGAACGACACGATCACTCCGTCCGACGGGGCAAGCTTCATCCAGAACCTGCTCCCGATCATTGCCGAGAGCCCGAGCCTACCCCTTCTTGCCGAGATGGCCGGCGTGCGGTCGGGAGCCCCCGAGGACCCGGCACCCGAGACCGTTCAGGGGCCGAACGCCCTGCCGCGCTGAGGCGCTCCCCCGTTCGGGTCGGGGTGGCCCCGGGGTGGTGAGGTCGGGTGGGGACGGGATGGCCAGCGGCAGGAGTCCGGGACTCCCACACGCGCATGTCACTGCGAGGCCGTATCACGCCCTGTGTCTGCGACTTGCTCGAGGTTCCGAAGGACTTCCTCGCCACGCCGTGATAGGCGGTATCCGATCTCAAGGCTCTCTGTTAGACCAAGGGCCTTAAGCTTCCTCACGTTCATCTTGAACAACGCCTTGTCCGTGTTAAGGCCAGCGGCGAGGCCAGCGGCTCGCTCAGCCGGTCGGCGATGAATCTCGCGCAGAGTGCTGACGGTCCATGCTCCACTCCGTGATCGAGCGTCTAGGCGATCAAGACGAGATTGAATGTCCGACATTTCCCTCTCCGATGGCAGGCGGCCTCCGAGCTCGATTCGTGGGTCTGGGCCCTTCAACGAGAGACGTATCCGGTACACCTGGTTGGATCCACGACTGTCCAGCACGGACAAGAGGGATTGGAGATCACTGAAGCCAGCTGCCAAGGCGTCGGATGACATAATGCTATCCAGCTCGATGGGCTCGACTTCTTCGATCACCAACAGGCCCACGGCGGTCAGCAGCGTTCCGCCAGCTTTGACCGTCGGACGCTTCCAGCGACGGAACTGAAGTGTGATGGATCCCTCTACGATTCCGTCCAGCGTCGACCGCTTCAGGAGCATCCGGCAAACGATCCAGGTTGAGGTGCGGCTGTCCGTCTGAGAACCGGGCACTCTTATGAGTGACGCTAGGTGACCCGGCAATAGGACCATAGACAACTGACGTGACACCCGGAAGCTGAGCCAGCTATTCTCTGACTCCTCGGAGTAAGTGAGGAGTCATGAGGAAGAGTAGGTTCACGGAAGAGCAGATCATCGGGATCCTACGGGAGGCGGAGGCGGGCGGAGCGACGAAAGAGGTATGCCGACGCCACGGGATCAGCCACGACACGTTCTATCGGTGGAAGAAGAAGTACGGGGGCCTTGAGGTCAGTGACGCGAGGCGGTTGAAGGCACTTGAGGACGAGAACCGACGGCTCAAGCGCATCGTGGCCGACCAGGCGCTGAACCTTCAGGTGCTGAAGGACCTGCTGGGAAACGAGTTGTGACGGCCGGGGAGCGGCGCCAGGTCGTCCGGAGGGTGCAAGCCGCCGAGAAGGCCTCGGAGCGTCGAGTGGTCCGTTGGACAGGCTTCCCGCGTTCAACGATCCGGTACCGAAGCGAGCGCCCAGCTCAGGAGGGGTTACGTGCGAGGATCCGGGAGCTCGCGGGCGAGCGGCCTCGCTGGGGCTACCGACGCATCCACGTGCTTCTGCGCCGCGAGGGATGGCTGGTGAACCGGAAGCGGATCCACCGGCTCTACCGCGAGGAAGGGCTCGCGGTGCGGCGAAAGGGTCGGAGACGACGGAGCCAGGTACCACGACCGGTGCGTGACCCACTCGGCCATCCGAACGAGCGGTGGAGCGTGGACTTCATCATGGACACGCTGAGTACGGGCCGAGTGTTCCGGTGCCTCGCGGTGATCGACGAGTTCAGCCGCGAGTGCCTGGCACTCCACGTCGCTCACTCGATCCCTGCGGCGAGCGTGATCGAGGTGCTCGAGAGACTTCGGGAGGAACGCGGCTTGCCGGAGCGCGTGATCTGCGACAACGGCTCCGAGTTCACGAGCCGTGCCTTCGACGCCTGGGCCTACTCCCGGGACCTCAAGATAGAATACATACAGCCGGGCAAGCCGATTCAGAACTGCTTCGTCGAGAGCTTCCTCGGGAGCTTCAGGGACGAGTGCCTGAACCTCCACTGGTTCCTCTCCCTACGGGATGCGAGGCACACGATCGAACGCTGGAGGCAGGACTACAATCGCGTCCGACCCCACAGCGCCCTGGGCGATCTCCCACCTGCGGACTTCGCCCTCAACCACCACATGGAGTCAGGGAATAAACGGATCAACTAAGGGTGTCACGTCACAACACCCGTCAGGATCAGGAAAGGTGAAACTACACTCGCCCCAGGGTTGGTCACGGACGTCGCTGACAGCAAGGCTGACGTCTGGTAGCAGGCAGCTGTTCAGGTTGCCCGAGGCATCCACTGATGCCTCCACGATCTTGGCCAAACCCCGGCTCGCGAGTGCGCCGCGATCAGGGCATGAGGCTGCGATGAGCAAGCGCAGTGCCCGCAGCGCATTTCGATGCCAAGTTCCCGCCGTCAGACACGTCAGGATGTGGTATCGCTTCACGGCAAGTGCGGCAGATCGTGCAGCCTGGTTGAACCTAGACGATTTGTTGCCGTAAAACACACAACTTGAATCCGATACCGTCCAAGGAGTTCCGGGTAGGTGCATAACATCCAGTATTTACAACAGGTTACGTAGTTTCTTTCTTGTCTCGTTCTGCCAGCAGTGCCCTTTGCGATCCCGTTCCATCCCAGTTATGATTGGGGGATGGATAATGTGATTCGATCTCCCGTCAAGCGCCGCCTAGGCAAGCCCAAGGGCCGCCATCCCCACAAACGGCTCTCGACCGCCTTCGTGCGCTCGGCACCGCCCGGCAGGCACTGCGATGGCAACGGTCTCTACCTTTACGTCCAGAAGACCGGAACCCGGAGTTGGATTCAGCGGCTCGTGATCCGGGGCCGCAAGCGCGAGCTCGGACTCGGCAACGCCCAACTGGTCTTGCTCGCCGAGGCGCGGGAGCAGGCGCTGGCCAACCGCAAGCTTGCCCGCGCGGGCGGCGATCCGCTGGCCGAGAAGCGGCGTTCGGCGGGCATTCCCACCTTCGCCGAGGCCGCTAAGCGCGTCATCGAGCAGAAGAGCGCCGGATGGCGCAACGCGGCGGTGCCGAGGAACTGGTATCGCAGCTTCGAGATTCACGTCTTCCCAAGGATCGGGAGGGTGCCGGTCTCCGAGATGACGAGCGCCGACGTGCTCGAGATCCTCACACCCATCTGGCACGCGAACCCGCCGACGGCCCGGATCGTTCGCCACCGCATCCGCGCCGTGCTGGAATGGGCCATCGCCATGGACTGGAGAACGGACAACCCGTGCGACCGGCTCCTGCCGGTGCTCGGCTCCCAGCAACATGTCGTCAGACACCGGAAGGCCCTGCCTCACCGCGAGGTGGGGGCGGCCATCGAGAAGGTCCGGGCGGCGAAGGCGGGCAAGGTGGACGCGCTGGCGTTCGAGTTCATGGTGCTCACGGCGGCGCGGGGCGTCGAGGTCCGCGGGGCGGTATGGAGCGAGATCGACCGGGAGGAGCGCGTCTGGACGGTCCCCGCGAGCCGGATGAAGAGCCTGCGCGCGCACCGTGTGCCGCTGTGCGGCCGCGCGCTGGAGATTCTCGACGCGGCGCGGAAGCTGGGCGGCGGCAGGAGTCCGATCGTGTTCGTCGGCAAGCGCGGCAGAGAGATGGGCGGCGAGCAGATGGGCCGGCTGCTCAGGAAGCACGGGATCACGGCGGTGCCGCATGGGTTCAGGTCGTCGTTCAGGGACTGGGCCGCCGAAGAGACGGACCACCCCCGCGAAGTCGTCGAGGCGGCCCTGGCCCATGTAGTCCGGAACCCGGTCGAGGCCGCCTACATGCGCTCCGACCTGTTCGAGCGCCGCCGTCGGCTCATGGACGATTGGGCGGCGTACCTCGCCGGTGGGAGTCGGAAGCGATACACTAACTAGGCCTAGGCCCCGTTGATGGTTCACGGTGCTCTGCTCATCATCGTGACTCGAAAGCCTTGCCGCAGAGATCTCGTGAGACGGCGTGCGAGCCCTCGGCGACACCGGCTCCCTACCCTTGTTGGCTCGGCCAACCACGTAGATTACAATTGGAATGGCATTTTCCGCATATTGAGGTGTATTGCTGAACGGAGCTGAGAAGCAAAAATGACTGCCTATCAAATCAGACTAGACTATTCCGAAGTGCAGCCAGGCGAAGGCCTTTTCATCGGGTCCCAGGTAGCTCGCATCATGGCACGAGATCCAGCGCCTGAATTTGAGTTTCCCATCAGTCACCAGTGCATGTCGTATGCCGAGTTAGAATGCGAAGTCGAGCGGCTAAAGAAGGCCCTCGATAAGGTGAAGGTCGAGGCACGGAGCAGGTTTGACCGCAAACGGCGACGACGCCACCCTGTCCAGTAACATCAGCCCTAGCGGTGTCTAGCTGCTCCAGAAGAAACGTACTTCCGAGCACGGCCTTGGCGCTGACACTGGGTCGTAGGACGCTGTGAATAGGTCACCATGGAATCCTTAGACTCTACGGGGTGCACGACGCAGGGTTTCGAGAAACCCTTTTGGCATTCGCAGTCTTCCTTCTTCAGCGCGTCGAATGAAACCCCCTAGAGCCCGATGAGACAGCCGGCTCCAGCTCGAGTCGCGGAACTCCCTAATCGAACGTGCTGGAGAGGACACCGGCTTGTCGCTCGCAACGACGCCGACTCGCCTCCTTCCAACACCCCACGCGGCAGCTGGCCACCGATGGTCCCCAGTCAATGGGAATTCTTCGAAATGATGGCCATCGCCTGGCTTGAGGATCCGTTTCGCTACCCACTCGGCTACCGGAACTGAGACAGCGTTGCCGACCATGCTCCACCGCGCTCCTCGTTTCACCGTTCCCTTCTTCGAGACGGAAGTCCACCTAGCGTCGAACCCTTGCAGTTGTTCGCAGGCTTCAATACTGGGCATCAAGACTTCTCCGTCCTCGAACAGGACTGCCGGTGCGGATGGTATTCCAAGCCCCGATCCGACTTTGAGAGGCGGGACTGCGTCAATCGTTAGGCCCAATCCAGACCGCCCCTCTGTCCAATAGAATCCTAATGGCTTTGACAAATCTGGCTTCTCTTTCTTCTCCACCGGCCGCTCATCAGCGAACAATACGGCTCGTGGATCCGACGCTCGACTTGCCACGAGGTAAACACGCCGACGGCGCTGTGGTAGTCCGAATCCCCTCGTATCCAAGACTCTATATGCCCAATCGTAACCCAGATCTTCGAATTGATCTGCCAGCCACCGCATCGCTCTACCAACATCTAACTGGAGCATGAAGCATACGTTTTCGATGACGACCGTGGGCACATCTGCCTTTCCGATGAACTCGAACATCTTTCGTACAGTGCCCGATTTCTTCCCTTCAATACCAGACTTATCTCCCGCCATGCTGAGATTCTGGCAAGGAAATCCACAGGTTAGGATCGTCGTGTCCTTGGGAAGCTCTTCTAGGTCTAGTACATTCGCCTCTAGGGCTACGTCTGGAAACCTTTTCTTAAGTACGGCTCGTGCATCACAATCTATTTCTACGAGTAAGTTGGACTCGATTCCAATCTGTCGAAAAGCCACTTCGAAGCCTCCGATTCCAGCAAAAAGTCCAGTTACTGACATCGCACTGCTCACAATGTTGAGGCTAGACGTGCCCGTTTCTTCATTGTTTCGCTTGTCTTCGTTTAGATGTATGGCCTTGGCGTCCAGATGAAGAAAGTCGAATCCCATTCCACAAACACGAGCCTTGGGAACACCTCCAAAGCTGTCCTGAGTGACATTGATGCGCTACATCGCCGCTGTGGCGTCTATACTAGGCCCGAAATCGTAAACACAATTCTGGACGATGTAGGATGGGTTTCCGAAAACGACCTTTCTCATGCACGTCTCTTGGAACCTGCAGCGGGCGATGGGTCCTTTCTCGTTGAAGCGGTGGGGCGACTCATCGGATCCTTCAAGAGGCATCACGTGACTCCCAGTGCCCGAACACTGGTCAAGCGAATTCTGGCCTTCGAGTTGCACTCCACAGAAGCAAAGCTAGCACAACAACGATTGGCCCGTCTACTACGTGACCACGGGCTTCATCACAATACTATACGAGCATGCACCCGCTCATGGGTTCTCAATGAGGATTTCCTTCTGTCCAAACTTCCCTCATGCGGTTTTACCCATATCGTCGGCAATCCGCCATACGTCCGATGGTCGAAAGTGCCCCTAGCACTCAGGAAACAGTATGAGAAAGTGCTTCCTACGAACATTGCTCGCGGAGATTTATTCTTGCCGTTCTTTGATCGATCCCTGTCTGCTTTGCAAAAGAATGGCCACTTCAGCTTCCTTTGCTCAGATCGGTGGAGGTTCATGCAATTCGCAGAAGGTTTCCGCAGAAAATGGTTACCGGTGCTGGATGTCCACTCTGAGCGTCGTATCACCGCGAATGAGGCTTTCCTACAGAACGTCAGTTCGTATCCCATGATCTTAACCGCTTCCGTACGAAACAAACCGAAGAGACACACTAGAACGTCAACGAACGATCGCAAGAAGTCCCTAGCGGACCTGGGATACGTGGTCAAGGTTGGTCCGGCCTTGGGCTGTACTCGAGCCTATGTCTTGGAGCCAGACGAACACGACGTCACCGACCCACTGCTGCTACCGTGGATAGCGGCTTCCGAGATCTCCGACGGATCCGTCGCCTGGCGAGGTCGTCGAGTCCTCGCTATGCATGACACAGACGGCAATCTGATAGACATCGAGAAGTTCCCTCTCCTGAAGTCCAGATTGTTGCGTTTCCGAAAGCAGTTGGCGACACGTACGATTGTAGTGAATGGGGCTCCGTGGTTTCGCCCAATCGACAGGATCCACCCGTTACTCTGGCAACGGCCAAAGATTCTAGTACCTGAATTGGCCAAGGTGCCGCGCGCAGCAATTGACCGATCAGGTGCTGTGCCCTCACACGCGGTATATGCAATCTTTGCACCGGATGATAACATCGATGACATTTACGTGAAACTAAAGGATGGCAAGCTCGCCGCCGCGTTGCACGGTATCGCCCCAACCATCAGAGGCGACTACGTTCGCTGTTATCGGCGCTTCCTTCTTCAGGTGCGAATCTGAACAGTACCTCTTGAAGCCTTTCCTCGTAGAATCTGTACTCATTCGATCGATTTGCCATCTGGAGCATTCTTTGCAGAAGATGTACGAAGCCTCCCGTATTGCCATGGACGGACACTGCCATTGCCAAAAAGATGTCTAGGGGGTCCGAAGTGCCTATCGGAAACGCTGGGTAACTGTCGGGAAGCCATGATACAATTTGTGCATCAAGTGTCTTTTTTCTAAGTGATTTCGTAAGCTGTACATGCCCGTAGTCATGTGTGGAATCGCGGTCTGCCGGTTCAAATCTAAATGCTAAACGATGTTCTTCCTCAATTAACACGAATACTTCAAAGCTGATTAAATCCGCACCGCCGTTAGTTCGCTGGCGAATTGGGAGAAAAAACCAACATGTGCCTTCTTTGTCCGGACGTCTCGGCATCGGTATGAATTTGTGGCACTGCACTTTATCCTGATTCCAGTATCTATTGATGGTCTGTACAGCTTCCGCTTCATTCCGAACGACACCAGCGTTCCCCAAAGCTCTACGAACTTCTGTACGAAGAGAATCCGACGTAGATCTCCAGTCCGTGATTCCGTGCCGGGAATACAAAACCATCAGTGTTATAAGCTTCTCCAATTAGATTCGCCTCCTGTTCTTACAAAGACAATGCTAGGCGGGTCTTCGGCGCGTACTTGAATTCATCTACCTGTTGTATGTAACGTCTCTCCCAAGGTCCCTCCAATTGGGTAACAAATTCCGTCGGTCCATTAGTTTCTCCTGTACGAAGAATAAACCGCGAAGTATCTTCGCAAAATACTGCGTCAATCCAATCGCCCCGTCTTGCCTCTCGAAATTTTTTGTCGAGCTCATCATCATTTTGAATACCACGCCACCAGAAGCACGGCGGCAATCCCCACCGATCATGGTCGAACTTGAACGAAGCGATATGAGCACGGTATGCGTCCGTGGCAAGCCCGTATGGTTGGCTGTCGCCTCGGACAGCTCTGTTCCACGCTGCTATTGCCACCGCTTCCGTTCCAAGAATAACTGGTACCCGCATTAGCAAATGAGGCACGTCTACCAGCGTGTCTTGGGGCGCCAACACGTCACACCGTAACCAATGCTCGATATCTGAGGCGACGACACGGGAAATAATCTGACGCGCATCAGCTTGTCCAGTGCGTGCTGTGCTTGCGAGTACTTCACGATCATGTAGCGCAGGTAGTGAGCGATCTCTTCCCAAAAACACATCCAGAAACGTAATCGCCTCAATCTCTGTTGACTCGCTTCCACTTTCGGCTAATGGTGCGCTCGGCGCCAACGATTCTCTAGCAAGGGGCGACAAGGCAGCTGTATTCTCCTCAGAGAAACCTAGAGCTTGTAGCACCGGAGTGTCGAACTTGGAGGCGACCATGGCGATCTGCATACGACGCTTCTCTGGCGCCTCCAACAGTGGCCTCCAGTACCACGGTGCAAACTTGCTCGTGCTGTTGTTGAGTTGGCCTCGCCACAGTGCCGGAATATCTAGATGTTTGGAGTTTACCGCTAAGTCCGCCCGCGTGAAGTAGTCACCCGCTAGATACCGAAGATCGAAATCAATATCAGGATTCTTGTTGAGCGATACAACATACGCGGCACGACTGAAGGCACGGATGTAACCGATGATTGACTCAGCCGTCATCCTCGTACCCTTGATGTTCAGCTGCGTCAGGTTGTTATCAATTACAATAATATCATACCCATCGAACGCCGACTTGATGGCCAATCCATCAGCGGTCTCCATACTATCTAAGTATTTTCCGACTCCGTCAAAAAATTGTTCGAGCGTGGTCGTCAAATTGTCAGCAGCCAAGACGTCTGCCATACAACCACTAGCGTTGCGTACTTCTTCGGCGGAGTCTTCACAACGGCTCTCGAAGTCATCGCATACCAGGATCTTCATCGGCGTCCTCCTCGCCACGACAACTCGAATGTAGTTGAGTATCCGGCCTGCGGGCGTACAAAGCCAGCGCGTGTGGCACGACGGTGAGCGATCATTCTAACTATCGCCAAACCCAAACCTTGTCCTCCAATGGCAATCGACTGTTTGTCTGCACCGATGTTGATTCTACGCTCAAATGGATCGAATAGCTTGTGCGTGTCCTCAATTGGGAGGTCGAGTCCTTGTCCAGTATCGCTAATGCGAAGCCATCTGTTGCCACGTTTATCTCCAGCTCCCACGAAGGACATATGAGCTTTGTCACTATCCAACATCGCGTTCCATGCGTTTGCCAACACGTTCTGTAGAATTGCGTTCCATTCCGCGAGTGATCCTCTAGGGAAAAGAAGATCTTCTGGGATAGTGACCGTATCGTTGAAACGCACTCCAGGCATCAGCGGCTTCATCCCTCGGAGCGACTGTTCGACTACGGCACGAACTTTGAGACGATCCGTTGCCTCCCTGTCTTCGTTGTATAGAAGCGGTGCGAACAATTCATCCAAGGCATCCACACGTCGCTGATATTCCGCTAGATTATGCGCACTATCCCGAAGTTCTGGGAGAGACTTTTCCTCAGCGACCTGCAGAATCCTACTGATTACTCGTCCCAAAGAGCGATTCTCGCGGATCAGCTCGTGCCTGAGGGCAATCGCTGCCATTCCAGCCGCCGCCAGGGGCGCCAACAGTACAGCCCGGCTATCGGCCGCATCCTTGGTGGCACGGCTGGTCGTCCGGGCCCGATTAAGGTGACGGCGTATTTCTCGGACAACAGGCTGTGGAATCTCGTCTTTACTCCGTTCAAGGGCCTGAATTGCCCTGCCGATCTCTGTCGTGGCATTTGTGTCCTTCGTTGTCGCCTCGGCGGCGGTGAGTGCAAGCATTCGAAAACGGCTCGCATAGAAGTCGAGCGAGTAGCGAACAAGGTCGCGGAGCTGTGCAAACGCTTCATTCGCTTTCAAACGATCCCGCCCGGGCTGGATTTCAAGCCGTGGTTGCGTGTCGTCACCGCTGCGGACAGCAGCCGTCCTCTCATGATTCGTATCGATTTCTACTGCACCTATGAGCCGCCTAGGGGAGGGTAGATCCAGCATGTACCTGCCGCCCGACTGGAGACGTTCCGGGAGAAGAGGCGATGTGCTGAGCCGACGTCCTTGATCCGCCGTTACTCCGAGCCAGTCTTGTCCCGATTTGTCCCCACCGGAGCCATAGTATGGAAGCCTGAAACCGGCGTCGTACACGGAAACGTTGCCAAAATTGACAAGATAACTCCGCAGGTCACCTACTGAGATACTATGCGGCTGCCTGCCTTTCGCTTGATAGACGAGAATCTGGAACCTGACTGTATCCACCAGTGGATGTAGAGGTTTGTCGGATGTTGCTACCGGGAACACCACTCTTTCCTTGAATTTTCTGGATTTCTCAGATCCTGATGGATAATCAGGTCGAAACTCTAAGTGAATAGTAGCAGAGTGTCCGGAGCGTCCATGTTCCAGTGTCCCTTCAATCCGCGCCTGCCAATTTGCGAGGACGTTGTCAATAGTCTCATCAAACGCTGCCTTTGCACCAGATATAGTTGGAGCATTTAATTCTATCTCGAACTGATTAGTAGCGGTGATTGGCGACTTGTATTGTAGTCGCTTAAAAGGGGAACGAAGCAACCACAGATTGTTCCCAAGGTCTCGTATATCTTCGGTATCCCAAGTGGATTTCAGCAGATTTAGTGTGATACGGGTTCCTGACCGACTATTTCCGGGATAGGTGCACGTTGTGGATTTGACTTCCCACAGGACTTGTACGGTATCTAGGTCCGCAGTTCGTCGTGCATGACGCCAATCTACCATCGCGTATAGCGACTCATCGGGGTTGTCCTCGGAGGTACTTTCGAGAGTCATTTCGTGGGAAAGGAATTGAGCGGATAGGCGACCAATACCTTTAGAGCCGGTCAAAGGGCGTCCTAGTTTGGGAGATATGGCCTGGTCAATTTTGTGAGTAGTGAAGAGTCTCATCCAGTGTGTCAAAAACATGTGGCGAGACATTCCTGTGCCGTTGTCTGAAATCACGATGTGGTCATCAGTAAATTCAATCCTACAAATCGTAGCGTCAGCATCGAAAGAATTCTTGGCGAGTTCTCCAAGTGCGATGTCGGGCCGACCGATCAAGCGCTCTCCTAACTCTTGGAGGACTGCGGCATCTACAACGAAATTCGTGCTAAGCATATTGTGTCGCGGTTCACTTCTGAAAGGGTGGAGTCACTAGAGAGACCACGAAATCGAGGGAAGTTTGAAAACACTGCTGGCCTATACCAATGGTGTTACACGTGCGGAATGGCTTCTAGGGTAGGCATCGGTCTGCCATGTAGACGGTTGTGTCGCTCGGCTAGGACTGGAGAAACTTAAGATTGACATGATCATGTGATGCGTGCTGGTGATCGCTTCGGCTCTGCCTCAGGTGTGCGACCACCCATGTTGATGCAGCCGTGTCTCGGCGGCGTTACGGTCTGCATCAGTGAAGAGTGGGTCCCACTTTCGCTCTGTTATGATGACAGCCTCGACGGTCAAGTGCAGGTACCGCGCACCCCGACCTCGCATATAGAGGTCTGCAAATGTGGTGGACGGCTTGTCACTATGAACGATCCGCTTTGTCGCCTCTACCGCACCGTGTTCGGAGATCATTCTCAGAAAGATAGAGCGTGGCGCCCCCAGGAGATCGCACAACCGGTCGGTGAGGACCGTACAACGTTGATGGTACTCAGCCTCCAGTGCCTTGACCTCCGATCTAGATAGGGACCCAGAGGACGGCGTAGTCACGTTAATATTTCACGGCTCGGGGTTGCACATCGTGTTTCCCCGTTACCCAGAAAACTTCGTAGTCGTAGGGACAGGGCTTTGAGGTCAGCGGTCTGACATTCCCATATCACCAGCACACTCCACCCCAGTGAACGCAACTGGTCCTCTTTCTTTCTATCCCGTGTCCTGTTTTCGGCAAGCTTCGGCTCCCAATAGTCTAAGCGTGTTTTCGGCAGACGCCCTTTGGGGCAGCGGTGGCCGTGCCAGAAGCACCCGTGAACGAAGATGGCCTTGCGCCGCGACAGAAGGGCGACATCGGGCCTCCCCGGCAGGTCCTTCCGATGGAGCCGGTACCTGTAGCCCATGCTGTGCAAGAGCCGACGGACGATCATTTCGGGCGCGGTATCCCTGCTCTTGACCGCCTGCATGATGCGCCGACGCTGTTCCGTGGTACAGGTGTCCATCGCTCGAATCTGTCCGCCAGCCGAGTGGAGTTCTAGATCATCATAACGCCATCAGTCCGGAAGAGACACGACGCCGACTGAGAGAGGCCCGGCCTTGAGGGCTTGTGGCGGTGCTGCGCACGACACCGTAGAAAACGACGGCCATCTGCCGGAGCGAGTACGGTCAGACTCTGACGGCGCTTGCAGCGCACAACGGGGCCGGTGGAGTGGCCCCGTGATACTGACACCGGTTCAAGGCGCGTGACGGAAGGTTGCCTCCGCGCGGGTTTCAAGCGGGCAGCACCCGGTACCCGGGCACCGCTCAAGAGGATCGGCTCCATTGTATCCCCATCCACTAGATCATTCGCAAGTCCTCCGACGGAACCCGCAATTCCTGGCGGATGACCGGTGGCTGGCTTTCCATGGCACAGAATCGCCCGCCTGGGCTTCCCGTCGGGGTCAGGCAGGATCAGGTGCGTGCCGATTGGTTGAACAGGTTCTAGTCAATCATAAGCTAGGCCTGATCCGGGCCCATGCTCCCCACGTTCCAGCGGCTCCCCGACCCGCTCGACGCCCCGCTGGCGGAGCGGTCGGAGAGGCCGCTGTTCCACTTCAATTCCAATAGATCCACTAAGAACGTCGGTTAAATCCTACGGATTGACGTAGTTGCGCAAGTGCCTTCACCGTCCCCCGCATGGAGACGTTGACGGAGCATTTCATGGCGCGAGTGGATGCGTTCCTCGAGCGCACGGGAGTGGCGCCGGCGACGCTTGGCCGCCAGGCGGTTGGCGATCCGAACCTGGTGCGTCAGCTACGCCATGGCCGCTCCCCGACGCTCGCGACGGTCGATCAGCTCCTGGCGTTCATGGAAGGCTTCGACGAGGCCGGTGTGGACCCTGTTTCCTCCCGGAGCGACCGGCTCCGGGATTCATCCCAGAGAGAACGGAGAGGCAGAGAGATGACGAGAACCATGGTGCAGGAAATGGAGGTGCCGATCCGCATCGTGCGGCTCCCGGCCGTGCAAGCTCGCACGGGGCTCGGGCGGAGCACGATCTACGTGCGGCTGGCCGAGGGGTCCTTCCCCAGACCCGTCCAGCTAGGCGCGCGCGCTGTCGGCTGGATCGAGGAGGAGGTGGATGAGTGGATCCGCAAGCAGATCGCGTTGAGCCGCGGCAAAGCCGAGTGATCGGCGCATCCCAGCGAGAGACCAAGGAGCAGACGATGCAACCTTTCATTAGGACGGTACGAGCGGCGGCCTGGGCCACGGTAGCGCTGTGGTTGCTGTCCCCCGGGGTGCTGTGGGCGCAGGGGACGAGCCCGTGGGTGGAGGCGGTGAACGAGCTACAGGCGCAGTTCACGGGTCCGATCGCTCGGGGGCTCTCGCTGATCGCGATCGTGGTGGGCGGGCTGATGTTCGCGTTCGGCGAGGGTGGGAGCAAGCGTACGCTAGCCGGGATCATCTTCGGTCTCGGGATGGCGATGGGCGCGGCCAACTTCCTGGCCTGGCTGTTCTGATGAGGGGTCTGAGGCGCTGGGCCGGCTATGCGGCGCTGAACCGTCCGCTGACGATCCTGGGCGTGGAGCGTAGGGGGTTTCTCCTCGTCGCCACGCTCGGGCTCGCGATGTGGAACGCGACGGCTTCGCTCGTGACGGGCGGCGTGGTGTTCGCGGTCGGCTTTGGGGCCGGATGGCTGGCCGGCCGCAAGGACCCGGACATGCTTGGCGTGCTCCGCGCCGGGACGCGCTACCCGTCGCGTTTCGACCCGGGCAAGTGGGCCGAAGAGCCGTGGCATCTCGTGATCCGGAGCGGGCGGTGAGGATCGCCGCTGAGCTCAGAGACCACGAGGCGGCCGGCTCGCTGGCCGAGGAGCTGCCCTACTGGGGTTGGCTCGAGGACGGCCGCACGTGCCTGACCCGGTCCGGCGAGTTGATCGCGGCCGGACGGCTGGAGCCTGCGGTGGTCGATGGGCGTTCGCCCGAGCAGATCGACCGCGTGCTGGGCCGCTGGCAGCGTCTGCTTTCGGGGTTGGACGCCGACACGCGCCTCTACTTCTATCTACTCCGGCGCCCGGCCTCGCCCGAGGCCGCGGACGACGAGGGTTCCGGCATCGTAGCGGTCTCGCAGCGTAAGCGGAGTGCGTTTCTGGCCGGGCGGGTGCAGCAGCTCGGGGCCTACCTGGTCTGGTCGCACGATCCCCGTCTCCGGACGGTGGCAGACGGGCCCACATCGGGTAGCGCCTCCCGGCTCAGGCAGTGGTGGAAGCGCCGCCGAGGGGGCGCGCCCACCTACCTGCGGTCCGAGATCGAGGCCGCCGCTGCCCGCTTTCGCTCGACGGTGGACGCGGGCCGGGCGCTCGTGGAGGAGCACACGCCGATCGAGATGCTCGAGCCCGCCGAAGCTTCCCGTCTCCTCTCCGAGCTGATCAACCGTCTGCTACACATAGATTCCAATACGATCCATACATGTCTAGTAATATCATATAACTAGAGTTACCACAGTGAGTTATGTAGGATACTCCCGGTTGCAGTGTCGCTGTGTGTCCACTATGTTCCCGTATACAACATACGATACTTTATACGGGGACTCCCGAATTGGATTTGCCCAAACACCGAGGCAGGCGGCCGCACAACGCACTCAGCGCGGCCTTCGTGCGCAGCGCCAAGCCCGGATACTACTGCGATGGGAACGGCCTCTATCTGCGCGTGGACCGATCCGGCGCGCGCCGATGGGAGCAGCGTCTGCGGATCCAGGGTCGAAACCGCACGCTGGGGCTCGGGGGCTACCAGCTGGTATCGCTGGCCGAGGCGCGCGAGAAGGCATTCATGAACCGCAAGATCGCGCGCTCGGGCGGCGATCCGCGTACCGAGCGATACAAGGTCCGGGACATGCCCACGTTCGCCGAGGCGGCCGCCCGTGTTCTGGAACAGCTTCGGCCGGGCTGGCGCAGCCCCAGGCATGCGCAGGACTGGGTCTCGAGCCTGCGCGTCTATGCATTCCCACAGCTGGGCAATCGACCGGTCGGCGAGATAACGACAGCCGACGTTCTGGCGGTTCTGACACCGATCTGGCACGACAAGCAGGTGACGGCCCGGCGGGTGCGCCAGCGCATCGGGGCGGTGATGAAGTGGGCGGTGGCGATGGGGCTTCGGCCGGACAACCCCGCCAGCGATGTGCTCGGTCAAGCGCTTGGCCGACAGCAAGCCGTAATCCGGCACATGCGCGCGTTGCCTCACTCGAAGGTCGCGGGCGCGATGGAGATGGTGCGGAAGTCGCACGCTTACCCGGCCACGAAACTCGCCTTCGAGTTCCTGGTGTTGACGGCGGCCCGCTCGGGAGAGGTTCGCTTGGCACAGTGGGATGAAATCGACCTGGAGGCTCGGGAGTGGACGGTTCCCGCCGAACGCACGAAAGCCCATCGCCCGCACAGGGTGCCGCTGTCCGGGCGCGCCATGGAGATCCTCGAGGAGGCGCGGACGCTCGGCGGCAGCAGCGGTCTGGTTTTCCCCGTCGTCGGAGGGCCGCGCATTTCCCGGCAGCAGACTCTCCACGCTACTTCGAGACCTGGGTATCGCGGCTGTGCCGCACGGCTTTCGTTCGAGCTTCAGGGACTGGTGCGGCGAGTGTTCCAACGCACCGCGTGAGGTCGCCGAGGCCGCGTTGGCCCATGCGGTTCGCAACAAGGTGGAAGCGGCCTATGCGCGTTCGGACCTCTTCGAGCGCAGGCGCCGGCTGATGGACGATTGGGCGGCCTATCTCGCGGGCGAGAGATAGACCTTGGCCCGCTGCTCCGGGCGGTGCCCGGAGAGGCGTTTCGGAGGCGTCCGCAGAGCTGGCTGAGAACACCTTACGGTGCCTAAGCGGTGCCTAAGCCAGCCTACCCTTTGTGGCCACGCTTCGCGGGTCCCCGGCAGGGGCTGGCGAGGGTGGCTCCGCCCCCTTCGATCCCCTGGACGCCCGCGCTCCGGCAGGCCATGGCGCGCACGCGGACCTGGACTGCCCCGGCGGCCGCTTTGCGTGCGAGCGCGGCCGGCAGGTCGCGCGCATCGGCGGCAACCTCAACCACCTCGGGGCAGTTTCGGGCTTGGTCGAGCGCCGACGCCGACCTCACTGGGACGACTTGCCGAGCCACCTAGCTGGTGAAAAGCCGCGACCGGCGGCCGGATTCGTTGATACGCCGCGCTCGCAGCGGCGCTTGATGGCCTTCCCGCTAGGGATTGCTGGAGGGGAGCGACCCCCGGCGGAGGGTGGCATGGGTGTGCACATGCCAACCCTCCGCGATGCCGATCGAGGCATCGAATCCGGGGGTCGCTCCCCTTAACCCGCGCGCTGTCCCGTTCGCGGTCTCCGGGCGGGCGCCGCCGCGCGCAACTGCCGCAGCCCCAATAGGATAGCGAGCCCTGCTTCTGCACATCACGACTGGGGCCATATGTGCATCAACCCCTGATGTGTCTTGCACATCCCAGTGGTGGCGTGAGGGGTCGGCTTCTCATCGGAAGCGCACCTGGGCGAGTCGTGCGGTTTGCCAGGCCGTGCCACGGGCGATCAGCCCTCGGCCAGCCATCGAGCAAACCTACCATAGACACTCCACACACTCGTGTTGTCAACGCCGGGGTCCACCGCATCCCTGCATTCTCCTGCCGTGTGTGTTGGTGCCGCCGGATAGCGGTGGCCCGCGCTCGTGGGGAGCGGAGTTAGGGAGCCACCGAAGTCCAACAATTTGATGGTGTTAACGGTTACTTACCGACTACCATAAGTAGCCGTTTCCGATATTGACACGCGCTCAGTGGCTCGCAAGTTATGCAGTCATAAGAGGCAGTTAAGGGGGTTATGCGGACGGGAGAACGGGTCATGGCGACAAACGGCCCGGCACTACCACGTCCCGGGTGTCAAGGCCCCAAATGCCAAATGGGGAGTGCTCAATGAAAACGGGACGGAAGTGGCTCATCTCAATCGTCGTGGCCCTAGTCGCGCCTCATTCGTAAGCTCGACCGTCAGCTCGCCCGTTCGACACGGCGTGGTTGTGTTTCGAACTCGGTTGCTATCCTATGGGGAACGTGATGCCCGCTAGGATCGAGAACGCGCGATTCTTCACATCGTCCGACTCGGAGATGGACGCCAGACCAAAGTTGTAGAGGACATCCAACGACACGGACAGGGAACCCGGCGTTGCGATGTCTAGACCGGCACCGGCCACTGCCCCAAAGTCAATCGTCTTCAAGCTCAAGTCCGCAAATTCTGCATCATCGCAGTCAACTGAAATCTCAAAGCCCTCTGCCTTTCCGCTCACGTTGCAGGCCACCCGAAAGGAGAGTGTCGGGCCGATGGTGAAGTGCGGCGATAGGGTGCCCGCGACGGCAGGGCTGAGCCTCAGAAGCAGGGGTATCTCCAGGTAGTCGAGATCAAACGCCAAATCCACACCATCTTCCTGCTCGGTCGCGCCCTTTGCTGCATAGGCAGCCCCAAGCTGCAAACCAAGGCTGGTCGTAAGTGGCAGGATAGCCGATGCCCGAACTTTGATGCCGGTTCGAGAATCAGCGCTGTCTACGTCGCTCCCTCCGAGGGTCGCGAGGCTGGC
>CBDAON010000003.1:0-127983 GCA_965198065.1 Longimicrobiales bacterium | reverse complement strand
GCCGGCTTCCACCTCCAGGACGAGGACGGGGCGACGGTGACACGCGCCGAAGCGAGCCGGCGGCTCCCGTTCCGGGCCACCGTCGTCGGGTTCGTGGTGTGGGAAACAGGGCTCATGCTCCGCTCCGGTAATCCACTCCGAATCGAGGGAGTCGCGGATCTCGCCAGGCCGGACGTCAGGCTCCTCAACCGTGAGCCGGGCTCGGGGAGTCGCGCGCTCCTGGATCGAGCGCTCGCAGGCGAGGGCGTTCCCACGTCGGCGATCACCGGTTACGACAGCGCCGCGTTGGGCCACTGGGCGGTGGCGCAAGGTGTGGCGTCTGGCGCGGCAGACGCGGGCATCGGGGTCCGGGCTGCGGCCGACGCCTTCGGCCTCGCCTGGGTGCCGCTGGAGGAGGAGCGCTACGACCTCGTCATTCCTGACCACCTCCTTCACGAGCCCGGGGTCGTCGCTCTCCTGGACCTGCTCGAGTCTCCGGGGCTCCGTGCGCAGGTCGAGGCCCTCGGCGGCTACGACGTGGAGCCGATGGGCCTTCCCGCCTGACATGCGCCCGCGATGAGCGACCGAGTCCGGCGATGGGCGCCCGAATGGCCGTGGTTAGGGCGCTGGGTCCGACCGCTTGTCTGCATGGTGGTCGCGTGCGCGGCAGGCTGTTCCGGGTCGGACGATGCGGAGGACGAGCGGCTCCTCGTTCTGGCCGCCTCGAGCCTCCAGTTCGCCCTTCCGGAGATCGCCGCCGAGTTCGAGCGCCGGGCCGGCGTGGGCGTAGACATCGTGCTGGGCTCCTCGGGGAACCTGGTCGCCCAGATCGAAAACGGGGCTCCCGCGGACTTGCTCCTCTCGGCAGACCGGGACTTCGTGGACCGGCTGGAGGCCGGGGGTTGGATCGCGCCCGGCACCCGGCGCGACTACGCGAGGGGAAGGATCGCCCTCGTGGTCCCGGCCGGTCGGCGCCTGCCGCTCGCTCTCGCGGAGCTCGTCGGCCCGCAGTACACGGTCGTGGCCCTCGCGAACCCCGAGACCGCGCCCTACGGCCTGGCGGCCAGGGAGGCGCTCGAGGCGGCGCGCCTGTGGGACGAGCTGGCCCCACGGGTCGTCTTCGCCGAGAACATCGCGCAGGCCGCTCAGTTCGTCCTCACGGGTAACGCCGACGCGGGAGTCCTGGCCCTGTCGGTCATCCTCGAGCACCAGGGCTGGGAGCATCGTTTGGTGGACGAGGCTCTCCACGCCCCCGTCGTTCAGTCGGCCGCCGTGATTGCCGGAAGCGAGCAGCCGGCGAGCGCCCGGGCGTTCCTCGACCTCATCACCTCCCCCGACGGGGTCCGAGTCTTGTCCCGATTCGGCTTCGGCTCTCCGGCTGCGCAATAGGGATCGACCCCGTGTCGGACGCCCTGTTTCTTTCCCTTCGGGTGGCTTCCGTGGCGACGCTCCTCGCCCTCGGCGCGGGAGTTCCCCTCGCGTGGGTGCTGGCGCGTCGGGCCTTTCTCGGGAAGGACCTCCTGAGCGTCCTGGTGCTTCTCCCCATGGTGCTTCCGCCGACGGTGCTGGGCTACTACCTGCTCCTGGTCGTTGGGCGGAGTGGCCCGGTCGGACGACTCTGGGAGGGCGCGGGCCTGGGGCGGATCGTGTTCACACCGACTGGGGCGGTCGTGGCTGCCTTCGTGGCCGCCCTACCGTTCGTGATCCGCGCCGCGCAGGGGGGCTTCGAACAGGTGGAGCGCACGTACGAGGAGGCCGCCCGAACGCTGGGTTGGGGGGAGCTCGGGATCTTCCTCGCGGTCACGGTGCCTCTCGCCTGGCGGGGGATCCTCACCGGCTTCGCCCTCGGCTTCGCTCGCGCCATCGGAGAGTTCGGGGCGACGCTCATGGTCGCGGGCAACATCCCCAGCCGCACCCAGACGGCCAGCACGGCCATCTACGACGCGGTCCAGGGAGGTCGCCTGGGGGAGGCTCACGTCCTGGCCCTTCTCCTCTCGCTCATGGCGGGAGGGGTCCTCTTCCTGATCGGGAGACTGGGCCGGGGGAGCTGCTGGTGAGCCTCGACGTTCGGATCCGTGCCCGCTTCGGCGACTTCGATCTGGACGTGGCGTTCCGGGCTCCAGGAGGGATCACGGCTCTGTTTGGCCCGTCGGGAGCGGGAAAGACGCTCACCCTACGCTCGGTGGCTGGACTGGAGTCTCCGACCGACGGGCGGATCTCTCTCGGTGACGACGTGCTCTTCCACCGTGAGGCGGGGATCGAGCTGCCGCCGCGCGATCGGAAACTCGGGTACGTGTTCCAGCACCACGTGCTCTTCCCCCATCTGGACGTGGAGCGGAACGTCGCGTTCGGGCTCCGTGGCCTTCCGCGGCGCGAACGGACCGAGCGCGTGATCGAGCTCCTGGAGCTGGTCGGGCTCGGGGGATTCGGGAAGAGGCGGCCGGCGGCGCTCTCGGGTGGGGAGCGCCAGCGAGTGGCGCTGGCCCGCGCCTTCGCCCCCGATCCCCGCCTGCTCCTCCTAGATGAGCCGTTCTCGGGCCTGGACGACGAGATGCGGTGGCGGCTCCTGGGAGAGCTCGTGCGAATGCATGAGCGGACCGGGGTGTCCATGCTTCTCGTGACCCACGACATGGAAGAGGTGCGAAGACTGGCTCGCTGGATGGTGCGGCTGCGGCGGGGACGCGTGATCGAGGAAGGATTCGTGACGGAACTGCTCCAGGAATCCGATCTCCGGAACCGGGCCGGGGCGTGATCCCCCTGGATATGGCACCGGGTGAGACGGGCCCTCCGGGGGCGGAGCCGAAGCTCCTGATCGCCCACCGGGGCGCGTCCGGCTCCGCGCCCGAGCACACGATCGAGGCCTATCGCCTCGCCATCGAGCAAGGGGCCGACTTCATCGAGCCGGATCTCCAGATCAGCCGGGACGGAGTCTTGATCTGCCTCCACGACCCGACCCTGGAGCGGACCACCGACGTGAGCGAGGTCTTCCCGGCTCGCTTCCGGGAAGCGGTGGAGGAAGGCCGGCGCGTTCAAAGGTGGCATGCCGTCGACTTCACGTTGGAGGAGATCCAGCGGCTGGACGCGGGGGCGTGGTTCCACGAGCGCTACCGCGGTGCGCGCGTCCCGACTCTCGCCGACGCGATCGACCTGGCGCTGGGCAGGGCAGGGGTGTTTCCCGAGACCAAGGCTCCCGATGTCTACGGGTCGAAGGGCTTCTCGATGGAGCACCTCTTCGTCGAGGAGATCGATAGCCATGGGCTCGCACGGCGGGGGGCCGAACCGGCGACCCCTATCGTGGTCCAGTCGTTCAGCACCGCGAGCCTCGAGATCCTTCGGTCCGAGTTGGGATCGGATCTGGAGAGAGTCCTCCTCGTCGAGGCCCCCGATCGCGAGGGGCGCCTCACCCGGGAGGGCCTTGTCGGAGGCGCCGTGATCGCGAACGGGATCGGGCCCGCGAAGGCGCTTCTCGCGGAGAGTCCCGATGTCGTGCGCCTGGCGCACGACGTCGGGCTCAGCGTCTTTCCCTGGACCTTCCGAGCGACGGAGCCGGGCACGTTCGCGAACGTGACTGCCGAGATGGCCTACTACCTCTACGAGCTCGGGGTGGACGGCCTCTTCACGAACGATCCCAACCGGTTCCCGCGAACGGCGACGCTACCGCCTCCGTGATTGCGGACCCGGAGGGCGACCCGAGCCGGGAAGAGCGGTCTGCGGAGATCTCCGTGCAGGTGTTCGGGGTACTTGCGACCGTGGCCGGGATCACGAGCATCCATCACGTGACCGCTACGGTCGCGGACGCCCAGGAGGACCTGGACTTCTACGTCGGGATCCTCGGCCTCCGGCTGGTCAAGCGCACTGTGAACTTCGACAACCCGAACGTCTTCCACTTCTATTACGGGGACGAGCGGGGCGCCCCATCGACCATCATGACGACGTTTCCCTACCGTGGACGGGGCGTGCCCGAAGGATCCAGGGGCGCCGGCCAGATCACGGAGATCGCCTTCTCCACGCCTCCGGGCTCACTCCAGCCGTGGGCGGCTCGGCTGACCGACTCGGGCGCCGAGCTCGATGAGACGGCCACTCCGTTTGGGGAGGGAGGGCTCGCGTTCTCGGATCCGTCCGGTCTCGGCCTTGCCCTCGTGGAGGTGCCGGGAGACTTACGCTCGGCCTGGGTGGCAGACGGGCGGTCGGCCGAGGAGGCGCTCCGGGGCGTGCACCACGTGACGCTCACTGTGCGCGCGCCCGAGCGATCCGCCGAGTTCCTCGCGAGCCTCCTGGGCTTCCGGACCGTGGCCGAGCACGGCTCGCACATCCGAGTGGGCACCGGCGGATCCGAACCCGGTCAGCTGGTGGACCTGGCGCCGGCCGGGGCCACCCCGTCCGCCACGAACGGGCTCGGCACGGTCCACCACGTGGCCTTTTCCGTGGCCACGGCCGAGGAACAGCTCGAGTTTCAAGAGGCCCTGCTCGCCCGGGACTGGCCCGTCACCGAGGTGAAGGATCGGCAGTACTTCCGATCCATCTATTTCCGCGAGCCGGGCGGCGTGCTCCTCGAGATCGCGACGGCTGGGCCCGGCTTCACGATCGACAAGCCCGTCGAATCCCTGGGGGAAGTGCTGAAGCTGCCAGCCTGGGAAGAGGGGAACCGGGCCTCGATCGAAGCGGGACTGCCGGTTGTCTCACCCCCTTGACGCACCGAGACGGCGCGTCCACTAGACGTCCTCCAACGGGAGGCTTTTCCTCGATGCGAACAACCCGCCTCGTCTTGACCGCGGTTGTCGCCGTAGGGCTCGCGGCTCCCGCTCGTGCCCAGGTGGCCTGGGACGCTCCGATCATGGTATCTCCGGGCACGACAGCGGGATGGGGGATTTACCTCGTGGATGCCGAGCCCGGAGATGGAATCGGCGTCTTGGGAACCTGGCGCCAGGGGAGGCAGGGGTTCCGCATCGGGCTCGCGGAGGGGCGGGACGACGACCTGGCCGGGTTCGGGGGCGTGGACGTCTCGGGGGGGCTCTTCGACGCCTCGGACGACTTTCCCATGGACGCGGTGTGGCTGGTCGGAGCCGGGCTCGGACTGGGTGACGCCGTGCTCCTCAGCTTCCCGCTAGGCCTCAGCTTCGGGAGAGTCGTGGACGTCCAGGACGTTCGGTTGAACCCGTACTTCGCACCACGCGTCGTCGTGGACGCCTGGATGGGCGACGACACGCCCGAGGACGAGCTCGACCTTCAGCTTGCGCTGGACGTGGGCTTGGACATTTCCCTGAGCCCGTCCTGGTCGGTGCGCTTCGGCGGAACGCTCGGGGATCGGGAGGCTATCGCGATCGGGCTCAGCGTTCAGTGATCGCGCGTCGAGATTCGGCCTCGCGCGGACTTCCGCTCGGCCAAGGTGGCCGAACGCCGGCGGGCCCTACTTTCCGTCCCCACCCTCCAGATAAGTGTAGCCGGCCAGCCCCGCGATGTAGTCCGCGATGAACGCGTTCGCCTCGCTACGTGGCAGGCCCGGCGCCTGGGCGACCTTCCGTCGGAAGTTGGCGATCAGCTGATCACTGTCGAACTGCACGTACGCGAGCACGTCGGTGATGGTGTCCCCATGGACGAGCTCCCCGACCTCGTACCCTCCATCGGGGGTGAGGCGGATGTGCACGGCGTTCGTATCGCCGAACAGGTTGTGGAGGTCGCCCAGGATCTCCTGGTAGGCGCCGGTGAGGAAGATCCCGAGCACGTACGGACGCGCGGGGTCGAAGGCGTGGAGATCAAGGCACCGGCCCCCGTCCCGCCCTACCACGAAGTGGTCGATCCGCCCGTCCGAGTCGCAGGTCACGTCCTGGAGGGTCCCGCGTCGGTTGGGCCGCTCGTTTAGGCGATGGATCGGCACGATGGGGAAGGGCTGGTCCGCGGCCCACGAGTCTGGAAGCGACTGGAAGAGGGAGAAGTTGCAGAAGTAACGATCCGTCAGGATGGACTCGATTTCGGGGAGGATGTCCTCCCACTCCTCCGGATCCCGGCGCGCCAGCTCGGCGCCCCGCGTCATGATCGCCAGGTATAGCCGCTCCGCGAGCGCCCGCTCCTGGAGGCTCAGGACGCCGCTGATGTAGAGGGAGCGCATGCGCTCTCTCCAGAAAGAGGCGTCGTGGAAGACCTCCCGGAGAGAGCGCTCATCCATACCATGGAGCGTCTCGGCGAGGTCGTGAACGACCGCGTGCATCTCGTCCGGGATTTCGTCCCGATCCTCGACGATCTGGGTCTCGAGCGCGATCACGTTCACGAGCAGGAGCGTGTGGTGCGCGGTGAGGGCCCGCCCCGACTCGGAGATGATGTGTGGCATAGGGATCTCGTGCTCGCGGCACGCCTCCGCGAGGACGTAGACGATGTCGTTCGCATACTCCTGGATCGAGTAGTTGACGCTGGCCGGGTGCGTCGAGCGCGTCCCGTCGTAGTCCACCCCCAGCCCGCCTCCCACGTCCACGTGCGTGATCTCGATCCCGAGCCGCCGCAGCTCCACGTAGTAGCGAGCCACCTCGGTCATCGCCTCCTTGACGTACCGCACGTCGGGGATCTGGGACCCCATGTGGAAGTGGACCATGCGGAGCAGGTCCGTGCGACCGGCGGCCCTGAGCTTCTCGATTACCCGCATGAGCTCCGACGCAGAAAGCCCGAACTTACTCCTCTCGCCCGCCGTGTCGGACCACCGTCCCGCGCCCTGCGCGGAGAGCTTGACTCGAACGCCCGCGGTGGGTTGGACCCCCATCTCGTCTCCAAGCCGGAGGAGGAGGTCTACCTCCGAGATCTTCTCGATCACGATCATGACCTGGTGGCCGAGCCTCTGACCCATCAAGGCGAGGTACACGTACTCCTCGTCCTTGTAGCCATTGCAGATGATGAGATGATCGGTGCGATCAATGAGCGCGAGGACGGCCTGGAGCTCGGGTTTGCTCCCCACCTCGAGCCCGACCCCGTGTCCCTCTCCGGCCCGGACCACCTCCTCGAGGACGCGCCGCTGCTGGTTCACCTTGATCGGGTAGACGAGCGTGTACCCACCGTCGTACCCGTACTCCTCCATGGAGGCCGCGAAGCGGCTCACGAGCGTCTCGATGCGGGTGCGAAGGATGTCGGGGAAGCGGAGGAGGATGGGGAGGCCGAGGCCCTGCGCCTGGAGGTCCGCTGCGATCTCGTAGAGATCGAGGCCCCGGTTCGGGTCCCTCGTGGGATGGACTGTGATGTGCCCCTTGTCGTTGATGTCGAAGTATCCGACGCCCCACCCCTCGATACTGTAGAGAAGCCGAGCGTCCTCGATCGTCCAATCCGCGGAGGGCGCTCGGGAGTGTGAGCCGGGAGGGGCGAGAGCGTCCGGTCCGGCGCCGGGGGTGGTGGCGGATTCCATGATGACCCCGTGAAGATGTAGGGGTCGCCCCCGAACCTCAACGGCCTCCGGCGCTTGCACGCCGTCTCCGCCCTCTCGATACTGCCCTGCGCCCTCCGGCGGCGCTTTGGGGCGGCCCCCTGCATTCCCCCTGTCGACTCGCACGGGCGGGGACGGCGGGTCGGCGGGAACGTGATCAATCGGAGGAAGCTTGTCCGAGCTGGAAGCGCTGATCCTCGGGGTACTGCAGGGGGCCACGGAGTTCCTTCCGGTTTCCTCGTCGGGGCACCTCGTGATGGGCCAGGAGCTCCTGGGCCTATCCGTTCCGGGGATCGCGTTCGAGGTCGTCCTCCACGTGGCGACGCTCCTTTCCGTTTTCGTGGTCTACCGCGGCCGGATCCTCGAGCTCGTCACGGGGGCGCTTGTGAAAGGCGACCGGGACGCCTGGCGGTACCTCGGCCTTCTCGCTCTCGCGACCCTCCCCGCTGCGATCGTGGGGCTGGGGTTCAGGGACCGAGTGGAGGCGCTCTTCGAGGAGCCGGCGGCCGTCGGGGTCGCGCTCCTCGTGACCGGCGCTCTCCTCTTCTCGACCCGATGGGCGCTGCGGCGTCCCGCGGCCGCCGACGTCGGCGTCGGTGCCGCGCTCCTCATCGGGATCGCCCAGTGCGTGGCTCTGGCTCCCGGTATCTCGAGGTCGGGCTCCACGGTCGCCATGGCGCTCTGGCTCGGGGTCCGCCCCGTGGAGGCGGCAGGGTTCTCCTTCCTCCTCTCCATTCCGGCGATCGGGGGTGCGGCCCTCCTCCAGGCGCCCGACCTCGCGGCGTCCGCGACCGGGATCGGGACCGCCTCGCTCGCGATCGGATTCGTCTTCGCGGCCCTGACCGGCGTGCTCGCGATCAGGCTCTTCGTGCGGATGCTCGAGAACCGCTCGTTCCCTGCTTTCAGCTGGTACTGCTGGGGGGCCGGGATCCTGTTCCTGGGGTGGCTCGCGCTCGCCGGCGGGTGAGGGCACGAATCCTCAGACCGACTCCAGGTACTTGTGTACCATGCCGATCGCGGACGCTCCCTCGCCGACGGCCGATGCGACCCGTTTGGTGGACCCACGCCGAACATCGCCGACCGCGAACACGCCGGACACGCTGGCCTCGAGGAGGAACGGATCGCGCGCGGGCTTCCATCCGGCCGGCCGGGCGCCATCCGCTATCAGGTCCGGCCCGGTGAGGATGAACCCCCACTCGTCCAGCTCTACGATACCGTCCAGGAAGTCGGATCGCGGCACGGAACCGATGAAGATGAACATGTGCGACGTCTGCACCTGCCGCTCCTGACCGGACCGCCCGTCCGTGATCGTCACGGTCTCCAGCCTCCGGGAACCGGCAGCCGAAGTAACCTGTGAGTGGGTGGCGACCTCAATCGAATCGGAGGCCTCGATGCGGTCCACGAGATATTGGGACATCGTGGACGACAGTGTCGGGCCTCGCACGACCATTAGCACCTTGGTGGCGTGGCGGGCGAGGAGCATGGCGGCCTGGCCGGCGGAGTTGGCTCCCCCGACCACGACGACCTCCTCGCCCCCACAGCTGGGCGCTTCAGACGGCGCTGCCCCGTAGTAGACTCCGGCGCCCGTGAACTCGTCGAGCCCGGGCACCTCCAGCCGCTTCACGGTCATCCCCGTGGCCACGAGGAGCGCGTAGCTGCTGATCTCCGTTCCGTCGGAGAGCGTCACGATCCGATAGGGATCCTCGATGCGTACGGAGCGGACGCCCTGGGGCGTCACCAGCTCCGCTCCGAAGCGCTGGGCCTGGGTGGCGGCTCTCCGCGCCAGGTCCGCGCCCCCGATGCCGGCTGGGAACCCCAGGTAGTTCTCGATCATCGAGCTGGTTCCAGCCTGGCCTCCGGGGGCGTCCAGCTCGATCAGGACCGTGCGGAGCCCTTCCGACGCTCCGTAGGCCAGCCCGCTCGGGCCTCCCCCGGCGATGACCAGGTCGTAGAACGGACGGCTCGCGTGAACCTGGAGCCCGATTCTCCCCCCGAGCTCCTGGGTCGTCGGTCCCACGAGCGGCGGGCCGTCCGGAAAGAGGACCACGGGCAGCTCCCGAAGCTCCTTGGTGAGCTGGGCGACCTGCTCCTCGAGCTCGCTTTCCGCCTCCAGGTCCACCCACTGGTACGGCATCTGGTGACGGGAGAGGAAATCCCGCACGGCGTGGCTCTCCGGAGACCACGAGGTGCCCACCACTCGGATTCCCCGAAACGCGGGGCGGTACGAGGCCGTCCAGTCCGCCAGCAGCTCTTCCAGGACGGGGTAGAGGTTCTCCTCCGGCGGGTCCCAGGGCTTCATCAGATAGTAGTCGAGCCCGACTTCGTTGATGCCCATGATCGCGGCCCGCGTGTCGGCGTAGGCGGTCAGGAGAACCTTGCGCGCGTCCGGGAAGAGCTCGCGGGCCTCCCGGAGGAACTCGGTCCCGCTCATCCGGGGCATGCGCTCGTCGACGAGGAACAGGGCCAGGGGCGCATCCCGCTCCTTCAGGGCCCGCGTGGCGTCGAGGGCCTGGGCGCCCGAGACAGCTTTCATGACCCGGTATTCGGAGCGGAAGTGTCGTCGGAGGTCTCGCTCGACGGCGCCGAGAACCTCTGGCTCGTCGTCCACGGTCATGATCACAGCCTTCGACATCTGCTCCTCCGACAGGTTCGGGGCTCAGCCGGGTTCGTTGCTCTGGCCGCTCTCGGCGGCGGCGCGATCCAACTCATACGGGAGGTGGACCACGAAGCACGTGGAGCCGGGCTTCGACCTGAGCTCGATCCGCCCCCGTGCTTCTTGACTACGATATTGAACGTCGTGTTCAGGCCTAACCCGGTCCCACGGCCGGGCTCCTTGGTCGTGAAGAAGGGATCGTAGACGCGCCCTTGGATCTCCGGTGGAATCCCCGGACCGTCGTCCTCGACCTCGACCCGGATCCACTCTTCCTGGCTGCTCGAGCGGAGCGTCAGCCGGCCGCTTCCGCCCATCGCATCCACCGCGTTGTCGATGAGGTTGGTCCAGACCTGGTTCAGATCTCCGCCGTAGGCCTCGATCCGGGGGAGCTCGGGATCGAGCTCCAACTCGACCGTCACGCCCCGCTTGAGCTTGTTCTGGAGGATGATGAGGGTGTGGCGAATCCCCTCGTTCACGTCCACCGCTTGAACGGGAGCCCGGTCCACGTACGAGTAGGCCTTGAGCGCGCCGACGATCTCAGAGATCCGGCCGGCTCCATGGCGGATTTCCTCGAGGACCGCGTACACGGGATACGTCCGGCCCATCCACTCGACGACCGGGCGCACGTACTCGGACGGGATCGCGTCGGTGAGCCGGTCCAGCTCCTCGGGCCCGTATCCCAGGGACACGATCGCGGGGGCCAACTCCCATCCCTCGTCGATCTCGTTGTCCTCGAGCCAGAGCTCCACGTCGTTCTCCCGATCGCTCCGCGTGACCGGATCGAAGTCCGGTGGCGAAGAGGCCCTTTCCCGGGCCTCCCGGTCGAGTCGCGCGAGCGCCGTGAGCACGTCCTCGTGGAGGGCGAGCCGGTTCAGGCGGAGCTGAGCCTCCTGGAGGAGCCCGAAGATGCCCGTGAGATGCGCGGCGGCGCGGACCGCCGCGGCTGCGGGGTTGTTCAGCTCGTGCGCTACCCCCGCCGCCAGAGTTCCGAGTGTGGCCATCTTCTCCGACTGCTGCAGGGCCTGCTCGGCCTCCTTGAGATCGGTCAGATCCGCGCCGTACACGAAGACCTGCTCGCCGCTGATTCCGGGTGTGTGGGTGAAGAGGATATGCCTTCCCGCGATCTGGGATTCGTGCCCCACGACGACGCCGTCCCGTAGCACCTGATCGATCAGGGCGTCGCCGATCCCGAGGCAGAGCTCAGTCCAGCTCTGGCCCAGCAGGTCTTTACCTACGAAGAGTTCACGCGCCGCGCGATTCGCGAGAAGAACGGCGCCGCGGTTATCGAGCCTCAGCACGGGTCCCGGGTTCATCTCCGGAAAGAGGGCCATCTCGTGCAGCTCTCGCTCTGCGGCCTTGAGCGCTGTGATGTCCGCCCCAAACACGTACACGTAGGCGCTCTCCGCGGCCCTCGCGATCGTGAACCCCAGCTGCACGTCGCCCGACGCGGCCTCCACCCACACCCGGTCTCCCCCGTCCACGATCCGGCGCCACGTGTCGCGGGTAAGCGCGGGGACCGCTTTCGCGAACGAGCTCCCGATGAGAGTCGGACCGAGGTTAGACAGAGCGGCCCGGTTCGCGCGGAGTACCACGCCGCCCAGGTCGAGCCGGCACACGGGGCCCGGGTTCATCTCCGGAAAGAGCGCATTCTCCTTGAGCTCAGCGGCCTGCTCCGCCAGCTCTCGCTCGGCGCGCTTCAGCTCCGTGACGTCGGTTCCGAAGACGAACGTCTCACTAGCCCCGGGCTCGTGCACCAGCGTGGAACGAGAACGCGAGGTCGCCGATCTCCTCCTCGTGCCGGAGCGACCGGCCCTCCGCCAGCAGAGGGCCCCAACCTTCCTCGATCTCGTCGCTCCACAGCTTGAGCCAGGAGCGGCCGACGAGGTCCTCGCCACCGAAGACTCGGCGGGCGGCCGCGTTCATGTAGGTGACCGTGCCGTCCTCGAGCAGTCTAAGGACTGGGCCCGGGTTGGTGTCGGGGTGCAGGCGGACGGACCGGCCCTCGTTCGCTTCCGTTCGTGAGCCTCCGTTCACGGGAGGTCTCCGCGCGCGGCGTGCTGCGGGCCCACGATATCGGCGTCCCGCATCGCCCCGACGCTCGAGAAAACGGAAACGCAGTAGGGGACGACCATAGTCAGACCCATCCGGACCCACTGCCCGACGGTGACGGAACCCCCGAGGATCGCGTCCCCGTGGTTGATCCCGACGAGGAGGATCCCGACGACGACGGCACACTTGAGCCCGCGACGCACGACCGGACCCGAGAAGGCGCACCTCATCCAACGGCTCATAGGCGAAGAACCTCGGCCCCCGGACGCCACGCCGGCAACTCTGTGCTTGCGCCGGAAGTACCAAAGCATGCCAGGCGTGACCACGGCCATGAAGAGCAGCACGCCCGGGTACCCCCACGTCCAGCCCAGTTCGGGCATGTTCTCGAAGTTCATGCCGTAGCCCCTGACCACGAACGTGAGCGGGATGAAAACGCTGGCGTCCCACGACGTGGAGACCGTGCACCGGATTCAGTCTGGCGCGGCACGAGACGGGTGAGAGCGTCGTGCGGGAGGCGCGGGGTGGCCATGTGTCGCTCCGGAACGAAGGCGCGCGGGGCGGGGATCGGGCACGTATACCCGGCCGCCGTGCGACGCGTCAAACGATTCTGTACGTTAGCTGACTCGATCGAGTCCCGGGGGGGCGCGGTCCCGCGCACCCCCGCTCCACATTCCATTCGGAGGTCGAGTTGGGGAAGAAGAAGGTGGTCCTCGCGTACAGCGGAGGCCTCGACACGGCATGCATTCTGAAGGTGCTGATCCAGCGCGGTTACGACGTCATCGCTTTCGTCGCGGACGTGGGGCAGCAAGAGGACTTCGAGGACGTCGCCGACCGGGCCCGCCGCTCGGGGGCGAGCAGCGTGTACGTGGAGGACCTGAATCGGGAATTCGTCACCGAGTTCATCTTCCCAGCGATTGCGGGAAACGCGATCTACGAGAATCGCTACCTCTTGGGCACGTCGCTGGCCCGTCCGGTCATCGCTCGGAGACAGGTGGAGGTCGCGCTCGAGGAAGGGGCCCAGGCGGTCGCCCACGGCGCCACGGGGAAGGGAAACGACCAGGTGCGCTTCGAGCTCGCGTACGCGGCGCTGGCCCCGAGCCTCGAGGTCATCGCGCCGTGGAAGGACCGCGAGTTCCTGGCCCGATTCAAGGGCCGCTCGGACCTGCTCGCCTTCGCGAGGGAGAACGCGATTCCCGTCGAGGCCACGGTTGAGAAGCCGTACTCGAGCGACGAGAACCTTATGCATCGCTCGTACGAGGCGGGAATGCTGGAGGACCCAGACACCGCGCCCCAGGAGGACATATTCAAGCTTACGCGCTCGCTCGAGGATGCTCCGAACGAGCCGGCGCTGATAGCCATCGAGTTCAAGGACGCGATGCCGGTCCGGGTGGAGAACCTCCAGGACGGGACCGAGCACACGGATCCCGTGGCGCTCTTCACCTACCTGAACGAGCTGGGGGGGAGGCACGGTGTGGGCCGCGTGGACATGGTCGAGAACCGCTTCGTGGGGATCAAGTCGAGAGGCGTGTACGAAACCCCCGGGGGCACGGTCCTCCACCAGGCTCTACGGGATCTCGAGGGGCTCGCGATGGATCGCGAGGTCCTGCGGCTTCGCGACATGCTTTCGCCGCGCTTCGCGGAGATCATCTACAACGGGTTCTGGTTCTCGCCCGAGATGGACTTCATCCGAGCGGCGTTTCGCCAGGCGGAGCACCTCATCGACGGGACCGTAAGGCTCGAGCTCTTCAAGGGGAACGTCGTGCCGATGGGGAGGACGTCCACGAGCGCGCTCTACGACCAGGAGCTCTCGTCCATGGACGTGGCCGGCGGCTACGATCAGGAGGACGCGCGGGGCTTCATCCGGCTGAACGGGCTCCGGCTGAGGGCGCACAAGCTGATCCTGCGGAAGACGGGGGGAGACGGCTCCTAGGCGTCGCTGCCGTCGCGATCGGTATCCAGGGGCGCCACCGTATGCGGGCTCGGACGGTGGGACAGGCGTCCAAGACCCTTGGCGCTAGCCTGTTGCGCACGCTCACCTCCAGTCGGTCATGAGGTCAAAGGCGCCGGTAAAATCGCTCCACTCATGCGCCGCCACGTTCCGGTCGTCGTGCACCGCGCTGTCGGATGTCACAAGCAGGGAGCGGGAGCTTGATGCCGGGGGGCGCTCCCCGTTAGGTCAGGGCCACAGCCCCGCGAAAATCGCGCCCGTAGCGACCCCGTAGAGCACGGCGTCCATCACGTGTTTCCACGTATTGCTCCACGGAGTTCCGAAATACACGGCGGCCGTGACGACTCCCGCGCCGTGTCCCATTGCCGCCACCATCGCCGAGAGCCGAAACACGTCCATGCCTGGGTGCCCAGCGGCGAACGCAGTCCCGGTCACGTACGCCACCAGTACGGACATCACTAGGTAGAAGACGAAGAGTTGCACCCACTTCTTCCCCATCTTTCCCAGGGTAGGGATGCCGGACGGCACAATGTTGATGAACCCGACCGGACCTTGCGTGAGTTTTTGTGCGATTTCAGCGTTCTTCACCTCCGCGTGGGTCCAGGCACGCGGCAACATGTAAGCGCCAGGCTCGGGAGGCTGTTCTCGCATAACGCTGATCACGCCGTCTTCGTTCGGAAGCTTCTTGAAGTCGGACTTGTGGTGAGGAAGCGCCGTCCATACGAGGAAACTCAAGATGAAGACCGCTACTGGGGACAACAGAATGGGCAGCCACAGATCTAACAGTGGAACCATACGGCTTTCCGACTGGGGGCAGTCGGCAAGGTTTCCCGGCCGATGACCGAGCGCAAGAGTCCAGCGCTGCCAAGCCGAAACGGCAATGTGCGTTCAGGGGATCACGCGCTCACACGAGCGCGTCCTCGATCTCCGCAAGTACCGCCGTGTCGGCCTCGCGCGTCAGCGCTGCACCGAGGGCGACCCGCGACTTCCCGGATCCGATCTGTCCCAGCGCCCACGCCGCGTGCCCGCGGACGAGCGCCTCGGGATGATCCAGCGCGCCTGCGAGCGCGGGCACGGCTTCGGCCACTCCCCAGTTTCCGAGCGCCACGGCCACGTTCCGGAGGAAGCCGGCGTAGCCGGCACGCCGGATCGCGGAACCGCGGGAGAAGGAATCCCACGTCGCTCTATCCATCGCGATCAGCTCAACGAGCGGGGGACCGTCGGTTCCGGGATGCCCTGGCGACTCTTCGCCCATGCGCGCGGGCTCGACCCCCGCCGGAGCTTCCCCGGGCCCTCGGGCCGCGTAGGCCGGATCCGCGGCGCCCTCCTCGAAGCGATCGTTGAAGGGGCACACCTCTTGGCAGATGTCGCACCCGAAGATCCGATTGCCGATCAGGGGCCGAAGCTCCCGCGCGACGGGTCCGCGAGTCTCGATCGTGACGTAGGAGATGCACCGGGTGGCGTCCATGACCGGAGCACCGTCGCAGTCGCGTCCGAGAAGAGCGCCGGTCGGGCACGCATCCAGACAGGCGCGGCAGCTTCCACAGTGATCCTTCTCGAACGGCTCGTCCGGCTCCAGGTCCATCCCGACGAGTAGGATCCCCAGAAAGAAGTACGAGCCCTTCCGGGGGTGGATCAGCATCGTGTTCCGCCCGAACCATCCCACCCCAGCCCGTCGCGCGAGCTCGCGCTCGAGGATGGGACCCGTGTCAACGTAGGCACGGGCCGGCACCGGCTCGCCGATCCGCTCTTGAAATCTCCGGTGCACGCGACGGAGCCGCCGGTCGACGACTCGATGGTAATCGCGACCCCTGGCGTACCGAGCGATCACGCCCCGCGACCGGTCGTCGGGAATACCCGGCGGATCGGATCGGTGATAGGGCTCCGCGACGCACAGGATGGCCCGGACTTCCGGTAGCGTCAGCCGCAGATCGGCGCGTCGCCCGAGGGAATCCGGTCTCGCGAGATAGCCCATGTCGCCGTGCCGCCCCTCGGCGATCCAGCGCTCCAGGAAGCCCACGTGTGGGGACGTCGACGGGGAGGCGATCCCCGCCAGCTCGAACCCCTCGTCCAGCGCGATGTCCTTCAGGATGCGCGATCGATCACCCGATTCGCTTGCCACTTACATACCTCCGGCCCTTCCACTCGATGCGCCGCTCCCCCCTCACCCAGCTCCTGAGCACGATGAAGGCTGCCACCGCGGATCCGAACGGGAACAGTAGGGCGTAGCCAAAGGGGACCTCGAAGCGCGCGTAGAGTCGCGCCCAGAGAGCGAACCCGGCGAGCGTCGCTGCCCCAGACCAGACGACGAGCGGCCGGGCTGTTTCGACCTGGGCCAGCGCACGGGCGCCCGCGCTCGCAAGGACGGTGGGAGGCACCATCCAAAGGAGCACCAGGAAGCCGACGATGGCCGGCAGTGCCAGGACGCTCCACCACCCCGCCGCCTGGCGAGCTCCGACCGCCAGGTTCTTGGTCCAGCCCTCGACGATCTCTGCGAGGGATTCGTACATGCGGGTGGAGAGGAATTCCGTCGCGTCGCGGAGCGTGAGGCGAAAGCCCGAGGCGGTCAGAATCTGGGCCAGTCGCAGGTCCTCCACGACCTCGCTTGCCACCGCGGAGTGACCGGCGACCGCCACGTACGCTTCACGACGGACCAACAGGTACTGTCCATTCGCGATCGCGTCCCTCGAGTTCTCGCGGCCGAGCGGGCGGTCCATTCGCCGGAAGCGGAGGCCGAGGAGGGCAAAGACCTGCGGCTGGAGGAGCCGCTCCCAAAACGTGCGGAGCTCCTGGCGGCCGATGAGCGAGAGGGCATCGGCCTCGTCGTCCCTGAGGGCCCGGACGCTGCGCCGCAGGAGCGACGCGTGATGACGGGTGTCCGCGTCCGTGAAGAGCAGTAGCTCGGTGGTCGCGTCTCGCGCCCCCTGAAAGCAGGCCCAGGGCTTTCCGAACCACCCGTTCGGAAGGGGCTCGCCATCCATCACCCGGATCATCCCAGCGTGCTCGGGTGGGACCGCCCTCGCCAGCGCCCCCGTTTCGTCCGTGGATCGGTCGTCCACCACGACGACCGAGAACGAGAGGTACTCCTGCGCGCTCAGGGAGGTCAGGCACCCCTGAATGTTCCGGGCCTCGTTTCGGGCCGGAACGACCACGGTGACAGTCGGGGCGGTGGTGTCTCCGTCCGCGGGCTCCAGGTCCGGATTCTCGGGAAGCGGCCTCGGATCCCGAATCCCGAACATCACCACGACCCCGACGGCGATCCACGGGAGGAGCGCCACGAGCAGCCACCCGACCGTCGTCACCGCTCGCTCACCCGCACCCCGTCGACGACTCGGTCGCTCGGATAGACGATCACTCGATCTCCTGCCTGGACCCCGGAGAGGACCTCCGCCAGAGCTTGGCTTCTTCGTCCCAGCGCGATCGGGGCCTCTGCCGCTCGACCCCCGTCCACCCGGAACACCGCCCAGCCGTCCCCACGCCGGAAGAGCGCTCCGGTCGGTACCCGGAGCGCGTCCTCGACCCGGTCCACCAGGATTCGAGCCTCCACCCGGAACCCGTCGCCAAGGCGCGCCCAACCGGGGCTGGCGTCGTCGGGATCCAGCACGACGTTCACTCTCTGCTCCTCGATTCCCAGAGCAGAAACCCGAGTGAACCCCGCGGGCTCGACCATGCGCACGCGAGCCTTGAGCTCTTCCTCCCCACCCCAGCCGGTGATCCAGGCTTCGGCGCCGGCGCGGATCCGCACGGCATCCGAAGAGAGGACGTCCACCACGACATCGAGACCGGAGGGGTCGCCCACCTCGAGGAGCGGCTCTCCCGGGACGACGGCGCCGGCGCTTTCCCGATACACCCGGAGGACGACGCCCTCGGCCGGGGAGCGCAGCTCGAGCCCGGACCTGGCGGTGCTCAAGGGTCTCTCGAGCGCCGCCCTTAGGTCCGCGGCTTCGCTCTCAGCTACCTGGATCCCGAAGGTGGCGGAGCGGAGCTCGGCTTCCCGGGCGCGCACCAGGGCCCGGGCCCTCTCGAGCGCGGACGCGCTTCCGCCTCCAACCGGCGCGAGCACCTCCAGCCGGCGCACCTGCTCCCGGGCGTCGACCACTCCGGCTTCCGCGGCCTGGGCGAGGGCGCGGGCCCTCTCGACCGCTGCTTCGGCCGCGTCCACCCGGAACCGAAGCTGCTCGGTCGTCCGGGCGTCCGGGATCCCGGGCTCGGGCCCGCCGATCGCCGCCAGCACCTGCCCCTCCGCCACCTCGTCCCCCGGGCGGAGCTCAACACGCAGAAGTGCCCCGGTGACTGGAGCGGTGACGATGTAGCGGTCCCGCACGTGGGTGCGCCCGTCCTCTTCCACGGTAACCTCCACCCCACCCCGATCCAGCGTGACGACCTCGACGGGCAGCGGCTCGGGGACGAGCGCGAGCACGAGGGCGGCGAGCACCCCTCCTCCCACGGCCACCAGGAGCGCTCTCCGGAGCCAGCGAGGGGCCTCCCACCGCGTCTTCACGTCGTTCCTGTCGTCCATCATTCTCTCGTCTTGAGCACCCCGATCAGGTCGAGACGGTCCAGCCTCCGTCTCACGAGAAGGGAGCTCCCCGTGGCGGCGAGGAGCACGACCGCGATCGCGAAGCCGTACGTCTCGCCCGTAAGCACGACCGGGAGACGATACTGCTCGGGGTCCACCCCGGCGGCGATCCCCACGCACAACTGGTACCCGACCCACATGCCGACGGGAATCGCGAGCAGCACCTGGATAGCCATCTCTCCCAGAAGGACGGTCGAGATCTCTCGACGGGTGAAGCCGAGCACCCTGAGCGACGCGAGGTCGCGCTCCCTCTCCGCTACCGCCACCCGCGCGTTGTTGTACACGACTCCGCCCGCTATCACCGAGGCGAACGCGGTCATGATGAGCACCATGACTGTGAGGTACCGTGCGCTTTGTTCCCGGAACCCCTGGAGGAGGGCGGCACGGCTCCCGATGTCGGTGATCGCGGGAACGCCCGTGAGCCTCGCCTCGAGGTCGGCGAAGCGCGTGGGATCGGTCATGAGGAGCGCCTGGCTGACGGTGGGTCCCTCGCCCAGAAGCGCGTTCAGGTCCGCCAGGCGCATGTGACCCAGGAGACCGAACATCTCGTCCACGAGGCCCGTGACGACCAGAGAGGACTGCCGGTTTCCGGCCTCCCGAAGCGTGACCTGGACCGTGTCGCCGATGCCCACACCGAGCACCTCCCCGAGCTTCCCCGTGATGGCGACGCCCGCGGCCGGCATTGGGAGCACTTCCCCCCGTGCATCGACGAGCCGGCGAAGCGACACGTCGTCGGGGTAGCCGTGGAGGGCGACGTCGCGCCAAAGGTGGCCGGCGTGCATGCGCACCGGTGTGAGCCTAAGCCCTTCCGCGCGCTCCACATCGGGAACGGACAGGAGCTCCCGCACCGCCCGCTCGGGCACCGGGCCCGAGAAGGTGACCGTAACGTCCTCCCTCCACGCCTGGTAGAACTGGTGGTCGACCAGGAACTCGAGCGCGTCGGACGTGAAGCGACTCACGATGAGGATCCCGACGGCCATCGCGATGCCGATGGCCGAGAGGGCCGTGCGGACGGGGCGCCGACCCACCTCGCGGAGCACCATGCGACCCGGGGGCCCCACGAGCGCTCCCAGGCCCAGCCGCTCGGGCAGGGAGGGGTGGTAGCGGGCCGGAGGCTCCGGGCTCATCGCCTCGGCTGGCGACAGCCGAAGGATCCTCCGGAGGGCGCCGAAGGCTCCGATCCCGCCCGCCGCGAGCGCGCTGCCCGCTCCCACGAGCGGCGGCCCCCACCCGATCCGGAACTCGAGGACGGGAAAGCCGAAGAACGACCCGTAGAGGTCAGTCATGGCCGAGCCGAGCCACCAGCCGAGCGCCACGCCGAGCCCGCTCCCCACGAGGACGACGCCGGAGATCATCTTCAGGTAGTGGAGGCCGACCTCCCGGTTCCGGTATCCGAGGGCCTTCAGGCTCGCCACCTGGGTGCGCTGGAGGTTCAGGAGCCGCGTGAGAACGACGTTCAGGAGGAAGGCCGCGACCCCGAGGAAGATGATGGGAACGACGTTTCCGAACTGCCGGAGCTGCGACAGCTCTCCCTCGAGGATCGCGTGAGACGCCTGCCCCGACCGAGCCACGGCTCCCCTCCCGCCGTACGGATCGAGGACCCGGTCCACGTCGGACAGGAGCGCGAGCTCCGAGGCACCCCGCTGTAATCGGAGCACGACGTCGTTGAAGGCTCCCTCCATGCCGAGGATGGGGGCCAAGCCCGCCCGATCCATCCAGAGCACGGCGAATCGCGTTTCGTCCGGAATGACCGAGCCACCCGCCGGGATCGGGTACACGAACTCGGGCGATGCCGCGAGCCCTGTGATGCGGATCCGGCGGAGCGCGCCGTTCACAACGACGCCGACCGTATCGCCCGGCGCGACGCCCCACCCCGCCGCGAACGCGTCGAGCAGGAGGGCCTCATCTTGCCTCTGCCTTCCCGGCAGGGCTCCCTCGCGAAGAAGAACCCCGTTCAGGGGCGGAACCCCGTCAGGGGGAAGCGAGACCACGACGCCCACCGGCGGCTGCACGGCCTGCTGGCCGGCCCCCGATTCCACGGTTCCGGTCCGCGCCGACGGAGACCCGGGGAGCGAGCGCGGGTCGATCCGTATCGGCTCCACCACGCGTGTGTAGGCGATGGACACCCCGGGGACACGCTCGAGACGGGCGCCGAGCGATTCGGGGGCGCGGTCGAGCCCGACGAACGCATCACCGAAACGGTACTGCGTGTAGTAGGCATCCCGGGACCGGATCAGGGATCCGTAGGTGGAGCGGAGGGTGAGGAAACCGGCGATGCCCGCGGCCACCACGAGAGAGATCGTGACGCCCTGGCCGAGCATCCCCTTCAAGTCGCGGACCAGCTTTCGATCCAGCGCCGACAGCTGTGAGAGGAGCGCATCGAGAGCACGCTCGAGCAGTGCCGTCGGCGAGGGACGTCCGACCCGGAGCGAACGGCCCTCTACCATCGGATCTCCGCGGCGGGCCGAGGGTGCTCGCTCAGGCGTTCCTCCTGGACTCGCCCGTCGTGGAGCGTCACGATCCGCGTGGCCATCTCGGCGATGGGAACGTTGTGCGTGATCACCGCCGTGGCCGTGCCGAGCTCGCGATTCACGCGCTCGATCGCTTCGAGCACCAGGATCCCGGATCGGAAGTCCAGCGCGCCCGTAGGCTCGTCACAGAGCAACAGCTGCGGCCGTTTGGCCACCGCTCGGGCCACCGCAACCCTCTGCTGCTCTCCTCCCGAGAGCTGCGACGGAAAGTGGTTCCGGCGCTCCTCCAGCCCCACGAGGGCCAGCGCGTCCGCCGCACGCATCGGGTCGTCCGCGATCTCGGTGACGAGATCCACGTTCTCCTGAGTCGTGAGCGAGGGCATGAGGTTGTAGAACTGGAAGACGAACCCGACGTGCCGGCGTCGGTACTCGGTGAGTTCGCGATCGGACGCGCGGGTGAGGTCGTGCCCCCGGAACGCCACGGTGCCCGATGTCGGGCGGTCCAGGCCTCCCAGGATGTTCAGCAACGTCGATTTTCCGGATCCGGAGGCCCCGACCAGGGCGAGGAACTCACCCTCGAGCAGCTGGAAGTCGACGCCCCGGAGCGCGTGAACGTCCACCTCGCCCATGCGGTAGATCCGGGTGAGCTGTCGTCCCTCTAGGACGACCGCGCCGTTCATCCCTTCCTCGTCCAACGACCCCCGTCCCGGACCCTGTACTTCTCCAGGACCCTGAGGAACGCCTGGTCCAGGTCCACTCCCTGCTCGTTCGCGAGCGCGAGGAGGACGAAGAAGACGTCCGCCATCTCGAGCGACAGATCCCGATCCGGCTCCTCGGCCCTCTTCGTCTTCGCGCCGTAGCGGTGGTTCAGCTCTCGCGACAGCTCGCCCACCTCCTCCACCAGGCGGGCCAGGTTCACGAGCGGCGGCCAGTAACCCTCCTCGAACTGGGAGATCCACTCGTCAACGCGTCGCTGGGCTTCCTGGAGCTCCATGTCCGCTCCGCGGCTCGGCTTCACGGTCGCCGCGCCTGCGGCTACCAGTTCCCCCCTGGGTACGGCTGGCTCGCCCACCATGCCACGTCGGGTCGGTTCGACCAGAGGATGCCGCGGACGAGCAGCTCGGGCCCGTCGTAGATCGCGTCCACCAGCTGGAGGGCGTCGGTGTCGCTCACCGGCCCCGGGTCCTGCGAAGCCCACGCCTCGCGCGCCCCCGCCGTAGCGCCCGTTCTCTGGCCGATGCTCTCGGAGGATCGGGCCCCCTCGGGCTCGAGCCCGGAAACCCCCTCCCCCAAGGGCGAGCGAGCGATCGCGATAAGGTCCAAGAGCGTCTCGTCCGTGCCGGCGCCCGCCTGCTGCTCGGAGTACCGCCCCGTGTTCGAGACGGAGTCCAGGAGACGCTGGGAGAGGGCGAGGTTCCAGCGCGCGTCCTCGTCGCTCACGTCCAGGCGAAGGGCAAGCCGATTGCTCCGCACGGCCTCGGCCAGGAGGGTGATGGCGGAGTCGGCGGGCAGCTGCTCGCGCACGCTGGCGATCAGGCCGTATCCCAGGTTGTAGAGGCCGCGGCGGACAACAGCGGTGTCTCCGCCCGTGATGGCCCCTCGCAGGTGCGTTCCGGCCTCGGTCGGATCGACGGTCACGAGCGCCGTTCCCAGATTGTAGGCGGCGATCTCTCGGGGGATGCCGGCGAGCGCACGGTCACGATAGACCTCGATGGCCTGGACCGTGTCCCCCGAGCGGTAGAGGTGGTTCGCGTGCTGGAGCGTGGTATGGTCCCGCCAGAGGAGCGCGCTCCCGAGCAGCGCGGCCGTCACGAAGCCCGCGATGGTCGCGCGAACGGCGGTCCGACCGCCGAGCCCCTCGCCCCCCGCGGCGTCCCCGACCCCACGTCCGACGGATCTCACCCTTCGCCCTGAGCGAGCGCGGGCCGGGGCTTCGGCAGCCTGACGTCCACCAGGCTGTCCACGAAGAGCAGGAGCAGACTTCCGACGATAAGCCATACGGTCGGCTCATAGCGCTCCCAGAGCGCATCCGGCTCGGCTCCCGCCACGTCCGAGGGCTGGGCTTCCAGGCTGGCCAGGAACTCCTGGACCGCCGTCTCGTCGCTCGCATTCAGGTTCCGCCCCCCGCCCGCGGCAGCGAGGCGGGAGAGCGTGGTCTCTCGAAGTCGCGAGACCACCGGCGCGCCGCGCCCGTCCACCACGCGGCCACCGAGCTGATACGGGGCCTCAGGCATGACGAACCCGGCGCCGTCTGGGGTGCCGACGCCGATCGCGTGGATCGTGATCCCCTGGGCCGCTGCCTCGGCTACCGCATCGATGACGGCCGAGTCGATCTCTCCGGCCTCGCCATCGCCGATCACGACGATCGTTCGCTCACCCTCGGGCTCACCCGGTGCGGTCAGGAGGCGGGCGGCGTCTCCCACCCCCACCGAGAGGAGGCTCCCCGGATCGTGCGCGCTCGCGACGGTAGGTGTCACCCCGCCGAGGAGGTATCGGAGCGCGGCATGGTCGCGGGTCGGGGGAGCTAGAGGATAGGCCTCGCCGGCGAAGAGGGTCAGGCCGATGCGATCCTCCTCGAGTGTTTGGACGAGCGCGTTCGCGATGCGGACGGCCTGCCCGAGCCGTGTCGGATCCGCATCCGTGGCCTGCATCGACGCCGACACGTCGAGCGCCAGGATGACGCTTCGCACGATCGGCGGCGGCGGGGTCTGGGACTCCACGCCGGGAAGGAGCGGCTCGGACGCGGCGACGCCGATGATCAGAGCCGCGATCGTGATCACGGCGGATCGCTCGAGCGGAAACCGGTACAGGCTCGAGCCGGAGATACGGTGTCCGGCCCTCCGACCTCCGAGAGAGTCGCCGAGAAGACGGCGTCTGCGAGTGCGGCTCCTCTGGCCGAGGGCCAGGAGAACGGCCACGGCGACGCCGACCACGAGAGGAGCCCAGCTCGTCAGGATCACGTGACAACTCCCAGGCGGGATCCCCTCAGCACCCCTTCCAGGCCTAGGAACAGCAGGCCGGCGAGGAGAGGCCAGGCGCGGACCGGGTGGGTGGTCCCGACCTCCGTGACCTCTTCCACCGGCTGCTCGATGCGGTCAATCTCGCGGTATATCGAGTCGAGCGCCGTGCCGCTCGATGCGTGAAAGTACCGCCCACCCGTGACGCCCGCGATGCCCTCGAGGACGGTGCGCATGTTCTGCCCGTCCCCCGAGCCTGCCCGGGCTGCGCCGGTCGCCTGCAGCCGCGCTCCGGCCTCGGGTCCCAGCACGCTAATGGCGTGAACACGAACGCCCAGTGCGGCCGCGGCTCGTGCCGCCGCGAGCGGCGGCACGCCGACCCCGTTGTGGGCGCCGTCGGTGAGAAGGATGACGACGCGGGGCTCCCGCTCGGATTCCCGCATGCGCGAGACCACGGTGAGGAGCGCCCCGGAGATGTCGGTCCCGTCGCGAACGAGCTGCACGCGGAGAGATTCGACGCCCTGTACGATCAACCTCGAGTCGGAGGTGGGAGGGACGCGCGTGACGGCCTGGCCGGAGAAGCCGATGAGGCTGAGCTCGTCGAGCGGGCGCCCCTCCGCGAATCTGACGGCGGCCTCCCGAGCGACCGTGATGCGATCGCGCCCGCCCTCCATGTCCTTGGCCAGCATCGAGCTCGAGAGGTCGACGGCCAGGCCGATCCCCTTTCCTCGCGTGGCGATCTCGGGGGTCAGCTCCGTTCGGTGCGGATCCGCGAGCGCCACCACGAGGGAGCCCATCACGAGGGAACGGAGAACGAGGGGAAGGATGAGCACTAGAATTCCATGGGGAATGCGCCCCCAGCCCGCCGTCCGCCTGGCGGATTCACCGCGGCTGAACAGGACGCCCCTCCCCGCCCTCGGCCAGACGATCACCCACCAAACGGGGAGGACCAGGAGGAGGTACAGGACATCGGGCCGGCCGAAGCTCAGAGAGCCTACGGCCGGGAGGAAGCTCGAGCCGAGCGCGTCCAGCGCGGGGGTGACGGGTTCCATGCCCACAATCTAGGGCATCCCTAGGGACGCTCGCCCCCCTCGGGGCGTTCCCTAATCCAGTCCCGGACCGCCGCCCAGTCCCGTTCCGCCCGCTCCGGATCGGGCCGATCCCGACCGAACTTCACTCGTTCCCCTCCCTGAATCACGGGCACCAGCGTCCCGTCCCCCGACGTGCCCCAGTGCTCGACCACCTCGTCCATCAGCTCCGAGCTGGTGAGGTGGAGCCCCCAGTCGGGCTCCAGAGCGCCCACGAATCGGCGGAGCGCGTCGCCCGTGGAGGCATAGAATTCGTCCAAGTGCCCGTTCCTGTGTCTGCCCAGGGTGCGGATGCGCTCGAGCTCCTGGAGGGCCTCGTCCCTGGCCGACAGCCTCGGGCCTTCCTCCACACGGTTGGCCCGAACCCAGGCCCAGCGCGCCGCGAGGCCGAGTCCCACCGCCCCCATCATCGAGAAGATCCCGACCGCGAGCGCCCGCCAGACGCTCCATGCGCTGCCCAAGACGTCCGCCGGAGGCCTCGGCGAAGCTCCAAACCCCTCGGCCTCGAGCGGCTCCAAGGGACCGACGTCCAGGCCGCCCAGCCTCAGGAGCCACGTCGGCGGACGTCCGAACTCGCTCTCGCCGAACTCGGCCAGAGCTCGGATCGGTGGCGCCCCCTCTCCAGGCCGAGCCTCGAAACCGAGCTCCATCCACGGGTACTCCACGAGTCCTTCCCGGAAGCCGATCACCGGATACGTGGCGACGACGTCGATCGAATCCCCCGGGGCGTCGATCGATCGCCAGCCTCCGAGCCCGGCGCTCTCCGCGGTCTCCGTCGGAATCAACGTGTCCGGAAGGAAGGCCACGACCCGAGATCCGACCCGAAGCGTGACTTCGAGCAGGAAGGCCTCCCCGAACCCGGGACGATCGGGCTCGTGACGGACCTGGACCACGCGGGCGTCGGGGAGCGATTCGACCGCGCCCGGGGTCTGCGCGAGCCCTGAGGCGGGACCCAACAGGACCAGAGCCGGGAGAAGCCTTCTCATCGGGGGGCGCGCTGCCGGCGGCGGAAGAAGTCGGTCAAGGCTAGGAGCGGGTCGGTCGCGGTGTCGATGTCGAGGAGCTCGGCCCCCGCTTCGGTCAGGAGGCTGGCCATGGCGGCGTGCGCTCTCTGGACGCCCCTGCGGTACCGCTCCCGCACCCTTCGGTTCCCCGTATTGAGCACGATCCGACGCCCCGTCTCCGGATCCGTCATCTCTACCCACCCCGCGTCGGGAAGCTCGTCCGTGGAGCGCCCGAGGAGGCGCACGGCGATCACATCGTGTCGCCGCGCCACGCGGCCCATCACCTGACGGAAGGAGGCCTCGGGGCCGACATCGATGAAGTCGCTCAACACGAACACGGCAGATCGCCCGCTGAAGGAGCGGCCGATCGCCTCCAGCCCGACTGCCAGATTAGTACCTCGACCCCTCGGCCTGAAGGACAGAAGCGTGGAGAGCATCCGCACGACGTGCCGCTGGCCCGAGCCGGCTCGCACGGTCTGCTCCACGCGGTCGGTGACGAGCAGCATGGCGACACGGTCGTTCCGTCGCACCGCAGCAAACGCCAGCGCCGCAGCGATTTCCGTGGCGATGTCCGCCGCGCTCTTCTGCCCCGGGCCGAGGCGTCCCGAGGCGGAGATGTCCACGAGCAGGACGACGAAGAGGTCTCGTTCCTCGACGAACTGTCGCACATAGGGGATCCCTCGTCGGGCGGTCACCCTCCAGTCGATGGAACGGACGTCGTCTCCGGGCTGGTACGCCCGTACGTGGGAAAATTCGAACCCGCGCCCGTGAAAAACCGACGAGTACTCGCCCGTGAAGAGCGACTCGACGAACCTCCTGGTGTGCAGGTCGAGCCGGAGGATGGCCCGAAGGACCTCGGGCGAGGGCGGGAACGCAACGTTCGGCTCCGCCTCGGCTCTCTCCCTCCTCCACGGCAGCCTCATGGTCGCCGCCACCCCCTCCTCCTCGGGCGCGCTCTACGGCGCCCGCGCCCCTCAGGGGGCCGTTACCCCGTCCAAAAGCCGCTGGACGAGCTGGTCGGAGTCGATCCCCCGCGCGTCCGCCTCGTACGTGGTGCGGAGCCGATGCCGGAGCACGGGGGCCACGACCGCCTTCACGTCGTCGGGCAGGACGAAGTCGCGCCCGTCGAGGTACGCGTACGCGCGCGACGCCCTTGTGAGGAAGATGGTCGCCCGCGGAGAGATCCCGAACTCCATGAGGGTCCGGAGCTCGCCGAGCCCCGCGGACTCGGGCTCACGGGTCGCGAACACGAGGTCCACGACGTAATCGACGATCCGGTCATCCACCCGCACGGTGTCCAGCTCCCCCCGCGCGGCCAGGATCGCCTCCACGGTGGCCGGCGACTCGAGAGGATGGGCAGTGGCGTCCACCTCACCCAGAGCCACGCGTTCGATGATCTCCTTTTCCTCGGCTCGGTCCGGGTAGCCGATCCTCAGCTTCATCATGAATCGATCGAGCTGCGCTTCCGCGAGGGGATAGGTCCCCTGCTGCTCGATCGGGTTCTGCGTCGCCAGGACGAGGAACGGGATGGGCAGAGGGTACGTCGTACCCTCGATCGTGACCTGGTCCTCCTCCATGGCCTCCAGCAGCGCGGACTGCACCTTGGGAGGGGCCCGGTTGACCTCGTCGGCCAAGATGACGTTCGCGAAGATCGGCCCCTTGTGAACGTGGAACTCTCCTGTTCCCTGGTGGAAGACCGGCGTGCCGACGATGTCCCCCGGAAGCAGGTCCGGCGTGAACTGGATCCGGCGGAAAGTGGTGTGCAGCGCGTCGGCCAGAGATCGCACCAAGAGGGTCTTCGCGAGTCCCGGCAGACCCTCGAGGAGGACGTGGCCACCGGTGAGCAGCGCGATGAGCAGGCCCTGTACCGTGTCGTCCTGTCCCACGACGCGACGGTGGATGGCGTCCGACACCGCCCTGAGAAGCCTGAACCCTTCAGTCTGGGTTTGCTCGGTCTGGGTTTGTGTGGTCAACGCGCGATCGAGTTTTGGGGTCCGAGCGGTACGATCAGAGCCGAAGGAACGGACCAAGGTGGCCCGGGGCCTCTCCGGCCCGCAAGAGGGGAAGCCGCGGGAAAGGTGGTGGGAAGCCGACAGGGAGAGCCGACGGATGGCCATCCGTCCGACTGCTGCGGGACGCCGTTCCGGGGGGCGGGCCGTCAGCGGTGGGTCGCGCCGTCCCCCCGGAGGCGCAGGGCTTCCTCCAGCTCGGCTGGCGGCACCCGTCGCGTGTCGCGATCCACACGCCGAATCCACAGTCCCGAGCGGAGCTCCACCACGATCGACACCAGGGAGCCCTCCTCGACCTCCAACTCGAGCGGATCCTCGATCCCCGACTCGATGACCGTGACCCGACCGGTGACGGGCTCCCCGTCCACTATCAGGCCACCCTCCACGTCCGCGACGACCCGGGATAATCGTGCGCGGGCTTCGGTGTAGGTCCCCGTCGGGACGTCCGAGCGAGCTACGATCTGAGCCTCGCCCCCCTGGAGCGGAACCGTCACGACCTGTTCTCCCTCCGTGACCTCGACCCAGTCGCGGGCTCCCCTTCTCACATACACGCGGAGGGCGACTGTCACGGTTCCCTCGATCGAGTCGAGACCGTCCACCGCGGACGCCCTTCGCCGACCGCCAGCGTCCGGGGCCACGGCGAAGGAGGCTGCCCTGACCAGGGATGCCTGGGCCAGGGAGTCGGCCGTGACGCTGACCTCGACCTCGCCGAATCCGCCTGACGTGAGGTCGCCGCACGCGGCGACCGGCCCCGCGCCCGCCAGGGCGAGCGAAAGGCGCCCGACGGCGCACCGTCTCGTCCACAGCCCGATCCTCATGGCACCTCCCCGTCGTTCAGCTCGCTGTCTCCAGCGTCCCGAAGGCCCGGCGACCGCTCGTCCTCGACCTCGGCGACTCGTTGCAAGAGTCGCTCCACCGACTCGCGAATCCCGAGGCTGTCGAAGATTCTCGCGGCGGCCCGAAGCTCCGAAACGCCACGCCCCAAGTCTCCCTCTGCGATGCGCAGGTCTCCGTACGCCTCCCGGGTGAGGGCCTCCTCGAACGGAGGGAGGTCTCGCTCCCGGATGAGATTCAGGGCTTGCTCGAGGAGCACGAAGGCCTCTCGTTCACCCCGTGACCTCGCGACCTCCGCGAGAAGCCGGTAGATCTCCGGGAGCTTCCCGACGATCCCGCCGCGAAGGGCCTCACTCTCAGCTTCACGGGCGCGCTCCCCGGCCTCGAGCGTCTTCCCCTGCGCGAGGAGCGCCTCTCCGAGGTTCACGGCAATCGTCACCTTCGCACGGGGCTCCCCTGCGAGCGCGAGAGCACGGGTGAAGTGGAGCTCGGCACCCCGGGGGTCTCCCTCTGCCACGAGCTGCCCCCAGCCGTTCCCGACCTCCACCTGCGCGTTGGGGTCGCCCAGCCGGGATCCCTCCTCCTGGGCATGCTCCAAGAACCGCTGCGCCTCGGCGAGGCTCCCCGAGCGCCGGTGGACGATTGCCAGGTTCTGGAGCGTCTGCCAGCGCTCCGTCCGGGGGGCTCCCGCCTCGCCGAGAATGGCGAGGACACGGTCGTACCAGTCCCGGGCCTCTGCCCACCGTCCCTGGTCCACGGCTGTGTTCCCCCGTCCGATACCGGCCACGATCATGTCGGACTCCATCTCCAGCTGGGCGGCGGACCGCCAGGTCTCCTCGTAGCGCCAAGCCGCGTCGTCCAGGCGTCCCAGTTGGCGGGCGGCGCGTGCGGCGAGCCTTAGGGCCTCGAGCGCTCGCGGCTCCCCACGATCCCGCGCCGCCCGGTGCGCGGCCAGGAACCACGCCTCCGCCTCTCGATCCCTTCCGCGCCGCTCGTCGTCCAGGCCCTGCTCGATCAGGAGTTCCACAGCGTCGCTCCATCGGCCCTGGGCCACCGCCGCGATGACGCGAGCTGCCCGGCCGTACAGGTCACCCAGGCGCATCGCCTCGCTGCCCGCGACCTCCCCGCTACCGCGCGCGACGGCCGTCGCGTCCACCATCCGGTTCCCGACCGATCCCAGCTCCCCCGATCCGCTCCAGCGCCGCTCCGGATCCGGCCGCGACGTGGACACGACCAGGTCCAGCAAGGGAGCCAGCTCGGACAAGCGCGGAACCAAATCCGCCAACTCGGACACCCGGAAGGGCGACCCTCCCGGGCCGGGATTAGGCGAACGAGCTATCTCGGCCTCGTTCCACGGCAGGAGCCGTGCCGCCCCCGTGTCTCGAACTCTCCAGCGCGGGGCGGCCGTCGCGAGGGCTCGACAGACCGCGTGCGTCCAGCCTCGCGGGCCCGGCCATCCACTCTTCGGCGCGGGCGGCGAGGCCCGTCCCCCGCCCCGGCCGCGATTCCCGAAAGCGAGGCACTGCACAAAAAGGAGGCAGGGTGAGCCCTAGCGGGCGGCACCCGCGCATCATCTCCGCTCCGAGATCGAGGCCACGTCAATCCCGTACTGCCGGACCTTCGACGTCATCGTGTTCCGGTGTATGCCGAGGATCTCCGACGCCTCCCCCATGTGACCCCCCGTTTGCTCGAGGACCGAGCGAAGGTGCATCGCCTCGACCTCGGCCAGCGACAGGGTCGGGGAATACCCGACGTCACGGGCGGGATCGAGTGGGGACATTCGAGGGGCCTGGGGTCCCAACCGAAGGTCGCCCGATCGGATCACTCCTCCGCGGGCGACGAGCACCGCGCGATCGATGACGTTCCTCAGCTCCCGCACGTTTCCCGGCCAGGGATGGGTACGCAGGGCGTCGCCCCCCCGGCGGCTCAGGGCACGGACAGGACGCCCGTGGGCGGCTGAGAAGCAGCGGGCGGCGAAATGCAGGGCCAGCGGAAGGACGTCTTCGGGTCGATCCCTCAGAGGCGGAAGCTCGACCTCGACCACGGTGAGCCGGTACAGGAGATCTTCGCGGAACGTCTCCGCGGCGACCCGCTCCCTGAGGTCTCGATTGGTGGCCGCGACCACCCTCGCGTCCACGCGCGTCGCCTCCCTTCCACCCAGGCGCTCCACTTCCCCCGACTCGAGGGCTCGGAGGAGCTTCGCTTGGAGCGAGAGGCTCATCTCCCCGATCTCGTCCAGGGAAAGGGTGCCCCCGTGCGCGCGCCCGAATCGGCCATCGCTCCGCGCGACCGCTCCGGTGAAGGCGCCCTTCTCGTAACCGAACAGCTCGGCCTCGAGCAAGGTGTCGGGGATCGCGGCGCAGTTCACGGCCACGAACGGAGCATCGGCCCGGGACCCCTATTGGTGGAGGGCCCTTGCGACGAGCTCCTTTCCGGTTCCGGATTCTCCGGTGACCAGAACCGTGGTTGTGCTCGGGGCAACGCGAGCCACGACCCTGAAGACGTCGACGAGCGCGGGGCTCGTTCCAACGATTCCGTGGCCCGCCTCCCCGGTTACCGGCGGAGGCACCGGGATGTCTCCGGCCTCCTCCAGGAGAGGCAGCACTTCGGCCCGGAGTGACTCCTCCGACGGCGGGTGGGAGAGGAGCGACACGGCGCCGGCCCGCTCGGCGGAGAGCACCCGATCGATCGAGGCCTCGCTCGACGTCAGGAAGAGTGGGATGTCCGCCCGGACCTCCAGCATCCGACGAGCCAGTGCTTCGTCCACGGCCTCGTGGTCAAACGAGAGGAGGAGCAGCTCCCAGTCCGCCGCCTGGAGCGCCTCCAGAAACTCTCCCGTGCCTTGGCACCAGCGAACCCGCGGGCCCAGGACCTCCTCCACACGGTCATGGCGCACGCCAGGAAGGAGGGCAAGAACCTCCGTCCCCCCCGGGCGCGTTCTAGCCTCGGCCATGGCACCTCGATGTTAGCACAGTAACTATGCACACTCTGGATACGGTATCAATATGTATGGGCAAAACGCTTAATCGTCCATCCCCGGGCGGCGTTCCGGCGCGGGCCCTTGGCCGGACTGGACCGGTCGGGCAGTGGGCCCGAGGCCCGGCGCCATCGACCTGGGGACGCGCGCGGGGTCTGGGGGAAACCTGTTAGATTCGGGCGTGGTTCCCTCGCGTCCCGAGATCGAATCCTCCCCCGAGGCGACGCTCGGGGGATATCTCCGAGAGCACGGCCGACCGCCCGGCTTCGAGGGTGCGGACGGCGAGCCGTACACGGTGTCGCTCGAGGTCGAGAAGACGCCAAACCTGGCGGCTCCCCGCGAGGGATACCTCGTCTTCCCGCGGTGGGCGTCTGAGGGGCTTGGCGTCGTGGGACACGTAGAGACGCCCGTGCTTTGCCGTGGCAAGACGGGGGATGCCGTGTTCCAGGAGCTCGGAGAGCTTCCGCTCCATCGGGTGAAGGAGCTCCTCGATGAGGCCATCCGGAGGCGTCGGGCTACTACCGATCCAGGGACGTAGGACGGGCTCGTGCTTCGCTGGGGACTTCGCGCGCTGGCGGATTCAGGGATCGCGCGGGAGCTGATTCCCCGCGTCCCGATCACGCGGACGATGAGCCGGAGATTCGTGGCCGGCGAGTCCCTGGACGACTTCGTTGGGGCGGCGAGGGAGGCGAGAGGCCAGGGACTGGACGTCACGGGGAACTATCTGGGCGAGGCCGTCGCGGATCCGGGGAGGGCCGGCGCGGCGGCGAGGGAGTACGTACGGCTACTGGATCGGCTGGGGGACGAGGGGCTGGACGTGAACGTGTCGGTGAAGCCCAGCCAGATGGGGATGGACATCTCCGGGAGCGTGCTCCTCCAGAACGTCGGTGCTCTCCTCGCCAAGGCCCGGCAGGCCTCCGCGTTCGTTCGATTCGACATGGAATCGTCCGCGTACACGGACCGCACGCTGGACCTCGTCCGGACGCTTTGGGATCAGGGACACCGGAGGATCGGGGTGGTGCTCCAGGCGTGCCTCCGGCGCACGGCCAGGGACCTGGAGGATCTGCTCGGGATGGGCATCTCGGTGCGCCTCTGCAAGGGCGCGTACGTGGAGCCGCCCGAGATCGCGTTCCGGGGAGGGGCGCGGGTGCGGAAGAGCTTTTGCGAGCTCATGGCGACGCTGCTCCGGGAGGGACGCGAGCCCGCGATCGCCACGCACGACGAGGCGCTGATTCGGGACGGACTGGACTTCGCGCGAACGAACGGAATTGCACCCGCCCGGTTCGAGCTCCAGTTGCTCTACGGGGTGCGGCGAGACCTCCAGAAGGAGCTGGTCCGGCGAGGGCATCGCGTCCGGGTGTACATTCCGTTTGGCGTGAACTGGTACCCGTACCTGATGAGACGGCTCTCGGAGAGCCCGGAGAACGTGCTGTTCCTGGCCGGGAGCATGATCAAGGAATCCCCGCTCGGGGCCCTGTTTCCCGGAACCCGGGGACTGGGAGGGGAGTCGTGAGCCACTCCGACGCCGAGGCGGAGCGGGCGCGGGCGTCGGGGTCGGGTCCGTTTCTCCGGGTCTCGGAGATCTTCTATTCGATCCAGGGGGAGTCGACGTGGGTTGGGACCCCCTGCACGTTCGTGCGTCTCACGGGATGTCCGCTCCGCTGTGTGTGGTGCGACACCGCCTACGCGTTCCACGGCGGGGAGAGGATTGAGTTGGACGAGATCCTGCGTCGCGTGAGGGAGATCGGATGCCCGGTCGTGGAGATCACGGGGGGCGAGCCGCTCGCCCATCCGAACGCGTTAGCCCTGGCCGAGCGACTCGTTCGGGAGGGGTTCACGACCCTCGTGGAGACTTCGGGCTCGGAGGATATCTCTCGACTCCCTCCCGAGGCGCACGTCGTCATGGACCTCAAGTGTCCGGGCTCGGGCGAGTCGGAGCGAAACCGATGGGAGAACCTGGCCCACCTGGATGCGCGGGACGAGGTCAAGTTCGTGGTGAAGGATCGCCGTGATTACGAGTGGTCGCGGGACGTGATCCGGGAGCGTGGGCTGGACCAGCGCGTCGAGGCGGGTTCCCTGCGGGCCCTACTGGTCTCCCCCGTGTGGGGCGAGGAAGGACCGGAGCTGGAGGCCCTCGCGGCCTGGATCCTGGAGGACCGGCTTCCGGTCCGCTTCCAGACACAGCTCCACAAGCATATCTGGGGGCCGGCGCGGAGGGGAGTCTGAGCGCGTGACGTCCGACGCCGAACTCGAGGCGCTCAGCAAGAGACTCCGGACGTACCGCGGAAGGGAAGACGATCCGGAGCGGCCCCCCGGCGGCTTCCTGGCCTCGGTTGCGGTGGTCCTCCGCCCGGCGAAGCTTCCTCCTGAAGCGGCACGCGCCCAGGGCCTTCACTCGGCCGAGCTGCTCTTGATCCACCGAGCGGAGTCGCCCCCCGATCCCTGGTCCGGCCACATCGCATTTCCCGGAGGGCGCCGGAGCGCCGCGGACACCTCCCTCGTCGAGACCGCGGAGCGGGAGACGTGGGAGGAGACTGGGATCGGCCTCGCTCAGGCCGGCGAGTTGCTCGGACGGCTTACCGAGGTCTCGCCTCGCCTCCGGCGGGCACCTCCCCTCGTGGTGGCCCCCTTCGTGTACCGGGTTCCGGCGGAAACGCCGGTCCTGGCCGCGTCGGCCGAGGTGGCGGAGTCGTTCTGGGTCCCGCTCTGGCGGTTCCGGATCGAAGGCGCGAGAGCGACGCACGTGATCGAGACCGGAACCGACAGGCTCTCCTTTCCGGCGTTCGACCTGGACGGCCGGGTGGTGTGGGGCCTGACGCACCGGATCCTCGTCGAGCTGATTGGGCACGTCCCGTGAGCGGGGGGCCGGTAGGCCGGCGCCCGGGGGAGCTCAGAAGAGCTCGTTCTGACCGACGGGGTCGGCGCTCCCTTCCGCTATGTCGCCGTCGGCTTCCGGTTCCCTGCCGTCGAGGTCCGTCCCGTCGGTAGCGCCGGTGAACTCGGCGCCGCGCTCTTCCCCGATGCTCCTTGCGACCTCGACGATGCGGTCTCCCTCGGCCAGGGACGGGACCTGGACGCCCCGCGAGCGGCGGCCTTGCTCCGGGAGCTTCGACGCGGAGGTGCGGCTTGCGGCCCCGGCTGCCGTCACGATCGTGACCTCGTCGGTGGGCACGACCTCCAGGGCCCCGACCACTGGGTCCACCTCAGCTCCGGCGGTGACGACCAGCGTGCCCAGGCCTCCCCGCTTCTGGAGGGGGAACTCCCCGAGAGGCGTTCGCTTTCCCCATCCGGTCTCGCTCATCGTGAGAACTGCAGCGTCCCGCCGCACGAGAACCACGCCCACGACCTCGTCATCCTCTCGGAGGTTGATCCCCTTCACCCCCTGCGCCGTGCGGCCCATGACGGGGACGTCACGCTCCGCGAATCGGATGGCGCGGCCCGCCTTCGAGAACAGGAGCACCTCGGCACGCTCGTCCGAGATCACCACCTCAACGATCGAGTCTCCTTCCCTCACACCGGAGGCGATGACGCCGCCCGCTCGCGGATTTGCGAACTCGGACAGTAGACAACGCTTTACAGTGCCCTTGCGGGTGGCGAAGAGGAGAATCTTTCCTACCGCGTCCAGCTCTTCCACAGGGACGAGTGCCACGATCCGGTCGTCGCGCTCCGCACCGACCAGCGCGTAGATGGACTGTCCTCGCGACGCCCGAGCCGACTCGGGAACATCGAGAACGGAGAGGAAGTGGGCCCTCCCCCCCGCCGTGAAGGCGAGGAGCCATCCCCCCGTCCGGGCCGTAAAGACCCACTCGAGCCAATCGTTCTCGTAGTTTTCCATTCCGGCCAGCGGCCGTCCCGAGGTCACGCGGCGCCGATACAGGTGGACCGGGATCCGCTTCAGGAATCCTTCGCGGCTGACCGTGATCACGACGTCCTCGTCCGCCAGCGTGCTCTCGACCGGTGAGTCGCCGTCCTCGGCGGACTCGAGGATCGTAGTGCGGCGGGCGTCTCCGAACGCCTGATCCACCTCGTCCAGCTCCTCGCAAACGACGCGGAGCTGCTCGTCCGGGCTCTCCAGAACCTTGCGGAGGTCACGGATGATGGTGTCCAGCTTCTTCCGCCGCCGCCGGAGCCCCTCCCGCTCGAGCGACGTGAGCTTTGCGAGCCTCAGGTCCAGGATCGCTTCGGCCTGCACCTGGGACAGCCCGAAGCGCTTCTGTAACCGCTCGGAGGCCGCGTCGCGCGCGCGGGACTTCCGTATGAGGGAGACGACCTCGTCGATGTGATCCAGCGCAACGAGGAGCCCGTCCAGCACTTGCCGCTCGGTCTCGGCCCACTCCAGGTCGTGCCGGGATCGTCGGACGACGACCTCCACCCGATGGTCACGGTATCTCTCGAGGAGCTCCTTCAGGTTGAGCTCTCGCGGCTCACCCGCGTCCAGAGCGAGCAGGATGGCGCCGAAGGTCGTCTGGAGGCTTGTCCTCCGGTACAGGACCGCGAGAGCCTCGGCCGCGCTTGTGCCCCGCTTGAGCTGGAGGACGAGCCGCATTCCGTCGCGATCCGACTCGTCCCTCACGTCCTGCACGTCGTCGAGCTTTCCCTTACGAGAGAACTCGACCACTTGCTCGATCACCCTCGCCTTCGAGACCCCGTAGGGAAGCTCGGTCACGACGACCTGGTCCTTCCCTCCTCGGAGGGATTCTCTAACGATCCGCGCTCTCATCACGATCCGGCCCCGCCCGGTCTCGTACATCTCGCGAATCCCTTCTATGCCGAGGACGAAGCCGCCGGTGGGGAAGTCGGGCCCGGGCACGTCCCGCATCAGCTCGGCCACGGAACACCCCGGCTTGCTGATGAGCCGACGGAGCGCGGCGCTCACCTCGCGCAGGTTGTGCGGGGGGATGTTCGTCGACATTCCGACGGCGATCCCCGACGAGCCGTTCACGAGCAGGTTCGGGAGGCGGGCCGGGAGGACGGACGGCTCCTCGAGCCGGCCGTCGAAGTTCGGTGACCAGTCGACGGTTTCCTTCTCGATGTCGGCCAGGAGCTCCATGGACGGCGCGGAGAGCCGGGCCTCAGTGTACCGGTACGCGGCAGCGGAGTCGCCGTCGATCGAGCCGAAGTTCCCCTGCCCGTCGGCAAGCGGGTATCGGAGCGAGAAGTCCTGCACCATGCGGACGAGGGCGTCGTAGACGGCCGCGTCCCCGTGGGGATGGTATTTCCCCAGCACCTCTCCCACGACGGTGGCGCTCTTCTTGTACGGCCGGTCCGGAGCGAGCCCGAGCTCGCGCATGGCGAACAGGATCCTCCGGTGAACGGGCTTGAGCCCGTCCCGTACGTCGGGCAGCGCGCGCTGGACGATCACGCTCATCGAGTAGTCGAGGAACGCCTCGGTCATCTCCTCCTCGATCAGGCGGGAGAGGATCCGTTCGCGGTTCTGGGCAATGCTCATCCAGGCTCCTTGGGATGAAGAGCGGAGGGGGTCCGCTCGAAGTCCTGCGGCAACCGGGGGAGGGCCTCATGAAACGCCCTCTCGAACCGGAGCAGGGGATAACAGCACGCGCACTGGAGGAGGTGCTCGCCGACAGGGAACTGCTCGAGAGGGTCTATCTCTCCGTCCATCCAGCTCATCTCGCGGCCTCTCGGGTCATTCCGCCGTGTCCGGGTCGGGGTTGGTGTAGATGGCGGCCGAGGCCGGAATGATGCCCTCGGACACCGCGTACTCGTAGAGGCGCCGCTGGAGCATCCTCCGTCCTCGAAAGAGACGGCTCTTCACCGTCCCCACCGGAACACCGAGGACACCCGCGATCTCGTCATAGGAGAGATCTTCCAGATCCGACAGCACGACCGCTTCCCGGAACGGGGCAGGGAGCTCCTCGATGGCTTTGAGGATCTCGTCGTCCACCACGTTCCCCCAGAACGCGCCCTCGGGGTCACGGTCGCCAACGGCCATGAGGACGCTGGCCTCGCGGGACAATTGCCTCGGATCCTCGTCGGCGACCTCGGAGAGGATCTCCTGGTGCCGGCGCCGACGCTCCTCTCCTCTGAGGAAGAGGTTCCGGCAGATCGTGAACAGCCAACTCCTGGCGCGAGTTCCAAGCTCGTAACTCTCCCAGCTCTGGAACGCGCGGAGGAAGGTGTCCTGCGTGAGGTCCTGGGCGCGATCGGGATCACGAGTGAGCCGCAGCGCGAAGCGGTAGACCGCGTCCATCTCGGGGAGTGCCTCCTCCCTGAACGTGCGGTCCCTTTCGGCCCGTTCCGACACGGAGATGTTGGAAGAGGCGACTCAGTCCGGGAACACGAACGTGCGGGTCATGGCGTCGTCGGGGAGCGCGCCCGTCACGAGCTCCACGAGGGCGGACATCTCCTCGCCCATTTCGCGGACCCGCCCCATGACGGACAGGGCGTGCGCGTATTCGAAGTACGCCGACACAGCCTCCTCGGAGGCGGCGTGCGTGGCGACGACCCGGGAGTCCATCTCTTCCCTGAGGAGCTCGACGACGGCCTCCACCGCCAGGAACAGCTGCCGCTGGTCCAACAGGGTTCGAACGCTGAGATCTCCGGAAAGCTGGGAGAGCAGGGATTCCACCGCGCCCCGGGTCTCGCAGGGCGCGACGACGGGTGAGTTCGATTCGGCCCTCCCGCCCAAGAAGGCGCGAGCACCATGGGTGAGGGCCGTCACCTCCTCGAAGTTACACGTGAGGATCATCCTGGCCTCGGGCGCTCGGGGGCCATCCCGCCTTTCACAAGATACCTATTCCGTTCCGGAAAGGTTTCGGCGAGGCCCGGCGGGCGAGCCGAGCGTCACGCCTCGGCAATTCCTCCGCGGCCCGGGACGAACGCGGAAGGATGGCCCGGAAGCACGGTCCGCGGCCCGGGCGAGCTCATCCCCGCGACGGCCTCGAGACGGAGGGGGATCGACATGACGCTCTCCCCGTCCGAGCTGATGTCGAACGCATACATTCCGGGTTCCGGGAAGGCGATTCCGTCCAGGTTCAGCACGTGAGGAACCTTGATTCCCTCTGACGCCGCGCGCGCGCCGGCTCCGAGATCCATGCGCCCGTCCAGCCTCAGGATCTCCTGACCGCTTGGTCCCCGAAGCCGGATCTCCACTTGGTGGCTCCCGACTTCTCCCACGGCCGCCGAAAAGCGGAGGACGAGCGAGATGCGACCGTGCCGGGCCGGAAACTCTCGGGCCTGGATCCGGTCGAAGATCCCGAGCACGCTGAGCTTTCCGGACGTGTCCACGGTCGCTGCGTCGGCGAGGAGGCCGAAGTCGAGCTCCATCTTGGGACGCTATTCCCTCTCCTCGGCCGGAACAAGGGCGGGGGACCGGATCAGCCGGGGGCCGATCACGAGCCCTCCCGCGAGATCGACGAGGACGTGAGCCAGGATCGCAGGAAGGATCGTCCCCGCCACCAGCAGGGGGAGAGCGAGCAGAAAGCCGGTGACGGCGGTGCGCGCGGTCCCGAGCCACCCCTGGTAGCAGTGGAGGAGCCCGAAGGCCGCAGCCGAGATCCCCGCGGCCGCCCAGGGGCCGACCCCTACGAGCTGGACTGCCGACAGCGCGTAGCCTCGATAGGCCAGCTCTTCGCCAACCCCGGCGCAGAGCGACAGTCCCGCGAACACGAGCCGCTCCCGGCGGTCCCGTGGGATCAGCTCCAAGAGCGTGCTCGGCTCGCCTCCCATGACCCGTCGATCGAGCAGGGTCAGCGATCCGAGAGTGGCCACCCCCACAGCCGTGAGAAGCGCGCTCCACATCAGTAGGTCCCGACCGGGGATCGGATCCAGGAAGGCAGGTCGGCCCCCCTCGAGCCGGACGACGAGCCAGAGGGCGAGGCCGCCTATCGCAAGGATGGTGACGGCTGAGCCCACATAGATCGGGATCCGCTCGATGCGGGTCACCCGGAGGAGGGGGAGCTGGGCGAGGGCCAGCCCCGGGAGAAGGAGATAAAACACGGGAATCCCGATGACGTCCCAGAACGAAAGGGAGGTCGTGACGGAGAGGAGCACGATGGCACCGACCGTCGCGACGATCGCGACCCTGAGCCTCCGGTTCGCTTTGCTCGCGAGGCCGAGCGGATCCGTGTCGGGGGTGGTCTCCAGCCGCTCTCGGTCGGTCGAGCCCCCTTCCCGGTCGATGCCGTTGACCATCTCGACGGCGGCCCCTTAAGGTTCTCCGCCGGCCGGGACGGGCCGGCGTCGGTCCGGGTGGCTCAGGGCGGGTGTGCTCCAGCACCAGAAAACAGGGAGCTTCATGGCGAACGTGGAGGAGGCCAGCGAGACGACGCTCCTCGTCGTGGATGCCTTGGACCACCCCCACGGTGGCCGCATCCTGCGAGTCCGCGTGACCGCGGGGGAGCCGCCGCCCATCCGCACCCTGAAGGGATCGGTTCTTAGGGCCGTCTCGCCCAGGGGCGTCGAGAGCGCCGTGCGCGTCGTGGGGTTCCCGGTCTTCGGTGGCAAGCCGTCGGATTCACGCGTTCGCGTGACCCGACGTATGGACCTCCTGGTGAAGCCCGCGGCGGACGGGGTACCGGTCGGCCTCCGATGGGAGATCCGAATCCCCGCGACGTGACTCTCCGGCGCGCCCGCGCCCCCCTCTTTCAGCGACCTGCTAGAGTCCAGCTCGTGACCCACCGCGACGCGCCGGCCGCGCGAGCGCGGCCGTGGTCGAATCGGCCTCCGCGGGCCGAAGGTATCCGGGCCCGTCGCGCTCGAACGTTCTGAGGAACCAGTCCCTGAACTCGACAGCCTTGTCCGGATTCGCCTCGCGGTACTGATCCGCCGCCTCGGTGAAGCGATCGCCCTGAGTGGCAAGGAGGAAGTCCGTCAAGTACCCGAACTCCTTCGCGTAGAGCAACTCGTCCATCGGGCCGAACGGCTGCGTGTCGAAGACGGAGCGCCCGAGGAGCCACACGTCGGCGATACGGGACACGATCGCCTCCTCGACCTGGAACCCCTCGAGGCCCTCCGCCTCGGGGATCCATTCGTCGACGGCGTCGCGTTCCTGCATGAGTCGCAGAAAAGCGTAGATCATGTAGGGCGTCTCGCCGTCCAGGGCCGCGTCGGCCACGCGTACGTCTGCGGTGTCGGCCACGAGGTCCAGCGCGTCCCACGGGTACCGGGTCACATCCTCCTGGATCACGCGAATCAGGAAGGTGGGGTTGAGGTCTATGTCCTCAACGACCGGTTGGAGCCACGCCTCGACCTCGGCCATGCGCTCCGAGGACGGTAAGATGCGCTCTCCGGTATAGACGATGACGGAGCGCGTCTGAGGAGGCGGGAGCGGGGCCGCGCACCCCGTCAGCCCCGAGGCGAAGAGTGCTCCCGCAACGATAGCCTGCACACGCACCGACATTCGCAGTTCCTCCGTGCTCGCTCTTGATCCCCGCGGGCTTCAGTGAAGTAATGAAGTAATAAGGTCCCGAGTTCCAGCGGAAGTTCCCCGGACGAGGCCGAATGAGCCGCTTCCTGGACCTGGACGGCGTTCGCGCCGAGATGAAGGACCCGTTTCCTTCCGGTCGCAGGTCTGCTCGCCAGTTGGGCGAGCACCTCGCCCGGCTGGTCTGGGAGAGCTTCTCGGACTACCTCACCGGACCCCGAAACGCTGGAGATGTTCTCCCGGCTACGAATTCCGGTGGAGGATGGGCTCCCCCCGGAGACCGCCGCCGAGGAGCTTCTCATCTTCCACATGTGGGTCCACTCCCGCGCGCTGCAACTCTCGTTCTTCCAGCGCGTCCCCGAGAGCACGCTCCGCGAGGTCCTGGACCACCTTCACCGGGCCGTATTCGAGGACATGGTGGCGAACGGGACCGAGCTGACGCGCATCCCCCTGTTCGAGCAGAGGGTCGGGGCGCGTTACGCGTCCTACTACCCGGCCGCCGAGAGCTCGGACGAGAGCGTGGGGAAAACCCTGCTGGACCACCTCGTCCAGGGGCGCAGGCAGCGGCCCGCCGCCGTCGGGCGCCTGCTCACCGCGCGAGCCGTCGAGATGGCGAGCCCGCTGAGGGACTTCCTGGACGGCGTCGACCTCCAATCATAGCCCGAGGGACGAGCGGATCAGGGGAGAGATCCTCTCCGGGGTCCACGGTGGATCGAAGGTGAGCTGGACGTCCGCGCTCTCCACGCCCTCCACTCCGAGGATCGCTCGCTCCGCCATGTGCACGATCTCCTCGGCCACTGGGCACATGGGTGTAGTGAGGGAGATCCTGGCGTTCACGTGGCTGCCGTCCACCGCTACGTCGTAGACCAGGCCGAGCACGACGAGGTTCAGGTTCAGCTCCGGGTCCTTAACGGTCTTCAGGGCGTCCAGAACGCTCTTTTCGGTTACGGTCATGTTCCGCTCCGGCGTCTCGTCATTGGGTACGCCTAACCATCAGGACGGTGATCTCGGTTCCAACGGGATGCGCGCGTGCCAGAGCCCCGTGAAGAGCCGAGACCACGTCGGCGGCGCGGCGCCGGAGGATCTCGACCGCTCCCGAGACGACGGCGAAAAAGGCGTCTCCCTCCTCCCCCTCCTCGAACAGCGTCTCGCCCGCGGGGAGCACCCGCTCTTCCCCGATGCCCGCGAGCCGCTCCAGGTCCTCCCGGGGAAGTCCCTCGAAGAGACTGACCTTCCTGAGCAGTGGGATGATCTCGTCTACGGTCGCCATCCAGGCCCTCCCGGGTGCCTTGCGTGCGGGGAGCTAATGTACGGGCGAGCCGTCGGGGCGGGAAAGCCGCGGCCCCTCTCGACCCTCGTCACGCGAATCCGTACATTCGGCGGGCCTCGACCGTACCGTGCCATGTGTGGCCCTCCCCCCCCGGAGGATTGCCGTGGAGTCAAGCAGGGAAGCCGATGTCGCCCCGTCTGTGACCCTCCGGTGCTGGGGCGTCCGGGGGTCCATTCCGGCCCCGGGTCCGGGCACGAGTCAGTTCGGCGGGAACACGCCGTGCATAGAGCTCCGAGCGGACGGCCGGCGGCTCATCTTTGACGCGGGAACGGGCCTGCGGCTTCTGGGCGAGGTGATGCGGGGAGCGGAGGCGCCGGGGATGACCCAGATGTTCCTCACGCACTTCCACTGGGATCACATTCAGGGCTTCCCCTTTTTCGCCCCCCTCTACGACCCGCGCGCCCGGCTGTCGATCGTGGGTCCGGAGCAGGAGGAGATCGACATCCGCACCCTGTTTGCCGGGCAGATGGGACCGGTCTATTTCCCGATCCCGTTCTCGGCCGTGGCGGCGGGGACCTCGTTCACCCACCTGAATGAGGGTACCTGGGAGGACCATGGATTCGAGGTGACCCCGTTCCGCATGCGCCATGCGTCCTTCACCGTCGGGTACCGCATACGGGTGGCGGGTCGGTCTATCTGTTACCTGCCGGACAACGAGCTCGAGGGGGGGACGTATCCCGTCGGACGGGACGCCTGGCGCAAGGACCTGGACGCCTTTCTCCGGGACACGGATGTGCTGGTTCACGACGCCATGTATACGGAGGAGGAGTACGCGGCGCGCGACGGGTGGGGTCACTCCACCTTCGATCAGGCGTACGAGCTCGCAGCGGAATGCGGAGCGAAGCGCCTACTGTTCTTTCATCACGCGCCCGAACGGACCGACGCCGAGCTCGCCCGCGTAGTCGAACAGTTTGCGGAACGATCGGAGCGGGAGGGTGGCCCCGGCGTGGAGGCGGCCCGAGAGGGGGTGGACGTCGGACTCCATGCCGAGTGACGCTGTTCCCATGACCGCGCCCGATTCGCCGCTCGCGACCCTGTTTGTGACGGCCGGTCGCGTCCCGGCGGCGGCGCGCGCGCTCGGAGATCGTGTGGGGATCCGGGAGATCTCGGCCGTGCATGAGATCAAGGAGCGGGACCTGCCCGGTGTCCTTCTCCTGGACGAGGTGCTGGGCGTCGATAGTGAGGCGCTCGCCGCTGTCCCGGAGGGTGTGGCGATCGTGAGTCTGGACGATCGGGCGGCCGGGGCGGCCGAAGCGGCCGGGAAACACTTCTCGTCACTGGCCGGGATCGTCGAGGAGAAGGCGACCGCCCGCATCCTTCGAGCCGCCCTCGGACACGCGGCGGTTCTCCACGGCGCGGCGGTCGCGCGCGAGATGCTCGCGCGGACGCGTGACGAGCTCCGCGAGTTGAATCGGGTCGGGATTGCGCTCATGAGCGAGCGGGACCCCGACCGCCTTCTCGACCTGATCCTCACCCAGGCCCGCCGCCTCACCACGAGCGACGCGGGAAGCCTCTACCTGGTGGAGACCGGCCGTGGCGAGGAGATGGATCGGCTACGCTTCCGGCTCGCTCAGAACGACTCCATCCCGGATCTGCCCGCGCCCGACTTCACCCTCCCGATCGACGAGAAGAGCATCGCAGGATACGCGGCGAGCACGGGCGAGCCGCTCGTCATCGACGACGTCTATGAGCTCGCGGGCAACGTGCCCTACACGTTCAACCGGAGCAGCTTCGACGAGGTCTTCGGGTATCGGGCCAAGTCCATGCTGGTCGTTCCCATGAAGGACCACCGGGATCGAACGGTAGGGGTGCTCCAGCTAATCAACCGGAAGCACGATCCCGTCGCGAGCGTGAGGACGGAAGAGGACGCGCGGCGGGCGGTGGTCGCCTTCGGCGAGAGCGACGTGGAGCTGGTTCAGTCGCTGGCGGGCCAGGCGGCGGTCTCGATCGAGAACGGTCAGCTCTACCGGGACATCGAGAACCTGTTCGAGGGCTTCATCAAGGCCGCGGTCACGGCCATCGATCAGCGGGACCCGACGACGTCGGGCCATTCCGTGCGTGTCGCGACGCTGACCTGTGACGTCGCGGAAGCGGCCGATCGAGCCGGCGGCGGGGTGTTCAGCAGCGTGCGCTTCACGCGGGAGCAGATGAAGGAGCTTCGGTACGCCGGGCTCCTGCACGATTTCGGGAAGGTCGGAGTCCGCGAACAGGTGCTCGTCAAGGCGAAGAAGCTCCCGCCGGTGATGCTCGCGCGCATCGAGGCCCGCTTCGATTTGATCCGCCGGACGCTCGAGGCGGGGTACCAGGAGCGGCGCGCCGTCCTCGTCACGACCCACGGACCGGAGGGAGCGAAGAGGCTGGTGGAGCACTTGAAGCAGAAGTTCCACGAGGAGCTCGCGCGCGTGGACCACTACCAGCAGGCGGTTGGGGAGGCGAACGAGCCCCACGTGCTTCCCGAAGATGCCAGTGGCGTCCTGAAGGAGATCGCTTCGATGCAGTTCCCCAACTTCTCCGGAACGCTCGTTCCCTATGTGACTCCGGAGGAGCTCCACTTTCTCGTGATACCCAAGGGGAGCCTGGACCCCGACGAGCGGAAGCAGATCGAATCGCACGTCTCGCTGACCTATCAGTTCCTCCGTCAGATCCCTTGGACGGAGAACCTCTCCCGGGTGGCCGACATCGCCCACGGCCACCACGAGAAGCTGGACGGGACGGGGTATCCCATGGGAAAGACGGACCCAGAGATCCCGATCCAGACGCGCATGATGACGGTGTCCGACATCTTCGACGCGCTCACCGCCTCCGACCGTCCGTACAAGAAGGCGCTCACGTCGGAGCGGGCGATCTCGATTCTCGAGATGGAGTCGAAGGGTGGGCAGCTGGACGCCGACATCGTCCAGCTACTGGTCGAGTCAGGGGTCTACGAGCGGATCCTCACGGAGGACTGGCGGAGCTTCTGAGGCCCGAGACTGCCCCGGGGCGATCCGCCGACGCGATGCCGGAGCCCTTCCAGTGACCCCTACGCAGGCGTTCCGACTGGCCGTGAACACCGGCGGCGGAGACGCTCCGGGACTCAACGCGGTGATCCGTTCCGTCGTGCTGTCCGCGCTCAATCAGGGTTGGGAGGTGTTCGGGATTGAGCACGGATACGAGGGCCTTTTCACCGCGAGCGGGGTGGTCCGCATGGACCGGGAGTCCGTGCAGGGAATCGCCCATCTCGGGGGGACGATCCTCGGGACGACGAACAGGGGTAACCCGCTGGCTTGGCCCAGGGCGCTCCCAGATGGATCGGTCGAGATCGTGGATCGCTCCGAGGACGTCCTCGAGGCGTTCCGTGGGGCAGGGCTCGACGCGCTCGTAGCTATCGGGGGAGATGGATCCCTGCGGATCGCGGCGGATCTCTCTCGACGTGGGCTTCCCGTCGTGGGCGTCCCGAAGACGATCGACAACGACCTGGCCGCCACCCAGGTCACGTTCGGCTTCCACACGGCCGTCCAGACGGCGACCGACGCGATCGACAAGCTCCACTCGACAGCGCGATCCCACGAACGGATCATGGCCATCGAGCTGATGGGGCGACATACCGGCTGGATCGCGCTCTACGCGGGAGTGTCGGGATCGGCGGACGCCATCCTCATTCCCGAAATCCCGTTTCGCTGGGACTCGCTGGCCTACGACATCCGGGCCAAGTACGAACGGGGTCCTCCGTACGCGCTCGTCGTGGTGGCGGAAGGGGCACGGCCCGAGGGCGAGGAAGCGGCCGTGGTTTCGAGTGGTCCCGGTCGCACCGAAGGGGGTACGTGCTACCACGGGATGGGGGAGCGGGTCGCGAGCGAGCTCTCGAAGCGGCTGGGCTTCGAGAGCCGAAGCCTCGTGCTTGGGCACCTGCAGAGGGGCGGGCAGCCCACAGCCTATGACCGGCTCCTCGCGCTGCGCTTCGGGGCCGCGGCTGTGGACCTGGTGGCCCGGGAGAAGTTTGGGTGCATGGTCGCCCTCGATCCCCCGGAGATCCTGGCCGTGCCGCTCGAGGAGGCGGTTGCGAACGTGAAGAGCGTGCCCGATGACAGCGACGTGCTGATCACCGCGCGTCGATTGGGGATGTCGTTCGGGGACTGAAGGCGTACCCGAGCCTCAGAGCCAGAACGCCCGCCTCAGTCGATCGGAAAAGGTCTCGGGCTCCTGCCCTTGGCAGCCAGCCGGGTCGAAGGTCTCGTCGTAGGTCGGGGCGTTCGACGCGACCTCCGGGAACCGGTACCTGACGAGCTCCTCAACCGACTCGGACCCGAAGGAAGCGAGGAGGCGGTCGCCGGGGCGGATCAGCCTCTCGTTCACCGGTGGCACGCTGAAGCCGTTCAGGATGAACGTGAGACGGGCGCCTTCCCCGTCGCGGTAAATCTCCTGGCGATCCGTCATGACCCAGTCCGGACCCATCGCCCAGCCGAGGTTCTGGAGAAAATGCCCCCAGGTGACCCCGTCGTGATGGACGTGCAGGACGTCGGCGTTGTTCTCGTGGAGGTGCACCCTTCCAGGCCCGGTGATCTCCGCATCCGCGGACATGCAGAGCCCGACGTCCTCCATGTACTCGTCCCCCGTGAAGTCGACCCGCTCCCCGTTCAGCCAGAGGGCCCAGTTCGCATGGAAGTGGACGTACTCCTGAGGCGGAAGCACGGCGAGGCGCGCGAGTCCGAGGCCCAGGGCCCCGGCCGCGATCCCGACCACACCGGCCAGCAGAACTGCTGTCTTGGTCCTCACACCGTGGAAGATCGCCATCTTCGGGCCGAACGGGAACGTCCGGGGGACGAGCGGGTTGGCCGTGTGAGCCTTGCGACAAGCTCGACGTGATGTTCACGGCCTTCATCCACTTTGCGCTCATCGTCGAGGCTCTCAGATAGTGTTAACAGGCCCTAATTGCGATCTGGACAAATGGCTCGTGTTGTTGGGGGTCTGAGAGAAGGGACGGACTGCAACACTTTCGTTTTTCAGCACAACCTTGTCAGGGGACTAAAACATCATGATACGAAGCCGCTGTCTGTATTCTCTCATCGTGACTTGTACCGTGCTCTTTCCCATGGCCACGCCCGCTCTGGCACAAGGCGAGCGACGGTTCTATGTGGGCGCAGAACTAGGAACTCTCTTATCGTCTGCGGTGACCATGACGGGTGACAGCAATGATCGCGCCAGCATCTGCGATGAGTTCATCAACCCGCTATATGCGTCCGTACCTGGCTGCACCGACGCGGCACGTGGCGTGGGAGACAGTTGGAGTGTGCCGTTCGATAGAGCCGGTGGCGTTGCGATGAGCGCTGTGATGGGATACCGGTTGCACGGCATGGTGCGGGCAGAGGTAGAGTACGTGATGAGGAGCTCCAACTACTCCCAGCGGTCCGGGGTGCTCGCCGCCCAGGGGGTCAATGCCGACAAGCTGAGCGACGAACTGTTCTTGGCGCAGGAGTGGTTGGGTCTCGTCGAATCGAAGAGCCTGATGGGCAACGTGTACCTGGACCTGCCTGGCGTGGCCGGGGGCTTCACGCCGTTCGTGGGGTTGGGTATGGGGATTGGGAGAACGAATGCAGACTACGCGAGCGTGTGGTCCAGAAACACGGATCCGGTGGCCATAGACACGGGTCGAGACCAGCCCAACGCCGATCAAATCGCGCGCAATCTAGCCGGCACGTCCAGCTCGGCGCAGGCCACCATGGGGGATACACAGACCAGTTACCAGATTCTCGCTGGATTCGATTACCCGGTGTCGGAAACGGTGTCGGTAGGACTCAGGGCTCGCTGGATGAGCTTGGGTGAATTTGCAGGTACCGTGGTCTGGGATCCGTTGCGCAGCCATGTGCCGAATCTGCGGCGCGATGGCAGTGAGCCCGTGGACGGTACGATGTCGACCGACGGTTTTTCCTTTGTGGGAGTCAGTCTTGGAATGAAGCATCATTTCTAGCTACAGCCAGACCTGACCGCGGGGTATGCGCCGCCACTGGCGAATGCTATAGCGAGAATCGAAGCCGCCGCCCTCACGTGGGGAGACGTGGAGCTCCGGCCCGATGGATCGGGGACGCCTCACGGGCCGCGGCGCCGTCGCTCGCTACTACGGCCGCTAGGAGGCTCCATCAGGTCCTCGCGGCGCTGAGGACCGCCTGTAGGCATTCGGGCAAGGCCCATCAGGGCATGATCAGCCAGCTTGATTTCTAGACTAGACCCGAACCGTAGGAGCCTTCCGGCGTCTCGGCGGAGGTTGGGTCAATAGGTGTGTAAACGTATCAGGCGGCATTCTTCCGCTGTTGGGTTGAGACGGGCTTAACGTGGCTCGGGCGACCCTGAGCGCATCGCACGCGGGCTTTACCCCTACGTACGTGGCCAGCGCCTCGGCCGCCTTCACGAGTTCGTCCCGTCCTCGAGGCTCAATCCCAGCAGCCCTGCAACTTTTCCCTGGACGTCGATGATCAGGCGCGCCTTCTCGAGTTCCTTCTCCAGGCGAGTGTTCTCGCGCTCCAGCTTGCGCACTTTCCCCTCCAGCGGATTCCGTTCGCTCGGCTTTCGACCTCGTCTCTTCGACAGCGCTCTCAGCGACCCACTCCGCACCGCCTTGCGCCATGTCGTCAGGTGCGACGAGTACAAGCCCTCCCGTCGTAGGAGTCGCCCTACCTCTCCCGGCTCCGTGCACCGGTCCGCTTCTTCGACGACCCGCAGCTTGTACGACGGACTAAACCGTCGGCGCGTCGGCTTATCTACCACCTCCGCGTCCGGAGCAGCTGCCGCGCTTCGCTTACCCTCCCAGGTTAGTGGGGCGATTCTATTCTCTTCCATGCTCTCTCGGTGTCTCAGCATCCTCGGTTTCTCTGCCTTCGCCCTACTCTAATTCTTTACTTGTTCCGTGTCTCACCTAAGTTGGCAGAGAGGGAAGGAGGTCGCCAAGGCAGCCTAACCGAAGCATCGAGGAGCTTCCTCTCACTTTTACACACAACTCGGGACTTGACCTGGCCGAGGTCTGGCGGCTCGAATGGCAGCGGCGCCCGAACCTCGCCCGCGCTCCGCAGCACCGAGGCTTGTCCGGCTCATTGCATGGGAAAGGCGGCGATGTCTGCCGGCCGAATGAAGTACGAGTACCTAGACGGCAAGAATCGGTTGACACTGGAACACGATCTCACACCAGGCGCAGCGTGAAGCGGCTGGCGTAGCAACGAGAGGGTGCATCGAATGGATATCGAAGTCGCGGAGGAGCGGAACGACGAGGTCTTGGTGCTGTCGCCCGTCGGACGACTCGACAGCGGAAACGTGCGCTCGTTCGAGTCTGTCGTCATGGACCACGTTAGCAGCGGAGAGCGGCGCGTGGTCGTCGACTTCAGCCGTCTCGATTTCATCAGCAGCGCGGGCATGCGGGTGCTCCTCACATCGCCGCCAAGGCGCTGAAGGCGACAGTTTGGCCGGGGAAAGAGGACGGTGGCCAACCGCCCTTGCCGTGGTTACTTGAGAGTTGCTAAGTCCACTCAAGCCACGAGGGGAAGATGACCACCGTCCAGAAGGAGAAGATGGCGCGTCGGAAGCTGAGCCTGCTACGTCTGGCTCAGGAGCTGGGGAAACGAGTTGCTGCTCAAGGGAATCCAGGTGAGCTCGACGGGCGTGTGGGGAGCTGTTTCGGCAATCGAAGAACAAGGGAGAGAGTCAGGATATATCGTCAGAGTCTAGCCTTGACGGTGTGGACTCTATGTTGTCCATTAAGAAGAGGAGCATGACATGAATCGGCTCATATCTGTTGTCTCGTGCTTTTTGGTCTCATTGATGCTTCCGTGTGTATCGGAGGCCCAACAGCTATACGTGAGTACTGAGTCGGGCCTTGGGATCGGAAATTCCTTGGGTACTCTAGGTAGCGATACTGATTTTCCAACTCTCTGCGACAGGCACCTGGATCCCGCCAACCACTTCTCGCCACCGGGAATTACTGAGCCCGGAGAATGCTCGTCCGCAGCGTCCACTTGGATCAACAGCTTCGGTAGTTCAACCGGAATAATCTCCGGCGTCGCTCTGGGTTTTAAGACCGATATCGGGGCAAGAATTGAAGTGGAATATTTTCGGTCTGGCATGCAGTACAATGCGACCTCAGTGCTAGGTGGTGGAGGAGCGGACGTTCAGGACAAATCGGACCAGGAACTTGTCCGCGGGGAGGAACGCATAGGAAGTGTCAACATAAACAGTTTGGTCGGTAACATCTACTATGACCTGCCGGTTTCCGGACAACTCCGTCCATATGTCGGAGGCGGCGTGGGTCTCGGCATGGCCGGCCTAGACTATGCCGGATTCTTTTCGCGAAACCTAGACCCTGACGCCATCAAGACGGCGGACGAAGCTACCTACAACGGCAGAGGCAACGAAGCGGTCGACCGCCAGGCTCTGCATGAGAGAATCGCTGGTACGACCACAACGGCCAGTCACACGCTTCACGATACAATATTGGGCTACCAAGCAATGGTGGGAGTGGACTATATGCTGACCGACGACGCTTCTATCGGAGTCAAGGGACGCTGGATCAAGCACGCCAAGTTTAGTGACAGTAACGAATGGGATCAGTTGCGCAGTCATAGCTCTGACAATGGCTCGGGAACTAACGCCGTCGTCTATACCATTGAGACCGAGGACTTGAGCTCGATTGGTGTCACTCTGGTTATGAAATACGCGTTCTGATTTTCGGGGCAGGTCAATACGCGACATCGCACGACCCATAGATCCCGAGGATCCCACGAGGGTGCTTTTTCGGCTTGGCCAAGCTTAGACCCGGTGTTGTCGAAACTTGTTCTCCGCACCCCACCCCTCGTCATCACCAGCATCCTGTGGTCCTCCGGCATTTGCCATTCGCCAACCAACCGTAAGCAGCTGCCCACACGGCGTCTCTCAGCCATCGTCGCCCCCGATGTAGGCCGCCCAGCCTTCCGTCGGGTGTGACCGATCCCTTCCGCGGTAGTGACCTGACCCCCTGAAACGAGACCAGGTGCAATGTTAGGATCGACCTGGTCCGAAGCTTTTCAGCGAGGAGGTCTTGACCTGCCCCGAAGAGCGGTACCACAACCTATGTTAGTCCCAGCACCTGTGGAGGGCGGTGAAGGACGGGCATCCTCAGGAACCAGGGCGACGGCTTAATCGCCTCAGGGGCCGGGGGAAAGCCGCCGCAGGCGCTGTGGGGTCGGACGGTATCGTACTCGCGCCTCCATTGCTCGACCAGCACGGCCGCCTCCGCCAACGAGCAGAAGATCTCCCCGTTCAACAGCTCGTCCCTGAGCTTGCCGTTGAAGCTCTCGTTGTAGCCGTTCTCCCACGGGCTGCCCGGCTCGATAAAGAGCGTCTCGACGCCCACGCGCCGTGAGTGAGCGCAAGGCGTGCCGGGTGTTGGGCCAGGCACGCTCGACGCAGCGTCGGATACCGAAGCGAAGCGAAGATGAGGAGGCGCTGAGAGAGGACGTGGTGAAGGTGGCTCGCAGGTTCGGGCGCTACGGGTACCGGATGGTGACGGGGATGCTGAGGACGGAGGGCTGGGCCGTGAACCACAAGCGGGTGGAGCGGATCTGGAGACAGGAGGGGCTCAAGGTGCCAAGTAAGCAGCCGAAACGAGGGAAGGCTGTGGCTGACCGACGGTTCTTGTATCCGACTGCGGCCCCTGTACCGACACCATGTATGGGCGTATGACTTCGTGGCGGACCGGACGCATGATGGACGGCCGCTCAAGATGCTGACGGTGCTGGATGAGTACAGCCGGGAGTGCCTGGCGATCGTGGTGACTCGCAGGCTTCAGGCGGACGATGTTCTGCAGACGCTGAGCGAGCTGTTTGCCGAGCACGGTCCACCGGCGAATCTTCGCTCCGACAACGGTCCGGAGTTCACGGCCCGAGTGGTTCGGCAGTGGCTCGGTGAGCTAGGCGTGAAGACGCTGTTCATCGAGCCGGGCAGCCCGTGGGAGAACGGCTACAATGAGAGCTTTAACGGCACGCTCCGAAACGAGCTGCTGAAGCGCGAAATCTTCCATTCGCTGGAGGAGGCGAAGGTGCTGATCGAGCAGTGGCGGCGCGAATACAACACGCATCGACCGCACAGCTCTCTGGGTTATCGACCCCCGGCCCCCGAAGCGATCCGGCCAGACCCAAAGCTGCTCAACCTACCTCTGCTTCTTGGACCACCCCCCAGCCAAAAGGAGGTGCTTGGACTAACACTCTAGGTGGTACCGCTTTTGGGGGCAGGACGCATGATGGACGGCCGCTCAAGATGCTGACGGTGCTGGATGAGTACAGCCGGGAGTGCCTGGCGATCGTGGTGACTCGCAGGCTTCAGGCGGACGATGTTCTGCAGACGCTGAGCGAGCTGTTTGCCGAGCACGGTCCACCGGCGAATCTTCGCTCCGACAACGGTCCGGAGTTCACGGCCCGAGTGGTTCGGCAGTGGCTCGGTGAGCTAGGCGTGAAGACGCTGTTCATCGAGCCGGGCAGCCCGTGGGAGAACGGCTACAATGAGAGCTTTAACGGCACGCTCCGAAACGAGCTGCTGAAGCGCGAAATCTTCCATTCGCTGGAGGAGGCGAAGGTGCTGATCGAGCAGTGGCGGCGCGAATACAACACGCATCGACCGCACAGCTCTCTGGGTTATCGACCCCCGGCCCCCGAAGCGATCCGGCCAGACCCAAAGCTGCTCAACCTACCTCTGCTTCTTGGACCACCCCCCAGCCAAAAGGAGGTGCTTGGACTAACACTCTAGGTGGTACCGCTTTTGGGGGCAGGTCAGCGTGACGACAGCTCGGGCCGATCACCTAAGTAAAATACTCGTAAGCACATACGGATTGACTGGAAACGGTATAAACGATATGAACGATAGGGACGGTAGGAATGATAGGGACGATATGCACGCTGCCTATAAGGTCATAAGGGCATATGACCAGAGGAGGCATTTCATGCGGCTTGTTTTGGCGGGGTTGGTTCTGGGCTCTGCGATCGGCCTGGTCGCATGCGGTGACGACTCGACGGGGCCCGACGAAGACTCACTGACCCGGGAGGAGGCGCTCGCGCTCGTGAAGGCGGCGACGAGCCCGGGATTTGAAGTCATCAACGAGAACTCGGATCTTGAGGGCGAGATCCTAGACCCCGAGAGCCTCAGACAGGAAGAGTTCACTGCGCCCTGCTTGATGGGTGGAACGGTGACTGTGAACAACCTACAGGCCGAGCTCATGGGAGATCCAGACAGCGACGAAGACGTTTCCGTGTCCCTGTCGATGACCATGATACACTCGGACTGCGTGGTCACGCCCGAGGATACCGGGCTCGCGCTCACCCTGAACGGCGCGCCCAACCTGGCCATAAGTCTCGCACTGTCCATCATGGGCGACCTTGGGTTCGCCTTGAGCGGCGAGGTGGATGGTACGGTTCGCTGGGCCACGGACGACGGTCGGAGCGGATCCTGCCGGATGGATCTGGACATAGAGGCGGAGATCGGCCCATCCGGGTTCACTTCGACCCTCACCGGGCAGGCATGTGGCGCTCAATTCACAGAGTCAGACGCGGGGATGTTCAGCTTCTGATGAATACGGGGCAAGGACTGTCGCGACCGTGGACGACATCCTGGCTCCCCCTCCGGATCTCTGAGAGCTCTCGCCCGAGTGAAGCGGCCCACGAGCCCATCGGCGATTCGGACCTGGACCGAGATCCGCTCCACGATGTTGCGGGTGACGTGCCGCAAGCGGTTCGATGTCCATGACCGACAGCAAGCGGTTGACGGTCCTAGGTTGCTTATGATTAGTGCCATTACGGGAGCGTCTCACACGGGACAGCAGCCTTGTGGGAGCGTAACCGGGCCATAGTCGGGGCCGTATAGCCCAGGGACGGCGGTCCCGGAGGTCCGCAGGACGACCCCCTACTGGGACGACTTCCTGACTCACTCGCCGCTCACCGCCTTCAGAGCGTCGAAGCGGTGACCTGGAAAGCCTGGTGCTTCCGGACTATCGTCTACGGCCAGACCCCTCGATCGAGCACCACCCGCGCCACCCTCTTGACAGCCACAACTAACGCTGCAGTCCGTAGATCGACCGGGTCCAATGGATCGTCTCCACGACCCAGGCGCTGCCGCTCAGTCTCCAATGCCACCAAGGAGGCATTGATCTCGGTCTGCTTTTCGATGACGTGGTTGAAAGGCCCTGGTCATGATCCGCTTGAGCTTGCCGTTCAGTTCGTCTTCATCCCACTGCTCGTTCTCGTTGTTCTGTACCCACTCGTAGTAGCTGATCGTCACGCCGCCGGCGTTCACTAGTGTTCCTGGCGCGCTGCTCTCAGGTTCGATGGTCCGGGGTCGTGGACTCGGCCAGCACCTTGGCGCCAGGGTGAGGATACCACTAGCCCGTCTGCAGCAGTGGCGCTTGGCGCCACCCGCTGCTGGTCTCATCCATGCGGCCTACGGGAGCTCGAAGAGGAAGGGACGAAGGAACTCGATCGCGCGCGTGTGAGCCCCTGCCCCTATAAGGGCGGTGATGTCATGGCCAGCACCAGCATAGATGTACGGCTCAAAGTCCTGATCTGTCTTTCCCGCCGCCTTCATCGCCTCGATCAACCGGTAGGCCTGGCTGACGGCCACGACCGTGTCCTCTGTCCCGTGGTGTAGTTGGACCGGCGGGAGCCGATCCACGAAGTACACTCCGGAACGGCGGACGAGCTCGAGCCGAGCCTCTGCATCGGAGAGAACACCCATCTTCCAGGGCAAGACGAGGATCTCATTGAGGTAATCGAGACCGGGGAGATCCCGCGGCTCGCCGTCGAGGGCCTCCTCGAAGATCTCACGTGCATATTCATCGAACAGGTCCGTCGGGCCGAAGAACTCGACAACAGCGTCGATCCTCGGATCGCGCGCAGCCGTCAGGAGACCCACACCGCCCCCCCGGCTGAACCCCACGATGGCCACCCTCTCCTCGTCGAGCTCCGGCGCCTGCTCGAGTGCGACGGAAAGGAGTGAGATGGTATCGTCGACGTCCCGGTCCCAGGGGCTAGGCGGACCTTCGGAAAGGAACACCTGGTCCCCGAGCCGGAGGGGCTCCGACCGATACGACGGTATTACCAAGGCCGCACTCAGACCCTGGAGCTGAAGGATCTGATTCAGCAAGAACGTATCCTCGATCTCCACGCCGCCGTCCCCGCCGTGGGCGTAGAGGATAACGGGAAGCGAGCCGGGTTCCGCGCCCACCGGAGTCACCACGGCCCCGTAATGCCTGAGCCCACCAACGGTGTGAGAAAGGATCCGGACCCTGACGGATCCCAATCCCGCGGGAACCTCAGAGTCCAGTTCAGGGCGAACCCCGCTGACTTCGGGGGTTCGGGTATCCCATTCCTCCTTTACCTGTGTGATCTCATCCGCCGTGGGCGGGGCAAAAAGGGCGTCGAGGTCCGCTCCACCGCTGCCCGCTTCTACGGTGACCTCGAAGGTCTGGGTGGCGCTGAGGCCGCCGGGATCGGTCGCCGTCACCGTGATGGTCGCGCTCCCCGGAGCCTCGCCGATCACCTTGAGATCGCTTCCGGAGACGCTCGCCGTGGCAACGCTTGAGGCGTCCGACGTGGCCCCGTATCTGAGGGCGTCCCCATCGGGATCGGAGAAGGCCCCGGAAATGTCTACCGGTGCCTCCGTGTTCTCTACCAAGACCTGGTCCGGAATCGCACCCGACACCGTAGGCGCCCGGTTGGCGCTGTTGACGGTGACCTCGAAGGTCTGGGTGGCGCTGAGGCCGCCGGGATCGGTCGCCGTCACCGTGATGGTCGCGCTCCCCGGAGCCTCGCCGATCACCTTGAGATCGCTTCCGGAGACGCTCGCCGTGGCAACGCTTGAGGCGTCCGACGTGGCCCCGTATCTGAGGGCGTCCCCATCGGGATCGGAGAAGGCCCCGGAAATGTCTACCGGTGCCTCCGTGTTCTCTACCAAGACCTGGTCCGGAATCGCACCCGACACCGTAGGCGCCCGGTTGGCGCTGTTGACGGTGACCTCGAAGGTCTGGGTGGCGCTGAGGCCGCCGGGATCGGTCGCCGTCACCGTGATGGTCGCGCTCCCCGGAGCCTCGCCGATCACCTTGAGATCGCTTCCGGAGACGCTCGCCGTGGCAACGCTCGAGGCGTCCGAGGCGGCCCCGTATCTGAGGGCGTCCCCATCGGGATCGGAAAACGCCCCGGAGATGTCTACCGTCACCTGTGCTCCCTCCTCCACGCTCTGGCCTGCAATCGTGGTCGACGCTGTCGGCGCCCGGTTCGTGGGCGGTGCGGGAGGGCTGGTGGGCGTCTGACTTCCACCGTCGCCGCACCCGGCGACGAACAAGAGCACTGGAGCAAGCAGTCTCGCACGATGCATAAAGCCTTCCCGACTCAGTGGACAGCGGACCACGATCTAGCACCGCATCGCCGCTGGGGCGATGTCCAAAGTTTTCCAGTAAACGCGACATGGCGCAGGCTACCCTGGGTCGTCCTTGCAAGATGACCCACCCACGAGGGTGAGGAGCCCACACTATGTCGAAGTCGAAAGTAGCACCGTCGGAGCAACTGTCGATGGTAACAGACCCGCACCGGCACCTATCGCATTTTCGGGCCGAAGGTCGCGCCTGCCCCGAAGGTCCCCGAGGCCGAAGTCCCCGAAGCTCTCCGGTGGCTCCCGGGAGCGCGGCAGCGCACAACGCCTGCTGGATCAAATGCCGGGCGGCCCGCTGGGCGAGCCGACCCAACAGCTCCGCTCCGTTCACATCCTCCCCTCCACCCGACAGCAACTGCTCGATCTCCAAGGCCGGGGGCACCCGTTCGAATTCGGAGCGCAGATCGTCGAGAAACAGCAGCTCGATGTCCATGACCGGTGGCAGTCGGTTGCCGGTCCCCGATTACTTACGATAACTGTCGGAACCCCGAGCTCGCGGACGGCGAGGAACTGGAAACACCCGTAGCCGCGGTGGTGTGTTTCGAGGCGACGGCCGAATACGAGCTCCGCCTTGCCCGCGGAGGCGGCGTAACTCTCCGCCGCTCGGGGCTGGGGTGGATGGCGGCGCTTACTGGGCCCGGCCGGGTGAAGCTGCAGACCGCGCCGCGTCTTGACCTGCCCCGAAGAGCGGTACCACAACCTATGTTAGTCCCAGCACCTGTGGAGGGCGGTGAAGGACGGGCATCCTCAGGAACCAGGGCGACGGCTTAATCGCCTCAGGGGCCGGGGGAAAGCCGCCGCAGGCGCTGTGGGGTCGGACGGTATCGTACTCGCGCCTCCATTGCTCGACCAGCACGGCCGCCTCCGCCAACGAGCAGAAGATCTCCCCGTTCAACAGCTCGTCCCTGAGCTTGCCGTTGAAGCTCTCGTTGTAGCCGTTCTCCCACGGGCTGCCCGGCTCGATAAAGAGCGTCTCGACGCCCACGCGCCCCAACCACCGCCGCACGGGCTTCGCGGTGAACTCCGGTCCGTTGTCCGACCTCAGATACTCGGGAGGGCCCGTGTCGGACGAACAGATCGTCCAGCACCTCGAGCACGTCGTGCGAGCGGATCTTGCGAGCCACCACGATCGCCAGGCACTCCCTCGTGTGCTCGTCCAGCACTGTCAGCAGCTTCAGCGCACGCCCGTCGTGCGTCCTCGAGGCCACGAAGTCGTACGACCAGACGTGGCCCCGATACAGCGGCCTCAGCCGGATGCACGATCCGTCGTTGAGCCACAGCCGACCTCGCTTCGGCTGCCGCTCCGGGACCTTCAGCCCCTCCTGCCTCCAGATCCGCTCCACCCGCTTGTGCTTCACCCCCCAGCCCTCGATGCGGAGCGTGTCCGTGACGCGTCGCTAGCCGTAGCGGCCGAATCGACTCGCGAGTCGCACGATATCACCTCGGAGCGCCCCCTCGTCACTCGCCACTCTCCTCGCCCGGCGCTGGGTCGTGCGTGGCTGCCCGAGCACCCGGCACGCTCTCCTCTCCGACGCCCCGAGCTGCTGACGTACATGCACCACCGCCCTGCGTCTTCGCTCGGGGCTCAGAAGTTTCCCTTCGCCGCTTCCTCCAGGATCAGCTTGTCCAGCGTCAGGTTCGCCACCGCTCGCTTCAGGCGCCCGTTCTCCTGCTCGAGCTCTTTCACGTGGCGTGCCTGGTCCACCTTCATCCCCCCGAACTCCTTCCGCCACCGGTAGTACGTCTGCTCGCTGACCCCAGCTGGCGCCCCACCTCGCCCACCGTCTTCCCGTTCGCTAGTGCAACTTCCGCCTCCCGAAGTGCCGTGATGATCTGCTCCGGGGTATGCCTCCTCCTGCCCATGCTGACCTCCCTCTAGCTGGGACCAAGTGCCCGGATCCTAACATCCGCCCTGGTCTCGTTTCAGGGGGTCACGTCACCAGAGCTGGCCCAGGAACGCGTCGAAACCGAGACGCGCGTCCTCGAAGAACACGAAGGTCGCATGAGTCGTCCTGTTCCGTGTCGTGTTTACAGGAGCTCCGGGACTTGATCGGCCAACAGTATATCGACATTCTGAGGACTGAATTCGCCGCCAACTAATTGCGATCTGGACAAATGGCTCGTGTTGTTGGGGGTCTGAGAGAAGGGACGGACTGCAACACTTTCGTTTTTCAGCACAACCTTGTCAGGGGACTAAAACATCATGATACGAAGCCGCTGTCTGTATTCTCTCATCGTGACTTGTACCGTGCTCTTTCCCATGGCCACGCCCGCTCTGGCACAAGGCGAGCGACGGTTCTATGTGGGCGCAGAACTAGGAACTCTCTTATCGTCTGCGGTGACCATGACGGGTGACAGCAATGATCGCGCCAGCATCTGCGATGAGTTCATCAACCCGCTATATGCGTCCGTACCTGGCTGCACCGACGCGGCACGTGGCGTGGGAGACAGTTGGAGTGTGCCGTTCGATAGAGCCGGTGGCGTTGCGATGAGCGCTGTGATGGGATACCGGTTGCACGGCATGGTGCGGGCAGAGGTAGAGTACGTGATGAGGAGCTCCAACTACTCCCAGCGGTCCGGGGTGCTCGCCGCCCAGGGGGTCAATGCCGACAAGCTGAGCGACGAACTGTTCTTGGCGCAGGAGTGGTTGGGTCTCGTCGAATCGAAGAGCCTGATGGGCAACGTGTACCTGGACCTGCCTGGCGTGGCCGGGGGCTTCACGCCGTTCGTGGGGTTGGGTATGGGGATTGGGAGAACGAATGCAGACTACGCGAGCGTGTGGTCCAGAAACACGGATCCGGTGGCCATAGACACGGGTCGAGACCAGCCCAACGCCGATCAAATCGCGCGCAATCTAGCCGGCACGTCCAGCTCGGCGCAGGCCACCATGGGGGATACACAGACCAGTTACCAGATTCTCGCTGGATTCGATTACCCGGTGTCGGAAACGGTGTCGGTAGGACTCAGGGCTCGCTGGATGAGCTTGGGTGAATTTGCAGGTACCGTGGTCTGGGATCCGTTGCGCAGCCATGTGCCGAATCTGCGGCGCGATGGCAGTGAGCCCGTGGACGGTACGATGTCGACCGACGGTTTTTCCTTTGTGGGAGTCAGTCTTGGAATGAAGCATCATTTCTAGCTACAGCCAGACCTGACCGCGGGGTATGCGCCGCCACTGGCGAATGCTATAGCGAGAATCGAAGCCGCCGCCCTCACGTGGGGAGACGTGGAGCTCCGGCCCGATGGATCGGGGACGCCTCACGGGCCGCGGCGCCGTCGCTCGCTACTACGGCCGCTAGGAGGCTCCATCAGGTCCTCGCGGCGCTGAGGACCGCCTGTAGGCATTCGGGCAAGGCCCATCAGGGCATGATCAGCCAGCTTGATTTCTAGACTAGACCCGAACCGTAGGAGCCTTCCGGCGTCTCGGGAACGGCGCGGTCCTGAGCCGTTGTCCTGGGGGCAGGAGCACAATATCGGGGAGTAGATGTGGAACCCCTAACTAACGAAATCACCCGCCGAAAGTCTCTCACTGCGACGGCGTAATTCCTTGAGCAGGACGATATCCGCTACCCGCCGAATCTACGAATTATCGCCAAGCGCACGGTACTGAGAGTGTTATCAAGATTGTAGGAGCAAGGCCTTCGATTTCTCCTTGGTCCACATCTGTTGTCGCCGGATCTGTTTACGAAATGGGTCTTCCCGTCGAAATCCAGATATAAGCCTTCGAGTCGCAACGTCCAGGTATCGGCCAGTGGGGTTTCGACACCAACCCCGATCACCCCACCGATGCTCAAAGCGCTGTCACGAAAGCTATCATCGGGGTCGACTCGCGGCATTTCGCCCTGTCTGAAATCAATGTCGGTTACAGAATTTGCGATCCCGGCGACCGCAATACCGACGGTTGCGAATGCCGTTGCAGGACCGATGGCTTGCTCGACACCTGCACGGGCCGTGGTGATCCCTCGAAACTCCGATTCTGCCGTCTCGTCCAGACCCTCTGGATCGAGCCGGTCCGTATTGGCCGACAAGTTGCCGAACGTAGCGTCTACCTCGAGCCTGAGAGGTACGTCGCCAAAATCAAACTTCTTCCCTACCAGCGTGCCTACCACAAGTCCAGCATCCGCATAGTCGAGAATCGAACCGGAATTGCCCCAGTTCGCAAAACCGTCGATATCAATGATCCGGTTGCCTGTCCGAGCGTAGCCTACGAAGACGCTCGCGTGAGTCCCCGCCCGATCGAAAAGGGCGCTCCGGGGCCGTTGCTGTGACGCGCTCGCGGGACCGCCACTGCCTAGCATGAGAAAGGTCGATAATACAAAAAACATTTGATGCCTTGCAGAGCCCAGGCCAGAGGTGGGCCGAACGTTCTTTTCCACAGATCGCTCTCCTCGGCGGGTGCCTTGCACTCCGCACGGGGGATCAGGTGAACCTCCCTTGTATCTACCCGATCCCAGTTGACGTGTCCTAGCTATTCCTCAGGATCGGCGCTTCGACGGCAAACGCTGGGACACCGAAGCGTCGTTTCTCGTTCCATGCCTCACCGCCATCTCGCGGACACTCCAAGCCCGATCGTCCAGAAGTTCGTCTCGCTTTGCCGCGGATTCAGGAGGACGCTCCCGTCGGGCTGGTCCTGGATGTCTCCCTTCCTGAGGTAGCGTGCTTCACCGTTCCCGTTATATCGGGCGAACACATCGAGTGAGACCGACGCCTGCTCGTCTGTCCACACCCGGAGCTGCAGGCCGGGCCCTGCCGTCCAGGCGAATGTGGCATCCTGGAAGTTGGTAGACGATGCAAAGGGATTCCCGACATCATTCGACCCATTTACGGAAGAAGTCGTGGAAAAATGGGCGAATCCGATGGAGGCGTTGGCATACAGCCGGATGGAATCTGAGCCTCCCCCGATCTCCGGTCCGATTCCGAGAAGGAAGATGTTGTTATCGGTCGTCAGGTCCCCGGTGACCCGGCAGGGTAGGATGACACAGATACGGATCGTCTCGTTCCCGTAGTTGATGAAGCCTAGATCGAGCCGGAGGCTCAGGATCCCGCCGTCATCCACCACGTAGCGTCCGTGTCCACCCAGCCCGAAACCGAAGTCCACATTCTCGGCAAACGGCCCAGTGGGAGTTGCAAAGAGCAGGTGACCGCCAGCGACGAAGGGGGGGGCCGTCTCTGGATCCTGAGCCCGTGCCGACTCGGGCACAACAGCAGCGAGAGATACCAGAAGAGCGAGCAGGAGGCGCATGGCTACCATACCGGCGAGTGTTGGAGGGCTGATGGAAGGATCACCTTGCTTGGTGGGGCTGGTTTTCTCGGCATCGCTAGCGTCGCGGCATCCACGGCCGTCTCCCTCCTGCCATACTCTCTCTGGGTCGTTCCGGGAGGTTCAGGGCGGAAATGGAAGTGTTACCGGAAACGGAAAGGGGCAAGCGATGGCGGCCCGAAAGATCACGCGGGACCCCAAGGGACGCGCGAGTGAAAGAGGTTAGTCTGGCCACGTCGGCACCTGGCGTCTGAGAAGCTCTTCACGAGCTCGGTTTCCGCCCTGGCTTCAAGGGCTCGCTCTGCTCCACGGTCTCGCCGAACTCCCCTGGAGTCATGGCGTCGAGGGCTCGGAGGCCTGCCCGAACGATCTGGCTTCGGGTGAGCCTCAAGCCCTGACGCAGACCCCGTGTCTGGAGCGTTTCGATGAGCTTGTGATCCTCGACCGGGAAGCTGAACTGAGTACGGACGACGCCCGAGCTCTGCACAGATCGCGCCACCGGCGCCGGGCTCGGAGCCTCCGTCTCCTCCGACGCGCCCGCAGGGGGCAGCCCCTGGGTGAAGCGCTCGGCCTCGCGGAAGCGCCGCCCCACGGCCTCCTCCTCCGCGTCCAGCGAGTCGGCCAGCCCATCGAGCGGATCCTTGGCCGCGCTCATGCTCCGCGATCTCCGTTCATGATCGCGACAACCTTGTCGGTGAACGCCTCAATCTCGGCCGCTGCTGGCCGAGCTCGAGGAAGGTCAGCGACAGTGAGCCCCGCGGCCGGCGCGGACCCGGGACCTCCTCCCCCGCTACGGCATTCCGGTCCTGGCGACGCAGATCGGCGACCGGGAAGCTTTCCGCCACGCGCAGCCAGGCGGGTGTGTGGCTTACGCTGGTTCACAACGATCCGCGCCACCAGGGTTTCGTTGACTGCCATGACGTCATCCAGGACTTGCCGGATCGCTACGCCTGCCCACAGGTCGGGGGGGGAGGGGATCATGGGGACGAGCGCCAGGTCAGAGACGAGCAACGCACTCCGCGAGATGGGGGAGTCGGCCGAAGGCGGGCAATCGACCACGATCCAGTCGAAGGCCGTGAGATACTTCCGGAGCTCGCGGTAGCTTCCTGCTTTTGAGGAAGGCCGCACGGATATGCTGGTCTCTTCCTAAACCGGAAGAAGGTCCTGAGCTTATGGAGTAGCCCGGCAGGTGATCCGCCTCGACCACCGCCCGCATTGTCCCGAATTAGGATTCTGATTTTAGAATCGTCGAGCTGGAGGTTCACCGTGATGATCGGATCGGCGGCGATGCCCTCGTATCCATAGGAGATGATGTTGATCAGCAATTCGTCCATGCACAATTGGAGACGGAAGCTGAGATCCTGAGCAAATCCGTGCTCGACGCCAAAGCGTTCGAGTTCCTGGGTCACCCGGCGGGGTTCGCCCAGGTCCAACTTCACGGCTATCCGTAGTCTGACCACCACTTTTTCGCTCTTTTTCCAGGCCGAAAACCAGGGACACCCGAAGCTTCAAACAACATTGCGCGGCCAGGCCTGGTTTGTGAAGATTTCGCGCAACTTAGCGCTCCCGACCGCCTCGCGACGAGAATCAAAACCACGGGTGACGAATCGACTGACTGGAAGACAGGGGGGCATGCACCACCACCCCAGAGACGGAGGCAGGGTTCTTCCCCAGATTCCGTTTTGCCCGACGTACTCTCTCGATGACACGATTCACCTCAGCCGGGTCCATGATGCCGAAGATTATCGTAGTAGACGACGAGCCTGATCTGGAGCTGCTACTCCGACAGAAATTCCGCCGCCGGGTCCGCTCCGGCGAGTTCGATCTGGTCTTCGCCCAGAATGGAGTTCAGGCCCTGGAGCAGCTCGGGACCCACTCTGACGTGGACATGGTGCTCTCGGACATCAACATGCCCGAGATGGACGGACTGACCCTCCTCGGGCAGTTGAACCAGCTGAACTACGATTTGCGTGCGGTCATCGTCACGGCGTACGGGGACATGAAGAACATTCGGACCGCCATGAACCGTGGCGCGTTCGACTTTGTGACCAAGCCGATCGATTTCGACGATCTGGACACCACGATCGCGAAGACCCTCGAACACCTGCGGGTGATGAGGGATGCGCTTCGGTCGAGAGACGAACTCGTGGCCCTACGCAAGGAGCTCGGGGTGGCAGCCCGGATGCAGGACCGGATGACTCCGGCCCTCGATATGTCGGCGGTGACTTCTACGATTTCTTCCAACTTGAGGACGGACGGAAGGGGGTCGTGGTGGCGGACGTATCCGGTAAAGGTGTGCCGGCCGCCTTCTTCATGCTGGTAAGCCGGACACTCTTGAAGGGGACCGCCATTGGGGAGAGCGACCCCGCGAAGTGCCTCGAGGAGGTCAATCGGCTCCTCGGAGAGGAGAACAAGGAGGCGATGTTCGTCACGGTGTTCTACGCCAAGTTCGACCCCGCAACCGGGCAAGCCATCTATGCGAACGCCGGGCACAATCTTCCCTTCGTGGTCAAGGCTTCCGGCGAGGTTCAGCAGCTCGTTTGCGATTCGGGACTGGTTCTGGGGGTCGTGCCGTCGTTCGACTTCCCGAGCGGATCCGTACACTTGGATCCGGGTGACGCCATCTTCCTCTACACGGACGGCGTCACGGAAGCAATGGACGAAAACAGCGTCGAATTCGGAGAGGAAAAGTTGGACGGGGTCCTGGCGGAGTGCGCGGGGTCGAGCGCGGAGGCGATCAACCACCATGTGGTCAAGGCGGTGCAGGAACACGCGGGCGAAGCACCCTAGTCCGACGATATCACCTGCCTGACCATCCGGTACCTGGGAAATTCGCCGTGATGGGCCGCTACCGCTTCGCCCTTGGCGCATTGGCCGTGGCCGGCGGCATCCTGCCGGCGGGTGGCGGCCGCGCCCAGGAAGGGGGATCCGGCGGGGAGGGCGTATTCCCGGATTCCATCGTCTTCGGCCAGTCGGCTGCGCTGAACGGTCCCGCGGGCCAACTGGGCCGGGACATGAACCTGGGCATCCGCGCGGCCTTCGAGGAAGCCAACCAGCAGGGTGGCGTGCACGGTCGCTCCCTCCGGCTTCTGGTGCGCGACGACGGCTACGAACCTGAAGCTGCGGTCGCCAACACGAGAGAACTCATTGCGCACGGCGTGTTCGGTGAGATCGACGCATCTATTGACGTTCTGTAGCGCTCCATAAAAGCCCAAGAACACCTGATATACAAAGAGTTAGGAGATGTCCGTCCGAGCGGCAACTCCACCAGCGGGTCCAAGCTGTGCTGAGCAGGTGTTCTCGTTCGTCTTCGGTCATATTCTTTGGATTGTAGGCGAGCATTGCTTGAGGACGCGAGGCGACGGATGGATCGTGGGGGGCCAGAAACCGCTGGGTTCGGCGGACCGCTTCGCGTGTCCTCAGAACTCTTCGGGGGCTCCTAGAGACGCCCGCGTGGCCTCATGGCTGGACGGTGGGGTGAGGAGGTGGGGGACGTATCCTGCGCGATAAACGGGACTTATCGATCATTTTTCCGACTAAGGTTTTACCCCTTCACGGAGGGAACCATTGATCCTGAGCGACCCCAAAGGCGGGATGGCCGGAGTGCAACGTCGGCCCCCCGCCGGGGCCAAGAATCGACGATTCTGGGGGAGAGGCGCTCAGGCCTTTCGCATGGCCACGTCTAGTGCGTTTTTCATGATGCTGTGGTGACTGCGTAACGTAACCGCTGTCGAAGCTCCGCACGTGAGCGTCTATGAACCATTGACCTACGATCAGCTGATGAGCCACTCTGTCCGCCATCATCTTCGCCTTGAGATTGATGCCTACGACGAGACCATCCGCACGTTCATCCCAGGCTACGAAGAAGGCTTGGCGAGGGCTGCCAACGAAATCGCTGGTGTTCGCCCAACCCTGGTGCTTGACCTCGGCGCGGGAACGGGCGCCTTGGCTGAAGCGATGCTGGACCATGAACGCGTCGGTGCCGTTGAAGCCATCGACATCGATCCTGAGATGCTGGCCCAGGCGCGCCTTCGGCTCAAGCGATTTGGGACCCGCGCTCGTGTCCGCCGGCGGTCGTTCGAGGCGCCACTCTCCACGTGTGACGCCGTGGCTACGGCCCTGGCTCTGCACCACGTTCCCACCATGGCACGCAAACTCACGCTTTATACACGCATTTACCGGGTGCTCCGCCCCGGTGGCGTCTTCGTGAACACCGACGTGGCCATCAGCGCACACCCGGCGGGGGCGCGCGAGCAGTCGTACCGTCGATGGGCCGCCCACCTGGTGTCGTGCGGCATTGACGAACAGCGCGCCTATGAGCACTTCGCCGCGTGGTCGGCGGAGGACACCTACTTTTCAGTCGACGACGAACTCGCGGCCATGCGCGAAGCCAAATTCCAGGCTGACTGTATCTGGCAGGATCGCCCACACACTCTCCTGGTAGGACGCAAGATCTGAGCCCCGGTCTACGGGAATCTTGATGTCCCCCGTATATCGGCTTCGGGTTCAGCCTCCGTGCGCGGCGGAGTCGACGTGTCGCACGCGCGGGCCGTGACTCGGCGAATCCCTCCAATCTTGCGTGCCGATGCATGCCAACGGCGTCGTCGCTTCCCTAGCCGTCACCGACTTCATGCTTAGTGTCGCCGGCATTCGTGAGCCAAACCGGCTGCTTACGTATCACGGCCGGACGGGCAAGGTGACCGTATCAATTAACGAACCTGACCTGACCCGCTGAAACGAGACCAGGTGCAATGTTAGGATCGACCTGGTCCGAAGCTTTTCAGCGAGGAGGTCAGGATGGGAAGGAAGCGACACACTCCGGAGCAGATCATCACTGCAGTGCGGGAGGCAGAGGTCGGTCTGGCCGGCGGCAAATCCGTGAAGCTGATCAGGGGGGAGCTCGGCATCACCGAGCAGACGTACTACCGGTGGAGGCGGGAGTACGGCGGGATGAAGGTGAGCCAGGCACGGCGCCTGAAGGAGCTCGAGCGCGAGAACGGGCGCCTGAAGCGAGCAGTGGCGGACTTGACACTGGACAAGCTGATCGTGGAGGAAGCGGCCAAGGGAAACTTCTGAGCCCCGAGGGCCGACGACGTTGTGTGGTGCGTGTACGTCAGCAGCTCGGGGCGTCGGAGAGGAGAGCGTGCCGGGTGCTCGGGCAGCCACGCACGACCCAGGAATGGGCAGACTATCTGGACCGGTGTACAGTATCGTCCAGTTAAGTCGGAACTAGATACTTGACGCAAACACGTACATCCCTTATCTTTAGAGTGTGAATTCAAGCCTCCAAAGGTGAGTGAAAATGTCGAAGATCGCGGGCGATAAATCGGACATCGTCGGGGCCATCCCAATGGCCTGTGCCGACGAAGACACAGCGGTCGAATTCCTCGAAGACATGCGCTGGGAGGGGGAGCCGTCGTGCCCCCGTTGTGGCGATGTCGATGTCTACATGATGAAGGATCGGAATACCGGTGAGCGGAACGCCCGGTACCTCTGGCGGTGCCGTGGGTGCGCCCGTCAGTTCACGGTCCGCATCGGAACCATCATGGAGGACAGCCGGATTCCCATGCGGCATTGGTGCTTTGCGTTTTGGGCGGCGTGCTCCAGCAAGAAGGGCGTGTCCGCTTTGCAGATCAAACGGCAAACCGGCCTCACGTACAAGAGCGCCTTGTTCCTCATGCACCGGGTCCGATACGCGATGAATGGTGCAGCCAACACGGGCGGTCCACTTACTGGCGATGTCGAGGCGGATGAAGCTTTCGTCGGTGGAAAAATCCGCCCCCGCTCGGTGCGCGGGAAGCGTCGTCCGCGTGGGTTTCGCCGTATGGACAACAAGACGCCCGTCATTGCCATCGTCGAGCGGGACGGAGAGGCGCGCGCCAAGGTCGTAACGAACGTGACCTCTGCGAACCTCGCTAGCAACCTTCGGGAGAACGTGGACCCAGAAGCGGCTCGGCTCCATACTGACGAAGCCAGGCATTACATACCAGTGGGACGCGAGTTTGCCAACGGGCATCACACGGTTCGTCACTCGCAGAACGAGTATGCACGCATGGACGGGGACGTGCTCGCCACAACGAACACCGTTGAGGGGTTCTTTGCCCTTCTCAAGAGGGGCGTCATGGGGACCTTCCACCACGTCAGCAAAGAGCATCTGCACCGTTACGTGTCCGAGTTCGAGTTTCGGTGGAATACTCGCAAGATTGACGACGGAGAAAGGATCAAGACCGCTATCCGGGGCTCCGAGGGGAAGCGGCTCATGTATCGTCATCCATGAACCAAGTTCCCCCCAGAGTACCCAGGAGTACCCAGGAGTCCTTCAAAGGGGATCCTTGACAGGCTATACTGTGTATAGCAATCTGTTGTAATACTGCCAGCCCTTGTGTCTCCGGATGCTTGGGTCAAGCAGTTCCCCAGGGCTCGCGCTTCGGCGCGGGCTCTGTGTATTTTGTACCGGGGCATGCCTCCATGTACCTTCTCTACCTCGATGAATTCGGTCATCCAGGCCCCTATGATCCCACCGATCCGCGACACCAGCACCACCCGCTTTTCGGTTTTGCGGGATTTGTCATTCCTGGCGAACGGTGGCGTGACTTCGACCGGTCCTATTTCCGCTTGAAGTGTCGTTTCTATAGCAGGGAAATATCTCGCGCCAAGACCTTGCACGGTATCCGCCCGGAACGCTTTGAAGCGAAGACGCTCAGAACGCGACGCGACATCCGCTTTATATCTCAGGTGCTCGGGTTGGTTGGTTCGTGCGGTGGCGCCGTTTTTGCAAACGGAGTCAAGAAAGACTCTACTCGTGCGAACCACTCCTACTCCGGGCTTTATACCAGCCTCATGCAAAGTACACTGCGTAGGTTTGAAAAATATCTTAACGACAAAGCAGGATCGCGTGTGGGCCGGGGGGTGGTGATAATGGACCGCCGCACCGAGACTCAGAATACGCGCGTTCTTGCGTCCGCTCAGAGTCTTATTTACTCGGACCCTGTTTTTCGGACAGCCGACGCTCGCGTTACAGAGATCCCCCTCCTCGTACCGTCGGAGTGGTATCATGGGGTTCAAGCGGCAGACGGTATCGGCAGAACCATCGCAGCGATCTACTGGTACAGGCGCATGAACAACCCCCGGTTTAAGCGCTTCGACCAGCAACTCGGGCCAGTGGTAAGGGCACACACGCATTCGATAGGTGGCTGGCACTCAGTCTCTGTCCGATCCTGAATCACTGACAGACTCCCCGCTCTGCTCGTCCTCCTGCGGCCAGCCCTCGGGGGGCTTTTTCTTTTTCAGGGCCTTCTTCACCGCATCCTCCCAGTCTCCTTCGAGCTTCACGCGATCTGCGTCAGGACCGGTTTTCTTATTGTCCGGTGTCGGCTTTTCTTCGGCCTCCATATGGGTCCTCCTATAATACGATTAACACTGATTCCACAAGCAAGATCGGCCTGTCGTCGCGTTGTCCTCACTACACCCTAGCAAAGATCGCACGCTGCCGTTAACTTCGGTCACATTAACCCCTTTAGGGTAGGATGCGAACATGCCCAGCGACATGGACCTAATCCAGCGACTTGATCGCGATATCCAATTCCACGAAGCTCGCGCCCGCAAGCTCCGCAACACGCGAGAGATACTGTTCGAGTACCTGAGCGAACCCGAAGCGCAAGCACCGGCTACCATAACCGAGGAGGCGTCCGAGGCACCCCCGTCTATTAACGGCGGTCGGTACAGTAATCCCCGCCTTACCCTACAGGGGGTTGCTGAGTCCTGCTTGCTTGAGGTCCGCCAACCGATGCAACCACGAGATATCGCCGACGCATTACTGAAGCGTGGACTTCCGTATGCGAAAGGCCGAAGGAAGTTAGCCAACAGCCTCGGCGCTATGCTCCGACGATCACACAAGGAGGGTGGCCAGTTCATTCGGGTTGATACCGGCGAATACGGTCTCCGAGAATGGACGAGGCCGGGAGGTGCACAGCAAGAGGAGATCGGTGGACTAGAATAGCAGACCCCCACCGCCGTTTCCGACGATGGGGGCGCACCACTCACCCTAACCGGCGCTGACACGCCAGAAAGGAGATCACCATGCCGCCATAAAATCCTAACCCCGTAACCGGGGTCTTCCTGGGGGTGGCCGTAAGGCTGCCCCCAGGCGTTTGGCGGACGTGGCGAAACTGGTAAACACGCTGGCTTTGGAAGCTGGTGGGGCGGGTTCTCTCGGACCCTTGACGCCCCGTGTCGGTTCGACTCCGGCCGTCCGCACCTCACGCATTTACAGATAAAGTATATCGTGTAATTGCGTCGAGGAAAAGAATCACGAAAAGAAAGTGCTCTTAAAACGCCATTTAATGCGTCGTTTAAAACGTCGTTTAAGAAGGCGTTTTGAAACGTGCTTTCATTCACATTCATTTTCCAAATCGAGGACGCATTACAATGGCTGTTTCCAATGATACTCGACGCCTTCTCTTTATTCGTGCAGGCGGACGTTGCGAGTGCACCATGTCGGTGTGCTCGCACCACACTGGTCGTTGCAAGCACGGGTTGCACGGTTCCGACTGGCATGCCCACCACCGCACCCGCGGTGGCGGTGACGGCCTCGGAAACCTGTTGGCTATGTGTAAGACGTGTCACAAGAACACTCGCACGTTTGGTAAGCCGCTCTAGGCTGCCAATCAGCCGATAGTGTGAGCAGGAGGCTCACGGTGTCGCTCATCGCTTCCGAGCGCACCGTGAGTTCTCCCTGCGCCCCGCCCGCTTCCGTAGCGTGAATCGAAAGGTCCACCATGTCTCCAAGGTCTGAGGCCAAAGCCGGTCCCAGGTAACCCAACACGAGATCCGCTAGCGGCCTCCACCCCACGTTTGCTCCCACCACGAAGCATGCCCAGGCCGCACCGTCTGGCTCACCCTGACAGCTTTCGAGGGTACGTAGGCCCTTGAATCTTGAGAGGGCGGATATGAGATCCGCCACACCTTCATCTACATGGGCGTTCACTCTTGCCCAAACCTGTGGATGCGCCGGTCTGTCACCCATTCAAGGTATCCGTATTTGCGTCAAGTACACAGTTCGCAGTTAAGTCCATAACTGACTTTTATAACAGTAAGTTACGAGCATAGACTAGCAACGCACTCCGCTCACAACATCCATTGATATCCGCCTCCATCCCCTATATTATGCGGGGATGGTTACTGTAACGAACAAGGCCACTCCGCCGCGGAAAACCAAGCCCAAGGGCCGCCATCCAGACAAGGCCCTGTCGGCCGCCTTCGTGCGCACTGCCCCGCCTGGAAGACACGCGGACGGCAACGGTTTGTACCTCTTCGTCCAGCCAAGCGGAACCCGAAGCTGGATTCAGCGCCTGGTCATCCGGGGTCGGCGCCGCGAGCTCGGGCTCGGCAGCGTCGCGCTGGTCTCCCTCGCCGAGGCCCGGGAAAAGGCGCTGGCCAACCGTAAGCTGGCCCGCTAGGGCGGCGACCCGCTTGCCGAGAAGCGTCGTAGGCAGGGCGTACCGAGCTTCGCCGAAGCCACCGCGCGTGTAGTAGAACAGAAGCAAGCCGGCTGGCGAAGTCGGGTGCACGGCCGCGAGTGGATCTTGACCTTCGAGCGGTACGCCTTCCCGCGCATCGGGAAGATGCCGGTCTCGGAGGTCACTAGCGCCGACGTGCTGGAGATCCTCGCTCCCATCTGGCACACGAAGGCGGACACCGCCCGGCGGTTGCGGCAGCGCATCCGCGCGGTGTTGGAGTGGGCGGTGGCGATGGAGTTCCGGATCGACAACCCCTGTAACCGGATCGACCCGGTCCTGGGTCCCCAGCGTGACGTCGTGCAGCACATGCGGGCGCTGCCGCATCGAGAGGTGGCCGCGGCCATCCAGACCGCGCGGGCATCAACGGTGCCGCTGGCCGTCCGGCTGGCGTTCGAGTTCCTGGTGCTGACGGCGGCACGATGGGGTGAGGTGCGGTGGGCGGAGTGGACCGAGATTGATCGGGACGAGGGTGTGTGGACTGTCCCGGCCAGGCGGACGAAGGCGAACCGCGAGCACCGGGTCCCGCTGTGTGGTCGTGCACTGGAGATTCTGGACGGGGCACGGACGCTGGTGAAGGGAACCAGTCCGTATCTGTTTCCCAATCGAGTCGGTAAGCAGCTCGAGGAGAAGCAACTGCGCCGGATGTTCCGGAAGCATGGGATCGCGGCCGTTCCACACGGTTTCAGGTCCAGTTTCCGGGACTGGGCGGCCGAGGAAACGGATCATCCCCGCGAGGTCATCGAAGCGGCCCTCGCACATGTGGTACAGAACAGGGTCGAGGCGGCAGAAGTCGACAGGTTTGCATCTGCTTGGGGTAATTAAACTTACGGGCATTTCGGACTGGATTCCCGCCGTTTGATTCCCGCTGATTGGGCTCAGGCGCGAACTCTGCGGCGGTGATCTAGGGCCTTCCGGAGTTGCCCTTCGTCGGCCCGCTGGTAGCACTGCAGCACCGTCTTGGCCTCCTTCCAGCCGCCGAGTTCGCAGAGCACCTTGAGCGGCTGGTCCATGAGGTCGGAGGCGAACTTTCGTCTCAGGGAGTGCCAGCCTCTCCCACGCTTGGGTTCAAGCCCCGCGAGCCCCTCCGCCTTGTGCCACCACCCGTACGCCTGACAGGAGCCCACGCACTTCGAGCGATCCTGCGGCGAGGGCAGCACGGGCGCGTGCCCGATACCGGGATTCCTCTTTCGCACCTCCTCCAGGGCGGCAAGCGCCTCGGCGGTCACCGGTGTCCGGTGCTCATAGCCCGACTTTTCGTGTTCGGCGCGCCAGCGGATGGTTCTGCCCTCCATGTCGATGTCCGACCAGCAGAGCTTGCGGATTGCGCCGATGCGGTGTCCCGTCTCGTGGGCGAGGACGAGCGCGACGCGGAACCGCCAGTCGACCTGCCGGGACACCCGTAGAAGCGCCTGGTACTCCTCCTCGGCCAGGACGATTCGGGCCGGGTTCTTCTGTTTGGGCGTCTTCAGTCCTCTCAGGGGATTCGCTTCCAAAAGCAGGCGGCCCTGCTCGTCCCTGGACTTTGCGGCCCAGTTGAGGACCGCGATCAGGAACTTGAGGTCCCGTTCGATCATCCGGTCGGATACCAGCTTGCCGCTCGGGCCAACCCTGCCCGCCCTACGCTCTCGGATGAACCGGTCCCAGTCGCGCTGGGAGAGCGTTGCGGGCTTCCGGTCCCTGCCGAAGCAACCGAGGAACATCCCCGTCGCGGCCCTGTCGTGCAGCCGCGACTGCCCACGCTTGGTGGGCGTCACCTCTTCACCGTAGATGTCAAAAAGCGTCTCCAGAGTGAGCGGCTCGGGCTCGGCTTCCGCTTTGCCTTCCATCACCGGCCCGGCGAAGCCTGCGGCAAGCTCGTCCGCCTGCTTCTTCGCCCGAGCCCAGTCGCGGTGCTTGAGCGACCGGCTCAGCCTGCGCCCACGCTCGCGCCACTCGATCTGGAACAGGCCGGTCTTGGGATCCGGGAAGACCCGTACCCGGTTCCGGCCCCATTCGCCGGTGCCATAGCTGCGCCGGCTTCGTTTCGTGCGTGCCATCATTCGATTCCTCTCTCGATGATGGACTGCACGATCTGCGCGTTTGAAACCTGGCGTGGGGAAGGCTTCTTGACCAGCGGCGGATTGGCGGGCACTTGGGCCATTCGCTTCCGGGGGAGGTGCCTGCGGGTGATCCTGGGCGCGCCGGGCCTTCCGACGTTAGGGATCTTACCGTCGCGGACGAGACGGCCGAGGTGGTCCGCGGAGTAGCCGCTCTCCCTGGCGGCCTCCGTCAGGGAGAGGGTGGTTTCGTCCCGCTCCCGGAGCGTGGTCTCGAGCTCGGCCGCGCAACTCTCGAGCGCCACGGCCGGAGTCTCGCCCCCGTACCGGCGGAGCGCCTTGGCCTGTCTCCGCCAAGTCGCGGGCAAGGTTTCGACGGATGCGCGACCCGCCGCTGCCCGAGCGTAGACACATGATGCAGGCTTGGGCCGACTATCTGGACCGGCTCAAGGCCGGGGAGGAGATCGAGCCCGGAACTCTCGAACCGGGGCTTTACCTCATCCCAACGTCTCCGGGGATCCGAAACGCCGACTCATGGCTCGACGTTCCCGGCAGCCCACGGTCTGGCGTTCTCCGCGGGTCCGCGCCCGGTCCTCTGCGGTAGCGCGGACACACCGGCTGGACAGCTGGCGAACTGGCGATCCGCCGCCCCGCAGCGGCGCTGAACGGCCTTCCGGCACGGATACCTGATTCGGGAGCGACCCCGCCGGGGAGGGTGGCATGGGCGTGCCCATGCCGATCCTCCCCGATGCCGATCGAGGCATGCCGAGACGGGGGGTCGCTCCCATAAGCGCTAACTTGTGTAGTTTATCGGGAAGTGGCGGTCCACCTGGTTGAGTCTCTGCCTTGGAGGTTCGGCCAGGGAAGCCGAGATCTTGCTCCACTCGCGGATCATCTTTTCGAGAGAGAACTCCGGTTCGATGGCCCGTGCGACTTGGTGGAGTGCGAACTTGAAGTCACGCCAAGGGCTGCGGGGCTGACGTTGTCGCGACGTCGTATCCCCAGGGGGAAATAGCCACGGCGTGGCGCACGACTTTCTCGACCAGCAGTGCCACGAGCAGTTTGCCGTACAGCCAGGCCTGCGCGCTTTCGTCATCATACTTCGGCAGATGTCCGAGGCGGGCCAGGGACTTGAAGCGCTTGAAGACCAGCTCGACCTGCCAGCGTAGGCGGTACCATTCCAGAACGTCGGCTGGCGAGAACTCCTCCGGGGGGTAGGTCGTGAAGACGATGACGTAGCGGGCAAAATGCAGGGTTTGCGGCCGGACCTGGCTTTGCTTGCGCTGGGCTGTCTTGCGGATCTTGGCGTGCGCGGCCGCGATCGCTTCGTCGGTCTTGCGCACGGCGCAGATTCGGCCTGCGACCGGGGGGCCGGCCTTGGCCGCCGTGCGCACCGCCCATGCGCCGACCGGTCCAGGCCGCTCGAGGGATTCCACGGCTGTCAGCAACTCGAACGGCTGACCGTCCGCGGTCTCCAGCGGCAGCGTCCCGGTGTTCACCCGCACCGTTACGTGACCGCCGGCCATCGCCACATGCTGGATCCCGGCCGCGTTCGAGTAGGCCCGGTCGGCCAGCACGTAGTCACCCGGACGGATCGGAAACTGTTTGAACGACTCGCCCGCCCCGGACCCTTCCGTCCCGGTCAGCTTGAAGAAGTCGCAGCCCAACGAAGGCAGGTTGACGCTGTAATGCAGCCTCCACAACGATCCGGTCCGGCCCGGCTCCTGCACGGTCGTGGCGTCCAAGACCCGCACTTGGAAGCCCCCGTCCGACGAGACCGCGATGCCGTGCTCCCGGAACAGTTCCACGCACAACGCATACAGCCAGTCCCGCGATTTCCGGAGCCGCTTCAGCAGCGCCACGTCCGACAGATCCGCCAAGCTCGCCTGCCGAGCCCGCACGACCGTTTCTCTCAGCGAATGCCCGCATCCGAGATGGATCAGCAGCGTCCGCAGCAGCTTCTCCGGCGACTTGTCCTTGCGCAACCCTCGCAGCGCTCCCGTCTCCGCTGCCAGCTCCTGCCAGTTGCTCGGGAAGAACGATACTAGCAGGTCCCAGTCCTCACTTGTCGGCGCCTCTGTCACGGTTCTGCTCATGCCCTCACTATACAACACCATGGCAATGCAAACAAGTTAGCGCTTATGGGGGTCGCTCCCGTCCACGGCCGCAAGCTCCGGATCGGCGTCGGCCCCTGGCGACCGGCGGTCAAGATGTGCCTCCGGGAAGCCGGCTCGAACGCCATGCCGCGAACCCGTCGATCGTCGTTCCGGGGCGCGCGGAACGGAGCCGGTCCTCCAGCTCGACGATCCGCTCGAGGCAGCCCTGCAGCCCGCCATGCTTGTCGATCACCGCGTCGTCCATGCCGCGGATCGCCTGCTCGATCCGGGCGATCTCGCGGCGGGCCGGATCGACGGCGCCAGAGGCGGCGGGCGCCTCGGCCCAGTTCCCGAGGATCGTCCGTGCCCGTCCGAGTTCCCTGGGGGTGCGGACGACGGCCACGACCTCGACGGATCGGCCCCGCTCCCTGAGCGCATCCCAGAGCCGCCGGTGCGCATCGCCCCACGAGCGGAGCGCGGTGGCGGTCTCGTGGCCGGGCTCGGCGTAGACGAACACAGCACGGGCGTCGTCGGTCGCCGCGTCCGAAGCGAGGGGCTTCAGGAACGCGACATTCGCCGCGCCCGTCAGATGCCAGTACTCCGAGTCGCCGGCCACGAAGTCCAGGATGTTCTCGCCGGGCGGCAGCACGATGACCGTCGTGTGGCGGACCCGGGTGCGCAGCCGGTGGATCCGGTCCTCGCCCTCCTCGGGGACCGTCACCCGCAGGAACGCGTCGTCGTTCTCCTGCTGCGCGGTGGCCGCAACAGGGAGGGCAGCCAGGAGAAGCGCGATTAGAACGAGGGGTGTTATTGGTGGTCGCATGGCGTATCAGCTCCTTGCGTTGGGGGTGGGGGTGGGATCGTCTCGGCTCGCGAGAACCACGATGGCCCGGGCGCGCTCCTCGGCATCGAGCGCCGAGGAGGTGTAGAGCCAGTAGCTCTCCGGATCGACCTCGAGCCGGAGCACCGCCGCCCCGTCCGGGCGGCGGAGGTAGAGCTCGCGCTTCGGGATCAGGCCCCGGACCTGGGCCAGCTCAGACTCGTTCAGCCGGAACAGCGCCCCGATCTCGTCGGGGAGCTCGGGGTTCGCGAGGAAGAGCTTGGTCGGGATCGACTCGAGGAGCGCCACAGCGCCGGGCGTGGCCGTGACGTCCACCGCGGACTGCGTGGCCAGGACCAGCGCGGCGTTCTTCTTCCGCCACGTCTTCGCCGCCTCGGCCAAGTAATTCAGCACGGCGGGGTCCTGCAGGTAGCGCCAGGCTTCGTCCACGACCATCAGCTTCAGCCGCGCCGCCTCGGACGGGTCCTCCACCTCCAAGCGCATCCGCTCGAGCAGGTAGGAGAGTGCCGCGTCGCAGAGATCCGGATGCTCGACCGCCCCGGCCAGATCGTCGCCTTGATCCCCTCATTATACCCCTCTTCACGACCGGGAATCCATGCGACTGCGTGAGACGTGTGTGGACAGGTAGCCGAACGACCATCTCTCGAGTTCGCCCTCTGCCTGGGCATGGCCGCTACGTCTTCCCGAACGCGGGCTATCCGCACCGCAACCGGGCCGGATTTCATCGAGCACCAGCTGACCCACGCGGTGAGGGATCCCAACGCGGAAGGGCCTACAACCGAACCGCGTTTCTGCCCGAGGGGCGACAAATGACGCAGGCATGGGCCGACTACATTGGACTGGCTCAGGACCGGGGAGGAACCGGGAGCCGACCAGATCGCGCCGCAAAGCCTTCGGCAATTCAGGCTTTCGAAAAACTTGGGGAACGCTGGCGGCGCGTAACGCGACGCGCTACAGTAGATCTATGAAGATCAGGCACAAGGGACTGCGGGCGCTGCACGAGCAGGACAAGCGGGCTCGGCTGCCGGCGGATCTGGTGCCACGACTTCGACGCATTCTATTCCGGCTGCAGGAAGCGACGCATCCCGGTAGCGCTGACGCGCCTGGCTTTCGGCTGCATCCGTTGAAGGGTAGCCGAGCGGGCCAATGGAGTGTGCGCGTATCGGGCAACTGGCGCGTGGTGTTCCGCTTCGAGGACGGCGAAGCCGTGGATGTGGACTTGGTCGACTATCACTGACCGGAAAGGAGGACAGAGCATGAACGACACCGACAGCGAGCGTGTAGGTCCGATGCTGAACCCCCCGCACCTGGGCGAACTGATCCGTGAGAGCATGGAAGAGGTCGGATGGAATGTGACCGAGACGGCCGTGCGTCTGGGGTGCGAGCGGGGGACGCTATCGCGTCTACTGAACGGTAAGGCAGGGGTGTCCGCGAACATGGCGCTGGCTTTAGAGGCTATTGGCTGGGGTGCCGCCGATCACTGGATGCGGATGCAGGCGAGCTATGAGCTCGCGCAAGCGCGGCGGGAAAGCGGATGGCTGGATGATATGAGGTCCCGTGATCCAATATCCCGCTAGTACCGCAGCCCAGGAGGCCATGCCGACGCTCACCGTTGGTCCGCCCAAGGTCGGGCCACGACCCATGATGGGTGCAAGAGGCGGCGTGGCTGATGCGTCTGTCCTGGAACGAAGTGCGTGTGCGCGCCGCATCCTTCGCCGATGAGTGGCGAGATGCGGCATACGAGAAAGGTGAGACGCAGAGCTTCTACAACGATTTCTTCGAGGTATTCGACGTCCGGCGGCGAAACGTCGCGCGGTACGAGGAGCATGTCGCCAAGCTGGACAATAGCTCCGGCTTCATCGACCTGTTCTGGCCGGGCGTCCTGATCGTCGAACAGAAGAGCGCCGGGCGCGATCTTGATAAAGCTTACGGACAGGCCGGAGAGTATTTTGATGCGCTCGCTGAGGCCGATCGCCCCCGCTACATCTTGGTGAGCGACTTCCAGACGTTCGAGCTCCACGATCTTGATGAGCGGGAGACGGTTGCCTTCGCTCTCGCTGACCTGCCCAGCCATGTCGAGGCGTTCGGCTTCATCCTGGGAGTGCAGCGCCGGAGCTTCCGTGACCAAGACCCCGTCAACATCAAGGCTGCTGAGCTCGTCGGGCGCCTTCACGATGCGCTCGGCACCGCGGGCTACCGAGGCCACGACCTGGAACGGTTCCTGGTGCGGATCGTGTTCTGCCTGTTCGCCGACGACACGGGCATCTTCGAGCCGCGCGACATCTTCTTCGATTTTCTCGAGACACGCACCGGCAAGGACGGCGCCGATCTTGGACCGTGGCTGGCACAGTTATTTCAGGTGCTCGATACGCGGGAAGCAGAGCAAGCTGGCACGGAGGGATTGGAGCAGTACCTGACAGAAGTGATCGAAGACTTGCCGATCAAGCGGTTGATCAGGGCCGAAGAAGTAGCATGGGCGGCAGCTTTCTTGGCGGCAGAAGAAAGCAGCGGAATTAACGGAATCTCGCTGCCGGTGGACGGGGGAATGACAGTATGACAGAAATAGAGAAGAAAGCCGAGGAAATTCTAGGAAGAGTAAAATTAGCGACGATTGGGCTTACCCATAAAGACGGAACACCTCATGTGTTTACGGCATATATCGCGGCCGACGAGGGGTTAAACGTGTATTTTATCTCAGTGAGGGGAAGTGGACATGGTGACCTGCTAAGAGGAGAGAGAGAAGCTGCAATGGCAGTGTACGACTCGCGGCAGGAATGGGACGATTGGAAAGATGGAATACAAATGTGGGGTCGAGTACGGCTCACGAGAGGTAAAGAGGAGGAGGAAGGCCGAAGGTGTTACGAAGGGAGATTTCCCGAGTACAAGGTATGGCTAGAGGGAGAGGGAAAGGGTAGCGAAAAGTCCGAGGTATATCGGTACGAGTGGAACCGGATAAGGGTACTCGCAGAAGCCGACTGGGGTGAAGAAGAATTCCGGGAATCCTCAAGGAAGTGAGCGGGACGAATCGTCCTGACTGTAACATCAAAGGTCAAATTCATAAACAAGCAGGAACGATCTGAGATCCGAATACAGGTAAGTTTCCAACGATTGTGTGTACAGAGATGGTAATGACCTGACAGTTGGCCCTCGCCGGAGCTGTGTCTAGGCTGCCTTCGTCTTCGGCTCCTCCTTCCTGGCCTTTGCGGCCTTTCCGGCGGCCGGCAGACCGGCCTTGAAGACCTGATACGGCGTACGACCCCTCCATGGCTCGGCCGCGGTGCGGACGCTTGCGGTTGTAGGTTTCGAGGTATGCCTCCAGGTCGGTCTGCATCTCCTCGAGGGTCTCGTACCAGGTGGTGCGGCCCTTCACCCTCAAGTGCTCGATGTCCTCGAGCTGAAGGAACAGCTCGTAGGGGTGACGGTCCGGACGGCCACAGAACTCGCGGCCGTTGTCACTGAGTACGGTCTTCACCCGGACCCGGTGCTCGTCGAAGAAGGGCAGCACGTCGTTGTGCATCACCTGCACGGCCGTGAGCGGGAGCTTGCTTGTGTAGAGCCGGCCCCAGGCGTAGCGGCTGAAGCAATCGAGCACCCTGGGATCCACGGTCGGTGTGGCAGATGCACCCGGGAGGCGGTCGGCGCGACGCGAATCGGTCCGGATCAGTCCGCGGTCGGCGTGTGAGGTTCTCTGGAATCTGTTTCAGAACGAGGGATGTAACGAGGGGAACGACCGGCTAGTGACACCATAAATAGTGTGGCATCAGGTGTCTGAGGAAACGTCCCAGAACACAGCAGTGTTCGGTCAGTTCGAGCTTAGCGTCGCTCGCGAGCTGGCCGCACGCCGTATCGGCCTCGTATTCGGCGGCGGCAGCGTGGGGCTGATAGGCATTCTGGCCGATGCGGTACTGGCCGCCGGCGGGCATGCCATCGGGGTCATTCCCGACGCCTTCGTCGCACGCGAACTTGCCCATCGCGGCCTTCCAGACCTGCGAGTCGTGAGCTCCATGCATGAACGCAAGGCCGTAATGGCGGAGCTGGCGGACACATTCATCGCTCTGCCGGGCGGATTCGGCACATTCGAAGGGTTCTGCGAGGCGGTCACCTGGACGCAGCTCGGCCTTCATCACAAGCGCTGCGACCTCCTCAATGTCGGCGGCTTTTACGATCCGCTCCTTGCGCTGTTCGATCGCGCCGTCGACGAAGGCTTCATCCGGCACGACAATCGCGCCATCGTCATGACGGACGCGGATCCAGCAGCGCTTCTCGACCGCCTGTCGGAGCCCCTGCACCTGCCCGGACAGCAGTGGCTTCGGTCGCCTTCGCAGACCTAGCCGGAGGACGGATCCACAAAAGTGGGTGCGCGCGGCGAACGGATCCCCGGCGATTCAGGCCACACTTGGCCAGTTCGGCAGGCACAGGCCTTTCTGGTGATAGACCTTTGAGCAATGGAGATATGTGATCGATGGAGAGACGAACCTAACGGAGGAAAAAGAACAAGTAAGAATCAACGCCCGACGAAGCGATAATGAATTTGTACGGAATCGTATCCGTCATCGTCAAGTGACCTGCCCCCAAGAGCGGTACCACATCCTATGTTAGTCCCCTAACCGACCCCGGAAGCAACGCCACAACTTAATACAAACACCACCTGGCGCTCACTGGAGGCGCTGAAGGCTCATGAGCACTACCCTGTTCGGACAATCGGCGCGAGCGGCGATCCACGCACGAATCGCCCGATTTTCGCCAGAGAGCATCCGGCGATGGGGTACTATGACTGCGAGAGAGATGGTCTGCCACGCCGCCGATCAGTTACGGGTCGCACTCGGCGATCTCAAGGTGCATGCAGGACCGCTCCGGCTCAGATTCGGCACTCGGGAAGTGAAGGTGACACCGGGACTCCTCAGGTTCAGATGCTTACGACGAGTCTTGGTCCACTGGCTGCCGTGGCCGAGAGCATGGATCGGCGCGCCCCCAGAGATGTTGATGACGTCTTCAGCTGAATGGCGTGACGACGTCGCGGCACTCCATGCCTTGGTGGACCGTGTGAGCCAGAAAGATTCTTCGGAAAAGTGGGGTACACATCCGGTCTTCGGGCAAGTCTCGGGTTGAGGAATGGGGTCTGCTCTGCTGGAGACACCTTGACTATCATCCTCGCCAATTCGGCGTCTGAGGGACACGGGATCTGATACGACTGGGATTCCCGCCATTCAAATGCCGTTTTCCCGCTATTTCGGTACGCTGCAATCAGCCATCGGCCAACGGCAAGTGCGGCAGATCGTGCAGTCCTAGTTTAACTTGGACTATTTCTTGCCGGATTCCCCCGACGCGGGATGCGCCTGATAAGCGTGAGGTCGGAAGTTCGAGTCTTCCAAGGCCCACTCTCAAAACCCTTCTCGCACATGGCCTCTCGGGCTTCCCGCACGACCTGCCTCTAGAGGGGTGTCGGTTAGGGGTGTCGGTTACTCCCCTCCCGAAGCTCGTTCTCGCAGCCTGCCTCGCCGCTGCGCTAGGTCGCGGGATGGACACCTCACCACGTAATCCCCGCCTCTTCGAGTAACGCCTGGTATCGGGGGTCGTCGCGGAGGAGGTCCGGATGGTTCGACTGTGCGTCGAAGAGGGCCGTGGCTCCTCCGGTGCTGTCAGAGCCCGGAGCCTTACCGATAACGGCCTTCCGCGCGATGAGCCCCACCCGTCTGGATGGTCGGCGTCCCTTGGGAGTATTGCGTCGGGAGCAAGCGAAATATCTTGGACGGTCCAGTGCCCCCGCGCGGATCACGTTCCCGCGACCGTCCGATCACACCCACCCTGCCCATGACCTACAATTGCCGATACCGCGCCCCGTCCACCGGAGAGACGTTTCCGGTCGACCAGGTGATCTACCGCTCGCCCACCACCGGAGAGCTCCTCGAGGTCGAGCACGACATCGAGGCCCTGCGCGACCGCAGCCCGGCCGCCTGGATGCGGCTCATCGACAATCGCACGAACACCACCGAGTGGCCCTACGGGAGCGGCGTATGGGGCAAGAAGGAATGGGTGATGCCGTACCTTCGCGACGACTGCATCGCCTCGCTCCACGAGGGGAACACGAACCTCTTCTGGGCCGAGCGGTATGGCGAGGGCCTCGGGCTCTCCGATCTCTGGCTCAAGCTGTGTGGGAACAGTCACACGGGGTCGTTCAAGGACCTCGGGATGACCGTCCTGGTGAGCGTCGTGCGCCAGATGATCCGCGACGGGAAGCCGATCCGCGCGATTGTCTGCGCTTCCACGGGGGACACCTCGGCAGCACTAGCCGCCTACTGTGCGGCCGCCGGGATTCGGGCGGTCGTGCTGCTCCCGGCCGGGAAAGTGACCACAGCGCAGCTTGTCCAGCCGCTGGCCAACGGGGCGCTCGTATGCGCGATCGACACCGACTTCGACGGGTGCATGGCAATGGTCCAGAAGCTGGCCGAGGATCCGGGGATCTACCTGGCCAACTCGATGAACTCGCTCCGCCTGGAAGGCCAGAAGACCGTGGGCATCGAGATCACCCAGCAGTTCGACTGGGAGGTGCCGGACTGGATCGTCATCCCCGGCGGTAACCTGGGGAACGTGTCCGCGCTCGGAGCCGGATTCTCGATGATGGAGTCGCTGGGCATCATCACGAAGCGCCCCCGGATCTGCGTCGCCCAGGCCGCGGCCGCGAACCCCCTGTACCAGGCGTACAAGGCCGGCTGGGACAGCTACGAGCCCATCACCGCCCAGCGCACCGAAGCCAGCGCGATCCGGATCGGCAACCCGGTGAGCATCCACCGCGCCATCCGAACCCTGGAGGCCTTCGACGGCGTCGTGGAGCAGGCCACCGAAAGCGAGCTGGCCGAGGCCGCGGCCGCCGCGGACCGCACCGGCACCTTCGCCTGTCCGCACACGGGCGTGGCTCTTGCGGCCCTGAAGAAGCTGGTCCACCGAGGGGAGATCTCGAAGACGGACCGCACGGTCGTGATCTCGACGGCGAGCGGCCTCAAGTTCACGGACTTCAAGGTCCGATATCACGATAACGAGCTCCGGGGCGTCGAGAGCCGTGATGCGAACCGGCCCGTGCCGCTGCCTAACGAGTACGACGCGGTGAGTCGCGCGGTTTTGGAGGGGATCGCGTAGGGCGCGGCTCAGCGGAGTAATCCGGCCAGAGCGCTCCTGCTGTCGCGGTAGACTTTGAGGCTCGCGTGCCCCGCTTGCGGTCACGTTCGGCCACGGGAACCCACGCGCCTGGGTCTCTAGCATGGACCCAGAAGGGGCAGTCTATGGGGGGTGTCGGCGAGAGGATTCCCGCTCTTCATCCCCGCTGTTGAGGGCCTGATTCCCGCTGTTCAAACGCGGCAGGATGTCGTACGGCCCGAGTTGGATTTATGCGATTACTTGCGTGCGCCGTGGAAAGGCGCGCTTTCCTTGCGGGTGCGAATCCCGCCCGGCAGCTGTCGCTCCAGCCGGTAGTAGCCAGAGCGGTGCATGAAGGTAACGACATGAGCTGAAGCACTCTGGTACGGGCCGCGCACGATATGCGATTCCCTAAACGGGCACGCGACTGGAAACGGCCAATCCGGCCAAGGGAGGAGCTAAGTCGGAAGGCGGTTCAGCGACCACGTGGGCCGAAACGTGCAGTGAACGCCGAGCAGGCCCCGAAACCGTCAACGCGGAAGCCGACCCTGCGCAAGAAAGGGGAAGGCCGCTGACTGGCCGGGAAGTGAGCGACACGAGCACTGGCTGGTTTTCGCCGGGGTAGTGGCGTCGGCACATGCGGAAGATGGAAGGCGTGGCAACACGGGAAGCCCTGTCGGTGCGGTGCACACGGCAACCGGGACCCCGCGAGGGGCAGGCTGGGCCGACAGGGTGGCGGATGGGCCCGTATTACTGAGGACGCGGGGTAATGCCCGTCGAGGGAAGGGGCCCTGAGTTGGGAGCGGTGCGGAAAGGAGGCAGGGACTTGACCACTGACGGGAGTCTAAGAGGGTCGGCAGGAAGTGTTCGGAAACTACTCCAGAACGTGCTACACGCGAAAGCGAAGGAAGAACCTGACCGGCGCTTTCACGCCCTCGTCGACAAGGTATGGAGGCAGGATCTCCTCCTGGAGGCGTGGGGGATGGTCCGGCGCAACGGCGGAGCGGCAGGAGTGGATGGTGTGACGGTCGCGGGCGTCGAGGCATACGGGGTGGAGCGTTGGGTAGGGGAACTGTCGCGGGACCTGAGGGATGGCGCCTACGAGCCGAGTCCGGTGCGTCAGGTGCTCATCCCGAAGAAGCAGCCGGGGAAGTTCCGTCCCCTGGGCATACCGTGCCTAAGGGATCGGGTTGCGCAGACGTCGGCGTTGCTGGTGCTGGTGCCGATATTCGAGGCGGACCTGCAGCCGGAGCAGTATGCATACCGGCCGGGACGAAGCGCGAAGGACGCGGTGCAGCGGATCCGTGGGTTGCTGTACCGGGGCCACAACGAAGTGGTCGATGCGGACCTCTCCAACTACTTCGGTGAGATACCGCATGCCGAGTTGATGAAGAGTATTGCTCGGTGCGTGAGCGACGGGCGGATGCTTGGACTCATCAAGGCATGGCTGGAAATGCCGGTGATAGAGGAGGACGGCAAGGGCGGCACTCGCCGCACGAACCGGGCGCGAAAGGAGAGAAAGGGGACTCCGCAAGGAGCTCCGATCTCACCGCTGCTGAGCAGCATTTACATGCGGCGGTTTATCCTTGGCTGGAAGGTGCTGGGCTACGCCCGGCGCTTCGGTGCGGAGATCGTGAATTATGCGGACGATTTTTGTGTGCTCGGGAAGGCCTCGGCGGCGGAGATGCTGGCGGCGGTCAACCGGCTCATGGACAGGCTGAAGCTACCGGTCAACGCAGAGAAGACCCGATGCCTCCGGTGCCCCGAGGAGCCGCTTGAGTTTCTCGGGTATCGCATCGGCTGGAACTATCGTTCCGGGAACGGAAGCCGGTACATCGGCACTCGACCGAGCAAGGCGAGCGTTCAGAGCATCTGCCACCGGATCAGCGAGCAGACGGACTGCAGGCGTGAATGGCTGGATGCCGAGGAAGTCGTAGGGAGCCTGAACCGGATGATGTTGGGGTGGGCAAACTACTTCAATCTCGGGCAAGTCAATCCGGCATACAGGGCTGTGGACCAGCACGCCGCCTGGCGGCTACGACAGTGGTACTGCCGGAAGCACAAGGGGCGATCGGGGAAATACGTGCGCTTTCCCTACACGTGGCTGTGGGAGCAGTGCGGCCTCACGTGTCTTGCGCGGACGACCAGGTACCTTCCGTGGGCGAAGGCGTGATCCCGACTGAGAGCCGGATGCGGGAAATCCGCACGTCCGGTTCGACGGGCAGGGGGTGGAAACGGACCTATGGGAGTCGGACTTGGCACCGCCGCGAAAGCAAGGCGGACAAAATATACACCGTACCCCTAAGGGCACCGCGCCACCTCCTGACCCTACCGTAGTTCGGCCCCTCTGCGATGGGCCTTACAAGCAGGAGGTCAGAGGTTCGAATCCTCCAGCGCCCATTGAAGTTACGATCACGTGATCTGCTTCACCGCCTCGCTGACGGTGTAGACGAGGAAGCTCACGATACCTACGTAGGCCGCGATCACGCCGACCCACTGGAACGTCCACCATCCCCGCTTCGATCAGATTCGCCTGGTGCGCGTTTCATGATGCCCCCCCGTGTTCATCGGCCGAAGCCGAGGATTTTGCGGCCCGGAGCTCGTCCCCGGGTCTGCCCGCCGACTTAGACGTACCTACGCGAAGTAGGGGTTGGGGGATTCAGGGCGCCCATCAGCCTGACCCCAGGACCGTCACGATTCAAACTGACCCCGCTGGCCACACATAGAGAAATCACGTAACACATATGAACACGTTGAGCACAACTGAGCAGCTTTCGGGGGGCGAGTAGACCTACTCAATCGTTGCCCGTTCTCCCGAGCATTGAATTCGAAGACCTACCCCCCCTTGACACGGGCGTCAGTTACATACACACGGATATGTATGTAACGCTCAGGATGGCAGTTGTTGAGGAGTACGGCATGGTCAGGACAAGAGACCCCGAGGGCACCCGGGAGCGATTGCTCGAGGCTGCATTCGTCGAGATCCACGAGCATGGCTACAGGGCCGCGAACATGGATCGGGTTGTCGAGCGGTCTGGCGTGACGCGCGGCGCGCTCTATCACCATTTCGGCAGTAAGAAGGGGCTCGCCCAGGCCATGATCGACTCGATGATTCGGCAGCTGGTCGTCGAGTCGTTCGTGGGACCGCTTGCAAGCACAGACGATCCGATCGGCGCGATCATGTCGTGTGTCGACTCGAAGCTCGACGAGCTCACGCCGGAAGCCGTCGCGTGCGGGTGTCCGCTGAACAACCTGGCTCAGGAGCTCTCGAGCACGGACGCCGACTTCCGCGAACAGATCGAGGCCCTCTACGCCCGGTGGAGAGGGGTGTTCGCCGAGGCGTTCCAGCGGGGCCAGGCCGCGGGCACGGTCCGTACGGACGTCGACGCGTCCGAGATCGGAACGTTCCTCGTCGCCGCGATGGCGGGCTCGGCAGGACTCGCCAAGTCCGCGCGCGACGTCGATGTCGCACGAAGCACCATGCGCGTCCTCGGGGGCTACCTCGAGACCCTGAGACCGACCGCAGCCGGGAAGATCGGATGACCGTCCGGTTCCTGGCCTTCCACTCATCGTTTTGCACGTAATTCACGAATAGCCACGAGCCGCGCCAGGCGCAGCCCGCCCCCGGCGCGAGCCACCTAGAAAAGGACCCTCTCGATGGCCCCGAGAACACCGTGGGATCTGCGTGTCGAAGCCTTCGCCCGCCAGATGATTCGCTTTCGCTGGCCGATCATCCTCCTCACGCTGGTCGTGACGGGTGGCGTCGGGAGCGGCGCGACCGGGCTCTTCTTCGACACTGACTACTCTGCGTTCTTCGGCGAAGAGAACCCGCAGCTCAGCGCGTATGAAGAGCTTCAGAACGTTTACACGAAGAACGACAACGTCCTCTGGGTCGTCGAGCCGGCCAACGGTGAGGCCTTCTCTGAGGAAAGCCTGCTCGCTGTAGAGGAGCTGACCGAGGCGGGCTGGCAGCTCCCTTACGCGATCCGGGTCGACGCGGTCACGAACTTCCAGCATACGAGCGCGATCGAAGACGATCTGCTCGTCGAGGACCTCGTCGAGGACGTCGCGGCGAGCACGGCAGAGGAACGGGCGGCCGCGGAAGCAGTGGCGGTTGCTGAGCCCTTCCTGGCCCGTCGCCTCGTCAACGAGGCGGCAACGGTCACGGGCGTGAACGTGACCCTCCAGCTGCCCGGCGAGGATCCGACCGAACCCATCCAGGTGGCGGAAGCCGCCCGTCAGGTGGTCGACGAGGTCAGCGCGCGGCACCCCGACGTGACGATTTACCTCACGGGCTTCGCAATGCTGAACAGCGCCTTCCAAGAGGTGAGTGTCGACGAGCTGTCGATCCTCATGCCGCTGATGTTCGGCGCGATGTTCCTCGTGATGATCTTCACAATGCGATCGGTCAGCACCTCGATTGCGACGATGCTTCTCGTGATGCTCTCCGTCGTCGTGGCGATGGGCTTCGCGGGCTTCTTCGGGATCGGCTTGACGCCACCCTCTGCGCAGGCGCCGACGATCATCATGACTCTCGCGGTCGCCGACTCGATACACATCCTCGTGACGATGTTGAAGGGGATGCAGTCGGGTCTGTCCAAATACGACGCGATCGTGGAGGCCGTGCGCGTGAACATGACTCCGGTCTTCCTCACTTCGCTCTCCACGGTGATCGGCTTCTTGAGCCTCAACTTCAGCGACGTCCCGCCGTTCAATCACCTCGGCAATATGACCGCGGCCGGCATCGCAGCGGCGTTCGTTCTGTCGGTGACTTTCCTGCCGGCGCTCGTGGCGGTTCTACCGGTTCGCACGCCCAAGCCGCAGAAAGCGACGTCTACATTGTACGAGCGCATCGCGGAGATGGTGATCGCGAAGCGGCGCCCCCTGCTCTGGGGGTCCGCTGCGCTTACAGTCCTGCTCGTAGGCATGATTCCTCAGAACGAGTTGGACGACCGCTTCGTCGAGTACTTCGACCAAAGCATCGCCTTCCGAACGGACACCGACTTCATCGCCGATAACCTGACCGGGATCTACAACATCGAGTTCTCGCTCGCGGGCGCGGAGAGCGGCTCGATCAGCGACCCCGCCTACCTCGCGACCGTGGAGGACTTCGCGCAGTGGTATCGGGAGCAGCCGGGCGTAATGCACGTGAGCACGTTCACGGACGTCATGAAGCGGCTGAACAAGAACATGCACGGCGACGACGAGTCATACTACGCGCTCCCGGAAAGTCGTGAGCTTGCCGCCCAGTATCTGCTCCTCTACGAGATGTCACTTCCGTACGGGCTCGATCTGAACAACCAGATCAACGTGGACAAGTCCGCCACGCGCTTCATCGTGACGCTCGAGAACGTGAGCGCGCGCGAGGTTCGCGGCCTCGTGGAATCGGGCGAAGAGTGGCTGGCCGCCAACGTGCCCACGTCGATGCACTCGGTAGGCTCCGGGCCGTTGGTGATGTTTGCATACATCTCGGGCATCAACATTCGCAGCATGCTCATCGGCTCGACGCTAGCGCTGGTGTTGATCTCGGCGCTGATGGTACTCGCGCTCAGGTCCGTGCGCCTCGGCCTCTTGAGCTTCATCCCGAACCTCCTTCCAGGAGATCGGTATTTGGGGCATCGCATCCGGAACTGTGAACCTCAGCCTCTCGATCGTCATCGGGATGACGCTTGGAATCGTCGTCGACGACTCGATTCACTTCATGACGAAGTACCTGAGGGCACGCCGGGAACGGTACCTTGACCCGCAGGACGCCGTCCGCTACGCGTTTACGACGGTGGGCCGGGCGCTCGCCGTGACGTCGGTGATCCTGGTGATCGGCTTCTCGATTCTGGCGACCTCGGCGTTCGGTATGAACGCAGACATGGGGAAGATGACCGCGATCACGATCGCGTTGGCGCTCGCGGTCGACTTCCTGTTCTTGCCGCCGCTCTTGATGGCTATCGACAGGGTGGCGTCGTACAGCCCGGCACCGGCTCCTGAGACCGAGCCCACCCCCGCTCTTTGAGCGGGCCACCGACACACGAACTGACCCTACGACTCAACTGAAACTTCGAGGTGACTGACATGATGAAGATGAGGACACAGGCGCTGCTGGCCGGGCTCGCAGTAGCGATCGCGCTGGGTGCTGGACCGGTGGTCGCACAGGACAGGAGCGTACCTACCGGCATCGAAGTTGCGCAGGAGGCCGATCAGCGTGACGCGGGCTTCAACGACGTGACGTCCGAGCTGACGATGCTGCTCCGGAATCGGAACGGCGACGAAAGCTCCCGCCGGATGCGGAACCTGACGCTCGAGGTCGACGGCGACGGAGACCAGACGCTGGTGATCTTCGACGAGCCCAGGGACGTCGCCGGGACCGCGTTTCTGAACTACACGCATCGGCAGGGCCCCGATGACCAGTGGCTCTACCTACCCGCGCTCCGCCGGGTGAAGCGGATCACGTCGAACAACCGGTCCGGGCCCTTCATGGGTAGTGAGTTCGCGTACGAGGACATCTCGTCGCAGGAGGTCGAGAAGTACACCTACGACTTCATGTCCGCCGAGACCGTGGACGGGGTCCCGCTGTACGTGATCGAGCGCGTCCCGACGGACGAGGACTCCGGCTATACGCGGCAGGTCGTCTGGTACGACCAGGCCGAGTACCGCCTCCAGAAGGTCGACTTCTACGACCGGAAGAACGATCTCCTCAAGACCCTCACCTATCACGAGTACCAGCAGTACTTCGACCAGTACTGGCGGGCCGACCGGATGGAGATGGTGAACCACCAGACCGGCAAGAGCACGACCCTCTCGTTCACGAACTACCAGTTCCGCACGGGCCTGACGGATCGTGACTTCGACCAAAGCGCGTTGCGCCGGGCCCGGTAGGTCTGCCGACATGCGAACCTGGCCGAGACGTCCGCTCCGCAGCGCGGCGCTGATCGCGCTCGCGCTCGGAGCAGGAGCGCCGGAGGTAAGCGGCTAGGACCTTTTCTCGGGCGCGGCGACCGTGGAGGGACGCGCCTTCCCGTCGGGCGGGCTGTATCCGGGCTAGCACGACGCGTTCGGAAGCGTGACGCTCGAGCCCGAGCTCTTTTGGTCCACATCGGACGGGCAGCACGCCTTTACGCTGGCGCCCTTCATGCGTCTCGACGGGGGCGACTCCGAGCGGACGCATGTAGACCTGCGGGAGGCGTACTGGCGCACCTACGGCGAGAAGTGGGAGCTCGAGGCAGGACTCGTCCGCACGTTTTGGGGTGTAACCGAGTCTCAGCACCTGGTCGACGTCGTGAATCAGACGGACCAGGTCGAGAACAGCGACGGCGAAGACAAGTTAGGTCAGCCCGCGGTGCATGGGACGTGGCTAGCCGACTGGGGGACGATCGACGTCTATCTGATGCCGCGTTTCCGCGAGCGGACGTTCCCCGGTGCGGAGGGGAGATTCCGGTTCCCACTCCTCATTGACGAGGACGCTGCGGAAATCGAGAGGACTTTGGGCGTTGCAGCCCGTTGGTCCCACTACTTCGGTCCGCTGGATCTGGGGGTCTCGAGCTTCTACGGAACGGCGCGGGATCCACGCTTCCAGGTCGTCGGGACCGCCGAGAACCCGACCGGCTTCGCTCCTGTGTACGAAGAAGTCCACCAGCTGAGCGTCGACGCTCAACTCATCCAAGGGGCGTGGGCTTGGAAGGTCGAAGCGATCACGCGAAGCGGCCAGGGAGATCGCTTCCAAGCGTTTACCGGCGGGTTCGAATTCACGCTGGGCAACGTCGGCAACTCGGGGCTCGACATCGGCCTCCTCGCCGAATACAGCCACGACACGAGGACGTCGGACTTCAGCCAGCCGCTCGTTGCGGTATCCGTGTTCGACAACGATCTCTTCATGGGCGGGCGCTTCGCCCTGAACGACGTGCAGAGCACGGCGATTCTCGCTGGCGCGGTCCTCGACGTCGATCTGGCCACGGTGTCTTGGCTGGTGGAGGCGAGCCGGAGAGTAGGTGAGAGCTTCACCGCCGACTTCGAGATCAGGGCGGTGACGAACGCCGACCTGGAGGACCCGTTCTACTTCTTCCGCAAGGATAGCTACGCGCAGCTTGGCCTGAGCTGGTATTACTAGTAGAGCCGCGGTGGCTCCGCCGGCGAGGGTCCCGACCGCCCCGCGGAGGACCGAGGACCCCCGCGTCTCTGGGGAGTACCTCCTCCCCTTCTGTAAACCATGTCGCGGGTTTCAGTACCCATCAGGCGTTACCGCTCACCGGGGCCAGTATGCTGCGTTGGCTGCTTCTTCACCGAGAGCCTTCAGCTTTTTGGGCAATCTCGCTCAGCATGCGGTCGAGAGCGGCTCGGTCATAGAGGCGGCCGTCGCGAACGACCGCTCGGATCTCTGTTGTGTTGCGGATGTCCTCCAAGGGGTTGGCACCAAGCAGCACCAGGTCAGCAATCTTACCTTCCGCCACCGTCCCCAACGCGTGAGTCAGCTTGGCCGAATTCTATTGATCTGACCAGACTGCCAACTCGTTTCCGCTAGGATCGGTGAAGTGAAATCGGCGTCCGCCTGGAAACTCGAATGTTTCCTGGACGATCTGGCCCCCGCTCTCGGTGATTCGGGCTTCGATCTCTGCCAGGTTCGTGGAATAAAGCACGACTAATGGACCGCCTGCCTGAACTTCCGGTGCTACACTGAAACCACCACCTAGCCGACCGTCCGTGAAGCTCGTGTAATCGGGACCGTAATCAGTGAACTCCCAGGCGAAAACCTGTGAGTAAAACCTCTTGGTCTCTTCAATGTTCTTGGTCCGGAACTCGATGTAGTCCACACGACGGTCTTGTTCTGCTTGGCTCACGAGCTCGTCCCCCCCTGAGGGTCTCTGCAATCTGGCTTGGAGTCTTGCTGCGAAAGGGAGCGTTCGTCTGGGTTAAACAGGGTCCCGCCTCCTGTTGGCGTAGATGAGCAGACCCACGCCAACGACGGCAGCGAGGATTCCCCAGACCGACCACTGCAGCTGGCCGCTCATCGGACTGCCGAGCAGGATATTGATCCCCTGAAGGAACCAGATCGCCCCGATCAGGATCAAGAACACGCCGACGACGTTCGATACGACTCTCATGAGTGGATTACTCCTGATGACCGGGTACGGGGAACAACTGGTACTCGCCAGCTCTCCACCCAGGAACGGTCAGGTCGAACGCTCTGTGATCATCCCTGCGCCGCGTGCTTTGAACTAAATGCCGGGCTGCTACGACTCTAAGCTTAGATGAAGAACCGAAGGCCCTCTGAGGTCATCGATGAATACCTGGTGCTCCAAACAATGCCAGGCTGGCGAGCCCGACGCATTCCGGCGTCTGGTCGAACGATGGCAGCCTCGTCTGCTTAGCCATGGCCTTCGGTACACCAAGAATGCCGACGCGGCTCGTGACATTACCCAAGAAAGCTGGATGGCGATAATCAAGGGAATCTCGACGCTGGACGATCCCACACGATTCCGCCCCTGGGCGTATCGGATAGTAGCCAATAAGGCGAGAGACTGGGTGCGTCGCGAGCAAGTTCGCGCCGAGCTTCAGTCGCCGCACCACCGCCTGAAACGGCCAATGAAGCGGTCACGGCGAAGGGAACAGTTGCGCAGATCCGCGACAGCATCGCGCAGCTCGAGCCCGACCAACGCCTCATCCTGACCTGGTTATACTTGGAAGACATGTCCCTTCGAGACATCGCTGAGGCTCTCTCGATCCCGGTTGGGACCGTCAAGTCTCGACTCTTCCACGCACGAGCCGCCCTTCGCACCATCCTCACGGAGGAAATATGACGGAGCCCACGAAAGAACTGGACCGCCTCATCCAAGAAGCACTGGGTAAGGACGATGTGGAGCTGCTTGATCACTTCGGGGAACAATCGACTGCAGAGCTTCTCTCCGAGACCTTCCGTGGTCGTCGACGTCTCGTGGCCATCGGCGGCGTAGCCGCGAACGTTCTGTTCTTCGGCGCGGCGATACTCTCAGTGTTGCGGTTTCTCCAAGCGAGCGACCAGCTCTCCATGTTGATCTGGGGTGGCGCGGCTGCTTTGTGCCTGGGAACAGTGACGGCGATCAAGGTCTGGTACTGGCTCGAGATGGCACGCCTAGCCCTAGCACGGGACATCAAGCGAGTCGAGTTACAGGTCGCCCTCCTGTCTCAACAGCTCGCTGATCGAAAGGACGGTTAGCTGGATAGGCGGCCCATTTCCGAGAACGGGGTCCGGCTCGTGAGTTCGCCGCGATCAAAGGCACGACGTTGCATCTGCAGCCGCAGTGCCGCGGCGGGGAGGCGAACCAAGGCGAAGTTAGAGGAGGCGGATGATGCACTGGTACCTCGAAGCTCTGACGAAGTACCTCGTGTTTTCTGGACGGGCTCGCCGTAGGGAGTACTGGACGTTTGTGCTGGTCAACACCACCGTGCAGATCCTCCTAACCCTCGGCTTGCCGGCGGAGGTTGGCTCAGTGGCGGCCTTGTTCTTTGGGCTTTTCGTCGCAACGCCGAGCGTGGCTGTCGGGGTGCGGCGATTGCATGACACCGACCGAAGCGGCTGGTGGTTCCTCTTGAGTCTCATCCCGATCATTGGGGCGATCTGGCTCTCTGTGCTCATGCTGTTTGACAGCCAGCCGGGTGAGAATCAATACGGTGCGAACCCCAAGGGTGTGGCCGCCTAGAGAGCTGACCGAGCTGGACCAGAAGCTGACTTCGGTCTATTCTCGCTCGTGCGGGGCACGAGCTTGCGAAGGCACGGCCGTTAAGGTCTGGTACTGGCTCGAGATGGCACGCCTAGCCCTAGCAGGGGACATCAAGCGAGTCGAGTTGCAGGTCGCCCTCCTGTCTCAACAGCTCGCTGATCGAAAGGACGGTTAGCTGAATAGGCGGCCCATTTTCGAGAACGGAGTCTGGTTCGCGAGCGCGCCGCGAGCTTTCCAGGAGCTCTGCTACGACGCTGCGATCGTTTCTCCGTACTTCAATTGACCGTCCAAGATCAAGAGACGCCTAACTCTGTCACATCTGCTTGCAGTCGATGACGAACCGGAACTTCACGTCCGAGGCCAGAGTGCGTTTGGTAGGCCTCGTTGATTTGGGTCGGGCCGATCCTCTCGATCTCGCTGACGATCCCATGATCCGCACAGTAGTCCAGCATCTCCTGCGTCTCTTGAAGCCCCCCAATCAAGGATCCCATGATCGTCCGACGTCCCATGCGGAGCGGCGTTGTCGGCAGGGGAAGGGCGTTGGGGGGCGCGCCGACCATGATCATGGTCCCGTCTCGGCGGAGGGTATTGAGCGGTCCCATTAGGTCGTGCTCCGCTCCGACCGTGTTGAGAATGAAGTCGAAATGCCCCTGATATGAATTGAAGGCATCGGGCGCGGCGGTCAGGATGAAGTGGTCGGCGCCGAGGCTCTTCGCGCCTGCCTCCTTCGAAGGCGATCGGCTGAACACCGCCACCTCAGCTTCCATCGAGTGAGCAAGCTTGACCGCCATGTGCCCCAAGCCGCCGAGCCCGAGTACCGCGATGCGGTCACCTTTCGAAAGGCCAACGTGCCGAAGGGGCGAGTACGTTGTGATGCCGGCGCAAAGGAGCGGCGCCGTGGCCGCCGCGTCGAGGCCGTCCGGCACTCTCACCACGAAGTCTTCGTCCACCACGATATGGGTCGAATATCCCCCATACGTAGGCACGCCGTCGCCGCCCACGCTGCCGTAGGTCAAGGTGAAGCCCCTCTCGCAGAAGTTTTCGAGGCCTTCCTTGCAGCTTCCGCAGATCCGACACGAGTTCACGAGACATCCGACGCCCACCAAGTCGCCGGCCTCGTAGTCTATCACGCGGCTGCCGACCGTTGTCACGCGCCCAACTATCTCGTGTCCGGGCACACAGGGGTACGTGCTCATGCCCCACTCGTTCCGGGCGAAGTGGATGTCCGAGTGGCAGATGCCGCAGTACTCGATCCGGATCTCGACGTCCTTCGCGCCCGGCGACCGTCGATCGAACTCGAAGGGCTCGAGCACCTGATCCGGACCGTGGGCAGCGTATCCTCTGACTCTCATCTTGCGTTCCTCTCTGCAAAGCAGGCGCTGGGATTCCTCCTTCGACAGAGCAGCTAGAAGGACCAGTTCACGATCGGCAGGAACGAGAACGTGGTCTTGCTTTCGATGATGTTCATGAGACCGATCTGAACGCCGCGCAAGTTTTCAGCGACGTTAACGAGCCCGAACTGAACGCCTGAGACGTCGTCAGCGGTGTTTCCGAACCCTATCTGAAAGACTCTTCCGGTGGCGGCGTGATTGTAGCCTGCCGGTCCTTGAAGACCCGTGAAAGTCCCGTCAACTATTCCGGCGAGCCAGGCGCTTTGCCACCCGACGAAGTCTCCCTGCACGTAGCCTATGAGCGAATACTGGAGCCCCTCCGACTCTCCGCCCGTGTTCCAAGATAGGAGGCCCACGTCGAGGCCTCTGACCGACACGTTCTCTCCATAGAGCAACGACAACCGGATGAAATTGATGTTTGTGTCCGGGCCGCGTATCTGAAGTGGACTGAACAAGGCAAACTCGAAGGGCTCGATCGTCTGGGCCTGAAGGTGGGATGCGGGTGCGGACAACCCGGCAGTCACCGCTAGGGATGCTGAGATCAGGAGTCTTCTCATCATTGCGCCTGTGTTAGATGATGAGTCGCGCGCTACACGAGCTCGGGACTCCTCCTTCGACTGAGCAGCTAGAAGGACCAGTTCACGATGGGCAGGAACGAGAAGGTCGTCTTGCTCTCAATTATATTCACGAGACCGATCTGAAGGCCGTTCAGGTTTTCCGCGATGTTCACGACCCCGAGCTGAAAGCCTGACACGTCGTCCGCAGTGTTTACCAGCCCCACCTGAAAGACCTCTCCAGCAGCGGCGTGATTATAACCCGCCGGCCCTTGAAGACCCGTGAAAGTCCCATCAACCACCCCAACGAGCCACGCGTTTTGCCACCCGACAAAGTCTCCCTGCACGTAGGCTACGACAGAATACTGGAGCCCCTTCGACTCTCCGCCCGTGTTCCGAGACACAACGCCTACGTCGAGGCCTTTGACCGATGCGTTCTCTCCATAGAGCAGGGACAACCGGAACACGTTGATGGCCGTGTCCGGGCCGCGCATCTGAATCGGGCTGAACAGGGCAAACTCGAAGGGCTCGTCCGCCTGTGCTTGAAGGTGAGATACGGGCACGGACAGCCCTGCGGTCACCGCAAAGGATGTTGCGATCAGGAGTCTTCGCATGTGTTGCGCTTGTGTTGGATGATGAGTCGGGCGCTACACGCCTGGGTGGGCAGATCGTATCGCGCAGTTCACCGCCGGCTAGCAACACTGTGGCACGCATGACAGACGCCTCCGTGAGTCGCCGGGCCGATTTTTGAGTTGGTCATCGGCACCGAACGCCGACCCAGCGCCGAGAGCCTCGCTCACAGAATACGCGGAGCACAGATTGGCGTCGAGGCTACGGTACGACCGCCTAGACTGCAGCAATCGCCTGTTATGCCGCTCCTTTCGAATCACTTAGCTCAGTTTTCGTCGTCACAGAAGTTGTTGTACCAGTGCGAACCATCGCAGAACGGCTTGTTCTTCGATCCGCCGCACCGACAGAGTGTGAAATGCTCCAGCGAAGCACCCTGTCCGCGCGGCGTGTCGAGAAGGTCCGGTCCACCCGTAACGACGTGAGGGCCGTTCGGTGACACGAGGATCGCCGGAGGGCCCTCGCGGTCCCGGTGCTCCTCGCCATCGACCGTGTAGCTCAGCGCTCCGGACGGGCATTTCCGGATAGTCTCGACAATCTGATCTGCGGTCGCCCCCTGGGGCTCGATCCACGGCTCCTGCTTCAAGCGGAACACGGAGGCAAGTCCATCGGTGCAACGCCCGGCATGAGCGCAAATCCCCCGGTTGTCGTGGATGGTGATCTTCCCAGCAGTGTAGTCTTCTCGCTTGTCCGGTACGCGGTCTTGGAGCTTCGCCGAGGAGAATCCAATCTTCGCATGTGTTCCATCGCAGAACGGCTTGTTGGCCGACCCCCCGCAGCAACAGAGCGCCATCGTATCACGGGCCTCGATGGGTCCCCTCTGGTTGGAGAGGCGCTGCAGGCCCTTCACCAGGTAGGGGCCGTCGGGTGTCGGCTTGATGCTGGGTCTCTCAGCTGCGCTCATGCAGGTCCCCTTTCGGATGGAGTCACTCTTGAGGAGCGGCCTAGCTACCTATTCTGCTGCTTCTCAGCAGTCTAACGTGCCACAAGCCGATCGACCGGCAAATACGGAGGCCGCGGGCGCGGGGGACCATATCTCACGCTACTTACGGAAGACGAAGGACACCCCGTCCGATGTGACCGTGAGCTGGTTCCCGCTGACCACCGCCGTGTCCACGCTGCCATTCGAGTAGGTTAGGCTCACCTGATCGCCGGTTCGTGTCCAAGACCCTGAGGCCGGCTGATGGTACGTCGAGACGCTCCCACCGACAGTTTCACGGAAAGTGCCCGCAGTGCTGAACGTCTCGTCGTTGTTTAGCTGAAGGAATCCGGCCGTCATCTCCAGCGCGTGGTTACCCACCTGGGCCATCACATATGGCACGCTCTCACCATTGACCGAGATCAGATCGTACCGTCCCGTGAAGGAGTTCTCAGGGCCAACACCGTCGTCTCCGCATCCGACGATGGCGAGCGACACTCACAGCACCGCGATCGCACGAACCAGCGGTCTTCCAGTCATGTGGCCTCCCCCGAGGATCTGGCCCCATCCCTCCAGCCTTGGCCGCACCCTATTCCGGCACGGGAATCCGGTCCGCGTTATGACGCAGCCATTCCTTGAAGCCGAGAAGCTCAGGATTGAGCCTGCGACTCTCCTCCACGCTCCGATTGCCCTGGTAGAGATCCGCGAAGTCATGCTTGAACTGGAACATGTTCCCCACGTCCTCGGCGCCCGGGAACTCGAACCCGCGGTAGACGTCCGGTGGGACGGCTTGATAGGTGACGGTCTTTCCGAGGGCTTCTGACAACGCACTGGCCATCTCAACACCGCTCACGTGCTCGCCGGAAATGCCGACGGTTTTGCCGATGTACTCGCCCGGTCTCTTGAGAATTCCTAAAGCACACTTTCCGATATCTTCGGCCGCGATCATCGGCATCTTTACTTCGTAGAGCGGGAACACCACGATGAGTTGACCGTCCGGTCCCCGCTGTGGTCCCCACCCGAACGAGATCAGGTTCTCAAAGTAACCCGAGGACAGGAGGAACGTTGTCGGGACGCCTAGATCGGTGAAGAAGTGGTTCGCCGCCGCCTTAGCGTCGAAGTGGGCGACTTTATATTCGTCTTGGATCGTCGGCATGCGGTCGTCGTCGAGCGGCACAGACTCCCGCGTATCCTCGAATGTGGACCAGATCGTGTGCTGGATACCCGTGGCGTGAGCCGCTTCCGCCATCGCCTTAGCCTGCTGGGTTTCCTTCTTTCCGGAGAAATGCTCCCAGAAGTTGGTCACGCAGAACGCTCCGTATGCTCCCATGAACGCGGCCCGGAGGCTTGCGGGGTCGTCGAGATCCGCCCTCGCCACTTCGGCCCCCTGGGCAGCCAATGCCTTGGCCTTGTCAGACTGAGGATCGCGGGTCACCGCGCGAACTGAGAATTCACCGTTTCGGTCTCCTAGGATGGCCCTCGCAAGCCCCCCACCTTGGGCACCTGTCGCACCCATCACCGCGATAATCTTCGCCATCGTGCTTGGTCTCCTCTCCGAGACAAGACTTGCACCCCTACGAGAGACTCAAACGTAATAATACGTGGTCTCTAGGATGGGACCCAAGGAGGGGGGCCGGTTCTCCGCTGCCCCTGTCTCTGGACGCGTAGTGGTCTCCTCATTTTCTTGCAGCACGCCGAATCGTCGAGCACTTTGTGGCTTAGCTTCACGGCGGGCGCAGTTCCCGTCTCCTCTAGCAGTGCGGGATCAAGAGCGATCCTCCGAAAATCCTCTGAAGCGCCTCGTGCGCGAGATCCGCTGGGAGCGATAATGACGCCCGTTGGCCTTGCTTTGTTCGTCCTGATTTCGTTCTTGGTACCGGTACCGATCCTGGCCTGGTTAGACCGGCCTCGCACAAAACATTAAGGACCACTGAGGTGTACGCCGGGCACTTTGCGGCTGGGTTGGCCCTGAAAGGTAAGGTCCCCGAGGCTCCGACCTGGGGCATCCTCCTGGGGGTTGGGGTGCTTGATATCCTCTTCGGCCCACTCGTGCTGATAGGTATCGAACGGGTTTCGCTAACCCCTGGCCAGTCTCCTGGATTTTCTTTGGACTACATCGACTGGTCCCATTCTTTACTGAGCTCTGTGGTCCTGTCGGTCATGTTCGGTCTCCTGTTTCTTCGATTTGGTGGCAGGGTCATGATCGTGATGTGTGCCGCTGTCTTCTCCCACTTCATCCTGGACCTCCCTATGCACCCTGCTGACCTGGCCCTATGGCCCCGTTCCGAGGTGCACTTGGGAATGGGGCTTTGGAGGTCGCTACCGGTCGGGTGGTGGTTCCTGGAGTTGGGCCTTGTGGCCGCACTTCTCGGGTATTACTGGCGGCGGTCGAAGGCTGATCAGTCGTTCGGCGGCAGGCCGCTCGCGATCGTGGGCACCGTTCTAATCCTGCACGTCCTTAACTCACCGTGGCTCTCAGCTCTCTAGCGCAGAACGTTCTTCGAAGAGTTGGGGCAGGGAGGATGGCACAGTGAGCCCCCCGGAAAGGATGGCCCGGAGTTTCCTGCTTCTGCTCACCCTCGTCGCCCTCGGCGGGTGCGACAGCAGCGGGCCGACGGGAGGGGAAGAGGTCGGCGAAGGCGAGCAGCTTGAGGACCCGAACGCCTGTGAGGTGGGCTGCGGGAGTTGGGCGACGGGGACGCCCATGCCCACGCCCAGGTCGGTTGTCGGAACGGCGGAGGTGAACCAGCGAATCTACGTCTTCGGGGGGCAGGGAGCCGAAGCCAACGAGATCTCGGTTGTCGAGATCTACGATCCCTTGACCGACTCCTGGAGCACAGGAGCTACGATGCCGACCGCCAGGAACGAAATGGCGACCGCCGTTGTGGACGGGAAGATCTTCTTGCTCGGTGGGTGTTGCCCGCCGCTGGACACGAACGAGAGGTACGATCCCGCAACCGATACCTGGACCACCTGGGCCTCAATGCCCCGGGCGCGTCACGGCCCGCAGGCGGGCCTGTTGGGGGGAAAGATCTACGTGGTCGGAGGGCAGACGGGGGACAACAGCCTCTCGTGGGTGGATGTTTACGACCCGGGAACCAACAGCTGGACCTCTGCGGCGGACTTGAACCGTCCCCGTACGGACGGCGAGGTCGCAGTTGTGGCCGGGGTTCTCTACGCCATTGGAGGGGAACAGCCCCAGCCACAGGGAGGGGTCACGCACGTCGAGAGGTACGATCCGCAGACCGACACCTGGGTCGATCTCGCCCCCATGAGGTTCATCAGGGGGATGGTCGCGATTGGCGTGATCGACGGGAAGATTTACGCGACCGGGCCGGCCGCGGAAGGGGGTTCCCAGGCATTCCCGCCCAACGCGACGGAGGTCTATGACCCCGCCACAGATAGCTGGACCCGTCTGGCAGACGCCCCCGCCTTCCGACATGGGCTGAAGGGCGCGGCGGCGGGAGGGCGGTTGTACCTGTTTGGGGGGCGGGACGAGAACGATCAGCTCTTGGACCTGGTGGATGTGTTCACGCCAGGGGGGTGAGGGGGTGAGCCCGCTTCCTCCCCCGGGCCCCACTCGTTTTGCGTCAGCATGACGGGGGGTCGGTAGTTTCAGCCTGGCCGATCCCATAAGTTGGTTGCGGATGGCCTTCCGCGGGGGGCTATCTCCTTGCGTTCGCAACCGGTGCCGGGCCTTCGAGACCGCGCCCCGAGAGGGCCGTGAGCCATGCCGACCGATCCCGTCCTGGCGATCCTCGCTCTTCTCCTGCTCTGGCTCACGGTTCGGCTGTTCGTGTACCGAGACAGGGACGGCGACGGCGAGCCGGGCCGCACGAGCGTGAAGGTGCGAGGGCGGAAGGGAGTGAAGGTGATCACCTCGCTTCCTCCCCGCCCGGTGGCGTTCGCGTCAACCGTCTCCGTATCGGACGGCCCGGAGAGTGAGGTGAGCTATTCGGTAAACCTGGGCGCCCTCACCTGTAACTGCCCCGACTTCGAGAGCCGTCGAGCCGAGCTCCAGCCCGACGCGATCGGGCGGGTGTGCCGGCACATGAGTGACGCTCTCCAGAGCTCAGGAGCGTCCAGCTCCATGGATGAGCTGCTTCGTGCCATCGTCGAGTTCGGTCCCACGAAGAGGACGTACTACCAGATTCCGCCCGATCACCGGACAGTGGCGATCGGGCACACTCCAGGCTCGGGTGACCTGGACGTCTTCGCCCGGGTCGATGTGAGGGGCAAGATAGGGACCCGGAGTGGGTTCCCCCTTCCAGCTATTTCAGCTACTCCCTCCGAAGCCGGTCCTGGCCGCCCGACCGACGTCCGCCGGACGACAAGCAGATACAGCAGGTCATCTCGGACCTCCCGTTGTCAACCTGAGCGTTCAGCGTGCCCCCGCTATTCGATGAAGATCCTCTCCTCGGCCGAGACGAAGAGGACGTCCCGGAGATCCGGGAACCGCTTCAGAAGGTCGGCGCCCCGCCGCTCAAGTCGCTCGTCGGTGAACCCGACCAGCACGAGGTCCGCTTCCCCCGAGCGGGCTTCCACGAGCTGCTCGAAGTCGATGCGGTCATCCGTGCCGATCACGAGCACGTTCTTCTCGCTGATGAGGAGACGGCCGCCCGAGATCATCTCGTTCAGCTGCTCTGTTCGTTCCCGGGCCTCCTGGCGGGGATACGCGGCGAAGATGGAGATCTCGGCTTCACGCCAGTCCGGATGTCCGAGCAGGATGTACGACAGGAGGATCATGAGGTTGGCGTTTCGGGTGTCGTGCCAGGTGAGCCACACGTGAATGCTCTTGTGCGACCCGAAGAAGTTGTCCCCGTGACGGAGCACGAGTTGGTTCATCCTGGAGGCCGCGGAGAGGCGTAGCCCGGCCAGGACCTCTTGGACGACCTCGTCCCCGTCGTGGTCCGCGAGCTCAAAGAGGATCGTGTTGTTCTCCATTCCGGACACGCCGGGCATCTGGAGGCTCTGCGCCAGCGCGGAGGCCATGGACGGGCTGACCATCGTGTCCATGTAGATCGCGCCCCTCCGCTCGCGCTCGGCCCGCACCAGATGCTCCTGCACGACACGGCTCTCCCGGAACGTGTCCGGGGTCAGCATGCCCGGAATGTGGTGGAGGTAAGTACCGAACCCGTAGCGGTGACAGAGCCACTCGAGGAGTTGGACGGGAGACGAGCGATCGAACGTTCGCGGGGAGATCGTGATCACGCTCGGCCGCCAGTCGCTCGGCGGGCTCTTCTGGAGCCGGATCTGGAGGTAGCGGGTGGCTTGCGTCATCACCCCCTGGAAGATCGCTCCGAGATCGTTCGCGCCACCGCGTCCGCGGCGGATCAGCACATACAGCCCACACATGGTCACGATGGCCGCCAGCGCGAACACGAGGTCCATCTGGAGCATGAGGATCAGGCACATCACCGCGCCTGTGAGGCTCAGGTACCACTTCGATCGGAAGCTGGGGCGGTAGGAGGGCCGGGCCGCGAAGTGCTCGAGGAACGAGATCGCGCAGAGCGCTCCGTAGGTGACCATGAAGAACATCGATACGATCCTCGCCACGACGTCCACGTTGCCGAGAGTGACGAAGATGAGGGCGAGTGCCGACGTCACGAACGTTGCGTTCCGTGGCTCGTCTTTCTCGCCCACACGCGCGGCGAGGAATCGGTTCGCTCGCTCGAAGGGCACGATGCGGTCTTTGGCGAGGGCCTGTAGCGTGCGCGGCGCGACCAGGATCGAGCCGATGGCCGAGGAGATGGTGGCCGCGGCCAACCCGATGGGGATGATCGGGCCCCAGAGCGCGATTCGGCCCATGATCAGATAGTCGGTCGCCAGGGCCTCGGAGCTGGCCGACGTGGACAGCTTGATAACGAGGAGCACGTAAACGAGCATCCCCGTGAACGTCGCCGCCATGATGCCGAGTGGGATCGAACGGCGGGGGTTGGCCAGGTCGCCCGAGAGGCCGACGCCCGCGGTCATTCCCGTGAAGGCGGGGAAGACGATGGCGAACACGAGGATGAAGGGGTCGCTCTCCTCCAGCTGAGAGACCAGGGAGAGCCCTTCCGGCACGATGTCCGGAGGCGGGCTCCCGAGGAAGAACGTGACGAGGGAGATCCCGAGGATCCCCACCACGGCCCAGAGCGCCTTGATGCCCAGGTCCGCTCCCTTCGTCAGAACGAACGCGACGAGCCCAAGGGTGGCGGGCAGTGACACGATGCGCGGATCGAGCGGGGATCCGGTCAGGTTCTGGTACCAGCCCGCGAGCGGCGAGAAGGCCTCCGCAAACGCGATCATGTAGAACGCCACCGAAATCGCCTGGGACAGGTAGAGGCTGATCCCAATCGCCCCCCCGATTGTGGTTCCGAACGATCGGGAGATGATGAAGTACTCGCCGCCCCCCTCGACTCGCCGGTTGGTCGCGATCTCGGCGATTGCGAGCGCCGTCGGGACCGTGACGAGGTGTCCCAGGGCGATGATGGCGAGGGCCCCAAGTAACCCCACGTGCCCCACCGCGTAGCCGAACCGGAGGAGCATGATGGCGCCGAGGATCGTGCTCACGCTGGCCAGGAACACCGGCCAGGTGCCGAATCCGTGTCCCCGGGTCGGGGCTTGTTCCGCTCGAGCGTTGGAGCTCATGCCCTGGGGCCTCCATCCCGTCGTCCGGCACCGCGCGCCGACGACCATCCCGTCACCGAGCACCGGGCGCGCTGACGACCGTGAATGTGGGGTTATGCGACAGAATGGAAAGGTGGCCTGAGAGTATGCTCCCGGCGGGGGCTCGGAGGCGGACTCTCGGCCGGCCGGCGACGGCGGGCTCAGGCGCCTGAGACGGGCGGCGTCTTCGTGGGGAACGAGGTGAGAAACTTCCTCGAGATACAGGCCGTCCACGTGACCGACTGAGGAGGTCCAGCGGCACAACTCACCCGGCCCTCCCGAACCTGGGAGGGCCGGGCTTCAGGAGCTACCCGCTCCGGCCCGTTGGAAGCGCCGTGCGTTCCCGACCGCGACAGTTCCCGCAGGAACGCGCTCAGCGCGCCGGATTGACGTCCGACGGGCCGAGCGAGAGCCACGTTCCCTGATAGCCCTCGCTGTGGGCGTCGGGCTGGTTCCAATCGCAGACGCCCTCCGGGAACATCGCCTCTAGCTCGGCCCACTCGGTGGGGGTGAACGTGACCTCGTAGTCCGAGGGGTCGAGCGGCTTCAGGCGACAGCTCACGATGTCGTTGGTCAGCGGGGCCCCCGCGACGTGGCGTGCAGTGGGGAACGGCCGATAAAGATCGCCGCAGGTTCCGTTCCCTTCGAAGGAGAGGGGCTCCTGCACGTTGACCCGCTCCGCTCCCCGCGTGTCCCAGCACTGATCGACGAGGCCGGCAGGCTTGGCTCCCACGACTCGCTCGGCCCGGGGCCCCAGCTCGTCACCCTCCACGAGGTTCATGAGCCACTCGTCCATCTGTCGGAAGAGCACGCCCAGGTCCGGCCGGTCCTCCGTGTAGCCCCACTCCCCCCCGATTGCCATCACGTGGTTGGCTGCGTGGCCGTTTGCCTTCTGGAGCCGCGCGCGCGTCGTGAACTGGTGCACGATCATGTGGATGTCGCCACCCTCACGGTCGTCCCCATAGCTCCTGTAATCGATGACTGGGGTGGAGGCGAGCCCCGCGCCGCCGTTCAGGATCCGCCCGGTGTCGAGAGCACGCCTCGCCGCCTGTGGATCGGCCCGGTGCCGGTCGGACACGTGGTTCAGGTCGGCGTCGAACCCCCCGATGTCCCCGTTCAGCGCGAGGAACTGCTCCTTGGTGATCTCGCCGCGGTTCAGCACGGCCAGCCCGTACTGTACGCCGTGGTTGTCGAGGGGCCGGGCCGCGAAGCCGGTGGCGGCGTCGACGCCGTAGACGTTGACCGTGTGGTCGTAAACCGTGGCGCGGATTCCATGGGGGTTCGCTTCGCTGTAGCGCATCGGCTCGAGCTCCGGGAGACTCACCTCGGCGCCCTGGGCCTCGTCGGGCACACCTTCCTCGTACGTCGGGTCGATCCGCGCCGCTCCGGCGCTCAGGTTCGCGATGCTCCCCCAGGAACCGAACCCGGAGATCAGTTGCTCTTCCTCACGGGTGAAGAGGCCGGGCACGACGTTCGTAAAGTAGTGGTGCAGGAGCCGGGCGTCGGCGAGCGTGAAGATCGTGGCCGAGGTCACGTCCGGGAAGCTCGAGGACACCATGATGCCGTCGAACACTCCCGGGTAATTGTCAGCGGTCTGATGGCTCTGGTACGAGCCCCCCGATCCCCCGGTACCGATGGTGTAGACCAGCTCACCGTACGCCTCGACGAACCGCTCCTTCACCATGATGTGCGTCTCTGACGCGAGCAGGTCGTTGCAGTTGCTGCCGTAGACATTCAACGAAGCCGACGTGACGGCGTACCCCATCTCGAGCAGCCCCTGGTTGAGGACCGTGCCCGTGCCGCTGCCCTGGCGGAACCATCCTCTCCGGCACCCGCCTCCGTGCGTGTAGACGAGCTTGCCGTTCCAACCCCGGCTGGGCGTCCACGGGTCGGGGGTTGGGTCGGCCAGGTCGTGGAGCAGCGCGCTCTGGTAGATGGCGCGGTTCAGGGTCCCCGTCTCGACGCGCACGATAAACGGAACGGCCTCCCCATCGAGCGTGGTGACTTGCGCCACGTCCATTGCGGCGGCCGTGTAAGGCTTGAAGTCGTCGTCCGACGTCGAGAAGTACACGTAGTCCACGCGGGTCTCGACGGAGCAGTGCTCGTCCAGCGCCGCGCCGAGATTCGATCCCGTGGCGAGCGTGAACTCCTCGGTCTGGCAGAGGAAGGGCGACTCGTGCGGACCGGAGATGATGGGGCCCCAGATCGGATAGTTGGTAACCTGGAGCTCGGCTCCGGCGCCGCCGGGAATCCGAGCTTCGACCGTGTTGGGGCCCTCATGGAGCCCGTACACGAGGCCCACGAGCCGTCCGCTGCCTTCGACGGGTCGGAAGTGGCTCGTCACGTCTCGTCCGTTGGCGAGGATCTCCACGCCTTCCGCCGCCACCCCGGGCCCGAGCTCGACGCTCAGCAGCACGTCGCCTCCGGTGACCAGATAGGGGCGGGTGGAGAGGCTCTCGATCCGTAGATCCGGAGCTTCGGGCACGCCTCCGTCGGTCGAGCACGCGGCCAGGGTCGCGGCCGCGCAGGCGCAGATCGCCCTCAGGGCGCGTGGGGGATGAAGGTCTAGAAGTCTCATGGCGGATCCTCCGCGGTGGCGAGCGCAGCAGCTCATGTGGGCTGTGTCGTACGGTGGGGAGCGGGTGGAGAGTCCGTCAAGTACGATTGCGCCCCACCTCTTGGGTTCGGGCTACCGGGCGCCAGCGCCCGCGAGCGCCTGGGAGGTCGGACGCATCGCCTCGAGCAGGTCGATCAGGGCCTCCGAGCGATCGAGCACGCCATCCAGCTCCAGCAGGGCCTGCCGATCGCCTGGATCGATCGGGACGAACTGAGCCAGGTGGTTCACGAACACCTCGTCGGTGAGGCCTGCCGGTAGCTGCGCATTGGGGAAGATGGAGTAAACGAGCTCCAAGAGCCGCTCGCGCTCCTGGCTCAGCCGAGCGCGATCCTCGACAGGAATCGTCGTCTCGGGAATCGCTTCCACCCGTGCCACGCGGTAGGGCCCGCTGGTGTCCTCGCTCAGGATGCGGACTTTCACGAATCCCCTCACCACCATGTCGTAGCGCCCATCCGGCAACCGCTCGTAGCTCTCGATCGTACCGGCGCCCCCGATCTCGAAGACCGGCGGGTTCCCCTCGTAGTCGCCCTCCCACCCGGGGCGAAGGATCACCACGCCGATCACCTGGTCGCCCTCCACGGCATCCGCCACCATCGCACGGTAGCGCGGCTCGAATATGTGGAACTCCTGATCCACGCCGGGGAAGAGCGTGACGTCGGGAAGTGGGAACAGCGGAATCGCCTCCGGGAGAGCGGCGGCATCCTCGGCGCTCCCCGTTCCGGCAGACTGCGCCCTACCGGAAGAGGGGGCAGCCAGGAGAGCGAGCACGGCGCCCCACATCAAGAGCCGCGGCGTCCTCGACCGGGTGCTCTGACGGACTAAAGTAAGGAGTGTCATCGCGTGCCATCGTTTGCCTGGGAGTCGCTCAGGAATCTATCACGTGCCGCACGGGCGCGCGCTCGCATTACATTGGAGGCGCTCAGAAACGCCCGGGCTCACAACGACGCGTTCGACCAGAGGAGGTTTGCGAGATGACGTCCAGGACCGTGACCGCGCTGATGGTGGCCTCTGCGCTGGCGCTCACCACCGCCCCCGGTGAGGTCGAAGCGTTCCAGGGACGAGGGGGTGGGCGGGGAGGGGGAGTGAGGCCACCGGGCCTCGCGCTGACCAGCACCGCCTGGCCGGACGGCGGGGTAATCCCCTCGCGGCACGCCGGGGGCGAAGGACTATCCCCCGCTCTCTCGTGGACGAACGTTCCGGAGGGGACCGCCGAGTTCGTGCTGCTGATGAACGACCCGGAGCCGGTGCGTCCCGCCCTCTCGGTGAGCGGGGACATCCTGCACTGGATGGTCGTGAAGATTCCGGGGACTGCCACCTCGCTCTCAGAGGGCGCCGGAGCCGCCCAGTCCACCACTCTTCCTCAGGGTGCGTGGCAGGTCCAGCCGTACCGGGGACCCGGTGCCCCCGTGCCGCCGATGCACCACTACACCTTCACCCTTTATGCGCTGAACGCCCCGCTGGATCTGCCCATGGATGCCGACCGTGCGGCGGTCACGGCGGCCATGGAAGGGAAGGTGTTGGCCCGAGGCATCTTCACGGGTCGTTTCGTGCGAACGCCCTGACGAGCGGGTGGGCTGGGCCGGGGCTTCCTGAATGATTCCGATCCGGGACGACAATCCCCCCATCCTCACCCCGGTCGTGACCTGGGGTATCGTCGCGCTCAACGTCGCGGCGTGGGTCTTGCTTCAGGGGGCTGGCTCAGAGCCGCTCCTCTCGAGCTCCATCTGTCGGCTCGGGCTCATTCCGGGCGAGCTCCTCCAGTCGGTCCCGTCGGGCACGCGGCTCCAGCTCGGACCCGGCGCCGAGTGCGTTCTCGGCGGCGGACTCGCGTGGCACACCGTGATGACGTCGATGTTCATGCACGGCAGCTGGATGCACCTCATCGGGAACATGTGGTTCCTCGGGATCTTCGGGAACAACGTGGAGGACTCGATGGGCCACGCCCGCTTCGTTGTCTTCTACCTGCTTTGCGGGCTCGCGGCCGGGGGGGTGCAGGTCGCGACGAATCCGGCGTCCCCGGTTCCGATGGTCGGCGCTTCGGGCGCGATCGGCGGGGTCATGGGTGCCTACGTGCTCCTGTACCCGCGCGTGCACGTCCACATGCTCATCTTCTTAGGCTTCTTCATCCGGACGATTGCGGTCCCGGCCGTGCTGATGCTGGGCTACTGGTTCGTCGTGCAGCTACTGAGCGGCCTGGCCACCCAGGGGGCGGAGGGCGGTGGGGTGGCGTTCTGGGCCCACGTGGGGGGATTCGGAGCGGGTGCGCTGCTCATCTGGCTCTTCCGGAACCCGAGCCTCCTGGCGGAGCATCCGTACCATGGATGGCGTCAGCCGCGCTCGCCCACGCGCAGCTGGCACCGGATCCCGCGGTAAGCTGGGGGGGCCGTCGTCGTCGGGTCGCGGCAGGCTCCGTGGCGGGCCGTCGCGGGGTCCGTCGATGAAGCGGCCGCCTCAATGCCCGGCAGGCGCGACTCCCGTCAGACGTGCATCTGGAGCGACGTGTAGCCGGGTGAGCCGCCTTCCAGCGCGTTCAGGATCTTGTCTGGCGTGAGCGGCGTCCGATTGAGGTAGACCCCGATCGCGTCGTAGATGGCCGAGAGCACGACCGCCGCGCCCGCGCCCACCGGAGGCTCGCCGATCCCCCGGGATCCGACCGGGTTCTCGCGGTCCGGGATGTCCACCGCGGCGAACTCGTACTCGAGCGGCGTGTCCTGAAGTGTGATGGGCTTCGCCGTATGGAGCCGCCGGTTCTGGTTGACTCCCCAACGAGGGTCGTAGCTCCACGTCTCGAACCGGGCCTGGCTCATCCCCTGCAACACGCCACCGCCCACCTGAGCCTTGAGGTTCCGCGGGTTCAGGACCGTCCCGCAATCCGCCACGGCCGTGAGCTCCCGGACCTCTACCATACCGGTCTCCCGGTCCACGTCCACCACCGCGAATGCCACAACGGTCGAGCGGCTGGAGCCCTCGTGCGAGAACTCGTCGGTCGCCGCCGCCACGAGCCCCTGACCCACGAGATGCGTCTCGACGGCCCGCACCGTCATCTCGTTCAGGCTCTCGGGAAGCTCGTGACCGTCGTAGCGGCTGCCCAGCTCGATTGCCCGCCGCGCCGCCTGAGCGAACGTCATCCCGACGGAAGCATCGCCACTCCGGAAGACGCGGCCGCCCCCCAGCTCGTAGCTCTCGGGTGGCCCGCCCAGATCCCGGGCCGCGACTTCCTGGAGGAGACGCTTGGCGCGGAGACCGGTGGCGTAGTTGGCCCGCGTGTGAGCGTGGGTCGTCTGGCTCCCGACCTGCATGGCGCTCCAGGGAAGTCCGAGGCTCGAGTCTCCCCACACGACCTCCACCTCCTCCCACGGCACCCCGAGTACCTCGGCCGCGGCCATCGACGTGTCGAAGACAGAGCTCGTGCCGAGGTTCCCGACCCCGGTGTGGATCGTGAGTCTCCCGTCGGGGCGGATGATCAGGAGCCCGTCGTACCCCGAGCTCCCCGCCGAGTAGGGGCTGATGGCCACCCCCACCCCTGTGACCTTCGAGCCATTGACCTGCCCGCTCAGGGCCTTCTTCTCCTCCCAGCGGAACAGCTGCCGGCCCAGCTTGATCGCCTCCTTCACGTAGGCGCTCGTGACCCGGCTGGACCCGGGCTGGTACGTCGCCTGATCCGGAGGTGCATTCAGGTAGAGGATCTCGGCCCGGTCCACGCCCATCTCCCGGGCCGCGCGGTCCATCACCGGACCGAGCATCGTGATGCTCTGGGCGCCTCCCGGACCGCGCTGCGCGCCCCGAGGGGGCGTGTTGGTGACGACAGAGATGCCCCGGAACCGCATGGTCTCGGGCTGATAGGCCAAGGACGCGATGGAGGCGGCGGACCGGAAGTCCCCGCGCTGTCCGTACGATCCGCCGTCCTGGATCAGCAGGAGATCGAGCGCCACCAGTCGCCCGCCTGTCCGGAAGCCCATCTTGACCCAGCCGGCCATCCCTGCGCGCGCCCTGCCGAAATACGTTTCCTCGTCGCGCGTTACGCGGAGCATCACCGGCCGTCCCGCCTTTCTGGCGAGGAGGGCGGGGATCACATCCGTGACCGATCCGGCTCCCTTGCTGCCGAAGCCGCCTCCGCAGTACTGGGCCACGAGGACCAGATCCTCCTGATCGAGCCCCAGGCGCGCGGCGTGTCCGGCCGCGGTCCTGGCCGTGCTCTGCGCCGAGCAGTGGAGGTGGCACCTCCCGTTCTGCCAGTACGCCATCGCGCTCCTGGGCTCCATCGGGTGATGGGTCTGCGATTGGTGGACGATGGGCTGCTCCACGATCCAGTCCGCGTTCGCGAAGGCGGCTTGCCAGTCCCCTACCTCCCAGCCCGAAAGGCCCGGAAAGTCGATCTCCGGGAAGGTTTCACCCTCGAGCGCGGCCATCTGCTCGGCCGTCCACTTCACCTCGCCCAGCTCGCCGCTGGCGTACGCGTTCCCGACCTCTAGCGAGTTCGGCCCACCTTCCCGAAGCGTGTCCAGGGGATCCAGTGCGAACGGCAGCCTTTCCATATCCAGCTGGATGGCCGCTACGGCCTCCGCGGCGAGGGTCTCGTTCTCGGCCGCCACGGCCGCCATCGGCTGTCCGACGTAAAGCGGGTTGTTGGTCAGAACCGGCTCCACGCCCTGGTATTCGCTGGCGGGCACATCTCCCCCGCCCCCGCTACTGAGCTCGTCGGCCGTGAGCACCGCTAAGACGCCCGGCATCGCGAGCGCACGGCTCACGTCCAGGCGACGCACCCGCCCGCGGGGGACCGGGCTCAGGAGGAGCTTCGCGAACGCCATCCCGTCCGCTCGGAAATCCTCTGCATACTTCGCTCGCCCCGTCACCTTCGCGCGCAGGTCCTTCGGGGTCTGGCTGGTTCCGATCAACCGGTACTGGGCCATGGTCTCTATCCTCCGTACACCGAGCCACCGCGGCCGTCACCGGGGACCGGCGGGATGCCGCGACCAACACCTCGTTCAGGAACTTACGCCCACTCGTGCCCCCACTTCAAGAAATTCGTGCCCGTCGCTCGGGCTGCCTGTTGGTCGGGGTGTCGGGGTGTCCGTGGGTCCCGCGGAGAGCGGAATCGGCCACTCGAGCTCCCTCGCTAGACCAGATCAGGGCGCCGGCGCGTCCCCGTCTTCGCCAGAGACCCCGAGCGTTCGGCTGATCTCGAGGTCCACGATGAAGTCCACCGAGGGGCTCCGCGGAGGAATGTCCTCGGCGAAGCTCAGCTGCCACGCCCACCCCGTCTCGGTCGCTCCGGCCAGGCCCACGGCCACGTTCATCGGGATCGAGTTCAGGTCGGCGACCGAAAATCCCTGGACGTAGCGGCTGCCTCCAACGAGCTGCGCGAGCACGGACAGGTGGGGTGGCCAGGTCCGGCACCAGCTCCGTGAACCGGCGTGGCGGGCTGAGGCTCGTCGCCCCAACATACCCATGGAGGTGGGTTTCCCCCGAGAGAGGCGGGCGAGGATGGCCAGCGCGGCGTCCGTCCGGCCGGGGTCGACGGATCCAACGTAGTGGCGGAGGACGCCCTTTAGGGACATCGAGAGCGGCCCGCCCCCCGACCCGTACCACTGCCATTTCGCGAACGCCCTCAGCTCCTCGAGCTTGAGGCTTCGCTGGGGAACGTCGAGGAGCACGTTCTGACCGCCATGGAAAAGCAAGAAGCGGTACTGGCCCTCGGGCTGGTTCTGTCGCCCCGCGTCCGAGACCTGGAGCGCGTCGTGGAGGCCGGAGATGAGCGAGTCGAGGAACCCGCCCCAGGCCGTGTAGAGGTCGGCCCGCGCCCCCAGCTCGAGCGTCGGCCCGACCCCCCAGCGCACAGTGACGGCGTTCGTCAGCTGCTCCATGTCGAAGAGCTGCAGGTGATTGGCGCTCGCGCTGTGCTCGAAGACGCTCGAGTACGAGCTGGACAGCTCGATCCGGGTCCTGCCCGCGCCGATGACATCCGCCCCCTCCGCGTCCGGCACGTAGAAGAGGCGATAGAACGGGTTCTGCTCCGCGGTCCGAAGCGGCCCGAGCGGAGCCTGCGCGGCCCCGGGCGGGGCGGCCCAGAGGGAGCCGAGCAGCAGGACGGCACTCGAGGCTCCCCGGAGACCGCGGCTGTCGCGCCGCGTCTTCGATCTCAACGGTCCCTCCGGAACGAGCAATTCGTTTCGCGAGGTTTATTCCCCCCTGCGAGGAAGATATCCCGATAGGGACTCTTGATGTACGTCGCCCGTTTGTTACGTATCCGAGAAACGGTTCGTTACGCATCCGGGATAAAGTGAGGGCAGGGCCCCGGACTCAATCGTCTGAGAGAGGGAGGTGCGATGCGCGGGACGGGCACGTGGCGGGGAACCTGGATGCTCCAGGGGTTGATCCTGACGGGACTGGGGACGCTCCACGGTCAGCCGGCCCAGGCCCAGGCCGGGGCCGGGGAGTCCATCTACGAACTAATCTGGCGTCTTGGGGAGTGGTACCGCGACGATACGAACCCGTTCGTTCAGAGCATCCTCTTCAAGGGCCGCTTCCAGCAGGATTACGCGGTGGTGAACGCTGATCAGGGGTCGGAGCGCGAGTGGAACGTTCGGCGCCTGCGCTTGGGCGTCCGTGCGGGTGTTCTTCGGCAGCTGACCGTTCACGCGGAAGTGGACCTGAACCCCCAGGAAGCGGATCCCCTGTACCTGCGTTTCACCGACCTGAACATCGAATGGAGCCGGGCCGGGGGAACGACTGTGACGCTGGGGAAGCAGGGTGTGTCGTTCACCACAGATGGCTCGACATCCTCGAACGAGCTTCTGACGCCCGAGCGGAACAATCTCAGCAATAACCTGTGGTTCTCTCAGGAATACATGCCAGGCGTAAGCCTCTCGGTGGAGCGCTCTCGCTGGGCGTATCAAGTCGGCGCGTTCTCGTCGGGACGGAGGAACCGGGAGCTCGGAGACTTCAGCGGCGGCGTGTTCGGGATTGCCTCTCTGGGCTACGATGCGGCGGAGGTCCTCGAGATGGAGGAGGCCTCCGTGGGGGCCAGCTACCTGTACCAGTCTCCCGATTCGGACAACACGTTCACGCGGGCCCTCCGGCACGTGGGATCTTTGAATGCCCGGTTCGAAGCGGGGCGTTGGGGAGCTCGAGGCGACATATCCGTGGGGTTCGGCTATCTGGGCCAAAGTGATCTCTGGGGAGTCGTCGTCATGCCGTACTTCGACCTGACGACAAGGCTCCAGCTCGTGGGCCGCTACACGCTCGTCCGGAGCGACGACGCGAACGGCGTGCGCGTCCCGAGCTACGAGAACCGCGTCGTGTCCGGGCGGGGGGATGGCTACCAGGATGTTTACATCGGGGCGAACCGCTACTTTTTCGGACACAGCCTCAAGTTGCAAACCGGGGTCCAGAGGGCGGATATGCGGGACCATCTCGACGACGGCGGCACCTACTCCGGGGTTTCCTGGATCGCGGGCCTGCGCGTGAGCTGGTGATGCCCGGGGATCCCGCCGGCCCTTCAACAGGTTCGGGCCTTGACATTGACCCCGTATTGTGACCAAAAATGATGGTCCGGGCGGGCATGGATTCCGTGTCCCCGCAGCGCTCGATTCCGCCTGGCGGTCAGGCGCTTCGGCACACCCGTAGTGAGGGGACTAAATGCTTCTCCCCGTAGTTCTTCTTCTGGTTGGGGTCCCGAGCGCGCTTGCGCTCGGCTACGTCCTCGGCCGAAGGTCCGGGTCGCCGCCGTCCACGGAACCGTCTCCGGCGCTGCCGCTGACGGAGCCCGACTCCAAGGCGACCCCGTCGCTGCGCCACCTCGAGCAGGTCGTCGAAACGATGCAGCTCGGCGTGACCGTCACGGACCTCGAGGGGCGCATCGTCTACGTGAATCCGGCCGACGCGGCCAACCACGGATACCAGAAGGAGCAGCTCCTGAACGCCGACGTTCGGGTCTATGCGTCCGCGTCACGAGCCAAGCCGATGTCCCTGGACGAGATCGCCAAGATGAAGCGGTGGCGGCGGGAGAGCGTGAACCTGCGGCGGGGCGGGAGCTCGTTCCCGGTTCACCTCATGTCCGACGTGCTCCGCGACCGGACGGGAACTCCGATCGGCATCGTTACCACGTGCGAGGACATCACAGAGCGCAGGAGAGCGGAGGGGGCGCTCCAGGCGAGCGAAGAGCGCTACGCGCTCGCGATGCGCGGTGCGGACAACGGGCTGTGGGACTGGAATCTCGAGGCCGGCGAGATTTTCTACTCGGCTCGATGGAAGTCGATGCTCGGGTACGGCGAGCACCAGATCGGCAACTCGCCGGACCATTGGCTTAGCCGGGTCCACCCCGAGGACCTGCCCCGCCTCAAGACGGAGCTTCGAGCCCACCGGGACGGGGAGACGTCCCGCTTCCAGTGTGAGCATCGCGTTCTTGACGGCTCCGGGAAGTACCGATGGGTCGAGGCTCGGGGAATCGCCGAGCGGAGCCCCGAAGGTCACCCCTATCGCATCGCCGGCGCGCTCACCGACATCACAGAGCGCAAGACGGTGGAGGAGCGCCTGGCCAAGGAGGCCCTCTACGATTCGCTCACGGGGTTACCCAACCGGGCGTTCCTCGCGGATCTTCTCGAGCGGGCGTTCCAGCAGCTCAAGCGTCGCGAGGGGTACCGGTTCGGCCTCCTGTTCCTCGACCTTGACGGCTTCAAGGAGGTAAACGACGCCCTGGGCCATGCGGCCGGTGACGAGCTCCTGGCCGAGGTCGCCCGCCGGCTCCGGGAGGCGATCCGTCCCGGTGACGTGGCGGCGCGTGTCGCGGGAGACGAGTTCTGCGTCCTTCTCGACGACTTACGGGACTCGGCCGATACGACCCGGGTGGCCGAGCGCGTGCGGGAGCTGCTCGCGAGGCCGGTCGACATCGAGGGGCACTCGGTCCGGACTAGCGCCAGCATCGGGATCGCGGTCAGCGACGACGAGGTTTCGTCGCCCGACGAGTTGATTCACTTCGCGGATACGGCCATGTATCGGGCCAAGGCACGGGGGGCCGGCCTCTTCGAGGTCTACGACCGGAGCATGCATGCCCGGGCGGTCGCCCTGTTCCAGATGGAGGGCGACCTGAAGAGCGCGCTGCAGAAGGGCCAGCTCCGCCTCGTCTATCAGCCCGTGGTGGCGCTGGACACGGGGCGGGTGACGGGCCTCGAGGCGCTCGTGCGGTGGGATCACCCCGTGAGGGGGGAGCTCAAGCCCGACGCGTTCGTCCCCCTGGCAGACAGGACGGGCCTCATCGTGCCCCTGGGCTGGTGGGTGCTCGAGGAAGCCAGCAAGCGGATGGCGGGTTGGATCCGGAGCTTCCCCGGGGCGGCTGACACGACGGTTAGTGTGAACCTGTCGGGACGCCAGCTCATGGAGCCGGACCTCGTGCCTCGAATCTCGCAGATCGTCCAGGCGGCCGAGCTCGATCCCGGAAATCTGCAGTTGGAGATCAGCGAGGCTGCCCTCATGGAGCGGGCTGACGCCAACGCGGTCACGATCGGAACCCTCCGGGAGCTCGGCGTGCGCGTTCAGATCTACGACTTCGGGACCGGGACGTCCTCCCTCGCCTACCTCAAGCGGTTCCACGTTTCGACGTTGAAGATCGACGGGTCGTTCATCCAACAGATAGATGGGGCAGCCGAGCAGCCCGCCCTGATCCAGGCCGTGATCACCCTCGCGAGAGACCTCGGGATCGGCGTCGTAGCGGAGGGCATCGAGACGGCCGAGCAGTCGGAGAGGCTTCAGAGCCTCCAATGCGGCCAGGGGCAGGGGTTCCACTACTCCCAGCCCCTGGCGCCGAACGCGGTCGCGGAGATCCTGGCGAAGGAGGGGCGGGAGCGTCGGACGCGCTGAGGCCCTGCGCGGGATTCGCCCTCAGGGCGGGGGTCTTCTTCGCGGCTCGTAGGCGGGGCGGGTCTTCGAGTGCGCCGCGCCGTCAGTGCGGCGTCTCTTCCCCGCCGAGGGTGGACTCGATCACCGCGAGAAGGTCAGCGGACTCCACGGGCTTGGCGAGGAATGGGCGTCCCCCGATGGCTCCGCCCTGAGCCCCGATTTCCGCCTCCTTGACCAGCGCGGTCATGAAGATGACCGGGACACCCTCCAGCGCGGGCACGGCGGTGAGCTGCGCGGCCAGATCTCCCCCGTCCATGTGCGGCATGATGACGTCCAGGATCATGAGGTCCGGGCGAAACGAGAGAGCGATCTCCCGCGCCTTCCGCCGGGTCGTTAACGGTCTGGACCTGGTAGCGGCCCTCGGCCTCGAGGAAGAGGGCAAGGGTCCGCGTCACCGTCTCCTCGTCATCCACCAGTAGTATCCGCTTCGCGTCCGGCACGCTGTACTCCTTGGGGTTGGAGGGGCAGGCGGATGGTGGCTCGCGCCCCTATCGGGAGATTCTCCAGGGTGAGTGTGCCTTCGTGCATCCGTACCAGCCTTCGCGCGACCGTGAGGCCCAAGCCCGTGCCCTCGCCGGGGCCCTTCGTGGTGAAGAACGGCTCGAAGATCCGTTCCAGGGCCTCGTCGGGAATCCCGGTCCCGTCGTCCTCGACGACGATGGCTATCCCAGGCACAGGACCGCGACGGTTCCTTCCGGTCGTCGCCGCCTCGCTCGGGCCCGATCCAACGGTGACCGCGGATTCGGACGTCCGTAGAGTGAGCGTTCCGCCCTCGGACATGGCGTCGGCGGCGTTTGTGATGAGGTTAATCAGCACCTGCTGAATCCGATAGCCGTCGAGGGTGACCCTCGGGAGCCCCGTGCCCAGCGCCCGCACCACGCGGATGTGGCGTCGATCCACGTCGTGCTTCACCAGCCGAAGGGTCCGCTCCACCAGCTCGTTCAGGTCGTGCTCTTTCCAGAAGAGCTCTTGCTCGCGGGAAAGGTCCAGGAGGCCGCGTACGACGGAGTCGGCGCGCTTCACCGCCACCCACATGTCGTCCAAGAGGACCCTCACCTTCGGATCCTGGACCTCTCCATACGCTCGCAGGTATTCGACGCCGGTCAGCACAGTCGTGAGCGGATTCTTCACCTCGTGGGCGACCCCGGCCGCCAGCTGGCCCGTGACGTCCAGCTGGTTCGTGCGAATCATCCGCAGATGCGTCTGCTGGAGCTCCTCATGTGAGCGCTTGAGCTCGGCGTGGGCGCTCCGCAGCTCCGAGAACCACCCGCCGCCGAGCGCGATACCGATGTAGACCGAGAGGACCAGGACCGTGAACGGCCAATCGGGGACCGGCACGTCGAGGGACAGCGCGAGGATGGGGGAGAACGCGAGGAGGGCCATGCCGGCAGCCAGCGCGACCGAGATGCGATGCCATCTCCGATGGTGGGCCAGCAAGAACGCGGGAATCAGCGCGAGCGCCCAGGTGAGCGTCCGGTAATCGCTCAGCACGTCCGGCGGAAGGGCCGCCCACACGACGGCCACCGCGAGGGCGCCCAGGGAGACGATGAGGACCCGGGGGGGAACCGGGGCGCCCGGGGTGCGATCGGATGGGGTTGGGCCCTCCAGCCGCATGGGCTTCCTCTCGCTGTCTATGGCCCCGACGGATTGCCTCCAAGATCGGAGCCGCGTGGCTCCTACCGCAACCGATCGCCCGAGATCCTCCGCATGCCACGCAGCACGGGCGCCCCGGGGCTGGAGGATCCCGTGCTCCCGGCGTGCCCCTTGATCTCCCCCGCATCGACGAAGACCCTTGACCTCGAGCGCACCTGAAGTCTTAGCGTATTCGTCATGCGCAACCCGGCCCCGAGGTGACCAGCCCGTGAAAGCGACCAGCTGGTGGTAATCTCGGACTCCAGCCCGACGCAGGGGCTACACCGGAACCCCGACGGGACTTTCCGCAACCCCTGGACGGACAGCGAACCCCAGAAGGTCGGGGGGGTCTTCCGCTGGTGGCTCAAGCGTGCCGTCCGCGGCGTACCGGCGGACCCCGACCCGTCCGTGTTCCGAAGAGTCGGGCCGACTTTTCGAACCCCCCGGGCTCCGGACGGCGTCCTGACGGTAACGTGGATCGGCCACGCGACCACCCTGATCCAGACGGGCGGGTGCAACTTCCTCACGGACCCGATGTTCGGGGAGCGTGCGTCTCCCGTGCGGTTCGCCGGCCCGAGGCGGTGGGTGCCACCGGGCGTCGCGCTCGAGGCGTTGCCACCAATCGACGCCGTCCTCCTCACGCACAATCACTACGACCACTTCGATGTGGGTTCCGCCGGTGCGCTGGCCGGCCGGTTCCCCGAAGCGCCCCTGGATCGTCCCGCTCGGGCTGGGCGCGGCGGTCCGGCGCGAGGGGGTGGAGGAGGCGCACGAGCTCGACTGGTGGGAGGCCGTGCGCATCGGCGACATCACGGTCACGTCTGCCCCCGCTCGTCACTTCAGCGCGCGCAGTCCCCTCGATCGAAACCGCTCGCTCTGGTGCGGCTTCGCGATCCGCAGGCCGCCACCGCGTGCTGTTCGCCGGGGACAGCGGCTACCATCCGGACTTCGGCCGGATCGGAGCGCGCGCCGGTCCGTTCGACGTCGTACTGCTTCCCATCGGGGCCTACGAGCCGAGGTGGTTCATGCGCTTGGTCCACCTCAACCCCGAGGAGGCCGTGCGGGCCTTCCTCGATCTGGGCGGCGCCGAGGGCGGAGTCATGGGCGCGATCCATTGGGGCACGTTCAAGCTCACGGACGAGCCGATGGACGAGCCGCCGAGGCGCGCGACCCGGGCCTGGGCTGCCGAGGGCCTGCCCGCCGAGCGCCTGTGGATCCCGGCACATGGGGAGACGCTCGAGGTGGGGTGATCGCGGTCGCCGTCACAGGCCCGCATCTCCGCTGTTCCTAACCTTCTGCTCGCGCCAGAGCCACCACGCGACCATGAACAGGAAGACCGCGCCGATTACGGACATGGCTTCGGTGACGCCGATGTTGTCGGCGACGAAGGCGCCCACGTAGGCCACGATCCCCGTGTAAAAGAAGTAGCCCGAGTAGGCGATGAGGAGAAAACGGCGCACCCGCATGCGCGATAGGCCCGCGAGGACGCTCAGCATGTCCACCGGGATTATCGGGATCGCGTAGAAGATCCAGAGGAGGAGCGGGTGCCCCCTGAGGATCGCGTCGTAGCGCTGACGCGTCAGCTCCGTCACGTTCTCCTCGAAGAGCGGCGCGCCGAAGCGGCGGGCCAGCCAGAACACGAGGGTCGTGCCGATCACGTTCCCGATGTAGAGGAGCGGCCAGGCCCGCTCGAAGCCGAACCTGGCGGCGCCCATATATCCGATCGCACCCCCCGGGATCGGGGCGACCACGACCTCGACGACCACGACGAGTACGAAGAGGGGCGCGGAGACGTTGTCTGGGATCTGGCGGAAAAGCAGCAAACCCGCGACAACCAGGGTGAGAACCACCGCGCCCACGACGATCAGCTTTCGCCTTCCCTGATGCATGGAGCGGCAATGTACCCGTGCCGCCACAGGCGCGGGAAGGACGTTGAGGAGGGAGGGAGACCCATGTGCAGGAACATCAAGACGCTCGCCAACTTCGAGCCGCCGGCCACCGACGACGAGATCCGGGCCTCGGCCCTCCAGTTCGTGCGGAAGCTCTCCGGCCAGAACCGCCCCTCGAATGTGAACGAAGAGGTCTTTAACACCGCGGTGGGCGAGGTAACGACGGTCGCCGCGAAGCTGATCCGCTCGCTCACGATCACCGCCCGGCCCAGGAACCGGGAAGTGGTGGCGCGGAAAGCACGGGAGCGCGCCCTCCAGCGGTTCGGGTAGGCGGACAGGCGGACGGGTGATATCATGGGCGGGAGTCTTCCTTTCACCCCCCCGACGAGGACGGAGGAGGCTGTCATGACACTCTGGACACGGGGACTCGCAGTTCTCGCGGCGGCGGTCGTCGCTCTCATGGGCCTGGCTCCTGATCGGGCCGCGGCCCAGGTGCTGGATCGAATCCCGAACATCCAGCCCTTGAACGAGTTGCCGAATCCCTACGCGAGTGTGGACAACTGGGTCCAGCTCCCGGACGGACGGACCTGGGGCTCTACTGCGGGCGCGGACATCGACCCCGACGGGGTGCACCTCTGGGCCATCGACCGGTGCGGCGGCAACTCCTGCGCGGGGTCGGACCTCGACCCGCTCCTGAAGATCGATCCGCAGGGGAACGTGGTAACCTCGTTCGGAGGCGGTATGGTTCTGTTCCCCCACGGGATCCACGTCGACGCGCAGGGGAACGTCTGGGTGACCGACGCGCGGGGACCGAGCCCGGACGACCCGGCCACGGCCGGGAAGGGACACGCGGTCTACAAGTTCAGCCCGGAGGGGCAGCTGCTCCTCACCCTCGGCACCCCCGGAAGGTCGGGTGACGGCACGGGCCCCCTCCTGTTCGAGCCGTGCGACGTGGTGACGGACGCGCAGGGCAACATCTATGTCGCGGACGGGCACAGCGGTCAGAACTTCAACGCGCCGCCCAACACGGTCGCTCGGATCGCAGTGTTCGACCGGAACGGCCGGTATGTCCGTTCGTTCGGGCGCCTCGGCGCTGGACCCGGTGAGATGCGCACGCCGCACGCGGTGGACATCGATTCGCAGGGTCGCCTCATCGTGGGCGATCGGGGGAACAATCGCCTCCAGATCTGGGAGACGGATGGCACCTACATCGGGGAGCTCCGCCAGTTCGGTCGCCCGAGTGGCATCTACATCACCGATGACGACACGATTTACGTCGCGGATTCCGAATCGGAGTTCGACGAGGAGCGGAATCCGGGCTGGGAGAACGGGATCCGCGTGGGGAGCCTGAGGGACGGCATCGTGCGGTACCGTGTCACCGGCACCGTCGAAGCGTACCCAGAGGGCTCGAATCCGGAAGGCGTGGCGGTGGATGCCGCGGGGAACCTGTACGGAGCCATCGTTTCCGGGGGCGGCGCAATGGTCAAGTCGACGAGGCGCTGATCCGGGCCCACGTCCCTTCGTGGATCGGGCCCCATCTTTCGGCCGGTCTCATGTTCGACCTGGCCCGGGGGTGGTACTATGATGGGGATCTCTTTGCCATGGAAACCGAACCTCACGGAGGATGCCATGACCCTGCGTAACCGCCGTCTCACGGGAGTGGCGGCTCTCGCCCTCGGTTTTGCGCTCGCCGCATTGCCCTCGGCCCTCGCTGCGCAGGCGCCGGATCTCCCGCCGCCGGCAGCGGGCGTTCCGGTTCCGGGAACTCAGGTCCTGGATCGGATCCCGAACATGCATGCGATGAACGATCTGCCGAATCCCTACGCGAGCGTGGACAATTGGGTGAGGCTCCCCGATGGGCGCACCTGGGGGTCCACGGCGGGCGTGGACGTCGATCCCGACGGCGTACACCTCTGGGCCATCGACCGCTGCGGCGGAAACTCGTGCGCCGGATCCGACCTGGATCCGATCCTGAAGATCGACCCTGAGGGGAACGTGCTGGCAGCGTTCGGCGGAGGGATGCTCCTCTTCCCGCACGGGCTCCACGCGGACGCTCAAGGAAACGTCTGGGTGGCCGACGCACGCGGGCCGAGTCCGGACGACCCCGCGACGGCGGGCAAGGGGCACGCGGTCTACAAGTTCAGCCCGACAGGCGAGCTCCTCCTCACGCTGGGGACGCCCGGCCAAGGGGGGGACGGCACGGGCGCGCTGCTCAACACCCCGAACGACGTCGTGACCGACGCGCTGGGGAACGCTTACGTCGGGGACGGACACGGCGGGCAGGGCCTGAATGCTGCACCGGACGCGGTGGCCCGGATCGCCGTCTTCGACCGGAACGGCAACTTCGTCCGCACGTTCGGGCAGCTGGGATCGGGTCCCGGCGAGTTCCGCACTCCTCATGGGGTCGACATCGATGGAATGAACCGGCTCGTGGTCGCAGATCGGGGCAACAACCGCCTCCAGATCCTCGAGCTGGACGGCACCTACGTCGGCGAACTCCGGCAGTTCGGTCGCCCGAGCGGACTCTACATCACGGACAACAACACGGTCTACGTGGCCGACTCCGAGTCCGAGTTCGGCACCACGCAGAACCCGGGATGGCGCACGGGCATCCGCGTCGGGAGCCTGCTCGACGGCATCGTGGACTTCCGGATTACGGGGGTGGTGCAGGCGTATGCCAACGGGTCGAACCCCGAGGGCGTGGCCGTGGATCGGGCCGGTAACGTGTTCGGAGCCGTCGTCTCCGGGGGCGGCGCCGTGATCAAGTCGACGAGGCGGTAGTCGCAGGCGCTCGAGGATCGGATCCTCGTGGACGAAGAGGGGGTCGGCGCCCGGGAGCGCCGGCCCCCTCTTCGCTCTCAGGGGCGAGCCCGTGTCGCTCCGGACGCGGGCGACGAGCTTCTTTTCCGATCAGTACGGCATGAACATCGTCATGCCGCTGATGGAGACCTCTCCCACGTAGATATATCCCGCCGGGTCCACGGCGATCCCCTCCCCGATCGTGCCCAGGGGATTGTCCGTTTGGTGGCCGGGAACGAAAGCCCTGACCTGCCCGTCCCGCGCGCTCCCGATATAGATGCCCCGGCGCATCCCGGGATTCCGCTCGTCCCCTGACTCCGAATCGAGAACGAACATCCTATCGCTCTCATCGATGAACATGTCGTTCGGACGGCCGAACTGGCTCCACTCGGCCACGAAACGGTAATCGCTGTCGAAGATCTGGATGCGGCTGTTCCCACGATCCGCGACGAACAGGCGCCCCTGTGAGTCGAACGCCATCGCGTGAGGCACGCGGAACTGACCGGGTCCGGGGCCGAACTCTCCGATCGTGCCCAGGAATCTGCCGTCGGGAGAGAAGCGCGAGATGCGGCCGTGCGGGCCTGCCGCCGAGTGACCCTCCGAGACGAGGATCTCCCCGCTCGGCGCCACGATCACGTCATTCGGCTGGTTCAGGGCATCGGGCGGGTCTCCGGTGACGCCGGGAGTGCCCAGGACCAGAAGCACTTCACCATCGGGGCTGAACTTGACGACCTGGTTTCCCTTTCGAGCCGCGTCCGGCGCCTGGGCGAGCTCAGCCTCGCGGGCCGCCCGTCCGTCCGTCACCCAGACATTCCCCTCTTGGTCCACGAACATTCCGTGGGGCCGGACGAACATGTCCGCACCGAAGCTCTGGATCAGGGTGCCATCGTAGCGGAATTGGAGCACGGTGGGATCGTGCGATGTCACGCAGTTGTCCCCCCCACACCGCTCGAAGACCCAAATGGTCTCGCCCGCGGGGTCTACGTAGACTCCGCTGACCCGTCCCCAGGAGCGGCCGGCAGGAAGGGTTCCCCAAGTCGGATGGGTCATGTAGGGGTTGGGGAGGCCGACAGGCTCGAGGGCGTCCGGCTCCGGAGTTATGGTCTGCCCGGCTGCCCGGCCGCCGAGATCCCAGGCCGGGAACGTGAGGACCGCGAGGGCAAGAATCGGGAGGGCTACCAGCCGATTGTTCGGACAGGTCATTGGGGTCTCGGGGTCACGGTCTGACCGTCGCGTGCCGGGCGACGCGGCCGGGTCGGACGTTTGTGATCGGATCAATGGGCGATGAGCCGCGAGCTCTGTCAACGGAGACGCTTGCTCTACTCGGCGGAGCCGGGACATCCTCAAGGCCTTCATGGCCGCTGAGCCATTCAGTAGAGGACCCGGATGACGGACGGACGACGAGCGGTGCACACGGCTGACCGGCCGCGAGGAATGAGCGAACGAGCGTTCCTCGGCCACCCGAGCGGGCTCCGGGTCCTCTTCTTCACCGAGATGTGGGAGCGCTTCTCTTACTACGGGCTTCGCGCGCTCCTCATCCTCTTCATGACGGCACCGGCTGCGGGCGCGAATCCCGGTCTGGGCTTCGACGACGCGCGCGCCGGCGCGATCTACGGCCTCTACACTTCGCTCGTGTACCTCTTCGCCCTGCCTGGCGGGTGGGTGGCCGACCGCCTGTGGGGGCAGAGACGCGCGGTGTTCGCCGGAGGCGTGGTCATCGCGCTCGGCCACTTCACGATGGCCTCGCCACTCGTAGGCGTGCCCGATCAGGTGGGCTTCTTCCTCGGCCTCGTCTTCATCGTAATCGGGACAGGGCTCCTCAAGCCCAATGTGAGCACGATGGTGGGCGAGCTGTACCCGAACCCGCAGGACGAGCCGGCGGGGCCCCGGCGGGATCAGCTGGGAGCCCGGCGAGACGCCGCGTTCTCAATCTTCTACATGGGAATCAACGTCGGGGCCGTGCTGGGGCCGTTCATCTGCGGCACCCTGGGCGAGACCGTGAGCTGGCACTGGGGGTTCTCGGTGGCCGGCTTCGGGATGGTGCTGGGCCTCATCCAGTACCGGCTCGGGGGCGAGCACCTGGGAGGAGCGGGGGAGCTGGAAACGGGGGAGGACGCGGTGGTGCTTGGCGGCCGTCGCCGGCGATTCTACCTCACGGCCGGTGGGGTTGGGGTTGCCTCGGCCGCGTTCGCCTGGCTCTCCGTCGGGGGCGTCCTCCCGGTCACGCTGGAGTCGTTCGCCACGTGGCTCGGTTACGGAATCCTCCTCGTCACGACCCTGTTCTTCGCGCTCCTCGTCTTCGACGCCCGGGTCGCGATCGCCCTCTCGCTCGTCTTTGCGATTTCGGCGGTGGGTCTGGCGGCTGTTCTCTCGGAGCCGGCCGTAGCGGGGCGCTGGGCCGTCGTCGCGACCCTCGGCTCGTTCATTGCCCTGGCGCTGGGGCTTCTCCTCTCCAGGGGAGAAGGCGTGTCGCCGGAGCGGAAGCGGTACATGGTCATCTTCTGGCTCTTCCTTCTGAGTGCCGTGTTCTGGTCCGGCTTCGAGCAGGCGGGCTCCTCGATGAACCTGTTCGCTGAGCGCCTCACCGACCGCGTGATCCTCGGGTGGGAGATGCCGACGACCTGGCTCCAGAACGTGAACCCGATCTTCATCGTCGCGCTCGCTCCCGTCTTCGGCTGGATGTGGCAGTGGCTCGCGACGCGCCGGGCGGATCCCTCGACCGCCGTAAAGTTCGCCCTGGGGCTTCTGGGGCTCGCGGCCGGCTTCTTCGTTCTCGCCTGGGGGGCGTCCTACGCCACGGAAACGAATCGGGTGGGCATGACGTGGCTGATCGTGACCTTCTTTCTCCACACGTGCGGCGAGCTCGCCCTCTCGCCCGTCGGCCTCAGCTCGATGACTAAGCTCGCCCCGAGGAACCGGGTGGGTCAGATGATGGGCGTGTGGTTCATCGCCGTGGCCCTTGGGAACCTCTTCGCGGGGCTGGTGGCGGGAAGCTTGGAGACCCTCTCGCCCTCGGCTTTGTTCGGGAACGTCGCCGTCGTGGCTGCCGGTGCGGGTGTCGTCGCGCTCGTCGTGAGCCCACAGGTGCGAAAGCTGGCCGACCTTCTTTAGGGGAGGCCCGGACGCGGCGCCCCGCGCCGCCCCCTGGTCGCCGGGCCGCCGTGGCAGCCCCCTCAGAGGGACGCCGGACCCTGCAGGTTCACGGGCTCGCCCCGCCTCTCTCGGATTCGGAGATTCAGGATCTCGACGAAGATGGAGAAGCCCATCGCGAAGTAGATGTAGCCCTTCGGGATGTGGAGCCCCATGCCGTCCGCCACCAGGGACATGCCGATCAGGAGGAGGAACGAGAGGGCGAGCATCTTGACGGTCGGGTGGCGGCCCACGAACCCGCCGATCGCGTCGGCCGACACCATCATGACGCCGACGGCTAGGACAATCGCGATGACCATAACGGGGAGATCGTCGGCCATCCCGACCGCCGTGATGACGGAGTCGAGCGAGAAGATGATGTCGAGGAGCGCGATCTGGACGAGGACGGCGCCGAGCGTCGCTCGCGGCCGTCCCCGCGCCCGCTCCTCCTCCCCCTCCAGGTTGTCGTGGATCTCGTGCGTGGCCTTCCAGAGGAGAAAGACGCCGCCGGCGGCGAGGATGAGGTCCCGCCCCGAGAAGACGTGTCCGAACACGCTGAACAGAGGCTGAACGAGCCCCAGGATCCAGGCGAGGAAGAGGAGGAGGAGGATCCGGGTCCCCATCGCGAGCGATAGCCCGACCCGCCGGGCTCGCTTCTGCTGGTCCTCGGGCAGGCGGTCCGAGAGGACCGTAATGAAGACGATGTTGTCGATCCCGAGGACGATCTCGAGGATCGTGAGCGTGGCGAGCGCGATCCACGCTTCCGGGGAGGTGATCCATTCCATGGGGGAGCTGCCTTGGGAGGTCCGCGCCGGCACGCCGGAGCGAGTGCTTCCAGCCACTTGCTTGGGTGCGCCCCTCAGTGGCTCGTTCGGGTGCGCAGGGGATGTTAGGTTACCGTTCTCATGTCCGTCAACGAGGCGGTTCCAGAGCGAGGGACTGCGGGGTCGCGATGACCGCGTGGGTCGGGACGAGCGGGTAATTCCTACAAGGAGTGGAAGGGGATCTTCTACCCCGAGGACCTTCCCGACCGCAAGATGCTCTCGTACTACGCGGAGCGTTTGAACAGCGTCGAGATCAACAGCACCTTCTATCGCATGCCCACGCCGAAGCTCGTCTCGGGATGGGCGGCCCGGGTACCGGCGGGCTTCACGTTCGTCCTCAAAGCCCCGCAGCGGATCACCCACAGGAAGAAGCTGAAGGATGCCGATGAGGAGCTCGACTTCCTCGTGACGACGGCGTCCGAGCTCGGTTC
>CBDAON010000002.1:0-16997 GCA_965198065.1 Longimicrobiales bacterium | reverse complement strand
TTCTGGAGCTCGTAGTTCGGAATCTTCGGGTGGTCCTTCCGGTTCACGGTGAGGAGCCCTCCGGCTCGCCAGCCCCCGTCCGAGGATCGGGCGATCGTACGCGCCGCCGTGAAATCCCCAGGTCCGGGTGTCGTCGAATTCCGTGGCCTCGCGCACGAACACCTCCGAGCGCGACTCGCCCTCCTCCTCGATCCACCGCCATTCGATGTACCGGACATCGTGCCGCATGTCGGAACGGCGGTAGAGGACGAGGAGCTCGTACGTCCCGTCGCGCGAGTCCGTGCCGGAGAGCCCAGCACGGGCATCCAGCACGTGCCCGCTCTGGTCGACCCCGTCGCTCCCCTGATAGAGGAGGTCCACCCCGTCCACCCCACCAATCGAAGCGTATGCGAGGCTCGCCCCGACGGCGAGGGACCCGCTCACGCGCCGCCCCAGGAGCCCGTGGAGGTAGACGTTCCTGGCCGCGCTCTCGTCCAGCCGTTAGGCCGAGCTGTTCCAACCCCACCAATCGAACCAGACGAAGCGGCTCCGTGGCTCCCGGTTCTCGATCTGCTGCAGGGCCACCGAACCCCCACCGAACCAGTCGGCGCCGGTGAAGAGCGCTCCAATCGGGAGCGCCTTGCCTCCGCCGTTGTCCGCCGAGATCCCGTACAGGGTTGGGGCGCCGAAGAAGGCCGATTCCGAGAGGGCCCGGCCCTTCGCGGGGTTTACGAACGGATCCAGCCAGCGATCAGCAAGCGCGATGGAGGGTCCGGCCATGCCGAGCCGCTCCGTCGGGTAGATGAGGAACTGGTCGCCGGACGCGACCGGCACGCTTCTGAGGTTCACGAGCTGAGCGTCCGTATCGGCCGCGAACACCAATCCCCCAACGGTGGCCAACACCAGTAGGCGTGGGAACATGACGTGTCTCCGGTCGAAGAGTCCGACAGGAGAACGATCCACGAGGGGGGAGCGTGACGGGGGTACGGCGCTTGTTTGGTCCGGGGTCCCACGCCGTCGGGACCGACGTACTCCTACGGCCTACTCGTCTGTGACGCAGCCGTACGAGGCGTCCTTCACGGTGCGGATGTACCGGAGGAGCGTGCCCCGGTCGGCCTTGTACGCAGGCATCGACCAGGCCTGCCGCCGACGGTTCAGCTCCTCGTCCTTGAGCTCGACCGCGAGCGTGTTCTCGACCGCGTCGATCGTGACGACATCGCCGTCCTCAAGAAGCGCGATGGGTCCTCCCTCCTGCGCCTCGGGAACGATGTGGCCGATCAGGAACCCGTGGGACCCTCCGGAGAACCGCCCGTCCGTGAGGAGCGCCACATGTCCCCCGAGCCCCGCCCCCACGATGGCCGACGTCGGGGTCAGCATCTCGGGCATGCCGGGCCCGCCCTTCGGTCCCTCGTAGCGGATCACGACGACATCGCCACGCTGGATCTCCGAGCGCTCGAGTGCCTGGAGCATCTCCTCCTCGGAGTCATAGACACGGGCCGGGCCGCGGAACTGTACGCCCTCCTTTCCCGTGATCTTCGCGACGGCTCCCCCCGGGGCCAGGTTGCCGCGGAGGATTCGGATGTGACCCGTGGCCTTGAGCGGGTTCCTCACCGAACGGATCACGTCCTGGCCGTCGGCCAGACCTGGCACGTCGTCCAGGTTCTCGGCCATCGTCCGGCCGGTGACCGTCAGGCAGTCGCCGTGGATCAACCCCTCGTGGAGCAGGTAGCGAAGGACCGCTGGGGTGCCCCCCACCCGGTGCAGGTCTTCCATGACGTACTTCCCTGACGGCTTCAGGTCGGCGAGGAACGGGACGCGGTCGCTCACGTCCTGGAAGTCGTCCAGCTCGAGGGGAACGTCCACCCCCCGCGCCATCGCGATCAGGTGGAGGACTGCGTTCGTCGATCCCCCGAGGGCCATGACGAGGGTGATCGCGTTCTCGAACGCCTCGCGTGTCATGATGTCCCGCGGTTTCAGGTCGAGCTCGAGCAAGTTCAGGATGGCCGACCCCGCGGCGATGCACTCCTCGACCTTCTCGGGGTCGTCGGCCGGGGTGGAGGAGCTGTACGGGAGCGACATGCCAAGCGCCTCGATCGCGGACGCGATCGTGTTTGCCGTGTACATCCCCCCGCACGCCCCTGCTCCGGGGCACGCGTGCCGGACGATGTCGGCCCGGCCCTCCTCGTCGATCCGGTTCGCGATGAACTCCCCGTAGCTCTGGAACGCCGATATGATGTCGAGCACGCGGCCCTGGCTGCGGCCTGCGCGGATCGTCCCGCCGTAGATCATGATCGAGGGTCGGTTCACCCGAGCCATCGCCATCACGCATCCGGGCATGTTCTTGTCGCAACCGGGAAGCGAGATGTTCGCGTCGTACCACTGCGCCCGCATGACCGTCTCGATCGAGTCGGCGATCAGGTCCCTCGACTGGAGCGAGTAGCTCATCCCCTCGGTCCCCATCGAGATCCCGTCCGACACACCGACCGTGTTGAAGCGCATCCCGACCATGCCCGCCGCCACGACACCCTCGCGAACGCGGGCCGCCAGATCGTTGAGGTGCATGTTGCAGGTGTTCCCCTCCCACCACATGCTCGCTATTCCCACCTGTGGCTTTCGGAGGTCGTCTGGAGTGAGCCCAGTCCCGTAGAGCATGGCCTGGGAGGCCCCCTGGGACTTGGGCTCCGTGATTCGGGCGCTTGTGCGGTTCAGCTTGAGGGGGAGAGCCGCTCCCTTCGGCTTCGGCGCCACGGGTGTGGTCCGGTTCGGCATGGCGGGATTGTACCCGCTGGCGCCCGGCGGGCCAAGGGAGCCGGATCGCGCCCGCGACTCGTGGCTATTCGATCCTGAGCGCCTCCACCGGATTTACGCGCCCGGCCCGCCGAGCCGTAAATACACACGCGGCCGCTCACGTTAAAGAAGGGAATGTCGGCGTTCACCCCGTCCATGGCGTTCTGGACGACCGGCGTCGCGCTCGCAGGGCCGACGGGCGTACGCACAGTCACGACCGTCGTTCTGAGCCGGGTCGGCCCGGAGCGGGAGGTAGAGGACGGGGTTCTGATCCCGCTCATCCAACGACGTCTGCCGAATGTTCGGAACGACACCAACGACTGTGAGCCAGGAGTCCGACGGAATCGTCATGCTTGCGGAGGGCGAGCGGACCGATCGCCCCAGCGCGTTGCCCCCGTCCAGGTGAAGCTCCACAAAGCGCTGATTCACGATGGCGACGGGCGAGCCCGGTGTCCCGTCGCCTCGGCTGAACGTCCGACCCTGGATCAGATCGATCCCGAACGTCTCGAAGTAGGCATCGCTCACCATGACGACCGCGGTCACCGAAGAGGCGTCACCCTCGAGAAGCGGCTTCCCGTCGATCTCGACCGGCCGCGAGCCTCCTCCTCCGAGCGGGAGCGCGGTCGAGATCGCGTACGTCTCGAGCTCGGGCGCGGCAGCGAGCCGGTCCGAGAAGCCCTCGTAGAGCTGGGCTCGCGGCCCTTGATCCGGATACTGGGTCAGCGGCAGGTACAGCTGCATCGTGACCAGATTCTCCGTCTCGATCCCCGTCTCCATCGTGTAGAGGGAGAGGAAGCTCCTCATCATGAAGGCCGCGCCGGACAGAAGGACGAGCGTGAGGACGACAGTCCTTCCAGAGGTCCATGGGTTCCCTTGGGTCGGACGGGGCGCCGCGGGTCAACCGAACCCGGTTGTACGGTCATCCGGCCGCCAAAGTTTCAGCGTCCGCATGGACAGCCCGGGACATCGACGATACTAGAGCGCTCTCCCCCACACAATCGCCCGGTGCCAGGTACCGCTACGCCAGGCCGCCGACCAGAACGGGCACCGAGCGGCCCCACGGCTCGGCGCCGAGCCCTGCCACCCCGGCGACGTCTGTAACTCGTTTAGCTTAAGTTGTTCACCTTCCAGCCCGCCGCGACCCGGACCCGACCCGCATGTACCTCCTCGTATTCGACTTCGACAGCACCCTCGTTTCGGTCGAGGGGCTGGACGAGCTCTTCGCGCGGTCGCTCGAGTCGGGCGGGGATCCCGCGTCGGCCGCGCGCCTCGCCGCCTTTCGCGAGGTGACGGACCTGGGCATGGCGGGCGCGATCTCGGCGGAGGAGTCACTCCGACGAAGGCTCGATTTCCTCCGGGTCGATCGCGAAATGATCGACCAGGTAGCCGCCGAGATCGAGGGGAGGCTGACCCCGTCCGTCGAGCGCCACCTGCCCTTCTTTCGGGAGAACTCCGGCCGCATTCACGTGGTCTCCGGTGGCTTCGAAGAGCTCATCCTTCCGACCCTGAGCCCCCTCGGCATCCGCCCAACCCAGCTCCACGCTCACCGCTTCCGGTTCGACCCGACGCACCGGGTGACCGGGCTCGACCTGGACACGCCCATGGCCAGGGGCGGAAAGGTCGGCGTCGTCCGATCCCTGGGGACGCACGGCGCTCCGATCTGGATCGTGGGAGACGGCGCGACCGACCTCGAGGTGAGGGAGCGGGGAGCGGCGGAGGGGTTCATTGCGTTCACCGAGGTCCGTTATCGGGAGCCGGTCGTCTCGCGGGCCGACCACGTGGCGGAGTCCATGGACGACGTGATCCGTATCCTCGCCCAGGGCGGCCTCAATCTCGCCGAGTAGCCGTCCGCGCTCGGTTCGGAGGCGATCCGCCACCTCAGGCGACCGCAACGAAGTCCGTTACCTCGATCCACCCGAGCCGGCTGAGCGCTCCCCGGATCTCGGTCCTCGCCCCCGGCTGACCCACGGCCGCGAGGGCGAGGGCGCCCCGGACGCGCTCGACCTCCCCGGGCGAGATCACCGGAGCGCCGTGGATCTCCTGTCCGACCTTCCGCGGATCGAGCTCCACGAACGCCCGCACCGGGATGCCCTGCACGAGCGCCTCGCGGGCGATCGCCTTTCCGACAGGCCCAGCCCCCCAGATCACGAGACCGTCCCGCCCCTTGAGGAGCGTCGAAGCGAGGAAGTGGAGCTTCGCGCGCCGGAAGGCGGCCGGCGAGTACCGCGAATCCCGGCGTGAGAGACGATCCGGCGCCTCCCGCCAGTCGAGTAGAACCCTCGGAACGACGCCCAGCCCCTCGCCGGCTGCCCAAAGCCGGAGGACGAGGTCGTAGTCCTCCGGCCAGCCCGGATCCCGGTATCCGCCCACCCGCTCCAGGGCGTCCGCTCGGATGACGAACGACGGATGGGCCAGTGGGCACTCGATCCAGAGGTCTCGAACGAGATCCTCTGGGCAGCGCAACGAGTTGAGCCAGGCCTCGTAGCGCCTGGCACCGGCCCGGACCGCTCTTCGGGGGAAGTACCGAACGTGGGCTCCGCAGAGCGCCACCTCGGGATGGTCGGCGAGGAAGGAGAGCTGAGCCTCGAGCCGCTCGGGCGCCGACCGGTCGTCTGCGTCCATCCTCGCGAGCAGAGGCGCGCGCGCATGCCCCCGCGCCACCTCGAGTGCCGCCACCATGCCGGCCCCTTCCATCCGCACAACTTTCACGCGGGCGTCCTCGGCCGTGTGGCGGGCCAACAGCTCGGCCGTCCGGTCCGTCGAGCCGTCGTCAACGGCAACGAGCTCCCAGTCGGCGAGCGTTTGACTCCGGATGGAGCGGACTGCCTCATCCACCGTCGCGGAGGCGTTTCGGGCCGGAAGGAGGACCGACACGCGGGGGGCCCGCGCGCCCGCCGGGCCGACGCCCGCGTTGACAGCGGCCGACGGCTTGCTCAGCATGGACTGCCCATGCGCATCTCTATTTTTGTGGGCGTCCTCGGCCATCGCCACCCTCCTGCTGGGGATCGGATCCGACGCGCGGGCCCAGGGGAGCCCGGAGCACGTCCGCGACCCTCGGGCTCCTCTCCGAGCGCCGCCGCGCGCACGAAGAATGGTACAAGCGAGCGGAGGCTTACGCGCGGCGCGCCGCGGAGCTCGACCCGGCCCGAACGGAAGGACCATACTGGATCATCGCGTCGCAGGGTCGGCGGGCGCTCCGCGCGGGCGCCTTCGAGGCCTCGTCACTCGCCGAGGCCGTGCGTCGGGGAGCGCACGAGATCCTAGCGCGGGATCCGTCGCACGCCGGCGCTCACGACGCGCTCGGCCGGCTCTACCTCGAGGTCCTGACGCTTCCGCGAGTGTACCGGATCCTGGCTCGCCTGCTCGCGGGTCGAACCGCCGTGGCCGAGGCCACCTGGGAAACCGCAGAGAGCCATCTCAGACAGGCGGTGGAGCTCGCCCCCGACATGGTGGTCTACCGCGTAGATCTGGCACGCTTGCACGTGGCCCAGCAGGACTGGGCCGCCGCGTCAGAGGACCTGGAGGCAGCCCAGAGGCTCCCTATCGTCACTCCGGCCGACACTGTCTTTCGACGGGAGGCATCCCGTCTCGCCAGAAGAATCCCGTGAGAGCTCTTCTGGCCCTCCCGTTGGCGAGTCTCCTGGTCTGTCCCCGCGCCGCGCTCCCCCAGGCGGCACCGGACGAGGGCGCCGGCGTGAGGCTCATGGTCGGGCGCACGGGGCTGGCCATCGGCCACGTGGCCCGCGTGAACGGGATCCGCATCAACTGGTCCGACCGAAGCCTCGACGAGGTGAACGGGGTGAACCTCACGCTCTGGCGGCCCCGGGGGGCGGTGGGTGGCCGCGTTCGAGGGATAGCGCTGGGGCTCGCTCCCACGGCCGGGCGCATCGAGGGGATCGGGATCGGTGGCGCGGTGGTGGGCGAGTCCGGCGGGCTTCGCGGCCTGTACGGGGGCGCCATCGCCGTCGTCTCGGCGGGCCCGCTCGACGGGGTCGGGGTGGCTCCGCTCGCGGTGGTGACATCGCGGACGTTCCGAGGCCTGGGGCTCTCCGGCCTGGCTCTCGTCAGCAGCGGAGGGATTGAGGGAATCCAGGCCGGCGGCCTCGCAGTCGTGTCGCAAGGGAGCGTCCGCGGAATCCAGGGAGCGGGTCTGGCCGTGGTGGCCGAGGGCGAGGTCCGGGGAATCCAGTCCGCAGGGCTCGCCGTGGTTTCTGGAGGGAACATGGCGGGAGCGCAGGCCGGCCTGCTCGCGGTGGTCACGCAGGGAACGGCGGCAGGGATTCAGGTCGGGGGCCTTGCGGTCGTCTCCCAGGGAGGGATGACAGGTCTCCAGCTGGGCGGCCTCGCCGTCGTGTCCGCCGCCGGCGCGCGTGGCGTTCGGGTGGGCGGGGCCTCGCCGTGGTGGCGGGCGAGAACCTCGAGGGGCTCAACGTGGCGGGAGCGGGGGTGGTGGCCGGAGGGCGGCTCAGGGGCGTTCAGGCAACGCTCGGGAGCGCGGAGGGGGGAAGCCGGATCGACGGGCTCACCCTGGCCGGCTATCGGGTTCGGACCTTGGAGCTCAGCGGAGTGAGCGCGGCTGTGGGATATGTGGACGCGGGCCAGCTCAGGGGCCTATCCGTGGCCGGATTCCACCTGCTGGACGGCTCCATCGGGCTCACGATCGGGATCGTGAACTGGACGGACGAGCTACACGGGATTCAGGTGGGGCTCCTGAACCGCGCCGGAAACAACCCGGCCCCCTTCAACACTCTCCCGTTCGTGAACGCCCACTTCTGAGCGCGAGCGTCCCAGCCTTCGAGCAACGCTGCGTAGTGCCCACGTCGGTCCACCAGCCGATCACTCAGCGGATCCGAATGCTCCCCGAGAACGACTCGACAGTCACCCGGCCGGCCCCGGAGCCGGTCACGAACGTGAGGGACTCGTTGGGCGTGAACCGCCCGCGCCGGCTGACTTCATCCCGCATGCCGGGAACCTCGGCGGAGATGTTGCCCGAGAACACCTCGAGATCGAAGCGCGCGTCCGTGCTGCTCGTGAACGTGAGGTCCACGCCACCGGAAAAGCTCTCCGCTTCGATCGATCCTCCCGCCACCAGCCCGCCCACGTAGGTCACGTCCCCGGCCACGGACTCCAGCTGCAGGCTTCGAACGGGCGTGGCGAACGCGAGGTCGATCCGGCCGCTCACCGTGCTCGCTTCCATGTCCCGCCCCACCCCGTTCATCGAGACCGTCCCGCTCAGGGACTCGAGCTGAACCGTCTCCGCCTCGCCCTCGAAGCGCACGTCTCCGGAGACGCTTTGGAGTTCCACGGTCGGGGCGCTCCCCGTGTAGATCACGGCTCCGCTCACCGACTCGAACTCCGCCAGAGTCAGATCGCCCCGGACCTCCACCCGGCCCGAAACCGAGCTGGCCTCGACCCTCCCGCTGAGGCTCGCAGCATCGACCGCGCCCGAGACGCTCTCGGCGTTGAGGCGGACCGCTCGGGGCACCCGGATCTCCAGCCGGCGGGGGACGATCTCCTGCCGGCCGCGGTCTTCGCGTTCGATCTCGAGCCCGGGCCACCAGAGAGGCAGCGTCGGGCTCGATGCGCTCGACCCGCGCGGCAGTCAACACGGACTTCCCATGCACATGAGACGAGAGTCCGGAGCCTGAGGTTTAAAGCACGGTCCGAACGCGGACGCGGCCGCAGCCGAGCGGGCGCTCACTCTCGCCCCGTCGGGCCGGCGAGCGGGCGCACCGCGAAGTCCGGGTCGGGCGGCAGCTCGGCGAGCCCCCGGCGAGACCGGGTCTCGTGCTCTCGCCGGATGCGCCTTCGAATCGCCCGGTTCCTCGCTAGCGCCTCCGCGTCCACGTAAGGTCTCCCGTGATCGAGATGGATCGCCGGCAGACGGTGACGCGCCTGGACGCCCCTGAGGCCCGCGTTCACCAGGCGTTCCCCCAGCGCCCGATCCTCGCCGCCGTACGCCATGTCGAGGTCGAAACCGTTCGCGTCCAGCAGACGCCGGCGGAGCGTGGACGCGTTGTGCCCGTTCCACGTAGCCTTCGTTGGCGTGAGCGCGTCGAGCACCGCGGGGGCGGGCCCCGGACGAAGGAGGCGCAGGGCCCGTCGGCCGGGCTGCCAGCCCCGGGCCCGGAGCCAATCAGGGCGGAAGCCGCTTCCGTCCCGGATCGCCTCGGGTGTCACGCACGCGGACGTCTCTCCTGGGAGCTTCAGGTAACCGCCCGAAACGAAGCGCCCCTCGCCGCCCAGGCGGAGGTGCCCCTCCACGAAGTCCCGTCTCGGGACGCAGTCGCCGTCGGAGAAGATCAGGACGTCCTCGTCCGCCACCTCGAGCGCACGGTTAAGGATGGTCGTCTTTCGGAAGCCCCGGTCCGGATGCCACAGGTGGGTGATGGGCAGGTCGGTCTCCCGGGCCACCCGCGCCGCCGCCTCGCCCGTCTCGGGGGCCGAACCGTCGTCGGCTACGAGGACCCGATCGGGGCGCCTCGACTGACACGCGTACCCCTCGAGGGCAAGCCGCAGGTAGGCGGGCTGATTGTACGTGGACAGCACGACCGCGACCCTCACAGCCCCCGGCCCCAAGCACCGGCAAGAGCGATGGCGCCGCCGAAGGGGGTGACGACGGCGCCAGCGAGGACAATCGCGATCGCTGGACGCTCCCGTCGGCCCCGGGCATATTCCACCTCTTCCACCACCCGGAACGCGAGCGAGGTCATGGACCCATCGATCGGGGGGCTCGTAGCTGAGCTGTCGACGGTGAATACCGAGCTCTGGCACGCGGAAGACGAAGCCAGGGTGGACGACGACCGCCGCGTGGCCGCCGCGAAGCGCCGGATCGACAAGCTTAACCAGCGGCGAAACGACCTGATCGAGCGGATCGACGAGGCTGTGACGGGCACGATCAGAAGGGTTCGGGAGGAAGGCTCAAGTGGCTGAGACGGTCGGATCGCTCGTGGACAAGCTCTCCATCGTCGAGCTCAAGATCTATCATATGCGGGAGCAGACGGAGCGCGAGGAGGCGACGGAGGACTTCCGCGTGCAGTGCCGCGGCCGGCTCGAGGTCCTGGAGCTGCAGCGGGACGACCTGGCGGAGGAGCTCACGCGTTTGTTTGCGGACGTCGCGGTGGGCCGGGTGGTCCCCAAGGTGTATCGCCAGTTCAAGATGTACAACGACCCGCAGTATCAATCGAAGGAGTCCCCAAAGGGGCCCGGCTGACCCGCCGCATCGGCGCGCGTGGGCCGGGGTCGGCAGATGCGTCCGGCACGGCGGAGTGACCCGCGACGAGCAGGCTCCGTTGCGTCACGCCCGGGTCAGGCGCGCTTCCCGCCGAGCCCCGCACCGTACTCGACGCGGTACTTCTCCTGCCATAGCCGTAGCTTCGTCACCACGTCCTCCAGGGCGATCCTGGGCATCCGAGCTTTCCGTGACGCTCGGGTGATCCGATAGTCCTCGCCCGGATCCCCGTAGGCGTCCACCACCAGGTCCCGGAAGCGGCGGTAGGGGCCCACACGCTTGGGGTTGTTGTAGCCCATGAGCGCGATGACGGGCCGCCCGAGCGCCACGGACATGTGCATCGGGCCCGTGTCGAGCGAGACCACGACGGCCGCGCCATCCAGCACCCCCACAAGCTCCCGGAGCGGGATTCCCAGCGTGGAGATCACGGGAACGCGAGCACGCCGACGGATCACCGCCTCGGTCTCGAGCTCCCGCGGGGAGCGGCCTCCCACGACCACCGGCTGCAGCCCGAAGTCGTCGTAGAGCACCTCGCACAGATCCGCCCATCGCTCGGGGATCCAGTCCTTCTCCGGGTTGCTCGTCGCGATGACGAGGGGCGCCGCGGGTCGGTTGAGCTGCGAGTAAAACTGCTCCTGCGCCGGCCGCTCCGCGGGCCACGGCCCGAGCTCCCACTCGACCGGCCAATCGGGCACCCCCAGCGCCCTGAGGAACTCGAAGTATTGGTCCTGAACGTGCTGATCCCGCCGTGCCCGGACCCGCCGGTTGGTGAAGAGGAAGTTCAGATCGCGGGAGCGCCGCCAGTCGAAGCCCAGGCGAACCGGAACGTCCGAGAAGCCCACGATCACGCCCGCCTTGAACGAGACCTGGAGCGCGAGCAGGACGTCGAAGCGCCGCTCGCGGAGCTCCCGAAGGACGTCGCGAAACGCCGAGAGCCCCCGACTGCGGTGGAAGGTGAGGATCTCGTCCACGAGGGGGTGACCGTGCACGAGGCCGGCGGGGCCGGGCTGGAGCACCCACGTGATTCGACACTCGGGCGAGTGTCGCTTCAGCGCCGAAACGACAGGGAGAACGTGGACGGCGTCCCCGATCGCGCTCATCATCACGATCAGGACGTCGTTCAGCGGCGTCTTTTCAAGGTCCACCATGAGTCGGCCCCAAGCCGTGGATATCGGGATGCCAACGATTACCGCCTATCTGATCACACGCAACGCGGAGCGCCACCTGGACGAGGTGTTGGGCTCCGTGGCCGGCGTGGACGAGATCCTGGTCGTGGACTCCGGCTCCTCGGACGGCACGCTCGAGATTGCCCGACGCCATGGCGCTCGCGTCGTCCATCAGGAGTGGCTCGGGTACGCACGGCAGAAGGCCTTTGCCCTCCGGCAGTGCCGGAGCGAATGGGTTCTCAATCTGGACTCGGACGAGGTGCTCCCCCCCCGGACCGTGGAGGCGATCCGCCTGAGGATCGACCGAGGGAACGTAAACGGCCTCTACCTCCTGCGCGACGACACCTTCATGGGTCGGCCCATGCTGGGCGTGAAGCGACTTCGCCACTTGCGCGTGTACCGACGAGACAGAGCCCGATTCGACGAGGGGATGGAGGTGCACGAGCGCGTCCATGTGAAGGGGCCGCTCGATCGCCTTCCCGTCACGTTCTCGCACTACGGGTACGACGCCGTGCACGACTTGGTGGAAAAGCTGAACCAATACTCCCGGCTCAAGGCCGTGCAGCGGAAGCGGGACGGCCGCGGGCTCAACCGGGCGAGGCTCCTGTTCACGCTCCCGCTCACCTTCCTCAAGTTCTACCTCCTCCGCCGCATGTTCCTCGCCGGATGGCGCGGCTTCATCAAGGCCGTGGTGGACTCGTACTACTTTTTTCTCACGGAGGCCAAGCTCTACGAGGAGACGTATCGAGCAAGGCCTCGCTGACACGAACATCGTGCCGCACGAGATTCGTGACACGGACGATGAGCGAGGCCGCGGGTCCACGACCGGCCTGGCCAACCTGAACGGAGGATCGCATGAAGCTAGTCTTGAAGATCGGCCTGCTCCTCATCGCGGTCGTGATCCTGATCGGCGCCGGCGGGTACGCCTGGACCTCGATCAACGCAGGCCGGATCCTGGCGCAGACGTACACGGCCCACGAGGTGGACTTCCCCATCCCGTTCCCTCTCGACCCGGCCGAGATCGGGGAGCTGGCGCTAGCGCCGGTCACGAGCGCCAGGGCCAGCACCCGCGCGAGCTGAAGTGCGCCTTGCGTCGCCGGGTTCGCCATCGCAGATCATCTCCTCGCGGTCAGGTTCTCTCCGGCCTCACTCACCGGGCGCGCGGGCCGCATGGAGCGCCCGATCCAGGTCCTTCCAAATGTCCTCGACGTTCTCGCACCCCACGCTCAGGCGGAGCAGGGTCGGGGGGAGATGGCCCTGCCCGGGGACGGCAGCCCTCCGCTCGATCGTGGACTCCACCCCACCCAGGCTGGTCGTGTGGCGCACGATCTGAAGCGAGGTGCAGACCGCGTCCGCCCGCGCCGCGTCTCCGGTCACGTCGAACGAGATCATCGCCCCGTAACCGTGGAGGACCCGCTTCGCGACCTCGTGGGTCCCGTGAGATGGGAGGCCCGGGAACCGAACGACGTCCACCTCGTCGTGCGCGTCCAGACGCTCCGCGAGCGTGGCCGCGTTGCTCTGCGAGCGCTCCATGCGAAGGGCCAGCGTGCGGACTCCCCGTGCCGCCAGGTAGGCCTCGAGCGCACCCATAACCGCGCCTCCGACCATCCTGAGATTCTGGATCTCGTTAGCGAGGCCGCTGTCGGCCGCCACCACGACACCCGCGAGCAGGTCGCTGTGGCCTCCAAGGAATTTGGAGGCGGAGTGCACGACGAGGTCGGCTCCGACCTCCAGGGGCCGGCACCCGAACGAGGTGGGCAGCGTGTTGTCCACGACAATCACGCACTCCGGCTTCCGGGGGGCAGCGCAGATCGCCGGCAGCTCGGCGACCGCGAGAAGGGGGTTCGACACCGACTCGAGCCAGAGCAGGTCGGCCTCGCCCGCCGCCCGCGCCATCGCCTCAGTGTCCGCCGGGTCGATCGTTCGAACCCGCCATCGACCCTTTCGCTCTCCGCCGCGGGCGAGACCCTTGACCCCCTGGTAGCATCCTTCTGCCAGAACCACGTCCGCCGAAGGTGGAGTGCTCATGAGCACGGCCAGCGCGGCGCCCATCCCCGAAGCGAAGGCGACCGCCGTGCCGCCCTCGAGGCCGCCCACCAGCTCCTCGAAGGCCTCTACCGTCGGAGTGGGATGCTCGCGCGCGTACGTGCGAGGCATGCCGTACGCGAAGTTCGAGGCCGGAACGATGGGCACGTTCAGGGGAGCTCCGGGCTCATGGGGCCTTCCGCCTGTCACGACCCAGGAATCGGGCTGCATCTGTTCGGGCTCAAGCACGCGGGTCTCCATGTGAAAACGTTCGGTGAAAGTGCGCGGTGAACGCGCGAGGCTCCGGTCGGCTCGAATCGCCATGCAAACAGATTTCGGGCTCGCACGGTGCCGTACATGCACCCGTGCTGGGCGTCCTCTGAAACTAGCTCCTCAAGCCCGTGGAGCTCCGCGAGCGCCCGTATGTGCGCGTCGAACCAGCCCAACTGGTAGGCCGTGGAGCCCTACAGCCGCGATGCACGGAAGACTCGGGGGCCGGGTCTACGACGACCCTTCGCCCACCCTCTCTCCTTGACAGGTTAGGAGAACGCGCTAGACTCTCCTAATCATTCTAGGAGGGACGATGACCGAGCCGGCAGGAATTCTTCCCGGCACCCTGGACCTCCTCATCCTGAAAGCGGTCTCGCTCGGGAAACTCCACGGGTACGGGGTGCTCCTGCGGATCGAGCAGATCTCGGGCGGTGCGCTTCGGATCCAGCAGGGGGCGCTCTACCCAGCGCTCTATCGCCTCGAGCACCGGGGGCTAATCAAGAGCGAATGGGGAACGTCCGAGAACAACCGGCGCGCCAAGTACTACCGGCTCACGGCCGCCGGGCGCCGCCGGCTGGGCGAGGAGGTCGCGAGCTGGAACCAGCTCGCCCAGGCGATTACGCGCGCCCTCTCGGCCACACCGCAGGAGTGTTAGGGTGATGGGCAACCGAGCACGCGCCGGTGTGGTCGACGCGTGGGAGCCGAGATGATCTCGCGCCTCTTCTCCCGCCTCCTCTCCCTCTGACGTGGAGCATTCTCCCCGCGATCTTCGGTCGCCCGATGATACAGATCGGTGCCGGCATCGGAGTAGGCGCTGTCCTCGTGGCCGCGCTCTCGCCGCTCGTCCTGGGCGGTGTCCCAAGCGTGACTGAGGCCGCCCTGATCGCGGCCTACGCGGCCATCATGCTCGCCGTCTGCGCGCTCGGCTGCGTCGTGCCGGCGCGGCAGGCTCTCGGCATCCAGCCGATCGAGGCGCTGAAATCGGAAGCCTAGCCCGCTCACCCGATTACCGTGAAACCTTCCTTCCGGAAGTGGCTATCGTAGGCGAACGCCTCGTCTATGCCCTCGTCACGCATCAGGACGAAGGATGTGGCGTCAACGAGGCTGAGCGTCGTTCGACCCCTGGCGACTAGAAGGTCGAGTCCCCGCTCGTGCAGGTCCCGCTCGACCCAGGTTGTCTCGAGCAGAGGTTGGATGTCGTCGCGAAACGCTGCGACGGCGTCGAGGCCTACACGTCGACTTAGGAGGGCGTAGGTCTCGACCAGAACGTACGAGCTGGTCGCCAGCGGGGCGGTCCGGGCCTCGAGAGCCCGAAAGGCGTCGACCGCCCGGCTGTGATTCTCATCGGTCGCCACAAGCAGCGAATACGCCGCCGAGGTGTCCACGTATACCCGGCTCACTCGTAGGCACCGTCCAAGTAGTCGTCGTGCCTTACACCGGCGTCCGCAGCCCCCTCGCGATCGCGAAATCTCCCGAGCGACTCGGCCGCTCGACCGTAAGCGGCCCGCCGATCGGGCGCCTCCTGCTCCATCCCGCGGTCGATCAGCCTTCGGACCATCTCCGCCAGGGACACGCCTTGATCCCGCGCGGCCCGGCGAAGCTTCCGCCTCTGCTCCTCGGTCAGCTGAATCTGGGTCCGAATCATAACCTCATGATAACACAGCATGATGGCACATCAAGCTGCCGGAGCTCGAGTCGAGCGGCCTACTCCGCCCGTAGCGTCTGACGAGCCGCTCCTCCAGCTGTCAAGAGGAGCGGGGCGTGAGACCTCGTCGGGGAGGCCTGGAGCCTCCGATAAACTCGGGGCGCGAGGGAGGCGAGGCTGGCGAACTCGGGCCGTTCCCCCAATGTTGCCACCGAGGGCCTGCCGCAGTGCGGCCACGTTCACCGTTTTCGCGGAGGGGCTGCAAATGAAACTCCCGCGCGTTCTGAACCCGGCGCTGATCGCTTGCGCCGCCGTTCTGTTTACCGGATGCACCACGGAGGCCGGAGATCCGGTCCCCATGCAGAACGAGATGGCGATGGGAAACCCGATCACCGGCGAGGGGCTGCCGAACCCGTCGGCGACGGTGATCACGAACTGGGGAGAGCTTCCCGCAGGGCGTGAGTGGGGATCGACGGCTGGCATCGACATCGACCCCACCGACGGGCACGTCGTGGCGTACGAGCGGTGCGCCTCCGGCTCGGCTGGAGGCCCGGGCGTCAACTGCGACTCGAACCCGGTCGATCCGATCTTCAAGTTCGATCGGAACACCGGCGAGTTGCTCGCCAACTTCGGTGCCGGAATCTTCGTGACGCCTCACGGCATTCACGTGGACAACGACGGCAACATCTGGGCGACCGACTTTGCTGGAAACGCCGAGGGCACCAAGGGCCATCAGGTCCACAAGTTCAGCCCGGAGGGCGAGCTTCTGATGAGCCTCGGCATCGCGGGCCAACCGGGTAGCGGCCCCGGCCAGCTGAACCAGCCCAACGACGTGATCGTCGGACCCGACGGCAGCATCTACGTGGCCGACGGCCACGGCGGTCAGGGCCAGACGTCGACCCAGGCGATCGAGGAAGCACGCGCGAACGGCTTGACGGGCCGCATCCTGAAGTACGCGCCCGACGGGACGCTTATCACGCAGTGGGGACAGATCGGAACGATGCATGGCGAGTTCCGCACACCCCACGCCCTCGAATTCGACTCGCGGGGCCGCCTCTGGGTCGCGGACCGTGGCAACCATCGCCTCGAGATCTTCGACCAGGACGGCAACTATCTCGAATCGCGCTACATGCATGGGCGCATCAGCGGCATCTTCATCAGCGAAACGACCGACATGGTGTACACGATCGACTCCGAGTCGGGCGCGACCAACCATGCGAACTGGTCGAACGGCGTGCGCATCGGGCACATCGATCGGGACGTGATCGAGGCGTTCATCCCGCCCCACGAAGGCCGACCCTACCAGGGCAATGCCGGCGAGGGCGTGGCCGCCGATGAGGACGGCAACGTTTTCGCGGCAGAGGGGCCGGGCTCGTTAGGGCCCGCGGGTGGTGGAGCGTTCACGAAGTACGCAGTCGGCATGTAGGCCGAGAGCCATCAGGCGCGGAAGCCTGATCTCCCACGCCTGCTCTGTGCGGCTGGCGTGAACAGGGCCCCTCGTGCGATGTCGCGCGAGGGGCCCTGCTGCAGGACGTCGACCCGCCCGGCCGATAGCTTGCCGCAGGGTCGGGCGCGCCTCTACGCTCCGCGCTCATGACAGACGACTTCTATCCCTCCATCCAGCCGGTCGATGCGTTCGAGAGCCTCGCCCTCCGCGATAGCTACTCGCCACTCCCCGCAGGCTAGGCTGTCGTGGCCGCGGACGTGGTGAGCTCCACCAGGGCTATCCGTGAGGGGCGCTACAAGGAAGTGAACACGATCGGGGTCTCGGTGATCGCCGCGACCCGGAACGCGGTCCGTCCGGTCGAGGTGCCGTACCTGTTCGGAGGTGACGGCGCAGTCGTCTGCGTGCCTCAGCGACTCGCTCCGGTCGTGCGGGAGGCGCTCGCCGCGA
>CBDAON010000001.1:0-40407 GCA_965198065.1 Longimicrobiales bacterium | reverse complement strand
CTTCGATCTCGTCCGCTCGGTCTGCGACGCGCTTGGAGGGTGGGCCCGCCTCCACGCCGTGGACGAGGGAGACCATTCCTTCCACGGTGCGGAAGAGCTCGGGGAGAACCGACGACGAGGTGCTGGACGAGCTGGCGGACGTGACGGTCGAGTGGGCCGGGGGGCTCTGAGGGGCGTAGCGAGCCCGTCCCTGCGGGATCACCGGAACCTCACGCCCGGCTCAGCCGCTCCGATAGCTGTCCGAGGGCGCTCATCAGGTCAGGCTTGAGCCCGAGCACCGGAGCCATCGGATCCTCTCCGAAGCGGCGCATCCGCTTCGGCAGGGTCGCGATCGTGTGCTTGCGCGCCGTCAGCTTGCGGGTCACTTCGGTCCATTTGAGCGGGGCGGAGACCGCGGCCTCCGGCACCGGGCGAGCGCTGAACGGCGCCACCAGGAGCCGGCCCCGTCCGTTCTGAACGAAGTCCAGGTAAACCCGGCCCCCGCGCTTCGACGGGCTTCGCGTGATCGTTGCAATGTTGGGGAGGTCGGCGGCGACGACCCGGGCGAGGAGCTCCGCGAGCGCCTTCGACTGCTTGTACGTGCACTGTCGCCCGATTGGGATCAGGACGTGTATGCCGGACGAGCCGCTCGTCTTCGCGAAGGCCGGGAGGTCGATCTCCTCGCAGAGCCGGTGGATGTGCCGCGCGATGGCCACGACGTCCTCGAAGGGCGCATCCTTCGGGTCCAGGTCCAGGATGCACCAGTCGGGCTGCCCGAGGCTCGACACGCGGCTGGACCAGATGTGGAGCGGGATCGTTCCCAGGTTGACGACGTAGAGGAGCGACTCGAGGTCGTTCACGACGAAATACTCGATGTCCCGCTCCGAATCCTCGCTCCAGAGCGTCAGAGTCTGGATCCAGTCGGGCGCCCACTCCGGCGCGTTCTTCTGGAAGAACGACTTCCCGTCGATCCCGTCCGGGTAGCGGGTCAGGACGAGGGGGCGGTCCCGGAGGTAGGGGAGGAGCCACTCGGAGACGGAACGGTAGTACTCGATCAGGTCTCCTTTCGTGTACGGCTGATCGGGCCAGAATACCTTGTCCAGGTTCGTGAAGGGGACCTCCTTCCGGCCCCACGCCGAGGGGGCTCCGTCACCTGACGGCGCGTCCGTCCGGGTTGCCTCGTTCTCCTCGGTCGTCGGATCCTCCGCGACCGCCTGGACGATGCACTCCTCGGGCCCCTTGTCGTCCCGGAGCCTGACGAAGACCGGATGGCGGAGCAGCCCCTGCTCCGTGATCTCCGTGTAACGCACCTCGCACACCAGCTCCGGGCGTACCCAGTGGTGGCTGCGTTTCCCGCGCCGGGCCTCCGGGACTTCGCCCTCGAATGGCTGCTCGTCCACCTCCAGCTCGATGAGCTCCACATGGAGCTTCTTCAGGAGCGTTCCGTCGAAGCCCGTCCCCACGCTCCCCAGATAGACGAGCTCGCCATCGGCCGCGTACTGGGCCAGGTGCAGCGCTCCGAAAGCGGGTCGGGAGCCGGCGGGATCGGTCCACCCGATGACGACGAAGTCGTCGCTCCGCAGCGCTCGAACCTTCAGCCAGTTCTTCGAGCGGCCGTCGCGGTGTGGCGCGTCCGCCTTCTTCCCAACGACCCCCTCCAGCCCCATCGAGCAGACCTGGTCGTACATCTCCTTCCCGAGGGTTTCGATGTGGTCCGAAAAGCGGACGGGGCCGATCGACGGGAGGATCTCCTTTAGGATCTCCTTCCTTCTTGAGAGCGGGAGGCCCCTCAGGTCGTAGTCTCCGAAGCCCAGGAGGTCGAAGGCGTAGAAGGTGGCGGGGAGCTCGAGCGCGGCCCGGGCCACGTCGGCCCGGCGTCGGAGGAGCCCCCTGCGCTGGAGCCGCCCGAAGCTCGGGAGCCCGCGGTCATCGTGGACTACGACCTCGCCGTCCAGCACGAGCCCGTCGTAGGGTAGGCCGCGCACGGCCCGGGCGACGTCGGGAAACGTCTCGGTGAAATCGGCTCCGGAGCGGGTCACGAGAACGGCCTCGCCACCGTCACGCCCCGCGATGAGCCGATACCCGTCGTACTTGATCTCGAAGACCCAACCCTTCTTCGAAAAGGGCTCGTCCACCGAAGTCGCGAGCATGATCTGGACCTTCCGGGGATCCACGGGCCGCTTCTTCGCCCCCAGCTTCACGATCTTCTTCACGATCGCCTCGGAGCGGGCGCCGACGCTCTTCAGGTCGTCCACGAGGAGCCCCGAGTAGATCGAGTCGTCCGGGTAGTGCTCAGTGCCCACCTCCCGCACGAACGAATCCCGCTCCTTGATCAGGAGCCATGACTTCTCGGACTGCTTCGTCTTCACGAGCGTCCACTTCCCGCGGAGCTTGTAGCCTCGGAGCTCGAACAGGAGCTTTCCCTTCTCCATACCCGCGTGCTCGTCCTCGATCGGGATCCAGACCCCCTTGTCCCAGACAATGACGGGCCCGGCCCCGTACTCCCCCTCCGGGATCACCCCCTCGAAGTCAGCGTAGTCCAGAGGGTGGTCCTCCACGTGGACGGCGAGCCGCTTGTCAATCGGGTTCGGGGATGGCCCCTTCGGAACGGCCCAGGAGAGGAGGACCCCGTCCGACTCGAGGCGTAAGTCCCAGTGAAGGTTGGTGGCGGAGTGCTTCTGGACGACGAAGAGGCGACCTCCACCGGACGAGACGGGCGCGCTCGCCGCCATCGCCGCAAACGGCTCGGGGGTCCGGGCGGCGGACCTCTTCTCCCGGTATCGCTCCAGGCGATCAGGGGCCTTGGGGCTCATTTCGCTATGTTACCACGTCGTCGTTGCCTCTTGTGAACCGGTAAACATATATTTCCCGTTCTATGACTGCTCGATCGATTGCCACCACGACAGTTTCGTTCGGGCTCGTTTCCGTGCCCGTGAAGCTCTACTCGACCGGCGAGTCGTCGGCGCGTGTGTCCTTCAACATGCTTCACGGCAAGTGCGGGACGAGGCTCAAGCAGCAGTACATCTGCCCCCAGGACCAGGAGATCGTGCCCCGCGAGGACACAGTGAAGGGGTACGAGTTCTCGAGGGGGCAGTACGTGATCTTCAGCGACGACGAGCTCAAGGCCCTCGAGATGCCGAAGGGCGACTCCGTCGAGGTCGTTGAGTTCGTTCCCGCGGAGGAGGTGGACCGGCTTTACTGCGACCGCGCCTACTACCTGGGACCGGACAAGGGCAGCGCGCGGGCGTACCGGCTCTTCGTGGCGGCCCTAGTGCGGACGGAGCGCGTGGCGATCGGTAAGTACGCCACCCGTGGGCGGCAGCACCTCGTCATGCTCAGGCCGATGGGCGAGTTGCTCGTGATGGAGCAGCTCCGTTACGCGGACGAGGTGCGCTCCGCTTCCGAGGTTCCCATCGACGAGGGCGAGGTCAAGGATCAGGAACTCAAGCTCGCCACCCAGCTGATCGAGCAGCTGGCCACCTCCGAGTTCCACCCGGAGAGCTACCGGGACGAGGTACGGGACAGGACGCTCGAGCTGATCCAGCAGAAAGTTGAGGGGCAGGAGATCACGATCGCTCCCGCCGAGGAGCCCCAGGTCCAGATCATCGACCTCATGGATGCCTTGAAGGCCAGCCTCAAGGAGGACACCGAGCGGAAGCCGGCCGAGAGGGCCGGCAAGAAGGACGCGGCCGCGAAGAAGGGAGCAAAGTCGGCCGCGTCGGCCGGCAAGAGGGCAGGGAGGCGGAAGGCATCCTCCGGCTAGCTCCGCCATGACCGGCTACACCGCCCGCGAGGTCGCGGAGATCCTCGGGTTGTCGGTGCGCCAAGTACGCTCCTACGCTCGGTCGAATCTCGTCTCGCCTCGCCGCGGTCGACGGAACGAGTACCGCTTCTCCTTCCAGGACATCGTCGTCCTCCGTGCCGCGAGCGAGCTCCTGAAGGCTCGCGTCCACCCGCGCACGGTCCGGCGCGCGCTCCACAGGCTTCAGGACCAGCTGCCGAGCGGTCGCTCGCTTGCCGAGGTGCACGTCAGCACCGACGGAGAGGGCGTAGTCGTCCGCGACCGGGATACCGTGTGGGACCCCGACTCGGGACAGGTCATCCTCGAGTTCGCGGTCGCGGACCTCGCGTCGCGCACGGCCCCGTTCGCGCGTCGAGTGGTCGAGGAGGGGCTCGACATCGACAGCACGGACTCGGACGACTGGTACAACCTGGGCCACGAGCTAGAGGCTGTGTCGGCGGCCGACGCGAAGGAGGCGTATCGTCAGGCCGTCGGACTGGCCGCCGGTCACGTCGAGGCCCATCTGAACCTGGGACGTCTACTCCACGAGGAGGGGAGCCTTCCCGACGCGGAGCGCCACTATCGGCAGGCGATCGCTACCTCACCGAAGAACGCGATGGCGTGGCACAACCTGGGGGTGGCGCTCGAGGACCAGGAGCGCAGGCGGGAGGCCGTGGAGGCGTACGAGCAGGCCGTACTCCTCGACCCCTGCCTGGCTTCGGCGCACTACAACCTCTCCCGGCTCTACGAGGAGGAGGGGACCACCGCCGCAGCGATCCGCCACTTGGCCGAGTACCGGCGACTGAAGAGCACGAGCTGACGCCTCCGGCGACGCCCGTCGCGTTCTACTTCTCGAAGACGAGCATCACGGCCGTGCCCCGGTCGTTGTCCTCAACCGTCACGGTGATGCGGTCTCCGTCGAGCACTCCCGGCGTGTCCCCCTCTTCGTCCGTGAAGGTGATCTGGTTCCCCGAGATCACGTAGGTTCCAGAAGGGGTCTCTTCTACTATCTCCTCGACCCCGTCCGCGCTCCGTCGAATCAGGAAGTAAGCCTGGAACGTGTTGTCGTCGGCGAGCCTCAACCATCCGTCCAGCGTCTCCTCCGTCAGGTGCTCGTCGTGGACGGTCACGGCCGGAAGCGGGCTACCGTTGACGAGGATGCTCGTAGATACCGACGTGGTCCCCCGGCTCCGTGGAAGACTCACACGAGGCCAGGACGAGGGCTGCCGAGAGGACGGCGCCCAGTAGGCGGGTCGTACGGGGGATGGTTATGGTTGATCTCCAGGGGGTGTCCGGCCGGACCGCGTCCAGGGGATCCGAGGGCGCGAGGCTCGCGCGCCGGGGCAAGGTAGGATCCCGGCGTAGCGGCGGGAATGGGACGCGAACGACCTCACGCTCTTCGAGAGCTCCGCCGGGCGTCCACCGCGAGCGCCGACCGCCGAGGGTCTTGGCGGGGGTCCTTCCGGGAACCCCTCCAAACGACCACGTTTTATACTGCCCGAGCACCTTCCGGGCTTCCCTCCGAGCTGGGAGTCTCCATGTTGATCCGACGCGGTTCCGACATTCCTTCGTCAGAGATCACGCCCGAGCGGGTCCACTTGAACCGCCGGGAGTTCATTCGTGAGGCTGCGGCCGGCGTAGCGGGGCTGGCGCTGACGCCCGCGGCGTCGTCGGCGCTGGAACCAGGTCGCCTTCAGGATCCGAGCTTCGCCGACCTCCGCTCCGAGCTGGACGAACCGGTGAACTCGTTTCGTGAGATCACGACCTACAACAACTTTTACGAGTTCGGGTCGGACAAGGAGGATCCGGAGCGGAACGCCGGTGCCTTCCGGCCACGACCCTGGAGCGTCTCGATCGAGGGGCTCGTGAACAGGCCCGGGCAATACGGGCTCGAGGAGTTCCTGGGTCCGCATCTGATCGAGGACCGCGTCTACCGGCTCCGCTGCGTCGAGGCGTGGTCGATGGTGATCCCGTGGCGTGGCTTTCCCTTGGCCGATCTGATCCGGCGCGTGGACCCGCAGCCGAGCGCCCAGTTTGTCGAGTTCACGACCGTATACCGGCCCAGGGAGATGGTCGGCCAGCGGTCCGGGATCCTCGAATGGCCGTACATCGAGGGACTTCGCATGGACGAGGCCATGCACCCGCTGACCTTGCTCGTCACCGGCGTGTACGGAGTCGACCTTCCCAACCAGAACGGGGCCCCGCTTCGCCTTATCGTTCCGTGGAAGTACGGCTTCAAGGGAATCAAGTCCATCGTGAGGATCCGGTTCGTTACGGAAATGCCGCGCAACACCTGGTGGGACACGAACCCGCGGGAGTACGGCTTCTACGCGAACGTGAACCCGAACGTGGAGCATCCTCGCTGGAGCCAGGCCCGCGAGCGCAGGATCGGGGAGCTCTTCCGTCGCGAGACCCTCATGTTCAACGGGTACGCGGACGAGGTCCAGCACATGTACGCGGGGATGGACCTCGCCCGCTGGATCTAGGCGACTCTGTGGCCCCGGGCGGTCCGCCGCCCGGAGGAGGCCGCGCATGAAAAGACGGGGCGCCGTTAAGGTGCTCAAGGTGGTGCTCTGGGCGAGCGCCCTCTCGCCGGCGGCCTGGATCATCGCCGGGATGTTCCTAGGGTGGCTGGGCGTGAATCCCATCGAGAAGGTCACCCACGTGACCGGAATGTCGACGCTCGTGCTCCTCCTCGTTACGCTCTCGGTCACGCCGTTCCGTAGGATCAGCGGCTGGCATCCGGTGATCCAGCTGCGTCGGCCGCTCGGGCTGTTCGCGTTCTTCTACGCCTCGGTCCACTTCCTGATCTGGGTGATCCTAGACCTCGGTCTGCGTGTGGACTGGGTGTGGGAGGACATAATGGAACGCCCATACATCACGGTCGGGTTTTCCGCCTTCCTAGTCCTGATCCCGCTGGCCGTGACCTCGACGAAGGGCTGGATCCGAAGGCTCGGGCGCAAGTGGACGACCATCCACCGGGGCGTCTATCTGGCAGCGTCTCTCGGTGCGATCCACTTCTACTGGCAGGTGAAGGCCGACACGCGCCTTCCCCTCCTGCTCGCCACGATCCTGGGCGTGCTCCTGGGGGCCCGAGTGCTCTTCTGGGTCGCGCGAAAGCGGAGCGCCAAGGCGTCTTCGGAGGCGTCGTCCACGATCGTTAGCCCCACCGTCCCAGTCACCGCACAGGCGGGGCGCCCCGAGTAAGAGACAAAGCAACGGGGCCCGGCCACCATGGCCGAGCCCCTCGCTTCACGCATTGCGGTTCCGTCGCTGGCAGACGCCCCTACTTCTTCTTTCTGGCGGCGGGTTTCCTCTTCGCGGCGGCTTTCTTCCTTGTCGTCCGCTTCGCGGCGGTCCTCCTCTTTGCGGCGGGCTTCCGCTTCGCGGCGGTCTTCTTCTTTGCAGCGGTCTTCTTCTTTGCGGCGGGCTTCCGCTTCGCGGCGGTCTTCTTCTTTGCGGCGGGCTTCCGCTTTGCGGCGGGCTTCCGCTTCGCGGCGGGCTTCCGCTTTGCAGCGGTCTTCTTCTTTGCGGCGGGCTTCCGCTTTGCGGCGGGCTTCCGCTTCGCGGCGGGCTTCCGCTTCGCGGCGGGCTTCCGCTTCGCGGCGGGCTTCTTCTTCGCGGTGCGCTTCGTGGCCACGGGTAATCCTCCATCTTCATGGGTGTAACCTTCAACGGAACCACACTTGAGTTGTAACACACACGCGTGATTTCGCAAGTGTTTTCTTTCGCCAACCCCCAAGCGCTAGTGGGTATGGAGATGCGAGGTACAATATCCTGTGGGTCCAATCTCGATGCCCGAACTTCTCCCAGTGTTGCATCATTTGCGACAGCAACCGGCCCCTTGAGCGTTCGTTCCAGGGGTAGTATGATCTCGGCCTCGCCGAAGGTCCCAGTGACCCACCTTACGGGCAGAAGTGATCGGGCATGCAGGCGCGAACGGAACGACAGGTGTTGAGCTTTCTCAGGCGAAAGGGCGCTCGTCGCCTCCGGAGCGTGAGCTTCCGATCCAACCGAAGCACGATCTGGTCCGTCACGAAGGAGGGGACGGTCCTGAACCTCCACGTCGCCTATCGGACGGCACCGCCGGATATCCTGGATCACTTCGCCGTCATCGTTCGTGACGCCCACCGTGGAGGACCCGTCTTCCGGGAGGCGGCGGCCGTGGTGAGGTCTTGGGAGGTCCTGGACCTCGAGCTCCGGCGGATTCGTCGAGAGCATCGAGCGCGTCGCCCGTCTCCGCCACGTCGCCGCAACCAGCCAGGGCCCTGCTGCGCGACGGAGGAGCAGCGCCTCTACCTTGGACGACTGTATCGCTACCTGAACAGGACACGCTTCGACGACCGCCTTCCGGTGGACGTGCCCGTTCGCCTGAGCAACCGGATGACGACGCGCTTGGGGCAGGTGGTGCCGGGGTACGGGAACGGACGGCGCTATATAGTGGAGATTGCCCTGAACGTCGATCTGATGCTGGAGGGCAACGGGCGGGAGCGCACCGACACCCTGGTGCATGAGATGGCGCATGTGGCGGACTGGCTGTTCGACGGTGAGCTGGGGCACGGCTCCAGCTGGCGCCGGTGGGCGAAATACGCCGGGTGCAAGGAGAGCGCCTGCGTCGAGGAGCTGCTCCGCCGCCGGAGCCGGGGGGTCGCTCGCGTGACCCGGGTGCCGCGCCTCCCGGATGCCGCGCGTGAGATGGCGGCGTAACGCATCGGGCCCACCCGCTCCCACGCCTTCGCTGGTCCATCTGTTGCCGATCCACCGGCCGGCCGGCCGAGCCTGGCGGCTCGTCCGAGACCGGCGTCCTCGCCGAGACCTGTGTACTGCGCCTCAAGCGGGCGGCTGGATCCCAATGGCCGCGGCCAGCTCCCTTAGCTTGGCCTGGATCCTTCGGGCGTTCTCGGACCCCGCTCTGATCAGGTGCTTCTCTGCGTCGGTCCCCGACTCGAGGGCGGGATCCATGAATACGTATAGACTCTCCTCTTCCCGGACGCGGACAGGCCCGTCTGATACTCGCGCGGCCAGGACGTTCCCGACGGCCAGGACCATCGCATCGTCCCAGCTCCGGTCGCCGAGCCCGAGCTCGGTGTGCGCTTCCACGAAGAGAGGGCGGAGCTGCTGGTAGAGAACCGCGGACCCTCGGGTGTCGAGCGAGGTGAACGCCTCGACCAGCAGGTCGTAGCGAGCGTAGCTGGCCGGATCGATCAGGGTGTCTTCCCCGGAGGTCTGGACGCTGAAGTCGCCAGCCGGCGCGAGGAACCCGACGTGCGGGGAGGGGCTCCGGCCTCCGGCGAGGTTCACCACGGCCGACACGAACCGGCGTACGAGATCGTCGCTGACGAACCACTCGGCTATCCGGGGATGAGCCGACAAGCGAGACACGAGCTCGCGGACGATCGCGTCACTCGCGTCGAGCGGGGGCAGGTCGATTGGGGGGACCACCAGGCTCGAGTCCACCGGAGCCGGCTCGACGGGGATCGTCGGGACCGCCACCTGGGGCTGGGGCTCCGGGGGCGAGCGGAGGACATACCAAGCGACCGCGCCCCCGATGAGCACCAGCACGAGCACGCCGGCCGCGACAGGAAGGGGTCTCCCCGCCGCCTCGCGGCGTCTTCGCATGAACTCGAAAGGCGACCTTCCCGAGGGCGAGCGCGACGGGTCTTCGGCGGGATTCATGGAGGGCTCCGACGAGCGAAGGACGAGCTTCCTTTCGTCCTCATACGACCGCGGTCGCCCGCCAGTTCCGCCATCGGGGTGCGAGTAAGTCGTGCCAGCCGAACCGAGGCGGGCCGACCGGCGTCGGGCGGCCCGGCGCCCGTTCGCCAGGCCGCGTCCTCGGATACTTCCGTCACACGGCCTTGACGGCTCCTTCCACGATGGACAATGTCGCGGCCTGCCCGTCGAGCACCGCACGGGCGCCGACCGGAAGGGTGCAGTTGTGCTCCACATGGCCGAAGGGAAGATCGGCGACCGCAGGCACTGCTAGCCGGAGCGCGATCTCCTCGATCAGCTGGGGCGTCCGCGCCCCCTCCGCGGGAGCTCCCGTGAACCGGCCGAAGGCGAGTCCCGCCACTCCTTCGAGGGCGCCGGAGCGCTGAAGCTGCATGAGCAGACGGTCGACGCGGTAGGTGGGCTCGCCATGTTCCTCCAGGAAGAGGATGCGACCGCGCGCGCTCGGCGCGTCGCTCGACCCACAGAGGGCGGCGAGAAGGGTGAGGTTTCCGCCGAAGAGCGGAGCCTCCACGCGACCGGGGACGAGGGGTCGAGCGGGAGGATCGCCGCTTCGGCGCGGAAGCGGGCCGGCCGGCTCCTCGGAGAAGAGGACGGCCGCGAACGACGCTTCGGTTTCGGCTGGGATCTCGGAGCCGGGATGGGGGCCGTGGAAAGAGATGACCCCGATCGCAGCGTGGCGCACATGGATCGTCGTATTGTCGCTGAACCCGATGAAGGGGATCGGGTCCGTGCGCTGCCGCACCAGCCTAAGGCGGTCCAGGATCCGGAGCGTACCGTATCCGCCGCGGAGGGCCCAGACGGCGTCCACTGTGGGGTCGTCGAAGGCACCCTGGAGGTCGGCCAGACGCTCCTCGTCGCTGCCGGCCAGGTATCCCCAGCGAAGTGCGGCGGCAGGAAAGAGAACGGGTTCGATCCCCAGGGTACGGCAGTGCTCCGTGGCGCGATCGATCCGCTCCGGGTCGAGGGGGCCCGCCGGGGCCACGAGCGCGATCCTGCACCCCTTTCGAAGTGCTCGCGGTCGGACGGCCGGGGAGTGGTCGCTCATCAGAGGTTTATCGTGGCCTCGTCATCGCGTGGGCACCAGGGGCCGCCCGGGCCCGCCCGCTCGGTCATTCCGATCGTGAGGAAACCGACGACCAGCCTCGGCGGGTGCATGACGGACGCGGCCAACTCCCATCGGAGAGCCGACCCGCGATGACGTCCCTTCCGGCGAGGGGATGGCCCGACCGGTGGCCACACCGACGCGGCGCCCCAGCGGTATCCGGGCGGACCGCCGTGGTCGCGACCACGGACCGGTATGCGAGCGACGTGGGGGTCGCGGTCCTCCGATCCGGCGGCAACTCGGTCGATGCGGCCGTGGCCGTCTCGTTCGCGCTCGCGGTCGTGAACCCGGAGGCCGGGAACCTGGGGGGGAGCGGCTTCCTCGTCGTTCGAAAGGCGGACGGTGAGGTGGCGGCACTGGACTTCCGATCAAAGGCGCCGCTCACGGCCACGCGAGACATGTTCGTGGATCCGGACGGGGAGGCGACGGATCGATCCCTCGTCGGGCACCTCGCCGCCGGCGTGCCCGGCTCGGTGAGGGGACTGTGGGAGGCGCACCGGCACCACGGATCCCTCCCGTGGGCCTCGCTCGTCGAGCCCGCGATCGGGCTCGCGACGGGCTTCGTGGTTGGCGACCGATTCGTTCGCTCGCTCCTCCCCCGAGTCGTCAGTGAGCTGGACCGCTTTCCGTCGAGCCGGGCCGTATTCCTGACGCGGGGGCGGCCTCCTCGTGCCGGGGAGACGCTCCGTCAGCCGGACCTGGCGGCCACCCTGGAGCGGATTCGGGACGGGGGGCCCGACGGATTCTACCAGGGCATCACGGCCGATCGGATCGTGGCGGAAATGCGACGGGGCGGGGGGCTCCTCTCGCACGAGGACCTCGCCGCGTACGAGGCCGTCTGGCGCGAGCCCCTGAGCATTCGATACCGAGACCATACGCTCCTCACCATGCCGCCCCCGTCGTCGGGAGGCGTCACGATCGCTCTGACGTGCCATATGCTCGACCGCCTTCCCCTGTCCGCTCACCATTGGAACGGCGCACAGCACCTGCATCTGCTCGTGGAGGCGTGGCGGCGTGCATTCTCCGATCAGAACCACTGGCTGGGCGATCCGGATCGCGTCACCGTCCCGACCGCGCGGCTCGTCTCTCCGGAGTACGGAGAGCTCCGCGGTCGCGGGATGCCGCTCGACAGGGCGACACCATCGACGGGCGTCCAGCCGGGAAGTGTTCACCCCCCTCACGAGGGGGATCACACGACCCACGTCTCGATCGTGGGCCCCGAGGGGGACACGGCGGCCGTCACCACCACGCTCAACACCTGGTACGGCGGCAAGCTCGTGGCGGAGGGTACCGGGGTCCTCCTGAACAGTGACATGGACGACTTCACGCTGGCCCCCGGCGTTCCCAACTACTTCGGGCTGAATCAGGGGGAGGCGAACGCGATCGAGCCCGCCAAGAGAATGCTATCGGCCATGACTCCCACCATCGTGCTGGGACCCGAGGAAGACCGCCCACTTCGTTTGGTGCTGGGGACCTCGGGTGGCCCGCGGATCGCCACGACCCTCTTCCAGGTGCTCTCCAACATCGTCGATCACGGGATGGACCCGGCTTCCGCGGTCTCGGCTCCGCGCGTGCACCACCAGCATCTTCCGGACGAGGTTCTGCACGAGCCGGCAGGCCTCTCGGACCAGGCTGCAGAGGGGCTCCGCGGCATGGGACATCGGGTCGTCGAGCGCGACGAGGTCTGGGGGGACGTTCAGGCCGTCGCCGTAGGCGAGCGTGGGATCCTCCACGGCGTGTCCGATCCGAGGCGGGGGGGAGAGCCCGCGGGCTTCTAGGAGCGCCTGGCCCGGGGCGCGGGGCGCCGTATCTTGACGTAAGCGTTTCGGTGCCGATCTCTCGCGTATCCCCGTTGCCTCCGGAGGGCCCCATGGACGTGCAGCGCACCCACCTCACCCCCGACGGTATCGTCACGCGCCGCGAAGCTCTTGGGCGCATGGGGCTCGCCGCGGTCGGCCTCGCGATCGTGCCCATTCCCGGATGGCCTAGAGACTGGTTCCGGCAGGAGGAGACCGTGGTCCTGTTCACGGACGTTCCCGAGAGCTTCACGGGGCGGCGCGGCGGGGCCGAGACGTACCCCGGGCAGAGCCTGATCGCCCAGGATCTGAGGAACCTCGACTCGTGGCTCACGCCCATCGAGGACTACTTCATGGTCGCCCATTACGGCGTTCCGGAGCTCTACACATCGAGCTACACGCTCCGCATCGGGGGGCTGGTCCAGCGGCCGCTCACGTTCACGCTCGAGCAGCTTCGGGCGCTTCCCCGCGCGGAGCGCACCGTGGTCTTCGAGTGCGGGGGCAACTCGAGGGGCACCTTCAACGGCATGGTGGGGAACGCGACCTGGACGGGAACGCGGCTCCGGCCGCTCCTGGACCAGGCAGGTCTCGCGGCGGGCGCCCGCGAGGTCCACTTCTGGGGGGCCGACACCGGCACGGAGGAGGTTCGCGGGAACGAATACGAGCAGCACTTCGGCCGCTCGATGTCGCTCGAGCATATCGCCGAGACCGATCCCCTCGTCGTCTGGGAGATGAACGGAGAGCCGCTTCCAATCGTGCACGGGTTCCCGGTCCGGCTCCTCGTCCCCGGCTGGTACGGGGTGTCGAACGTGAAGTGGCTCGAGCGGATCGACGTGAGCGCGGACCGGCTCATGGCCCGGTTCATGGCCCGGGATTACGTGACGCTCATGGAGCGCGAGGTGAACGGCGAGGTGGAGTGGGTGGAGACCTCCGTCACGCGGATCCGGGTGAAGTCGATGATCGCACGCGTCACGCGGCTCCAGGATCGTTTTACGGTGTTCGGAGTGGCGTACGGCGACGGCACTCCGCTGGACCGGGTGGAGGTCCAGGTGGACGGGGGCGACTGGCTCCCGGCGACCCTCGACCGTCCTGAGGACCCGTGTTCGTGGACGTTCTTCACGTTCCGCACCACGGGCCTAGCGCCCGGCGAGCACACGCTCGCGTCACGGGCCACGGACGCCCTCGGCCGGACCCAGCCGGTGGACCTGAGCATGAAGCGAACCCGCTGGGAGAACAACGAGCTCTTCGTCCGGACGATCGCGGTCTAGGGCGGCGCCCCGAGTCGTGCCAGGAGCTTCTCGTGGATCCCGCCGAACGCCCCGTTTGACATGACGAGGAGGACGTCCCCCGGCCGGGCGGTCCGGGCCATGAGATCCACGATCCGGTCCACGTCGGGGACGTAGTCGGCCTCGATCCCGTCCTCTCTGATCGATTGGACGAGCACCTCCGGGTCCAGCCCAGTGTCGGCGTCGTATCGCTCGGGGTGGAAGAGTCCCGCGAGGACGATCCGGTCCGCATGCCCCAGGGCGCGGCGGAACCCCTCCTGGAGCTCCCTCCGCTGCGCCGTATAGCTCCGAGGCTCGAAGATTGCGACCACCCTCCGCTCGGGGAAGCGGGTCCGGACGGCTTCGACAGTCTCGCGCACAGCCGTCGGATGGTGCGCGAAGTCGTCAATGACCGTCACTCCGCCGACCTCGCCACGGACTTCCATGCGCTGGCGCACGCTCCGGAAGGAACCTAGGCCCTCGGCGAGCGCTTCCCACGGCGCGCCGACTGTGCTCGCCGCGGCCAGCGCGGCCAGTGCGTTTCGAACGTTGAAGGTTCCCGAGAGGGGAGAAGAGACGGTCCCCATTTCTCGTCCGTCATGGACGACCGTGAACTTGGTTCCGTCCGGTCGGTGACTTAGTTGGAGCGCCCTCCAGCGCGGGTGCTCGCCCGGACCCAGGCCCCTGTCCCCGGCCTCGGTCGCGCCCGGAGCCTCAGCCGCACCACGCTCCTCGTCCCCGCCTTCGTTTGCCTCGACCGCAAACGACTCGATGGGCGCGTAAGAGCGCGGGGCGAGGTCTCTCGCGAACGGGGAGTCCCAGCCCAGGACCAGCGTGCCTGTCTGCGGGATGAGGTTCACGAAGCGCTCGAACGCGAAGCGATAGGCGATCTCGTCCCGGAAGACGTCGGCATGGTCGAAGTCCACGTTCGCGACCACGGCCGTCCGGGGACGGTAGTGCCACATCTTCGGCCCCTTGTCGAAGTAGGCCGTGTCGTACTCGTCCGCCTCGACGACGAAGATCTCGGAATCGGTCAGCCGGAAGGAGGTCCCGAAGTTCTCTGCCACGCCCCCTATCATGAATGACGGCCCGAGCCCGGCCCGCTCGAGCAGCCAGGCGAGGATCGATGTCGTCGTGGTCTTCCCGTGGGTCCCCGCGACGGCGAGCACGTGCCGGTCGCGCAGGAACTCCTCCCTCAGGACCTCGGCCGACGACGCGTACCGAAGGCGGCGATCGAGGACCGCTTCGAGCTCCTCGTTCCCGCGGCTGATCGCGTTCCCGACAACGACGACATCGGGCGCCGGGTCCAGGTTGGCCGGATCGAAACGCGTCGCGTATTCGATGCCGAGTGCGTCGAGCTGCGTGGACATCGGGGGGTAGACCCCCTCGTCCGAACCAGTTGCCCAGTGCCCCTTCTCGCGGAGGAGGCCGGCGAGCGATGCCATGGCCGTGCCCGCGATCCCGATCAGGTGATAGTGCATGGCCCGAACGGTACCCTGACCGCCCGGGAAACTCCACGGCCCCGGGGGGCCCTCGCCCTCCAGGATCCGCGGCTAGACGGGCGCGAAAGCGCGAAGATCGGGAGCTTGATCGGCGGCGGCCGAAAGCGGGTCGAAGTCAGCCGAACAGGAGGCGGACCGTCCAGACCGCGAGCAGGGCGGCGGCCACGTCGGCTGTTAGCCCGGCCAGGATGGCGTGCCTCGTGCGCTTGATGTTGATGGCCCCGAAGTAGACGGCGATCACGTAGAAGGTGGTCTCGCTCGATCCGTACATGACCGCGGCCATCTTCACGAACAGGGAGTCCTCCCCGTACTGGTTGACCATCTCCGCGACCAGCGCGGCCGAGCCAGAGCCCGTGAGGGGACGGATGATCGCCATGGGTAGGACCTCGGCGGGGAAGCCGATCAGGCTCAGGACGGGGTTCAACGCCGCCACGAGGAAGTCCATGGCCCCGCTGGCGCGAAACATCCCGATCGCGAAGAGGATCGCCACCAGATAGGGGATGATGCGGACGGCGACCTGGAATCCCTCCTTCGCGCCCTCGACGAACGCCTCGTAGACGGGCACCCGCTTGTAGAGCCCGTACAGCGGAAAGCCGACGGCGATCGCCGGGATCACGAAATAGGAGAGGAGGCCGATCGTCTCGCGGACGAGCTCCATCGTCAGCCCTCCCTCTCCACGCGATTGGGGTCGGACGCGCGGGAGCTGGGGAGCTTCCCGTAGAGCCGTACCGCGACGACCGCGATCAGCAGGGAGAGACCAGTCGTGAGCAGGATGGCGAAGATGAGCTGGTTGATCTGGAGCCCCAGGAGCGCCAGGAGGAGCACGGGCGGCACGACCTGGACGCTGGCCGTGTTGATGGCGAGAAGCATGACCATCGGGTCCGTGGCCGTGTCGTTCGTTGGATTCAACTTCTGGAGCTCCTCCATCGCCTTGATCCCGAACGGGGTCGCGGCGTTCCCGAGGCCGAAGATATTCGCCGTCAGGTTCAACGCGATCATGCCGAGCGCGGGGTGATCCGCGGGCACCTGCGGGAACAGCGGACGGAGGACGGGGCGCACGAATCCCACGATTGTGTGGATGACCCCCGCCTTCTCCCCGATCTTGAGGAGGCCGAGAAACAGGGCGAGGACACCGATCAGCCCGAGGGCGATGGTCGCGGCCGTCTCGGCGAACTCCAGGGCCGCAGCGCCGATCGCGTTCATGGCCACGAAGCGGACCGGCTGGAAGACGACGTCAGCCTCGATCGTGAAGGGCGGCTCGTCGCTCAGCAGGAAGACGCCGGCGAAGGCCGCGAGCTCGACCGCGCCCTGGAGCTCTCCGTCTCCGGACCCGGAAACGCCCTGGATCGTTGCCAGCGGTTCGGGGAGGGCCTCCCCCAGGTCGAAGCGGATCTGCCGCCCCTCGGCGGTCTGGACGAGCGTCCCGGCGTAGGCGTCGGTGGGCGGAAGCTCGGTTCCGTAAAACGCCGCGTGCTCGGAGGGATCGATCCGGATCTCGACGGCGATCTCCCGTACCACGGGATCGAAATTGTTCGGGAACACGAGCTCCACTGGGAGCGGCTCCCCGTTCCGGTACCTATCTCGTGCCAGGTCGCCGATGTCGCGGACCGCCGCGAAGAGGAAGCTCGAGACGATGAGCGCGGCCCAGATGTAGTTGAGCATCGCCTACGGGAGAGGCTCTCGAGGATCGTAACGCAGGAAGAAAACGCCCTCCTGCATGCTCGTCACTACAATCGTCCCGCTCTCGAAGAACGGGTAGCTCGACCACGAGCCGTTAAACTCGACGCTGTCGCTTTCCGGGACCGTGTCGAAGAACCCGACCTCCACGGGGTTCTCGGGGTCGCTCACGCTCAGGATCCGGAGCCCGCTCTCGTAGTTCGCCTGGTACATCAGGTTGCCGCGGATGTAGAGATTGTGATCGATGGTGAGCGTCTCGCCCTCGTGCTCCTTCACGAGCACGGGGTCGTCCAGGTCGCTCACGTCCCAGATCATCGTACGGGCACCGGCCAGGGGCGGGGCCAGCCCTTCCATGGAGTAGTACTCGTCCAGCTCGTCGTCTAGGAAGAAGTACCGATGGTCCTCGGTTAGCCACCCCTGGTGGACGTACGCGGGGTGGGGGGGGGCCGCGACCGAAAGGGGCACGGGACTTGACTTGTCCGTGACGTCCGCGACGGAGAGCGCCGTCTCGTTCGCGCCGAAGCAGATCTCCCGTCCCTCGTGCTCGAGATCAGGACCCCGGTAGATCACGCACATCGCATCGTGCGTGTACCCGGTGCCGTTCTCTCCCGTCCCCGGGTGCTGGAAGCACCCCGCGAAGGTCGGGGCCACGGGCTCGCTCATGTCCACCATGTGGAGGCCACCCCCACACGTCTCGCCGCCGCCGTTCGCTCCCACCACGTACGCTATCCTCGTCTCCTCGTTCACGGCCACGTTGTGAGCGCTCGTGATCCCGTCGTAGACGGCGTCGGCCTCGAAAATGGCCGGGGTGCCCTCCACGCCGCGGAGGCGCGTCAGGTCGAAGACCTGCATGCCGTGGCGGCCCCCGGCGTCGGCCACCACGACCGCGTAGTTCCCGATCGCCTTCACGTCTCGCCACATGTTGGAGCGTGAGCCGGGGGTCTTCGGGAGGCTCCCCACGTACCGCGGACTGACCGGATCCGTGACGTCGACGAAGGCGACCCCGTCCGTCCGTCCCACGATCGCGTACTCGCGCTCCGATTCCGGGTCCGTCCATCCCCACACGTCGTTCACCATCGTCAGGCGGCCTCCGCCAAGGGACGAGATCGGCAGGAACGACAGCAGGTCCACGCCCGAGCAGTTGAATGCGTCTGCCGTGTCCTCCGGCCCGCATTCGAGGGCGCCTCCGGCGATCGGCGCGAGCCCGGGCGGCCCCGGCACCATGAGCTTCGCCTCGGAAGCCCACTCCCCTCCCCGATTCCGCATCACGATGACCGACCCCAGCCCTCCGTCGTCCGTCGGCTGGCCGATGGCGGCGAGATCCCCCTCCCTGGCCACGACCCAGCCGAAACCGTCGCCCATGTCGGGATCGATCGTGTTCCGGAGCTTGGTCGCGCCGAGGAAAGCGTCCCGTGAGGCGTCGTACGCGAACCGGTAGATGCTGCCGGAGAAGGCGTTCCCCGGGGAGGAGATCCAGAGCTCGCCGTCCACCGTGTGGAACGCGTGGCCGAACGCGGCACCGGAGGCCGGGTCGAACGCCGTGAGCGTCAGGTCCCTCACCCAGGCCCCGCCGACGGGCTGTCTCACGAACGTGTAAACGGCTCCGGCACCGTCATTTCGACCCGGGAGGCCGAGGAGGGCCGTTCCGCGGAACCACCCGACGGCCATCGTGGCGCTGGGCGACACCCCGCTCGTGCTTGCGCCGGCGTCTCCCGGTCGGGCTACGTCGTCCGGGAGGGCGAGACGTGCCTCCTGGATCCAGGTGCCGTCGCCTGCCCGCGTGAACACGTAGGCTGCGCCCCGGAGCGCCTCGCCCCCGAGGGCACCCACGAGCAGTCGCTCACCGTCGTACGCGACGCTCCAACCGAAACGCTCATCGGGCGCTGCGCCCTCGGGATCGATCCGACCCCGTTCGAGCCACCCGCCCGAGGCGTCACGCTCGAACACCCAGACGGCTCCGACTCCTCCCCCAAACGCGACGGACGAGACGAAGAAGAGGTTGCCATAGAGCTGGCCTGCGCGACCGAAGGCGCCCCCCTCGGGCAGCGGCGAGGGCTGGAGGACTCGATCGAATGTCCATCCTTCGTTGCCCCGGCGGTACGCCCAGATGGCGCCCACCCCATCCTGGAAGGCCGTCCCGGACACCATCAGAGAGCGGTCGTCGAGCCCCAGGACCCGCCCGAAGTAGTCCGTGGCGTACTCGTGCGGCGGGGCCCGTAGCAAGCCGACCTGCTCCCAAGCACCGTCCACGAGCCCGTAGCGGCGCACCGTGGCGGGCGCGTCGATGTTCACGGGCTCGGAAACCAGGACATCTCCGTTCTCGATCGCCACCTGCGCCCCGAACTGCTGCGCGCCGAGAAGAAGGGGGACGAGCGACGCGAGGACGGCGGCGAGGAGGGCCCAGGAGGGAGGAGGGCATCGCCACCGGAGAGACCTATCGCCCATGGAGCCCGCCTCGGGCGCGATCGACCAGGTTTCGAACGGCCGCTCGCACGAGGCCCTCTCGGCTACGGTCCCCTAGGGGAGGAGCTCCCGCGGGTTGTGCCGGACGAGGAACAAACCCTCCTGGCGGCTCGTGACCGCGATGGTGCCGCTCTCGAAATACGGGTAGTTCGACCACGACCCGTCCATCCGAACCGACTCGTCGTCGGGCACGGTGTCGAAGTACGCCACCTCGAACGGGACGAGCGGGTCCCGGATGTTCAGGATCCTGAGCCCGCTCTGGTAGTTAGATTGGTACATCAGGTCGCCCCTGATGTAGAGGTTGTGGTCGGTGGTGAGCGTCTCGCCGAAGTGCTCCAGCGCGAGGACCGGGTCGTCCAGGTCCGATACGTCCCACACCAGCGTCCGAGTCCCTGCCATTGGCCCGTCTCTCTGCGCCTCCCCTTCGTCGAGCTCGTCGTCGAGGAAGAAGTACCGGTGATCCTCGGTGATCCATCCCTGGTGGGCGTATGCGACGTTCGGGTACGTGGCGCTTCCCAGGGCTACCGGGGCGGACTTGTCCGTGACGTCCGCGATCGAGAGGGCCGTTTCGTTGGCGCCGAAGCAGATCTCCCTCCCTACGTGGTCCAGGTCGGGGCCATGGTAGATGGTGCACATCGCGTCGTGCGTGTACCCGCTTCCCGACCGACCCGTGCCCGCGTGCTGGAAGCAGCCCGCGAAGACCGGGTTCCTGGGTTCGTTGATGTCGATCATGTGGAGCCCGCCCCCGCACGTCTCGCCTCCCGAGTTCGCACCCACGGCATAGGCGATGGCGGTTTCCTCGTTGATCGCGATGTTGTGAGCGCTCGCGATTCGCCGGTAGACCAGGTCGGCGTCGAAGTTCTGGGGGTCCCCGGTCACGGAACGAAGGCGGGTGAGGTCGAACACCTGCATACCGTGCGGCCCCGAGCCGTCCGCCACGACGAAGACGTGGTTCCCGAACACCTTCATGTCGCGCCACGCGCTGGAGACGGATCCCCGGGTCTTCCTCAGGTTCCCTACGTAACGCGGGTTCACGGGATCGGTGACGTCCACGAACGCCGTCCCGTCCGTGCGCCCGCCGATCACGTATTCACGACCGGTTTCGGGATCCGTCCATCCCCACACATCGTTCATTTCCGACCCGCGGGTCCCGCCGATCGACCGAACGGGGAGGAACGAGAGGAGACTGACGTCCGAGCACCCGAATCCCTCCGCGGTCCCGTCGGCTCCGCACGCGACCTCGCTGCCCGCGAGCGCGGACGGGCCTTCCGGGAACGGGATGAGGAGCTTGGCCTCGGAAGTCCATTCACCGTCCCGGTTCCGGAGCACGACGACCGATCCCAGGCCGTTGTCGTCGAGCGTCTGGCCGACCACGGCCAGATCCCCCTGAGTCACGACGGTGAACCCGAACCCGTCGTCCACGTCTGCGTCGATCGTATTTGTTATGCTGACGGCTCCGCTGAACTCGCCGGTCGCGGCATCGTACGAGAACGCGTAGATGTTCCCGCCTAGCCCGGCCCCAGGGGCCGAGACCCAGAGCTCCCCGTCGCGCACGTGAAATCCGTGGCCGAACGACGACCCAGGACGTCGATCGAACGCGCTCAGGGTCGTGCCGCGTACCCACTGCTCCGTGACTGGGTCGCGGCGGAAGGTGTAGGCCGCGCCCTCGCCGTCGGCCCGCCCAGGGAGGCCGAGGAGGGCCATCCCCTCGAACCATCCGACGCCGATCGTGCCCGGGCCGCCAGGCCCGCCGGCGTCGAACGGGGCCGCCTCGTCGTCCGGAAGAGCCAGTCGCGCCTCCTCGATCCAGCGTCCCTCGTCTTCTTCCACGAAGACGTACGCGGCGCCGGTGCCCGACTCGACCCCCTCTAACGAGCCCACGATCAGGCGTTCCCCATCGTACGCCAGCCCCCACCCGAAGAACTGCTGGGGAGTTGGATTCAAGGGTTGAATCCTCGCCTGCTGGCTCCACGACCCGGTCACGTCGTCCCGCTCGAACAGCCAGACGGCACCCGCTCCGCGAAAACCCAGTGAGGAGACAAACAGGCGATCCCCGTCCAGAACGCCGAATCGGCCGAACGCCTCGCCCTCCACGACAGAATCTGGCTGGAGGATCTGGTCGAACACCCACTCGCTCGCGTCACGTCGGTAAGCCCATACCCCCCCGGTCGACTCCTGGTAGGTAGTTCCCCCGATGATCATGGAGCGCTCGTCCACGAGAACGACCCGACCGAAGTAGTCGCCTCCGGTCCCCGCCGAAGGCGCCGTCAGCGTCCCGACCTGCTCCCACTCGCCTCCGGAGAGCCCGTACCGGTAGAGCGTGGCCGGGCCGCGCCGGACCGGCTCGGCAATGAGGATCTCTCCGTCCGAGACGGCGACCTGGGACCCGAACCCCTGGCCCGACAGCGGACTTGCGACCAGAAGCAGCGCCCCCAACACCCCGAGTCGTCGGGCCATCCCCTCTGCCTCCCTCGATTGGCGTTTACGCTGGACCCGAGGCGCGGGCACCTCGAGCGATCCCCGCACGATAAGCGGTCCGACTCAACCGTACCAGCCGGGTCGGGTTCGGGGTCCCCACCTGCCGCCGCCGAACGGCCCAGGGGATGCGATCGGCTGGTCTCGCACGCTCCGGGCCGAACGGCGCCCGGGACGGGATCGGCCGCCCCCTCCCGCACGGCCTCCCGGGTCGGATCAGAGGATCGGCTCGAAGTAGACGACGCCGCCGCCGGCTCCGCCGAGAAGGAGGTCCGGGCTGCCGTCCCCGTCGAGGTCCCCGAGGGCCGGCACCGACAGGGCGGGGAGGTCGCGCGAGGGAGGAAAAGGCGAGGGCGCTGGAACGAAGGCTGGGGAGGAGCGGTCTCCGCGGTTCTCGAAGTAGAGGATTCCCCCCGCTTCCGTGCCGACGGCAAGGTCGAGGTCCCCGTCCCCGTCCCAGTCGACCAAGACGGGGTAACTCCTCCGATTCCCCTCGAGGCTCTCGACGTAATCGTCGCTCACGAGCTCGAACCGCGGGCTCGACGGGCCTCCGACGTTTCGATAGAGGTTCAGCTGGCCCGACGCCTCGCCGACGAGGACGTCCAAATCCCCGTCGTCGTCCAGGTCTCCGAGGGCCGGCGTGGCATTGCTTCCCCGAGTCAGGGTTGCGATCGCGGAATCCCGAAGCTCGAAGCGAGGCTCGATCGCGGATCCCACGTTCTCGAGGTATAGAACCTCGGGGCGCCACGTTCCCAGGACGAGGTCGAGGTCCCCGTCGGCGTCCAGGTCACCGAAGGCGGGCGCGTTGTGGTACGCGCCGGGGACGTCGAGCCGGCCGGTCCAGGCGAACGCGGGCGTTCGCGGGCCTCCCACGTTCTCGAACCGATACAGGTGGGCGGTCTCCTGCTCGCCCGGGTCGATGCGATTGCCGACCAGGAGGTCCAGGTCGCCGTCACCGTCGAGGTCCACGAGCGAGACCACGCTCTCCGTTCCCACGTCGATCTGGGAGAGGAAGCGCGAGCTCTCGACCCGGAACGTGCCCTCCTCTTGGACAAGGTGGAAGAGGTTGTCGGCGCCGGTGGTGATGGGGTTGTAGGCGCCGCCCAGGACTCCGACCAGGAGATCCAGATCCCCGTCCTCGTCCAGGTCGCCGAAGGCGGGCGCGTTGTATCCGCTGGTCCGGAGGGGATCACGCGCGGGGAAGGGGAGAGGAGGGCTGGACAGGTCGGGCGCCTCGCACGACCCCGTGTTCTCGATGAAGAGGAGTCCCGGCTCGAAGAAGTCCCCCCAGAAGAGGTCGAGGTCGCCGTCTTGGTCGATGTCCGAGAGGGCCATCGTGTTGGCCCCGTGACGAGTGAGGGCAGCGGCGGCCCCGGCGTCCCAGGCGGGGAGCGCGAACGGACTGAGCCCCCCGCCGGCCGGCGGCGCCGCGATCGGGTCGGCCACGATCTCGATTCCTCCGAAGCGGTCGGTGACGAGGCGAAAGGCGAGGGGGCCGTCGGGCCCCCGGGCGGTCGCCTCGTACCGGGAGATCGTGCCCACGAGGCGGCCCACGAGGAGGTCCAGGAAACCGTCGCAGTCGATGTCTGCTGCGTTCGGGATGTTCTGCCGGTCGGAGAAGATCGGGGCCCCCCGGGTGTCTCGTAGCGTGTCCGCTACCAGATCGAGCCGAAGCTCCCCCGCCGCGCCCCGATTCCGGTAGAACCGGATGTAGTTGAAGGGGGACTCGGTGAGGAGGTCCTGATTCCCGTCCCCGTCCGTGTCCACGAATCGGTACCACTCGCCGACCGTCTGGTCCCGGAGGACTTCGGGACGCCAGCGGAAGCGGGGCTCGGCTCCCTCCTCGCGCTCGAAGTAGAGGAGCTGCCCGGTCACCTCCTGCACGACGAGATCGGAGTCCCCGTCCCCGTCCAGGTCTACGAGCTGCGGCCGCGGGGCATTAAATCCCCCGAGGAAGGGGAAGTCGTACGGCGTGCCGGCCGAATCCCGTACCAGAAAAGGATCGACCCGCCGGACCCAAGTGGCTTCGACCGACCCCTGCGCGGCTCCCGGGCCCGAAGCGGGAGCTGCCCCCTCCCGGGCGGCACAGGCTCCGGCGACGAGGCACGCGCACCCTGCCGCCGTCATCCCGAGGCCCTGCCGGGCCACGCGCCGCACCACTTGGAGCATGTCGTGGGCCCCTCTCTCACCGGGGATCGGACGCGTCCAGTGGGCCCGATCCGAGATAGCGGAAGTAGTCGCCTTCGAATTCTCCTAGAAAGATGCGGTGAAGCTCCATGCCCAGCCACTCGACGCTCATTCGCACGAACCCCTGGCCTCAAACCACAGGGACCCGACGCTGACGGTCTCAGGCCCCACTCAGGATCCAGAGGACGGCCCCGGCGGCCAGCGGGATCTCAGGTTCGTCCAGGCGGAGGGGGCTCCGCTCCACGAGGGTGGCGGAGGCAGCGGCGAGGGCGGCGGCCGGGGGGTCCGCCAGGAGCAGGAGAGCCAGGAAGCCGGCAAGGAAGAACGCCACGGTCCCTTCCACCGTCCCGTCGGACCCGATCCGCACCCGACCCCAGAGCCTCCCCACGAGGTTGGCGGTGGGGTCGGCCACGGCAAGAACGACGATCCCCCCCATGGCGGCGGGGCGGGGGAACAGCGCAAGAGCCAGGAGCGCGCCGAGAACGTACCAGGTCGAGGATGCGATCCCCTCGCTCTCCCTGGGAGAGACGAGCGGCGTGAACGTTCGGAAGAAGAACAGGTTGGCCCTGGGAACCGCGAGCCGCACGCCGTCCAGGATCAGCTGGAGGGCCAAGAGGACCGAGAGCGCTGTCAGGACGAGGACGACCGGAGGGTCAAACGCCCTCAGCGCGACCACGAGGACCAGCCCGGAGAACGCATGGAGGACCCTCCGCCAGGGCTGAAGCCCCGCCGACCGCTCCACGGCTCGGGCCAGCTCCACTCCCGTTCCGGCGGAGTTCATGTCGTTCGCGCGATTCCTCGTCGCGAGCCCTCCCGGATATCCGGCGCGGTCTCCCGATCCCATGCCTTCGACGGCAACAGGATACAAGGGGACCTCTGCACAGGTACAGGGGCCAGTGCCGCAATGAGCCCGCGCAACCGAGCGACCAGCCGGCTCACCCGGGCCCGGACTAATCGCGTGACGGCCTAGTTGGGGATCGTCGGTGCCGCGGACCAGCGGCTTCTCCGGGCGGTGTAGCTCTGCTGCCGGAGGTCAGTCGACGTGTCCATGTTCGCGGTCACGCGCCTGGGTGATCCGGCGATCGTCATGGCAACAGCCGGCGCGGCAACAGCCAGCGCGGTGCCTGGAATCGGCCGCGCGGACGCCATCGCCGCCCTTGCGCCCGCGGTCTCGCACCTCGCCGTGCAGGTCCTGAAGCGCCTCATCGGACGAGCCTGCCCCGTCCTTCCGCCGGGTTACGAGGCTCTCCTCGTCTCGCCAGACCGCTTCAGCTCCCCTCGGCCACGCAGCGGCCGCCCCCTTGAGCGTCGGCCCCGACGTTGATAACTGTTGGGGGCTACACGTTTCGCGGGAGGCGACTCGAGCGAGGAGTGCACGTGGCCTTTGATCGACGCGTCAGACCCACTCCCAGTCCCCGGCGTCCCGCCCCTGGACGGTTCCTCGGCCTGCTGGCGACCCTGATCCTGGTCGGCCCCGGCGCCTGCGCTGGGCCGGAAGCCGAGCATCCGTGGATCGGGCTGGGCCCGGACTCTCCCCACCGGATCGTCGAGGCGTCCGGCCTGGAGGGGAACCAGGCCGTGATCGTGATGCCGCCCGACGTCAGCCGGGGGGAAGCACTCGCGCTGGGACGGATGATCCAGTCCCAGGCCCCGGCGGGCGCCACGATCAATGTCCGCCTGTTCAACGACGAGGCGACCGCGCTGAGCTGGCGGACGGCGCCGGCCGAGTGGACCCTCCAGCACCTCTTGGTCGTGGTCCAGATCGTTCCCGAGACCGGCCTGAACGAGGTGCGCTGGGTAGGCCCGGAAAGCTAGCGACCGGCTGGGGTCCCGGCCGCCGCTTAGCCGGGCTCCGCCTGCCCCGGGCCGAGCCGAAGGGCGGCAACGGTCACGTTGTCCCGAGCCCGGTCGGAAAGCGCGAACGCGCGGATTCGGTCGAGCGCCTCGGGGAGCGTGCCAGCAAAGCCACGGAGCAGCGACTCGAGGTCGGCCCAATCCCCATAGTGCTCGAGCCCGTCCGATGCGGACACGAGCACGTCCCCCGGGTCGGCCACGAACGTGTGCACCTCCGGCCGCCAGTGGTCCGGGAGGAGCGAGCAGCACCCCTCCACGAGGTGCCCGGAGCGGGCGAACGCTTCCGCGAACGTGAAGCGGCCCCGCCGTAGGGCCCGGAAGGCCTCGTTTTGTGGGAGGGTCCAGGGCTCCACGCGGCCGCTCGAGCGCACGCGGAAGATCCAGGAATCTCCGAGGTGGAACACGCCGAAGGCCCCGCTCGCGAGGCGCAACGCAAAGCTCAGAGTGGATCCCAGGTCCGGGCTCGAGCCGTCCTGGAGGACGGCGTTCTCGTAGCGCCGCACGATGCGCCTTCGGAGCTCCCTGGCGGCGGCCTCCAGAGCGTGCAGGCTCTCGACCGGACGCTCTCCGGCCCAGGCGAGCGTCTCCTCGGCGGCAATGTGGCTCGCCACGTCACCGTCTCCGTGGCCCCCCAGTCCGTCGGCAATCCCGACCAGCTCGGGGTCCGGCCGGAGGAGGTACCGGTCCTCGTTCCGGGGACGTGCGCTCGTCTTCTCGGACACGGCGCCCCAAAGGGGGGAGGGGGCGTGGGAGGTGTGCGGCCGGACCATGCTCCTGCTCGTACCGCGACGAGGGATGGGGGTCCGGCCGGACGATCCGGGGGGCCGTGGCGCCCCGGGGCTCCCGCCTGGTGCGTGGCGGTGGGGCTCATCAGGCACCTCCCCGGCGGCTCCCGGCCTTCAAGCTACGCGGCGTCCACCGCCTCCGCCAACATTCCGCGCCGGTTCCGTGTCTCTACGTACGAGCGAAAACGAAACGCGTCGAAGGGGGTATAGGGCGGGCACCGATTTCCATCCGGGCCGCCTTCTGTCGAGCCAAAGCTTTGGAGTGATATGCCGGTCAAGAACAAGGAAAAGGGTGATGGAGTTCGTCCGTGAGGAGATGGCTGAGGACCCGGATCGCGGCAGCGCCGAGATCTACGAGAAGGCCAAGGAGGTGGATTCCGGCGTCGGGAATCTCACACTCCGCCAGTTCAATGCGCGCTTTCCGCTCCAGGTCAAGCGGCGACAGGCCCTGGAAAGGTCTTCCACGCGGGGAAACGGTCGGCGTGCCCGCACGGCTCGGGCGAGGAGGGAGGTGGCGTCGCTACGGGTCCACAACGCGGTGCGCGAAACCTTCCTGCGCTTCGCGGCTGACCTGAGCTCGGCCGACGACAACGCGCAACTCGTCCGCATCATCGCTGGCGTGGACGAGTACGTGGAGTCAGTGATCGAGGCCACGAAGTAGTCCGGCGCCGAGCCCGGCGTCGGACCCCCCTCCCGACAATCTTCCCCCGCTGGAACGCCCTCGCCCCACGGGGGTGAGATGGGTCGTGGCGCCTGAAGACCGACTCCTCACTCGTTCCGATACAGAGTGCCCCCCCCTTTCCTGCGACACCGCGCGCTGATCACGGAGGACCTCCCGCCGCTGCGGGAGCGGCTTCACGCGCTCCGCCTCGTCCCGCGCTTCCTCCGCATGGTCTGGCGCACGAACCCGCTGTACGGCGGCGGGATCGTAGTGGTGCGAGTCCTCGCGGCGTTCGGGCCCGTGGCCATGCTGTGGGTGGGGAAGCTGATCGTGGACGGCGTCGTGGCAAACGTGGGGTCGCCCGCGCCCGACTGGTCGGCGCTCATGGGGCTGGTGGGGCTCGAGCTCGCGATCGCCCTCGTGATGGAAGGGCTCGGGAGGGCCGCGAGCCTCCTGGAAACCCTTCTCGGGGATCGCTTCGGGAACGAGATGAGCGTGCTCCTGATGCGGCACGCGGCGACCCTGGACGTCGCGCACTTCGAGGATCCGGACTTCTACGACAAGCTCCAGCGTGCTCGGCGCCAGACCATGGGGCGGGTCGCCCTCGTGGGAACGCTGCTCCAGATCGGTCAGCAGCTCCTCACGCTGGCCTCCCTGCTGGTCGCGTTGGTGGCGTACAACGCATGGCTCCTCGTGATCCTCGTCGCGGCGATTCTTCCGGCCTTCCTAGGGGAGACGCACTTCGCGGGCATCACGTACTCGCTCTTCTTCCGATGGACCCCCGAGCGGCGCGAGCTCGATTACCTCCGCTACGTTGCCGCGAGCGACGCCACCGCGAAGGAGGTCAAGCTGTTCGACCTCTCGGACTACTTCATCCAGCGCTACTCCGACCTCGCGGACCGATACTACGCCGCGAACGCCGAGGTGGCCGTGAAGAGGTCTGCAACCGGAACCGCCCTCGCAGGCGTGTCCACCGTGGCGTACTACGGAGCCGTCGCCTTCACCGTGATCCAGGCCGTCCAGGGAGCAATCACGATCGGAACGCTCACGTTCCTCATCGCCTCCTTCGATCGAAGCCGGGGGCTGATCCAAACCGTCCTCCTGAGGGGCGCCTCCGTCTACGAGGAGAGCCTGTTCCTCCGGGACCTGTTCGACTTCTTGGAGATGCGCCCGCGAACGCCCGCGCCCGCTCACCCGGTCCGCTTTCCCCGGCCCATCCGCGAAGGGTTCGTACTCGAGGGCGTGGGCTTTCGATACCCGGACTCGAACCGGTGGGCGCTGGAAGGCGTCTCGTTCCGCCTCCGCCCCGGTGAGCGGATTGCCCTGGTGGGCGAGAACGGGGCGGGTAAGACCACACTGGTGAAGCTCCTGACCCGGCTCTACGATCCGACCGAAGGACGCATCCTGCTCGATGGAGTCGATCTTAGAGAGTACGATCCCGACGAGCTCCGGGGCGAGGTGGGTCTCATCTTCCAGGACTTCGTGCGCTACGACATGATCGTGCGGGAAAACATCGCCGTGGGCCGGATCGAGGCCCGGGAGGACGAGGCGAGGATCGTGGACTCGGCGCGCAAGAGCCTGGCCATGGACGTGGCCCAGCGCCTCGCGGGGGGGCTCGATCAGATGCTCGGACGGCGCTTCGAGGGGGGAGCGAACCTGAGTGGAGGGGAGTGGCAGAAGCTCGCGCTGGCCCGCGCCTACATGCGGGACGCCCAGCTCCTGATCCTAGACGAGCCCACGGCGGCCCTGGATGCCCGGGCCGAGTCTCAGGTCTTCGAGCGTTTCAGCGAACTCACGGCAGAGCGCATGGCCGTGCTCATCAGCCACCGCTTCAGCACGGTCCGCATGGCTGACCGTATCCTCGTCCTGATCGACGGCCGGGTGGCCGAGGACGGGAGCCACGCGGAGCTCGTGGAGCTGGGCGGCCGCTACGCCGAGCTCTTCGCCCTGCAAGCCGCCGGATACCGGTAACGCGCGGCCCCTGGCAACGGGCGCCGGGCTCAGTCGTTCGCGAATCCCCCCATTGCATTCACGTCGATCCCGAACCGGTCCAGCAAGGGAACGTCGTACTCGAAGTCCCAGTAAGTCAGCTCCTGGAGCTCCCGGAGCGCCTGCCTCCACCCCATGTACGCGTCCAGGCCCGGGCGGACCCCCCCTGGGGTCAGAGCATGAGGCCGGAGGCCGGCGGGACCCCCTCGGAGCCCGGGAATATTCGGGCCGCCTGGGCCGCCGTCAGGTCGAACGTGCCTTGGACGGCGCTCTTCAGAACGGCCCGGGTATCGAGCGTCGGGCGAAGATCGCGCCGCTCGTACAGGTCGCGCTCGCCCAGACCTGGCCAATCGGAGTACACGCGGCTCCGGGCGACCCAGGGGCCGAGGACGAACCCGGCCCCAGCCGTCCCGTGGTCCGTGCCGCCCGTCCCGTTCGGTCGCGCCGTGCGCCCGAACTCCGTCATGACGACCACCGTCGTGTCGGCCCAGGCCCCTTCGAGGTCTCGCTTTAGCGTGACGAGGGACTCGGAGAGCTGAGCGAACAGCCGGTCGAGAGGTCCCCCCGTCTGCTACACATAGATTCCAATGCAATCCATATGTGTCCGATAAGATTCTATAACTATATCTATTGCAGTGAGTTATGTAGGATACTACCGGTTGCACTGTCGCTGTCTGTCCACTATGTTCCCGTATACAACATACGATACTTTATACGGGGACTCCCGAATTGGATTTGCCCAAACACCGAGGCAGGCGACCGCATAACGCACTCAGCGCGGCCTTCGTGCGCAGCGCCAAGCCCGGATACTACTGCGATGGGAACAGGGGCTGGCGAGGGTGGCTCCGCCCCCTTCGATTCCCTGGACGCCCGCGCTCCGGCAGGCCATGGCGCGCACGCGGCCGGCAGGTCGCGCGCATCGGCGGCAACCTCAACCACCTCGGGGCAGTTTCGGGCTTGGTCGAGCGCCGACGCCGACCTCACTGGGACGACTTGCCGAGCCACCTAGCTGGTGAAAAGCCGCGACCGGCGGCCGGATTCGTTGATACGCCGCGCTCGCAGCGGCGCTTGATGGCCTTCCCGCTAGGGATTGCTGGAGGGGAGCGACCCCCGGCGGAGGGTGGCATGGGTGTGCACATGCCAACCCTCCGCGATGCCGATCGAGGCATCCCGAAAGGGGGGGTCGCTCCCATAAGCGCTAACTTGTGTAGTTTATCGGGAAGTGGCGGTCCACCTGGTTGAGTCTCTGCCTTGGAGGTTCGGCCAGGGAAGCCGAGATCTTGCTCCACTCGCGGATCATCTTTTCGAGAGAGAACTCCGGTTCGATGGCCCGTGCGACTTGGTGGAGTGCGAACTTGAAGTCACGCCAAGGGCTGCGGGGCTGACGTTGTCGCGACGTCGTATCCCCAGGGGGAAATAGCCACGGCGTGGCGCACGACTTTCTCGACCAGCAGTGCCACGAGCAGTTTGCCGTACAGCCAGGCCTGCGCGCTTTCGTCATCATACTTCGGCAGATGTCCGAGGCGGGCCAGGGACTTGAAGCGCTTGAAGACCAGCTCGACCTGCCAGCGTAGGCGGTACCATTCCAGAACGTCGGCTGGCGAGAACTCCTCCGGGGGGTAGGTCGTGAAGACGATGACGTAGCGGGCAAAATGCAGGGTTTGCGGCCGGACCTGGCTTTGCTTGCGCTGGGCTGTCTTGCGGATCTTGGCGTGCGCGGCCGCGATCGCTTCGTCGGTCTTGCGCACGGCGCAGATTCGGCCTGCGACCGGGGGGCCGGCCTTGGCCGCCGTGCGCACCGCCCATGCGCCGACCGGTCCAGGCCGCTCGAGGGATTCCACGGCTGTCAGCAACTCGAACGGCTGACCGTCCGCGGTCTCCAGCGGCAGCGTCCCGGTGTTCACCCGCACCGTTACGTGACCGCCGGCCATCGCCACATGCTGGATCCCGGCCGCGTTCGAGTAGGCCCGGTCGGCCAGCACGTAGTCACCCGGACGGATCGGAAACTGTTTGAACGACTCGCCCGCCCCGGACCCTTCCGTCCCGGTCAGCTTGAAGAAGTCGCAGCCCAACGAAGGCAGGTTGACGCTGTAATGCAGCCTCCACAACGATCCGGTCCGGCCCGGCTCCTGCACGGTCGTGGCGTCCAAGACCCGCACTTGGAAGCCCCCGTCCGACGAGACCGCGATGCCGTGCTCCCGGAACAGTTCCACGCACAACGCATACAGCCAGTCCCGCGATTTCCGGAGCCGCTTCAGCAGCGCCACGTCCGACAGATCCGCCAAGCTCGCCTGCCGAGCCCGCACGACCGTTTCTCTCAGCGAATGCCCGCATCCGAGATGGATCAGCAGCGTCCGCAGCAGCTTCTCCGGCGACTTGTCCTTGCGCAACCCTCGCAGCGCTCCCGTCTCCGCTGCCAGCTCCTGCCAGTTGCTCGGGAAGAACGATACTAGCAGGTCCCAGTCCTCACTTGTCGGCGCCTCTGTCACGGTTCTGCTCATGCCCTCACTATACAACACCATGGCAATGCAAACAAGTTAGCGCTTATGGGGGTCGCTCCCTTCTTCGGCCGAAAGCTCCGGCGCGGCGTCGCAGCTCCGGCGGCCGTGCCGCAACTGTAAGACAGGCAGCCACATAAGGGAGCGCTGGCGCGCACATGAAAATGGCGTTTCGGTGCACATGCACCCCGTTGTCTGATGTGCACTCGCCGATCAGCACCGACGCTCGCCGATCCGCGTTCAAAATCCGCCTCCAGGGAGCCGTCTCGAGCGCCATGTCGCGAAGCCGTGGATCATCGTTCCGGGACTCGAGGATCGGTGGAGGTCCTTCAGCTCGACGATCCGCTTGAGGCAGGCCTGCAGGTCGCCATACTCTTTGAGCACCCGGTCATCCTCGTCGCGGATGGCTTGCTCGATTCGGACGATCTCGCGGCCGATTTCGTGGTCGAATTCGGAGGGGTGGGGATCTCGCGCCCAGTTGGCGAGCACCGTCTCCGCCCGGCTCCGCTCCTGCCAGGTCCGGGCCACAGCGACGACTTCGATCCTTGCACCTGGCATTGGCGCTGGCCGCCGTCTTGGCCGCCCTCTACGCCGTCGCACGCGCCGCCGGGCTCGCCGATCTGGGACGTCGGGCGATCTCGCCTATATAAAGAGACCGTAAGTCATTGTGGCTAAAAGCTCATCTGCTCGGAGTATCTGTATTGTGCCCCCAGAGTTGCCCCATAATCGCACCCGCATCCAATGTACCTAGCATACCTCTGGCGCAGCCTGCCGAAGAAAGCCAAGGCATACGCCTGAAGGTATTCGTGAGGAATGGTCATCTGTGGCACGGTCGTACGGTCGCTTCGTTCCCTCCAAGCAAAAGGGGTGGAGTCCAAAATGGTTTGATATGTTCCGAGACTGCGGATTCGAAGACCTTTATCGATCAGACTACGCTTTCTTGTCTGCGATTGCCCACGGTTCTTACGAGGAGCAGGCGCTCCGGTACTCAGTGTCCCCCGTCCCGATGCATGACCATCGTAAGATGCCCTATCTCCTCATATATGCCTCCAGGTACCTCACCTTTATTGGGAAACACTGGAACGGCCGTTTCAACCTTATCGACACCGATGAACTTGAGGACTTGCGAGTCAGGCTCGACGTCTGGAAGCGGCCGCAGCGCAGAAGGAATGCGTAACTGGCTCAGAGCGGAAGAGTCAATCCCAAAGTTAGTTGAAACTGGAGCGGCCTCCGTCTCAGGCGACAGCATGTGAACGGCTCTCGGGAAGGGTGATCCCGAGGTCCTTCTGGATCGCGGCCCTGAGGAGCGGGAGGTGTCGGTACCCGAGCAACCTCCGGAGCCGTGACTAGATCTCCAGGAGCGTGGTCGCGAGCCATCGGTGCTTCTGGCTCGAGTTCTTCCAGTGGTCCACGCGTCCGCACCTCTGCTCGGCCAGGGCGTTCACGGACTCGAGCACGTTGGTGGTCTTGAGCGACTGGCCGACCAGGGGGAAGACTCCCAACCGGTGGAGGGTGAGGGTCTCCTCGAACCCCTCATCGAGACTGGCCGCCGCGGACTGGTTCACCCCCGCGAGCTCCTGGCGCAGGGCCTTGAGGTCCTTGACGGCCTCTTCGTACGTGGGCCGCTGGTAGGCGCGCTGCAGACGCTGGCGCCAGCCCTTCTGCTCCGCTCTCGGCAGATACGAGATCACGTTCTTCCGCTTGTGCCACTGGCACCGCTGGATGAGCACCTGTCCCTTGAAGACCGCCAGGACGCCGCTCCGGAGACCGCGGGCTCCATCGATCACCACGAGCGCTCCGGCCGACAGGTCGAGACCTCGGTCCTTCAGACTCCGAAGGAAGGATCGGATCACCACGGCGTTCTCCGTGTCGGTCTGGACGAACCCGAGGAAGACCTTGTCCCCCTTGGTCGTCACCCCGAGCGCGACGACCATCTCGTCCTCGGCAAAGCTCTTGCCGTCCAGGACGAGTGCCACCCCACGTCGTAACCCGAGAGGTCCCGCTCCTGAAACTCCTTCAGCTTCGCGGCCGTGGCCTTCTTGAACTCCCGCGAGACCGTCGACTTCGACAGCCCGATGGCTCCAGGCACCGCCTCGACCGCTGCCTCGTAGTCCCGGCACGAGATCCCGAGCAGCACCTTCCGAAACAGCCCCTCGTCCATCTCGCCGGGCGAGCCATGCAGCTGCTCATACGCCGCCAGCCTCGACTCTCCGGCCGGGCCTCGCACCCGCGGTACTCGCACCGGATGCCGCTGGCCGCCCAACCGCACCGACCCTGGGTTATGCCCATGCCGGCAATGTCGATCGTCCTCGGTCTTCCTGGCGTGACGTTGCCCCGCCAGTTGCTCCACTTCCTCCTCGAGCATCCGGCCCACCTCCGCCAGTCCCAGCGGAATCAGCTGCCGGATCAGCTCCACCCGAGGGTCCAGCTCCAGCGCCTCGATCTCCTCCCAACTCACCTCCCTCGGTTCCCCGAGCCGCCGGTCCTTCTTGCCCCCGCTCGACGAGCCTTGGCATCCTTCCCATCGGTGGCCTCCTTCCTCTCTTGTGATCCCGTGGTGTGGTCGCACACCCACGTTACCTGAGGTTGGAGGCCGCTTCAATTTCAACTAAAGATGGGACTCACTCGAGCGGAAAGGTCTTTCTTGCGCAAAATAGCAGATGGCTTCTCGACATGTTGTTTTCCGTTGCTCATTCCACCGTCAAGACCTCTTTGTTCTCGCTCGTTAACATCTCTCCGTCCTCCTTGTCGCTGAGGAAGAGGCCGCCGAGACGTCCGGCACGTTGAGGCTCCAACCTGCAGTGACGGCAGTCCCGAGGGCCCTCGTCCCCGGCGGCCCGCCGGGGACAGTACCTGGCCACCCGCGCCTACCGGTGATCTCAGCCAAGTAGGCTGTAGTCCGCGTCTTCCTGGCAGGCTCTCGTGCTACGTGTTATGAGTTGACCCTGAAGCCGCAGCTCAGCTCGCGGAAGGGATTGCCACCAGCCATTGGTCTTCAGGCGAAAGCACGGTTGGTAGCAGTGCGCCGCACCAACGAAGAGGGTAGACGAATGGCCCGGCCGTGGATAGTAGTCGTCCTTGCGGTACTGCTGTCAGGCTGTGCCACGAGCGGGGGGCCGTCGCAGGGAGACGAGGCAGCGAGGCCTCCAGAGCCCTTGGCGCCGGACTCACTCGAAGCAGTCCGCCAGTCTGCCGAGCGGAGCGACCCCGAAGCGCAGTTCGAACTCAGTCGTGTGTACCTCCTCGGGTTGGGCGCCCCCCAGGACCTTGCCGAGTCGGTGCGCTGGCTCCGGATGTCTGCCGAACAGGGCTACGCCAGGGCGCAGTACACCCTCGGGCTCGTTTACGCCATCGGTATTGGCGTCCCGGCGGACGACGCCGAGGCAGTGCGCTGGTACCGCTTGGCCGCCGATCAGGACCACGCCGACGCGCAGCATAGCCTCGGGACTGCATACCGGGACGGGGAAGGCGTACCTCATGACCTCGCCGAAGCGACGCGTTGGTTCCGAATGGCCGCCGAACGTGGCAACCCCGAAGGGCAGCTCGAACTCGGTCGCATGTACGCCGACGGGGAGGGCGTCCCGGAGAACGACGCCGAGGCTGTGCGCTGGTACCGCTTGGCTGCCGAGCAGGGCAACGCCTCCGCGCAGAACAACCTCGGGCTCGCCTACGCGGAGGGCCTGGGCGTCCTGAGGGATCCATCCGAGGGCGAACGCTGGTTCCAGATGGCCGCCGAGCAGGGCCTGGCCGTAGCACAGTTGAATCTCGGGCGCATGTACTTCCTCAGGATTGACCGCGTTATGCCTAGTCCATTCCAACGATTGCTTGGGGCTGTGGACGAGAGTGAGCTCGCGCACATGTGGCTTAACATCGCCATAACAAATGGAAACGAAGAGGGACGGGAGGCTCTGGCTGCACTTGAGCGTGACATGACCTCCGATGAGATCAGCCGCGCTGTCGAGCTAGCCCGTGCGTGCATGGCCTCGGATTACGAGGACTGCAAACGGTGAGCTGGCGGACAGAGGATGGATTCCCTGGGTTGGAGCTACTCCTGGACTTCGCAAAATGGCCGACGGTCCACCACAGCTACGTCGTCCCCCGGCCGGCGACGCGCGCACCGGATAAGTACACAATCCAGATCGGTAGCAGTTTCGGCCGCCAGATCGGGAATGCCGAAAAGGTCCATTCCCACGGGCCCTATGGGGGTCTTAGGCTCAAGTTCCGGTTCACGCCCCTTGAAGAGACCCGAGAGCTTTTCCCGGAGGCCCCGATGGACTGCCCGACCCTGAAACGCCTGAAGGCGGCGGTTGGAGGCGTGTTACGGGCGCGTTCACGGGCGCTGGCGGACGAGCTGCGGGCGCTGGCGGACGAGATGGCGTCGTGAACGAGTTCGCGGCCGCGGCCGCGAATCAGGAGCTCCGAGAGCTGGCTTTCCTCGCGGTGGAGCTCCTCGAGGACCGGGAGGCGGTCGAGCTCAAGGATCCGGAGGCGGTGGACCTGGACTGGAGGCAACCGGACTCCTGGACCTGGCCCGGATCGGTTCACCGTTGGAGGGAGACCGATGAGGCCGACCCTAACCCTGGCGGACTGGCTAGACGCCCAGGAGGCAGCCGGATGGGAAGGGCGGATCTAGTACGTGTTGGTCCAGCGGGCGATCTGGTTCAGGTTCGCCCCGATCCGCGCCAGCTCGCGGGTGCGCTCTCGCTCCACCTCGGCGTGCGCCACGGTCCAGGTGCGCACCCGGCCAACCGACCGGCGCACCAGATCCGACAGCGTTAACCCTGCGGAGCGCGCCTTGGCGTGCCACTCGGCACGCTTCGCCTCGCTGGCGCGGATCTTCAGCCACACGTCGCGTCCAGCGCCCATGATGTGCCGTTGCCGTTTGGGGGGGTCAGAGGGGGCACAGCCCCCCCGCCAGCCCCTGCCGGGGACCCGCGAAGCGTGGCCCCACAGGGTAGGCTGGCTCTCCCGCCTCAAGCGCGCCAGACACGCCCCGACGCTTGGAACCCTGGGCCGTCAAAATCTCCATGCCCGTACATTGACGAGCCCGCTTCTGCGGTGTCAACAACGGGCAAAACGGCGATGTCCCTAGATTTCCAGAGACGTACTAGAGGCGGACCAAGCCACGCCAGCGGATGGCTTCGAGCTGCTCCCGGAGGACCGCTTGAACCTGTGGCTGGCTTCAGTCGCGATAAGCTGAGACACCGATCCCGGCTACTTCAGAGAGCCCTGGAGCGGCGCAGCCTGGGCTGCGGCTTGGCACGTAGCTGAGGGATTCCTCAAGTTCGGAGTAGCGCTCGACGCCGCGACGGTGCTTCAACGTCACCTCGGCACACAGCCGAGGGACTCCGCCGGCCGTCGATCACGTGGAGGTTCTCCATGACCATGCTTCAACGTTACCTCGGCACGTAGCCGAGGGATTCAGCAACCCGTTCTTCGCGTTGTTCCGCTCGGTGTCGCTTCAACGTCACCTCGGCACATAGCCGAGGGATTCATGGCGGGCGAAGGCGACTACACGTATGTCGGCAAGCTTCAACGCTACCTTAGCTCATAGCCGAGGGATTCTGGGTGTAGTACTGCGAGACTTCATCCCTGGCGATGCTTCAACGCTACCTCAGCCCATAGCTGAGGGATTCTCGCGGCACCACATCACCCTCCAGGCCGGCGAAACGCTTCAACGCTACCTCAGCCCATAGCCGAGGGATTCTTGAACCGACCGGCCGTCTCACCCCCGAACTCCGTGCTTCAACGCTACCTCAGCCCATAGCCGAGGGATTCCACGGCACAACCAGACGACACCGGGAGACCCGACTTGCTTCAACGCTACCTCAGCCCATAGCCGAGGGATTCCTTCGTGCTCGACCTGGCGTTCGACGTCTACGGCTGGCTTCAACGCTACCTCAGCCCATAGCCGAGGGATTCCCGAGCGCCGGCCGGAGGAACGGCTTCGCGGTGATGCTTCAACGCTACCTCAGCCCATAGCCGAGGGATTCCTCGGACTTCACCGGCGAGCTAACCAACGGCTATCTGCTTCAACGCTACCTCAGCCCATAGCCGAGGGATTCCGCGACAACCCGCACCTCACGAGTGATTACTACGAGCTTCAACGCTACCTCAGCCCATAGCCGAGGGATTCCATAAACGACATGCGCATGTACGGCCCCATTGCGAAGCTTCAACGCTACCTCAGCCCATAGCCGAGGGATTCCCTCCTGGCGCAACGCGAGTACATGGGTCGCCTCCTGCTTCAACGCTACCTCAGCCCATAGCCGAGGGATTCCTTCGTAAGGCCGGACGGCACGCTCACGGATGTCGAGCTTCAACGCTACCTCAGCCCATAGCCGAGGGATTCCCCTGGGCCTCGTAAGCCCTTGATGCGACTTCACATATGCCTTCAATCCCGCGAACCGCCTCAATTTCATCGTCCAACTTCGCTTCTGCTTAATCCCCCGGAGTCGTTAACTCGTTGACCAGACAATCATTACTGAGAATTGCGGACCTCCCTGGGTTTATGAGTTCACTTGGGATTCGCGCTCTGCCGTCTATCGTCCACTGGCAGGAAGAGTCCGAGCCCGTACCCGACGCCGGCGCCGAGGGCGACAGGCCCCGTTACGGACTTTCGCCATCGAATAGACATGTGCTGACACGGATACTTAGCGAGGTGCTGTGGTCGCCTATACCGAGTTGGCATGTCACTCCCGCGCAGTCGCCCGGCAGGCTCCATCGTCGCTCTTTCCACCATGGTTTCGGGAATGCCTGCGTACCGCAGTAGACGCCGCGTCGATCGTTCTGGCCGCGAGCGACCCCTTCGGTGATCATGACCGGGCAATACGACCGGCGTGGCCGTCGTCCACGTCATCGCCTCCCCGCAATATCTGGCGAGCATCGGATCATCCGTTGCGACGGGCGCCAGCGTGCCGATTGGCTCGCGTCGGTGCGCCGGAATCAACTCGGCGCCGATCAACCGAGACAGCACGTCTAGCCAGTTGCCCTCTTCAACGCTTTCTGGAGCCGTGAGCATCACCCTCCGAATGCGACCGTCAGCATGCCTGTACCCAACGTTGGGCAAAGGCTGAACCAGTATCCTTCGCTCACCACGGTGTCCCATCAACTCGGAGACCACTTCACTCGCCAGGCCCGCGCGCCGCGCCGCATCGCCAATTGCGTGTCGCACCATGGCCGCGATCTCCATCGCCCGCGTTCCTTCGAACGCGAGCGACCGATCATCCGCGCCCCTCAAATGGAACGCCTCACATCGCACCGGCGGCACATCCAACTCCGACACGTATCCCGACTGCTGATGCGCCGGCTCCCGAACTCCCCTGACTCCGTCAGCTCCGATTCGATTACGGAACTGCCGATATCGTTCATCAAGGACATCAAATGCTCCAGAGTAGGGGACGTTCAATCTCTGCCCCCCCGTCGATGATGGCGTATACCGAACTCCCGTCACCGACCCTGCGCGCTCCATGAGCTCGACGCGCGTCAAAGCTGCGTCAATACCTTGCCCGACAGCCGAAACGGACGTGGCAATCGCTTCGAGCGCCGGTAGGTGCCGTGGTGTCTCAGCCCTGGTGTCCCAATCGTACGTCACAACACCATCGAAGCTGCGCGAACATCGAACTCGGGTCGTCAACGCTTTACTGATTCTGGTGCGAGCGGCCATGTGATTTCCCTTCGCGAAAAGATCAAGCGCACGATCACCATCATTGTTCGGGACGGCCGACTTCACCGGTGATCGCTCCTCGGCCTCTGGCGCGAAGATCGTCGGCTCAGGGAGCGTTTCAAGATGCCGCATGGCCGCTTCGAGGGCCCGGTCGCCGCGGCGGTGCACGGAATATCCTGCGATCATCGCCTGATAGAGCCGAAGCGGCGACGGTGGCCACTCCACGCCGTGGTAGACGCGGTCGATCCAATCGACCGTTATGCGGAGCGTTGGCACCGCCTTTACCCCTTCTTCTTGGTGAACATCGCTTTGCCGGCAGATACATCGTACTCGTGAACCTCCGGTTCGCCTCCGAGGTTGACGCCGGCTAGCTCGGACCAGTGCCGCGCCACCTCACGAAGCTCATCATGTACGGTGCTCTGAGTGAGTTCGATCGATTGCCTCTCGCCACTCTTGGCGACCGTTTGCCACTCGGGCGGGGCGACAGGCACCAGGGAGCATCCGGTCCGGAGGTTGTAGTCCCCACCGCCGAGGAGGAGCCCCCCCAGTGCAAGGCCGAGCAGATAGTTCGGCAGAACATCACTCCCGTCGGAAGTCCGGTATTTCCGCAACACACTCAGCAAGACGGAGGCAGAGTGGATGATCTCTCCGTGCACTAGGACGCCGCCGGGCGCATTGACCGAGGGTGCGGGAGCAAAGCCGACATCAGCACCCTTCTCCCACTCCTTATCGTTGAGACCGAGGTTCTCCGGGCGGAACACCCCCGAGTACTGAGCCGACCTCGTGAAGATCGAGACATCGTAGGCGCGGATTTCCGATCGAACGGCGCGTGGTAGCCGGGCTTGCGTGTCCCGAGAGTCCCACGCCCCATAGACCAGTGACGTGGGAGCGATCTTGGCGAGGGGTACCGGGTCTCCCGAGCTGACGTCCAGCATGCACTGGTGGATGCTGTCAGCGAGATCGGTGGCCCGTATCGATGCATCGACGATCCGGT